>OZ244031.1:0-2082957 GCA_965215045.1 Gammaproteobacteria bacterium | reverse complement strand
ATGAGTTCCGGCTGACGCCGCTGGTATTCCTCCCCGGGCAGAAAATGAATCTCGGCACCCAGCAGCCGCGCCAGCAGCAGGTTGCCATCCGGGGCACCCGCGGGTTCTTCTCCACGCAGTACCAGTTGCACGGCCAGGCCGCACCGGGCACCGACCGCGGCGGTGGCACGACAGTGGTTGGATTGCACGCCGCCGCAGGTGATCAGGGTGTCGCAGTGCTCCGCCAGTGCCTCTTCCAGGATGAACTCCAGCTTGCGCAGCTTGTTGCCGCTGCTGATGCCGCCGCTCAGGTCATCGCGCTTGACCCACAGGCGCGGTCCTCCCAGCTGCCGCGACAGACGTTCCAGGGGCAGCAGCGGCGTCGGCGTACGGGCCAGCCGGCGCCGGGGCGGCAACACCGGGTCCGCCATCGGTACCTGCGTTCCTCAGGCGGAAGAAATATTCTTGAGCGTGTCCCTGGGCAGGACGGCGTGCACCGAGACCTTCTGGATGTGAATCTCCACCCCAGGTGCTACCAGCAGGTGCAGGTAGTGTTCGTCCACTGCAGTGATCTTGCCCAGGATACCGCCGCTGGTAATGATCTCATCGCCCTTCTCCAGGGCGGCGACCATTGCGGAGTGTTCTTTCTGCCGTTTGCGTTGCGGACGGATCAGCAACAGGTAAAAGAGCAGGAAGAGTGCCCCGAGGAAAATCAGTTGCGGAATCACTCCGCCCGTTCCCGGGGCCGGTGCCCCCTGTGCCAATGCGGTGGATATCAGCATGTCCGGTGACCTCGTTGCGGTTCAGTCCAGGGAAATATCATAATCCATACTCAGGGGTGCATGGTCGGAGAAATTCAATTCCCGGTGGATCACCGCCCCCTGCACCCGGGTTCGCAGGCCCGGACTGACCAGCTGGTAGTCCAGGCGCCAGCCGACATTCTTTTCCCGGGCCCGGCCGCGATTGGACCACCAGGTGTATTGTTTGGGATGCGGGTTCACCAGCCGAAAGGCATCGCTCCAGCCGTACTCGTTAAGCAGCGCATCGACCCAGGCGCGCTCCTCCGGCAGGAAACCGGAATTCTTCTGGTTGGAACGCCAGTTTTCCAAGTCGATTTCCTTGTGACAGATATTCCAGTCGGCACAGATGATGTACTCGCGCCGGCGCCGGCGAAAGGCCTGCAGGTCCTCCAGGAAACGATCCAGGAACAGGAACTTGATCGCCTGTCTCTCGGCACCGGAAGTCCCCGAGGGCATGTACAGGCAGCACACGGAAATCTTCTTGTACTCCGCTTCGAGCCAGCGTCCCTCGGAGTCAGCCGGTTCCCAGCCCAGGCCCAGGCGCATCTTCGGCGGTTCCCGCCGGCAGTAGATGGCGGTGCCGGCATAGCCCTTGCGCTGGGCTGCGAAATAGCGGCAGTGATAGCCTTGGGGGTGGAACACCGGGTCTCGAAGTTGTTCCTCAGCGGCCCGGGTCTCCTGGATGCAGACCACGTCGGCATCGGCACCGGGCAACCAGTCAAAAAAACCCTTGCGGGCGGCGGAGCGAATACCGTTGGCGTTGAAAGTGATGATGCGCACCGGGAACGGGCCGGGCTCTCAGGGGTGGCGGCCGGGGCAGTGCGGCAAAGGCTTGGGACCCGGGGGTGCTGGTGAGTGCGTTACAAGCCCTGCAGTTCAGAGGTCTTCCAGCACCAGGGGCAACTGGTTGGCCGGGTGCGGAAAAGGCACGTGCTGGTAAGGCACCGGCGGCTCATACCCGGGTGCCAGGCGCATCCGGTGACGACGCAGAATCTGGTACAGGAAACATTTGATCTGCATCATCGCAAAGTTCAGACCGATGCACTTGTGCGCGCCACCGCCGAAGGGCATGTAACTGAAACTGTGCCGCTTGTGTTCGGCGCGCTCGGGACGGAAACGTTCCGGGTCAAACTGCCCCGGCTCAGTCCACCACTCTTCCATGAAATGGCTGAAAGTCGGTGCCAGGGCGATAATCGTGTGCGCCGGCACATCGTACCCTCCCAGTTCCAGGTCGCGTACCGTGCGCCGCATGATCATCGGTACCGGGCCGTGAACCCGCAGTACCTCGTGCATGAAGCAATCCAGGTCGGGCAGTTGCTCCAGGTCATCATACTCCAGTGTCTCCTTCGGGTAGGCCAGGCATTCGCTGCGCAACCGCTCCTGCCAGCCGCGGTGCGTGACCAGTTCCGTCAGGCAGCTGGAGAGTGCGCTGGTCGTCGTATCGTGTGCGGCCATCATCAGGAAGATGATGTGGCGAATCACGTCGTCATCACTGTAGAGCTGACCGTTCTCATCGCGTTCCTTGGCAAAGTGGCTGAACATGTCATTGCCCTCCTCCGTGCGCTTGTCCGGCAGCATGGCCTCGAAATGACGGTAGAGACGGCGCTGCCCGCGCAGGCCGCGGTGAAAAGACAAGCCGGGAATATCCCAGGGGAGCAGGCTGTTCAGGGCGGCCACGGCAGCGAGGAAATTCTGGTTCATCTGCTCCAGTTCCCCGGTGTTCCGCGTTTCCACGCCGATAAAAATCTTGGCCGCCACCCGCAGCAGAACCTGCTTGATCTCCACGTCAAAGAGGAAGTTTTCCACGCCGTGCCAGGAGCGGATACCCTCCCCCAGCAGCTCGTTCATGTCCCGTGCATAACCGCGCAGGGTGTCAATTTTAAAAGCGGTCTGCATGATCCGCCGGTGAATGCGGTGTTCGTCGAAATCGCGCAACATCAGGCCGCCGCCGAAAAACGGGCTCATGCTGCGCTTGTAACCCATCTCGCTGGAAAAGTTGCGCTCCCGGTCCAGCAAGACCCCCTGGCTCAGTTCGGGGCCCAGCAGCAGGAGTCCGTGTTGCGGGCCGAAACGGGTGCGAGAGACCGGTCCGTAGAGGCGGTACTGGTTTTGCAAAAAGCCCTTCAGATCCTTTCTCATTTTCAAGGAGTCTCCCAGCAGCGGGATGCCCGATGAACCGGGAATATGTTCCAGGTGAGTACCGACCGCAGACGGTGCCAGCTTGTAATCCATAGCGGTCTCTGCGTGTAATTCAGCTGCTTTGGCCATCTTGTCCCCCGTGTGCAATTGTGGCATCTCGGCACACCCCAATATATCGGATTGTGCCCGGTTTTGCCAGATTTTGTATAAGTCCATAACATATGAGACTCAGGAGGGTCATCATCCGGGGGTGGACCCTGCTCCCGGATCAGGAACTCCAACGGACTGAGATTGCCCAGGGAGTGATGGGGGCGCTCGGTGTTGTAGAGCAGCAGCCACTCCAGACATTTCTCGTTGAACAACGGCACGTCCGTGAACAGCAAATCCTCCTCAAACTGCACGAATTCCTCCTGCACCGTCCGATTGAAACGCTCCGCGTGCGCGTTCATCTTCGGGGATTTCGGACGGGTCACACAATGCCGGATCCCCCGCTCCTTCAGCACCTTGTCAAAGGCCCCCTGGAACTCGCTCCCGTTATCGCTCAACACCGCCTCCACAGACCCCGGGAACACCAGCAGAACATGCTCCAGGAACAGGGCCGCGGTGGTGCTCGTATGCGACCGGGAATATGTTCCAGGTGAGTACCGACCGCAGACGGTGCCAGCTTGTAATCCATAGCGGTCTCTGCGTGTAATTCAGCTGCTTTGGCCATCTTGTCCCCCGTGTGCAATTGTGGCATCTCGGCACACCCCAATATATCGGATTGTGCCCGGTTTTGCCAGATTTGGCCCCCTACTCCCAGCGCAGGGCGTGGAGTGGACGAATCCCGGCGGCCCTCCACGCCGGGTACAGGGCGGCGACCAGGCACAGTACCAGCGCCAGCAGGGCGATGCGCAGCAGGTCCTGGGGCACGATCTCCACCGGCAGGTAATTCAGGAAGTATGCCTCCCGGGAGAGCAACTGGATGCCCAGCAGGGTCTGCACTCCCCGCAACAGGTCTTCCAGAACCAGGGACAGCAACACGCCCGCCAGCAGACCCAGCAGGACGCCGCTGCAACCCAGCAGCAGTCCCCGCAACAGGATGCCGCAGAGCAGCGTCGCCCTGCTGGTGCCCAAGACGCCCAGCAGGGCGATCTCTCCGCGGCGCTGGTCGATCATCAGCAGCAGTGCCGCGACGATATTGAAGGAGGCGACCAGCAGCACCGCCAGCATCAGGATGGCGATCAGACGGCGCGACATCTGCACCGCGGCGAACAGGTTGCCCTGCGCCACGGTCCAATTGCGGGTGTGTACCGGGACCGGCAGCGTATTTTCCAGGATACGCGCGAGCCGGGGTGCGAATTCCGGCCGGCTGAGACGCAGTCGCAGCGCCACCGGTGCTCCCAAACGTTCGGCCCATTGCAGTGCCGTCTCCCGGTGTGTGAATACCAGCCCGCGGTCCAGCTCGGTGCCGCTGTCAAAAATGGCGCGCACCCGGAAACGCGCGCTTTGCAGGCGCGAACCCGCACCCCCCGGCCCCGGAAACAGGACAGCCAGCGATTGCCCCGCCGTCACTCCCAGTCCCCGGGCCAGGATGCTGCCCGGCAAAATTTCCCCGGGACGCAGTGTCTCCGGGGGCGTGTCCTGTGGCAGGTAGGCGGCCAGCAGCCTGGCGTCTGTCTGCTCCGCCGGGTCGATGCCGTGCAGGATTGCCGGCCGGTTGCTGCCGGAAAAACGCACCGCGCCTTCCAACTGCACAAAAAGTCCCAGGGATTCGATGGCTTCCGTGTCCCCGGCATAACGTCGCAGTGCCGTTTCCATGGCCTCAAATTGCCCGCCCTCCCGGGGATAGACCAAGAGGTGGGGCGTCAGGCCCAGGATGCGCTCCCGGAAAGCACTTTCGAAACCGTTCATCAGCGACAGGGAGGCGATCAGCAGTGCCACCCCCAGGGCGATGCCAGAGACCGGTAACAGGGGCGCAAACAGGCCGCCACCGAAGCGTGTGCCGATCAGCGCGGCAGCCCGCAAGCGCATGCCTCTCCTCAGACGGGCGTCAGCCGACCCTGCGCAAGGCGCAGCACCCGGTCGGCACTTTGGGCCAGTTCCGGGTTGTGGGTCACCAGCAGGAAGGCGACGCCGGAGTCGCGGCTGAGTTGCATGAGCAGCTGGGCGATGCGCGCGGCATTGTCTGCGTCCAGGTTGCCGGTCGGTTCATCCATGAGCACGCAGGCGGGCCGGGTGACCAGTGCCTGGGCGACGGCGGCGCGCTGGCGCTCCCCGCCCGACAGTTGCGGCGGCCGGGCCCTTTCACGCCCGGCCAGTCCGACCTGTTGCAGGAGTTCCCGGGCGCGCCGTCGGGCCTCCGTCCTGCCGACGCCGCGAATTGCCAGCGGCAACAGCAGGTTTTCCAGGACGTTGAATTCGCGCAGCAAGTGATGGTGCTGCAATACGTACGACAGGAAACGGTTGCGCAGTCGGGCACTTTGCGCCGGGCTGCAATTACTGATCTCCTCCCCGCAGACCCAGACCTGTCCCCGGTCCGGGACATCCAGGCCACCCAACAGGCTCAACAGGGTCGACTTGCCGCTGCCGGAGACACCGACTATCGCCGTGCGTGTGCCCGCCTCTATCTCCAGCTCCAGGTCCCGGAGCACCTCCAGGGTCTGCTCCCCGTCATGAAAGGATTTGTACAGACCCCGCGCGGCCAAGGCCGGACGCCGCTCATCCATGATGCAACAGCTCTGCCGGGCGCACCC
The DNA here is from genome assembly GCA_965215045.1 of Gammaproteobacteria bacterium. Classification (GTDB taxonomy): domain Bacteria; phylum Pseudomonadota; class Gammaproteobacteria; order JABABF01; family JABABF01. Next base: position 2,077,304 of record OZ244031.1, on the reverse strand, counting down.
GGGTTGCGCGCGCGGCCGGCCACAGCACGGCGGGCAGGCTCAATACCAGGGCGATGCCCGTGACCGCCAGCACGTCACTCCAGAGCAGCCTGGAGGGCAGCAGGCTGATGTAATAGATGCGGGGGTCAAAAAGATGCACGCCGAACCACTGTTCCCACCAGGCCAGCAGGGTCCCGAAATACTCGGCCAGCAGTACGCCCAGGCCGGCACCGACCAGGATACCGGCACAGACGATGACAAAGCCCTGCACGGCAAACAGGGAGACCAGGGTTCCGGGACGGGCCCCCAGGATGCTCAGCATGGCGATGTTCACGCGTTGCTCACTGACCAGGACGCGCAGGGTGACTGCCAGGCTGAACAGGGACACCAGGATGACGAAGGATAGCAGGCAACTGACCGCAATTTTCTCCATGCGCAGGGCGTAAAACAGGCTGGCATGACGTTCCTGCCAGCTGTGTGCGGTGCAGCATCGGGCAAATTCCGGTGCCAGTGCAGCCAGGACTTCCGGGGCGCGTTGCTGGCTTCTCAGGCGCAGTTGCAGTCCGCCGGTCTCCCCCTGCAGGCGAAACAGGCGATTGGCGTCTTCCAAGTGTGCCAGGGCCAGCCCGGCCTCGGTCTGCGAGCCGGTGTAAATCGTGCCGACTATTTCCAGCTCGCGGGTACGGGGCAATGCGCCAAAGGGCGTGGAGAGAAACTCCGGCAGCAGGACCTGCACCCGGTCTCCGGGGAGCACCTGCAAGCGGCGCGCGAGTTCAGCACCCAGCACCAGGCCCCAGCGTCCGGGACGCAATTTTTGCAGTAATTCGCCGTGCTCGGGAGCGGCAAAGGGACTGACGCGCGCCTGGTGTGCGGGCAGGACACCGCGCAATTCCACGCCCTGGAAGCTGCCACCGGCACCGAACAACAAGACATCCCCGCTGCTCAGCGGGGCGGCACCCAGGACTTCCGGACTCTGTTCCAGGCGCCGGGCCAGTGCGCGCCAATCCCGTATGACGGCGCCTTCGCGCACCGACAGTTCCGCGTGTGGCAGGGCGAACAGGATGCGTCGGCGCAATTCGGAATCGAAACCGTTCATCACCGACAGCACGACGATCAGTACCGCAACACTCAGTGCCAGGGCACCGAAGGACAGGACGGCGACCAGGGAGAGAAAACGGTGACGGCGGCGTGTGCGCAACAGGCGCAAGCCTAAAAAGAGACTGAGAAAGCGAGGGGTTGGCAGCGGCTTCAGTATTCTTTGCTGGTGCTCTGCCGTTCCCGCCTGAGGCACCGTTCCCGCCCGGCGCAGAGTTCGCAGTCTCCCTTGAGACCCAGGACTCCAAGACCGCCGCAGGAACCTTGCGGGGCGCCCCGTCCCAGCAACAGTCCCACGCCCATGGCGAGCATGGCGAGACCGACCAGGACCAGGGTGGAAAGAAAAACAGCAAGCATCAGCGTTTCAACGCCCGTGTGTCTGGCACACTGTACGCTGCCCCCTTGGAATTTGCAAGCGCTGGACTGTCCGGTGGTGGCACAAGAGGTGGTGACAGAAGTTCGGGCAGGTGCAGGCACCAGACTGCCCGGTGGTGGTGCAAGGGAGTGGTGGCGGAAGTTCGGGCAGGTGCAATCTTCAGGGGTCTGCCAGCAGTGGTGCAAAGGCGGTACTGTGACTTGTCAGCAATCCCCTGGCACTGCGCACTATAAAAAATGCTGCGATCTGGTGCTGCTCGGCAAATTCCAGGCCGCGCTCTGTGCCCATCACCATCAGGGCGGTGGCCAGCGCATCGGCCCGGGCGGTGCTGTCTGCGGCCACGGTGACGCCGCTCAGCTGCTGCTGCAAAGGTGCTCCCGTGTACGGGTTGATCAGGTGGGGATGGCGCCGCCCCTCCCAGTTCCGGTAGTTGTAATAATCGCCGGAACTGGCCAGCGATGTGTCCGGGGGCAGCAGCAGGGCCCGCTGCAGTCCGTCCGGGGCTTGGGGGTGTTCGATGCCGATGCGCCACGGGGTCCCGCGCGGGCTGGTTCCCAGCACGCGCAGCTCGCCGCCGATTTCCACCAGGTAATGGCGCACCCCCAGGTCTCGGAGGGCGCGGGCGATGCGATCGACCGCATCGCCCTTGGCAATGGCCGAGAGGTCGAGTTGCACGGCGGTGTTCTTGCGCAATGCCGGCGGGTGCCGGCGCACCAGGAAACGCCAGTAGCCCACCTGTGCCATGCGGGCCTGCTGCTGGGTTTGCGGCGGCGGCGCATCCGTCTGCTGCGGGCCGAAACCCCAGAGATTGACCAGCGGTGCCACGGTCGGATCAAAATTGCCCTCGGTGAAAGCGGCCAGTTCCCTGGCTAGCAGCACCACCCGGGCGGTGGCGGTGCTCACCGGCACCCAGGCCCCGACCGGGGCGCGGTTGAAACGGGAGAGTTCGGAGTCCTCGCGCCAACCCGACAGCGTCCGGTCTACCTGCCGCAGTTCCTGTTCGATGCGCCGGCGCACCTGGGTGCGGGGTGCCAGGCCGGGTTCGGGGCGCAGCTGTACGTGCCAGCGGGTGCCCATGGTGGCACCGGAAAAACGCCAGTCCCGGTCCCAGGCCTGGCAGCCCCATTGTGCCGGCAGTAGCGTCGCCAGGCAGAGCAGGAGTGCGGCCCGGGGCAGCACCTTTTAACCGCCGAAATCGTCAAACAGGATGTGCTCGGGTTCCACGCCCAGGTCGTCCAGCATCTTGAGTACTGCCGAATTCATGAGTGGCGGCCCGCATAAATAGTACTCGCAATCTTCCGGGACCGGGTGCTGTGCCAGGTAATTGTCCAGCAGCACCTGGTGAATGAAGCCGGTCAGCCCCTCCCAGTGGTCCTCGGGCTGTGGCTCAGACAGGGCGAGATGCCAGTTGAAATTGTCATGTTCCCCGGCCAGGGCATCGAATTCCTCGGCGTAGAACACCTCGCGCAGGCTGCGGGCACCGTACCAGAAGGAGATCTTTCTCTGGCTGTGCAGGCGCTTCAACTGGTCAAAAATATGTGAACGCATCGGTGCCATACCCGCCCCGCCGCCGATGAATACCATCTCTGCCCGCGTGTCCTTGGCGAAAAAGTCGCCGAAGGGCCCGTAGACCGACACCTTGTCGCCGGGTTTCAGGCTGAAGGCCCACGAGGACATGGCACCGGGCGGAACGTTCTTGCCGCTGCCGGGCGGCGGTGTGGCAATGCGGATGTTGAACTTGAGAATCCCCTTCTCCTCGGGATAGTTGGCCATCGAATAGGCACGCACCACCGGCTCCCGGGTGTGGGATTCCAGGTCAAAGAAATTAAAGCGCTCCCAGTCGGGGCGGTACTCTTCGGCAACATCAAAATCCTTGAACAGCACATCGTGCGGCGGACACTCCAACTGCACGTAGCCGCCGGCGCGAAAGTCGACTTCCTCGCCCTCCGGCAGTTTCAGGTTCATCTCCTTGATAAAAGTTGCGACATTGTCATTGGACAGTACCTTGCATTCCCAGCGGCGCACACCGAAGGCCTCATCCGGGACGGTAATTTTCATGTCCTGTTTGACCGGGACCTGGCAGGACAGGCGGTACCCGGCGCGCATTTCCCGGACCGTGAAATGTCCCTTCTCGGTTGGCAGGATGGCACCCCCGCCCTCGGCGATCATACAGCGGCACTGGCCGCAAGTGCCGCTGCCGCCGCAGGCGGAAGAGAGAAAGATATCGTGGGCGGTGAGAATCTGCAGCAGCTTGTCGCCGGCCGGCACGGATAGGGTCTTCTCACCGTTGACCTCTATATCGATATCACCGCTGCTGACCAGTCGCATGCGCGCCAGCAGGATCACCCAGACCAGCAGCAACACCACCCCGGTGAAGGTTATGACACCGAGGAAGATGTCCAGGTACATGGCCGATGGCGGGTTCAGATCGAAATGCCGCCGAAGGCCATGAATGCCATCGCCATGAGACCGACAATAATAAAGGTGATACCCAGCCCCCTCAGCCCCTCCGGCACGTCGCTGTACTTGAGTTTCTCGCGGATGACCGCCAGTGCGACAATTGCCAGTGCCCAGCCAAACCCGGCACCGGCACCGAACACCACGCTCTCGCTGAAGTTCATGCCGCGTTCGACCATGAACAGCGAGGCCCCCAGGATCGCGCAGTTGACGGTAATCAGTGGCAGGAACACGCCCAGTGCGTTGTAGAGCACCGGCACGTACCGGTCCAGGAACATCTCGAGGATCTGCACCACGGCGGCGATGACCCCGATATAAGTCAGGAAGCCCAGGAAACTCAGGTTGACTGCCGGCAGCCCGGCCCAGGTCAGTGCGCCGTCGGCGAGCAGCCAGGTGTAGAGAAGATTATTCAGCGGCGTGGTCAGCACCAGGACGACGATCACCGCGATGCCCAGGCCGATCGCCGCCTGGATCTGCTTGGAGATGGCGAGAAAGGTGCACATGCCGAGGAAGAAACTGAGTGCCATGTTCTCGATGAACACGGAGCGCACGAACAGGCCCAGGTAGTACTCCATCAGGAAGACTCCTGCAGCACCTGGGGAGGTGCGTGCTCTTCCGGACTGCGGTACTCAGGTGCTTCGACCTGTTCGATTTTCCAGCTGCGCAGGGCCCAGATGCTGAGACCGATAATGAAAAAGGCACTGGGAGAGAGCAGCATCAGGTTGGCCGGTGCGTACCAGCCGCCCTCGGTGACCGGGGGCAGGATGGTGTAGCCGAACAGCGATCCGGCACCGAACAATTCGCGGACAAAACCGACCAGCAGCAACAGCAGGCTGTAGCCCAAGCCGTTGCCGATGCCGTCCAGCAGGCTGGGCAGCGGCGGGTTTTTCATGGCGTAAGCCTCGGCGCGTCCCATGATGATGCAATTGGTGATGATCAGGCCGACGAACACCGAGAGCTGCTTGCTGATCTCGTACAGGGTCGCCTTGAGTACCTGGTCGACGACGATCACCAGCGAGGAGATGATGGTCATCTGGACGATGATGCGAATGTTCGTGGGGATGTAGGCGCGGATCAGGGAGACGAAAAAATTGGAGAGTGCGGCGACCACGGTCAGGGCGATGCACATCACCGCCGTGGTGTTCATGTTGGTGGTCACCGCCAATGCAGAGCAGATGCCCAGCACCTGCAGTGCAATGGGATTGTTGTTGAAAATCGGTTCCCAGAGAACCTTGGCTGCCTGGCTCTTCATGATTTTATGTGCTGCCCTGACGCAGGTTTTTAAGAAACGGTCCAAAACCTTCCCGGCCCAACCAGTAGCGCAGCAGGTTGTCGACGCCGCGACTGGTCAACGTGGCCCCGGACAAGCCGTCGACACGGTATGGCGCCCGCGGATCCCCGGGGCGCACCCTGCCCTTGTCCACGCCCAGCCATGCCCGCTCCCCGAATTGACCCGCCGCGTAGACGCGCTTGCCCGCCCACAAGGCTTTCCACCTGGTGTTGTCCACCTCTCCACCCAGTCCGGGCGTCTCGCCATGCTGGTAAAACCCCAGTCCGGCCACGGTGTCCAGGTCCCCTTCCAAGGCCAGGAAACCGTGCAGGGTCGACCACAGGCCGTAGCCGCGCACCGGCAGCACCACGCGTTGCAGGCGTCCCTGCTCGCGCAGCAGGTAGACCGGTGCATAGCGTTCCCGGCGGCGCAGGCCGGCAATATCCTGCCTGGCGGGGATCCCCCGGGAGAGTGCGGGGTCGCGCAGCACGCGCTGCAATTCGTATTCCGCGAGCCGGGGAGCACCCCCCTCGCCCGGAACCGCGAAACGGCCGCTGTTCAAGTCGACCAGGTGTTGTTCCAGGCGGGAAAAGGATTGCATCACTTCTTCGGCGTCGGCACCTTCGGCCAGCATGCCCGCGGCAGTCAGCATATTGCGCCGCAGGTCCAGCAGGCGATTGGCGTCTTGGGCCGGGGCCAGCAACACCGCACTGGTCGAGACCACGATGGAGCATACCAGGCAAACCGCCAAGGCGACGCGAAAAACAAAAGCCCGATCTTGTCGTTTATTACTCACGGAAGTCAAGGCTCTCCCGCCGGTGAATATTGGCCTGCACCACGAAATGATCGATCAGGGCGGCGAAACAGTTGGCAAACAGGATCGCCAGCATCATGCCCTCGGGGAAGGCCGGGTTGACCACCCGGATCAACACCACCATCACACCGATCAGGATGCCGTAATACCATTTGCCGGTATCGGTAAAACTCGCAGATACCGGTTCGGTGGCCATGAATATCAGGCCGAAAGCGTAGCCGCCCAGCACCACATGCCAATGCCAGGGCATGGCAAACATGGGATTATCGCTGGGGAGCTGGTTGAACAGGGTGGTGAGAGCGATCGTGCCCAGCAGCACGCCGGCGACAATGCGCCAAGAGGCGATACCGGTGAGCAGCAACAGCAAGCCGCCCAGGAAAATTGCGAGCGTGGATGTCTCGCCGACCGAACCCGGCAGATCGCCAATAAAAGCCTGCATCCACGACAGCTGTTCACGCACCGCATTCATGCCTTCGGCGGCACCCACCGACAGCGGCGTCGCCGTCGTGTAGCCATCGACTGCGGTCCAGACCTGGTCCCCCGACCATTGTGCCGGGTAACTGAAATACAGGAAGGCGCGCCCGGTCAGTGCCGGGTTCAGGAAATTCTTGCCGGTACCGCCGAAAATTTCCTTGCCGATGACCACGCCAAAGCTGATGCCCAGTGCCGCTTGCCACAGGGGAACGGTGGGCGGACAACTCAGCGCAAACAGGATCGAGGTGACGAAAAACCCCTCGTTGACCTCGTGGCCGCGGCGCACGGCAAACAGCACTTCCCAGAAGCCACCGACCGCAAATACCGTCAGGTACAGGGGCAGGAAATACATTGCGCCATGCCACAGGCAATCCCAGACGCTGGCCGGATCGTAGCCTGCCAGCGGGGTGATCAGCGCATAGCGCCAATCGCCCGCGGGGACAAAATTCCCGGCAGCCAGCACGGTATTGGCCTGGTAGCCGATGTTGTACATGCCATAGAACATCGCGGGAAAGGTCGCCAGCCACACCGTGATCATGATGCGCTTGAGATCCACGCCGTCGCGCACGTGCGCTGCACTCCGGGTCACTTTGCCCGGGGTGTAGAAAATGGTATCCAGCGCGTCGTACAGCGGGAACCATTTCTGCAGGGGACCGCCCGGTTGGAACGGCAGGCCAACCCGGTCGAGAAAAGCGCGGAACCGGTCCATTACCTTTCCTTGCGAATCTTTTCCAGATTCTCGCGCAAAATAGGGCCGTATTCATATTTACCGGAGCACACGTACGTGCACAGGGCCAGGTCCTCCTCGTCGAGTTCCAGGCAGCCCAGCTTCAGTGCCATCTCGGTATCGCCGATAATCAGGTAACGCAACAGGTGCGTGGGCAGAATATCCAGCGGCATTACCCGTTCGTAGTTGCCGGTCGGCACCATGGCCCGCTCGCTGCCGTTGCGGTTGGTGGTCAGTGGCAGCCGGCGTTTCCCGCCCAGAAAGGAAGACAGGTAGATATTCATACTGGAATGGCGTCGGTGCCCCGGGGAAAGCCAGCCGAACAATTCCCGGCGCCGGTCCTCGGCCAGCACGGAAACCTGGCGATGATAGCGGCCCAGGAAAGCCAGGGCACCCCGGGCATGTCGCCCGGAGAGTACCGAGCCCGAGACCAGGCGGTTTTCCCCGGCTTCCAGTTCGCCGGCGCAGAGTTCTTCCAGGGAGGCACCGTAGCGGGTGCGCACCAGGCGGGGACGCCGGACCTGGGGCCCCGCCAGGGAGATGACCTTGTACGCCGGCACCTCTCCACTCAACAGGAATTCACCAATGGCGATGACATCCTGGTAAGAGATGGTCCACACGGTGCGTCGTTGACCGGCCAAGGCGATAAAGTGAATGTGAGTTCCCGGCAGACCTGCCGGGTGCGGACCGTCAAATTCCGCTATGTAAGTGCCCCTGCCCGCCTCCAGCTTTTCCGACACCGGGATATCGGCACCGGCGGCCTTGCAGATGTAGATGTTCTCTGTGGCAAAGGCCTCCAGGGCGTTAAGGCCAGCTGTAAACTCCTCCTTGTATGTATTTATTATTACTTCTGGATTTGCTGATAATGGTTCGCTGTCCATGACATTGATAAACAGTGCTTCCGGGTCATTGTCAGGAACGGGTACAAGGCTGAAGGGACGGGTTCTCAAGGCCGTCCAGAGGCCCGAGCGCATCAGGAGATTCTGCACTTGCTGCCGACCCATGTAGGCGACCTCTTCGCTGCTGAAACTCCGGAATTGTTTGGCCTTGTCCTCGCCGACATCGATGACCACTGAAAGCAGGGCGCGCTTGGCACCCCGGTGGATGGCACTCACCGTGCCGCCGGCCGGGGCGGTATAGCACACGTCCCGGTTGCGTCGGTCATGAAACAGGAGTTGTCCCCGCTGGACCGTGTCCCCGACCTCCACCGCCAGCTTCGGCCTCATGCCGATATAGTCGGGTCCCAGGAGGGCCACGCTGCGGATGGCGGGGCCTTCTTCAATACTTTGTTGCGGAGCACCGGAAATCGGTACATCCAGCCCGCGTTTGATCCGGATCATATTGCTGCGTTGTGCCGGCGGAAATCGGCAGTGCCCATCTCAGGGCTCATCGCCCCCGGGGTGCCGTACAAATGCCTGTCCCATATTATATGCATCTCCCGGGGATACTTATTCTTCGGGACAACGCAGGTAGCGCACCCCGGCCATCTCTTCCAGCAGGCGGTACACCTGCCAAGCATAACCAAACTCGTTATCGTACCAGAGGTACAGTATGCAATTGCGTCCCTGGGCGATGGTCGCCTCGGAGTCGAATACGCAGGCGTAGCGCGAACTGATGAAATCACTGGATACCACTTCGGGAGAATTGCTGTAATCGACCTGGCGACTCAGGGATGAATGCAGGGCAACCCGACGCATGTGCCGGTTGATTTCTTCCACCCCGGCCTCCCGGCCCAGGCGCAAATGAAGAATGGCCAGGGAGACGTTGGCGACGGGCACCCGGATCGCGTTGCCGGTCAGTTTTCCCTCCATCTCCGGGTAGACCCGGGCCACTGCTTGCGCCGCCCCGGTTTCGGTCAGCACCAGGTTGAGCGGGGCACTGCGCCCGCGACGCTTGGCCTTGTGATAGTTGTCAATCAGGTTCTGGTCGTTGGTATAGGCATGCACGGTCTCCACGTGCCCGTTCTCGATGCCGAATTCCTCGTGCATGATTTTGAGCGGCAGGGCGATGGCATTGGTGGTGCAGGAAGCCGCAGACAGGATCGTGTCCTCTTTTTCGACCAAGTGGTGATTGACACCGTGGACGATGTTCTTGAGACCGCCCTTGGCCGGTGCGGTTAACAACACCTTGGCGACCCCCTTGTTCTGCAGGTGTACTCCCAAGGCTTCCATGGTGCGCCATTTGCCGGTATTGTCCACGACGATCGCATCATCGATGCCATACTGCGTGTAGTCGATCGCCTCGGGGCTGTCGGCAAAAATCATGCGTACCTCGTTGCCATTGGCGACGAAGGACTGGTGTTCGGGGTCCACCCGGATCGTGCCGTGAAAACGGCCGTGCACGGAATCCATGCGCAGAAGATTGGTGCGTTTGTCCAGGTCCTCGACCCCGCCGCCGCGCGTCACCACCGCGCGCAGGCGCAGGGAGGCACCGCCCCCGGTGTTTTCGATCAGGATGCGTGCCACCAGGCGGCCGACCCGGCCGAAACCGAACAACACCACGTCGCGGGCGCGACTGATCGGGGCGCGGGGCTGCTTGCGAATGCCGGCAACCTGTTCCAGCACAAAATCCTCTATGGAAATTTTCTTTCTTTTGTCCCGCGCATCGTAGAGGACCGCGATCCGACCCACGTCGACCTCGGCACTCCCCAGGTCCGGAATTTCATTCAGTGCCCGCAGCACCGGGTAGGTTTCAAACTCGGAGAGTTCGTTTTCCTCGACTTCGCGCACGAAACGATGCGCCTGCATGATCTCCAGCACCGAGATGTTAATCAACGGAATGTCGTAGACGCAGGTTTGCACGTTCTGCCGATAGAGATTTCCGATCAGTGGAATCATTCCCTCGGCCAGGGCTTCCCGCTGCTTCCAGTCAGAAAAATAATCACTGGGCCTGGCGCGCCTTCTCTGCCTGCTCACCGGCATTTTGAATAGGGGGTATCCAGCGGGGAAAGGGCAACTATTATAATGACAAAGCTGCGGGCGAGCGGGAAAGCCCGTTTTTTTTCTATCCGTGTCACAAAGCCTTTTGAAACTGTCCTCCCTGCCGCGGGATGCAGGAGAGTGTCTGCACTGGGGAGAGCTCCCGGGGGCCGGCACCGGGCTGGCACTCGCCGAAATCAGTGCCTTGCATCCCGGGCCGGTGCTGGCCATTGTCGCCCGGCCCCACGAGATCGAATGCCTGAAACGGGAATGGGAATTTTTCAGCGGCCGGGAGAGCGGTGCGGTGCTGGAATTTCCCGACCGTCAAACCCTGCCCTACGACCGCCTGTCTCCACCTGCAGAACTGCGTGCTGCGCGCCTGCGTCTTTTGAATATGCTGCCCGGTCTGCGCACGGGCGTGGTGCTGTGCAGCGTCGCGGCACTGATGCACCGCCTGGCACCGCGCCAGTGGCTGTTCAGCCATAGCTTGCAACTGCAGACCGGCCAACAGCTGGACGCGCGAGAACTCCAGCTGTACCTGCAAAACGGGGGCTACCGGCGCGTGGAAACCGTCACCCGTCACGGGGAGTACGCCGTGCGCGGTGCCCTGCTCGATATTTTTCCCGCGGGGCTGGAAATGCCGCTGCGTATCGAGTTTCTCGATGACACCATTGAGAGCCTGCGTTTTTTTGCTGCCGAGACTCAGCGCACGGTCGCGCGCGTCAAGGAATGCAAGCTGCTGCCGGCACGGGAATACCCGCTGGACCAGGAGGGTGTCCAGGGTTTCCGCAAACGCTGGAGTGAACGCATGCGCATTGCGGGTCAGCGCTGTCCGGTATACCGCCAGCTCAGCAACCGGATCCCGGCAGACGGTGCCGAGTACTACCTGCCGCTGTTCTTTGCGCAAACCGAGACCTTGTTCTGTTATCTGCCGGCCACCACCCTGGTGCTCTGTGTCGGTCCCGTGCAGCGGGCGGCGAGCGATTTTCGACGCCTGGCCGAAGAGCGCTACCGCAGCCGGGGTGCGGACCTGGCGCATCCGGTGCTGCGCAGTGCCGACTTGTTCCTGGACGAGACGGAATTCCAGGAGCAACTGGAGCGTTTTCCGCACATCGTACTGCACGCAGAACGCATCGAAACCAAGGACACCGCCGGGGGGCGCAATTTTGGTGTGCAGGAGCCCGGGCCATGGTCCCTGGAGAGTCTGCGGCGGTCCCCGAACCCTGCGAACGGCGAACGCCGCCTGTTGTGCGCCTCCCATGCCAGCCAGTGTCAGGCCATGCAAAACGCGCTCACCGGTAGCGGCGAGTCGTGGCAGGAATGTGCGGGATGGCGGGAATTCCTCGACTCCGGTTTGCAGACCGCCCTGGGCCTGGCCCCCCTGGAACGCGGCTTGCGCCTGCAGCGGCCGGCACTGGGCCTGTTTGCGGCTGCCAGCCAGGTGCCGCTCGAAAGCACCCGGGACACGCAATTGCCGCAGCCGGCAAGTACGGGAGCAGCGGCAGGACGGGAAAGCACCGGGTTCGGGGAACTGGGCCAGCTGGAGGACGGTGCCGCCGTGGTGCACGAAGAACACGGCGTCGGCCGCTACCGGGGGTTTGTCCGCCTGGAAACCGGGGGCGTGGAGGAGGAATTCCTCAGCCTGGAGTACGCTGACGAAGCGCGGCTGTATGTGCCGGTCGATACACTGCAATTGGTGCATCCCTACATCGGCGGCGACCCGCCGCTGCATTCCCTGGACAAGAAGAAGTGGCGGCGACAAAAACGCCGGGCCGCGCGCCAGGCCCAGGATGTCGCCGCCGAACTGCTGGCCCTGCAGGCACGGCGTTCGCTGGCCACCGGGGTTCGCTGCACGATTCCCGAGCCGGAATACGCCGGGTTCGTCGCCGGTTTTCCTTTCATAGAAACCCCGGACCAGGCCGCCGCCATCGCCAGCGTACTGCAGGACATGCAAAGCGGGCAACCGATGGACCGCCTGATCTGTGGTGAAGTCGGTTGCGGCAAAACCGAGATCGCCATGCGCGCCGCCCTGGTCGCAGCCGGCAATGGCATGCAGAGCATCGTGCTCACGCCGACCACCTTGCTCTGTGAACAGCACCTTGCGACTTTCAGCGAACGTTTCGCTGAACTGCCGGTGCGCATCGCCGGGCTGTCGCGCTTGAATACTGCCAGGACGACGCACACGGTCAAGGCTGCGGCCCGGGCGGGAAACGTCGATATCCTGGTCACCACGCATCGGCTTTTGCACCGGGAAATGCTGTGCCCCAACCCCGGGCTGCTGGTGTTGGACGAAGAGCATCGTTTCGGGGTGCGCGACAAGGAAAAACTCAAGGAACTGCGCGGTGGGATGCACGTGCTGAGTCTGAGTGCCACCCCGATCCCCCGCACCCTGAACATGGCCCTGGGCGGCCTGCGCGATATTTCCATCATCGCCCAGGCCCCGGAGGGTCGCCTGCCGGTCAAGACCTTTGTCGCCTCGTGGAGCCGGGAACTGGTAAGCGAGGCATTGCAGCGTGAATTACAGCGCGCCGGGCAGGTCTACTACCTGCACAACAATGTCGCCACGGTCAGCGAATGCATGCAACGGGTGCAGGCACTGTGTCCCGGGGGGCGAGTCGGCTGCACGCATGGACGCATGAAACGCGCCGAACTGGACCAGATCATGCAGCACTTCCGGCAGCGCGATTTTGATATCCTGGTTTGCACCACCATCGTGGAGAGCGGCCTGGATATTCCCAATGCCAATACCATTGTCGTCGAAGACGCCAAGAATTTCGGCCTGGCCCAGTTGCACCAGTTGCGCGGCCGGGTCGGTCGCAGCCAGCGCCAGGCCTACGCTTACCTGCTGGCCCCGGAACACGAGACGCGGGCCAATCAAAAGGCCTTGCGCCGCCTGGAGGTGATTGCCGCCACCGCGGAATCCGGTGCCGGTTTCCAACTGGCCGTGCACGACCTGGAGCTTCGAGGTGGCGGTGAAATCCTGGGACGCGAACAGAGCGGGCGTCTGCACGATGTCGGCATCACCTTGTATTCAGAACTGCTGCAACGGGCCAAACGCAAGTTGCAGGGAGATGAAACACCGGCGGACACCCTGCCGGTGGAGATAGAATTGCAGCTGCCGGCCCTGCTGCCCCAGACCTACGTCCCCGACGTGGGGGTGCGCCTGGTCCTGTACCGGCGGCTCGGGGCGCTACAGGGCGTGGAGGAGCTCTCAGCCCTGCGCTTGGAATGCCAGGATCGTTTTGGCAGCCTGCCACCGGCCGCGGAAAACCTGTTTCGGCGCGCGGAGTTGCAACTGCAGGCCCGGGAACTCGGCATTGAGAAGATCACCGTCGATCGGCGGGGCATGACGCTCATTTTTGCCGCGGGGCGAGAGGTTCCGGCACAACGCATCGCGGAATTGCTGCAGCAGGACGACGGCCAGTGGAAATTTTCAGCACCGCAGAGCTTGCGCCTGGCGGAGGAAATTCCCGCAGAGCAACGCCTGGAATTTGTCCGGGGAGTTCTGCGCTGGCTGCGGGATGAAGACCGGGAACCGCGGCCTGTTTCTTAGCGGCGGACCTTCATACGGAACTCTGTTTTGCGATAACGCAACAGTACTTCCTCACTGCCTATGCGCACCACTTCCACACCGCTGGTGCCTCTCTCCCCTTCGCGCAACATTTCCGTGTTGAGCATGATGACGCTTTTTTTCGGGTCGCCCTGCACGTGGATATGCGCCTGGATGCCCAGCGTCGGAAGCCGCTGTTTGACAGACGGCGGCAAGTCTCCCAGCAGCGGCGGACGCTCCACTTCGGGGTCCACGGGTAGCGGCCGGGGTTCGGGCAACTCTCCGATCACCGGTGCCGGAGACGGCGCGATGAGTTGAGCTTCTGCGGGGGGCGGAAGTTCTTCCACGGCAGGGGGAGCCTGGGCAAAACGCCACCAGAGTCCCAGCAGCAGGGCGTTCAACAGCAGCAGCCCTGCAAGCAGCGGCAGCCAGGGAATACCGCGCAGACCCCGGTGCCCCTGTTCCAGTGGCGAGGGCGGAGTGTAAATGGTCTGCGGTTGTCCCTGCTGGCGCTGGTGTTCCGCCTTGCGCAATGCATCGAGGATGTACGACATCTGCCCTACTCCGACTGTCCTTCATCGAGCCTGGGGGCCTGGTCTCCCACGGCATTGCGTAACAGGATAATGGTCTTGGGACCCGCGATGCCGTCGACCTGCAGATTATTCTGCCGTTGAAAATCGAGCAACCACTCGTAGAGGTCTCCCTCCAGGAGCCAGGCAGCCTGGATCGGGACGTCATCCTGCAGGCGTGATCGCCGGCGCGCGAGCCAGGGCACCAGCGGCCCCTCTTCACCGCGGGCCAGGGGGGCCGTGTAAGCGTTGGGCGGGCGCCAGAGCAGGATGTAATCACCACTCCAGCGCTGGCGCAGGAGTGAGCGCGGCACCTGGCGGACTTCCGTGCCCAGGGTGAGCAGTGCCTGCTCTGCATCCAGTCCCAGCAGTCCGGCGGCCAACAGCTCCCCGTTATCTGCGCGCACGTTGTCCAGCACGGCGGGACGATTGAAGTTCAGGAGTTCGTCGAGGCTGCCCCGGCCCAGCATGCAGCGCAGCCGATATTGAATCGCATGCAGGCAAGGGTCCCCGCCGCGCGTCGCCCGATAGCGCCTGCCCCAACGCTGGTAGAGGATGACGAACGCGGAATCCAGGCTGCCCTGCCGGTTGAGCACCTCGGGAACCTCCAGCGGGGCGGGCACTGCAGTCGGGTTCACGGCATCCGCGGATGGCCCCGCGGGGTTTGGTGTATTCCGGGCCAACGCAGCCGTATCTTCTGCCGGCGGCGCGCCGCCCTCCCCCGGCCCAAATGCGGCATCGTTTCCGCGATTGTTTCGCGGTGCGATCAACAGCGGTTCTGCGCCGCCCGCGGCCCCCGGTTGCCCGGGCGGGAGCGCCGGCTGCCAAAACAGCACCAGCGACAACAACACCGCCAGGGCGAGAAGTGCCGCCGCCGGGCGAAGAAAATCCAGTCGTGCACCCCCCGTGACCTCGTCGGCTGCCCGCGCCAGGATTTTCCAATCGACGCGCAGGGCACCGGTAGCGTAGGCACCCAGCAGGGCGCGCTCGCAGATAACATTGATCAGGCGCGGAAGACCCTTGCTGCGATAGTAGAGCAGGCGCACCGCCATGGGACTGAACAGCGGGCGCAGCACCCCGCACAGGGCCAGGCGATGATTCAGGTACGGTTCGATCTCATCGCGGGAGAGCGAACCCAGGTGATAACGGGCGGTGATGCGTTGTGCCAGCTGCCGCAGTTCCGGTTTGCCGATCAGGTCCCGCAATTCCGGCTGACCGATCAGGATGATCTGCAGTAACTTCTGCTCATCTGTCTCCAGGTTGGTCAAAAGGCGCAACTGTTCCAGCACTGTCGTATCCAGGTTCTGTGCCTCATCGACGATCAGCAGGGTCTGCCGCCCCCGGGCATGGGAATGCAGCAGGTGCTTGTTGATGACATCGACCAGGGTCTTGTTGCCGTCTTGTGCCGAATGCGCGATGCCGAGTTCATCACAGATCGAGGCGAGCAACTCCGTCGCACTTTGCCGCGGATTGAGAATCAGTGCGACATCGAGATGGTCCGGCACCTGCTGCAGCAGGGAACGGCACAAGGTGGTTTTGCCGGCACCGACCTCCCCGGTCAACAGGATAAACCCGCCGCTTTGCACTCCGTACAGAAGATGGGCGATGGCATCCCGGTGCCTGCGACTCAAATAAAGGTAGCGCGGATTGGGCGCAATCGAAAACGGCGCTTCCTTCAGACCGAAGTGTTCCAGGTACATGGCAGTCGTTATTGTAGCAACGGCAAAGCACCCCGGGGTGCCGGCTGCCGGGCCCTTATAATTATGAGATGTCTGTCCTGTGCCCGCCCTCTTCGGCAATGTTCTCCCGCGCCCTGCCCGCTGCCATTGTGCTGGCACTCGGTGGCGTTCTCCCCCTGGCGGGATTCACACAAGAAACAGAAGTCCGGCGTTACGAGGTGGAAATGCTCGTCTTCGCCTCCAATGACCCGCGCGCTGCAGAGGGTGAGAGCTGGGCACCGCCGACCAGGCTGCGTTACCCGGACCCGCTGCAACGGCTGCAGGCACCGCCCGGGGAACAGGAGGTGCAGGGGACACCCTCCGCTCCCCCGCAGGAGAGTGCGACCACCGGCACCGGACTTCCGCCCCTGTACCTGCTGAACCCCGCCGAGGGCAGCATTGGCGAGATCGCACAAACCCTGGAAAACACGGGGTATTACCGCATCCTGTTGCAGTGGCGCTGGCTTCAACCGATCGCCGTCGGCCGGGACAATCCCCACATCCTGGTCCAGGGCGGCCGGGAATACGGCGCACACCGGGAACTGGAGGGTTTCTTGCGCCTGAACCACAACCGCTACCTGCACCTGGATGCCGACTTATGGTTCAGCCGTTACGGGCCGTCGGGACAAAAAGCACAGGCACCATTGCCGCCCCCCGTGCCGCCGCCCTGGCCGCCGGATACCGGCACGTTTGAAAAGAAATCCTGGGACATCGCCGAAAGCCTGGACCAGGGGGTGCAGGAAGAGCAGCCTCCCGTGCTGCGCACGGTGCGCCTGAAGCAACACCGGCGCATGCGCAGCCAGGAAGTGCACTACCTGGACCACCCGCTGTTCGGTTTACTGATCAAGCTGAGCCCGTACGAAGAAGCGGCGGAAAATCCCTGAGTGCTGCGGGAAGGCACCCCCGCCCCCTTGGTGCCGGCTCAGTTCCCGGCGGCATCCGCCGCAGAAGAATTCGCGGCACCCTCCTGTGCCGCTATATGCAGGCTCTGGGTGGGAAAGGCGAAATCCGCGCCCTGTGCGTGCACACACTCGGCAACTTTCAAAAACAAGTCGTGGCGGGTCTGCTTGTAGCGGGTCCATTCTCCCGTGCGCGCCAAGACGTCGATCATGATGTCCAGCGAGTACGGGCCAAAAGCGTCAAAGACCACCAGCGGCGAATATTGCTGGTCCACGCCGGGATGTGCGCACAGCATCTTTTGCAGCTCTTCGACGAGCAGCGGCAATACGCGCAGATCCTGGTAACGAATCCCGAAGGTCTCGCGGATACGGCGGCGATCGATCGAGCTGATGTTCTCCACCATGTCGGTGACCAGCAGGTTGTTGGGGATATGCAGGTGCCGGCGCTCCCGGGTCAGAACCTCGGTGCTGCGCCAACCGATGTTCAGGATCTCGCCCAGGTAGGCCCCCCCTTGTACCGAGACCGTGTCGCCCACCCGGAACGGGGCTTCCAGGTAGAGCATCAGGCCGGCAAAAAAATTGGCGAGCGTGTCGCGAAAGGCGATTCCCAGGACCAGGCCGCCAACCCCGCCCAGGGTCAGCAGCGTCGAGGTCGGGTAGCCCAGGATCTGCAGGCCAAACAGTACACCGGTCGTCAGTACCAGCACCTGGAACACCCGCACGACCAGGTGGACCGAGGTGCGCGCCCCCTGTTGTTCATCCAGCCTGTGCACCAGGCCCCGTTCTGTATAGGTCGCCAGGCGCACCAGCAGCCAGGCCACGACGAACAGGAAAGACAATTGCAGCACTTTGAATAACTGCGGGAGCTCGAGAGTGCTGGCGCGCAAGCCCAGTGCCAGCATCGACAGCCAAACCATGAGGCTGAGCGGCCAAAAAGCCGCATTGGAGAATCCCGGTCTCCGAAGATCCTTCTTCAAAACCCGCAGCTTGCGGATGACCAGCAACAGGATGATCTGCAGGAAGACCCCCACCAGGAATGGCAGGATAAACGCCCCCCAGGGAATGTTCAGTTCGACGAGCATTTGTAAATCCTGCAGCGGGGGCTCAGTCCATACTCGCCCCGGTGCCTGGGATCAGTGCACCGTCGGCATTTCCTCCTCCAACTCCGGGGCTTCCTCGCCGACGGTGATGCGGGTTCCGGAAGTCTCCGACTGGCGTGCGGGGGCCGCCTGCTCCCGGGGTTCTGAATGGTTGATACGGTTGAAGGCCTGGATACCCGCCTGCACCATGTGGCGCGCCACCTCCAGGCGGGAACTGCCCAGCCATTCCCGGGACTCCTCGGAAAAACGAATCAATACCATCGGATCATCTTCGCCATTGGAATGGCGCAGCACGATATCGCCGCCCGCCAGTTCCACCAACTCGAGGTACGTGGAAGATTTACCTTGTTCGCTCATCGCCGTGTCTGCTCCCGGTAGAGTATGCACTGGGGCTATGATAACAGATTGAACGGCGGGCTGCGACGGCCGCAACCACCGCGATGGAAGATTTACCTTGTTCGCTCATCGCCGTGTCTGCTCCCGGTAGAGTATGCACTGGGGCTATGATAACAGATTGAACGGCGGGCTGCGTCTCGTGTCCCGGTCACGGCCGCAACGCTTTATACGCAGGTCCAGGATTCAAAATCCGCGGAGAAATTTTCCAGGCCCAATAAAAGAACAGGGTTTTTTGTCGACGCGCGGCACACCAAAATAAACGTCCGGGTGGTAATCCGCGATGCGTTCTGGCACCCGGGCGCATCCCGTTCCAGCACCGGGGGGGCCGGCTGTGCAGGTTTAAGCTCACAATGGAGCGGGCCTCCTGGAAACTCTTGCACCATCCGTGACTCCGGGCATCCATGCCCTGCATCAGTGTTTAGCCCGCACCAGGGGGGCCCATGTTCTTCTGAACTTGGGAGTGGTGTATTTCTGTATCTTGTTCTGAAGCTTGTGCCAAGAGAGTTTCCACCGATAAACCAGGGCTTGGATACGGGAAAGTTTCCCGGGTTTGCATTGCTCCGCTTTTTGCAGATCATGCAGGGGGGAAGGCACGTACACGGTGCCCTCCTGTTCATACTCATAGCCTAAGATTTCCAGGTCTTCCGCGTACAGTTCCTCCACCTGGCGTCTCGTGTCCCGGTCGTAGTACGTGCTGTAATGCCTGTATTGTCCCGGGGGTCTGCCGCCCCATCTTATGTGGGGTATATGCTGGCGGGGCAGGTCCGGGATTCTTTGTAGATGGGCGAAATCCTCGGAGAGATTTTCCAGGCGGCCGATAAAAGAACAGGGTTTTTTGTCGACGCGCGGCACGCCAAAATAAACGTCCGGGTGGTAATCCAGCAGGAAGTCTTTTTGCGGCAGGCAGTGATAAGCCTCGTATTCCAAGAGCCGGTGTTCAAGCTGTAGAGGCCCCAATTTTGTCGTCGGTTCAATTTCAAAATTGCGATTCTTCAAGAGCTCGGAAACCAGGTCTATGCATTCCTGGAAATTGCGGTAGGACACATAATTTCTCTGTTTTTTAGCGTACAGGCCGTGCAGGTAATAGGACACGAAGCGGTCGTAGGGGTTGCGCACAAAGGTGAAAGAGAAATACCCGGGATACATGTTAAGAATTTGCGCCAATCCTTTTTTACGCATGCGCTTTTCTGCGATCGGAAAGAAGAACATCGTGTCATACCTATAGCCCCCGGCATGGCGGGAAAAGTACCTTTCCACCGAGGTGCCACCGCACTTGGGAATATGAATAAACAAGCACTGGTAGAGGTGAGATAGCATGTTTCAACCCCGGGTTCTGAGCGTTGTAAACCGGGAAACAAGTAGAACCTGAATTTTTTAATATTTTATTATCCAGCGTTCATCACCGTCAATACACTGTACGAGTTCTTAAGGTATGGGACCGTGGGGGTTTATCATCCGGGAGTGGTCTCCACTGCTTCAGATTCTTGTTATATGCACCATCCGTGACGCCGGGTACCCATGCCCTGCATCAGTGTTCACCCGGGGCCAGGGGGGCCTTGTTGTTCTGAACTTTGGGAGCAGTGTATTTCTTTTCCCTTTGCTGAGTAGACTCGTGCCATGAGAACTTCCAGCGATAAACCAGGGCTTGGATACGGGAAAGTTTCCCGGGTTTGCATTGCTCCGCTTTTTGCAGATCATGCAGGGGGGAAGGCACGCACACGGTGCCCTCCTGTTCATACTCATACCCCAAGATTTCCAGGTCTTCCGCGTACAGTTCCTCCACCTGGCGTCTCGTGTCCCGGTCGTAGTACGTGCTGTAATGCTTGTATTGTTCCAGGGGTCTGCCTCCCCATCTTATGTGGGGTATACGCCGCCGGGGCAGGTCCAGGATTCTTTGTACATGGGCGAAATCCTCGGAGAAATTTTCCAGGCGACCGATAAAGGAACAGGGCTTTTTGTCGACGCGCGGTACGCCAAAATAAACGTCCGGGTGGTAATCCAGCAGGAAGTCTTTTTGCGGCAGGCAGTGATAAGCCTCGTAGTTCAAAAGCCGGCGTTCAAGCTGTAGAGGCCCGAATTTTTCCCTCGGCTTGACTTTAAAATTGCGGTTCTTCAAGAGCTCAGAAACCAGCTCAATGCATTCCTGGAAATTGCGGTAGGACACATAATTTCCCTGTTCTTGCAGGTGCAGGCCATGCAGGTAATAGGATACGAAGCGGTCGTAGGGGTTGCGCACAAAGGTGAAAGAGAAATACCCGGGATACATGTTAAGAGTTTTCGCCAACCCTTGGCGGCGCATGACCGGAAGGTGCCGAGTTTGTAGAGGGTGATAGCCCTCGGCATGGCGGTAAAAGTATCTTTCCACCGAGGTGCCACCGCACTTGGGAATATGAATAAATAAGCACTGGTAGAGGTGAGATAACATTTTTCAGGCTCTTGGCTTATGTCTCATCCGCGACTCCAGGTACCCCCATGCCCTGCACCGGGGTTCACCCCGGGTCAGGGCGGCCCATCCATTTCTAAACTTGTGCAGTGGTGCTTTTTTTCTTGCGCTTCCTGGACCGGGAGACGGTGCGCTCTGTCGCCACCCAGTCGCCGTCCCGGTAGTAAGCACGCCAGCCCGTAGGTTTGCCGTTCTTCTCGCTGCCCAGGTAATGCTGGGCATCTTTGCGACTGTAACGGATCTGCACCTTGTTTCCCTGGCCGTCCTCGGTCGGTGCAGTGCCCAAATGGGCGTACTTGGGGTCCAATTGCTCCCGGTACGGCAGGATTTCCTCGACCAGGGGAGAGCGTGTCTCCCGGTGACGGGGAAAGCCGCTGGCCGCAAGAAACAGACCTGCTGCGCCATCACGCAAAACAAAATGATCATCCACCTTGCTGCAGCGCAACTCCGGCATCGGGATCGGCGTCATCTTGGGCGGTGCGGGTTGCCCGCTGCGCAACAGCTTGCGGGTATTCTTACAGTCCGGGGCCGTGCAGGCGAAATACTTGCCAAAACGACCGCTCTTGAGTTCCATGAGGGTACCGCAACGGTCGCATTCCAGTTCCGGACCCTGGTAGCCGCCCGGCTGGAATTCACCCTGCTCCACTTCGTTGCCCTCGCAGTCGGGAGAATCACCGCAGATATGCAGGCGCCGCTTGCGATCCAGCAGGAAGGCATCCATGGCGGAGCCGCACTTGGGGCAGCGGCGCAGCATGCGCAAATGCCGGGCCTCTTTTTCTCCATTCTCATCCTGCCCGGTGCTGTCGGACGGAGTTTCTTCGTCGGGCATCAGGTTGAGGGTTTGCTTGCATTGCTGTTCTTTTTCCAGTGCGTATCCCGAGCACCCCAGGAATACGCCGGTGGCCGCGTTGCGAATTTGCATGGGACGCGAGCATTCCGGGCAGGAGATTTCGGTCAGCACTGGCGTATTGCCGCGCATCCCCCCCGGTTCCCGAGAGGCCTGTTGTAACTGGCTGCTGAAGTCCCCGTAAAAATCATCGAGCACCGCCCGCCAATCGGCATCGCCGGCGGCAATTTTATCCAGGGTTTCCTCCATGCCCGCCGTGAACTGGTAATCCATGAGTTCACCGAAATTTTCCATGAGCCGGTCGGTGACGATATCCCCGATTTTTTTTGCGTGAAAACGCCGCTCCTGGATGTCCACGTACCCCCTTTCCTGGATCGTGGAGATGATCGCCGCGTACGTGGAGGGCCGGCCAATGCCGCGTTTGTCCAATTCCCGCACCAGGGCCGCTTCCGAGTAGCGCGGCGGCGGCCGCGTGAAATGTTGGCTGGGGTCCAGTTTCTGCAACTGCAGTTTCTCCCCCTCCTGCACATCGGGCAGTAACGGTAATTCCGCGGTCTTTTTTTTCTGCGGTGCCACAACCCGGGTGAAACCATCAAACAGCATGAGTCGGCCGACGGCCCGCAGTTCGTATTCCCCGGCCTGTACTTTTAAAGTCGTGTGTGCGTACAGGGCCGGCCGCATCTGGCAGGCGATGAAACGATTGCGAATCAGCTCGTACAGGCGGCGTGCATCGCGATCGAACTTGGGCAGGCTCTGCGGCTCGCGCCGCACGTCGGTGGGACGAATCGCCTCGTGCGCTTCCTGGGCATCCTTGCCGGAGGCGTAAAAACGCGGCTTCTCCGGCAGGTAATCTGCACCGTGCTGCTTCTGGATCCAATCGCGGCATTGCATCACCGCCTGCTGGCTGAGGTTGGTGGAATCGGTACGCATGTAGGTGATATGCCCCGCCTCGTACAAGGCCTGTGCCAGGCGCATGGTGCGCCGCACTCCGAAGCCCAGGCGGACGCTGGCCGCCTGTTGCAGCGTGGCAGTGATCAACGGTGGACCGGGGTTCTCCCGCACCTGCTTGTCCGCACGCTCGCGCACCAGGAACGGGGCATCCTCGAGTTCCGCCAGCGTTTCATCGATTGCCGCGCGATTGCCGGGACGGAAATTCTTGCCGCCGTGCTTTTTCACCTGCAGGCGCAGTGCCTCCCCGGCGGCGTTGCGGGTGTCGGCATGGAGCTCCCAGTACTCCTCCGGATGGAAGGCGCGAATCTCCCGTTCCCGTTCTACGACCAGGCGTACCGCAACCGATTGCACCCGTCCCGCCGACAGCCCGCGCGCCACTTTTTCCCAGAGCAGTGGCGAGAGCATGAAACCGACGATACGATCCAGGAAACGCCGCGCCTGCTGGGCGTTCACGCGGTTCATGTCAATGTCCCCCGGGTTTTGAAACGCCTGCGTAATCGCCTGCTCCGTGATCTCGTTAAAACTGACACGGTGAAAGTGCTCCTGTGCCGTGCTGCCGCTCTTGGCAGAATTGCTGAGCAGTTCGCGCAGGTGCCAGGCGATCGCCTCCCCTTCGCGGTCCATGTCGGTGGCGAGGTAAATCCCGGCGGCGTTCCGTGCCAGCTTTTTCAATTCGCGGATGACTTTCTCCTTGCCGGGTGCTGTCTCGTAATGCGCCTGCCACTTTTCCCTGGGATTGATGCCCATGCGCCGGTAAAGCCTTTGCTCGGCATCGGCCGCGGCTTTTTTTCTCTTCCCGGAGACGGCCGTGCGTCCGCCACTGCCCGGGAGATCGCGCACATGTCCGACGCTCGATGCGACCACGTATTCCTCGCCCAGGTAACGGTTAATTGTCTTGGCCTTGGCCGGTGACTCGACGATCACCAGGGATTTTTGTGCAGTCATAATCGGACAGTGGGTCGGCGCAGAAAAAATGCAAACCCTGAAAGCGCCGGTTTATACGCACATTGCCCCGGTCGGTCAAGTGCGCCGTTGCTCCCGGCAGTACAGACTTTGCAATTGCAACAGGCCGCGATGCAGTCGTTCTGCATCCTGCGCTGCGCCCTGCTCCCGCCAGTATGCCGCGGCTTCATACGGGGTGATCTCCACGGCTTCCACGGCGTCGGGAAATGCCTGTAAGGCCTCCTGCAGCTGCTGTTGTGTGTCTGCCGATGCCATACCCCGAATGTTCCATGTATTGTCCTGCCGGCGTGCAAGACAGGGAGTGGAAGGGCCGGGTGCATCGAGGGTGATGCTGTAGCGCGCCAGGCGCAGGTCTGCAGCGATCGCCCGGTCCGGGACGGCTTCCGGGTGCATCGTCGCACCGGGACGCACTCCCAGGCGCACCGAGACACCGCGTGCCATGAGCGCCCGGCGCAGTTGTTCACGCTGTTTTTGTGCGGGGCCGGGCATGGCGGCGATCAGGGGTGAGACCAACAGGCCCAGCACCAGGAGAAAAAGCAGGACTTTCACCGGCGGTACTGTTGTATTATGAACGGGCTCGCAAAAGGGGCGCAGGGCGACCGGCTGATGCATTCATACAAACACATTCTACTGGCGGCGGAACTCAATACCGAGACCCGGTTGCTGGCCGAACGCGCCCAGTTGCTCGCCAGTGCCTGCAAGGCGCAAATCAGCATTATGCACGCCCTCCCCACGCTGGGAGTCACCCTGAGCGGCGAGATGAGTGTACCGGCGGCCGGGGTTGGCAAAATGCACCAGGACGCCCAGCGGCAAATCGCCGATCTCGCTGCCGAACTGGGCATCCCGGAGCAACGTTGTCACCTGATCAGCGAGATCTCCAAGGCGGCGATCACCAGGCTCGCCGGGCAGATCGACGCCGACCTGCTGGTCCTGGGGTACCATGAAAAAGGTTTCTTCGGCAACATTTTCGGTGCCACTGCCCAGAAGATCCTGCACAGTGTCAAGTGCGACGTCCTCGTGGTACACATGCCCGAAGAGAGCACCGGGTGAAAAGCAGCCTGCCGCCGCTGGTCGACATCGGCGCCAAT
The DNA here is from genome assembly GCA_965215045.1 of Gammaproteobacteria bacterium. GTDB lineage: Bacteria > Pseudomonadota > Gammaproteobacteria > JABABF01 > JABABF01. The sequence goes on along the minus strand of OZ244031.1, from coordinate 2,052,670 downwards.
CTCGCACACAAGTCCTTCGACCACGACCTGCCCCAGGTTGTGGAGCGCGCCCGAAAGGCCGGGGTCGGACGCATCATCGTCACCGGCTCAGATTTGCAGAGCAGCCGCCGGGCCATAGAGCTGGCCGAACAGTATCCCGGGTTTCTCTACGCCACCGCCGGTTTGCATCCCCACCACGCCAGCGATTTCGGCCCCGGGCTCGAAGAAGAATTGCACCGCCTGGGAGAAAATCCCGCGGTGCGCGCCATCGGCGAGACCGGACTGGATTTTCATCGCAACTATTCACCGCCGGCGGCACAGGAACATGCCTTCCAGGGAATGCTGGAATGGGCCGCAGACAGCGGCAAGCCCCTGTTCTTGCATGAGCGGGATGCCGCACAGAGGATGTGCGCGATCCTGGGCGAAGTGCGCGAGCACCTGGGGAAAGTGGTGATCCATTGTTTTACCGGCGACCGGGCAACCCTGTTCCGCTACTTGGACCTGGACTTGCACATCGGCATTACCGGCTGGATTTGCGATCCCGGGCGCGGTGCCCATCTGCATCCGTTGCTGCGCCATATCCCGCACGAGAGATTGATGATCGAGACCGATGCGCCCTGGCTGCTGCCGAAAAACCGCACCGCGTTACCGGTGACGGAAAAACGCCGCAACGAGCCGCTCACCCTGCCCTGCGTGCTGGAAGATGTCGCCCTGCATTGCCGGCGACCAGCAGACCAGGTCGCACTCCAGACCGCCGCCGCTGCCGAGGATTTTTTTGCGTTGCCTCCGCGCTAAAAGGCTCAGGCAAAAACCTCTTCCAGGAACTGCACCGCCGCCTGCCAGGCGCGTTGCGCTGTGCGTTCGTGGTAGTACATGCCCTGTTCCGGCATCTTCGCCTGGGGCATCGTGAAACTGTGCGCCGCCTGTCCGTAGCTGATCATCTCCCAGTCGACGCCGGCCTCACGCATCTCTTGCTGGAAGGCCACCACCTGTTCCGGCGGCACCAAGGGGTCGAGGTCGCCGTGCAGCATCAGCAGGCGGGTGTCAATTTTTTGCTGCGGGGGCGGCGGGTCCGCCGGGGTTAGCAGGCCGTGGAAACAGACCACGCCGTTCAGCCGGGCACCGCTGCGAGCCAGTTCCAGCAGGGTCAGGCCACCGAAACAAAACCCGAAGGCGGCAAGTTTGTCAGCATCGACGCCGGATAGTGTTTTGGCAGTCTCAAGGCCCGCCTGGATACGCGAACGCAGTTCCATGCGATCGGCGATCAGGGCACTCATCCACTCCACGCCCTCCTCGCGATCCTTGGCCTGGCGCCCCCGGGCATACACATCGGTGGCAAAGGCCGCATAACCCAGTTTCACCAGTTCCTTGGCCTTGTCCTGTTCAAATTCGGTGCACCCGTAAGCGGCATGGGCCACGAGCACCACGGGTCTCGGGGCATCGTCTTCGGGGCGGGCAAAAAAGCCGGTCATGGAATTTTTGCCGTCGCTGTACTCCACAAACTCTGTATGCATTTCAAAGTCTCTCTGCAATTAAAATAGCGTGTATTATACAGACCCCCAAAGGTCCTTTTAACAAGAGTTTGCCCATGAGTTTCAGTCGCAACCGGCTCCTCTGCTATGCGGCCCTGCCCGACGGTATTCCTTTCACCCGGGCCGTGTCTGCCGCCCGGGAGCACGGTTTTGCAGAGCTCTCCGTATGGACGCCGACACTGCGGGAATGGGCCCGGGAGCTCGGTGATATGCAAGCCGTGCGCCGCTTCCTGGACGAACAGCAGATGCGGGTCAGCATCGTGGAAATCCTGTCCCGCTGGCATGAACCCCAAACGCCCGAACACCGGCGTGAAGTCGATGAATTCCTGGAAATGGCCCAAGTGCTGGGTGCGGAGATGCTCACGGCAGGCTGCCTGGTCCAGGAACTTCCGGACCGGGAACTGGCCTGCCGCAACCTGGGTGAACAGTGCCGGCTGGGTGCCCGGCAGGGCCTGGCCGTCGCCCTGGAATTCATTCCCTGGGGCGGGGTTCCCAACTTGTCCGCAGCCCGGGAAATTATTGAGAAAATTGATGAAGAAAACCTGGGATATCTTTTTGATACCTGGCATTTTATTCGCTCAGATGAGGATTTTAAAAGCCTGGAGCAGCTGCCCGGCGAGGCGCTGCTTTACCTGCAGATCAGCGATGCCCCGAAGACCCCGGAACCGGAGCTGCTGCATGAAACCATGCACGCGCGTCTGCCCCCGGGCCAGGGGGCCAATCAATGGGAGCGCCTGCTGCCCATTCTCCGGGAAAAATGTCCCGACGCCCCGGTCGCCGCCGAGCTGTTCAGCGACGACATCAAGGCCCTGCCTCTTTCCCAGGCCTTAGATGCCTTGTACCGCGCCGTCCCGGGCGGCATGTTTTCCTGAACCGGGAGAGCCGGGCATGAAATTCTGGCAATCCATTTCCTGGGCGGAAACCGAACAATTGTGCGAGATTGCAAAATTTGCCGAACAAGTGGGCTTTGATGGCGTCCTGTGCTCTGACCATGCGCTGTATCCCAAGAGTCTCTCCGGCGGCTACCCCTACTCCGAAAGCGGCATGCCACCGCAGGACGTCGACAGCGAGTACGCCGACCCCTGGGGGGCCCTGGCGGCGGCACTGGCGGCGACCCGCACGCTGCGGGCCGGCTCCGGCGTCTTCGTGTTGCCGCTGCGCAATCCCATCGATGTCGCCAAGCAGGCCGCCACGCTGGCCCTGATCAGCGGCGACCGCTTCCTGTTCGGCATCGGTGCCGGCTGGATGAAAGAGGAGTTTGATATCTACGGCGTCGACTTTCAGACCAGGATTGCGCGCATGGAAGAGATGATCGAAATCCTGCACGGTCTCTGGAGCGGAGAGTTGTTTGAATACCACGGTCGTTTTTTTGACTTCCAGCCGATCAAGGTCACGCCCACGCCGCAAAAGAAAATTCCCCTGTTCTTCGGCGGCTCTTCCCCGGGTGCCCTGCAGCGGACCGCGCAGTTGGGGGACGGCTGGATCAATGCCGGCAACACGGCGGAAGAACTGCAGCAGTTACTGGCCCGACTGCGGGAACTGCGCCGGGAGGCGGGCCGGGAAGATCATCCTTTTGAGACAATTTGCGCAATCTACGGCGAGCCGGACGCTGATCTTTACCGGCGCCTGGCCGCAGACGGCATGGATGGCGTCGTCAGTTTTCCTTTCAGCATGGAGCTGGGCGTGAAATCGTCCATCGATGACAAAAAGCGCATGATGGAACGCTACGCAAAAACCATCATCCAGCACTGTCAGTAGGCGCCAAGCTGGGATCCGCGGGGTATTCCCCGGCGAGCCAGGCCGCGACCTCCAGTGCCGGTCGCGTCGCACAGCTTTCGTACTCGGTGCGCAATTCCCGCCGCCGTGCCGGCGGAATGCTATCCAATCCCTCGTCCAGGAACAGGGGCGCATCCCGCTGCAGCAGCGTGATCAGCGAGGCCGCGCAATGCAAATCCAGGGCCTCTGCCCAGGCCTGTTCCGGCTCGTAGTCCCTCCCCTGGCGATACAGGGCACCCAAGGTGGCCAGCGGCAGGCGGGAGAGCAGTCCCTGGTTCATGGGATTGGCCAGGTGGCCGGCGCAATCGTCCCGCAGGGTGGCTGGCCGGTCGCGAAACGGCAACAGGCGCAAATGCTTGCAACTCCGCAACCCATCATTGCTCAGGTAATTGTCCCAGAGCACCGGTTTGCGCCCCAGCAGTGCGGCGATTTCCAGCAGATGGGCGGAGCGATATTCCCGGGCGACCACCTGCTCCCCGGTCCAGAAAACTCCGCATTCCGGCGGCAGTCCCGCCGCGAGTTCGGCGAAGTACCCCGCAGGGCGCCTCCCGAACAGTTCCTCCAGGATCGGGTCATAAGAATAATAAGTGGGACAGCACAACAGGCGCGTCGTCTGCGGCAATTGCCGTAACGCCTCGCAGCACAACTCCGCCTGCCGCCTGCCGCCGTCCTCCGGTGTCGGCAGATCGTCAAACAGCAGGCACACTACATCCGGGGCCAGGGATTTAAAAGATGCAAGACGCCAGCGCAGATCGCGGAAATCGTCTTCGGCACCGCGCAAGTCCGGCAGGGACAAGCCCAGGCCCCAGTCCAGGCCCGCCCGGTGCGCGGCTTCGCGATGTTCGCGCAGTGCGCGCTCCTCGGCGGCCGGGTGCCCCTCGCGCCAGCGTCGGCGTAAGAAAACATCATTCTTAGGCGCGTAAATATACGTGTTAAAACCTTGTCCGCGCCAGAAATTCAGCGAGTCATGACGCATCTCCCAGCTCCAGGGACGCCCGTAAAAACCCTCGATGACCCCGAGTATAAATTTCATCTCCTGTCGCTCTCCCCTGCATTCGATGCCCCCGTCTCCCGGCTGAGAAGCGTCGCGCAAAAAAACAGCAACTCCTCCAGTGCCAGCACCGGGTCCGGGTTGCTCACGCCCTGCAGACGGTCCAGGGTCTGCAAGCTGCGCTGCAGAACCCGATGCAAGGTGCCGGCGGGGAGAGCGGCACCCAGTTCCCGCAGTTCCTCGCTTCTGCCCTGGTAGCGCAACTGCTCCACATCGCAGCCCACCTGCAAACGCCGTGCATCCAGCAACCAGTGAATCAGCCATTCCAGGGACTCCCGTGTCTGCTCGTCTCCCCATTGGGCGGCGAGTTCGCTGACGCCCAGGCACCCGGTGCAGAAATCCCGCCACTGGGTGATACGTTCCAGGTTGCGCGCCAGCGTTCCGTCCCGGTGCAATTGCAAGGCGGCCAGTGGCAGTCCCCGGGCGGCACTCAGCAGTGCTTCTGCGGAAACCCCGGGGGGCAGTATCTCCGCCAACCAGGGCAGCACCTGCCCGGCGGGTGGCGGTGGAAAATCCAGTGCCTGGCACCGGGAACGCACGGTGGCAGGCAGACGTTCGGGCTGGGCACTGAGCAGCAGGAACTGTTCTTCAGCACCGGGTTCTTCCAGGGATTTGAGCAGGGCGTTGACAGCGTGAATATTCATCGCCTCGGCGGGGTGAAAAATTGCGACTCTCCATCCACCCCGTTGCGCGGTGGTGGAAAAATTCTCCAGCAATTCCCGCACCTGGCCGATACTGATTTGTCCGGCTTCTCTCTCCGGACGCAAAACACGCAGGTCTGGATGATTGTCAAAATGCAGCAGCCGGCAGCCGGAACAGGCACCGCAAGGCAGCTGGGAAACCGGGCTGAGGCACAGCAACCTGGCAGCCAACGCCCGGGCAAAATGTTCCTTGCCCGAACCGCGTCCGCCTCGCAGCAACAGGGCATGGGGCAAGCGTTCCTCGCTGAGCTGTTCCGTGACTTGCCGCCACTGTTCCGTATGCCAGGCCAGGGGCTGTAGTGTGGAGAGTTCTGCCACGTCTTCTTCGGGTGCGGCCGCGGCTGTTTCGTCCTGCGTTTCAGCTTCCAGGGGCTCTTCTTTCGCCCCTTCTGCCCCGTCTTTTTCGGGCGTGGCCGCGGCTGTTTCGTCCTGCGTTTCGGCTTCCAGGGGCTCTTCCTCCGCCCCTTCTGCCACGTCTTTTTCGGGTGCGGCCGCGGCTGTTTCGTCCTGCGTTTCGCCCTTCGGCGTCTCTCTCCCGAACAGGTCTTCGCCCGGGCTCACGAGTCCGGCACCAGCCTTTGCAGTGCCTGCTCCAACATGGCTTGCACTTCCTGTTCACAGACGCTGGCATCGATCACCGCGAAACGCTCGGGGGCGCGCGCCGCCCGTTCCAGGTAAGTGCGCCGCACCCGCCGATGAAATTCCAGTCCCCGGGCACCGATCCGATCGCTCTGCTCAGCACGCCCCAGTCCCTGTTCCGGGGGCAGGTCGAAAACCAGGCACAGGTCCGGCCGCAAGGTCCCCTGCACCAATTCCTCCAGCAGTGCCACCCGACTTTCTCCCAGGCCCAGCGCACCACCCTGGTAGGCGTAGGTGGAATCGGTAAAACGATCGCACAAAACCCACTCGCCACGCTCCAATGCCGGGCGGATGCGATGTTGCAGATGCTGGGCGCGGGCGGCAAAGATCAGCAGCAATTCGGTCATCGGGATCATCTCCTCTTCCCGCGCATCGGGCTGCAACAACAAATCGCGAAGGTGCTCGGCCAGGGGCGTGCCGCCCGGCTCCCGGCACAGCTGCACCGTGTGTCCCCGCTGTTCCAGGCAGCGGCGCAAAAACTCCATGCTGCTGCTCTTGCCGGAACCCTCCACACCCTCCAGGGTCACCAGGTAGCCGGGATACTCACGCTCTTTCATGGATGGTTTTCCGCGTTTGCAGAATCCCGCCTCTGCAGGCGGCGATAATCCGCCACTGCGCGCAGGTGCTGTGACAGGCTGGCAGAAAAAACATGGCTGCCATCGCCGCGCGCAACAAAGTACAGACTGTCGCCATCTTCCGGGTGCAAGGCCGCCTGGATGGAAGCCAGCCCCGGCAGGGCGATCGGAGTCGGCGGCAAACCGTGCCGGCGGTAACTGTTATAAGGATTATCCCGGTCACGCAGATGCCGTTGTCTCAGGGAACCGCGGAAATTTTCCCCGAGGCCATAGATCACGGTCGGGTCCGCTTCCAGGCGCATGCCGCGTTGCAAACGGCGCACAAATACCCCGGCGATGCGGCCGCGCTCGGCCGGCACGGCGGTCTCCTTCTCAATGATCGAAGCCAGGGTCAGGGCTTCGTAGGGAGAATCCAGGGGGAGTCCCGCATCCCGGTATTTCCATTCCAACTCCAGGACTTCGTTCAGGCGCCGGTGCGCCCGGCGCATGATATCCAGGTCGGAGACGCCGCGCCGGAAATTATAGGTATCCGGGAAAAACAGTCCTTCGGCGGATGTGTGCCCGTTGATACCCAGCTGCTGCAGGATTTCCGTCTCCTCCACCCCGGGCAGGGTTTTTTCCAGGGCGGGCAGGCTGTGCAGGTAGGCCATCATGCGGCGGAAAGTCCAACCTTCGATCAGTGCCGCCGCATACTCCTTGACCCGGCCGGTGCGCAATTGCTCCAGCAGTTCCCGCCGGCTGGTTCCGGCCTGCAAGTGATATTCTCCGGCGATCATTTTTCTCTCCAACCCGGCCAGGCGCGCCCACAGGCGCAATGGTAGAGGATTGCGCAAAATACCCTTCTGTGCAAGTTCTTCAGTCATCGACCCCAGGGAGGCACCCGGCCGCAGCTGGTAATCAATGCCCGCAGCAGGCAGTTCCAAAGGGGCGTCCAGGTAACGTTGCACCATGAACATCGAAGCCCCGGCGATCAGCGACAGGCCCAGCAGTGCCGTCAGCAGGGGGCGGAGGATAATACGCGCCCCGTCCCGGCGCATGCTCGGCAGGAGCCGGAGGATACGCGCCCCGCCCCGGCGCATGCTCGGCAGGAGCCGGAGGATAATACGCGCCCCGCCCCGACGCATGCTCAGCAGGAGCCGGAGGATACGCGCCCCGCCCCGGCGCATGCTCGGCAGGAGCCGGAGGATAATACGCGCCCCGCCCCGGCGCATGCTCGGCAAGAGCCGGAGGATAATACGCGCCCCGCCCCGACGCATGCTCGGCAGGAGCCGGGAGACGCGCGATCCACTTCGGCGCATCGTCGGCGGGGCTTTTCAGTGCAGGCGCCGAAACAGCAGGGAACCGTTGGTGCCGCCAAAACCAAATGAATTGCTCAACACGGCATCGATCGGCATCTGGCGCGCCCCCTCCGCCACATAATCCAGGGTGCATCCTTCACCGGGGTTCTGCAGGTTGATGGTCGGCGGTGCCACCTGGTCGCGAATGGCCAGCAGGCAAAAAATTGCCTCCACGGCACCGGCAGCACCCAGCAGGTGCCCGATCATCGACTTGGTGGAACTCACGGCGAGTTTGCTCACCGCCCCGCCGAACACCTGTTGCAGGGCGCGTGTCTCCGCCAGGTCGCCGGCGAGGGTGGAAGTCCCGTGGGCATTGACGTACTGCACTTCTGCGGCATCGAGTTGCGCATCCCGCAGCGCATTCAGCATCGCCTCCACGGCCCCGTGCCCGTCTTCGGGCGGTGCGGTGATATGGAAAGCATCGGCACTTTGACCGACGCCCAGCAGTTCGCCGTACATGCGCGCACCCCGGGCGCGTGCGGTCTCGTATTCCTCCAGTACCAGGATGCCGGCACCGTCTCCCAGCACGAAACCGTCGCGCTCCCGGTCCCAGGGACGGCTGGCTTCCGCGGGCGCTTCGTTGCGTGTCGACAGGGCGCGGGCGGCGGCAAAGCCTGCGACTCCCAGGGGGGTGATGGCGCATTCCGCACCGCCGGCCAACATCAGTTCGGCATCGCCCGCTGCGATCAGACGCGCGGAGACGGCAATCGCGTGCATGCCGCTGGCGCAGGCGGTAACGGTTGCCAGGTTGACGCCCTGCAGGCCGTAACGCACGGCCAGGTAGCCAGCGGCCATGTTGATAATGGAGCCGGGCACAAAAAACGGGGAAATACGCCGGGCACCTTCCCGGTGTAACAACAGGGTATTTTTTTCAATGGAGCCCAGGCCGCCGATCCCGGAACCGACGATCGCACCACTGCGCCCGGCATTGTCCCGGGTAATTTCGATGCCGGCATCCTGCCACGCCTGGCTGGCGGCAGCAGCCGCGTAATGGATAAAAGGGTCCATCCGGCGGGCATCCCGTGCGGGAAGCCATTGTTCAGTGTCAAAGTCATCGACCTGGCCGCCAAAATGCACCGGCAGGGCGGAAGTGTCAAAATTTTGAATCGGGGCAATGCCGCTTTTGCCCTCCAGGATTGCCGCCCAGCTGCTCTCCACATCTGTGCCCAGCGGACTGACCATGCCGAGACCGGTGACTACAACTCTCCGGCCATGCATTCGATCGGGGGTCTTTAGGGAGCGCCGCGCCCTGGAGACAAATTGGAGGCTGGGAAAACCTGGAAAAAATTACTTTTGTTGGCGGTGTTTTTCTATGTAGTCGATCGCTTTCTGCACGGTGCTGATTTCTTCGACGTCTTCATCGGGGATTTCCATGTCAAAAGCCTCTTCCAAGGCCATCACCAGTTCCACGGTATCCAGTGAATCAGCCCCCAAGTCTTCGACAAAAGAATTGCTGTTGTCGATGTTTTGCACGTCCACGCTGAGCTGCGAGGCGATAATTTTTTTAACTTGTTCTTCAACGCTCATCGGTAAAATTTCTCCGTGTTATTTTTCCGGTAATGCCTCTGACACAGGCCGTTGGCAGGGTGCTATTCTACTCTATTTTCGGTCCTTACAGGGCCCCTTGAGCCCACGCCCCGAAGCGGCCTGCAGTCAGCCGCCAAAATACATTCCCCCGTTGACGTGGAGCGTGGTGCCGGTGATGTACGCCCCGCCCTTCCCGGCCAGGTAGAGCACCGCTTCTGCGACTTCTTCCACCCGGCCCAGGCGCCCCAGTGGGATACGCTGCAGCAGTGCTTCCCGCTGTTGTTCGCCCAGGGCACGGCTCATATCCGTGTCGATGAAGCCCGGGGCCACCGTGTTGACCGTGACCCCGCGGCTGCCCAGCTCCAGTGCCAGGGCGCGGCTGAAACCCTCCATGCCGGCCTTGGCGGCCGCGTAGTTGCTCTGTCCGATATTGCCGCTGCTGGCGACCACCGAACCGATATTAATAATCCGTCCCTCCCGTGCCCGGATCATGTCCCGCACCACCGCGCGGCTCATCCGGTAGACGGAATCCAGGTCGGTTTCCAGCACGCTGCGCCATTCTTCCTCCTTCATGCGCATGAGCAGGGCGTCTTGCACCACCCCGGCATTGTTAACCAGGATTTGCACCGCCCCTTCGCGTTCCCGGATACCGGCCACACAGTTTTCTATGGACTCTGCCAGGCGCAAGTCCAGGACCGTGCCCCGGCCGCCGTATTCCGCCAACTGCCCGGTGATGCCCTGCGCCCCGGCTTCCGTGGTCGCCGTGCCGACCACCCGGGCCCCGGCCCGGGCCAGCGCCAGCGCCACCCCGGCCCCGATGCCGCGGCTGGCACCGCTCACCAGCGTGACCCTGGCCTGCAGGGAAGGATCTCCGGACTCGAAATTGCCGGTGTTCATACCGCGCTCAGTGCCTGGGAAAAAGCCGTCTCCGGGTCCAGGGGCAGGCAGCGCATCGGCCGCTCAATCCGGCGTCCCAAACCGCAGAGCACCTTGCCGGGCCCACATTCCACCGCGGTTTTGACGCCCAGGGCCACCATTCGCCGCACGCATTGGCTCCAGCGCACCGGGCTGTAAATCTGCCGCACCAGCAGGGCCTGGATCTCTGCGGTATCCGCTTCTGTCTCGGCATGCACGTTGTGTACCACCGGCACAGCGGGCGGACGCAATTCCAATTGCGCCAGTTCCCGTGCCAGTTTCTCCCCCGCCGGTCGCATGAGGCGCGTGTGAAAAGGGGCGCTGACCGGCAGCGGGGCAATGTGTTTTGCCCCGGCCTGGCGACACAAGCGGGCGGCCTGTTCGACTCCCTCCCGCTCGCCGGCGATCACCACCTGGCCCGGGGCATTGTAGTTAACCGCCTCCACGGAAAATTTCTCATCCACCTCGGCACAGCAGTTTTCCACCTGTTGATCTTCCAGTCCCAACACCGCGCTCATGCCTCCCCGGCCGAGCTCCACGGCACTCTGCATGAAACGGCCCCGCTGGCGCACCAGTCGCAGTGCCGGGGCAAAATCCAGGGAACCGGCACAGACCAGGGCGGTGAACTCCCCCAGGCTATGGCCGGCCAGCCAGCCGGGGCTTGTCCCGCCCCGCTCGCCCCACAGGCGCCATAGCAGCACGCCGGCGGCCAGCAACGCCGGCTGGGCATACTCGGTCAGACGCAATTTTTGCTCCGGGCCGTCCCGCACCAGTGCCAGCAGGTCAAAATCCAGTGCGTCGGCGGCCTCGGCCCAGGTCTGGCGCGCGGTTTTTTCCCCGGCAAAACTCTGCAACATGCCGACCGACTGGGAACCCTGCCCGGGAAACCAGAAAGCCAGTGCTGTCTCCGCTGCGCTCATGAGATGTTTTGCGCCTGCCCAGCCGTGAAACGTTCAGCCAATGTCGTCAGTACCGGGCAGCGCGCCTGGCCAGCGGCGTATTCCATGGAATGAAAAAAGGCCACCCGGTCTGCGCGCCCATGACTTTTAACCACCGTGCCGCGCAAGCCCAGCAACAGGGCGCCATTGTAACTGCGGGGGTCGATCTCCCGGGTGTGCGCCAGTCCCTCTTCCCCCAGCCAGCTCCGCAGGTGGTGCACCAGGTACGCGGCGGCACCCTCGGAGGCCTTGAGGGCGACGTTACCGGCAAAGCCGTCACAGACAATGACATCGGCGACACCTTCGAACAACTGGTGCCCCTCGACGAAACCCGTGTAATTCAGTTCCCGCACCTCCTGTAATAACCGGGCAGCGCGCGATACCTGCCGGTTGCCCTTGCTCTTCTCGGCACCGATATTGAGCAGTGCCACCCTGGGTGTGGGACAACCGTTACTGGTGGCCAGGGCGGTGCCCAGGTGTGCGAATTGCAGCAGGCGATGCGGTGGGACATCGACATAAGCACCCACGTCCAGCAGGTAGCTGTAGCCGCCCTCGTGCGGCAGGCGACAACAGAAGGCGGGCCGTTCCACGGTGGGGAAAACTCCCAGTCGCAGCTGTGCCACGCCGGCCAGTGCGGCACTGTTGCCGCTGCTGATACAGGCGTGTGCCCGCCCTTCGCACAGGGCGTCGACAATGGCGTGCAGGGAAGACCGGGTCTTGCGCCGCAGGGAGACATTGAGATTTTCACCTTCACCGATGACCTCTTCGGCGTGCAGCAGCTCGACCCTGGAATGCAGGGGGGGCGGCAATCGCTGCGGCAATTCCCGCTCCAGCACGGTGCGATCCCCGGCCAGCAGGATGCGCACCCGGGTATCTTGCTCAAGGCAGCGCGCTACGCCGCCCAGGATGGCTTCCAGTCCCCCCTCGCCGCCGTTTGCATCGACGGCGATGCAAAGCCCCTGCTCAGCCCCCGGTATCTGCTGCGTCGTCATCACCCCGTTTTGCCGCGTCTTTTTCCTTGATCACCAGCACGCGGCGACCGCGGTAGAAGCCGTCCCGGCCCAGGTGATGCCGCTGGTGCCGTTCACCGCTGAGCTCGTCGGTGGAGAGCGCCGGCTGTGAAAGAGCGTCATGCGAACGCCGCATGTCGCGCCGGGAACGGGTTTTGCGTTTTTTTTGCACCGCCATTTCAATTTTCCTCTTGCTTAACTTCTCGCGCCGAGCGGCGCTTTTTTTAAACGGTTCCGGGTCGAGGGCGGCAGGCATTCGCCGGCATCATGCAGGTAGGCGACCGGCATCGACAACAGGACTTCGTCTTCCAGGGCCGCGCATAAATCCAGGGAATTACCCGACAACTGCACCGGGTCCAGTTCCTTCGGCAGGGATTGGGCCTCGTGATCATCGCGCACCAGGCCCCAGAAGAAGCGCAGCTGCAGTTGCACCTGCATGGGCTGCAGGCAGCGTTGACACACGGGTTGCAGCACCCCGCTCAGTTCCCCGGAAATCGCCGGGCGCCCCTTGTGTGCGCGAATGTAGCGCAACTCCACCCGCCAGGCACCCGATGTCGTACCGTGTTCATTTTGCAGGCGCCGCAACATTTCTCCCGGAAAGGAACTCTGCCACACCTCCTGCTGACTGAGCTCGGTGACGGAGATGCGTTCGGGGAACGCGCTCTTGGCCCGCTTCATCGCAGGCCTCCAGAGCTTGCCAGCAAGCGGCTGAAGGCCGTGCTGAGTGTCACTCCCAGGCCTTCAAAAAACCGTTCCGGCCAGGAGGGCTGGATGGTGTAGTCGATAATCTCCGGGAGGTCCAGGGCGGCGGCCAGGGAAGAAACGCTTTGCAGGTCGTCGATCAGACCCAGTTCCAGTGCCTGCTCCCCGGTCCAGATAAAGCCGCTGAACAACAATTCTTTTTCTCCCTTGAGACGCTCGCCCCGCCCCTCCAGCACCCGGTCGATAAATTGACGATGCACCAGGTCCAGCGTGTTCTTCCAGGCTTCCACCTGCTCCGGGTTTTGCGGGGAGAAGGAGTCGAGAAAACCCTTGTTTTCTCCCGCCGTGTACAGGCGGCGTTCCACGCCGATCTTGCGCATCGCTTCAACAAACCCGAAGCCGGAGGAGATCACGCCGATCGAACCGACCAGGCTGGCGCGGTCAGCGTAAATCCGGTCTGCGGCAGCGGCGGCATAATAGGCACCCGAAGCCCCGATATCACGGATTACCGCGTACAGTTTGCGGTCCTGGTGACGGGCGCGCAAGCGACGCATTTCATCGTAAATATAACCGGCCTGCACCGGGCTGCCTCCCGGGCTGTTAATGGACAGCACCACCACCCGGGCACCCTCGGATTGAAAAGCGTGCCGCAGGCCCTGGTTGATCGTCTCGGCATCCGCTGCACCGCCATCCTCCAGCAGACCTTCAAAGCGTACCATCGCGATATGCGGCTCGCGCAAGTTGCCCGGAACAAGAGAACGCTTTTCGCCGACGGGAAAGATTTCCGCGACCTGCGGACCGCCACCGAAGAAACCCGGGCTGAACAACAGGATCGCAGCTCCCAGCAGCAGCAGTGATACGAAAATGGTTCTCAGGATTCGGAAACGAATGCCCCAACGTTGCCAGCGGTGCTGTTGCCGCTGGATTTCAAATAACAGGCGCTGTGTCTCTTCCTGCTGCTTGCGCTCTTCTTTCCCATCTGAGGATTCTTCGTTCATGCCCCTCGCCTCCCATGTCCCCTCGCAGCATTTATTGTAGCGTATCTGCAGCGACTGCGCAGAATTTCCAGGAATGCCTGCAGTTCTTCCGGCAGTTCACAATGCAGCCGTACCGTCCGCCCCTGGTCACTGAAATGCAAACCCTGGGCGTGTAAAAACAAGCGTCGCAACCCCAGGGCGGCGAGTTGCCGGTTGAGCCGCCCCTGTCCGTATTTTTGATCTCCCGCCACCCAGGTGCCGATATGCGCAGCGTGCGCCCGGATCTGGTGCATGCGCCCGGTCAGAGGATGCGCTTCCACCAGGCTGTATTCCGTATCCTCCAGGTGGAAGCTCTCCAGCAGTTCAAACCGGGTGGAGGAGGCGCGTCCCCCCGGTCTCACCTGTGCCACCCGTTCCCCGGAGCGCAGGCGGCCGCGTTCCAGTTCCGCATCGACCTGGCGGATTTTTCCGTGCAGGGGTCCCACGAGCAGGGCCAGGTAGCGTTTGTGCACGCGGGCACTGCGAAACAGGGCATGCAAACGTTTGAGCGTCGCGGGTTTCTTGACCAGCAGGATGCAGCCCGAGGTCTCGCGGTCCAGGCGATGTGCGAGGTCCAGGTACGGCAGGTCCGGGCGCAACAGGCGCAAGCTTTCCACCAGGCCGCCATTGCAGCCACTCCCGCCGTGGACCGCGAGTCCGGCGGGCTTGTCGATCACCAGCAGGTCCTCGTCTTCCAGCAGGACACGCGACAACAGCTGGTGGCGCGGCGGCGGGTCCGGCTGCAGTTTCAGGCGCAGGGGCGGCACGCGCACCCGGTCGCCATTTTCCAAGCGGTAATCGGCGCGGCAGCGGCGGCTGTTCACGCGTACTTCCCCGCGGCGCAGCACCCGGTACACCCGCGAGCGCGGCACCCCGGGACAATGGCGAAAAAGAAAATTATCCAGGCGGCGTCCGGCCTGTTCCCGGTCGATGACCAGGGTGCGGGCTTCGCGGTAAAAGGATGGCGCCGTATTCATTCGCCCGGTGCTCCCGGTTCAATGTGAATTGGCGCGCTCGCGCATCTCCTTGGCGGGTTTGAAATGCGGTACGGCGCGCTCGGCGATATAGACCGGGTCCCCGTTGCGCGGGTTGCGTCCTATATGGCCAATGCGCTGGCGCTTACCGAAAGTACCGAAACCGCGCAACTCCACGCGCTTGCCCTCGGCCAGCATGTCAATAATCCGGTTGCGGAGAAATTTCACGATTTCCTCTACGTCCTGGCGATAGAGGTTTTTATGCATGCCCGCGACATCCGAGACCAGGCTCGAAAGGGTAAGGCGTTCAGTCTTCTTTTTTTTCTTCATTCTCGATCAGATCTCCCAGCCTGGGACCGGTAACCCTGGCGTCGCTGTCGCGGCGCTCCTGGTAACTTTGCACCGCATCCCGCTCTTCTTTTTCCTGCAGTGCGCAGATCGACAGGATCACGCGCCGCAACTTGTGATCGGCGTTGAGAATCTGCGCCTCGACCTCTTGGCCATTTTCCAGGACGGTGCGCACATCCTCGATGCGTTCCCGGGATATCTCGCTGCCCCGTAACAGGCCGATGACTCCCTCGGCCAGTTCCACCGTCGCCGAGCGCGACAGGACCTTGGTGATTTTGCCGCGCACATGACTGCCTTCCGGGTGATCCGCCAGGTAGCCCACCAGGGGATCATTCAATTGCCGGATGCCCAGACCAATGCGCTCGTTTTCCGGGTCCATCGACAATACCAGCACGTCGATATTCTCGTTTTTCTTGTAATTGCGCAGGATCGCCTCGTGGTTTTCACTCTCCTCCCAGGACAGGTCGGAGACATGCACCAGGCCCGTGACCCCGCCCTCCAGCTCGACGAACAAACCGAAATTGGTAATCGACTTGACGACGCCCGAGATACGATCGCCCTTGTTGTGCGAAGCGGCAAACTTGAGCCACGGGTTCTCGGTGCACTGCTTGGCACTCAATGAAATGCGATGTCGTTCCGGACTGACTTCCAGCACCATCACCTCGATCTCCTCGCCGACCTCCACCGGCGGCGGTGGCTGCAACCAGCTCATCTCCGTGATATGGACCAGGCCCTCGATGCCCTCCTCCAGTTCGGCAAAGCATCCGTATTCCGTGGTCTTGGTCACCCGCACCTTGACGCGGGTCCCGGTCGGATAATGCTCGGCCAGCTGTTCCCAGGGATCGTGCTGCAGCTGCTTGAGCCCCAGGGAAATCCGCTCGCTCTCGCGGTCAAACTTGAGAATCTTGAGTTCCAGTTCATCGCCGATCTGCACCACGTCCTCGGGACGCCCTACCCGCTTCCACGACATGTCGGTCACATGCAACAGGCCATCGATACCGCCGATATCGACAAAGGCACCGTAATTGGTCATGTTGCGCACCGTGCCCCGCACCACTTGTCCTTCGCCCAGGGAGTCCAGCAGTTTTTGTCGTTCTTCGCTCGATTGCGCTTCCAGGACCGCACGCCTGGACAGCACCACGTTATTGCGTGCCGGTTCCATGCGAATGATGCGGAAGTCCATTTCCCGCCCGTTGAGTTCTTCCAGTTCATTCAGGGGTCGTGAGTCGGCCAGGGAGCCGGGCAGAAAACAGCGCACGCAATCGACATCGACCATGAAGCCGCCCTTGACACTGCCGGTAACCTTGCCGCGCACTTCCCCTTCCGTTTCGTAGGCCTGCTGCAGCGTGTCCCAGACTTCCTGCTGCCGCGCTTTTTCCCGCGACATCCGCGTATTGCCCAGGCCGTCATCGACCGCTTCCAGGGCGACCTGCACCTCGTCTCCCTGGGAGAGCTCGCATTGCCCGGTGCTGTCAACAAACTGGCTGCGCGGAATCACGCCTTCAGATTTTAATCCCGCGTGCACTGTCACCCATTCATCATCCACGTCCATGACCACGCCGGTCACCACCTGGCCGGGCGTCATGTCAATGGTACGCAGGCTCTCCTCGAACAGCTCTTTGAAACTTTCACTCATACCGTGTTGGACGCCTGTCTCTGCCGCCACAAGTGCATAATCGTCTCTGTCACCTCGTTGATCTTCATTCGGGTGGTATCCAGGACCTCGGCATCGACCGCCTCTACGAGCGGTGCGGTTCGACGCGTCCGGTCACGGGAATCTCGCCGGGACATCTCCTCGACAAGCGCGGAAATTTTAACATTGATATTCTGATCTTTCAACTGTTTATGACGCCGCAGCGCGCGCTCTTCCACGCCGGCATCGAGAAAAATTTTGAGCGGGGCGTCGGGGAAAACCACCGTGCCCATATCACGGCCCTCGGCGACCAGGCCCGGCGGGCGGCGGTAGCTGCGCTGAATGTGTACCAAGCGGGAACGCACCTCCGCCCGCGATGCAATTCTCGAGGCTCGCGTTCCAATTTCCTCGCCGCGGATCGACGCCCGCACGTCCTCGCCGTTCAGCAACACGCTCTCCCCGCGGAATTCCGGACGCAGTTGTTCGAGGATTTCCTGCAGGGTATCGAGGTCCTCGACATCGGCATCCCGGCGATACAGTTCCAGGGCCACCAGGCGGTACAAAACACCGCTTTCCAGGCGATGCCAGGCCAGCCGTTCGGCCAGTGCAATGCTGACGCTGCTCTTGCCGGTGCCGCTGGGACCGTCCAGGACAATCACCGGAACGTTCATGCGGCGGTCTCTGAAACCTGCAGGCCCAGCCTGCTGAGACTGGGAACAAAATCCGGCCACGAGGTGCGCACGTTGGCACAGTCCCGCACCCGCAGACCCGTCGGTGTGCGCAGGGCCGCCACGGCGAAGGCCATCGCCACCCGGTGGTCTCCCCGGCTGTCCAGCTCCGCCGAGCAGAATTGCTGTCGCCCGCAGATGCGAATCCCGTCGGCAAATAATTCCAGTTCCACTCCCAGCAGGCGCAGACCTTCGGCCATGGCCGCCAGCCGGTCGCTCTCCTTGAGGCGCAATTCCGCGGCTCCCCGCAGCACGGTCTCGCCGCGGGCGCAGGCAGCGGCGATGAACAGGGCCGGGAACTCGTCGATGGCACGCGGCACCCGCTCCGGCGGGATCTCCGTGCCGCGCAGTGCAGCTCCGCCTTCGATCTCCAGGTCGGCGACCGGTTCCCCGCACAGTTCCCGCTCATTGCCAATGCTGAGCGCAGCACCCATGTCCTGCAGGATCTCCAGACCGCCGCTGCGCGTTGGATTAATCCCCACGCCCTCGACCCGCAACCGGGAGCCCTCGCTGATACAGGCCGCGACGATGGCGAACATCGCCGAAGAGAGATCCCCCGGGAGCTCGAGCTCGCGTCCCTCCAGGTGGGCACCGCCGGTGATGCACACGCGCGTCGACGAACGTTGCAACTGGCAACCAAAATGCTCCAGCATCCGTTCGGTGTGATCGCGACTCGCTTGCGGCTCGACGATGCAAGTGGCACCCCGGGCGACCAGTCCCGCCAGCAACAGGCAGGACTTGAGTTGGGCACTCGCCACTTCCATCTGGTGCTCGATGCCACACAGTTCGGGAACCGGGGCGAAGCGCAGGGGTGCCAGGCCGCCTTCCTCGCATTGCAGGTCCGCGCCCATCTGCCGCAGCGGTGAGATGATGCGCTGCATGGGCCGGCACCGCAAGCTGGCGTCACCGGTCAACACGCTGTCAAAAGAACAGCCCGCCAGGACCCCGGCCAGAAGCCGCAGTCCCGTGCCCGAGTTGCCCAAGTCGAGTGCCCGCCCGGGGGCGCGAAAATTTTGCCGGCCGCAACCCTGTATGCACAACTCCGCCCCGGCACCTTCTTCAATGCGCACGCCCAGCGAGTGCAGTGCTTCCCGGGTCGCCAGGCAATCCGCGCTGTACAAGAAGTTGCGGATGCGCGTCTCGCCCCGGGCCAGGGCCCCCAGGATCAGGGCGCGGTGTGCGATCGACTTGTCGCCCGGCAGACGCAGGGTCCCCGACAGCTGGCCGCCCCCCGCCACTTGATAATCCAGACGCCTGGTCATTGTTTTGCCGTTTTTGAAACCTGCAGGGCGCGGTGTGCGATCGACTTGTCGCCCGGCAGACGCAGGGTCCCCGACAGCTGGCCGCCCCCCGCCACTTGATAATCCAGGCACCTGGTCATTGTTTTGCCGTTTTTGAAGCCTGCAAGGCGCGGCGTAATTTTTGTGCCCGGGCAAACATCTTTTGCAGGGCCCGACCATCGCCGCTCTGCAGATGCCGGCGCAGCTCTTGCAAGTTCCCCTCAAAACGTTCCAGCAGTTTCTGCAGGGCCTCGCGATTGGCCAGGCTGATGTCGCGCCACAGCGCGGGGTCGGCCCCGGCAATGCGGCTGAAGTCTTCCAGTCCACTGCCGCCCAGGCGCAGGAGCTGCTCTCCGCCCTCCTCCTCCAGCAGCTGCATGGCGGCATAGGCCAGCAGGTGTGGCAGGTGACTGGTGGCCGCCAACGCCGCATCGTGCTCTTCCGGCGACAATTCCAGGATTTTGGCACCGACACCCCGCCACAGCATGCGCACCTTGTGCAAGGCCACTTCTGCGGTTTCCGCCGTCGGCGTCAGCACGGTTTTGCGTCCCCGGAATAACTCCGGGTCGGCGGCCGCCACGCCGTCCCGCTCCGAGCCCGCAATGGGATGCCCGGGGACAAAATTCTGCGGCACCCCGCCAAAAACCCCGCGCACCTGCTCCAACACTTCGCACTTGACGCTGACCGCATCCGTGAGCACGGTCTCCCCGTCCGCCAGGGGGCGCAGATGTTCCAGGGTCGACCGAAGGCTCGCCAGCGGCACGGCGATCAACACCAGCTCGGCATCCCGGGCCAGTGCCGGCAGATCCGTGCCGCCGCCGTCGACCCAGCCGCGCTTGCCGGCGATTTCCAGCGGCTCCGGGCGGCGCACCCAGCCCAGCACTTCATCACACAGATCATTGCGCTTGAGGGCACCGGCGACGGAGCCGCCGATCAGGCCCAGGCCCGCAATCACTACGCGCTTCAGTCTCCCGGCACTCATGAACGGGGCGACGGCAAGATGCAGTGCACGGGTTTTCAGCGGGCCCGCTGCAACTGGTCCAGCGCTTCGTCCAGCACCGCCAGGAAACGTTCGTTGTCCGCGGGCCGGCCGACGCTGACCCGCAGGTACCCGGGCATATCGTAGACCTGCTCGACCGGTCGCACGATCACGCCTCGTTGCAGCAGTGCTTCGTACAGTGCCTGCGCCTGGCAACCCGGCGGTGCACGAAAACACAGGAAGTTCGCGATCGAGGGAACGCACTCCAGGTCCCGGCGCGGCAATTCCCGCTGCAGGAGTGCCAGGCCCTCGGCGTTGAGTGCCCGGCTCTGGTCCAGGTGTTGCCCATCTTCCAGTGCCGCACAAGCCGCCTCCTGGGCGATGTGGTTGAGATTGAATGGCTGGCGCACGCGCTGTAACAGGCCGGTGATCTGCGGTTCGGCGATGCCGTAACCGGCGCGCAGGGCGGCGAGCCCGTGAATCTTCGAGAAACTGCGGGTCACCACCAGGTTGGGAAATTCGGTCTGCAGGGCCAGGCTGTCCGGGTAATCCGCAGACCTGACGTATTCGCAGTACGCCTCGTCCAGTACCACCAGTACCTCGCCCGGCAGTTGTTCCAGGAAGTGCCGCAACTCTGCTGCACTGACCCAGGAACCCGTGGGATTGTTGGGATTGGCAATGAAAACCATGCGCGTGTCTTCCCGGCACAGTGCCAGCATGGCCTCCAGGTCATGGCCCCAGTCCCGGGCGGGAGCGACCAATGCGCGGGCACCGCTGATCTGCACCGCCTGCGGGTAGACCACGAACGCATGGCGCGAATAGACCGCCGAGACGCCCGGGTGCAGGAAACACAGTGCCAGCAGGATCAGCACCTCGTTGGAACCGTTGCCAAACACCAGGCGCGCGGTGTCGACCCCCAGTTTCTGCGCCAGGGTCTGCCGCAGCCGGAAGGCATCGGCATCGGGATAGCGTGCGATCTCTGAGAGTGCGCGCTCTGCCGCCTCCCGGGCCAGGCTGCCGGCACCCAACGGGTTTTCATTGCTCGCCAGTTGCAGCGCGCTGTCGAATTGTTCCTGCGGCAGCAGGCTTTGCGCCGGGCGGCCGGGGATATAGGGGGCGATCTGCCGCGCACCCGGATTCGCCAGGGCGGCGAAATCCGGTTTCATGCCGGGCCGCTCCCCTCATCCAAGGGAGCGCGGGGATAGGAGCCCAGGCGTTTCAGAATCACCGTGGACTGTTGCAGTTGTTCCAGCACCCCCGCGATCTTTTCCTCGTCTTCATGGCCTTCGAATTCGATAAAAAACACGTACGTCCAGGTTTCCCCGCGGGAGGGACGCGACTCCAGGCGGGTCAGTTGGATGCCGGCATCGCGGAATGGCTCCAGCAATTCGTAGAGTGCGCCGGGGCGGTTCTTGACCGAGGCGATGATCGAGCTTTTGTCCCGGCCGCTGGGCCGCACTTTCTCCCTTCCGATCACCAGGAAGCGCGTGGTGTTGTCGCCGAGATCCTGGACATTGCGTTCCAGTACCTGCAGGCCGTAGTGCTCCGCCGCCGAGGCCCCGGCCAGTGCCGCCATACCGGCCGTTTCCGCGGCGCGCCGCGCCGCTTCGCCGTTGCTGGAAGCGGCCTGTTGCCCGACGCCCTTCCAGTTGCGCTCCAGCCAGTTGCGGCATTGCGCCAGGGCCTGCTCATGGGCGCAGATCCACTGGACGTGTTCATGGGGCGTCCCCTCGCGCACCATCAAGTGCAAGCGCACGGGCAGGATCACCTCGCCGCAGATATGCAGCGGCGAGTCCAGGAAACTGTCCAGGGTATGCGAGACCATGCCCTCGGTGGAATTCTCCACCGGTGCCACCCCGTACTCCGCCTCCCCGGATTCCACGCCGGCGAACACGTCGGAGATCGTGCCCCGGGGCATGACCCGGGCCGCGTGGCCGAAATGCTTGACCGCCGCCTCCTCGGTGAAGGTGCCGGCGGGCCCCAGGTATGCGATCGTCAGTACCTTGGAAAGTGCCAGGCAACCAGACATGATCTCGCGAAACACGGCGGCGATCGTCTCGTCTTTCATCGGCCCGGGATTTAATTCCCGCATCCTGCGCAGCACCTGCGCCTCGCGTTCTGCACGGTAGAACTCCGGTTCTCCGTCCCCGCTCTCGCGACGCTTGGCCTCACCAACCCGGCGTGCCAGTTCCGCGCGCTCGGTCATCAACTCGAGCAGGCGGCGGTCCACCGCATCGATCTGATCGCGCAGTTGCGCCAGTGGATCCTTGGACTCGGTGCTCATGATCGGGAAGCCGCGTGCACGGGTGACGGGAGCAGAAACACGCAGCGACCGCGCATTATACCCAGCGTCCCCGCGTACACAGCGCGCACATCAGCTGCACCGGCTCTCAAAATCCCGCATGAAATCCGCCAGCAATTGCACCCCTTGTTCCGGCATCGCGTTGTAGATACTGGCGCGCATGCCGCCGACGGCACGGTGCCCACGCAGGTTGCAGAGCCCCGCCGCCGACGCTTCCGTGAGAAACCGGGACTCGAGTGCGGGGTCTGCCAGTTGGAAGGGCACGTTCATGCGCGAGCGGTTTTCAGGCGGCACCCGGTTGCAATAAAAATCACTCTCGTCGATGAGCGCATAGAGCATCCCCGACTTGCGAATATTGCGCCGTTCCATCTCGGCAACCCCGCCCTGCTCCAGCAACCAGCGAAAGACCAGGCTGGCGACATACCAGGCAAAGCTCGGCGGGGTATTCAACATCGACGCCCGCTCGGCCTGCGCCCGGTAGCAAAACACCGAGGGCACGGTCGCAGCCCCCCGCTGCAACAGTTCACGGTGGACGATCACGATGCAGAGTCCCGCCGGGCCGATATTTTTCTGCGCACCGGCATAGACCAGGCCAAAACGTTCGATCTCCAGCGGGCGCGAGAGCAGGTTGGAGGACATGTCGGAGACCAGGGGTGTCCCGGCACTGTCCGGCGTCTCGTGAAATTCCACGCCGTCGATGGTCTCATTGGCGGTGTAATGCAGGTACGCCGCATCGGCATCCAGGGGCCACTCGTTCGCCGGCGGCAGCAGATGTCGGGCGTCCTCGCCCGGGCTTGCAACCACCCGCACCTCGCAGTAACGCCCGGCCTCGGCAATCGCCTTCTGCGACCAGTGCCCGGTGTCCACGTAATCCGCTGTTTTGCAGTCGCCCAGGAGATTCAAGGGCACGAAGGCAAACTGCGCCGTGGCACCGCCCTGCAAAAACAGCACCGCGTACTCTGCGGGGATCTGCAGCAGGGTGCGCAGGTCCTGCTCCGCCCGTTCGGCCAGTGCGCTGAACTCGGCGCTGCGGTGACTGATCTCGACCACCGATGCGCCCAGCTCCTGCCAGTCCAGCAACTCCGCCGCCGCCTGGCGCAGCACCGCCTCCGGCAGCATGGCCGGCCCGGCGCTGAAATTGTAGTTGCGCGCCACGCGCTCAGTCCGTCTCCCGCTCAACATCCCCGTCAAGATCCGCCGCATCCTCCGCAGACGGACTCTCGAAGTCGGTCTCCTCCCCCGCGGCCCGGGTCCCGACGTCGGTCCCGGAAGTGCCCTCGCTCTCCTCCCCCGCGGCCCTGCCCCTGCTCGCACGCCGGTCCCGGAAGTGCCCTCGGTTCCTGCGGACCCGCACTGCCCCTGCTTGCACCCTCGCCTTCTGCGGCACCGCCCCTGCTTGCACCCTGTGCAAACTGCAGTTCCCCGTTGCCCGGCACGCGCGCCACTGCCGCCACTTTTTCACCCCGGCGCAGGCGCGCGATGCGCACGCCCTGGGTATTGCGTCCGATCACGGAAATCTCGGCGATGGGAACACGCACCAGCGTGCCGCGATCGCTGATCACGATCAGTTCATCTGCCGCGCTCACCTGCACGGCCGCCACCAGGGCACTGTTGCGCTCGTTGGTGCGCAGTGCGATGACCCCCAGGCCGCCGCGGCCCTTGCGTGGAAAATCTTCCAGCCGGCTGCGCTTGCCGTAGCCGTTTTCACTGATGCAGAGAATTTCTCCCTGCCCCGGCACAATGGCGGCGACCACCTGCGCCCCGTCCCGCAGACGCATGCCGCGCACTCCCTGTGCATTGCGCCCCGACGCCCGCACCCGGTCGACGGCGAAGCGGCAGCAGCGGCCATTGCTGCCAAACAACATCAGGTCTGCATCGGCCGTGGCCACCTGCACGCTGACCAGGGTATCGCCCTCCACCAGGCGCAGGGCGCGCAGCCCGTTGCGGCGCAGATTTTTAAAGGCCTGCATGGGGGTTCTTTTGACCTTGCCCCGGGCGGTGCACAACAACAGGTATTCATCGGTGGAGGCGCGCAGCGGCCGTATCATGCAGATCTGCTCCCCCTCCTGCAGGGACAGCAGGTTGGCCAGCGGGCGTCCGCGCGTGTTGAGACTCGCCCTGGGAATGCGAAAGGCGCGCAGGGAATACACCCGGCCCAGGTTGCTGAAACAGAGCAGGGTATCCAGGGCTTCGGCGACAAACAGCTGTTCGATCAGATCCTCCTCCTTGACCGCAGCCCCTGAACGGCCCTGCCCGCCCCGCCTCTGGGAGCGATACTCCTCCAGGGACTGGGCGATGGCATAGCCGTCCCGGGTCAGGCTGAAGACCCGGCGTTCGTTTTGCACCAGGTCCTCCTCCTCCAGGTCCAGCTGCGATTCGACAATTTCCGTGCGCCGCTCATCCCCGTAGCCATCGACCAGTTCCCGCAGCTCATCGCGAATCACCTCGCGCAGCATATCCGGTTCAGAAAGTATCTGAATATATTTCTTTATATCCTTGATTTTATTTTCATATTCATCCTTAATCTTTTGCTGCTCCAAGCCGGTGAGCCGCTGCAGACGCAGTTCCAGTATCGCCTGCACCTGCTCCGGTGAAAAACGATACAGCTGCTGACCCTGCTCTTCGACCAGGCCGTATTCGGCACCCAGGTCCTCGGGTCGGTGTTCCCCGGTCGCAAGTTCCGCCAGCATACCCAGCAGTATGGACGAGGGCGTCCAGGTCCGGGCCAGCAATTGTTCCCGTGCTGCAGCCGGCGATGCAGCCTGCCGAATAGTCTCCACCACGGTATCGATGTGCGCGGAGGCCAGCAGCAGGGCCTCCAGCAGGTGGGCCCGCTGCCGGGCCTTGCGCAGCAAGAACAGGGTGCGGCGCGTCACCACCTCGCGCCGGTGCTGTAAAAAAGCCTCCAGGACCTCCTTGAGATTGAGCAGGCGGGGACTGCCCTCGACCAGGGTCACCATGTTGATGCCGAAGCTGGTCTGCAGACCGCCCCGGGAATAAAGATTGTTCAGCACCACTTCGCCGATCTCTCCCTGGCGCAGCTCCACCACGATGCGAATGCCGTCCTTGTCGGACTCGTCTCGCAATTCGGCGATACCCTGCAGTTTTTTCTCGCGCACCAGTTCGGCGATCCGTTCGACCAGGCGCGCCTTGTTGACCCGGTAGGGAAGCTCACTGATGATAATTCTCTGGCGCGCGCTTTTGTCACCGTCCTCGATGCGGGCGCGGGCGCGCAAAAGAAGGCGGCCGCGCCCGGTGCGGTACGCCGAGACGATGCCGGCGCGGCCGTTAATCAGCCCCGCGGTGGGAAAATCCGGCCCCGGGATGTATTCCAGCAGCTGTTCCAGGTCCAGGCCGGGATTTTCCAACAGTGCCTGGCAGGCCCGGCACACTTCGGCCAGGTTGTGCGGTGGCACGTTGGTCGCCATGCCGACAGCGATACCCGAGGAGCCATTGACCAGCAGGTGGGGGACGCGCGTCGGCAATACCTGGGGGATCTGTTCGGTGCCGTCGTAATTCGGCGCAAAATCCACGGTTTCACACTCGATGTCCGCCAGCAACTGTTGCGCAAAACGGCTCATGCGAATCTCGGTGTAACGCATGGCGGCGGGTGCATCGCCGTCTACCGAACCAAAATTTCCCTGTCCGTCCACCAGCAGGTAGCGCATGGCAAACGGCTGCGCCATGCGCACGATGGTTTCGTAGACCGCGGCGTCACCGTGCGGATGGTACTTGCCGATGACGTCGCCGACTACCCGGGCGGATTTCTTGTACGGTTTATCCCAGTCGTTGCCCAGTTCGCGCATGGCGTAGAGAATGCGGCGATGCACCGGCTTGAAACCATCGCGAACATCGGGCAATGCGCGGCCTATGATCACGCTCATCGCATAGTCTAAGTAGGACTTTTTAAGCTCCTCCTCTATGGGAACAACTTGTATTTCTTTGGCAAAATCGCTCACCGATTCTCCCGGGGCGTAAACAAGCGCAAGTGGCCGCAGGCCAAGGAAAAATTATAGCACGCACAGGTCTTTAGAACGCCTGGAAACGCTGCCTTGGGAACCCCGCGCGAATGCTGCGCAGCCGATGAATTTGGGTTATGATGAACTTCATGGTCCAAGTGTTCTCTCTCTCTGCGGTGCTGTTGTACGCAGCGGCAGCCTTGCACCAGTTTGCCCATGCCTGGCGCGACCCGGAAAGTGCGGTTCGCAACTGGAGCGTGTTCTTGGGATGCCTGGCCGTGGGCCTGCACGCATTGGCACTGTATCACGGCGTACAGCCCACGGGCGGAATTAACTTGGAGCCGCTGCCCGCGCTTTCCCTGTTGCTGTGCGTCACCGTCGGCATCACGCTTTTCTACAGCGTATTTCGCCCGCAGGTGGAACGATTGCTGATCCTGTTTCAGCCGCTGGCCGCAGCGGCGATACTCCTGACCCTGTGGCGCCCCGACAGCGGGGATGTGCTGGTGCGGGGCCAGGTCCCGGTATTCCATGCCCTGCTCTCGGTCGCCGCCTTCTCCCTGCTCAGCATCGCCGGTGCCCAGGTTCTGTACATCCTGTTTTTTCATGCCCGTTTGAAAAAACACCGGGTCCTGGGCCTGGCGCGCCTGCTCCCCTCGCTGGAGGCCCAAGACCGGAACCTGTTCCAGGTACTGCTCTTGGGCGCCCTGCTGCTGGGAGCGGTGCTGGCCAGTGGCCTGCTGCTGGCGGATTTCCCCGGCGGCCGGCCCGCCGTGCTGCAAAACACCTTCCCGGCGGTTGCCCTGGCCATGCTCTGCACCCTGCTGGCAGGGCGCCGCCTGTTCCATTGGCAAGGTGCCGCCACCGCCCGTTGGACCCTGGGCGGCCTGGGCCTGCTGCTCATCGTCCTCCTGGGCGGCGAATTCCTGCTCTCCTGAAGCGCGGCCCGGTGCGCAATTTAGCGCCGGGCTTTCTGTGCGATAATAGCCCCGGCTTCCGCGTCGACCGCCTCTTTTGAACGCACTGTCTTCGGAACTTCTGCTCGGGCTGCTGGTCGGGCTTTTGTTCCTGTCCGCCTTTTTCTCCAGTTCTGAAACCGGCATGCTGGCGTTGGACCGCTACCGGTTGCGCTCGCTGAGTAAAAAAGGCCATCGCAGCGCGCAGCGTGTCCATCGCCTGTTGGAGCGCAAGGACCGCCTGCTGGGACTGATCCTGATCGGCAATAACGTGGTCAACATCAGTGCCTCGGTGCTGACCACGGTGCTGGCACTGCGCCTGTATGGCGACGCCGGTCCACTGATCGCCACCATCACCCTGACCTTTTTCATCCTGGTATTTGCCGAGACCGGCCCCAAGACCCTGGCCGCCCTGCATCCCGAGCGTATCGCCTTCGGTGCCAGTTACATCCTGGCGCCATTGATGGTCCTGCTGATGCCGCTGGTTAAATTCCTGAACTTTTTCAGCAATGCCATGCTGCGCGTGATGGGCGTCAAACCGGACCTGCACCGGGACCAGCCCATAGACCACGAAGACCTGCTGCATATCCTGCACGACCAGGAGGCCGACCTGCCGGACAAGTACCGGCAGATGCTGGTCAATATTCTGCGCCTGGAACACATCACCGTCGATGACATCATGGCACCGCGCAACCAGGTGGTCGGGGCCGAGATCAACAGCAACCCCCAGCAGTTGTTGGAGTTGTTTGCAGAAGATCGCATCACGCGGGTGCCGGTCTACCAGGGCGACCTGGATCATATTATCGGCGTGCTCGATGTCCGCGACCTGCCCCGCCTGCTGCAAAACCCGCTGACTCCCGAGGCCTTGCGCAAGTTCGCACAGAAACCGTACTTCGTCCCGGAGGGCACCACGGTGCCGACGCAGTTGCACAATTTCCAGGAGGAGAACTCCAGCCTCGCCATCGTCGTCGATGAATACGGGGCGACCGAGGGCATTGTCACGATGCAAGACATCCTGGAAGAAATCGTCGGCAAGGTGAACCTGGGACTCAGGGAAACCGCTTTCTCTCAAGACATCCACCCGCGCCCGGACGGCAGTTATATTATCGAGGGGGCCACCACCATCCATGACATCAACAAGGAACTGGGATGGTCCCTGCCCAGCAACGGTGTCACCACCCTGAACGGTTTGATCGTCAAGCACCTGGGCAGCCTGCCGGAACCGCAGATGTCGATCAAGGTCGAGCGCTACATATTGGAGGTGCTGTCCGTGCGCGACGACAAGGTGGTGCGCCGCGCCCGCCTGCGCCTGGCGGCCGAAGACGATACCGCGGAGGAAAAAGAGACGCCGGACACACCGGTCGTCCAGGTGGCGGAGATCAGTTAAGTCTCTCGATCACCAACGGCAGATCATCCTTGGGCCTGGGCAGCGGCACCACCGTCAGCTCATCGGCGTATCCCGGGGCATGACGAAAACGATGCCGGCGGATAAAACGATGTAAAAACAACTTGGCCTGGAGCTTGGCAAAATGCATGCCGATGCACTTGTGCGCGCCGCCGCCGAAAGGCACGTGCAAGAAAGGCGCGCGCTTGTGTTCGGCGCGTTCCTCCGAGAAACGGTCCGGGTCAAAATCATGCGGGGCGGTCCAGTACTCCGGCATGCGATGATTAAAACAAGGCATGTGGAAAATACGGGTGTGGGCCGGCAGTTGCACCCCGCCCAGTTCCGAGTCCCGCAACAGCCTGCGCATCATGATGGTGACCGAGGGATTCAGGCGCAGCACTTCCTGCACCAGTTGCTCGGCGACCGGCATCCGCTGTTGCAGTTCCTCCCAAGAGGGAAGTCCGCCATCTTCACCTACAGACTGCACTTCCGCGCGCAAACGCTCCTGCCAATCCGGATGCTTGCCCAGGTAATGAAACATCTGGGAGAGCACGCTGGTGGTGGTGTCGTGCGCGGCAAACAGCACGAAATTCAGATGATCGATAATCTCCTCGTCGGGAAAAGGCGTTCCGTCCTCGCGGGTCTCCCGGCACATGTAACACAGCATGCTGCCGTGATCACTCTCCCGGTGCTCATCCAGCAATCCCTGCGCATAACGTCGCAGACGCATGCTGGCCCTGGCACCGCGATCGTAGCGCAGTCCCGGGATTCTCCAGTACAGCAGTGCCATCTGTCCCATCATCGCCTCGTTGAAGGTGTTCCTGAGTTCCGTGGACAGCTCGCGGTCCTCGTCGACACCGTAAAACACCTTTATGGCATTGATCAACAACAGGCGCTTAATGGCCGGGAAAAACGGCAGCGGCTGTTCCAGGTTCCAGGCTTCGATATCGCGGTCGAACACCTCGCCCATGGTTTTCACATAGCCTTGCATGGTCTCGGTTTTGAAACTGGTCTGCAGGAGCCGTCTCTGGAAGCGGTGCTCGGTAAAATCTTTAAACAACAGGCCGCCCGGGAAAAAATCCTGGATCAGGTTGTCGTATCCCAGGGCGGTGGAAAAAATCTGTTCCGGGTCCGTGAACAGCCGCTGCGAAATCTCGGGCCCCAGTGCCAGCACGCCCTTGTAACGAGACAGGCGGAAACGCGAGACCGGCCCGTATTTCCGGTAATGTTCCAGGGTCAGCCGGT
The DNA here is from genome assembly GCA_965215045.1 of Gammaproteobacteria bacterium. Taxonomy (GTDB): domain Bacteria; phylum Pseudomonadota; class Gammaproteobacteria; order JABABF01; family JABABF01. The sequence continues at coordinate 2,023,187 of OZ244031.1, read as the reverse complement.
ACGGGTCCTTCATGAGCAGGGGCAGTCGGCCCAGCACCGGCAGGCCGTAACTGCCCGGGACATGCCTCAGCCTGGTATTGACCCCGGGATAGCTCGCCGTGACTTTGACAAAGCCCGGCATCGCCGCCGAAGATCGAGTTGCCACTTGTGTTTCCATCAGTTTCCCCGGCCCTCGCCTCTCGAAAATGTCTTAGCGGCGTCCGCGGTGCTAGCCTCCCCGGGGCCTGTGACCAGCTGCCGGGCCCAGGGATAATCCGGTTTGCCGCTGGGTGAGCGCAAGATACGCGCAACCAGGTGCAATTGCCGCGGAATTTTGAACCCCGCGATGTGAACCCGGCAATGTTCCTGCAGACTCTGCAATTCCGGCTGACACCCCGGGCGCGCCTCGACCACCGCCGCCACCTGCTCCCCCCAACGTTCGTCGGGGGCACCGACCACCACCGCATCGAAAACATCCGCGTGCGATTTGAGTGCCTGTTCCACCTCTTCCGGAAAAATTTTCATGCCGCCGGAGTTGATGCAGGTGTTGCCGCGGCCCAGCAGGGTGATGCGCCCGTCCTCCTCGATGCGGGCAAAATCCCCGGGCACCGAGTAGCGCGTGCCATCTGCCGCAGTGACGAAAACCTCGGCACTTTTTTTCTCGTCCTTGTAATAGCCCAGGGGCAGGTTGCCGCGGCGCGCAATCTTGCCGATCTTGTCGCTGCCGGGAGGCAGGGGGTCGAAATTCTCATCCACTACCAGGGTATCGGAGTTCGGAGAAATGCTGAGTTCGCTCTGCACCTGCTCCTTGTTCACGGTCATCATGCCGCTGGAGCCGAATTCCGAGGCACCGACGCCGTCGATGATCAGCAATTCCGGGAAATGCTGCAGGAACTGTTCCTTGACCGAGGCGGAAAAAATGGCGGCCGTGCTCGTCACCATGAACAGGGAGGAACAGTCGAAGGCCCCGGGGTTCGCTGCGTACGCCTCGATCATCGGGCGGCCCATCGCATCGCCGGTGATCATGATGCCGTTGACTTTTTCCCGTTCCACCGCACGCCACACCTCCTCGGCGTCGAACTTGCGCATGAGCAGGATTTTCCGCCCCTCGTAAGCACTGTTGATCACGCCCCACTGGCAGGCGCCGTGCATCAGGGGTGCCGTGCTGAGCATGGTGACCGGCCCGTTTTTCAAGCCGCGGCGGATGATGTCCATGGGCTCTTGCACACGCTCGCCGCTCATGGCGTCGATGCCGCCTCCCAGGGTAAAAAACACGTCTTCATGACGCCAGACCACGCCCTTGGGCATGCCCGTGGTGCCACCGGTGTAGAGAATGTAGAGATCGTCTCCCGAACGCGCCTCGAAATCACGCTCTGCAGAGCCCTGCGCCAGGGCCTCTTCGTATTCCGTTACCGTCTCCGGGAGCGCGGTCCCGCTGCCATCCTCGATGAAGACGCAATTTTGCATGAGCCCGGGGGTTGCCGCCTCCTGTGCCAGTCCCAGGAACTGCCGCTCACAAAACAACATCTTGAGGTCGGCGTTGTCAAACAGGTAGGCCAACTCATCGGCGATATAACGATAATTGATGTTGATCCACACGGCCCGCAGCTTGACCGTCGCCCACATCAATTCCACCCATTCCATGGAATTGAGCGCGTAGATACCGACGTGGTCGCCGGCACCGATGCCGCGCCGGGCCATGTAATGAGCGCAGCGATTGGCGCGCGCATCGAGTTCCCTGAAGGTACAACGGCGCTCGCCGACCACCAGGCATTCCCGGTCGCCGTACTGGTCTACTGCCAGTTCGAACAGGTCGGCGAGATTGAATTCCTGGGCGGCAGACATCGAAGATTCCCGGGCGTGCAGGCGGCAATTCTAATACAGCCTCTCAGGCGGGTTTGAGACCGCGCAGGAAACGCTGGGCATTCTGCACATAATTTTGTGCCGAGGCCTCGAGGATGGTGCGCTCCTCCGAACTCAGGCTGCGCCGCACCCTGGCCGGCGTGCCGACCACCAGCGAACCCTCCGGCACCTCCATGCCTTCCGGCACCATGGCATTGGCACCGACCAGGCAGTGCCGGCCCAGGCGGGCACCGTTAAGGATCACGGCATTGATACCGATCAGGCAGGCTTCGTCGACGGTGCAGCCATGGACGACGGCATGGTGCCCGATGGTCACCCGGGGGCCGATCTGCAGCGGAAAGCCCGGGTCCGCATGCAACATCGCAAAATCCTGCACGTTGCTCTCCTCGCCGATATGCAAGGGTTCCACATCGCCCCGCAGTACCGCGTTGAACCATACGCTGGCGCGCGCCTCCAGGATCACCCTGCCGATCAGCACCGCTCCCGGGGCGATGAAATGCTCCGCACCGCGCAGCTCGGCTTGCGTTTCTTCCAGGCGATAGATCATGGTTTCAGCTCGGCTTGCGTTTCTTCCAGGCCATAGATCATGGTTTCAGCCCAGCTGTTCTGCAACCCAGGACGGCACCCGCTCCAGTGCGGCGTCCACGGCACTCAAATCTCCGCCACCTCCCTGGGCGAAGTCCTTGCGCCCGCCGCCCCGCCCGCCCAGGGAAGCGCAAAACTCGCGCATCAGTTTTCCCGCCGACAGGCGCGCGACCAGGTCCTCGCTGATCCCGGCGGCAAAAATCGCATCCCCCTCATACTCCGAGACCAGCAGCACCACGCCACTGCCCAGCTGTTCCCGGCAGCGGTCCACGGCCGTGCGCAATCCGCGCGGGTCCCGGGCCGGCAGCTGTTGTGCCAACACCCGCACGCCGTCCACCTCCACCGCGGCCGCGATATTCAACTCCACCCCCGGTGCCCGGTCCGCGGATTTTTCCAATTGGCGACGCAGGCTGCGGTTTTCCTCCTGCAACTTCTGCAGCTTCTCCGGCAAGTCCCGGGGCGGCTGCTGCAATTGCGTCCCCAGGCGCGCCAGCAGCCGGGCGTCATCCTGGAAACGCGCCAGGGCGGCGGCACCGGCCAGTGCCTCGATGCGCCGCACACCGGCGGCAATGCCGCTTTCAGAAATGATCTTGAACACGCCCAGCTCGCCGCTGCGCTGCACGTGGGTACCGCCGCACAGTTCCACGGAAAAATCACCGCCGATGCGCAGCACGCGCACCCGCTCCCCGTACTTTTCGCCGAACAGTGCCAGGGCACCGTCCCGTTCGGCCTCCTCCCTGGAAGTCCACTCTACCGAGACCTCGGTATTTTCCAGGATCTTGCCGTTGACCTGGTGCTCCAATTCCAGCAGTTGCTCATCGCTCAGTGCCTCATGGTGCGTAAAATCAAAACGCAGGCGCCCGGCGTCCACCAGGGAGCCCCGCTGCTGCACCTGCTCGCCCAACACGGCGCGCAATGCGGCATGCAACAGGTGCGTTGCCGAATGATGACGCATGATCGCCCGGCGGCGTTCGGCGTCCACCTCCGCCACCACCGCTTGCTGCAGCTGCAAGGGGCCCAGGCCCATGCCGCAATGCAGGCGCCCGGTGCCGCTGGACAGCGTGTCTTCCACCGCAAAACAGGGTTCGTCGGCGCACAACAACAAGCCGCTGTCGCCGACCTGGCCGCCGCTCTCGGCATAAAAGGGCGTGCTCTCCAGGGCGATCATGCCGCGCTCCCCGGCGGCGATCTCCTGCAGCGGCTCGCCCGCGACATTCCACAGGCCCGACACCCGGGTCTCGGTGCGCAGTTCCTCGTAGCCGGTAAACCGGCTCTCCTCTTTAAGCCGCGGCAATTCCAGGGCGGTGCGCTCCCGGAAGGCGGAGGCTGTGCGCGCCCGCTGGCGCTGTTCTTCCATGCGCGCCTCGAAGGTGTCCATGTCGACGCCGATGCCCTGCTCCCGCGCGACATCCGCACTCATGTCCGGCGGGAACCCGCAGCTGTCATAGAGACGGAACAGCAGTTCTCCCGAGAGCGTCTGTCCCCGTTTTAATTCCGCCAGGGAGTGCTCCAGGATCTTGAGTCCCTGTTGCAGGGTATGCGAGAACTGTTCCTCTTCGGTGTGCAGCAGCTGTTCGACCCGCGCCCCCTGGGCGGCGGGCAACGGGAACACCTCCTCCATCAATTCGACCAGCGGCAGGGCCAGGGAGGCAAAGCAACCCGGCGCCGCCCCCAGGCGATGGGTGTGGCGCACGGCGCGCCGGATAATACGGCGCAGCACGTAGCCCCGGCCCTCGTTGGCGACCGCCACACCATCGGCGACCAGGAAGGCCGCCGCCCGGATATGGTCGGCGACCACCCTGTGGGAGGCGCTGTAGTTCCCGTCGGCACCGCTCCCGCCGTATTCGACCACGGCGCGGTCCACGCACCGGAGCAAGGCACTGAACAGGTCATTCTCATAATTGCTCTGCACTCCCTGGAGCGCGCTGGCCATGCGCTCCAGGCCCATGCCGGTGTCGATACAAGGTGCCGGCAGCGGCTCCATTTCGCCGCTCTCACTGCGCTGGTATTGCATGAACACCAGGTTCCAGATCTCCACGCAGCGATCCGCAGCGGCGGCCTTCGCACCGGCGAAACGCCGGGCGCGGGGATTGTGGTCATAAAAAATCTCGCTGCAGGGGCCGCAGGGGCCGGCGTCTCCCATCATCCAGAAATTATCCAGGGTCGGTACGCGCACAATGCGCTGTCGCAGGGCTGCCGGTGAAAAACCCGCCCGGGACAGGCACTCCTTCCAAGCGTCCTCGGCCTCCAGGTCGGGGGGCAACTCCGGACCCCCGGCACCGAACAGGGCGCCGCCGCCAAACACCGTGATCCACAAGTGCCGCGGGTCTATACCCAGGCCTTCCGGGGCGGTCAGAAATTCCCAGGCGTAGTCGATCGCCTCGCGTTTGAAATAATCGCCAAAGGAAAAATTGCCCAGCATTTCAAACAGGGTGTGGTGGCGGGCGGTGTAGCCGACATTTTCCAGGTCATTGTGCTTGCCGCCGACACGCAGGCAGCGTTGGGCACTGCAGGCGCGCGGGTACGGCGGCGGTCGCTGGCCCAGGAAAATATCCTTGAACTGCACCATCCCCGCATTCGTGAACAGCAGGCTGGGATCATCGGCAGGTGCCAGGGAACTGGCGGGCACGCGCGCATGTCCGCGATCGGCAAAATACTGCAGGAAGGACTCCCGGAGCACCGCGCTCTTCATTTCACCTCTCGCTGAATTTCACTCCGCCCAGCACGTGCAAATGCAGGTGAAACACCGTCTGTCCGGCATCGGCACCGTTATTGATCAACAGGCGAAAAGCATCGCCGATGCCGGATTGTTCCGCCATCTGCCGCGCCACCAGCAGCAGGTGGCCCAGCAGTTCGCGATCCTCCGGGGTGGCGTCCGCCAAACGCGGGATCGGCTTGCGCGGGATCACCAGCAGGTGCACGGGGGTTTGCGGATTGGCGTCTTGGATCACGATGCAGTGCTCGTCCTCGTGCAGTTTCGGGGCCGGAATCTCGCCGCGAATGATCTTTGCAAACACGGTCTCAGTCATCTTTCTTCTGCCCCCTTGCATCGAGCCGGCGCGCCTCGCTTTCGAGCAGGATCGGGATCCCGTCACGCACCGGGTAGGCCAGGCCGCTCTCGCGACAGAGCAACTCTTCGCGTTCCGGGTCGTATTCCAGGGGTGCCCGGCTCACCGGGCAGACCAGGATTTTCAATAATTCCGGATCGATCATCGCTTCATCTCCCGGAGCAAAAACTTTGATTGTGGTGCCAGCAGCAGTTCGGGGTCCACCGGCAGTTGGAACCAGTTAATCTGCCAGTGCAGGTGCGCCCCGGTGGCGCGGCCGGTGGCACCGACTTCGGCGATCAGCGCACCCCGTTCAACCCGTTCCCCTTCTGTCACATGAAGCGCATGCAGGTGCAGGTAACTGGAATGCACCCCGTGTCCGTGGTCCAGGATCACGGTGCCGCCGGAAAAAAACATGTCGGGCTGTGCCAGGCGCACCGTGCCGGGTGCCGGCGCGCGCACCGGGGTTCCGGTGGGGACGGCGATGTCCACCCCGTAGTGGGGGCGGCGCGGAACCCCGTTGTAAGTGCGCTGACTGCCGAACACCCCGGAAATCGGCCCCTCTACCGGCCACGTGAAAGCCTCGCGAAAAAATGACATCCCGCTGTCTCGAGCGCGTGCCCGAACGATGGCCTCGCGCTCGCGCGCGATGCGCGGCAGGGCCTCCGCCGGCGGGGAAACCGTGCGCGGCGGCACGCCCTCGACGTGCTGGGTGCGCCAACTGCGCGGTGCCACTTCCAGTCGGTAGCGACGGGGCTCCGCCCCGGGAAGCTGGAGTTCCAGGGCGGTTTCTACATCGGCATCGCGTCCCAGGCCGAACACGAACCAGCCATCCGCGCTCACACGCAATTCGCGCCCGGCATAGAGAACCCGGCTGCCAGGCGGTGCCTGCCCCCGCAGCAGGGCTCCCTGCACGGCCTCGCCGGGTAAAAACAGTGCGGGCTGCAGCACTCCGCCACCGGCACAGCCCGCACCCAGCACGGCAATGCCCCCGAGCAGGAAAATCCCCCCCCTATAATAACCGGCACATCGCTGCTGTACGCGGCATGTGCAAGTTCTGAAAACCGGGTGAATTCGCATGCAAACATTGTACTGTCTTATGCGGCTGCCCATCCCCGGGCGAGCGGGGCACACCGGGCACCGGGCGTGATGGAACAGGAGTTGGCACCCGCAGCCGCCCCCGCTGCCGGGGCCGTCGGCGAACAACCCCCGGGCGCAACATTTGCGCACCGGCACATCGGCCCGGATGCGGAGCAGGTGCAAAGCATGTTGCGGGCACTGGGCTGCGAATCCCTGCAACAGTTGCTGGAAGAAAGCGTGCCGCAGGCGATCCTGCAGACCGAGACACCAGAACTGCCCCCGGCCCTGGACGAGGCCCGGATGCAGGAATTGCTGGCGCGATGGGCGGCCCGGAATAAGGTATTCAAATCGCTGCTGGGCAACGGTTTTTACAACACCGTGATGCCCGCGGTCATCCGCCGCAACGTGCTGGAAAACCCGTCCTGGTACACCGCCTACACGCCCTACCAGTCGGAAATTTCCCAGGGACGGCTGGAGCTGTTGTTGAATTTTCAGCAGCTGGTCAGCGAGCTCTGTGCCATGGAAGTCGCCAATGCCTCCCTGTTGGACGAAGCCAGCGCGGCGGCCGAGGCACTGGGGATGTGCCGGCGCATCCGGCGCCAAGGAAATATTTTCTTTGCCGACCGCAACTGTCACCCGCGCACCCTGGCCGTGCTGCAGACCCGCGCCCGCCCCCTGCAGATCGAACTCTGCATCGGCGACTGGGAGCGGGAGCTGCCGCGAGAACAGCTGTTCGGTGCCCTGCTGCAATCCCCGGGCAACGACGGTGCCCTGGGCGATTTCACGGAATTCGCCCGCCGCACGCACGCTGCCGGCGCCCTGGCTTGTGCGGCCACCGACCCCCTGGCACTGGTCCTGCTGCGCCCGCCCGGGGAATGCGGGATCGACGTGGTGAGCGGCAACAGCCAGCGCTTCGGCGTGCCGCTGGGGGCCGGCGGCCCGCACGCGGCCTTCATTGCCACGCGGCGGGAATTCCAGCGCATGCTGCCCGGACGCCTGGTCGGCGTCTCCAAGGACACGCGCGGGCGCACCGCCCTGCGTCTCAGCCTGCAAACCCGCGAACAGCATATTCGCCGTGAGAAAGCCACCAGCAATATCTGTACCGCCCAGGTGCTACCGGCGATCCTGGCCGCCTGTTACGCGCTCTACCACGGCCCCCGGGGACTGGAAGAAATTGCGCGGCGCGTGCATGGGCACACCCTGCGCCTGGCCGCCGCCCTGCAACTTGGGGGCATCGCCGTGGAGAGCGAACATTTCTTTGACACCCTGCACTTTTGCCCCGCCGATGCCAAGGCGGTATTGCAGCGCGCCGAACAGCGGGGCTACAACCTGCGCCCGCTCACCGGCGGACGCATCGGCATCAGCCTGGATGAAACCCTGGGCGAAGAAGAGCTGGGCGCACTGTGTGAAATTTGCACGGGTTCGCCCCTGCCCCCGGAGCGGGAACTCGAGGCCGCCCTGCCGCCGGGCATTCCGCCGGCACTGCAACGCCGGGGTGCCTGCCTGCAACATCCCGTGTTCAGCCGCTGGCGCAGTGAGACCGAACTGATGCGCTACCTGCGCCGGCTGGCACAGCGCGACATCGCCTTGGATCGCAGCATGATCCCGCTGGGTTCCTGCACCATGAAACTCAATGCGGCGGCCGAGATGGAACCGATCTCCTGGCCCGGCTTTGCCGATATTCACCCCTTTGCGCCGGCGTCACAGACACAGGGCTACCGCAAGCTGCTGGACGAACTGGAACAGATCCTGTGCCGGCTGACCGGTTTTGCCGCGGTCTTTTTGCAGCCCAACGCCGGCTCCCAGGGCGAGTACGCCGGCCTGCTCAGCATTCGCCGCTATCACCGGTCCCGTGGCGAAGAACAGCGCGATCTGTGCCTGATCCCGCGCTCAGCGCACGGCACCAATCCCGCCAGTGCGGCACTGGCCGGCATGGAGGTGCAGGTCGTCAAATGTGACGCCCGCGGCGACGTGGACCTGGAAGACCTGGAACACAAGGCCGGACAGCACGCCGGGCGACTGGCCGCGGTCATGCTGACGTATCCCTCCACGCACGGAGTCTTCGAAGAGGGGATCGTGCAGATGTGCCGGATCGCACACCGGGCGGGGGCGCAGGTCTACATGGACGGTGCCAACCTCAACGCGCTGCTGGGCATCGTCCGCCCCGCGGACTTCGGCGTCGACGTGTGCCATTTCAACCTGCACAAAACCTTTTGCATCCCGCACGGCGGCGGTGGCCCCGGCGTGGGGCCGATCGGTGTGGCCGAACACCTGCGTCCCATGCTGCCCGAACAAGTCCAGGCCGATGGCGATACCGACGTGATCACCGCCGCCCCCTGGGGCAGTGCCAGCATTCTGCCGATCAGTTGGGCATACCTGAGGATGATGGGCGGTGCCGGGCTGCGGCGCGCCACGGAAATTGCCATTCTCAATGCCAATTACCTGGCACTGCGCCTGGGGGAACACTATCCCCTGTTGTATACCGGCCGGCGGGGACGGGTGGCGCATGAGTGCGTGTTCGACCTGCGCCCCCTGCGCGAGCGCACCGGCGTCAGCGAAGAAGATGTGGCCAAGCGCCTGATCGATTTCGGATACCACGCCCCGACCATGTCATTTCCCGTGCCCGGCACGCTGATGATCGAACCCACGGAAAGCGAATCGCTGCTCGAACTGGAACGCTTTTGCGCCGCCATGATCCAGATTCGCCGGGAGATCGCCGAGCTGGAACAGGGCTTGCTGACACTCGAAGACAGTCCGCTCAAACACGCTCCCCACACCCTGGCGGATCTCGTGGATGCCGAGTGGAAACGCCCCTACTCCCGGGAACAGGCTTTCACCCCGCTGCCCTGGGTGGGCGGGGACAAGTACCTGCCACCGGTCAATCGCGTGGATAACGTGCTGGGTGAAAAACAACTCTTTTGCGGGTGTCCGCCGCTGGACCAGGAGCAGACCCTGTCATGAGCGAGGTCGGCAGCTGGGAGCCCGGGGCAGCGCAGTCCCAGCTCCTGGAGCCGCAATTTTTGCGCAGCTGCCTGCAGCGTTTCGCCGACTGCCCGCCCGCGGAACTGGGCAGCCGCTTCCCCCCGGAGGAGCAGCGGCGCTATGCCGGCATCATGCGTTGCCCGTGGTCCAGTTGGCGCGAGCTCGCCGCCCGGTTTTCCGATGCCGAAGTGCGGCAGCTGATCCGTTTCCTGACCCTGGCGGAAATGCATTTTGCCGCCTGGCGCGCTGACCAGCACTCACCGGTGATACCGCTGGCGCGAATGCTGCGGGAGCGGGGGCAGGAACTGGAGCGGGAATTCCTGCTCTGGATCCGGGAACACAGCGACAATCGCTACCTGCCCTATGGTCCGCTGCTGCCGGAGACCGAAGCGCAGCCATAATCGCCGACCGCCGGCCGCAGACTGGTGCGCCTCGGGAAGCCCCCTCTTGCCGGTCCGGGAAAACCCGCGCGTTGCAGCTCGAATAAGCCCCGCGGCACCCGGGGAACAAGCCGCGCCGTCGGGTTTGTTCAAGCCTGCGCTGCGGCCTCAGTGCGGCATGTACTCGCCGCCGTTGACGTCCAGGCAGGCACCGGTAATCACCGAGGCATAATCCGAGGCGAGAAACACCGCGGCCTTGGCGCACTCCCCGTCCTCGGGGATGCGCCCCAGCGGAATATTCTTTTCCACCTCGGCGCGCACGGCTTCCACCGTGGTATTCCCCTCCTTGGCGGCCCCGATCATGTAATTTTCCACCGAGGGCCCCCACATCCAGCCCATGTGGGCACCGTTGACGCGAATGCCATAGTGCCCCAGTTCCAGTGCCAGGTGCGCGGTCGCAGACAGCAGGGCCGCCTTGGAAGCCGCGTAATCGCCGTGCGTCTTCAGCGGTTTGCGCACCACCATGGTGTTGATCATGACGATGGAACCCGACTTCTGCTTTTTCATCTGGGGGATGGTTGCCTGGGTCAAATTCAAGGTTCCAAAAAGGTTTACATCGAAAACCTCACGCCATTCCTTAAGATCTGCGTCTTCGATCAGGGAAAACAAGCCCGCGGCGTAGGCACTGTTGAGCAGCACGTCGATGCGCTTGAACTTGTCGATGGTCTGTTTGACCAGTCGGTCGCACTGGCTGCGATCGGCAATATCCGTGGGCACCTTCAGCACCGGGGTCTCCAATCCCAGCTCGCGAATTTCCTTCTCGGCATCATCGAGCTTCTGCGGGGTGCGCGCCGCGACGGCGATGCCCGCCGCCCCCTCTTGCGCACACAGGGTGGAAAGCTCCATCCCCAGCCCGGGCCCGATGCCGGATACGATTACAACTTTGTCTTTGAGCAGCATGATGATACCTCGCGGTGAAGCAATTCAGGAACGGTAATAATCTCCCAGGATTTGCGCCACCTCGGGGCGTGCAAACTCCTGCGGCAGCGACTCTCCGGCAGCCAGCATTTCCCGCACGCGGGTGCCGGACAGCAGCACGAAATCTTCCGGGACATGGTCGGGAGCATCGCGCATCATGACCACGCGCTGCAGCTTCTTGGACCAGGCCGTGTGGTCGGCGTTAAAAATCTCGATTTGCAGGGCACCCCGGGGGACTTCCTCGCGGAAGATTTCCTGCGCATCAAAAGGTCCGTAATAATCGCCGACCCCGGCGTGGTCCCGGCCGACGATCAGGTGTGTGCAACCGCAGTTCTGCCGGAAGATAGCGTGCAGCACCGCCTCCCGGGGGCCCGCGTAGAGCATGTCGAAACCGTAGCCGCAGATCAACACTGAATTGCGCGGGAAATACAGTTCCACCATTTTGCGAATCGCGGCGTCGCGCACGTCCGCCGGAATATCGCCGGGCTTGAGCTTGCCCAGCAGCATGTGAATCAACACCCCGTCGGCGTCGATCGCCCGCTGTGCCATCTTGCACAATTCCTCGTGTGCGCGATGCATCGGGTTGCGCGTCTGGAAGGCCACCGTCTTGTTCCAGCCGCGCTCTTCGATCTGCGCACGAATCTGCCCGGCCGTGCGAAAGGTATCGGGAAAATCCTGTTCAAAATAACTGTGGTGCAAGGTCTGGATCGGGCCGGAAAAAACAATCTGCCCCGACTCCTGGAAAGTCGCCACGCCCGGATGCTGCGGGTCCAGGCTTTTGAACACCGCCTGGGTAATATGCCGCAGTGGCTCCTCCTCCAGTTCTTCCACGGCCCGCAGTTCCTGCACGGCCAACACCGGGTGCCCCGGCAGCCTGGGGTCGCGCAGGGCGATCCGGCTCCCCGCTTCCACCGGCGGCGACTGGTCGCTGCGATTGAGAATCGGCACCGGCCAGAACAGGCCGTCAGCCGTGTGCATGTTCTCTGCACAACCCAGCGCATCGGCCAGGTTCATGAAACCCTCCAGCGGGGAAAAATATCCCGCACCCAGCATCACCGCATTGGCGGCGGCGGCGGAATTCAACAGCAGGGAAGGCAATTGCTCTGCCTCCCGTGCCAGTTCGGTGCGTTCGTCTGCGTCGGCGACCCAGCGCGGTTGCAGCTCCCGGGATGCGTAGGGACTGATCATCGCCACATTTAAATCAGTTGGCGTTCTGTCATCACGGAGAGAATCGCCTGTACTTCCTCTGCGACATCCATCCGATCGCTGTGCAGGTGAATCTCCGGGTTCTCCGGTTCTTCGTAGGGATCATCGATGCCGGTGAAATTCTTGATCTCCCCGGCGCGGGCTTTCTTGTAGAGATCCTTGGGGTCGCGTTCTTCCGCCGTTGCCAGCGGGCAGTCGACGTACACCTCGAGAAAATTCATGCCGGCCTGGCGATGCAACTCCCGGCAGATTTCCCGGTCGGCGCGATAGGGGCTGATAAAACTGCTGAGAACGATCACCCCGGCATCGACAAACAGCTTGGAAACCTCGCCGATGCGGCGGATGTTTTCGGCGCGATCTTCGGCGGAAAAACCCAGGTTGCGGTTAATCCCCATGCGCACATTGTCCCCATCCAGGCGGTAACACAGCTTGCCCCGCTGATAGAGTTCCTTTTCCAGGGCGCAGGCAATCGTGCTCTTGCCGCTGCCGGAGAGGCCGGTAAACCACAGGGTCGCCCCCCATTGCTCGAGCAGCCCGGCGCGGTCGGCGCGCGTGATGTCGCCCTCGTGCCAGTGAACATTGGTCGCCTTTTGCTGCTTCTGCTGCTTCATATTCTTCCCGTTGCCTGTCGCTGCGGTCCCGGCAATTCAAAAGGTAAATCATTATATATGCCGCGGCTGCCCCCGTGCACTGCTTGTATAAGTCCATAACATATGAGACTCAGGAGGGTCATCATCCGGGGGTGGACCCTGCTCCCGGATCAGGAACTCCAACGGACTGAGATTGCCCAGGGAGTGATGGGGGCGCTCGGTGTTGTAGAGCAGCAGCCACTCCAGACATTTCTCGTTGAACAACGGCACGTCCGTGAACAGCAAATCCTCCTCAAACTGCACGAATTCCTCCTGCACCGTCCGATTGAAACTCCGCGTGCGCGTTCATCTTCGGGGATTTCGGACGGGTCACACAATGCCGGATCCCCCGCAGCCCTGGTCAAAGGCCCCCTGGAACTCGCTCCCGTTATCGCAACACCGCCTCCACAGACCCCGGGAACACCAGCAGAACATGCTCCAGGAACAGGGCCGCGGTGGTGCTCGTATGCGAGTGCGTCCCCAGCGCGAACCCAAACCGGCTGTACAGGTCCACCAGGGTCAGCACATTGGCTGAACAACTCAATCGTATCCACCCCCACCATCTGCCCGCAGTGCGCAAAAGATCAAAAGGCAAATCAGGCGGCCTATGGTACTCGCAGAAGGCACGGGATCGGCCTCGCACCAGGGGCGCAGAACTTATGCACCTTGTCCTTGCCCATGCGCCGTTTGCGCTGCTCGGCCAGCCGGATGCCCAGGTTGGCAAACGCAGTGCCCCAGGGGACAACTCCATGCCGTGTCCTGCGGCGCGGCTACAGAGCAGCTGGTGCTGCAATTTCTCTTCCAGCGGGTACAGGCGATAACTGAGACTGGCATCCAGGCGCGAGGCCAGGTCCGGCAGTTTGATCCCCAGTTCCGCGGACGGCAGGGCGGCAGAACTGAGCAACAGGCCACGCCGTTCCCGCCTCCGGTTCAAGCAATGAAACAGGGCGCGTTCGGCGGCGTCCTGCCCGGCCAGGCATTCCAGGTCATCCAGGCACAGTACGCGCCCCTCTTCCAGGCCCTGTAGGATCGCCGCCAGTTCCGTGGCGGACAATTCTCCCAGGGCCAGGTAGTAGGCGGTCTCTCCCGCCTCGACCAGGGTGCGGCAGACACCCTGCAGCAGGTGGCTGCGACCCTCGCCTCGCGCCCCGTAAATATGCACGGAATGCATTTCTTCCAGGGCGGCAATGCGCTGCAGCAATGCAAACAATTCCCGGTTGCGGGCACCGGGCACGAAATCGTCCAGGCGGGCCAGGGATTTGGGCTCCAGTTCCAGGGGCGGTTGCCGCGGGGGAGACTGGTCCATGCAAAGAGCGAGCGATGCAGGATTTAGCGCGCGCCGGGAATGGAATAATGCAAGTCGGCCGCCGCCTGCTGTTCCGCCGTCTGCACGCCGTCCTGCTGTTCGATGCGGCGGTCCAGGGCAAAGACTTCGCGCAGCAGTTCCGGGGTGGCGCGGGAATCCAGCGCAAAGAGAATCCGCTCGTCCTCCAGGTAGACAGGCTGCGCCGTCTGCACCTGCTCCAGGCCTCTCAGGTAGGCCAGCAAGCCGGCGTAAACAGAAAAATGATCGACGCCCCCTACTTCCACGCGCAGGCTCCCGGGCGCTGAACGTTCTGGCGGCAGTGCCTGGCGGGCGACCAGGAAATCCCGCACCGCATCGAGTGCGGAGCGCACGCAATCCGGCGCATCTGCACAGCTGACGGCAAAACTCCAGGCCTCTTTGCCGTACAAGTACGTCCACCGCGCCACCCACGCCTGCCCGGGGGCACCGCTGAGAAAGCCGCCCAGGACACTGTCCGCCACGTAACGTTCGGATGCTTTCCACAGTTCCCGGCGCTTGGAGCGCAGCACATCTTCCGCACTCAGACGCGCCTGGTCCTCCAGGTCCATCAGCGGCATGCGCACCGGCAGGCCGTGGCGCCGGGTGTAATTCTCCACCAGCGCGCCTACATCCGGGTTCAGATCGGGGCTTAAAAATTGCGCTTCCTCGCCCCGTTGCACCAGCCAGGTCACTACGTTCGGCCGGTTCGCAGGCCACAGGACGAAACCCGCCTCCCGCAACAACTGCTCGACCAGGCGCGGTTCAAACTGCACGGACAAAAGGGTCAGTTCGTCTTCATCTGCGAGCTCCACCCGGCGGTAACGGTACGAACGCATGTACGGACTGCCATCGCGCAAAGCATCCTGGATGGCCGGCGACTCCGGCAGCCATCCCCTGCCGGTCAGGCGCAGCAACACCTGCAACAGGGCGCGCCCGGAACCGCTGGCGCGTTCCGTAACGAGGCGGTTTTCCACGACCGTTTCCCCCAGGTACAGGTCGCGCAAAATTTCTGCGGGAGCAGCGATGGGCAGGCCGGCCAGGCACAGGGCCAGCAATACCGTCAGGACAGGGGCCGGACGGCAGCGGGAAACGGCAGACGGGAGTTTCATGGCGAAGTGCTCAGGGAATGCTATTGTACCCGCCACGGACTGCAGGAGTGCAGCGGACGGTGCTGCAGGCGGCATGTTCTGCGCGACTTCCGTGAGGCCTGCCGGCGACATGTTCTGCGCGACTTCCGTGAGACCTGCAGGCAGCATGTTCTGCGCGGCTCCCGTGAGACCTGCCGCGGCACGGCGGGGACACCGGCCGCTCTTTCGCTGCCATCCCGGGTTCTCGTACACCCGCTCAGCGCGGCAGGAGCACTATTTCTTCTGCGGTCGTCGGATGGAGCGCATGCGTGTTTTTGAATTGCCGCACGGTGGCACCGGCCTTGAGGGCTACCGCCAGACCCTGGATGATCTCCGGTGCCTCCTCGGCAACGATATGCGCACCCAACACCCGCCCGTCCTCCCCGGGCAGGGCGACCAGTTTGACCAGGTTCTGTCCGGGTGCCGCGGAAAATGCCTGGCGCATCGGCCGGAAGCTCTCTTCGTAGACGACGATCTCCCCGTGCACCGCCCGCGCCTCCTCTTCTGTCATACCGACCGTGGCCAGTGCCGGGTTGCAGAATACCGCGGTCGGCGTCAGCTCCATTTCCACGAAGGCATTTTCATCACCGAACAGGCGGCGCGCCAGGGCAGCACCCTCGGCGATGGCAACGGGCGTCAGTTCCGGGCCGCCGATGGCATCACCGATCGCATAAATTGTCGGCTCATCCGTGCGGCAGGCACTGTCCACCGCGATACGACCCTGTGCATCCAGGCGCACCCGGGTATTTTCCAGCCCCAGGTCTGTGCTCTGCACCTGCCGTCCGATGGCACACAGCACCGCATCGCTCGCATGTTCCCGGCCGTCGGCAAAGCGCATCAGCAACTCGCCGTCCGCCGTGCGTTGCAAGCTCCCTGGTACGGCTTCGAACAGCAGGGAAATGCCGCGCGCGTCCAGTTCGGTGCGCAGGAATTCCCGCAGGCTGCGATCGAAGCCGCGCAAGAAAAGTTCACCGCGATAGGCCAGTGTGGTCTGCACTCCCAGGCCGTGCAGGATGCTGGCGAACTCCAGGGCGATATAACCGCCGCCGATCACCAGGATGCGCCCGGGTAGCTGTTCCAGGTGAAAGGCATGGTCTGAATTCAAGACATGTTCCGCCCCGGGAAAATCCGGCATCCGCGGACGACCGCCGACGGCCAGCAGGATACGCTCGGTGCCGAAGCTGCGATCGCCGATCTGCACCCGGTGCGGGTCGGCAAGCCGTGCATGTCCCCGCAGCACTTCCACCCCGCTGTCCTCCAGCAGACGCTCGTAGACCTCGTTCAAGCGGGCGATTTCCCGGTTCTTATGCTGCAGGAAATCGGGCCACTGAAAACCATCCCGGCGCAGTTGCCAGCCGTACTCCCGCGCCTGTTCCAGGCCGTCGCCCAGGGCGGCGGCGTACACCATGTACTTCTTGGGAATGCAGCCCAGGTTGACACAGGTGCCGCCCAGCGGCCCCATTTCCGCCACGGCGGTGCGCGCCCCGAGTCCGGCGGCGACGCGGGCGGCGCGCACCCCGCCCGAGCCGGCACCGATCACGAAGAAATCAAAATCGCGGGCAGTGCTCATCGCCAGCGCAGTTGCTCACGCAGGCGTACCACCTCGCCGACAATCAGCAGGGTCGGGGGACGCACCTCGAGTTCGGCGACGCGCTCTGCAAGGTCCCCCAGCGTGCCGCTGATCACGCGCTGTTCCGGCAGGGTTCCGCGTTCGATCAGCGCGGCGGGCAACGCCTCCGGTGCCCCGTGCTCACACAGGGACTTGCAGATCAACGGCAATCCCTGGCTGCTCATGTAAAACACCAGGGTCTGCGCTTCGGCAACCAGTTCGCGCCACGGCAGGGACAACTGGCCGTCGCGGGGATGCCCGGCCAGGAAGCGCACCGAAGAGGCGTACTCCCGGTGTGTCAGCGGAATCCCCGCATAACAGGCACAGCCCCCGGCGGCACTGATCCCCGGAGTCACTTCAAAGGGAACTCCCGCCTCCGCCAGCCGTTCGATTTCCTCGCCGCCGCGCCCGAAGATAAAGGGGTCGCCTCCCTTCAGGCGCAACACCCGTTTCCCGGCGCGGGCATTTTCGATCAGCAGGTCATTAATGCGCTCCTGGCTCACCGGGTGACAGGCACTCTGCTTGCCCACGTGCACCTGCTCGGCGTCGCGCCGCACGCGCTCCAGTACCTGGGCAGAGACCAGGCGGTCATAAAAGACGATGTCCGCCTGCTGCATCAATTGCAGGGCGCGCAAGGTCAGCAATTCGGGGTCGCCCGGCCCGGCACCGACCAGGTACACCTCGCCACCGCTGGCCACCGGCTGTGCCAGTTCCTCGCGCAACAGTGCCTCTCCCGCCTGCTCCCCGCCACTGAGCAGGCGCAAAAGCACGTTGCCGCCCAGGACCCGTTCCCAGAAACGCCGGCGTTGATCGGTGTCGGGCAATTGTTTGCGCACCGGTTCACGCATTTTTTGCGCAATCCGCGCCACGGTTCCCCAGCCTTCCGGGACCAGGGCTTCCAGGCGCGCCCGCCAGAACCGCGCCAGCATCGGCCCGCCGCCACCGCTGGAAATGGCAAACCACAAGGGGGGGCGCCGCACCATGGCCGGGAAAATCACGTCGCTGGCCTCCAGGTCGTCGACCGCATTGACCGGAATGCCGGCCGCCTGCGCTGTCCGTGCAACCTGCCGGTTCAAGTCGGGGTCCGGGTCGGCGGCCACCACCAGCACCGCCCCGGTGCAATCCTGTTCCTGGAAGGCGCGCAAAAAACACTCTCCGCCGCCACTTTCTACCAGTTGGCGCAACTCGGGGTCGATCGCCGGTGCCACGACCCGCAAGCGGGCACCGGCCTCATGCAGGAGCCGTGCCTTCCGCAATGCCACTTGGGTGCCGCCGACCAAAAGGCAGCCGCGTCCCCGTACCTTGAAACCCAGCGGCAGATGATTCATCGACACTTTTCCCGCGCATCAATCCCGCGCCAGGATGTGTTTTTTCCCTTTCATGTACGGCCACAGGGGAGGCGGCAGCCCGACGCTGCCGTCAGCGTTCTGCCGGTTTTCCAGCAGTGCTGCCATGCACCGCCCGACCGCCACCCCGGAACCGTTCAGGGTATGCAGGTACTCGATGGTACCGGTCTCGGGATTGCGCCAGCGCGCCATCATGCGCCGCGCCTGGAAATCGCCGCAATGACTGCAGGAGGAGATCTCCCGGTATTGCTCCTGTGCCGGCATCCATACCTCCAGGTCATAGGTGCGGCACGCGGAAAAACCCAGCTCGCCGGCACACAGTTCCACCTTGCGGTACGGCAGTTCCAACAGCCGCAGCACCGCCTCGGCGTCCGCGGTCATGCGCTCCAAGTTCTCCACCGCCTGCCCGGGCCGGGAGAGATGCACCAGTTCCACCTTGTCAAACTGGTGCTGGCGCATAATGCCCCGGGTGTCGCGCCCCGAGCTGCCCGCCTCGCGCCGAAAGCACGGCGTGTGGGCCACCAGGCGCAGCGGCTCCCCCACTTCCTCGGCCGTGAAAATTCGCTCGCGAAAAAGATTGCTGAGCGGCACTTCCGCGGTGGGGATCAGGTAAAAATCCCGCTCCTCGTCCAGACGAAAAATATCCTCGGCAAACTTGGGCAGCTGCCCCACGCCCCAGAGCGTCTCCCCGGCAGCGATGTATGGCACGTACGCCTCGCGATAGCCGTGTTGTTCCACGTGCAGGTCCAACATGCACTGCCCCAGTGCCCGGTGCAGCTGTGCGATCTCATCGTACAACACGTTGAAGCGAGCACCGGCCAGGCGTGAGGCCGCTTCGAAATCCAGGTGTTGTGCACCGCACAGGTCGACGTGGTCGCGCACCGCAAAAGAAAATTCCGGCAGCTCTCCCCAGCGACTGCACTCCACGTTCTGCGCGGCGGAAAGGCCCTGGGGTGCATCGGCGTGCGGCAGGTTCGGAACCAGTGCTAAAAATTCCTGCAGTGCTTCGTGGGCCTGCTCCCGGCGTTGCTTGAGAGTATCCATCTCGGCATCGACCCGCTCGAGTCGCTCCCGGACCTGCTGCTTGGCCTCCTCCAGCGGGACATCCTGGCGGCGCAGCTCGCCGACCTGCCGGGCGATGCGTCGGCGCTCGGCCTGCAATTCCTGCAAGGAGGCATCCGCCTGGCGCCGCTCGCTCTCCAGGGTTGCAAACTGCGCGAGGTCCAGTTTATAACCGCGGTGCTGCAACTGTTCGGCAACCCACCCCGATTTTTTGCGCAGGAGCTTGGGGTCGAGCATCGGCGGTTCAAGGGTTAAAACGCTGCCGCTGCACGACGGTAGCAGCGGAGAATAGGAGCAGGCGGAAAGTATAGCGGAAGCATCGCGGCAGCGCAGGCCGCACCCGGCTAAACCCCGGTTCCCGCCGCACCCGGACAAAACTACAAATGCCAGTCACTCTCATCACGGTGCCAACCCGGTTCCCGCCGCACCCGGGCAAAACTACAAATGCCAGCCGCTCTCATCACGGTGTCAACCCGGTTCCCGCCGCACCCGGGCGAGAAGTCCTGCGGCGGCGGAACACCCCGGGTGCCGTGTCGCGCTCAATCCGAAGTTTCGTCGGTGCCCGTCTGCCCTGCTCGCTGCAGCCGGTCCCTCTCGCGCAAGCTTTTGAGGCGCTCTGCAATCCGCACCTCCAAGCCCTGCGCGGAGGGATGGTAGTAACTGCGCGTCCCCATCTCCGCGGGAAAATAATTTTCTCCCGCGGCGTAGGCCTCCGGTTCATCGTGCGCATAACGATAACGTCTGCCGTAGCCCAGTTCCTTCATCAGCGCAGTCGGTGCATTGCGCAGATGCATGGGAACTGCCGCGGCGGGATGCCTGCGCGCATCCTGCAAGGCACTGCCGAAGGCCGTGTAACAGGCATTGCTTTTCGGCACGCACGCCAGGTACACCGTCGCCTGTGCCAGGGCCAGTTCCCCTTCCGGGCTGCCCAGGCGTTCCATGGCACTCCAGGCGTCCAGCGACAACGACAGGGCCCTGGGGTCGGCGTTGCCTATATCTTCGCTGGCCATGCGCACCAGCCGGCGAGCGATGTAGAGCGGGTCGCATCCCCCTTCCAGCATTCGCGCAAGCCAGTACAGCGAGGCGTCCGGGTCGCTGCCGCGCACGGATTTATGCAGTGCCGAAATCTGCTCGTAGAAACGATCCCCGCCCTTGTCAAAATCCTGCGGACTGCCCTGCAGCAGGTCCCGCAGCAACTCCTCTTCCGTGGCCTCGGGACGCCGGGTGCGCAGCCGCGCGTAAAGTTCCAGGAGATTCAGGGCGCGCCGCGCATCCCCTGCGGCCAGGCGGGCGAAATGCCGCATCCCGGTTTCACTGAGCTGCAAGCCCCGGCCACCCAGGCCGCGCTCCTCATCTTCCAGGGCGCGCTGCAAAAGCTGACGCAGATGCTCCTCTTCCAGGGGACGCAGCACGTGCACCCGCAACCGGGAGAGCAGCGCGCGGTTTAATTCAAAGGAGGGATTTTCCGTGGTCGCGCCAATCAAGATCAGCGTGCCGTCTTCGACAAACGGCAGGAAGGCATCCTGTTGCGCCTTGTTGAAACGATGCGCCTCGTCCAGGAACAACACCGTGTCCCGGTTGCGTTCCCGGCGTTCCTGCTGGGCACGCTGGACCGCGGTGCGAATCTCCTTGACCCCGGCCAGCACCGCGGACAGGCCGATAAAATGCGCGTTGGCATGCTCCGTCACCAGGCGCGCCAGGGTGGTTTTGCCGCTGCCCGGGGGACCCCAGAGCACCATGGAGTGCAGTTCACCAGAGGCGATGCTCTCAGAGAGTGCTTGCCCCTCCCCCAGCAGGTGTTCCTGGCCCAGCACCTCGCCGATGCTGCGGGGGCGCATGCGCGCGGCCAGCGGTGCATTGTGCTCCGCCTCCACCGGGAGCAGGGTCTCAGCCGCCATCGGCGGCACCATCGGCTGCCCCTGCCGGGACCAGGGGCGGGGCGAAGAGAAAAGGATCGTCGACGGGCGGCGGGACAAACTGGAAACGCTCCGGGGCGGGCGGCGTCTCCTGCAGTCCCTCCAGCAGCACGGACACGCTTTGTCCCAGTTCATCGCGCCAGCGAATGCTGTGCGGCAAACAACCCCGCAGGTTGAATTCATACTCGCGGGTGGCATCGGCCTGCGACCAGTGCACGCGGTAGCGTTTGAGCCCGTCCTGGTCGGCGAGTGCTTCCAGCTGCACATGCCCCGCACTGGCCGGCGACAAGCCATCCAGCAATTGCAGCAGCGGGCTGTTCTGCAGCGGGTACTCCTGCAACTGCTCCAGGTCCGGCTGGTAGTGCAGCAGTTTCTGACCGTCGCTCAACAACAGTTCATTGTAGGGTGCCAGGATCTCCCAGCGCAGCCGTCCCGGGCGCAGGTTCTCCACCCGTCCCCGATGACTCTGCAACTCCTTGCCCTGTTCGTCCACCAGCGTCTGGCGGAAATCTCCCTGGAAACCCGCGAGCGCGGTAAAACACTCGGGCAGGCGAACGGGCACCCCGGTCTCGACTTCGGCCAGCACCGGCCCCAGGCAGAACGCCAGCGCGAGGCCGCACCCCGCAAGGCGCAAACTCATGTCTCCGGCGGCGGCGGTGCCAGCACTTCCCGTGCGCCGTTACTCTCCATGGCACTGACCACCCCGTTCTGTTCCATGAGTTCCAGCAGCCGGGCGGCGCGGTTGTAACCGATGCGCAACTTGCGCTGCACGAAAGAGATCGAGGCGCGCCGCGATTCGGTGACGCATTGCACCGCCTGCTCATAGAGTTCGTCTTCGCCGTTGTCCGCCGCCTGCCGCGACCCCAGCGGTTCCAGGCCGGGCACCGGCCCCAGCACGGATTCTTCCGCACCCAGCACCCCTTCCATGTACTCGGCCTCCCCCTGCTCTTTCCAGGCACCGGCAATGCGGTGCACCTCGGCGTCGGAGACGAAGGCGCCGTGCACGCGCAAGGCCACGTTGCCGTCGCCCGACATGTAGAGCATGTCGCCGTTGCCCAGCAACTGCTCGGCACCGTTCTGGTCGAGAATGATGCGCGAGTCGACCCGGTTCGAAACCTTGTAGGAAATACGACTGGGAATGTTTGCCTTGATCAGACCGGTGATCACGTCCACCGAGGGGCGCTGCGTGGCGAGCACCAGGTGCAGGCCCGCCGCCCGCGCCTTCTGCGCCAGGCGCACAATCAGTTCCTCCACCTTCTTGCCGACCACGAACATCATATCGGCGAACTCGTCGACCACCACGACGATGTTGGGCAGTTTCGCAAGCGGCGGTGCCTGATCTTCTTCGCCTTCCCACAGCGGGTCGGGCAGCGGCGCGCCTTGCGTCAGCCCCTGTTCCACGCGCTGGTTGTAGCCCTTGAGATTGCGCACCCCGAGTGCCGCCATGAGCCGGTAGCGCCGTTCCATTTCCACCACGCACCAGCGCAAGCCGCGCGCCGCATCCTTCATATCGGTAATCACCGGTGTCAGCAGGTGCGGAATGCCCTCGTACACCGACAATTCAAGCATCTTCGGGTCCACCAGGATCAGGCGCATTTCCGCGGGGGAGCATTTAAACAGCAGGCTGATCAACATCGCATTCAGTCCCACCGATTTGCCCGAACCGGTGGTGCCGGCCACCAGCAGGTGCGGCATGTTCTCCAGCGGTGCCACCACCGGCTCACCGGTAATATCATGCCCCAGTGCCAGGGGCAGCTCCATGTCCCCGCTCCTTTCCCACTCCTGTGAATTCAACACTTCGTGCAGGCGCACGGTCTTGCGGTTTTCGTTGGGAATCTCTATACCCACCGCCGAAGAGCCCGGGATCACCTCGACCACGCGCACGCTCTCCACGGTCAGGGAACGCGCCAGGTCCCGGGACAACACGGAAATGCTGCTGGCCTTGGTGCCCGGCGAAGGCTGTATTTCAAAGCGGGTAATCACCGGCCCCGGGCACACGGAGACCACGTTCGCCGTAATTTTAAAATCACTGAGCTGGTGCTCCAGCTTGCGCGACATGTCCTGGAGTTCCTCTTCGGAAGAGCCGTCCTGCGGCTCCTCCGCCTCGCTGTCCAGCATCGACAGCGAGGGCAACTCACCCCGGAAACGCAGGGAATCAAACATGCCTTTGTGCACCTTGCCATCCGCAGACGGCTCCGCCCCGTGTTGTGCCAGCACCGGGGCGCGCTCCGGAACCTCGCTGCGAATGGCGACGCCCGGTTCCGCCGGTGCCGTCGGGGCATCGCTTTCGGGTGCCGGCGTCGCCGGCGGTGCGGTCTTGTGCACGATCGTCGGCTTGCTCTCCGCCCGCCGGCGCTCACTGCGGCGATGCAAGACCGTGGCGGCGACTCGCAGCAACGCCCCACTGCTGCGTCCGACCCCCCGACCGCCGGCCAGCACCAGTCCCACACCGGCCCAGCTGATGCGTCCCAGCTGTTCCAGCAGCAGCAACCAGGAGATGCGGCTCGCCATGGACAGGCCCGCCAAGATGCCGACCAGCAATACAAGTTGACCGCCCGGCACACCCAGGAGGGTCGCCACCAGTTTTGCCAGCCTCATGCCAAACACACCGCCGGAGCCGCAGGGCGGGCCCTGCAGCCGGCCGCCGCAACTGGAGAGATCGCCGGTGTTCAAGGCGATCAGGGCGGACATGCTGAACAGGAACAGCAGCGTCCCGAACAGGCGCAACAGCAACACCAACTCCTGGCCGGGCGTGCGCCCCGGCTTCATGAGCAACATCCACAGGCAGCCCCAAAAAGCCAGCAGGATGAAAAACCAGGCACTGTAGCCAAACAGGAACAGCAGCATACCGGCGATCCAGGCCCCAAAGATGCCGCCCCAGTTGCCGGTCTCTTCGCCTCTCCCGGAACTCCAAAACCCCGGGTCCGTGGGCGCGTAGCTGTACAGGGCCAGGAACAGGAACAGGGCGAAAGCACCCAGCAGCAGCGCATATAATTCCCGACGCCGGAAAAACGCACGCGGTGCGGCGGCAGCGGCCCGGGGTTTCATGCTTTCCCCGCGGCGAGCAAAAAGGAATCCAGCAGCTGTTCCGCCGCCGAGTACGGCGACAGTTTCCCGCCGTCGATGGCCCGCTGCAGACGCTCTCTCAGGCGCCGGGTCTCGGGGTGCTCGTTGAGGCGCTGTTCCAGCATCTCCGCCAGCAGGCTGTCAAACCAGGCGCGCTCCTGTAAAGCACGGGCGCGCTGCAGGCTGCCGTCCCGCTTTGCCCGCTGCATGCGCCGCTGAATCTCGCGCCAGATTTCGGCAATGCCCGTGCCCTCTTTTGCCGAGCACAAAAACACCGGCGTGGGCGGGGCGTCGTCCTCGCGCACGTTCAGATGCAGTGCGGCACGGTATTCGGCAGCGGCGCGCTCTGCCGCTTCCCGCAACTCGCCATCCGCCTTGTTGACCACCACCGCGTGCGCCAGTTCCAGGGCACCGCGCTTGAGTGCCTGCAATCCGTCTCCCGCCCCGGGTTGCATCAGCAACAGGAAAAAATCCGTCATCTTGGCGGCCTCGTATTCCGACTGTCCTGTCCCCACCGTCTCCACCAGCACGTGCTCATAACCGGCAGCCTCACACAGCAGGATACTCTCCCGAGTGTGGCGTGCGACACCGCCCAGGGCACCACCCGTAGGCGTGGGACGAATAAAGGCGTTTTTGCGCGCCGACAATTTCTCCATGCGCGTCTTGTCGCCCAACAGGCTGCCGCCTCGCACCGGGGAACTCGGGTCGATCGCCAGCACCGCCGTCTTGTGCCGACGCTCCAGCAGGTGCAAGCCCAAGGTCTCTATGAAAGTCGACTTGCCGACCCCGGGTGCACCGCTGATACCGATCCGCACCCCGCCCCGCAGGGACGCCCGGTGCTCCAGCAGTTTCAGGGCGCGCAGCCGATCCTCCCGGCGACTGCTCTCCACCAGTGTCAGGGCCCTGGCCAGTCCTTCCCGGGTGCGTAGCTCGATGGCCATGATCGCTCAGGATTTGCTCTTGCGGCGCGCTCCTTTTTGGGCCGTGGTTTTTTTCGCCGCAACTTTTTTTTGTGCGGCTGCCCCGGTCTTTTTCCCGACCGCATTTCGATGCGCGGCCCTGGGTTTCACAGTTTTTTTAGTCGCAGCTTTTTTTCGTGTCGCTGCCGCGGCTTTTTTCTTTGCCGCACCGCGCTCCCTGCCAGAATTTTTTTTCAAGCTTTTCTCGATGCATTCCAGCACGCGCAGGGCGCATTCAGGGATATGACTGCCCGGGCCGAAAATCTCCTGCACCCCGGCCCGGTACAACTCCTGGTAGTCGCCCCTGGGGATCACGCCACCGGCAAACACCGTCACCTTTTTCATGTTCATTTTCTGCAGCTTCTGCACCAGTTCCGGGATCAGGGTCTTGTGCCCGCCGGCCAGCGAAGAGACACCCACCGCGTGTACATCGCTCTCCAATGCCTGGCGTGCCACCTCCGCCGGGGTGGCGAACATCGGCGAGAGTTCGACGTCAAAACCCAGGTCCGCAAAGGCGGTGGCCACCACGCGCGCCCCGCGGTCATGGCCGTCTTGACCCATCTTGCACACCAGGATGCGCGGACGGCGTCCCACCCGGTGCGCAAAGCGTTCGATACGTTCTTGCAACATGCTCCAATCCTCGTCTGCGCGCCAATGCACCCCGTAGACCCCGGAAATCATGCGCGGGTCGGCCCGGTGCCGCCCCCAGACCTGTTCCAGTGCATCGCTGATCTCACCGACAGTGGCTCGCAAGCGGGTCGCTTTGACGGCCAGGTCCAGGGTATTGCCCCGCCCGGTTTCCGCACAGCGTTGCAGGGCCCGCAGTGCCCGGTCCACTGCGCGCTGTTCGCGTTTTGCCCGCAGCTCTTTCAGCTGCCGTACCTGCTTTTGCCGCACCGTCCGGTTGTGCACCTCGCGCACTTCAATTTTCTCCTCGCTCTCCGATGCTAAAACATAGCGGTTGACGCCGACGATCACTTCCTCGCCCAAGTCGATCATCGCCTGGCGATTCGCCGCCGCTTCCTCGATCTTGCGCTTGGGTTCTCCGCTGCCAACCAGCTCGCCCATCCCGCCCCGGTGCTCCACGTCCTCGATGATCTCCCACGCCGCATCGGCAATTTGCGCAGTCAGGCGTTCCATCATGTACGAGCCGCCCCAGGGATCCACCACATGCGGGATACCGCTTTCCTCCTGCAGGATCAGCTGGGTGTTGCGCGCAATCCGCGCGGCAAAATCGCTGGGCAGGGCCACCGCCTCGTCCAGGGCATTGGTATGCAGGGACTGCGTGCCGCCAAACACCGCGGCCATGGCTTCGATCGCGGTGCGCACCACGTTATTGTGCGGGTCCTGCTCGGTCAGGGACCAGCCCGAGGTCTGGCAGTGCGTGCGCAGCATGGAGGACTTCGGGTTGCGGGGCTTGAACCCGGAGACGATGCGCGCCCACAACAAGCGGGCGGCGCGCAGCTTGGCGACCTCCTGGTAGAAGCTCATGCCGATGCCAAAGAAAAAAGACAGGCGCGGGGCAAAATCATCGATGTCCATACCGGTTGCCAGGGCGGTGCGTATGTACTCCTTGCCGTTGGCCAGGGTGTAGGCCAATTCCAGGCAGACACCGGCACCCGCCTCCTGCAGATGGTAGCCCGAGATGGAAATCGAATTGAATTGCGGCATGCGTCGGGCCGTGTACGAGATGATGTCGCCGATAATTTTCAAGGAGGGTTGCGGCGGGTAGATGTAGGTGTTGCGCACCATGAATTCCTTGAGGATGTCGTTTTGAATCGTGCCCCTGAGACTGGCCTGTTTGACGCCCTGTTCTTCGGCGGCGACGATGTATCCCGCCAATACCGGCAGCACCGCACCGTTCATGGTCATGGACACGGAAATCTTGTCCAGCGGAATCCCGGCAAAAAGAATTTTCATGTCCTCCACGCTGTCGACTGCCACCCCCGCCTTGCCGACATCGCCTTTGACCCGCGGATGATCCGAGTCATAGCCGCGGTGGGTGGCGAGATCAAAGGCGACCGAAATGCCCTGCCCGCCGCCCGCCAGGGTGCGACGGTAAAAAGCGTTGGACTCCTGGGCGGTGGAGAAGCCCGCGTACTGGCGCACCGTCCAGGGACGTTGTACATACATGGTCGCACGCGGGCCGCGCACGAAGGGTGCAAACCCCGGCAGGCTCTCCACGTGCGGCAGACCGCGCAGGTCTTCGCGGGTATAAAGGGGTTTGATCAACAGGCCCTCGTGGGTCTGGTGCTGCAGGCCGGTCAGCGGTCGGCCGCGCGTCTCGGCCTGTGCCAGTTTTTCCCAGTCCTCGAGCCCGGGCCGCCGTTTCCGCGGCGTCCTCTTGCCGGCAGCGGACGAGATGGCGGTGCGCGCCTTTGTTTTGGCCCGCGCACCGCTCCTGCTGTGCGGCAATGCCGCAGAACGCGACGCCGCTTTTCCGTCGCCGTTTCTCATGCTCGTCCGGCCCCCGGGCACCGGAATATAAACCTTCTCCCGCACAGATGCACCAGCCGAAAAAAGTGCGCCCTACTCGCCCGGTTCATTAATCTCGACCAGCACCCCGTCGCAACTGCGCGGATGAATAAAAATCACCTTGCTGCCGTGGGCACCCGGCTCGGGCTTTTCCGACAGGAACTCGTAGCCCCTGGCGCGCAGCCGTTCGACGTCCTCCTCTATATTGTCGCTGCGAAAACAGATATGGTGCAGGCCGCCCTTGCCGCGCTGTTCCAGGAATTTCCCGATCGGGCCGCCGCCCTCCAGCGGATGCACCAGCTCAATGCTGGTCGGCGGCAGCGGGAAAAACGCCGTACTGGTCTGCGCCGGGGCGACATCCTCCTGCCCGCTGCAGGAAAGACCGAAGTCTTCCGTCAGGCGCCGGATCGCCTCAGGCAGATCGGAGACGGCGATGGCGATGTGGTCCAGGGATTTGATCATCGGCTTCAATGCAGTTTTTCTACGCAGCGTTCAGTATAACGACAACGCAGCTCGGCCGCCTGGTTCGCATCCGGGACTTCCAGTTCGACCGCCGGACGAATCTTGAACAGCGGCTGCCCCTTGGCCACGGTCATGCCGTCGCTGTCCACCAGGATTTTTTCCACGGTTCCGGCAAAAGGCGCGCGCAGCTTGTTGAACATTTTCATCACCTCGATGATGCACAGGGCATCCCCCGCCTCTATGCGCCGTCCGGTTTCAACGAAGGGCGGCATGCCCGGTGCCTCCCGGGCATAAAACATGCCGCCGCTGGGAGCGGGGATCACGTCTCCGGCAATCGCCGGCGGCGGTGCCAGCACCCGGCGCATCTCCTCCTGTAAAGCCGCATCCTGCAGGGCCGGGGGCACCGCAACCCGCAAGTCGTCCCGCACCTGCAAAGAATAAAAATCCGCGTTTTGCACCGCCCGGAAGAGTGCCAGCACGATGCCGGTCCCACACTGGAAACCCAGGTGAGCGGCCTGCACCTGCCGCCACAAGCTGGCTGAAAAGCCCTTGGGAGCGGCCTCTCCGGCCAGCACCCGCTGTTGCTCGAGAAAATCCTCGCTGCCCAGGCGGGTGCCCAGTTCCCGGTAAAAATCCAGGCCCCGTTGCAGCAGCTGCTGGTCATCGCTCCAGATACAGTGTGCGGCCGGCTTCCCGGGATGAAAATCCATGTTCAGAAAATAATAAGTATCTTCAATAACTTGTAGAGGGTTTTTCAACCACTTTATAGCCTTTCCCTGCACCGCCCACGCCTGGCGATTGCGCACCGCCCAGCCCGCCAGCAGGTGCGGGGACTGCAGCAGGCACTGCAGCGGCCGCAGCAGCAACAGTTTCTTGGCCTCCATGGTCTGAGCCAGTGCCCGACGCCGCTCAGAGTCCTGCTCCGCATCGGCCTGGGCCTTGCCCAGCAATTCCCAGGCGTATTCAAAATCGAGCTGTTGCACCTCCCGGTACAGCTGCCCGATCGCCGCCAGGTAGGACTGCACGAAACGGGTGTCGAGCTGCGCATGCGGGTTCCAGGACAGCAACCATTCCAGCAGGCCGCGATGGAAATCCATGTTGGTGGCCAGGTCTTCGCCCTCCAGGCGGACATTGCGCAGAATTTCCGCCAGTTTCGAAATGCAGTCCCGGCGTCCCTCACCGGTCGCAAGCAGCAGGGCGATGTTGCTGTCGTAGGCACCGGTGATGCGGTAGCGCATGAAACTGTCCGTGTCGGGGTTGTGCAGGGAAATCCCCTGGTCGTCGCGGATCTCCCCCGCCCCGGGTGCCGACCAGTCGCTGATCACGCCGCCGGCATGCGGTGCCAGCGCATCATTGGAAGCATTGAGCCGCGCCTCGGCCGCCGCTCCTTCGCGCAAAACTTTTTCCGGTAACGGCAGGCGGGACCCGTGCAGGGCGAGCAGGGCCATCATCTCCACCAGTGAATGCACATCGAAGTAATCCTCGGGGACCTCGGGATTCTGAAAACGCAGGGCATAACACAATTCGCTGACCCGGTGTTCGACCTGGATGCGAGTGTTCACTTCCATGAAAAAATGTTGCTCGCGGCCGACGATACACTCGAAGGTGGAGACCGAGTCCAGGCCGACTTCGCGGCCAAAGCGCACCGCCTCCTCCTCCATGCGTTGCAGGGTCTGTTGCTGGGTGTGCAGTGCCCGGGCCTCGGCATCGGCACCCGCCGCACGGGCACTTTCGATTTCCTGTTCCAGGGTTTCGGCAGTCAGGGACAACTCCAGCAATTTTTGTTCGTGCATCTGTGCCGAGCAATCCCGCCCGCCCAGGCTGATGCACCACTCGCCGTTACCCAGTACCTGGATCTCCTGGTGGCGCGTCTCCTCCACGTTCAGTTCGATCAGGATATTGCGATTGTCCCGGGGACCGCTCGCCTTGACCTCACCCAGGATTTCCCGCACCATTTCCGCGGCCTTCTCCAGCACCCTGGCTTTACCGGCCCGGGCAGAGACGCCGGAAAGAATCTCCGCTCCCAGGATTCTCTGTCCCTTGCCACCGCCGCCGCCCACCGCCTTGAGACGAATGCGATAGTCCGGGTATTGCGCCAGCAACTGCAACACCTGCTCGCCGACCTGGGCACCCAGTTCCTCCAGGCT
The DNA here is from genome assembly GCA_965215045.1 of Gammaproteobacteria bacterium. Taxonomy (GTDB): domain Bacteria; phylum Pseudomonadota; class Gammaproteobacteria; order JABABF01; family JABABF01. The sequence continues at coordinate 1,992,965 of OZ244031.1, read as the reverse complement.
GAACCACTCCAGCCCATGACGCTGCCCCAGCTGCAACACGCGCTCGGCCTTTTCCTCCAGCGACAGTTCCGGGTCTGCCAGGAAATCCGTCTCCTGTTGCAGCTGGTTTTTTTTCAACAGTGCAACCAGGGCCTGCTCGTCCGGGTGTTTTGCCAGCAGGGTCAGGGCAGCGGCATTGTCCACTCCCGGGGTCACGCTGACACCGGCCCGCAAGGCCGTGCGCTTGGCCTCGTCCTTGAACCCCGCCCGCAGTGCCACCCGGCTGCACGGGCCGATAAAGCGCAGACCGGCCTCTTCCACCGCGGCGATCATCTCGTGGTCTTCGGCCATGAAACCGTAACCGGCGAACACCGCGTTGTAATCGCAGTCTGCGGCGATGCGCACGATTTCCCCGATACGCGCGCGCCGCTCCTCCCCGTCTGCCCCGCCGTAATCGCGCACCCGGTGTACCAGGCGATCATCGCGCAGCTTGCGCAGTTCGGGTGCCATCGCGGTATCGTAAATAATCGAATCCTTCTCCGAGAGCAGGATGCCGCAGTGCGTGATGCCCATCTCCTCGAACACGTCCAGTGCCTCCTTGCGAATCGGCCCGCGACAAATAATCAGCGGGCGCAGTTCCTCGCAGGAAAAACTCCGCTGCCAGGCGGAGGAGGAACGCCCGCGCCGCCGGTCCTCGCACACCAGCGGATTCTCGTAACGGGCAGCGCGTCGGGCCATTGCCTGCTCAATAAAATTCCCGCTGCACGCCCCGCATCGGCGACGGCGTGTAACGCTGCATGTAAAAATTCAGGTTCGAAGCCAGCACCCGGCGCAATTCTTCGGGCATCACGATTCCGGAAATGGAACCCAGGGCCAGTGCCTCGCGCGGGTTCATGAGTTCCTCCTCGTAGCGCGCAGCCAACTGTTTCTCCTGTTCGCGCAACCAGTCCTGTGCGCTGTCTTTCCCGGCGCTGCCCATTTCCCGGGCCTTGCGCCGCGCCTCGCGCAACTCCTCCTTGTAGACGAATTCCACGCCCGCCGGGCCCATCACCGCCACCCGCGCACTGGGCAATGCCACGACCAGGTCCGCACCGGTGACGTAGTTGTTAAAGGAGGCGTAGGCACCGCCAAAAGCATTGCGCACGATGACTAAAAAACGCGGCACCCGCACATCGATAATCGCATCCAGCATCGCCCGGCCGGCCTGGACAATGCCGCCGCTCTCCTGTTCCCTGCCGGGCAGGAAACCGGTGGTATCCTCCATGAAAATCAAGGGAATATTGTAAAGATTGCAGAAACGGATAAAGCGCGAATTCTTATAAGCCGCATCGATATCGATTTGCCCGGAAGAAAACATGCTGTTGTTGGCGACCAGGCCCACCACGTGTCCGCCCAGGCGGCCGAAGGCGGTAATGGTGTTGCGCGCGCGGCCGGGCTGCAACTCAAAATAGTCGCCGTAATCACAGATCTGCTGCAGCAGGATCGAAATGTCCAGCGGAGTATTAAGACCGGTCGGCGAATTGAAGGCATGACTGAGCAGCCGGGCCGCATCCGGCGTCGGCCGGTCGACCGGGTCCGAACACTGGTGAAAGGGTGCCAGGCTCTCGTTGTTGTCCGGCAGCCAATCCAGCAATTGGCGCACGGTGTGCAGGGCCGCCATCTCGTCACGCACGCACAGATCCGTCACTCCACTGGCGGCGTGCACCCCGGGGCCGCCCAGTTCATCGGGCGTAATTTCTTCGCCCAGCACCGACTTGACCACTCCCGGACCTGTCAGGCCGAAGAAAGTGTCCTGCGGCTGCACCAGGAAACTGCCCTGGCGCGGCAGGTAGGAGCCGCCGCCGGCATTGAAACCGAACATGCACATCACGCTGGGCGACCGGCCGCTGATGCGGCGCAGGGCGGTGAAGGCTTCCGCGTAGCCGTCCAGTCCGCCGACGCCGGCGGGCACAAAGGCCCCGGCACTGTCATTGATGCCGACCAGCGGGATGCCCAACTTGCCCGCCAATTCAAACAGTCGCGCCAGCTTGCGCCCGTTGGTCGCATCCATCGAACCGGCGCGCACCGTGAAATCATGTCCGTAAAAAGCGATCTTGCGCCCCTTGAGCTGGAGAATGGCGGTCACCAGGGAGGCACCGTCCAAGTTGGGGCCCCAGTTCTGGTACAACACTTGGGCAGGCGCATCAGAGAGCACTTCCATGCGTTCCCAGATTGTCATGCGCCCGCGGGCATGTTGCCGGGCGATCGCCGCCTCGCCGGCAAAAGTATACGGACGCCGGCGCAACTCCTCGCCCTGCTGCAGCATCTGCTGGTATGCGCTCGCCGGCTGACTCTCATCCGCATCACGCCGTTTTGTCGCGGCAAAGGGATTTTGCAGGTGTGGAAGCACTGCTTTGGCCGGCATGAATTCGATGCTTTATATCAGGCGTATTCGCGCAATTTTAGCGCAAAGGCCCGGCAATGATGGCGAGCACCCGGAATATCCCGGCGAAGCTGCACCGCCCCGCTCAACCGGAGGCAAGCGGAAGGGCGGTTTCCTGTATCAGCGGCCTGCCGGCTGTAGACCGCCCGGTTTCCTGCCCCGCACAGAGAACCAGGTCAGTATCGCCAGCAGCAGGACAAACCATCCCATGGCCCCGCCTCCGCCGCCGGAATCACTGCCGACCGCACTGTTCGCCGGTGCCGCTGACGGAGCGGAAACCGCAGAGCGCACCGGTGCTGCTGTCTGTGGTGTCGTCTGCGGTGCCGTCTCGGCAGGAGTCGCCACAATTTTCGTAAACAAGCCACCGGGGTCCGCCACCACCCCGCTCAATGGATTGTCATCATTCGGCCCGTTGTCCGTCAACGTCAACTGCACGCAGTGCTCCCCAGTGCGCGGTACATCCAGGTACGGGGCACCGTGTGCACCGGTCGCCCGGTACGCCTCACTGCCCGGTGCCGGGCACTCCCCGCTCTCCCCGTGCGGGGCGAAACTGACGCCATCCCGGCCCCGGTACCCCTCTGCCTGCGGACAACCCTCCGGGGATACCGGCGGCAGCCCGCTGTCATACTGCACCACCATCGGACACCACAGCAGCTCTCCTGACTCCGTCTCCCGCAACTTGTAATACCGCGCATCCACCGGTATCTCACTGCGCATCTCAAACACCAGCTGCACCGGTTCCCCGGCCCGCAAACACCCCGGGTCCGCCGCACAAAATGTCTCAAAATCCAGCACCACCCCATCCAGTATCTGCAGTGAATCTTCGGGCACCCCCTCTATCATCTCCTCGCCGGACTCCACCAGGTTCGGCGTTCCCATGGCCTCTGCCGCCGCCTCCATCCCCAGGCGCAAACTCAGACGGGAACGCAGGTAATATTCCTCCTCTCCCGCTTCCGTCCCGGGACGGTAACGCAATCCCTTCTCACCCGTTGCCTCCACACCCGAGTCTCCGCCCTCCTCTTCATCCGGCACCAGGTTCCCATCCTGGTCCGCCGCCCCCACCAGGAATGACACCTCCCCCAGGAATTCCTCTCCCGCCCCGCTGCGTACTCCGCATACAGCATCCTCTTTCCGGTAAAACTCCGCACGTACCACGCGACCCTCGAATTCATTTCCGGGTTCCAGGACGATCACCCCCTCCGGGTCCGGGGCATCCCAGTCGGTAAACCGCCGCTGCAACTGCGGCTCCCCTGCGTGCCCCATCGCCACCGCACAAATCAACTGCAGCTCCTCTATACCCTCCACCGGTTCCGTCTTAAAGTGCCAGAACTCATCATTCCCCGCACTCCCCACGCGCTCACCCGTCTTATCCACCAGGCACGGTACCAGCTGCTGCCTGGCACCCGCCCCCGCGAGCCCGGGCCCGGTGAACCATAATCCCGCCTCCAGGAGTGGCAGCTTCGCGCCTTGGGCAAAACTGTATGCCGAGACCGCCCCGGCCCCCTCCACCAACTCCGCCCGCAAGCGCAAGCTCTTCCCCTGGTCCGCCGCGGCATCCGTCTCCCACTGCAGCCCCAGTTCCCGGCGGCGCAACTCCGTGTCCAGGCGAAATTCCACCTGCTCCTCCACATCGCCATCACACAAACCCACGGCCAAATCCGTCACCAGCACAAAATCCGGCTCAGCCGCTATACGGCACACCCGCACCCGCAGCTCTTCATCCTCCAGTGGCAACGGCCCCAGCAACTCCACCTCCGCCACATACTCCGCCGGCGCGGTGCCCTCGGCTCCCGCAACACCCGGCATCACCACCCCGGAACCGCTCAGCGACAGCAGTGGCCGTATGCTTAATTTCAGTGCAGCTCCCGCCCGGTCCAACAACCAGTGCGTCCCCGACCCCAGGCGTGTCTGGGCATCCACCTCTTCATCGGCACCTGCCAGCCCCCGGGCACCCCCCTGGAACACCCCCTGCCCCCGGGCATTCATCACAATCTGCAGACGCATCCCCTGCAATTCCTCCTGGCACCCCGCCAGCCGTACCAGGTATGCCCCCGCATCACAAAGCATCTCCCGCACCTCCACATCCCGCCCGGCAATGCGTCCCCCGTACTGCAACTCGATAATGTCCGGAACCCCGTCTCCGTCCGCATCACGGTACGCATCCGCAGCACCAACTGCCCCGCTTCCCAGCGTCGACAGGTAGGCTTCCAACATGTTGTTGATCCCATCCCCGTCCGTATCCTCTTGCGGTGCCGAAAGTCCCTCACATGCGGTTCCGCACAGGGCTTCCAGGTGATCCGGCAGACCATCCGCATTGCGATTCACAGCGGGGTCGTACGCCGGGGTTTCCAGTGGCAACGCTGCCGTGCGCACCGTGTGCGGCCCGTCCTGCACCTGCACCATGAAACAATACTTCGCATTGGCGCGCACCCCCACCCCGTCGGCAAACACCCCGGACACCTGCGCCCGCAAGCCTCCCGGGGTCGCCGCATACAGGGCAGACGCAACCGCCGAGCGGTACGCTTCCGCGGGTAGTGCACAGGCACCGTTCACAGACTCCGCATACAACAACCTGTACGCGGCAGCCGAGTCCAGCAACTCCCCGCCCCCCTGCGACAGAGTCCAAGACAACCACAGCTGGTACGGCCCCCTGGCAGTCCCTTGCAATTGCGGTGCCGGCGGCGGAACCGGGCGCACTATCTCCAGTCCCGTCCGCACTGCCGGTGCCACCCAATTTGCAAACACCGATGACACCCCCCGCACTTCCAGCCGTACCCATTCCCGCACCGGGGCGTCGACATTCTCCCGCACGCTCACCTCTACCGTCGCCGTCCTCTGCTTCGCACTCAATTCCAAGTGCTGCAAATCGAACTCCACGTGTCCTGGAGGAGTGCTGCTCAACTCCAGGCTCACGACTTCACCCGCCGGCACCTGCAAAACACTCACCCGCAAAGTCGCCGTTCCTCCCTGCCCCAGAAGCTCCCGGTCCAATTCCAGCTGCAAGTGCAATTGCCGCGGATGCACACGCAATGGCATCACCGGTGCCGAACCCACTGCCACATCCCCCGCATCCGTGCGCTGTGCCGACACCTGGTACAAGCCTCTTTCGCGCGGATACAAACGCCCGATGCCCTTCTTCTCCCCGGTGGCAATCTGCAACTCCGCCTGCAATTCCGCCCCCATGGGCACCGCTCCCGGGACTGCTGCCGGCACATCCAGCCCCGCCTCCTCCAGCCGTATTGCCTGCACGGACCACTCCATCGCCTCCGGGGCCACGGCATTCAACTCCAACTCCACCTGCACCTCCTCCCCCACCTGCACCTCCTGCGGTCTCACAGCCAGTGATGCCACCGCATACCCGTGTGCCGGAATCCGCAAGACCGCCGTCCCCCACTCCAGTGTCACGCCCAACGGAGCATCTCCCGCCAACTCCGCCCCGATCCTGAGTTCCTCCCCGGGCTCAGGTATCCCGTCCTGTATCGCCCGCACCACCGTCTCCGCCCGCCACCGGGGCCCCTCCAGGCGCAGCGTCGAGGTGCCAAATTGCACATCCTCCATCAAATCGCTTCCCAGGCGCAGGCCCAAGATCTCTTCACCAGATAGCCCCGGGGCCTGAACCCACAACCGCGCCGCACTTCCCTCTGCCAACTCCTCCACACTCAGGCCCAACTCCACCCGCACCAGCCTCGCACGCACCTCCACCTCCACCGACTCAATTCCCCCGCGCACCAGCCCGAGCTGGTCACCGGGCGCCCCGCTCCCAAACACCGCACTGACCACTGTCAACGCATACACCCCCGCCTCCTCCGCACTGAACTCCACGCTCCCGGTCGTCTGACCCGCCACCATACGCAAAACCCCTGTCCATTGCACCGCCCCCTGCAACTCCGCCTGCACCATCACAGTGACTGTCGCCGGCACAGCACGGTTCACCTCCACCTCCACCTGCGCCGTTTCCCGCGTCACCACCTCCTGCGGCCGCACCCGGAGAGCACTCAACGCATACCCGTGCCGCGGTATCACCACTTCCACTTCCACTTCCACCTCCGCCGACTCCGCCCTGAACATCACACTCTCCCGCGGCTCCGCCCGGCCATCGGACACCGCACTCCACCCCACCCGCAGCGTCGGCGTCCGGGCCGTCAACTCCACACTCTCCGCATCCAGGCGCACATCCCCCTCCTGCCCCGAGGCAACACCCAAGGACACCTCCAGCCGCTCATCACTCAACAGGTTCAGACCCTGCAGTTCCAATTCACCCGTCTCGCCCTCTGCCACCAGCCCCGGCAAGGCCCTCAACCGCAATGCCTTCTCATCCACAATCCGCACCACCACCGGTGCCGCCTGCAACCCCAACTCCCCCTGGTCTCCAAGCCCGGCACTCACAAAGCGCGCCCCCTGCACCGAAATCTCATACCGACCCGCGGACAAATCCAGGGAGACACTCCCCATCTGTGCCCCCGCTGCAATCTGCAATTCCCAATGCCGCAATGCGTCACTGTCCATCTCCCGCACCCGCACCTGCACCGTCGCCGTTACCGGGGCCACCTCGTTCAAGCGCACACCCACCGGCAACCGCACACCACTGCGCCATTCCCGCGCAACTTCCAACTCGCTCAACGCATACCCGTGACGCGGTATCACTACTTCCACCTCCGCCGACGCAATCTCCACCCCCACCAGAGACTCCACCACCTGCACACGGATCCTCTTCTCCTCCCTGGGCTCCGCCTGGCCATCCGGGCTCGCACCTACACGCACCACCGCACTCCACTCCGGAGCCGACACACTCAGCAGCCCCGGCAAAAACTCCAACTCCTCCCCCAGCACCTGCAACTTCAGAACATCTCCCCTCACCAGGCCAGAGACTTGCAAGTGCAAAAACGCCGTCTCACCCTCCGGCAAAATCTCCGTGTCCCACCGCGTCGCCAGCACCCCCTGGCGCACACCCACCCGCAATTCCGCCGCCGGAGACGGCGTACTCTCCAACAGGTCCAGCTGGTCACCAGGCTCCCCGCCCACAAACGCCGCACTGACCACTGTCAGTGCATACACCCCCGCCTCCTGCGCGCTGAACTCCACGCTCCCGGTCGTCTGACCCGCCACCATACGCAAGACCCCTGTCCATCGCACCGTCCCCTGCAACTCCGCCTGCACCATCACAGTGACTGTCGCCGGCACAGCACGGTTCACCTCCACCTCCACCTGCACCGTCTCCCGCGTCACCACCTCCTGCGGCCGCACCCGAAGAGCACTCAGCGCATACCCGTGCCGCGGTATCACCACCTCCACCTCCGCTGAACCCGCCTCCACTGACTCCGCCCTGAACATCACACTCTCCCGCGGCTCCGCCCGCCCATCGGACACCGCACTCCACCCCACCCGCACCGTCGGCGTCCGTGCCGTCAACTCCACACTCTCCGCATCCAGGCGCACACCCCCCTCCTGCCCCGAAGCCACACCCAGAGACACCTCCAGCCGCTCATCGCTCAACAGGTTCAGACCCTGCAGTTCCAATTCACCCACACCGCCCTCTGCCACCAACCCCGGCAAGGCCCTTAACTGCAACGTTTTCTCATCCACAATCCGCACCAGTGCCGGCCCCGCCTGCAACTCCAACTCCTCCTGGTCTCCAACCCCGGTACTTACAAAGCGCGCCTCCTGCACTGAAATTTCATACCGTCCCGCGGGCAAATCCAGGGAGATACTCCCCCTCTGTGCCCCCGCTGCGATCTGCAATTCCCAATGCCGCAATGCATCACTGTCCATCTCTCGCACCCGCACCTGCACTGTCGCCGTTACTGGTGCCACCTCGTTCAAGCGCACACCCACTGGAAACAGCACGCCACTGCGCCACTCACGCACAACTTCCAACTCGCTCACCGCATACCCGTGACGCGGTATCACCACCTCCACCTCCGCCGACGCAATCTCCACTCCTACCAGTGCCTCCACCACCTGCACACGGATCCTCTTCTCCTCCCTGGGCTCCGCCTGGCCATCCGGGCTCGCACCCACACGCACCACCGCACTCCACTCCGGGGCCGACACACTCAGCAGCCCCGGCAAAAACTCCAACTCCTCCCCCAGCACCTGCAACTTCAGAACCTCTCCCCTCACCAGGCCAGAGACCTGCAAGTGCAAAAACGCCGTCTCACCCTCCGGCAAAATCTCCGTGCCCCACTGCGTCGCCAGCACCCCCTGGCGCACACCCACCCGCAACTCCGCCGCCGGAGATGGCGCACTCTCCAGCAGGTCCACCTGGTCACCGGGTGCCCCGCTCCCAAATGCCGCACTGACCACTGTCAGTGCATACACCCCCGACTCCTCCGCACTGAATTCCACGCTCCCGGTCGTCTGACCCGCGACCATACGCAAAACCCCTGTCCACACCGCATCCCCCTGCAACTCCGCCTGCACCGTCAAAGTGACTGTCGCCGGCACAGCACGGTTCACCTCCACCTCCACCTGCGCGGTTTCCCGCGTTACCACCTCCTGCGGGCGCACCCGGAGAGCACTCAGCGCATACCCGTGCCGCGGTATCACCACCTCCACCTCCGCCGACGCAATCTCCACTCCTACCAGTGCCTCCACCACCTGCACACGGATCCTCTTCTCCTCCCTGGGCTCCGCCTGGCCATCCGGGCTCGCACCCACACGCACCACCGCACTCCACTCCGGAGCCGACACACTCAGCAGCCCCGGCAAAAACTCCAACTCCTCCCCCAGCACCTGCAACTTCAGAACCTCTCCCCTCACCAGGCCAGAGACCTGCAAGTGCAAAAACGCCGTCTCACCCTCCGGCAAAATCTCCGTGTCCCACCGCGTCGCCAGCACCCCCTGGCGCACACCCACCCGCAATTCCGCCGCCGGAGACGGCGTACTCTCCAACAGGTCCAGCTGGTCACCAGGCTCCCCGCCCACAAACGCCGCACTGACCACTGTCAGTGCATACACCCCCGCCTCCTCCGCACTGAACTCCACGCTCCCGGTCGTCTGACCCGCCACCATACGCAAGACCCCTGTCCACACCGCATCCCCCTGCAGCTCCGCCTGCACCATCAAAGTGACTGTCGCCGGCACAGCACGGTTCATCTCCACCTCCACCTGCGCCGTCTCCCGCGTCACCACCTCCTGCGGCCGCACCCGGAGAGCACTCACCGCATACCCGTGCCGCGGAATTACCACTTCCACCTCCGCCGACGCAATCTCCACTCCTACCAGTGCCTCCACCACCTGCACACGGATTCTCTTCTCCTCCCTGGGCTCCGCCTGGCCATCCGGGCTCGCACCCACACGCACCACCGCACTCCACTCCGGGGCCGACACACTCAGCAGCCCCGGCAAAAACTCCAACTCCTCGCCCAGCACCTGCAACTTCAGAACCTCTCCCCTCACCAGGCCAGAGACCTGCAGGTGCAAAAACGCCGTCTCACCCTCCGGCAAAATCTCCGTGTCCCACCGCGTCGCCAGTACCCCCTGGCGCACACCCACCCGCAACTCCGCCGCCGGAGACGGCGCACTCTCCAGCAGGTCCACCTGGTCACCGGGTGCCCCGCTCCCAAATGCCGCACTGACCACTGTCAGTACATACACCCCCGCCTCCTGCGCACTGAACTCCACGCTCCCGGTCGTCTGACCCGCCACCATACGCAAGACCCCTGTCCATCGCACCGTCCCCTGCAGCTCCGCCTGCACCGTCACAGTTACTGTCGCCGGCACAGCACGGTTCACCTCCACCTCCACCTGCGCCGTCTCCCGCGTCACCACCTCCTGCGGCCGCACCCGGAGAGCACTCAGCACATACCCGTGCCGCGGTATCACCACCTCCACCTCCGCAGAACCCACCTCCGCCGCCTCCGCCCTGAAAATCACACTCTCCCGCGGCTCCGCCTGGCCATCAGACACCGCACTCCACCCCACCCGCACCGTCGGCGTCCGTGCCGTCAACTCCACCCTCTCCGCATCCAGGCGCACATCCCCCTCCTGCCCCGAAGCCACACCCAAGGACACCTCCAGCCGCTCATCGCTCAACAGGTTCAGGCCCTGCAGTTCCAATTCACCCACACCGCCCTCTGCCACCAGCCCCGGCAAGGCCCTCAACTGCAAGGCCCTCTCATCCACAATCTGAGCCACTATCGGTACCGCCCGCAGTTCCAACTCCTCCTGGTCTCCAAGCCCGGCACTCACAAAGCGCGCCTCCTGCACTGAAATCTCGTACCAGCCCGCCGCGAAATCATTCAGGGATACGGATACACTCCCCCACCGTGCTCCCGCTGCAATCTGAAACTCCCAATGCCGCAATGCGTCACTGCCCATCTCCCGCACCCCCACCTGCACCGTCGCCGTGACCGGGGCCACCGCATTCAATCGCACCCCCACCGGCAACAGTGAACCTCTGCGGAACTCCAAGGACGAAATATACTCCCACCCCTCCTCGAGCACCACATCCTCGTGAAACGGTTCTACGCTCTCGCTGACCCCTTCCCAGGTAATCCACCCTGTCTCCGCCTCTTCATCGGACCGCCACCCAGAGGCAATCGAAAATCGCCACAGAGTCCATATAATCTCTGTCTCCACCTCTTCATCAGACAGCCCCGCCCACTCAAACCACTGCTGCCACGTTGCCCGCTCCGTTGTTCCCACTGCCGTTGGAGAAACCTGCCAACTGACCAGAAGCAAGCCGCCATTGCGTGTCTCAATCACATAATCTAAATTGCTCACCGCATACCCGTTACGCGGTATCACCACCTCCACCTCCGCCGAACCCACCTCCGCCGCCTCCGCCCTGAAAATCACACTCTCCCGCGGCTCCGCCTGGCCATCGGACACCGCACTCCACCCCACCCGCACCGTCGGCGTCCGTGCCGTCAACTCCACCCTCTCCGCATCCAGGCGCACATCCCCCTCCTGTCCCGAAGCCACTCCCAGGGACACCTCCAGTCGTTCATCACTCAATAGGTTCAAGCCCCGCAGTTCCAATTCACCCGTCTCGCCCTCTGCAACCAGCCCCGGCAAGGCCCTCAACTGCAACACTGTCTCACCCACAATCCGCACCACCGCCGGCACCGCCGGCAACTCCAACTCCTCCTGGTCTCCAGTCCCGGCACTCACAAAGCGCGCCTCCTGCACCGACACCTGATACCGGCCCGCAGGCAAATCCAGGGAGACACTCCCCCTCTGCGCCCCCGCTGCAATCTGCAATTCCCGGTGCTGCAATGTGTCACTGTCCATCTCCCGCACCTGCACCTGCACCGTCGCCGTTACTGGTGCCACTGCATTCAAGCGCACACTCGCCAGCAGCGGTAAACCACTGCGCCACTCCCGCAGAACTTCCAACTCGCTCAACACATACCCGTGCCGCGGTATCACCACTTTCACCTCCGCAGAACCCGCCTCCGCCGACTCCGCCCTGAAAATCACACTCTCCCGCGGCTCCGCCCGGCCATCGGACACCGCACTCCACCCCACCCGCACCGTCGGCGTCCGTGCCGTCAACTCCACCCTCTCCGCATCCAGGCGCACATCCCCCTCCTGCCCCGAAGCCACACCCAGAGACACCTCCAGCCGCTCATCACTCAACAGGTTCAGACCCTGCAGTTCCAATTCACTTATCTCACCCTCTGCGACCGACCCCCGCAAGGCACTCAACTGCAACGCCTTCTCACCCACAATCCGCACCACCACCGGTGCCGCCTGCAATTCCAACTCCTCCTGGTCTCCAAGCCCGGCACTGACAAAACGCGCCTCCTGCACTGACATCTCATACAGGCCCGCCGCGAAATCATCCAGAGATACAGATACACTCCCCCACCGTACTCCCGCCGCGATCTGCAATTTCCAATGCTGCGATGCATCACTGCCCATCTCCCGCATCCGCACCTGCACTGTCGCCGTGACCGGGGCCACTGCATTCAATCGCACACCCACCGGCAACAGCGCACCACTGCGCCACTCACCCGCAACTTCCAACTCGCTCAGCGCATACCCATGGCGCGGTATCACCACCTCCACCTCCGCCGAACCCGCCTCCGCAGCCTCCGCCCTGAAAATCACACTCTCCCGCGGCTCCGCCTGGCCATCGGATACCGCACTCCACCCCACCCGCACCGTCGGTGTCCGGGCCGTCAACTCCACACTCTCCACATCCAAGATCACATCCCCCTCCTGCCCCGAAGCAACACCCAGGGATACCTCCAGCCGCTCATCGTTCAGCAGGTTCAGGCCCTGCAGTTCCAATTCACCCACACCGCCCTCTGCCACCAGCCCCGGCAAGGCCCTCAACCGCAACGCCTTCTCATCCACAATCCGCACCACCACCGGTACCGCCTGCAACTCTAACTCCTCCTGGTCTCCAAGCCCGGCACTCACAAAGCGCGCCTCTTGCACCGACACCTCATACCGGCCCGCAAATAACTCCAGGGAGACACTCCCCATCTGCGCCCCCGCTGAAACCTGCAACTCCCAATGCTGCAATGCGTCACTATCCATCTCCCGTACCCGCACCTGCACCGTCGCCGTGACCGGTGCCACCGCATTCAACCGCACACCCACCGGCAACCGCACGCCACTCTGTAACTCCCGCGCAACTTCCGACTCGCTGAACCATTCCCTGCGCCATATAATCTCCCCGGTCTCCGCCTCCCCATCGGACAGCCCTCCTGACGCAACCCGCCACGTTGACTGCACAATTCCCGGTGCCACCAGAGAAGACTGCACACCCATCAGAAACAGGTTGCCATTGGGAAACTCACGCACAATACCAAACTCACTCACCGCATACCCGTTACGCGGTATCACCACTTTCACCTCCGTGGAACCCGCTTCCGCCGACACCGCCCTGAAAATCACACTCTCCCGCGGCTCCGCCTGGCCATCGGACACCGCACTCCACCCCACCCGCACCGTCGGCGTCCGTGCCGTCAATTCCAGCCTCTCCGCATCCAGGCGCACATCCCCCTCCTGCCCCGAAGCCACACCCAGGGATACCTCCAGCCGCTCATTACTCAACAGGTTCAAGCCCTGCAGTTCCAATTCACCCATCTCGCCCTCTGCCACCAGCCCCGGCAAGGCCCTTAACTGCAATGCCCTCTCATCCACAATCCGTACCACCACCGGTGCCGCCTGCAACTCCAACTCCTCCTGGTCTCCAACCCCGGCACTTACAAAGCGCGCCTCCTGCACCGAAATCTCATACCGGCCCGCAGGCAAATCCAGGGAGATACTCCCCCTCTGTGCCCCCGCTGCGATCTGCAATTCCCAATGCTGCAATGCGCCACTGTCCATCTCCCGCACCTGCACCTGCACCGTCGCCGTTACTGGTGCCACTGCATTCAAGCGCACATCCACCGGCAACAGCGAACCTCTGCGCAACTCCCATACAACTTCCAATTCACTCACCGCATACCCGTGACGCGGTATCACCACTTCCACCTCCGCCGCAACCTCCACCACCGCCGGTGCCGCCTGTAACTCCAACTCCTCCTGGTCTCCAACTCCGGCACTCACAAAGCGCGCCTCCTGCACCGAAATCTCATACCGGCCCGCAGACAAATTCAGGGAGACATTCCCCCTCTGTGCCCCCGTTACAACCTGCAATTCCCAGTGCTGCAATGTGTCATTGTCCAGATCCCGCACCTGCACCTGCACCGTCGCCGTTACCGGGGCCACCTCGTTCAATCGCACACCCACCAGAAGCGGCGAGCCACTGCGCCACTCCCGCACAACTTCCAACTCACTTAGTACATACCCGTGCCGCGGTATCACTACGACTGCAGTACTCCTCCGACTCTTTATTACCGTGTTACGCGTCTCTCCATATACGCCTATATATTTGATCGTATCTTCGGGTACCGTGATTTGTACTATCTCCCGCGGCTCTGCTACTCCGTCCTCCAACACCTGTACCCGCACCCGCGTTCTCTGCCAGTACAAGAACCTCCCGCTCATTGTCAGCCTGGTCCTTTCCAAGGACACATCATCCGCATGCTCTGCATCCATAGTTAAACTCAGATATAAATCCTCGTCATCCAGCAAGTCCAAGGCTTCCAGTTGCAGTTCCGCCCCTTCGCCTTCCAACAAGATTTCCTGTGGTAATAATCTCATGTTCAACATCGCAGGATAGCTGTGGGCCGGAATCTCTATAACCACTTTCGCCGCGTCTATTCCCAAAGTTGGATCTACCGCGCTGATCGTCAATACTATTTCTTCCTGCGGCTCAGGCACACCGTCTGGCACTGCTTCTACTTCGATTTGACGGTCCATGTATCCTAAAGTGACCCTGTCTCGAGACAAACGTAGATCACCTGCATGAGCCGTATCCATGGTGATGCGCACGTCTAAACTTTCCTCCGGCCACAAATAACGCCCCCCCACTCTCGCTCCCACATACAGATAAAATCTCCCGCCTTCCCGTATTTTGTACGTCCATCCTGACCCTGGGCGCAACCTCATTCCTAGCACAGTAAGGTGTGTTGTCGTTGTTCCAAAGCCCTCTATATGTACATTAAAAATTATCGTTTCCGTGGGCTCAATCTCGCCATCCCTTAATACAAATATTTCTATCTCTTCCCGTACTGACCAAGAAAGTCCCCCTCTTGCTAAAGTCACCACAGTTGTCGACAACCTCACATCCTGTTGGTGCTCCGAATCAACACTAATGTGCGCTGTCAGTTTCTCTCCACGCATCAAGCCCCAAGCACGCAAACGTAAATACGCCTTCCCCCCTTCATAGTATATCCAGTGTGCCGGCACATATCCCGGTGCACCTCTCCATTCCGGTATATGTGCCGTCCAAGACACTCCCTCCACTGAAAACATCAGGCTTGCCGTCGAGACTATCATGCCGGCCTCCTTCGCTCTCACTGTCAAGCGTATCTGCTCCTCCAGTTCCGGTACGCCATCTGCCCGCACGTACACGAGTACCGCCGCGTATGAATGAGTCGCAGTCAACGTCACGGTACTTACTGAAAAAACCAGGTCATCCGGATGGTCGCTGGAAATGAATACTTCCCATACCTGATCAATGCCCAAGTTCGTGGCGTACACCGCCAGGCACTCTTTATAGCCTTCGCGCGACTTCACCACGACTTCCTGACTGCCACACCACCCATCAAACAAATCCAGATGCAGGCTCGGTTGGGAACGATCCAGATCATTTGGGGGTTGGACCTCAGCAGACAAAACCTCCACCACCACCGGTGTCGCCTGTAACCCCAACTCCTCCTGGTCTCCAACCTCGGCACTCACAAAGCGCGACTCCTGCACTGAAACCTCATACCGGCCCACAGGCAAATCCAGGAATACATTCCCTCTCTGCGCCCCCGCTGCAAACTGCAATTCCCAATACTGCAATGCGTCACTGTCCAGCTCCCGGACCCGCACCTGCACCGTCGCCGTAACCGGTGCCACCGCATTCAATCGCACACCCACCGGCAACCGCACACCACTGCGCCACTCCCGCGCAACTTTCAACTCGCTCACCGCATACCCGTGACGCGGAATTACCACGACTGCAGTGTTCCTCACTACCGTACCATCCGTCACGTCGGATGCCGTAATTTGTACTGTCTCCCGCGGCTCTGCTACTCCGTCCTCCAATACCCGCACCCGCACTGTCTGGCTGGACACTGCCGCGGTCAGTGTCAGCGTGCTCGGCTCCAAGGCTACATCACTCGCATGCTCCGCATCCACGGTGAAACTCAGCTCCAAGCGTTCATCACCCGGAAGGCTCGAGGGTTCCAGTTGCAATGTCGCCACTTCGCCTTCCGAGAATCTTTCCCGCGATAAGAAGCTCATTTTCCAGCCTGCATCCACAGATAAGTAAGCCGTTCTTTTGAGATCCAGAATCATCTGATCGTCATACTCCGCCCATCTGAAAGTAAATTTATTCCGGGTGACGACGCTGTATTCACCCGGGCTTTGGACATGATCTTGAATGGGTAGAGGAATACGGAAAGTCCGCGATGCCACAGGGCCTGCGACGGCCCAACCGGAATACAAAGGATCTTGCCAAATTGGGGTACCGCGATGATACAGTCGGTAGGAAACCCGGAGCTGCTCGTAAGAGGTGCCGGGACGAAATGGCTCCGGGGCAGGGGCATTCAATACAATTTCCAGTTCCAGAGGTACGGACACTCCCGGTCGTATCCTGGAGGGCACCACCCGCATACTCTGTACTGCATAACCATGGCGCGGGATGTGGATATCAACGGTTTTCTCCAGGCTTGCCTCCGGGGCCGTTGCCTGTATCTGTATCCTCTCATGCCGTTCCACCAGACCATCCGAATACCCCTCCACCCATACTGACCGGCTTGGGGTGCTGGTTGTTAAAATGACCGGGTTTGGTGAAAAACGCAGATCTTCCGCGTGCGCGCCACCCCCTTGCAAAGACACTCTCAGACGCTGTCCGGCTGACAGCTGCGCAGCACTGACTCGCAGTGATATCCGGTGTCCCTCAAGTAATGCCACATCCGTCAATGACACCCATTTGTGCCTACGTACATTCAACCGCACCTGCTTGTGGCCCGGGATGTCAAAAGAAAGTTGCCTGATCATACGCGGTGACGCTGCCACTACAATTAGTATGCTCTCGCGCCATTCTGAATGGCCGTCTGGCAATGCATGCACCAGCACTGTCTGATTAGGAGTTGATGCCGTCAGGTACACCTCAGGTGGTTCAAAAGACACTTCTGATGAATCCCTGGGAAAGAGAGTGTGTATGTACACCCGCAATCTTTCTCCTTCCTGCAGATTTCCCCCACTCACGTCTATATGTCCCGTTTCCCCTTCCCACAGTTCGTCCTCCCGCATCTCAGCCTGCAGAGTTATCTTTGCATAACCGTGGCGCGGAATCGTCACACCTGCGGTGCTGCTCAACACTGTGTCGCCTGCCATACCAGTCGCTGTAATGGATACGATCTCACGCAGTTCTGCTGTGCCATCAGCCAGTGCCAGCACATGCACCGTCTGGCTGGAGGCACCTGCTGTCAACGACAGCGTGTTGATTTCCAGAGACACATCATCCGCATGCTCTGCACCCACGGTGAGCTGTACATCCAGTCTCTCTCCCGGCTGCAGGTTCTCTGCACGCACTTCCAGGTGCGCCTGATCCCCTTCCCTCACATACGCCTCGCGCACTGACAAGAAAATCTGCGGCAATTGCGCTGACGGCTCAAGATTCTCCTGTGCCTGGACCGGCAGGGAAAAGGCAAGCACTCCCAGCAACATACCTGCACACTGCAAAAGAAGCCTGGGCAATGAAAAAATCTTTATCGAAGCAGCCACCATGACAAACCTTTTGCCTCTGTCTCTTCGAAGCGATCCAGACTCAATAACACAAACCCAAGGACTGGCATTCAGGTTGCGGAAACAGCCCCTGGATATTACGAATAATTCTATCGGTTCTCTGCTGCGAACCGCTCTCCCAAACGGTTCCGGAGATAATAATAGAGGAAGCTATGTCACCTTCTGCAAGTAGATGCAGAAAATCCATGTATCTCTGGATAAGAATGACATCCGTGAGACTGGTGGCCTCGTCTCCATCTATATCCAGACACGGCAGCCTCCCTGTCACCGTCAGAGCATTTCTCACTTCTTCCGTACAAAAAACCGGGGCAGCAGTAACCTCCTCATTCTCTTCAAAATACAACAGCAGTTCCCGGACCTGTGACAAAACTGAGGCCACTGCCGCAGCGTGGTTGTCACTGTCCCCTACGTCCAGCAGTGCCCGCACATTCACCATGACCTCCATCGCATCAACAAGCAGTTCTTTTTGGTCACCAGGCAAGCCGTGACTGAAGGAAGCCGTAGATATTGACAAAGTATGCGTGCTCACTGTCGGCAGAACCATGGTTGCATTACCCATCATCGCACCACGACCAATCTCCAACTCGACCCGCCCGCTCATAGTGTCCGTATCCTGCTCAAAAGCCTGCACTGTGACGTGCACCGTGCTCGCCACCCTGCCATTCAACTCCACCTCCAAGAAGAACTGATCGCTGGGACGCCCGGCAGAGCCCCAGACCCGGAAATGACTTATCGTGTACCCGTTGCGCGGTATCACCAGATGTCCCGCTGGCAGTACGACCTCTGTACCACGCGTCGGCATACCCTGTAAGATCAGTGGAACCGTCTCCCGCGGCTCTGAAAGTCCGTCACGCAATACATCAATTTGAATCTGTCCCTGGAGAGAAGACGCTGACCCACCGAGACGACTCAATTGCACCTCTTCCGGTACAAAGTGCACATCTTGGCGATAATCCTCTGCCACTGTCAGACTTACTGCAGCCTCCTCTCCAAACCCCAGATTCACTGCGCCCACTGTCAGCAGAACGCTGGCACCTTCCATCACCACCTGCCGCTCCAAGGCAATCTCCATTTCCAGGTTCACGCCGACGCGAAGCAATGCCCGCACATCCGCGCGTACAGCAATTTCTCCTGCGCCTGCCGCGTCTTCTGTAAACCACAATGCATCTACAATCGCATCATATACTCCCGACACTGACAAAACATGTCTCCCGATGCCAACAGCCTGTCCCCGTGCCACTCTGAACTCTACCGGCCATGAGATGGCATTCTCCTGTCCCGCAGATATCCTACTCAGCAGCAGACGACCCAGCACTGCATGCGGTGCTGATGAATTTAATTCTGCTTCGATCATAAAAATCTCGTCAGGGGCGACTTCTAAAGGTGAGATACGCAGGGCTGTCAATGCATAGTCATTATGAGAAACTGGTACGCTTAACCGGGATAATCCAGTTTGTTTGACAGATCTGCGCGTCCTCAAGGCTCTTTCACTCCTGGGAGCAGACAGCGTATCAGACAGAATATATATTTCAAATATAATAGTCTCGCGAGGCTCTGGTTCATCGTCATCCACCACCAGCAATACCACCTTTTGCGTCGGAGTATTCGCACTCAGCGTCACCACGTCCGGTGTCAAGACAACATCATCCACATTCTCTTCATGAGCACCAATGCGCACTACCATTACCTGCCCGGTCAACAAATTGTTTGCTCTGATTTCCATGAAAGCAGACTCACCTTCCTGCAACACGTACACGGGACGTCCCTCCTCATCAATTAAACGAAGACCAAAGGTCACCTCATCCTGTACCAACACAGTATTCGGTCTCAAGGATGCTACACTGAGCACCCTCTGGTCCCCCGTTTCATGTCCTATCTCAGTGAAAGTCGCCGAGCTGACAAACACGGTATATAAACCCGTGGCGGGTGTGAAAGTTCCTCGTGCTGTTCTCTCTCCCGCGGCAATCCGCAACAGCAATTCCTGGCCGCTCATCACATTCATCGACCCCACTCGTGCCCACCTTACTCCTAAGTCTGCCTCCACTGGCACTTTCGCATTTGATATCACCTCTACTGTCACTATCGAACCTACACGCACCTCTTCCGGTGTGACCTGCATCCGTTCCACTGCATAACCGTGCCGCGGAATCGCAAATACCACCTCCTGTCTCAGCGACAGATCACCGAAAGGCGCGGTTATCGTAATTTGCACTGGCTCTCGAGGCTCCGGCAGTCCGTCTCGGAGCACGAACACTTCCACGGTGCGGCTCGAAGAGACACTATTCAATTGGAATGTCGTCGTTGAAAAACGCAGGTCCGCCGCACGCTCTGACGGGATATCGATGCTCACCATCAGCGACCCATCGCTCTGCAGACCGATACCGCTGACCTGCAGTCTCAGCATGCTGCCCTCTGCGGCCTCGCCCTGCAGGGTCCCGGACAATTCCAAGGAAAGGCCCGACCCCTCCTCCAGCACTTGGAACTCCAAGGGCTCCTGGCGAATCTTCAAGTCTACCTGGTCGCCTGACAGAGGATCCGATTCATAAAAATATGCAGTGTCGAGTTCTATAGAATAATTTCCGGCTGCTTTCAGTATGAAAGACGTTTCACCCGCATTCCCCGGTTCCACGCCCTCCTCCGGGTCAATATCCCAAGCCAAAAGATCGTCGAAACTGCGAAACGGACGGTGCAGACCAAAGATCTTCACAAGAGTCGGTGGCGGCGCGTTCAACCGCACAACCAGATTGGCCTCCACACCCGGGCGCAGCTGTGGCACAAACATCTCCATGCTCAACACCGCATAGTCATCGCGCGGGATCGTCAGCTGCGCGGTCCCGGGGATCGCTCTCGGGGCACTCGCCCGGATCTCTATCGTCTCCCGCGGTTCCGGCTCATCATCATTGATCACCTGCACCGTTACCGTCTGTGTCCGGGCACCAGCCTCCAAGCTCAGGCTCTCCGGGGACAAACTCAAATCATCGGAATTTATCCCCGGAACCGTAATGTCGACCTCTAATACTCCGTGCGCGGGCAGGTTGACTGCACTGATCGTCAAGACCGTCCTCTCTCCCGTCCCTGCCCCTTCCAGTAACAATTCCTCCTCCAACTGCGCAAACAGCCGGGGAACTGTCAACGGGAGCACCCTCAAGTGTGTCCTGGGCGAAGGTGCCTCCTCCAACAGGCTCCGCTGATCGCCGCCGATAAACTGCGTAAAGGTCGCAGCGACCACCTCCACCGTGTAGAACGCCGGCTCGGTCAGTGCACTGTCATCGGCAAAGACCACACTCCCCCGGGTCGAACCCACGGGGATCGTGAATTGCTCCTGCACCGAGAGCCCCGTCGTCGTCGCCCGCACGATAATCTCCAAGGTCGATGCCGCCGCTGCATTCAATTCCACGAGTACTTCAAAAGCCTCGCCCGCCTGCACCACATCCCCCGGCACCACCCTCAGCGTGCTCACCTGGTAGCCGTTACGCGGGATGAAGACACTGAGCGCATCCGGCATGATGTTCGGGGCACCCGGGGCGCTCGCCGCGACCTCCACCTGCTCGCGGGGCTCGGCCAAGTCATCCGCATGCGCGCGCATCACAAGCTCCGCCTGTGGAGTCGACGCCGTCAGGGTCACGGTCGTCAATCCCAGGTCTTTGAACTCCGACAGGAACAGGTCTGTTACATAAAGCGGGTCCACCACCTCCAGGTTTACTTCCAACTCCTGCCCCGGCAGCAGGTTCTCGGCACCTATCTCTAAACTCACTGCAGTCCCTTCAGGCACTGTTCGTGTTCCGGGTATGTTCAAGTGCAAAACCACATCGCCCACCACTGAAAACTCTCCTGTATTCTGTCCTTCCAGTTGTCCAGGCTTTTGTTCCGCTGCTAAAAATAATGCTTGTATTAAACTCACCGTATATGTGCCTGTGCCTTGGACAGGTTGAAACTCGAAAGAACTGGACCCGGCTCTCCGATTTTTGAAAATTTTCAAGGTGTCTGTATGAACTCGAGAGTCATCCGGGGCTCTTATCTCATAAGAAACTTCCAATTCAGTCGCCACGACTTCCCGCAGACGAACCTCGACCGTCAGATGCGCTGTAGACCCAGAGCGCACCCGGGGCGGTTGCACCGTCAAACTTTCCACTGCATAGCCATTGTGTGGAATTACCAGGCGTAATATTTCCGGTTCCACAGATGCTATATTTGCCGCGCTTACGGTCAACTCTACTGTTTCCTGCTCCTCCCGTTGGCCATCTGGCAGCACCTGCACCTGTATCGTCCGGCTGGAAGTATTTGTCGTCAACAACACCGTAGAGGCCGACAAGCGCACGTCTTCTGTATGTTCCGAAGCCACCGCGATATGCGCCTCCAAATATTCTCCTTCCAGCAGGTTTTCAGTGTGTACTGTAAGTAATGCGGTATTCCCTTCCAAAACTGTCTCTTCCGACAGCCCTGCCTGCAATGATACAGGGCCGAGCACGGAAAATTCCACCGCGTCCCGACCGTCAATCACCGTCAAAATTCTCTGGTCCTGATCACTCTCTTCTAGACTCATTACATCTGTAAAACGCACGTTTTCGCTTTGCAGACTCAGCCGATAGATACCTGGGACCTCGATGGACGAAAATCTTATTACCCCATTTTTTTGTCCCTCCAATATATTCAGTGTTTCCTCCGATGTGGAAAGAGCACTGCCCTCAGGGGCCATTAACTCATACGGGACTTCTACCCCAGCTGTTGCCGTCGCATTCAGCACTACCGTCACTGTCACCGCGGCACCTGTCCGAAGCTGAGACGGTTCCACCAATACGTCACTCACTGCATAGTCGTTGCGCGGGATCTCTATCACCACTATCCTCGTTGTATTCAGTGCCGTCGCCGTCAAATACACCATTTCACGCGGCTCGGGAATGCCGTCTGACAACACCGGGAGCTTCACCACTACAGATGACGTACGATTGGTCAATAGCACAGATGTGGCTGGCAAATTTATATCCTGTGCATGAGCTGCATCCACGCTCAATCTCACTTCCATCTCTTTTCCCGGTGACAAGCCTTTGGCAGACAGTCTCAAACGCGCCTCATCGCCCTCTGATACAGGATTATTCAAAACGGGTATATTCCATTCCACGCCTTCTATCACAAAATTTACCGTTGTTGCTATTGCCAAAGTCGCATCTACTGCGCTGATCGTCAATATTATTTCTTCCAGGGTCTCGGGCACACCGTCTGCCACTACTTTTACTTTGATTTTATGGTAACCATCTCCCATTAAAGTGAACCTGTCCTGGGACAAACGTATATCGCCTGCATGAGCTGAATCCATGGTGATATGCACGTCTAAACTTTCCTCCGCCAACAAATTTAGTGCTTTCACTTGCAGAGTAGTCGTTGACCCTTCTTGTTCCGGGAGTGCCACAGCACTCAATGTGACTCCCTCAACATTCAGTGACACTGCCGTCGATCCAAAGCCCTTTATGTATACATTAAAAGTTACTGTTTCCGGGGGCTCAATTTTGCCATCCCTCAATACAAATATTTTTATCTCTTGCTCTTGCCGTCCCGACCCCGTTAAAGTCACCACGGTTGTCGACACTCTCACATCCTGTTTGTGGTCCGAATCAACAATAATGTGCCCTGTCAGTTTCTCTCCATCCTGCAAGCCTGAAAAATCTAATTCGAGATACGTCATCGTCCCTTCCGAAACCACATTTTCCTCCATCCGAGCTGTCCAAAACACCCCCGGCACTGAAAACATCAGGCTTGCCGTCGAGACTATCCTGCCGGCCTCCTTCGCTCTCACTGCCAAGCGTATCTCCTCCTCCGGTTCCGGTATGCCATCCTGCCGCACTTGCACTGATACTGCCGCACTTGAATGATGTGCAGTCAATGTCACGGTACTTACCGAAAAAACCAGGTCATCCGGGTGATCACTGGAAATGAACACTTCCCATACCTGGTCAATGCCCAAGCTCCTGGCGTGCACACTCAGGCATGCGCTGTCTCCTTCGGACAACCGTATGACTTTTTCTTCTTGAGCATCACACTGCTTTAACACAGGCAAATACAGTCTCGGGGGGACGTGCGCAAACATCAATGTATGAGATTCTGTCCTACTTTCCTCATCTTGAGACACCCTTACTGTCAAGGTCGCGGCCGAAATGGCGGAGGGAATACCGCTGGCTGTCACCTCTACCGGTTGAGAAGTGGCATCACGTGTAAACCTGAGTACTGCGGGCATGAAGAAAATTTTGCCCCCGCCTTCAAGATCTTCTCCAGGGAAAGTAACTGTTACCGTGCCCTCCACCAATTGATCAAAAGATACCATCAAAGTGGCCGTACCCATACCCGAATCGATGCTGATGGCCGCGGGGTGCAAAGATAATTTGAAACTATCCAGAGCATTTTGGGATTGGGCCTCAGCAGAAACCCAAGGAGATACCGCCAAGCACAGCAGCAGGGTGGGCAGCAGCCTGAATTTTAATAAAAAAAGGTGCGACATCAAGGAGATGCGTTTTTTACTTCCTGCTTTTTGTCGCTCCGTTAACATCGGCATAACTACCTCACGGATGCCCACCGAAATGTGCCGGGCGGATCTGAGCATCCAGCCAGGCAGCCTTTGGTATGCGGTATGCTAGCACTACCGGGGGGCAGAATCAACTGTCTGTATAAGCCCGCAACCACGATGCGGCAGGCATTGCCTGCCCCGTGGTTTCAGCTTCTCGCCCTGGCAAATTCCTCGTAGAGTGCCGCGTGGTCCTGGACTGCGGGAAATTCCGGATGCAGGGCGCGGATTTTGTCCGGGGCCTGGAACCAGATCCCCGTATCCGCTTCTTCCAGCATGCCGAGATCGTTGTATGAATCCCCGGCGGCCGTCACCCGGCAACGCAGGGAATGAAAAGCCTGCACCGCCTTGCGCTTGGGGTCGGGCTGGCGCAGACGGTATCCCCGGATGCGGCCCTGTTCGTCGATCTCCAGGCGATGGCACAACAGCAGGGGCCAATCCAGCTTCGCCATCAGCGGCAGGGAAAATTCCTCGAAGGTGTCTGACAGGATCACCACCTGGTAGTGCGGGCGCAGCCGGCGTATGAATTCCTGTGCTCCCTCCAGGGGTTCGACCCGGGCCGTCAATGCCTGGATCTCGGCCAGGCCCAGCTCGTGTTTTTTCAATTCCTCCAGGCGCATTTGCATGAGTTCGTCGTAATCGCTGTAATCTTGGGTGGTGGCGCGCAGGGCATCGATACCACTGTGTTCTGCGACTGCCACCCAGAGTTCGGGGAACAGCACGCCTTCCATGTCCAGGCAGGCAACATGCATTGGCTTAATTTCCTCCGCGGGTATCGGCGGGCAATTCTTCCCCGGCGCGGCTCCAGCGTCCCAGCAGTGGCAGCAACAGCAACAGTCCGGCTGCTACACCCAGGCTGTAGAGGATCAACTGCCCGTACAAAGACGGCATTTCCTGCACCCGGGCGGTGCTGAGTTCGCCGGCGATCAGCCCTGCCAGCAGGCTGCCCAGTGACAGGGTCATGAACCAGGCACCCATCATCTGGCCGGTGTAACGCCGGGGCGCATAACGAGTGACCGCACTCAGTCCCACCGGGCTCAGGCACATCTCTCCCATGGTATGCACCAGGTAGGTGCTGATCAACCACAGCGGTGCCGCCTGGCCGGTGAGCAGCACGCGCTGGGAGGCACCCAGCATGACCGCAAAGCCCAGTGCCAGCAGCAACATGGCAAACAGGAATTTCAGCGGTGTGGACGGGTCGAGATTGCGGGCGGCCAGACGCAGCCACAGGGAGGCGAACAGCGGTGCCAGGATAATCACGAACACCGGGTTCAGTGACTGGAACCAGCCGGCGGGAATTTCGAAGCCGAACTGCCGGCGCGCCGCGTACTGCTCGGCGAACAGGTTGAAGGACGAACCCGCCTGTTCGAAGCCGGCCCAGAACAAGGCGGAAACCAGGGCCAGCACCCCCAGCAGCATCACGCTCTTGCGCTCGGGAACACTGAGCCTGCCGAACAAGAGAATACCGAGAAAATACAGCAGGAACACCGCGGCGATCAGGGCGGTGCTGCCGCGGGCGAGTTGCACGGCATCGGGCTGCCAGGCGCCCACCAGTCCCAGCAGCAGCAACAGGGCCGTGAGGCCCACGCCGCCCAGCACGGCACCCCAGCCCAGGCGGGCGTTGGAGAGCAGTGCCGTCGGGGCGGCACCGACCTCGCCGAAGCGTGCCTGGCCCAGGCGATACTGCAAAAGCCC
Source organism: Gammaproteobacteria bacterium (assembly GCA_965215045.1). GTDB lineage: Bacteria > Pseudomonadota > Gammaproteobacteria > JABABF01 > JABABF01. The sequence continues at coordinate 1,967,010 of OZ244031.1, read as the reverse complement.
CAGCAGCATCCCGACGCCGGCGGCACCAAAGCCGTAATGCCAGCCCAGTCGCTCGCTCTCTCCCAGCGTGGAGCAGACCAGTGGCCCCAGGGCGGCACCCAGGTTGATGCCCATGTAGAAAAAGGTGAAACCGCTGTCGCGCCGGGCATGTTCATCCCGCTGGTAGAGCGAACCGACCAGGGTGCTGACATTCGGTTTCAGCAGGCCCGTGCCCAGCACCAGCAGGATCAAGCCCGGGAAAAAAGCCAGGTGCGTGGGCAGGGCCAGGGTAAAGTGTCCGCAGGCGATGATGATGCCGCCATACCAGACCGCGTTGCGGGCACCCAGCAGGCGATCGGCGATCCAGCCCCCGGGTAACGCCGCCAGGTACACGGCGGCGGTGTAGAGACCGTAAATCGCAGTCGCCGTGCGCTCGTCCATGCCCATGCCGCCGTCCTCGATCAGATCGACCATGAACAGCACCAGCATGGCACGCATGCCGTAGTAACTGAAGCGCTCCCACATCTCGGTAAAGAACAGGGTGCGCAACGCCGGCGGATGTGCCTGCAGGGTGCGTCCGCCACGGGCGGGGGCCGCCCCGCTCATACCGCCGCTTTCAACCATGGGCGGAGCAATCTTTGCCGGGGTGCGCGGTTCCGGGTCGCATGAGCATCAGGCAGAACCCGAGGGCAGGAGTTCCGGGTAACGTTCGTAGTAAAAGGCAAAACGCTCGCGCAACGCCTTTTCACTGATGCCGAAATCTCCTTCCAGGTCATAGAGAATCTGTCCGTGTTTGCCGCGCGGGTTTTGTGCCAGGTAGTCGCGCAATTGCTGTTCGGCCTGCCCGGTCATCTCGAGCTCGGCGCGCCGGTAGAGACGTTTGACCATGCCCAGGTCATCGGCCATGAATTCATCGAACAGGATCTCCAGCACCCGGTGTCCCGGCAGCGAATCGATATCGCGCACGCAGGCGCGCAGCAGTCGTTCAATGCGGTCGACCCAGTACTCGGCCAGGCGCGCAAGCGGCGGCTCCTCGTGTCGCAAGCGACAACCGTAGGCGATCATGGTCAGCGTGGAACTGATCACCGCCACCGGGTCCCGGTGGGTGACGCCGATGGTCGCATCGGGGAAGGTGCGGAGCAGGATGGGCAGGTGTTCCAGGTGCTGGGGCGACTTGAGCACCCACTGGTCCGGACCCGCGTAATGGCGCAATGCCTGCAAGGCGGTTTTCATGTAATGGTAATGCGGCTCCTGGTCCAGCTGCAGGTAGTAGTCCCGCCAGCGCGGTACATAGGCGATCCATTCCAGGGTGTAGGAGGCGAAATCCATGTCCGCCAGTTCGATTTCCTCGTGGATGTGGTCCGGCGTCATGGCGTGCATGTTCTTGAGCAGGGGCAGCAGGGCATCCTGGGTTTTCCAGGCCTCGGCACAGTGCCGGTAACGCGGGTCCTGCGCACCGCGCGGTGCCTCTTCGCCGATGTCGGGCACCGGTTGACGGCTCTCCCAGTACGGCATGGAGCGAAACCGGGTGTCCGCTGCGATCATGTTCACCAGGTGGGTGGTGCCGCTGCGTGGCAGGCCGGCGATAATCAGCGGCCGCCGGATACGGATGCGGTGGATCTCCGGATGTTTTTTCAGCAGTTCGCCCAGGCGCAACCGGTTGGCGGCGTTCAGCACTTTCTCACCGAACACCACCATGCGCCCCATGTTGTTGAGCAGTGGGTCTTCGTCGACGCTTTGCAATTGCACCGCCAGGCGCTCTTTAAAATCCTCGGCTCCGAAATCGCTGAGCCGGGTCTGCCGGCTGGCCTCCTCCAGTACCGCATCGACGTTCATCTCCACCGGCAGGGTGGCAAAATGCTCGACGGCCGCCTTCTGCTCGGTGCTCAACACCGGCCGGGCCAGGTCCGTGATGCGCAGGCTGGTCCCGGGATCAAATTCGGTCATCGGGGCCGGTGTTCAACCCTTGATCGCGGCTTTCATATTTTGCGCCATCACTTCCAGTGCCTCCTTCCTGGGCATGGACTGGAGGCTCTCCACCATCCCCTGGTTGTCTTCCCCGGCGATCACCCATGGGCCATCAGCTAAATGTTCCAATCCGATTTCTGCCGCCTGGCGGGCCGGCATCAACTGCAGCTGTGTCTTGTCAATCCCCTGCCCGTCCAGCGCCTCGGTATCCGTGGCACCGGGACACAGTGCCAGCACGTCGATGCCCAGCGGTTTCAACTCGCCCCAGAGTGCCTCGCAGAAGGCGCGTTGCAGGGACTTGGAAGCCGAGTACGGTGCCGAGTACGGGTAGCCGATAAAGCCTTCCACCGAGGCCGTGAACAGCAGGCCGCCCCGCCCCCGGGCCAGCAAGCGCGGAATGAAATGATGGCACAGCCTGAGCGGTGTACGGCAATTCAGGGTCAGCAGGCGATCGACGGCACCCTGGGGGTTTTCGTGAAACATTCCCTTGAGACCGAAGCCGGCATTGTTGATCACCAGCCCGATGTCCTGCTCCTCCAGCTGTGCCAGCAGCTGCTCGGCACCGTCCGGCTCGGACAGGTCGATGGGGCAGACCGTGACTTGGACCCCGTGTTCTGAGCGCAATCGCTCTGCCAGGGACTGCAAACGTTCTTCGCGCCGGGCCGCCAGTACCAGGTCCAGACCCGCTTCGGCGAGCAGCACGGCGAACTGCTCGCCGATGCCCGAGGAGGCACCGGTCACCAGCACCGCCGGCCCGTAACGTTCGCGGTACGAATGGTCCCCCGCCATCAACCGGCCTGTCAGCCTTCCGCACCCGCCAGGGCGTGGTTTTCAAAGAATTCCACGAACAGGGGGTCGTCCGCGTGTTCCAGGTAGGCTGCCGCCAGCCCCTCACCGAAACGTTTTTCCCATATAGAACGGTAACCGAAAGCCTCCGCCTGGCGGACCTTGTCCTCCAGTTGCGGCACGATGAAACGAATATGGTGCATGCCCTCCCGGCCGGCATCGAGAAACTCCTTGTGCGGGGTGCCGCCGGAGACCCATTCGATCAGTTCGATTTCCAGGTCCCCGCTCTTGGCGTAGGCGACCTTGATTTCACTGCGGTTCATTTCCCCGCGGTAGAGCCACTCCATCTCCCCGTATTCCTGGATTTCCGAGAAGGCACCGAACAGCGGCTCGTAGATCTTGCACGCCCGGGCGATGTCCCGGTGCACGAACCCCACCTGGTCACAAGGCGGCAGGTTCAATGCATTGCGCATTTCTTCTTTGGCGGCCATGGAGAAAAACCTTCCATTCGGAATGTCAAAATTAAACTATACCCCATCCGGGGTTTGAAAATCATCGCCGGTGCTTTCCCCGACAGGTGCGGGGCACCACGCACGATGTGATTGCACCACGTCAACATCTTTCCCCATGCTTCCCCCGACAGGTGCGGGGCACCGCACACGATGTCCCGCCGGCATCCCGCAGCTCCGGGTCTCCCCTGCCGGGGGCACTGCCTTTCAGGTGGCCGCCCCTTCCACGGGATGGGCAAAACCCAGGATGTAACCGTCGGGGTCGCGAATAAAGACTTCCCGCATCCCGTACCAGGAAGTGCGCGGCCCGGCGACAATCTCTGCCTCGCCGCGCAGTTTCTCGCTGAAGGCGTCGGCATTTTCCACCAGGCAGTAAAAAGACACCGCGCTGTTGCCAGGCTGTCCGCCCTGTAAAAAAGCGTCCTCCGCATCCAGGGACTCTACGGCCTGCAACATGACTTCGACACCGTTTTGTGCCAGTTGCGCATAGACCAGCATCGTGTCCTCCTGCTCTTCCAGGGTCTTGAGCGTCTGGCGCGCTTCCGAGACGGCAAAGTTCAGTGCAAAACCCAGCGTCCGGCAGTAAAAGATTGTGCTTTTGCGCACGTCTTTCACCTGCAGTACCGGTACCAAGGTCTGTAAGCGGGTCATCAGTGGTTCCCCCGTTCGTATGTGCAAAATCGCTTCCCGGGTCTTCGGCGTCGCCGGTGCGGGAAGCATGACTGGCGGTGAGGGAGGGATTCGAACCCTCGACAGGCTCTCACCTGTACACACTTTCCAGGCGTGCTCCTTCGACCACTCGGACACCTCACCGGAACGATGCGCCCGGGGCTGAAATTGCAACTGCCCGGGCCGCCGCCTATTCTACATTTGCCGGCTGCGGGTGCTCCCGGCTTTCCGGTGCCGCCTCCATAGTGTCTAATATGCTGTTGGTACCATGCGTATATTTTTCTGGCTTGTTCTCTGCTGCCTGCCGCTGCTCCAGGGCTGCGGCGGTGGGGAAACCCCGGTGGAGCGCGCCAACCGGGAGCAGGTGCTGATTCTGAATATCGGCGCGGAACCGCAAAATCTCGACCCGCACACCGTGACCGGGGTGCCCGAAAGCCGCGTGATCCGTTCGCTCATGGAAGGCCTGGTGAACAAGAACCCCGAAACCCTGGAACCGATCCCCGGGATCGCCCAATCCTGGAAGATCGAAGACCGGGGCCGGCGCTACCTCTTCCAGTTGCGCCCGGGGGCCCGCTGGTCCAACGGCGACCCGGTGCTGGCCGCACACTTTGTCTACGCCTGGCGTCGCATCCTGTCGCCGGCCCTGGGTTCAGAGTATGCCTACAATCTCTACATCATCCGCAATGCGCGACCGTACAACCTGGGCACCCTCAAGGACCCGGAACAGCTGGGCATCCGCGCCCTGGGCCCCCGGACCCTGGAAGTGAGCCTGGAGACGCCCGCCCCGTACTTCCTGCAGCTGCTGGACCACTACAGCGCGTTCCCGGTGCACCCGCCGACCATAGAGCGCTTTGGCGACCCCACGCAGCGCGATACCGCGTGGACACGGCCGGGAAATTTTGTCGGCAACGGACCTTTCATTCTCAAACGTTGGGAAATCAACCGCCAGATCACCGTGGAACGCAACCCCTTCTACTGGGATGCCGGCTCCGTGAAACTCAACGGCATTCGTTTCCTGAGCGTGGAAAATCTCGGCGTGGAGGAGCGCATGTTTCGCGCCGGCCAACTGCACATCACCACGTCCCTGTCTTCTGAGAAGGTACAGGTCTACAAGGAACATCACCCGCAACAACTGCGCCTGCATCCTTACCTGGGAATTTATTACTACGAGCTGAACGTCCGGCACCCGCCGCTGGATGACCGGCGGGTGCGCCGCGCCCTGGGCCTGGCCATCGATCGCAAGGAACTGTGCGAGCGCGTGACCCGCAGCGGCGAGCAACCCGCCTACGCGATGACACCGCCCGGTGTCGCCGGCTACACCCCGGAACCGGGGATCCGCTTCGACCCGGTGCAGGCACAGCGTCTGCTGACGGAGGCGGGTTTCCCGGGTGGCAAGGATTTCCCGTCCCTGGAACTGCTCTACAACACCAGTCACGAACATCGAAAAATTGCTGTCGCGATTCAGCAAATGTGGAAAAAACACCTGGGCATCGACGTGCAGTTGAATAACCAGGAGTGGAAGGTGTACCTGGAAACGCGCAATCGCGGTGCGCAACAAATCGCCCGCGCCGGTTGGATCGGCGATTACCCCGACCCGAACAACTTCCTGGATCTCATGATCGCAGACAGCGGCAACAATCGCGCCGGCTGGGCCAACCCGGAATACGACCGGCTGATCGACTTCGCCAATCGCATGGGGGACCAGCGCCGGCGGTATATCGTGTTCCGCCGGGCAGAGAAGTTGCTGATGCAGGAAATGCCGGTGATCCCGCTCTACATCTACACCAGTCGCAGGCTGGTTCATCCCGCGGTGCGGGGCTGGTACAGCAATCTCTTGGATTACCATCATTATCGCGACGTGCACCTGGTCGCCGGGGATTCCGCTCCAGGCGCATGAGCCGTTTCATCCTGTTGCGGCTGCTGCAGACCCTGCCGGTTCTGCTGATCATCGTCAGTGCCACCTTCTTCTTAGTGCGCGCAGCACCCGGCGGCCCCTTCGATCATGAACGTCGGGTCTCGCCCACCGTGGAAACGCAATTGCGCGCCCACTACCGCCTGGACCAGCCGCTCTACCGCCAGTACTTCGATTACCTGGGGCGTCTCGCCCAGGGCGACCTGGGGCCCTCCTTCCGCCACCCGACCCGTTCGGTCAACGAATTGCTGCTCACCGGTCTGCCCTACACCCTGGAACTCGCCTGCTACGCCCTGCTGTTCGCCCTCCTGCTGGGCATCGCCGCCGGTGCCTTTGCCGCACTGCGCGCCAATACCCTGGGCGATTACCTGTCGATGGGAACCGCAATGCTGGGCATCTGCATGCCCTCCTTCCTGCTGGGGCCGCTCCTGGTGCTGCTCTTCGGTATCTGGCTGGAATGGCTGCCGGTGTCCGGTTGGGGACTCTCCCCGGGTGACAAGCTGCTGCCCTCGATCACTTTGGGTGCCGCCTACGCCGCTTACATCGCCCGTCTCACGCGCGGCGGCCTGCTGGAAGTACTGGGCCAGGATTTCATCCGCACCGCGCACGCCAAGGGGCTGGGTCCGGCCGCGGTCACCCTGGGGCACGCGCTGCGGGGCGGCCTGCTGCCCGTGGTTTCCTTCCTGGGGCCTGCCCTGGCGGGTCTGATCAGCGGTTCCTTTGTCGTCGAAACCCTGTTCCAGATCCCGGGCATCGGGCGTTTTTACGTGCAGGCGGCCTTCAACCGCGACTACACCATGATCATGGGTGGCGTGCTGTTTTTCGCCGTGCTGATCCTGCTGTTTAACCTGCTGGCCGATGCGGTCGCCGCCTGGCTGGACCCGCGCATCCGCCTGGGACGCCGGTCGTGAACGGCACCCCGCAACCGCGCTCCCTGTGGCAAGACGCCCTGCACCAGTTGAGTGCCAACCGCGCGGCGATGGGCGGCGGCCTGTTCCTGCTGCTGCTGTGCATCCTGGCACTGCTGACCCCGTGGATCGCCCCCTATCCCTACGAGCAGCAGAACCTGGCCCTGGGTGCTTCGCCGCCCTCCGCCCAACACTGGTTCGGCACCGATGTGCTGGGGCGCGACCTGCTGACCCGGGTGTTGTACGGCGGACGCCTGTCGCTCGCCGTGGGTCTGGTCGCCACCCTGGTGGCCGTGCTGATCGGTTGCAGTTGGGGGCTGGTCTCCGCCTACTTCGGCGGGCGTGTCGACATGTTCATGATGCGTATTGTCGACATTCTCTACGCCCTGCCCTTCATGATTTTCATTATCCTGCTGACCGTGGTTTTCGGCCGCAGCATGCTGCTGTTGTTTCTCGCCATCGGCTGCGTCGAATGGCTGACCATGGCGCGCATTATCCGCACCCAGACGCTGGCCGTGCGCAACCGCGAATACATCGAAGCCGCCGAATGCATCGGCCTGCCGCATCGCGTGATCATGCTGCGCCATGTCCTGCCGAACACGGCGGGCCCCCTGGTCGTCTACGCGACCCTGACCGTGCCCAACGTGATGTTGCTGGAGGCCTTCCTCAGTTTCCTGGGCCTGGGCATCCAGCCGCCGCAAAGTTCCTGGGGCCTTTTGATCGCCTACGGCGTCGAAAGCATGGAGGAGCACCCCTGGCTGCTGCTGTTTCCGGGCGTCTTCCTGAGTCTCTGCCTGTTTTCCCTGAATTTTCTCGGCGACGGCCTGCGCGATGCGCTGGACCCGCTGGCGGCCAGGGACTGAAGCCGTGGCACACCTGCAGCTGGACGGATTGCGTGTCGCCTTCCGCACCCGGGACGGAGAAAAGCTCGCGATCCCCGGCCTGGATTTTTCCCTGCAGCACGGCGAGACGCTGGGCATCCTGGGTGAATCCGGCTCCGGAAAATCCGTGGCCTGCCTCGCCCTGCTGCAGCTGCTGCCACCGCAGGGCAGGATCCTGGGCGGACGCGCACGGTTCCGGGACCTGGACCTGCTCGCCTGCTCCCGTCGACAGTTGCAGCGTCTGCGCGGGCGCAGCATCGCCATGATCTTCCAGGACCCCAATGCCTCGCTGAATCCCTACCTGCGCATCGGCCGGCAATTGTGCGAGACCCTGGATTGCAGGCCGCGCCAGGCACGCAGACGCGCCGCTGCCGCTCTCGACGAGGTCGGCATCCCGGACCCCGAACACAGCCTGGGCCGTTACCCGCACCAGTTTTCCGGCGGCCAGCGGCAGCGCATCATGATCGCAATGAGTCTGATCGGCGCGCCGGAAATCCTCATCGCCGATGAACCGACCACCGCCCTCGACGCCACCGTGCAATTGCAGATCTTGCAATTGCTGGACCGCTTGCGGCGCGAGCGGCACCTCTCCCTGTTGTTCATCAGTCATGACCTGCGCGTGATGTCCCAGGTCGCCGACCGCGTACTGGTGCTCAAGCAGGGAGAAATTGTCGAACAGGGACGCGCCCGGGAACTGTTTCACAATGCCCGGCACCCCTACACAAGGGCACTGATGCAGGCCATTCCCGACGGCGCAAAAACCAAGGCCTCTCCCGCTCTCGGGGAAGCCGCACAAACACTGCTGCAAGCCCGCAAGTTAAATGTTTTCTTTCGCACCCGGGGACGCTCCCTGCACGCGGTGGCCGACGCCTCCCTGGAAGTGCAGCGCGGTGAAATTTTTGGCCTGGTCGGTGAATCAGGCAGTGGCAAGTCCACTCTCTGTCGCGCACTGATCCGTCTCCTGCAAGCGGGCGATGGAACGATTCTTTTTGCCGGGCGCGCCCTGGAAGGCCTGTCCGGTGCCGCATTGCGCCCCCTGCGCCGGCAGATGCAGATGGTTTTCCAGGACCCTTACGCCTCGTTGAATCCGCGCATGACCGTGGGCGATGCGCTGGCCGAACCCCTGCTTTTTCACGGGCTGGCCACCCCGGACACCGTGCAGGGACAGCTGATCCAACTCCTGGAAGAAGTCCGCCTGTCCGCCGATGCCCGGCTGCGTTACCCGCACCAGTTCTCCGGCGGTCAGCGGCAGCGTATTGCCATCGCCCGCGCCCTGGCCTCCGATCCCGCCTTGCTGATCGCCGATGAACCGGTCTCCTCCCTGGACGTGCGCCTGCAAGCGCAGATCCTGGAACTGCTGTTGGAACTGGTGCATAGACGCCGGCTGGGCCTGCTGTTCGTCTCCCATGACCTGGCAGTCGTGCGCCGCATCTGCGATCGCATGGCCGTCATGCACCGGGGACGCATTGTCGAACAAGGTGCCGTGGAAGAAATTTTCCGTACCCCGCGCCATGAATTCACGAAGCGCCTGATCCAGGCGATCCTGCCGCTTCCTGCCAGCGTCTGAAAAAAGCGCGCCAGAAGTCCTGGCCCCCGACTCCAGCAAAAGACCGGACCGCTCGCCGCACGCTGGCCGTGATACGATGAAAACGGTTTCAGGCGGGTGGATCCGACGCCTCCTCTACCAGTCCCAGCCGGAGTGCCAGCTCCTGCACCCGACGACCTCCCGCCAGGGGCTTCGGCTTCCATTTCGGAAGGCGGCTCCTACTGCGTTTCCAACCGGTATTCAATCCCGCGTAATGGCGAAAGAACACCGTGTTCTGCCACTGGAAAGCCTCTTGATAGCACGGACCCCAAAATGTGTCCCGCGAGAATAAGATGTTTTTCCTTCTTCCCCTGCGCAGTATCTTGGAGTACAGGGGACTCAGCAGCTGTTCCAACATGAATTTCAGGCGCAGGAAACCTGGCGCTCGCAGCAAGACGCGATGGTGCAGACAGACCAGTACCCGCCCGGGTTGGAAAATATACTTGCAACCCTCCCATGTAGGCCTCCTGGGTTTCACGTTTGCGTAGTCAAAAAATCGTGGCAGGTGTGCTTTTCGCCGTGTACTGTTCTGCGGCACGATGAAATTCGCCAGGTACACTGCGGGTTGCAGCGCGCGTCCGGGTTGCGCCAACCACTCCGCCAGTGATTGGTCGGCCTCCGAATGCAGGTACTCATCGATATCCAGGTTGATACCCCAGCGCGTGCCGACACCCGGGAACAGGCGAAAATGGTTCAATGCACCGGTCTGGCAAAACTTGTTCCAAGGATTGACCAGGGAGCCGAACGGAAAGGGCCAGTGCACCAGGATGATCTCCAGCTCTTCATCCAGCCGCGCAAACTCTTTGCCCAGGGCGGAAAAATACCGGCTCCCGTTGTCATAGAACACGATTCTCTGCACGCCATGTTCCCGGTGATGCCAGGTGCACCAGTCCTTGATCCACTCGATGGGATTGTTCCTGTTGAAAGCGACCAGGGCCAGGTTCTTGGGCGGCAGGGAAAGACTGCGGGCCCGCTGCACATCACAGGATACGGAGATTTCGAAATCGCGGAAACAAAAACGCAAGTCCAGCTGCTCCCGCTCTTCCGGTGCGGGGATTTTCAAACGCAACTCGGCGGGTGCTCTCCCTATGATCTCCGGCCGGTTTTGAAAGTGCATGGGCTTGCCATCGTATTCCCTGATCGAAGGCACTCTTTGTCCATCGCAGTAGACAGCGGTCGGTCGCCCCAGGTTGGCAAAAGACGGACCCAGGCATACCAGTTCGCCGGCATTAAAAAACATGTCATAAAAAAGGGTGTGGGAGTCACATCGGTAATGTTTCTCCGCACCCGGCAGCTGATCGGGACGCCCGGCCGTTACTGTTGGTTGTCGCTCCACGCCAGCGTCCCGGGGCAGGTAGACCGCCTGGGGATGATATATGCGGGGTCGCGGGTTCATGAAGCGTCTGGATAAGGCCGGGAATTTTATACCATCCGAAAAAATCGCCGATGCGTGCACATCGCACGGGACCGGGGGAAGTCTCCCGCATTTCGGGTGTGTACGACAACGGACAGGGAGGCGGCCCCCGGGCCCGTTGCCAGGGTGAGGCAAGCGGCCCTGCAGGGCAAAATGCATTCGAGCTTGCAAATCGTGTATTATTCCGGCTCGCTTGTTTTGACAGTCCTGCCTTCCCGGTTTCGATGCTCTATACAACACCGCGGACAATCTCCGTGCACCGGTGCCAAAACCGTTTGCGCTTCCTGCCTCTACTGCTGCTGTCGCTCATGCTGTCCGGCATCCCGGCGGGGACGGCCCTTGCGCTGACCGCCGCCGAGCAGGCACTGGTTGAGCGAACGCTCGATTTCCTGCCCGCCTCGGGTGTGCGCCGCTTGCAATTCGAACGGGTGGATAATTTTCGCGACCTGGGCGGCTATCCCAATGCGGCGGGAACCCACCGCCTGCGCTCCGAACTGCTGTACCGTTCCGGGCGCCTGTCCAAGATCAAGGACCCCGACCGGGAACTCTTGCGCAAACTAGGCATCCAGCGTGTCGCAGATTTCCGCAGTGAAGCGGAGCACGACCGGAGAGTCTTGCAGCTGCCGGATGGCATGCGGGTGAGTCGCTACCCGGTGGCGGGTCTCTCGGAAGACGAGTTGCGCGAGGCATTCAAACAAGCTTCCCGGAAATCTCCTTTTGACGGTGCAAAATTCATGGAAGATTTCTACCGGCGACTGGTGCGGGAATTCACCCCCATGTACGGTGCCTGGCTGCGCTCCCTGCGGGAGGCAGCTTCCGCACCGCAGGTGGTCCAGGGAGTCGGCGGCAAGGATCGCATCGGCCTCGCCAGTGCCCTGTTGTTGCGCACCCTGGATGTAGCACCGGAAATCGTACAGGGGGATTACCTGTTAAGCGGAACGTACAATTGGCGCGGCAAGGAAAAACGGATGCGGCAGATCCGCTGGTACTCCGCCTTGCGCCCGGGCCTCAAGGCCCAAAAAGTGTATCCCGTGCTCACGGTGCAGCAAAGTTTTTTGCAGGCCGCCGACGATGAAATCGATGCGCGCTACGGCAGCTTCGAAAACTACCTGCGCAACGGACTGGGAATCAGTGCCCGGGAGCAGCGGGAACTGCAACGCCTGTACCTGGAACCGATCCCGGGACAGCCGGCAAAGACACTGCGGACAGGCACTGCCCGCAATAGTAAATGACGCCCCCGATGCATACCGTATGCTTTAACTCCCGGAGATAGAACACCATGAGCAGCGCAGCAAACACTTCCTCCCAGGCCGCCCCGCAAACGGCGCGCAGCACGCGCCCCCTGCCGTTTTCGACGGTTGAGCAATGGGACATTGAAACCGACGTCGCCGTCGTCGGCCTGGGCGGTGCCGGCAGTTGCGCCGCCATTGAAGCCGCAGACGCCGGTGCACAGGTCACGGTATTCGAGGCCGCCAGCGGTATCAGCGGCAGCACTTCCATGTCCAGTTCCATTATCTACCTGGGCGGCAGCGGTGGTACGCCGGTGCAAAAAGCCAACGGGTTCAGCGATGACACGGAGGACATGTTCCGCTACCTGATGATGGCCAGCGGCCCCAATGCCGACGAAGAAAAAGTGCGGCTCTACACGGAAAACAGCCTGGGACACTTTCACTGGCTGCAAAGCATGGGCGTGGAATTCAAGGATACCTTCGTGCCCGGCAAAATTATTCATCATCTCAGTGACGACTGCCTGCTGTTCACCGGCAACGAGGAGGTCTACCCCTATGACCTCAACGCCAAGCCCTGTCCCCGGGGACATCAGCCCAGGGCCGATGGTGACCGGGGCGGTGCTTATCTCATGGAATGCCTGGCCCGGGCCGCAGGGGAACGCGGGGTGCGCATCGAATACGATACCCGGGCACTGCGCCTGATCCAGGACCAGGACGGGCGCGTTCGCGGCCTGGAAATCCGCAAGGAGGGACGCACACTGCGTGTTGCAGCACGGCACGGCGTAGTGCTGTGCGCCGGCGGTTTCGTCATGAACTCTGACATGGTGCGGCACTACGCGCCGAGCCTGTTGCGCAACGGCGAGGACAACGTGCACGGCAACCCCAACGATGATGGCAGCGGCATCCGCATGGGCATGGGTGTCGGGGGAGCGGCCATTAACATGAACGAGGGTTTTGTCAGCCTGCCCTTTTACCCGCCCTCGGACTTCGTCAAGGGCATCCTGGTCAACGCCCAGGGACAGCGTTTCATCAACGAGGACAGTTACCACGGACGCGTCGGTTATTTCTGTCTGCAACAGGTGGGCGACACCATCTACCTGGTGGTGGACAACCAGCTCTACCAGAAGCCCAACGAATACATTGACCCGCCGGTGGCCGGCACGGGGGATACCGTGGAGGAACTGGAGCGCGAACTGGAGTTGCCGGAAGGCAGCCTGCAGGCCACTGTGCAGGTCTATAACCGGCACGCCGCCCGCGGCGAAGACCCGCTGTTCCACAAGAAGCCGGAATATCTCAAACCCCTGGACCAGGGGCCGTACGCGGCCTTTGATTGCAGCATCGGCAAAACTTTCTATCCCTACTTCACCTTCGGCGGTTTGCATACCCGCCCCAGCGGTGAGGTGCTGGATGCCTCGGGAGAGCCCATCGCGGGACTCTACGCCGCCGGGCGCACCGCCTGCGGTATTCCGCGCACCGGTGCGGGTTACAGCAGCGGCATGTCGGTCGGCGATGCGACCTTTTTCGGCAGGCTGGCGGGACAGACTGCGGGAAAGGCGAGCCCGGCTCCGAATTAAGAGCGGTCTGCACGCACAGCCTCCGCCCGACCCTGACACCAGGTGCCGCTGCACGCACGGCACACTTTCCCCCCAACCCCGGCACCGGGTGCCGCTACACATAAAAGCTGGAAAATGTTGTATCCTATAAAATTCTATGCGGCCTTCAGCAAAGGCGGCGGTCTTCGGACACAAATCTAAAAAATCGCAACCCCGGGTAAAACAAGGAGAAAAAATGTCCTTTCCCCCAGAACCACGACATCTTTCCAGGCTCTTTCTCATCCTGTTCACGGCGGGCCTCTTGGGCGGCTGCGGCGGCGAGGCCAAACCACCCACCCAGCAGGAGCAGGAGCTGATCAACTACGCGCTGCAATTTGAACCACAGGATGCCCCGCGCCTGGTGCCGCTTGACGGGGCGCATAATTTTCGTGACATGGGTGGTTACGTTTCCCTGAACAAGAAAAACCACATTAAGTCGGGCCTGTTCTACCGCTCCGACAAGCTCTCTGAACTCAGTGCGACCGACCAGGAAAAACTGGAGGAACTCGGGATTCGCACCGTCGTCGACTTTCGCACGGAGGCCGAACGCGCGGAAGAACCCTCGCGGCTGCCTCCCGGGGTCGAAGTCAAGCACTTCCCGATCGGCGGCGACATCGTGCAGGAAATCCGCGCGCGCATCCGGGAGAACACCGATGAAGAGGGGGAAGCTTTTAATGGCCGGGAATTCATGCATCAGATCAATCGGGAATTCGTGACCAAGTACACCCCGGTCTACAGTCAATGGCTGCACTCCCTGTTGGAAGAAGATGCGACACCGCAGGTTTTCCATTGCACCGCCGGCAAGGACCGCACGGGATTTGCCGCCGCCGTGCTCATGCGCGTATTGCGTATGCCGCTGCGCCTCATGCGCGGCGATTACCTGTTGAGCAAGGTTTACGGTGCGGAGCAGGAAGCAAGGCAGATGGGCAGGATGCAGCTGTTCGCCCGTTTCCGGGGCATTGACCCGGAAAACATACGTCCCCTGCTCACCGTGGAAACCGAATTCCTGGAAGCGGCACTGGATGTCATCCAGAAGGAATACGGCAACTTTGGCAACTATATCCGCCATGGACTGAATATCACCCCGCAGGAGAGACGGCAATTAATCCAAAAATTCACGGAACCGGTGCCGAAAGAAGAGTAAGTTTCCACTTGTACCCGGGGCCCGGCGTATGAAGCAGAAAAATGTTCAGGCGAAACGCCCCCTGCGTTTCGCCGCTGTTAAAAAATGGCACGTGGAAACCGATGTCGCCGTGGTCGGTTTTGGTGGTGCCGGCAGTTGTGCTGCCATCGAGGCCGCCGATGCCGGTGCCGAAGTCATCATTTTTGAAGCGGCCAGCGGCAGCGGCGGTACCACCGCACTCTCCAGTTCCGAGATCTACATGGGCGGCAGCGGCGGCACCCCGGCACAACGTGCCAACGGCTTTGAAGATGACACCCGGGACATGATCCGCTACCTGATGATGGCGGGCGGGGCCAATGCCGATGAAAAAAAGGTGCACATGTACGCCGAGAACAGTCTTAAACATTTCAATTGGCTGCAGGACCAGGGCATAGAATTCAATGACACTTTCGTGCCCGAAAAAACCATCATCCACCTGACGGACGACTGCCTGCTGTTCACCGGCAGCGAAGAGGCCTACCCGTTCAACCAGTCTGCCAAGCCCTGTCCGCGCGGACACAAACCCAAGGTCGACGGCGACAACGGCGGCACGTACGTGATGGGATTGCTGACTCGTGCCGTAGAGAAACGCGGCGTGCGTATCGAGTACGACGCCCGGGCCCTGCGCCTGGTCCAAGATGACAAGGGGCGCGTCTGCGGCTTGGAAGTGCGCATCGACGGGCGTGTGCAACGGGTCAAGACACGGCGCGGCGTGGTGCTGTGTGCCGGCGGTTTTGCGATGAACCAGGAAATGGTACGGCGCTATGCACCGGCCCTGTTGCGCAATGGCAAGGATCATGCCATCGGCAATCCCAATGACGACGGCAGTGGCATCCGCATGGGCATGGGCGCGGGCGCGGCTGCCGTGAACATGGGCGAAGGCTTTGTCAGTCTGCCCTTCTACCCGCCGGCGGATTTTGTCAAGGGCATTCTGGTCAACGCCCAGGGACAGCGTTTTATCAACGAGGACTGCTACCACGGGCGCGTCGGCTATTTTTGCCTGCGCCAGAGAGATGACACCATCTACCTGGTGGTCGACAATGCGCTCTACCAGAAACCCAACGAGTACGTGAATTTCGAAGTGGCCGGAACCGGTGAAACCGTGGAGGAACTGGAACAGGAGCTGGCGTTGCCCGCAGGCAGCCTGCAGGCCACCGTGCAGGTATTCAACCGCCATGCCGTGCACGGTGAGGATCCACTGTTCAACAAGAACCCCAAGTTTATCAAGCCCCTGGACCAAGGGCCTTACGCCGCTTTTGACTGCAGCATCGGCAAGGTCTACTATCCCTTCTTCACCCTGGGTGGACTCAACACCCTGCCCAGCGGCGAGGTACTGGACCTGGAAGAGCAACCGATTCCCGGCCTCTATGCCGCCGGACGCACCGCCTGTGGTCTGCCGCGCAGCGGTTCGGGCTACAGCAGCGGTATGTCGGTTGGCGATGCGACCTTTTTCGGCAGAATGGCGGGCAGGTCCGCCGCCCGGGCACCCGCCCTCTGATCAGCCCCCACCCCGCGATCTCTAAAAAACAGTGCTGGCAGGCTGAGCACCCCACCCCGCGATCTCTAAAAACAGTGCTGGCAGGCTGAGCACCCCACCCCGCGAACTCTAAAAAACAGCGCTGGCAGGCTGAGCACCCCACCCCGCGATCTCTAAAACGGCGTCGGCGGCCGGGCCCGCTGCACAGGTTTCACTGGCGGCAGCACGTAATTGCCATTCAGCATCGCCGGCAACGGCGCATAGATGCGCGCAATCAGGAAAACCTCTCCGGGCGGCAGCGGCAACCAGTTGGCCCGCTGCACGGGGTCGTCCGGTGCCTGGTTGGACAGGTACAAGTTCAGCGATCCGTCTTCGGCGTAAGACAACTCCTTCGTATTGTTGCCGATACTGTAACGGCCGATGGCATTCTCGACCAGGAAGCGGGTCTTGGCGTCGTAGGCGGCGATGCTCCAGAAAGCACCTGCCGGCGGGTACTCGCCGCGCGGGAAGCGCAGGGTATAGTTCCGGTCGCCGCTGAGCCGCTCACCCTCGCTGTCATAAAAGGCATTGGGGTAAACCGCCTCCTCGACAATATTCGCGCCGATACCGCCGTAGGCGGCGATGGCGCGCAGCAGGTAATCCTGCCCGTAGATTCCGAGCCAGGGCGGTGCTGAACTCCAACCATTGCGATCTACGAGACGCGGCTGGTAACGCATCCGGTCAACGATGCGCGCCCCCTCCCGGGCGGCGGCCCGCAGCTGGTTCAGCATCGCCGGCGGCAGGTTTTGCGGCTGGAATTCCTGCGTCGGCCCAAAACCCGCGAGATCGAACATGCGCATCAATCCCTGTTCGGACTCGGAGATTTCCATGCTGCGCAAGTGGAAATTCAAGACGCGGAAAAAGTCGACATCGCCACGCATTTCTGCCAGTGCCCGCACCGGTGGCGGGGCGCCCTGCTGCACACTGAGCGGCGCATTGGCCGCGCGTTCCGGGTCGCGCAGGTATTCCGCCAGCGGCATCAGGCGGAAACGGGACTGGTAACGGGCGGCGATATCGGCCTGGTTTTCCGACGTGGCGGCGATGCGCAGCAGGATCCAGCCCACCGGCGTCGGCGTGCGGATCACGTCCCGTACCCCCCAGGGCAATTTGCCACCCCAGTCGCTGTGCGCCACCAGGTAAAAACCACCGCCCCCGCCAATGGTGCGTGAACTCAGGTAACCGACGTTGTTCATGAAGTAATCTTCAAACTGGACGCTGTACCAGGTGTCATCCATCGGCGGAACATAAATGACATACGGCCTGCCGCGCAGGTAGACCCAGGCGCTGGAATACAGCACGTCAGGGTTGGGGGCCCCGAACCAGCGGGAGCGATGATCGGGCAGACCGCCCTTGAAGTGCGCGAACAGGCCACGCGGCCCCTGCACTTCTTCCGCCAGGTTATTCAGCTGCGCGTATTCGGCCACCGCCAGTTCAAATACCGGGCTGCCGTAGAGATAACCCAGCACTGCAGCCGAATATTGCAACTGGTGCAGCGCATCCTGGTACTCTCCCTGCCGGGCTTCTGTCTCCTGGGCCCGCAATCCCGGAACGGGTACCCAGAGGCAAGCGCTTAAAACAGCGCACAGGATGATTTTTCCGGGATGCATTCTCACTCCGCCCTTACCGGGGAAAGAAGGGGCGGCATTTTACTATTTTCCCCGTATCCCCAATGCCCGGGCGGGGGCTGGAAAACCCGTCGCCTGTGCTATACTCCGCACCGAACCCCTCGTACCTCCATACACCACCCACGGGGGGTTCACCTTTCAAATCTTCCTCAATGTCTTCCACGGATTCCCGCTGCGCCATTGTCACGGGCGGCGGCACCGGGATTGGCAGAGCGATCTGCCTGCGCCTGGCGGCGGATGGCCTGCGGGTGGCGGTGGCGTTTTCCCGCTCTGCCCAGGGTGCAGAACAGACCGTGCAACAGGTAGAGAAGGCGCGAGGACAGGCATTCTCCCTGCGTGCGGACATCTCCAGGGAAGAAGACGTGGAAGCACTGTTCGCCGCCTGCAATGAGCGTTTTGGCGGCGTCGACGTGGTGGTCAACAATGCCGGCATCGGACACCTGGGGGCCGTCGCTGAAATTTCCATGGAGGAATATGACCGCTTCTTTGGCATCAACGCCCGCGGCACCTTCATGATGTGCCGGGCGGCGGCCCGCCAAGTGCGGGACCAGGGACGGATCATTAACATCTCCACCGGACTCACCTCCTCCTCGGCCTGGGGCATGGCACTCTATGTCGGCAGCAAGCTGGCGGTCGAAGGTTTTACCAAGACCCTGGCCCACGAATTGGGGCCGCGCGGCATCGCGGTCAATACCATCTCACCGGGCATGACCGACACCCCGATGTTGGAAGGCGGCGACGCCACGGCATTGCGCGAGTACGGGGCGAAGCAGGCGGCGATGAAACGGGTGGGACAGGCCGAAGACATCGCCGACCTGGTGGCGGCACTGGTCTCCGAAGACGGGCGCTGGGTCACCGGACAGAATATCCACGTGGACGGCGGCACGATCATCCGCTGAAGTGCCGCCCCCCGCAGAAATTTTTCAACCAGTTGGAGAAAATCACCGATGCAATACCAAACCCTGGAATACAAGGTGCAAGACAAGTTGCTGCACCTGCGCCTGCACCGCCCGGAGAAAATGAACGCCTTCACCGTGGAGATGTGCGCCGAGTTGGAACATGCTTTCGGCGCGGCGTCTGCCGATGACGCCGTGCGGGCGATCGTGGTCAGCGGCAGCGGCAAGGCGTTTTGCGCCGGCATGGACCTGGGTGTGGAGGGCAATGTCTTCGGTCTCGATGAAAACCAGCGCCCCACCAGCATGAACGACTACCGCCAGGTGCGGGACACCGGCGGACGGGTGACGCTCGCGATTTACAAGTGCAACAAGGCGGTCATCGCCGCGGTCAACGGCGCGGCCATCGGCATCGGCTCCACCATGTTGCTGCCGATGGATTTTCGCATCGCCTCCCGGCAAGCCCGCTTCGGCTTCGTGTTTTCCCGCCTGGGCATTGTCAACGAGGCCTGCTCCAGTTGGTTCCTGCCGCGCGTGGTCGGCCTGCCGCGGGCCATGGACTGGCTGATCCGCGGGCATATTTTTTCCGCCGAGGAGGCACTGGCAGGTGGCCTGGTCAGCGAGGTGTGCGAAGCCGATGAGCTGCTGCCGCGCGCCACGGAGATCGCCCGGGAAATCGCCGATCATACCTCCGCGGTCTCCGTGGCATTGATCCGGCAGATGATCTACCGGGAACTGGGTGCGCGCGATCCGATGTCCGCCCATCAATTGGAATCCCTGGGTGTTTTCTACACCAGCATGAACGACGGCAGGGAAGGTGTGCAGGCTTTCCGCGAAAAGCGCGACCCCCGCTACACCGCCACCGTCTCCAAGGATATGCCGCCCTACTACCCCTGGTGGAAAACCGAGGCATAAGGGGCGTGCCCGCTCTTTGCCCGCCGCCGTACCCCGGTGCTGTGCTCCAAGACAAGGGCGCAACAGCGGGCGGGGTGTCGCTGAGGTTCCCGTAGGCGCACGGCTTTGTTATGATGTGCGTCCACCGATACCGGGAGAACAACCACCATGAATAAAACCGCACAACGACAGGTGCTCAACAAGAGCAACATGGGCATTAGCGCGGGACTGCCCCTGCAGGCCTCTGCGGGCGGCATCGAAGAACTGCGCCGGGATATCCAGCGCCTCATGGACATCGAAGCCATCCGGCAGTTGAAGCACGCGTACTTTCGCTGTATCGATACCGCCAACATCGAGGAACTGCGCACCCTGCTGCACGAGGACGTGGAGGTGCATTTCATCGGCGGCAACTACGAGTGGAAACTCAAGGGACGCGATGAGTACGTCAACAGCATCGCCACTTCTTTTAACAAGCAGGCGGTCGGCCATCACAACGGGCATCAGCCGGAGATACAAATCCTGGGTGAGACCGAGGCCACGGGACTCTGGTACCTGGCCGACAACATGTGGCTATTGCAGAACAAGCAGTTCACCACCGGGACCGCGATTTACTGGGACCGCTACCTGAAAGTCGACGGTCGCTGGCTGCTGCGGGAGACCCGTTACGAACGGCTCTATGAAATCAACCGCGCACTGGAGCAGAACCCGGAACTGGACTCCCACTACCTGGGGGCACACGGCACCGACCTGCCCGCCTGATGGATGCAGGCGGAAGTGCTCCCGCCCGCCCGCAGCGGCTATATAATCGGCCGCCTTCCCGGGCCGGGTTTGTCATGCATGCTTAGACAGGAAGCAGTCAATTGAGTAGACTTAAGAACGTACTTTTCACAGCTGATTTGCCAAAGGCCCAAAAATGAAATTTGCCCTGTTTTATGAAATCCCGGTGCCCAAGCCCTGGGGAGAAAACGACGAATTCGATGCCTACCAGGCAGTACTGGAAGAAGCGGAGCTCGCCGACCGGATGGGCTTCCACGGTTTCTGGACCGTGGAACACCACTTCCTGGAAGAGTATTCCCACTGTTCCAACCCGGAGGTGCTCTACGGTGCGGTGGCCGCGCGCACCAAGAACCTGCGTATCGGTTACGGGGTGCGCCTGATGCCCAAACCCTACAACCATCCCGTGCGCACCGCGGAGTCGGTGGCGGTGCTGGACCTGATCAGCGACGGGCGCGTGGATTTCGGTACCGGCCGTTCGTCGACGCGCACCGAGCTGGAGGGTTTTGACATCCATCCCAGCCAGACACGCCCGTTATGGCAGGAAGCACTGGGGCACGTGGTGGGTTGTTGGACCAATGATGAATACGGTTTTGAAACGGAGAACTGGACGCTGGGTGCCAATGGCGCCAAGCGTCGGGTGCTGCCGCGCGTCCGGCAAAAACCCCATCCCCCGATCTTTGCTGCGACCAGCAGTGAAAGCGGACACCGGCTGATCGGTGAACTGGGCCTGGGCCTGTGTTCCTTTGCCGTCGGCACGCCGCCCGAAGACATCAAGCACCGCATCGATATCTACCGCGAAGGGATCAAGAACTGCAAAAAACCCCTGGGCGTGTTTGTCAACGAACAGGCGGCGACCTTCACCATGGTCTGCTGTGCACCGAGTACCGATGAGGCCGTGGAAACCGCCACCGAATCCTTCGAGTGGTATCCCAGCAAGGGTGCTGAGTTGATCGGTTCCGTGGCGTCGTGGATGCAGGAGGAAAAACGCGATGAAGAGCTGGACCAGGGCAGTTATGATTACACTCGCGAGGTGAGCCAGCTGGTGGAGCGCGGCGACCACAAGCTGCTGAACATGGATTTCCTGCGCGAGACCAACGCCTGCGTGGTCGGCGACCCGGAAGAGTGCGTGCGCATGTTCAAGGCCTACGAAGAAGCCGGCGTGGACCTGCTGCTGTGCCTCATGAACCCGTACAAGATCCCCCACGACAAGGTTATGCAAACCATCGAGCTGCTGGGCAAAGAGGTGATCCCCCGCTTCAACAGTTGAGGCAGCACAAGACGCGGCGAAACGATTCCTGCCGCCGTGGATATCGGCCGCGCAGACTATTTCTTTTTTGCTCGCTGTGCCGTGTTTTGGGCAGCACAAGACGCGGCGAAACGATTCCTGCCGCCGTGGATGTCGGCCGCGCAGACTATTTCTTTTTTGCTCGCTGCGCCGTGTTTTGGGCAGTACCGCCACCTTTCACCGCCGCTACCGTCTCTTCCCGGATACTCTCCAGTGCATTGTCCATGAGGGCGCGCATCGCCTCGCGGTGCGTGGCCAGTGCCATCAACTCCGAACCCGCGCGCATGGCCGCACGCGCTCCCATGATTTCCATGGCGCGATGCACCGCGCGCTTGTTCAGTTGATTTAAATCGGAGGGCACCCCCGCTACCCGCTCCGCCTTCTCCAGTACACGCCGGGCCAGTTCTTCTTCGGGCCAGGCGCAGTTGGCAAAGCCCGCGGCCACCGCCTCCGTGCCGCTGATCGAGTCCCCGGTCAGCATCATCTCCATGGCCGGGCGCAGGTGCATGAGCCACGGGTGGTATTGCCAGTCCGGCGGGCTCAGGATACGCACCACGGGATAGGCGATCTTGGCGTCTTCTGCGATGTACACCAGGTCGCAGGCCGCCGCAAGTTCAGAGCCGCCCGCCAGGGCGTAGCCGTGCACCTGGGCGATCACCGGTTTGGCCAGGTCCCAGATTTTGAACCAGCCCTCGGTCACATGGCGCGACCAATTGCCATCGCCGCCGGCCGTGTAATACTCCTGCTGACTCAAGTCGGAACCCAGGTCATAGCCCGAGGAAAAACAGGGGCCCGCACCCCGCAGGATCGTCACCCGCACTTCCGGGTCCCGGTCGTGTGCTTCCAGGGCGGCAAACAACTCCGAGCGCAGCGGGTTGCTCAAGGCATTGCGTTTTTCCGGACGATTGAGCGTAATGCGGCGCACGTGTTCGGCCGGCGTATCGACCAACAGGTATTGGTAGCGGGTTTCAGTCATGCTTCTCTCCCCTCTTTCAGGAATTCATGCGGGCAAACAGACGCATCGCCTTCTCATCCGCCCCGTGCAGGGTCATGCCGGTGGCCCCGGAATCCCGCCAGGCGGCAAAACGTTCGCGAATGCGGGCCGCGGGACCGACCAGTGCGCCGTCGTCCACGTACTGGTCCGGCACCGCACGGACCGCATCGTCCCGGTGCCCGGCCTGGAACAGTTCCTGGATGCGCTCGGCCGCCTCCCCGTAGCCCCGGCGCTTCATGAGCTCCTTGTGAAAGTTCAGCTTGGGATGTCCCATACCGCCGACATAGAAGGCATAAAAAGGCTTCAAGGCATCCAGGGCCGCCTGCACATCCTCGTTGAGGTCCACCATGCAATTGGCCTGGATCTCAAAATCGGCCAGCGACTTGCCGCCGCCGGCGCGTGCAAAGCCGGTCGCAAGCCAGGGTTTGTACTGCTCCAGGCTGTCCGGCCAGAAACCGAAGGGCAGCCAGCCGTCGGCCAGTTCGGCGGTCAGTTCCACGTTTCTCTGGCTGCCGGTTCCCAGCCATATCGGGATGTCGGGATTGCCGTGCAGGATCATTTTCAGTGCCTTGCCCATGCCCGAGGAATTCTCGCCGTCGTAGGGCAGGCGGATCATCGGGCCGTCATGCTGCACCGGGCCCTCGCGCCGCAACACCTTGCGCACGATGCTCACGTAATCGCGCAGTGTCTGGTGGGGATCGCCCCAGGGCCGTCCGTACCAGCCCTCCACGATCTGCGGCCCCGAGAGACCCAGGCCCAGGATCGCCCGCCCCTCCCCGGCCAGGGCATCCAGGGTCGCCGTCATCATCGCCGCCATGGCCGGCGGGCGTCCGGCCACCTGCGCCACCGAGGTGCCCAGGCGAATGCGCTTGGTTTGGGCGGCGATGAAGGCCAGTGGCATCATCGCATCCGTGCCGTACGTCTCCGCCGTCCACACGGAGTCGAAACCCAGTTTCTCCGCCAGTAAAATCTTTTGCATCGGCAGGCGCAATTCCTTGCTCGCCCATTCCAGTGCCAGGCCGAGTTTCATCAGGCGCCCCCCGCGATTGCCTGTGTTCTAATGGAATTGCAAAATTCTACAGTAAGCATCCACCCATGAAAGAAAGACAGGAAAAGCGCCGCTGCCGCTGGGCCGATGGCAGCGACGCCCTCAGGCTTTACCATGACCGGGAATGGGGAGTGCCCGTGCACAGCGACCACCGGCATTTTGAATTCCTGGTGCTGGAAAGTGCCCAGGCCGGGCTCAGTTGGGCGACCGTGCTCGGCAAACGAGAACATTACCGCACGGCTTTCGCCGACTTTGATCCGCACCGGGTCGCGCGCTTTGACCGGCACCGCATCGAGGCCCTGCTGCAAGACCCTGGATTAATTCGCAACCGGCGCAAGATCGAGGCGGCGGTGCACAACGCCCGCATGTTCCTGTCGACCGCCGCCGAGTTCGGCAGTTTCGATCACTATATCTGGGGTTTTGTCGGCGGGCGCAGTATCTGTAACCGGCGCCGTTCCGCCGCCGCGATCCCGGCGCGTTCCCGGGTTTCGGATGCACTCAGCAAGGATATGAAAAAACGCGGCTTCCGCTTCGTCGGCAGCATTGTGCTCTATTCCCACCTGCAGGCGACCGGCCTGGTCAATGACCATGAACTCCGCTGCTTCCGGCACGCAGAATGCGCAGGGCTGGCGGAACGGGCTGCGTGGCGCAATTAAAACCGGCCAGGGCCGCGGTACGGCACGGCATCCGCTGCAGTGAGAAGCCTGGCGGACCGGGAGGGAGCGGTGTGCCTAGTCGTCGAGCTTGAAAACCCGCATCGCGTTCTCGCGCAGGAACTTGGGCCACACGTGATCCTTGAACGGCACCTCCTGCATGTCCTTGAAGATACGTTCCAGGGATAAACCCATCGGGAAATATCCCGCGTAGAGAATCTTGTCGGTCCCGCGCGTGTTGGCAAAGTGAATGATGTCCTTGGGATAGTGCTTGGGTGCAAAGGCGCTGGTCATGTAATGCAGGTTCGGGTACTTGAGCATCAGCTTGACCGCCATCGCCGTCCACGGCTCGCAACCGTGGCGCGTGACGATCTTCAGTTCCGGAAAAAACCAGCAGACCTCGTCCAGCAACTCCACTTTCTGCGGTGCCAGCGGCAGACGCGGACCGGGCACTCCCATGCAGGGGCAGAACGGCAGGTCCAGCTCTATGAGCTTGGCGTAAACCGGGTACCACTTCTTGTCGTTGACCGGCACCTGCGGCAGCAGACCCGAAGGGAAGGCGGTCACCGCCTTGATGTTGTGTTCCCGGTAGAGACGCTCGATGGTGCGCACCTCTTCCATGCCCTTGTTGGGATTGGCCTCGTAGGAAAGAAAAAAGCGTTCCGGGTAACGCTCGATGGCCTGCCCGCTGATCTCCGGACTCATGAAACCCAGCATGGCCTTCTCAATGTTGTACTTGTCCATCTCGGCCACGGTGTAGGCAATGTAATCATCCTGCTTGCCGGCCTGGGGGATGTCCTTGAACATGTACTGGGCCGGCATTTTGAACATGTCGCGGCTCTCCTGGTCCATGAGCAATGGCTTGATGAAATCGTACCAGCTGCTGTTATCCTCACCGGGAATGCTGAGCATGAGGTCGACGACCTTGATATCTTTGGGAACGGGCATGAGTTTGCCTCCTGGTTACTGGGTCAGGGATAAAAAATTAGTAGGCCACGTCAAGTTTGCGGTGGTCCCAACTGATGATGTTTTCCGGTTTCAGGATGATCGCAATCTTCTTGGGTGCCATGCTCCGGCTCGCTTCTTCGATCAGTTTGGCATCGTGGTCGGTGTTGCGCCGCAAGACTTCCACGTGCAGGCGGTGCACCTCCTCGACTTCCCGGCGCAGCTCCGCATGCCCGCAAAGCATCGCCCCGCGCAATTCCTCGTAGACATCGCCATCTTCCAGCAGTGCCGTCATGCGCTGGTCACGCAACAGGTTTTGCGCTTTCCTGGACTTGGTGAAGGTCTCCAGCACGATGTCGCCATCCACGATTGCAAACCACAGGGTTGTCAGGTGCGGGGAACCGTCTTCATTCAGGGTGGCGAGCTGCAATTTTTTCTGGCCGGCGACAAACTCCCAGACTTCCTGGTCGCTCATCCGGATCATTTCCCGGCGACTCGGCATGGTTTTTCTCCGCACATCACTTGAGTCCGGCTACTATATCATAGGCTCTTTTGTCCCCGTAGCCACCCTTGTTCCCGGATTTTCTCACCCGCTTCCTGGGACAGCAGACGGAAATCCTCTGGTTCCTCTGCCTGTGCCTGGACCTGTTGTTTTCCCTGCTGCTGTACCGGCTCTACGGCAGCCGCGGGCTGTACGCCGCGGTCATGGTCGGCATCATGATCGCCAACCTGCAAGGGCCCAAGCTCACGATGATTTTCGGTGTGCAAACCAGTCTCGGGGTGATCCTGTACTCGGGCATCTATTTCGCCACCGACCTGCTCAGCGAGAACTATGGCAGGCGGGAGGCCAACCGTGCAGTGATGCTGGGTTTTGCAGTCAGCGTCTGGATGCTGCTGATCATTCACTTGGGACTCTTGTTCCCACCGACCTCGCAGCCGGGAACCCGGGAATTCGCCGCCCATATTCACGAGGCCATGCAGGCACTGTTCGAATTTACCCCGCGTTTTGTCTTCGGCTCACTGCTGGCCTACCTGGTCAGCCAGCGCTTCGATGTCTGGGTCTTCCACGCAATCCGCAACCGCACCGGGCGCGCACACCTGTGGTTGCGCAACACCGGTTCCACGATGCTTTCCCAGGCACTGGATACCGTGATTTACGGCTTCGTGGTCTGGTGGGGAATCGTCGACCTGGCGACCGCCATGCAGCTGGCACTGGCCAAGTACGCGATCAAACTTTTCATTGCCATCTTTGACACGCCATTCATCTACTGGGCGCGTTACTGGCGACCCGCCGCTCACCGGCCGCCGACGCCGGACCCGGTCGCAAGCCCGCAGTGATCGGGTCCGGCGGCGAGCCGCAGACGGCCTCCCGACGCACAAGTGACCGGCCGCCTCCGGGGCGGGAAATGCACTGCGGCCCGGTAGGCGGGAAATGCGCCGCGGCCCGGCAGGCGGGAAATGCGCCGCGGCCCGGCAGGCGGGATCTTTTCAGAGATGGTCCCGGAGCCAGTCCAAGGCGTCCTGATGGTGTGTCTTGGTGCGCACCTTGTCCATCACGCCACGCACCACCCCCCGCTTGTCGATCAGGAAGCTGATCCGGCGTACCCCCATGAACTCCCGGCCCATGAATTTTTTCTTGCCCCAGACGCCGTACCGTTTGCACACCGTCTTGTCCTCATCGGACAGCAGTTCGAAGTCCAGTGCATGCGTCTGGCGAAACTTCTGCAACTTGGCCACCGGGTCGGGACTGACGCCCAGCACCACGGTATCCAGGGCGGCGAAGTCGCCGGCTGAATCCCGCACCCCGCAGGCCTGCACGGTACAGCCCGGGGTCAGCGCCCGGGGATAAAAGTACAGCAGCACGTTGTTCCTGCCCTTGAACTGCCCCAGGCGCACCGGCTCCCCATCCTGGTTCGGCAGTGCAAAGGCCGGTGCCGCTTTGCCGACGGTGATTGTGCTCATCGCTATTCCCCGCTGTTTCTCAAATCCGGTGTCACCCCGCCGGTCTCCCGCCTATCCCGTTTCGCTTCGCCGGAAGCCGCCGCTGCGCCATCGCCCGCCCGCGCATCCTGTCGCTCTTCGGTGCCATCGCCCGCCCGCGCATCCTGTCGCTCTTCGGTACCATCGCCCGCCCGCGCATCCTGTCGCTCTTCGATACCATCGGCCGCCCGCGCATTCTTTTTCCCTGCGGAGCCGGCCGCCATCCCGGCACCGTCCGTTGCCGCTTCCTCTGCCGACGCCTCGGGCAGGCGTTTTTTAGGCTGCAGACCCAAGCCTCGCATCTGCTCGGCCCGGCGCAATAAGTTGCCGCGCCCCGTGGACAATTGTTTGTGCGCTTCTGCGTACGACTGCTGCGCACTGTCCAGGGCCTTGCCCACCTTGTCCAAGGTGTCGACAAAACCTGCCAGCTTGTCATACATCGCCGCTCCCTGGCGTGTGATCTCCCGGGCATTGCGGTTGCCCTGATCGATGCGCCACAAGTTCTCCACGATGCGCAAAACCGCCAGCAGCGTGGTCGGCCCGACCACGGCGATGCGCTGCCGCCAGGCCTCCTGGTACAAATCCGGGTCCCGGCGCAGGGCCTCCAGGTAGGCGGCCTCGATCGGCACGAACATCAGCACCAGGTCAGCACCCTGCACATGCTCCAGGTCCTGGTAGCGTTTCTCTCCCAGCGTCTGCACGTGCCGGCGCACCGCGGCCGTGTGTGCTGTCAACGCATCCTGGCTCTCTTGCGGTGCCTCTTCGGCCAGGGCGATACTGCGCTCCCAGTCCACCAGCGAGACCTTGGAATCGATCACCACGTGGCGACCCTCCGGCAGGGAGATGAGAATGTCCGGGCGCAGCCGCTTGCCCCGGGCGTCACTCATGCTTTGCTGGACCTCGTATTCCCTGCCCTTTTCCAGTCCGGACTCCTCCAACAGGCGCTCCAGCACCATCTCCCCCCAGTTGCCGCGCATCCCGCTGTCACCCTTGAGCGCCCGGGTCAGGCTGCGGGCCTCGTCACTGATCTGCGTGTTCGCATCCATGAGCCGGTGCAAATGCTCGCGCAAGGAGGCACTGTCCTTGCCCGCATCCCGATGCAATTCCTCGGTCTTGCGGCGAAAACCCTGCAGGTCTTCGCGCACCGGCTCCAGCAGCTGCTGCACCGCACTCCTGCTCTCCTCGGCAAAACGTTTGCGCTTCTCCTCGTAAATCCGGTTGCTCAGGTTTTCAAACTGCTTGCCCAGTTCACGCTCCAGTTCTCCCACGGTCTTGAGATTCTTCTCGGCGTTTTCCAGGTCCTTCTGCGCGTGAATGCGCCGCTCCCGCTCGCGCGCCAGTTCCTCCTCCTTCTCCCGGCACTGCTCCTGCTCCTGGCGCAGTGCCTGATCTTTTTCCGCACGCAGCATCTCCTCCCGGCGCTGCCCCCGGTATCCCATCCACGAGGCGGTGATCAAACCACCCAGCAGCACTCCGCCCAAGGCGTACCAAAGAGGGTTCACGGTTTGACCGAATTGCGGCGGCGGTAATGGTACAGCTGTTCGACCTGCAACTGGCGCACGGGAAATTCGCTGTGCACCCGGTCGCGGAAATAATCGCGCAGCGTCTGCTCCACCACGGGAAAGGAAAGATTGTCCCAGGGCGCGTCCTCCTCGTCGAAGAGGCGCACTTCCAGGGTTTCATCGCCCACGGCGAACTTGCCGTCCTGCAGCACGCCGCGAAAAAATATATGCACCTGGTCGATGTGCGGCAAGTCGTAGATGCGGTAGAGCTCCTGGTCGCAGATCTTCGCCCGCGCCTCCTCCCAGGCCTCGCGCAACGCGCCCTGGACCGTGCTCTCACCGTTCTCCATGAAACCGGCCGGCAGGGTCCAGCAGTTGCGCCGGGGTTCGATGGCGCGCCGGCACATCAGCACCTGCTCACCGTGCACCGGCAGCACGCCGACGACGATGCGCGGGTTCACGTAATGAATGCGTCCGCAGTTCTCGCAGACATGACGCGGCAGCGTATCTTCGGCAGGCACCTCGTACTTGAGGGCACCGCCGCAGTGGCAGCAGTATTTCATTCAGGCTCCCGGGGCCGCAGGCGCTGGTATGCCCCGCCGTAGAAAATCAGCGGTTCGCCCTCGCGCAGCTGCCAATCCAGTACCTCCCCCACCAGGATCGTGTGGTCCCCGCCATCATAGTGCTGGCGCACCACGCACTCCAGGGATGCCAGGTTCTGGTCCAACAACGGGCAGCCGCTGGCACCGCGATGCCAGTCCACGCCGTCCAGGGCATGTTCTCCCTTGCCGGCGAACTTGCGCGACAGCTTCTCCTGCCCGGCGTGAAGAATATTGACCCCGTAATGCCCGGCGGTCATGAAAGCGTCGTAACAGTCCGAACTCTTCTGCAGGTTCCAGAGCACCAGTGGCGGCTCCAGGGACAGGGAACTGAAGGAATTGACCGTCATGCCGATCGCCCCGTCGGGAACGGTATCGGCACTGACCACCGTCACGCCGGTGGCAAAACTGCCGAAGACCCGGCGCAATTCCAGGGCCTGGTCGCTCATCGTCGGGAACCCCGACTGCCGTTCCCTGCCGGAGGCGGCCCGTATCCCGGTGCCGGCGCATCCCGCACCTCCCGCAGCGCGGCGGCAGAGGCCGGGGACGCCGCGCCCGCATCCCGCATCTCCCGCTGCGGGTGGGCAATGGCGGCATACGTCTCGCCCGCCGCCGGCAGTGTTTCTCCCTGCGATGCGGCATCCCGGACGCGCACCCAGCGCGTGCCCTGCACACCGCAGCTCTTCTTCCACAGCGGCACCCCGGTTTTCAGGGCATCGACCAGGAACTCGCAAGCGCAAAACGCCTCCCGGCGATGGGCGGCAGCGACAACGACCAGCACGATGTTGCACCCGGGCTGCAACCGGCCGACGCGGTGCACCACCCGGGCACCCAACAGGGACCAACGCCGGCCTGCTCGCTCCATCAACCCCGCCAGTACCTTTTCGGTCATGCCCGGGTAATGCTCCAGTTCCAGCCAATGCACGGTGCCCTCCTCGTCCTGCTCCCGCACTGCCCCGCAAAAACTCACCACCGCCCCCGCCCCGGCGGTCGCAGTGCGCAATGCGGCGATCTCCATCCCCGGGTCAAAATCCGCCTCGCGCACACTGCAACTGAAAGCCCCGTCCATTTCAGCCTCCGCTCGCCGGCGGGAAAAACGCCACCTCGTCGCCATCTTGCAGCGGGTGGGCCGCACTGTGCACCAATTCCTGGTTGACGGCCACCAGGGTATCCGCAGCGCGCAGTCCCGCCGCCTTTTCTCCCCAGTGCGCCTCCAGCCGCTCCAGCAGCGCAGCCACGTCCGCACAGTCCGCCGGACACTCCCAGTCCCCGCACTGCAGGTTCTCACGCAGCGCGGCAAAAAAACGCACCCGCAGCATCCCGGGCCCTCGCGCCGACCTTCTCAGGCCTCCACCGCCTGGAAATGCGGCGGCAGGTTGTGGATGTACGCCTTCTCCTCGATGCGCTCAGAAAGACGCCAGCCCTTTTCCGTGCGCACCAGCTTGTCCACGTACCAAAGGCCGAAATAAGCGGTTTGCGTGCCGCCATCGGGCAGTTCGATCACCATCGGGTTGTGACAGATGCTGCGCGCCGTGGCCCGGTCCCCGTCCAACCAGATCCGACTGTTGCTGATCATGTGCTGGTAGGAAGGAAAGGTCGGCAGCGCCTTTTCCAGGTACGCCTTGACCTCCGGGTAGGGGCCCTTGGGGCCGCCAAAGCAGGTGTAATCGATATGCGCATCGGGGACGAATACATCGTCCAGGGCATCGAAATTCTTGCTGTCGATCGCCGTGCAGTAATCGAACAACAGGTTCTGGATTTCCATGCGATCGGAAATCTCTTCCAGGGTCATAGGCATGATGGTTCTCCCGCGGTTTCAAAAAACATTCATCAATGGCGCCGGTCTCAGTCGCGCTGCCAGCGCCCCGAGCGTCCGCCTTTTTTCTCCAGCAGGCGGATCGCATCGATCACCATCCCCCGCTCGGCCGATTTACACATATCGTACACTGTCAGCGCCGCTACTGAAACCGCACACAGCGCCTCCATCTCCACCCCGGTGCGAGCCCGGGTGCGGCAGCGGGCCTCGATCTGCAGGCAGCCGTCCTCCACAACGGGTTTCAGTTCCACTTCCGCCGCCTCCAGGGGCAGGGAATGACACAGCGGGATCAGTTCGGCACAGCGCTTGGCCGCCTGGATGCCGGCAATGCGCGCCGCTGCCAGCACATCCCCCTTGGCGTGCGCGCCTTCGACCAGGGCCTTGAGAGTGCCGGCGGACATGCGCACGCAGGCACCCGCACGGGCTTCCCGCAGGCTGCTCCGCTTGGCGCTGACATCGACCATGCGCGCGGCTCCCGCCCGGTCCAAGTGTGAAAAACGTTTTGAAGACATCATTGTAACCTTATGAATTAGTTTATTTTATTCTTATAGAAATCCTGCAAGACGAAAAAAGCCTGCTTCTTCTCCCCGCGCTCCGTGACGATGCCCTTGCGATTGTAAAAATCCTGGATGCCGCGCAGCGGTCGGGACGGAGAACGAAAATCCTTGAGAATCCACGGCGAGCTGCCCCGCACTGCCGGACTGCGCCGCAACATGTCCAGTTGATGGCGGTAGACCCGGGCCTGGTATTCCTCCGACCAGAGCTGCCCGGCCGGCGTGAAACCTTTCTTGGCACCGGCCCCGAACTCGGAGATGATCATCGGCTTGCCGAACACGTTCGAAAAACGGATATCCGGCATGACCCGGAACATGGCGCGCCGCACCCGGGCCTCGTCCACCGGCAACTGGCGCGCCAGGAAAGTTGAATAGTACCAGCCGAAATACTCGTTGTAGCCGATGACATCCACCGTCTCCCCCAGCGGGTCCGCAAGCCGGATTTCGACGCCGGCACCGGATGCCGCCCCACTCTCACCCTCCTGCTCCGCTGCCAGTGCCTGCAGTGCCCCCCGCACGGCGGGTGCCCGGAGCTCCGGGTCCCGCAGCAATTCCACTGCCAGGCGCCGCACCAGCCCGCCGAACTCGCGGCGAAAATCGCCTAACAGGGCCGCCGTCAGCAGGCGTCCACTCTCATCGATGCGGCGCGCATCGGCCGCCAGGGTGCGCAGGAATTGCAGGCGGGCCGCAGACTGCGGCAGGCTTTCATTGGCCAGGGACCACAGGATCACGGACGCCCGGTTCAAGTCCCGGTACAGGTTGTCCGCCAGTTGACCCCGGGCCAGGGCCAGGGTGTCCGGGTTCTCCCAGTCAATCAGCGAGACCAGCGGGATTTCACTCCACACCAGGAGCCCCAGTTCATCCGCCAGGCGCAGGGTGTACTCGTTATGCGGGTAGTGTGCAAGGCGTACAAAGTTGCCGTGGAGTTCCTTGACCAATCCCAGCTGGACCGCGGCATCCACCCGCTCAAAGGCGACGCCCCGCTTGAGCGGTGACTCGTCGTGCATGCTCACGCCCCGCAGGTAGACCGGCTCCCCGTTAAGCAGGATCTGTCCGTCCCGGACAGCGATGCTGCGAAAGCCGATGCGTTCTTCGAGCCGGTCTGTCCCGGAACGCAACTCCACCCGGTACAGCCGGGGCCGTTCCGGCGACCACAACTCCAGCCCCTCCGCCCGAAGAACAAAACGCGCCCGTCCCGTCGGGTCTGCCGTATGGCGGCTGCGAATGCCGAGTTCCGGCAGCCGCAGCTCGACCTCCGCCCCGGCGGCATCGGGGCCATCCAGTTGCACCCAACCGGCAATGAGACTCCGGGCCCGGTCCTGCAGGTAGAAATGACTGCGCCGGATAAAGGTCTCCGGCACCGTGAGCAGGCGCACGTCGCGGGTGATGCCACCGTACTTGAAGAAGTCGGCACCCCGCTGTGCCGGCAGCGTCCCCTGGTCCAAGGCGGCGTCGACCTGCACCACGAGGAAATTCCTGCCGTTGCGCAGCGCCGGGCTCAACTCCACGCTGAAAGCCACGTACCCGCCCCGGTGCTCCGCCAGGGGCTGCCCGTTCAGGTACACCCGGGCAGCGTAATTGACACCGTCGAAGTGCAGGAAGTAACGGCGCTCCTCCTCTTTTTGCAATTCAAAATCGCGCTGGTACCAGACCACTCCCCGGTAACGGAACAGTCGCTCCTCCTGGGTGTTCCAATCGCCCGGCACCCGCAGTTGCCGCCCGGCATCGAAGCGATGCTCCACGAGTTCCATGCCGGTCCCGGGCCGGGGTTCCCGGTAATAGGGACCGCCAAACAGGCCGATGTCACCCAGACCCTGCTCATCGACAATGATGTTCCACCACCCGTTGAGCAACAATCCCCCGCGCCCGAAAGCATTGCCCAGCGGCGGCAGCGCCGCTTCCATCTGCGGCGGGCTGCCGAACAGGGCGGCCAGGCTCTGCTCCTCCGGTGGCACTTCGCCGCCGCAAGCTGCGCCCAGCAGCAGGCAGAATCCAGCGAGGCCCGTCGCCCGGACACAGGGCCGGTTGCGCCCGCCCCTGTCTTTTGACTGCCACATACTGCATCTCCCCCCGGGTTTTCCCGGCCGTAAATATATATAATAGTCGCCCGCTGGGCAGCTTTGCCCCGCATAGCACAGACACAAGGGAGCAAGAGGAAAGAGGAAGCTCATAGATGAGCCTGAAAGTTCACAAGTACGGGGGCACTTCGCTGGGCAACACAGAGTGCATTCGCAGGGCCGCCGCTCATATCGCCCGGTGCCGGGTCGCGGGCGACAAGATCGCCGTGGTAGTCTCGGCGATAGGCACTGAGACCGACGAATTGCTGGCCCAGGCCCTGGAACTCAGTCCGTCCCCCGAGCCGCGTGAACTCGACGCCCTGCTCGCCACCGGGGAGCAGCGCAGTGCCGCCCTGCTCTGCATCGCCCTGCGTGAACAGGGCGTGCCCGCCTTTTCCTACAACGGGGCGCAACTGCCCATCCGTACCGACGGTGCCTACGCCCGGGCGCGCATCCTGGAACTGCGGACAGACCGGATCCTGCAACACCTGGAGCGAGACGAGGTCGTGACCGTGACCGGTTTCCAGGGCGTGGACGCCCAGGGCAACATCAACACCCTGGGGCGCGGCGGCTCCGATACCTCCGCCGTGGCACTGGCCACCGTACTGGGTGCCGACGAGTGCCGCATCTACACAGATGTCAAAGGAGTGTATACTGCGGACCCGAGGATCGTTCCCGGGGCGCGTCGACTCGATCGACTCGGCCTGGAGGAGATGCTGGAAATGTCCGGTCAGGGGGCCAGGGTGCTGCAAATACGCTCAGTGGAAATGGCCGGCAAAAATAAAATGCCGTTGCGCGTACTCTCCAGCGCGGAACCGGATGACGGCACATTGATCCTTTGTGATGAAGAAAGGGCTCACATGGAATCTCCCACGATCAGTGGCGTAACCCAAAACCGCCACGAAGCCAAACTGACAATCCTGGGCGTCCGGGACCAGCCCGGTATTGCCGCCCGGGTGCTGAGTGCCGTCGCCGGGGCGGATATCGTCGTCGACGTCATCGTGCAGAACATCGCCGAAGACGGCCGCACCGATCTCAGCTTCACCGTGCACGAGGACGACCTGGAGCAGACCCGCACCGTCCTGGAGCAGGTCGCCGAAGAACTCGGCGCGCGCGGCGTGGACAGCGACAAGAATATCGCCAAGCTCTCCGTGGTGGGAGCCGGCATGCGATCGCACGCCGGGGTCGCCGGCAAAATGTTCAGCGTGTTGGCCGACGAGGGTGCCAACATCCAGATGATCGCCACCTCGGAGATCAAGATCACCGTGATCATCGAAGAAGAATTCCTGGACCGGGCGGTGCGCGCCTTGCATGCCGCCTTCGAACTGGAACAAAACCCGAATCAAACCCCGGGATCGGTTTTCCAAAACGAATCTGCGAAAGCCGAGATCCCGCATTAGCAACGGAGAAGAAGACCATGCTAATACTCACACGTCGTATAGGGGAAGCCCTGATGATCAACGACGACATCACGATCACCGTGTTGAACGTCCGCGGTCAACAGGTGCGCCTGGGCATTACTGCGCCCAAGAGCGTAGCAGTGCACCGGGAAGAGATCTACCAGCGCATCCGCCATGAAAAGCAACCCGTGCAGCCGGGCATCGAGCCGGGCTTCAGCGGCAAGGTTGCCGCAGAAAGGAAGGAGGCGCACCGGCAGCGTGTAATCCGGCGCGAGGAGCATAGAAGGATGCGCGACGAGGATGAGAAACTGCGCGAGGAAACCCCGGGCAACTACAAGCCCTCCGAGGAGCCGTCCGCCCCCATGGAAGCCGACGGCAACGTCAGGGACGGCAACGTCAGGGAGGATGGCAACAGGCTGGATGACGGCATTCCCGAAGCCTGGCGGGAATAAATCCGACCGCCGTCGGGGACGGGCCCCGACGGCCAACATACCCTGAAGTGGAGAGGTGGCCGAGCGGCTGAAGGCGCTCCCCTGCTAAGGGAGTATGGGTTAAAAGCCCATCGAGGGTTCGAATCCCTCCCTCTCCGCCATAGTCGTTCAAAATAAAGGTGCAAAACTTCTTGGCCTGGTGCAGGATTTGATGGAGACTTGTGCTGATTTTTCCGGGAGATGCACAAGGATGACTTGAGTCTCACCCTGACCCTGTTGCGTAACGGTCATCTTGGCCAGCCCTTACCGGCATTGCTTGTACCAGGCTGCCTTTAGCGGTACTGGCTTGTTTTGAAATCAAGGGCCTTTATGAATTTAGGCGTATTGATACAGGCTACCTTGAGTATTTTGCACACGTCAGGGATATGGCGATTCGCACCTTGCTTACCAGGCTTCGATGCCTCGTTAGTAACAACACAGCGTTGCCCGGAAGTGGTGAGTGCAAGGGCGATGAGAAAATAATCATTGCCAATTGCTTCAATATCAATTTCACTGGGTGCATTCAAATCGTATCCTTCTTTCAGCACCCTGCTAACCCTGTCTGTATCAGGCTCTTCCTTGAGTAGAAATGTTTCCTTGTTTTGTGTCAGCCACTCTGTGAGATCATCGTTGTTACCCTGAAGCACTTCCTCGTACACGGTTTTCGGAATTTTTACTTTCTCTTTACGGGCGTGAGCAAATAGCCATTCCCAGAATTCAGGAACCCGGTCTAGCGGATAGTGGAGGTTGTGCGCATCAATGAGAACGTTTGCGTCAAGCAGGTAAAGCACAAGCGGATATCCTACCGCGCGTCTCCAAGTATTCCGTATACATGTGCTGGCTTGATATCCAGGATCCTGGCTGCCTTTGTCACGGAAAGAGCTTTAGCATCCATCATGCGTCTGACGAGCTTGCACAGGGCCGGGCCGCACGAGGATTTGTGCATTACATAGTAGCTTGGGCCACCGCTTGATGGACGGGCATTCTTAGATTGTTTCCAATCTTTAAAGAATTCATCCTTGAGGCGATTGAAAACCTGCCTGTTGATCTTGTTTGTTACCCAGAGACGGTATGAGACCATGGTACAACTCAGGTGATGCTTACGAGCAAATTTTCTGATGTTTTCTTTTTTATTTTCACCAAGATCAAGCGTGTCCAGATCACTGGCAGGCAACAACCATGCCGAGGCAACTTGGTTGCAGAACTTTTCTGTATTGACTTGCGGCGAGGAGACAGCAGCCCCGCTGATCCCGGTTTCTCCCAACAGCAAGTGCGTCAACTCGTGCAGAAGTGTGAATGATCTCGCGGGCACGGAATCGTCAGGATTGATGACTATGAAAGGGGCGATGGGTTCCGCGAGCGCGAAGCCGCGGAACGCCTCCACACTGATATTTGTATGATGGCTGCCCAGGTTCTTTTTGAGCAGGACAAACACTCCGGCCTCCTCGAGCCGCGAACGGAGCAGACGGAATGCTTCTTCCGCCGTCTTTTCTCTGCGGTAATTGGCAACATGCAGCCCAAGCACTTTGTTTATCTTTGCCACTGCCCCCTGGATGGAGCCATCGGTATGCAGGGAACCTATGAACGCTACTTTCTTGGCTTCGTCTTCTGCCTCTAACGTGGCCCGGGTCATCTGCTGACGGGATACCACGTTGCGGATCAATGCCTTCACCAGTGCCTGCGTTTTAGGATCAGATTTTTTTTTCGGCAGTGTACGAAAATCCACGCCATATTCACCTTGCTGAGGCGGCTGCTCCAAGTAGAAAGTAAGCAACGGGCGGCGATACTGCTTGGCCATCCTGAGCAGCAGGGAAAAAGAGGGCTCCTTCTTGCCCTGCTCCAAGTCGGACAGCCGTCGTTGGTCTGTGAGCCCGATCTTCCTGGTGGCATCCGCAAGGCTCAGGGCGGCAGTCTCGCGTGCCCAAACCAGGATGTCTGGGTTAAGCTTAGGCATGGTCAGGTATTCAGTATATTGGGCCAAGCACCTTGACGGTGGCTTGCCTCGGCAGTACTGTGCTCCAAGCCGCAGGGTTCCTCTCTGCGCCAGCCCAGCTTTCGCTTAGGCCTGACGCAGTATAGCATAGGGGGCAGCCAATCTATGGAGAAGATACCGGGGGCGGGAGGCAGGTATGGTGGGGGCAGTCTGCAAAGCCGCGCGCCAATCTGCCATAATACGGGGAATGGAGATGGCTTGGAGTGCACATCAACCAATGAGTGTCGAACAAGAGGCGCCCCTGGATTTCTCAGGCAAAACCGTGCTGGTCACCGGTGGCGGGCGAGGCGTGGGGCGCGGTATCAGCGAACGGTTCCTGGGCGCCGGTGCCCAAGTGCTGATCTGCGGGCGCAACTCCCCGGAGAGCCTGCCCGCGGTCGACGGGCGCAGTGCGATGTTTCATGCCGCCGATGTGCGGGAGCCGGAGCAGGCCGAGACCTGCATCAACTTCGCCGCCGCACATTTCGGCAGCCTGGACGTGCTGGTCAACAACGCCGGCGGCAGCCCGATGAGCATGGCCGATGAAGCCTCGCCGCGCTTCTCGGAGAAGATCCTGCGTCTCAACCTGCTGGCCCCGCTGCTCTGTGCCCAGTACGCCAACCGCATCATGCAAAAACAAGACGGCGGCGGCAGCATCATCAACATTGCCAGCGTCAGCGCGGTGCGCCCCTCCCCCGGCACGGCCGCCTACGGGGCAGCCAAGGCCGGGCTGGTCAATCTCTGCACGTCCCTGGCCGTGGAGTGGGCACCCAGGGTGCGGGTCAATGCGATTATCTCGGGGTTGATTCACACGGAGAACGCGCAGCTGCATTACGGAGACGAACAGGGGGTGAACGCGGTGGCCGCCACCATCCCGCTGCAACGCATGGGCCTGCCGCAGGATATTGGCAACTGCTGCCTGTTCCTGGCGTCACCGCTGGCCTCTTATATCAGCGGTGCCGCGCTGCTGGTGCACGGCGGCGGTGAAAAGCCGGCTTTCCTGGACGCCGCGGCATCTTCCAAGTCGCCAACGAGTTGAGAGCATCATGAGCAAAAAACAACCGCACCAGGCCTTTTTCGAGATTGTCGAACAGCTAACCGCCGCCGGGGAACCGTTTGAAATCCGGGAACGGGAGCTCGACGGCCGGTGCTACCGCTACTATCCCAATGCGCCGCAGGACCTGGCCCGGTTGCTGGCCGCCGGACGTGTGCACGGCGACAAGGAATTCCTGCTCTACGAGGGGGAGCGCTGGAGTTTTGACGATTTCTTTGCGCGCGCCGATGCCGCGGCTTCC
Source organism: Gammaproteobacteria bacterium (assembly GCA_965215045.1). GTDB lineage: Bacteria > Pseudomonadota > Gammaproteobacteria > JABABF01 > JABABF01. The sequence goes on along the minus strand of OZ244031.1, from coordinate 1,928,141 downwards.
CAGCTGCAGGAACGCTGGAACCTGGGGCCCGGGCAGCGGGTCGCCATCGCCATGCGCAATTATCCCGAATGGATGGCCGCCTTCACCGCCATCGCTTTCACCGGTGCCGTGCCCGCACCGGCAAACAGTTGGGGCAGTGCCGATGAACTCGGCTACGTGTTGCAGGACTCCGGTGCCCGGGTGGTGTTCTGTGACCAGGCTCGCTTTGAACTGCTGCGCCCGCAGTTGGAGAAAAGCGGCGTGCCTGCCATCGTCGCGCGCCCCGACTCGGAACTGCCACCGGGTGCTCTCTCCTGGGAGGAATTCATCGCCCCCGGCATGGGGAAATCCGCCCGCACCCCGGAACTGCGCGAGGACCTGCCGGCCCTGCTCATGTATACCTCGGGCACCACGGGCCGGCCCAAGGGAGTGCTTTCCCTGCAACGGCAGATCTGCCAGGCGATTTACAACTTCGAGTGCGTGGGCCTGGCGATGGGCATCTGCAACGGCGACATCCTGGCCCAAGTCATGAAAGACGGGGACATCTATTCCGCCCTGCTCGCCGTGCCCCTGTTCCATATCAGCGGTTGTCATGCAGGGTTCCTGCTCAACGTGCGCAGCGGACGCCGCATGGTGATGATGTACAAATGGGATGTGGAGCGCACCCTGGAATACATAGAGCAGGAAAAGATCGGCATTCTGAGCCTGGCACCCGCCATGCTCATGCAACTGCTGACTCATCCCGACTTCGAGCGCACCGACACCAGCAGCCTGTTTTCCATCGGCGGCGGCGGCTCGGCCTTCCCCGCCGGCCTGGCCGAGCAGATCGAAAAGCAGGCACCGCAGCGCATGCCCGGTTGCGGTTACGGCTCGACCGAGACCAACTCCTCCGCCCACTCGATGAACGGGCACATGTTTCGCGCCCGCCCTAGCTCCGCGGGCCTGCCGGCGGGCATCATGGAAGTAAAAATCTGCGACGAACACGGCGGGGAATTGCCCGTGGGCGAGGCCGGTGAAATCCGTGTCTACGGCCTGCCCGTGGCGGAGGGCTACTGGGGTCTTGAGCAGGAGACCCGGGAAACCTTTATCGACGGCTGGTTCCGCACCGGCGATATCGGCTACCTCGATGAGGATGGCTACCTGTACGTGGTCGATCGCATCAAGGACATGGTGATTCGCGCCGGGGAGAACATCAGCAGCCAGGAGGTGGAAGACGCCCTGGGTCGCCATCCCGACATCGTCGAAGCCGCCGTGCTGGGCCTGCCCCATCCCGTGCTCGGTGAAGAAGTGGCGGCGGTGGCCGTGCTGCGGGACGGACGCTCTCCGGAAGAGCGGGAAGTCAAGGATTTCGTGCGCACGCAGGTGGCGCATTTCAAGACACCGGAACACTTGATCCTGCGCGCCGAACCCCTGCCCCGCAACGCCACCGGCAAGGTACTGAAAAAAGAACTGCGCGAACTCGAGGCCTGGAAGGAGATGAGAAATGGATGAGCAAAACCGGGTCCCCGAGAACTGGCGGGACATACTCGAGGAATACGAACGCCGGATTGCGTACGGACGCTCGATGGGCGGCGAGGAAAAACTGCGCCGGCGCACCGAACAGGGACTGTGCAACGCCCGGGAAATCATCGAACTGCTGTGCGATGCAGGCAGCTTCCAGGAGATCGGAACCCTGGCCGGCGGCTTCAGTTACCACGGCGAGAAAACCGCCCCCGCCGACGCCCTGGTCGGCGGCTTCGCCACGATCAACGGGCGCGCGGTGGTGGTCGGTGCCGAAGACTTCACGGTCATGGGCGGTTCCATCGGACCGGGCACCAACGCCAAGAAACTGCGCCTGGCGGAGATGGCCTACCGGGAGCGGGTGCCGTACATCATGCTGTTGGATGGTGCCGGTGAGCGCATGAGCAATACCCTGGAGCGTCGCGCCCACGCACCCAACGACATGCAGATCCTGGCCAGGCTTTCCGGCCTCGTGCCCACGGTGGCGGTGGTCTACGGTGCCTCGGCCGGGCACGGGGCGATCACCGGCCTGCTCATGGACTTCGTGGTCATGGTCGAGGGTGGTGCGATGTTTTCCGCCGGCCCACCCCTGGTCTACGCCGCCACCGGTGAGCAACTGGACAAAGAGGAACTGGGCGGGGCGGCAATGCACACCGGCACCAGCGGCGTCGGGCACAATCTCGCCCGGGATGCGGAACACGCCTGTGCGATGACCGCACATTACCTGTCTTTCCTGCCCTCCAATGCCTGGGAGTACCCGCCGGACCTGCCGTTCACGCAGGAACAGGGCGAGCGGGAGCTGCCGGAAATCCTCGACATCATCCCGGCCAACCCGCAGCAACCCTACGATATGCGGCGGGTCATCCACCTGTTGATCGACTCGCCCGAACAGTGGCTGGAGCTCCAGCCCGACTACGGCACAGCCATCCTCTGCGGCCTGGCGCGCTTCGGCGGGGCCTCCGTCGGCATTGTCGCCAACCAGCCGACCCAGCAAGCCGGTGCCATCACCTGGCAGGCAGCGGACAAGGCCTCTCACTTCCTGGAACTGTGCGAGGCCTATCATCTGCCGGTGCTATTCCTCGCCGACAACCCCGGGGTCATGACCGGCGGGCGCGCCGAGCGCGAGGGCACGCTGCGGGCGGCCGCACGCATGTACGCGGCCCAGTGCCGGCTGCGCACCCCGAAGCTGCATGCGACACTGCGCAAGGCTTTCGGCTTCGGCAGTTCGCTGATGGCGATGAACCCCTTCGACAACCAGACCCTGAGCGTCGCCTTTCCGGCGATCCACCTGGGGGCCATGCCGGCCCAGGGCGGCAGCGACGCCGCCGGTCTCGATGCATCGGGACGCCAGGCGATGGATGATGCCCAGAACAACAGCGCGTGGACCGCGGGCGACACGCTGGCCTACGACCAGGTGATCGACCCGCGCCAGTTGCGCAACAGCCTGTTGCAGGGGATGCGCCGGTTCCGCCGGCGCGCAGTCCCCGCCTCTCCTTCTCAACACACAGGAATACGACCGTGAACCAATCACCTCACGTACTTTTCGTCTGCCTCGGCAACATCTGCCGCTCGCCCTGTGCCCAGGTTATCTTTGAGCAATTGGCGTACAACGCGGGCCTGGTCGAGGAGATCACCGCCGACTCCTGCGGCACCGCCGCTTTCAACAATGGCAAGCCCGCAGACCCCCGTGCGGTACAGGCAATGGGAGACCGCGCCTACCTGTTGGCTGAACACGTGGCGCGGCAGATCTGCGAAGATGATTTTCTCTACAGCACGCATATCATGGCGATGGACTGGGCCACCCTGACCAGCGCGCGCTCCTGGGCAGGGCCCGATTACCCGGGAGAGGTCCAGTTGCTGCAGGAATACAATCCCTACAGCAGGGGAAAACAGATTCCGGATCCCTATTACCGCAACGAGCAGGCATTCCACAACATGGTCGAATGCCTGGAAAACGCCTGCACGGGTTTATTCCAGCATATTTGTCAGCAGCACAGTCTGCACCCGAGCAACTGAGACCCGGCGCGTCCTCGCCGCTCCCGGACCCCAACGGGCCTGCGCCCGCGCATTGAGACACCGGGGCGGAAGCCGACAGCCTTCCAGGGGATACCGGGGCCGGAACGTTCCAGGGGATGCCGGGGCCGAAACGTGCCCGCTCCCGGTTTCACTCCTTGAGCAACTGCAGCAATTCCCGCAGTGCCCGGTCGCCACCGCCGTAGAGCGAGGGGGCGATGTGCGGGGTCAGCGGCAGGTACTGCTCGCGCAGGATTGCCGCCGCCTCTTGCGGCGTTCCACTGATGACGATGGTATCCAGCATCTCCTCGCTGACCAGGGCGTCCATCTCCTTCCACTTGCCCGCCTTGGACAGTGCGTTCAGACGCGGCTGCAGCTCTCCCCAGCCGTGGCAGTCGAGGATCGGACGGTAGGAGGGTGTGGAACCATAGAAGGCGAGCTGCATGCGCGCCATGGCACGGGACTCCCGGATTTCCTCGGCGGTGTAGCCGGTCGCTACAATCAACTGGCAGATGATCTGGAATTCCCCGGGTGCAAGATCCCGGGCTTTCAAGCCCCGGGCCAGGGTCGGCAAGGTCAGTTCCTGCAGGCTCAGCGGGCTGTTCAGCGGATGCACCAGGAAACCGTCTCCCTCTTCGCCCGCCATCTGCGTCATCGCCGGGCCGACCCCGGCCAACAGGATCTTCGGCGGGCCATGCGGATGGGGGCCGGGATTGAAAAACGGGGTCATCAGTGTGTGGGTGTAGTACTCGCCGCGAAAATCCAGTTGGCCATCGGTTTCCCAGCAGTGCCAGATCGCGCGTACCGCCTGCACCAGTTCGCGCATCTGCGGCACCGGGTCGCCCCAGCGCATGCTGTAACGTTTCTCGATATGCGGGCGGATCTGTGAACCCAGGCCCAGCAGGAAGCGGCCGCCGGCGAGCATCTGCATGTCGTAGCCCAGGTTCGCCAGGCTCATGGGGTTGCGGGCGAAGGCGACCGCAATTGCCGGATAGAGTGCGGGCTTGTCGGTATGTTCTGCAGCCAGCACCAGGGGCAGGAAAGGATCGTGCGGCCCTTCGAAGGTGCAGATGCCATCGCAGCCCATCGCTTCCAGTTCGCGCGCGCGGGCACCCGCCCCCCTGGGGTCGGCGGGATCGAGAAAAGCGTCTATCTTGATGTCAGGCATCGGGCCTCCCCCGCAGTATGCTGGCTGCCCGGATTATATGCCCCGGTGCAAAACGGGGCGGGAGGTGATGCGCAGGGCAGGTGCAAAACAAGGTGGGGGCGGGGGCGCAGGGCAGGTATAAGACAGGCCGGGGAGCAAGCGCAGAGCAAGTGCAAAACAAGGCGAAAGCAGGTGCAGGACAGATGCAAAACAAGGCGGGGCGCAGGGCTTGCGCAAGACCGCTACGCCGGCGGCGTCTGCTGCAACTCGTGTAACAGGGGCAGCAGCGGAAAATACAGGGCGGTGCGCACGGTACGTTCGGGTTCCATGCGCCGGAAGAGCTGCGCATAGTCCTGCAACTGCTGCTGGTAGCGGCTCCGGGCACCGGCCAGGAAATCCTCCAGGCTCTGCCCGGTCCGCGGACGCGCGCTCTTGTAGTCGACGATCCAGCGTTCCCCGTTTTCCACGAAGCAGCGGTCCACCCGCACTGCGCGCAGTACGCCCTCTGCGTCCAGGTACTGCAAGGCGAGTTCGGCTGCGCCCTCCCCGCGCTCGGCAGACAACAGCCACTGTCCCAGCTCATCGCCACGCACGTTTGCCAGTCCCTCTTCGACCAGCACCAGGCAGGCGTCCAGCTCCCGGGCGGGCACGCCCAGCTGGCGCAGTTCGGCGCGCCAGGCGGCTTGCATGCGCTGTGCCCATTGCAGATCGTGCAGGCGCGCAGGCGTCTGGGCAATTCTCTCCAGTGCACCGTGCAGCACGAGCCCCGTGTGACGCAGGTACGGCTCGCCCACGCCGCGGACTTCCTCCTCTTCGCGCTGTTCTTCCTCCCGGGCCAGCAGCACGCCGAGCTCCATCGGGGCGTGTTGCAGGGACGGCGGTGGCGGCGGCGGGGACCAGTCGGCCGCCAGTCGCTGCAGCTGCAATGCAGGGGCTGCCGGGGCGGTTTCTGCGAGCGCGGCATCATGGAATGTAATATCCTCCAGTTCTCCCTGCCGATGCATCTCCCAGAGAATGCTCGCCATGCTGCCCTGGGCCGGCTCGTCCCAGGCGGCCGGTTCTGCCGCAGCGTCCTCGCCCTCATCGGCATCCTCGAGTCGGGTCACGGCCAGCAAGTGCAATCGACGCGCCGCGCGCGTGCAGGCGATGTAAAACAGCCGCTGATTTTCCAGCTGGCCCTTGCGTTTTTCGCGCTCGCGCAACCACTGGTACAGGGGTTCCTCCTCCGCCCCGGTCTCGGACAGTACCGCCATCAACGGGTACTGCCGTCCATCGTCTCCCAGGTACTGTCCGCCCAACAATAATTCCTTGTCGGCACTCCGGGTCACCCGTTCCAGGCAGGGCAGGATCACCGTGTCAAATTCCAGGCCCTTGGCCTTGTGCATGGTCATCAGCTGCACCTGGGCCCCGGGATGCTCGGGGGCGGCATACAACTGCTCCACCTGTTGTTCCAGGAGCTGGGCGGTCAACGCCCCCTGTTCTTCCAGACTCTCCAGCAGGGAAAAGAACTCCCGCGCATGTTGCAAGCCGCCCTCCGTCTGCAGGCAGGCGGGGCCGCCCAGGGCAACCCACACGCCCTCCACGCGGCGGCGCAGGCTGCGCCGGGCCCGTCCGTCCATCGCCGGCTGCACGGCGGCGCAAAAACGCTCTAAGCGCCGGCGGTCTTCATCCTCCAGGCCCGGCAAGTCGGCAAATTTTTGCAGGCGGGACCACAGGGACGCCCGCACTGCGGTGCCCTCCTCTGCTCCCGCCACCGCATGCAGGGCCCGTTTGTCGAGCCCGCACCAGGGGGCGCGCAAAATCGCCAGCCAGGAAAAACGATCCCAGGGGTCCAGCAGCGCGCAACACAGGGAGAGCAGGTCCTGGGGTGCAACCTGCTCGGCCAGCAGGTTCATCGCCTCGGTGCGGCAGGCGATCCCGGCCTGCTGCAGGGCGGGCAGGATATGCAGGGCATGGACTCGACTGCGGACCAGGATCGCCACGCTGCCCTGCGGCGTCTCCTGTTGTGCACGGCGCACCAGTTCCACCACCTGTTGTGCCTCCAGCAGCCGTGCCGCCTCTCGGTGCTCGCTGCGCTCGGACGGGTCACCGCCGTAGTGCACCAGGTGCAACTCCGCCGCCGCACCTTCCAGCCCCTCCTTGACAGCCTGGGCGGGAATGAACGGTACCGCACCCGTGTCGATGTCGGTTGCCTGCGGGAAGACCCCGGCAAAATTCTGATTGCACCAGGCGACCAGCTGTTCCTGGGTGCGAAAATTGCATTGCAGTTCCAGGGATTCCAAGTGCACCCCGCCGATGCCCTGTTCGCGGACCCGCAAAAACAGTCCGACGTTGGCATCGCGGAAACCGTAGCAGGATTGCATGCCGTCGCCGACCAGAAACAGCGTGTTGGGCGTCTCGGGATACTGCGCATTGTGTTCGCCCCAACCCCGGACCAGGCGTTCCAGCAGGCTGAACTGCGCCTGCGAGGTGTCCTGGAATTCATCGACGAGGATGTGACGGATGTGGCAGTCCAGGCGCAGTGCCAGGTCGCTGGGCGCATCCTCTGCTCCCAGTGCCTCCAGTGCCGCCAGGGTTACTTCATTGTGGTCCACCTCGCCGCGTTCTCTGAACACCAGCCGCAGGCGTGCGGAGATCCTGCGCAACAGGCGGGTCAGTGCCAGCAGCAGCCGGGCCTGGTCGGCAGAGAAATCGGCCCCCGGCAGATAATCCAATGCCAGCAGTGGCCCGGAGTCCAGCGCCCGGGTGCGAAATGTGCTGGTCAGCGCACCCAGTGCCTGGCGGGCTGTCTGCTCCGGCAGATCGACCTTCTTCCAACTCTTGCGCCAGGTTCCTGCCTTGGTCAGCAGCAGGGTTCTCCACTCGCACCAGGTCTCCGCCTCTGCCGCCGTCCCCGCAGCGGGCAACTCCCGTCCCGCCGCTGCAGACAATTCGGCTGCGTAGGGCTGCAGCAGGGTGCGCGCCCGCTCCAGCATATCTGCGCGCAATTGCCGGACGCCCCGATGCAGTGCCTCCAGGGCCTGCTCCTCCACCCCATCTGCGCGATGCAATCCCGCAGACAACAGCGTGTCCAACCATTGCAGACGTTTTTCCAGCAGACCGCCGACCAGCTTCTCCAGTTGCTGCCAGTTGTTGTCCAGGTGAGACAGAAGAAGACCAAAATCTTCAGCAATTTCATTATCTTCTTCTATTTCCATCAGAACCTGCTGTAGGGCTTCTGCACGGTGCGGGGTGCCGTCATCCACGCTCTGCAGGCTGCCGCCCAGTCCGGACAGCAGCGGCAGGTTGCGGCTCAGCCAATGACACAGACTGTCGATCGTGCTGATGCGCAATCGCCCGGGGTTTTGCAACAGTCCCCAGCCCTGTTCCCGGTCCCGGCGCAACACCGCCTGCGCCAATTCCAGGGACTGGCGTCGGTATTCCTCCAGGCCGTCCAGGCTCTCCAACCGCTGTGCCTCCAGCAACAATTCCAGCAGGCGATGGCGCATCTCCGCCGTCGCCTTGCGGGTAAAGGTGATCGCCAGCAGTTCCTCGGGCATGCGGCATTCCGCCAGCAGGCACAGGATACGCCGGGTCAGCAACTCGGTCTTGCCGGAACCGGCCGGGGCACTGACACAAAAAGAGGCGCGCGTATCCAGGGCGCGCTCCCGAACCGCCGCATCCCGCACCTTCATGACAGCTCCCGGATACGGCACAGGGCCTGCATGGCGCAATGCTCGCAGGCCTTTGCCAGGCGGGGCCGGACTTCTGCGCCCCCCTGGCGGTACTCCCGGGCCAGCTCGACGAAGTTCTGCTGCCATTGCCGGCGCAGCTCCTCCCAGGAGACTCCCTCCAGCTCGGCGCTCGAACACAGTGCCCGCTCCAGTTCGCGCACATCGACAAAACCCCAGCCCAGGGCGTGCAGAGGTGCCTCATCGGCACAGGCCAGGGCGTAGAGCGGCAGCTGCGGGTCTTCCGGATACGGCCCCTCCCAGAGTCTCTGTGCGGTGCTCGCACTGCGACCGGCGGCCCGGCCGGTCTTGTAATCCATGAGCACCAGTTGCCGGTTCTCGCGTTTTTCCACGTGGTCGATACGCAGGCGAAAATGCATGAGATCCTCCAACTGGAATTCGCGCTGCTCCTCCGTGGCACTGACTTCGAAGTCCCCTTCCTCGTCAGCGTGTTCCAATTCCTTTTGCAGCCACTTCTGGAGATTGGCACGCAGGCGGCGACGTTCCAGTTCCCAGAAGCGGGGACGGGCTGCCGCACCCTGGCGCTGCCAGTTCAGGATCGTATCCTCGACGGCCTGGGCCGCGGCATCGGCTATGAGCCGCTCCAGTTGTTCGGGGGGACATTCGCGCAGGGTGCTGCTATCGTGCACCTCATCCCAGAAAAACTGCAGCATGAGGTGCGCGATATTGCCGCGCTCGGCGGCATCCAGGATCGGCCGGGCATGGTGCGGCCGACCGCTCACGCCCAGACGATGATGCGCGTACGCGCGAAATGAACAGGCGGCCTGGTCCTGGAGCAAACTGACCGTGCCCGACACCGGCCCCGCACTACAGGGTGCCGGCCGGTCTTCGGGCAGGGGCTGCAATGCGCCGCTTGCGCGCAGCTGTTCCACCCATTGTCGCTGCGGGTTTTCAGTCCCGTTCAGAAGTTCCCCTGGCGTCTGTCTCTCCAACTCGGCAAAGAAAAAACTCGGAATGCCCAGTTCCCGTTCCTCTTCGGCCGCCGGGTAACTGACGGTCAGGCTGTGGCATGCGGTCAGCTGCAGTTCTGCGACCAGCCGCGCATGCCCCTCCCGCTCCCGCTGTGCATCGGCGTGCGGCATGCCGCAACTGCGCTGCAAGGGACCGGGCAACAGGGGATTGGGCTCTGTAGGCATCGGCCACAGGCTCTGTTCCATGCCGCACAACCACAGGTGATCAAAGCGCAGTCCCCGGGTTTCCTGCAGGGTGAGCACTTCCACCTGCACCCGGCCTCCGCGGGGCTGGAAGGAGATGTCCTGCAGAAGTTTTTTCAGGCACTGCAGGGCCTGGGCCGGACGCAAGCTGCCATACACCTCGGCACTGGCGGCAAATTGTTCCCACACCCGGTCCAGTCTCTGCAGTTGCTGGTACTCGGCACTGTCCGGACTGCGACTCCCGGGCCAGCCCAGCGCGCGGAGCCAGTCCCTGAAACACGCCTCCCAGTGCATACTGTGCGTCTCGCGCTGTGCGGCCGCCAGTTCGCGCAGGGTGCTCGCCAGGGTTTCGGCCCCGCAGGCCGTAGCCAGTTGTTGTAATTGCCCGGATGAGACCCGCTCGCCACGCCATTCCAGGAGGCGCGCCGCCAGGACACCCAGGGCCTCGGGGCTCTCCCGTTCCGTGAGCAGGAACGGGGAGTCCAGCAGTGCGCGCAAACGCTCGGGTGCCAGGCCCGTGCAGACCAGTTCCAGCAACTGCACAGCGGCCTCCACCAATGGTGCCCGGGCCAGCGGCCTGGGGGCGGCGATATTGAACAGGCCCTCGCTGGGCGGCGCATCGGGCAGGATATCGCCCGGGCTGAACACTTCGCGGAAGGCGCGCTCTACCATGGTGCGGTGCTGGTCCAGTTCCGGCAGGGCCACGGCGATACGGGTCCCGGGGTCCTCCTGGACGATGCGGCGCGCCCAGAGCGCAGCGGCGTAGACCTCCTGCTCCGGGTCGGGACATTCCAGCAGTGTTTTTTGCGGATTGCCCGGCGGTGCTGCGACGCACTGCAGTTCGCAGGCCATGGCTTCCAGCAGTGCACGGCGCAGCGGCGGCAGGGTCTCAAGCGGTTCGAAACCGTAGAGCAACAGGCGCGGCAGGGGTTCCAGGATGCCGGTGGTGAAAGCCCGCAACAGGTGTTCTTCCATCGCGCCATCACTGCACCAGCCACGCGCAGCGCACAATTGCAGGAACTCCCGGCGCCAGTGCAGGAAACGCTGTCCGTCGCTGCTCAGGCGAAATTCGGTCGCGTATTTTTCCTGCCCGGGGTCGATGCGCCAGCGTTGCAGCAAGGCGTGCGCCTGGCGCGCATGGGCGGCGGCGGCTCCCGGCTGCAGCAGTTCGCACTGCGGGTCGTCATCGATAATTTTCTCCCACAGGGCGCGCTCTGCATTCCCATCGATGCGGAACAGGCCGGCGACCTCTGCATCGCCGCTGTGCAGCAGTTGCTGCCAACGGAGCTGCAGGAACTCCCTGAAGTTGTATACCGGCGGCTTCCGCCAGGCACCTTCCCCGCGCGCCCTGCGTTGCAGGGCCCATTCCGTCTGCAGTGCCTGGGCCAGACGGGGCCCCGGCGTGAGGACGGGGTCGCCGCCGGCCAGTACCTGCTCTACATCATAAAAAACGGACATCGGGCGGATTATATATATACCGGCTGGCGCACCCTCACCGGCTCAGGACTGGCGCACCCACCGGGGCACGGGTGGCACAGAGGCGAACCAGCCCCGGCATCGTCTTGCCGGCCTGTGCATAAGTTGTGTATGGTGCAGGGAAAGACTGTGGGCAATGGGACTCGCCCTCTGCTATACTTTTGCCGCTGTCACCAGTCCCCCCTTCCCCCAAAAAGTCAGTCATGTCCGCACCGCAGGTGGAAAATATCAATGTCGCGGGACAGGAAATCCTGCTGCCGCCGCAACAGCTCAAGCAGGAGCTGCCGGCTTCTGCGAAGCTGCATCGTTTTGTCAGTGATGCGCGCCAGACGCTGTGCAATATTCTGGATCGCAAGGATCCCAGGCTGTTCCTGGTCGTCGGCCCCTGCTCGGTGCACAATCCGGAGCAGGCCCTGGAATACGCCGGACGTCTCAAGCAGCTGGCTACCGAAGTTGAGGATGTGCTATTCCTGGTGATGCGGGTGTACTTCGAAAAGCCGCGCACCAGCACCGGCTGGAAAGGCATGATCAACGACCCGGGCATGGATGATTCCTTCCGCGTCGAAGACGGGCTGCGCAATGCCCGAAAACTGCTGCTGGACATCAACGGCATGGGGCTGCCGGTGGCGACCGAGGCATTGGATCCGATCGTGCCGCAGTACCTGCACGAGCTGATCAGCTGGTCGGTGATCGGGGCGCGCACCACGGAGTCGCAGACACACCGGGAACTGGCCAGCGGGCTCTCTTCACCGGTGGGTTTTAAAAACAGCACCACCGGGCAACTCGATGCGGCGATCAACTCGCTGCTGTCGGCACTCCGGCCCCATCATTTCCTGGGCATCGACGAACATGGCCGGACGGTGGTGGTGCACACCCGGGGCAATTCTTATGTCCAGGTGGTACTGCGCGGTAGTGCCCAGGGGCCCAATTATGATTCAGCGCATATTCGCCAGTGCGAGCAAGCCCTGCAAAAAATCGAGGTGCGGCCGAATATCGTTGTCGATTGCAGTCACGCCAATTCCAACAAGCAGTACGCCTTGCAGCCCCTGGTGCTGGACAGCGTGATCGACCAGGTCTGCGCCGGCAACACTTCGATTATCGGTGCCATGCTGGAAAGCAACCTGGAAGAAGGACGTCAGGATATCCCGGAGGACCTGCGGGAGTTGCGCTACGGGGTGTCGGTGACCGATGCCTGTATCGGTTGGGAGACCACCCGGGAATGCATCTTGGGGGTGCGCCAGAAACTGCTGGGAGCACCGGGGCGGCGCGCCGTCGCCTGAAGACCCGGTCAGTAATACGCCTGGCTGCGGTCGCTGTGGTCGGTGACATCACGCACTGCCTGCAGTTGCGGTAACCGTTCCACCAGGGTTTTCTCCACGCCTTCCTTGAGGGTCAGGTCGACCATGCCGCAGCCCTGGCAGCCGCCGCCGAAACGCAGCACCGCCACCTGCCCCTTCTCTTCCTCGACCACCTGCACCAGTGAGACTTCGCCGCCGTGTGCAGCCAGTGCCGGGTTGATCTCGTTGTAGAGAACGTAATTGATCCGGTCTTCCAGGGAACTGTCCTCGCTGACCCTGGGCATGCGGGCATTGGGAGCGCGAATGGTCAATTGTCCGCCCATGGCGTTTTCCTCGTAGTCGACCACCGCCTCTTCCAGGAATGGCAGACTGCGCTTTGAAAACCAGGCTTTGAAACCCTCGTACTCCTGCTGCTCGTCGTCATCCAGGCAATCGCCTTCCCGGCAGTAGGCGATGCAGGTCTCCGCACGCGGCGTTCCAGGCTCGTTGACAAACACCCGCACGCCCAGCACATCCTGCTCCTGCTTGCCCAGCAGTTCGACCAGGTATTTTTGTGCCGCTTCAGTGATTTCGATCATGATGCCCGCATTATACCCATCGCTGCACAAATCGGGGCGATTTTAGCGCGCCCTGGCACCCTGGAAAATGCCGCGCGCACGCTCCGCGGCCCAACGCACAGCGCAGCCGTTTTACAGGCCGCTGACCCAGAAGCTGGCCGCCGCCACGGCGAGCAATACCAACAGTACTGCCGCCCAGGCGTCGCTCTTCTCATCCGCGTGCTCTTGTTCCGATTGCGGCTCCGGTGTCTGTTCGTTCATGCCCCGTCCCCCCCAGGTGCAAAACCATGTATCGTGCAAAATCACATATCCATATAGCCCCTATTTATACTGTAAAAACCCTGGAATGTGTATGATGTGCTTTTTATCAACCCGCCCGGGTGCCGGGAACCATGTATCGCTACACTGCAGAAGAACGCGAACTGTTACAGCAGCGCGTGGCGCAGTTTCGCCGCCAGACGCAGTTGTACCTGGACGGCCAACTCAGCGAGGAGGAGTTTCGCCCGCTGCGCTTGCAAAACGGTTTGTACATTCAACGTCTGGCACCCATGCTGCGCGTCAGCATCCCCTACGGCATGCTCTCCGCACTGCAACTGCGCACCCTGGCGCACATCGCACGCCATTATGACAAGGGCTACGGCCATTTCAGCACCCGCCAGAACATCCAGTTCAACTGGCCACACCTGGAACAGACGCCGGATATCCTGCAGGAACTGGCCCAGGTGGAAATGCATGCGATCCAAACCAGCGGCAACTGCATCCGCAATATCACCACCGACCAATTCGCCGGCATCGCCCCGGACGAGCTCGAAGACCCGCGCCCCTGGTGCGAACTGGTGCGCCAGTGGGCCTGCCTGCATCCCGAGTTCGCCTTTTTGCCACGCAAGTTCAAAATCGCGATCAACGGCGCAAAAAGCGATCGCGCCGCTACATATTTCCACGACATTGGCCTGAACCTGGTACACGATGCAAAGGGCGAGACCGGTTTCCAGGTACTGGTCGGCGGTGGCATGGGGCGCACCCCGACCATCGGTGCCGAAGTCCGCGAGTTCCTGCCGGCCGCTGAGCTGTTTTCCTACCTGGAGGCGATCCTGCGCGTCTACAACCTGTTGGGCCGGCGTGACAATATTCACAAGGCGCGTATCAAGATCCTGTTGCGTGCCTGGGGTGCCGAAGAGCTGCGCCGGCGCGTGGAGGACGAATGGGAAGAGACACGGAAAACCGCTTCCCGCCTGCTCCCGGAAGAAGTCGAACGGCTGCGCTCTTTTTTCAGTGCACCGGCCTATCGCGAGATCGATCTGCAAGCCGCCTCGCACCAGAACTCGCAGCTCGCCCTGGAGGAGCCGGAATTTGCGCACTGGAAGGAACACAACGTCGCCCCCCATCGCATGCCGGGCTATTGCATGGTAAGTCTCTCTCTCAAGCGTACCGGGATTCCGCCGGGGGATTTGTCCGACGAGGAGATGGAATGGGTTGCCGACCTGGCCGAACGTTTTTCCTTCGGCGAGATCCGCACCACCCGGGAACAGAACCTGGTGCTGGGAGACGTCGCCCAGGACCAGTTGGGCGAACTGTGGCAGGCACTCCGCCCCTGGGGGTTGGCGACACCCAACATCGGCACTCTCAATGATATCGTGTGCTGCCCCGGCGGGGACTACTGTTCGCTCGCCAATGCGCGCTCCATCCCGGTGGCCGAGGCCATCCAGAGACGCTTTGAAGAATTGGATTATCTCTACGACCTGGGCGAAATCGATCTCTACATCTCGGGCTGCATGAATGCCTGCGGCCATCATCATATCGGCAATATCGGGGTGCTGGGCGTCGACAAGAAGGGCCGGGAATTTTTCCAGGTCTCCGTGGGCGGTGCCTCCGGGGAGGGACGCGCGCCCGCCATCGGCACCATCCTGGGGCCTTCCTTCGCCGAGCATGAGGTCGCCGACGCCGTCGCCGCGATCTTGGAGCATTTCGTGCAGGAACGCAGTCCCGGGGAAGAATTTTGTGACACCCTGGAACGCCTGGGGATCGAGGTTTTTCGCGAACATGTCTATGCGCCGCTGCATTAAACTCGGCGCATCGGGAGCACGGATCATCGAGGACCCGTGGGCCCTGCTCGAAGAGCAGGCAACGCAAATTCCCGGGCACGGAAAAATTATTGCACCGCTATCCCTGTGGTGCGAGCGGCGCGCGGAATTATTGCGCCGCGGTGAAACCGGCGTACAGCTGCCCGCGGACGCCGAGCTGGCGGAACTCCTGCCGGACCTGCCCGCCCTCCCCCTGGTCGCCATCGACTTCCCGCGCTTTACCGACGGTCGCGGTTTTTCCCTGGGCCGACTGCTGCGCCAGCGACACGGTTTCAAGGGCGAGTTGCGCGCCGCCGGTCATTTCCTGCTGGAACAGCTCTACTACCTGCAACGCTGTGGCTTCGATGCCTTCTGCCCGGAACCTGCCCAAGACCTGGAGCGGGCACTGGAATACATCCACGACTTCCGTTTTCGTTACCAGGAGGCGGCCGACGGGTCCCGCTCACGCCCCGGTGCCAAACCGCCGCACTGAAAAGCCGGTCTCAGCCCAGCTCTTTTTCCAGTTCCGGCAGGGCCTCGAACAGGTCGGCCACTAATCCATAGTCCGCCACCTGGAAGATCGGTGCCTCCTCGTCCTTGTTGATCGCGACGATGACCTTGCTGTCCTTCATCCCGGCCAAGTGCTGGATAGCACCCGAGATACCCACCGCGATATAGAGTTCCGGGGCGACCACCTTACCGGTCTGCCCTACTTGCATATCGTTCGGCACAAAGCCCGCATCGACCGCGGCGCGGGAGGCGCCGATCGCGGCACCCAGCAGGTCTGCCACTTTTTCCAGGAGTTGGAAGTTCTCTGCACTGCCCATGCCCCGACCGCCGGAAATCACCACCTCGGCGGAACCCAAGTCAGGTCTTTCGCTCTCCGAACGCTGCTCGGAAACGAAACGCGAAAGATCCGCGGCCTGCACGCCCGCACAGCTTTCCACTTGCGCGGTGCCGCCCTCTGCCGGTGCTGCATCAAAGGCGGTGGGACGCACCGTGATCACCTTGACCGGGTCTTCGGAGCGCACCGTGGCCACCATGCTGCCGGCATAAATCGGCCGTTTGAAGGTGTCCGCTGCTTCCACGGAAATGATGTCGGAGACCTGCCCCACGTCCAGCAGGGCGGCCACGCGCGGCATCAGGTTCTTGCCAAAGGTGCTGGCCGGTGCCAGCACGTGGGTGCATTCACGGGCCTGTGCGGCGACCAGCGGTGCAATGTTTTCCGCCAGGCCATGCCCCAGGCAGGGGTCTTCCGCCAGCAGCACGCGCCCCACTCCCTGCACCCTGGCCAGCTCCCCGGCGGCGGCGGCGCATTGCTCACCGGCCACCAGGCCGCAGACTTCGCCGCCGATCGCAGCGGCGGCACTGACCGCGTTCAGAGTCGCGCTTTTCAGCGCGTCGTTTTCATGTTCGGCAACCAACAGGATACTCATCAGATCACCTTTACCTCGTTGCGCAATTTGTCCACCAGTTCCGCCACCGTCTCCACGCGCACGCCGGCCTGCCTCTCTGCCGGCGGTTCCACCTTGAGCACCTCCTGGCGCGCGCGAACCTCCACACCCAGGTCCCCGGCCGTCAGGCTTTCGATTTCTTTTTTCTTCGCTTTCATGATGTTCGGCAGCGATGCATAACGCGGTTCATTGAGCCGCAGGTCGGTGGTGATCACCGCCGGAAGCGCAAGTTCCACGGTCTGCAGACCCTCGTCCACCTCGCGGGTAACCTGGACCTTGGAGTCCTCCAGTTGCACTTGAGAGGCAAAAGAACCCTGGGCAATGCCGCACAGGGCGGCCAGCATCTGCCCCGTCTGGTTGTTGTCTCCGTCGATGGATTGTTTGCCCAGGATCACCAGGCCGGGCTGCTCGCGCTCGACCAGTGCCTTGAGAATTTTTGCCACGTCCAGGGGTTCGATTTCGACCGGGGCCTCGACCTGGATACCGCGGTCCGCACCCAGGGCCAGGGCGGTGCGCACCTGTTCCTGGCAGCGTTGGTCCCCGATCGAGACGGCGATCACTTCGGCGGCCGTCCCGGCTTCCTTGAGCCGCACCGCTTCCTCCACCGCGATCTCGCAAAAAGGGTTAATCGCCATTTTGACGTTCGCGAGTTCCGGGCCGCTGCCATCACTCCTGGGACGCACCTTGACGTTGTAGTCTGCCACTCGTTTTACGGCGACCAGTACTTTCATGGAAACTCCAGCCAATGATGATTTTAAAAACAAACGCCACGGCAAAGCGGCGGGCGTATATTGTATGGGATTCCGTGTGAATGCCAAAGCGCAGACCGTGCACCGGGGGTCTCCCACGGCGGCTTGACACTATAATCAGCAGCCGGACCGCCGATAACGGAGACTGACAGAATGGAGCGCGAAACCATGGAACTCGATGTGCTGATTGTCGGTGCCGGACCCGCCGGCCTGGCGGCAGCCTGCCGTCTCGCCCAGTTGCAACAGGAGCAGGAACAGAAACTCAATATCTGGCCCGATCTGCGTCGTGGAAAAAGGTTCGGAGGTCGGTGCCCATATCCTCTCCGGGGCCGTGTTCGAACCGACCGCATTGGACGAACTCTTCCCGGACTGGAGTGAGCGGGGCGCCCCCTTGCACACGCCGGTGCAGCAGGACCGGATGTACTTCCTGCCCGGTCCCCGGGGCCGGGTTCCCATCCCCGGCCCGTTCGTGCCACACACCATGCACAACCGGGGCAATTACATTATCAGCTTGGGAGAATTGTGCCGCTGGCTCGCCGAGCGCGCCGAAGAGCTGGGAGTCGACGTGTTCCCCGGTTTTCCCGCCGCACGGATCCTCTACGGGGAGGATGGCGCAGTCGCCGGGGTGCAGACCCAGGACATGGGGCTGGACCGCGACGGCACACAAAAAGAGGGGTTCACACCCGGCATGGAATTGCGCGCCCGGTACA
The DNA here is from genome assembly GCA_965215045.1 of Gammaproteobacteria bacterium. Classification (GTDB taxonomy): domain Bacteria; phylum Pseudomonadota; class Gammaproteobacteria; order JABABF01; family JABABF01. Next base: position 1,910,313 of record OZ244031.1, on the reverse strand, counting down.
CGCTGTTCGCCGAGGGCTGCCGGGGACACCTGGGCAAAGAGCTGGTGCGGCACTTTGCGCTCGATGCCGACCGGGACCCACAACACTACGGCATCGGCATCAAGGAATTGTGGGAGATCGATGAGAAACTGCACCAGCCCGGGACGGTGATTCACAGCTTCGGCTGGCCCCTGTCCCAAAACGGTGCTTCCGGTGGCGGGTTTCTCTATCACGGACAGGAACGCCAGGTCTCCCTGGGCCTGATCACCGACCTGAATTACCGCAACCCGCATCTCAACCCGTACGAAGAGTTCCAGCGCTTCAAGCATCATCCGCTGATCAGCCGTTTCCTGGAAAACGGCAAACGACTGGCCTACGGTGCACGGGCACTGACCAAGGGCGGGCCGCAATCCCTGCCGAAAATGAGCTTTCCCGGCGGCCTGCTCCTGGGCTGCGATGCCGGGACACTGAACTACGCCAAGATCAAGGGCAGTCACACCGCCATGAAATCCGGCATGGTCGCCGCCGAACAGGTGTACACCGCACTGCAAGGCACAGATGCCCCCCCCGAACTCGGCGATTTCGACGATGCCTTCGCCGCCTCCTGGGCCGGACAGGAGCTGCGCCGCCAGCGCAATTTCGGCCCGGCGCAACATCTCCTGGGCGGCCTGGCCGGTGCCGCGTACTCTTTTGTCGACATCAGCATTCTGCGTGGACGGGCACCCTGGACCCTGCGCGACAAGAGGGCAGACCATGAACAATTGCACCCCGCCGCCGAATGCAAACGTATCGAGTACCCCAGGCCCGACGGAAAAATCAGCTTCGACAAGTTATCCTCCGTCTACCTTTCCAACACCAACCACGAAGAAAACCAGCCCTGTCACCTGCAATTGCAAGACCCCGGGATACCCATTGCCAAAAACCTGCCCCTGTATGATGAGCCGGCGCAGCGTTACTGCCCGGCCGGGGTTTACGAGGTGGTGCAGGAAGAAGGGGAACCCAGGTTCCAGATCAACGCCCAGAACTGCGTGCATTGCAAAACCTGTGATATCAAGGACCCCGGGCAGAACATTCACTGGGTGACACCCGAGGGCGGCGGGGGACCGAACTATCCCAACCTGTAAACCGGGAGACCGCTCTACCGGGGAGGATCAGGGAGGAACGGAAATGGCCCCCAGGGAAAAGCGGCAATCCCCGGAATGCACGATCAAGTTCTCTTCCCCGGTCTGTCCATCCCGGTGGATTTTCCCCTCCTCCACCAGTGCGTAGAACGCGTTGCGCACGAGCCGCGCTTCCAGTCCGCCGCGCACCCGCAGGTACGGGGCCAGCCCCTGCCCTGTCTCTCTCATTTGCAGCGGGTGTTCCGTATCGATGCGCACCCGGTCTTCCACGTTGGTGATGCAGAACAACCAATCGTCCTGACGCTCCAGGCGCAGCCCGAGAAAAGGCACATCCTCCACTTCCAGTCGCCAGCACTCCGCCGGCGTGACCAGGCAATAGGAACCGTCTTTCTCCCGGCGCAAAATACTGGAGAACAGTCGCACCAGTTCCGGACGGCGGAGCTCCCGCCCCTCGTGGTACCAGCGCCCATCCCGGGCAATGCGCATATCGATCACCCCGGAAAATGGCGGCGACCATTGTTCGACCGGGGGCGGCCCCTTCATGCCAGAGGCGCGCGCTGATCAGCCGGGGGGCGGCGGGATCGTGCGCACGTTGATCACCCCCTCCAGGCCCTTGATCTGCTGTAACAAGCGGGTCCCCGGTTGCTGCTCCAGGTCGATGAGGTTGTAGGCGATGTCTCCGCGACTGCGATTGAGCATGTCCACCACGTTGAGGTTTTGCTCCCCCAGCACCGAGAGAATGGCATTCAACTGCTTGGGCAGGTTGAGGTTACAGACGGCCACCCGGTGTTCACCGCGGCGCTCCAGGGAGATCGAGGGGAAGTTGACTGAATTGCTGATATTTCCGCTGCAGAGAAAATCATACAGTTGCTCAACCGCCATGACAGCACAATTCTCCTCCGCCTCCACCGTGCTGGCCCCGATATGTGGCATCAGGATGGCACTCTTGTGTCGCAGCAGCAGCGGGTGGGGAAAATCCGTGACGTAGTAGGACAGCCGTCCGCTGTCCAGTGCCTCTTTGATCGCCGCGACATCCACCACTTCGACACGGGAAAAATTCAGCAGGCTGGCACCCTTTCGGCATTCGGAAAGCAATTTCTTGTTGAACAGGGCGCGGGTGCTCTCCAACACCGGCACATGCACACTGATGTAATCGGCATCGCGCACCAGGTAATGCAACTGTTCCCGCCGTTCCACTTCTCCGGGCAGGCGCCACGCCGCATCGACCGATAATGCCGGATCGTAGCCGATCACCCGCATGCCCAGCGTCAGCCCCGCCTTTGCCACGCGCGCCCCGACCGCCCCCAGCCCGACCACGCCCAGGGTCCGGCCGGCCAGGTCCACGCCTTTGAATTGTTTTTTCTCTGCCTCCAGCTTGCTGTTCAGCTCTTCATCCGTCCACTCCGTGCCCAGGTTCTCCACGTAGCGGATACCCGGCAGGATACCGCGCGAGCATAACAACAAGGCGGCGATCACGATTTCCTTGACCGAGTTGGCATTGGCACCAGGGGTGTTGAACACGGGAATGCCGCGCCGGGTGCAGGCCTCCACCGGGATATTGTTGACGCCCGCACCGGCCCTGGCGAGTGCCCGCACGGACTCGGGCAGCTCCGCTTCGCTGATCTTGTGACTGCGCACCAGGATGGCGTCGGGGGCGGCGCATTTCTGCACCAGGCGCAGGCCGCGCGCCTCCAGGATTTCCCGACCCCGGGGCGCGATTTCGTTCAGGCGCAGAATCTTATACATTCTCTTGCGCCTGCCGGGCGACAATATCCCGGCCCGGAAATGATGGGGGCAATGTCCGGGTTGCCGTCATTCGCCGTGCGGATTAATCCAACCGCACATCACTGACGACGGTGCGCAATTGCAGGGTTCCCAAGAACAGCTGGGCCGCCAGGCGCCCGCGCAGTTGCCGCTCGAGTTGCGCAAATTCCCGGCGGGCATCCGGCTCCTTCAGGGTTTCCTCCCCGGGCGGGTGTACCGCCTGCAGTTCCACCAGTGCCACACCATTCTTGCCCAGGTCCGCGACCCGCATCTGCACTTTCTCGTCGGGATAGCCCATGGAAAAAATCGTGTCCCGGACACGTTGAGGTAAGTCGGTATCCGTGCGCTCCAGGCCGGGAATTTCAAACAGCTGGCGCCCCTCTTGCAGGGCCAGTTCCGCCAGCGAGGACTCACCGCTTTCCACCTTCGCCCTCCACTCCCGGGCCAATGTTCTTACCAACCGGCGCGCCTTTTCAGCACGCAGTTCCCGGGCGATGCGTTCGGCCGCTTCCTCGTAACTCAACTTGCGGGCTTCAATGTATTCCCGGGGATAAATCACGAGAGATTCTTCATCGCTCCACGGTAAAAGTACCGGCCGGCCCTCGCGCCAAAAGGCGGCACCGAACAAAAACTTCAGCATGTCTTCACGGGCAAAGTAGCCCTTGGCTTCGGCGCGGCTGAAAGGACCCTCGACGATGATCTCCTCGGAATTTTGCCAGGGAAGAGAGCGCAAATCCTCAGTCACGGGGAGCAGGTCAGCGATTTCAGGGAGGTAGTTGAAATAGGCATCCTGGGCATTGGCATGACGCACCGCCTGGAAAATTGCGGCACGACGCTTCTCGTACGGCAGGAACACGGGCATCTCTTCGCGCCGGATCAGGTGCCAGCCGAACTGGGTTTGCACCGGCATCGATAGCTCTCCCCGCTGCAATGGGAACAGTGCCTCTCTAAAAGACGGGGGAAATCCCACCTCCACATCTTCGCTCACAGCACTTACACTCGCTTCACCCAGGTAGCCACCATTCGCCGCCGACAGCATATCCTCCGAATGTTCGCGCGCCAATTCGGCAAAATCTTCGCCCGCCAGAACTCGCTGACGCAGTGCCTCGAGTTTCCCATACGCCTCCTCGTCGCTGTATCCTGACGCCGGGTCCAGCAAAATATGCGCGACGACGTAGACATCCAGCAGTTGGTTGATTTCATTCTGGTAATTCTCGCGCAAGACTTCTTCATCGGGCGTCTCATAAAAGTCGGAACGCCGGATCACCGCGTACTCCACGACCACCTGCGCCTCGGAGAAATACGCTGTACTCTTCCCTTGCCGGTCCGTACTGTTACTTCTCCTGTCATAACGGGCGCGGATTTCCCTTTCTTCCAGGACGACCCGTTCCTGTGCATCGGCAAGATCAAACTGCACGTACCTGGCATCGCGTTTTTGCAGGTAGAGCGGGTACAGACGTTGTAATTGCTTGTCGGTGGCAAAATCCGTATTAAAAAAACTCAGCAACTGGCCCCTGAGCAGCCGCCCCTCGATTTCCTGCTTGTAATACGAAGACGTGTAGCCATTCTGCAGCAGCACCCGTTCATACATGTCCTGGGAAAAACTGCCGTCTTCCTGCCGGAATTCCTCGACGATCATGCGGTCCACCGAGGCATTGGAGATTTCGAGCTCCCGCCGCTCTGCCTCCTGCCGAATCAAGGCGTCATTCAGCAGAACCTGTAAAGCCCGATTCTGCAACTGCTTTTCATCCAGTGCCTCTACATCGGCCTGCTCTCCCTGTCTGAGCAGTTCCCGCTGACGTTCAATATAAGTGCGGCGCAACAGGTCGCGACGCTTGATCGGCTCACCATTGACCTTCGCGACCTGTTCATTGCCTTCGCTGGAACTGATCCAACTGAAACCAAAAAAAGACAGTGGGAGGGCGACCACGGCAACGAACAGGTACGCGCCGGCACCCCGGGTAACTTTGCGTATGGACTGTAACATGCTTGCTTACCTGGAGAAGATCAGCGGCACGGGACCGGACGCAAGGGCGCAGATCAAAAGCTGCCCCGGCCTGCAGCGACACCTGGCTTGGGGCCGGGCGAATTATACAATACAGGAGGCCCAAACGACGGCACAAGACGCCAGACCCCGGCACCCTGCACAAGCCACACTACGCAAGGCACCCCCGTAAGCCACCCTCTGCAAACCATCCCCTGCAAACCACCCCCTGCAAACCACCCCCGTAAGCCACCCTCTGCAAAGCACCCCCCGCAAGGCGGCCGCCCCAATCCGCCGGGCTTTCCCCGGTCAGGCGGGAGGCTGCAGCAGGGGTGCGGCGTTCAGTTCAATTCTTTTTTCAGGCTGGTGCCGGGCTTGAAGGCGGCGGCGCGACTGGCAGCAATCTGGATCTTCTCCCCGGTGCGCGGGTTGCGCCCGATGCGAGCAGCGCGCTGCCGGACGACAAAGGAGCCGAAATCCGGAATGGCGACCGTGTCGCCCTTTTTCAGTGCCCCCTTCACCGCACCGACAAAGGCTTTCAAGGCCCGGTCCGCATCTGCTGCCGAGAGACCGGCTGCTTCTTTAATGGAATTGACCAGTTCAGTTTTATTCATCAGGTTCCCCCCTAAGGTGGTAGTCGATTACAAGGGTCTCATTGCGCCAACCGGAACCGCCCGCAACTTGGTGCAGGATTTTCACAATAAACCGCCTCCAAGTCAAGGCAGTGTATGAGTTCTTAACTTATGAGACCCGGGAAGGTCATTATCCGAGGGCGGGCAGTGGGCAGTGGGCGGTGAGCAGTGGGCGGTGAGCGGTGAGCGGTGAGCAGTGGGCAGTGGGCGGTGAGCACTGGGCAGTGGGCAGTGAGCAGTGGGCGGTGAGCGGTGAACGGTGAGCGGTAAGCAGTGAGAGGCTGATACTGCACATCCGGCAGACGGCCCCCGAGGTCCCCGGGCAGCGGCAATGCCCTGGCAACGCTGGTGCCTTCGGGGCTACACGGGGGCTGCGGTCGGTGGATAAAAATTTTCTTGCTCACGCTTCGGGGTTCGCAAGCGGGCCTTAATATCCGGGTGTCTTCATTGGCGAAAAGCCTGCAGTTGCGCCCGGCGGGCTGATAAACACCCGCGCATGACCGGGTGTTTTCATTGGCAAAAATCCTGCAGTTGCGCCCAGACCTCCGCCTTGGCGGCGGGCTGGTGCAACATCTCCCCGAGCGAGATGCTGATCTTCGTCTCCGGCCGGCCATCGCCGGAGGCCAGGAAACGTCCTGCCGGGGCACCAAACAACAGGCGACGGTCATGCTCCCGGAGCCGGGAGTAGCCGATCGCTCCCTGCAGGTAGGCCCGCGCCGCTTTCTCCCCGGTACCCCCGGCACCGGATGCCGGGGGCCACTCTGAGACCCGTACCCCGGGCCAGGCTTCCAGCCCCGGGGTCTGCACTCCACAGGCAAACAGGATGTTCTTGAGCAAGGTCTGCCAAGCGGCTGACAAGTATTCGCCCTGTTCCAAGCTACCCGCTGCAAACACCCCTAAGTCCGGGAAATAAAGGCTGGCGATGCGCACCCGTTGTGCCGCGGGTTTCCGTTCCGGCTCGGGCATCCTTCGCAGCGGACGCTCCCGGCCCGGTGTGGGTGAAGACGCCTGCAATCCCTGGATCCAGCGCAAGCTTTTACTGCGGGGACTCTCCACCTGGTACAGTGGATGCGGCGGTGCTCCCGGCAGACGGCGGTGTGGCACAAACAGCTCGAGCTCCAGGGCCTGCAGGTAGGCCGGGTCGGGAAAGCGCCGTTCACTCATGTTCCATCAGACTCCCTGTTGCGGATGCAGACGGGCATCCGGCGAGCCCAGGCGATTCAGGGCACTGAGATAAGCCTTGGCGGAAGCCGTGACAATGTCGACATCGGCACCGGTGCCGTTGACAATCTGGTTGTTTTTTTCCAACCGCACCAGCACCTCACCCTGGGAATCGGAACCGCCGGTGATCGCATTGACCGAGTACAGCAACAGCCGGGCCCCGCTGTTTACCGCCTGTTCAATGGCGCGAAACGCCGCATCGACCGGCCCGGCACCCTCCGCCCGGGCCGATACCGCCTCGCCCCGGACCTCGAGCTGCAGTTCAGCGGCGGCATTGCGACCCGAGACACCTTCGAATTGCAGCTGGCACAGCTTGTAAGCAGCACTGAGTTCGACCCCTGCCACGCCGCTCAAAAGGGCCTGCAGGTCCTCGTCGAAGACCTCGTGCTTGCGATCGGCCAGCTCCTTGAAACGGACAAACAATTCCTCCAGCACCTGCGGTTCGATCTCGCCGGCACCCAGTTCCTCCAGGCGGCGGGCCAGGGCATGACGGCCCGAATGTTTGCCCAGCACCAGGCGATTGGAATTCCAACCCACATCCTCGGCACGCATGATCTCGTAGGTTTCGCGACGCTTGATCACACCATCCTGGTGAATGCCGGCCTCGTGGGCGAAGGCATTGCTGCCGACAATCGCCTTGTTTGGTTGCACCGGGAAACCGGTGATGCCGGCGACCAGGCGGGAACTGGGCACAATGCGGGTGGTGTCGATTTGTGTGTGCACGCCAAACACGTCCTTGCGAGTGGCCACGGCCATCACGATCTCCTCCAGGGAGGCGTTGCCGGCGCGCTCCCCGAGGCCGTTGATCGTGCACTCCACCTGGCGGGCACCACATTTGACCGCCATCAGGGAATTGGCGACCGCCAGCCCCAGGTCGTTGTGACAGTGCACCGAGAACACCGCCTTGTCGGCATTGGGAATCCGCTCCTGCAATTCCCGGAGCAAGGCACCAAACTCCTCGGGTTCGCCGTAGCCCACGGTGTCGGGAATATTGATGGTCCCCGCCCCGGCATCGATGGCCTCTTCGATGATGCGACACAGGAAATCGCGCTCGGAACGGCTGGCATCCTCACAGGAAAATTCGACATCCGCCGCATGATCCCGCGCCTGGCGAACCGCCTTGACGGCGGCCTCCAACACCTGCTCCGGACTCATCTGCAGCTTGTAGCGCATATGCAGCGGAGAGGTGGCGATAAACGTGTGAATGCGCGGAGAGCGCGCTTTTTTCAGTGCCTCTGCCGCCCGTTCGATATCCAGCGGATGACAACGCGCCAAGCTGCAGACCGCACTGTCCTGCACCGCCAGGGAGACCGCCTGGACCGCGGCAAAATCATCTTCGCTGGAGACGGCAAAACCCGCTTCCATCACGTCGACCCGCAGTTTTTCCAGGGCGCGGGCGATGCGCACCTTTTCCTCGCGACTCATCGAAGCACCGGGGCTCTGTTCCCCGTCGCGCATCGTGGTGTCAAAAATAATCAGTTTTTCGCTGTTCATGTTCAATGTCCCGCCCTCGCAGGGAGGGCTGCCCAATCACCGGAGATTGTAAAAAGAGATGGAATTTGTATACGGTCTGCCCTCAGCGGGGCAGGAGCAGGCGCAGCAGAATGGCGCCGGAAAGGAGGGAAGAAGAAAATTGTGTGTCGAACATGTTCGGTAGGCATCACACGAGAGAATTCGTGCATGTGCAAATTCATAATAGGGCATCTGCGCCTTTTGTCAAGCGGCGCACCGGCCGGAATGCAAGACAACTGACAAGAGCCCGGCCCCCTGGCACATCGGCACCCCGCCCGGCGGTGCCACTCCCGGGAGCGCAGCACCCCTTGCCGGGTGCCGGCATTCAGGAGCGTCGCCCCGCAAAGCGTCCCTGGAAGCGGAAGAAAATCCGCACGCCAAACAACAGCCCCAGCAGCAGGGCATAAAACAGCGGCCGGCTGATATCCTTGGACAACCACAGGAAGTGAATGATCGCCAGGATTGCAACCAGGTAAACCAGGCGATGCAACAGGCGCCAGCGGCGACCCAGGCGCCGCATCGCCGCACGGGTGGAGGTCAGACCCAGGGGCAGTAACAGCAACCAGGCACTCATCCCGACCAGGACATAAGGATTCCGCATCACTTCGGGGGCGAATTCCATGAGCTCAAAGTTGAGCAACAACCCGAACCACGCCAGCAAATGCACGCTGGCGTAACCCAGCGTAAACAGCCCCAGGGTGCGCCGGTAGCGCAAGATCCTGTAACGCGGAAAAAATGTCTGCAGGGGACGCACCGCAAGGGTCAGCAGCAAAAAACGCAGGGTCCAGCGGCCGGTGAACAGGGCGACTTCGCGTCCCGGGTCCGGACCCAGGCCCAGTTGGGCCGCCTGCTGAAAAAACCAAGCCAGGGGCAGCAGGCACAACAGGCAGAGCAGGGGTTGGCCCCAGTGTCTCCCGCTGTCCTGCCCGCCACTGCCGCCCTGGCTCGGCCACCGACTGCCGGCGGCACCCCGGCCTCCCCCGCTGTCCCGCTCCTTCATACCCGGGGTCTTCAGTAATTGCGCCGCAAGTCCATGCCCTTGTAGAGATGGGCCACTTGTTCGGCGTAGCCGTTAAACAGCCGGGTGCGAATGCGATTGCTGCGGAACAGGCTGCCACTCGGCAGGCGGCGCTCCCAGGCCTGGCTCCAGCGCGGATGAGAAACCTCGGGGTTGACGTTGGCATAAAAACCGTATTCCCGCGGCGTCGCGATATTCCAGGAAGTCGGGGGACGGCGACGCAGCAGGCGGATTTCCACGATCGACTTGATACTTTTGAAACCATATTTCCACGGCACCACCAGGCGCAGAGGCGCACCGTTCTGCCCGGGCAGGGACCTGCCATACATGCCGACGGCAATAAAACTCAGGGGATGCATGGCCTCGTCGATGCGCAGTCCCTCCACGTAAGGCCAGCGCAGGGAGCCGAAGCGGGCGCGTTGACCGGGCATGGCCTCCGGGTCATAGAGCGTGGTAAAACCCACGTAACGCGCTTGGGAGCGGACGCCAAAATGCTTGAGCAGGGCGGCCAGGGGAAACCCCACCCAGGGGATCACCATCGACCAGGCTTCCACGCAACGCAAGCGATAAATCCGCTCCTCCAGTGCCTGGGGGGCCAGGATGTCTTCCAGGATGTATTCCCCGGGGCGTTCCACCTCCCCGGTAATCTTGACCGACCATGGCCGGACATGAAAATTTCCGGCATACCGGGAGGGGTCGCGCTTGCCCAGGCCGAATTCATAAAAGTTGTTGTAATGCGTGGCGTCGTAAAAAGGCGTCAGCGTCTCTTCGGTATAAAAACCCCGCACCCGGTCGGTTTTTGCGGCAGGGCGGTATTGCAGCGTCGGCACCGGGGCGGACTCCTGCCCCAGTGCACCATGCGCCGGCAGTGCCAGCGCACCCAGGCCCGTCGCCTGGAGAAAGCGGCGCCGGGACAGGTAGACCGACTCCGGCGTAATCTCCCATGCGGGCAGGGCCCAGGGCCGCCGTTTTCGGATCAGGAACATCAACGCATTCTTAAGGTGCTGATGCGGTCCCCGAAACGTTTCCAGAGCAGTAGGGCCGGACCGGAACAGGCGTACAGCGCGGAAATGGCCAGCAGCATCTTCGGCGGGTCGATGGCGATGACCACGAAAATGAGGACGATGGCCACGATGTAGACGAAAGGTACCCGGCCGCGAAAATCGAGCTCCTTGAAACTGCGATAAGGAATATCCGCCAGCATCAGCAGACCCACCGTGACAATCAGCAGGGCTGACAGCCAGCCTCCCAGGAGTTCCCATTCGGCGAAAAACGCCGAGCCACTGCCCGTCCAGCAGGCCGAACTCACCAGCACCGCCGCAATGGGGCTGGCCAGACCGCTGAAATGAGGACTGTCAACGGACTGTTGAATGTTAAAACGCGCCAGCCGCAGGGCCGCACAGGCGATGTAAACAAAGGCCGCGGCCTGCCCCAGTCCGCCCAGGGCCGACAGGCTCCATATATACATCAGGAGCCCCGGGGCCAGGCCAAAGGAAATGACGTCTGAGAGGCTGTCATACTGGCGGCCAAAATCACTCTGGGCATTGATCAGGCGGGCGATGCGCCCGTCCAGGCCGTCGAGCAGGGCGGCGGCAAAGACCGCCAGGCCCGCCTGGGCGAAATTGCCCTGCAGACCCTGTACCATGGCGTAGAAACCGGCGAACAGTGCCCCGGAAGTGAACAGGTTCGGCAGCAGGTAAACCCCGCGGTGCAGAATGCGGCGATTGCCCCGGTGCTCGACCTCCACGTGCTCCCGCAAACCGGGCAACACGCTGCTCTCGGCGTCAGCGGGCAGGGGACGCTCTGCCGACGCTGCGGTGTCCTGCAGAACCCCGGCTTCCTTGATCGATTCTTTGCTCGTCGGCATTTTTACCCGCCGAGTTCCATGTCGACCAACACCTTGCCGCCGTGTTCGGCATCCCGGGCGGTGGCGAAAGCCGCGGCAAAATCCTCCAGTGCAAAACGGCTGCTGATCATCGCCCGCACATCGAGCTCACCCTGGTCCAGCATACGGATCACCTCCAGGAACTCTGCGCGCGGATACCCCATCGCCCCGACGATGTGCAACTCCCGCATCAACAGGCCCAGGAAGTCCACCGCCACCGGTTTCTTGTACAGACCGACGATGACCACGCGGGCATTGACGCCGGCACTTCGCAGCACGTCCTGCAGCACGGTCTCCGAACCCGTGGCGAGAATAAATACCCCGGTCTGCACGGTCGGTGCCCCGTACAGGTCCGCTGTACCGTGCACCTCGCCCAAGGCTTCAAAAACAGCATCCCGCTCTGCGTGCAGGCAGAGGTCTGCGCCCATTTCCGCGGCCAGTTTCAGGCGCGTGTCCGAGATGTCTATCGCCACTATGTGCCGCACGCCGCGCGCTTTCATCACCGCCACGGTTCCCAGGCCGATCGGGCCGACGCCGAATACCGCGGCCTGCGTGCCCTCCCCCGCCTGCGCCTGGTTGACGGCATGCGTCGCCACCGCCAGGGGTTCGACCAGGGCACCGATTTCAAAGGGAATGGAGTCGGGCAGCGGCACCAGTGCATCGGCCGCCTTCGTGGCGACGTTGCGCACCCGCAGGTAATTGGCGAAACCGCCTTCCGCCCCGCCATTGCCGATGTTGTTGTCGCCCGACATCGGGTTCACCACCACGCGCATGCCCTCTTGCATACCGTGCACCTGGTCGCCGATGGCACTGATCACGCCAGACAATTCATGTCCCAGGGGCATCGGGGTAGCGGACGCACCGCCCATTCCGCCGTCGGCGACATATCCCAGGTCGCTGCCGCAGATGCCGCAAGCCTTGACCTGCACCAGCACGTCACCGGCCGCGATTTCCGGCACCGGGACCTCGTCGACCCGGAAATCATCGCGATCGTACAAGTTGACCAGATGCATTGTCGCAGGCATGAATCCGCCCCCCTCACTCAGGCGCGCCAAGACCAAAGCATGCGGCTCCCCCGGGAACCGCCCCAGCTGCAATCCCGGCGCATAAGCCTGTCTTGCTGCAGATAAAAATAGTGTACCATTCAATGGTAAACACATTGCAGTCAATCTGCAATACCGCATCCCGCCGGAGAGTTGACAGAAATGGGCCTGGAAATTGAGATCGATGCCGGCATCGCCGAACTGCGCATGGCCTACAACAAGGTCAATGCGCTCAACATCGCCCAGGTCAACGAACTGGCGGCGACCCTGGAAGAACTGCCGCAGCACCATCAGGAGCTGCGCATCATCCTGCTGGGACATCAGGGCAAAGGCTTCTGTGTCGGTGCCGATGTCAAGGAACTCAATGCCGACCCCAACCTGATCGGTGCCTGCAACGCCGGCTGGTACCGTGTCTTCGCCGCGGTGTATGACTGCCCGCTGCCGGTGTTCTCCGTGGTGGATGGTTACTGCATTGGCGGCGGTATCGGCATTGCCGGCGCCTCCGATGCGATTTTCGCCTCGGAGGGTGCCACCTTCTCCCTGCCGGAGGTCAAGGTGGGTGCCCTGGGCGGGGCGACACACCTGGTGCGCATGGTCGGGCAGATGAAAGCCCGCATCATGATGTACACCGGGGATGCGATCAGTGCCGCCGAATGCGCACGCTACGGTGGCATCGAGGCCGTGACCCCCAGTGCCGAGCTGTGGCCTGCGGCGCGCGCGATCGCGCAAAAAATCTGCGCCAATGAAGCGGACGCCATCCGTCTGGCCAAGGAGTCCATGAACGTGACCGAGGGCGTGGACATCAAGAAAAGTTATCGTTTCGAACAGGGCTTCACCCTGGAACTCTACACCTCGCCGCAGGCCGCCGCCGCACGCGCCGAACAGGTGCGTTCCGGGTTCAAGAAATGAGCACCGCCGTGCATTTCGACTACAGCGGCTGCCAGGTGCTGGTGACCGGCGGCAGCAACGGCATCGGCAATGCGATCGCAGAAGCCTACGCCGCTGCCGGTGCCGAGGTCATCATCACCGGCACGCGGGCCCGGCCCCAGGAATACGAACACGATCTGTCCGCCTTCCGCTACCACTGCCTGGACGTGCGCGACCGGGAGGCGACCACGGAACTGGCCCGCAACATCGAAGCCCTGGATATCCTGGTGAACAACGCCGGCGGGGCCTTCCCCGGTGGCGGCGATGAATACGATTGGCAGGTGTTCGAAGAATCCCTGCGCATCAACCTGGGGGCCGTCTTCCAACTCTCCACCCTGCTGCGCGAGGTCTTGGAAAAAAGCACAATCCCGGGCGGTGCAAGCGTTATCGGCATCGCTTCGCTGACCTCCTTTTTCGGCCTGGAGATGATCCCCGGCTACGGTGCCTCCAAGGCGGGACTGGCGCAGCTGACCAAGACCCTGGCGATCGCCTGGGCCAAGCACGGTATTCGGGCCAACGCGGTGGCCGCGGGGCTCACGCCCTCCAATATGACGGCGGCAATGATTGAAAGCGGCGAGCTGCTGGCACCCTACCTGGAACGCACGCCGATGAAGCGCGTCGCCGAGCCGCGGGAAATTGCCGATGCGGTACTGTTTCTCAGCAGTCCGGCCGCCTCCTACATCACCGGGCAGACCCTGATTGTCGACGGCGGATACGCGGTCTTCGGCTGAGGCAAAAGCTTGAGTCCGCCGCCCGCCTAAGAGGGCCGGCCGCAGCTGCCCGAAGCCCGGCACCGGCAAGGACCAGCAAGGAAATGTGCACACCCGTAAAACCGCTCTCCCGGGATAATCAGTTAGGCGAAATTATTCTATGAAATTCTGAAGTTTATGTATTCATCCATTTGATATAGCATATAAAAAATATAATTTTTATATTTTTTGTGCAGCGATGCCTGCCGGCTGCAAACGCTTGTCAAAACAGGCCGCACTCCAAATTGTCCACAGATTTATCCACAGAATTTGTGCACAACTCTTCTCCTCGCCCGTCCCCGCCCGCCCGGATACGGGGGAGCGGCTGGATGCGGCGAGCGGTGCTACCGGTGCACCCCCCACCCGGATACAGGGGAGCGGGCGGATGCGGCGAGCGGCACTACCGGTGCGCCCCCCACCCGGATACAGGATACCTGCCGGGCCGCAGTACATCCAGGCCCGGCGGAAGACTGCTGCCGGGAATATATAATTTGTAATTTCCCGCACCGGCACCGTGAGCACAAAACTCAGGGTCTATCATCCCCAGCCCCTATACATCCCTGAAAATGCCGGCATCCGGCGGCGGCCGTTGACAAATTGGGGCACCCGTGAAGAGCCCGGGGATACGGCCGTTCACACTCAATTCGATGCCCGCACGCTGTTCTATGACATGTTCCTGCTGCAAGGCGATGAACTGGCGTGTATCGGCCCGCCGTTTTTGAACCTGGGACCGCCGGAGCAGATCTGTTGTGAAGGTGAGAAACTGGAGTTTCGAGTGGAAAACACGGAAATTGATCACTTGCAGCAGACAACGCCCTGCCTGTTGTTTATCAAGCTCCCTTTCCAATGCAAAACAGAACGGCCGCAGTTGGATTTGCAGTTCCGCTTTCGTGAATTTGAAATTTCCTCAAGCTGCAGAATATCCCGGGCTCCCACCGCACTGCCAGGCAAATCCCTGGGCCTGGTTACCCTGCAGAAAGACAATCCCATTCAATGGCTCAAGGACTGGTGCACCTGGCATCACCGGGTACACGAGGTGCAAAGGATCGTGCTCTACGACAATGGGAGCCGGTATTTTTCCAGGCTCGGTGAAAACCTCGCCACACTGGGGCGGGCACCGGAAATTATCCTGGTACGCTGGCCGTTTATTTATGGTCCAGTCACTCATCCCGTGAACAAATTTTGCCAGGACGGCGTCTTAAACCATTTCCGTCTTTACTTTGGCCATAGTGTTGAATGGGCCTTGAACCTGGACATCGATGAATACTTGTACCTGGATGATCGGCGAAAATTGACGGAATACCTGGCACAACCGAGCATCGCATCCCGGGCGGTCCTGTACCTGGGATCTTTCCTGTTTCCGGGAAGTCATGCCAGGGAGAAATCCCAACCGCGCTTCTTTCATTACAGCAGGCGTTACCGGGAGAAATACTACCCGCAGAATACTTTCCAGAAATATATTTTCCGGCCCTCAAAGGTTGCAACATGCATAGCACACAGGGCGTATGTTCCAGCCCGGGGTATTCAGAAATTGAAATCCGCCTGGAAAAGAAGACGCTTCCGCAAGCGGGCCCATTACTGGAGAGAGCTCCATCGCATCGCCTGTGAAAAAAACCATCGCCTCGAGACGCCCCCTTATTTATATGCGGGGAAAAAACGGATCGATAAAAGGTTGTTCTTTTGTCATTTCAAGGGCCTGCACAATGGCTGGCGTAAGGTGGTACACGGTTACGTGATCGGCTCTGAACGCACCCGGATGAAGCATGAAAGACGACTCAGGCAAAGATATGAAGATCTGCTCGAGATTCCCCCGGAACAACTGGGCGAAGATCGGCGGGTGATAGAACAGGCCATCCGGGTCGGCCTGGCATTTGGAAAACCTGTCTCATCGGGGCGTACGATACCAGGGGGAAGCATGAAGGGAGACCAAACATGAGGTGGCCCAGGCTGCCCGGAAGTTTCTTATTCGTGCCACTGCTGGCCGGTTTTTTATTCTGTATTGCCGTCTATCACGCGCTGCTGGGCCGGGTGAGTGCGGATGAAATTGAAGGCTTGCACACGGCGTGGAAGATACTCAATGGCGAGGTGATCTACCGGGATTTTTTTCAGCACCATCACCCGCTTTTTTATTTCCTCCTGGTCCCCATACTGGAACTCGGGGGAGAGACGCTCCTTTCCTTTTACCTGGCGGAGCTCTTCGCCTTTGCTGTTTTTGCGGCACTGGCTGGCGTCAGTTTTTTGATCGCCCGGGAGATCTACGGCGACAGGAAAACGGCCTGGTTCGCCCTGGTTCTTCTGCTCACTTTCCCCTACTTTATATGGAGAGGAACCGAAATCCGCCCGGATGGCCTGCAGCTTCTCCTGGGCCTGCTTTCATTTTATTTCCTGGTGCTGTACCTGCGGGGCAAGAAGCACAAAGACCTCGTGTGGAGTGCCTTGCTGCTCTCCCTTGCGTTCCTGGTTCTGCAAAAAGCCATCTTCCTTGTTTTCCCGATCGGCCTGTTCCTCTTGTATCGCCTCACCCGGGACGGCGAGGATCGGGTTCCGCTCCGGGATTTCATGCTGTATTGGACGGTCTTCGCCTGTCTGCCAGCGGCGTACATGGTTTTCCTGTTGTGGAGTGGAGACTGGCAGAATTACTTCGATTTTAATTGGCTCCTGAATATCAAGTACCTGCACAGTTCTTCCCCGGGGCGGTATATTTCGCCGCTCCTGTTGGGTTTCATCTTCCTGTTCATTGCGGGTTGCATACTGCGACCCGGCCAAAGTGTCCGCCTGCACGGGTTCGTGGCACTGACGGGCTTCTGCCTGCTGGCCTCCCTCTTTATCGCCCGGGATCCCAGTCCGCAATATCTTCTGCCGGTGGCTCCTTTTGTGGCCATGGTCGCCGCCTTTGCCCTGCACCGCCTGTTCAACGACAAGACCGCAAAAGCCTGGCTGGTCGTTTTCGTTTTTCTCTGTTCTACATACCTGGCGGTAAAAACAAATGACGGCGGGAAAAAGAGAAATACAATGTCAGTGGCCGCATACATGCTGGAGGCTTCCAAACCCGGGGACCTTTATTTCGGCTGGGTAAAGGGCAATCTTTTTCGCGACAATACAGATTTTTTCTGGTTTTGTCACGATCAAGCGGAAAGGTGCCTTGAGTCGTACCAGGGTTTTCGCGACTACGACTATAATCCGGTGCAGATCATCATGGAAACCCGGCCCAGGATTATTTACACCCGAAGAAATTTTCCATTTTATATTGAGCTCATGAAGCATCCTTACCTGGCACAGAACTACGCACGGTCTCCCAGGTATCCGTACCTGTTCCTGCGAAAAAACAGTGATTAAATTGTTCCCGCTCGTCCGCAAAGGTCGACTCCGAATGCCGGCATGTAAGGGAGGCGAAACATGAGGTGGTCCAAACTGCCCGGCGGTTTCTTGTTCGTGCCGCTGCTGGCCGGTTTTTTATTCTGTATGGCAATCTGGCACGCACTGCTGGGCCAAGTGAGTACGGATGAAATTGAAGGCTTGCACACGGCGTGGAAAATATCCAATGGCGAGGTGATCTACCGGGATTTTTTTCAGCACCATCACCCGCTTTTTTATTTCCTCCTGGTCCCCATCCTGGGACTCGGGGGAGAGACACTCCTTTCCTTTTACCTGGCGGAGCTCTTCGCCTTTGCTGTTTTTGCAGCACTGGCCGGCGTCAGTTTTCTGATCGCCCGGGAGATCTACGGCGACAGGAAAACGGCCTGGTTCGCCCTGGTTCTGCTGCTCGGCTTCCCCTACTTTATATGGAAAGGAACCGAGATCCGCCCGGATGGCCTGCAGCTTCTCCTGGGCCTGCTGTCATTTTATTTCCTGGTGCTGTACCTGCGGGGCAAGAAGCAAAAAGATCTCGTGTGGAGTGCCTTGCTGCTCTCCCTCTCGTTCCTGGTTCTGCAAAAGGCTATCTTCCTTGTTTGCCCGATCGGCCTGTTTCTCTTGTATCGCCTGACCCGGGACGGGGGGGGGGGGGGGGGGTCGGGTCCCGGTCCGGGATTTCGTGCTGTACTGGACGGTTTTCGCCTGCCTGCCGGCGGCGTACATGGTTTTCCTGTTGTGGAGTGGAGACTGGCAGAACTACTTCGATTTCAATTGGCTGATTAATATGAAACTGCTGCATGGCTTTCCCGTGTGGCGACATATGGCCCTCGGCTTATATATTTCCCTGCCCTGGGTGGGTTTTGTCTTGCTGTTCATTGCAGGTTGCATGCTGCGACCCGGTAAAACCGTCCGTCTGCACGGGCTTGTGGCTCTGACGGGGTTCTGTCTCCTGGCCTCCCTTTTTATCGTCCGGGCTCCCGCTCAGCAATATTTTCTGCCGGCGGCTCCTTTTGTGGCCATGGTCTCTGCTTTCGCCCTGCACCGTCTGTTCAGCGATAAAATTGCAATAAGCTGTCTGGCCATTTTCGTTCTCCTCTGTTCTGCATACTTGGTTTTTAGGGCTGGGGACGGCAGTGTCAAAAGAAATTCCATAGCGCAAGCCAAGTACATACTTGCAGTTTCCGAACCCGGGGATCTCTATTTCGGTCCGCCAAGTCGTAATCTTTTTCGGGGCAATGCAAACTTTTTCTGGTTTTGTCACACTAAATGCCTTACAACGTACCAGGGTTTTCGCGACTATGATTATGACCCTATGCAGATCATCAGGGAGACTCGGCCCAAGGTGATTTGCATCCAGAAAAACCGTTTTCACCGGGGGGTCATAAAGCATCCTTACCTGGCACAGAACTACGAACGGTCAGCCAACTACCCAGACCTCTTCCTGAGAAAAAGCGATGATTAAATTGTCCCCGCTCACCCGCAAAAGCGAACACCGAATGCCGGCATGTAAGGGAGATGAAACATGAGGTGGTCCAGGCTGCCCGGCGGTTTCTTATTCGTGCCGCTGCTGGCCGGTTTTTTATTCTGTATGGCAATCTATCACGCGGTGCTGGGCCGGGTGAATGTGGATGAAATTGAAAGCCTGCACACGGCGTGGAAAATATTCAATGGCCAGGTGATCTACCGGGATTTTTTTCAGCACCATCACCCGCTTTTTTATTTCCTCCTGGCCCCCACCCTGAAACTCGGGGGAGAGACGCTCCTTTCCTTTTACCTGGCGGAGCTCTTTGCCTTTGCTGTTTTTGCAGCACTGGCTGGCGTCAGTTTTTTGATCGCCCGGGAGATATACGGCGACAGGAAAATAGCCTGGTTCTCCCTGGTTCTGCTGCTTAGCTTTCCCTACTTTATATGGAAAGGAACCGAGATCCGCACGGATGGCCTGCAGCTTCTCCTGGGCCTGTTGTCATTTTATTTCCTGGTGCTGTACCTGCGGGGCAAGAAGCAAAAAGACCTCGTGTGGAGTGCCTTGCTGCTCTCCCTTGCATTCCTGGTTCTGCAAAAAGCCATCTTCCTTATTTTCCCAATCGGCCTGTTCCTCTTGTATCGCCTCACCCGGGACGGCGAGGATCAGGTCTCGATCCGGGATTTCGTGCTGTATTGGACGGTCTTCGCCTGTCTGCCAGCGGCGTACCTGGTTTTCCTGTTGTGGAGTGGCGATTGGCAAAACTACTTCGATTTCAATTGGCTGATTAATATGAAACTGCTGCATGGCTTTCGCTGGTGGCGACATATTATCCGGGCCTTATATATTTCCCTGCCCCTGGTGGGTTTTGTCTTTCTGTTCCTTTGCAGTTGCGCACTGCAACCCGGCAAAAATGCCCGCCTGCACGGACTCGTGCTGCTGACAGGATTCTGTCTCATGGCTTCCCTTTTTATCGTCCGGGCACCCTATCCTCAATATTTTCTGCCGGCGGCTCCTTTTGTGGCCATGGGGGCCGCTTTTGCCCTGTGCCACCTGTTTAGCGACAAAACCGCAAAAGCCTGGCTGGTCGTTTTCGTTTTCCTCTGCTCTGCAGCCATCATTCGCGACTATAAAGGTATTCCCAAGAAAAGTTTCATAGCGCAGGCCCAGTACATACTTGCAGTTTCCGAACCCGGGGACCTCTATTTTGGCAGGATAGAAGGCAATCTTTTCCGGGACGATGCAGATTTTTTCTGGTTTTCACACGATCTGCCGACAAGAGCTCTTGAGACGTACCGGAGGTTTCGCGACTACGATTATGATCCGGTGCAGATCATCAGGGAGACTCGGCCCAAGGTGATTTTCACCAGGCCCAATCGTTTTTACCGGGAGATCATGAAGCATCCTTACCTGGTGCAGAACTATGAAAAATCCTCCGTGTATCAAGCGGTCTACCTGAGAAAAAGCGATCACTAAACTCCCCGGGGGTCTATCTGCAAGCCACGGCACCGGGACAGGCAAAGAATGAGACCGGGAGGCGACGCCCCTGAACCCGGGCGGCGGGGTCGAGACACCCCGGCGACCGGCCCAGCGGTGTCGGAACACGGGAAGCCTCCCGGCATTTGTATTCAGGATGTAATTCTCCTATACTTTTAGAGTTTTGCCCGGTACGGAAGTGTATTAATGCCCAAAATCAAGGTGCGCGATAACGAGCCGATCGAGATTGCCCTGCGGCGTTTCAAACGCAATTGCGAACGCGCCGGGGTTATCCCGGAACTGCGACGCCGCGAATTCTATGAAAAGCCGACCACGGTGCGGCGCCGCAAAGCCAACATGGCCGAGCGCCGCCAATACAAGAAAACCCTGCGCGAACAGCGGCGTTTCGTGCGTCTTTACTGAAACCAGCCGCGGCAATGGAGCATGAAGCGCGCCTGGGCGAGGCGATCAAGGAGGCCCTGCGCAGCAGGCAAAAATCCCGTCTCAGTGTCCTGCGCCTGATGCTGGCGGAATTGCAACGACAACAAAAAGACCAGGGCCCCGTCAGCGAGAAAGACGGCTGGAAGATCTTCCAGCGCATGGTGCGGCAGAGAGAAGAAGCCAGCGACAAGTTCAAGGAGGGAGGACGCCCGGAACTGGCCCGGGCGGAAGAGGAGGAGATCACCGTGATCCGCGAGTTCCTGCCTGTCCCCCTGGAACCGGCGCAACTGGAGCAGCACATAGAAGCGGCACTGCAGCAGAGCGGGGGCGTTTCCATACGCGACATGTCCAAGATTATGGCCATACTCTCCACTGAACTGCAGGGACGTGTCGACATGAAAGAACTCAGTACCCTGGTACGACAGTGCCTCACGGGTTGAGCCGCTTCGGTCTATAATTCTCCCCGGGCCTGTCGCGATAAGGGATCGGGATCATGGCGGGGCAAATACCCCGGGAATTTGTCACACAATTGATGGAGAGTGCCGACATCATCTCTGTGATCGGGGAGCATGTATCCCTGCGCAAAAGTGGACGCAATTATTCCGGCCTGTGTCCTTTTCACCAGGAAAAAACCCCCTCCTTTTCAGTCAGTCCTGAAAAGCAGGTCTATTACTGCTTCGGCTGCCAGGCCTCCGGGGACATCCTCAGTTTCATACGCGAGCACCGGCGCCTGGATTTCGTCGAGGCCGTGGAATACCTGGCCTCCCGCATGGGACAGACCGTCCCCAGGGAGGGAGGCGGGGCGGGAGACCGGCGGCGAACACTGAAACCGCTGTACGTACTGCTGGAGCGTGCCATGCGTTTTTACCAGCAACAGCTGGATGCGCATCCGCAGCGGGAACAGGCGCAGAACTACCTGCAAAAGCGCGGCCTGAGTCCGGAGACCATCGGCGCGTTTCACCTGGGCTTCGCGCCACAGGCCTGGGATCACCTGCTGCGCTGCCTGCAAGCGGAAAATCCCAAGCAACTCCGCATTGCCGAACGCATCGGTCTGCTGCGAAAACGGGACGCTCCCAAGGATGATTACTACGACTATTTTCGCAACCGCATCATCTTTCCGATCCGCGACACCCGCGGCCGGGCGGTCGGCTTCGGCGGCCGGGTGCTGCGCGAGGAAGAGCATCCCAAGTACCTGAATTCACCGGAAACGCCCCTGTTTCACAAGAGACGCCTGTTGTACGGACTGTACGAGACGTTGCAGGCGGAGAGCAGACCTCCGCGCCTGTTGCTGGTCGAGGGCTACCTGGACGTGCTGACCTTGCACCAGGCCGGCATGCGTTACGCAGTTGCCGCCCTGGGAACCTCCCCCGGCAAAGAACACCTGGAGCTGGCCTTTCGCTATTCCTCCGAACTGTTCTTCTGCTTTGACGGGGACCGCGCCGGGCGCGATGCCGCGAAACGTCAATTGGAAAATGCACTGGCGGGCATTCGCGACGGCCGCACGATATGCTTCCTGTTCCTGCCCGATGGAGAGGACCCCGACAGCCTGGTACGCAAGCGCGGCATCGAAGCCCTGGAACGTATGCTGGAACAGGACAGCGTCCCCCTGTCGGAGTTCTTGTTCCAGCACTTGCAGCACGATCTGGACCTGGAGCTCGCAGAGGGACGCGCCGCCCTGGGAGCGCGCGCCAAGCCCTACCTGGAATGCATACCGCCATCGATATTCAAAACCCAGTTGGAGCAGAAACTCGCTGAAATCCTGTTCATGGAGCGTCGGGAACTGCAACACACATTGCAGCAGGATGCAAAGGGTGCCACTGGCACATTACCGGGAACGGCGGGTAGCGCGCCGCCACCCGCACCGCCACTGGAAAGCTATGCCGCCGAAGACATGGAGGCCGCTTCCGGGTGGCAGGAAGAAAACGATGGCACCGGACAGCCCGCCCGCGGGTATTCCATGCAACAAAGATTGATTGGCATCCTGCTGCAACGCCTGGAATTCGCCGCCAAGATTGCCGATGACTGCCCGCTGCTCGACGACAGCGAGGACGGGCGCACCCTGGCGATGCTCTGCGCATACCAGCGCGCCCACCCTTCCGGCAGCGGTGCCGGTCTGCTGGGCGAACTGGAATACCTGGGAGCTCGGCAAGAAGACCGCGGGGAGCCGCTGGAGCAGAGGCTGCAGCTCTTAGAGGATTGGCGACAACCGGCGCGCGAGAGTGCCCTGCAGGACTGCCAGCGCAAGTGCCCGGAGGAACTGGCCTCGGAAGAGAACGTGCAGGCGATCCTGGACCGGGTGCAGCAACGCGCAGCGCAACAGAAAAAGCGCGCGGAAGTGAGCGCGTTGATCCAGGAAACCGATGCGGGTTCGTTGCCGCCGGAGAAGGGACGCAGGTTGCGCGAAGCATTTCGCGGCATTCGCGAGGCCAAGAACCCGGGCTGAAGCCCCTCCCGCAAGGCGCTGCTGCGGCATTCGCGAGGCCAAGAACCCGGGCTGAAGCCCCTCCCGCAAGGCGCTGCTGCGGCATTCGCGAGGCCAAGAACCCGGGCTGAAGCCCCTTCCGCAAGGCACGACAGGAAACACGACGCCTGCGGCTACAATAGACAGGAGGATACAGGAGCAGGCGCATGGATTCCCCCGGCCCTGGGACGACAAATTACCCGCAGACATCCGGGCATCCGGCCGCTTCCCTTGTGCGCGCCCTGCTGGAAGACGGACGGCTCAGCGTTGCGCAGGCGAACGAGCTGTTGCGGTGTCGGATGCCGGCACATTCCCAGCCGCTGTCCTGGCTCGCCGCCCAGGAAGCGGAGGACGCCGCCACCCCGGGTGCCCGCCTGGGGGAAGGCGCACTCTTGCACTGGCTCTCTAAGCACAGCGGTCTGCCCCTGCGGCAAATCAACCCGTTGGACCTCGATGCCCGCAGTGTGACCGGGGCCATCCCGGCCGGTTTTGCCGAACATCACAATATCCTCGCCCTGGAACTCGACGCCGCACGCGCCATCATCGCCTGCGCCGACCCGTTTCGCATCGGGGAGTGGGATGCCGAGTTGCGGCGCGTGCTGCAGCGGGAGATCATGCCGGTGCTGGCGCATCCCGACGAGATCTGCCGTCACCGGCGCGTGCTGTACCGTCTGCATTCTGCGCCCGGGACGATGGCACCCCAGGGGGAGCGCCCAAGAGTGCCGGCCCCGGAACAGGGGCCGGGCGACACCCGGGCCCTGGGCGACTGGCTTCTGCGCAGTGCCGTGGAACAGCGCGCCAGCGATATTCACCTGGAACCCCGTCGGGACTCGGCCCAGGTACGCCTGCGCATCGACGGTGCCCTGCAGACCATCTGCCGCCTGCCGCTGCCGACCGCCCGGGCGGTGCTGAGCCGTTTCAAGGTGCTGGCCGCCATGGACGTGGCGGAAACGCGCCATCCACAGGATGGCCGCATGCGCTTCGCCGCCCGGACCGGCGACGACATCGACCTGCGCCTGTCCACCCTGCCGACGGCTTTTGGCGAGAAACTGGCGGTACGTCTTCTGGACCCGCAGGCACTGTTCCGGGATTTCAGCCAGTTGGGACTGGAGGACGAGGCGTTGCGGGAATGGCAGTCCATGATCGGCACCCGGCACGGCATGCTGCTGGTGAC
This sequence comes from Gammaproteobacteria bacterium, assembly GCA_965215045.1. Lineage (GTDB taxonomy): Bacteria > Pseudomonadota > Gammaproteobacteria > JABABF01 > JABABF01. The sequence continues at coordinate 1,886,110 of OZ244031.1, read as the reverse complement.
CGGTGCCACCGGCTCCGGCAAGACCACGACCCTCTACACCAGCTTGCGGGCCCTGGCCGACGGGCGGCGAAATATATGCACCGTGGAAGACCCGGTCGAAATCATTGAGCCCTCCTTTAACCAGACCCAGGTGCAGCGGGAGATCGGCCTGGATTTTGCCGCGGGCATCCGCGCCCTGTTGCGCCAGGACCCCGACGTAATCATGGTCGGCGAAATCCGCGATGCCGAGACCGCGCGTACCGCACTGCAGGCCGCCCTGACCGGGCACCTGGTCTTCGCCACCCTGCACACGGAAGACAGCCTGTCCGCCGTCACCCGACTCTCTGAACTCGGTATGCCCGACTACCTGCTGCGCGCCACCCTGCTGGGTATCATGGCACAGCGGCTGGCGCGCCGCCTGTGTCCCCAATGCCGGGTCGCAGAGCCAGTCGATGCCGACGCCTGGCGCTGCCTCAGCCAGGCGTCGCCGCCGCCGCGCGTATTTGCAGCACCCGGATGTCCCGCCTGTCGTCACACTGGCAGCCGGGGGCGGGTTGGATTGTTTGAACTGCTGCGGGTCGACGAACGCCTGCGCGAGAGCATTGCCAGGGACGCCGATGCCCGGCGTCTGCTCCAAGCCGCACGCCGCCGGGGGTTCCGTTCCCTGCGGGAGGCGGCGGCGGTGCGCGTTGCCGCCGGTGAAATTGCATTGCAGGAGGCATTACATGTAATCTAGGATGAGCGGCGGGAGGAGGCGATGCGCATCGCCACCGCCAGGATTGCATTGCAAAAGATGCTGCCTGGCAACTTGGGATGCGCAGTGGACCGGGCAAAATACCGGGAGAATCCGCCAAGCCTCCCTTGGAATGTAGAGCAGAAACCCGATGAATCCTTCTTCACCCGCCGCCATTGCACCGACTGCCCGCCTGCCGCAGATCTTGCGCGAGCGGGCGGAGTGTGCCTGGCAGGACTGGCTGGAGGCTGCCGGGGAGACCATCCCCCTCCGCGAGATGCAGCTCATACAGCGGCATCCGGCAGAGCTGTCCCGCTGGCTGTACGCGTGGGCACTGAGCCCCTGGTCGGCGGAGCAATGCCGCCGGCAGCCCGGTTGCCTGTGGGAACTCTCGCGCTCCGGTGCCCTCCACCGGGCGTCCGGCCCAAGGGATTTTCGGGCCCGTTGGGCACACCCGGAACTGGAACACCAGGACGAGTTATGGAGGGCCCTGCGCCGCTTCCGCAACCGCGAAATGCTGCGCCTGATCTGGCGCGACCTCAACCGCCTGGCGCACACCCGGGATACATGCCGTGAACTCAGCCTGCTGGCGGAGACCTGCCTGGAGATCGCACTGGAATGGCACTATGCCGACGCCTGCCAGCACTGGGGTACACCCTGCACCGGAGACGGGACGGCGCAGAGAATGATCGTGCTGGGCATGGGCAAGCTGGGCGGCCGGGAACTCAACCTGTCCTCGGACATCGACCTGGTGTTCGCCTACCCCGAGAGCGGCGTCACCCGACCGGTGCAGGGTGCGCTGCAACTCAGCAACCAGGAGTTCTTCGAACGCCTGGGACAAGCACTCATTGCCAGCCTGCACACACTCACCGAGGACGGGTTTGTATTCCGCGTCGACATGCGCCTGCGCCCGAACGGCGACAGCGGCCCGCTGGTGGCGAGCTTCGCCTCCATGGAGACGTACTATGAACGGCAGGGACGGGAATGGGAGCGTTACGCCCTGCTCAAGGCGCGCCCGGTGGCCGGGGACCGCAGGGCCGGTGAAAGCTTGCTGCAGGGTTTGCGCCCCTTCGTCTACCGCCGCCACCTGGACTTCAGTGCCATCGACGAGTTGCGGCAGATGCAACAGAACATCGCAACCCAGCTGTCGGGCCGGGAAGCCGTCTTGGACCTCAAGCGCGGTGCCGGGGGCATTCGCCGCATCGAATTCATTGTGCAATCCCTGCAGCTGGTCTTCGGCGGACGCTCCCCCGCCCTGCAGACACCCGGCCTGTTCGAAGGATTGCGTGCACTGGCCGCAGAGGGTCGTCTGCCACTCCGGGACCTGCATGTTTTGCGCCGCGCCTATCTTTTCCTGCGCGATGTGGAACATGCACTGCAGGCGTACGCGGACCGGCAAACCCAGCAGTTGCCGGAAGAGGAATTGCAACGCGCGGCCCTGGCCGCCGCAATGGGATTTTGTGACTGGAGCCATTTTTCCGCCAGCCTGGAGGCCCATCGGCGGCTGGTGGAACAGCATTTCCGGCAGATGACCCGGGGCGGTCAGCGGCCTGCCGCCCAGTGGCAGAGGCTGTGGACTGGCCAGTTGCCGCCGGCAGAAGCCCGGACGCTGTTGCAGGAGGCGGGATTTAGCGACCCCGCCGCCTGCCTGGAACGGTTGGCGGCACTGCGGGATGGAACACCGGTGCGCACCCTGAGCGCCGTCGGGCACCGGCGCGTGGATGAGTTCATGGCCCTGTTGCTTGCGGCACTGCACGGGCAGTCAAACCCGGACACCGCACTGCAGCGCACGCTGCTGCTGGTCGAACAGGTCCTGGGGCGCCATGTCTACCTGGCCATGCTGAACGAGAATCCCCCGGCACTGCGGCAGCTGCTGCAACTGTGCGGGGGCAGCGCGCGGATCGCCAGACAACTCGCCGCCCTGCCCATGCTTCTGGATGAACTGCTGGACCCGCGCACCCTGTACGCCCCGCTGCAAAAAGATGAGCTCCGCTGTGCCCTGCGGGCGCAGTGCACCGCAGATGGGGGACGGACAGCGGAGGATTTCCTGGAGACACTGCGACATTTCAAAAACACGCACAGCCTGCACGTGGCGGCGCAACACCTGCTGGGCGCGCTGGGCCCGCGGGAAGTCGGTGCCCGCCTCAGTTGGATCGCCGAGGCCCTGCTCCGGCAAACCCTGGGCCGCTGCCGGCGGGAACTCAGCGCGCGCCACGGGGCGCCCTGCAGCAACTCACGGGACGGGGGTGCCGTCGACTTCATCATCGTCGCCTACGGCCGCCTGGGCAGCGAGGAACTGGGCTACGATTCCGACTTGGACCTGGTGTTTCTCTACGACGCGGAACCGGAGGTGCAAACCCGCGGCCAGCGCCCGCTCAGCAATGCGCTGTTCTTCACCCGCCTGACCCAGCGCATCATCAGTTGCCTGGGTGCCCGCACCGCCTCCGGCAGGGCGTACGAGGTCGACACACGCCTGCGCCCCTCGGGCAACTCGGGTCTGTTGGTCAGTAACTTCGACGCCTTTGCGCAGTACCAGGAACACCGGGCATGGACCTGGGAACACCTGGCACTGGTGCGGGCGCGGGCGGTGGCAGGTCCGGCCCGGCTCGCCGCCCGTTTTGCCCGCCTGCGCCGCACCGTGCTGTGCGGCGAGCGAGCGAGCGAGACGCTCTCTGAAGACGTGCTGCAAATGTATGACAGAATACGCAAGCATCATACCGCCGCTGATTATCCGGCGGAATTGAAACGGGGAGACGGCGGCATGGCAGACATAGAAATGATGGTGCAATACGCGGTGCTGCGGCACGCGCATCGCACACCGCAGCTGGCGCGCTACACGGATGCAGAGCAGCTGTTGCAATGCCTGGAACGCCATGCCCTGCTGCCCGCGGGGATGGCCCCCAGGCTGGGTGCCGCATACAGTGCCCTGAAAGAAGAACTGGGTCGCTTCGAATTGCTGGGCGAGGCGGCACCGGGGCCGAGTCGGCAGGCGCGCGCCGAAGTGCAAGCCTGCCGCGAACAGCTCTTTTCCTAGGCGTACATTTTTTTTCAACGTACCGGGGCCGGCATTCACCATGTCCATTCAAGACCGAGACGGCCTGGCCTGGGCGGACGGGGAGATGATCCCGTGGCGCGAGGCCAGGCTGCATTTCCTGAACCACACCCTGCACTACGGTATCGGCGTCTTCGAAGGCGTGCGCTCTTACGACCTGGAGAACCGGGGCGGCTGCATTTTCCGTCTCGAAGATCATACCCGGCGCCTGCTGCGCTCGGCGCACATCCTGCAGATGTCCGTGCCGTGGGATGCCGATACCCTGAACGAGGCACAAAAGCAGGTGCTCCGGGAAAACGGGTTGCGCGAGGCATACATCCGCCCGATCTGCTACTGCGAATCGGAGAAGATGGGGCTGCATACCGACGGGGTCAGCGTGCGCGTGATGATCGGTGCCTGGGAGTGGCCCTCCTACCTGGACCCGGAGGCACAGAGCCGGGGCATCAAGGTCAAAACTTCCTCTTTCACCCGCCATCACGTCAACGTCTCCATGTGCAAGGCCAAGGTGACCGGACACTACGTCAACTCCATCCTGGCACTGCAGGAGGCACAGAGGGCCGGCTGCGATGAGGCGCTGATGCTGGACAACGAGGGCTATGTCAGCGAGGGCAGCGGCGAGAATATTTTCATGGTCCGCGACGGCGTACTGCACACCCCGGAACTGCGCTCCTGCCTGGATGGCATCACCCGCGATACGATTATCACCCTGGCCCGGGAAAACTCCATGTCCGTGGTCGAGCGGTGCATCACCCGGGACGAGCTGTACATCGCCGACGAGGCTTTTTTTACCGGCACCGCGGCGGAAGTGGTGCCGATCTGTTCCGTGGATGATCGCCTGATCGGCGACGGCCAGCGGGGACCCTGCACCCAGCGCTTGCAAACCCTGTTCTTCGATGCGGTACGCGGGAAAAGCGAACACCCGGAATGGTTGAGCCCGGTCACGGAGAAATAAGCGGCGCAGCGGATGGGCAGCCCCGCGGCGCAAAAAATCCTGGTCGTCGGTCCCGCCTGGGTCGGCGACATGGTGATCGCACAAGCACTGTTCCTGCAATTACAAAAACTGCAACCCGGCTGCCGCATCGATGTGCTCGCCCCGCCCGGGGTGCTGCCGCTGCTGCAGTTCATGCCGCAGGTGCGCCGCGGCATTGCCCTGGAGGTGCAGCACGGCAAACTCGGTCTGCGCCGCCGCTGGAACATCGGCCGGCGGCTCAGGGCGGAGTGCTATGACCGGGCCATTGTCCTGCCCAATTCCCTGAAATCCGCACTGGTTCCTTTTTTTGCCCGCATCCCACGGCGTACCGGCTGGCAGGGTGAGCACCGCCACGGACTGCTCAATGATCTGCGCCGGCCGGCAGCGCAACACCCCGTGCGGGAGGCGGATCGTTTCGCCCTGCTGGCCTCTCCCGCCGATGCGGAATGCGGCCCCGCTCCCCCGCCCGCACTGCGAGTCGATGAGCGGCAGGCCCGGGCACTCACACAACGACTGGAGCTGGCCGAAGCCGGGCCGGTGCTGGCGCTGTGCATCGGTGCGGAATACGGCCCGGCCAAGCGCTGGCCCGCCCGGCATTTCAGTGCCGTGGCGGCGGACTGGATTCAAAATGGCGGCCAGGTATGGCTGCCCGGCTCAGGGCGGGAACAGGCTTTGAGCGTCCTGGTGCGGGAAGCACTGCCACCCGGACAGCGCGCACACTGCCATGATCTGAGCGGGCGCACATCGCTGCCGGAAGTCGTGTTGCTGCTCTCCCGCACGGCCCTTGTACTCGGCAATGACACCGGACTGATGCATGTGGCCGCCGCCCTGCAAAAACCGGTGGTGGCACTCTACGGTCCCACCGCCCCGGAGCGTACGCCGCCACTGTGCGAACAGGCCAGGATTCTGAGTCTGCACCTGCCCTGTGCGCCATGCCTGCAGCGCCAGTGTCCCCTGCAACACCACAACTGCATGCAACAGCTGGGGCCCGGACTGGCACTGGAAGCCTTGCATTCGCTGCGTTCTGAGATAGTGCACTAAAAGCCCGGCGATGCGCGTGCTGATCATAAAGACCTCCTCCATGGGCGACCTGGTCCATACCCTGCCGGCACTCAGTGATGCGGGCCGGGCCCTCCCCGACTTGCGCTTTGACTGGGTAGTCGAAGAACAGTACGCGGAGGTCCCGGCCTGGCACCCACAGGTGGAGCGGGTGATCCCCGTGGCCCTGCGCCGCTGGCGCAGACATTTTTATCGCTTGCGCCAGTTGCGCAAGGAATGGCGCCAGTTCAGGGCGGCCCTGCAGGAGACGACTTATGATTGCATTATCGACGCCCAAGGCCTGCTCAAAAGTGCCGTACTCGCCTCCCGCGCCCGGGGACTGCGCTACGGCATGGACCGGCACTCGGCCCGGGAGCGCATTGCCGCACGCTTCTACCACTATCCCCTGGCGATCGACCGCCGGCTGCATGCGATCGACCGACTGCGCCTGCTGTTCTCCCGGGTGCTGCGCTACCCGCTGCCGCAGTCCCCGGAGGAATACGGAATTGCTCTTCCGGAGCTCGCAGATGGCGATGACGCGCCGCCCTACCTGGTTTTCGTGCACGGCACTGCACAGCGCCGCAAGGAGTGGCCGCAGGAACACTGGCAGGCTCTCTGCGCCAGGGCGGTAGCAGCCGGCTACCAGGTGCGCCTGCCCTGGCACGGCGTCCGGGAACAGCAGCGCGCCCGCGCACTCGCCCGCCAGGGTCCCGGGGTTACGGTGCTGCCGTCATTAAACCTGAGCGCGCTGGCCGGTGTACTGCAGGGCGCACAGGCGGTGGTCACACTGGACACCGGCCCGGGACACCTGGCGGCGGCACTGGGCCGCCCCGTGCTCGCCCTCTACGGTGCCACTTCCCCGCAACAGACCGGCACCCGCGGTGCGGCCCGGCAACAACACCTGCACCCCGCCACACCCGGACAGGGCCCCGCTGGTATCGACCCGGCGCAGGTCTGGGAGACATTGCAGGCGCAACTCCCGGGCTCCTGATGCGACTGGCATTCTGCCTCTACCAGTATTTCCCCCACGGCGGGATGGAGCGCATTTTTTTGCGCACCGCACTGCTGTGCCGGAAACGGGGCCACCGGGTGCGCGTCTATGCATGGCACTGGACAGGCCCGCGCCCCGAGGGCCTGGAGATCATCGACGTGCCGGTGCACGCCCGACGGCGACTGCGCCTGTACCGGTGCTACTGGGACTGGGTACGCCGCCACCTGCAAGAACACCCGGTGGAATGCAGTATCGGTTTTAATCGCGGGCCATGGCTGGACCTGTGCTACGACGCCGATGGCTGCTACGCCGAAAAAATCCGCATCCACCATTCCCCGTTGTATCGACTTGGAGCGCGCTGCCGGTATTTCCTGCGCGAGGAACGCGCACTGTTTTCCGGACACTGCCGCGTACTGACCACTACCCGGCAAAACATTGTCAACTACCGCAAACACTACGCCATTGCCGAAGACGCCATCCATTTGCTGCCCCCGGGCATCGAGCCAAAATACCACCGGCCGCCGAATGCTGCGACGGTGCGCCAGGAGTTCCGCCGGGAGCACGGCATGGATGCACAGACCCCGGTGTTACTGATGATCGGCTCGGATTACACTCGCAAGGGATTGTCCCGCAGCCTGCGCGCCCTGGCCGCCCTGCCCCCCCACCTCGGGAAAAATGCGCAGCTGTTCGTACTGGGTCGGGGCAGGTCCGGACCTTTTCTCAGGCTGGCGCGCCGCCTGGGAGTCGCTCGTCGCCTGCACCTGCTGGGTGCCCGGGATGACACGCCGCGCTTCCTGTTCGGGGCGGACCTGCTGTTGCACCCGGCGCGATACGAGAACACCGGGACCGTGATCCTGGAGGCGGTGGTCGCCGGTCTGCCGGTGATTGCCAGCGGTGCCTGCGGGTATGCTCCCCGCCTGCGGGAAGCCGGGGCGGGTATTGTGCTGGCGGAGCCCTTTTCCCAGCGGGAATTCAATGCGCGCCTGGCAGAAATACTCGGCCTGCCGGAAACGCTGCGCCGGTACCGGGAACACGGTTTGCGCTACGCCCGGGAACAGGATTTGTACAGCCGTATAGAACGCATCGCAGAAATTATCGAAGCGGGCGGTTGGTCAAAATGAACCGCCCGCCTTTTTTGAGCGTAGAGGAAGTATTGCGGTGCCCCCCGTCCGTGCCCTTCGTGCTCGGCATGGTCGATGCCAGGGGGCGCATACTGCGCCTTCCCTGCGCCGAATGCATCAAGGTGGTGCACGCAAGGCGCGGTGTCTTGCGCGCGCTCTGGCAAGGGAAAACCGTGGCCGCCAAGCTCTACGCCGGTAAAAATGCAGGACGGGAATTGCGCCGCGAGCTGCGCGCATACAAGATGCTGCAGCGGGCCGGACTGCCGACACCGGAACTATTCCATGCGATCGAGAGTGCGGACCGCCGCTCTGTGCTGCTGTTATTCGCCTACCTGCCCGATGCGCAACCTCTCAGCGAGGTATTGGCGGATGCAGAAGAACCGGCGGAAAAAATGCAGCGGGTAGAGAGCATGCTGGAACTGGTTTTTAAAATGCATCGCCGGGGACTGTGGCAGAGAGATTGTCACCCGGGCAATTTCCTGCTCCAAGGGAAGCAGCTCCAGCTGGTGGACCTGGGGCGGGTGTTCCCCTTGCGTCGCAAGTGGAGGGCTCGCTACAACCTGCTCAAGCTCAGCTGTTGGCTGCCGCCCTCCCTGCGCTCCCCGCTGCTTCAGCTCCTGCAAAAAAAATACGGCCTGAAACTGCGTCCCTGGCAATTGGAACTGCGATGGAACCTGAACCTGCGCAAGAAGCGCAGGGTGGTGCGCGGCAACCGCGACAATTTTGTCATCTCCCGCAAGGGCGGCAGGCTGCTTGCATATCGCCATGAGCACTGGGACGAGAAGCTGCAGGAAATTGCCCTGGACCCCGACGGCGCGGTGCAGCACGGCGAAATGCTGCGCCAGGCGGACGGATGGCACACGGTGCGCATGGGCACCGAAAACGGCGAGCTGCTGCTGCAATGCTATGCCCCGCCCGCGGGCCCCCGCACACTCTGTCCCAGTCGCGCCTGGGAGTATTGGCAGAATGCCCATCTGCTGGCGACCGGTGCCCGCGGTGATATCCTCCTGCCCCGGGTGCTGGCCTGCGTGGAGGAGAGACGCGGTCCAATGCGCGGGCGCTCCTGGCTTCTCAGACGCCCGGCACCGGGTGAATCCCTGGCGGAGCACACACGGAAAGTATTGCCGGAGGAGGCGGTTAACCGGGCATTAAAAACAATATTTACAGCGTTTTACACGCTCAGGTTCTTGCCGGAGGATTTAAACGCGGACGGTTTCAGCGTACATCGGAGGCGAGTATTTTTCTGGGCCCTGGAGCACTTGCAGTATTTCCGCCGCCGCAGTTTCTACAGCCGCGCCTGGCCCCGCATGCAGCAGGCCTTCCTGGATAATTGGCCGCCCTCGCATCCCTGCCACATTCATTACGCAAAAATGCTGGACGCCATCCCGCGCGAATCCCCGTTTTGAGATGCTTGGCCCTGGCCTGGGAACACTGGATTAACTTTTTTGACAACGCCGAAGCCTGCGCCCGCAGACAGACCGAGGAGATCAGGGGCAAGGTGCTGCACAATGCAATCCCCCGGTGTGCGCTGCGGCGACGGCAGCAAACCGCGACTATCAGGGGTGCCCGCGGCGGCGAATGACGAGCAGCTTGCCGTGGCGTTTGAGTTGATGCCCCGGCGGCAGTGCCGGCAGGTGGCGGCGCGCCTTGGGACAGTCCTCTATAAAGTAGCAGGCGTTTGTAGCGAGATGTGGCTGGATTTCCAGGAAAGTTCTGGCAGTCACCCGCTTGTCATGAGAGGCGTCGTCGATGCATATATCGACCGTATCCTCGCCCAGCAACTCCCGGAAAAACTCCCGGTTGTCATCCCGGAACTGGTCGAACTCATAGAGCTCCGGAAGACCGTTTTTGAAAGCCCCCCGCGCCAGCAGCTGGTCCATGTTGCCCTCTATATAACTCAAATCGATATCGAGACCGATAATCCGGGCGGAGGGAAACAGCTCGCTCCATATTGCCAGGCCGGTGCCGTGCAAAACCCCGATTTCCACCAGGGTGATGGGGGCTTCCTTCCGGGGCTGAATATACTCTTGCAAGTACCTGGAATACACGGGAGCATACGCATGTTTCAGCATGCGATCGCCGCCTTGATGGATTTGATGAGTCCATGAATAATAATTCCCCGGGGCGAATGGGCTCTGCTTTCTCCTGGCGCCGGCCTGCAATCCCCCGTATCGTATTTCTCTCTCCGCAAGCCATGAGGGGCTGCCCGGGGCAACGGCTCCCGGCAGCAATCGATAATAGCGGCGTCTCAACCGGGCAAACACCAGGCTGAGATCGTATTTGACTCTCTTCTTGACTTTGCGGGCCCGGTTCCAAATCCTGGGGATGGCAGTGAGCATTTCAGTTCCTTTTCACGGCTTGTTTTTCACGGCGGCTGCAGACCGCCCGGGTACTTGCAGCACCGTATTATAAAATGTTGACTAGACAGGATATCGCCGCACAAAACAGGCACTGGAGCGCAAGTGTCCTTGCCCCGGGAATGCCTGTGCCCGGAAGTCTTAGGCAAAATGGATATAATGTGCGCCGCCCAATCGCAGGCCCGCACCCGCACAATCCACGGAGCACCCGCCCTCCATGCCCGCCGCCAAGAAAGAAAAAATACAGGATTTTGAAAAAGCCCTGGCGCGATTGGAACAGGTTGCCGAGCAAATGGAAAGTGGAAAATTAAGCCTGGAAGAAGCCCTGCACGCTTTCGAAGAGGGCATCGCCCTGGCGAGCCAATGCCAAGCGGCACTTGAGAATGCCGAGCTGCGCATCAAGAAACTCAGCGCGGATGGCGAGTCGGCCGCCGGGACGCCGCCGGCCGATGATGACGACCCGGTCTCCTGATCTTTATCTTGAACGACAGAACCGGCGGGGCAGACTTGTCCGGGGATTTTTCCGCAACCCTGGTAGATGTCCTGGAACGACAGTTACCCGGTGCACAAGCCGATGAACGGGAGCCCTTGGCACCGTACCTGCTGGAGGCGATGCGCTACAGCGTGTTGAGCGGCGGCAAATATATTCGCCCGGCACTGGTCTATGCAGCGGCCGAGGCTGTCGGCAATGGCGATGGCCAGGAACTGGATGAGATCGCCTGCGCGGTGGAATTCATCCACGCCTATTCGCTGATTCATGACGATTTGCCATCCATGGACAATGACGATGTGCGGCGCGGCAAGCCGGCCTGCCACGTGTTGTTTGGCGAGGGCATGGCAATTCTCGCCGGCGATGCCCTGCAGGTGCGCGCCTTTGAATTGCTGGCGCATTGCCAGGCCTTGCGACCCGAGCAGAAGCTGTGCATGATCGCCCTGCTCGCAGCTTCCATTGGCATCAACGGCATGGCCGGCGGCCAGGCGATGGACCTGCTGGTGCGGGACGCCGCCCCCGACGTCCCGGGCCTGGAAAAGATTCACCGCGCCAAGACCGGGTCGCTGATCTGCGCCTGTGTGCTGCTGGGTGCCATTGCGCGGGATGCGGATGCAGCCCAGTATGAAGCCCTCACCCGGTTTGCCGAGCCGATGGGCCTGGCATTCCAGGTGCGAGACGACCTGCTGGATTTCCGCGCCGCAGACGGTGCACCGCAAGAGCCGCCGGATGCTGTCTCTTACCCGGCGGTCGCCGGCGTCGAAACGGCCCAAAAAAGAATACGGGAACTGCACGAACAGGCCTTGGCGGCCTTGGAATATTTTGGCAGCAGCGCGGATTCTCTGCGCACCCTGTCGGCGGCGATGACGGAATACGAAGACTGAATAACAGGCACCCGTCACCGGTCGCAGCAAGCGTATCCAGCTGGAGACGACAGCCCGTTCTGGTACAATCTACCGGGCAGCGGGCCGGGTTTGACAGGCGCATCCGCCCCGGGTTGCCTCAAGACAGGGCTGCACGCAATGTTTGATGAGATCCCCCGCACTCCCCCGCAGACTCCACTGCTGGATACCGTGCGCAATCCCGGGGAATTGCGCGCGCTGAAGGAGAAGCAACTGCCACAGCTGGCCGATGAACTGCGCGCCTTCCTGCTGTATACCATCGGACACACCGGCGGCCATTTCGGTGCCAATCTCGGTGTGGTGGAATTAAGCATTGCCCTGCATTATCTTTATGACACGCCCCGGGAACCCCTGGTCTGGGATGTGGGACACCAGGCCTACCCGCACAAGATCCTGAGCGGGCGCCGCGAACAAATGCCCTCGCTGCGCCAGCGCGGCGGAATTTCCGGTTTTCTCAAGCGGGAGGAAAGCCCGTACGACCATTTTGGTGCCGGGCATTCCAGCACCAGCATCAGTGCCGCTCTCGGTATGGCCATGGCGATTCGCCACCGGGAAGAAACGCGCCGGGTGGCGGCGATTATCGGTGATGGCGGCATGACCGCTGGAATGGCGTACGAGGCCCTGGCCCATGCAGGGGACGTCCGTCCCAACATGCTGGTGGTGTTAAATGACAACCAGATGTCTATCTCTCGCAATACCGGGGGCCTGCACAACTATTTCGCCCGTATATGGTCGAGCAAGCTGTACAGTTCCTTCCGGGAGGGGAGCAAAAAAATCCTGTCCCGCATGCCCGCCACCTGGGAATTCGCCCGGCGCACCGAAGAACACGTCAAGGGCATGGTCTCCCCGGGTACCCTGTTTGAAGAATTGGGCTGGAATTACATCGGCCCCATCGACGGACACAACCTGCCCCTGCTACTCAATACCATCCGCAACCTGCGCGAACGCGAAGGCCCGCAAATGCTGCATATCCTGACCGTCAAGGGCAAGGGCTACCGGCCTGCAGAAGAGGCACCTGTGAAGCATCACGCCATCGCCAAGATAGAAATCCAACCCGGGACAGGGGCTAAAAACTCCCAGCAGCGCCCCAAGTACCAGGAAGTATTCGGGGACTGGCTGTGCGAAGCGGCGGAGCGTGAGCCGCAGTTGGTGGCCGTGACCCCGGCGATGGCTGAAGGGTCGGGAATGAACGAGTTTGCACAGCGTTACCCGGAACGCTTCTACGACGTGGCAATTGCCGAGCAGCATTGCGTGACCTTTGCCGCCGGTCTCGCCTGCGAGGGTATGAAACCGGTGGCAGCCATCTATTCCACTTTCCTGCAACGCGCCTATGACCAGTTGGTACATGACGTCGCCTTGCAGAATATCGACATGCTGTTTGCGATCGACCGCGCCGGGCTGGTGGGCGAGGACGGCCCCACGCATGCCGGTGCTTTCGACCTGAGCTACTTGCGCTGCATCCCCAGGCTGTTGATCATGGCACCCGCAGACGCCGATGAAATGCGCCAGTTGCTGGAGACCGGCCTGCAATATCCCGGTCCCGCCGCAGTGCGTTACCCCCGGGGATTGGCACCCGCCCCGGTGCAGGACAAAAGCCTCGCCACCGTTCCGCCGGGCAAAGCGCAAGTGCGCCGGCAAGGGGAAAAGGTCGCCATCCTCAGTTTCGGTGCCGTCCTGCCCCAGGCCTTGCAATGCGGGGAAGCACTGGATGCCACCGTGCTAAACATGCGTTTCGTCAAACCCCTGGATACCGGGCTGATCGATCAGCTCAGCACCTCGCACCAGTTATTGGTCACGGTGGAGGACAACGCCGTGGCCGGAGGTGCCGGGGAAGCGGTGGCAGAACACCTGGCCGCGACGGGAAGGCGTGTTTCAACCCTGCACCTGGGGATTCCCGACCGCTTCATAGAACACGCCAGCCGGACGGAACAACTGGAAATGTGCGGCCTGCACGCGGCGGGAATTGAAAAATCCATCCGCGAACGCCTCCAGGTCCTGGCAGACTGAGCGGTGCCTGCCGGGCAGGTGCGCACAGAAGTTGCGAACCCCGGCACCTCAGGGCAGGTGCCCCATCTTTTCAATCTTGGTCTGCAGGTATTTTTCGTTGTGTGGATTGCGCCCCGTGCGATGCGGAATGCGCTCGGTGATTTCCAGCCCCAGGGCGCGCAGGGCCTTGACCTTTTCCGGGTTATTCGTCATCAGGCGCAAGTGACGGATGCCGAAATGCTGGAAAATATCGCGGCAGGCACTGTACCGGCGACGGTCCGGCGGGAAGCCCAGTTGCAGGTTGGCCTCCACGGTATCCACTCCCTCGTCCTGCAAATGATAGGCGCGAATCTTGTTGGTCAGACCAATGCCGCGCCCTTCCTGCTGCAAGTACAGCAGCAGCCCCTGGCCTTCACCGGCAATTTTTTGCAACGCCAACTGCAACTGCGCACCACAATCGCAACGCAGGCTGAACAGGGTGTCCCCGGTCAGGCAGCTGGAGTGAACACGGGCCAGGATCCCGCCCTTTTGGTCCTGCAATTCTCCCAGGGAGATGACCAGGTGCTCTCGTTCATACTTCGGGTCCGAAAACACATGCACCGTGAATTCCGCCCACTGGGTTGGAAGACGGGACGAAGAGACACAGCGAAAAGTCATAGCCCGCAAATTTCCAACCGCTCTCCGGCGTTGAAAAAGACGCCGTTGAAACTGTTTTTATGATGATGAAACCAAGATTTATTTTAGCATGGACGGGATTCATCCTATGCTAAAATTCCGGCGTTTTGTATGCAGGATAAGAGCATGCATATTCTCGTCACTGGCGGCACCGGCTATATCGGGGCTCACCTTTGCGTGGAATTGATCGAGGCGGGGCACGAGCCCAGTATTGTCGATAACCTCGCCAACAGCGATGCCGCCGTGCTCGAGAGAATTGCCGAGATTACCGGGTACACGCCGCAACTGCATCAACTGGACCTGCTACAGGGAGCGGAATTGTCGGCCTTGTTCCACGAACACCGTTTTGACGCCGTTGCCCATCTCGCCGGTCTGAAAGCAGTGTCTGAATCGATGCAGGACCCTTTACGCTACTATCACGTCAATGTCCTGGGGGCCCTCAACCTGTTTCAAGCCATGCAACAGGCGCAAGTTTTCCGCCTTGTATTCAGTTCTTCTGCCACCGTGTACGGGGCGCCAAGACAAATGCCAATCCGGGAAAACTGCCCGACAGAGCCGGTCAATCCTTACGGGGAATCCAAGTTGATGGTGGAAAAAATTCTGCGCAGTCTCGCCGCCACGGAACAACCCTGGCGTATTGCATTGCTGCGCTACTTTAATCCTATCGGCGCCCATCCTTCCGGCCTGATCGGCGAAGAACCGCGCGACCCGCCGAATAACCTGATGCCCTATCTCAGCGGGGTGGCGGCCGGGCGCTTCCCCCATCTTTCCGTTTTCGGAGATGACTACCCGACCCCGGACGGCACCGGGGTACGGGACTACGTGCATGTCATCGACCTGGGACAGGGACACCTGAAAGCACTGGAAAAATTGCAATCCATGCCTCCCGGACTGCTGTGCTGCAACCTGGGTACGGGGTGCGGTTTTTCCGTGCTGGAGATCATTGCCGCCTTTGAACAGGCCACCGGGGCGAAAATTCCGTACCGGGTTGAACCGCGCCGCCCTGGAGATATTGCACAATGCTACGCCGAGACCCTGGAGGCGCAAAGAATACTCGGTTGGCAGTCAGAAAAAAGCCTTGAAGACATGTGTCGCGACGCTTGGAATTGGCGGCAAAAAAACCCGGACGGGTACCGGGCTTCCCAGGACTGAGACCTGCCCCTGTCGCCATGAATTCCGACCTGTTCCAAGCGGCTGTACGAATCATCGAAACGGCCGGGAACGACGACCCGGCCAGGCAGGAGACGGACACCGGGGTCAAGGGGCACAGTCAGGCGGGGATGCTGCCCGCCGTTTTCGTGGTCAGCCTGGAGCGTTCACCCGAAAGGTATGCGTTCATGGCCCGGCAACTGCAGGACCTGGGAATTCCTTTTCGCAAGGTTTCCGCGGTCGATGGAAAAAAGTTAATCATGGAAGAATTGCAGCAAATATACGACCCGGAACTAACACAAAAAAACATTGGACGCCTGATAACAAAGGAGGAAATCGGCTGTTATCTCTCACACTGGAAAATCTATAAAATCATGACGGAAGAAAACCTGCCCGAGGCTCTCGTCCTGGAAGATGACGTTGTGCTGGACAAGGATATTATTCCCATCCTGAAAGCGTGGGACCGGATGCCGCCGGATTGCCGATTACTGCAAATGGGCACATCATGGAAAATAGAGTCTCGGAAAAAAAACAGGTTCTCCCATCTCGGGAATATTCATTTCCCACTGGATTACATCGCAGTTCGGAATTACGATATCTGTTACGGCACCATGGCTTATATCATCCGGCGTTCCCTTGCCAGTGAACTGCTTGAACTTTTGCTGCCAATTAAGTTACCCATTGATGACATATTGTTTGACTGGAGATACAATTACTACATACCTTGGTTCTTGTACAAGAAGTCCAGTTATAAACCAGGCCAAAACCTTATTACCGTCGGGGAACACTTGGATGAAAACAGCCTGATTAGAAAGGAACGAGGACGTCTACAGTATGCAGCAAGAAAAAAAATCCGACCCCGGAAGTTTCCATTTAGAGGAGTATTAAGAGAATGGTGGTACATATCTCATAGGATATTCAAAAAAATCTTCCCCCTACCATTAAACAGGGGCAGGAAAAAATCTTTACTCGATGTCACCGGTGCTCTTTCACCGTGGCAACACATCCTGGTATCGTGTTCCAGCCTGGCACTTCCAGGGCGAAACAAGCATGCAAAAGCGATTCGCACCAAGAGCAGGCCCCACATTTTCCTGATCAATTTGAAACACGACAAGCAAAGACTCAAGTTCATGGAGCAGCAGCTGGAAAAAATGCATCTTTCTTTTGAAGTTATTGAAGGGGTCGATGGGGGGGAAATCCCGCCGGAAGAACTGGAAAAAATATACGATCCAGCACTATCCATGGAAAAATTCCATCGCCAGTTATTGCCCGGTGAAATTGGCTGCTACCTTTCTCACATGAAAGTCTACCGGACCATGTGTGACAGGAATCTCCCCGAGTGCCTGGTACTTGAAGATGACGTGGCAGTCGACGAAGAATTTTCCAGGTTTCTCAATGGCTATGATGTGCCGAAAGAATACCAGGTATTGCAGTTGGTTACCGGACAATCGTTGAATATAAAAGGGATGACCCTTTCACGCTACCGGTCAATCACGTTGCCCAATCGTTACCGGGTCAGCCGCCGTGTAGGAACGGTTTACGGAACGCAAGCATACATGATTCGCCAAGATTGCGCGCGCAGACTGCTGCAGCAAGAGCATTCCATACAAGTGCCGATCGATGTTTTACTGTTTGATTGGGGGTACAATTTTTACCTGCCGTGGATTGTTTACAAGAAAAATGGAAAAATGCTCGGTACCCACAAGGTGCGAATAGGAACCGAAAAACCTATCGCCTACGGTCCGAAGACGAAAAGAGAGCTAAAAACGCGGATAAAACACAAGCTTGTGGAGACAGTAAAGTTAATGGCTACAAATTATATTTTGTGTTGGATCTGGCCGTGGAACCCGGGGCAAAAAGTCAGCCTGCTGCAGTTCAAGGGTAAACCCAATATCCTGCAATACGCGAGGGTTATCCGTTCCTTTTATGTCCCCCCTCCTTTTGACTAAATTGTCACGACCGCCGGCCGCCCGAGTCCAGGAACAATCATGACCCGGGCAACAGGGGCCCGACGCCCGATTCTTGTCATTAACCTGAAGCAGGAGACGAAACGCCTGGCATTCATGCAAGAACAACTCGACCGGATGAACCTGTCCTTTGAAGTCATCGAAGCAATCGACGGAAAACTTCTTTCCCGGGAACAATTCGAAGAGGCCCATGACCCGCAGCGGACTCGACAAAAGCATGTCCATACGTTGAGGCCTGTGACTGTTGCCTGTGCCCTCTCTCATCTCAAGGCTTTAGAAGTCATGGTAGAAAGACAGGTCCCCGAAGCCGTGATTCTCGAGGATGACACGTTCCTGGACCAGGATTTTCCCGCGGTACTGGATGGCATCGAACTGCCCGAAGAATGCCAGTTACTGCAGCTTTCCGCATCACACGGCAAAATATATCCCGATTGCAGGAGATGCTTTTCCCCGTATCAAAACATCTCCCTGCCACGGGGCTACAAGATGAGTCCTTATATCGATGTCATCTACGGCGCATTGGCGTACGTGATACGCTTGGACTATGCGCAACGCCTGTTACGGGAAGGGCACCCCGTCACGGTGGACCATGATCTCTTGCTTTATCACTGGAAATACAATTTCTATATCCCGTGGATCGTCTACAAGGAACAGGCGGATGGGGGTGCTACGACGCTTGCCCGGCAGGCACCCGAGTTTTGGACAGTTTTCGAGTCCGTGACCAGGAAGAAGAAATTCAGGCACCAGGACGAGGTGTTGACCCGTTTGAAACAAGGGGTCAAAAATAAATCTCTAGACACGAAACAGGGGAAAACCTTCCCGGTATTTTTAATTAACTTGAAACGGGACCAGGAACGCCTTTCCCGGGTAAAGAAAAAGTTTGCCGAAATGAACCTGCGCTTTGAAACAGTGGAAGCCGTAAACGGGGAACAGCTTGCCGAAGAACAACTAAAAAAGATCTATGATCCCGGATTGGCGGTAAAAAAATACGGCCGCACGTTGAGCCCAGCCGAGATCGGGCGTTACCTTTCGCATCTACAAGCGTACCGGGCCATGCTGGAAAAAAATGTCTCACAAGCGATAATCCTGGAAGATACTGTAAAACCCGGAGAAGATTTTGCGGCCATGGTTAAAGGACACAAGCAGCCGGGAGAATGCCGCTCAGCGGACATGTTTTTTCCCCGGGTTGACGGCAGGCCCAGGAAATTCTTTTCCCCGTACGGCATGATTCCCCTGCCCGACGGCTGCGTCTCCGCCATAACCGACAAGGACATTTCCACCGTTGAACTGATCCTGCGTTCATACACGCGTGCGTACCTGGTACAACGGACGGGGGCACAAAAACTGTTGCGCCGCAAACATTCCATGCAAACGCCAATCGATCAGCTGTTATTCCGCTGGAGGCCGCCCCGGGAGCGACAAGCACTCACCGCTGCGGCGAAAATAGGGCTAAAAACGATGGGGAAAAATATTTTCTTGACGCTCCGGGTCTTCTTCTTGCGTTATATTCCGCTGTGGAATCCCGGGCCGAAGCGCAGCCTGCTGCAGTTCAAGGGCGAACCCAACGTGTTCCAATACGTTCGAATCGTACTCTCCTTTTACGCCTTTTCCAAGCCATTTACGCGCCATCGCCGGCACCGGGGACACGCTCATCCACCAGACGCTTAAATGTATCCACGGCCTGGTGCCAATCCCCTGCAGAACAAATCGCGCTGATCATCGAGATGCCGGCCACGCCGGTCTGCAACACTTCGCCGGCATTGGTGGCATCAATGCCGCCGATCGCCACGCAGGGACATTCTTCTTCCAGCAGCCGGTTCCAGAGGCGTAATTTTTCAAGCCCGATGGCGGCAAAGGGCATTGCCTTGCTGGTGGTGGGAAACACGGGACCCAGGGCAATATAAGAAGGTCTGAGTGCCCGGGCACGGGCAATTTCGCGCCAGCAATGCGTGCTGATGCCCAGGCGCAACCCGGCGGCGGCGATGGCCTGCAGGTCGGCTCCGTCCAGGTCTTCCTGTCCCAGGTGCACGCCCCAGGCCCCGTGCTCTATGGCCATTTCCCAGTAATCATTGACCAATAAGCGCACGCCGTTCGAAAGGGCGCAACGAACCGCCGCACGGATTTCGGTGGCGATTTTTGCCGATGACGCTTCCTTGATGCGCAGTTGCACCGTGCGCACCCCGGAGACGGCCATTTTGCGCACCCATGCCGTGCTGGGCACTACCGGGTACAGGCCCGGCGGTGCGCCTTCCCAGGGTGCCACCCCGAGTGCGGGAGAAGTGGAAAAGACAGGAAACAAGCACGGGAGCTCCGACGCTTTTGCCGGCAGGCCGGCGGGCACGATAACCCGGCGGCCACCCGCGGCAACCGCAGAACGCAGTGCACGGTGCAGGTAAGCGCGCGCGACCACCAGCGCGTCTTCCAACGTATCACCCAGGGCCAGCGCAGCACTCAGTGCCGCCGCCAGCGTGCAACCGGAACCGCGCACCTCCCCACCCGCAAGGTGCCGGGTGCGCAACCAGAAAGAAACCCCGTCCCTGTTGCGCCAGTAATCCCACGCGAACCCCCGCTCCCATTGCCGGTGTCCACCCTTGATCAGCAGGGTGCCGGCACCTTCTTCCTGCAACGCCCGGGCCGCGTTTTCCACGTCTTCCGGAACAGCAATTTTCATGCCGGACAAGTGCTCCGCTTCCGGGATATTGGGGGTCAGCAACTGCGCCCGTTGCGCCAGGGTTCGGAATGCGGTGCGCACATCTCCCGCGAACAGTTTGCCCCCGGCGGAAGCCTGCAAGACGGGGTCACACACTACCGGGGCATCCGTTTTCCCCAGCGTATCGACCACCAGTTGCAGAATTTCCGTGTTGCCCGTCATGCCGATCTTAATCACCCGGGGTGGAAAGTCCCGGGCAATTGCCTCCAGTTGGGCGCGCACCTGGGATGCCGGGAGAACAAAGGATGCCCGCAGCTGCCCGGCATCTTGGGCGGTAACCGCAGTCAACACGGTGCAGCCGTGCACCCCGAAATCAGCGAAGGTGCGCAGGTCCGCCTGCACCCCGGAGCCTCCCCCGCTGTCCGAACCGGCGATGCTCCAGGCAAAAGGTGCCCGGCGTTCTTCAGCCTTTTTCCATTTCATGCCAGAAAGGCATTCCGACCGTGGGCGTGCTGGGTGCGGCCATCTGCCGTTCCGGGACCGGGCCGGCGCGGTACGCCGCACGCCCGGCGCGCACGGCATCGGCAAAAGCAGCGGCCATGACCGCCGGGTGGTTGGCTTGTGCCACGGCGGTATTGAGCAGCACCGCATCGCAGCCTAATTCCATGGCCTGCGCCGCGTGGGAAGGGCGACCGATGCCCGCATCGACGATGAGCACCGCATCGGGCAGACGATGACGCAATCTCTGCAACTGTTCCGGGTTGAGAATGCCGCGCCCGGTGCCGATCGGGGCACCCCATGGCATCAGCACCTCGCACCCCGCATCGAGCAGGCGCCGGCACAACACGAGATCATCCGTGCAGTACGGAAACACCTGGAAACCCTCGCCTACCAGCACCCGGGCCGCTTCCAGCAAGCCAAAAGGATCGGGCTGCAACAGGTAATCGTCGCCGATCACCTCTAACTTGACCCAGGAACTGTCGAATAATTCCCGGGACATCTGCGCCAGGGTGATCGCCTCCCCGGCGGTGTGGCAACCCGCGGTGTTCGGCAGCAGGGTTTTGCCCAGCTCACGGATGTACTGCCAGTATGCACGACCGCCGCCGGTGCCCGGGGAGTGGCGGCGCAGGGAAACCGTGAGAATCTCAACCCCGGAGGCGAGCGTCGCTTCGCGCAGTTGCTCCGGGGAGGGATACTGCGCGGTGCCCAGCAATAAGCGGCTGTTGAAGGATTCTCCGTACAGACGCAAGAGGTCCTGCGGGGCGACCATCTATTAACCACCCTGGACCGGGGATACCACGTCCACGCGATCACTGTGCTCCAGGCGGCGCATTGCATAAGCGGTACGCGGCACAAAATCTCCGTTCACTGCCACCGCGATTTCTTCGCAAGCGTACCCCCACTCTTGCAGTGCATCCGCCACGCTGCAGGATGCCCGAAGTTCCCGCCACTCGCTGTTGAGAGAGACGCGGATTGTCATGCGGAGGCACCGGCCGACAGGGGAGCCTGCGGCTGAGACATCCGGCTCTCTTCCATGCGCTGCACTGCCTCCCGGACCAGGCGCGGTGCGAACAGGAAACCGTGGCGATAGAGGCCGTTGATGCGCACGCGCCCCGGCGTGAACTCCAGGCGGGGCCGGTTGTCGGCAAAAGCGGGGCGACAGGCCGCGCGAAGTTCACGGATTTCCGCCTCGGCGAAACCGGGATGCAAGCTGAACAATGCCGAGAGCAGTTCCAGGGCCGAGCGCACACTGACCCGGGTCTGGGCCTCGCTCTCGATCTCCGTGGCACCGACCACGTAGACGTGTTGCGGACGCGGAACCACGTAGATGCGATAACGCGGGTGCAGCAGGCGCACCGGGCGGGACAGGGAGACCTCCGGCGCAAAAACATGCACCAGTTCGCCGCGCACACCGCGCAGGCCGGGCCACTCGGGACTCGCTCCCAGGCCGCGGCAATCCGCGCTGAAATCAAAATGTTCGCAATGGGTGCCCAGTTGCAGTTCCCGCGGGCGGACCGCGATGACTTCGCAGCCCTCGCACCACTCTCCGCCCAGGGCCAGGATCGCTTTTTCCAGGGCATCGAACAGGGCGCAGTTATCCAGGCAGCCCTCTTCCGGCAAGTGAATGCCGCGATGAAAACGCGGTGCCAGTTCCTCTTCCAGTTCTGCCAACGCCTCCCGGTCCAACTCCCGCCAATGCACCCCGGGAGAGGAAATGCGCTGTTCCAGGCGTTCGCGGAATCGATCCAGGTCCGCTGCATCTGCGGCGTGCGCAACCGCCAGCGTGCCGCCGTCGTGCATGCTCACGGAACCACCGCCATCCGCGCGCAATTCCTCGAGCCACTGGGACCACTGCGCCAAGGTATCCCCTCCCAGGAAAGCGGTGTGCGTCTCTCCTTCTGCCGCCTCGCTGCACGGGGCGATCATACCCGCCGCCGTCAGGCCGGCAGAGCGGCTCGCCGCGGGCGTATCCCGGTCGTACAGGCGCACCTTGTGCCCCTGCCGCAGCAGGCGCCACGCCAACAGGCGGCCGCAGAGCCCGGCGCCCGCAATGCCGATCTGCAGGGGAGACGGCATCACTATTCAGCGACTGGCGTCGCGATAAAGCCTGGCACCGCCCCGGCGAAATTCCTCGGCCTTTTGGCGCATGCCCTCCTCCATCTCCTGCTTGCGGGCGGCATACTCGCGGATCTCGCGACTGATTTCCATCGAACAGAACTTGGGCCCGCACATCGAACAAAAATGCGCGGTCTTCGCCGATTCCTGCGGCAGCGTCTCATCATGGTAGGCTCGCGCGGTATCGGGGTCCAGGGAAAGATTGAACTGGTCCTCCCAGCGGAATTCGAAGCGTGCCGCAGACAGCGCATCGTCCCGCAGGCGCGCCGCCGGGTGGCCGCGGGCCAGGTCCGCGGCATGGGCGGCGATGCGGTAGGCGATGATGCCCTGCTTGACATCCTCGCGATCGGGCAGGCCCAGGTGCTCCTTGGGCGTTACGTAGCAGAGCATGGCACAGCCATACCAGCCGATCATCGCCGCGCCAATGGCCGAGGTGATGTGATCGTACCCCGGGGCGATGTCGGTGGTCAGCGGGCCCAGGGTGTAAAAGGGTGCCTCGCTGCAGACTTCCAGCTGGCGGCGCATGTTTTCCTCGATCAGGTGCATCGGCACGTGACCCGGACCTTCGATCATCACCTGTACATCATGCGTCCAGGCGACCCGGGTCAGTTCTCCCAGGGTGTCCAACTCGGCGAATTGCGCCTCGTCATTGGCATCAGCGATCGACCCGGGACGCAGACCGTCGCCCAGGGAAAAGGAGACGTCATAGGCGCGCATGATTTCGCAGATCTCCTCGAAATGCGTGTAGAGGAAGTTTTCCCGGTGATGCGCCAGGCACCACTTGGCCATGATCGAACCGCCGCGGGAGACGATGCCCGTGACCCGTTCAGCACTCAGCGGCACGTAACGCAAGAGGACGCCGGCATGGATCGTGAAATAGTCCACCCCCTGCTCCGCCTGTTCCACCAGGGTGTCGCGAAACACTTCCCAGTGCAGGTCTTCTGCGACGCCGCCGACCTTTTCCAGGGCCTGGTAAATCGGCACCGTGCCCACCGGGACCGGGGAGTTGCGCACCACCCACTCCCGGGTCTCGTGAATGTTTTTGCCGGTGGAGAGATCCATCACCGTGTCGGCACCCCAGCGTGTCGCCCAGACCATCTTCTGCACTTCTTGGGCGACCGAGGAAGTGACCGGGGAGTTGCCGATGTTCGCATTGATCTTGACCAGGAAATTGCGCCCGATAATCATCGGCTCGGCCTCGGGATGATTGATATTGGCCGGGATAATTGCCCGTCCCCGCGCCACCTCCTCGCGGACAAACTCCGGCGTGATCTTCGTCTGCTCACCCGGGGGCCGGCCCATGTTTTCCCGGACCGCGATGTACTCCATCTCCGGAGTCACCACGCCCCGGCGCGCATAATGCAGTTGGGTCACTGCAGCGTTGCCAAGCGCGCGGCGCGGCTGGCGTTCGGCACCGAAACGCACGCCGTCCGCCCGCAGATCCTGACGCCGCTGCCGGGTATGCAGTGAATGTGCCCCCACCTCCTCCGTGTCGGCGCGCTCCAGGATCCACGGCAGGCGCACCGGCTCCAGTCCCGCGCGGATATCGACCCTCTGTGCGGGATCGGTATAGGGGCCGGAGGTGTCGTAGACGCGCAGGACCGGCGCGTTCTGCCCGGTGCCATTACCGGGGCTTCCCAGGGTGATTTCCCGCATGGCAACGCGCAGTTCCGGACGTTCGCCGGCAACATGAATTTTTTGCGAGGCGGGGAACGGTGCCTGGTACTCGGGGTGCAGCCGGGCACTCTCGCGCAGGGGACGATGAAGGGCGGTGGGTTTTTGGCTCACGGACTCATTCTCCGGCAGTGAAATCCCGGGAAGCGGGAGGAACGCGCGTTCGCTGCGCCGGCGGCGCCCGGACAGGCGGCGACACGAGCCGCGATCCCGGCACTCCCGACGCCTCTACAAGAGAGCCGTTGCATTGTAGCAGAGCACGGCCTCCCCTCCCCCGATATCCCGGGAGCCTATGACGGGACCACATCCGGATGTCATCTGCAAGGAGGTGCAAGACGATGCCCGGGAGCGTATGACGGGACCACACCCGGATGTCATCTGCAAGGAGGCGCAAGACGATGCCCGGGAGCCTATGACGGGACCACACCCGGATGTCATCTGCAAGGAGGTGCAAGACGATGCCCGGGTGCCTATGACAGGTATAATCATTTTTTCATTTTCCCGCCCGGGAGTGCTCGAGCCGATCGACACCCTGTATTACTGCTTCCTGGAGACACCGATCGGCGCCCTGCTGCTCTGTGCCGATAAGGAACACCTGCGGGAAATACAGCAACCTCACAATGGGCGTCCACGAACCCCGAAACCGCATTGGAAGCAAAAACAAATTGCCGTCCTGCGCGCAACCCGTGCCCAGCTCCGGGAATATTTTGACGGCCGGAGACGGCGTTTCGAGCTGCCCCTGGCCCCCGACGGCACCCCGTTCCAGCAAACGGTATGGCAGGCAATGCGCAAGG
Source organism: Gammaproteobacteria bacterium (assembly GCA_965215045.1). Lineage (GTDB taxonomy): Bacteria > Pseudomonadota > Gammaproteobacteria > JABABF01 > JABABF01. Next base: position 1,860,966 of record OZ244031.1, on the reverse strand, counting down.
TCCGCTACGCCAGGACGGTCTCCTACGGTGAACTGGCCAGGGTGATCGAACGGCCCAACGCCGGACGCGCCGTCGGCCACGCCTGCGGTGCCAACCCGTTGTCAATCATTGTCCCCTGCCACCGGATTGTCGGCAGCGACGGTTCGTTGACCGGCTACGCCGGCGGTCTGAAAAACAAGCAGTACCTGCTGAGCCTGGAACAGTACGTTGCCCGCTACGCAAAAGGGCGCAAATTCATTCACTGATTATTCCCTCCGCAGCTGCCGGGCGCGCGCCAGGGCCATCATGTCCAGGTATTCCAGCATCTCCATGGTATTGGTCTCCGGTGCCAGCACCCGCTGGCGGTAGATATCCAGTACCGCTTGCTGTACCCGGGGATTGCCGGGCTCGCTGAACCAGGCCCAGTCCACGAGGTGGGAAGCCAGCCGCAGATTGTCCCCTGCCGCCAAGGCCAGGGCGCGCTCCACCAGGCGTTCCACACCGCCGGCCAGGGCACTGATCTCCGCCGCCTGTTCTTCCAGCGGTGCCGGCGTCCAGTGCGAGGGAATATCATCCCACCACCCGGTGTATTGCTTGATCACCATCTTGGAGATGTCCTGCACGGATACGTATTGCTCGCGCAGGCGGGGGTCTCGCGCCATGGACTCCGGCAAATGCACCCCGCGGTATACCTGGTCCTTGCGCAGACCCGCGTTCAGCCCGACGATAGTCTGCTCAACAATCGACTGCAGGGCGTCGGCCAGCAACGTGAAACTTTCGCGAATGTAGCGCGCATCCCCGATGATTTCCTCGCCATGCGCGGGCAACAGGTATTCTGCACCCAGCCCCGCCATCTCCCGCAATGCCTGTGCCCACTCCTCCGGGTGACGCTGCACCCGTTTGCCATTGCCGGCGTTGGGCAGAAAGCCCTGGTAATAATCGGCACTGGCCAAGGCCTTGCGCCCCGGCACCCAGACATACAGCTGGTCGTCCGTCTCTGCGCGATGATGCTGCAACACGAAGCGCTCTCCGCCGATCTCAAGTTCCAGGCGCTTGGAAAACACTCGCGTCGGCCAGTCGAGGTCCGCGGCCTCGCGCGGCATGTTGGCAGGCGGCTGGCTCATGTAGGTGGCAATGGAACGCCACAGGCGCAAGTAGCGTCGAAACCGCTCCGGCAGGGCCTCGTGCGCGATGATCTGCGGACGCGCCCCGCGCCTAAGCAACGGGCGCAGGCCGTAGGCGTGGTCGACGTGCCCATGCGTGTAAATCACCGTGTGCAGGGGCTTGTCACTGAGCCGGGGCAGAATTTCGGCGAGCACCGGCCCCGCCGAAGTCATCCCGGTATCGACCAGCACCAGGCCCGCATCGGTCTCAAACAGCGCGACATTGACAATGGGAAAACGAATCAACCAGGTGCGCGGTGCCACCTCGACCACGCGGGTCTTTCGGCGCACGTCCTCGACCGCTCCCGGGGGCGCGGCAAACATGTTCATCGCCGCCTGGCGCGAGTAATCGCCGCCGAAGGCACCGCCCCGGGCGACAGCCCGCAAAAGCCGCGGATCTTCGATCATCAACCTCATGCGCAGGTTCTGATCGGGGATTTCCGCGCGCTCGGCGACAATCTGCCGCAAGCCGCGCCCCGTATCTCCAAACACCAGCATCCAAACTGCCGCCGCCAACACCCCCAGGACCAGCACACCCCCGAGTGTCCATTTCCAGCGCGCACTCATCGGCATTCCCCGCCGGCAGCAAGCCCGGTCGTATTCGGGTCCGGGCTGCTGCCCCCCGGGGCCGCCGGTTGCCACACCACTCGCCGTTGAGAGAACGTGAGATGAGCAGGTGTGCTGCCCCCCGGGGCCGCCGGTTGCCGCACCCGTCCCGGCCCCGCTTCCGCCCAGTGCGGGCAGCACAAGGCATCGGACTCACAGGGACGCAACAGGATTTGTGGTTTTGGTGGCATGGAAAATGGAACCCGTTTTGCCGCATACTATAACCAATCTTGTAATGTTTGGCCTGCAATCGGGCGCAATGAATTCAGCGATCAGCATGCAGCGGACGGTGCAGTGATGAGCACCCTCGATTGGGCCGAAGTCGACACCGTGCTGCTCGACCTGGACGGAGTGCTCATCGATTTGCGTTTTGACAACGATTTCTGGATGCGGGCCGTGCCGCGGCATTACGCCCGGACGCATGGCCTGTCCGTGCAGCGCGCCGAACAAAAAATATTTGATCTCTACCGCCAGAGAGCGGGCTCCCTGGACTGGTACTGCATCCGGCACTGGAGTATCAGCCTGGACCTGGATATCCTGCTGCTGATGCGCTCCCTGGCAGAGCGCGTATGTCTGCGCCCGCAAGCGCGAGAATTCTTAGAGCGCCTGCAACACCGCGATTGCCGGGTGGTGGTGTTAACCAATGCAGACCCCGAAGCCCTGGCAATTAAGCTGGAGCGCACCGGCATCGGCTCGCTGCTGCACCATGCCTGTTCCACGCATGAGTTGGGTCTGCCCAAGGAGGCACCCGGCTTCTGGGAGGGCTTTTGCAAGCGCCGGCCCTTCGATTTGCAGCGCACCCTGTTCATCGATGACAACGAGGACATCCTGCACAATGCCCGCCGCGCCGGTGTCCGGCGCCTGCTGACCGTGCGCCAGCCGGACAGTGAGCGGCCGGCGCGTGAGAATTTACAGTTTCCCGCCATCGACAGCTTCGCCGAATTATCTCCTTGAGATGCCGGGGACATTCCCGGCGGGAATGCTTGGGAGCACCCCGGTCAGAACGGGGCAGCGCGCTGCTTGCGGGGATAGCGAGCCCGCGGCCGAAAACCGCGGCGATGCCTCACCGGGGATGGGGTAAAATGACACTCCGCCGCACAGCGGCGCAATCCCGTGTTGTACAGTTGTTTTTTGAGGGTCTCCTGCAATGGCGCAACCCGCCCACAATAACCCGACGCCCGCCGCACTCATCGAACTCGCCCTGCAAAGAAAAGAGGGAACGCTGGCGGATACCGGCGCGCTGGTGGTCAGCACCGGCAAGCGCACCGGCCGCTCGCCGAAGGACCGCTTTATCGTGCGCGAACCCGGACTGGCGCAGAGCATCGACTGGGGTGCCAGCAACCTGCCCCTTGAGCCGGGCCATTTCCAGCCTCTCTGGGAGCGGGTTTCCCGCCATCTCGAAGAGCGCGAACACTTTCGCCAGCAGTTGCACGCCGGCGCGAGTCCCCAGCACTACCTGCCACTGGAAATTCGCACCGAGACCGCTTGGCATTCCCTGTTCGCCCATAACATGTTCATCCGCCCGGAGCACTTCAACCCGGAAGACAAGAAGCCCTGGCAGATCCTCAGTGCACCGGGTTTCCGCTGCGAGCCGGAGCGGGATGGGGTCCACAGCGATGGTGCCGTTATCATCCATTTCGGCGAACAGAAAATACTGTTGGCTGGAATGTGCTATGCCGGGGAATTGAAAAAATCGGTGTTCTCGGTGCAGAACTTCCTGCTCACCGAGCACGATGTGCTGCCGATGCACTGTGCGGCAAATGTCGGGGAACAAGGCGACGTCGCCTTGTTTTTTGGTCTCTCCGGCACCGGCAAGACCACGCTCTCCGCCGACCCCGACCGCCGCCTGGTCGGGGACGATGAACATGCCTGGGCACCGGGCATGGTCTTCAACCTGGAGGGCGGCTGCTATGCAAAGTGCATCAATCTCAGCCGGGAAAAAGAGCCCGTCATCTGGGATGCGATCCGCAACGGTGCAATCATTGAAAACGTGGTGGTCGACCCGCAAACCGGCACCGCCGATTACAGCGATTCCTCCCTGACCGAGAACAGCCGCTGTTCCTACCCCTTGGAGCACGTCGACAAGCGCATCCCCGGGGGCCGCGCCGGCGAACCCGGTGCCCTGGTCTTTCTCACCTGTGACACCAACGGCCTGTTGCCGCCCGTATCCATCCTGTCCAGGGAAGCGGCGGCCTATCATTTTCTCAGCGGTTATACCGCCAAGGTCGGGGCCACCGAGGTCGGGGTCATCGGTGTACAACCCACCTTTTCCACCTGTTTCGGGGCACCGTTCTTTCCGCGCCCGGCGGATGTCTATGCCACCCTGCTGATGCGCAGAATGGATGAATTCGGCAGTCGCGTCTACCTGGTCAATACCGGCTGGACCGGTGGCGGCGGCGGTGCGGACGGGGACGGCAGGCGTTTTGATATTCCAGAGACGCGCGCGATCATCCATGCCATCCTGGAAGGTGCACTGAACAAGGTGCCAACCGTCCGCCTGGAACGCTGGAACCTGGACGTGCCCCAGACCGTGGATGGACTGGACGACGCACTGCTGCAGCCGCGCAATACCTGGCGCGACAAGGATGCCTATGATCGGGAGACGGAACGCCTGATCGCCCTGTTCCAGGAAAATTTCCGGAAATTTGAAGTCCCGGATGCCATCGTGCAGGCCGGCCCGAGCTGAGTGCAAAGCATGAGTGTCGAACTTGCCGTCCACCGGGGACCGGAGGTGCCGGGGAACCGGCCTGCTCCCGTGCACTGGCCCCGCCGCGGTGAGCGCCCTGCTGCGCCACCCCTGCCGGCACCGCGCAACGCCCGCAGTGCGGACCTCCCGGCCCTGTTGCGCCTGATCCAGCCCCTGGGGGAAAACGGGGTGCTGCTGCCCAGGAAGCGACAACAAGTGCAGCTCAGCATCGGGGATTTTTTCGTGATCGAGCGGGAACTGGATATCGTCTGTTGCGCCGCCCTGCACATCCATTGCCAGGGCCGGCTCGGCGAGATCGCCTGCGTGGCCACCTGCAGCCATCATCGCCGGCAGGGGTACGGCGGACTGCTGCTGCGGCACGTGGAACAACAGGCGCGCGCAGCGGGGCTGGAACAGGTGTTCGTGCGCAGTGCCCACGCCGCCGACTGGTTTGTGCGGTGCGGCTTCCGCGAAGAGAGACCCGCCGTCCTCCCACCGCAAAGTACCGCGGCCCCTCCCGGGCGCAACTCGCGGCTTCTGCACAAGCGTCTGCATTGAACCGGTCGGCCGCCGATGCCCGTCTACCGTTCCCGCACCACGACCGCCGGACGCAACATGGCCGGGGCCCGCGCCCTGTGGCGGGCGACCGGGATGAGCGACGAGGATTTTCAGAAACCGATCATCGCGGTCGCCAATTCCTTTACCCAGTTTGTTCCCGGGCATGTACACCTGCGCGATCTCGGCAAACTGGTGGCCGGGCAAGTGCACAAGGCCGGTGGCGTGGCGCGCGAGTTCAACACCATCGCCGTCGACGATGGCATCGCCATGGGACACGATGGCATGCTCTACAGCCTGCCCTCCCGGGAACTGATCGCCGATTCCGTCGAGTACATGGTTAACGCCCATTGCGCCGACGCCCTGGTTTGCATTTCCAACTGCGACAAGATCACCCCGGGCATGCTGATGGCCACAATGCGCCTGAACCTGCCCACCGTGTTCGTCTCCGGCGGGCCGATGGAAGCCGGGCGCAGCCCGCTCGCCGAACAGAAGCTGGACCTCATCGATGCGATGGTGGTCGCCGCCGATGACAAGGTCAGCGACGAACAGAGCCTGGAATACGAGCGCTCCGCCTGTCCCACTTGCGGCTCCTGCTCCGGCATGTTTACCGCCAACTCGATGAACTGCCTGACCGAGGCACTGGGCCTGGCACTGCCCGGCAACGGCAGCATACTGGCCACCCACGCCGACCGGCGCAAATTATTTTTGCGCGCCGGACAGACGGTGGTGGAACTGGCGCGCCGCTATTACGAGCAGGAAGACGAGAGCGCATTGCCACGCAACATCGCCTGTTTTGAAGCTTTTGAAAACGCGATGTCCCTGGACATCGCCATGGGCGGCTCAACCAATACCATTTTGCACCTCCTGGCGGCGACCTGCGAGGGCGAGATCGACTTCGGTATGCGGGACGTGGACCGGCTCTCGCGCCAGGTGCCGCACCTGTGCAAGGTGGCACCCAGCACCCCCGATTACCACATGGAAGACGTGCACCGGGCCGGCGGGGTGATGGCAATCCTGGGTGAGTTGGAACGCGCCGGCCTGCTGCACACCGGGGTGCCGACCGTGCACAGCCCGACGCTGGGGGAGGCACTGCAGGAATGGGACATCGTGCGCAGCCGCAATGCCGAGGTCCTGGAGTTCTACAAGGCGGCACCGGGCGGGGTGCCGACGCAGGAGGCCTTCAGCCAGGAGCAGCGCTGGGACAGCCTGGATACCGATCGCAGCGCGGGTTGTATTCGCGACCTGGAACACGCCTGGAGTGCCGACGGCGGTCTGGCGGTACTCTACGGCAATATCGCCCGCAACGGCTGCGTGGTCAAAACCGCCGGCGTCGACGAGGAAAGCCTGGTTTTTGAAGGACCGGCGCACGTATGCGAGAGCCAGGAAGAGGCAGTCGAGCACATCCTGGGGGACCTGGTGCAAGCCGGCGAGGTGGTGGTGGTGCGCTACGAGGGGCCGCGCGGCGGCCCGGGAATGCAGGAGATGCTCTATCCCACCAGTTACCTGAAGTCCAAGGAACTGGGCAAGTGCTGCGCACTGGTCACCGATGGACGCTTTTCCGGCGGCACCTCCGGGCTCTCCATCGGCCACGTCTCACCGGAAGCCGCAAGCGGCGGTGACATCGCCCTGGTCGAAAACGGCGACCGTATCCAGATCGATATTCCCCGGCGCCGCATTGAATTGCTGGTTTCCGAGACCCGGTTGCAGGAGCGCCGCAAGGCGATGGAAAAACGCGGGGACGCCGCCTGGCGGCCGGCCCGGCCCCGGCCGCGCAAAGTCAGTGCCGCCCTGCATGCCTACGCCAGCATGGCGGCCAGTGCCGACCTGGGTGCAGTGCGTATCGTGGACTGAGGAAATTGCCGGCCGGGAAAACCCGTGGAGGGCTGTAGAAAAAAGGCTCAGTCTTCTCCCAGGCCACCCATGCAAACGTACTTGATTTCCAGGTAGTCGTCGACGCCGTACTTGGAACCCTCCCGCCCGCTGCCCGACTCTTTCATGCCGCCGAACGGTGCGGCGGCATTGGAAATCGCACCCTCGTTGATGCCGACCATTCCGTATTCCAGGGCCTCCGCCACGCGCCAGACCCGGCCGATATCGCGGGTGAAGCAGTATGCCGCCAGTCCGAACTCGGTATCGTTGGCCATGGCGATGGCTTCCGCCTCGGTGGAAAAGGAAAACAGGGGTGCCACCGGACCGAAGATCTCCTCGCGAAACACCCGCATCTTCTCATTGACGCCGGTGAGCACGGTGGGAGCGATAAAAGCCGGCCCCATGCTGCCGCGTTCCCCGCCCACCGTCGCCGTTGCGCCATGGGACAGGGCGTCCTCGATCATCGCCAGCACCCCGTCGGCAGCCCGGGTGCTGATCAGGGGGCCGACCTCCACCCCCTCCTCCATGCCGTCGCCCTGGCGCATGGCGGCCACCCGTTCACCCAGGCGGTGGGCGAACTCCTCGTAAATTCCCTCCTGCACCAGGATCCGGTTCGCGCACACGCAGGTCTGTCCGGCATTGCGGTACTTGGCCCGCAACGCGCCGTCCAGGGCCGTCTCCAGCCGTGCATCATCAAACACGAGGAAGGGAGCATTGCCTCCCAGTTCCATCGACGTGTTCTTGACCGTGCCCGCACATTGGCGCAGCAGGATCTTGCCGACCCGGGTGGAACCCGTGAAAGTGAGCTTGCGCACCCGGGGGTCTTCGCACATCACGGCACCGATCTCCTCGTTTTTCCCGGCCAACATGTTGACCACACCCGGCGGCGTCCCGGCCCGCTGTGCCAGCTCGGCCACCGCCAGGGCCGACAGGGGAGTCTCGTTCGCCGGTTTGCAGACGATGGCACAACCCGTGGCCAGGGCCGGGGCCAGCTTGCGCACCAGCAGGGCGTTGGGGAAATTCCATGGCGTGATGCAGGCGACCACGCCCACGGGTTGTTTCAGGGTCAGGATACGGTTGTCCTGCGAGGCAGAGGGAATGATGTCACCGTAGATGCGCTGCGCCTCGGCGGCAAACCACTCCAGGTAACTGGCCCCGTAACTGGTTTCGATACGTGACTCGCCCAGGGGCTTGCCGGTCTCCGCCGTGATAATCCGTGCCAGGTCTTCTCGATGTTCCAGCATCAATTCAAACATGCGCTGCAGCACCCCGCTGCGCTCCCGGGCGGTGCAGTCCGCCCAGTCTTTTTGCGCCGCCTGGGCCGCGCCAATGGCCCGCGCGGTTTCCGCGGCACCGCAATTAGCGACCCGGGCAATCTCTGCCCCGCTGGATGGATTGTCCACGACAAAGTGTTCGCCGTCCTCGGCGTCGACCCATGCGCCGTCAATAAAGGCCTGCGTACGCCAGAGTTGGGAGTCGTTCAGGTCCATGATCTTTACCGCCCCGGGAAACACCGGGTTCCCATTGTATGGCAAAGGCGTCCGGCGGCCAGCCGTGCGTTCCTCTAAAGACGCCAGGCGGGCGTGGAAAGCGGTTTCGGATCCCGGCGCAGCAGCTCGCGGCGGCGCAGTTCTTTTTTCATGTACAGCTGCCACTGGTTGGCCAGCTTCTCGCTGCGTTCATCTTCGGCTGCCGCTTCGAAAGCCAGTTCTGCATCATTGGTGCGGTCTAAATTGAACAGCGACATACCGCGAATAATTTGCAGGGTGTCAGGACGCTTGAGATTCCCTTTCTCCAGTCCCTTGTTCGCGGTGCGCACTGCATCCTGGTAACGGTACAAGTCAAAGTAAATGCTGGCCAGTTGCGCGTAGATCTCTCCCTTCTCCGAAAGGTCCGCGGCATCCTCCAAAACCGGCAGTGCCTTTTCCATCTCGCGGGCACTGCGCCAGGCCGAACCCAGGAGCTCCAGGTGTTTGCCGTTGCGTTCCACCACTTCCTCCTCCATGCCGCGCTCCAGCACCCTGGCCGCCTTGTACGGTGCATCGTGGGACAGCAACAGGTAGGTCAAGTTGACCCATTCGCTCTCCTTTTCCAGCATGTCCCAAGTATAGGCAGACTCCATGGCAATCGCGTGATTTTCCTGGTTCTCCAGCTGCCCGTACATGCCGCCCAACTGCACCCAGTACGTCTTCTTGGGCCAGCGGCCCGCCAGCTGGCGCAGCACTTCCAAGACCTTCCGGTACTCCTTGTTTTCATAATACAGCGCGCGCAACAGGATGTACCAGCTCTCCCGCAGTTCCTCCCCGCTCTCCTGTGCCAGTGCCAGGCCGCGCTCGGCGGAGCGCATGGCATCGCCCAGTTCGCGCTTCTGGAAATAGGCCTGGGCCAGCAAAAACATCGCGCTGGGCCGTGGTGACTTGATCAGCGACAACCAATCCCGCAGGTAGGCGATGGCCTGGTCGTAATTCTCCTGCACCATGTAGAGCTGCGCCAGCACGTAGAGAGTGTTCTGCAACATGGGCTCCGTGATCTCTCCCGGGTCCCGGATCACCTCCCGGTAGGCGCGAATCGCCTGGGAATAACGTTCTTGCGAGTAATAGATAAAAGCGCGGGTGTTCCAGATATTGGCGCGCTCGTAACCGCTCAGGTTAATGCGGCCGCGGTCCGCACTGCGCAACATGTCATTGAGAATCCTCAGCGCGCCCTGGAAATCTTTTTCCTCGTCCAGCCGGCGTTGCGCCTCGGCAATTCTTTCGTAGACCCGGTTGCTCATCGCCGGGGTGCGCCGGGTCCGGACATTCGCATACCGACTCTCGCCCCTGTCGCTCTGGGCAAAGCCGGGCTGCGACCAGGGCAGGGCCGCGAAAACACCCAGCAGCACCGGCAATAGCCAGGCACCGCACAGGCAGGCGAGAGGCCCTTTAGTCTTCCAGTTCATAGGTAAACTTGTTCAACACCCCGTGCACCTCCACGGGCTCTCCTTCCACCACGCGCGGCTTGTACTTGAACTTGAGCGAGGCGCGCAGGGAAGCATTGCGAAACAGCGAGCTGCTGCATTCCACCACCCGCGGGTTGCGCACCGCCCCGGTCACCGTCACCACGTAACTGACCACGCAATAACCCTCGATGCCGCGGGTCTGGGCCGAACGCGGGTAAATCGGTGCCACCTTGACGATCGGCAGGTATTCCCCGTCTGCGGACAGCTGACCGCCCAGGCCGACACGGACACCGGTGCGCGCCAGGCTCAGGTCGATGTCCTGTTCCACTTCCACATCCTGGATCTCCGGGAGCTCCGGCTCCGGGGGCGGCTCCTCCGGGTCTTCCGGTTTTTCCGGCAACTCCTCGTCGTCGAAACGAGTATCAATTTCCTGCTCCTCCATGATGATATCGCCGATGCGCCACCTCGCATCGTCTTCCAGCTCCGGGGTGTCCCGGTGAATCATGGTATCCATCAACAGGAAAAGCGCGACGGTTGCCAGGAATGCCTGTGCGGCGCACAGCGTCAGGCGGAAGCCCAGGTTGTCCCGCCAGAGATTCGAAAAAAAAGTCGCGGTGGAACTCGCCATGGCCCCTGCTTTTGCTTTCTACCTGCTCCCGGGAGTGGTCGACAGGGTCACGTCATAGGCACCCGCTGCGCGCGCGGCATCCAGCACTGCGGCCACCGTCTCGGTGTGCGATTTATTATCGGCCTGGACCACGACCGAGCCCTTGGGATTTTCCGCGCGCAGGCGCTCGATGTTGGCGCGCACGGCACGCACGTCCACGCGCCGACGATCGATCCAGATTTCATTATTGGAGCTGATCGCCACGAGAATATTCACGCGCTCCTGCTGCTCGGCGGTTTCCGCCTCGGGACGGTTGACATCGATCCCGGACTCCTTGACAAAAGAGGCGGTCACGATAAAGAAGATCAGCATGATAAACACCACGTCCAGCATCGGGGTGAGGTCGACTCCCGGTGAACTTTCCGCCGCCCGGTTAATTGCAGTTTTACGCATAAGCCCTGTCTCCCCTTAATCCACGGTCATCCGGCCCGCCAGCAACTCCTTTTCATGCACGGATACGCGGCTCAGCCAGATGTTGGCAAAAATACCGGACAATGCGATCACCATCCCGGTCATCGTCGGAATGGTCGCATGTGAGACGCCGCCCGCCATCGCCTTGGCGTCGCCGCCGCCCGTAACCGCCAGCACGTGGAACACCTCGATCATACCGGTCACGGTGCCCAGCAGGCCCAGCAGCGGACAAACGGCGATCAGGACGCGAATCATACCCAGGTTGGCGTCGATCATCCGGGCGGTCTCCGAGAGGATCGTCCGGCGCACCTGGCGCGCCTGCCACGAACTGCGATCCGGGCGCTGCTGCCAGTTCTGCACCGTCTCATTGCTAATCCTGGGCAGGGTGTGGCGATAGTACCATACACGCTCAAAAATCAGGGTCCAGAGTACGCCGGCCACCAGGGCGATCACCACCACGACGTTGCCCCCCTTGTCAAAGAACAATCGCAGCGTCTCCCAGGCCTCTGCCGTGAAAAACAGCAGGGCTTCCGGGGAGAGATCGAAACCCATCGTTCCCGTCCCGTCCCCGTTGCGCTCAGCCCTGTTGCACTTCAGAGCGCCGCGCGACAATGCCCGTCGCCTGTTCCTCCAGTACCTGGATGATACCCTGGCTGCGCGTGTTGACCAGCGTGTAGAGCAACAGGGTGGGAATCGCCACGATCAGGCCCAGCACCGTCGTCACCAGTGCTTGTGAAATCCCGCCGGCCATCGCCTTGGGATCGCCGGCACCGAAAATCACAATGCCCTGGAACACTAAGATCATGCCGGTCACGGTGCCCAACAGGCCCATCAGCGGTGCCACGGCGGCAATAATTCGCAGCAGGGCCTCGCCGCGCTCCAGTGCCGGGCGCTCGTGCAAGATCGCCTCGCTCATTTTCAGTTCCAGGGATTCCAGATCCAGGCCGGGATTGGCTTCATACACCTTGAGTACGCGACCCAGGGGATTGTCACCCAGGGTGTTTACCTGTCTCAACTGCTGCGACACCTGCCTGCCAACCAGCGACAGGATGCCCAGGCGCAGCAGGGCGAGGGCCAGCGCGAATACGCCGAGTGCCGAGATCAGGTAGCCGATGATCCTGCCCTGGTGCCAGCGTTCGACCAGCGTCGGCGCATCGATCAGCGAAGCGAGAAAGGCACCGCCGGCAGGTCCCGTTGGATCGATGGCGAAAATCTGCAGACCCTCTTCACCGTTGGCGCGCGCCAGGCCCTTCGCCCAGCGATTAAAGGCACCGCCCGGCTGGCGCGCCAATTCTTCCAGGTGTTTTTTCTCGCCGACGTAATTCAGGTAGCGGCCGCGGTCATCGATAATGTTGAAAGCACCGACCCGCACCACCTGCCGCGTCTCGCGATTACCGTCCAGGGAAATGACTTCCACCGGGAAACTCACCACCTTGCCGGCCTCGTTAATCTCCCGCTGCAGTTCGTACCAAAGGCGCTCCACTTCCCGGACCTCCGGCAGGGCATCGCTTTCACTGATCTTGGAGATCAACTCGTCCAGGAATTCGACGCGCCCCCTGTACTGGGCACTGATCACCGAGGTCTCCAGGTCACTGCGCAGGTCCCCGGCGGCGGCACTCATGTGCCCGAACAGCTCGACCAGGGAACCCAGCGTATCCTGTAACTGCAGCCGCTTGATGGCGATGAGCTCCTGGTTGCTCTCAAAAATCGCCTCCAGTTCATCACTGCGGCGCTCTTCCCGGTCGCGCTCCTCCCGGGCCTCGGCGAGCAGGCGGTCCTGCCGATTGCGTTGCGCGCGAAATCTCTGTTCCCGCCGCAGGTTCTCCCGGTTCTCCGCCAGCTGCCCTTGCCGGATCAATTGCAGCAATTCATCCAGGGTCGGCAGGGCCTCCTTCTCCTGCGCCTCCGATTGCTGTGCGGCAGCCGGCCCGGAACCCAGTGACAAGACCAGCAGCAGCGCACAACTGAATGCAATACCCAAAAAATATTTTTTTCTGTTCACGGTATTCATCTCCAGGCACTCAAAGTGCGGTCGGGGCCGGGACCGGCGTTTTCATTAATTCGATCGCCGCCTGCTTGCGGGCAATGCGCAGTCCCTGCAAAATCGCGGTACGGAATTCACGGCCCAGCGGCGTCCACTGCCGGCGTGCCTGGTCCCAGGCCCCCGACAGTTCGCCGTCGGTCGTCTGGTACATGAGAGCGAGACGGCCGATCCGCAAGATGTTCACTTCACGCGGTTTGCCGTCGATCTCGACGGTATCCCGGTAGGAGTCAATCTTGCGGCCGTATTCATTTTCAATCTTGTAGGCTTCCAGCACCTGGCGGAATTTTTCCGCGATCGTCAGGTTGTCGCGATCCTGGTTGACACGCAGCAGCAGTATCCGGTCCCTCCTCTCGCGTTCATGGAACGGCACATCCAGGTCGATGAACTGCTCCAGGCCATCGATCATGCGCGAGACCACCGCGGGGATCTGACGTTGCACAACCGCCGCATCGCGGGTCGCCTTTTCAATTTCGACGATGCGCCGCTCCTGGTTCTCGATCTGCTTTTCCAGGCGTTCGTTGTACACGCGCAGACCCTCGATGACTTTCAATACCTGGCGATAGTCCTGGAACTTGTCGTGCGTCTCATCGGCCAACTGGTCCACCGTCTGCTGGGAACGCCGCGCCCTTTCTGTGCGCGCCTGGCCGATGCGAAAAATTTCATTCATGCCCTCGTCGACGGGAATGGCCTGCCGTTGTTGATCTTGTTGCGCAGACACCTCCCCCGAAAATACAAACAGGCAAAAGGCCGCGATCAGAACCATCGGCCCTCGCACACTGCAAATCTTCATTATGCTTCCCCCATCTGAAATTTCTGCATTGTATTCGCGACCCGGAGCATTTACCTCCGCACACCCCTCCAAATTCTCACCGTGAAAGGATCGCTCGCAGGGGGTTATTATAAAAAAAGATCAGAAAATGCCAATACGCCGGACCCGGGAGTGTCCCGACCCGGGGCCGGAAGCCTCGCCACAACCGCCCCGCCGCCCACTGCGCCCCGGCTGCCGGCATCGACCTCGCCCCGGGCTTATTGCCGGCGCTCCAGGACCCGGAACCGGTAGGAATATTCATCCCCCGGCAGGGGCTCGGCAACCCGGGATTCCCGTTCCTCCCAGTCAGTGGGCTCGAAGTGCGGGAAAAACACGTCCGCCGGCGGCCGGGCATCCACCTCGGTCAGGTACAGCCGCTGCGCCAGGGGCAGTGCCTCCTCGTAGAGCCGGGCACCGCCGATCACCAGCACCTCCGCCCCCCCGCACCCGGCGGCCAGTCGCAGGGCCTGGGCCAGGCCCCGGGCCACCTGCACGCCGTGCCGGCCCGGTTTTTCCAGGGCGGGGTCGGAACTCAGCACAATATTGTCCCGTCCGGGCAGCGGACGGCCGATGGAAAGATGCGTGCGCCGTCCCATGATCAGCGGCTTGCCCCAGCTGATCTCCCGAAAATGCCGCAAGTCACCCGGCAGCTGCCAGGGCAATTGGCCCCGAAAACCGATGCCGCCATTGCGGGCGACAGCGGCGACAATCGCCAGGGGCTGCGAAGCGGAAGCCGCCTCGCTCACACCGCCACCGGAGCGGGAATATGTGCCTGGGGTTCATATCCCTCGAGGATGAAATGTTCGAAATCAAAATCCTCCAGTCGCTGCACCCCCGGGGCAATTCGCAGTGTCGGCAGGGTGCCGGGACTGCGCTGCAGTTGCAGTTTTGCCTGTTCAAAATGATTGTGGTACAGGTGCACGTCACCAAAGGTATGGACAAATTCTCCCGCTTGCAAGTCGGTCAGACGGGCGATGATCATGGTCAGCAGGGCGTACGATGCAATGTTGAACGGCACCCCTAAGAACAGGTCCGCACTGCGCTGGTACATCTGGCAGGACAGTCGCTCTCCCGCGACGTGAAACTGGAACAGCAGGTGGCAGGGAGGCAGCCGCATCTGGTCCAGGTCTGCCGCATTCCAGGCGCTGACGATGTGACGGCGGGAATGCGGTTGCTCGCGAAGCTGTCGGACCACGCGCCCGAGCTGGTCGCCTCCCCAGTGCCGCCACTGGTAACCGTAGATCGGTCCCAGTTCGCCGTTTTCATCCGCCCACTCGTTCCAGATGCTGACCCCGTGTTCCTGCAGGTAGCGCACGTTGGTATCGCCGCGCAGGAACCAGAGCAATTCGTAGATGATCGAACGCACGTGCAGCTTCTTGGTGGTCAGCAGGGGGAAACCCTCCTGCAGGTCAAAACGCAACTGCCGGCCGAACAGGCTCCGGGCACCGATGCCGGTGCGATCCCGGTAGTCCGCCCCCTGCTCCAGCACTTCTGCGAGCAGCTCCAGGTATTGCCGCACGGTGGTGTTCCCCCTGGTCAAGTCCGCTGCCCGGCCCGTCCAGACAGCGTTTCGCGGTACGCCCACAATAAAAGCATAACACCCCCCGCCGCCAGCGGCAGGGACAGCAGCTGACCGCGGCTCATCCAGTGCCAGGTCGGGGCATCGGGCTCGCGCAGGAATTCGACCAGGAAACGCAGCACCCCGTAGCCGATCGCAAACACCGCGGTCGTCGCCCAGGCCGGACGCCGACGCGCCACAAAGAATTGCAGCACCCAGTAGAGCAGTGCCCCTTCCAGCAGCAATTCATACAATTGCGAGGGATGCCTGGGCAGCCCCCAGGGATCGCGCCCGAACACCACCGCCCACGGCACATCACTGACCCGCCCCCAGAGTTCCTGGTTAATGAAATTCCCGAAGCGCCCCAGTCCCAGGCCGACGGGAACCAGGGGTGCGACGAAATCCATGATCTCTCCCGCGGGCGTCTGCTGACGCAACGCATACACCCACAGGGCCAGCACCACGCCCAACAGGCCGCCGTGAAAAGACATGCCCCCGTCCTGGATGGCAAACAACCACAGGGGCTCGGCCAGAAAACGTTCCAGGCCGTAAAACAGCACGTACCCGCAGCGCCCTCCCAGGATGACCCCCAGGGCGGTGTACAAAACCAGGGATTCGACCTGTTCCGGTGCCAGCGGAGCACCCGGGCGGCGACTCCGCCGCAGGGCCAGACGCCAGCAAAGCAGGAAGGCGAGCAGGTAGAGCAGCCCGTACCAGTGCACCGCCAGCGGTCCCAGGCGCAAGGCCACCGGGGAAATGCCCTCGTAGTACAAGGCCCCGCCGGAAATGCGGATACCGGAAAATAACCATTCCTGCCACACGGCGACCAGCACCACCAGGGCAAAGGCTACTTTCAGGGTTCGGGGTCGGGCCAGGTGCGCCAGCCGCACCCCGAGGCCGCTGAAGAAAAGGGCACTGCATACCAGGCATGCCAGTGCCGGCAGGTAGATAAAGCCCAGGCTGTACGGCGGCAATTCCTCAATGCCGGCGCCCAGCAGGGTAAAAGCGGCGCTGGCACCCAAGGCCATGAACAGACCGCAGGCCGCGGCATTTGCAATCGCCCGCACCGGTGCCAGGCCGCAGAGATTGAACAGGGGCACCGTCAGGGCACCGCCGCCAATGCCGAACATCGCCGACACGACACCGATGCCGCCGCCAATGCCCAGCAGCGATGCCCGGCCGGGCAGGGGAAAACGCGCCCGGGGACGACGCTCCAACAGCATGTGCAAGGCGACCAGGCTCAAGAACACCGCCAGGGCCCACTGCAGGGCATCGGCCGGCAACTGGCGCGCCACAAAAGCACCCAGTATCCCGCCACACAGCATCCCGGGCGCCATGGCCAGCACCAGTTGCGGGGAGACCACGCCGCGACGCCAGTGCCCCAGGGCGGCACTGGACTGGGTAAAAATCACGGTCGCCAGCGAAGTCGCAATCGCCATGTACACCAGCAATTCTGCGGGCATGCCGGCCGAGCCGAAACCCAGGATCAACACCGGCACCATGATCGCACCGCCGCCGATGCCGAACAGGCCGGCGCCCAGACCGGCCAGGGCGCCGATGAACGCGTAGAACCCGAGCCACTCCCAGCCGATCATGCAAAAGCACCGGTGGGCAGGGACAGGCCCTCCTGCTCCAGCTTCTGCAGGGCCCCGGTGCGGACCTGCTCTGCGTTCTCCTGCTGCATCGCCTGGCTCAGCACCTCGCCGGCCAACCCCAGGTCCAGCTTGCGCAGTGCCGATTTGACCCGCAACAGGTTGGCGGCGCCCATGGACAATGCGTCGTATCCCATGGCGACCAGCAGCACGGCACCCAGCGGTTCGCCGGCGAGCTCACCGCAAACCGCGGCCGGCTTGCCCTCGGCGCGCGCGCCCTGCACCACTTCGTTCAAGGCGCGCAGCACGGCCGGGTGCAGGGACTGGTAGAGGTCCGCCACCTGGCTGTTGTTGCGGTCCACCGCCAGCAGGTACTGCGTCAGGTCATTGCTGCCGACCGAGAGAAAGTCGACGCGGCGCGCGTATTCCCGCGCCTGGTACACCGCGGCCGGCACCTCGATCATCACGCCGATCGGCGGCAGCTGCAACTGCATCTCCTCTTCCAGCAGCTCGGTGTGCGCGCGTTGAATCAGTTGCAGTGCCTGTGCCAGTTGTTCCAGGTTGCTCAACATCGGCAGCATGATGCGCAAGTTGTTCAGGCCCTCGCTGGCGCGCAGCATGGCGCGCACCTGGAGAATGAACAGTTCCGGGTGGTCCAGGGTGACGCGAATGCCGCGCCAGCCCAGGAACGGGTTCTCCTCGCGAATGGGAAAGTACGGCAGCGCCTTGTCGCCGCCGATGTCCAGGGTGCGCATGGTGACCGGCAACGGCGCAAAGGCCTCCAGGTGCTTGCGGTAGAGATGCAGTTGTTCCTCCTCCGCCGGAAACTGGTTGCGCAGCGTAAACAGGATCTCCGTGCGATACAGGCCGACCCCTTCGGCGCGACTCTCCAGGGAACGGCTGATATCCGTCGACAGCCCGGTGTTCACCAGCAGGGAAACGCGATGCCCGTCCTTCGTCTCGCAGGGCAGATCCCGCAGTGCGGCGAGATCTTCGGACTCGCTTCTCTGGCGCTCCAGGATTTCCCGGTAGTGCCGCAGCTGCTCCTCGCGGGGGGCCACCTGCACCTGCGCCCGGGTGCCGTCGACCACCAGCAGGCAATTATCGATGCGCATCAGCGGCAGGGCTTGCACGCCCATCACCGAGGGGATGCCCAGGGAACGGGCGAGGATGGCGACGTGCGAATTGCGTGAACCGCGCATCGAAACCAGTCCCCGCAAACTTTCCGCCGGCGCCGCGCCCAGTTCGCTGACGCTCAGCTCTTCGCCGACCAGGATGAATTCCTCGGGATACTCGCGCTTCTCGGGCTCGCTCTGCTCCAGGGCATGCAGAAGCCGCCGCCCGAGGTCCAGGATGTCCGAGGCGCGCTCACTCAGGTATTCATCATCCATGCGCGCAAATTGTTCCGCGTGCTCGACGCTGACATGGCTGACCGCGCCCTCGGCCCACTCGCCCCGGTCGATGCGCTCGATGATCTCCCGGGCCAGCCCATCGTTATCCAGGATGCGCAGGTAGACGTCAAACAGGCCCAGTTCCGCCGCCGGCAACTTTTCTCCCAGTTGCTCGCCGATCTGCTTGATGTCCTGCCGCACCCGGCGCAGGCATTGCTGGAAGCGCACCTTTTCCGAGCCCGGGTCCTCACTGCGGCGCCAGGGGATCTTGTACAGATCCTGCTGCGGGGCGATCACCACCGCGGCACCGATGCCCACCCCGGCCACCCCGGACACACCCTGGAACACGGCACCGGGTGGCAGTTCGGCACCCTCTTCCGAAAACAGCGCCTCGGTGCGGGCTTCTGCGATCAGCATCGCCAGTTGTGCCGACAGCGTTTGCAAAAAAGCCTCGGCGTCGGCACTGAAGCGCTCCCGCTCCACCCGTTGCACGACAATCACCCCGACCATCCTGCCCCGGTGTGCCACCGGAACCGCGAGAAAGGAATTCAAGTTCTCCCGGCTGATGCCCGGCAGATGCACAAACTCCGCGTGTCCCGGTGCATATTCCAGGTTGACCGGTTCACCGCGCCGCACCACCCGGCCGACCAGGCCCTCGCTGATCTTGAGACTGGTGTGGGATGCATTCTCTTTCAGTTCCCGGTCGGAACTGGCCCGCAGAATGCAGTTCTCCCCCTTGTCGTCCAGCAGGTAGATCGAGCACAGCGTGACCCCCAGTTCCGTGCGCACCCTGCGCACCAGGGTCTCCAGCGCCTGTTCAAAAGTCGGCGAGCGACTGACATCGCGGACGATCCAGCGCAGGTCCGAGTGCGTCACCATGCGCCGCTCTCCCCGTCCGGGACGTCCCGGGTCGCATCGCCATCGCCCGCACGCGGTGTCCGGCACAACTGTGTATGAACCGGGAAAAATTCCAGCAGCATCTGCCGGTACACCTCGCGCTTGAAATCGACCACCTGGCCCAGCGGGTACCAGTAAGATACCCAGTGCCAGGCACTGAACTCCGCGTGCTCCTCCAGGTCCAGGCGCACCTGCTCGTCCCCGGTCAGCAGCTGCAGCAGGAACCACCGCTGCCGCTGCCCGGTGTACCGGCTGTGCAGGCGCGGGTAGAGGGCGCGACGCTCGGCGGGCACCCGGTAGTGGAGCCAGCGATTGCTGCCGTAGACCAGGCGCACGTCTCCGGGTGCCAGCCCCAGCTCTTCGCCCAGTTCCCTGTACATCGCCTGCTCCGGTGTCTCGCCCAGGGCGATGCCGCCCTGCGGCAGCTGCCAGCCCAGGCCATCGCTGCGCCGGGCGAACAGCACCCGGCCCCGACCGTCGGCCAGCAGCAGGCCCACGTTGGGACGCAAATCCTGCTCCGGCGACCCGGTGCTCTCTGGCTGCTCTGTTTTCTGCAACATCTCTCAGTTCACGAACTCTATCTGCCTATTATTATCCTAGTGAATGCCCAAGCCCGGGGCACCGGTACCGGCAGCACTGCCATGGCAAGCGTGATTTGTATTATAAAATAAAAGTTATATCAATAGTATAAAGAATATTCCTCCAGTTATATACGAACTGTAATACGGGCGGCTTCCGGCCCCCCTGTGCTACAATTTCGCCCGCCATGAGCGCAGATCCCGACAGCCGCACCCTCGCCATTTTTGACCTCGACAACACCCTGCTCGCCGGCGACAGCGACTATGCCTGGTGTGATTTCCTGGCCGAAAAGGGCTTCCTGGGCAGGGATGGCAAGAAGCGCAACCGGGATTTCTTCAGCGATTACAACCGGGGCGTCTTGCAGATGGAAGACTGGCTGGAATTCAGTCTCGCCCCGCTGGCCCGCATCGCCCCCGAAGAACTCCGGCAATACCGCGAGCAGTTCCTGGAGCAGAGAATCGCCCCCATGTTCCTGCCGGCGGCGGCACACCTGCTGGAGCGGCATCGCCGCCGGGGGCACGCCATCCTGATCATCAGTGCCACCAACAGTTTCATCGCCGCCCCCATTGCCGAACTCCTGGGAGCGGATGCGATCCTGGCCACGCGCGTGGAAACCAGGGACGGGCACTACACCGGGAACTTCAGCGGCACGCCCTGCTTCCAGCAGGGCAAGGTGCTCCACCTGGAGGAGTGGTTGCGGAAACATGACGGACACCTGGAAGGCAGCTTCGGCTACGGCGATTCCCGCAACGACATCCCGCTGCTGGAGCGCGTGGGTCGAGCGCATGCGGTCGACCCGGACCCGGTGCTGCACCGCCACGCCGAACAACAGGGCTGGGAACTGCTGACGCTCAGGGACGGCGACCGGCCCCTGCCACTGCCCCGTGCCGTGGAAAATGCTGTGGAAAATGCTGCTGAAAGCAGCGCGGAAAGTGCTGCTAAAAGTACTGCCGAAAGTGCCGCGGAAAGCACCGCGGAAACCGCTTGAGATTTAAACCCGAACATCGATTGGCGCACTTAGGGCGCATCCCATGAAACAACAAACACCATCCACATCATCCCGGGCGCAAGACACCACCCTGGAGACGCTCTGCAGCACACTGCACGAACTGTGCCAGCAGGTGCGTCTCAGTACCGCCGGGGAAGACTGCCTGCGGGAAGCCACAGAACGCCTGGGTGCAGTGCGGGAGCTGCTGGCACCGCACACCGGCAGCGGCTCGATCTCACAACACGTGCTGAGCAACCGCTGGGATTTCGAAGAGCAGCCCGAAGTGCTGGAAGACGCCGCCCGGGTGATGTGCTACAGCCCCTTTATCGGCAGGAAAAACCCGGTCTCGCTCGGTTTCAAACTGCAGGTCGATGAGCCCGGCAAGCGCGTCTCCGGCAGCGGCGCCTTCCCGGCGACCTCCGCCGGCCCTCCCGACAGTGCCCACGGCGGCGAAATCGCCGGCCTGTTCGACGAACTGCTCTCGGCAGTCAACTGGACCGATCACGCCGGCGGCTTTACCGGCACGCTGACCGTGCGCTATCACCGCTTGACCCCGCTCCGCACCCCGCTGGAACTGCGTGCCGAATTCGTCGAACGCAGCGGGCGCAAGACCATCGTCAAGGGGGATATCCGGCATCGGGGAGAAGTGACCGCAAGTGCCGAAGCGATCTTCGTGCGCCCCAAAAAACCCTACCGCCCGCCACCGGGGGCGGTATCCGCCGGTGCCAGCTGAGTGAGGAGCTTTCAGTCCTCCTGTTCCTCGCAGAGCTCGCGGTAGGCCTCCGCATCCAGCAGCTTGTCCAGGTCCTCGTCGAGTTCTTCCGGTTCCGGGCGCAGACGAAACAGCCAGCCATCATCATAGGGCGATTCGTTCAGGAGTTCCGGCCGCTCTTCCAGGGCGGGATTGACCGTCACCACCTCGCCGCTCACCGGTGCGCAGATGTCGGCGGCCGCCTTGACTGATTCGACCACCCCCGCCTCCAGGCCCGCCTCCACCCGGGCACCGACCTCCGGCAACTCCACGTAGACCACGTCGCCCAGGGCATCCTGTGCGTAATCGCTGATCCCCACCAGGATCTCCCCGCCCTCCTCCTGCCTGGCCCATTCATGGCTCTTGGTATAACGCAGATTGTCGCGTATCTCAGACATCGTATTGCGCTCCTTGGTGCGCCTCTTCAAGCGGTCATTAAAGCACACCGTCCGGCGGCGGATGTGGCCGGTAATAGAGCAGGGGGCGGCGCAAAATCAGCAGTACCGGCAACAGCCCCAGCAACACCAGGAGCAGGGCCGGCAGGGCGGCCTGCTCCCATTCCCCCTCCGAACTCATCTCAAAAACCCGCACCGCCAGCGTGTCCCAGCCGAACGGACGCAACAGCAGCGTCGCCGGCATCTCGCGCATCGCCTCGACAAACACCAGCAGCACCGCACTGCCGATCGCCGGCAGCAACAGCGGCAGATGAATGCGCCACAGGATCCGCAAGCGCCCGGCCCCCAGGTTGCGCGCCGCCTCGGTAAAGCTCTGCTGAATGCGTTCCAGGCCGCTCTCCAGGGCACCCAGTGCCGGTGCGATGAAGCGCACCGTGCAGGCCAGCACCAGCAGACCGATGCTGCCGGGCAGCAGCAGCGCGCGCAGACCCGCCGCCCATCCCTCCCGCGGCAGCAGCTGCAGGCCGACCACCGCCGTGACCATGACGCCCGCGGCGAGCACCGTGCCCGGCAGGGCGTACCCCGAGGCCGCCAGGCGGAAATAAAACCGGGTCTGCCAAGTGGAATGCCAGTGCCTGAGACCACTCAACAACAGGGCCAGGGGCAGCACGCAACCCGTGACCAGCAGTGCCAGCGACAGGCTGTTCTGCAGCAGGGTCGCATGGCGCGGACTCAGCGTCGGCAGGGCCTCCCAGCACCAGGCGGCGATTTGCAGCAGGGGCAGAAAAAACCCCAGGAAAAACACGCTGCCACAGAACAGGCAGGCCAAGACCGCCGGCACCCCGTGCAGGGTCTGGCGATGTGCCGCCGTCGGATGTGCCTGGGA
This sequence comes from Gammaproteobacteria bacterium, assembly GCA_965215045.1. GTDB lineage: Bacteria > Pseudomonadota > Gammaproteobacteria > JABABF01 > JABABF01. The sequence continues at coordinate 1,838,200 of OZ244031.1, read as the reverse complement.
ATACTGCGCCCGGCCGCGCAACAGGTACTCGCCCAGCGGTGCCAGCAATGCCAGCAGGAACAGCAGGGAGGCGAGCTGGGCGGCGGCCAGCGGGTCAAACATGCCGAACCAGGTCTCGTAAATCGCCGTGGTAAAGGTGTTGTAATTGAACACCGAGACCGCGCCGAAATCCGCCAGGCTTTCCATGAGTGCCAGGGTGATGCCGGCGACCACCGCCGGGCGCGCCGCCGGCAATACCGCACGCCGCAGTGCCGAGAACGGGCGATGTCCCAGGGTGCGCGCCGCCTCCATCAGTTCCGTGCCCTGCGTCAGGAAAGCGATGCGCACCAGGATATAGACATACGGGTACAGTGCCAGACCCAGCACCAGCACCACGGTCAGCGGCGAACGGATATCGAGCTGCACGAACTCCGCACCCCACCATTCGGCGAGCAGGTTCTGCAGCGTGCCGCCGATGCCGAAGATGCCCAGGAAAGCGAAGGCCAGCACATAGACCGGTATCGCCAGCGGCAACACCAGCAGCCATTCCAGCCAGCGCCGGCCCGGGTAGTCGAAGGCCACGTTGAGCCAGGCCAGGGAGACGCCCAAGAGACCGACCGTCAGTCCGACGCCGACCACCAGGAACAGCGTGTTCTGCAGCAGCTCGGCCAGGCGGTAATCGATCAGGTGCCGCCAGACCTCCGGACGCGGGTCGAGCCAGGACAGCACGATCGCCAGCGACGGCAGCAGCAATACCAGCACCGCCAGGGAAGAGAAAGCCAGCAGCGGCAGCGATGCAGAAGAAGTCCTCAACGCCGCAAACTCTCCTTTTTACATCCCGCCGTACCCGGGCCGCCGGCCTGCCCGCACACGGCTGCGGCCTCAGCGACCGCACTCACACCCCGCCGGCACGACGCCCGACAGGTGCCCGCTGTGCCGCTCGCCCTCAATTCCAACCGGCCCGGTCGATGATGCGCGCCGCCTGCGCCTGCCGGCGCCCCAGTTCGGCCACGTTCAGCCGGTCTGCGGTGAACTCCCCCCAGGCGCGCACTTGCGGTGCCGGCGGCACTTGCGGGTGCACCGGGTATTCCAGGTTCAGAGAGGCAAACAGCTGCTGGGCCTGCTCTCCCGCCAGCCATTCCAGCAGGGCGCGCGCACCCTTGGGATTCCCGGCATGGCGAGTGATGCCAGCACCGGAGATATTGACATGCACGCCGGTGCCGCGTTGCCCGGGCCAGGAAATTGCAAGCGGCAGCGTCTTGCCCTGCTCGCTCCATTTGCGCTGCAGGCGCCCGTAATAATACGTGTTGACCACGGTCAGGTCACAGCGCCCGGCCAGGATCGCCTCCATCGCGCGGGTATCGCTGTCAAAAGGCGGCAATCCCAGGTTGCGCACCCAGCCCTGCACCACGGCCAGGGTTCTCTGTTCCCCCAGGTGATGCAGCAGGGAGCCTGTCAGGGAGAGGTTGTAGACCTTTTTGCCGCTGCGCAAGCACAGTCGCCCCCGCCACCGGGGTGCTGCCAAGTCGGCGTAGTCCACCCGGGCCAATTCCCATTCCTTGACACGCTCCGGTGCGTAGACGATCGTGCGCGCCCGCAGCGAGAGGCCGAACCAGTGGTTGCGCGGGTCCCGCAATTGCGCCGGGATATTGCCCTGCAGGGTCTCCGAGTCCGTGCGCTGCAACACGCCCCGCTCCGCCGCCTGCCACAGGTGGCCGGCATCGACCGTCAACAGCAGGTCGGCGGGCGTGTTCTCGGCCTCCGTCTCCAGGCGCAGCAACAGCGGTGCCGCACTGTCCGTCAGGTAGCGCACCGGGATGCCGCTGCGGGCAGTGAACATCTCGAACACCGGCTTGATCAGGTGCTCCTTGCGCGCCGAGTAGACCACCACCGGTTCCTTCTGCCCCGCCTTGCGCCCGGCACTGCGCGCCTCGCAGGCGGCCAGGGCCAGCAGGCAAAACGCCGCGCAAAACGCACCCAGGGCCCTGCCCCACCCGCCTCTCATTCGCAGCATTCTCACGTCCCGCCTAAAAATAATTGATAAGAATTATCATTAGTCTTTTGTATCCTGTCAATGAGAATGCATGCCGGGCCCGCATCGGCGGCAGACACCTGCGGTCTCCCGCAACAAGCGGATAAGAGTACTCCCTTCCCGTGTTAAGATTGACCGCATCGGGGCCGGACGGGGGAAGCACAGCATGGCAGTGTCCGTTATCAAGTGGGGCAGACGGGGGGCTTTTTGGGGTGTGCTCATCGCCCTGCTGGGGCTTCTTTCCGCCGGTCCGGCTTTCGCTGTCGGCGGCATTTTCCAGTGGATCCTGATCCTGACGCTGGGTCCGCTCTATCCCGTGGTGGGGCTGGCGGCATTCCTGGGATTTCCCATCGGCAACTGGCCGCCGCTGCTGCGGCTGCTGTTTGTGTTTGCAATCCCCGTTTTCTATGGCTGGCTGGGCCGGCTGATCGCCCGGGCCATGGCCAGGCGCCGGATCGGCGAAAACACTTTTTGAGGCGGCGCGCAGCGCGTCGTCTCAGTTCTTCTTTGCGGTTTGTGTCGGGGCGCGGGGTTCGCGCGGCATTCCCAGGGCGCGCTCGGCGATGATGTTGCGTTGAATCTCGTTGCTGCCGGCGTAGATGGTGTCGGCGCGGCTGAACAGGTGCACGCTCTGCAGGCGGCTGAGTGTGTACTCCCCGTCCTCCAGCAGCTCGGCTTCCGGCCCCAGCACATCCATCGCCAGCTTGCCGAAGTCCCGGTGCCAGGTGGCCCAGTAGAGCTTGGAGATCATCGCCTCCGGGGCCAGGGTACCGGACTGTGCCCCGCTCAGCACGCGCAGCGCGTTGTAACGCATGATGCGCAGGCCGGCCCAGGAGGCCGCAAGGCGCTGGCGCAGGGCCGGGTCCTGCAGGGCGCCGTTGTCGCGCGCACGACGAAGCAGCTCCCGGAACTCGTTGAAGAAATTCATCTGCTGTCCCAGGGTGGAGACGCCGCGTTCAAAACCCAGGGTGGCCATCGCCACTTTCCAGCCCTCCCCCGGTGCACCGACAATGTTGTCGGCCGCGGTGCGCGCGCCGTCGAAAAAGACCTCGTTGAATTCCGAGCTGCCGGTCAGCTGGCGAATGGGACGCACTTCCACTCCCGGGGCTTTCATCGGCACGAGCAGGTAGCAGAGGCCCTCGCGCCCCTGGGAGCCCTCCTCGCAACGCGCCAGCACGAAGCACCAGTCGGACTCCAGGGCGAGCGAGGTCCAGACCTTCTGTCCATCCAGCACCCATTGCCCGGCGTCGCTGTCTAAACGCGCGCGGGTGCGCACCGCTGCCAGGTCAGAGCCCGCCCCGGGTTCGGAGTACCCCTGGCACCACAGGGTCTCTCCAGAGAGGATGCCGGGCAGGAAACGCTCTTGTTGCTCGCGGGCACCGAAGGCGATGATCGTCGGTCCGGCCAGGGTCTCGCCCATGTGCCCCACGCGCCCCGGGCCGCCGGCGCGGGCGTATTCCTCGTGGAAGATCACCTGGCGGTTCAGGTCCAGGCCGCGGCCGCCGTGCGCCTCGGGCCAGCCGACACCGACCCAGCGTCCCTGGGCCAGTTTTTTCTCCCAGGCGTGGCGCTCCTCGAAAAACAAGTGCTCTTCGCCCGGTCCGCCGCGGAAGCGCAGCGGTTCAAACTCGCCGCAGAGGTTCTCCCGCAGCCAGCCCGCGATCTCTTCGCGGAACTGTTCTTCTGCAGGGGAAAACCCCAGTTTCATGTCCCGGCCTCCTCTGCCATGGGTGCCAGCACTGCCGCCGCAAGGCGTTCGCGGTGCCAGTCCGGTCCGCCCAGGCAAGTCTCGGCCGCGCGGGCGCGCTTGAAATACAGGTGCACGTCATACTCCCAGGTGAAGCCCACCCCGCCGTGCAGTTGCAGGTTTTCCGCCGCGCAGTGGAAAAAACCCTCCGCACAATAAGACTGTGCCACCGCAGAGGCCTCGGGCAACTCGCAGGCCAGCACCCCGCCACTCAGAAACTCCTGGGCGATGCAGGCCGCATACCACGCTGCCGAGCGCATCGACTCCACGCGCAGCATCATGTCGGCGCACTTGTGCTTGACAGCCTGGAAAGAGGCGATCGGACGCCCGAACTGGCGGCGTTCGGCGGTGTATTCCACCGCCATCTCCAGGCAGCGGCGCGCACCGCCGGCCTGCTCCGCCGCCAGGGCGACGGACGCCAGTTGCAGGGTCTGGGCAAGCACTTGGGCACCGTGTGCCGCTTCACCCAGCAGGGCGGTCTCCGGGACCTGCACCGCTTGGAACTGCAACTCCGCCTGCGGGCGGGTCTGGTCCATGGTCTGCAAGCGCGTGCGCTGCAACCCTTCCAGCTCGGCGGGCAGCCAGAAAAGACCCAGGCCGCCATCGGGAGCGAGTTGTGCCGCCGTCACCAGGAAGTCCGCCGTGTGCCCGTGCAACACGTAGCACAGCGTCCCGTCCAGCTGCCAGCCCCGGTCGGTCTTCTGCGCCCGCACACCAACCGCCTCCTCCCGCCAGTCGGCGGCACCCGGCTGCTGCCATGCCAGGCTCGCCGTCTTCTCGCCCGAGACCAGTTGCGGCAGCAACTCCCGGCGCTGCTCCCGGCTGCCTGCCAGCAGCACTGCGTTCGCCGCCAGGCAGATGCTGGAGAAGAAGGGAGCACAGAGCAGGCGATGTCCCATCTGCTCCAGTACCAGGCTCAACTCGACGCAACCCAATCCCAGGCCGCCGCAATCTTCCGGGATATGAATACCCCCCCAGCCCATCTCCGCGCAGATGCGCCGCCACAAGTCCGCATCCCAGCCGCTCTCGGAGGCCATGGCGGAGCGCACCGCCTCCGAAGTGCTGCAGGCGGCGAGAAAATCCGCCGCGGTGTCCTGGACCAGGCGCTGTTCCTCGCTCAGGGAAAACTCCATGCCCGGTGGACGGTCCTCAACTGCCGTAGACCGCCTGGGGCGGGACTTCCCGCTCCAGCAGTTGTTGCACCGCCTCGCCGACTTCCGCCGGCACCCAGCGACCTCCCTTGTCGACCGGCGTCGTGGTGCGCCAGCCGTCGGCGATGCTGATCTTCCCGCCCTCCAATTCGAAAACCCGGCCACTGACCGCGGCCGACAACGGGCTGCCCAACCACACGACCAGCGGGGAGATGTTGTCCGGGCTGTAGTAATCGAAGCTGTCGTCCTCGGGTTTTTTCATGCGCTGGGCAAACTCCTCGACCTGCGTGGTCATCGCCGTGCGCGCCGACGGCGCAATCGCATTGGCGGTAATGCCATAGCGTTTGAGTTCCACCGCCTGCACCAGGGTCAGGGCGGCGATGCCGCCCTTGGCAGCCGCATAGTTGGACTGCCCCACCGAACCCTGCAGGCCGGCACCGGAACAGGTGTTGATGATGCGCGCATCTGCCGGGGTGCCACTCTCCTTGGTCTGCTTGCGCCAGTAGGCGCAGGCGTTGCTGGAAATGCAGAAATGCCCCTTCAGGTGCACCCGGACGACCGCATCCCAGTCTTCTTCCGAGAGCGAAAAGAACATGCGGTCCCTGCAGATGCCGGCATTGTTGACCACCACGTGCAAGTCGCCAAAAGCATCCAGGGCGGCACCGACGATTTCCCCGGCCGCCGCATGCGAACTGATGTCCCCGCTGTTGGCCACCGCATTGCCGCCCATTTCCCGGACCCTGGCGACGGTCTCCTCCGCCGCCTGGGTGTTAATGTCATTGACCAGCACCCCGGCACCCTCGGCGGCAAAAGCCAACGCATGGGAGCGCCCCAGGCCCTGACCGGCACCGGTGATGATCACGCCCCGTCCCGCACAAATTCCACTCATCGGCAGACCTCTCTATTGCAAATCATTCCACTGGGAGCGGGCAAAATTATAAGGCCTCGCAAGAACGGCCCGGTACCCCCGCATATCATTCGCCGCCACCACCCGTCCATGCCGCTACTTGACGGGCTGTTTGCAGCGGTTCCCGGGCGACCCCGGATTGAGGTGGCGGACGGCGGACGGAGCTGTTTGCAGCACCCTCCCGGGCGACCCCGGATTGAGGTGGCGGACGGCGGACGGGGCTGTTTGCAGCGACCCCCGGGCGACCCCCTCCCGGGAAAGCCAGGGGCACAAAGCCTGCGATAAAATACCGGCGGCTGTGGAAATGCGGGACTGTAGCTCAGTTGGGAGAGCGCGACGTTCGCAATGTCGAGGTCGGGGGTTCGACTCCCCCCAGTTCCACCACCGGCTCCCGGCTGCCGCATGCACCCCGCCCAGGGGAGTGAGCAAGGCCCGTCCGGCGGCTAATGCCGGGCGGCAATCCCCTCGATATATTCCTGCACCGCATCTGCCCGGGGCGGCAACACGCGACACTGCTCGGGCAGTTCGTGCAGGGCTTCGATGGCCGGTGGCAGCGGCGGCGCAAAGCCCACGGCGCGCTGCAACACCTGGGAAAACTTGCCGGGGTGCGCGGTGGCGAGAAAGACCCGCGGCAGCTCCGCCTCCGAGGCCGCCGCCCAGCAACGCCGCCCGGCGACGATGCCCACTGCCGTGTGCGGGTCGACCAGGCATTCGTGCTCCCGGTAGACATCCGCAATGCCCTGGCACAGCTCCTCGTCACTGACCGCCCCGCTGTCAAAGAGTTCCCGCAAACCCGGGGCGGCCGGTGCCCCCGGTGCCAGGACACCCTGCTGCTGAAAGTTTTGCATGAGGGAGCACAGGTGCTCCGGGTCCCGGCCGCACCAATCGAACAGCAGGCGCTCAAAATTGCTGGGCACGGAGATGTCGATGCTGGGTGCAAGACTGGGCTGCACTTCCGAACGGCTGCAGTGTCCCTCACGGAAAAAACGATGCAGCACGTCGTTGCGGCCGACCGCCGCCACCAGGCGGTGCACCGGCAATCCCATTTGCGCGGCCAGGTAGCCCGCGTAAATATCGCCGAAGTTGCCCGTGGGCACGGAATACAGTGCGCCCGTCGCCGGTGCCCCCAAGCGCAACCAGGCGGCGAAGTAATACACGGTCTGCGCCATGATGCGCGCCCAGTTGATCGAGTTCACCGCTGCCAGCCCGCATCCCGGCGGCAGGAAATCCGCGGCGGCAAAGCACTGCTTGACGATCGCCTGGCAATCGTCGAAATCCCCTTCCACGGCGAGGTTGTGTACGTTGGGTGCGCGCACCGTGGTCATCTGCCGGCGTTGCACTTCCGAGACCCGGCCGTGCGGATGCAGGATGACGGTGTCGATCCGGGGCGAGTCGATACAGGCGGCGATCGCCGCCGAGCCGGTGTCCCCGGAGGTCGCTCCCAGCACCACGGCGCGGCGCTCGCGTTTTGCCAGCACGGCATCCAGCAGACGACCCAGCAACTGCATCGCACAGTCCTTGAAAGAAAGAGTCGGGCCGTGAAACAACTCCAGCATCCACTCCCCGGGGGCCAGTGGATGCAGCGGCGTCACCTCCTGCACAGCAAAAGCGTCGCAGCCCTGTTGCAGCAGTTCCCGGAACTCCGCCTCCCCCAGGCAATCGCCGACAAAAGGCCGCAGGATACGCTCCGACAGTTCGGCATAGCCCAGGTCTTTCCAGGAGAGAATTTCCTCCCGGCCGTAGCGCGGCAGTTCCCGCGGCAGGTACAGCCCACCGTCGGCGGCCAGCCCTTCCAGCAGCGTCTGCTCAAAATTGCGCGCCGGGACGCCACCGCGCGTGCTGATGTATTCCATGGAGTTTCCCGGGGCATCGACGCCCGGTGCAGGGCCGTCTTTCAGTTCAGGCCGGGTATTTTAACGGACGGCCCGCACCCGACATCCGCCCGCACGGCATGCGGTGCGCGTTCTTAGAATGACCGGGCGGGAAACGCTGCAGGGTGCCGGCGTCGGCCGGTGCCGGGACAGGCCCCAATGGGTAGCGGGGCCAGCACCCGGGCTCAGGAACCCGGGTTGTACCAGATCGGCGAGGAGAGTGCCCGTTCCTGGATGACCGGGCGGTGCTCTGCACTGCAACAGAATTCCAGTCCCTCGCCCACGGTCTCCGGGCGTTCGCAATCGACGCCGCGCGCATTGCACACCTGCTGGCTCCAGCGACAGGTGGGCAGTTCCAGCACCCGCGCGTAGTAGTAGGCTTGCTCCCGGGGATTGAAATCCGGGTCCCGCCAGGTGGTGCACAGCCGGTAGAAGCCGCCACCCTGGTTGGTGCAGCTCTGGAGGTCGACGGCTTGGCGCGGGTCCTCCAGTCCCCGCCCGCTGACATCGTAGACCCGCTCCTTGCTCTCACCGTTGGCATCTACCGACACCTTGATCAGTTGGATTCTCTCCAGTGCCATGCCGGGCCGACCCGGGGCACCGGGGTCGCGCGCCGCCTGGATGGCAAAACGCGGGACGCCGCCCGTCGGCCTGCCTCTCAACACCCCGCCCATCGGCACGCCGCCGGCATACCCGCGGCTGGCGAAGGAAACACCCCCGGAGCATATATTGCCGCCGTAATTCCAACCGCCAAAAAAGCGCAGCCGGATGCGCGGCCCGCTGGTCGAATAGGTCTCGCGCCGGCGCAGTGCTGCAAAAAGTGAATCCCGCGTATTCTCCTCGGCCCAGACCACTGCCAGGCCGCCCGGGTTGAATTCTTCCGTGTCCGGCAGCCCCTTGGGGATGCGCTTGCGCGCACCTTTGCCGGCACCGCCATGGCCTGCCGGGTGGTTGTCTTCTGCGACCTGACCGGGCGTGCCCAGGTGTGTATCGGTGCTGCCGATGAAACCCAGCTGGTAGGGATTGGCACCGATCTTCTGCGCATAACGCAGGCCGTCGGCCAGGATCCCGCGCGCAAAGCCACTGGCGGCACTGGGCGACTTGGCACTGTCGGGGGTGAACTTGCCGCGGAAAGTGCTGTAAGGCAGTTTTTCAAAGGCGCACAGTTCATCCGTTGCGCCCTCGCCGAACCAGCACTCCGAGTCTCCCTTGTGCTGGAACACTTCCAGCACCGGTTCAATTTGCGCGCGCAAATTGGCCGCCAACGCATCCAGGGGTGCCTGCTCCGGCGCGGGAAACATCAGGCCATCGCTGAGATTGGAATTGTGGGGAATGGTGATCACATCGCAATTCCCCAGGCAGTTGCGGCGCAGTTGCCGCCAGAGTTCTTCGGGGACGCCCGCCTCGTAGACGCTGATCGGCAAGGCCGGCACATCCCGGTTGCGGAACACCACGTTGCGGTGCAGGTTGACCGCGGAGTTCGCCGTCCACTCGTAGCCGACGAAGGAAGTGAAATCGCAGGAACTGCTGCGATCATAGGCGTTCTCGGCCGCCTCCTGGATTTTTCCCCAGCGTCCTTTTGCCGCATCAAGGCAGCGTTTGTCATCCTCCTTGCAAAAAGAAAAGCGCGGCTTGTCCGGGTCGCTGGCACGATCGTTCATCCAGAAAAACGCGATCTTGGGCAGCCAGCGGTAGACCAGGCAGTGCAGGGCATAGTAACCGTCCGCACCCGGGGTGGAACAGATCGATACCTCTCCCAGCATTTCACCGTGGTCGCTGACCACGGTGAAATCCAGCGGCCGTTGCAACTGCAGGGTGCGCAGCGGACGACCCCGACGATCATAGGGCTGCACGCCCAGTTCCTCCCCGCGCGCAAAACGGTAGGCGTCCTCGGGTGTGTTGCGCGTGCCCTGCAACGCCGCATCCAGGGAATAGGCGGTGTGCACGTGCGTGTCGCCGAAGAAGGGCTGGCGCAGGGGCTGGTAGTCGGCACAGGGGGCACGCTGCTCTGTCTGCGGATACGGGCGCTGCGGTGTTTGTGCCAGCACCGGCAGTGCGGTGCACAACAAGAAGGCGAGACCCGCGGCAAGGACTGGACCCCGCCACAGTACATTTTTGAACACTCTCATGGAAACCCCCCGGTACAAAGATATATTGTTCTATTATGCCTGATTGGGCTGCCATGCAATGTTGCAAGTGCGGGTGCCATGCCAAACCGGCGCGCCGTGCCATGCCAGTGCGGGTGCCATGCCAAACCGGCGCGCCGCGCCGTTGTTATAATCGCATCCCGACGCCTGGCAGCATGTCTTCGGCGTCGAACCCCGTCCTCACCCCAGGTGCCCCGCATCATGAAATATCGCATCGACCCCGAACTGATGGATTTTGTCGACAGTCTGCCTCTCACCGACTTCAGCGACCCGCAGCGCGCCCGCACCGGCCTGGAGGAAATGGCGGCGCAGATGGCCCCGCCGATGCCCTTGGATGAATTGGAGATCGAAGACCGTTCCATCCCGGGCCCGCAGGACGAACCCCCGGTGACGGTGCGCATCTATTCTCCGAAACAGAAACCGGACGCCGTCCCCGGCCTGCTCTACATCCATGGCGGCGGCTTCGTGGTTGGCAGCCTGGAGACCGAACACTTCGGCGTCGCCGCCATCGCCCAGACGCTCAATATCGTCGCTGTTTCCGTCGACTATCGCCTGGCACCCGAGCATCCCTTTCCCGCCGGCATGGAAGATTGCTATGCCGCACTTTCGTGGCTCCACGAAAATGCCGCTGCCCTGGGCGTCGACGTCCAACGCATCGGTGTATGCGGGAGCAGTGCCGGCGGTGGTCTGTCTGCGGCCGTCGCCCTGCTGGCCAGGGATCGCAAGGGGCCGCCGCTGTGTTTCCAGTTCCTGGGCATCCCCGAACTCGACGACCGCCTGGATACCCCGAGCATGCGCCAGTTCACCGATACCCCGGTGTGGAACCGGCCCAATGCCGAGTACAGCTGGAAATTCTACCTGGGCGATGCGGTGATACCGGGCAGCCCCGATGTCTCTCCCTACGCGGCACCCGCGCGCATGCAAAAGCTGGACGGCCTGCCCCCGGCCTATATTTCGGTGGCGGAATTCGACCCCCTGCGCGATGAGGGGCTCCGCTACGGGATGCGTCTGCTGGAAGCCGGGGTGCCGGTGGAACTGCACTGCTACCCCGGCACGTACCACGGCTCCTTCATGTTCAGCGAGGCCGCTGTCAGCCTGCGTCAGAACCTGGAACTCATCGAAGTCCTGCGCGCGGGGCTGCAAGTCAAAAGCTGATGCACTGCACTTGTATATACTGACACTGCATTTTTCCGGGAGCGAGAGATGAATAAAACTCCGGCGCGCGAAGGCGGCTGCTTCTGCGGACAATTCCGTTTCCGCTGTGAGACCACCAAGGGCAAGTTGCATGTCAATCACTGCTCCTGCCGCGATTGCCGCAAAAGCAGTGCCGGCGGTACGGCGACCCTGGTGGTCACCCCGGTGCAACAATTCCAGGCACTGCAGGGTGAATTGCGCAGTTTCCGCATTAAGAGCGACAGCGGTTACTCCGTGGAGCGCGGCTTCTGCCCGAACTGCGGTTCCCCCGTCTACGGCAAACCGGAGCGCTACCCGGAACTGATCATGGTGCGCGCCTCCTGCTTTGATGAGCAGGACTGGATGCAACCCAGCGTCCATTTCTGGACCGAGTCGCGGCCCGCCTGGGCGGACATCCCCGACGACATGCAAACTTATCCCGGCAATCCTGCCGCCTGAACGGCACCGGCGAAGTCCCGGCCGGGCGAAGCTCCGGCTAAACAGCACACAGCAACACAGCAACAGCGTCCTTCAACGCCGGGCCCCGGTGCCTGTATGGATATTGGTCGGGACGGCTGGATTTGAACCAGCGACCACCACACCCCCAGTGTGGTGCGCTACCAGACTGCGCTACGCCCCGAGTCTTACTTGAGTTCCTCCAGCAGTTGTTCCAGGTCCTGGCGCAGCTGGCGCACCAGTTCACGGGAACGGGAGACGTCCTGTTCGCCGCGATGCCCCGAAATCAACTTGCGCGCCCCGTCGATGGTGTACCCCTGTTCATAGAGCAGCCGCCGAATCTGCCGGACCAATAGCACGTCGCTACGGCGGTAATAACGGCGCCCGCCGGCGCGCCTGGGCGGCTCCAGCTTGGGAAACTCGCTTTCCCAGTAACGCAGCACGTGAGTTTTTACATCGCACAGCTCGCTGACTTCCCGGATCGTGAAGTAGCGCTTGGGCGGAATCGCCTGCTCCTCGTACTGGCTCTTGTCGAGCTTGGGTTCAGGCATTTACCTGGAATTCAGTGCTTTTTTGAAACGGTGGCTGCTGCGAAAACCAACCACCCGGCGGGCCGCCACTTCCACGGCTTGTCCGGTGCGCGGGTTGCGCCCGGGGCGAGGGGCCTTGTCGCGCAGGAAAAAAGTGCCAAAGCCCGAGATCTGCACGTCCCGGCCGTGTTCCAGGTTCAACTTGATCGCCTCCAGCATGCCGTCCAGCACGGTCTTGACCTCACGCTTGCTGAATCCCTGCTCTGCGTGGGACATGGCAACGAGCTGGGCCTTGGTCACAGTATTTTTCTCAGTCATGTACGCAATTCTGCAGAAAACCGTCTCCCCAAGTCCTCCACAACCTTCTCAAGTATAGCACCGACTTCGGCCTCGCTGAAACTGCGTTGCGGGTGACGAAAACCGATGCGAAACGCGAGACTTTTGCGCCCCCGCGGCACGCCAGCACCGTGGTAAACATCAAATAATCTAATACTTTCAAGTACTTCCGATGATTTGATGCGCTCCGAGCTGCAGGCTTCGGCCAAGGCCTGCAGGGCACTCTCCCGCAATGCCTCCAGTAACCGGGCAGCGGGCAAGGCCTCATCGACCACCATCGCCAGGTCCCGCCGCAACGCCGGTTGGCGTACCGGTGCCCGGAATTCCCGGGCCGGCAACCGACACAGGGGGGCGAGGCGCACTTCCAGCAGACCCAGTTCCGCCTCCACTTCCAGCTCGGCGGCCAGGGCCGGGTGGATCATGCCCAAAACCCCGATAGGATGAGGCTCATCGGCATAAAACAAGGCCGCGTTTTGCCCCGGATGCAAGGCCGGATGCGCCGCCTCACCGCCGGCTTCGAGCCGCCATTGACGCCCCCCCGACGCCAACAGGGACTGCAAAGCGCCGCTCAGATCATAAAAATCGGTCTTTTCCTCGCCATAAAGCCAGTTTTCCTCGTGCCGAAGGCCATAAATCAGCATTCCAAGGCGTTTTTCTTCGTGTAAAACGCCGTTTTTTTCTACAAAGCACACTCCTATCTCGAATAAACGCATTCCCTGGTACTGGCGGCGCCGGTTGTGACGCATCACCTGTAACAGGCCGGGCCACAGGCTGGTGCGCAATGCCCCCATATTCTCCGCAATCGGATTCTCCAGCAGGACGGGCGGGTGGCGCGGTTCAATGCGCAGTGCCAACTGTTCGTCGACAAGGCTGTAACTGATGCTCTCCCGGTATCCCAGTGCCGCCAGATGCCGGCGCAGTGCATCGGCCGGCAGGGTCTGGCGCGGCAGCACCGGGAAGGTGCTGGAGCGCACGGGACGCGACTCCGGCAGCTTCTCATACCCGTACAGACGGATCAGCTCTTCTAACAGGTCCACCTCGAGCTGCAGATCGCTGCGATGACTGGGAGGCACCGCCCGCCACCCCTGCTCATCCGGCTGCAAGAGCACGCCCAGCAATCCCAGGGAGCGTTCCACCTCGGGGTCCGGGATGGGCACACCCAGCAGGGACCGGATGCGCTCCCGGCGCAGCAGAATTTCCGGGGGCTTCGGCAGCTCGGCCTCTGTCTCGGCGACAGTCACCGGCCCGGCCTCGCCGCCCAGGCACTCGATCAGCAGGGTGGTGGCCCGCTCCAGGGCCAGGCGCGGCAGCTCGGGGTCGACGCCGCGCTCAAAACGGCGGGCCGCTTCGCTGTGCAGGCGGTGGCGGCGGGCACAGTTGAGAACCGCGGCCGGGGTAAAAAAGGCCGCTTCCAGGAAAATATCGCGGGTCGGTTCCCGCACACCGCTGTCCCTGCCGCCCATCACTCCAGCCAAGGCGACCGGCCCCCGTTGATCGGTGATCAGCAGCTCCTCCTGTGCGCAGCGAATTTCAGAGCCGTCCAGCAGTGCCAGGGTCTCGTCTGCGCGCGCCCGGCGCACGACGATGCCGCCCTGCAGGGCTGCCAAGTCGAAGGCGTGCAGCGGCTGTCCCAACTCCAACATCACGTAGTTGCCAATATCGACAATCGGCGAGAGACTGCGCAGGCCCGCGCGCCGCAGGCGCTCGCTGAGCCACAGCGGGGTCTGCCCGCCCCCCAGGCCGGAGATGACCCGCCCCAGGTAGCGCGGGCACTCATGGCCGGCCTCTACGCGGACCGGCAGGCTGCGCTCCGTGGCGCAGGGATGTTCCTGCAGGGGAACCCGGTCTGTAAACGACAGACCATTCAACGCTGCCACCTCCCGGGCAATGCCGCGCAGGCTGAGGCAATCGCCGCGATTGGGGGTGAGGTCCAGGCTGATGCAATGGTCATCCGCACCCAGCAACGGCGCAAGCGGCGTCCCGGGTTCCAGGTCCGGCGGCAGGGCCAGCAGGCCCGCGGATTTCTCCTCCAGTCCCAGGTCTGCGGCCGAACAGAGCATCCCATGAGAAACCTGCCCGCGGATTTTTCTCTTGCGGATGACCCCGCCCGGCAGTTGGGCACCGAGCTCTGCGAAAGGATAGAGAACACCCGCCTGCACATCGGGAGCACCGCACACCACCTCGCCACTCTCCCGTCCCCCGGCGGCGATGCGGCAGAGTTGCAGGCGCTGGGCGTCGGGATGCGGGCGGAGCTCCTCCACCCGGGCGACCGTCACGCCCGACAGCGGGGCGAGGGCGGCTTCCCGACGCTCCACTTCCAGGCCACCCATGCTGAGTTGTGCACAGAGCGCCTCCCCGTCCAGCGGCAGCTCCACCCACTCGCGCAGCCAGAGTTCACTGAATTTCATCGCCGACGCTCAGACCGAAAACTGTTCCAGGAACTGCAGGTCATTCTCAAAGAACAGGCGCAGGTCACCGATCCCGTAATACAGCATTGCCATGCGTTCGACTCCCAGCCCAAAGGCAAAACCATTCCAGTGTTCCGGGTCGACGCCGACCTGCTCAAACACCGCCGGGTGCACCATGCCGCAGCCCATGACCTCGAGCCAGCCGCTGCCGCCGCAGACCCGGCACCCGGTGCCGCCACACATTACGCAGGAGATGTCGGCCTCGGCCGAAGGCTCGGTAAACGGGAAATAAGAGGGGCGAAAACGCACCCGCAATTCCTCCTGGTCAAAAAACCGGCGCAGGAAATCGCTGATCACGCCGCGCAGGTCGGCAAAGTCCAGTTGCCGGTCCACCCACAACCCTTCGACCTGGTGAAACATCGGTGTATGCGTGAGGTCCATGTCGCAGCGGTAGACGCGCCCCGGACAGATTACGGCGAGTGGCGGTGCCTGTTTTTCCATGACATGAATCTGCACCGGCGAGGTATGGGTGCGCAGCAGGCGACCGTCCCGAAGGTAGAAGGTGTCGTGCATCGCCCGCGCCGGGTGCAACGGCGGGATGTTCAGGGCAGTGAAATTATGCCTTTCGTCTTCGACCTCCGGGCCCTCGGCGACCGTGAAGCCCGCCGCACAGAACAGGGTTTCCATGCGCTGCAGGCACAGGCTGATCGGATGCATTCCGCCCGGTGCCGCGCACCTTCCGGGCAGGCTCACGTCCCTGTGCCCGGCCCGCAGCTGCTGTTCCAGCAGGGCAGACTCGAGCACCGTGCGCCGGGCCGCCAGTGCCTGTTCGAGCTCGCGGCGCGCCGCATGCAGCACCGCGCCGGCCTGCGGGCGTTCGGCGGCGTCCAGTGAAGAGAGTTGTTGCAGCAGTGCAGTCAGCGCGCCCTTGCGCCCCAGGTAGCGCACCCGCAGCTGTTCCAGGGCGGCGACATCGGCAGCGGCCTCGATCTCCGTCTGCGCCCGCTGGCAAAGTTCTTCAGCGGCAGAGGCGTTTGGCATCGGTACAGCGCCCCGCTCTCCCCGCGCCGGCGACTCAGTCGCTGTCGGCGGTCGCCATTTTTACCACTGCGGCGAAGGCGTCTTTATCGCGCACGGCCAAGTCGGCCAGGACCTTGCGATCGAGTTCGATTCCCGCCTTGTGCAGGCCGTGGATCAGGCGGCTGTAGGAGAGGCCATGGGCCCGCGCCGCCGCGTTGATGCGCACGATCCACAGGGCACGGAAATTGCGCCGCCGCTGGCGGCGATCCCGGTAGGCGTACTGCCCGGCGCGCATCAGTGCCTGTTTTGCCGGGCGCACCGTGCGACTGCTCGCCCCGTAATAGCCTCGCGCCCTCTTGAGAATCTTGCGATGGCGCCGGCGCCCCGTCACTGCGCTTCTTACCCTGGCCATGGTCTCTCTCCCGGTGTCTTTCTACTCGTCGCACGCATCCCGCCGCTCAATGCCGCAGCAGGTTCCGGGCCCGCGCCGCATCGATGCCGCGCAGCCTGCCCATCACGCGCAGGCGACGTTTGCGCCGCTGGCGCATACCGGTCAGCAGGTGGCTGCGGTACGCGCGCCGATGCTTGTAACCACCGGCCGTTTTTTTGAAACGTTTGGCCGCCCCGCTGTGCGTTTTCATTTTCTTCATCCCAATCTCACTCCAATCTTTCGCCACCGTCCGGCTGCTGCCCCTGGTCGGCCTGCAGTTGCAAGTTCGCCGGCGGCGTCTTGCGCTGACCCTTTTTGCGCGGCGTCATGGTCATGGTCAACTGGCGCCGTTCCATCACCGGTTCCTGTTCGACCACCGCCCAGGGGTCCAAGTCCTCTTGCACCCGCTGCAACAGGGCCTCACCCAGTTCCTGGTGCACCATCTCACGGCCGCGAAACCGCAAGGTGATTTTTACCTTGTCGCCCTGCTCCAGGAAACGCACCAGGTTGCGCAACTTGACCTGGTAATCGGCATCTTCGGTGCCGGCACGAAACTTGATCTCCTTCAGGTGCACGCGATGCTGGCGGCGACGGGCGGCGGCGCGCTGTTTCTTCTTGTGGAACAGGTGCTTGCCGTGGTCCATGATCTTGCATACCACCGGGGTGTTCTCCCCGTCCATCTGCACCAGGTCCAGCGTGCTCTCCTGTGCTCTTCGCAACGCTTCTTCCAACGGCACAATACCACAGTTGGTGCCGTTTTCATCGATCAGGCGCACCTCGGTGGCCTGGATTTCGTCGTTGAGAAGCCGGGCGTTCTCTTTGTCGTTACTGCTGATTTCTGCGTCCCCTCTGCTTACACGCTGCGTTTATTATGACACCAAAGCACCGAAAAATTCACCGGCCTGCCTCTTCTTGCAACATCCCGATAAAAGCCTCCACCGTCTTCGCTCCCAAGTCTTTCCCGCCCCGCTGCCGCACGGCGACCTCTCGGCGTTCCATTTCCCGGTCGCCCACGACCAGCAACCATGGTAGTTTCTGCTGGGAATGTTCGCGGATTTTAAGCCCGATTTTCTCGTTTCTCAAGTCGGCCTCCGCGCGCAATCCCGCATCGCGCAGGGCATCCAGCACCTGCAGCGCGTACTGGCGCTGCCGATCGGTAATATTCAGCACCGTCACCTGGACCGGGGCCAGCCAGGATGGCAGGGCACCGGCATGATGTTCCAGCAGGATGCCGATGAAACGTTCCAGGGAACCCAGCACCGCGCGGTGGATCATCACCGGGGCGCGCCGCTCCCCATCCTCGTCCACGTAGCGGGCACCCAGTTGCCGGGGCATGGAGAAATCCAGTTGAATCGTGCCGCACTGCCATGCCCTGCCAATGCTATCGTGCAGGGTGAACTCGATCTTGGGACCGTAAAAGGCACCCTCGCCCGGGTGCACGCTGAAGTCCAGCCCGCGATGGCGCAGCGACTCCTCCAGTACCTGCTCGCTGTGGTCCCAGAGGGCATCCTCCCCGACGCGCCGTTCGGGCCGGGTGGAAAACCCCAGGGATACCGAGTCAAAGCCGAAATCCGAGTACACCGAAAACACCAGGTCGAAGAGGCGTTCCATCTCCGGGCGCAATTGTTCCTCGCGGCAAAAGACATGGGCGTCATCCTGGGTAAAGCGGCGCGCCCGCAGCAAGCCGTGCAACGTGCCGGAAGGCTCGTTGCGGTGCACGACGCCGAACTCGGCCAGGCGCAGCGGCAGGTCCCGGTAACTGCGCAGACCGTGATTGAAAATCTGGATGTGCGCGGGGCAGTTCATGGGCTTGATCGCGTAGTCGCGCTTTTCCGAGGTGGTGGAAAAAATCATCTCGCCGAACTTGTCCCAGTGCCCGGAACGCTCCCACAGGCTGCGTTCCAGCAATTGCGGGGTATGCACCTCCTGGTAATCCCGGGCCCCCTTGCCTCGCATGTACTCCTCGACCAGCCGGAAAAGTGTCCAGCCACGCGGGTGCCAGAACACCATGCCGGGAGATTCCTCGCGGAAATGAAACAGGTCCAACTGTTTCCCGAGGCGGCGATGGTCGCGTTTCTCCGCCTCTTCCCGGCGATGCAGATAAGCGCGCAACTGCTTGTGGTCAGGCCAGGCAGTGCCGTAAATGCGTTGCAGCATCTCGTTGCTGGAATCCCCCTTCCAGTAGGCCCCGGAGACATGACTCAACTGGAACGCCTTGAGAAAACGGGTGTTGGGCACGTGCGGGCCGCGGCACATATCAATGTATTCCTGGTGGTAATAGAGACCCATTTCACGCACTTCCGGCGGCATTTCCTCCACGAGTCGCACCTTGTAGCTTTCGCCGCGCTCGCGAAAAATGCGCACCACCTCCTCGCGCGGGGTCATCTTCTTGATCACGTCGTATTCCTGGGCGATCAACTCCGCCATTTTTTCCTGCAGCCGTTCCAGGTCCTGCGGGGTGAATGGCTCCTGGCGGGCAATGTCGTAATAGAAGCCATCCTCGATGACCGGGCCGATCACCATGCAGGCCTCCGGGTATAACTGCTTGATCGCCTGCCCCAGGAGATGGGCGCAGGAATGGCGGATGATTTCCAGTGCCTCCGGGTCTTGCGCGGTAATCAAGCGCAATTCCGCATCCCGGTCCACGGGGTCCGCGGCATCGGCCATCTGCCCGTTCCACAGCGCAGCGACCGTCGCCCGGGCCAGTCCCTCGCCGATTTCCCGGGCTACCTGCAGCGCACTGACCGGCCCGGGGTACGCCCGGCAGCTGCCGTCCGGCAGGGTGATCTCAGGCATGGTTGCGCATCGGTGTACTGGGTATCGTCGAACACGGGATGAACATGACTCCCGGCGGTGCCAAATTGGTAGGCGCGATTGGATTCGAACCAACGACCCCCACCATGTCAAGGTGGTGCTCTAACCGGTCTGAGCTACGCGCCTTTGGATGCGCCCCCCGGGCACTGGCTATTATAAAGTCTTGCGGAACACCCGGGGCCTGGAACCCGTGCAGAACGCCAACGGGCACGGAATGCCGGGGCCTGGAACCCGTGCAGGATTCCGGGACAGCAACGGGCACGGAATGCCGGGCAGGGTTTTCTCAGCGCGGGTCTACGAAAGCGCGCTCACGCACCTCGGCCAACGTGTCGCGCAACCGGGCCGCCTCCTCGAACTCCAGGTTGGCCGCATGCTCATACATTGTCTCTTCCAGGCGCCGGAGCTCCCGTCCCAGCTCTGCGGCCGGCAGGCTGGCGAGGCGACTCGCCTCGTCGACAATGCCGCCCCCGGCGACCGCGGCACCCCGCCTCCCCTTGCCGCGTTTGGCACCGCGTCCAGGTGCCACCCGGGCACCCTCCATGATGTCCGTGACCTCGCGTTGCACCGTGCGCGGACGGATGCCGTGCTTCTTGTTGTAAGCCAGCTGTTTCTTGCGCCGGCGTTCCGTCTCGGCCATCGCCCGCCGCATCGAGTCGGTGATGCGTTCAGCATAGAGAATGACCGCGCCGTTGACATTGCGTGCAGCACGACCCATGGTTTGAATCAGGGAGCTTTCTGAACGCAGGTAACCCTCGCGATCGGCATCCAGGATGGCCACCAGGGAAACCTCCGGCATGTCCAAACCCTCACGCAACAGGTTAATCCCGACCAGCACGTCAAAATGTCCCAGGCGCAGATCGCGAATAATCTCTACCCGTTCGACGGTGTTAATGTCCGAGTGCAGGTAACGCACCCGGATACCGTGTTCATCCAGGTATTCGCTCAGATCCTCGGCCATGCGCTTGGTCAGGGTGGTCACCAGGCTGCGTTCGTTTTGTTCGGCCCGGCGCCGCACTTCCGACATCAGGTCGTCGACCTGGCCTGCGACCGGGCGCACCTCGACCTTCGGGTCCACCAGCCCGGTGGGCCGCACCACCTGCTCCACGACCTGGCCCGCGTGTTCTATTTCATAACGGGCCGGGGTGGCCGAGACGAAGATCGCCTGGTGCACACAGGCCTCCCATTCATCGAAACGCAACGGCCGGTTATCCAGGGCCGAGGGCAGACGGAAGCCGTATTCCACCAGCGTTTCCTTGCGCGAGCGATCGCCCCGGTACATGCCGCCGATCTGCGGCACCGCCACGTGCGATTCATCGACCACCACCAGGGTGTCTTGTGACAAGTAGTCAAACAGGGTCGGCGGCGGCTCGCCCGGGGCCCGGCCCGACAGGTAACGGGAATAATTTTCAATGCCGGTGCAATAGCCCAGTTCGCGGATCATCTCCAGGTCGAAACGGGTGCGCTGTTCCAGCCGCTGCGCCTCCAGCAGCTTGTCGGCGGCCTTCAGTTCCGCAAGCCGCTGTTCCAGGTCCCCTTCGACCTGTTCCAGGGTCGCGAGCAGCTGGTCCCTGGGCGTGACATAGTGCGTCTTGGGATAGATCGTCACCCGCGGAACCTCGCGCAAGACCTCACCCGTCAAGGGATCAAAAAACGCGATGCTCTCCAGTTCCCGGTCAAACAACGTAATGCGAATCGCCGCCTCCGCCGATTCCGCCGGAAACACGTCGATGACTTCTCCGCGCACGCGGTACGTGCCGCGATGAAATTCCATGTCGTTGCGGGTGTATTGCAGTTCGGCCAGGCGGCGCAAGACCTTTTGCCGGTCGAGCTCCTCGCCGCGCACCAGGTGCAGCACCATCTTGAGGTAACTCTCCGGGGCACCGATACCGTAAATCGCCGAGACGGTGGCCACGACCAGCGTGTCCTTCCGTTCCAGCAATGCCTTGGTCGCCGACAGGCGCATCTGTTCGATGTGCTCGTTGATCGAAGCATCCTTTTCTATGTAGGTGTCCGAGGAAGGCACGTACGCCTCGGGCTGGTAATAATCGTAGTAGGAGACGAAATACTCGACCGCATTGTGTGGGAAAAACTGCCGGAACTCCCCGTACAGCTGGGCCGCCAGCGTCTTGTTGGGTGCCATCACCAGGGTGGGGCGCTGCACGCGCTCGACCAGCTTGGCAACGGTGTAGGTTTTGCCCGAGCCAGTCACTCCCAGCAGGACCTGGGAATG
This sequence comes from Gammaproteobacteria bacterium, assembly GCA_965215045.1. Taxonomy (GTDB): domain Bacteria; phylum Pseudomonadota; class Gammaproteobacteria; order JABABF01; family JABABF01. The sequence goes on along the minus strand of OZ244031.1, from coordinate 1,816,969 downwards.
CAGCCCGTCTCCCAGGCCCGTGGCCAGCCGACGAATTGCCGACGCCTGGTCACCGGCCGGCCTAAAGGGGGCCTCGACCTTGAACTTGCGCTGCCTTGCCGCTGGCACTGGCGCGCGCTGGCGACTGTCTCGACGCTGTGATGCAACTGGCATGTTTTTTATTGTATATAACCGCGGCGCAATATGAGAAACCGCCCGGTTTCCGCGACACGCTCCGGCCGCAAACCGGGCACGGTCCGGACTTGCAAAACATTGCCGGGTTTCGTGGTGCAGCCTCGTATCTGATTGACCGGCTTGGGCTTCTGAATTAATATGCGGGTGAATTTCTTCCGCCTTAGCTCAGTTGGTAGAGCAGATGACTGTTAATCATCGGGTCGCTGGTTCGAGCCCAGCAGGCGGAGCCACACATCACGGTTTGGCGCAGCCGGCGCGACAGTGCCTCCGAACGGCAGGATGCGCAATATCCACTGCCTAGTCGCAACATGTTGGGCCAGCAGTTGGAAGCCCGCTACCGGCGCATGCTGGAGCCCGCTGACGTGCGCATCAACGGCACCCGCCCCTGGGATATTCGCGTGCACGACCGGCGACTGTACCGCAGGCTCCTGTGTTCCGGGACCCTGGGCCTGGGAGAGGCATACATGGACGGCTGGTGGGACTGCGAGCAACTGGATGAATTTTTCACACGCACCCTGCGGGCCGAGTTACAGCACCGCACCGGGTCCGTGTTCCACCTGCGCAACCTGGTCTTCTCGGCACTGCTCAACCTGCAGAAAGCAGCGCGCGCCTTCCGGGTGGGCCAACATCATTACGACCTGGACAAGCGCATCTTCCGCTGCATGCTTGACTCGCGCATGATGTACAGCTGCGGGCACTGGAAAGATGCAACGAATCTCGACGACGCCCAAGAGGCGAAACTGCGCCTGGTTTTTGACAAGCTGATGTTGCGGCCCGGCATGAAGGTACTGGATGTCGGTTGCGGCTGGGGAGGTGCCGCGCGTTTCGCTGTCGAAAATTACGATGTTGCCGTGACCGGGTACACCGTGTCGAGTGCACAGGCCGAGCACGCGCGCGAGTTGTGCCAGGGATTGCCCGTTACCATCCACTTGCAGGATTATCGGCAGTTGCAGGGCTCGTTTGACCGCGGGTATTCCATTGGCATGTTCGAACACGTGGGTTTTAAGAACTACCGCACTTACATGCGCGTGATGCGCAAGGCACTCAAGGATGACGGCCTGTTCCTGCTGCATACCATCGGCTCCTCCACCTCCCGCACCATCACCGACCCGTGGATTGCAAAATACATTTTTCCCAATTCCATGCTGCCTTCGCTGGCGCAGATCGGCAGGGCTTGCGAAGGTTTTTTCCTGGTCGAAGACCTGCAGAATTTTGGTGCGGATTACGATCACACCCTGATGGCATGGCAGGAGAATTTTCGCCGCAGCATGGACCAACTCGGCGATGAATGCGACGAACGTTTTGTCCGCACCTGGGAGTATTACCTGTTGTCCTGCGCCGGTGCATTCCGCTCGCGCACCAACCAGTTGTGGCAGCTCGTGTTGTCATCGGGACGCCGCACCGGACGCTACGACGCACCGCGCTGAGCATCTCCGTACTGCCGCACGAAGGCGGCAATAAATTCTTCCAGCATCTCCCGCGGCAGACGATTGATGCCGGCGGCACCGGCACGGCCGCCGCCGGTGGGAAAGGCGCGGCACAATACATCGGCACCCTGCAGCTTTTCCCGGGGCGCACGCACGCTGACCAGCCAGCCACCGTCTTCCAGTTCCATGACAATGGCATGCGCGCAAGCAGGATTGCGATTGCTGAGCAGGTTGCCGAATACCGCGCCCACCCGGCGCGCCCAGGCCGCGGTCGGCAGCAGGTAGACCGTGGCACCGGCCACGCTGCCGCGATGCGCGCGAATGGCTTCCGCCTGTTCCAGGTCCTCCCGGTAGCCCTGCTCCAAGCGGGCGAAAACCCGCGTATCTTCACGCAGAAAGTCTCCCGGGTCCGCGTAGGCAGAGAGCAGACTGAACAGTTCATCGGGAGGAAAATACAAGTCTTCAAGCCGCGCGCCGTAACTGTTGTAATTGATGTAAATTCCCAGGGATTGCAGGGTCCGCATCTGCTGCTCCCCGAGTCCCAGGCTGCGCCCCAGGGCACCGGCAGCCGTTCCCAGGTTGTCGCCGTAGGCACCCACGACCGCCCAGCCGGCGAACGCCCCCTTGAGATGCCCGTTAACCAACAGGCTGGTGCACACTTCCGGAGAAGTGTCGATCAGTGCCTGCAGGGAAGCATGTACAGGTATCTCCCCGGCGTAGTGATGGTCCACGTACAACACCCGGCCGGCGGACTCCAAGATGCGCAACAAGGGTTCGCGATTCTTATCCAGGGAAATATCCAGCACGCGCAAGCGGTCGCCGGCGTCGACTGTCACCCGGGAGAGCAATTCCACGTCGCGCTTAACCCCGGTGACCAGCCGGCTGTCGCGGGGTTCGACATGATGCAATTGCAGCAACGCACATATACCGTCTGCATCACCATTGAAAATGTCAGTATCCATGGCGTTGTGCCCAGCCTGGGTGCGGGGCGTATCGCCCCATTTTCAGCCCGGGTCCTATTTCGCCGGGTCCAGGACGTAAGGAATCGCTTTTTCTCCCTGTTCAACCCGCTTGACATTCTCGACCCTGCGCAGTAACCGGCGCACCTGTCCTTCGTATTCCTTGGATAGCGGCGGCCAACCGTCGCCCAGGGATTTGCGCAGGTAGTCCAGGGACGCATCACGCTGCCCGATGCCATACAGGAACGCTCCCATGCGCATATAGGACATCGGCGACGGGCGTATATCGATCAAATGCTGCAAAGTCAACAGGGTTTTTTCTCTCATCCCCAAGCGGTTGTACGCCATCGAGGCATTGCCCAGGGTATGAATCAGGTGAGGGTAAGCCCCTAACACGTTGTCAAAGGCTCGCGCCGCCTGTTCATTTTCACCGCGCCGTAATTTTCCCATCGCAATAAAATTGGACATTCTTTGACGCCCCGGGCTCCAGCGCAACGACTCCTCGGCCTCCAGTATCATCTGCTGTTCCTCGTTGGCCCGCGATGCAATCGTGGCGCGCCGAAAATGGATCTCTGACTGGTACCAGGCATAATGCAACATGACCAATGCCAGGCAGAGAACACCCGCTGCTACCGCCGACGGCAGGGCCGCCTGGCGTATCGGCAATCTCGCCAGGGGCGGTGCGCCCTTGGCCCGGTTCCAGTAAAAATCCAACAACCCCAGGTAACACATGAAAACAAATACCGGTGCCGGCTGTTGAAAGGGGAAGCTACCCAGGGCGTTGACCGCCAGCCCGGCGAGGCCGCAAACCAGTGCGGCAGCTATATAACTGTCATCCCCGTCCATCAGGCGCGCCATCTTCCAGAAAATCCGGATGACCTGTACCCCGATCATGAATATGCATGCAAAACCGATCAAGCCCAGTTCGGATACGATCTCCAGGTAGTCCTGGTGCGTATTAATATGCTGTATGCTCATGGTCATCTGGTGGTCCACCATTATGCGTTGGTGGTAGATCGGGTACTCCACCACCCAGTTGCCAATGCCAACCCCGAGAATGGGGTTGTCACGAATCATCTCCAGGGTATTGCTCCAGATCGCAAAACGGACCTCTCCTTGAAAAAGTATGATTCTTTCGATCACTGCTGAAATTCGGCTATAGACCTTCCCCCAACCCTCAATCAATCCGTAATTGCTGAATGTCATGCTGAAAAAAAGCACCAGCAACAGGAGGAGGATGCCCGGCAGTACGTATTTCCATTGGACATGCGCCCGGGAATACAGAACAAGTCCAGTAAAAGTCACTGCCAGCAAGACGATTTGCAGCATGGTGGCAATAATGGCACCGCGAGTATTGGAAACCAGCACAAAGTAGATGATGCCCAGGCTGATCAAAACGCAGAAAATTCGCCACCATATCGGGAACCTGCGGTACATCGCCAGGGCAAAACCCAGCGGCATCACCAGCAACATGTACTGCGCTGCCATATTCTTGTTGTTGAAAGTGATGGCCGGCCGTGCATGCTGGTCCACCCACTCCACATTGAACCAGTACTGGGCAAGACCTATCACCAGCAACATGCATCCTGACAGGAACACTCCCAGCACCGCCCAGCGCGCATGCCGCTCTTCCCCCAGGGTATGCACCAGTAACAGGCCACCCAGCACAGCCCCCCCCCAATCCAACAGCTTGATGGTGGCCTCGTAGTGATTGTGCGCCCAGAACAATGACAGGGTGGCCCATGCAAGCAGTAATACCGCCGGCGTCATGACCGGCATGCGGCGAACATAGAGAAAACTGCGTTGTGCTTGGGTTAAAAAGAACAAGGCGAGAATCCCCACACCTCCCACCTGGATCACGGAAGCCATGTGGAGATCCGGGGAGTACCCGTAATTGTGGCCGTACGTGCCCAGCAGGGTGGGGGAACCGATGAATATCGCCAGGAGAATCACATACCACGCGGGCGCGCGCCAGTTTTCCGGACTCAGCCTGGCAGCGGCGCGCACGGCCCGGGGTGTAGCCCCATTGCCCCGGGCAGCAACACTGGAAGCCCGGGGAGACGTCCTAAGAGATTTCCTGTTCTTGTTCTTGTTCTGTTTGCGTCTTGAGGATTTTGCCATTACGTTGTTGTGCCGTATACAAACTCGACGATGGGATAAATTATAAAACGTTTTACAACGCCGGTAACCGCTCTCCCGGAAGGATGAATATACCGGTGCAGCCGACAGGTACAATAGGAGGTTCTGTACTCTCGTTTGCTGGGACGGGGAACCATCGGGATGAAGCCGGTTTCACTGCATAATTGGGCACTGATCGACTGCGGTGCCCTGGTCAGCATGCTCTGCCTGACCCTGACATTGCACCAGGGGCCGCTCCTGCTGACGCCGCTGGAAGACGTGGAGATCAATTCCCTGCTCGGTGCCGGGATGGTGTTCAGTATTTGCACCCTGTTCTTGTATCGTTCGACCTTCCTCGCCGGCTTCCATACCATGGCCCATGCCCTGCCCATGGTGCTGTCCGGCTTCGGGATCCTGATCCTGTTGATTGTTTTATTCCGGATCGACTATTCGCGCTCTATATTGCTGCTGTCCTGCATGCTGACCATGCTCTGGTTCCCGCTGCGGGTCCGGTTGATGGCACTCTACAGCACGCCATACTTCTACCTGGTGCCCGGAGGGCGTCCCCTGGAACTGCAAAATCTCAAGCGCCTGCATTGCGCCACTTTGCAAAAGCCGGAACTGCCGGGGCAATGCGACGGCATCATTGCAGACCTGCAAACGGAGCTCCCCGAACAATGGAGCCATTTTCTCGCCGAGGTGACCCTGAAACAGGTCCCGGTCTACGACGCCTCCATTGTCTACGAGGCATCCAGCGGACGCCTCCCCCTGGACCACCTGTCCAACAACCGGCTGGGGATGCTGCTGCCCTCCACCGTGTATATCCTGTGGAAGAGGATTTTCGATGCGCTGGTCGCCGCTGTACTGCTAATGCTGCTGGCAGTGCCTATCCTCCTCATTATCCTGGCAATCCTGGTGGGCTCCGGTCGACCGGTGTTGTTCACCCAGAAACGCGCCGGTCTGCACGGACAGATGTTTACCGTGTACAAATTCCGCACCATGACTGCAAAGCCGGGCACCGTCTCGCATATCACCCGTCTCGGTGCATTGTTGCGCCATTTCCGCCTGGACGAACTGCCGCAGTTATGGAATATCCTGTGCGGCGACATGAGCCTGATCGGACCGCGCCCCCTGTCCTTGCGCGGCAACAGCCTGGCTGATCTGCATCACCAGATGCCCTTTCACCGCCATCGGTACGCCGTCAGACCCGGCATCACCGGGTGGGCCCAGATCACCCAGGGCCATACGCCGGACGAAGACGTCCCCAGCATGCGTGAAAAACTGGAGCGGGACCTCTACTACATCAAGCATATCTCCCTGTGGCTGGACCTGCTGATTATCATCCTGACGGTAGTGACCGTCATCACCGGCAGGGGTGCGCGCTGAGAACGGGCTCAGTCCCAGCGCAGCCGTCCCCGGTTACGCCTGAGAAAATCCTCGGCAATTCCCCGAACTTTCAGCAGGTCCTGTTCGTTGCGAAACGGCCCCCGCAGCTTGCGGTAACGCAGAATTGCCCGGGCGCGCCGGGGGCCTACCCCGTAGAGAGTTTGCAGGGTCTTTTCATCGGCACTGTTGATACGCACCACCGGACCCGCAGCAGGTGCCGCCGGCATCTCGCTCATCATCCGCTCATCCGGTTCTTCCTCGCCCCCGGTGAGTGCCGCCCGTGCCGTCCCGGATGCCAGGCTCAAGGCTCCGAACAACAGGGTCAATGCGATCAGTCCACGGATAAAAAATGGGTTCATGGTCAACCTCCTGGGCGGTTGGTTCCAGGGGAGCAATATCGGCACTCCGTTCCCGGGATACCGGAAGGTGCGGGTGCACCATTGGTTTCCGCATTGAGAATACCGGGCGTCCCGGGATGAAGCAAGCGTTATTTCAAAGCGTGAAAAATAAAATTTTCTGCCAGAAATTCATAGGCTTACAGGGATATATCTGGCTTCCTTAACGAAAAAATCTGCGAATGCGCCGCAGGGGGGGGAATTTTTTATACCCGGATACATAAATGGGGTGGCAGAGCTTCTGAAGTTCCAGGTCGAGATTCCGCAGCACCAACCAGCACAGACGCAATCCGTTGTACAGAACGTTTCTCTTGCGCACCCGACGCGCCATCACTGTCTCCAGCATGGCATCGCACTGTTTCTCCATGTCCCGCATCATCTCGTAATAGCGGGTGGTGGGCAGAATGGGCGGCGCATTGCGGTACTCTTCGTACAGGCGCGGGTTGTTATCGACCTCGATTACCCTTTGTACCACGTCGTCAAAGGACTTGTAATCATGGCAATTGATGAACGCCGCCGGGTTGTAATATTCCGCCGCCCGGGGACAGCCCCAGTAAATGGGAACGGCACCGGCATAAAGGGCATCCGGCAACTTCTCCGTGAAGTAATGCTCATCTGAAGCATGTTCAAAGGCGATGCTGAACTTGCAGGACGCCGTAAAATCCAGTTTTTCCTGGAGGGCCGTGGGGTGGTTTAAACCTACAATTCCCGGCATATTGTTCAGGCTATTGCCGGGGCAGTCCACTCTCTTGTATTGCGCCAGCAATTTACAGAAATTCCGGCGCACGAATGTTGTGTGGCGATGATCATCAGTGTAAATAAAACAGCAGAACCGGGTTTTTGCAACGTTGAGCAGCTGCTCCCTGCGCTCATCCCGCACTTGGCTTGGCAGTAAAGCTTTCCATACAGGCTTGTGATTCAAATCACATAACATGTAATGACACGCACAATTCCGTCCCTTGGTGGGATAGGGGGAAAAAATAAACTCCAGCCCCAGGCCGGCAACGGGGCGGTCATTTTCAATTGTTGTGCTGAATAACACGGGCTTATAACCGTAGCGCCACCGTATGTATAACGCCTGTCTGTATTTCCACCACGTCAGGGGAGTGTCGGTGCCGGATACCCGCACCCCGATAATATCCGGGGACTGTTCGTTCCGCACATAGTTGTATTTTCGCGGGAAGGGCATTGCTTGAAAATACCGGTCATTCTGTTCGGGAACGAGGGAATAATAAACAGTTCCCGTTGTCTCGGAACTTTTTTTGAGAGAGTGATTATTCATCGACTTGCGAAGCTATACCCGGGCTTAGTTGCCAAACCATAAGCGGAGCCGCCGCAGGTGGAATTTTTTATACAGCCAATACAGGAACGTCTTAAATTCCCGGTCAAGATTCAACAGCACCCACCAGCACAGGCGCAATCCGTCGTGCAGAACGTTTCTTTTCTGTGCCCGGCGCACCATCACTTCCTCCAGCATGACGGCACATTGTTCCTCCATTTCCCGCATCATCCTGTAATAGCGGGAGGTGGGCAGAATAGGCGGCGCATTGCGGTACTCTTCGTACAGGTGCGAGTTGTTATCGACCTCGATTACCCTTTGTACCACGTCTTCAAAAGACTTGTAATCATGACAATTAATGAACGCCGCCGGGTTGTAGTATTCTGCCACCTGCGGACAACCCCAGTAAATGGGCACAGAGCCGACATAAAGAGCATCTGGCAGCTTCTCCGTGAGGTAATTCTCATCTACAGAATGTTCAAACACGATGCTGAATTTACGAGATGCCATGAAATCCAGTTTTGCCTCGTAGCCTCCAGGCTGGTCAAGTGTTACAAGGCGTGGCATGTTGTTCAGGCTCTTGCCGGGGCAGTCCACTCTTTTGTATTGCGCCAGCAATTGACAAAAATCCCGGCGTACAGCTGTTTGTAAACGAAAATTATCCGAGTAGATAAAAGAGCAGAACCGGGTTTTCGCGCGGTTTAGCAGCTGCTCCCTGCGCTCATCCCGGGCCGCATCCGACAGCAAGGCTTCCCATATAGACTTGCATCCCGGATTACCCAACATGTAATGCCAGTGGCAGCCCCGTTCTGTAGTAGGCTGGCAGGAGAATTTAAAATCCACCCCGGCACTGGAAACAAAACGATCCAAGTAGTCATGTTCTGTTGACGTGGTGAATAACACGGGCTTATAGCCATAATGCCATCGCGTGCGCAACACCTGCCTGTATAGCCCCCAGCTTCGCGGAGATACCCTGTGGTTCCCATACACCCCGATAATATCCGGAGGATGATCATTGCACACATAGTTGTATTTTTGCGGGAAAGGCAGCAGCTCAAAATTCTGTGCCCGGCGCTTGGGAACGATGGAGTAATAAACAGTTTCCGTTGTCTTGGAACTTTTTTTGAGGGGGTTATTATTCATCGGCTTGCGAAGATAGACCCGACATTCCTGCGAAACCATAAGCGAACCTTCCGCAGGTGGAATTTTTTATACGGCCGATACAGGAACGTCTTAATTTCCCAGTCAAGATTCACCAGCACCCACCAGCACAGGCGCAATCCGTCGTACAGAACGTTTCTTTTCCGTGTCCGGCGCACCATCACTTCCTCCAGCATGGCCGCACACTGTTCCTCCATTTCCCGCATCATCTCGTAATAGCGGGTGGTGGGCAGAATGGGCGGAGCATTGCGGTACTCTTCGTACAGGCGCGGGTCGTTATCAATTTCAATCACTCTCTGCACCACGTCTTCAAAAGACTTGTAATCATGACAATTAATGAACGCCGCCGGGTTGTAATATTCTGCCACCCGCGGACAACCCCAGTAAATGGGTACAGAGCCGGCATAAAGAGCATCCGGCAGCTTCTCCGTAAGGTAATTCTCATCTGCAGAATGTTCAAACACGATGCTGAATTTACAAGATGCCATGAAATCCAGTTTTGCCTCGTAGCCCCCAGGCCGGTCAAGTCTTACAAGGCGTCGCATGTTATTCAGGCTCGTGCCGGGGCAGTCCACTCTTTTGTATTGCGACAGCAATTGACAAAAATCCCGGCGTACGAATGTGTATGGACGCCAACCATCGGAGTAGATAAAAGAGCAGAACCGGGTTTTCGCGCGGTTTAGCAGCTGCTCCCTGTACTCATCCCGTACCGAATCCGGCAGCAGGGCTTCCCATACAGGCTTCCTCACCGGATTACCCAACATGTAATGCCAGTGGCAGCCCCGTTCTGTAGTGGGCTGGCAGGAGAATTTAAAATCCGCCCCGGCACTGGAAATAAAACGACCCAAGTACTCATGATCTGTTGACGTGGTGTATAACACGGGCTTATAGCCATAACGCCATCGCGTGCGCAATATCATCCTGTATAGCCCCCAGATGCGCGGAGATACCCTGTGGTTCTCATACACCCCGATAATATCCGGAGAATGATCATTGCACACATAGTTGTATTTTTGCGGGAAAGGCAGCATCCAAAAATGCTGATCACGGCGCTCGGGCACGGTGGAGTAATAAACAGTTTCCGTTGTCTTGGAACTTTTTTTGAGGGGGTTATTATTCATCGGCTTGCGAAGATAGACCCGACATTCCTGCGAAACCATAAGCGAACCTTCCGCAGGTGGAATTTTTTATACGGCCGATACAGGAACGTCTTAATTTCCCAGTCAAGATTCACCAGCACCCACCAGCACAGGCGCAATCCGTCGTACAGAACGTTTCTTTTCCATGTCCGGCGCACCATCACTTCCTCCAGCATGGCCGCACACTGTTCCTCCATTTCCCGCATCATCTCGTAATAGCGGGTGGTGGGCAGAATGGGCGGAGCATTGCGGTACTCTTCGTACAGGCGCGGGTCGTTATCAATTTCAATCACTCTCTGCACCACGTCTTCAAAAGACTTGTAATCATAACAATTAATGAACGCCGCCGGGTTGTAATATTCTGCCACCCGCGGACAACCCCAGTAAATGGGTACAGAGCCGGCATAAAGAGCATCCGGCAGCTTCTCCGTAAGGTAATTCTCATCTGCAGAATGTTCAAACACGATGCTGAATTTACAAGATGCCATGAAATCCAGTTTTGCCTCGTAGCCCCCAGGCCGGTCAAGTCTTACAAGGCGTCGCATGTTATTCAGGCTCGTGCCGGGGCAGTCCACTCTTTTGTATTGCGACAGCAATTGACAAAAATCCCGGCGTACGAATGTGTATGGACGCCAACCATCGGAGTAGATAAAAGAGCAGAACCGGGTTTTCGCGCGGTTTAGCAGCTGCTCCCTGTACTCATCCCGTACCGAATCCGGCAGCAAGGCTTCCCATATAGACTTGCATCCCGGATTACCCAACATGTAATGCCAGTGGCAGCCCCGTTCTGTAGTGGGCTGGCAGGAGAATTTAAAATCCGCCCCGGCACTGGAAATAAAACGACCCAAGTACTCATGGTCTGTTGATGTGGTGTATAACACGGGCTTATAGCCATAACGCCATCGCGTGCGCAATATCATCCTGTATAGCCCCCAGATTCGCGGGACTATACGGTACTTCTCATACACCCCGATAATATCCGGAGAATGATCATTGCACACATAGTTGTATTTTTTCGGGAAAGGCAGCAGCCAAAAATGCTGATCACGGCGCTCGGGCACGGTGGAGTAATAAACAGTTTTTGTTGTCTCGGAACTTTTTTGAGGGGGGGGGGGGGGGGGGGGGGGCATCATTCATCTGTTCTTGCAATTATATTTGCATCTTCCCGGGCCAAGTTTAACAGGAAACAAGCACCGGGGAGGCACCGGTTGTCAGCCTTGCTCTATCCGGCTCCACACGGGATTGACGACATCCCCGGGGGGCACCGGATTGAAATTCAGCTTAGGGGAGACTAAACTTTGCGGCAATTGGTTTGGACACCTGCACTTGCGAGTGTCTGCCCGGCGCATCCCATATCCGGGGGATGAAACGCCCGCCCGGGCAGTGCCTGCATTCTCAGGGGAACCCGCATCGGGAATTTTAAAACCGGGGACATTTTCATGGGCGCAGAAAAACAGGTGGGCTATATAGGCTTGGGCAATATCGGCAGGCCCTCGGCCCGGCGCTTGGTGGGCGAAGGCTTCCGGGCTCACGTTTTTGATATTGATCGGAGTGCCGTCGATGAGCTGGCACAGCAGGGTGCCGTGGGCTGCGACTCCGTGGCAGAACTGGCCCGGGCCTGTGAGCATATCGGTATATGTGTGCGTGATAACGAGCAGGTGCAGGACGTGCTGTACGGCGACGACGGTCTGTTGGCCCACGCCGCCCCGGGTACCCTGGTCGCCATTCACAGCACCGTGACCCGCAAGGCGTTGCTGCAGTGGGCGGCGGATGCCGCTGAACGCGGGCTGCACCTGATCGACGCCGCCCTCAGCGGCGGTGCCCAGGGTGCCGAGGCCGGCAAATTGTGCTACATGGTCGGCGGGGATGCGCCAGACGTGGCGCGCGCCAGACCCGTGTTTGAAACCTCGGCGGAAAGTATCATCCACGCGGGAGAACTGGGGGCGGGACTGCTGCTGAAACTGTGCAACAACCTGATCACGTACGCCGAATTCCTGGCCATGTCGGAGGCGGTCCGGCTGGCCGGGGCCGGCGGCCTGTCCACCGAGCTGCTGCGTGAAGTCGGCAAATCCAACGGTGTAGTCAACGAGGCCATGCACGCGTTTATCAGCAACCGTAACCAGCTGGCCGCCAGTTGCACCCCGGAGCAGATGGAGGAAGTGTTTGGCACTTTCGGCAGGCTGGGAGAAAAAGACCTGGATTGCGCCTTGCAAAGCGCAGCGGAGATGGGCGTGAAGCTGCCCGCCACGCAACGCCTGCGCGAGACGGTGCTGGACCTGTTTCTCAACAAGGCCTGAACCATGAACCCCGAAACCCTGTTGTATATCGCCGGAGAGCTGTGTCCCGCCGCCTCCGGCAAGACCTATCTCAATATCAATCCCGCGACTGAAGAATCGCTGGGTGAGATGGCGGATGCCGGTCCCGAGGACATGGAGCGGGCGATCGCCGCTGCCAGGTGCGCCTTTGACCAGGGCGACTGGTCCACCGATCACGCCCTGCGCCATCGCTGTCTGCAACAGTTGCAGGAAGGTCTGCTGCAAACCCGGGATGAATTGCGCGAGATTATCGCCGCGGAGACCGGCGCGCCGCTGGGTATATGCGGTGAGCGCGGGCCGCAATGCGACGTTCCGATCGGGTTCATCGACTACAGCCTCAAACACCTGGCCGGATTCCAGTGGTCCCGGGATATCGGCATCGCCAAACCGCTGGGCCAGAAGAGTCACCGGCTGGTGGAAAAAGAGGCGATCGGCGTGGTCGGTGCCATCACACCCTGGAACGTTCCCCTGCAGATCAACCTGGCCAAGTGCATACCGGCGCTGGCCGCGGGGTGCACCGTGGTACTCAAGGCCGCCCCGGATACGCCCTGGACTGCCGCCATGCTGGGACGTGTAGTTGCGCAACACACAGACATGCCGGCCGGCGTATTTAATGTCATCACCGCAAGCGACCCGCAAACCCCGGGTCGGCAACTGGTCGACGACCCCCGTGTCGACATGATTTCCTTCACCGGTTCCACGGCGGTCGGCAGGGAGATCATGGCGCGCGCCGCCAACCAGGTCAAGAAAGTATTCCTGGAGCTGGGCGGCAAATCCGCCAATATCATCCTGGAGGATGCCGACTTGGGCAGCAGCCTGCCCAGTTGTCTCTCGGTCTGCTTTCATGCCGGACAGGGCTGCGCAATTCATACCCGGCTTTTGATTCCCCGGGCGCGGCAGGCGGAAGTGGAAGAACTGCTCAAAAGTTTTTTTGGCCTGATCGAGTATGGAGACCCGGCCTCCGACAGCCAGATCATGGGGCCGCTGATCAACGCCCGCCAGCGCGAGCGCGTGCTGGGATACATAGAAAAAGGCAAGGCCGAAGGTGCCCGCCTGTTGCTGGGTGGCGGCATGCCCGCCCACCTGCCGCGCGGTTATTACGTGGAACCCACCGTGTTCGTCGATGTCCGCAACAATATGAGCATTGCCCGGGAAGAGATCTTCGGCCCGGTGCTTGCGGTCATCAACTACGAAGACGAGGATGACGCCGTGCGCATCGCCAATGACACCATCTACGGCCTGTCGGCCGGCGTCTGGTCCGCCGACGAGGCGCGCGCCCTGGCGGTGGCGCGCCGCCTGCGCGCCGGCACGGTCACGGTCAACGGCGGCAACTACTACGCTGCGGATGCCCCGTTCGGCGGCTACAAGCAGAGCGGCATCGGGCGCGAGATGGGACCTGAGGGCTTCGAGGAATACCTGGAGACCAAGACACTCGCCCTGGGAGTGTCCTGATGGAACTGGACGGGAGCGTCATCGCCATTACTGGCGGTTCCAGCGGTTTTGGCCTGGGAATCGCCCGCGAACTGCTGACCCGGGGTGCCCGGGTCGGCCTGGTGGCCCGCAGGGAGGGGCCGCTGGCGGCGGCGGTAGCAGAACTGGGCCCGGAACAGGCACTCGGTATTGCTGCAGATGTCAGCGATAAGCGGGCGATCACCGATGCCCTGGGCGCGGTCAAAAAAAAATTCGGACGCCTGGACGCACTGGTCAATAACGCCGGACTGGCGCGTCCCAACCGGGTGCAGGCCCTGGTGGAGGACGAAGTCATGCTCCAGGTGCGCACCAACTTCTTAGGCACGGTGTTTGCAAGCCAGGCGGCCATTCCACTGCTGCACGGGGCACTCGACCCGCGCATTATCAACATCTCCTCCGCCTCGGCCTGGCATTATGATGAGATGAGCCACCTGTCGATTTACGCGGCGACCAAGGCCGCTGTAGAACGGTTCAGTCGCGACCTGCGCGAGGAGTTGCAGGAGGATGGCATCGGCGTCAGTTGCATTCGCCCGGGCGTGGCCGTGACCGGGTTTGCAGAAGGCTGGGACGAGGCGGCCCTGGCCCGGGGCATGGAGGCCTGGCAGCGGGACGCCGGTTCGTACATGGATGCGGGGATGGAGGTGGAGCAGGTGGCAAAGGCAGTGGTCTGCGCCTTGGAACAGCCCGCCGGGGTGGCGATCGATCTTCTGGAAATCAGGCCCAATCGCCTGGTTCCCAAGCAACAAATCTAAACACATCGCAACAGAAGGGGGAACTCATGGATTTCAGTGGCAAAACAGTGATCGTCACCGGCGCGGGCGGCGGCATCGGCGAAGGCTATGCCAAGGCCTGTGCCGCGCGCGGCATGAACGTGGTCATCGCCGAGCTCAACGAAGAGGGCGGTGCCCGGGTGGCGGGTGAAATCGAGGCAGACGGCGGCAGTGCCCTGTTCGTCCATACCGATGTCGGCAGCGAGGCATCCGCCGGGGAATGCGCCGCGGCCTGCCTCAAAAAGTTCGGCGGCATCCAGTACCTGGTCAATAACGCCGCCATTTTTGGCGACATGCTGATCACCGGTTACCTGGATGTAGACCTGGACTACCTGGAAAAATTCATGCGCGTCAATGCGCACGGCTGCCTGATCATGACCCGGGCCGTGGTCGAGCCCATGACCGCCGGCGGGGGCGGTGCCATCGTCAACCAGTCGTCGACGGCGGCATGGATGAGCACCGGCTTCTACGGGGTGGCCAAGCTGACGATGAATGGCATCACGCAGTCGCTGGCCCATGAACTGGGCGGACGCAATATTCGCATCAACGCCATCGCCCCGGGTCCCACGGCCACCGGCGCCCTGGAAAAAACCGCGGGCGACTACGCCCGGGAAATGATCAAGAGCATGCCGATCAAGCGCCTGGGACAGCCGGAGGACCTGGCCCAAGCGGTACTGTTCCTGCTCTCCGACGAGGCCGCCTGGATCACCGGGCATGTTCTCAATGTCGACGGCGGTCAGCTGATGCGTCCCTGAACCCCGGGGGCGGGTATTCCGGGGTATTCCGCCCCCCATCCCCCCGTTCCCGGGTTTGACTGTAATGCCATTTGAATGTAATGTTTTACCCGTGAGCACCCGGGGTCATGCGCCGGGCCTGCCAGGGCGGTGGACGCCGCCCGCAGTTTGGGCCTCGCATCGCTCCCGGTCCCGGCATACCAGAGGTGTCAATTATGGGTAACGGTGTATTTGTGATCTTCCTGGAACACTACAACTGGCTGGCAGCCCTGCTCTGCTTTGCCGGTATCGTGGTGCTGACCCGGGTTGGAAAATTCCTGGCCTTTCAAGTGCCCGCCCTGGCACAGATGAAGGAGCTGAACCGGGCCCAGGACAAGCAGAAGCTGGCCAAGTCCAAGTATCCGCCAATGGTGAAAGCCAGCCAGAAAACGGGTCTGTACTGCAATATCGTTTTCTTTGTCGGCATTCTTCCCTTCGTGGTCACACTGCAGGCCCAGCCCCTGTGGCTGATACCGCTCCACTGCATCGCCATCCTGATGTTCTACGATTTCTTCTACTACCTGATGCATCGCTTCTGGTTTCACGGCAACGGCAAGATGCGCAGGATCCACGCCGTGCATCACCAGGCGCGCAAGCCTACTTATATCGACGGGCATTACGTGCACCCCATAGAGACCTTCCTGGGACTCAACCTGTTCTTCCTGTCGATCATCGCCATGGCACTGGCACTGGGGCCTTTTCATGTCGCCACGCTAACGCTGACCTACGTGATCTACGTGCAGTTGAACACCGTCAATCACACCTTTGTCGACCTGCCCTACTTCCCGTTTCGCACCCTCAACTACATCACTGACAAGCATCACAAGCATCACGAAAACATGTACATGGGGAATTACTCGACGATCACCCTGCTGTTTGACAAGCTCTTCGGCACCTACGAATAAATCGCTGCAATAACGCCTACGGTGGACGATAAACGACGCAGGGAACTGGGGGAAAAAACCCTGAAGGAAGTGTACGCCGGCGATGTCGTGGCACCGCCGCCCGGGGAGAATGTTTTTGTCGACCTGATGCTGAAGCAGCTCTTCGCCGAGCTGTGGCCCCGGGATGTTCTTTCCATGCGCGATAAACGCATCCTGCTGCTGGGCATCATCGCCGAAAAAGGGGAGCCGGTCACCTTCAAGATCCAGGCCAAAGCCTCGCTCAAGCGAGGTGAAATGAAGCCGGAGGAGGTGCGCGAGTTGCTGCCGTTCATCGCCCAGTACTCGGGGTATCCGCGCGCGGCCACCATGTTGGCGCCCTTGGAAGAAGCCATCGCCGAATTTGAAAAAGAACAGGCGGAGCAGGAGAAATAATACCTGCCCCCCGACACCGGCGATCCATCTGCTAGCTTGCATATCCCCCGGCTGGTCCGGCAGCCGACCCGCCACCGGCATCAACAGCGGCACCTCGCAGCGTCCCCCGCACCCCCGCATTGGACTTCTACACCCGCTTTGTGTAGAATGCCGCCCCTTACAGCGGCGGGAGACCCAGGTCGAAAGCCGCAACGATGCTTCAACAAGTTCTGCTTTATTCGCCGGCAAAGTCGGGCAAACGGCGCAGCGCCGCAGGTTTTGGCTCAAGATACCGGGTTTGCGGGCATTGGGATGGGCGGTTTTTTGAACGGAGACCCAGGCATTCTCTGCAATTGCTGAGAAATCACCGGGTTTTCCGGGTTTGCAGAAAACATTGAAGAGGAGAAATACAGGCGGTGCCATTGAACCCGCCCTCCTCGCTCCGGAACGAGAGAAATTCCGGCAGAATCTCTGAAAGCATCCTCGGCGTCGGGGGAACCGGCGCATTTTTGCGTCCGCAACGGAGGATGTAATGAAAAAACTGTTAATCAACGCCAGTTTTCCCGATGAAATGCGCATCGCCCTGCTGGAGGGGAGCCGCCTGCTGAACCTGGAGGTGGAAAGTTACGATAGCGAGGCGCAGCAAAATAACGTCTACAAGGGACAGGTCACGAACATCGTGCCCAGCATCGATGCCGCTTTCGTCGATTTTGGCGGGGCGCGCAATGGTTTCTTGCCGCTGCGCAATATCGCCGATGAATTCAAAACCGGAGACGGCGGGGGCGACTCCCAGGAAGCGATCGAAAACCTGCTGCAGGTCGGCGATGAACTCATCGTGCAGATGCAGGTCGACCGGGGCCAGCATGAGAACAAGGGGGCACTTCTCACCACGGTCATCACCCTGGCCGGACAGTACCTGGAGATGCATCCCAATGCGCCCCAGTTGCGCAGGATACAACGGAAAATACCCCGGCGACGCCAGGAAACCCTGCACAATCTGTTGCAACAGCTCGAGATTCCCGCGGGCATGGGTGTCAGCCTGGGCAAGGAGAGCCTGGACGCCGAACTGGAAAACCTGCAAAAAGAAATGCATCTCCTGGCCGGGGTATGGGAGCAAATCCAGGAAAAGGCGCGGGAGGTACGCGGCCCTGCACTGCTGATGCGGGAGCCGCAAGGCTTGTTCCGCGCCCTGCGCGACTACCTGAACAACGAGGTGCGCGAAGTGCTGATCGACACACCGCAGTCGTTTCGCATAGCCTCTGAATGGGCGACCAGGAACAAACCGGAGCAAGAGCACAAGATCATCTTTTACGATGAGCCCACTCCCCTGTTCATCCAGTACAAAATCGAGGCAAAGGTGGAATCCATTCACCAGCGCAAGGTGGCCCTGCCCGCGGGCGGCTCGCTGATTTTTGACCACACCGCGGCGATGACGACGATCGATGTGAATTCCGGCAGCCTCCACGGCGATGACATGGAAGACACCGCCTTTCGCACCAACCAGGAGGCGGCGCGAGAGATCGCGCAACAATTGCGTTTCCGTGATATCGGTGGGCAGATTGTCATCGACTTCATCGACATGGACCAGGAAAAAAACCGCCAGGAAATAGAACGGCTGTTTCGCCAGGAAATGGCGCAGGATAACGCGCGCCCCAATATCGGCGTGATCTCCGACTTCGGCCTGATGTGTATGACGCGCAAACGCCTGCGGCCGTCGGCCGATGACACTTTCATGCAGATCTGTCCCGCCTGCGACGGCCATGGAAAAATCCGCACCAACCGCTCCCTGGCAATGTCAATTTTGCGCTACATAGAGTTCGAAGCATCCAAGCAGGGAGTGACAGATATTCATGTTCTGACACCCGTCGATGAGGGTCTGTCCGGCGTGCTGTTCAATGAAAAACGCCGCAACCTGCTGGCAATCGAAGAGGAGTACTCGGTCAATATCGCGATCATTCCCTCCGCACAAATGCGCTTTCCCAATTACAAGTTGCAATCGTACCGGGAACAGCCGGCTTCCGGGGGGAAACAACCCGAGAAACAGTCGGCAAAAGAGGAACTGCGCAAGTACCGGAAAAGCAGTCGCCGCCCAGTGTCGGAAAACAGGGACGATGCCCCGGTAAGTCATCCGTACCAAGTGGGAGACGGGTCCATTCAAAAGCGGCAAAAGAGCGGTTGGATGCGCAGTCTCTGGCAGTGGTTGACCCCCGGTACAGGCACGAAGAAAAAGCCGCCGCAAAAGCGGACTTCGTCCCGCCAGCACCGGCGCAAAGAAAATGGACCACAGAACCGGCAACGAAAATCCCAGTCGCAACGGCGTCCCGAACAAAAACAGGCGCAACACAGGGTAAATGGCCAGCAATCCCGAACGCCGAGAAGCTCCGAGCGCAGGGGCCGTTCACAAAAATCCTCCGGTCCGCACACCGAAACACAGGCTTCCTCCACGCCCTCGAGGGGGAAGTCCGGACAACGGGGACGAGGGCCCAAAAGCAATCGGCAACCACCGCAAACATCTCCCAGGGAGAGTGACGACAGACAGCAGGCACCCCGGTCCGCAGCTCGACAAAGACCGGAAGCCCTGGACGCAATGCAGAGTCCGTCTGAACCCCGGACCCGACCCCCCGAACCTGGTAGTACACCGCGACCGCCCGGCCCGGCAGCCGACGGGGCACGGCGTCCGTCTGAACCCCGAACCCGACCCCCCGAACCCGGCGGCACACCGCAATCGCCCGGCCCGGCAGCGGACGAGGCACGGCGTCCATCTGAACCCAGACCTCGCCCACCGGAATCCCGCGGCACACCGCGACCACCCGGCCCGGCAGCGGACGGGGCACGGCGTCCGTCTGAACCCCGAACCCGGCCTCCCGAACCCGGCGGCACACCGCAATCGCCCGGCCCGGCAGCGGACGGGGGCGTCCGTCTGAACCCCGAACCCGGCCTCCCGAACCCGGCGGCACACCGCAATCGCCCGGCCCGGCAGCGGACGGGGCACGGCGTCCGTCTGAACCCCGAACCCGACCCTCCGAACCCGGCGGTACACCGCGACCGTCCGGCCCGGCAGCGGATGGGGCACGGCGTCCGTCTGAATCCAGACCTCGCCCACCGGAATCCCGCGGCACACCGCGACCACCCGGCCAGGCAGCGGACGGGGCACGGCGTCCGTCTGAATCCAGACCTCGCCCACCGGAATCCCGCGGCACACCGCGACCACCCGGCCCGGCAGCGGACGGGGCACGGCGTCCGTCTGAATCCAGACCTCGCCCACCGGAATCCCGCGGCACACCGCAATCACCCGGCCCGGCAGCGGACGGGGCACGGCGTCCGTCTGAATCCAGACCTCGCCCACCGGAATCCCGCGGCACACCGCAACCGCCCGGCCCGGCAGCGGACGGGGCACGGCGTCCGTCTGAATCCAGACCTCGCCCACCGGAACCCGGTGGCACACCGCGACCGCCCGGCCCGGCAGCGGACGGGGCACGGCGTCCATCTGAACCCCGAACCCGGCCCTCCGAACCCCAACCCAGACCTCGCCCACCGGAATCCCGCGGCACACCGCAATCACCCGGCCCGGCAGCGGACGGGGCACGGCGTCCGCCTGAACCCCGAACCCGGCCCTCCGAACCCCAACCCAGACCTCGCCCACCGGAACCCTGAGCAATACCGCTCGCTGCCCCCGGTAGGGTCGGACATACACCTCCCATCAGGGCATCGTTGTACAGCCAGACCCGGAATTGGTGCACAATGAGACACGGGAGACCGCACCGGAGGGGTGGCAGAGCGGTTGAATGCAACGGTCTTGAAAACCGTCGAGCCGAGAGGCTCCGAGAGTTCGAATCTCTCCCCCTCCGCCACTTCCCGGGACTTGTCCCTTAATCCGCACACCGCTGACCCCGGAAATAAAGCACCGCCTGCTCCCGGGGACAGGCAGACGACACCCCACACGGACATCTGCCCCCGCCTCGCCCAGAACTGCGCAAGCCCCGGGATCATTCTGCGGCTACTTGCCGGACAGTTTCCGCAGCTTCTGCCGGCGGGATTTCCTGTGAACTGCGAGTGCATTGCGGGACTTGGGCGGTGTTATGATACGCTTCCCCGGCAGCGGAAATCCTAAAAATGAGCATTCACAAGATGAGTCCCGAGGAGGTGCAGGCCCGCATGGCGGAAGTTCCCGCCTGGAAACTGGAAGACGAGGCCCTGCATCGGCGTTTCCTGTTTAAAAACTTCCAGGAGGCCTTTGCCTTCATGGTGCGGGTCGCCATACTGGCGGAAAAAGCGGACCATCACCCGGAGTGGGGCAACGTGTATCGCACCGTGGACATCCGACTCAGCACGCATGAGGCGGGCGGTATCAGCGAGCGGGATTTTGCCCTGGCCATTGCTATTGACAACCTGGTGGAGACTGACTCATGACTGCATTGCTACAAGATAAAACAGCCCTGGTCACCGGCGGTGCCGCGGGGATCGGACGCGGCATCGCCGCGTGTTTTGCCGAACACGGAGCGCATGTCATCATCGCTGATTCAAACCCGGAACACCTGGCACAGACCGGTGCGTATTTCGATGAACAAAAGTGGAGCTTCAGCGGTGTGGAATGCGATGTGACGCGCAGTGAAGAAGTAAAAGCCCTGATGGAACGCATCGACCGGGAGCACGACGGGTTGAGCATCCTGGTCAATAACGTCGGCGATTTTCTCAACATGGTCAAACCCCTGGAAGAGATGAGCGATGAGGAAATCGACCAGTTGTTTGCCATGAACCTGCGCCACGTGCTGGTCTGCAGCCGGGACGCTATTCCACTGCTCAAAAAACGCGCGCCGGGTGCATCGATTATCAGCATTTCCTCCATCGAAGGCTGCCGGGGCATGCCCAACATCACGCCTTATGGTGCCTATAAAAGCGGGGTGAGCGGGTTTACCAGGAGCCTGGCCCTGGAACTGGGTCCTGCTGGCATCCGCGTCAACGCCATCGCCCCGGAGACCACGGAGACACAACAGGTGCAACCCAAGAACTGGATGGCACCGGAGGATTACACGCATGTCCGGGAGTGGATCCCGCTGGGACGTTTCGGAGTTCCCCAGGATATCGCCGGTTGTGCCCTGTTCCTGGCCAGCGAACTGGCGGCGTGGGTGACCGGCAGCATCCTGCTCTGCGACGGGGGTGCCCTGGCGGCGGCCGGCTGGTATCGCACCCCGGAGGGTCAGTGGACCAATACGCCGTTGATTTCGGGCAGTGGTATTAAAAGCTGAAAAAAGTCTTCGGGTGCTGTAGGAGACGTCACCGGTTTGACGCAAAGGCTATTAAGGGCTGCATAAAAGGCTGGATAGAAAAACTTGTTGTTTTCTAAGCAGATACAAAAGGATTTTCACGCAATTCCTCACCGATAGTGGTCGCCGGACCATGACCGGTGATCACCAGCGCATCCTCATCCAGCGTGTAGAGGCGCTCCCGGATCGAACGCTCGATGTCGGCAAAACTTCCCCCCGGCAGGTCCGTGCGGCCCACCGAGCGCTGGAACAGCGTATCCCCCGCCAGCAACAGCTTGTGCCGGTCAAACCAGAAACTCATGGAGCCGGGTGTGTGTCCCGGGGTGTGCAGGGCGACCCCGTGACAGCAGTGCAGGTCTTCGTCATCTCGCAGCCATGCATCCGGGGGCGGCAGGGAAAGCGCAGGCAGGCCGAAGAGCCGGCACTGCTCGCCGACCATGTCCCACAGGAACTGGTCATCCGGGTGCAATTTCAGGTGCGCCCCGGTCGCCTCCCGCAATTCCCCCGAGGCCAGGATATGGTCCAGGTGCGCATGGGTATGGATAATCGCCTCCAGGCGCAGATTTTGCGCGCGCAGGATCTCGAGAATGCGCGCCGCATCGCCCCCCGGGTCGACAACGAGTGCGCGCCCGCTGACCGGGTCGCCTAGAATGCTGCAATTGCATTGCAGCGGGCCGACCGGGAACCATTCGTGAAACAGTTGCGTCTCGCTCATGGCCCGGTCCCTGTGCGCTGGTAACGCTGTTCCAAGCTGGCGTAGAGGGCATTGGCAAAATCCGCGCTGCCGGCATCCAGTTCCAGGGCCAGTTCCGCCAGGTGCTGGTTGTCTTCCCGGCCGTCCCAGGTCTTGCGGTAATCTCCCTGCCGGTAGCCATGATCCTGGCGAAACAGGTTGAGCACGTTCTTGCCCACGTACTGGCGAAAGAGCATCTCGAAATCCATGCCCGACGCTCCCATCAGGGCGTGAAACAGGGGCGCGGAAAAAGTCCGCTCCCGCAAGGCGTGCAGTGCCAGTGCCTCCGTCGCCTCGATCACTTCCATGGTCTGCGGCGGCTTGGAAAAGATCGCCCCCAACTCGCGGGCGGCCTCTTCGGTGGTCTTTTCATTGAGCACCGCACTCATGCCAAAATGCCAGAGGTCCACCACTTCAAGTTGGATCTGCGCTCGCTCCACCGGCTGCTCCCGCCACCATTTCCAATTGCAATACTCGAGTAATTCCGCACATTCCGACCACAGTGCCCGGTGCCAGGCGCGGCCCTGCTCACGCCACTGGGGATGCACCCGTCGGTTCATCTGTTCCTGGAGACGCAGCATCTCCCGCAGGCGCGGCAGAAGTTCTGCCGGCGGTGCGTAAGCACTCAAAGTCTTTTCCAGTGCGGCTTGCGTTTTTCCCGGAATGCATCCATGGCCTCCTTCATGTTGCCATCGAAGTACGCCAATGCCTGGGTGCGATTTTCCAGTTCCATGGCATGCCGCAGGCTGGGCGCATCCAAGTTGGCCCACATCCCCTTCTTGGTCATCCATACTCCGTATTCACTGTTTTCCAGTACCTGGCGGGCCAGCTCCAGTGCTGCCGGAAGGCCTCTGCCGTCTTCTTCCAGGCGATGTAAAAGGCCGATGTCCCGCGCCTCTTCCGCCGCAAAGATACGTCCCGTCAACATCAGCTCCGCCGCGCGGGCGGGGCCGATGATCCGGGGGAGCAGGTAACTGACGCCGATATCACAGGCGGACAATCCGACTTTGATAAACACCGCGCCAAAGCGGGCACTGTGCTCGGCAACGCGCAGGTCGGCGGCCAGGGCCAATGCAAGACCTCCACCGACGGCGGCACCGTTTACCAGGGCGATGACAGGTTGGGGCAATTCATGCACCTTGAGAATCATATCGGCTAAATATTCCTGGGTCTTGTAGACCCGTCCCAGTTCGCCCAGCTCCTCACATCCCGGGGCCTGGTCTTGTTCCTTGAGATCGGCACCAGCGCAGAAGGCCTTGCCGCTCCCGGTCAGGATCACCAGGCGGCATTCCCGGTCGATGCGCAATTCGTCCAGGTGCCGATGCAGACCGGCCAGCACGTCCATACCCAGTGCATTCATGCGCTCCGGCCGGTTGATGCGCAGCAGCGTGATGCCCTCTTCCAAAACCTCGCTTTCGACTGCCGGCGTCTTGCTCATGGACGCAGTTCGACCCGGGGGGGCGTATCCTGGTTCCCGTTCTTGTCCTCGTCCCCGCTGTCTTTTTTCACCGCACGGGGTTCTAAATAGTCTTCGGGGACAAAAGCAAAAATTTCCGCGACCTGGGCTTCCACCTGGTACACCCAGGCTTCGTGCCGGCGATTGAAATCCTCCGCCCGCCCAGAGAGTGCCCCTTGGCCGGAAGCGGACAGCCGCAACAGGGCACCCTCCGCCAAGGGGGTGAATTCCAGCCCGATCTGCAGCCCCCCGCAACACGCCACCGTGGCCCGGTAGGGACGCTCCCCGGACGGGATGTCTTCTGCATCCCGGGGCCACACCTCCTCGAAACGGAATTCCTCCAGGGCCGGCTTGTAGTCCGGCAAGGTTTTCCCTTCGATCAGGGCAAAACCGGAGTCGGGCGCAGCTTGCAGTTTGCCATCCAGGTTTTGCAGGCGATACTCGCGTCCACCGGTGTGGAAACGCAACTCTTCCAGGTCCTTGTCCTCGATGGCCAATAACGGCTGTCGCAACCATAACCAGGGGTCCAGCGGCGGCTTTTCCAGGCCCGGGGTCACCAGCCAACTCTGCAGATCTTCGGTGTGGCGCAAGTATGCGCCCTCGCGCGAGCTCGCATCGTCTCCCAACAGGAAATCGGCGATGATGCCATTCTCCCCCCGCAGCACAAAGCGGGTCGCCTGCGCATCTTCCTCCCCGGGAGCGGTGAGACCCAGCAGGGGATAATTTTCCGCGCGGGCCGTCTTGCGCTCGGTGAGCCGCAGCTCCCAGAGAGATAAGAGCAACTCGTACAAGCGCTCCTCGTCCGCCGGGTAATCATTCTCTGCCGTCACGCTCCACGTTCCCTCGCCCCGGCGCAGCAGCACATCCTCTCCCCCGGGCCCGTACAGTTGCAACTCCGTGACCTGCGCGGGATCATGACCGCCCAGCAGGCGTTCCGTGTCCGGGGTATCTTCGGCATACAAGAGCAGGAGTGCCACCGCCCCGGAACACAGGAGTGCCAGCAACAGGAGCGGGATCCAGCGTCTCATGCCAGGTTCATACACGCCGGCGACGCAGGGTCGCGAGATAAAAGCGGTAAGCCACGAACAGCAACAGGATCAGACCCAGCGGTGCCAGCACGATGTTGAGAAAGCGCAGCTGCACGTTGAGGCTCTCTATGTCGCGACTCAGTTGATGGCGCACCTGGCGCAACTGCCGGCGAATGCTGGTGCGCTCTTCACGGTACTCGCGAATGGTCTGGCGCTGCTCTCTTTTCAGGTCCAGGCGTTCCTGGCCCTCCACGTTGCGGGTCTGCTGGCGCAGCTGGGCCAGTTCCTGTTCCGTTTCCCGCAGCCGTTTTTCCAGTTGTTCCGCCTGGAGGCGATACCGTTCGTCTGCCTTTTTACGAATCTCGTCGACCACTACGAAGGGACGGGAAAACCGCCCGCGGCTGCGCACCCGGATCAACGCCGAGCTGCCGCTCAGGTTTTCCAGGATATTGAGCACGAAATTGCCGTTGTCCGCCAGTGCAGTGGTGAACTGCCGGCCCAGGAAATTCTGCACCCGGACCCAGTACTGGTCGGTCAGCATATCCGTGTCTGAGACCACGATCAGGTTGACGTCCTCACCCTGGGAAATGTGCTCCCGGGTCGTGACGTTCGCGGTGCTGCTCGCCGGACGCTCCGAAAAAGAGGATTGCACCTCCCCGCTGATGCGCACCGCCAGGTTCTTCTCCCCGATCCCGGGGCGCATGAAACGGCGCAACTGGGCCGCATCCTGGAACGAACCCAGGGACTGCAGGTTCACCTCGCCACCCGCCGGACTGGTATGGAGCAGAACTTCGGTTTGCGTCTTGGCGTCTTCCAGGATTTCCAGTGAGCCGGGCGTGCCGATGTTGATGCTGTCCAACTGTGCGGTCACCACGTCTTCTGTATTAATACCCGCGCGCTGCAGGGCAATGTACGCGGGGTGACGAGTCGACCGGCCATTGACATTGACCGTCATTGCCATCGCCGGGTCGGCCACCACCGTGTCCGGGTTCAACGCCATTCCCCAGGATGCCAGCATGGGATGGAAAAGGTTGTCGGCCGGCATGACACCCTCGCCCCCCTGTTCCACGGAGATGCCGCTGTACGGATCGTCGAAAACCAGTGCTTTCCCGCCCTGCAGCAGGTACTGGTCCAACGCGTACAGCGCGCCCTCCTCCAGCATGGAAGGCCGCACTACCATCAGCACGTTCACGTCTTCGGGGATCTCGACGCTGTCCTGCGGCAGTTGGCGCAGGGTGAAGGACTCGCGGATCTTCTGGATGCTCATCCACTGCTTCTTGCGGTTGCGACGCCGCGGATCATCCTCTTCGATCTCCAGGGCGCTCAGCAGCCCCACCACGGGTTTTTGAGGATGCAACACGGAGTATAAAAGGCGGGTGAGCTCGTATTCCAGGACCGCCTCCCGGTCGACGTCAAAAAAGGGAATACTCTTGTGACGGTCCAGGCTGTCGACGGCGACCAGGCCGAAATAGATCGCGGGCTCGCCAGCGCGTCTTTGGGCGGTGCGCAAACCGAATTCCGCGGCCCGCTCTTCGGTCTCTGAAAAAGGTTCGGGGTCCAGCACCTGCAATTGCAGGCGATCGCCGCTGTAGGAGGCGTATTCCTCGAGCAGCTCGCGCACCCGTTGCGCGTAGTTGCGCACCCCGGGCACGTCCACCGTTTCCTTGTTGGAGAAGAAGAAATACAGGTGCACCGGTTCGTCGATGCTGTCGATAACCTCCAGGGTGCCCTCGGAAAGGGAATACAGCCCCTGCTCCGTGAGGTCCAGGCGCATGCCGCCGAAGAGCAGACCGTTCAGTGCATTGAAGGCGAGAAACAGCACCGCCAGCAGCACGAAGGCCAACACGGAATGGACTTTTTCCAGGCGCAGGATCATCGCGAACTCAGGTCTGTTTGCGCTCGAGCACCAGGGAGGTGGCGAACAACCAGACGGCGATAAAGGAAGCGTAGTACAAGATATCGCGCAACGCCACCACGCCGCGCACTGCCGCCTCGTAATGCGGCAGGAAACCCAGCGAGGCGACCGCATCCACCACCACCGGCGGTGCCCAGCCGCTGACCAGGCCCAGCACGATCTCGTGCCCGCTCAGAATCAGCAGGAAACAGATCACCGCGGTCATGATGAAAGCGATAATCTGGTTGCGGGTCGCCGCCGAGAGACAGCAGCCGATCGCCAGGTAACCGCCCGCCATCAGCCAGCTGCCGGCATAGGCGGCGAGCACCACGCCGTTGTCTGGGTCCCCCAGGTAGTTGACGCTGATCCACACCGGGAAGGTCAGTGCCAACGTCAGACCGCAGAAACCCCAGGCTGCCAGGAACTTTGCCAGCACAGCCTGCCAGCGAAGCACCGGCAGGGTCAGCAGGAGTTCGATGCTGCCGGTGTTGCGCTCTTCCGCCCACAGGCGCATGGACAGGGCCGGCACTAAGAACAGGTACAACCACGGGTGGTAGGTGAAAAAAGACTGCATGTCGGCCTGCCCGCGGGCGAAGAAATTGCCGATGTAAAAGCCGAACACACCGTTCATGGCGAGGAAGATCAAGATAAACACGTACGCCACCGGGGTGGCGAAAAAAGCGCCGAACTCGCGGCGCAACACTGCCCAAAACGCGCCCATCGCTTTCAGGCCAGGCTGCCGCGAGTCACGCTGCGGAAGACGTCATCCAGCATGCCGGGTTCGGTCTGGATGCCCTGGAGTTCGACCCGCAATTCTTCCAGCCGCCGCTGGACGGCCGGCAGGATAAAACCGCCGTCCCGGGCCAGCAGGCGATACTCCAGGCCGGGGCGCAGCTCCTGGGCTTCGGTCACGCCCTCGATGGTCGAGAGCGAACCGCGGATGTCATCCCGGGCACTCGCCAACGTCAGGTGCACCGCGTTGTGCCGGCTGGAGCGCAGGACCAGTTCCGCGGGCGTTTCATCGACCATCAGGCGGCCCTCCGAAATAATGATAGCGCGTGAGCAGACGGCACTGACCTCCTCCAGGATGTGCGTGGAGATGACGATAATCTTGTCCCGTGACAGTTCCCGGATCAGGCGCCGCACCTGGTGTTTCTGGTTCGGGTCCAGGCCGTCGGTCGGCTCGTCGAGAACCAGGGCGTCCGGATCATTAAGAATGGCCTGGGCCAGTCCGACGCGGCGTTTAAAGCCCTTGGACAGGTCTTCGATACGGCGCAGGGCCACCGACTCCAGTTCCAGGCGCTCGATGGCATTGTGCACCGCCGTGCGGGCGGCCGCACCGCGCAAACCGCGCACCCTGGCGATGAAGTGCAGGAAATCGCCCGCTTGCATGTCGCCGTAACAGGGCGCGCCCTCGGGCAGGTAGCCAATGCGCCGTCTCGCTTGCAGGGGCTGGCGCACCACGTCATGGCCAAACACGGAAATGCGTCCGCTGCTGGGCAGCAAGAAACCGGTGATCATCTTCATGGTGGTGGATTTGCCGGCACCATTCGGCCCCAGGAAACCCAGCACTTCACCGGCACCCACTTCAAAGCTCAGGTCATCGACGGCGAGAATCTCACCAAAATACCGGCTGATTTTTTCGATGCGAATCATGCGTGCAATTCACAAAACATACGACTGAAAATTTCCGGCCGGCCCCGCCGGCCGCCGCTCCTGCAGCAGCGGTTTAATGATAGCGGCAGACGCGCATTTTGCAACATTTCCACACGTCAAGGCCGCCGCCAAAACCCCGCTTTTGCGACTAAAAAAAGCCTGACGATGTCCTACTCTCGCACGGGGAAACCCCGCACTACCATCGGCGATGCGCTGTTTAACTTCCGAGTTCGGAATGGGATCAGGTGGTTCCAACGCTCTATGATCGTCAGGCAAAAAACCGGGCCTCGCCAGGGCGAAGCCCCGCCCGGATTCCATCAAAAGCCAGTTGTGCTTCAAGGCTTGTCCGGCGAAGACGTCTTGTGTTTCACCCGTGTGCCGGTGGCACTCAGGTGATATGGTCAAGCCGATCGGGCAATTAGTACGGGTTAGCTCAACGCCTTGCAGCGCTTACACATCCCGCCTATCAACGTGGTAATCTTCCACGGCCCTTCATTCGGTGCAAGCACCGAAAGGGAGATCTTATCTTGAGGTGGGCTTCCCGCTTAGATGCTTTCAGCGGTTATCCCGTCCGAACATAGCTACCCGGCGATGCCACTGGCGTGACAACCGGAACACCAGAGGTTCGTCCATTCCGGTCCTCTCGTACTGGGAACAGCTCCTCTCAAATCTCCAACGCCCACGGCAGATAGGGACCGAACTGTCTCACGACGTTCTAAACCCAGCTCGCGTACCACTTTAAATGGCGAACAGCCATACCCTTGGGACCTGCTTCAGCCCCAGGATGTGATGAGCCGACATCGAGGTGCCAAACACTCCCGTCGATGTGAACTCTTGGGGAGTATCAGCCTGTTATCCCCGGAGTACCTTTTATCCGTTGATCGATGGCCCTTCCATACAGAACCACCGGGTCACTAAGGCCTGCTTTCACACCTGCTCGACCCGTCGGTCTCGCAGTCAAGCGCCCTTCTGCCTTTGCACTCAACGCATGATTTCCGACCATGCTGAGGACGCCTTCGCGCTCCTCCGTTACTCTTTGGGAGGAGACCGCCCCAGTCAAACTACCCACCACACACTGTCCTCAGCCCGGATTCACGGGCCAGAGTTAGAGCCCCGACATTGCCAGGGTGGTATCTCAAGATTGGCTCCACCAGGGCTGACGCCCTGGCTTCAAAGCCTCCCACCTATCCTGCACAAACAATGTCAAAGTCCAGTGTGAAGCTGTAGTAAAGGTTCACGGGGTCTTTCCGTCTAGCCGCGGGTACACTGCATCTTCACAGCGATTTCAATTTCACTGAGTCCCGGGTGGAGACAGTGTGGCCATCGTTGCGCCATTCGTGCAGGTCGGAACTTACCCGACAAGGAATTTCGCTACCTTAGGACCGTTATAGTTACGGCCGCCGTTTACCGGGGCTTCGATCAGAAGCTTTGCCCCGAAGGGCTGACATCATCACTTAACCTTCCGGCACCGGGCAGGCGTCACACCCTATACTTCCTCTTGCGAGTTTGCAGAGTGCTATGTTTTTAGTAAACAGTCGCAGCCACCAGGTCACTTCGACCCCCTTCCGCTCGGGGAGCAAGTCCCGTCACGTACGCAGGGGCGCACCTTCTCCCGAAGTTACGGTGCCAATTTGCCTAGTTCCTTCACCCGGGTTCTCTCAAGCGCCTTGGTATTCTCTACCTGACTACCTGTGTCGGTTTGCGGTACGGTCGCATAATACCTGAAGCTTAGAGGCTTTTCCTGGAAGCATGGCATCGGTGACTTCTCTCCGCCGCCGCAGCGGTCGGTGATCGTGGTCGCGTCTCGGAATTGACACACCGGATTTGCCTGGCGCGCCTTCCTACACACTTCAACCGGGACAACCAGCGCCCGGATCACTCAGCCTTCTCCGTCACCCCATCGCAGCAAAATGCGGTACAGGAATATTAACCTGTTTCCCATTGACTACGCCTTTCGGCCTCGCCTTAGGGGCCGACTCACCCTGCGCCGATTTGCGTTGCGCAGGAAACCTTGGTCTTCCGGCGAGGGGGACTTTCACCCCCTTGATCGTTACTCATGTCAGCATTCTCACTTCCGATACCTCCAGCGGGCCTGACAGCCCGCCTTCAACAGCGTACGGAACGCTCCCCTACCTTCCGAAGTAAAACTTCGGAACCGCGGCTTCGGTTACCGATTTGAGCCCCGTTATATCTTCCGCGCAAGACGACTTGACCAGTGAGCTGTTACGCTTTCTTTAAAGGATGGCTGCTTCTAAGCCAACCTCCTGGCTGTCTTTGCCTTCTCACATCGTTTACCACTTAATCGGTATTGGGGACCTTAGCCGACGGTCTGGGCTGTTTCCCTTTCGACGACGAACCTTAGCACCCGCCGTCTGTCTCCCATGCTCGCACTTCCCGGTATTCGGAGTTTGCATCGGTTTGGTAACCCGTGACGGGCCCCTAGCCGAAACAGTGCTCTACCTCCGGGAGTGATACATGAGGCTCTACCTAAATAGATTTCGGGGAGAACCAGCTATCGCCGGGCTTGATTAGCCTTTCACTCCTATCCACAGCTCATCCCCCCGTTTTTCAACACAGGTGGGTTCGGGCCTCCAGTCGGTGTTACCCGACCTTCACCCTGGCCATGGATAGATCGCCCGGTTTCGGGTCTAATCCCGGCAACTGGTCGCCCTGTTCAGACTCGGTTTCCCTGCGCCTCCCCTAAACGGTTAAGCTTGCTGTCGAGATTAAGTCGCTGACCCATTATGCAAAAGGTACGCCGTCACCCTTTGCCGTTCCGAAGAACGACTCCGGGCTCCGACTGCTTGTACGCACAAGGTTTCAGGGTCTGTTTCACTCCCCTCGCCGGGGTTCTTTTCGCCTTTCCCTCACGGTACTGGTTCACTATCGGTCAACTGGAAGTATTTAGCCTTGGAGGATGGTCCCCCCATGTTCAGACAGGATTTCACGTGTCCCGTCCTACTTGTTGGCGCGCCTGGTTCCACGCACATCTTTTTGCATACGGGGCCTTCACCCTCTTTGGCCGATCTTTCCAGATCGTTCTGCTAAGACGTGCGCTAAATCGCGCCGGCTGTTTCCCTTTCGCTCGCCGCTACTCAGGAAATCTCGGTTGATTTCTTTTCCTCCGGGTACTGAGATGTTTCAATTCCCCGGGTTTGCCTCATGCACCTATGTATTCAGTGCACGATAACCGGACAAGCCGGTTGGGTTTCCCCATTCGGAAATCCCCGGATCAAAGCTTGTTTGCCAGCTTCCCGGGGCTTATCGCAGACTACCACGTCCTTCATCGCCTTCAGTTGCCAAGGCATCCACCTTATGCGCTTCTCTGCTTGACCATATCACCCGAGCACCCAAGCACCCGGGTAGCGGCGTCCATGGCAACGGACACCAGTCACACAAAGTTCATGCGGACGACAGCGACGCCGCCCGCCACCTTCGCCGGACATGCGCTTGAAGCACATACCCTTGATGGCATGGGCCCGAAAGCCCACGCCATGACTTTTGAAGAAATCCAATTGTTAAACACGGCGGCAGCGGCATCCGCAGACCCGCCGGAGCGGAGCGAATTATACTGCAAAGTCCGGTGCCGGTTCAACCTGCCCTCACCTCACCCCCCCCCTCTCTCCTAATAAGCCGTCTCAGCCGCCGGCGGAGGCCGGTGCTCAAAACCCGGTACACCCCACGCCCGCCGCGGAACACAAGATCATGCGGCGAATTGAGCCAGGAAAGGCAGGCGGGCCAGAGCCCCTGTAATATAAGATGGCGTGAGTTTACCCATCTATTGGTCCGGAAAACCAGTTGCGGGTAGCGGTCATCAGGAAATTCTGCCACCAGTTTTGGATTTGGACGGTCGGCCGGAGACCGGTGGGAAATTAAATGATATTTCTTATGCAACAGGCTGAATACGCTCTGATCGTAGGTTGGAAAGGCAAAAGAAGAATAATTCGGCAGACCCAGGCGGTTGGGGCCATCATTGCTGATCCTCTCATCCACCAGGTGGTCCAACCATTCCCGGGCAAAGCGCATACTGAACTCCGTTTTCTTCCACAGGTGGAAATCGCTCCGCATCAGGGTAGTATCTGTATATTCAGGACGGTCACAGTCCAGCAGAATAAAAATGTCTCTCTTGGTGAAATACCTTTCTTTCCGACCGCACGGATCGGCAAAAGTCATAAGGTTTTCCCCCGTCTCTTCCATCCTTTGAATCAACGGTTCCACGGGCCGTAGAAAAAGTATATCTGCATCGGAATAGATCAGCAGGTCATCCCCGGTCATCTCCTGCAAAGTTTTAAGAATAATCCAGGGTTTCCAAATCCAAAAACCATTGCCATGAATCCTTCTCAGTAATTTCCTGTGACGCCGGCGAAAATCCTTGTCGATGTCTGCCGGTGAATATTCAATCACCCGGTCAATACCGGCGATGAGATGCCCGGTACAAGTATTGTAAGGACGCGCAAAATGGTAGCGCCAGTTCGCATAATTGATCAGGATATTCAAATCTTTAAGTTCCTGCATCTCCAGGCTGCAAATTATCCCATAAGTTTCTGCACCCGTACTCCTTACTCTCCCTACTCACCAGCAGCCTGCGGCCTCCCTGCCATCGGCATCCAGTGCCCCCCGCCGGCCATCGTGATGCAGGTAGAACACGGCACAATGCCGGTCCCGGCGCTGCCCCGCCACGGGGTGTGCGGTGAACGCATAACAGTGAAACTCCCCGTCTTCGGTGTGTGCTGTACAGTCGGCGGAGTCCTGGTTCAGTCGCAGGCGGTAATGCCCGTGCGCTGACAGCAGTTCCCCCGCCTCGCCGCCCAACTCTCGCAGACTGCCGCTGTAGCGATTGCTGCGCAACAGCTGCTCCTCCTGTTGCAGGGCGGCGTGCAACAGTGCACTGCGGGCGTCGGCACGCCTGGCCCGCAAGGTCTGTTCCCGGTAGGCACCCAGGGCAGCGGCGAAAAGGATGCCGGTAATCGTCACCACGGCGAGCAGTTCCAGCAGGCTGAAGCCCCGGCCCGGCAGTCTTCTCATGGCCGCCTACTCCAAGCGGCGCCAGCCGTGGCGGCCGCGCGCGGAATACAGCGACTGCAATACCAGTTGCCGCCGTCCGTCCGCGGCCCGCACGCTGATGCGAAACAGCGGGATGCCGCCCGGAACTTCGGTATCGGGCAGGAAACAGCGGAATTCACTGATGCGCGAAAACCGCCTCTCGCCGCTGCGGTCCCGCTGCGGGAGTACCGCCTCTGCCCAGCTCTCCGGCTGCATGTATGGCGGCAGTGATTGCGGGTGCAGGCGGCAGGGGATGCCGGCAGTGGCGGAGTACTCGCCGTGAAAGCAATAGCCACGCGGACAGTGCGCGGCAAAGCAGGTGCGGCCGCGGCAGGGCAGGCTCGCCGGGGCGAGGCCTGAGAGTTCGCGCTCGGCCTCGCCCAGGGCCTGTTCGGCCCCGCGCAACAACAGGCTGTAGCCGCGCTCCATCGCTGCCAGTTGCGCACGCTGGCGCAAGCCGTCCAGGTCGGCGGTGAGCAACATCGAGGACAGCCCCGCCAGCAACAGGACGAACAGCAGCAGACCGCCGCCCGTGCGCACTCCGTGCACCGCTTTCAAGGCGTCGCTCCATTGCGCAAGGCAACGCTGAAATGCAGCGTGCGCCGCAGGAAAGCATCCCCCTCATCGCGGGTGAAAAACAGTGCTGGCAGTGCTACACGCGAGCGCAGTTGCAGACGCAAGCGCACCGCCTGCACGCGCGACCACAGCGCAGCGCGCTCCACTTCCGCCGCCTCCAGGTAGCGACCGACAGAGGCATTCACCGGCGCGCCATCGGCAACGCCATAGAGGATGTGCAGCCCCTCCACCGCGGGTGCCACCGCCTGTGCGCGGCTGCCCAGTCCGCGCTCATTGGCGAACAGCTGCTCGCGAAACAGGGCCGGGGCACCGCTGGTGTCTGTGCCCGCGTAATAGGCGACGGCGCGCCAGCCCAGCACTTGGGAACCCGGTGCATAGCGATGAGCGCGCAAAGAGGAGCGCGCATTGCAATCGCCGTTTCCACCCAGTGCCACGGAGCAGTTCCCCGGCACCACGCCCCCCGGCCCGTAATCCAGGCGCAAACCGCTGCTGCCGCTTAGCTGCAACAGGGTGCCCTGGCGGCACTGTGCATCGCTGAGCAAGACCACGGCACCCGGACGCAAGCCGGCACCGCGCGCCAGGTACAGGTGCGGGGTGCTGTGACGCAAAATCGCAGCTCGCATCTTTTCACCGGCACCGCGTGACAACAGGATGCTGTCCGTCCCGGGCAGCGCATCGCCGGCCCACGCCCCGGGTGGCGGGGCCCCGGTGCCAAAACCCCGCACGGCGACACCCTGAAAAAACGGCGCGAGTTCCGCGCGATGACGCACCGTGACGGCAAGGCCGCCGCCGGCCCCGCGGCACAAGCCGTATCCCGCCTGGCGAATTTCCCGGTGCAGCAGTTGCGAGACCGCCCGCGCACTGTGCTGCAAGAAAGCCTCTTCGCGCAACAGCACCGAGGCCCGGTGCCCCAGTGCGAACAGCTGCACCGCCAGGATGCTGAGCGGCACGCCCAGTGCCAGTGCCAACATCAGCTCCAGCAGGCTGAAGCCCCGGTTCTGCACGCGGCCGCACGCTATTCCCACAGCAGTTTTCCCCGCATTCCGTGCGGGCGCGGGTAGTCGATTTCCAGGCGGCAGCCCGGGCGGTCTTCGCGCACGAGCAAGTGCGCAGCGGGCAATCTTGAATGCAGCGCATCGCGCCAGGACCGCACATCCGCCGCATCCACGGCAAAAGTCCCGGGACTGCGGCTCAACACCTGGCAGGAAATATCCGGCTGCGCCTGTTTGCGTTCATCCAACTCCCGGGCCAGGTCCAAGGCGAACTGGTCTCGCCACAGGGACTGCTGGCGGCGCAACAATTCGCCCTGCAGGGAGACAACTCCCAGCAGGGTGATACCAAGTACCAGCAGTGCCACCAGCAGTTCCGGCAGGGCAAAACCCCCGCGGCGTTGCACGCAACGAAAA
Source organism: Gammaproteobacteria bacterium (assembly GCA_965215045.1). Taxonomy (GTDB): domain Bacteria; phylum Pseudomonadota; class Gammaproteobacteria; order JABABF01; family JABABF01. Next base: position 1,781,252 of record OZ244031.1, on the reverse strand, counting down.
CCAGCAAGACGAGCAAATAGCATCATGGGCTCTCCCTTTCCCCGAAAAAACTTTTGCCTTTAAATCTTAGCGCAACTCCCGCGGGAGCACAAAATAGATGTTTTCATCCTGGCACCGCTACTATGCGGGGTGCTCGGTGCCGAGTTCGCACAGGCGGTCGACCACGCCCTCGACCAGGGATTCCGGGGGGCAGTTCATACCTGCCCCCTCCTCCTCTTTCTCATAAGCCGTCTTAGCAGCCGGGGAAGACCCCTGCTCAAAACCCGGTACCCCCTGCGGCCAAAAAGATCACGCGGCGAACTGAGCCAGGCAATACAGGCGGGCCAAAGCCCCTGTAATATAAGACGGCGTGTGTTTACCCATCTATTGGTCAGGCGAACCAGTTGCGGGTAGCGGTCATCAGGAAATGCTTCCGCCAGTTTTTCATTTGGATAGGCAAATGGAGATTTGTGGGGAGTCATGCGATATTTTTTATGTAATAGGCTGAATACGCTCTGATCGTAGCTCGGATACTTAACACCGGCATAATTCGGTAGACCCAGGCGGTTGGGGCCATCGTTGCTGATTCTCTCATCGAGCACGTAATCCAACCATTCCCGGGCAAAGCGCATACTGAACTCCGTTTTCTTCCACAGGTGGAAACCACCTATCATCTGTGCAGTATCTGTATATTCAGGATAGTCACAGTCCAGCAGAATAAAAATGTCTCTTTTGGTGAAACACTTTTCTGGCCGACCTTTCGGCCCGGAAGAAGACGCGCAGATCACACACTGGGCAAAAGCCATAAGACTTTCTTCCGTCTCCTCCATTCTTTGAATCAACGGCTCCACGGGCCGTTGAAAAAGTATGTCTGCATCGGAATAGATCAGCAGGTCATCCCCTGTCATCTCCTGCAAAGTTTTAAGAATATCCAGGGCTTCCAAATCCAAAAACCATTGCCATGAATCCGTCTCAGTAACTTCCTGTGACGCCGGCGGAAATTCTTGTCGATGTCTGCCGGTGAATATTCAATCACCCGGTCAATACCGGCGATGTGCTTTCCAGTCCAGGTATTATAAAAACGCGCAAAATGGTAGCGCCAGTTCGCATAATTGATCAGGATATTCAAGGCTTAGCGCAACTCCCGCGGGATCACAAAATAGATGTTTTCATCCTGACGCCGCTGCTGTGCAGGGCGCTCGGCCCCGAGTTCGCACAGGCGGTCGACCACGCCCTCGACCAGGGATTCCGGTGCCGAGGCCCCGGAACTGACCCCCACGGTCTCGCGTCCCTGCAGCCATTCACTGCAGATGTCCCCGGCACTGTCGATCAGGTGGGCCTCCACACCCTCGCGCTGGGCCAGCTCCCGCAGCCGGTTGGAGTTGGAACTGTTCGGAGAACCGACCACTAAGATCAGGTCACATTCCGTGCTCAGTTTCCGCACCGCGTCCTGGCGGTTCTGTGTCGCATAGCAGATGTCGTCCTTGCGCGGGCCGACAATGCCGGGAAAACGCCGTTGCAGTTCCTCGATGATCAGGCGCGTATCGTCGACCGAAAGCGTGGTTTGCGTGACATACGCCAGGTTTTCCGGGTCCTGCACTGTGAGTTGTTGTGCCTGTTCGATGTTCTCGACCAGGTGAATGCGACCGGCACCACCCTTGTACTGTCCCATCGTGCCCTCGACCTCGGGGTGCCCGCGGTGTCCGATCAGGATGCATTCCCGACCCTGGCGCGCATGGCGCAGCACTTCCATGTGCACCTTGGTCACCAGCGGGCAGGTGGCATCGAAAACCCGGAGCTTGCGCCGCTCCGCCTCCTGGCGCACCGTGCGGGAGACACCATGGGCACTGAAAATCAGGATGGCACCCTCGGGAATCTCGGACAGGTCTTCGACGAACACGGCACCGCGCTCACGGAAATCTGCGACCACGGAGCGGTTGTGCACCACCTCGTGACGCACGTACACCGGCGGCCCGAACAGCTCCAATGCACGGTCGACAATTTCCAGGGCGCGATCGACGCCGGCGCAAAAACCGCGCGGATTGGCGAGCCGGACCTTCATTCGGACCCCTCCCGCCACAGGCTCAGCAACAGCAGGCCGGCACCGATGGTAATCGCCGAGTCGGCAAAATTAAAGGTGGGAAAGTACCACTGCTGCCAGTGCACCGAGATGAAATCCGTCACCGCGCCGCGGTCGGCGAACAGGCGCTCGTACAGGTTTCCCAGCGCGCCGCCGATGACCAGCGCGCTGCCCGCAGAAAACACCAGGCCCGCCACCGCAGCGCGATGCAACCAACGCAACAGGAACACGATCACTACGATACTCGTCAATACCAGGAACCAGCGACCCCAGGCCCCGGCAGAACTCAACAGCCCGAATGCCGCCCCGCTATTGTAATGCAGGCGCAGTTCCAGCACCGGCAGCAGTTGCACCGGCTGCCAGGACACCAGCAGCTCGCGCGCCAGTCCCTTGCTCCACAGGTCCAGGACCAGCACTGCGGCCATGAGCGCATACCACGGCAACAGGCGCGACATGGGCTCAGGCAAAGTGCCGCCTCTCGCCGGTGCCGTGGACGTTGACAATACAACGCCCGCAGAGACCGGGATATTCCGCGGCGGCGTCGACATCGGCGCAATGATGCCAACAGCGCTGGCATTTTTTATGCGCGCTGGGTTGCACCCGGAGCCATACGCCGGAAATCTCCGCCGGCAACGCATCCGCCGGCACCCCGGAGGCGGGATACAACCCGGCACTCGAGCTAATCAGGAAGAAATGCAATTCCGTGCGCAATGGTTCGAGCAGGGCATACAAGTCCGGTTCACAAAAGATATCCACTTCCGCATCGAGACTGGAGCCGATTTTCCCCTCGCCGCGCAGCCGTTCCAACTCCCGGTAGACGGCACCGCGCAGGCTGAGCAGCCGGGTCCAGTCCGCGTCTGTGAGCGGGGATTGCAGCCCGGCATACTCCTGCAACTCTGCAAACCATTCCGCCAGGAATACCGACTCGGCGCGCTCCCCGGGCAGATGGCGCCAGAATTCTTCGGCGGTAAAACTCAGGATCGGGGCGATCCAGCGCGCGAAAGCCTCGGCGACCAGGTACAGTGCAAGTTGTGCCGAGCGCCGCGGGACGCCGTCCGCCGGCGTCGTGTACTGCCGGTCCTTGATGATGTCCAGGTACAGGCCACCCAGCTCCGTGACACAGAAATTGTGCAGCTTCTGGTAGACCTGGTGAAAACGAAAACCCTCGTAGGCGGCGCGGATCTCCTGCTGCAACAGGGCGGCGCGGTGCACGATGTACAGGTCCAGTGCCAGCATGTCCTGCGGCGTCACACGCCGCACGGCCGGGTCGAAGCCGTGCAGGTTGGCGAGCAGGAACCGGGCCGTGTTGCGAATGCGCCGGTAGGCATCGGCAACCCGTTGCAGAACTTCGTCAGAGATGCGCATTTCGTCCCGGTAATCGGTTGCCGCCACCCACAGGCGCAAGACGTCCGCACCCAGTTCCTGCACCACCTCCTGCGGGGCGATCACGTTGCCGCGCGACTTCGACATCTTGCGCCCGTCCGCATCGACGGTAAAACCGTGCGTCACCACCTGGCGATAGGGTGCCACACCGCGCATCGCCATCCCGGTCAGCAGGGAAGACTGGAACCAGCCGCGATGCTGGTCGGCACCCTCCAGGTAGACATCCGCCGGAAAGTCCAGTTCTGCGCGCCGCTCCAACACGCAATGATGCGTCACCCCGGAGTCAAACCAGACATCGAGAATGTCGGAGCTTTTCTCATAACGTTCGGCATCTGCACCCAACCACTCGGCGGGGTCCAGTTGTTCCCAGGCGTCGACGCCATCCCGCGCAATGCGTTGTGCCGACCGTTCCAGGAATTCTGCAGTCTGCGGGTGCAGGGTACCGCTCGCACGCTCTAAAAACAGCGGCAGCGGCACGCCCCAGGCGCGCTGCCGCGACAGGCACCAGTCGGGGCGGCGTTCCAGCATCGCCTCCATCCGCGCCCCGCCGCTGGCGGGTTCCCAGCGCAGTTCCCCGTGCACCAGGCGCTGCGTGTTCGCCAGCAGCTCCCCGTGTTCCATGGAGAGGAACCACTGGGGCGTGGCGCGGAACAGCAGGGGTGTCTTGTGACGCCAGCACAGGGCGCGGCTGTGTTCGATCTCGCTGCTGCACAACAGGCGCTCCGCACCTTGCAGCCGTTCGATGACGCCCCCGTTGACCTGCTCCAGCGACTGGCCGCCAAAATCTTCTACCGACTCGCGAAAATGTCCCCTGGCATCGACCAGGTCATCGACTTCCAGTCCGTGACGCAGGCCCAGCTGGTAATCATCGGCACCGTGGGCCGGTGCAGTATGCACCGCACCGCTGCCGGCCTCGGTGGTGACATGCCGGGCGCACAACACCGGCACCTCGCGCGAATAAAAAGGATGTTGCAGTCTGAGCCCCTCCAGGGCGGCACCCGTGCAGCCGCCGATACGCCGCACCGCCACTGCCGCATAACGCTCCAGGCACTGTTCGTGTAACTCCAGTGCCAGCAGCAGGCACAGGGGCCGGCCCCGACACTCACAGGCAAACAAGCCGTATTCCAGCTGCGGATGCACGGCCACGGCGCGATTGGCCGGCAGTGTCCACGGGGTGGTGGTCCATACGGGAATACCGCTCAGCTCGCATGCGGGAGCTTCCTGCACCTGGCAGCGGCGCAGCAGTTCATCCGGCTCCACCGCGCAGAACAGCACGTCGATGGCCGGCGAGGACTGCAGGGCATACTCGACCTCCGCCTCGGCCAGTGCCGAACGACAGTCGCCACACCAGAACACCGGCTTGGCCCCGCGGTAGATGTACCCGGCGGCGAGAATCTCCCCCAGGCTGCGCACGATCTCCGCTTCGAATTCCGGGTCCATCGTCTGATAGGGATTCTGCCAGTCACCGATCACGCCCAGGCGTTGAAAATCATGCTTCTGCGCCAGCACCTGTTCGGCGGCGTACTCGCGGCAGTGACGCCGGAAGGCGGCGGCGGAAAGCTTCTGCCCCACCCTGCCGAAACGCCGCTCGACCTCCACCTCGATGGGCAGCCCGTGGCAGTCCCAACCGGGCACGTACGGGGCGTCAAAACCATCCAGGGTCCTGGCCTTGACGATCATGTCCTTGAGAATCTTGTTGACCGCATGACCGATATGAATGCTGCCGTTGGCGTAGGGCGGGCCGTCATGCAGGATGAACTTCGGTCGCCCCCGGCGGTGCTCCCGCAGGAGTGCATACAGGTCCATGCGCTCCCAGGCCGCCAGCTGTTCCGGCTCTCGCTGCGCCAGCCCGGCGCGCATCGGGAAGTCCGTGTGCGGCAGGTTCAGGGTGTCGCGGTATTTACTCATCGGGCTGCTCGTGGTGTGCAAACCAGGCGCGTGCCGCCTCGACGTCGCGCCCGATCTGCAGGCGCAGTTCGTCCATGGAGGAGAAACGCTGTTCATCGCGCAGTTTGCAGCAGAAGTCCACCGTGATCCGGCGTCCGTACAAGTTGCCGGAAAAATCGAGGATATGCACCTCCAGCAACGCCTCGGTCTGCTCGCCGATGGTCGGTCGCACGCCGACGTTGGCCACCCCCTGCAGACGCAGTTCGCCGGTGCCCCGCACCCCCGCCGCATAGACCCCCGAGAGCACGGACCGGTGCCGGTGCAGGGCCAGGTTGGCAGTGGGAAAGCCGGTGCCGGTGCTGCCCAGCTGCCTCCCCAGCACCACCCGTCCGGCGATGGTGTAGGGACGCCCCAACAGGGTCCGGGCCAGGGTGAAATCCGAGTCGGCCAGTGCCTGGCGGATGCGTGTACTGCTGACTCGCGCACCGGCCAGGTGCAGGGTCGGTGCGCGCTCCACCGTGAAGCCGTGCTCCTGGCCCAGGGTGTGCAACAGCGCAAAATCTCCCTGCTGCTCATGGCCAAAGCGAATATCGTCGCCGACCACGATGTGCCGCAGGCCCAGCTTTTCCACGAACACCTCGCGAATAAAATCCTCGGCCTGCATCTCCCGCACCCGCTGGGCAAAGCGCACGCACAACAGTCGTTCGATGCCGAAGGCGGCCAGCAGCTCGCACTTCTCGCGCAGGCTCATCAACCGGGCCGGTGCCGTGCGCGGATTGAAAAACTCCCGCGGCAGGGGTTCCAGGGTCAGCACCGTGGCGGGCAATTTCATGGCCGCAGCGGTTTTTTTCAGCAGTCCCAGCACCGCCCGGTGCCCGGCGTGCACGCCGTCAAAGGCACCGATGGTCGCCACACAGCCATGATGACCCGGGCGCAGGTTGATAATGCCGCGAATAAATTCCATACCTGCCCCGGTCTGCAGCCCAACGGCTGATTACAGGCGTTCTAAGATCGTGACGTTGGCCTGTCCGCCGCCCTCGCACATGGTCTGCAGCCCGTAGCGTGTCTGGCTGCGTTCCAGTTCGTGCAGCAGGCTGGTCATGAGCCGGGCACCGGTGGCACCCAGGGGATGACCCAGGGCGATGGCACCGCCGTTGACATTGGTCTGCTCGTGCGGATAGCCGGTCTCCTGCAACCAGGCCATGACCACCGAGGCGAATGCCTCGTTGACTTCCACCCGGTCGATCTGCGCAAGCGACAGGCCGCTCTTTTTCATCGCCTGCGCGGTGGCGGGGATCGGCGCGGTCAGCATCCATACCGGGTCATCGCCGCATACGCCCAGGTGATGGATGCGGGCCCGGGGCTTCAGCCCATAGCGTTTTAGCGCGCGCTCGGAAACCACCAGCAGGGCGGCGGCGGCATCGCAAGTCTGGCTGGAAGTGGCGGCCGTAATCCGCCCGCCCTCCTGCAGGGTCTCGAGTTCGGCCATCTTCTCCAGCGAGGTGCCGCGGCGCGGCGTCTCATCATGTTCCAAGTCCGCCAACGGCACGATCTCCCGATGGAAGCGGCCCTCGTCGATGGCCTGCAGGGCGCGGCGGTGACTCTCCAGTGCGTATTCCTCCATCTGCCGACGTGAGAAATCCCATTTTTCAGCGATGCGCTCGGCCGAGTTAAACTGCGACAACTGCCCATCCCCGTAACGCGCGCGCCAGCCGGGGGAGCCGGTAAACGGGTCTTCGAAACCGAACTCGCGCCCGGCCAGCATCGCCGAGGAAATCGGGATACTGCTCATGGTCTGCACACCGCCCGTCGCCACCACGTCCTGCTGCCCGCTCATCACGGCGTAGGCGGCAAAGTGCACCGCCTGCTGGGAAGAACCGCACTGCCGGTCCACCGTCACGCCGGGCACCGTGTCCGGCAAGCCCGCCACCAGCCAGCAGGTGCGGGCGATGTCGCCGGCCAGGGGACCGATGGCGTCGACGCAACCGAACACCACGTCATCGTAGTCCGCGGGCGGGACCGGGTTGCGTTCGACCAGGGCCTGCAACACATGGGCCCCCAGGTCTGCACCGTGAATTTCAGCCAGCGTACCCCGCCGGCGACCGGTCGGAGTGCGCAGGGCATCGACAATATAGGCTTCGCTCATCTCTACCCCTCGTTCGTTCAGGCAAAGCTGGTGCCGGCACCCAGGGTGCTCGACTCATCCAGCAGGAAATCCATCATGCGCCGCTTGTGCAGGGCCTGCCCGCCCCAGCATTTTTCCAGCACCCAGGCGCGCTTCATCCAGATATGCAGGTCCATCTCCCAGGTGACGCCCATCGCCCCGTGCACCTGCACGCAGTTCTCCACCGCCTTGAGCCCGGTCTGTGCGGCGGCACAAAAAGCCTGGGCGGTGTGCAGTGCTGCCTGCGGGTGCTGGCTGGCCTGGCTCGCAGCCGCACGCCAGGCCAGCGGGCGCGCAAATTCAATCTCCACCGCCACGTTCGCCAAGCGGTGCTTGACCGCCTGGAAAGAACCCACGGGCACGCCGAACTGCTTGCGCCCGGTGGTGTATTCCACCGCCATGTCCAACATGCGCCGGGAGACGCCCAGCAACTGCGCCGCACATCCCAGTGCACCGCGCAGCTCCATCACTGCCCACAAGGCGCGGCTGCCCTTCCCCCGGGCCACCAGTTCTGCGCGCTCGCGCCAGTCCGGGGCGTCTTCCAGGGTGTACAGCCGGCGCGAAGGGTCCACGCTGTGCACCCGCTGCAGTGCAATTTCCGGCAATGGCAGGGCGTAGATTTTCTCCGCACTCTCCCCGTCGCTGAGCAGGGCCAGTGCTGCAAGATGCGCATCGGCGATGCAGGGGGCACCCGGCGGGGCCAGCACCACACGCAGTTCGCCGGCGAGCAGCCCCGGCAGGTACTGTTCGGCCAGCTCCCCGCCCAGTTCCGCCAGCAGCGGTGCAGTCAGCAGCACCGTGTCCATGATCGACTCCGGCAGGGCGGCAAAACCACACTCTTCGGCCAGTAGCACGCAGTCCGTCTCCGTGAGTCCCAGGCCCCCCTGCTCAGTCGGCACCAGCATGCCCGGCAGTCCCAGTTCCGCCAATCCGCGCAGCATTTCGGGGTCGCGCCCGGTCTCGGTCTCCCACAGGGCGCGGATCTGTTCGGGGGAGGAATGCGCGGCCAGGAAGTCCCGCAGACTGTCCCGAAACATCTGCTGCTCCTCGACGAAACGAAAATCAAAACTGTCCATGTCTCAGGCCCGCGGCATGCCCAGCATGCGCTCGGCGATGATGTTGCGTTGAATTTCATTGGCACCGGCGTAGATCGGCCCCGCCTGTGCAAACAGGTAGCCGTCCAGCCAACGCCCCTGTTCGGCCGCTTCCGGCGCATGATTCAGCAGTTCCGCGCGCGCACCCAGGATGCTCATGGCCGTCTCGTGCATCGCGCGGTCCAATTCCGACCAGAACACCTTGTTGGTGCTCGCCTCGCTGCCGATGCTGCCGCCGGCGATCAGGCGCGAAGCCGTGGCATAAGTGGCCAGCGTGTACGCCTCGGCGCGCATCCAGCACTGCAACACCGCCTCTGAGACCGCGCTGTCCGGTGTCCCCTGTTTGCAGGCACCGCGATACAATTCGACCAGGCGGCGGGCGGTCTCCTGGAAACGCGCCGGGCTACGCAACATCAGCCCGCGCTCAAAACCCGCGGTGGCCATGGCGATCTTCCAGCCCGCACCTTCCTCGTCCACCAGGTTCTCCACCCCGACTTCCGCGTCGTCGAAGAAGATCTCGGCAAAACCGGGCAGGCCATCCAGCTGCCGGATGGGGCGCACGCTCACCCCCGGTGCATCCAGCGGTACCAGGATAAAGCTGAGCCCCCGGTGCCGCTCCGAGTCGGGGTCACTGCGGAACAGGCAAAACACCCAATCGGCGAACACCGCGCGGGTGGACCAGGTCTTCTGCCCGTTCAACACGAAGATATCACCCTTGCGTTCGGCGCGGGAGCGAATCGCCGCCATGTCGCTGCCGGCGTCGGGTTCCGACCAGCCCTGGGCCCAGATCTCCTCGCCCGCGGCCATCTTCGGCAAAAAGCGGCGCTTCTGCTCCTGGGTGCCGTATTCCATCAAGGTCGGCCCGAGCAGGAAAATGCCATTCTGGTTGACCCGTGCCGGTGCGCCCGCCCGGTAATACTCCTCCTCGAAAATCAGCCATTCCACCAGGTCGCAGCCGCGCCCGCCCAGCTCGGGAGGCCAGGTGACCATGCTCCAGTTGCCCGAATGCAGGGTGCGCTCCCACTGGCGGTGCGCGGCAAAACCCTCTTCCGTGTCAAAACCGGGCAGCGGCACTTCGGGGACGTGCTTATCCAGCCACGCCGCGACCTCGGTGCGAAATCTCTGCTGGGCATCGCTGTAGTCCAGCTTCATGCACCGAGCGCCTCCAGTCGCTGTTCGGCACCGGCGACAATGCCGGCGATCAACTCCGCACAAGAAGGCAGGTCCTCGATCAGGCCACCCACCTGGCCGCCGGGCAGTGCACCCTCCTCGGGTCGTCCCTCGACCATCGCCTTCTGGATAATCATCGGCGCATTGGCCGACATGATCGACTGCGCCGCACTGAGGCCGTCGGCGCGGTGCATCTGCAGGGCCGAGCGCAACAGGGCAAACAGCGAGGTGCCGGTAAAGCGCCGGTAGGCCAGGCCGCTCTGCAGGGCGAGCAACAGCTTGTGCAGGGCCCCGGCATTTTCCAGTCGCTGCACCAGGGGATTTTGCACCATGCGCTGCGGCAGGCCGTCCAGGGCGTGCGAGACCCGCACCCGTGCCGGGTCCCGGCATTCCAGGTAGTACTGCTTGGTCTGCCCCGGCACCGGGCTGTCCGTGGTCAGCAGGAAACGGGTGCCCATGGCGATACCGGAAGCACCCCAGGCCAGGGCCGCCGCCAGGCTGCGACCGTCATAAAAACCGCCGGCGGCGACCACCGGCACCTGCACCGCATCCAGTACCTGGGGCAGCAACACGGCGGTAGACACCTGGCCGGTGTGCCCGCCGCCCTCCCCGCCTTGGACCGTCACCACGTCGGCACCCAGTTCCACGGCCTTCAGTGCATGACGCAGTGCACCGACCGTCGGCATGCACACCACCCCGGCATCCTTCAAGTGCGCGATCATTTCCGGTGCGGGTGCACGCCCGTAACTGACCGCGCGCACCCCGTGCCGGATCACCAGTTCGACGAGCTCTGCCGCATTGGGCTGAAACATGTGGAAATTCACCCCGAAGGGCTGCCCGGTGAGTTCGCGGGTGCGCAGGATTTCCGCTTCCAGTTTCTCCGGTGGAATGGTGGCACCGGCCAGGAAACCGAAACCGCCGGCATTGCAACTGGCCGCCACCAATCCCGCATCCGCCACCCAGCCCATGGCCGTCTGCACAATCGGGTAACGGCAGCCCAGCACCTGGCACAGCCGCGTCTGCAGGGCCGCGTGCACTGCCCTCAGTCCCCGGGGACCGCGCCCGGGTTGCCCTCGAACACCCCGGCGCGCAAATTGTGCGGGTCCAAGCGCCGGATGATTTCCAGTTGAGCCGCATCCGGCAGGGGAGTCTCCGGTGTTTGCTCCGCCATCTGCACGGGAAAACCGGTGTTCTCAGTAACCTGTTTCGAGCTCACGCCGGGATGCAGGGAACGCAGCGCGATGCCGTGTTCGGGGCCGCTGAAATCCAGCACGCACAAATTGCTCACGATCAGTCGCAAATCGATGAAATCGGTGCGCGCCCCCTCCGGGAAACGCTCCGGCCGGTAACCGGCACCGGCCACCATGTCGACCTCTCCGGGAACGAACACGCGCTTGCTGTGGGCGATTACAAACATCGAGTTGGGATGATGGATCGTGTTGCCGGGAAAACCGCGCACCCCCAGGAGCTGCACCTTGGGACGCTGAAAATCCTCGCCGATGCAACTGATGTTGCTCTGCCCCCAGCGGTCGATTTGCGTCGGCATGACCATTGCATGACGCCGCCCGCCCCAGAGATTGTCGAACACTCGCGCGTACGGCATCCAGCCCTCCACCCGGGGTTGATAGCCGTTGCGCGGGCCGACCGGCACGGGCTCAGAGACCAGGTATGCCTCCCCGTCGGTCATCATCAGTGCCGGGTTGCAACTCAGCATGGCCAGGCTGGCGGCGAGCCGCGGCACCAGGCCGATGCCGGTGGCCAGCACCTCACCGTCATCGCGCCAGGCTGCCGCGGCGGCGGCGATGCACAGCTCGGCCAGCGTGCACTTTTCTGCGGCCTCACTCATCGCCCGGACTTCAGGGCCGTGGCAATGCCCGGCCCGGCCTGTATGCACTGCGCTGCGGAATCATTCATCGGCTCTATCAGAATACCGGCAGGGACAGGCCCGCGATCCGTTCTGTGCCACCGACCGCCTGCAGGTACTGCGCCTCGGGGACGCCGATGTACTGCTCATAATATTTTTGCCAACCATCTTCTTCCTTTGCCGACGCGGAGTACTCTTTAAGATGTCCGACATCGATCCCGTAGCGCGGGGCACAGGCCGTAGGGTGCGCCCCCCAGGGTGCCTCGACCACGCCGCTGACCAGGCTGCGCTCGATGGGCATGGACAGGCGCGCCCGTTCCGGGTCACCGCAGTTTTCCTCCGCGGCGACCAGTTCATCACAACTGATCCAGGTACGCTGTGCGGCGCGGGCAAACCACTCGTCGAAAAAAGGATCCGGCCCCAGCAACTGGTTGTTACCGCGGACATCGGCGCGATTGACATGCAGCAGTGCGGCATCCAGCTGCAGTGCCGGCACCGCGACCAGGGTCTCGGCATCCGGGTATGGCGAGCGCACCGTCTCAATGCCGGGATTGACCGTGAGCACGTCGGAACCCATGCCGGCCCGGTGCGGCAGAAAGGGCAGGCGCATCGCCGCAGCGCGCAGTCCCCACTGCAACATGCCCTCATCCAGTTCCATGACCTGCACCGCCCCCGCCTGGCGCGCCTTGCGAAAATGCGCCTCCAGGGGAATCACATCGAGGGAGACAAAACCGTAGATCAGCTTGCGCACCTTGCCGGCGGCGCAGAGCATTCCGATTTCGGGACCGCCGTAGGCGACCACGGTGAGGTCTGTGAGCGGGGAACGCAAAATCTCACGCACCAGTGCCATGGGTTTGCGCCGCCCGCCCCAACCGCCGATACCGATGCACATCCCGTCGTGCAGCTGGTCCACTACCTGGGCGGCACTCAACTGTTTGTTCATACTTTGATTCTGCATTCCGCGGCGGGCGTATTCTACCAGTCCGCCATCTGCCGACGCTTTCCCGCTGCCGCGAGAATGCACCGCCCGTGCCTCCGGCAGAGGACGCACCGGAGGCTTGAGAAAACTCCCCGTCCGGGTACCTGTCAACGGCCTTCAGCGACAGGAACAAAACGATATAATCCACCCCGCAATGCATTTTGATTTAGCAACTCCATGCTCCAAAATTACGCTTCGGTGGCGCGCCTGTTAACCCGCGATGCATTCTGATTTAGCAGTTCCATATTCCCGGGGCGGTGCCCGGGCCGCACTGTTCGCTGCAGTGCTCAGTTGCGCTGCCTGCGCTGGTAGTGGAGCACCCGCCCTGCGGGGAGCCGAGCACAGTGCCCCGTGGCGAGAGGCGATCGCCGAGACCGAGGCCCTGTTGTTCTCCACTCCCTACAGCCGTTCCTCTCCCAGGGCCGCCCGGCATACCGAGGATTTCCTGGCCGCGCTGGTCCACTCTTCCTGGCGCACCGCTACAACACGCAATTATCCGCACAGCCTGGGCCTGGTGCGCTCCTACCAGATCGCCGCGGCCCCGGGACTGTACAACCCCGACAACCAGTATTCTTTTGCGTCCATCGACCCCGAGGGACAGTACGTGCTGGAGGGCGTGCGGGGGACGCACACCAGCCTGTATTTCCAGCTGCTGAGCGAAGACGCACAGCTCGCCGTGGGCAAAAGCCTGCAAATCCTGGACGACGACAACATGGGCTTGCAAGCCAACGAAGCTTTTCGCATCTACCTGGGCGGTGCCAGACGCCCGGGCAAATGGTTTGCCCTGCCGGCGCAGGCACGCAGTGTGCTGGTACGCCAGACCTTCAGCGACTGGGGGCGGGAAAGTGCCTCCCGCGTCAGCCTGCGGCGCCTGGACCAGAGGCCACCGGCCCAATTGCGAGAGCCGGAAAAACCTTTTGTGCGGGCGGCCCGTTACCTGCGGCGCAGTGCCGAGCTCTGGGCACAAGTGTTTCCCCGGCGCATCTCTGCACTGCCGGAAAATCAAATCGTGACACCCCGCCCGACCCGCGAAGGCCTGCCCAGCCAGCGGGGCAGCCTGTTCCGCTACCGCATCCCCCCACAACAGGCACTGGTCGTCACCGTGCGCCGCAGCCCGGCCCTGTACCAGGCGATCCAGGTCGGCACGCCGTGGTTTGCGACCCCGGACTGGGTGCACCGCCAGTGCAGCCTGAACCACACGCAGGCGCACCTGGACCCGGACGGCTCCTTCCGCTTCGTCATCGCCCTGGAAGATCCCGGTCTGCAGAACTGGCTGGACCCGGATGGCGAGGCCGAAGGCACTTCCTTCCTGCGCTGGCAGGGACTGGAGCGCCCCCTGGAAAGTGCAGAACATCCGCGCCTGGATATCGTGCCCGTGACAGAACTGGAAGCCTGGCTGCGCCGCCAGGGCTCGACCATGCCGCGGGTGGCCGCGCCGCGCCCGCCCCGCTACGACGCCCCGCTATTCAAATAAAGAGCACCGTCCGGGCGTGTCTCTCTCCGCCCGGGCATGTTCCTCTCCGCCCAGGCATATTCCTCTCCACCCGGGCATGTTCCTCTCCGCCCTGGCGTGTTCCTCTCCGCCCGGGCTCAGGGACGGTACCAGATCGCCGAACTGATCGCACGCTCCTGCAGCGTGGCGGGTTCCGGCGGCTCGATGCCCAGGCGCAGGGCATCAAAAGTGGACCAGCGCGGCGTCGGGATTTCCAGCACCCGCACATAGTAAAAGGCCCGCTGTGCGGGGTCGAAATCCGGGTCGCTCCACACCGCCGTCAGACGCACTGCACCGATACTGTTCCGGTAGTGCGCTGTGCCGAGATCCACCGTATTCCCCACGGGTGCCAGACGACCGGTTTGCGGGTCGGGTTGCCGACCATCGGCAGCCGCCACGTTATAAATCTTCTCCCGGCTCTGCCCGTCGGCGTCCACCCAGCCCTTGATCACCTGGATGCGATCCAAGTTCGCCCCCTCGGGATCCTTCCAGGCCGAGACGGCAAGGACCGGGCGCGCAGTCGTCCGTGCCGGCAGCACCCCGCCCATCGGCACACCCTGCGCATAGCCCGTCCGCGCCGGGTTCGACCGCTGCCACAGGTCCCGGGGATAGTCCCAGCCGCCGAAAAAACGCAGCCTGATGCGCGTGCCGGAAGTCGCATAGCTCTCCTTCCGGCGCAGGGCGTCGAACAGGGAGTCGCGCGTATTCTCCTCCGCCCAGACCGCGGCCAGGCCGCCCGAACCCCAACGCAAGGCGAGATTCCGCTCCTCGGGCAACAGCAGGGCATGGTTGGTGCGCATCCCGGCACTGCCATCCATCGCCGGCAGCTTGCCGTGATAACTGTTCTCCTCCACCGGCGAACTGGCATTGTGTCCATCGCTGCTGCCGATGACGCCGAAACGGTAGGGATTGAAACCCCGGTTCTGCTGCAACTCCAGGCCCGTGCGCAGGGCATCGCGCATGTAACTGCCGCGGACTTCCCCGCGCACCACCTCCGCGGATAACAACTGCTCGTAGAGTTCAAAAGAGGCAAACTCATCCGTGGGGGAAAGCACTGGATGCGCCGCCGAAGAACCCTTGACCTGCAGAATTTCACTGATCGGTTCGTAGCGCATGCGCAATTCGGCATACTCGGCTGAGAGCGGGTCGCCGCTGAAATCCTCCCGCATCCACATCCTGCCATTGCTGGCATTCGAGTTGTGGGGAATGGCGATCGCCTCCATGCCCCGGGCCTCCTGTGCCTGCAGGGCACGCCACAAGTCCTCGGGATTATTCGAGTCCATGGCACTGAAGGGACGCTCCGGGACATCCAGGCCGCGGTAGATCACGTTGCGATGCAGGTTGGCATCATCCAGTTCGTAAAAAGAAGTCCACTCGTAGCCCACGAAGGTGGTGAACACTCCCGGCTCATTATGACGCCGGGCGGCGGCGATGATCCGTTGCCAGGCGGCGCGCATGCGCGCCGGGTCGGCATGGGCGAGGCCGATCCTGTAGCGCGCAAACTTTCCCGTCGCCGTGCCTATACGGATGTAAAACCAACTGAGTGCAAGACGCCCGCTGTTCAGCAGTACCTCCCGCAGGGGGCGCCGGTTCAACAACAGGTCCGGGCGTCCCGTGTCCAGGGTGCCCAGGTACTCGGCGTGATCGGTGACCGCTGCAAAGTCCAGTGGCCGGGAGAGACTGATCGCATAGCCCGCCGGATGCCGGATGGTCCCGCCGCGGGCAAAGGTATAGGCGTCCTCGGGGAAGGCCCGCACCCCCTGGGTAAATGCATCCGAGGACAGGCTCGTATGAATGTGCAGATCGCCGAAGAATACGTTCCTCTGCGGGTTTGGAGGTGTTGCGGGTTTTTCCGGGGGCGGCGTGACATTGCGCGGGTCGTAGACCGGGAACAGGCTCGGGTCCGCAAGTGGCGTGAACAGCCAGCGGTAGGCAAAAAAACCCGCCACCAGCAGGGCCAGGGCGACCAGCCAGTATGGATGAAACAGTTTCTTGCGCATCGTTTTCGTTTTCCCCGCTCAGTACATCGTGCCAGTGTAACGAAATTGGGCCTCAGGGTTGGTACCAGATCGCCGAACTGATCGCACGCTCCTGCAGCGTGGCGGGTTCCGGCGGCTCGATGCCCAGGCGCAGGGCATCAAAAGTGGACCAGCGCGGCGTCGGGATTTCCAGCACCCGCACATAGTAAAAGGCCCGTTGTGCGGGGTCGAAATCCGGGTCGCTCCACACCGCCGTCAGGCGCACTGCACCGATGCTGTTCCGGTAGTGCGCCGTGCCGAGGTCCACCGTATTCCCCACGGGTGCCAGACGACCGGTTTGCGGGTCGGGTTGCCGACCATCGGCAGCCGCCACGTTATAAATCTTCTCCCGGCTCTGCCCGTCGGCGTCCACCCAGCCCTTGATCACCTGGATGCGATCCAAGTTCGCCCCCTCGGGATCCTTCCAGGCCGAGACGGCAAGGACCGGGCGCGCAGTCGTCCGTGCCGGCAGCACCCCGCCCATCGGCACACCCTGCGCATAGCCCGTCCGCGCCGGGTTCGACCGCTGCCACAGGTCCCGGGGATAGCCCCAGCCGCCGAAAAAACGCAGCATGATGCGAGTGCCGGAAGTCGCATAACTCTCCTTCCGGCGCAGGGCGTCGAACAGGGAAGCGCGCGTATTCTCCTCCGCCCAGACCGCGGCCAGGCCACCCGAACCCCAACGCATCACGATATTCTGCTCCTCGGGCAGCAGCAGGGCATGGTTGGTGCGGAGCCCGGCACTGCCGTCCAGCATCGGCAACTTGCCGTGATAACTGCTCTCCTCCACCGGCGAACTGGCATTGTGTCCATCGCTGCTGCCGATGACGCCGAAACGGTAGGGATTGAAACCCCGGTTCTGCTGCAACTCCAGGCCCGTGCGCAAGGCATCGCGCATGTAACTGCCGCGGGGTTCTCCCGTCCCGAGGTCCCTGGACAACAAACGCTCGTAGAGTTCAAAAGAGGCGAATTCATCCGTGGGGGAAAGCACCGGATGCGCCGCCGAAGAACCCTTGACCTGCAGAATTTCGCTGATCGGTTCGTAGCGCATGCGCAACTCGGCATACTCGGCCGAGAGCGGGCGGCCGCGGAAATCCTCCCGCATCCACATCCTGCCATTGCTGAGATTGGAATTGTGGGGGATGGCGATCGCCTCCATACCCCGGGCCTCCTGCTCCTGCAAGGCACGCCACAAGTCCTCGGGATTCTTTGAGTCCATGGAACTGAAGGGGCGCCCTGGTACAGCATCGCCGCGGTAGATCACGTTGCGATGCAGGTTGGCAACCGCCGGAAGGTACAAGGAAGTCCACTCGTAGCCCACGAAGGTGGTGAACACCCCCGGCTCATTATGACGCCGGGCGGCGGCGATGATCCGTTGCCAGGCGGCGCGCATACGCACCGGGTCGGCATGACCGACCTGGTCATTGCGCGGCGAAAATTTTGCCGTGCTCAGACCCATACGGATGTAGAACCCGCTAAGTGCAAGACGCCCGCTGTTCAGCAGGACATGCCGCAGGGAATGCCGATTCAATGGTTGGTCCCCACGCCCCGTGTCCAGGGCACCCAAGTACTCGGCGTGATCGGTGACCGCCGCAAAGTCCAGCGGCCGGGAGAGACTGATCGCATAGCCCGCCGCATGCGGGATAGTCCCGCCGC
The DNA here is from genome assembly GCA_965215045.1 of Gammaproteobacteria bacterium. GTDB lineage: Bacteria > Pseudomonadota > Gammaproteobacteria > JABABF01 > JABABF01. The sequence goes on along the minus strand of OZ244031.1, from coordinate 1,763,486 downwards.
GGGCAAAGGTATAGGCGTCCTCGGGGAAGGCCCGCACCCCCTGGGTAAACGCATCCGGGGACAGGCGTGTATGAATGTGCAGATCGCCGAAGAATACGTTCTTCTGCGGGTTCGGAGGTGTTGCGGGTTTTTCCGGGGGCGGTGTGGCGGTAAGCGGATCATAGGCCGGAAACAGGCTTGGATCCGCAAGCGGCACGAACAGCCAGCGGTAGGCAAATCCCCCCGCCACGAGCAGTACCAGGCTGAGCAGCAGGTATGGATGAAACAGTTTCTTGCGCATCGTTTTCTGTTTTCTGTTTTTTGCCTCCCCCGCGCGTCGCCTCCCCCCTCGATCGCCTCCCCCCTCCCCCGTCGCTCAGCACGGCGTGTCAGTGTAACGGAATCCTGCCCCGCCTGCAGGCGCACCGATTATTTGAACAGCCTTACTGCCTTGCCATAAGTCGTGGCCCGGGGCCGCGCCTTGGTCGGATCAGGACTGATGATGAACTCCCGCAGAATGGCAAACGTGGCTTTGCCATCCAGACGAAATTTCATTTCCCGGTAATGGTTTGGACTATCGTGGCGATCCTCAATCTCGCCGATCTGTTTACCCTGTAATTCCGACTTGAATACCACCTTCTGTTCTGGTGTTTGCCCTTGATGCCGTGCCTGTGAATTTGCCAACGTTATATCTTTTTGCAGAGCTTCAATTACGTCAGTTCTATGAAAGATATGAAAATGCTTTTGATGGGATGGCGTCGATGCCGTACCAGCATAAATGGAAAGATACTCAGCATTGCCACCGTCAAACAGTGCCTTCTCCAGAAAAGCAGGAAAGATCTTTGGTTTCTGCAGTTCGGCCAATAGATGCCGCATGTGGGGACGGAGACGCTGTTTCGCGGCATCCTTGTTCGCTCGGTAAGCTGCAAAATCCTGAGGGTATGCATCCAGACAGGCAATCATAATATTCGCAATACTCCCAATCCCTTGAAAGATGGTGTTCGTTTTCAATCGTTCCTTCCCGTACAAGAATATCTGCCACCACCTTCCCGCTTTAACTGAATGGGATCGGTCTTGCTCATCCATTACATCCTTTTTGTCAGTATGCGAGCCCCTGTGCACATGCCCGTTGATAATCTCTGCAAAATCATATTCATTTCTGTGTCCAGCCACTTTGACGGTGCTGGCATGCCAAGACGACATGGCCCTTCGCTGAGGCATTAGACACCCCCTACAATCAGAAGTTCATGTGATGCTTTCACGTGACTCTTGCTACCATTCTCAATACGGTTCTTACCGATACGGGTCTCACCCTGCCCAAGCGTATACTGCCACTCCACTTCGATAATTTTGAAATCCGAATACCATTGGCGAATGACTTCACAATCATTATAGGAAAGAATAAAACCACCCTTGTGCTCTTTCAACAGATCGCGTAGCTTTGCATGATCGAAACCGTCATGGTGAACAGGGAAGTTTCTTTGTGGGTAAATGCCGCGAAACATCCGGCTGTCGCCCTCCAGATAATATGGAGGATCACAATAGAGGAATGAACCATTATGCCGGGGGATCACTCTCTCAAAACGACCGCACCCGACACGCAGCTTCGGACACCGGAAAGACCGCACTTTATCGAGGAGGCGTTGGTAGCGGGTTGGATCGGTATATATCTTTGACATCCACCCCAGAAAGCCAGGCCCATAGGATAAGTTATGATTGAACCAGTAATGTGCCGCCAGTTCCAGTTTGTCCTCAATGGGGTTCTCTCCGCTCCAGTGTTGTTGTAATCGTTGCTTCACGTGGCGATAAGTTTTAAGATTTGACTGCCATTCCCCAATCCGTTCGGCCAAGCTCTCGGGCTGACGTAGCTGGACCTGCCAGTAATTCATGAGAATATCAAACAGGTCATAACCGTGTACGGTCATGCCCAGCTCGTTTGCACAGGCAATTTCTACGGAACCCCCACCGAAAAAGGGAGAGACCAGGTACCGTGTCCCATCGGGTATCGCCTCAATGACATGACCAACTGCCAAGGTCTTGCCGCCAGCGTAGCGGAGAGGAAGCCCTTTGTTGTAACGCGAATACTGGAACCGCCCGCCGCGGGAGCGCAGGGAAGCGAGAAACATCTGGCGGGTATTGTGAGTATTGGAAGACGGGATGGATTGCATGAGCACCCGCCCTAACTCTTCCGGTGTTCCCTTGATACGGGGCAGGGTGACTTCGTAACTCATGGCCTAATCAGTCCGAAGTAAGCTGAAGTCAGGCCGTTGTTTACTGGCCATGTAGATTTTGTCTGACTGGACCGGGCCCTGGAACCGCCCCCCGCTCTTCGCCCATGCTTCGCGAATGCGGTGTGCCATAAACCAAGCCGTCTTTTGTGTGATGCCAAGGTCCTGATAGAGTTTCATGCTCGACACACCTTTGGGATTCATAACGCAAAGGTGGATAGTGATCACCCATTTATGAAGTGGGATCTTCGAGTGCTCCAGTAGGGTACCAGTGCGAACAGTGAAGCACCGCCGGCAACCCTTGCACCGGTATGTCAAGCCATCAATCTCTTTCGTCTCTATGCTCCCACAGTGCGGGCAACTGCGACCCGACGCACCCCAACGCCAATTGGCAAGCGTAGTGGCGGCTGTCGCTTCATCGGGAAACATTTTCATCAGCTCCATAAGACCGATGCCCTCTCTGTGTGCCTTAGCGGAAGTTCTGCGGGTCATGGAGAAATCGCCTGTCGGTCTCTCAGACAGCATGCGGGGTTTGCGCAGTCAAGTATATAACCTCCCTTAAAAACATTGGTTCGTTGAGAGTACGCCCCAAAACTGATGTGATCTGCAATCTGCTGCCATGAAGATTATTGTACCTGAGCGTTGGGTCTGTGCAGAAGGATCAATTTGTACTAGTTAAAAAAAGAAAAAAATAAGCAAGTAAAAGTATTTATAGAGTATTTTAGATAACTGGCACCAAGTGTGAAGCACCAGCCATAGCGTAAATTAAGGCCACTGTATACGAAAATTGGCAAGCCCCGTGGAGTGGGAAAATCACAGACAGAACGGCCCCGAGCCTAGGTGCGCAGCCTCAATCCCCGGCTACATTGAGGGTTCACTTTTGAGCAAAGGTACCCATAAGTCGCTGAGCTTGTGCAGCGATGCCCGCCGAATGCTGGGGTGCAAGCGGGGGATTGGTACAATACACACCGCTATCACTAAAGAAACAAGCCCATGCCCCGACTGGAATTTTTCTACGACTGTTCCTCACCCTGGACCTACCTCGCCTTCACCCGCATCCAGCCCCTGGCAGCGGACCTGGGCGTGCCCATTGAATGGAAGCCGATCCTGGTCGGCGGCGTGTTCAACGAAGTCAACAAGGGCGTCTATGCCATGCGCGACCAGATGTTCGAAAACGAGCGCCGCTTCAGCTATTATCTCAAGGACCTTGAGGCCTGGTCGGAACTGTGCGGATTGCGCATCGGCCAGCCGGACTTCCACCCGGTCAACAGCGTCAAGGCGATGCGGGGCTGCCTGTTCGCCGCCGAACACGACAAGCTGACAGAGTTTTCCGCCCTGGTGTTCGAGGCCTACTGGAGTGATCTGCGCGATATTTCCCAGGACGAAGTACTGCGCGACATCTGCGCGCGCTGTGCCCTGGATGCCGATGCCCTGCTCGCCGACATCGCCACCCCGGAGCGCAAGGCGGAGCTGCGCGTCAATACCGATGCCCTGGTGCAGCGAGGGGGCTTCGGCTCCCCGACCATGTTTGTCGATGAAACAGAGATGTTCTTCGGCAACGACCGGCTGCCGCTGGTCGAGCACGCCCTGAAAAAACGCCTGTAGAGCGGGGGTGCCGGGTCGCCGAGCCGCCCGGCAGCGGAACGACTGCGCCCCTGATGATGCGCACCCGGCGACAAAAAACTCAGGTGCCGGCGCTCTTCTCACGCACCACCCGCTCCAGTGAGCGGGCGTAAATCTCCGAAGTCTGGTTGAACAGGATCCGCCGGATCTCCTCGCCCATTTCCCGGGTCGGGGCACCGTCCTGGTCCTGGTATTCCAGCCTGCCGGCCTCGACGCCGCGACGCACGGCCGGACGCTCGCGCAATTCCTGGTACCAGCGAAACAGGTGTGGAAATTTTTCCAGGTCAAAACAGTGCTGACCCTCCTCGTTTGGTTTGGCGGAATCCAGCAAGTGCGGAAACTTCTCCGGGTCGAAGCACAGGCGGCTGTGTGTCATCAGCCAGGGAAAATTGGCCATGTCTGCAATCGAGTACTCATCCCCGGCCAGGTAGGGACTGTCGGCGAGCCGCAGGTTCATCACCCCCAGCATGCGGTCGTACTCGTTGAGAAAGCGCCGGCGCCCGTATTCCGCCTCCGGCGGCGCATAGTTCACAAAATGCCCCGCCTGCCCCGCCGTCGGCCCCTGGTGCGCCATCTGCCAGAACAACCACTGCACCGCCTGGTAATACTCGCGCTCTTCCACGGGTACGAAACGACCGGTCTTGTGCCCCAGGTACAGGAGAATGGCGGCCGATTCCGCCACGAACAGGGGGCCACCCTCGGCCGCCGTGTCTTCCAAAACCGGGATGCGGGTATTGTGATTCATCATCACGAAGTCGTGTTCAAACTGTGCGCCGGAGCCGATATTGACCTGCACCAGTTCGTACTCGAGCCCGCATTCCTCCAGCATGATGGTCGGTTTCCAGCCATTCGGGGTAGGGGCAAAATGCAATCGGTACATCTTTGAAAATTTCTCCGGGGTTGGACAAAACAGGGATATCTGTCCATTATATAGATGGCGGGCCGGCGCCGCTTGGCGAGACAGGCCGCAAGACCATACCGCGGGGCACATAGGCAAGGGGGAAATGCAATGTCCGTACAGGCTGCAACCAATGGTGCGCAATGGGACCAGTTGATCAAGGGCGGCACGGTATTCCTGGGAGACGGCAAAGCACCGCAACCACTCGATGTCGCCATCTGCGGTGAACAGATCGCAGAGATCGGGCCCGATCTGCCAGCCGGGCACAGTGCGCACAGCATCGATGCCACCGGCCGCTGGGTCATGCCCGGCCTGCTCGACATCCATACCCATCTCGACCTGGAAGTGGAACTCGTCCCCGGCCTTCCCGAGGCCGTGCGCCACGGTACCACCACCGTGATCGCCGGCAACTGCAGTATCGGCACCGCCTTCGGTGCCCAGCGTCAAAACGGCCAGGATCCGATTGTCGACTGCTTCGCCCGCGTCGAAAATGTGCCCAAGCGCGTGCTCAGCAAATGTGCTGAGAAAATGCATTGGAACGACACCGGCGAATACCTGGAACACCTGGACCAGTTGCCGCTGGGCCCCAACATGGCCGCGCTGGTGCCGCATTCCATGCTGCGCATCCAGGTGATGGGCCTGCGAGACAGCATCCGCAGGAAACCCAACCGCACCGAGTTGCAGGAGATGTGCCGCCTGCTGGAAAAAGCGGTGGAAGAAGGATACATCGGCTTTTCCAGCGACACCCTGCCCTTCCACTACCTGGCCAACGAACCCAATACCGACAAGCGCATTCCCTCCCAGTACGCCAGCCTGTACGAACTCAAACGACTGACCGACGTGCTGCGCAAGCACGACCGCATCTGGCAGACCACGCCGATGTCCGACAGTCCACTGGGCGTGCTGCTGCGCTTCGGACTGACCGCACGACGCTTCTTCGGCAAGGCACTGCGCGTCTCCGCACTGGCGGCCCTGGATTTCCACTACAACCCCGGGGCGATACGCGGCATCCTGTTCATGGCCCGGCAACTCAACAACCGTTTCTTCGCCGGCGACTTCCACATGCAGGCACTGGCCGCCCCGTTCAAACTCTGGGGAGACGGCCCCGTCACCCCGCTGCTGGAAGAATTCCCCGCCATCAGCCGCCTGATCGCCAAGGACATCGAAGACGTCGAAGGGCGTCGCGCCCTGCTCGAGGATCCCGGGTACGTGGCCGACTTCAAAAAGGATTGGCTCGCCGGCAAGACCGGGCGCCGCCAGCGTCGCGTCGGCAGCTTCAGCCGCGACTTCAACGATATGTACATCGACCGCTGTCCGCTGCCGGGCTGGCACGGCCAGGCATTGCAGGAGCCGTACCAAAGACTGCGGCAATACCAGCAAAACCCGGGCATCCCGCCGGCACTCGACACGGAAGAGGCGGCGTTTTTCGACAGCTTCCCCCCAGTGGAAGACGAGGCGGACTTTCTCGTGCACGTGCTGCGCTGCTGGGATCTCAAGCTGCGCTGGTACTCGGTCATCGCCAACTCCGATCCCGAAGTGGTCAAACAACTGCTCTTCGAAGAACCGCACGTGCTGCCCGGTTTCAATGACAGCGGCGCGCACCTCAACAACCTGGCCTTCTTCGACGCCAATCTCATGACCCTGAAACTCGCCGCCGAAGAATCTGTGGAGACCGTTGCGCGTGCCGTGCAGCACTTGACTTCCGAGCCCGCACACTTTTTCGGCCTCGATGTCGGCCGCCTGGAACCCGGCAAGCAGGCCGACCTCGCGATCATCGACCCCGAGGCACTCAAGTGCCACGACTGCGACGCCAACCGCATCCTGGTCTACCGCGATGACCTGGAGTGCGAACAGCTGGTCAACCGTTCCGACGACGTGGTGACCGAGACCCTGATCGCGGGCCAACTCGCCTGGCAGAATGGTGCCTGCAGCACGGACCTGGGCCACAAAAAAATGGGCCGGGCACTGCGTTTTTCTCCGCGTGCTAAGAACCCTGACATCGAGAAACCACTATGAACAAACACCTGGCAAAAGCCTTTGCCCCGGCAAAACTGGGCAAGTTGCAACTGCGCAACCGCATCATCAAGTCCGCTACCTTTGAAGGCAAGACCCCCGGTGGCATTCCCGGACAATCCTTCCTGGATTTTCATCGCGAGATCTGCGAGGGCGGCGTCGGCATGACCACGCTGGCCTACTGCGCCACCGAGGCCAACGGCCGCCTGCACGGCAACGTCATGTACATGCACGAAGACCTCGTGCCGCGCCTGCGGGCGATCATCCAAAACCTGAAACAGACCGGGGCGTGCGTCTCCGGCCAGCTGGTGCACTGTGGCTACTTCACCAAGAATCTCAGACAGCGGGGACGTATGTTCCCGCGCGGTCCTTCCCTGCAACTGAACCTCTACGGCCTGCCACACGGCGTGCCCCTGGGACTCGCAATGCGCAAGAGTGACATCGACCGCATGGTGCAGGGCTACCACGATGCGGCGCTGCACATGAAAAACGCTGGCTTTGACGCCATTGAAATGCATTTCGGCCACGGTTATGGCCTGAGCCAGTTTATCAGTCCCAAGACCAACCGACGTACCGATGAGTACGGCGACTCCCTGGAAAACCGGATGCGCCTGCCGTTACGGGCACTGGAAGCCGTGCGCAAGGCAGTGGGCGACGAGCTTCCGATCCTGGGCAAGATGGGGCTCAGTGACGGTGTCAAGGGCGGCCTTAAAACCGACGAAGCCGTTAAAGTCGCAGCACTGCTGGAACAGGGCGGCATTGATGCGCTCATCTGCAGCGGTGGCACCAGCAGCTACAACACCATGCTCATGTTCCGCGGCGAGAGCGTTGCACGCGGCATGATCGAACAGGAGACCAATCCCATCGCCCGGCTCGGCATGAAACTGATCGGCAAGCGGATGTTCCGGGAATACCCGTACGAAGAACTGTACTTCCTGGAACGCGCGCGGCGCGTGCGCGATCGGGTGCAGTGCGCCGTGGTCTACATCGGCGGTTGCAGCACCCTGAAAAGCCTGGAAAACATCATGCGCGAAGGTTTCGATTTCGTCCAACTGGGGCGCGCGCTGATCAAGGACCCCGCCCTCGTCCAGAACGCCCAGGCAGACCCCGAGGGCTACGAAAACGGCTGCACCCATTGCAACCGCTGCGTGTCGTTGATCGAACACCCCCAAGGCATCCGCTGCGTTCTGAACTGAACAGCCTGCACCGGGTGCCGACGCGCACGAACTGCTGGCAACACAACTGCAGTCGTGCGCCTGTCGCCCCCGGTAAACAGGCTCGGGAATCGTGCCCGACGCCCCGCTGTGCCGGGGCTCGTCCTCAGTTTTTCTCCGGCGAGGGCACGTAACGCAGGTAGGGTTTTTTCTCATCCCAACCCTGCGGGAACAGTTGGGTGGCCTCCTCGTTGGACACCGAGGGAACGATGATCACGTCCTCACCGCTGCGCCAGTTCACCGGCGTCGCCACCTTGTGTTGGTCGGTGAGTTGCAGGCTGTGCAACACCCGCAGAATCTCATCGAAATCGCGACCCGTGCTGGCCGGGTAGGTGATGGTGGCGCGAATCTTCTTGTTCGGGTCGATGAGAAACACCGAGCGCACCGTCAACGAGTCGTCGGCGTTCGGATGGATCATGTCGTAGAGCGTGGACACCGTGCGGTCCGCATCTGCAATCAGCGGGAAATTCAGTGCCTGCCCCTGCGTCTCCTCGATATCTTTGGCCCAGCCCCGGTGAGACTCCACCGGGTCTACCGACAGGCCTATAATCTTGCAGTCGCGCTCTCTGAAGCGTTCCTTCAGCTTGGCCGTGTAACCGAGTTCGGTAGTGCACACCGGCGTGAAATCCTTGGGGTGCGAAAACAACACGCCCCAGGAATTCCCGAGCCACTCGTGGAAATGAATCTCTCCTTCCGTGCTTGGCACCGTGAAGTCCGGTGCCGCATCACCTAACCTGAGTCCCATGTTTTGTACCTCCCGCATTCTCAAATGACAACGGTGCCATTATAACGATGCTCCCCGTTACAAAGCTGTATAAGCACATAAATATCCGTTCCAAGCGGGAGTATAATTCGGGAAATTCCCGTGGCGGCTCGAGCCTTTCCCATGAATGACCCGCACTCCCCTGGCGTCCCGGCCACCCCCGCCCTGCTCTGGGCATTGCTGCTGTTCAACCTGCTCTACGTCCTGCTGTTTGGTATCCATTTCCTGGAGAGCGGCAATACCGAGTTCCTCCTCTACGTCCTCCAGGTACTCATTATTATCGGCCTCATGGCCAGTCTGCACCTGCGCTTCCACTTCAGCAGGACACTCCTGCTGGGGGCCACCGTGTGGGGCCTGCTGCACCTGCTGGGCGGTTCCACCCTGGTCAGCGGGGAGACAATACTCTACGAAGTCGTGCTGCTGTCCCTGTTCCAGACCGGGGACGCGGCGATCCTGGGCTATGACCAGGCCATGCACTTTTACTGCTACGTGGTCGTCGCCGCCCTGCTGCATCACATCCTTTGGAAGCTCCGCCCGCAACTCGAAAATCGCCTGGCCCCAGCCCTGCTCACCTTGTTGGCGGCCATGGGTGTGGGGGCGACCAATGAAATTATCGAGTTCATCCCGGTGCTGATGCTGGAGCAAACCAGCGTCGGCGGTTACTACAACACGCTCTGGGACCTGGTGTTCAATACCTTCGGCGCACTCTCCGCCATCATTTTTCTGAACCTGCAAAAAAAGAGGGGCGCGAGGGTGTGAATAGACGACAATCCGCAACCATGAAACAAGTATGAACCTCAAGATCATCGCACTCTCCAATTTGTATTACCGGGAAGTCGCACTGAACTGGGTCCGGCATATAGAGAAACTCGGGATAGAAAATTACGAGCTCGTCTGCCTGGATACTCCCTGCCGCAAGTATTTACACAAACATGGAGTCACAACCAGCCTGTATGCAAAAGAATTGTCCTTGAAACAAATCCTGCAATGGGCCTTGGCGAGGTCAGGAATCAAGTACCTGCTTCAGCGTGTTGCAGGACGGCTGGGTTACAACTTGGTGCCACGGACCATCAGCGATTTCCGCATGATATGGAAACTGGAAATGGTAAGAAAGTATTTGCAGGACGGATACGATGTAGTGCTATCGGATACCGATGCGTTGTGGTTCAAAGACCCGGTAGAGGACCTGGTGGCCGGGAACTCCTGTGACATTGTCATATCGACAGTACACTCGAGGCGTGCCTGGCCCCCACGGTTCAGAAAAAAATACGGGTATACGCTATGCACGGGATGGGTCGCGTTTAAAAACACACCCGGTGCCATTCGTTTCCTGGACTCGCTTCTGGCGATGGCTGAAGAAAACGGGTGGTATAGTGACCAGGCAATATTCAACCATGTGCTGATGGACCGGGACCCGGGTATTCGCCGTTCGGACCTGGGGGATATTTTTGTCACGGATGGCATTGAAATTCTGGCTTTGAATAAGGACCTGGTGCAGAGAGGGGACCCGGGTCCGGGTACTTATGTCTGGCATCCGCTTTGCCATAAAAGTCCCGAATACAAAAAACTTGCCTTCGGAAAACACTGGCTGTTATAGTCCCCGTCCACACAGGGTGCCAGGCCCGGCACAGGAGAGTTTGAGGAGGGCTTGCTGTTCACGGATGTGCCGCCCCGGGGGCGGGTGTACAATATCTTGAGCCCAGGCCACTCTCCACCATCATGTCGCTGAACCTGCGAAATAAAAAGGGATGTGCATGGGAGGGTGCAAGCAGCCGGCAATCCGCAACCATGAAACAGGTATGAACCTCAAGATCATCGCGCTCTCCAATTTTTATTACCGGGAAGTCGCACTGAACTGGGTCCGGCATATAGAGAAACTCGGGATAGAAAATTACGAGATCGTCTGCCTGGATACTCCCTGCCGCAAGTATTTACACAAACATGGAGTTACAACCAGCCTGTATGCGAAAAAGTTGTCCTTGAAACAAATCCTGCAATGGGCCCTGGCGAAGTCAGGCATCAAACGCTTGTTTCGGGGGGTTGCCGCACGGCTGGGTTACAAGAAGTGTCCACCGATGATCAGCGATTTCCGCTCAATATGGAAACTGGAAGTTGTAAGAAAGTATTTGCAGGACGGATACGATGTAGTGCTATCGGATACCGATGCGTTGTGGTTCAAAGACCCGGTAGAGGACCTGGTGGCCGGGAACTCCTGTGACATCGTCATATCGACGGCATACGGTGAGACTGCATACCCCCCGCGGTTCAAAGAAAAATACGGGTATACGCCGTGCATGGGATGGGTTGTGTTCAAAAACACGCCCGGTGCCATTCGTTTCCTGGACTCGCTTCTGGCGATAGACGAACAACAACAAAAAGAAAGTCAATATAGTGACCAGGCAATATTCAATCATTCGCTGATGGACCGGGACCCGGGTATTCGCCGTTCGGACCTGGGAGATATTTTTGTCACGGATGGCATTGAAATCCTGGCTTTGAATCAGAACCTGGTGAAGAGAGGGCTCCCGGTTCCGGATACTTATATCTGGCATCCGCTTTGCCATAAAAGTCCCGAAAACAAAAAGCTCGCCCTCGAAGAACACTGGCTGTTATAGCCACCGTCCACACAGGGTACCAGGCCCGGCACAGGAGAGTTTGAGGAGGGCTTGCTGTTCACGGATGTGCCGCCCTGGAATCAGGGGTATAATCTCCTGAACTTGGGCGCACTCTCCGCCATCATGTTGCTGAACCCGCGAAATAAAAAGGGATGTGCATGGGAGGGTGCAAGCAGCCGGCAATCCGCAACCATGAAACAGGTATGAACCTCAAGATCATCGCACTCTCCAATTTTTATTACCGGGAAGTCGCACTGAACTGGGTCCGGCATATAGAGAAACTCGGGATAGAAAATTACGAGATCGTCTGCCTGGATACTCCCTGCCGCAAGTATTTACACAAACATGGAGTTACAACCAGCCTGTATGCAAAAAAATTGTCCTTGAAACAAATCCTGCAATGGGCCTTGGCGAAGTCAGGCATCAAACACTATTTTCGGCGTGTTATTAAACGCTACCGCTCACTGCGGTACATTGCAGTACGGCTGGGTTACAACTTGGTGCCACGGACCATCAGCGATTTCCGCATGATATGGAAACTGGAAATGGTAAGAAAGTATTTGCAGGACGGATACGATGTGGTGCTATCGGATACCGATGCGTTGTGGTTCAAAGACCCGGTGGAGGACCTGGTGGCCGGGAACTCCTGTGACATCATCGTATCGACGGCATACCATGGTAATGCACACCCCCCACGGTTCAGGGAAAAATACGGGTATACGCTATGCATGGGATGGGTTGCGTTTAAAAACACACCCGGTGCCATGCGTTTCCTGGACTCGCTTCTGGCGATGGCCGAAGAGCAACGAAAAGAAAACAGGTATAGTGACCAAGCAATATTCAACCATGTGCTGATGGACCGGGACCCGGATATACGCCGCTCGGACCTGGGAGATATTTTTGTCACGGATGATATTGAAATCCTGGCTTTGAATAAGAAACTGGTGAAGAGAGGGATCCTGGTTTCAGATCCTTATGTCTGGCATCCGCTTTGCCATAAAAGTCCCGAAAACAAAAAGCTCGCCCTCGAAGAACACTGGCTGTTATAGCCACCGTCCACACAGGGTACCAGGCCCGGCACAGGAGAGTTTGAGGAGGGCTTGCTGTTCACGGATGTGCCGCCCTGGAATCAGGGGTATAATCTCCTGAACTTGGGCGCACTCTCCGCCATCATGTTGCTGAACCTGCGAAATAAAAAGGGATGTGCATGGGAGGGTGCAAGCAGCCGGCAATCCGCAACCATGAAACAGGTATGAACCTCAAGATCATCGCACTCTCCAATTTTTATTACCGGGAAGTCGCACTGAACTGGGTCCGGCATATAGAGAAACTCGGGATAGAAAATTACGAGATCGTCTGCCTGGATACTCCCTGCCGCAAGTATTTACACAAACATGGAGTTACAACCAGCCTGTATGCAAAAAAATTGTCCTTGAAACAAATCCTGCAATGGGCCCTGGCGAAGTCAGGCATCAAACACTATTTTCGGCGTGTTATTAAACGCTACCGCTCACTGCGGTACATTGCAGTACGGCTGGGTTACAACTTGGTGCCACGGACCATCAGCGATTTCCGCATGATATGGAAACTGGAAATGGTAAGAAAGTATTTGCAGGACGGATACGATGTGGTGCTATCGGATACCGATGCGTTGTGGTTCAAAGACCCGGTGGAGGACCTGGTGGCCGGGAACTCCTGTGACATCATCGTATCGACGGCATACCGTGAGACTGCATACCCCCCGCGGTTCAAAGAAAAATACGGGTATACGCCGTGCATGGGGTGGGTCGTGTTCAAAAACACGCCCGGTACTATTCGTTTTTTGGACTCGCTTTTGGCGTTGGATGAACAACAAAAAAAAGAAAGTAAATATAGTGACCAGGCAATATTCAGCCATTCGCTGATGGACCGGGACCCGGATATACGCCGCTCGGACCTGGGAGATATTTTTGTCACGGATGGCATTGAAATCCTGGCTTTGAATCAGAACCTGGTGAAGAGAGGGGGGCCGGTTCCGGATACTTATGTCTGGCATCCGCTTAGCCATAAAAGTCCCGAATACAAAAAACTTGCCTTCGGAAAACACTGGCTGTTATAGTCCCCGTCCACACAGGGTGCCAGGCCCGGCACAGGAGAGTTTGAGGAGGGCTTGCTGTTCACGGATGTGCCGCCCCGGGGGCGGGTGTACAATATCTTGAGCCCAGGCCACTCTCCACCATCATGTCGCTGAACCTGCGAAATAAAAAGGGATGTGCATGGGAGGGTGCAAGCAGCCGGCAATCCGCAACCATGAAACAGGTATGAACCTCAAGATCATCGCGCTCTCCAATTTTTATTACCGGGAAGTCGCACTGAACTGGGTCCGGCATATAGAGAAACTCGGGATAGAAAATTACGAGATCGTCTGCCTGGATACTCCCTGCCGCAAGTATTTACACAAACATGGAGTTACAACCAGCCTGTATGCGAAAAAGTTGTCCTTGAAACAAATCCTGCAATGGGCCCTGGCGAAGTCAGGCATCAAACGCTTGTTTCGGGGGGTTGCCGCACGGCTGGGTTACAAGAAGTGTCCACCGATGATCAGCGATTTCCGCTCAATATGGAAACTGGAAGTTGTAAGAAAGTATTTGCAGGACGGATACGATGTAGTGCTATCGGATACCGATGCGTTGTGGTTCAAAGACCCGGTAGAGGACCTGGTGGCCGGGAACTCCTGTGACATCGTCATATCGACGGCATACGGTGAGACTGCATACCCCCCGCGGTTCAAAGAAAAATACGGGTATACGCCGTGCATGGGATGGGTTGTGTTCAAAAACACGCCCGGTGCCATTCGTTTCCTGGACTCGCTTCTGGCGATAGACGAACAACAACAAAAAGAAAGTCAATATAGTGACCAGGCAATATTCAATCATTCGCTGATGGACCGGGACCCGGGTATTCGCCGTTCGGACCTGGGAGATATTTTTGTCACGGATGGCATTGAAATCCTGGCTTTGAATCAGAACCTGGTGAAGAGAGGGCTCCCGGTTCCGGATACTTATATCTGGCATCCGCTTTGCCATAAAAGTCCCGAAAACAAAAGACTCACCCTCGGAAAACACTGGCTGTTATAGCCCCCATCCACACGGGGTGCCAGGCCCGGCACAGGAGAGTTTGCATACCAGGATGCACCCCTAAAAAAAGGAGTTCCCTTTCTGAACTTATGCAGTGCAGGTACGGGGTATTTCAGAACTGCACTGTGTCGGCACGTCCTCAGACAAAATTCAGGGAGGCCTCGCCCACGCCCTGCAATTCCAGGCGCATGCGATCTCCAACCTGCACCGGCTCCAGCGGCACCAGGGAACCGGAGAGAATGGTTTCGCCGGCTTCGAAGGGAATGCCGTAACGCCCCAGGGTATTGGCGAGCCATGCCACCGCGGTCAGCGGGTTGCCCTGCACGGCGGCACCCCGCCCCTCGCTCAGGAACCGGTCATTCTTGTAGACCTTGACCTGCAAGTCCGGCAGTTCAAAGTCCGCGGGGTCGGCCCGGGCCTCGCCCAGCACGTAGACGCCGCAGGAAGCGTTATCGGCGATGGTGTCCTGTATCCGGATTTCCCAGTTGCGAATCCGGGAGTCCACGATTTCAAAGCAGGGCAGGATGCACTCCGTGGCAGCCAACACGTCCTTCTCGCTGACACCTGGCCCCTGCAGACCGGTGCGCAACAGGAAAGCGATCTCCGCCTCCGCCCGGGGCTGGATTAACCGCTCCGGGATGGAAATCTCGGCACCATCTGCAAAATGCATGGCGTCAGTCAGAAAGCCGAAGTCCGGCTGGAACACGCCCAACATCTCCTGGACGGCGCGGCTGGTGACCCCGATTTTCTTGCCCACCACCCGCTCGCCGTCACGCTCAATGCGCGGACGCAGCATGTGCTGGGAAACCTGGTAGGCGTCGTCGATGCGAATGTCTGGCAGACGCTCGGTCAGCGGGGCCAGGGTGTAACCACCGCGCAATGCCTGGTAGAGCTCTTCGCCCAGTTTGGCGACGGCGGTGTCATCCAGGCTGCGCTCCCCGGTGAACGCTGGTTCGAGCTGCAAGACGGCCCTCTTTGAATCACCCGGGACGGGTTTCAACCCGCCTCCAGGAATTCCAGGCAGCACCGGTTGAACATCTGCGGGTGTTCGACCATCACCCAGTGCCCGCAGGCAGATTGCACGATCACCTGGATATCCGCGCAGCCCTGCGCCAGCTTGAGAATGCCGGAGAGTGGCATGAACTTCTCATCCACACCCCAGAAGCACAGCACCGGACAGCGAATCTCACCCAGGCGGCTCTCCATGTTGGGTACCTTCATGGTACTGAAGACTGCGGGCGTCTGGATGCGGTGCACGGCCAAGCGCTCGGCGACCAGCTCTTCAGTGATGTGCACGGGATCGTGCACCAGCCAGCGCAAAACCTGCGCAAAACTCTTGGCATCCGGCGTTTCACTGGAACGGAAAAATTCGCCCATGGCCTGCATGCCTGGCATCTTGAAGTAATCCTGCTGTTCTTCCACCCCGCCCGGTGCCATCAGGACCAGGCGCGGGATGCGTGCGGGATAGTCCAAGACCATTTTCAACGCCACGGCACCGCCCAGGGAATTGCCGATGGGGATGAAATCCTGAACGCCGGCGGCATCCAGGGTTTGCATCATCGTGGAGACAAAGAAATCGATGGGATATTCGGCCTCGGCGGGCTTGTCGGAGCGGCCGTAGCCGATGTGGTCGGGGACCAGCACATGTAAGCCCCGCTCGGCCAGGACAGGATAATTGGCCTTGAAATTGCTGTGCCCGCTGGCACCCGCACCGCTGCCGTGCAGGAATACCACGGAGGGTACGCCCTTCCGCGGCTGGCCAAACTCCAAGTAGTGAATGCGGTGTCCGCCCTCCACCTCTGCATAATGTTGTTCAGGAATGGACAGCGGTTCAGACATGCGGGCCGGCCTCAGAAAAAACGGACGCCCATTCTAACAACCGGAGACGGGCGGAGTGCTTTGCAACGCTGCCGGTACAGGAAGGCAGCTTAATTCCCGCCACCCCGACACGGCGGGGACTGTGGCACCGGATGCCCCCCTTCCCTCCATTCCTGCGGGGAGCGGGTGTGCAGGGCCAAGGCATGCAGGCCCCGGGCCAGTTCCTCGCGCAACGCCTGGTAGACCATGCGGTGGCGCGCCAGTTCCGGTTTCCCGGCAAATTCTTCGCTGACCACGGTCACCCGGAAATGGGACTCGGCCCCTTCAGGCACATTGTGCCCCCCGCTCTCATCACACACCTCCAGGTATTCCGGTGCCAGGCTGTTCAGCAGTGCTGCTTCGATGCGCTCTTGTCGATTCACGGCGGCCCCACGACCGGCGGCTTCAGTAGCCTTCATTATGCCCTGCCCGTTCCCGGCGTGCACGGGCACCACCTCCACGTCGGCCCGAAGCCCTCGCCTGCCAGAGCCCGTCCCCGGCGTGCACGGGCACCACTCATCCCGCAACACGTACGGCAGCATATCCATATAATGCAGATGTCTCAAACAAGAGGGTTGATTATGTCGCGTATTCCTCTGCACCGCACATCGTATCCTGCACCGGGCATTGCAGCTGCATTGCTTTTTACGCTGGTGCTCACACCTGTATTCGCCCTGGCACAGCCCGCCGCCCCGGGACAGCCCGGGCGTCCCAACGTGGTGATCTTCCTCTCCGATGACCTGGGCTGGGGCGACGTGGGGTTTCATGGCGGGCCGATCGACACCCCGGCCCTGGACCGCCTGGCCCGCGAGGGCAGTGAGATTCTGCGCTTTTACTCTACGCCTATATGTTCGCCGACCCGGGCGGCGTTGATGACCGGGCGCGACCCCATTCGCCTGGGCGTGGTCTACGCGACGATCCTGCCCTGGCTGAACCACGGCATCCACACCGATGAGCATTTCATGTCCCAGAGCTTCCAGGCGGCGGGCTACCAGACTGGCATCTTCGGCAAGTGGCACCTGGGACATTCGCAGGAGATCTTC
Source organism: Gammaproteobacteria bacterium (assembly GCA_965215045.1). Lineage (GTDB taxonomy): Bacteria > Pseudomonadota > Gammaproteobacteria > JABABF01 > JABABF01. Next base: position 1,746,137 of record OZ244031.1, on the reverse strand, counting down.
CATCCCAACCGACGGGGCTTCGATCATTTTTACGGACACCTGCACACGGAGGTCGGTTACTTCCCGCCGTTCAGCAACCTGGGCGGCAAGGATTTTCAGCGCAACGGCCAGTCGATCGACGAGCAGGGTTACGAGACATACCTGCTGGCCGAAGAGGCCTCGCGCTGGATTCGCACACGCAACAAGGACCGCCCTTTCTTCATGTACATGCCTTTCATCGCCCCGCATACGCCGCTCGACGCCCCGGATGATCTCAAGGCCAAGTACCAGGACCTCAAGGATGATCGCCAGCCGGCACGCAGCCCCTCGGATCAGAAGAGTCGCCTCGCCCGGCTGTCTGGCAGGAAAGGCCTGCGGCAGATTTACGCGGCAGTGGTAGAGGGCATGGACCGCGCCATCGCACAGGTGCTGGACACCCTGGATCGCGAGGGCATTGCCGACAACACCATCGTGCTGTTTTTCAATGACAACGGCGGACAGGCGGTGTACGGGGCCGGCGGGGCCGACAATCATCCCCTGCGCGGCGGCAAGGGCGAGGCCTTTGACGGCGGTATCCGCGTACCGGCGGTGATCCGCTGGCCCGGCAGGATACCCGCCGGTCAGCGCATCGACCAGTTGATGACTGTCATGGACGTGTTTCCCACCCTGGCGGCTGCGGCGGGCATCCCAACGGGCAACGCACTGGAACTGGACGGGCTGAACCTGTGGCCGGCACTTTCCGGCGGCCCGGTCATTCCGCGCAAGGAATACGTCATCTTCGCCTCGGAGACCCCGGTGCGCGGCTCGATTTCCTTCGCCGCACTGAACGACGAGTGGAAACTATTACTGCAGGTTGAAGAAAACCTGCTCAGCGTCGACGTGCAGAGCATGCTGTTCCGCATTCGCGAGGACCCGCACGAGTACCAGAACCTGGCCCAGGAACACCCGCGGCTGGTGCAGAAGCTGACCCGCAAGATCAACTACTGGCGCACTCTCTACCCGATCAGCGGGGTGCGTTCGCAACTGGTGCCACCGCCCGGGTGGCGGGCACCCAAGGACTGGGCGGGGTACCCGGTGCCGCTGTCGGAACTCCAAGACGACACCTCCACCGGCATGGCACCACCCAATGCCCTGCGCCTGCTCGACTACCTGCACGGCGAGCGCGGGCGGCTGATATACAACTGCGAGCCCTACAGCGTGCTGGGGGGCGGCTTCTGCAGGTAAGCGCGAGATGCCAGCTCCGCACAGCCCGCTGCGCCCCTCCTCCGCCTACCGCTGGATGCGATGCACGGCGAGTCCCGCGCTGATCGCCAAAATCTCGCCGCCGGAGACGAGTTCAAAGGCCGCCGAAGCCGGGCAGCGCCTGCATGAAATTGTGGCGAGTCACTTGCGGGAGGAGGAAATGCCCTCGTCTGCCGGCGTGGAGGAAATCCCCGTGGTGGAGCAGGCACTCACACTGTTCGCCCCACTGCGTGAAGTCTACAGCCACTGGCATTATGAAAAGCCATTGCAGCTGCGCATCGGGGGTGAAGAACTCACCGGCACTCCCGACGCCCTGGGCTGGAATCACGGCGGCGCCCGGGCCTGCATCCTGGACTGGAAATTTGGCCGCGGCATCGCAGTGCAGGCCCGCGGCAATCCGCAACTCCTGCTGTATGCGCTGATGGCACGGGAATATTTCAGCGCGCACGCCCTGGACACCATCCGGGAGTTCGAACTGTGTATCATCCAGCCCCGGGTAACGACAGCGGCACAGCAGGGCATCAGTCAGGCCACGTATCGTGTTGAGGAATTGGAACATTTCCGCCAAGAACTGGAACAACCGCTGGCGTTGATCCGGGCCGGTGAGGGTGTGTATCACCCGCACCCCGACACCTGTCGCTTTTGCCCGGTGAAGGCATCCTGCCCCGCAGTAGCAGTAGCATGAACATCCGCAGCAGAATACCGGGGGTGAAGGGGCAAACCCGTGTGGCCCTGGTGCTGAACCTTGTCGGCCGCCTGCTGCTGTTCGTGTTCCGGCTCATAGGATGGCTCCTGCAATTGCTCGGGTGGGTGCTGCGGGTGCTGGGATGGGTGTTGCGGATGCTGGGACTGTTTCTCCGGTTTGTCATCCGGGTATTTCGCCGGCTGCGCACGGGCCGAGTTTGAGTTCAGACCGGGCACACCGCCCGGTCGGGTGATGGCGGTGATGGGGTGTGGGTTTAACTGGAAAGTATTATCACAAGAGACAGGATGCCGGTACAGATAATAAAACCCCTGAATATAAGAGTGCGTATCTCAGCCATCTCCTGTTTGACTTCCGCTCTATCCTTTTTAGCCTCCTGTTTAACTTCCTCTATATCCTGTTGAATTACCTCTATCTTCTGGTCCAGGTGGCCCACCGCCTGCTCCAGGTCACTGCGGGTGACCAGCTGCAGGGTTCCAATCGTATCCACAACGGCCTGCAAAATAGCGCGGGAGTGCTTCTCATCGAAGCCCGCCACTCTCAAGCCCTTGTCCACTTCTTCGCGTGTTTTCATCACCGGATTTGTCATTGCAAGCCTCCCGTGCACTGCCCTGAAAAAAGAACCTGCGGGACATCCTGTGAGAGTCCCTGGTTCGTTCTGGGGATTATCGGCAAAACCGGGAGAAAGTCAAATTTGCCTCGGCCGGCACCTCGGGACAGGGTTTACCCGGAGACGGCGACGGTTACGGCAGGTAGCGGAGATGACGGCAGATGGCCGCGGTTACGGCAGATGGTAGCCGTCTCGATCAAAGTGCAGGAAATGGAAGCTGCCGTTCCTGATGTCCTCCGTGGTGGGAAAGAACGGCGCATAGTAGCCGTGCAGGGGCCAGGCTGTTGAGGCCGCAGCAGGACTGCATACGGGCGTCCCGCCGTCATAAGTCGGTGAAATTATGCGTCCATTCTCATAGCGATACGAAAACTGTGGGTACAGGCTGGGAGCATGTAAAGCGACAAAATACCCCAGCGTGGTGCCGCAATCCAGGTTGAGAACAGGCTGTGAAGTTCCCGGTTGCGTGTAGGGGGAACCCGTATCCTGCAGGCCGGGATGCGCCAGCGTATTCAACGGTGCTGCGAGACATACAAAACCGAGGATGGCACCCAAGTACAGACGATGGATGCAGCGGCTGGTATGCGCAAGGCTGTTCATGAGGGCGGCTCCGGTTACAGAACGAGGTTTGAAGCGAGTTGGCGGCTATGCTTCGAGGCTCCCTCAACCGGCATTATAAGCACAACTGCCACGAATATGGAAACGGTTTTTATTCCAACCGGGATAACCGCCCCATGCCTGCCGTGCTCCAAGGGACAGACAAAAGTACCCTATTTGCTCCTGGCCAGGTTGCGCCAATATAGAAATATAAGAAACCATAAAAGCAGTGAAAAAAGTTTCTGGAGAACTAAGACCATGTAACCGAGACCTGCAGCAAATTTTAAGGAGGGATCCAGCAGGTCATATTCACAGCTTCCCCCTACTAAACAAAAAAGATTGCTTATCCTGTCCCGCACCATCCATTCAGCGACCAAGGGCGGCATAGTATAGGTAGAAGAAATCATCGCGGCGTCTTGCACATTCTGAGAGAAAGAATGCCCCATCATGCACCCCAAGATTAAATATAAAACCCAGGACAGACAAAAAGTTGCAAACAAGAAGATGGCCGGGCGAACAATGGAAAATCCATAATCAGACAAACATCCATATATCCGCAAGAAGCGGTATCTCCATTTCTTTTCCCGCAGTTCCTGTCGACTGAATGTCAATTGCCCTGCCTCGCCTGATTCTGTTTGCCCTTCCAACTCCCTTGCCAATTGCTCCTGCTCCTCCATAATTTCCCGGCGATAGCAAAATTGTTCCTCTCTTACTGCCTGGTATCTACTGAATGCCAATTTTAAAGTCCGGTAAGCACGCCGGCTTTCATCACTGCCATCAACAGAAGGAAGTTTTGCCTGGAGAATCCCTGTGCCCTCGTGCAATTCAGCACTATAAAATTCTGGAACCTTGAAAAATTCAGTTCGTTTGGGCTGGCCATCCCCTCTCTCTAAATTTCCTTCATCCGTATCAAAAATTGTTTTTCCGTGGAACCTGCAGTTATGAAATTGCGTCTTTCCATGAAATTCTGCACCCTGAAACCGCACCTCCTTATCAAATAAAGAATCTGAAAAATCAACCTCCCGGTGAAATTCTGCCCTTCTAAAATCAACGGTACTCAAAAACCTGACGTGAGTAAAATCAATCTCCCTGATATTATTCGGATCATCAATAACCAATGAATAATTACTCGGCTTATGGGTGTCGGATGCTTTAAATCTCGTGTTCTGAAACATCGTATGAGCGTGAAATTCAGACCTTGGAAAATGTGCCTGTCCCTGGAAATCCACAAGTGCAAATGAGGTTCGTTCTTTAAATCTCACTCCATCAAAGAGCGCATGACATAAAAAACGCGCATAATTGAAATTTGCCACCCCATAAAAACTTGCCTCCTCAAATACAGCATCCCCGTTAAAAAATACTTTTTCAAATGTGGCACTCTTCCTAAAAACTGCTCGAGAAAAATTTATATCTGTTTCTACTTCCCCTGTATATCTTACAGGTTGATAAAAATAAAATCCGCGAAAATTCCCAAGTGATAGGTTATGCAATTCAAGTATTTTCTTTTGCTTAAGACCTGCATCCATCTGCCATAAATTCCAAGTGGCCGCACCCAGAGACGCAATTTCATCTGGTTCTCGAGCATTTTGATATCTTTCGCGGAGTTTGTCGCCTATATTGAGTGCTTTGCCTGCCTTATGCTGCTCTTTATTATCCCTGAGCCATTGCACAAAGATCTCTGGACCGGCTTCACAGACCTCTTGTACAGCCTCGTTATTTTGAGCATAATCTTGATGCCCATACCAAATCGGGTCCATATCATGCTTGGCAAAAATATCTTGATATGCCTGTCGAAGGTCTTCAACATGCATCGAGGTGGGATCTTTTGCGGTCATTTTTGATGGTCTGTCGTTACGCAGCAGGAATTTTATTTAATTCTTCGCTCAAGAGGCTGTCTGAGTTAATCATCCGAAGGCTGCATCCAGCAAAACCTGAAACACTGATCTGGAAATTTTTCATCTTCTCGAATTCAAGGCTACGAATGCCGCAATGCACTAACCACGCTTGAAACTGTATTTGAGGTTCTTCTCCCAATGATAAATTCTTGACGACAAAGGCCGCACCTGCCTCAATTTGCTGTTTAACCTCCTTGGCTTTAGGGGGGCCGCTTTTCATTTCCATGGCAACAAGCTGCCCTGCCGCCCCAAAAACAACAAAGTCGCACTTTTTTCTATTTTGTTTTGGATAATTCAGATCCTTGCAGTCCATATCGAGAATCAGGACCCGGTCCGATGGATGGATCTTGAGCTTGCACTTTCCTTTGCCGCACTTTTTTGTTTGACATCTTTCCCAGCCTTTTTTCTGAACTTTTCTTTTAATGCGGGTCAGAAAATTACTCATTTATTTGATAAGCGGGCCAGTCGATCGTATATCTCCGCCCACTCGTTGTAAAGATGTTCGGTTACTTTTGAATAATCGGGGGGCAGGCTGCTGCCCTGAGAGCCAATCTGCAGTTCCTCTACCACGGTGCCCCCTGCTTTCTCTTGGGGAGCAAATATCCAAGCACCAAAATCTTTGCGCTCCAGGGCGAGATCCGCCACCTCCAGCCCTTTGCGCTGCTCCGGGGGAAGATCGGACAGGTTTACCAGGTTGATGAACTGTTCCAGCATCCAATCGCTGTGGGTAGTGATAATAATGCGCACACCCGCCTGCATCATTTTTACCAGGTGCCTGGCCAGTTTTGCTTGCGCTGCGGGATGCAGGTGGGATTCGGGCTCCTCGACAATCAGGGTGTCACCGGGTCGCACCAGGTGACGCAAATACAAGACGATAGGTGCCAACTCGGACACCATGGATGAAGCGCGCATCAGGGGTATCGGCGTTCCATCCTCCGGCCAGTGCTCCGGGATATATTGAAATAAAGGGTATTGAATGCCTGATGTCGCAACACGGACGGTGCCCTGGAGTATGTCCCGCTCCATTTCCTGTGCCAGTTGCCTGATCCTGTTCTTTTCATCTCCTTCTGAATAGTCCCTTCTCAAAAAACGTGCTGTGCGCCCCTGGCCCGTCTCTACCAGGTGGAGTAAAAAATCTCCCAGGGTCCCGGGGAGCATGGGGATGCTCTCAGAAGGGCGCAAACCGGCGGTTGTGGCACGATGAATCAGGCTGCTCACCAATACCTGGTGACTTTGCATGACGCCGGTCCGACTTGCCGGCAGATAGAAGATGGAGCGCCTGATTGGGCCCAATATTTTCCCTGTTATCAGCGCAAATGCCTGTCTCAGAGGAGCCTGTTTCTCTGTATCCTGCGTATCAGGGACCTGTTCCTGCGTGAATAGAGAGCTCAAGCCGGGAACTTTTTCTTTCTCGATGGCGTGCCACAACTCCTGCAAGGCGGATGCGGGAATACCGCCTTGTATCTCCGGCGTATCATCGGGGAAGATTTTATATTCCAGCTGCAGCGGTTCACGAGTCGTGAACAGGCGTAAAGCGACCCGGGTTTCTTCAGAGGCCTGTCCGTCCTCTCGTACCAGTTCCCGAAGTTTAGCAATACTGAAACAGCGGTGAATTTCTTCTTTCAGGAGTTGAGTCCGGGTGGGCAAATCTTCACCCTGAAAAGCACTCTGAAAAACTGCCTGTAGCGGGGCGGGCATTGCCCCGGGTTCTTCTACGACATTTTCCTGCCTGGATCGCTCTTTCAGTAACGCATCGAGCTCATCCGGGCGGGAGTCAAAAGCAAGCAGGGCGGGAGACCACCTTCTCATAAAGTGCTCGCCAAATGTTTTATGCAGGGCATAGACCAGGGTTGCCAGGTACGATTTACCGGTATGAGCGGGGCCGACAAATACGGTGAGCGGACGCAGCTCTACTTTTGCCCGGGCAATGGGACCGAAGTCTGTGACTTCGATCTCATACTGCCCCGATTTGGATGGTGTGTCTGCCATGACTGCATTCCTCCCTCTGAAACTACTGTGTTCGCCCAATTCCCTGGGCACGGGGGACATTATACAGGAGGCGGCTGACCCTCCCCTGCCGCAGTCCCAGGCCCGGGGAGTCTCACCCCACGGCCGGTGCGGGAATACTCTGCATGGCCCCGCCCTCGCCGAAGGTATTAGAATGCGCAGCTGATAACTTCAATACGAGGGGGCTTCCATGGCACACCAGACCGAGTCGCGCAAGGCTTTGCATGAACTGATTGAACTGCTGCAGGAGGTCGACAAACGTTGGGTGAGCGAGGAATGGAACCTGGGCAGCGAGGCCGACGAGATCGCCGCCCATCGCGCCCTGATGCATATGCTGGAAGGCGGACTGGTGGGCATGTTTGAGAGCGACCCCAGGGTGCCGGAGTTCCGCCGCATTGTCACGCCTTCGCGCAAATTCACCGGGGACAATTCCGACGCCATCTATTTCGATGCCCCGGTCAGCCCCGAACACGAGTACCGGGTGAACGGCAACATGGGCGGTGCGGTCTATGTTTCCATTACCGTGGAGGCGGGTACCCAGGGAGGCGGTATGGCGTCGCGCTCGGCGGGGGTGTTGAACAACACGGATTTTGATGTCGATGCGGACGGCAACTTTGAGCTCTACCTGGGCGGTGCCCCGCGGGAGCGCAACTGGTTGAACCTGGAAAAGGATGCGAGCCGCATCACCACGCGCCATTATTTCGAGGAACCGGTGTGCGCGGCCGCCGACGCAAGGCGCGCGCCGGACATGCACATCGAGCGGCTGGGAGAGGCACCGCCGCCCGCCCCGCCCAACGACGACTCGGTGGCGGCGGGCATTCGCCGGGTGGCGGAGTTTGTGCGCACGCGCACCCTGTTGCAGCCGCCGATGGCGCAGCGGCCGCAAATGCCGAGTTTTGTCGGCCTGACACCCAACGAGTTTCCCGAACCCCAGGTGCCCGGCGACATGGGACTGGCGGCCTTTGATGCGATGTATTCCATGGCACCCTACCTGCTGGGGCCGGACGAGGCCCTGGTGGCTACCGGGCACTGGCCCGAATGCCTGTTCGGCAATGTCTGCCTGTGGAACCGCTTTCAGCAGACCCTGGATTATGCCAACCGGCAGGTCTCGCTGAACCGCAAGCAGACGCAACTGGAGAAGGACGGCAGTTTTCGCATTATCTTCGCACACCAGGACCCGGGACAGCCAAACTGGATCGACACCGAGGGACACCCTTTTGGCCTGGTGTTCTGGCGGTTTTTCCTGGTCAAGGGGGAAGCGGAGACGCCGCAGGCGCAAGTCGTACCCTTCTCTTCGCTGTAAGAGCGCGGGGAACACGAAAGCTCTCCCACCCACCCTTACTACCCCACCCGTCCCGGGAGCGAACTGCGGGTCCCGGCGCATTTCCCGCGCGTCCGGGCAATTCTCCCGTTGCCGGAGAGCCGGAGAGCCTGCAGATGTCTCTGCGGCTTCAGGGTGCTCCCAGCTGTTCTTGCGTGTGCGCGATGCGCTGTTTCAACCAACTCATTTCGTAGCCCACGCGCAGCCCTTCTTCCGCCTGCACCAGCAGGGTCTGCAGGGCGTCCAGGCGCAGTTGCAGGGCCGGGCGGTAATTGGTCTCGCCTCCCAACGCTACTTCCAGCAGGCGCAGGGCGTGCACGGGACGCCTGGCCCGCAAGTGGTCTGCGGCCCGGTCGACCAGTGCCTGGGCACCGGAGAGTTCGGTGAGGTCTGCATACACCTCGCGCATCGGCACCGGGTACAGGTCGGCGGTGGCATCGAAATGGAACCAGGTGGAATAGTATTCCCAGATGCCGCGCACACCCCAACTCACCTTGCCATGGGTCTGGTTCAGTGCCAGGTGCGGGGGCAGTTGGATTTCCTCCATCAGTTGGTACACGGTACTGCCTTCGTTCATGCCCTGCACGGTCTGGTCATGCACGTACTGCACTGCATCCCGGATACGCTCCAGCCCGGTGCGGATCTTTTCCCGTCCCCGCACCGCCCCGTGATGGCTCGGCACCAGGAGCTCCGGTTCCAGGTCAATCAGGAGGTTCAGGCTATGAATGTATTCGATGGGTTTGCGCATTTTCTCGCCCCGCAGGGTGACGAGGTTGGGAAACTGCGGAAAGATAGGCCCCAGGGTGTCGCCGCTGAACAGGATTTTCTGTCCCGGAAGCCACAGGCAGAGGTTGTCTGCACCCTCGGCACCCGGGGTGGCAATGGCTTCGAATTGCACGCCCCCCAGCGTGAAACGATAGGGTTTGCCGTTGTCGACAAGGATGGTGGGTTCCACGCCGCCGTAGCGGAACAGCCGGTTGCGCGGCGGATTTTTCGGAAGCCACGGAAACATGGCGCGGTTGCGCTTATGCAGGTAGGGTTCCAGCTCATCCAGGTAGCGCTGTTCTTCGGGGAACTCCCGGTGGGCCACGATCTCCGTCCCCTCCTCCTGCCAGAAACGCGCACCGCCAATGTGGTCGGAATGGGAATGGCTGAGCACGATGTAGGCAGTCCGCCCCGGTGCCATCTCCTGTAAAAGACGTTTCTGCTTGGCACCCTGGATCGCGAGACCGGTGTCAAACACCACGTTGCCGTCGGCAGTGGCGATGAGCTGGGTGTTGGCCACGCCGCCCGCCTGGTAGACATTGCCGGCCAGTTGCTGCACGGTATCGGGCACCGGGATCAACTGGTTGCTGAGTTCGGGGGTGTTGACGGCCATCTCCTGCATGCGTGCATCCGCCATCCCGCCAACCCGTTCGGCGATTCTTTCCTGGAGAGTCTGACGCAGTTGAGTGCCCGCACCGCCTGGATCTTTGCCCGACGGGAACAGGGGAAATATGAAAAACAGGAACAGGAATGCCAGGACACCCAGTAACGGCACGATGACTAACAGGAACAGGCGCATCAGCTCGTAACTATGCCTGAGTTCCCTTTTTAAAAACTCTGGACCTCGCATTGCCTCCTCCCGTGAAAAAAACTGTGCCAAGCTGCTTTTTTGCAGTCGCGCTCTGTATCATCATAACAAAAGCCCCGGACAAGGAGCACAGCATTTTGGATGCTCCACCGCCCCCGCTTCCGATACGCCTGGCCACGGCAGGGCCTTGTTCTTCAGCCGGTCGCCTGGTACAGGTACAAACCTTCATCGGACAATTCCCGCTGCATTTCGCCGCGGTCCATTAAAAAGTGCAGGTGCGCCAGGCATTCACCGATGCCCAGCAGGGTCTGCATGGGCGAGAGTTCGCGGCGAAACATCGAGGACATCAGGCCTGCCGCACTCTGCGGTTCGACGCACTGCCGGCGCAGGGTTTCCAGTTGTTCGACGTGGTGGTCCCGAATTTGTCGCAGGCGTTCGTGCAGTCCATAAAAAGGTTCGTTGTGTGCCGGCAGTACCAGGGTGTCTTCCGGCAGTTGGGCAAAGTGTTCCAGCGAGTCGAACCAGTCCCGCAGGGGGTTGGCCTCGGGTTCCAGCGGCAGCACGCTGATGTTGGAGGTGATGCGCGGCAACACCTGGTCACCGGCCAGCAGGATGCCGTGCTCGGCGCAATACAGGCAGACGTGTTCGGGGGAATGTCCGCGTCCGACCATGATGCGCCATTCGTATTCCCCGGTCTGCAGCTGGCGATTTTCCTGCAGGCAGTGGAAATGGTTCGGCATCGGCTCCACACCGGCGCGCGCTCCCTTGGGCTTGGCGTCCTTTTTACTGCGCGTGTTTTTATCCCCGCCACCCGCCCGGTTGTCCCCGCCACCCGCCCGGCTTTTATCCCCACCACCCGCCCGGCTTTTATCCCCTCCACCCGCCCGGCTTTTATCCCCACCACCCGCCCGGCTTTTATCCCCACCACCCGCCCGGTTATCCCCGCCACCCGCCCGGTCTGCTCCGCCCGCCCGGCCCTGGGCGGGACGGGTGCCGGTGAGGACGCCCATGACTTCCTGGCCGACGCCGGTGCGATGGTAAAAATGATGCGACTGCTCGCGAAAGGAAGGACTGTCGCCACTGCGGTATGCCCAGGTACTCAAGAACTCGCTGCGGCTCATATGCAGGGGCACCTGGTATTCGCGGCACAGCCAACCCGCCTGGCCGATGTGGTCCATGTGCATGTGGGTGCAGAGCACATGCCGCAGCTGATGGCCGGGAAAGCACTGTTGCAAAATCCGGGTCCAGAGTTCGCGGCCCTGCTCCCCGGCGATGCCGGTATCGACAATCCACAGGTCGGGGCCGTCTTCCAGCAGGTAGACGTTGATGTGGTCCAGGTCGATGGGCAGCGGCATGCGCGCCCAGTGCACCCCGTCCCGGATGGTGATGACTTCACCCGGGGCGGGAGTTTCGTTGAAAGGGTAGCGAAGTTCTGACATAAGATTTCAAAGTATTGCAGGAATTCGACACCGGGTGGGGTGAGCGATGGGACTCGAACCCACGACCTCCGGATCCACAATCCGGAGCTCTACCAACTGAGCTACGCTCACCGTCATCGGCGCATCCACGGCATTATGGCGCGCCCGGCAGGACTCGAACCTGCAACCCACGGCTTAGAAGGCCGTTGCTCTATCCGGTTGAGCTACGGGCGCAGTTCGTATCATTTCGCTAACTCCGGCTCTTAGCCTGGTCGGGGCAGGGAGATTTGAACTCCCGACTTCCTGCTCCCAAAGCAGGCGCGCTACCAGGCTGCGCTATGCCCCGAAAATTCTGCAAATTATATACCTGCGGGCCAAGTGCCGGGGAATTTCCCGCTGCTCCTGTCCCGGTTTGCATCAAAATGCCAATGGAGAGTCGGGGGCCGGCATTTTCAACCGGTGGCGACCCGGGGTGGGGTTTTGCGCCGGGATGGTTTTGCCGGGAGTTCTTCATGCAGGTGGGGAGAGGCATGCTCAAGACGATGCATCATCGCCTCGATGGCCTGCGAGCGGCTGTCGATCAGTGTCGCATGACGCCCGGTGTTCACCGCCGCCTCGCCCGTGGTGCCACTGCCGGCGAAGAAATCCAGCACCCGGTCGCCGGGATTGGAGTGCACGCGCACGATCCGCTCCAGGATTGCCAGCGGCTTCTGGGTGGGGTAGCCGGTCTTCTCCTTGCCGTTGGGACTGACAATGGTGTTCCACCAGGTGTCTGTGAGAGTCTTGCCGCGCCTGGCTTTTTCGGGGCCGACCAGGCCCGGTGCCATGTAGGGGATGCGATCGACTTCCTCGTAGTGGTACACGTAATTTTCGGGATCCTTGGCATACCAGAGGATGTTGTCGTGTTTGGGCGACCAACGATTCCTGGAGCGGGCACCGTAGTCATACGCCCATACGATCTCGTTGATAAAACATTCGCGGCCAAATACCTGGTCCAGCAGCACCTTGCAATAATGCACTTCCCGGTAATCCAGGTGCAGGAAAAAAGAGCCGGAGGGTGCCAGCAGGCGATACGCCTGGCGCAGCCGGGGTTCTAAGAACTCGAGGTAATCGTCAAAAGAGTCTGCAAAACTGCAACTGCCCAGGGTGGTCGTGCGGTAGCGCTGCCCCTGGAAACCGTTGCGATCACCGTTTGCATCGCGCACGGTGCGCAGGCGTTTGCGGGTCTGGGTGCGTCCGGTGTTAAACGGGGGGTCGGCGTAAATCAATTCGAAAGACTCATCGTCCATGCCTTCCATGAGCTGCAAATTGTCGCCCCGATAAATATCGAGCATGTAGGCACCCTCCCGGTGCAAGCTGAAAAACAACGCGCACCGGCGATAAACTTTAACACACCTCCAAGTCTGCACCTGGAATTCCCGGGATGTCCGCTGCCCGGGTCGCGGCGCGGAACATACTGCGAGGATCGCTCATCCGGGAGTCACAATCCCGCGCACCGGCGCACTTCGGACACCTGTCCCGGGACGCCAATTTATAATGATGCGCCGTTAATGGTCCCGGGATAATCGATGAACGCACGCATACTGGAAGGCACTGCCCTGGCCCGGGATGCGGAACCGGGACTCAGGGAGCGCGTCGAAAACATCCGGCACAAAAGTTCCCTGGCACCGACCCTGGCCACGATCCTGGTCGGCGATGACCCGGCGTCGGCCACTTATGTGCGCATGAAGGGTAACGCCTGCCGCCGGGTGGGCCTGGAACCGCTGGCCATCACCCTGCCGGCGGACACGGATACCGCCACGCTGCGGGAGCGGATCGAGGAGTTAAATGCAAGGCCGGAGGTCTGCGGCATCCTGTTGCAACACCCGGTTCCGGCGCAGGTCGACGAGCGCCTGTGCTTCGATGCAATCGCCCCGGAAAAAGATGTCGACGGGGTCGGTTGCCTGGGCTTCGGGCGTCTCAGCATGGGCGTGCCGGCCTGGGGGGCGGCGACGCCCGCCGGCATCATGCGCATCCTCAGGCATTACGAGATTCCACTGTCCGGAAAACGTGCGGTGGTGATCGGGCGCAGCCCTATCCTGGGCAAACCGATGGCGATGATGCTGCTCAATGAAAACGCCACGGTCACGATCTGTCACTCCCGCACCCGGGACCTGCCGGAGATGGTGAGCCAGGCGGAGATCCTGGTCGCTGCGGTCGGACGTCCGGAGTTTGTGCGGGGCGACTGGGTCGCAGACGGGGCGGTGGTCATCGATGCGGGCTACCACCCGCAGAAATGCGGGGATGTCGCCCTGCGGGAGCTCACGGGGCGCGTCGCCGCTTATACGCCGGTGCCCGGCGGGGTCGGGCCGATGACGATCAACACGCTGATCCTGCACACGGTGGCGGCCGCCGAACAGCAGTTTGGCATCTCCACCTGAAGAAAACACGAACGCTCTATATGCCCGTGGAGCGTCCGCCGGCGTGAAAGTCTGCGAATCAAGATCTGCCGCCATGTCGCAAGAAGCGGCGCGAGCTCGCACTCAGGCGCGTCTCCAGGTAGTTTTCCCGTCCCGGTCTTCCAGCAGGATTCCGCGCTTTTCCAGGTTCTTGCGAATGCGGTCGGCCTCCGCCCAGTCGCCGGCCTGGCGCGCCCTGCCCCGCTCTTCGATCAGGTCTTCGATAGCCTGCTCTTCTTCCTCGTCTGCGCCTGCATCCCCGGTGCCACCTGCCTGCAGGAAACTCTCCGGGGCCTGCTGCAGCAGGCCCAACACATTGCCCAGGCCGCGCAGAATGCCCGCCAGGCGGCGTACCTCACCGGGGTCTTCGCAGCGGTTCAGTTCCCGCGCCACGGCGAACATTGCAGCCAGCGCCTCGGGAACATTGAAATCATCTTCGATGGCGGCAAAAAAATTCCGGGTATGCGGTTCTTCCCGGTCGGGTTCTGCGGCCTCCACATCCGCTGCTTTTTGCAGGGCCTGGTAAAAACGGTTCAAGGCATTGCGCGCCGCCGCCAGTTGCTCCCCCGTGTATTCGATGGGACTGCGGTAGTGGCTCGCCAGCAGGAAATAGCGCAGGACCTCCGCGGGCCAGTGTTGCAGCAGTTCGCGCACGGTCAGGAAGTTGCCCTCGGACTTGGACATTTTTCGCTCTTGCAACTGCACGGCACCGACGTGCATCCAGGTGCCGGCAAAGGGTTTGCCGGTCGCCGCCTCGGCCTGGGCGATCTCGTTTTCGTGGTGCGGGAACAGCAGGTCGGGACCGCCGCCATGGATATCGAAGCTGTCGCCCAGGCAGTGGGTGGACATCGCCGAGCACTCGATATGCCAGCCCGGCCGCCCGCGTCCCCACGGTGCATCCCAGCCGACTTCGTCTGTGGAGGCCGCCTTCCACAGGGCAAAATCCCGCGGGTCTTTTTTCTGTTCCCCGGGCTCGACCCGCGCACCGACTAACAACTCCTCGGGGCGGCGTCCGGAGAGTTTGCCGTAGTCGGCAAAACTCTGCACGGCATAGTAGACATCGCCGTTCTCGCTGCGGTAGGCATGCCCTTTTTGCAGCAGTGTTTCGATCATGGCGATCATCTGCGGGATGTGCGCCGTGGCGCGCGGTTCCTGTTCGGGTGCCAGCAGCATCAGCGCGCGTTCGTCCTCGCGCATCGCGTTGATAAACCGTTCGGTCAAGGCTTCGTGCGGTTCGCCGGTCTCGGCGGCACGCTGCAAGATCTTGTCGTCGATATCGGTGATGTTGCGCACGTAATGCACCTGCCAGCCCAGGGCGCGCAGGCAGCGCACCACGAGATCGAAAACCACCAGCACCCGCGCGTGTCCCAGGTGGCAGTAGTCGTACACGGTCACGCCGCACACGTAGAGCCCGACCCGGCCTGCGCGCAGGGATTGCAGCGGTGCCTTGCAACGCCCCAGCGTGTTGTAGAGCTGCAACATGCTTCAGTCCGCCGGTTTTTGTGCGGTGCGGGAATTTTTTTTCTGCCGCTTGCCCCAACTGTCGCGCAGCGCAGCGGTACGGTTGAACACGGGCTGTCCGGGGCGACTGTCGGGGTCGACGCAAAAATACCCCAGCCTCTCGAACTGACGCACTGTGCCGACTTCCAACCCTGCCAGGGAGGCCTCGCCCAGGCAGCCGCTCAATGATTGCAGGGAGTCGGGATTGAGCGTCGGCAGGCCGCTGTCATCGGGCAGCGGCTGCTCTTCGACAAACAGCCGTTCGTAGAGACGCACTTCCACCGGCACGGCAGTGTCGGCGGGCACCCAGTGAATCACCCCGCCGATCTTGTAGTCGGGCTTGACACCGAAACTGTCTGCATCGCAACGGCAGTGCAGGCAGAGCGGCTCACCGCGGTCGTCGCGCTCGACTTCTTCGCAGCGAATCACGCAGGCACCGCGCAGGCGCACCGCCTGCCCGGGGGACAGGCGCCGCCAGCCCGGTGGCGGCGAGTCCGCGTAGTCGTCGCGTTCGATAAAAATTTCGGTGCCCAGGCGCAGGCTTCTGTGCCCGGCCTCCGGCCGCTCGGGATGGGCCGGCAGTTGCAATTCCCGCTGTTGCAGTTCCGACGGCAGACCGTGCAGCACCACGCGCAGGGGGCGCAACACGCATAGGGCGCGCAGGGCGTCCTGTTCCAGGGTTTCCCGCACGCAGTGCTCCAGCATCGCCACATCGACCAGGTTGTCGGCGCGGCTGATGCCGATGCGGGTGCAGAACTCGTGCAGGGCCTGCGGCGGGTAGCCGCGCCGGCGCAGGGCACTCAGGGTCGGCAGGCGGGGGTCGTCCCAGCCGCTGAGGCACCCCTCCTCGACCAGGGTCTTGAGATGGCGCTTGCTGAGCACCATGGCACTGAGATTGAGGCGCGCGAATTCGATCTGCTGCGGTGCAGATTCAACGCCGCAGCGTTGTAGCAGCCAGTCGTAGAGCGGCCGGTTGTTCTCAAATTCCAGGGTGCACAGGGAATGACTGACGCCCTCGATGGCATCCGACAGGCAGTGGGAAAAATCGTAGGTCGGGTAGATACGCCAGCGCTCGCCGCTGCGATAATGGGCGATGTGGCGAATGCGATAGAGAACCGGGTCGCGCAGATGAATATTGGGGGCGGCCATGTCGATCTTCGCACGCAGCACATAGCTGCCATCGGGGTGCGCGCCTGTGCGCATCTCTTCCAGCAGGCGCAGGCTCTCTTCTGCGGGACGGTCCCGGTAGGGGCTGTTCTGCCCGGCCTCGGTCAGGGTGCCGCGCGAGTTGCGAATCTGTTCGGCGCTGAGTTCACAGACGTAGGCATCGCCCTGGTGCACCAGTTGTCGGGCATACTGGTACAGCTGCGGAAAATAATCCGAGGTGTAGCGCGGTTCCCCTTCCCAGGAACAGCCCAGCCAGCGCAGATCCCGGACGATGGAGGACTCGAATTCAGCGCTCTCCTTTTCCGGGTTGGTATCATCAAAGCGCAGCCGGAACACGCCCCCGTGCTCGCGCGCCATCTGCCAGCTCAAAAGTGCTGCCTTGGCGTGGCCGATGTGCAGGTAGCCGTTGGGTTCCGGCGGAAAGCGCGTGACCACCTGCCGACAGCGGCCCGCCGCCAGGTCTTCGGCGATCCGGTGACGAATAAAATGAGGCGGGGCTTCCGGCGAGGCGGTACTCATCGGGGGGGCGGCGGGACACGGCGGGTAAAAGTTTTTATTATAGTGAGTGCCATGCACCCACAGGATTCTTGATGCACCTGTTATTTGCCTCCGACGTTCATTTGAGTTCCGAGCGACCGCGCGCGGTGCAACGTTTTCACGCCTTCTTGGAACAGGAGGCGACCCGGGCCCGCGCCCTGTACATCCTGGGAGACCTGTTCGACCTGTGGCTGGGAGACGATGCGGCGGACGCATTCCAGCAACAGCAAATCCAAGCCCTGCGCCGCCTCGCCGATTCCGGGACGGACTTGTACCTGATGCACGGCAACCGCGATTTCCTGATCGGCGAAGATTTCGGGCGCGCCGCCGGTGCCGTCCTGCTCGACGACCCGCACCGGCTGGAGTTGGGAGAGCAGTCCGCCCTGCTCATGCACGGCGATACGCTGTGCACCCGGGACCACGATTACCTGGCCTTTCGCAAGATCGTGCGCGACCCGCAGTGGCAGCGGGAATTCCTCGAAAAAAGCGCCGCCCAGCGCGCCGCCATCGCCGCCGAGTACCGGGCCCGCAGTATCGAGGCCGCCAGCCTCAAGGCGCAGGACATCATGGACGTCACGCCCCAGGCGGTGGAGCACTGTTTCTCCCGGTATGAAACCCGGCTCTTGGTGCACGGGCACACGCACCGCCCGGCGGTGCACCGCCATGGCGAGGGACCGGATGCCCGGCGCAGGATCGTGCTGGGTGCCTGGGAGGAAGGGGAACCCGCCCGCTGCCTGCGTATCCTGGACGGGGAGTGCGAACTGTTCTCTTACGGCGGCGGCATTTCCTGAAGCGGGCCAATGCGCCGTTCATAGTAGGCGCAGGAGAGCAGGTAGAACTCGCGATCGATCATCAACCGCAATTCACCCAGCGAGAGATGACGCCAGGCGGGCCGCACTGAAAAACCGAACTGTTCCGGTGTGCTGATCGAAGAGGCCGCCACCCGCAGCAGGTCCGCCAGCAGGCACACGGCATCGCGGCTTTGCAGGTGGCGCACACCGCTCTGGTGCAGGCGCAGGCGCAACAGCGCCTCGTCCACCACCTGCAGCCTGGCGTTGACGATGGTGCGCAAGAACTCCTGCAAGCGGTCTTCCACCCGGTCCTTTTCCCGGTCGCTGTAGGTGTTCCAGGACACCACTTCGTGCGCAAAACGTTTGCAGCCCCGGCACACCGAGTCGCCCAGCCCGGTGGAACACACGCCAATGCAGGGTGTGGGAATTTTCTTCGGAGCAGGTGCCAAGCGCTTACCCCCGGTCAACAGACCTCGCCACGGCGTCCGGTGAACAGGGAACATGCACCGGCGGGCGATATAATAACCCAAAGCCGTTTTGCGCCACGGGGCCATCCCCGGCGCCCAGACCCATGCTCCAGGAATACCGCGAACACGCCGCCCAACGCGCCGCCCAGGGCATCCCGCCCCTGCCGTTGGACGCCGCCCAGGTCACCGCCCTGGTGGAACTGCTCAAGGCACCGCCGGCGGGCGAAGAGGAGTTCCTGCTGGAATTGTTCAGCGAGCGCGTGCCGCCCGGCGTCGACGAGGCCGCCTATCCCAAGGCCGCCTTTCTCTCCGCCATCACCCGCGGCGAGGCCGAATCGCCGCTGATCGATGCGTCCCGGGCCGTGCAATTGCTGGGTGCCATGCTGGGCGGCTACAACGTCCAACCCCTGGTCGAACTGCTGCGCCACGACCGGCTGGCGGAGGCGGCAGTGGCGGCCCTGCAGCACACGCTGCTGATGTTCGATGCCTTTCATGACGTGGCGGACCTGCACCGGGAGGGCAACCCGCACGCCGAACGACTCATGCAATCCTGGGCGGAGGCCGAATGGTTCCTGGCACGCCCGGAGGTGCCGGAAAAAATCACCCTGTGCGTGTTCAAGGTTCCCGGCGAGACCAACACCGACGACCTGTCGCCGGCACCGGATGCATGGTCCCGTCCGGACATCCCCCTGCATGCACTCAGCATGTACAAGATGCCGCGCGAGGGCCTGGAACGGCCGCTGGAAACCATTGCCGGGCTCAAGCAAAAGGGACATCCACATCCTGTAGTGCTGGTCGGCGACGTGCTGGGCACCGGTTCCTCGCGCAAGTCGGCGACCAACTCGGTGCTCTGGCACACCGGCGAGGATATCCCGCACGTGCCCAACAAGCGCCGCGGCGGTTATTGCATCGGCGGCAAGATCGCGCCGATTTTCTACAACACCATGGAAGACGCCGGTGCCCTGCCCGTGGAGGCCCCGGTCGACGCCCTGGAAACCGGGGCCCTGATCGACCTGTACCCGCAGCAGGGACGCATCACCGCACACGGGGATGAGAAGGACCTGGCGGAGTTTCAACTCGGCTCCCAGGTACTGCTGGACGAGGTGCGCGCCGGCGGGCGCATCCAGTTAATCATCGGTCGCGGCCTGACGCAGCGGGCGCGCGAAGTCCTGGAACTGCCCGCGGCAGAGTGTTTTCGTCAGCCCGCAGACCCCGGTGCTTCCGAGCGTGGTTTTACCCTGGCACAGAAGATGATCGGCCGCGCCTGCGATGTGCCCGGGGTACGCCCGGGCGCGTACTGCGAGCCGCGCATGAGCACCGTGGGTTCGCAGGACACCACCGGGCCGATGACCCGCGATGAACTCAAGGATCTCGCCTGCCTGGGATTTTCCGCGGACCTGGTGATGCAGTCCTTCTGCCATACCGCCGCCTATCCCAAGCCGGTCGACATCGACACCCAGCACAGCCTGCCCGATTTCATCGTCAATCGCGGCGGGGTTTCCCTGCGCCCCGGGGATGGCATCATTCATTCGTGGATGAACCGTATGCTGCTGCCCGACGGGGTCGGCACCGGCGGCGACTCGCACACCCGTTTCCCGATCGGCATCTCCTTTCCCGCGGGCTCGGGCATGGTCGCCTTCGCCGCGGCGGTCGGGGTGATGCCGCTGGACATGCCGGAGTCGGTGCGGGTGCGGTTCCACGGCGAGTTGCAAGCGGGCATCACGCTGCGCGACCTGGTCAACGCCATCCCCTACGCCGCACTGCAGCAGGGATTGCTGACTCTGGACAAGAAAGGCAAAAAGAATATTTTCTCCGGGCGGATTCTCGAGATCGAGGGGCTGCCGGAACTCAAGATCGAACAGGCCTTTGAATTCTCAGACGCCTCGGCGGAACGCTCTTCTGCGGGCTGCACCATTCTCCTGGACAAGGCACCGATCGAGGAATACCTGCGCTCGAACGTCACCCTGCTGCGCTGGATGATCCACAACGGCTACCGGGACGCGCGGACGCTGGAAAGGCGCGCGCGCGCCATGGAGGAATGGCTGGAGAAGCCGGAACTGCTGCAGCCGGACCCGGACGCCGAGTACCTGGAGACCATCGACATCGACCTGGGTACCTTGTGCGAGCCGCTGCTGGCCTGCCCCAACGATCCGGACGATATCAAGCCCCTGTCTGCAGTGGCCGGCGATACCATCGACGAGGTCTTCATCGGTTCCTGCATGACCAATATCGGGCACTACCGCGCCGCCGGCAAAATCCTCGACGCCGCGGCCGGCGATGAACTCGCCACGCGCCTGTGGATCGCCCCGCCGACGCGCATGGACGAACACCAGTTAATGGAAGAGGGTTTTTATAACATCTTCGGCCGGGTCGGCGCGCGCACCGAGATGCCCGGTTGCTCCCTGTGCATGGGCAACCAGGCGCGGGTGCGACCCGGTGCCCGGGTGGTCTCCACCTCGACCCGTAATTTTCCCAACCGCCTGGGTGATGGTGCCGATGTGTACCTGGCTTCGGCGGAACTCTCCGCGCTCAGTGCGGTGCTGGGCCGCCTGCCGGAACCCGCGGAATACCAGGAGGCCATGCGCGGGCTGGACCCGCTGGCCCGGGACGTCTATCGCTATCTGAACTTCGACCAGATCGCCTCGTTCCTGGAGGCGGCAGAACAGGCCAGGAACATCCCGCTGACCACGGTGGAAGAAGTCGCGGCATAACGTGGGCCGCACCGTGCTCCCCCGATGAAAATCTATCTCGTCGGCGGTGCGGTGCGCAATCGCCTGCTGGGACTGCCGGTGGAAGAGCGCGACTGGGTGGTGGTCGGTGCCACGCCGGAGCAGATGGAGGCACAGGGCTTTCGTCCCGTGGGCCGCAATTTCCCGGTCTTCCTGCACCCCGAGAGCGGCGAGGAATACGCACTGGCGCGCACCGAGCACAAGACCGGGCCGGGCTACAAGGGCTTCACGTTTCACACCGGCCCCGAGGTCAGCCTGGAACAGGACCTGTCGCGCCGCGACCTGCGCATCAACGCCATGGTCGAAGACGAACACGGGCAGCTGATCGACCCGATGGGCGGTGCAGAAGACCTGCGCCAACGCCTGTTGCACCACGTCTCCCCGGCCTTTGTCGAGGACCCGCTGCGCGTGCTGCGGGTAGCGCGCATCAAGGCGCAACTGGCACCGCTGGGTTTCCGGGTGGCGGCCCCGACCCTGGAACTCATGCGTGAACTGGCACACAGCGGCGAGTTGCAGCACCTGGTGGCCGAGCGCGTATGGAATGAATTGCAGCGCGCACTCTGCGCACCGGCACCCGCCGAGTTCCTGCGCACGCTGCGCGAATGCGAGGCCCTGCCGGTGGTGTTCCCGGAGATCGACGCCCTGTTCGGCGTGCCGCAGACCAAGCAACATCATCCCGAGGTCGATACCGGCGTGCACACCCTGATGGTGCTGGAGCAGGCCACGCGGCTCTGCGAAGACCCGGCCGTGCGTTTCGCCGCCCTGGTCCACGACCTGGGCAAGGCGCGCACGCCGCGCCAGGAATGGCCCAGCCATAAACGGCACGACCAGCGCGGGCTGCCGGTGATCCGCGCACTGTGCAAACGCCTCAAGGCACCGCGCCGCTACCGGCAACTGGGCGAACTGGTGTGCCGCCATCACCTGCTGTTCCACCGCGCCTTCGAACTGCGGCCTTCGACCATCCTGCGCCTGCTGGAAAACCTGGATTTCTTCCGGCGCCCGGCGCAGCTGGAAGAGTTCCTGCTGGCCTGCGAAGCGGATTCGCGCGGGCGCACCGGTTTTGAACAGCGGGAGACCCCACAGGTCGAATACCTGCAGCGCTGTGCCGCCGCCGCGCGGGCGATTCGCGGCAAGACGCTGCAGGACGAAGGCTATGCCGACGGGGAATTCGCCCCGGAGCTGCGGCGCCGGCGCATCGCCGCCATCGCCGCCCTGCGGACATGAAACCCCCCGTTGCCCTGGTGACCGGCGGTGCCCGGCGCATCGGGGCGGCCATCGTGCGCGCCCTGCACGCCGAGGGTTTTGCCATCGCCCTGCATCATCACCACTCCGCTGAGGAGGCGCGGGCACTGGCCGAAGAACTGAATGCCGTGCGCGCGGCTTCTGTTCATTGCCTGGCGGCCGAACTCCGGGGTCAGGAATCGGCCCGGGAACTGGTGCAGCAATGCGCCCGGGCCCTGGGCGGCCTGGACGCCCTGGTCAACAACGCCTCCCGCTTCCGGCCCGACCCGCCGGAAGGCCCCGATGAGGCGAGCTGGCAGGAACTGGCGGACATCCACCTGCGGGCACCGCTGTTCCTGTGCTACCAGGCCGCACCCCTGCTGCGCCAGCGGGGCGGCTGCATCATCAACCTGCTCGATGTGCTACCGCACAGCACGCTCTGTCATTACAGTGCCTATTCAGCCGCCAAGGGCGGACTGGCCGTGCTGACCCGCGCCCTGGCCGCCCGCCTCGCCCCCGAAGTGCGGGTCAACGGTGTGGCACCGGGGGCGATCCTGCTGCCTGCGGGTGCGGAAGAAGATGCCGGCTTGCGGGAGAAAATCATCGCCGGCGTTCCCCTGGGCCGCCTGGGCACGGTGGAGGAGATCGCAGCGGCGGTATGCTTCCTGGCCCGCAGCGGCAGTTACATCACCGGGCAGGTGCTGCCGGTGGATGGTGGCCGTTCGCTGGCGGGCGGTAGTTGAATTCCACGCGCTGCAAACCGCTGTGCACAAAGTCGGCGGCGGTCTGACGTTCCGCCCAGAGTTCCGCCCACGTGCGCCCCTCGTGCGGATGTATCTCCGCGGGGGCCAGGTCCGCCAGCGGACGCAGCACGAAATCGTGTTGCAGAATTTCCGGGCGCGGCAGTTGCAGACCCGCGATGCGCCCGCACAGATTGCCGTAGCACAGGATATCCAGGTCCATGGTGCGCGAGGAGAAACGCGCGGTGCTGTCGCGCGTGCGTTCGCAATCCTGTTCGATGCGCTGCAGGATTTCCACCAGTTCCGCCAGCGGCAATTCCGTGTCAAAACCGACGACCAGGTTGTAGAAGGAGTCGCCGGCAAAGCCCACCGCTTCACTCTCGTACACCGGCGACAGGTCCAAGATGCCGAAATTCCGGGCCAGGGCGTCCAGGCCCCGGCGGATCCATCGCTGCCGGTCGATATTGCTGCCAATGCCTACATAGACGCGGTTCATTCCGCCGGTGCTTCCCGCTCAATCAGTACGCCCACATCCCGCGCACCGCGCAATGCACCGGGCTTGCCCAGGCGCAGGCGCAGGCGGCGGACCGAGAACTCCTCCAGCACCAGTTGCGCCACCCTTTCCGCCACCGATTCCACCAGTTGAAAACGCTCGCCCTCCACCACCTGGATAATTCTCTTCGCCACCCGCTTGTAATCCAGGGTGTGCTCGATATCATCGAAACGGGCCGCCCGGCGCACATCGGCACTCATCTCCAGGTCCAGGCTCAATGCCTGGCGCACCTCCTGCTCCCAGTCGTGAATGCCGACGATGGTCTCCAGCTGCAGTTCGCGAATATAAATCTTGTCCGTGGAATCACTCATCTCGGCACCCGGTGCGCGTCTTTACTCCGCCAGGCCCAGAACAGAAATTTCCAAATCCCGTATCCCAGCAGAAAAAAGGGAAACAAAATAATGCTAAGCAGCGGCACTATGGCACGCGCGAGAAAAGCACCCAAAAGCCAAAGCAAAACTATAAAAACTGTAATTTCAAACATAGCAGCCCCGCTCTCGGGCAGAGTATCAGAGGCTCATTGGAGTGGGCGTCTCCGGCAGGGGCCAGCGCGGATACACCGCCCCGCCATCCTCCGTGACACGCCCGTCCCGCAGGTAATAAAAACCGGCGCAGGCGATCATGGCGCCATTGTCGGTGCAGAATTCCGGGCGCGGATAAAACACCCGCCCCCCGCAACGGGGCAGCTCTTCGGCCAGCCGCTGGCGCAGGCGCGCATTGGCACCGACGCCACCCGCCACCACCAGCGTGCCGATGCCGGTCTGTTCCAGGGCCCGGCAACACTTGCGGCTCAGGGTCTCCGCCACCGCCTCCTGGAAGGAAGCGGCAATATCCGCACGCAGTTGTTCCGTCCATTCCCCCTGTTCGGATTGCCGGGCGACCAGCCGCGCCACCCCGGTCTTGAGACCGCTGAAACTGAAATCCAGGGAAGCCGAATGCAGCATGGGACGCGGCAGGGCAAAACGCTCTGCATCGCCGGTGGCAGCCAGTTGTGCCAGCTGCGGGCCGCCGGGATAGCCCAGTTGCAACAGCCGCGCCGTCTTGTCGAAGGCCTCGCCGGCGGCATCGTCCAGGCTCTGGCCCAGCACCCGGTAGGCCCCGGGCGCATCGGCCTGCACCAGCAGGGTGTGCCCCCCGGAGACCAACAGGGCGAGAAAAGGAAACTCCGGTGCCGGTTCCTCCAGCATCACCGCCAGCAGGTGGGCCTCCATGTGGTGCACGCCGACCGCGGGAACATCCCAGGCCCAGGCTAGGGCACGTCCCAGGCAGGCACCGACCAGCAGGGCACCGACCAGGCCCGGCCCGGCGGTGTAGGCGATGGCGTCCACCGAGTCCCGCTCTGAGCCGGCCTCCTCCAGCACCCGCATCAGCAGGGGCAGGGTGCGGCGCACATGGTCGCGCGAGGCCAACTCCGGCACCACCCCGCCGTACTCCCCGTGCAGGGCGGCCTGGGAGTGCAGTTGCTGGGCCAGGATGCCGCGCTCGCTGTCATAGAGTGCCACGCCGGTTTCATCGCAGGAGGTTTCGATGCCGAGTACGCGCATCCGCAGAAATCATCGTCCGGGAAAGGCTTCTATTATGGCAGTCTTCGCTGTCCGGTTGCGTTACCGGGGTACCGATACCGGGCCTGAAGCTTGTCACAGCCCTGTAATACGGCATTCTGATAATACGCCAGTATTGTTTCCACGGAGCCGCGACTATGCAATTCCCCCGTTCCCGATTTCCCGGCCTGTACTACCTGGCGGCACTGGGTATTGCCTGCCTGGTCCCCGTTGCGGGACATGCGGGTTCTGTTACCAGCGACGGCCCCGACCTGGTGATCAAGACCAAGGGCGGGTTGGAGATCAGAACCGCCGACAAGAAATATTCCTTTAAAGTCGGTGGCTCCCTGCAGCTGGACTACACGGACTACGATGGCATTTTCAATCGCGCAGATGACGGGGCCTCCGGTTCTGACTTGGACTTCCGGCGCGTGCGTATCAACCTCTCCGGCCAGGTGGCACCCGAGTGGAAATACAAGTTCGAGTACGACTTCCAGGGCAGCGGCAAAACCACTGACGTCTATTTCGACTATACCGGTTTCGGGAAAATGGCAAAGCTGAGCATGGGCAAACTCAAAGTGCCCTTCGGCATGGACGAACTGACGAGTTCCAAGGATACCCTCGCCATCGAACGCAACGCCATCAGCCAGGCCTTTGCCCCGAGTCGTCTGAACGGCATCACCCTGTCCGGGTACAACGACTACTATCAGTACAAGGCCGGCTTGTTCAAAGGAGGCTCGGACGACAACGATAATATCGAATGGACCTTCGGCGCGCGTTATACCTTCACGCCGATCCGCACCCCCGATATGGTTGTGCACCTGGGGATCGCCTGGGTGGATAGTGATGTGGCAGATGGCGTAGCCGTCGGCGGTGCCAATACCGCAACACACTCTACCTTTAGCGGGGCTGAGATCGACTTCACTCCCGAGGTCAAGGGGGGAGCCGAAAAATTCGCCTCACCGCCGGTCGCCTACGATAGCTACGACGGCCTGGCCCTGGAAATCGCCGGCACCATGGGGCCGCTGTTCTACCAGTTCGAGTACCACGATATGACTTTTGACGGGGGTGCCGTCGACACCGGCTGGATGGGTAGTGTGCCGACTGACACCGGCATCGACATCGACGGCTATTCCGCCCAGGTCGCCTGGGTGCTGACCGGAGAGACGCGCCCCTACAAGGGTAAAAACGGCGTCTTCGGCGCCATCAAACCCAAGGGGCCAGGCGGTGCCTGGGAGGTGTTCCTGCGCTATTCCGACATCGACATGGGCGATACGGATAACAGGAATCTCTCAGGCTTTGACGATACCCAACTGACCACCATCGGTCTCAACTGGTATGTCAACTCCCAGGTGCGGGCCGCCTTGAACCTCGTCAGTGGCGAAGCCGATGCCAGGGACGCCCTGGACGACGATGGCGATGCCATGATCGCCCGCCTGCAATACCGCTTCTGATTTTCTTTCCTTACCCCTCCCTTGGCCCTCTTACGTTCTCCCCCCCCCTCCCTTGGCCCTCCCCCGGCATTCGATAGATCGGAGGCCGGGGTTTTTTAAGTCCTTTTAGCCGGCCCGACCGCAACTCCCCGCCCGTATGAAGAAAGTCGCGGGCTACGACGGCGGTCCGCACCGCTTCAGCACATGTCGGGATACGGGTTCTGCACATCCAAGTCCAGTGCCGGGGCACCGTCGGCAAAACGGATTTTCCCGGCACCGGATTGCAGGTCCGTCTCGCCCCGCACGTACTGATCATCACAGAGATAGCGGGGCCGGGTCTCTCCCCGGCAGGCGGCAGCATCGTATACGCGGCCTTGCTCCTGTGCCTGCTCCTCCCTCTTCCGCCAGTCCCGCAAGGCTTTCTTTCCGTGCCGGGTCTCCAGCATGCGCCGAGTCGCCTGCGGGGCCAGCAGCAGGGCACTGGCATTGTTGCCGCCGAAGCCCTTGGCGTTGATCAGCGCGCAATCCAGTTGCCCCGCTTCCAATTCCAAGTGCTGTGGGCTGATCTGCAGATGCTTGTGCGAAACATCGGCAGCCAGTGCATCGATGGTGCAAATACCCGGCAGAATGCCGTGTGCCCAGACTCCCAGGGCGACCGCCAGCTGGTCGCCCGCCGCCGCGCCGATCGAATGACCGACAAAGCACTTGATCGCAGCTACCGGCCAGTTCCGGATGCCGAACTGCTCCGCCGCATAGTCCAGCACGCGCGACTCCGTCACCCGGTTTTGCGGGGTGCCGGTGCCGTGTGCCAGGACAAAACTCCTGTGGCGCAGCGCGTCCTCGCCCAGGATCGCACGCCCGCAGGCCAGTGCCCGGCAGCAGCTCAGGTAATTGCCCACTCCCGGGGCGGAAATCGATTTCTTGTAGCCGTCGGCATTGATACAGACCTCGGCCACCGCCCCGTGGATCCTGGCACCCATTTCCAGGGCCAGGGCGTCATCCATGAGCACTGCGAACTGCGCCGACTCGGCGATGGTGAAGCCGCGGTTCTCGGCAAAGGGACGGCAGGCGCGCGCATAATCCGGCTCCTCGTCGGCGGCCAGACCATCGAGTTCACGCAAGTCATCGTCACTGGCCAGCGCGCCCATCACCGCGTAGCCTTCGATAATCTCCGGCGTCACCGGTGCCTCGCTGGCACCGACCAGGACAACCCGGGCGCGTCCCGACTGGATGTCCATCACGGCCAGGCGCAAGTTGTAGAGGAAGGAAGCGCAGGCACCCAGCACCGCCCCGGCATTGCCCAGGTTGCCCAGCAGGTAGGCGTTGATGAAATCCGCCGGCATCTCGGCAAAGCCAAAAGGACAGTGCCGGGCACTCGGCCGCCCCCCGCCCAGGCGCGCCTGCAACATGCCGCCGTAGCCGCGCGCATCCAGTTGCGACATCGCACTGCCCGCATAGACGCTGATTTCATGGGGCGGCACCCGGGCGCGGATGCGCTCCCAGTCGATGCCCAGGAAGTCCAGGGCATCCGAGGCGGCATATACCGCCATCTCCAGGCCGCGCGGATGAGCGCGCGAAGGATAGAGGGCACCGGGGGCAAAACCCCGCGGCAGTTGCCCCGCCGTGCTCACCGCACAGGGGAAGGCACCCGCCAACAGCAGTTGCGCCTTATCCCGCTCCTGCAGCACCAAGCGCACCCGGTCTCCGTCCAGCTTCTCCACCCGCCAGTGTGGCGGCAGCTTCTGCGGCAACTTGCGCTCCGAGGTCTCCAGCACCAGGGGGGCCGGGTCCTCCCCGGGGGCCACGGAAAAATTGCAGGGCACCTCCTGCGTGTCAAACAACTCCGGTTCGATGCGGCGCACCAGGGTGTGACGGCGCATGTATTCGCACCGCTCCTCTTCCGTGGCACCCGGAAGTTCCGGCCCCATCAGTGCTGCCAGTGCCTGCCAGGTCTCGGCAGCCCGCTCCCCGGGCAGTGCGTCGATCACCATGCGGCGATAGGCATGGTGCGCCGAGGCGCGCCCGGCGGCGTTGATGCCGCCGAAACTGGTGATGACCGGCAGACGTGACATATTTGGCTTCCCCTATTGCAGTGTAGCCTTTCTGCAGCCCCAATAATACGATATTAGAGACATTTTTTATTGTATAAAAGACAGCCTCACAGACAAAGACGCCACAGGGTGTGGCGGGTGGCAGCAGCGGCGAGGGGCGGCGGCGAGGGGTGGCAGAGGTAGCGAGGGGCGGCAGCGGCGGTATGACGGGGTAGCGGCGTGACGGGGTAGCGGGGGGTGTGGCAGCGATGCCCAGGCCCGGTAATATAATATTAAAGACAGCTTCCATGCATTAAAAGACATGACAGAGATCGCACTGCTGGGTTTTCCCGGCATGATCGGCTCCAGCATCGGCCTGCCAGTGGAGATTTTTCAGGCGGCGGATGATTTCAGCCGCGCCCGCGGGCACTTCCGGGAACGCCCGCCGCTCTGCATCCGTTTGCTCTCACCCGCTGGCCGGCCGGTGTCTGCTATCGGCGGCTTGAATCTCACCCCCGACGGCAGTTTTGCCGACCTGGGCCAGCCAGAAGTCCTGTTCATCCCCTCGCTGTGGCGCAATCCCCACCGCATCCTGCACCCTCAGCTGCGACAACTTGTGCCGCTGCTACGCGCCCTGCATCGGGCGGGCGGTGCACTGTGCGCCGCCGGTAACGGCAGTTTCCTGCTCGCCGAAAGCGGTCTGCTGGATGAACGCCCCGCCAGCACGCACTGGCACTGCCAGAAGGAATTCGCCCGGCGCTACCCCCGGGTGTTGCTCCAGGAACGACACCTGATCACCCAGTCGGGGAATATTTACTGTGCCGGCAGCGTCAATTCAATTGCCGACCTGGCAGTCCACCTGGTCGGCAAGCTCTACGGCCCGGCGACCAGCCGCTACGTGGAAGGGCATTTTTCACCGGAGATCCGCCGCCCTTTTGCCGAGCATGCCTACTTGCACGGCGAGGGCCGCACGCATGATGACGAAGAGATTATCCGGGTGCAGGAATGGATGCAACAACACCTGGAGCAAGCGCAGAACCTGGGGGCACTGGCGGTGCGCTTCAACTTGCATCCACGCACCCTGCTGCGCCGTTTCCGGGGTGCCGTCGGTGAGAGCCCGGGGCGTTGGCTCAGGACGCAGCGCATGAAACGGGCGCAGGATCTGCTGCGCACCAGCAATCTCAGCATCGCGGAAGTTGCGGCCCGTTGCGGGTACCCGGATGCGGCGCACTTTTCGATGCTGTTTCGACGCTGCCTGGGCGATACGCCGCGCAATTACCGCCGGCGCGTGCGCGGCAAGCTGTTCTCCCTGTCCGCGGGAGAAAGTGCTGTCAGAACACCTCGAGCAGAACGCGCACCAGCATAACCAACAAGGCCAGGGTGGAGATCAACCACAGCAGGAACCGGTGCATCACGTTGTTGTACGTGCAGTGCACCAGGCTGTGCAGGATGCGGAAAATCACGAACACCCATGCCATCAACACGTGCAGGTTGTCGATCAGGGCCAGGTGCAGGATGACGAAAACCAGCGCATAAAACAGCACCGGCAATTCGAACAGGTTGTTGAAGTTATTGGAACTCAACTCCGCCCGGCCGGTGAGTGCCTTGGCCACCTTCTCCCGGGTGTCGGCATTGATCTCTCGGAACTCGGGCTGGCTGAATTGCCTGGTGCGCGTCACCAGCATAACCAGCCAGACGATGGCGGTCAGCGTGATCAGTACCAGAACCGGTTTCAAAATGGCGAGCTCTGACATGATGTTCCCCCTATTGGCGATGAATAGATTGTGCAAGGCACAACGCCGATAATACATTAATTACAGGGGAAAATACAGAATATTGTGCAGGCCGCCTCACACGGGTTTGGGCACCCGGGATAAAACCCCTGCTCCCGGTGCCCGCCGGTTTCCGCGCTCGCTCATTCAGCACGCGCAGCTGTGTATGCGCGGTGCACAGGACGCAGTCTCACTGGAAATCTTTGGCGGCACGAAACTCTCAAGAACACTGCGGGCGTGCATAATATCCGCTTTTACTCGCGGGTCGATGCAGATTTTCTCTTTGCGTTTGCGCCCATACCTGCTGCCGGCCCTGCTTGCGCACTTGTGCCTGCAGAGCCTGGCGGCATGGGCGGAACCGCCGGGCGTCTGTGCACCGGAGGTGCCCTGCTGCGGTGCTTTCCGGCATCCCTTTCCAGGGTTGCGCGAAGGCCCGGGGTATGAGCGCAAGGAGATCGACGCCCGGCACACCCGCCAGGAGGCGGACGGCAGCGTGCACCTGGAGGGCGGGGTGCGCATCCGGCAGGGGCGGCGCCAGTTGGAGGCGGAACAGGTGCACATCGCCCCCGGGGGCGATGAGGCGCAGTTATCTGGAGAGGTGCGTTTGCTCGAAGCCGGCGCCCTGGTGGAGGGCCGGGAGGCCCGCTTGCGTATCGACAGCGGGGACGGCGTCCTGGAAACACTGCGCTACACGCTCTTTGAGACGCCTTCCCAGGGACGCGCCGCATCCCTGCACAAGAACGGCAGCACCCTGCAACTCGAGGACGCCACCTGGTCCAGTTGTCCGCCACAGCGGGAGTGGTGGCACATCCGCGCCGCTGAAATGCGCATCGACGGCGAGACCGACTATCTCACGGCCCGCAATCTGCAACTGCGCATGGGCCGGGTACCGGTGCTGTACCTGCCATGGTTCGGGTTCCCGGTCGGCGAGACGCGCCACAGCGGCCTGTTGCAGCCCAATATCGCGTATTCCCGCAGTGACGGTATCGATTGGAGCCAGCCGCTGTACCTGAACCTGGCACCGAACTACGACGCCCTCATCACGCCGCGCTACATCGAAGACCGGGGCACAATGCTGCAGGGGGAATTCCGCTGGCTGCTGCCGCAGTTGCGCGGCCAGATACAAGCCGCACACCTGGAGGAGGACCGCAGCGCCGCGGATGCCAGGCGCTGGTTGTATCGCTTCCAATTGGAAGAACATGGCAGCCGGCACTGGGATGGCTTCGTGCGCTACGCCAAGAGCAGTGACGCCAATTACCTGTACGATTTTGAGTTCCCGCGCCCCCCCTACCTGGAGCAGCGCGGCGCACTGCAATACGCCAATCGCAACTGGCTGTTACGCCTGGAGAGTATCGACTACCAGGCACTGCGCGGCAGTGCAACGGACGCTTTCTACCGGCAGCAACCGACCGCGCTGTTGCGCTATCGCAGCGACCGCGGCTCGTTCCAGCCGGAATACCTGCTGCAGGCGGAATACAGTGATTTCCAGGCCAGCACCGCCACCCTCAGCGACGGCTCGCGTCTTTATGCGGAGGCGGGCATCGCCTGGCCGATGCGCTGGCGTGGCGGGCACTTCAGACCCTGGGCCAAGCTCCGGTTCCTGGAGCACTCCCCGCAACATGCCGCCAAGCAGGGCATCACCGCCCTGTCCGCCGGTTTCTCCGCCGCCCTGGGCTGGCAACGCAGCATTGGCCCCGCCGGACGCTCCCTGCGCCAGACCCTGGAACCGCAACTCTTGTATTTCTACACCCGCGAACGAGCCGCCAAACAGGAGGCCCTGCCGGTCTTTCAAAGCGGGGTGCGGGAATTCACCCCGCAACAGCTGTTCCGGGAATCGCGCTTCAGCGGGCGCGACCGCATCGCCGACGACAACCGCTTGAGCCTGGTCCTGCAAAGCCGGATCCTCGATGAACGTTCGGGGCGCGAACTGCTGGGCCTGCAGTTGGGACAAATCTTTTATTTTGCAGATCGCGAGGTGTTCCTGGACGGGGCACCGCGCGACCCGACGCTCTCGCATTCACCGCTCGCCGCCCGGTGGCGCTGGCATCCGTCCGCGCACTGGCTGTGGCGCGGGGAAACCATTGTCGATACGCGCCGGGGACGTATGGATGCCGGGCTGTGGGAACTGCGCTATGAAGATGCCGATGAGCACTCCCTGCTGCGCTTGGTGCACCGCTATGACCGCTTCCATCCCGGGAGCGGGGAGGCCCTGGAACAGGCGCAGCTGCGCCTGGACTTCCCGCGCGGGAATTGGCGATTTTTTGGCAACTGGGATTATGATATAGAACGCGAGCAGGATATCCTCGCCGAGGGCGGTTTTCGTTTTTCCGGTTGTTGCTGGACAGTGGGATTGCGATGGAATCGCACGCTGGAAGATGCAGGGCTGTGGGACAACAGCGTATCATTTGAGTTTTCCCTGCATGGGTTTGGTGCCTTTTAGAGCAGATTGAAATGAGAGTGCAGCGACAAGAAAGAACGGGGGGCGGTGTGGCGCAACGAGGTGCCATAGCCCTGGCGTGGCTGCTGTTGGCACTGCCGGCGATGGGCACCGTCCAGGCCCGGGCCCAGGAGGAGGTCTACCTGGACCGGGTGCTGGCACTGGTCGGTGATGACGCCGTTCTCTACAGCGAGTTCAACCAGCGTCTGCTGCAGGTGCAAGAAGCCCTGAAACAGCAGGAGCGCCCCGTGCCCGCGCGCTCGGCCCTGGAACGCGAAGTGCTGGAGCGCATCATTGTCGAAAGCCTGCAATTGCAGATCGGCAAGCGTGTCGGCGTGGACATCAGTGACCAGGAACTGGACCGCGCCATGGAATCCATGGCGGAGGAGAGGGACCGGGACCCGGAAGCGTGGCGCCAGGAGATGATCCGCACGGGTACGTACCAGGAGTACCGCGCACAATTGCGCCGGGAGCTGCTCATCGAGCGGGTGCAGCGCGGGAATGTCCACCGCAAGGTGCGCATCGAGGAGCGCGAGATCGACCGGTTTCTGAAATCCCGGGAAGGCACCGCCCTGTACCGGGCTCACTACCGCCTGCTCAACGCCATGGCACCGCTGGAAAGCGATGCCAGCGAGACAGACAAAAAGCGCGCCCGACGCTGCCTGGAAGAACTCCGGGCGCAGGCACAGACGGCAGCGGATTTCGCGCGCCTGGTCTCGGCAAAAGAAGACTGCGGACTGCAGGGCGGCGACTTGGGTTGGCGCCTGCCCCAAGAGACGCCCACCCTGTTTGAAAACGTGCTCCCGGACCTGCAGCCGGGGGAGATGACGCCCGTGCTCAGCAATGACAGCGGTCTGCACGTCGGCTACCTGGCGGGACGACGCGGCGGGACGGAGCAGTTCGTGCAACAGCACAAGGTGCGGCATATCCTGATCCGGGACCAGGAGCACGGCAAGCGCAGCCGCGCCCGGCTCGAGGAAATCCGCCAGCGCATCCTGGACGGCGAGGATTTCGGCATCATGGCCGGCAATTACTCCGAAGACCCGGGTTCGGCGGACGAGGGCGGCTCGCTGGGCTGGGTCTCCCCCGGGGAGATGACGCCGGCCTTCGAGGAGGTGATGCAAAACGCGCAGCTCGACGCGGTGAGCCCGGTGTTCGCCAGCCCCTACGGCTGGCACATCCTGCAGGTCTCGGGCCAGCGCCGCAAGAACATCGCCGAAGAAAGAATTCGCGAACAGGCCCACCGCAGTCTTTACCTGCGGCGCTACCGGGAGGAACTTCGCAACTGGCTCGACAAGATTCGCGATGAGGCCCTGGTGGAAATTCGCTGGT
The DNA here is from genome assembly GCA_965215045.1 of Gammaproteobacteria bacterium. Taxonomy (GTDB): domain Bacteria; phylum Pseudomonadota; class Gammaproteobacteria; order JABABF01; family JABABF01. Next base: position 1,712,107 of record OZ244031.1, on the reverse strand, counting down.
GAACGGGACGCCGCGCATTCTCCTGACACCGGGTGAACCTGCCGGGGTCGGCCCCGACCTGGCGGTGCAGTTGGCGCAGCGGGAGCGCACACAGGCGATCGTGGCCGTCGCCGACCCGGCACTGCTCGACAACCGCGCCAAGATGCTGGGACTGCCGTTGCATCTGCATGTGCTGGTGGATGCGGCGGACCCGCCGGTCTGCGAGGCCGGTTCGCTGTCCGTGCTGCCGGTGCAAAGCGGGCGCCCGACCCGTGCCGGGCAACTGGATGCTGCCAATGCGCAGTATGTTGTAGCCACGCTGCGGCGCGCGGCGGCACTGTGCATGAACGGGGAATTCCAGGCACTGGTCACCGGGCCGGTGCACAAGGGGCACCTGGTGCGCTCCGGCATCCCCTTCCACGGACACACCGAGTTCCTGGCCGCACTCAGCGATACTCCGCAGCCGGTGATGATGTTGTGCACGGATTCCCTGCGCGTCGCGCTGGCGACCACGCACCTGCCCCTGAAGGAGGTCCCCGGGCGTATCGAGCGGCAGAGCCTGGAACGCACGATCCGCGTACTGGAAAGTGCCCTGCGGGAGCAATTTGGACTGCCCCATCCGCGTATTCTCGTCTGCGGCCTCAACCCGCACGCCGGCGATGATGGCGCACTGGGAGACGAAGAGCAGACGGTCATCGCACCCTGCCTGGAGAGTTTGCGCGCAGAGGGACTGCAGCTGGAGGGGCCGCTGGCGGCGGATACCCTGTTCACGGCACAGCACCTGGAGACCGCGGATGCGGTGCTGGCGATGTACCACGACCAGGGCCTGCCGGTACTCAAACACCTGGGTTTCGGCCAGGCGGTCAACATCACCCTGGGACTGCCCTTTGTGCGCACCTCGGTGGACCACGGCACCGCGCTGGAAATTGCCGGCAGCGGGAACGCCCGCGGCGACAGCCTGGAACAAGCACTGCGCTGCGCCACAGAACTGGCGCGCAGAACGCCCGAGCAGAGTGCAGACGCCACCGCCCCTTAAGCTGCTGGGACAGCATTTTCTGCACGAGCGGGGTGTCATCCAGCGCATCATCGAGGCGATCGCACCGGGCCCGCGAGATACCATCGTCGAGATCGGGCCGGGACGGGGGGCGCTGACCGGGCCGCTGCTGGACTCCGGTGCCGTGTTGCACGCGGTGGAAATCGACAGGCGCCTGGCACCGCGCCTGCGCCGACGCTTTGGCGGCCGGAAGAATTTTTCCCTGCACCTGGAGGACGCCCGCAATTTCGATTTCAGCGGTGTCGCCGGCGACGGGGAGATCCGCATTGTCGGCAACCTGCCCTATAACATTTCCGCCCCGCTGCTGTTTCATTTTTTCCGCTGCGGCGTCCGGGTCCGGGACCTGCACCTGATGCTGCAACAGGAGGTGGCCCGGCGGCTGACCGCTGCGCCCGGCGGGCGCGAGTACGGCAGGCTCACGGTGATGGCACGCTTTTATTGCACTTCGATCCGCCGGCTGTTTTCCATACACGCGGGTGCTTTTCAACCGCCGCCGAAGGTGCTTTCCTCCGTGGTAGAATTCATTCTGCGCCGACCGCTCCCGTCGCACATCCAGGAAGAGAAACTGGACCGGGTGCTGCGCCTGGCGTTTCAGCAGCGGCGCAAGACCCTGCGCCGATCGCTGGAGGGAGCAGTGGAAGCAGGGGCCCTGGCAGCTGCCGGTATCGATGCGGGGCTGCGCGCTGAACAACTTGGCCTGGAAAAATTTTTGCGCATCAGCGCACTGTTGCACAGGGAGACAAAATGAGCGCGGAGCAGAAAATCAACATCGACATCGGGGTGGAGAGTCGCTACCTGGAAGAACACTCCGATCCCGAGCAGGGACAGCACGCCTTCGCCTACACGATCACCATTCACAATCTCTGTCCATTTACCGTGCAACTCCTGGAACGGCACTGGATTATCACCGACGAGGGGGAGCAGGTCACCCAGGAGGTGCACGGCGAGGGCGTGGTCGGCCGGCAACCGGTCATCCGTTCGGGCGACAGTTTTCGCTACACCAGCGGTGCCCTGGTGAATGGCAATGGCGGCAGCATGTCGGGCAGTTACCGCATGTGCGATGATGAAGGCAACACCTTCGACGTGCCGATTCCGCGCTTTTATCTCACCCCGCCCCACTTGCTGAATTGAAGACACACCGCCCGGCCTCCAGGCAGGCCTTCACGCTCCCACGGACTGCTGTGATTGCTGAAAGCGTATGACGGAGTACGCGATCGGCGACATCCAGGGTTGCCTGCAGCCGCTGCAAAGGCTGTTGCACAAGGTGCAATTTTCACCGCGCAATGACTGCCTGTGGGTGGTCGGCGACCTGGTCAATCGCGGGCCGGATTCCCTGGAGGTTCTGCGCTTTTTGTACCAGATGCGGACTTCGCTGCGGGTCGTACTGGGCAACCATGACCTGCACCTGCTGGCAATCGCCTACGGGGACGCGGCCCCCAAGCCCGGCGACACCCTGGACGAGGTGCTGCAAGCACCGGACTGCGAGCAGTTGTTACAGTGGCTGCGCGGGCAACCACTGCTGGTCGACGAGCCCGGACAGAACTGGCTCATGGTGCACGCCGGGCTGCCCCATATTTGGAGTGTGGAGCAGGCATCGGCTTATGCCCGCGAGGTGGAGGCGGCGTTGCGGGGTGAAGATTACGCCGATTTTCTGCGCCAGTTCCGCGGCAACCTGCCGGATGCCTGGGACGAGTCCCTGCAGGGGATGCCCCGCCTGCGCCTGATCTGCAATTACCTGCTGCGCATGCGCTTGTGCGATGCCGACGGGCGGCTCGCCCTGCGCAGCAAGGGGCCACCGGAAGAGGCCCCTGCCGGGTACCGGCCCTGGTATGCGCATCGGCGCAGTGAGCCGGAGCGTCGGATCCTGTTCGGGCACTGGTCGGCACTGCGCGGGCATTGTGATGCGCCCGGGGTGTACGCCCTGGACCGCGGCTGCGTCTGGGGCGGCGATCTGTGCATGTTGCGCCTTGCGGACTGCCGCTGGTTTTGCGTGCCCGGCCTGGGTGCCGGTGATTAAATTTTTTGCAGGGCCTGTTCCAGGTCCTCTTGGAGATCGGCGATATCCTCCAGCCCCGCGGCAATGCGCACCAGGTCCTCGCTGATGCCCGCGGCCGCACGCGCCTCTTCGCTGAGACGCCCGTGAGTCGTGGTGGCGGGATGCACAATCGTGCTCTTGGCATCGCCCAGGTTGGCCGTCAGCGACAACAGGCGCACCGCATCGATCAATGCCCAACTGCGCTCGCGTCCGCCGCCCAGGCGAAAGGACAGCACCCCGCCAAAGCCCTGCGGTTGCTGGCGCAGGGCCAGCTCATGGCCCGGGTGAGCGGGCAGACCGGCGTAGAAAACCTGTTCCACCTTCGGGTGGGCGTCGAGCCAGTGCGCGAGTTGCAGGGCATTGTCGCAATGCCGGGCCATACGCAGGGACAGGGTCTCGAGGCCGGTGTGAAATACCCAGGCGTTGAAAGGACTCATCACCGGGCCGGCGGCGCGAATAAAAGAGCGCACTTCGGCGATCAGCTCCGCCTCTCCCAGCACCGCACCGCCCAGGCAACGGCCGTGCCCGTCCAGGTACTTGGTGGCCGAGTGCACGACCAGGTCTGCGCCCAGGGCGAGCGGGCGCTGCAGGGCCGGCGTGCAAAAACAATTGTCGACTGCCAGCAGTGCCCCGGCACCGTGCGCCAGTTCCGCCAGGGCCGCGATATCACTGACTTCGCAGAGCGGGTTGGACGGGCTTTCCAGGAACAACAGGCGCGTGTTCGCGCGCACCGCATCGCGCCATTCCTGCAACTCCGTCGGCGAGACAAAGTCCAGTTCGACGCCAAAGCGGGACAGGAATTTCTCTAGCAGCACGATGGTGGCACCGAACACGCCGCGGGAGCACAGGATATGATCGCCACCCTGCAGGAGTGCCATGCACAGGCACAGGATCGCCGCCATGCCGGAGGAGGTTCCGACACAGTCCCCGGCACCCTCCAGTGCGGCCAGGCGTTGCTCGAAAGCCGCCACGGTCGGGTTGGTGTAGCGCGAGTAGACATTGCCCTCTTCTTCACCGGCAAAACGCTGTGCCGCCTGCGCCGCGTTATCGAACACGTAACTGGAGGTCAAAAACAGCGGGTCACTGTGCTCTCCCTCGGGCGTGCGCTTCTGGCCCGCGCGCACCGCCAGCGTGTCAAAGGCCGGGGAGGCCCGCGCAGTTTTCTTGTTGCCGCCCTTCTCGCCCATGGACCTGCCTCCCGCCTCGCCGCCGACTTTCAGATAAGACTGGGCGCTTCCCGGGGAACGCCGCGCTGCTGTGCCAGAAGGCGCAGGTATTGCTCGTCGACATCGCCGGTGATGTAGTGGCCGTCAAACACCGAGCATTCGAAAAAGGGAATCTCGGGATTGCCCTCGCTGGAACAGGCGACCAGGTCTTCCAGGCTCTGGTACATCAGGCGGTCGGCACCCAACCAGGCACGCACCTCCTCTTCGCTGCGACCGCAGGCGACCAGTTCCTGGCGGGTCGGCATATCGATGCCGTAGACGTTCGGATGACGCACCGGCGGGGCGGCGGAGACGAAATACACCCGGCGGGCACCCGCCGAACGCGCCATATCGATAATCTGCCTGGAGGTGGTGCCGCGCACGATGGAGTCGTCGACCAGCAGCACGTTGCGGTTGTGAAACTCGAGGGTGATCGGGTTCAGTTTCTGGCGCACGCCCCGGTCGCGCTGCTCCTGGCCCGGCATAATAAAAGTGCGCCCGGAATAGCGATTTTTCATCAATCCCTCGCGAAACTTCAGCTTCAGCTGTTCGGCGATGGTCTGTGCTGCCACCCTGCCGGTGTCCGGCACCGGGATGACCACGTCGATTTCCACATCCCCCCACAGGCGTTCGATGTTCCGCGCCAGGTATTCTCCCTGGCGCAGCCGCGCCTTGTACACCGAGACCCGGTCCATGATGGAGTCCGGGCGCGCCAGGTACACGTGTTCAAAAATACACGGCGACAGGTGCGGCGACTCGGCGCACTGCCGGGTGTGCACCGTGCCGTTCCATTCGATGTACACCGCCTCCCCGGGTGCCACGTCGCGTTCCAGTTCAAAATCCAGGGCCTCCAGGGCCACGCTCTCCGAGGTGATCATGTATTCCATGCCGCGCATGGTTTCGCGGCGACCGAAGACCAGCGGGCGAATGCCGTGCGGGTCGCGAAAGCCCAGGATACCGTGCCCGGCCAGCAGTGCCACCACCGCGTACGCACCGCGGCAATGGCGATGCACGGCGGCCACCGCCTTGAAAATATCTTCGACCGTCGGTTGCAGACCCCGCCCGACACTCAGTTCGCGCGCCAGCAGGTTCAGCAACACCTCTGAATCCGAACCGGTGTTCAGGTGCCGGTGGTCCGTCTCGGACAGGTCCTTTTGCAATGCGCGGGTGTTGGTCAGGTTGCCGTTGTGCGCCAGCATGATGCCGTAGGGCGAGTTCACGTACAGGGGCTGGGTCTGCGTCGGGTCCAGGCTGCCGGTCGTCGGGTAGCGCACGTGTCCCAGGCCCATGTCGCCCACCAGCCGCAGGATATGTTCTTCCTGGAAGATATCGCGCACCAGGCCGGTGCCGCGGCGCTGAAAAAAATGTCCCTCCTGGCAGGTGACGATACCGGCGGCATCCTGGCCCCGGTGCTGCAGAAGGTTCAGGGCCTCGTACAGGGAATGATTGACATCCTTCTGCGCCACGATACCGCACAGACCGCACATTATTCCGTCCCCTGCTCTGCTTCGGCATCCGGACGCAGTTGTTGCTGCAGCGTCTGCAGTGCCTCCGGGAGTTGTTCCGCTTCTTGGGGGGCGAACTCCCGCACACTCTCCCAGAGCGTTGCGAAGTCTACTCTCTCGCGCAACCGGGCACCCAGGTCCAGCACCAGGGGAGCCGTCTTGGACTCGCTCCACCAGGAATATCCTCCCAGCGGTTGCTGCAGGAGCAGCAGCACGCCCCAGGCGAGTAAAAACCCCGTGGCACCGCCCAGTGCCATGCCCAGCAGGCGGTCGATGGCACCCAGTCCCAGGCTGCCGCGCAGGCGCACGAAGCTCCAGGTCAGCACGGAGCCCAAGAGCATGATGACGAAAAATACCCCGACAAAACCCAGGGCTTCCCGCAACCACTCCGGTTCCACGTAATTCTGCAACCAGGCACCGGTCACTTCACGGTAGGCCCAGGCACCCAGGATCGCCGTCGTCAGTATCAGGAACCCCATGGCCTGGCGCACGAAACCGCGCAACGCAAACAGGAACATGCACCCGGCGATGACGGAGACGATGGTCCAATCGAGATAAGTCATTCCAGGGCATTCCCTACGGGGGGCCGTTATTGTATTCAATCAGCGCGCGCACGCCGTAGCGTGCCTGCAATGCATCCTGCAGCCCCCCGGCATCCCCGCATTGCATCGTCCCACCGACATAGACGGCAAACAGTTCGGCACCGTCGGCGTTCTGCCCCCAGTCTTGCAGCCTCACCTGGTGCCCTTCATCGCGCAGGCTCTGCACGATGGTATCGGGCTGGGCAAAAATACCGACGCGCACGCGGCATGCATCTGCCGCCATCTGGGGTGCAGCGCGGGCGTCCTCCCGCCCGCCCCCCTCGCGGAGAAAATTCTCCCAGTCATTAAAGCGCGCCTCGATGCGTCGACGGCGGCGGTCGGCAGAGACGGCCTCCTCCGCTGCTGGCACCTGCAAGGAAGGGGGCAATGGCGGCGTGCGCACCGCCGCCTCGTCCCCCTCTTCAGGCGGCGCATTCAAAAGCGGCACGACGATAATCAGCAGGCACACCAGCACGACCCCGCCGATGATCCGGTTTCTTATTTTTTCATTCATCGCCCAGACCCATGCAGAAAAAATTTACCGTTCAGACCCGGGCGCCGACGGGAGCGGCGCGTCCGGGAACAGGCCCGGGAACAGGCTTCGCCGCGCAATGTGCCGCGGGCGGCGGCGGTCGGCAGAGACGGCCTCCTCCGCTGCTGGCACCTGCAAGGAAGGGGGCAATGGCGGCGTGCGCACCGCCGCCTCGTCCCCCTCTTCAGGCGGCGCATTCAAAAGCGGCACGACGATAATCAGCAGGCACACCAGCACGACCCCGCCGATGATCCGGTTTCTTATTTTTTCATTCATCGCCCAGACCCATGCAGAAAAAATTTACCGTTCAGACCCGGGCGCCGACGGGAGCGGCGCGTCCGGGAACAGGCCCGGGAACAGGCTTCGCCGCGCAATGTGCCGCGGGCGGCGGCGGCGCGGGTTCCGGCCCTGCCAGGACTTCCGCCACCGTGTAAAAAGAGCCGGTCACCAGGATCGGTTCCCCGGCCTTCGCATCGGCGGCAGCGGCGCACAGCGCTTCGGACACGCTGGCGTACGCCCCGCGACAGTTCCCGCCCGCAGCGCGCACGGCCTCTTGCAGCCGGGCGACGGGCATAGCGCGCCCGGTCCCGGGTTGCGCCAGGTACCAGGTCGCTACCGCCGGTGCCAGTGCCGCAACAAAAGCGCGAGAATCCTTGTCCGCCAGCATACCGCAAACCGCACGGTATTTTGCGCCCTCCCCCAGGAAAGAACACAGACCCCGGGCCGCCGCCGGGTTATGCGCCACGTCCAGCAACAGGGAGTGTTCGCCCCTGCGCATCGCCTGTCGCCTGCCGGGCAGGCTGACACCCAGGCCGGCCTCCAGCGTGGCGCGCGAGCTGCGCTCCGGGTACAGGCAATGCCAGGCCTGCAAGGCGACGGCCGCACTCTCCGGTGCCAGTTGCGGGCAGCGCAAATCGCAGAGTCTACGTCTGCGCCCCCGCCGGCCACCGCTCCAGGACCAATGCTGCGCAGTCTCTACAAAATCAAAATGTTCACCCAGGCAATACCACTGCGTGTCCCGGGCCGCGCGCAGCACGCTGTCGGGCGGTGCGCGGTCGCCGCATACGGCGATGCGGCCGGGGCGAAAGATCGCGGCTTTTTCCCGGCCGATGCTCTCCCGGTCCTCCCCCAGCCACTGCTGGTGCTCCAGGTCCACGCTGCACAGCACCGCGATTTCGGGCTCGACCAGGTTCACCGCATCCAGGCGCCCACCCAGCCCCACTTCCAGCAGCGCCAATTGCACCTGTTTTTCCCGCAGCAAGTGCAGGGCGGCCAGGGTGGTGAACTCAAAAAAAGTCAAGGGCACGCCGGCGCGCGCCGCTTCCACCCGTTCAAAAGCCGCGCACCAGTCCGCGGCGGGCAGCGGTCTGCCGTCAATGCGCAGGCGCTCCGTGAAATGCAGCAGGTGCGGAGACGTGTAGGCACCCACCCGGATGCCCTCGCACAGGGCCATGCCCTCCAGCACCGCGATGCAGGAACCCTTGCCGTTGCTGCCGGCCACCGTCAGCACGGTGGTCCCGGGCAGCAGCGGTTCCATGCGCGCGGCGACCTGTTGCAGGCGTTCCAGCCCCAGCTCGATTTCTTCCGGGTGCAGGGCCTCGATGCGCTGCAGCCATTGGGAAAAACTCTTGTGCTTCACCGCGTTCATGGCATCCCGGGGCGGCGCGCCTGTGCGGGTGCGGCGGACATCCCGGTCAGCTTGGCCAGCAGCGAGGCGATCACCGGGCGCAGTTCCGCCCGCTGGACAATCATGTCGATGGCCCCGTGCTCGAGCAGGAATTCACTGCTCTGAAACCCCGGGGGCAACTCCTTGATGCGCATCGTGTCGCGAATAATATTGGGACCGGCAAAGCCCGCGCGCACACCGGGCTCGGAAATATTGATGTCCCCCAGGGAGGCCAGGCTGGCGGAGACCCCGCCGTAGACCGGATCCGTCAACACGGAAATGTAGGGCAGGCCGCGGTCTTTCATACGCTGCAGCACGGCACTGGTCTTGGCCATCTGCATCAGGGAGATCAGTGCCTCCTGCATGCGTGCACCGCCGCTGGCGGAAAAACATACCAGGGGAATATTGTCTTGCAGTGCGGTTTCCGCCGCGCGGCTGAAACGTTCGCCCACCGCATAGCCCATGGAACCGCCGTGAAAAGAAAATTCGAAGGCGGCGGAGACCAGCGGCATGCTGTACAGCAGGCCCCGCATCGCCACCAGCGCTTCCGTCTCCCCGGTATTCTTGCGCGCCTCGCCCAGCCGTTCGCGGTAACGTTTGACATCCTTGAACTTGAGCCGGTCCACGGGTTCCACTTCCTGTGCCAGTTCGGCAGCGGAATCCGGGTCCAGGAAAAATGCCAGGCGTTGACGGGCGCGGATGCGGATATGGAAACCGCACTTGTTGCAGACGTACAGGTTGGCTTCCAGTTCCGGGTTGTAGAGCGCGGCACCGCAGGCGTTGCAGCGCGTCCACACCCCCTCGGGAATGCGGGTGCGCCGGCGCCGGGTGGCGATACTGGGCAGGATTTTATCCAGCCAACTCATGCCGCATCCCCGGTCTTCTGTCCATCCAGGGAGGCCCGGAAGGAACGCACCAGGGTCTCCGCTGCCGTCTCTGCATCATCTGCATCATTCCCCGGTTCCCGCCCCCGCCCCTGCACCGCGCAGGCTTCCAGGCGGGCGATCAACAGGCTGCCCACCACCACACCATCGGCGATGCGTCCCACCGCCGCAGCCATCTCCGGAGTCTTGACCCCGAAACCGGCACAGACCGGAACCGTGCTCAGGGCGCGCAGCTGTTCCAGTCCCGCTGCCAATTCCTCCAGTTGCAGGGAGTCCGCCCCCGTCACTCCCTTCAACGACACGTAGTACAGGTATCCCGTCGCCAATTTGACGATCTTTTGCAGGCGCCCGGTAGAGGTCGTCAACGTGGCCAGGAAAATCATATCCAGTCCCGCTTCCCGCAACAGCCGGGAAAACTCCAGTGCGCTCTCCGCCGGCATGTCGACCAACAGCAGGCCGTCGACACCGGCGGCCCCGGCATCGGCTGCAAATTGACTGTAGCCGTACTGCTCCACGGGATTGACATAGCCCATCAGCACGACCGGGGTCTCCGCGTTGTCAGAGCGAAATTCACTGACCGTGTGCAACACCGACTGCAGCGTGGTCCCGTTTTCCAGGGAACGTTGATGGGCCCGTTGAATCACCGGTCCCTCCGCCATCGGATCGGAAAAAGGACAGCCCAGTTCGATGATATCGGCACCCGCCCGCGACAATACATGCATCAGGGCCAGCGTGCCGCCCGGGTTGACGGAATCACCGGCGACCAGGTACGGAACCAGGGCGCTGCGCTGCTCCCCGCGCCGGCGTTCCATGCAAGCGGCGATGCGGCTCACGGTGCCGGTACCTCGTGTTCAGCCGCCGTGGACATGTCCTTGTCGCCGCGCCCGGACAGGTTGACGACGATCTCGCCGCCGACGCCGCGTTCCCGGGCGAGACGCGCGGCAAAGGCCAGTGCGTGACTGCTCTCCAGGGCCGGCAGGATGCCCTCCGTGCGACACAGGGTATGGAAGGCCGCCAGTGCCTCGGAGTCTTCCACCGCCAGGTACTGCGCGCGCCCCCGGTCGTGCAGCCAGGCATGTTCCGGCCCGACCGCCGGGTAATCCAGCCCGGCGGATATGGAATGCGTGTTCAGCACCTGGCCCTGCTCGTCCTGCATCAGGTAACTGCGCTGGCCGTGCAGAATGCCGCTGCGTCCGGCGCACAGCGGCGCGGCATGCTGTCCGCTGTCCAGCCCGCTGCCACCCGCTTCGACGCCGTAGAGTGCCACCGCCTCGTCTTCCAGGAAAGGATAAAACAGGCCGATGGCATTGGAACCACCGCCGACGCAGGCCACGAGGGCGTCGGGCAGGCGCCCCAGCTGCTCCAGGCATTGGGCGCGCGCCTCGCGCCCGATGACCGCCTGGAAATCGCGTACCAGGCGCGGATAGGGATGCGGCCCGGCCGCCGAGCCGATCACGTAAAAGGTGTCATCGACATTGCCGACCCAGTCCCGCAAGGCCTCGTTCAGCGCATCTTTCAGCGTCTTCGTGCCGGAGGATACACAGACAACTTCCGCACCCAGCAATTGCATGCGCTGCACGTTCAAGGCCTGGCGGCGCATATCCTCCTCACCCATGTACACGCAACAGCGCAGGCCCAGGCGGGCGGCGACCGTGGCCGTCGCCACGCCGTGCTGGCCGGCACCGGTCTCTGCGATCAGGCGTGTTTTGCCCATGTAGCGCGCCAGCAGTGATTGCCCCACGGTGTTGTTGATCTTGTGAGCACCTGTATGGGCCAGGTCTTCGCGCTTTAACCATAGACGGGCCCCGCCCAGCTTGCGGCTCCAGTGGGCGGCGCAGTACAAGGGCGTGGGACGCCCCGCATAATCGCGCAGGTCGGTTTCCAGTTCGGCGAGGAATTCCGGCGACTGCATCCATTTGCGGCGCGCCTGCTCCAGCGCATCGAGTGCAGCGACCAGGGTCTCGGCGACGAAACGGCCGCCGTATTGATCGAAGTATCCCTCTTCGTCCGGCAGGTCCGGGTATACGAACGGTTCAGGCATGGGCGGAAGGGGCGGTGCTGTACTCCTGCACTGCCGCGATAAAGGCGCGTATCTTGTCCGGGTTTTTAATGCCCGGGGCATCTTCCACTCCACTGCAGACATCGACTGCGCGCGCCCCGGTAGTCTGCAATGCCCGGCGCACGTTGCCGGCATGCAGCCCACCGGCGACGATCACCGTCGAGCGGGCATCCCGGGGCAGCGGGGTCCAGGCAAAGCTGCGCCCGCTCCCGCCCTGCTCTCCCGGCCCGTGCCCGTCCAGCAGCAGGGCCTGTGCAGCCGGGTGCGCTTGCCGGGCGCGCCGCAACTCCTCTTCGATATCACATTCCGCCGCCGGCACCGTCTTGATGTACGGGCGCCCATGAGCTGCGCATTCCCCGGGTTCCTCTGCGCCGTGAAACTGCAACGCGCACAGCGGAACTTCGGCCAGGATCTCACGTACCGCTTCCGCACCGGAGTCCATGAACAGGCCGATGGAAGTGACGTAAGGAGGCAGGGCGGCGAGAATCTCCCGCGCGACGGCCGCACCCACCCGGCGCGGACTCTGCGCTGCAAATACCATGCCGATCGCATCGGCACCGGCCAGGGCGGCGGCATAAGCGTCTTCGGGGCGGGTCACGCCGCAGATCTTGATGCGGATGGGGCTCGACATGGCGCAGAGAGGCGACAATAGCGTTCTATGATAGCAAAACCGGGGCGGCGCACTCGTCTCGTACCTCCCGGTTCAGGTGCTGGCACCGCAGTGACCGGCACCGGTGAGCGACGTTTGCGGGAACAGAAAAAAAGGCCCGGGCCTGCCGCCGGGAAGGGAATAGCGCTCCGGGTACCGCACGTCGACCAGGTACAGACCCGCTGCCGGTGCTGTTTTCCCGAGTCGGCGGCGGTCACCGGCCGCCAGTATTTCACCCACCCAGTCGACGGGTTTCTGCCCGCGCCCCACCGCCTTGAGGGCACCGGCAAGATTGCGCACCATGCGCAGCAAAAAAGCGTTTGCCTGCACATCGATTACCACCAGCGGTTCCAGGCGAAACACCCGCAAAAAATGCAACTCGCGCACCGTGCTGCGCGACTGGTCGCCGGCGGCGCAAAAAGCGCGAAAGTCGTGCTCCCCCACCAGTGCCTGTCCCGCCCGCTGCATGTCCGCGACATCGAGCCTTTGCGGTTCCCAATCCAGTTGTCGGCGCATCAGTGCCGGTGCTTCCGGCGCGTTGTACACCAGGTAACGATAGCGCCGCGCAATGGCGGAAAAGCGCGCGTGGAAATCCTCCGCAACCGCTTGCGCCCACAGCACGCGCACCGAGGCGGGCAGCAGGCTGTTCACTCCCGCGCTCCAGGCGCGCATTTCGCGTGTCGCCGGCGCATCGAAATGCACGACCTGGCGGCAGGCATGCACACCCGCATCGGTGCGTCCGGCCGCCACGGTGCGCAGCTCGCAGTCGGCGATCTTCGAAAGCGCTTGTTCCAGGCAGGATTGCACCGTGTGCTGCGGGCCGTTGTCCTGTCGCTGCCAGCCGTAAAAATCACTGCCATCATATTCCAGGCCGAGTGCCAGGCGCGAACTTTGAGACTGCTCCACGGTCAGGCGCGGCGCGTTGCGGGGAATAAGGCTGAAGCTTCCCGGGCAAACCACCAGGAGCGAGAGAACCGGGCCGGGCGGCGCCGGTCCACGGGCGGAAAAAAAAAGAAGTCGGGTTTTACTGCGAGAGAATCCGTTGCAGGTCCTGGTTGGATACCCGCCGCAGGTCGCGCTGATTGGGCAGGCGCAAAAACAGGCAGGTACGCAACTGGTTGGCGTTGCCATTGATAAAAGCCCGGGGATTAATGCGCCGAATCGCCGCCGCCATGCGCGCCACGTTGGCACCCGCCGGGGCGGTTGCCTGGGAGATGGTCCACAGGCTTTGTCCCGGGCGCACCGGGCCGTAGAAACGTCCCTCATCCGTTTCGCAAATTCCCTGGGCGACGGCGTCCGGGGACGCCACAAGGGCCGCCACCGCCAGGCCGAAGCCCAGGCAGCAGGCAAACACAGCGTGCAGGATTTTTGATTTCATTCTTAGGAACCCCCGTGGAACAACCCGGAACGGAAAAATGTTGCAAGCCCTTGTCTTCGTCTGCATCGTCTTGCGTCTTGCGTTTGGTTTTTCGCCTGGTTTTTTGAAGCTTCTATGCACCCTGCACAAGCACTTCTGCAATTTGCACGCTGTTCAAGGCTGCACCTTTGCGCAGGTTATCAGACACCACCCACATTGTCAAACCGCGGGGATGCGAAAGATCCTCGCGCAGGCGGCCGACATACACGGCATCTTCCCCGCTGCCCTGCCCGGCCGGCGTCGGGTACCCCCCGTCTCGACGCTCATCCATCAAGATCACGCCGGGTGCCTCAGCCAGCAGTTCCCGTGCCTGCAGCGCAGTGATTTTTTCCCGGGTCTCGATGTGCAAGGCCTCGGAATGGCCGCAAAACACCGGCACCCGGACGCAGGTAGGGTTCACGAGGATGCCGGGGTCCTCGAAAATTTTCTGCATCTCCCATACCATTTTCATCTCCTCGTAGGTGTAGCCGTTGTCTTCGAAACGATCGATCTGGGGCAACACGTTGAAGGCGATCTGCACCGGGAACGCCGCCGGTTTAATATCCTTGCCATCCAGCAGTGCCCGGCTCTGCTCTGCCAGTTCCTCCATGCCGCTCCGGCCCCTGCCCGAGACCGACTGGTAGGTGGCGACGTTGATGCGGCTCAATCCCGCGGCGCGGTGAATCGGTGCCAGGGCCAGTGCCATCTGGATGGTCGAACAGTTGGGGTTGGCGATAATGCCGCGCCGATGGCTGTCGGCGATGCGCCGGGCGTTGATTTCCGGCACGACCAGCGGTACATCGTCCTCGTAACGAAAGCGCGAAGTATTGTCGATGATCTTGCAACCGGCTGCGGCAGCACGCGGTGCGTACTGTTCCGAGACCGCCGAACCCGCGGAAAACAGCGCGATCTGCGCCTTGCCGAAATCAAAATCCGCGGCATTCTGTACCGTGAGTTCACGCTCACCCCAGGAAATCTTGCGTCCCGCCGAACGTTCGCTGCCGAGTGCATAAACCTCCTGCACAGGAAAATTGCGCTGTGCCAGGATCTGCAACATGGTCCCGCCGACCGCACCGGTAGCACCCAGCACCGCCACGTCGCAACGCTCAGGCATCGTCCCGCTCGACGACGGCCGCCACCGCCGATGCCATTTCCCGGGTGCCGACCCGCCGGCAGTCCGGTGCGTGAATGTCCGGGGTGCGCAACCCGTCCCGCAACACCGTGCGCACCGCATTTTCCACCGCCGTCGCCGCGTCCTCTCGCTGCAGGGAATGGCGCAGCAGCATCGCCAGGGAGAGAATGGTCGCCAGGGGATTGGCCTCATCGCGCCCGGCGATCTCCGGTGCCGAACCGTGACAGGGTTCATACATGCCGCCGCCGCTCTCGTCCAGGGATGCCGAGGGCAACATGCCGATCGAGCCGGTGAGCATCGCCGCGGCATCGGAAAGAATATCGCCGAACAGGTTGCCGCTGACGATGACGTCAAACTGCAGGGGGGCGCGCACCAGTTGCATCGCGGCATTATCCACGTAGAGATGGCTCAATTCCACGCCCGGGTATTGTGCGGCCAGCGCATCCATGACCTCGCGCCACAGGCCGCTGACCTCCAGCACATTCGCCTTGTCCACCGAGCACAGCCGACCGCTGCGCGCACTGGCCAGGCGGAAGGCGGTCTCGCCGATGCGCCGGATCTCGGACTCGGAGTAGACCATGGTGTTGAAACCCTGACGCTCACCGCTGTCCAGGGTGCGCAGCCCGCGCGGCTCGCCGAAGTAGAGCCCGCCGATCAACTCGCGCACGATCAGGATGTCCAGGCCGCGGATAATTTCCGGGCGCAGGGAGGAGGCAGAGAGCAGTTCCTCGTACAGTACCGCCGGGCGCAGGTTGGCAAACAAACCCAGGCGGGCGCGCAATTGCAGCAGCCCCTGTTCGGGGCGCAGCGAACGCTCCCGCTCATCCCAGCCGGGGCCGCCGACCGCCCCCAGCAACACCGCCCGCGCCTTTTCGGCACAGCGGGCGGTTTCCTCCGGCAAGGGAACGCCGTGTGCATCCAGTGCCGCACCCCCGATCAGTGCTCTCTCCCAGTGCAGTCCCAGGGCAAAGCGCCGCTCCACCGCCTCCAGCACCTGTTCGGCAGCGGCGATGACCTCGGGGCCGATTCCATCCCCGGGCAAGAGCAGCAGTTGTGCATCACTCATGGCAACGGAGAGTCGCAAGCGCGGTCCGGGAGCGGAAAGAGACCGCCCCGGTGCTCAGGACAGGGGGCCCCTGAACACCCAGGGTGCTTCCCGCCGCCGGTGTTGTTCAAAAGCGCGGATCTGGTCTGCGCTCTCCAGGCTCAGGGCGATCTCATCGAGGCCCTTGAGCAGGCATTGCCGCCGGAACTCGTCCATCTGGAAGTCCAGGATTGCACCGTCCGGCTTTTGTACCTGCATCTTCTGCAGGTCAACCGCAAGGCGGTAGCCCTCCTGCGCGTACAGCTCTTCGAACAGCTGCTGCACCGTCTCCGCCGGCAGGGCCAGGGGCAAAATGCCGTTCTTGCAGCAGTTGTTATAGAAAATATCGGCGAAGCTGGGCGCGATGATGCAGCGAAAACCGTACTCGCCCACCGCCCAGACCGCGTGCTCCCGGCTCGAACCGCAACCGAAGTTCTCCCGGGTCAGCAGGATGCCCGCGCCCTGGTAACGCGGCAGGTTCAGGGAGAATTCCGGGTTCAGCGGCCGCGCACTGCAATCCTGTCCCGGTTCGCCCTCGTCGAGATAACGCAGGCCGTCAAACAGGTTCGGGCCGAAACCGGTACGCTGAATGGACTTCAGGAATTGCTTGGGAATCATCAGGTCGGTATCGACGTTGGCGCGGTCCATCGGTGCCACCAGGGCCTCGAAACGGGTGAACGGTTCCATCGGCATACCGCCGCCCTCAGGCGCCGCCTCCCAGCCATTGGCGCACGTCGACAAAATGTCCGGCCACCGCCGCCGCCGCCGCCATCGCCGGGCTGACCAGGTGCGTGCGTCCACCGTGCCCCTGGCGCCCTTCAAAATTGCGATTGGAAGTCGAAGCACAATGCTCTCCCGGCTGCAGGCGGTCGGGGTTCATGCCCAGGCACATCGAACAACCCGGCTCGCGCCACTCCATGCCCGCATCGACGAACACCCGGTCCAGGCCCTCCTCTTCCGCCGCCGCCTTGACCTGCCCCGAGCCCGGCACCACCAGTGCCTGGCGGATGCGCGCTGCGACTTTTTTACCGCGCAACACTTCTGCGGCCATGCGCAAATCCTCCAGGCGGGCATTGGTGCAGGAACCGATAAACACGCGGTCCAGCGGGATTTCCATCACCGGGGTCCCGGGCTGCAGGTCCATGTATTCCAGGGCGCGCTCCATGCTGCGCCGACGCCCGACATCGGTCTCCTGCGCCGGGTCCGGAATGCGCTCGCCAACCGGCGTCACCATGTCCGGCTGCGTACCCCAGCTGACCTGCGGTTCCAAGGCACTGGCATCCAGCTCCGTCTCGCGCTCAAACGCGGCCCCGGCATCGCTGTGGAGCTCCGCCCAGGCGCGCTCCGCCGCCCGCAACATCTCGCCCTTCGGCGCATGGGGACGCGCCCGCACGTATTCCAGGGTACGCTCGTCGACGGCGACCATGCCGGAGCGCGCCCCGGCCTCCACCGCCATGTTGCACAGGGTCATGCGCCCCTCCATCGACAAGGCCTCCACCGCCTCCCCGGCAAATTCCATGGCACAACCCGCACCGCCAGCCGTACCGATCTGCGCAATCAGGGCCAACGCCAGGTCCTTGGCACTGATGCCCGGCGGACAGCGACCGTGAATGCGCACGCGCATGTTCTGCATCTTGTGCTGCACCAGGCACTGGGTCGCAAAAACATGCTCCACCTCCGAGGTGCCGATGCCGAATGCCAGGGCACCCAGGGCACCGTGCGTGGAAGTGTGAGAGTCGCCGCACACCACCGTCATCCCGGGCAACGTGACCCCCAGTTCGGGGCCGACCACATGCACGATTCCCTGGCGGGTATCATTGATCGGCAGCAATGTGATATCAAAATCGCGACAGTTCTCGCTCAGAACCTGCACCTGCACGCGCGACACCTGGTCGCGAATCCCCTCCACCCCGCCGCTGCGCTCCCCGGCCTCGGTCGGCACATTGTGGTCCGGGGTGGCGACCGCCCCCTCCCGCCGCCAGGGCGTCCGCCCCGCCAGGCGCAAGCCGGCAAAGGCCTGCGGCGAAGTCACCTCGTGCACCAGGTGACGGTCGATGTACACCAGGCTGGAACCGTCATCGCGCGTACCCACGCAATGCGTGTCCCACAATTTATCGTACAGGGTGCGCTCACTCATGCCACTAGTCTCGCCCTCGCCGGTGCCGCGTGGAGGGTGCCGAGGGTGCCCATGCCCGCCGAGGCGTATGCCATTGTACCCGGAACACTCGCCGGGCAGTATGCGCTAAGAAAGCAAAAGCCGCGCCCCGTTCACGCGCAACCACTCGCGCCGCTCCTTGTAATCGGGGACATGGCGCTGCACGTGTTGCCAGTAGCGCGGGGAATGGTTTTGTTCCAACAGGTGACACAGTTCATGCACCACCACGTAGTCGACAATGCGATGCGGGGCCAGGATGATGCACCAGTTGTAACTGATATCCCCTCTCGCCGAACAGGAACCCCAGCGGGACTTGCAGGTCTTCAGGCGCATGGAGCGGGGCGTCACCCCGATGATCCCGGCATATCTCCCGGTCTTCTCCGCCAGGCGCTGTTGTGCGCGTTCCCGGTACCAACCGGTGACTAAAGACCTGAGTTGCGCCTCCTGCCCAGGTGCGGAATGCGAAACCGTCGCTACAAGATAGCCGCCTTTGAGCTTGAGAGAGCAGAGGTCCCCGTGCACAATCTTCAGGCGATAATTCCTGCCCAAGTAGGAAAATTTCTCGCCGGCGACATATTTCCTGGGCTCGATGACAGGTGCCATCTCCGCCTCCTTGAGTTTGCGCCTGATCCACGGGGTATGCCTGGTAATCAACTCGCGAATGCGGTGTTCGGCAAGAGTCTTCGGCGTTCGTACCAGGATGCCTGCGCCCTGGACCTGGATCGTCGCAGAGCGCCGCCGGCTGGTGCGCACGATGGCAACGGGAAATTCAAATCCATCCATCGGCTCTGCAGTGTGCCGCAGGTCCGGGGAAGTACGCGTAATTATTCCCATTCGATGGTGGCCGGCGGTTTGTCGGAGATGTCGTACACCACCCGGGAGACGCCGCGCACTTCGTTGAGGATGCGTTCCGTGACCCGGGCCAGCAGTTCCGGCGGCAGGCGCGCGTGGCGGGCGGTCATGAAATCGGTGGTCTCCACGGCCCGCAGGGCGATCACCGGCGCATACTTGCGGGCGTCCCCGGTCACGCCGACGGAATGCACCGGCAGGAACACGGCGAAGGCCTGCGCGGTTTTCTGATACCAGCCGCTGTGCTGCAATTCCTCTATAAAGATCGCATCGGCAGAGCGCAGCACGGCAGCGGCTTCTGCACTGATTTCACCCAGGATACGCACGCCCAGGCCCGGCCCCGGGAAAGGATGGCGCTGCAGCAGGGCCGGCGGCAGGCCCAGTTCGGTGCCGATGGCCCGCACCTCGTCCTTGAACAGTTCGCGCAGGGGTTCCAGCAACTGCAGTTTCATGCGCTCCGGCAGGCCGCCGACATTGTGATGCGACTTGATGGTGTGTGCGGTGCTGCCAGCGGTGGCGGATTCGATGACGTCGGGGTAAATGGTGCCCTGCGCCAGCCAGCGGATGCCGCCATGCCGATGCGCCTCTTCCTCGAACACTTCGATAAAGGTCTCACCGATGATGCGGCGCTTGCGTTCCGGGTCGGCAACGCCGCGCAGGCGGGAGAAAAAACGTTCGCCGGCGTTCACGCGCACGAGATGCACCTGCATTTCTTCGCCCAGGACGCGCATCACCTGGTCGCCCTCTGCGAGCCGCAGCAGGCCGTTGTCGACGAAAATGCACAGCAATTGTTCGCCGATGGCGCGCTGCAACAGTGCCGCGGTTACGCAGGAATCCACGCCGCCGGACAGGGCCAGCAACACCTGTTCCCGGCCGACCCGGGCGCGTACCCGGGCGATGGCGTCGTCGATAATGCCGGCCGGGGTCCAGAGTGCTTGCAGACCCGCCACTTCGCAGACGAAGCGCCGCAGGATTTCCGCGCCCTGGGGAGTATGGGTGACCTCGGGGTGGAACTGCAATCCATACCAGCGGCGGCGCGGCTCCTGCATCGCCGCAATCGGCGCGTTATCGGTCGCAGCACAGGCTTCCCAGCCTTCCGGCAGCACCGTGACCCGGTCGCCGTGACTCATCCATACTTCGAGCGCGGCATCGGCGCCCGTGGCCAGGCCGTCGAACAGCGGGCAGGGCTGCGCCAGGCGCACCCGGGCGCGGCCGTACTCACGATGACCGGCGGTCTCCACTGCGCCGCCGCAATGCACGGCCAGCAATTGCATGCCATAACAGATCCCCAGCACCGGAATCCCGTCCGGCAGGGCCTCCGGCGACAGGCGCATCGATTGCCCGGCGGTCAGGGTGTCGGGGCCGCCGGAGAGAATCAGCGCGCGCGGGGCGAAGGCGTGTATTTCTGCGGGCGGCGTGTGCCACGGACGGATCTCGCAGTAGGCACCGATTTCGCGCACGCGGCGGGCGATCAGCTGGGTGTACTGGGAACCGAAGTCTAAGATCAGCAGCCGGTCTGCGTGGATGTCCGCCGCATCACCGTCCTCGCCTCGCCCGGATGCCGGCCGCTCGTTCATTCAGTTGCGCGGATAATTTGGCGCTTCGCGGGTGATGCTGACATCGTGCACGTGTCCTTCACTGACCCCCGCGGGGCTGACCCGAATAAACCGCGCCCGCTCCTGCAGTTCGGCGATGGTGCGACAGCCGGTGTATCCCATGCCGGAACGCAGGCCGCCCAGCAACTGCCAGATCACGTTCTTGAGCGGACCGCGGTAGGGCACCCGGCCCTCGATGCCCTCCGGCACGAGTTTCTCCCGCAGTTCTCCCTCCTGGGAATAGCGGTCGCTGGAGCCGCTGTCTCCACCCATGGCACCGATGGAACCCATGCCGCGATAGCTCTTGTAGGTGCGGCCCTCGTAGAGTTCGATCTCGCCGGGTGCCTCCTCGGTGCCGGCGAACATGCCGCCCATCATCACGGAATCCGCGCCGGCGGCCAGTGCCTTGGCGAGATCCCCGGAGTAGCGCACCCCGCCGTCGGCGACAATGAACACTTCCCGCCCCTGCAAGGCCCGGGCGACTTCGAATACCGCGCTGATCTGCGGTGCCCCAACGCCAGTCACCACCCGCGTGGTGCAGATAGAACCGGGACCGATACCGACCTTGACGGCATCGGCACCGGCATCCGCCAGGGCCAGGGCCGCCTCCGCGGTGGCAATATTGCCGGCGATCAGTGGAATTTCGGGGAAGGTCTGGCGCAGCCAGCGCAGGCAGTCCAGTACCTTGCGGGAATGGCCGTGCGCCGTGTCCACGGTCAGCGCATCGACGCCGGCTTCGACCAGGGCGGCGGCGCGCTCCTCCCGGTCGGCAGTGCTGACTCCCAGGGCGGCAGAGACGCGCAGGCGTCCCGCCGCATCCTTGCAGGCATCCGGGAAAGTTGTCTCGCGGTCCAGGTCCAGGGCCGTGATCATGCCCTGCAGGCGAAAATCATCGTCGACCACCAGCACCTTTTCGATGCGGTGCTGATGCAACAGCTGGCGCACTTCGGCGGTATCGGCACCCTCGCGCACGGTCACCAGTTTTTCGCGTCCGGTCATCAGGCTGGAGACCGGGGTGTCCAGCGAGCTCTCGTAGCGAATGTCGCGATTGCTGACGATGCCCTGCAAATCCCCGCCCTTCAGCACCGGCACGCCGGAGATGTTGTTGTGCTTTTTCTTCAGCTCCAGCAGGTCACGCAGGCTGGCGTCCGCATCGATAGTGATCGGGTCGCTGACCACGCCGCTCTCGTATTTCTTGACGCGCAGCACCTGGGCGGCCTGGGCAGCGACCGGCATGTTCTTGTGCAGCACGCCGATGCCGCCGGCCTGGGCCAGGGAGATGGCCAGGTCGGCTTCCGTCACCGTGTCCATGGCAGCGGAGAGCAGGGGAATATTGAGCTGGATCGAGGGAGTCAGGCGGGTGTGCAGCTGGGCGTCGCGCGGCAGAATCTCGGAATAATCCGGCAACAGGAGTACATCGTCAAAGGTCAGCCCCTGCGGAATTGACTCTGGCATTTAGAAAATCACATACTCCAAATTCAAATTATACTCCAGCCGGCAGGCACATTCCCGGGGGGCGGTGGTATGCGGTGCGCCTGTTTCCCCGCCGCAACGCGCTGTTGCCCGCGGACCGCACCGCCGGCTCGCGCGCGCATGTGGGAAATGTCCGGACCCGGGAAAGGTCCGCGCCGCGTCTATTCGTTGACGGCGTGCTGGTGGCGCCCGGAACGCTGCACCACCTCGTCGGCGACGCTGCGCGGCACTTCGGCGTAACGCAGGAACTCCATGGTGTAGGTGGCACGCCCCTGGGAGAGAGAGCGCAGGTCGGTGGCGTAGCCGAACATCTCGGCCAGCGGCGCCTCGGCGTCCACCGCCTTGCCGGTCGGGATTTCATCCATGCTGTGAATGATCCCCCGGCGCCGGTTCAGGTCGCCGATCACATCGCCCATGTAGTCCTCCGGCGTCACCACTTCGACTTTCATCATCGGTTCCAGCAGGACCGGGTTCGCCTGCAGCGCGCCATCGCGCAAGGCGTGGGAGGCGGCGATTTTAAAGGCGATTTCGCTCGAGTCCACCTCGTGGAAGGAACCGTCATACAAGGTGACACGCATCGCCAGCAGGGGATAACCGGCCAGCACCCCGTTCTGCATCTGTTCACGCACTCCCTTGTCGACGGCCGGGATGTATTCGCGCGGCACCACCCCGCCGGCGATCTTGTTGACGAATTCGTACTCGGCATCTTCCGGCAGCGGTTCCAGGCGCAACCAGACGTGACCGTACTGACCGCGACCGCCGGTCTGGCGAATGTACTTGCCCTCCACCTCCACGGGCTTGCGGATCGTCTCGCGGTAGGCGACCTGCGGGTTACCGACATTGGCATCGACATTGAATTCGCGGCGCATTCTCTCGACCAGCACCTCCAGGTGGAGTTCGCCCATGCCGGAGATGATCACCTGCCCGCTCTCCTCGTCCGTGCTCACCTGGAAGGAGGGATCCTCCTGGGCCAGCTTGCCCAGTGCCAGGCTCATTTTTTCCTGGTCGCCCTTGGTCTTGGGTTCCACCGCCAGGGAGATCACCGGGTCGGGAAAATCCATGCGCTCCAGGATAATCGGCTGCTTCTGGGCACACAGGGTGTCGCCGGTGGTCACGCTCTTGAGACCCACGGCGGCGGCGATATCGCCGGCGTAGACTTCCTTGATTTCCTTGCGCTCGTTGGAATGCATTTGCACCATGCGCCCGATGCGTTCTTTCTTGCCTTTCACCGGGTTGTAGACCGAGTCCCCCGAACGCACAACCCCGGAATAGACGCGCAGGTAGCTCAGCGTGCCGACAAAAGGATCGGTGGCAATCTTGAAGGCCAGGGCGGCAAAGGGCGCATCATCTTGGGCGGGACGGCTCTCCTCGTCCTCACTGTTTTCCAGGTGTCCGCGAATGGCTTTTACCTCGGTGGGTGCCGGCAGGTAATCCAGCACCGCATCCAGCACCGCCTGCACACCCTTGTTCTTGAATGCCGATCCGCACAGCACCGGGACCACCTCGTTATCCAGGGTGCGGCGCCGCAGGCCGGCGTGAATCTCCTGTTCATCCAGCGAACCGGTTTCCAGGTATTTTTCCATGAGTTCCTCGGTGGACTCGGCGGCGATCTCCAGCATTTTCTCGCGCTGCGCCTCGCATTCGGCGCGCATTTCTTCCGGGATCTCCTGCAATTCAAAAGTGGCTCCCTGGTCTTCCTCGTTCCAGATGATCATTTTCATGCCCGCCAGGTCGATCACGCCGCGGAACTTGTCCTCGGCACCCACCGGCAGTTGCACCGCCACGGGTTTCGCCTTGAGGCGGCTCTCCAACTGCCCCATCACCATATTGAAGTCGGCACCGGCGCGATCCATCTTGTTGACGAAAACGATGCGCGGCACTTCATAGCGATCGGCCTGGCGCCACACCGTCTCGGTCTGCGGCTGCACACCCGAAGCACCACACAAGACGACAATGGCACCATCCAGCACGCGCAGGGAGCGTTCGACTTCGATGGTGAAGTCCACGTGCCCGGGGGTGTCGATGATGTTGATGCGGTGCTCATCATGCGCACCGTTCATGCCGCGCCAGTGACAGGTGGTGGCTGCCGAAGTGATGGTGATGCCGCGCTCTTGTTCCTGGTCCATCCAGTCCATGATCGCATTGCCGTCGTGCACCTCGCCGATGCGGTGAGAGAGCCCGGTATAGAACAACACCCGTTCGGTGGTGGTGGTTTTGCCCGCATCCACGTGCGCACAGATACCGATGTTGCGATAACGGTTGAGGGGGGTGCTACGAGACACTGGGAGGATCCTTAGGCGTAGAGATTTAAAAACGGTAATGAGAAAAGGCCTTGTTCGCCTCCGCCATGCGGTGCGTGTCCTCGCGGCGCTTGACGGCGGCACCCTGTCCCAGGGAGGCGTCGATAATCTCCCCCGCCAGGCGCTGCGGCATCGATTTCTCCCGGCGCTTGCGCGCGACTTCTACCAGCCAGCGCATCGCCAGGGCGGTGCGCCGCGACTCGCGGACTTCCACCGGCACCTGGTACGTGGCCCCGCCGACCCGGCGCGACTTGACCTCGACCGAGGGCTCGACATTTTCCAGGGCCTCGGTGAATACTTCGACCGGGTCACGCTTGAGACGTTCACCGATGATTTCCATCGCCCCGTACACCACGCGCTCGGCCAGTGATTTCTTGCCGCGCTGCATGACATGGTTGGTGAACTTGGCCAGCGGCACGCTGTTGTACTTGGGATCGGCAATGATCTCCCTTTTGCTGATGACTCTGCGCCGCGGCATGATCCAGGACCCCGTGTTTTACTTCGGCCTCTTGGCCCCGTACTTGGAACGCCGCTGCCGACGCTCCTGTACGCCGACGGCGTCCAGGGCACCGCGCACAACGTGGTAGCGCACCCCGGGCAGGTCCTTGACGCGCCCGCCCCGGATCAGTACCACGCTGTGTTCCTGCAGGTTGTGTCCTTCGCCACCGATATACGAGGTGACCTCGTAGCCATTGGTCAGGCGCACGCGACAGACCTTGCGCAGTGCCGAGTTCGGTTTCTTGGGCGTCGTGGTGTAGACACGGGTGCACACGCCGCGTTTTTGCGGCCCGCCCTGCAGGGCGGGCACGTTGCTCTTCATGGGCTTGCGCTGGCGCGGTTTGCGAATCAGCTGGCTGACCCTGGCCATCAGGCGAGCTCCCCCCGGGGGCGGCTTCCCTGTCCCGGCGGTGACATGGCACGCCGCAGCACCGCGGGCATGCCGGCCATCATTCGCGACATCAGGCACCCTCCTGCGGGTTGAGTTCGCCGGCCAGGGCCTTTTCCGCCTCGATGGCACTGATCCGGTCATCCTCCATTTCCACCCGCCGCCGCCGCGCCCTCTCGTGGAAGCGCAGGCCGGTGCCGGCCGGGATGGGACGCCCGACAATCACGTTCTCCTTGAGCCCCGTCATGTAATCGCGCCGCCCGGTGACCGCCGCACCGGTCAGCACCCGCGTGGTCTCCTGGAAGGATGCCGCAGAGATAAAGCTCTCGGTGGCGAGTGCCGCGCGCGTGATACTGAGCAGTTCCCGCTCGTATTGCGCCGGTTGCTTGCCGGCGATTTCCAGTGCCTTGTTGGTCTCCAGGATACGGGTGTGCTCGACCTGCTCATCGCGGATAAACTCCGAATCGCCGGAGTTGGTGATGCGCACCTTGCGCAGCATCTGCCGCACGATCACCTCGATGTGCTTGTCATTGATCTTCACACCCTGCAGCCGGTACACCTCCTGCACCTCGTTGACCAGGTAGTTGGTCAGTTCGCCCAGTCCCTTGACCCGCAGGATGCTGTGCGGTTCCATCGGCCCGTCGGAGAGGATATCACCCTGTTCGACGCGTTCACCTTCCACCACCGTCAGTTCGCGGCGCTTGGGAATCAGCTCTTCGACGGGTTCGCCTTTCTCCGGGGTGATGACCAGGCGTTTGCGCGCCGAGGTCGACTTGCCCATGCTGACCACGCCGGAGATCGGCGCGAAGACCGCCGCATCCTTGGGCCGCCGCGCCTCGAACAATTCGGCGACGCGCGGCAAACCGCCCGTGATGTCCACGGTCTTGGACAATTCCTGCGGGATGCGTGCAATGATGGTCCCGGGGTGGATCTCCGCCCCGTCCTCCAGCAGGATTTCCGCCTGTTCCGGCAGGGGATAGAGCACCTGCTCGTTCTTTTTCTCATCGAGCAGTTGCACGGCCGGGCGCATTTCGCGGCCCGCATCGGGGCGCTCCTCGGTCTCCATCACCACGATGCGCGGCAGGCCGGTGGTCTCATCGATCTGGTGACGCACCGTGATGCCCTCTTCGACGTTGACCCACTTGACCTGCCCATCGGTCTCGGAAACCAGCGGGTGCGCGTGGGTGTCCCACACCGCCACCGTGGTGCCCGCCGTGACTTCCGTGCCGTCATCGACCATGAGTTCGGCACCGTACGGCAGCTTGTAACGCTCCCGTTCGCGGCCGCTTGCCAGGTCCATCAGCGACAGGCGCCCGGAACGCGAGACCACCACCAAGATGCCATCCGCGCGCCGAATGTAACGCACGTTATCCAGCAGGATGCGGCCGTCGTACTTGATCTGGATGCGGTCCTCGGTGGTGACACGGTGCGCGGCACCACCGATATGGAAGGTGCGCATGGTCAGCTGGGTGCCCGGCTCGCCGATAGACTGGGCCGCGATAATGCCGACCGCCTCCCCCAGGTTGACCCGCTCGCCGCGTCCCAGGTCCCGCCCGTAGCAGGAGGCGCACACCCCGAGCTGCGCCTCGCAGGTGATCGGCGAACGCACCAGGACTTCCTCGATGCTGAGTTCTTCGATTTGCTTGACGGTTTCCTCGTCCAGCAACTGGCCCGCCTTGAACACCACCCGGCTGCCCCCGGGGCGGATCACGTCGCGGGCGACCACACGGCCCAGGACCCGCTCGTGCAAGGGCTCGATAACCTCGCTGCCCTGGATGACCGCCTTCATCAACAGGCCGGTTTGCGTGCCGCAATCCTCGATGGTGACCACCACGTCCTGGGCCACGTCGACCAGGCGGCGGGTCAGGTAGCCCGCGTTCGCGGTCTTGAGTGCCGTGTCCGCCAGGCCCTTGCGCGCCCCGTGGGTGGAAATAAAGTACTGCAGAACGGACAGGCCCTCGCGGAAGTTCGCGGTAATCGGCGTCTCGATGATCGTGCCGTCCGGCTTGGCGATCAGGCCGCGCATCCCGGCCAGCTGGCGGATTTGTGCGGGGCTGCCGCGGGCACCGGAATCCGAGTACATGTAGACAGAGTTGAAAGAAGGCTGCTCCTCGTCCCTGCCCTGGCGGTTCCGCACTGTTTCCGAGCTCAGGCTCTCCATCATCGATTGCGCCACCCGGTCGTTGGCATGCGACCAGATATCCACCACCTTGTTGTACTTTTCGTCCGGGGTGACCAGGCCGTCCGAGTACTGTGACTCGATGGACTGCACTTGTTCGCCGGCGGTGCGAATAATCTCCTCCTTGTCCTCGGGAATCATGAAATCATTGACGCCGATGGAGGCACCGGAGATCGTGGAATAGCGAAAACCGGTGTACATGAGCTGGTCGGCAAACACCACGGTTTCCTTGAGCCCCACCCGGCGGTAACTGTGGTCCACCAGTTCGGAGATCGCCTTCTTGGTCATCACGCGGTTGACCAACTCGAATTTCATTTCCGGGTGAGGCGGGACGATGCGCCACAGCAAGGCGCGCCCGACCGTGGTTTGCCGCCGGCGCCGCAGCTCGCGCGGGTTTTTCTGCCGCCCCTCCAGGTGCAGCTCCGGGACGCGCACCTGCACCCGGGCATGCAGGCTCACCTGGCCGGAACGGTAGGCGCGCTCGGCCTCGTCAATATCGGCGAAAATCATTCCCTCGCCCGGGGCGTTGATCTGCTCACGGCTCAGGTAGTAAAGCCCCAGGACCACGTCCTGGGAGGGCACGATAATCGGTGTCCCGTTCGCCGGCGAGAGGATGTTGTTACTCGACATCATCAGGGCGCGCGCCTCGACCTGCGCCTCGATGGTCAACGGCACATGCACCGCCATCTGGTCGCCGTCAAAGTCGGCATTAAACGCGGCGCACACCAGGGGATGCAGCTGGATCGCCTTGCCCTCCACCAGGATCGGCTCAAAGGCCTGGATGCCGAGACGGTGCAGGGTTGGCGCCCGGTTGAGCATCACCGGGTGCTGGTGAATCACGTCCGCCAGTATGTCCCAGACCACCGGTTCTTCGCGCTCCACCATTTTCTTGGCGGCCTTGAGGGTGGTGATTTCCAGGGACAGCTCTTCCAGGCGCATCAGGCGCCCGTAGATGAATGGCTTGAATAGTTCCAGTGCCATGCGCTTCGGCAGACCGCACTGGTGTAATTTCAGGGTGGGGCCAACCACGATCACCGAACGGCCCGAGTAATCGACGCGCTTGCCGAGCAGGTTCTGACGAAACCGTCCCTGTTTGCCCTTGATCGTGTCCGCCAGGGATTTCAACGGCCGCTGGGTACTGCCCATGACCGCGCTGCCGCGGCGGCCGTTGTCCATCAGGGCGTCCACCGCTTCCTGCAGCATGCGTTTCTCGTTGCGCACGATGATATCCGGGGCGCCCAGTTCCAGCAGGCGGCGCAGGCGGTTATTGCGATTGATCACGCGGCGGTACAGGTCATTCAGGTCCGAGGAGGCGAAACGACCGCTTTCCAGCGGCACCAACGGCCGCAGGTCCGGCGGCAACACCGGCAGCACGTTCAGGATCATCCACTCCGGCTTGTTGCCGGACTTGAGAAAGGACTCCAACAGTTTGAGACGCCGCGATTGCTTGAGAAAAGTCGACTCGGAGCGGGTCTCCTGCAGCTCTTCGCGCAGGCGCGTGATCTCCGCCTGCAAGTCCAGGCCGCGCAGCAATTCCTGCACCGCCTCGGCACCCATCCCGACCCGGAAATCGTCGCCGTATTCCTCGACAGCGTTATGGTATTCCTCGTCGGTAAGCAGCTGGCCCTTTTCCAGCGGTGTCATCCCCGGGTTGATCACCACGTACGATTCAAAATAGAGAATCCGTTCCAACTGCTTCAATTGCATGTCGAGCATCAGGCCGATGCGCGAAGGCAGGGATTTCAAGAACCAGATATGCGCCACGGGCGAGACCAGTTCGATGTGCCCCATGCGTTCGCGCCGCACCTTGGAGAAAGTGACCTCGACGCCACACTTGTCGCAACGGATGCCGCGCTGCTTCATGCGCTTGCACTTGCCGCACAGGCATTCAAAATCCTTCATCGGGCCGAAGATGCGCGCACAAAACAGCCCGTCCCGCTCCGGCTTCACCGTGCGGTAATTGATCGTCTCCGGCTTCTTGACCTCGCCGTACGACCAGGAGCGAATCCGGTCCGGGGAGGCCAACCCGATGCGCAGGGCGTTGAAGTTGGAGCTCAACCTTTTTTGACGCTGGTAATGGTAGATGTCTTTCATGGAAATTCTCCGCTCGTACCTGCCGCTCAGTTCTGCTCCGGGAACATGCGCTCCGGCGCGCTTTGTTCCAGGTCGATATCAATGCCCAGTGCCCGGATTTCCTGCATCAGCACGTTGAAGGATTCCGGCATCTCCGCTTCCATCATGTACTCCCCGTCCACGGTGTTCTTGTAGATGCGGTTGCGCCCGGCCATGTCATCGGATTTCACCGTCAACATTTCCTGCAGGACGTACGCCGCTCCGTACGCCTCCAGGGCCCACACCTCCATCTCGCCGAAACGCTGGCCGCCGAACTGCGCCTTGCCGCCCAGGGGTTGCTGGGTCACCAGGCTGTAGGAGCCGGTGGAACGCGCGTGCATCTTGTCATCGACCAGGTGATTCAGCTTCATGATGTACATGTAGCCGACGGTGACCGGACGCTCGTAGGCCTCGCCGGTGCGCCCGTCGTAAAGACGCATCTGGCCGTCTTCCGGTTGTCCCGCCAGGCGCAACAGGTCCTTGATCTGCTCCTCGTTGCAGCCGTCAAACACCGGTGAAGCCATCGGTACGCCGCGGCGCAGTTTGCGCAAGGCGGTGCGCAGTTCCCCGTCGCCGAGCTTGGAAAAATCAGGTGTCTCGCCCTCGGATACCCGGTAGATTTCGCGCAGGAATTCGGATTTTCTCGCCGCACTTTTCTCCTCCTGGAGCAAGGCTTCGACTTTCCGCCCCAAGCCGTGGGCGGCAAGTCCCAGGTGCGCCTCCAGCACCTGGCCCACGTTCATGCGCGATGGCACACCCAGGGGGTTCAAGACAATGTCCACCGGCTCGCCGTTTTCATCGTAGGGCATGTCTTCCACCGGCACCACCGCGGAAATTACCCCCTTGTTCCCGTGGCGCCCGGCCATCTTGTCGCCGGGCTGGATCCGGCGCTTTACCGCCAGGTAGACCTTGACCACCTTTAAGACTCCCGTGGCGAGCTCATCTTCGCTGGTAATTTTCTGCTCCTGTTCCTTGAACTCCTCGTCCAGGCGCTTGCGCTGCGCCCGGAGCTGCTTGGCCATCTCCTGCAACCTGGCATTGGCCGCCTCGTCGCGCAGGCGCAGGTCCAGCCATTTCTTGGGTTCGATATCCTCCAGCACCCGGGCACTGAGCTTGGCCCCGCGCTTGAGACCGGCACCGGAGACCGCGAGCTTGTCCAGCAACAGGGACCGCGCCCGGGCAAAGGTCGCCTTCTCGATGGTCTTCAATTCCTCGTTCAGGTCCTTGCGCACCTGTTCCAGGAGGTGCTGTTCAATTTCCAGGGCACGCGGGTCCTCATTCTTTTCCTTGCGATCCCTGACGAACACCTGCACGTCGATGACGGTGCCGCGCATGCCGGCCGGTACGCGCGTCGAGGTGTCCTTGACGTCCACGGCCTTCTCGCCAAAGATCGCGTACACCAGCTTCTCCTCCGGCGTCAACTGGGTCTCGCTCTTGGGGCTGATGCGACCGACCAGGATGTCACCCGGCTGCACCTCGGCACCGATGTAGACCACGCCGGACTCGTCGATCTTGGTGCGCGCGCCCTCGCCGACATTGGGGATGTCCGCGGTAATTTCCTCGCGTCCCAGCTTGGTTTCACGGGCGATACAGGTGAATTTTTCAATGTGCACGGAGGTAAAACGATCATCCATGGCCACACGCTCGGAAACGAGAATCGAATCCTCGAAGTTGTAGCCGTTCCAGGGCATGAAGGCGATGCGCATGTTCTGACCCAGGGCGACCTCGCCGCCCTCGACCGCCGGACCGTCGGCGATGATGTCGCCGCGCCGGATGCTGTCTCCCTTGCGCACGGTCACCTTGTGGTTGACGCAGGTATCCTGGTTGGAACGGGTGTACTTGACCAGGTTGTAGATATCGACCGCCGACTCCTGGCCGGTGCGGATTTCTCCCTCCCGGACCCGTACCACGATGCGTCCGGCATCGACACTCTCCACCACCCCGCTGCGCCGGGCGACGACGCAGACCCCGGAGTCCCGGGCCACCTTGTGTTCCATGCCGGTGCCGATCAGCGGTGCCTCGGCGCGCACCAACGGCACCGCCTGGCGTTGCATGTTGGAACCCATCAGGGCGCGGTTTGCATCATCGTGCTCCAAGAAGGGTATCAGGGAAGCGGCGACGGACACCGGTTGCTGCGGGGAGACGTCCATGTAGTCGATCCGGTCGGGGGACATCAGGGAAAACTCGTTGCTGTGCCGCACTGCAACCAGGTCTTCTGCGAAACGCCCCCGCTTGTCCAGCACCGCCGAAGCCTGTGCGATCACGTACTGGTGTTCATTGATGGCGGACAAGTACTCGATGACATCGGTGACCTTCCCCTTGACGACCTTGCGGTACGGAGTCTCGATAAAGCCGTACTCGTTGATACGGCCAAAGACCGCCAGGGAATTGATCAGGCCAATATTGGGCCCCTCCGGGGTTTCGATCGAACAGACCCTGCCGTAGTGAGTGGGGTGCACATCGCGAACCTCAAAACCTGCGCGCTCGCGCGTCAGGCCACCGGGACCCAGTGCCGACACCCGGCGCTTGTGAGTGATCTCCGCCAGCGGGTTATTCTGGTCCATGAACTGGGACAGCTGGCTGGAGCTGAAAAACTCGCGCAGGGCACCGGAAATCGGCTTGGCGTTGACCAGGTCGCGCGGCTGCAGCTCATCCTGCTCGGCCTGAATCAGCCGGTCCTTGACTGCCCGTTCGATGCGCGCCAGACCAATGCGAAAGCGGTTTTCCGCCATTTCGCCAACCGAGCGCACGCGCCGGTTGCCCAAGTGGTCAATGTCATCGACCCCGCCCTCGCCGTTGCGGATGGCGACCAGGGTACGGATCACACTGACGATATCCTCCCGGCTGAGAGTCATATCACCGCTGCTCTCGTCCCGTCCCAGGCGATGGTTGAATTTCATCCGCCCGACCCGCGACAGGTCGTAGCGCTCCTCGGAGAAAAACAGGTTCTTGAACAGGGTGTTCGCCTCTTCCAGGGTCGGCGGATTGCCCGGACGCATGATGCGGTAGATTTCGATCAGCGCCTCTTCCCGCGAAGAGGTCGGATCCTCGCGCAGCGTGTCAGAGATGAATGCGCCGCGGTCCAAGTCGTTGACGTAAATCGTGGTGAAGGAATTGACACCGCATTGCGCCATTTTCTCCAGGGTCTCGGAAGTGATCGTGCTGTTGCACGGTGCCGCCACCTCCCCGGTCTCCGGGTCGATAATGTCGCGCGACAGGATGTGCCCGATGACAAAATCTGCCGGCACCTGGATGGAACGGAAATTCGCGCTTTTCAGCTTGCGCACATGCTGTGAGGTAATGCGCCAGCCCGCCTCGACCAGCACCTCGTTTCCCTGGCGCACATCGATCGGCAGGGCCTGTCCCCGCAGGCGTTCCGGGTCTTCAAAATGGAAGGTGTAGAGCTGCCCCGCCTCGTCGGTGGAGAACTTGTAATCCTCGAAAAAGGTCGCGAGGATTTCCTCCGCGGTGTATTCCATGGCACGCAGCAGGACGGTCACCGGCAACTTGCGCCGCCGGTCAATCCGCACGTACACCAGGTCGCGGGGGTCGAACTCGAAGTCGAGCCACGAGCCCCGGTACGGAATGATCCGCGCGGAGTAAAGCAATTTCCCCGAGGAATGGGTCTTGCCCTTGTCATGGTCGAAGATGACGCCCGGCGAACGATGCAGTTGCGAGACGATCACCCGCTCGGTGCCATTGACGACGAAAGAGCCGTGTTTCAGCATCAGCGGGATTTCCCCCATGTAGACCTCCTGCTCGCGTATTTCACGCGGCTTGGAAGTGCGCGAGGCACCGGTTTCGCGGATGACCAGCCGCAGTTTCACCCACAGGGGGGCCGAGTAGGTCTTGTCGCGCATGCGACACTCCTCGACGTTGAATTTTGGCTCCCCCAACCGGTAGTGGACGTATTCCAGGGTCACGTTGCCGGTGCTGCTGTAAATGGGGAATATCGAACGGAATACCGCTTCCAAGCCGAGCCCCTTGTCCCGTTTTTCCGGGGCCAGGTCCTGCTGGGTGAACTTGCGGTACGAGTCCATCTGCACCGACAACAGGTACGGCATCTCGTCGATGTTGGTCCGCGTGCCGAAATTAAGGCGCAGTTTGCCGTTTTCTCCGATGCGTTGTGCCATGGTGTTTCAAACCTCCCCTTGCGGCCGGAACACGCCGCACACGTGCGTGGCGGGTCTTCCGGAGGAATTTTCCGAGTGGATGCCCAGCGCTAAACGCCGCAGCGCAGTCATCCCTTTTCCAGGCGCCGGGCCCGGAGCAAAATCGCGACGCAAAAGCGCGTACCAGCCCTGTTCCACGTCGGCGCCGCTTACTTTAATTCCACGGTGGCGCCGGCTTCCTCGAGCTGTTTTTTTGCCTCTTCCGCCTCCTCCCGGGCCATCGCCTCCTTGATCGGGGCGGGGGCACTGTCCACCAGGTCCTTGGCATCCTTGAGGCCGAGACCGGTGACGTTGCGCACCACCTTGATCACGTTCACCTTCTTGTCGCCAACGGCACTCAGCACCAGGTCGAATTGCGACTTTTCTTCGGCGGCGCTCTCGGCACCCTCCGCGGCTGCCGCCGGTGCCGGTGCCGACATCGCAACCGCCGGTGCGGCGGCACTGACACCGAATTTCTCTTCCATCGCTTCGATTAGCTCGACGATTTCCATCACCGGCATCTCGGCGATCGAGTCGAGGATTTCTTGCTTGCTCAGGGCCATGGTCTTGCTCCTTCTCGCGAATTCAAACCAGTAATACAGACACTGCTTATTTCGAGGCTTCTTTCTGCGCCCGGATTGCAGCCAACACGCGCACCAGCTTCGCCGGTGCCTCCCGCAAGGTCCCCGCCAGCCTGGCAACCGGGGCCCGCATCGTCCCCAGCAGTCTCGCCAGGGCCTCTTCCCGGCTCGGCAGGTTCGCCAGGGTATCGATTTGCGAACCATCGAACAAGCGGCCCTCGATGGAGAAGGCCTGCACGGAAAACATTTCGTGCTCCTTGCCAAATTCCTTGAACAATTTTGCGGCGGCACCCGGTTCTTTCATCGAAAAGGCGAACAGGTTCGGCCCGGACAGGCGCTCCGTCATGCATTCGTAGTCCGTGCCCTGCAAGGCGCGTCGCGCCAGGCTGTTCTTGATCACACGCAGCACGATGTCCCGCTCCCGCGCCCGAATACGCAGACTGCGGATTTCAGCCACGGAGATGCCCTGGCCCTGCGCGACCGCCAGGGACAGCGCCTCGCCGGCCGTCTGCCGCACCCGGTCGACCACCTCTCTTTTTCGTTCCGCCGACAAGGCCATCGCGCACCCCTATTCTTTAAAGACCCAGGCTGCCGCGGTCGACATTGACACCGGCACCGAAGGTGGAGGAAAGACTGAGTTTCTTAAGGTAGACGCCCTTGGCCGCGGCGGGTTTCGCCTTGTTCAGGTCTGCCAACAGGGCCTCCAGGTTTTCGCGCAACGCTTCCTTGCTGAAATTGGCACGGCCGATCGAACCGTGAATCACGCCTCCCTTGTCCGTGCGAAACTGCAGTTGCCCCTGCTTGGCATTGCGTACCGCGGTCCCCGGCTCGGACGTCACCGTGCCCGTCTTGGGGTTGGGCATCAGCCCGCGCGGGCCCAGGATCGGCCCCAGTTTTCCAACCACGCTCATCGCTTCCGGCACGGCAATGACCGCATCGAAATCCATCATGCCGCCCTGCACCTGTTCGGCCAGGTCCTCCATGCCGACCAAGTCGGCACCGGCCTGCCGGGCGGTCTCGGCGGCATCCCCCGCGGCGAAAACTGCGACCCGGACCGTGCGCCCGGTGCCATGCGGCAATACCGTGGCACCCCGCACCTGCTGGTCGGACTGACGCACGTCGACGCCCAGCACGATCGCCACGTCAACCGATTCCTCGCACTTGGCCGACTGCATTTCCGTCAGCAGCTGCAAGGCCTCGTCCAGCGGGTACAGATGGTCCGGGGAAATCTTTTGCGCGTTGGCGCGCGCCCGCTTCGATGGCTTACCCATACCCGTACCCCTCAGGAGTCTTCCAGGCCTTCCACTTCGATGCCGGCACTGCGACAGCTGCCGGCCAGGATGCGCACCGCCGCATCGATGTCATTTGCATTCATATCCTGCATCTTCTGCCGGGCAACCTCTTCCAACTGGGCGCGATTGAGTTTCCCGACCTTCTCCCGGTTCGGCTCTCCGCTGCCCTTGTCAATGCCGGCGGCCTTGCGCAACAGCACCGCCGCCGGCGGCTGCTTGCAGATAAAGTCAAAACTGCGGTCGGCGTACACGGTGATCACCACCGGCAACGGCAGACCCTTTTCCACGTCGGCGGTCTGGGCGTTGAACGCCTTGCAGAACTCCATGATATTCAGACCGTGCTGCCCCAGGGCCGGACCGATCGGGGGACTGGGATTGGCTTCCCCGGCCGGTGCCTGCAACCGGATCAGAGTCTGGATCTGCTTGGCCGCCATCTCAGGTTTTCTCCACTTGGGCGAATTCCAACTCCACGGGCGTGGAGTGCCCGAAAATGGACACCGACACCGTCAGCCGCCCCTTTTCATAGTTCACCTCTTCCACCACCCCGTTGAAATCGTTGAAGGGACCGTCGACGACGCGCACCATCTCGCCGGGCTCAAACACGGTCTTGGGACGCGGCTTGGTGGCACTGGTCTCCACTCTCTGCAGCACGACATCCACCTCCGCCTCGCTCAGGGGAGCGGGTGCCTCGGGCTTACCGCCGATAAAGCCCAACACCCGGGGAATGCTCTTGACCAAGTGCCAGGTGTTGTCATTCAATTCCATCTCGACCAGCACGTAACCGGGGAAAAACTTGCGCTCGCTGCTGCTGCGTTGCCCGGCGCGCATCTCCACCACGTCTTCCACCGGCACCAGGACATCGCCGAAATACTCTTCCATGTTTTTTTGCGCGACCCGCTCACGCAAGGCGAGCTGCACCTTTTTCTCATAGCCCGAATGGGCATGCACCACGTACCAGCGTTTCGACATGGGATTCACCCGATGACCAGGGAGGCGAGCCAGCCGAACATCGTGTCCAGGAGCCACAACAACACCGCGGCAATCATGACGAAGACCATCACCAGGAAGGTGGTCTGGATCGCTTCCTGGTGGGTCGGCCACACCACCCGGCGGATCTCCATGCGGGCACCCCGCATCAATTCCCAGACCGCGGCACCCTGTTCGGTGCTCATGGCAAAGGCACCGGCTACCACGGTGGTGCCGACGACGCCCAGTGTGCGAAACAGCAGTGATTCCTCGATGTAATAGACGTTGGCGATGACGCCGGCCACGGCCAGCACGGCCACCGCCAACCACTTGATATTGTCGGGAATTACACCCTCTTGTTTTTGTTTTTTCATCACCCCTCTCCCGGACGCCACGGTCCGGTAGCAGAAAACGTCCCGGCAGGCCAGAAGGGACTCGAACCCCCAACCTGCGGTTTTGGAGACCGCTGCTCTACCAATTGAGCTACTGGCCTGTTGCAGGAAACGCTCACGGGTACAAACCACGCAGATGGATCAGCGAACCGGGTGCCGGGACAAGGGGCGGGCTTACTCGATCACCTTGGCGACCACGCCGGCGCCGACGGTGCGGCCGCCTTCGCGGACTGCAAAACGCAGACCCTCGTCCATCGCAATGGGTGCAATCAGTTCCACCTTGATGGAAATGTTGTCGCCCGGCATCACCATTTCAGTTCCCTCCGGCAACTCCACCTGCCCGGTCACGTCCGTGGTGCGGAAATAAAACTGCGGGCGGTACCCCTTGAAGAAAGGCGTGTGACGCCCGCCTTCCTCCTTGGTCAGCACGTAAATTTCGGCTTCGAAGCGCGTATGCGGAGTAATGCTCCCAGGTGCCGCCAACACCTGGCCGCGGTCCACCTCTTCGCGCTTGGTGCCGCGCAGCAGCACGCCGACATTCTCGCCGGCGCGGCCCTCGTCCAGGGTTTTGCGGAACATTTCGACGCCGGTGCAGATGGTCTTGGTGGTGGGCTTGATGCCGACAATCTCGATCTCTTCCCCCTCCTTGATCACGCCGCGTTCGACGCGCCCGGTCACGACCGTGCCGCGTCCCTGGATGGAAAACACGTCTTCGATCGGCATCAGGAAGGGCTTGTCG
This sequence comes from Gammaproteobacteria bacterium, assembly GCA_965215045.1. Lineage (GTDB taxonomy): Bacteria > Pseudomonadota > Gammaproteobacteria > JABABF01 > JABABF01. The sequence goes on along the minus strand of OZ244031.1, from coordinate 1,674,676 downwards.
ATCTCGCGTTGCGGTTCGGGGATGTACTCGTCCAGGGATTCGACCAGCTTGCGCACCGCACCCTTACCCATGTCGCCGTCATCTCCCTCCAGCGCTTTCAGCGCGCTGCCGGTGATAATGGGGGTGTCATCGCCCGGGAACTCGTAATTGGAGAGCAGTTCACGCACCTCCATTTCCACCAGCTCCTGCAGTTCGGCGTCATCCACCTGGTCGGCCTTGTTCAGAAACACGACAATGCGCGGCACCCCGACCTGGCGCGCCAGCAGGATATGTTCGCGGGTCTGCGGCATCGGGCCGTCCGCGGCGGAAACCACCAGGATGGCCCCGTCCATCTGGGCGGCACCGGTGATCATGTTCTTAACATAGTCGGCATGCCCGGGACAGTCCACGTGGGCGTAGTGCCGCTTGTCAGAGTTGTATTCCACGTGTGCAGTGGCGATGGTGATCCCGCGCTCGCGCTCCTCTGGCGCATTGTCGATCTGATCAAACGCGCGGGTGTCTCCGCCCCAGACCTCGGCGCACACTTGCGTCAGGGCCGCGGTTAAGGTGGTCTTTCCGTGGTCGACGTGTCCGATCGTTCCCACGTTAATATGGGGCTTGGTGCGTTCAAATTTTTGCTTGGCCATTGTCGTGTTCTCCCGATGATCAATTCACCCTCAAATTGCCGTGCCGCGTTCGGGGGTCGCCCCCTGCCGCATGCTTAAACTGGAGCTCATAACCGGATTTGAACCGGTGACCTCTTCCTTACCAAGGAAGTGCTCTACCAACTGAGCTATATGAGCACTGCCTCTCGTTCTCGTTCTCGCCCTCACTCGCACCCGGGCCAAACCTGGAGCGGGTAGCGGGAATCGAACCCGCATCTTCAGCTTGGAAGGCTGAGGTTCTGCCACTGAACTATACCCGCAACCCGCAACTCGCTCTGGCGTCCGCATGGCATATTCTTGCGCAGCATCCCGGTCTCCCATTTCCCCGACAACCCCTGCCCACGCATTGCCGTGGTGGAGGGGGGTGGATTCGAACCACCGCAGCTTTCGCGTCAGATTTACAGTCTGATCCCTTTGACCGCTCGGGAACCCCTCCTCCTCCGCGAAAATAGCCGGATATTGTTTCACGGAATCTTTTATCCTGTCAAGCCCTTCGGCGGGGTTGGCAAAACAGGGAACCGGTGCGACCGCAGCGGGCGAGGTGCCCAAAACAACCCCGGACGCCGCTTGCACCTGCACCGCCGGACGATGTCCTCGCCGCATCGCGGAGTTTGATAAAAAAGAGTGTTTGATCAACAGTTTACTTCAGTTTTGCTTCCTTGTAGATCGTGTGCTGACGCACGACCGGGTCGTATTTCTTCTTGCTCAGCTTCTCATCCATGGCGCGCTTGTTTTTGCGCGTGGTGTAAAAATGTCCGGTGCCGGCACTGGATACCAACTTGATCTTCTCGCGCATGATGATTCAGTCCGTGGAAACTCGTTCTTTACCCGGGGGGGACTTGTGCAGGGGGATTTTCTCACCGCGCGCACGCAAATCTGCCAGCACCCGGTCAATACCCAGCTTATCGATCAGGCGAATGCCCTTGGCCGAAACCTTGAGCCGCACATAGCCCTGTTCTGACTCCACCCAGAAACGCCGTCTCTGTAAATTCGGCAGAAATTTCCTCGGTGTGCGATTGTGTGCGTGGGAGACCCGGCATCCGCTCAGCGGCCGCTTGCCGGTAACCTGGCATACCTGACTCATCGCAGCATTTCCCCTGCCCGTTCAAATTGGGGGCGTTATTGTAAGAAAACTCCCCTTTAAAGCAAACCCTCCCGGCAATCCACCGGTCATACGCCGACCCGGGAGGGGCCGGGCGAGTGCGCGAGCCCAGCCGCGCGCAAAACCCGCCGGTTGACCCGGGAGGGACCGGGCGAAGCGTCCCGGCCCGGAGCCCGCGACTCCACCCGGGTGCTCCCGAGAACGGGGGGTGCCCCCGGCGGTGCACGACGGCGTCTACAACAAGCCCTCTTCCGCAAAGGAAATCTCCCGGCCATCGCCGACTACCAGGTGGTCCAGCACTCGCACATCGACCAACTCCAGCGCATCTTGCAATTTCCGGGTCATTTTCCGGTCCGCGACACTGGGCTCTGCCACGCCGGAGGGATGGTTGTGGGCAAAAATGACCGCTGCAGCATTGCAGCGCATGCAGGCGCGCACCACCTCCCGCGGATAGACGCAGGTGGTGTTCAGCGTACCCAGGAACATCTCCTCCGCCTGCAGCACCGCGTGCTTGTTGTCGAGGAAAATGCACAGGAACACCTCCCGCTGGCGGTCACGCAGGCAGGCGCGCACGTAACGGCGCGTAAGATCCGGGTCTGTCAGGGCTGCACCGCGCTGCAATTTCTCCAGCAGGTGGCGGCGGCCAATCTCCTTGATGACCTGCAGTTTCGCGTAACGCGCCTCACCCAAACCAGGCGTCTGGCACAATTCCCGCTGCTCGGCATTGAGCAGGGGGCGCAAGCCGCCAAAATGTCGCAGCAGGGAGCGGGCAAAGCCGACAGCGTCTTCGCCTGGCACACCGGAACCAAAACAGATCGCCAGCAGTTCGGCTTCACTGAGACTCTGGACGCCGTGGCGCAAAAGTTTCTCCCGGGGGCGCTCGCCGGCCGGCCAATGTTTGATACTCATGTATACGCCCTCCTACCTTGGCGTCCAGGTCATAAAATCCCTTGTATGCTTACCGTTCGTGCGTTTTACCGCCCGCTTACTTTAGCACAGACGGCAGACCCCGTCCCCGGGGCCCGCTCGGCTGCGCTGGGCCGCCGTCTGGCAAGCGGTGAATACGGGAGGAAAAGGCCCGCCCGGCCTGAACGGGGCCTGCCGTGACCCGCCGGTGTGTGAAAATAGGGACAAACATCCGGCAGCAGGACAATATGGAAGCTGACGACACCATGCATCCAGAGATCAAGATGCCCGGGCGGCAGCGGCGTCCCATCTTTGTCATCAATCTCAAACAGGACGTCAAACGCCTGGCCTCTATGAAACAGCAGCTGGATGACAGGAAGCTCTCCTACGAGGTGATCGAAGCAGTCGACGGGCACCTGATCCCCGAACAGGAGGTGGAAAAAATCAACACCCAAAGCCTGCAACGTATCATTGCGCCCGAAGCCGGCTGCTACCGCTCGCATATAAAAGCATTTCAAACCATGGTGGAACGCCAGCTCCCCGAGGCGATCATCCTCGAGGATGATATCCGGCTCAACGAGGATTTTGCCGCCGTGATCAACGATTGCGAATTGCCGGAGAAATGCCGGGTGCTGCACCTGAGCGGAAATAACCACAATGTATTACAGGAGGGGGACGGCCTGTACGATTACTGTTCCCGGTTCCATGAACGCCCTCTCCCCAATGGCTACAAGATGAGCTGTCACATCGGCATCATGTACGGCGTGCGCGCCTACATCATGAGCCTGGCCTATGCGCGCCAGCTGGCACAGGAGGCGAAGTGCATGAAAGTAAGGGTGGACCACCTGCTGTTCGACTGGCACTATAACCTGTACCTGCCCTGGATGGTTTACAAAAAGAGCGGGGATGCCAATTACAGGATGCTGGCAGAGCAAAGCCGCTCTGAAATTCCAGGCAACCGGACGCACAATAGCAGCCAGAGGGACCGACAGATGTTTGTGGATGTGGCACAGTTCTTGTCGGAAAAAGGAAACAAATTACCCCGCAGGAAAAGAACGGGGCGTCTGCCGGTATTCATCATCCACCGGGAAGGGAACGCCAAGGACCTGGCCGCTATCAAACAACAGCTCGATGCCGGCGAGGTTCCCTTCGAGCTCGTCCCCGCGGTGGACCAGGAGCAGGCTGCCAAGCACCCCCGGGCTGTGAGCGAGACCTCGCATCCCCGGCCCGACTCCTCGTTGTCCGTCCCCCAAATCACCCGTTATCTCTCGCATCTTGAAGCGTACCGGGCCGTGCTGGAAACCGGGGCACCGGAAGCCATCATTCTCGAAGACGATATATTGCTGGACGAGAGTTTTCCGGCATGGTTTCACGGCAAGAATGCGCAGGAATACCGGATGCCGAACATGGTTTACGCACAGTTCAAGCAGCTGAATCCTGCAAGAAAGTCCCAGATATATTTTTCCCCGTACAAGCTAAAGCCCTTAATGCATAGTTCTTACCGGCTACAGGAGGACCTGCATACCAAGGGCATTAAGATGACGGATATCCACCCTGGTATTTGCGATTTTTATACGCAAGCGTACATCATTCATCGTTCCCATATACACAGGATATTCCAAGGCGAAGCCGCCATGCGCAAACCCCTTCCTGAAATCCTGTTTCGATACAAGTACAACAGGTACAAGATAACAATATTGCTGCGCAGGAAAGCGGTCGAAATTCTTTCACGGTTTCGAACCATGCTGTTACACCGGTACCCCGAATTATTAAATCTCGATGAAAAACCCAGGATTCATGCGCGGCGCTTCGTAGTCCTGCAATACCTGAAGCTCAACCTTGGCCTGTATTCCTTCGCAAAATTATTGCTCCCGGGACGCAAAAAGACCCCGCATACCGGGCAATGACGGGCAGACCCGGAAAGTCCCCCCAGGCCCGCCAAGGCCTTGCGCCGGCAGCGGGTCGCACACTGCAAGACACACCGGGACAGTGAGCGCTGCAGCACAAGGAACCGCAAAACGCACTGCAGGCCGGCGTTCCGGGGTGCCGCCAAGGGGGATGACACCCCACTGCTTCGTGCAATACTGCGTACAATACGCTATCTCCTCGCCTATTCATTGCCTCGCCGATGAACGCGCAGACTCCCACCCTGCATAACCGCCGCATCCTGCTCGGCATAAGCGGCGGCATCGCCGCCTACAAGAGCGCAGAACTGGTACGCCTGCTGCGCACCGCCGGTGCCGAGGTGCGCGTGGTCATGAGCCCGGCAGCCACGGAGTTCATCACCCCGCTGACCATGCAGGCACTGTCCGGCCAGCCGGTGCACACCGGGTTGCTGGATACCGAGGCGGAGGCGGCCATGGGACACATCGAGCTGGCGCGCTGGGCAGACCTGGTACTCGTGGCACCGGCGACGGCGGATTTTCTCGCCCGCCTGGCCGCAGGTCGCGCCGATGAACTGCTGGCGGCGGTGTGCCTGGCCAGTGCGGCACCGCTGGCGGTGGCACCGGCGATGAACCAGCAGATGTGGCGGGATGCCGCCACGCAACAGAATTGCCGCATCCTGGAAGAGCGCAAGGTGCATCTCTGGGGGCCGGCGGTCGGCGAGCAGGCCTGCGGCGATACCGGGCCCGGGCGCATGTTGGAAGCCCAGGAGCTGCACAATGCAGTGAGTGCCTGTTTCAACACCCGCCTGCTCGAGGGGGTGCGGCTCTTGGTCAGTGCCGGGCCCACGCACGAGGCACTGGACCCCGTGCGCTACCTGGGCAACCGCAGTTCCGGACGCATGGGTTTTGCCCTGGCCCGAGCGGGGGTGGATGCCGGGGCGCAGCTCACGTTGGTGGCAGGCCCCTGCGCACTGCCGACGCCCGAACACGTGCAGCGTATCGACGTGCGTTCGGCACTGCAGATGCGCGAGGCGGTCCTGCAGCACATCGCAGATTGCGAAGTGTTTATCGCCGCTGCCGCGGTTGCAGATTATCGGCCGGCCCGGGAAGCACCGCAAAAAATCCGCAGTGGGCAGGAAAAACTCCGCATTGAACTGGTGCAGAACCCGGATATCCTGGCGGAGGTGGCTGCCCTCGATGCGGCACCGTTCACCGTCGGCTTTGCCGCCGAGACCGCCGAGCCCCTGCAGGGTGCCCGCGACAAACTGCAAGCCAAGGGCGCAGACCTGATGATTGTCAATGACGTCTCCCGCACAGATATCGGCTTTGACAGCCCGGACAACGAACTCAGCATTCTCTGGCAGGATGGGCGTCGGGACCTGCCCAAGAGTTCCAAGCGACAACTGGCGGTGCGCATCCTGGAGACGATCGCCGAGCTCCGTCCCGCCTCCCCGTGAGCACGATACAGCACCTGCTGCATCGGGCGGAGGAATTGCGCGCCGTCAGCGAAAGCCCGCGCCTGGATGTGGAACTGCTGCTCTGTCATTGCCTGGAGACGCAGCAGAGCCAGCTGTACGCCCACCCGGAACAGGAGGTGGACGCCGTTAGCGAAGACCGCTTTGAGAGCCTGCTCGCCCGCCGACGCCGCGGCGAGCCGCTCGCCTACCTGCGCGGCCACCAGGCGTTCTGGAAGCTGGAATTGGAAATCGACGCCCGGGCGTTGATGCCGCGCCCGGAGACGGAACTGCTGGTGGAGACCGCCCTGCAATTGCTGCCGGCCACACCGCAGCGCGTGGCCGAACTCGGCGTCGGCAGCGGTGCCGTGGCGTTGGCACTGGCCCGGGAACGCCCCGACTGGCAAATTCTCGCCACCGATCTCAGCCGCCGGGCATTGTCCCTGGCCGCACAAAATCACCGTCGCCTGGGACTGCACAACGTGCAGCTGGTCTGCGCCGACTGGTGCGCGGGACTGCGCAGGCACTCGTTTGCCATGATCCTCTGTAACCCGCCGTACGTGGATGTCGACGACCCGGTGCTGGACCGCCCGCCACTGTGTTATGAGCCGCGCCTGGCACTGGCCGCGGGGCTGCGCGCCCTGGACACGCTGGTCCGCCAGGCGGTCTCCCGCCTGCAGAAAGGAGGTTTCCTGCTACTGGAACACGCTCCATGGCAGGCCGGGGCGGTGCGCCGACGCCTGCGAGCGCATCATTACCGGGAGGTGCGCACGATGCGCGATCTCAACCGCAAACCGCGCCTCAGCATCGGGCGGGTGGCATGAAAGATACCCAGTTGCTGCGCTACAGTCGCCAGCTGATGCTGCCGGAATTGGGGATGAAGGGGCAACAGACCCTGCTGCGCTCACAGGTGCTGGTGGTCGGGCTGGGCGGACTGGGTTGTCCGGCAGCCATGTACCTGGCCGCCGCCGGCGTCGGACGCCTGTGCCTGGCCGATGATGAGCGCGTGGAGCTCATGAACCTGCAACGACAGATCGCTCACGCCACCGCCGATATCGATGCGTCCAAGACCACCTCCGCCTCTGCCACGCTGCGGGCACTGAACCCGGAGATTCACATCGATACCGTTACTGAGCGCCTCGATGAACAGAGTGCTGCTGAACACGTGGCGGATGCCGACCTGGTGCTGGACGCCAGCGACAACTTTGAAACCCGCTTTGCCCTGAACCGTGTCGCCCAGCGGTTGCGAACCCCGTTGGTGTTCGGGGCGGCAATTCGCATGGAAGGCCAGGTGGCGGTGTTTGATCATCGCCAGGGGACCGGCCCCTGTTACCGCTGCCTGTACGATGAGGCAGCGGTGCAATCGGCCCGGCATTCCTGCGCCGACAGCGGGGTGCTTTCGCCCATTGTCGGCGTCATCGGTGCCATGCAAGCGGTGGAAGCCCTGAAAATACTGGCCGGCATTGGCAGATCCCTGCACGGGCGATTACTGCTGTTCGATGGCCTGCAAGGCGAGTGGCGCGCTCTCAAGCTGCCCCCGGATCCCCGCTGTCCCGTGTGCGGAGCAGGAGAGCGCACGCCCGGTCGCTGAAAATAACCGGGGAATACCACTTCAAGGAGCGGGCCGCAACTTGCGACCGGGGTGCAGACGGGCCATTTTCGTCCGACCGATAAAAAGCCCCTATCTTTAGCGTAAATTCGGTAAAAAAGTGTTTATAATGCATCGACCTGCTTGATTCTTCGGGGGAACTTGTCCGATGAAAACTCTAGTCGCTTATTACAACAAGGTGCACGATTGCATCGCCAGGTTCGACGTCTTGGATGGTCTGCCGCTGCTGGGGATGCGCCTGTTCCTGGCACCGGTGATGATGATCGCCGGTTGGAACAAGTTTGAGAATTTTGCCGGCACGGTCGCCTGGTTTGAATCCCTGGGCATCCCCTTTGCCGGCCCGATGTGCTTCCTGGCCGCCTCCGCCGAACTGGTCGGCGGCATTCTACTGATGCTGGGGCTGGCGGTACGCTGGGCATCCGCTCCCCTGGCGGCGACCATGTTGGTGGCGATCATCACCGTGCATTGGAGTCATGGCTGGTTCGCCATCGCTCCCAGCAACACGGCCACCAGTCCGGCGCGTGCCGGCGTGGTGCTGAACGTGCCCGGTGCCGAAAAAAGCCTGGAAAACAGCGAGGTGGTGTCCCAGCGTCTGCGGGAAGTACGCAGCCTGTTGCGCCAGCACGGGGATTACGACAGGCTTACCGACCGCGGCCCCCTGGTCGTCCTCAACAACGGCATCGAATTCGCCGTCACCTACCTGCTGATGCTGCTGGTGCTGATGTTCTATGGTGGCGGGCGGCATGTCAGCATCGATCACCTGCTGGCCCGCAAGTTCCGTCCACAGGAATAAGCGTTTCGGGAGATGGATATACGTAAAATCAAAAAACTGATCGAGTTGCTGGAGGATTCCGGTCTCAGCGAGATCGAGGTACACGAGGGAGAGGAATCGGTACGCATCCGTCGCCACGGGGCAGTGTCTGCAGCGGAGACACAAGCACCGGCTGCGCCCCCGCCCGCCCCGTCTCCAGCACCAGCCGTCCCCAAACCGCCAGCCGCCGGCGAGACCCCGGCCCAGGCGCAAAAGTCTGCCGATGGACCCGTGCTGCGCTCACCGATGGTGGGCACCTTTTACCGCGCCCCCGCTCCCGATGCCGATCCCTTCGTCAACGTCGGGCAGCACGTGGAGGTGGGCCAGACGGTCTGCATCATTGAAGCGATGAAAATGATGAACCAGATCGAGGCGGACCGTCCCGGGGTCATCGAGGCGATTCTCGTCGAGAACGGGGCGCCGGTGGAGTTTGACCAGCCCCTGTTCCGGATCGCCTGAGCGGCGATCACCGGCCCCATGCTGGAAAAGCTTGTTATCGCCAACCGCGGAGAAATTGCGCTCCGCATCCTGCGCGCCTGCCGGGAGATGGGCATCCAGACAGTCGCTATTTATTCCCAGGCGGACCGGGATCTCAAGCATGTACGCCTGGCCGACGAGTCGGTATGTATCGGCCCGGCAGCGCCGGCGGAAAGTTACCTGAACATCCCGGCGATCATCAGTGCCGCCGAATTGAGCGACGCCTCGGCGGTGCACCCCGGTTATGGCTTCCTGGCGGAAAACGCGGATTTTGCCGAGCAGGTTGAAAAAAGCGGCTTCATCTTCATCGGCCCAACCCCCGAAGTCATTCGCATGATGGGCGACAAGATCAGTGCCGTGCGGGCCATGAAGGAGGCGGGCGTGCCGACCGTGCCCGGCTCAGACGGCGCCCTGGGTGACGATGAGCAACAAAACCTCGCCCTGGGGCGGGAACTCGGCTACCCGATCATGATCAAGGCGGCTGCCGGCGGCGGCGGACGCGGCATGCGCGTGGTACACAATGAGAGCAACCTGCTCAAGGCCATCTCCCTGACGCGCAGCGAGGCACAGGCCGGTTTCGGGGATGACACCTTGTACATGGAGAAATTCCTGGCCAAGCCGCGCCATGTCGAGATCCAGGTACTGGGCGACGGTCAGGGGCAGGCCATCCACCTCTGGGACCGCGATTGTTCCCTGCAGCGCCGTCATCAGAAAATTCTCGAAGAAGCGCCGGCACCGGGCATTCCCCTGGCCCTGCGCCAGGAGATCGCCGAACGATGCGTCGCCGCCTGCCAGCAATTCAAGTACCGCGGTGCCGGCACTTTTGAATTTCTTTACATGGATGAGCAGTTTTTTTTCATCGAGATGAACACGCGCATCCAGGTGGAGCACCCCGTGACCGAGATGGTCACGGGAGTCGATATTGTCTGTGAACAGCTGCGCATCGCCAGCGGGGAGGCACTGCGCTTGCGCCAGGAGGATATCCGCCTCAGGGGACACGCCCTGGAATGCCGCATCAATGCTGAAAACGCCAAGAACTTCAAGCCATCCCCGGGACGGATCAGTCGTTTTCATCCCCCGGGCGGCAACGGCATCCGCATCGACTCGCATATCTACGGCGGCTACATCGTGCCGCCAAATTATGATTCGCTGATCGGTAAAATTATCAGCTTTGGCAACAACCGCGAGATTGCCCTGGCGCGGATGCGCCAGGCACTGGAGGAGCTGGTGATCGATGGTATCCACACCAACGTCCCGCTGCACCGGGAACTGGTGCGCGATGCCAATTTCTGTCACGGTGGTGTCGACATCCATTACCTGGAAAGCCGCCTGTAAACAATGCCGGCGGGGGCCGGGGGAAACGGACACCGGGGACCATGCATACGCGGTGTTATACTTGTCACCTCCCGCCAATGGAGTGAACAAATGTTGCTGACCCTGGTTCTGCGCCTCGCCTGTATTGCCCTCCTGTTCAGTACCGCCGCACTGGTCTTCGACCTTCCGTGGCGTGAAAGCGGGAACGAAAGAATCATCTCGGGCGTGATCGCCGTCTCCCTGGCCCTGGCGGGTGCCTACCTGGGTGATTTTCTCAGTTCCCTGCTGCGTCCGGTGCCTGGAAAGACGGCACCGGGGGAAGAACCACGGGCGGACCGGCGGGCCAGTGCCCCAAGTGCACAGCCGGAAGAGCAGCCCGCGCGTAAACGCCGGCAGGGCAGCGGCGTGATCCGCTGGTACGGCACCGATAATTACGGCTTTATCACCAGTGATGAAGATGGCGAGGAAATATTTTTTCATCTCAATGACATGCCCAGGAGCCAGCGAGATAAAATCCGCCCCCTGCTCCGGGAAGGACAGGCCGTGCGCTTCCAGGCCCGGCAAACCGAACGCGGGTGGCGGGCGCAGAACCTGCAGATCGTCGTCGATGATGAAACCGATCACGGGGATGCGCAAAACGCAGGGGAATAAACTTCGCCCCGGTGGCACAACTGGATAGCGCGGCTCCCTCCTAAGGAGCAGGTTACAGGTTCGAGTCCTGTCCGGGGCGCCAGGCCGGCGGTTCCCGGGAACTGCCGGGGCATCGTCCCGGACGTTCCCCGGCTTCAGGGGGATGTCTCGGCCCGCTCTCCCGGAACCCGGAAACGAACCAGGCCCAGGGCACCGAAATCAGCCTCGTATTCCCCGGCTTGTGCGGGATGCAAACCGCCCATCGCCCCGGTCAAAAGAATCTGTCCCTGTCGCAAGCTGTATCCCCGGGCCAGGAGCCGGTTAAGCAGGCGCCGCCCCATCTCCCACTGCGGCAGGGCGAGGTCCGTGCCCCGCCCCCGATGCACCACCCGCCCGTCACGGCGCAATTCCACCCGCAGGGCATCCAGTTCCGTGTACCGTGGTGGATGCAGGGGGCCCAGGATGAAGTAACGCGCTGAAACATTGGCCGCCACCAGTTCCGGGCCCGTCGGCAGCCCGCCCCCGGTAAAACCCAGGTCCGGCAATTCCACTGCCGCCGCTACTCCCGCAACCACCCGCTTCAAGGTGGCGACATCCGGCAGGGAGGCGTGCAGGTCTTCGCCCAGCAACAGGGCCGTCTCCATTTCGATCATCGGGCGATGGTAGTCCTGTACCGGCACGCGATAGATGCCCGACGGCTGGGGGTGCAGGCGAGCTGCGTGCAGCAACACGCCCAACGCCTCCCGCGAAAGACCGAAGCGGGCGGGCTGCCCGCTGCCCGTCAACCCGGCCTTGTAACCCGCGATGCGCTCCCCCCGCCGGAGCAGCCGCCGGGTGCAATCTCTCTGCACGGAGTACGCGGTGCTCTCATCGAGTGCGGGGAAACGCTGCTGCAGGCGCGGAAACGGTGGCCCGCCGGCCTTTCGCGCACCGCAGACCGCATCGCTCATGTCCTGCACCCGGTGTGATGTGGTGCAGGCGACGCAGGCGAGGCTCAGCAGGAGAAGCGGCGAGTAGCGGCCGGAGGCGCGCACTGCCGGACGTCCGCCGCCGCTGACGTCCGCTGCACTCATGCCGCGGTGCCGGAACTCTTCAGCAGCGCGCGCAATTCGGTTTTAAGAACCTTGCCGGCGGCATTCAACGGCAGGGAGTCGCGAAAAATCACCCGCCGGGGAACCTTGTAATTCGCCAGGTTCTTGCGGCACCAGGCGATCAGTTTTTCCTCGTCCAGTTCGGCGTCCGGCAGGGGCACCACGAAAGCGCAACCCACCTCCCCCAGGCGCGCATCCGGCATTCCGACCACCGCCGCCTGGGAGACGCCCGGGATGCTGCACAGGGAATTTTCAATCTCCGCGGGATAACAGTTGAAGCCGCCGGAGATGAACATGTCCTTGATGCGGTCGGTGATGCGAATATACCCGCGCTCATCCATCACCGCCACGTCCCCGGTATGCAACCAGCCCTCGGGGTCAATGGCCCGGGCGGTTTCTTCCGGGTCATCAAAATATCCGCGCATCACGTTGTAGCCCCGCACCAGTAATTCCCCGGGCTCTCCCGGCGGCGTCTCTGCGCCCTGGGCATCGATGCAACGCAGTTCCACCCCGGGCATGGCACGCCCGGAAGTGGTGGCGATGGTCTCGGCGCTGTCATCCCGGTGACAGATCGAAACGGTGCCCGTCGACTCGGTCAGGCCGTAGGCGGTCAGCACCGAGTCAAAGCCGAGTTCCTCGCGAATCTTGCGCACCAGTTCCACCGGCACCGAGGCGGCACCGGTCACCGCCAGGCGCAGGCTGGAAAGATCGTACTCCCCGCGCCGGGGATGCGCGAGCAGGGACTGGAAAATGGTGGGCGGGCCGGGCAGCATGGTGATGCGTTCGCGCTGAATGCACTCCAGCACCGCATCGATATCAAAGCTGGGCAGCGGAACGATCTTACAACCCCGGATCAGGGAGGCGAGCCAGCCCGCCTTGTAGCCGAAGGAATGGAAAAACGGGTTGATGATCAGGTAGCGGTCTTCGGCGTTCAGCCCGACAGTGCTGCTCCAGGTTTCATACACCCGGATGTTCTGCGCGTGGACGCTCAGCACGCCCTTGGGATGACCGGTCGTGCCCGAGGTGAACAACAGGTCCAGGATGTCCTCGCCCCCGACCCCGGCCATGCGCCGCTGCAATTCCTCTTCCGGGAGTTCCGCCGCAGAATGCAGGAAATCCTCCCAGCCCTGCGCTCCCTCCTGCGCCTCGCCGCGCAACAACACGATGCGTTGCAGCCCGGGCAGGTCCTCGCCCGCCAACATGTCCAGGTAGTCGATGTCCAGGAAACCCCGCACCGTGAACAGCAGCCGGGCACCGCTGCGGCGCAGGATCCACGCCGCTTCCCGACCCTTGAAACGGGTATTCAGTGGCGTCAGCACCGCCCCCGCACACTGTACCCCCAGTGCCGCCACGATCCATTCAAAAATATTGGGTGCCCAGATCGCGGCCCGCTCCCCGTGTTGCAGGCCGGCGGCGATGCAGGCGCGGGCGGCCGCCAGCGCGCGCTGCTCCAGTTCCCGCCAGCTGATCTCCGTCCCGCCATCGGCGATGGCAGTTTGCTCCCCGCGTTCTGCAGCCTGCCGCAATAATTGGATCATGGTCTGCGGTAAATGTTCCGGCATCAGTCGCCCCCCGTGTGAATACGCCAAAGCCCCTTGTCTTCTGCGGCGCGCCCCTCGTCCTGCAGTTTCAGCAGATGCGCCCACAGGGAAAACCGGGCGACGCCGTGCAGGGAAGTGTCCACGTCCGCGTACACGCGCGGCAGGAGCGCATCCAGGTCTGCTTCACCCGCCTGTTCCAGTGCCTGCAACACCTTGTTTTCCCGCTCCAGGCGATGCTGGAGCACCCATTCGATCACCTGCACCGGATGTTCCATCACGTCGCCGTGCCCGGGTGCCAGCAGGCGCACGGGATAGTCCAGCAACAGCCGCAGCGAGCTGATGTAATCCGCCATGTTGCCGTGCGGCGGGATGATCACCACCGTGGAACCGTTCATCAGGTGGTCGCCGGTCATCAGCACCCCGTCCTCCTGCACCAGGAAACAAAAATGATTGCTCACGTGTCCCGGGGTGTGCAGGGCGCGCAATGAAAACTCGGGAGTAGAAAACACTTCCCCGTGTTCGAAGGAGTGCTCGCTGGCAAAACTCGTGTCCTGGAAACCGTCATCGGGAATGGTATTGCCCATCATCAGTGCACCGGTCTCCTGTTTCAATGCTTGCGCCGCCGGCGAATGATCGGGATGCGTGTGGGTGACGATGATCCAGCGGATGCGCTGCGCTGCCGCCTCCAGGATCGCCGCCACATGCGAGTCCGCCGCCGGACCCGGGTCGACCACCGCCACCTGTTCCCGACCCAGCAGGTAGGTGTTCGTGCCCTGGCCAGTCATCGGTCCGGGATTGGGCGCGACGATGCGTCGCACCTGTGGACTGATCGCCACCGCCCTGCCGTACGCCATCTCGGGCATTTGCGCAGCCCCTATTCCGCCAGGTGCGGAATGTCGACCACGGGGCTGAGATCGGCGGCATAATCCACCCCGGGCACGCAAAAACCGAACAACTGCATGAACTCTTCCCGGTAACCGGCGAAATCCGTGGTCTGCAGAAGATTTTCCGTGCTCACCGTGTGCCAGGCCGCCTCCACCTCCGCCTGCACTTCCGGTGCCAACTCGGCACCGTCCCGGCGCAGCCGACCCTCGGTGTCGAGCCGGCGCTCCTCGTTGTCATACAGGGCGCGGAACAGTCCGTCGATCTGTTCGATGCAACCCTCGTGCACGCCGCGTTTTTTCATGACCCGGAACAGCAAGGAGAGATACAGGGGCATGATCGGGATCGCCGAGCTCGCCTGCGTGACCACCGCCTTCAATACCGCCACCCGCGCCTCGCCCGCGCACGGCGCCAGCAGGGCCTGCAACTGCTTCACGGTTTTATCCAGGTCTTTCTTGGCGGCACCGATCGTGGCGTCCCCGTAAATCGGTTTGGTCAGGCGCTCGCCGATGTAGGTGTAAGCCAGGGTCTTGCAACCCTGCCCCAGCAGTTCCGCCTCGTGCAGGGCCTCCAGCCACAGGCGCCAGTCCTCTCCGCCCATCACCGCCACCGTGTCGGCGATTTCCTCTTCGGTCGCCGCGGGTATACACACCTCCCGAACTTCCTGCCGGTCCGTGTCCAAGGTGCGCTCACGCACCTCGCGCCCGATCGGTTTCAGCACCGAGTGGTGCACCGCCCCGCTCTGCGGATGCGTGCGGCGCGGTGCCGCCAGGCTGTAGACCACCAGGTCCAGGGGCTGACCCCGCTCCCGCAACCACGCGATCACACGCTGTTTCATCGCGGCGGAAAAAGCGTCGCCATTGAAGTCATGCACGCTGAGCCCCGCTTCCAGGGCATAGCGCTGCAGGGCCGCTGCGTTGTACCAGCCGGGACTGCCGGTGCGCTTCTCGCTGCCGGGTTTTTCAAAAAACACACCGACCGTGACGGCACCGCAGCCGAAGGCCGCGCAGATGCGCGAAGCCAGGCCGTAGCCCGTCGAAGCGCCGATCACCAGGGCATGCCGGGCACCACCCGTAACCGGTCCCCGGCCCTGCACGTACTCGAGCTGGCGGCGCACGTTGGCAGCGCAACCCGCCGGGTGCGCCGTGGTGCATAAAAAACCGCGCACCTTGGGTTCGATAATCACTCGGGGTTCACTCCAGCAGAGATTCCGGCTGTTCCAGCACCTGCACCAGCTCGCTGAAAAAACGGCCGGCAAGGGCACCATTCACCGCCCGATGATCATAAGACAGTGACAGCGGCAGCACGGTGCGCACTTCCACCTGCCCGGAGATAACCAGCGGCTTTTGCGCCAGGCGCGCAACGCCCAGGATTGCAACTTCGGGGGCGTTGACCACCGGCGTAAAACCGATGCCGCCGATGGCACCCAGGCTGGAAATTGTAAAACATCCGCCCTGCATTTCCCGCGGAGAGAGTTTGCCCTGGCGCGCCTTTTCCGCCAGTTCCACCGTCTCCCGGCTCAAGTCCCAGAGATCCTTGCGCTCGACATCGCGAATCACCGGAACCAGCAGACCGGCCGGCGTATCGACGGCGATGCCGATATGCACGTATTTTTTGAATACCACCCGCCGCCCGTCCGGGTGCAGGGAGGCGTTGATGTACGGATGTTGTTGCAGGGCGCCGGCGGCGGCGCGCAGCAGGAAAGAGAGCGGCGTGAGTTTCAGACCGCGCTGCCGGGCTTCCGGTTTTAACTTGCCGCGCAGTTTTTCCAGTGCGCTCGCGTCCACCTCTTCAAACTGGGTGACATGCGGCACGTTCAGCCAGCTGCGCAACATGTTGTGGGCGACCGCCCGGTGCAGCTTTTCCATGTCGCGGATTTCGACTTCGCCAAAGGCGGAGAAATCGATCTCCGGCAGCGGCGGAATTTCCGCGCCGCCGCGCTCTCCTTCCAGGGCTTCACGCACGTAGCGATGCAGGTCCTCCTTGAGAATCCGGCCGCGGGCACCGCTGGGAGAGACCTTCTGCAATTCGATGCCAAATTCCCGGGCGAGCTTGCGCACCGCGGGCCCGGCATAGACCAGGCCGCCGGCGGAGGCCGGACGCCGGGGTGCCGGCGCAGCGGACGGCGCAGCCGCAAGCCCCGGGGACTGCGTCGCTTGCGCCGCCTCCCGTTGCCGCGGCGCTGACGATGGCGCGGATGTTCCGGACACGACCGCTGCCGCCTGCTGCGCCCCGGCAGTTTCCAGTTGCAGGATCACATCTCCCTGCTGTACCGCAGAGCCCTCGCTGAGCAGGATCTCCCGCACCACGCCCGCCGCCGGGGACGGCACCTCCATGGAGGCCTTTTCCGATTCCAATACCACCAGCGGCTGCTCCTCCGCCACCGTATCACCGACCGCCACGCAGACCTCGATCAACTCCACGTCCTGGGCCTCGCCCAGGTCCGGCACGGGAACCGCGATATTTTCCCCGGCTGTGCCCGGTACAGCACTTGCATCTTGCACCCCGGGCCGGTTCACATCCTGCCGCGCTTCCGGTGC
Organism: Gammaproteobacteria bacterium; assembly: GCA_965215045.1. GTDB lineage: Bacteria > Pseudomonadota > Gammaproteobacteria > JABABF01 > JABABF01. The sequence goes on along the minus strand of OZ244031.1, from coordinate 1,657,789 downwards.
GGAGGCGACTTGCCCCGGGCTCGCCGGCTCCGCGGCTTCTGCGGCCGGCGGCGAGGGTGCTTCCGCCGGCCGTGTCCCCGCGGTTTCCAGTTTCAGAATCGCGTCTCCCTGCTGTACCGCAGAACCTTCACTGAGCAGGATCTCCCGCACCACGCCCGCCACCGGGGATGGCACCTCCATGGAGGCCTTCTCCGATTCCAGGACCACCAGCGACGCCTCCTCCTCCACCGTGTCACCGACCGCTACGCAGATCTCGATCAACTCCACGTCCTGGGCCTCGCCCAGGTCCGGCACCGCAACGACAATCGTCTCCATGGATGCGGCCGGGCGATTCTCAGTGCCGGAAAGGAGGCGGTTTCTCGGGAGAAATCCCGTACTTTTTAATCGCCTGGGACAGGGTCTTCTTCGGCAGTGCGCCCTCTCCCACCAGGGCCTGCAGTGCACCCAGCACAATAAAGTGACGGTCCACTTCAAAGAAGCGTCGCAACTTGGAGCGCGCATCGCTGCGGCCGAAACCGTCGGTTCCCAACACCCGGTAGCGGCGCGTGATATAGGGTCGCACCTGTTCGGCGACGGAGCGCACATAATCGCTGACAGCGACGACCGGGCCCTCGTGGTCCTGCAACTGGAGCGTCAGGTACGGCAGGCGTTTCTTGCGCGTCGGATGCAGCAGGTTCCAGCGTTCGCACTCCATGCCGTCACGACCCAGTTGGCTGAAACTCGTAACGCTCCAGACATCGCTGTGCACGCCGAAGTCCTCGCGCAACAAGTCCGCCGCCGCCAGTGCCTCCCGCAGCAGCGCGCCGGCACCCAGCAATTGCACGCGGGGGCCCGCGGCCCGCTCCCCGGGACGCAGCAGGTACATACCGCGCATGACCCCCTCCTCCACGCCCTCGGGCATGGCCGGCTGCCGATAATTCTCGTTCATGGTGGTGATGTAATAAAAACAGTTCTCCTTGTCCGCGTACATGCTTTGCAGGCCGTGCTGGATGATGATCGCCAGCTCGTAGGCATACGCCGGGTCATAACTGCGGCAGTTGGGGATGACCGAGGCCAGCAGGTGACTGTGCCCGTCCTGGTGTTGCAGACCCTCGCCGTTCAGTGTGGTGCGTCCGGCGGTGGCACCGATCAGGAAACCGCGCGCCTGGCTGTCGCCCGCCGCCCACGCCAGGTCGCCGACGCGCTGGAAACCGAACATGGAATAAAAAATATAAAAAGGCACCATCGGGAAACGGTTGTTGCTGTAGGAAGTGGCGGCGGCGAGCCAGTCGCAAAATGCACCGGATTCGTTGATGCCCTCTTCCAGGATCTGGCCCTTTTCATCTTCCTTGTACTGGATGATCTGCCCGGCATCAACCGGCGTGTACAACTGCCCGGCCGAGGAATAAATACCGATCTGGCGGAACATGCCCTCCATGCCGAAGGTGCGCGCCTCGTCGGGCACGATCGGCACCACGCGCGCACCCAGGTTCTGGTCCCGGACCAGGGTGGACAGGATGCGCACGAAAGCCATGGTGGTCGAAATCTCCCGCTCCCCGCTGCCTTCCAGTTGCCTGGAGAAAGCCTCCAGCGGCGGGCAGTCCAGGGCTTCGAAGTCCTGTTCGCGCACGGGAATGAAACCGCCCAGTTCCTCGCGCCGCTTGCGCATGTAGACCATCTCCGGACTGTCCTCCGGCGGCCGGTAATAGGGCACCTTCTCCAACTCCTCGTCACTGAGCGGCAGCGCAAAACGGTCGCGGAATTTTTTCAGGTTCTCGATATCCAGTTTTTTCAGGGAGTGCGTCTCGTTCCCCGCCTCGCCGGCACTACCCATGCCGTAGCCCTTGACGGTCTTGGCCAGCACCACCGTCGGTTGTCCCCGGTGTTCGACCGCCTCCGCGTACGCCGCGTACACCTTGTAGGGATCGTGTCCGCCGCGATTGAGATGCATGATGTCATCGTCGCTCAGGTCCTCGACCATCGCCAGCAATTCCGGGTGCTTGCTGAAAAAATGCTCGCGGGTATAGCCGCCGCCACTGAACTTGTAATTCTGGTATTCGCCATCCACCACCTCGTCCATGCGCTTTTGCAGCAATCCTTTCACATCTTTTTCAAACAACGGGTCCCAACGCCGTCCCCAGACCACCTTGATCACGTTCCAGCCGGCACCCCGGAACACGCCTTCCAGTTCCTGGATAATCTTGCTGTTGCCGCGCACCGGCCCATCCAGGCGCTGCAGGTTGCAATTCACCACGAAAATCAGGTTGTCCAGGCGTTCGCGCCCGGCCATGGAGATCGAACCCAGGGTCTCCGGTTCATCGCACTCGCCGTCGCCGACAAAACACCAGACCTTGCGCCCCTCGTTATCCAGCAGGCCGCGCTGGGTCTGGTACTTGAGCAGGTTCGCCTGGAAGATCGCCTGGATCGGTCCCAGTCCCATCGAGACAGTGGGAAACTGCCAGTAGTCGGGCATCAACCAGGGATGCGGGTACGAAGACAATCCACCGCCGTCGACTTCGCGCCGGAAATTGTCCAGTTGCTCCTCGGAGATCCGCCCTTCGAGAAAGGAGCGGGCGTACAAGCCCGGGGAACTGTGGCCCTGGAAATACACCAGGTCGCCCAGTCGTTCCCCGTCATTGCCGCGAAAAAAATAATTGAACCCGACTTCGTAGAGAGTGGCGATCGAAGAAAAGGTCGAGATATGACCGCCCAGGCTGCCATCCTTGTCGTTGGCCCGCATGACCATGGCCAGGGCGTTCCAGCGGATCAGCGAGCGGATGCTGCGCTCGACGAACAAGTCGCCGGGCATGATCTTTTCCTTGCTCGGCGGAATGGTATTGCGATACGGCGTGGTCACGGTGGTCGGCAGCGGGGCACCGGCGTCGATCATCCGTTCGGTGAGTTTTTTCAGCAACCACGCAGCGCGCTCCTCGCCGGAATTGTCCAGCACCCCGTCCAGGGCTTCCAGCCATTCGCGGGTTTCCCCGGGGTCTGTATCCCGCTCCGGGTTGTCGCCGTGGGCTTCAGGTGCTGCCATGGAAGTGCATAGATCCCCGGAATGATAAAACGACGCGCGCGCCGGGTATATGGCGCATTTATGTTAACACGAGCACAATTCCGGACACGGGGCGCAAACGGTATTCACCGCCCTCTCATTCCACCGCGTATCCCGCGTGCACACGCCGGAACTCCGGGATGCTGCCCACCGGGCGCGCCCCCGGGAGGCCGCCCGGCCGCCCGCTGCCCGGGGCGAAAAAGATCACTTCCCGGCGCGCGCCGGCACTGAAGTTCCGCCGGTGAAATTCTTTCCACTGCGCCTGGTTCAGTGCCTGCAGGGCGGCGGCGAGCCTGCGGCGGCGGTCAAAACGTCCACCCAGTTCGATGTCCTCCCAGTAACGCTGCGACAGGCTGTTCAGTGTCTTGGGCTCTTCCAGGATGCGATTGACCAGGGCGCGCCGATGGCGGACGAATTTTTCCACGGACAGGGTGGCGAGATTATCGATACCCTGTTGCAGGAACCAGCGCACCTCCCGGTCCAGGTCCATCACCTCGAGATCCGGTGCCTGTACCACGAACACACTGCCCGGAACGTCCAGCAGCGGAGAATTGGCGTGAAACACCACGTATCCCAGTTGCCGAATGGTGCGCAATTCGTGAAAGAACTCCGCGCGAAACATCTGGGTGCTCATCGCATGGGCGGCGCGGGCGTGATCAGAACGGGAAGGTGCCTGCAGGTACAGCAGCAAGGCGCGGTTGTCATTAGATAAATGCACGTTGCGGTACCAGCGGGTGCCCGCCCGCAGCTTGACCACGCGCAAGGGTGCCAGGACGGGCGGCGATGCGCCGGCAAAGATTCCCCGCAGCGTGCGTGCCATATACTGCGCCCGTTCGGCGTCGAGATTGCCGTGCACCAGGCCCTCGATGTGCGCTCCCCGGGCGAAGTGCCGGGCGAAAGCGCGGACTTCCTGCAAGTTAATCGTCTCCAGGGTCGCCGCATAATCCTCCGCCGGCCAGTACCCCGACTCCATCAGTGCCTGCAGTTCCTCCAACAGGCGCGTATAGGGACGGTCCTGGGACTTGTTGCGCCAGTTGCGCAACAGGCGCCGGTGAATGTCCGCAAAACGATCCGCCGCCAGGGTGGGACGCGCCAGGGTCTCGGCAACCCGGGTCAGCAATTCCTGCTGGCGGTCGTGGTAACCGCTGATCGAGATCTCGATGCCGCGGCGTTGCGGATGAATGGAAAAATGTAAATCCGCAAGCAGTGCCGGGTAACTGTATTCGTTCAGTTCATCCGCCACCATTGCCGCCAGCAGTTCCGCCAGCGCGGCCTGCTCGATGCCGGCCAGGGGCAGTTCCAGCATGAAAAAAGTGTCGGCGCGCGGTTGGCGAAAGCGCAAGGGACGCCGGTGCCATAAACGCAGACCCGGTTCATCGAGCAACAGGGTCGGCGGATGGTCTGCGGGCGGTGGCAGAACCCGGGTGTCCCGCGGGATAAAAGGATTGGGCATCGGGATGGCGATTTCCCCGTACAGCGTTTTGAGTGCCGGCTGCAGGGTTTGCGGGGCGGGAAAGTCCTGCACCGCGTAAGACACGCCGTAGCGGGGGCTCACGGAAGAAAATGTGCCGTCCTTTGCCGTCAGCAGCACCAGGCAATTTTGCGGCTGCAGAAGGTCCAGGTACTCGCGCACCAGTTGCGGTTTGAAATCCTCGAGCAACAGCGGGCCGCGCAATATCTCCCCGGGCGGGTACAGCATCATGGCCCGGCTCAGGGCACTGACCGCCTGCAATGGCGGTGCCGGTTCGCGAAAACGAAAACGCAATCTGGCAAGATCGCGTTCCTCGGCAAAAATGCGCCCTGTGACCCCCTCGTCTCGAAAACGCTGCAAGGCGGCAAACACCGCGCCCGTCACCCTTTCCACCTGCTCCAGGCCGCTCTCCGTCAGGCCGATCTTGACGTTGAAAGTCGCCCCATTGCGATAGCGCAAGCCGCCACCGGCCACCAGCGATTCCGCCCAGCCGCGCGACTTCAACAGCGACAGCAGGCTGCCCGCGCCCTCATGCCCGACCAGGTTGGCAATATAGTGCAGGGGCTTGGAGCGGTAATGCGGCGTCGGGTCCGGCACGGGAAACAACAGCGTGAGCTCGCGCCGCTCGCGCAAGGGTTCGATGCGTACCTGCTGCGGCAAGCTCCCCCGGTGAAACAGCGGCATCTCGAGCGCCGGCACGGCACCCAGCCTGCGGTTTGGTAGCGCGGCAAAATAGCGGCGCGCCAGTGCTTCCAAGCCATCCAGGTCGATATTGGAAAACAGGGCGAGGTTCATGCGCTCGGCCGAGTAATGCCGCTGGTAAAAATCCAGGAGTGCCTCGCGCAAACCTTCGGCACCCAGGGTCTCCAGGTTGCCCACTGCAAAACGCGCGTAGGGATGCCCGGGGTTGAGACGGGTGCGCAGCACGTCCTGCTCACGGCGGAACGGGTCTTCCAGCCCGGCATGGTACTCGGCGTCCACCGCCTCGCGTTCACGCTCCACGAACTCGGCGTCCATGCGCGGTGCGATAAAAAAACGAGAAAAACGTTCCAGCGCCGGGGCAAAAGCCGAGGGCTGCACGCTGAAAAAATAATTGGTGTGTTCAAAAGCGGTGTACGCGTTGTAGCGGCCACCGTGCGCGACAATAAAACGCTGGTATTCCCCGGGTTGCGGGTACAGGTCGGTGCCCAGGAACAGCATGTGTTCTAAGAAATGCGCGAGCCCGGGGCGATCGCCCGGGTCGTCGCGACTGCCGGCCGCCACGGACAGCGAAGCGGCGGCGCGGTCCGTGTCCGGGTCGGAGACCAGGAGAATGCGCAAGCCGTTGGCCAGGTTCAGCAGGCGGTATGCCCGCGGGTCTGCGGGACTCTTGTGTACTACGGGGGCAACGGCACCTCCTGTCGCAGCGGCTGCAGCCCCCGGGGCCGGCTCCCGCACCGCACCGCCCGCACAGGCCGAACACAGCAAGGCGAGTGCCCAGGGCAAACAGGGGAAATAAGGACGCCGCCGCTTCGGGTTCAGCCTATAAATCATGCAGATGTGTACGTCGCGGCCAGACGATGAAGATCGTCTTGACCAGCGTGGCCAGGGGAATGGCAAAAAAGATGCCCCAGAAGCCCCAGAGACCGCCGAAAAACAACACCGCAATGATGATCGAAGCCGGGTGCAGGCTGACCACCTCGGAAAACAAGAGCGGCACCAGCAGGTTGCCGTCGAGAATCTGGATCAGCAGGTAGGCCCCGCCCAGGTACAGTAATTCCGCCCCGAAACCCCACTGTGCATACGCAATCACCAAAACCGGCACCGTGACCGCGAAGGCTCCCACGTAAGGCACCAACACCGAAATCCCGACCAGCAGGGCGAGCAGGGCGGCATAGTTCAGACCGAAGAGCGCAAAGGTCACGTAACTGACGGCACCGACCAACAGGATCTCGATCACCTTGCCGCGCACGTAGTTGGCCATCTGCCGGTTCATGTCTCTCCAGATCCTGTTCATCAGGGTGCGCTTGCGGGGCAGCATCCGCGCCAGGCTCACGAGGAACAGGCGGCTGTCCTTGAGCAGGAAAAACACCAGCATCGGCACCAGGAACAGGTAGACGACCAGTTGCGCCAGGTTCAACAGGGTGGTCACGGAATGCGACAGTATTTTGCCGCCCGCCTCGCCAATACGGTTGCCCAACAGCCCCAACCAGGCATCCATCTGTGCCTCCCGGATCGTGACTCCGAATTGATCTGCCAGGTTATGCGTGGCACGCCGCAGCGCCGCAATCAGTTGGGGCAGCTCGTTGAACAGTGCCGCCATCTGTTGCCAGACCAGGGGAAGAATGATCAGCAGGGCGATGAGCATCAGCAGCACCAGCAACAGGGTGGTCAGGGACACTGCCAGCAGGTGCGGCACGGAAAAATACTTGAGGCGCACCACCAGCCCCTGCAACAGGTAGGCGAGAATCAAGGCCGTCAATACCGGCACCAGCACCCTGCTCGCCAGCAGGAACAGCAGGATGACGCCCACACCCAGCAGTACCAGCATCACCGCTTGCTCATCGCTGAAATAGCGGGTCCACAATCGGCGCAGCACTTCGATCATCGCACGGCTCCAGGGTGTGCTTGCAAGGGGGGGATTCCCGCTACACGGCGCATCGGTTCAAGGGCGGCGTACCGGTCTGAGACGATGGGGGCAGGGGAAAACGGTATCACTTTTCAGTATGCGCTTACAGGAATATGAATAGAATAGAGTTCAAAATCCGCTCATCAGTTTGATGATAGCACACTGCACCCCCCGACGTATTGCGCTCCGACTGGCGATCCTGGTCCTGGGCGCATCCTGGCTGACACCGGCGGCCATCGCCCTGCCCGAGTTGCCGGACCTCGGGGAGTCATACACCACCAACCTGTCCCCGGAACGTGCCTACCGCACGGGCCGCGCCTGGTTGCGGGTATTCCGCAGCCGGGCGCCCATCGATGATGACCCCCTGCTCTACGATTACCTGCGCCAGTTGAGCCTGCGCCTGGTACAGCACAGTGAACTTCGGGACCGGCGCCTGGAAATCGTCATCGTCGACGCCCCCTCCCTCAATGCCTTCGCCGTACCGGGCGGGATTATCGGTATTAACAACGGACTGCTTCTGTACGCCCGGGACGAAGAGGAACTGGCCGCGGTGATCGGCCATGAAATCGGGCACCTGCAACAAAAACACTACGCCCGCAGCACGGAACAGGCACAGAAGCGGGCACTGCCCACACTCGCGGGCCTGCTGGCCGGGATCCTGCTGATCGCTTCCGGGGACCCGGAAGCCGGTGCGGCCTTGCTCTATTCCACCCAGGCCGCGGGCATAGAATCGCAACTCCGCTACAGCAGACGCTATGAGCTCGAGGCCGATCGCGTCGGGGTCAAAATTCTTGCCGCGGCCGGCATGTCACCCCTGGCGGTGCCGGAAATGTTCGGCCGCATGCTGGATACCTACCGCTTTCGCAGCCGGCCGCCGGAATTCCTGCTGACCCACCCGGTGACCGAAAGGCGCGTGGCGGAAAGCCGCGCCCTGGCCGCGCGTCACATGAAAGATGCGCCGCGTTCCCCGATTGCGGAAAAACAGCGCCCCGATGTCCGGGATGGAGATTATTTTCAGCTCATGCGCACCCGGGTGGAACTGCATTTCGCCCTCAACCCGGGCAAGGCGGTGCAGACCTTCGCCGGGCGCCTGAAAAAGAATCCCGAAAGCCGGGCGGCGCGCTACGGTTATGCGCTCGCATTGCAAAAGGACAAGCGGCCCGCGGCGGCCCAGGCCGCGCTCGCCCCGCTGCTGCAACAAGACGGGGGCGATATTCCCGCGGTCTGTGCCGCGGCAGAGATTCTCGCCGACCAGGGACAATACAAGGAGGCCCTGCAACTGCTGCGAGAACAACTGCTGCTGTATCCCGGCCATTACGCCCTGTCACTGGTGCGGGCGCGCGTCCTGCTGGCCAGCGGCAATACCCGGGCCGCCACCCTGGGCCTTGAACAACAACTGGCCGACTATCCCGCACAGCCGTACCCATGGCTGCTGCTGGCCGAGAGTGCCGGTCTCAGCGGCGATGTCCCCGGCGTGCATCGCTCCAACGCCGAATACCTGGTACTGCATGGACGTTTTGATGAGGCGGTGCAGCGCCTGCGCTATGCACTGCGTCTCAGCGGCGACAGCTTCCTGGAAACTTCCGCGCTGCAACAGCGCATCATGGAAATTCAACAGCTGAAAAAAGAGCAGAAGCAACTGCTCTGAGGGGGCGGTGCAGCACCTGCACTATGCACTGCGTCCCAGCGGCGACAGCTTCCTGGAAACTTCCGCGCTGCAACAGCGCATCATGGAAATTCAACAGCTGAAAAAAGAGCAAAAGCAACTGCTCTGAGGGGGCGGTGCCCGCCGGGCTTCAATGGCGTGTTTGGGAAAATTCAAGCATGCGTTGCAGTGGCGGCAGGGCATCCCGGAGGATGTCCCTATCCAGCACGATCTCGTCCCCGCCACCGCCCAGTGCCTGCTCCAGGTTTTGCAGTCCGTTCATGGCCATCCACGGGCAGCGGGCACAGCTGCGGCAGTCGGCACCCTCGCCCATGGTCGGCGCAATAATGAATTCCTTGTCCGGTGCGGCATCGTTCAGCTTGTGAAACAGCCCCTGGTCAGTTGCGACGATGAACTGGCGGGCCGGCAGGGTGGTGGCAAAGCGGATGATTTGTGAAGTGGAGCCGACGTGGTCGGAAAGTTCCAGCACCGCGGGCGGAGATTCCGGGTGCGCCAGCACCAGGGCCTCGGGATACACCGCCTTGACATGTTGCACGCCGCGGGCGCGAAATTCCTCGTGCACGATGCAACTCCCGTTCCACAATACCATGTCTGCACCCGTGTGCCGCCGGATGTAATCACCCAGGAAGCGGTCCGGTGCCCAGAGGATCTTCTCATCCTGCGCCGAAAGGTGTTCTACAAGCTCCAACGCAATGCTGGAAGTCACCACCCAGTCCGAGCGCGCCTTGACCGCCGCCGAAGTGTTGGCGTAGACCACCACCGTGCGCTCCGGATGTCGCTTGCAGAACTCTGCAAAGGCATCCGCGGGACAACCGATATCCAGCGAACAATTCGCCTCCCGCGTCGGCATCAGCACCCGTTTTTCCGGGGTCAGGATCTTGGCGGTCTCGCCCATGAAACGCACTCCCGCAACGACCAGGGTCGAGGCCGGATGCCGACTGCCGAACAAGGCCATGTCCAGGGAGTCCGACACCTTGCCGCCGCTCTCCTCGGCGATATCCTGTATCTCCGGGTCGGTGTAGTAGTGGGCGACCAGCACTGCATCCTCGCGCCGCAATGCCTTGAGAATGCGTTGCCGGCAGAGACTCCGCTCCCGCTCCCCCAGGGGCCGGGGCGGGCGGGCACGGTCAAGGAAGCCCTGCACCAGGCGGCGCTGCTCCGCGTGTGAGGGGGGAGAAACTGCGGGACGCATGGAAGAAAAGCGGGAAGGAAACGGGGTATGCGGCGAACGCCTTGCACGAACCGGGAATTTTATCACGGCGGCGCACAAATCATCAGCCCGCGTGTATGCCGCACCACGGCCGCAATACGCCCCGGTTCGTGTGGCGGCGGGACAGTGCATGGTGGGCCGTGCAGGTCTCGAACCTGCGACACACGGGTTAAAAGCCCGGTGCTCTACCAACTGAGCTAACGGCCCCGCACATCCTTGAAATTTTACTGCATTGCCGCGGCGTCCTCAGCCGATGGGATCGTCCATACCGAGGGCGGCAAAAGCCTCCCGCCGCAGCACGCAGCTGTCGCAACGGCCGCAGGCGCGCTGCTCGGGACTGGCGCGGTAGCAGGAGACGGTGAGTGCGTAATCGACGCCGAGTTCCAGGCCGCGCCGCAGGATCTGCGCCTTGCTCCAATGCAACAGCGGGGCGCAGATGCGCACCGCCCGCCCGCTGACGCCCTCGCGGGTGGCCAGGGCAGCCAGTTGCTGGAAAGCCCGGATATACTCGGGGCGGCAGTCGGGGTAGCCGGAATAGTCGACGGCATTGACCCCGAGATGGATTTCAGCGGCACCCAGCGTTTCCGCCCAGGCCAGGGCGATGGCCAGAAAGATGGTGTTGCGCGCGGGCACGTAGCTCGCCGGGATGCCCTCCTCGCCCTCTCCAGTGCCGCCGTCCGGCAGCGGAATACCGGTATCGGTCAAGGCCGAGCCGCCGAAGCCGGCGAGCTCCAGTCTGAATACGCGATGCTCGGCCGCCCCCAGGGCCCGGGCGAGCTGCCGGGCGGCCTGCAATTCCAGTGCGTGACGCTGCCCGTAATCGAAACTCAGGGCGTGGCAGCACCGCCCTTCCGCCCGGGCGATGGCCAGCGTGGTAGCGGAGTCCACGCCACCAGATAACAACACCACCGCGGTCCGGGCTTCATTCACGGTTCAACGTCCCGGTACATCGCCCCATATAATCTTGTGCAATTGCAACTGCATCCTGACCGGCAACCGGTCGCGCAGAATCCATTCCGCCAGTTTGGCGGGCGACAATTGTCCCCATGCCGGGGAAAACAGTATCTCATCCACGCGCTGTTCCAAGCGGTAGCGGCGCACGGTCTGCACCGCCCAGCGATAGTCGTTCTCGTCGCACAACACGAACTTGAGCTGGTCGCCGGCGGACAGCAGTGCAAAATCCTGGTACCGGTTGCGTTGCACCTCTCCCGAGCCCGGGGTCTTGACATCGACGATTTTCTGCACCCGCGGGTCGACACCCTGCAGGGACAGGGCACCGCTGGTCTCCAGCGACACCTCGTAGCCGGCATCGCACAGGGCGCGCAGGAACGGCAGGCAGTTCTTCTGCGCCAGCGGCTCGCCGCCGGTCACCGTGACATAGCGCGCTCGCCAGGAGGCGACTTCGGCAAGCAGGGAATCCAGCTCACGCAGCGTCCCGCCGTGAAAGGCGTAGGCGGTGTCGCAATAGGTACAGCGCAGGGGACAGCCGGTCAGGCGCACGAACACGGTCGGCAAACCCATGGTGCGGGTTTCACCCTGCAGCGAATGAAACACCTCGGTGATGCGCAATTGCAGTGCGGAATGGTCCGGCATCGACCCGCAACGCTCAGAAGTACTGCTGCAGGTAGCCCTCGGCCAAGCGGGCAGCGGAATGGGCGGCGTCTCCGTAGGTCTGCACCAGCTGCCGTAAGATCTGCTCGGCCTGTTCCAGTTTGCCCTGCAGGTGGTACACCTTGCCGAGCTTGAACATCGCGTTCGGCTCCCGGTCGTGCCCGGGGAAATTCGCCAGCACCACGGCAAAAGCGCGGCGCGCATCTTCCAGTGCCGGCGGTCTCTGCTGCAGGTACAACTCGCCGGTCCAAAACCAGGCATCCGCCGTGTAATCTCCTTGCGGCCAGCGCGAGAGAAATTCACTGAAAGCGGCCAGTGCCTGTGCGTGGAGTCCCTTTTGCAACAGGCTGCGCGCCTCCTGGTATTTCCGGTATGCCTCCGCCTGCCCCTGCGCCGGCGACGCCCGGGCCGCATCGGCCGCGGGGGTGGCGGCCGCCTCGCGCTCGGCTTCCACCTGCAACAGGCGGCGTTCCAATTCCAAGTACTGGTTCAGCTGTTGTTGCCGCAGCTGGTTGAGCAGTTCGCGGCTTTGCTCCAAGTCCGATTGCAGGCGCCGGATTTCCTGCCGCAGGTAACGCATCTGTTCCTGTAGCGGCAATTGTGCAGTCTCATCGATCGCCCCGGTCTGTGACTGCGTCGCGGGTATCCAAAGCAGGAACGCCAGGTACAGGGCGGTGCGCACGCAATGGCGGCGGCTGCCGGCAATGCGCAGGGAAAAGACGATTCTGTTCATGGCCATTCGGCTTGCAAGGTGTGCGCCAGGCGCCGTCCTGAAATTGCACCGGTACTTGTGTGCAGGACGCGACAGCCTTGTAATTATATGTGAAAGTCTCAGGATGCCGGCTCCTCCTGCTCCGGCAATAATCCCGGCTGCGCTGCGCCGGCAGGTGCCTGCAGGCCGAACAACTGGTAACACAGGGCGGTCGCCACCCGGCCCCGGGCGGTGCGGGCGATGTAGCCCTGCTGCAGCAGAAAAGGCTCCAGCACGTCTTCCAGCGTGTCGCGTTCCTCGCCCAGGGAGGCGGCCAGGCTGTCGATGCCCACCGGGCCGCCACCGAAGGTCTCCAGCAGGATTTTCAACATGCGCCGGTCCAGTTGGTCCAGGCCCTGGCGGTCGACCTGGAACATGTCCAGGGCGGCAGCGGCAGAATCCGGGGTAATGCGCCCGTCTGCCCGAACCTCCACGTAATCGCGCACCCGACGCAGCAGGCGATTGACGATGCGCGGGGTGCCGCGCGCACGGCGGGCGACCTCCGCCGCTCCCTGTTCCTCGATCGGCACCTCCAGCAGACTGGCGGAACGCTGGCAGATGCTCTGCAGGTCGGGGATGTCGTAAAACTCCAGGCGCTGGAAAATGCCAAAACGATCGCGCAGCGGTGAAGTCAGAAGGCCGGCCCGGGTGGTGGCACCGACCAGCGTAAAAGGCGGCAGGTCGAGTTTGATCGAACGCGCCGCGGGTCCTTCACCGACCAGGATATCGATCTGCCGGTCTTCCATCGCCGGGTAGAGGATCTCTTCGATGGGTGGGCGCAGTCGATGAATTTCATCGATGAACAGCACGTCGCCCTCTTCCAGGCTGGTCAGCATACCGGCCAGGTCGCCCGGTTTTTCCAGCACCGGACCGGAAGTGGCGCGCAGGTGTGCGCCCATCTCGTTGGCGATAATGTGCGCCAGGGTGGTTTTGCCGAGTCCCGGCGGACCGAACAGCAGGGCGTGGTCAACCGGTTCTCCACGGGCGCGGGCCGCCTGGATAAACATCTGCATCTGCTCGCGCACCTGGTTCTGCCCGATATACTCACGCAGCAAGCGCGGCCGCAAGGAAGGCGCATCGGTGCCCTGCTCCACCTCCTCGGCGAGTTCGAAGGGAGAGACCAGGCGCTCAGTAGAGGCAGAATTCATTGCCGCGGACCATAAGGATCACAGGTGGAGGACGCCGCGTCATTTTACCCGCACGCCACGATGCCCCCGAACGCGCTCACCGGGCTAAGCGGCGCAAGGCCTCGCGGATCAGTTGTTCGCTGTTCCCTTCCGGGAGCTCCCGGGCCGCATCGGCCGCCGCCTTCGTGGCTTCCCGCCGTGAATATCCCAAGGTTTCCAGGGCGCGCACCGCATCGCGTTGCGCTGCATCACTCGCAGAAACGGCCACCGGCAGCAGTTCACTGCCCTCCAGCTTGCCGCGCATTTCCAGTACCAGCCGCTCCGCCGTGCGGCGACCGATGCCGGGCACCCGGACCAGGCGCTGCACTTCGTTTTCCAGCAGGCAATGCACCAGTTCGTCGATGCTCATGCCCGACAGGACGGCGAGTCCCAGGCGCGGGCCCACGCCGCTGACTCGGATGAGCATGCGGAAGAGGTCGCGCTCCCGCTGCGAGGCAAAGGCGTAAAGACTGGTACTGTCCTCGCGGCTGACCAGGTGCGTAAACAAGAACACCTCGGCACCCTGCTCCGGCAGGCTGTCAAAAATGCTCAGCGGTACCTGCAGCTCATAACAGAGGCCGCCCGCTTCGACCAGCAGGTCCGGCGGCTGACGCAGCACCAGCTTGCCGCGAATGGCACCGATCATCCCCGCCCCCCGGCATCCTGTTGTTGCGCCGGCGCATGCGCTGCGACCTGTCCGACGCTGCTGTGCGCATGGCACAAGGCCGCCGCCAGCGCATCCGTGGCGTCGGCGGGGAATTCACCACGGATACCCAGCAAGCGCTGCACCATGTACGACACCTGTTCCTTGTCCGCCGTACCGACGCCGGTCAATGCCAGCTTGATGTGCCGCGCCGAATACTCGGCGACTGGCGTCTGCCCTGCGGCCGCCACCGCGGCACCGCGTGCCTGCCCCAGCTTCAGGGCGACCACCGGGTTGCGCGCTAAGAACACCTGCTCGATGGCCAGGGCCTCCGGGGTAAATTTTTCCACCAGTTCGGACACCCCTTTGAAAATATATGACAGGCGCTGCACGCCCTCGTAACGGTGCACATGGATACAGCCGCAAGCGATGTGTTCACTGCGCGTGCCGTCTGAGCGGATCACCCCGTAGCCGACCGTGCGCCACCCCGGGTCCACCCCCAGCACCACCCGGGCGGCTCTCGTGTTCATGCCCTCGTCCCGGCGGCCGGGGCCGGTGCAGAAAGATCGTCAACCGGGCAGCTTGGCATTGTCGTACACGTTTTGCACGTCATCGAGATCCTCCAGGGCGGCGATTAATTCCAGTACTTTTTCCGCCATGTCCTCCTGCACTTCCACCAGGGTTTCGGCAACCATCGCCAGTTCACTGTTCTCGATCGCAAGATTCTTCTGCTGCAGGGCCTTGAGCACCTCGTAAAAGTTGTCGGGTGCCGTCAGGATACGCAGACTGCCATCCTCCTCCAAGACGTCTTCGGCGCCCGCCTCGATGGCGATATCCAGCGCATGTTCCTCGCGCACTCCCTCCCCCATCCGGATCTCTCCCTTGCGCGCGAACTGCCAGGCCACCGAGCCGTCGTTGCCCAGGTTGCCGCCCACCCGGTTGAAGGTGTTCCGCACTTCCGAGACCGTGCGATTCCGGTTGTCGGTCATGGTCTCCACCAACAGTGCCACGCCCCCGGGCGCATAGCCCTCGTAGCGCACTTCTTGCAGGCTCTCGGCATCACCCTCGCCGCTGCCCCGGTTAATCGCTCTTTGAATGGTGTCGCGGTTCATGTTCGCCAAGTTGGCTTTTTCCACCGCGGCGCGCAGGCGCGGGTTGTCCGCCGGGTTGCCACCGCCGCTGGCGGCGACCGTCAGTTCACGGATAATCTTCGTAAACAACTTGCCCCGCTTGGCGTCCTGTGCCGCCTTGCGGTGCCGGACATTCGCCCACTTGCTGTGCCCCGCCATGGCCTGTTCTCAACGTGCCCCGCGCGCTTGCAGGCGCAGTCGCAATTCGCGCAGACGTTCGGCTTCCACTTCCCGGGGCGCTCCCGTCAGGGGACAGGAGCCGCTCTGCGTCTTGGGAAAAGCGATCACCTCGCGAATCGACCCGGCACCGCTGAACAACATCGCCAGGCGGTCCAGTCCCAGGGCGATGCCACCGTGGGGCGGTGCCCCGTAACGCAGGGCTTCCAACAGGAAACCAAAACGCTGCTCCGCCTCGGCGCGTTCAAAACCCAGGACCTGGAGCACCGTCCGCTGCATCTCCGGTTTGTGGATACGCACTGAACCACCGCCGATCTCGTGGCCGTTCAAAACCACGTCATAAGCGCGCGACAGTTGCGCCCCGGGATCCTGTTGCACCGCTTGCGGATCTTCGGTTTGCGGCGCGGTGAAGGGATGGTGCAGGGCCATAAAACCGCCCGCCTCGTCACGCTCGAACATCGGGAAGGAATGCACCCAGAGCGGTGCCCAGCCCGCGCGCAAAAGCCCGCGCTCGGCACCCAGCCGGTCGCGCAGGGCCCCCAGCGACTGGTTGACCGTGGCGATCGGACCCGCACCGAAGAAGAGCAGGTCGCCGCTCTCTGCGGCACAACACGCAAGCAGCGCCAACGTCTGCTCCGCGGGAATGAATTTCAAAATAGGTGACTGCAGACCCCGGATGCCGGCAGAACGATCATTGACGCGAATCCAGGCCAGACCCCCGGCGCCGAATTCCGCCACGAATTCGGTGCAGGCGTCGATCTCCGCACGACTCATGGCACCGCCGCCCGGCACGCGCAATACCGCCAGGCGGGAATCTGCATCCCGCGCCGCTTGACGAAAAATATTGAATTCCACCTCGCGCATCAGCTCTGAGATCTCGACCAGTTCCAGGGGATTGCGCAAATCCGGGCAGTCACTGCCGAAACGGCGCATCGCCTCGGCGTATTCCATGCGCGGGAAGGCCGGCAGTTCCTCGCCCAGCAACTCGCTGAAAGCCTCGCGCAAGATACGCTCGGTGATTTCCATGATCGCCTCCTCGTCGACAAAGGAGGCCTCGATATCGATCTGGGTAAATTCCGGCTGCCGGTCAGCGCGCAAATCCTCGTCGCGAAAACAGCGCGCCGCCTGGAAGTAGCGGTCGATGCCGCCGATCATCAGCAATTGTTTGAACAGCTGCGGCGACTGCGGCAGCGCGTAGAAGGTGCCGGGATCCAGGCGGCTGGGCACCAGGTAATCCCGCGCCCCTTCGGGCGTGGCACGGGTCAGCGCCGGCGTCTCCACCTCCCAGAAACCCTCCCGTTCCAAGGCCTTGCGCAACAAGGACAACAAGCGCGCGCGCAGCAGCAGCCCGCCTTGCATGGCCGGACGCCGCAGGTCCAGGTAGCGGTGCCGAAGACGCAGTTCCTCGCCGGCTTCAATATATTCATCGAGTTGAAAAGGTGGGGTTTCCGCGGTGTTGAGAATTTCCAGGGAAGCACCCAGCACCTCCACCTCGCCGGTCGGCATCTTGGGGTTGCGGGTGTCTTCACTGCGGAGGCGCACGGTGCCCTCCGCCCAGAGAACAAATTCACCGCGCACCTGTTCGGCGCGGTGAAAATGCTCCCCTGCATCGGGGTCAAATACCAGTTGCACGACCCCGGAACGGTCGCGCAGGTCGAGAAAGATCACGCCCCCGTGGTCGCGCCGGCGGTCGACCCAACCGCACAGGCGCACCCGCTCGCCTGTATGTTCGGGGCGCAAATCGCCGCAATAGCGACTGCGCGTGAACATCAGGCGGAGGCGCCCTGGGAGTCGCTTCCGGAGGAGCGGGAGGACGTCTCCCGGGTGCTGTTGTTTACAGTCGCGGTGCCATCGCCGCGCTCGCCGGCCCTAGAGGCACCATCCCCGCGCTCACCGGCCCGAGAGCTGCCATCGCCGCGCTCACCGGCCCTAGAGCTGCCATCCCCGCGCTCACCGGCCCTAGAGGCCCCATCGCCGCGCTCGCCGGCCCTAGAGGCACCATCCCCGCGCTCACCGGCCCGAGAGCTGCCATCGCCGCGCTCGCCGGCCCGGGAGGCACCATCGCCGCGCTCACCGGCCCTAGAGGCACCATCGCCGCGCTCGCCTGCCCGAGAGTTGCCGTCGCCGCGCTCACCAGCCCTAGAGGCACCATCGCCGCGCTCACCAGCCCTAGAGGCACCATCGCCGCGCTCACCGGCTTGGGCGGCCGCAGACCGTGCGGCATCTTCTTTTGCATCCCCGGTGCCGGCGGCATCCGCGCCTTCTGCGGCGTTCTTTTTCCCCTGGTCCTGGAAATCCGTCTTGTACCACCCCTGCCCCTTGAGATGAAAGGCGGCGGCACTCAGTTTTTTCTGCAGCTTCCTCTCACCGCAGGCGGGACATTTAACCAGCAGCGGTTCACCCATCGCCTGCAGGGCTTCCAGCTCATGGGCGCAGTGTGAACAGCTGTATTCGTAAATTGGCATGGCAGGGCATCCGCGCGCTAGTTCGAGGCAAAAATGCCCCGCAACCGGGCGGGGCACTTATTTATTATACGGGGCAAACTGACGCCCGTTGCAGCTCCTGGCCGCACTGCGCCAGATAAAAAAAAGCACCTGCAGGGGAAACCAAGTTCCCCCGCAGGTGGAAAATTGCGGGTGCGACTTTCCCGCAGGAACGTTCAGCTGGAAGCGTATTCTTTGAGCTTCTTCAGCACCCGCACGCGGGCACTGCGGCTTGCCGGACGCGCCTTGATCATGATTTTTTCGCCGGTGAACGGGTTGACCCCCGGACGCGCCTTGCGCGCCGCGACTTTCACCGCAACCACCTTCATCAGGCCCGGCAGCTGGAATTCTCCCACGCTGCCCCGACGAACGCTGCGTCCGATCAAAAGCTCCAGCTCCTCGAGCACGGCACTCACGTCTGCGCGTCTCAAGTCGCGACTCTCCGCAATGGCACCGACAATGCCAGACTTGGTCAGCCGGCTGCGGATCGGCGCACCGGGCGAGACTGGCTTGGCGGCAGCCTTTTTGCGGCGCGCCGGAGCCCGGGCCTTGCTTTTGGCTGGTTTACGAGCGGTCTTTTTCTTTGCTGCCATGATTTAGGTTCCCCCGTATGTGAGATCGAGATGGCGATAATAATGCGTGCAATACTGCGGCATCTGCAGGCTACAGTCAATCACAACCAGCAGAAATTTGCAAACTTGGTTTGCAGGGCAAACAACCGGCGCAGACGCACAAAAATTTCTGCGTGCCCAAAATTTTTCTCCGCGGCCTGGAACCGGGCGGCAATGCCGCCCTGCCATACAGACCCGCGCGGGAGGCACTCACTTTTCCGGGTCCGTGTCCCGACGACCGCCCAACAAGCGCGAGAACCAGCCTCTTTTTTTCGGTGCCCGCTCCTCTTGCGGCGGCTGGTCGGAGGCTGCGGCAGGGTCGGCGGCTGCGGCAGGAGCGGCGGCGGGTGCTCTCTCCACCGCGGGTTCCATCTTTTCCGTCTCTACCCGCTGGCGCCATTCATCCAGCCTCTGCTCTCTTTCGATCACCGGCGACAGGGCATGTTCCGGGCGCCCGATCAATTCCACCACGGCCATCGGTGCCCGGTCGCCCGGGCGAAAGCCGGCCTTGAGAATGCGCAGGTAGCCTCCCGGGCGGTCCCGGTAGCGTTTGCCCAAGACGGAAAATATCTTGCCCACCGCATCGTGGTTGCGCAGTCGCGCAAAGGCCAGGCGGCGGTTTGCCGCCGTATCTTTCTTGGCCAGCGTGATCAGGGGTTCAGCGAAGCCGCGCAGCGATTTCGCCTTGGGCACGGTGGTGCGGATCATCTCATGTGCTACCAGCGAGGCGGTCATGTTGCGAAACATCGCCTTGCGGTGCGCGCTGTTGCGGTTCAGCCGCCGTCCGCTATTCCGGTGTCGCATCCCGTCTTCTCCCCGGCACCCGGCAAACCGCTCAGGCCGCCGGTGCCTCCCAGGGATCGATATCCAGGCCCAGCTGCATATCCTCTTCGGCCAGTGCCATGACGATTTCATCGAGGGATTTCTTGCCGATATTTGGCATTTTCAGCAGGTCCAGTTCCGTCATGCGCACCAGTTCCCCGATGTAGAAGACGCCCTCTTTTTCCAGCTTGTTGCGCGTGCTCTTACCCAGGTTTTTCAGTTCTTCCAGGCGCTGGTTGAAAAAGGGATCGGTCATCACCACCTGCGAGGCCGCTCCCGGTCTCTGCCGGGCTTCCGGCTCCGTGATCGGCGCCAGGTGCTCCTGGAGAATAGTGGCCGCCCGGCGCACCGCCTCATCGGCGGTGATCGTGCCGTTGGTTTCCAGTTCCAGCACCAGCTTGTCCAGGTCCGTGCGCTGCCCCTTACGGGTGCTGTCCACCGTGTAGGAAACCCGCTTGATCGGGCTGAAGGAAGCATCCAGGCGCAACTTGCCGATGGTCTCGGTCTCGAAGTCCAGGTCATCGAGTTTCTGTTCGGCGGGGACGTAGCCGCGGCCGCGTTCCACCAGCATGTTCATGTTCAAACTGGCACCTTCGGCCAAGTGCGCGATCACGTAATCGGGGTTCGCCACTTCGACGTTGGCCGGCTTGCGAACGTCCCCGGCCTTGACCTCGCCCGGTCCCTTGGCCTGCAGCTGCAGTTCGGCACTCTCCCCTTCCTCCAGCCTGAGTGCCAGTTGCTTGAGATTGAGAAGAATATCCACCACGTCCTCGCGCACCCCCTCCCGGGTGGCGTATTCGTGCATGATGCCCTCGATGTGCACCTCGGTGACTGCACTGCCCGGCATGGAAGACAACAGGATCCGGCGCAACGCGTTGCCCAGGGTATGGCCAAAACCGCGCTCCAGCGGTTCCAGCGTCACCCGTGCCTCCGTGTCCGAGACCTGCTCTACCTGCAGCTCTTCGGGAATGGAAAATTCTTTGGTCAAATCTTGCATCTTTTTTAAGGCTCCTGGAAACCCGTCTTGGAAAAACCCACTCTTACTTGGAATACAGTTCGACGATGAGGCTCTCGTTGATGTCTGCAGACAACTCGGAACGCTCCGGGAAACGTTTGAACACGCCTTCCAACTTCTCGTTATCCACGGACAGCCACTCCTGGTCAGGGAGTTGCGAGGCCAGCTGCAGGGCACTTTTAATCCGCTCCTGCTTGTGCGCGCGCGAACGCACGGAAACCGTGTCATTGGGCGACAACAGGTAGGAGGGAATGTTCACCGTCCTGCCGTTCACCTGGATCAGGCGGTGTGAAACCAACTGCCGGCTCTCCGCCCGGGTGGCACCAAAACCCATGCGGTAGACCACGTTATCCAGGCGTCGCTCCAAGAAACGCAGCAGGTTCTCACTGGTGTCGCCCTTCTGGCGCGCCGCCTTGGCGTAATAATTGCGAAACGGCTTCTCCAGCACCCCGTAAATGCGCCGCACCTTCTGTTTTTCACGCAGTTGCATCCGGTAATCGCCCGGGCGTACGCGGCGCATGCCATGAATGCCCGGGGGCGTTTCGAGATTGCACTTCTCCGCCAGTGCGCGCACGCCGCTTTTGAGCATCAGGTCCACGCCTTCGCGGCGCGCCAGCTTGCAAGTCGGTCCCCGGTACCTGGCCATGGTCACAAATCCTCAGGGACGCCGCAGCTTGCGCGGCCGGCAACCGTTGTGCGGCAGGGGCGTCACGTCCGAGATGGAGCGCACGCTGAAGTCGAGATTGCCCAGGGTGCGAACCGCCGAATCGCGCCCCGGACCCGGACCCTGCACACGTATATCCAGGTTGCGCACGCCGCGCTCCAGTGCGTTGCGCCCGACACGTTCGGCCGCCACCTGCGCGGCAAAAGGCGTGCTCTTGCGCGAACCCTTGAAACCCGAATCGCCGGCAGTCGCCCAGGTCAGCGTGTTGCCGCGGGTATCGGTAATCGTAATGATCGTGTTATTGAAAGTCGCCTGGATATGGGCGATGCCGTCCACGACCGTCCGTTGCGCCCCGGTCCTGGACCTGGATTTGCCGCGCGGTTTTGTCATGTCCGTCGCCCCGCCTTACTTCTTGATCAGGCGCCGCGGACCCTTGCGGGTGCGGGCGTTGGTGCGGGTGCGCTGTCCGCGCACCGGCAGACCCCGGCGATGGCGAATGCCGCTCATGCAACCCAGGTCGACCATGCGTTTGATGTTCATGCTCACTTCCCGGCGCAGGTCTCCTTCCACCTTGAGACGGGAAACTTCGCGCCGCAACAGGTCCAGTTGTGGCTCGGCCAACTCGGAGACCCGCTGCCCCGGGGGCAGCCCCGTGGTTTGGCAAATCCGCAGCGCAAGGCTGCGGCCGATGCCGTAAATATGGGTCAATGCGATGCAGAGATGCTTATTGTCAGGGACGTTGACACCGACAATTCTCGCCATGGCGGTTCAATCCTTATTGGAGGGGGAGGGGTGAAATTTTGCCGAACAAGGCATTATGACGCCCTTCAGGGGGAAAAGCAAGCATAGCGGGGACATCCAGACCCACTCCCCGGCCCGGACGCCCTGTATACCGAGCTTCGCAGACAGCATCCCGGATCGTCCCTCAGCCCTGGCGCTGCTTGTGCCGGGGCTCGCGGCAGATCACCCGCACCACCCGGCGGCGGCGCACTACCTTGCAGTTGCGGCAAATTTTTTTAACCGAGGTTCTGACTTTCATGTTGCTGGCTCCGCTTCGATCATCACTGCTCAACGCATGCGCGGCATACCGCCGGCGCCATCGCCGACCAGGCGCGCCTTTTTCATCAGCGACTGGTACTGGTGGCTCATCAGGTGTGATTGCAGTTGCGAGAGAAAATCGATGGTGACCACCACGACAATTAACAGGGAGGTCCCGCCCAGGTAAAAGGGCACGTTCCACGTCGAGATGAGAAACTGCGGCAGCAGGCATACCGCGGTAATGTAAATCGAACCGAACAGGGTCAGGCGGGTCAACACGTCATCGATGTAATCCGCGGTATGTTCTCCCGGGCGAATCCCGGGAACAAAAGCACCGCTGCGCTTGAGGTTTTCCGCCACGTCGCGCGGATTGAACACCAGGGCCGTGTAAAAAAAGCAAAAGAAAATAATCAACATCCCGAACAGCAGCATGTTCAACGGCTGCCCCGGGGCGATGGCAAAGGAGATATCCTGCAGCCATTCCGTGGCACTGCTCTGGCCAAACCACTGGGCGATCGAACTGGGAAACAACAGGATGCTGCTGGCAAAGATCGCCGGCACCACGCCCGCCATGTTAATTTTCAGCGGCAGGTGCCCCGGCGGCTGCATCCCGCCCTGCATCTGCCGCGCGTAATTCAAACTCACCCGCCGTTGTCCGCGTTCGATACGCACGATGATGTACATCAGTGCCAGTGCCAGTGCCAGCAGCACCAGCAACAGCAGGGCACTCAACTGTCCCTGGCGCGTCTGCTCCAGGGACTGCCCGATGGCACCGGGGAGCCCGGCGACAATGCCGGCAAAAATCAACATCGAGATACCGTTGCCGATGCCGCGTTCGGTAATTTGTTCGCCGAGCCACATCATGAACACCGAGCCGGTGATCAATGACATGATCGCGATCGTGTAAAACGAGGCATCGGGTTCGTAGACCAATCCCTGCCCCGCCAGGGCACCGGACATGCCGAAAGCCTGCAGGGCGGCGAGAGCGACCGTCAGGTAGCGGGTGTACTGGGAGATCGTGCGCCGGCCCAGTGCTCCCTCCTTGCGCAGTTGCTCCAGGTGCGGGTGCACCGCCGACGCCATCTGCATGATGATCGAAGCCGTGATGTAGGGCACCACGCCCAGGGCGAGGATGCTCATGCGCTCCAGTGCGCCCCCGGAGAACATGTTGAACAGCCCCAGCAGGGTGCCCTGGTTTTCCGAGAACAACAACTGCAGGCGCTGCGGGTCGATGCCCGGCAGGGGTATATGCGTGCCGATGCGATACACCAGGATCGCCAGCAACAGGAAACGCAGCCGTATGAACAGCTCGCGCATGCCCGGGCGCTCGCCCAGCAGACCACCCTGTGCGTTGTCCGCCTGTGCCATGACTCTCCTCAGCCCGCCTCGCCACTCCGGGCGGCATCATCCAGCACGCTGCCGCCGGCCTCTTCAATTGCCGCACGCGCGCCCCGGCTCACCGCGAGACCCCGCAGCTGCACGCTGCGGCTGATCGTGCCGGACAGGAAGACCCGCGCGCGCCGGGCATTGCGCTTGACCACCCCGGCGCGCTTGAGGGCCTCCAGGTCGATGATCTCCTCGCTCATGCGGTCGATCTCAGAGAGGCGCACCCGGGCGGTCACCCGCGCGATGCGGGAACGGAAACCGAACTTGGGCAGGCGCCGATGCAGTGGCATCTGCCCCCCTTCGAAACGCGCCTTGGGGCCACTGCCGGCGCGCGATTTCTGGCCCTTGTGTCCGCGGCCGGCGGTCTTGTCAGAGCCGCAGCCCACACCGCGCCCGATGCGCGTGCGCAGGCGGCGGCTGCCCGGTGCCGGCGAGAGGCTGTTGATGCGGGGGCCGGGGGTCTCAGGCATCGCGCTGCTCCCGCGACTCCGCTGCCGGTGCCGGCGTTTCCACACGCAGCAGGTAATGCGCCTTGGCGATCATGCCCCGCACCGCGGGCGTGTCTTCCACCTCCACCGTCTGCCCGATGCGGCGCAGACCCAGGCCGACGACACAGTCCCGGTGTGATTTGCGGCGCCGGTTGACGCTGCGCAGCTGCGTAACCCGCAAAGTCGCCTTGCCCTCGCTCATGGCCCCGACCCCGCTCAGGAGCGGATCTCCTCCACGGTTTTGCCGCGCCTTTCGGCGACTTGGCGCGGATGCTGCATTTCACGCAGGCCCTTGATGGTCGCGCGCACGACATTCACCGGGTTGGTGGAACCGTAGCACTTGGCGAGCACGTCCTGCACGCCGGCCAGTTCCAGCACGGCGCGCATCGCCCCGCCGGCGATCACCCCGGTGCCGGGAGAAGCCGGCTGCATGTACACCAGGGAGGCACCGTGCCGCGCCTTGATCGGGTACTGCAGGGTCACACCGTTGAGATACACCTGGACCATGTTGCGGCGCGCCACTTCCTGGGATTTTTGAATCGCGGATTGCGCCTCGCGCGCCTTGCCGCGTCCGTATCCCACCTTGCCCTTGCCGTCCCCGACCACCGAGAGCGCGGCAAAGCCGAACAGGCGACCGCCCTTGACCGCCTTGGTCACGCGCCGGACGCCGACCAGTTTTTCTTGTAATCCTTCCTGGTTTGCACCCTCTTCTTGCAAGCGAAGCGCCATGATCGATCAACCTCTTCCGCGAATCAAAAATGTAAACCGCCGCCGCGCGCCGCTTCGGCCAGTGCCGCGATGCGCCCGTGATACTTGAAACCGCCGCGATCGAAAGCGACCTTTTCGATGCCGGCATTCCGGGCGCGTTCGGCGATCAACACGCCCACGCGTCGCGCCGCCTCGACGTTGCCGGTCGCCGCCTGGCGCAACTCCCGCTCCGTGGTCGAAGCACTGACCAGCACCCGGCCGCCGTCGGCATTGAAAATCTGCGCGTAGATGTGCCGCGGCGAACGAAAAACGCTGAGCCGGGGCAGTTCCCGTTCGCGGATGCGCATGCGCGCGCGGCGGGCGCGGCGCAAACGGGCTGTTCTCTTGGCAATTTTCATCGTCTCCCGCCTTATTTCTTCTTGGCTTCCTTGAGCCGCAGTTGCTCATCGGCATGGCGAATGCCCTTGCCCTTGTAGGGCTCGGGCGGACGGAATGCACGGATTTCCGCGGCCGTCTGTCCCAGCAACTGCTTGTCGGCACCGCGCAAAATGATCTCGGTTTGCGACGGCAACTCGGCGCTGATTCCCTCCGGCAGCGAATACCGCACCGGGTGGGAAAACCCCAGCGTCAGGTTCAGGGTTTTACCGGACAGTGCCGCCCGGTAACCAACGCCGTTCAACAACAGGCGCCTCTCGAAACCTTGGCTGACACCCTGCACCATGTTGTTCAGCAGGGCGCGGGTGGAACCCATGATCTCGCTCAATTCCCTGGCCTTCGCGACGTCTTCACGCGCCTCCACGCGCAGGACATCGCCCTCCTGCCGCACCGCGACCAAGCGGTGCAACTTCATCTCCAAGTCGCCTTTCCCGCCCTTGGCCTGCACCCGGTCCGTCTCCAGGCGAACTTCCACTCCCCGTGGCACGGGCACCGGGATCCTGGCGATGCGGGACATGATCAGCAGGTGCTCAAAAAACCGTGCACAACACTTCGCCACCGCAACGGGCACGGCGCGCGGTGCGGTCCGTCATCAATCCCCGGCTGGTGGAGACGATCGCCACGCCCAGGCCGTTGCGCACCTGCGGCAGCGCATCGCCCCGCGTGTAGAGACGCAGTCCCGGGCGACTGACTCTCTTGATCTCCCGGATCACCGGCCGTCCCTCACGGTAGCGCAGGTCGATGTGCAATACGCGCTTGTTGCCTTCCTTTTCCTCCACCTGGTAGCGGTCGATGTATCCCTCCTGTTGCAAGACCTCGCAGATCGCGATCTTCAAACGGGAGGCACCCACGCTCACCCGGGGATGGGCGACCATTTGCGCATTGCGAATGACGGTAAACATGTCCGCCAACGGGTCCTGTATGCTCATCGTCTGCCCCTTCTCTCCGCGCCCCGGCTCACCAGCTGGACTTGACCAGTCCCGGGATATTGCCTTCCATGGCCGCCTCGCGCAGCTTGTTCCTGGCCAGGCCGAACTTGCGATACACCGATTGGCCGCGGCCGGTGAAATGGCAGCGGTTGCGCAGGCGCACCGGGCTGGCATTGCGCGGCAGTTTCTGCAACGCCTGCTGCGCCTCCCAGCGCTCTTCATCGGTGGCGCGGGGATTGCGCAGTGCTGCCTTGAGCTCAGCGCGGCGCTCGGCATACTTGTGCACGGTGCGCTGACGCTTTTCATTGCGTGCAATTACGGATTTCTTGGCCATGGAACAGCGTGCCTCAGTGCGTTTCCCGGAAAGGAAATTTAAAGGCGCGCAGCAGGGCATACGCATCTTCCTTTTTCAGGGCGCGAATCACGATGCTGATGTCCATGCCGCGCAACTTGTCGGTCTTGTCATAATCGATTTCCGGGAAAATAATCTGCTCGGCGATGCCGATGCTGCAGTTCCCGGCCCGGTCCATCGAACGCGGACTGATGCCGCGGAAGTCCCGCACCCTGGGAATCGCCACGTTGACCAGGCGATCGAAGAATTCGTACATGCGCTGCCGGCGCAGGGTGACCTTGCAACCCACCGCCCAGCCGGCGCGCAGTTTGAAACCGGCAACGGATTTTCGCGCCCGGGTGAGTGCCGGCTTCTGACCGCTGATCAATTGCAGGTCATTGAGCGCATGCTCCAGCGCATTTTTATCCGCGAGTGCCTCGCCCACACCCATGTTGATCACGACTTTTTCCAGCCGCGGCGCCTGCATGGGATTCTTGTATCCCAGTTCCTGCAACAGCGCCGGGGCAATCTCCTTGTCGTACAGTTCTTTGAGCCTCGCCATCATAAACAGCCTCAGCCGATTCGTTCCCCGCTGGACTTGAACACCCGGTAACGCACGCCCTGCTCATCGACCGCGAAGCCGACGCGATCGGCGCGCTCCGTCCCGGTGTTGAAAATCGCCACGTTGGAGACGTCGATCGGTGCCTCTTTCTCGACAATGCCTCCCGGGCGGTTCTGCCCGGGGTTGGGCTTGGTATGCCGCTTCACCATGTTGACATTGGCGACAATCAGGCGCCCGTCCGGCAACACCCGGCTCACCCGGCCGCGCTTGCCGCGATCGCGCCCCTTGAGTACCAGTACCTCGTCATTGCGCCTGATCTTTTTCATCGCACCGTCCTCACAGAACTTCCGGTGCCAGGGAGACAATGCGCATGAAGTTCTCGGCGCGCAATTCGCGCGTGACCGGTCCGAAAATCCGCGTGCCCACCGGGGCCAGTTGGCTGTTCAGCAACACCGCGGCATTGTCATCAAAGCGGATCACGGAGCCGTCCATCCGGCGCACACCCTTGCGGGTGCGCACCACCACGGCGGTCATTACCTCGCCCTTTTTCACCCGTCCCCCGGGCGCGGCGTCCTTGACGGTGACCTTGATCAGGTCGCCGATGTGCGCGTAGCGACGCCGGGAACCGCCCAGCACCTTGATGCACACCAGGCGCCGGGCGCCGCTGTTGTCAGCTGCATTCAGCGCGGTTTCCGCCTGGATCATGATGCCGCACCCTCCGCGCCCTGCACGATGGCCCGCTCCTCGATGCGCACCAGTGCCCAGGATTTCTTGCGCGACAGGGGACGAGTCTCACCGATCGTCACCCGGTCGCCGACGCTGCACTGGTTTTGCTCATCGTGCGCCTGCAGCCTGGTGGAGCGAAAAATGTATTTCTTGTAGATCGGGTGACGCACCCGGCGCCGGATCAGCACGACGATGGTCTTGTCCATCTTGTCACTGACCACGCGCCCGGTCAGCCGCCGGCCCCGCTCATTGATCACGGGTTCGCCTTTCATCTCAGCTCTCCGTCTCCGCTTCCCGGCCCTGCCGCGGTTCGTCCGCGGACGGTGCCTCCTCCTCCTCCTCTATCTCCAAGGAGGCGGCAATTTGCCGTTCGCGCAAGATGGTCCGGATCCGCGCCACGTCCCGCCGCATGGCACTGGCACGATGCGTGCGCTTCTCCTGGGAGGAGACCTGGACCATCCGCAATTCAAAGCTCTCCCGCGCCAGGCGCGCCAGTTCCAGCTGCAGTTCCACGTCGGTCTGGGAACGCAATTCCGACATCTTCACAGCCGCACCTCCCGCCTGGTAAACACGGTCGGCACGGAGAGCTTGGCCGCCGCACGTTTGAAAGCCTCGCGCGCCAACTCTTCGGAGATACCGTCCACCTCGTACACCACGCGCCCCGGTTGCACCGGGGCCACCCAGAATTCCACGTTGCCCTTGCCCTTGCCCTGGCGAACTTCCAGGGGTTTCCTGGTGACCGGCTTGTCGGGAAACACGCGAATCCAGATCTTGCCGCCGCGCTTGATGTGACGCGCCATCGCCCGGCGCCCGGCCTCGATCTGACGCGCGGTCAGACGGCCGCGCCCGGTCGCCTTGAGACCGTACTCGCCGAAGCTGACCGCGTTGCCGACGTGGGCCTGACCGCGGTTGCGGCCCTTTTGCTGCTTGCGGTAACGGGTTTTGCGGGGCTGTAACATGACGGCAAATCTCAGTTCGTCGCAGCGGAGGGTTCCTGCGTCTCGGGCGTCGGGGTTTCAAACACCTCGCCCTTGCAAATCCACACCTTGACGCCGATGACTCCGTACGTGGTGGAAGCGCGCACGGTCGCATAATCGATATCCGCCCGCAATGTATGCAGCGGCAGCCTGCCCTCGTGGCTCCATTCCGTGCGGGCGATATCCGCGCCGCCCAAGCGTCCGCTGACCTGCACGCGCACGCCCTCCACCTTTTGCGCCATCGTGTTCTGCACCGCCTTTTTCAGCACCCGCCGGAACATCACACGGTTTTCCAACTGGCGGGCGACATGGTTGGCGACCAGGCGCGCATCCGCATCCGGCTCCCGCACCTCCTCGACCTGGACGTCCAGGTTTTCCATGTCCATGTAGCGCGATGATTTCAATTCCTTGATCAGCTTGTCGATGTTCTCATGGTTTTTCCCGATCACGATACCCGGGCGCGCGGTATAAATGGTGATCTTGGCGGCACCGGCGGGCCGCTCGATGGCGATCTTGCTGAGCGAGGCACCGGAGAGTTCTTTTTCCAGGTACTCGCGCACCATCATGTCGATCAGCAGCTGCTTGCGGTACTGGTCGCGCTCGGCGTACCACACCGACGCATGCTGACGGATAATTCCCAGGCGCATGCCCACCGGGTGCACTTTCTGTCCCATCAGGCGACCCTCCCGAGTTTCAGGATGACGTGACTGGTGCGCTTGTGAATGCGGTCGGCGCGGCCCCGCGCGCGCGGCTTCATGCGTTTCATCATCGGTCCTTCATCGACCTGCACCGCCGAGACGTACAGCGCATCCACGTCCCAGTTCCGGTTATGTTCGGCATTGGCAAGTGCCGATTGCAGCAGTTTCCAGAGAATGGCCGCCGCCTTGCGCGGGCTGAAGCGCAGGATATCCAGGGCCTGGCCGACCGGCTTGCCGCGTATGCTGTCGGCAACCAGGCGCATCTTCTGCGGCGAAGTGCGCGCCCCCTTTAATTTCGCCGTCACTTCTTCCATCACTGCTTCCTCTTCTCGACGACACCCTTGGCCTGGCGGTCACCGGAATGCATGCGAAAGGTGCGGGTCGGTGCAAACTCTCCCAGCTTGTGTCCCACCATCTCCTCGGTGATGAAGATCGGCACGTGGTCACGGCCATTGTGCACCGCGATCGTCAAGCCGACCATGGTCGGCACGACCATGGAACGACGCGACCACGTGCGAATCGGACGCTTGTCTTTCTTGTCCTGCGCCTCCTGCACCTTTTGCATCAGGTGGATATCGACAAAATAACTTTTTTTCAGTGAGCGCGGCATGATCACCTGTTCCTCTGCCGGCGCCGCACAATCAGTGAATTCTTGCGCCGCCGTGTTCTGTATCCCTTGGTCGGCAGACCTTGCGGACTCACCGGGTGGCGGCCGCCGGAGGTGCGTCCCTCGCCGCCGCCGTGCGGATGGTCCACCGGGTTCATCGCCACCCCGCGCACCGTGGGACGCCGGCCGCGCCAACGCGCGGCCCCCGCCTTGCCCAGGCGCCGCTGGTTGTGTTCACTGTTGGAGACCGCCCCGAGCACGGCGCGACATCCCTCCAGCACCTTGCGCACCTCCCCGGAGCGCAGGCGCAAGGTGGCGTAACCGCCTTCCCGCGCTGCCAGTTGCGCCGAGGCACCGGCACTGCGCGCCAGTTGGGCACCCTTGCCCGGCTTCAATTCCACGCAATGCACCACGCTGCCCAGGGGCATGTCCGCCAGGGCCATGGCACTGCCTTCACGCAGCGGTGCATCGCTACCGGACAGGATTTCATCGCCCTGCTTAAGATTGGCACTGGCAATGATGTAGCGGCGCTCCCCGTCCGCGTACAACACCAGGGCGATGTGCGCACTGCGATTGGGATCGTACTCCAGGCGTTCCACGCGACCGGGCACACCATCCTTGTCGCGCCGAAAATCGATGCGCCGGTAGCGCTGCTTGTGCCCGCCGCCGATATGACGGGTGGTGATCCGGCCCTGGTTATTGCGCCCCCCGCTCTTGGTCTTGGACGCTAACAGGGGTTTGTACGGCGCACCCCGGTGCAGTTCCGGGTTCACCCTGCGGGTGGCGAAGCGACGCCCGGGAGAGGTGGGCTTGGCAGGTACGATAGCCATCAGCGCGTCCTCATTCCACCTTCGTCGAGAAGTCGATGCGATGCCCCGGAACCAGGCGCACGTAGGCTTTCTTCCGCTGTTTTAACCGTCCGCTGCCAAAGCGCAAGCGCCGGGTTCTTTTCTTGCCGCGCAGCACCTGCACGCCCAGCACGCGCACGTCGTAAATGTTTTCGATCGCCGCGCGGATCTCCGGCTTAGTCGCATCGATGGAGACGTTAAACACGTACTGGTTGTGCTGCTGGCTCAGGAGTGCCGCCTTCTCAGAGACGCGCGGCTGGCGCAACACCTGGAACATTCTCTCGCGGTTCATGCCGACAACCTCTGTTCCAGGTATTGCAATGCCGACAGCGAAAACACGGTGCGTTCGCGCCCCAGCAGACACAACGGGTCGACACGCGCCGCCGTTCGCACTTCGACGCGCGGCAAGTTGCCCGCCGCGCGCTCCAGGGCCTCATCCGCCTCCAGGGTCACCAGCAACACGTCGCGCCACTCGCGCGCATCGAGCAGCTTGTGCAGGGCGCGGGTCTTGGCCTCAGGCACGCTGATCTCGTCCGCCACCACGAGACGCCGATGGCGCAACAATTCAGACAGGAGCACGCGCATTGCGCCGCGGTACATCTTGCGATTGATTTTTTGTGAGAAGTTGCGATCGTTGTTGGGGAAGCTGACGCCGCCGCCGCGCCACAACGGAGAGCCGATCGTGCCGGCGCGCGAGCGGCCGGTGCCCTTCTGACGCCAGGGTTTGCGCCCGCTGCCGCGAACATCGGAACGCGACTTGAGCGCGCGGCTGTTCTGCCGGCCCCGCGCCATGAATGCCGTGACCACCTGGTGCACCAGCCCGGAATTGTAGCGACAGGCAAACACCCGGTCGGAAACTTCCACCTGGGTGCCTCCCTCCCCCTGCCATCCAACCACGCTGAGTTCCATCGCCGCCCCCCGCACCTTATTCGGCAGCAGCCTCTGCCGCGGCGGCTTCCGTTGCCGCGGGCGGTGCCGGCGGCGTCAGGCATCCGCGGGAGGGACGCACCAGCAACTCGGCATCCGGTGCCCCGGGCACCGCGCCCCGAACCAGCAGAAGATTGCGTTCGGTGTCGACGCGCACCACACCCAGGTTGCGCGCAGTCACCTGCATATTTCCCATGCGACCCGACATTTTCTTACCCTTCCAGACCCGTCCAGGGGTCTGGCATTGACCGATGGCACCGTTGGAACGGTGCGCCTTGGAATTGCCATGACTGTGGTCCTGGCTGCGAAAATTCCAGCGGCGAATGCCGCTCTGGAAACCCTTGCCGCGGGAGACGCCGGTCACGTTCACCTGCTGGCCAACTCGAAACCAATCGACGGTCAGCATGCCGTCTTCGGCGGGTACCTCTTCCGTCTCCTCCAGGCGAAACTCCCGCAGCCGGGCACCGGGAGGCGTGTTATGCCGGGTGAAATGCCCCGCCTCGGCGCGGGACAAGTGCTTGGTCCTGGCCTCCCCGCTGCTGAGTTGCACCGCGCGGTAGCCCTCGCGCTCCTTGTCCAGCAGGCGCACGACGCGATTGGGCGCCACTTCAATCACGGTGACGGGCACCGAGACTCCGTCCTCGTTGAACACGCGGGTCATTCCCAGCTTGCGTCCCAGTAAACCGATTGCCATCGCCGACTCCCCGCTTATTTCTCGTCCTTGCCAAAAGTTTTGATCTGCGTGTCTACACCGGCCGGCAGGGCCAGTTGCGCCAGCGCGTCAATGGTCTGCGGCGTCACGTCGATTTCGAGCAGACGCTTGTGAGTGCGTATTTCATACTGGTCGCGCGCATCCTTGTCCGCGTGCGGGGAGATCAGCACGGTGTAGTGCTCCTTGCGCGTCGGCAGGGGAATCGGCCCGCGGACCCGGGCACCGGTACGCCGCGCCGCCTCGACGATCTCGCGCGTCGAGGCATCGATGATACGGTGGTCGAACGACTTCAACCGTATGCGTATCCGCTGTTCTCCTTCCACGGGGGAGCTCCGGGTTTAAAAATGTATACAGCCCCGCCCCGACCTCCCCTGTCTGGAGGTCAGGCTGGCGGGGCAAAAGGTGAAATAGTTTATAACAGGGAAAGAATCAATGTCAATTTTCCCCGGCATCGGAAACGGGGGTTCCGGGCTTATAATTCGGGGGCCCCGGGAGGCGGCAAAACAGCCCCTGGGTCCCCCGGCAACGCCCGTCCCCGCGAGACACGAACCGCGCCCTTGGAAATACCGCCATGGCATTCAAACCCGCCCCGGAACTGCAAACCAGCGAATGGCTGAATACCGATCGCCCCTGCACCCTGCGGGAACTGCGCGGCCGGGTCGTTTTGATCGAGGCTTTCCAGATGCTCTGCCCGGGCTGCGTATCGCATGCCCTGCCCCAGGCGGGGCGCGTCGCCCAGACCTTCCGCCAGGACGAAGTCACGGTCATCGGCTTGCACACGGTATTCGAACACCACGCCGCCCAGGGCAGCCGCCAAGCCCTGGAGGCCTTCCTGCACGAATACCGCATTTTCTTTCCGGTCGGCATCGATGCACCCGCCCAAGGAGGCGGCATCCCGCAAACCATGGCCGCTTACGGGATGCAGGGCACGCCGACGCAAATCCTGGTCGACCGCCAGGGAAGATGCAGGAAACAGAAATTCGGTGCCGTGCAGGACATGGAACTGGGCGCAGAGATCATGGCACTGCTGCGAGAAGAACCGGCACAGGAGCAGACGGAAAACCTGGCACCGGAGCACCCGGCCGACGATTGTGACGCAGAGGGATGCCCGGCGGGCCAATAAGCACAGCACCCCCGGCCTTCAGGCCTGGTTCGGCGGAGGATTTTTTTCAAAGAGTTCCAGGTAAGAGGAATAGCGGTACACGCGATTGCGTTTACGGCCACTGATTTCCTCCAGGATCCCCAATTTTTCCAGGCGCGATACCAGTTGATTGGCCGATGCATAACTGACACCCAGGTGTCCCTGCACCCGGGGCACGGTGAACAGCGGCTGCGAGTAAAGGAACTCCAGGATACGCAGCCCGTTGCCGGCAGCCCGCCCCAATGCCATATTAATCTCAGCACGATGTTTTTCACGCAGAGCATAGATGTGCTGAATGGTTTCGGCCGCATCCTGACTCACATCGGCGACCCCCTGCAGAAAGAATTCGATCCATCCTTCCCAGTCGCCCTGCTCATGTACGGCCTGGAGACGATCGTAGTACTCCAAGCGGTGGCGATAAAAATAATCCGACAGGTAGAGAACCGGCTTTTGCAAGATCTGCTGTTGCGCCAGCAGCAAGCTAATCAGCAGGCGGCCCAGGCGCCCATTGCCATCCAGGAAGGGATGAATGGTTTCAAATTGGGCATGCGCCAGGCCAATCCAGACCAGTGGGGGTAAGCCGCCTGGGGCATTCAGAAACTTTTCCAGCTCCCCCAGGGCGGCAGGCACCTCGGCGGGAGGAGGAGGTATAAAAGTGGCTTCGCTCCGATCGCACCCGGCGGGCCCGAGCCAATTTTGAGACTCGCGCAGCAGCCCGGGCCGGGCCGGGGCCCCCCGCACCCCCTGCAGCAAGAGCTCGTGCATTTCGCATAATAGCCGAACACACACGGGAAGCTCCTCCAGTCGATACAGACCATAGTTGAAAGCCCGCACATAATTGGTGACTTCGGCGACATCATCGGGACGCCCGGATGGGAGCACGCCGGCCTCGGCAATCAGCAAATCCTGCAGGGAACTCCGGGTTCCCTCGATCCGGCTGGATAACACCGCCTCCTTGCGCACGTGCATCTCGTAGACAAACAAACCCAGGCTGGGCAATACCCCCGCGGAACCACTCAGCCGCCCCAGGGCACGGTCCGCTTGGGAGAGCAGTTGCTGCATCCCCGGGCTGAGCCGCAAGGGGGGATCGGGAGGCAATGCCCTGGGGATAAAAGCGCGGTATCCCTGTGGCTGCTGTACATAGCGGCCGGTGCGTTCCCGATCGGGAGAGCTTGCTTGTGGATGCTCTGCCATTTTGCTCAGACCCGTGTTTGGAGGAAAATGATTGTAGATAACACATAATAGCATAAAATTTCAATATCTATACTAAACGATAGCGTATATATAAACCAATTCCAAGCCCTATACTAAATGATAGAATAATATAAACCAACCCCTAGCCCTATACTAAACGATAGAATAATATAAACCAATTCCTAGCCCTATACTAAACGACAGCGTATATATAAACCAATCCCTAGCCCTATACTAAACGACAGCGTATATATAAACCAATCCCTAGCCCTATACTAAACGACAGCGTATATATAAACCAATCCCAAGCCCTATACTCAACGCCAGCATCATATAGCCGGGGTCTTGCGAGCCGGGGAGCATTCCCCGCCCGTTCCTGGTGCCCGGGGCCGGACTCGAACCGACATGACTTGCAAGTCCGGGGATTTTAAGTCCCCTGCGTCTACCAATTTCGCCACCCGGGCGTTCACTGCCAGGCTACTCTTGTGCCTCTCATCACCGGTGCCAGGAAAATCAAACCACCCGCCCGGCATGCTGTTTTCATGCTCCCCCTGCTCTCCACTCCCCCTCTGCTTTCCACTCCCCCTCTGCTTTCCACTCCCCCTCTGCTCTCCACTCCCCCTCTGCTTTCCACTCCCCCTCTGCTCTCCACTCCCCCCTGCTCTCCACTCCCCCCCTGCTCTCCACTCCCCCTCTGCTTTCCACTCCCCCTCTGCTTTCCACTCCCCCCTGCTTAGAGAGCGCGGCAAATATGGAGGCTGGAGTCGGAATCGAACCGGCGTACACGGAGTTGCAGTCCGCTGCATAACCACTCTGCCATCCAGCCCGGGAAAGCACCGCATCACATAACGTGTTATTTTAGCAGTCTGCAGACTTGTTTTCCGGGAGCTCTTGTGCGCACAGATTCATCTTTAACTGAAATTTCCCGCGCCCATGCGCATTATGCACTGGGCATCCTGACACTGACGTACGTCTTTAATTTCCTCCACCGGCAACTTCTTTCCGTGCTCGTGGAGCCTATGAAAGAGGAATTCCAGGCCAGCGATACACAAATGGGCATTCTGTACGGCCTGGTCTTCGCCGTGTTCTATGTCACGCTCAGTATTCCGGCGGCCATGTGGGCGGACCGGGGCGTGCGCCGCAATGTGCTGGCATGGGCGGCGGGCGTATGGAGCCTGATGACCGTGCTCTGCGCGGTCGCTGGAAACTACTGGCACCTGCTGTTGTTCCGCATCGGCGTCGGCATCGGCCAGGCCGGCGGTACTCCGCCCTCCCAATCCCTGGTCGCCGATTATTATCCGCCCAAGGACCGTTCCACGGCGATGTCGATTTTTGCCTGCGGCACTTTTATCGGCATGATGCTCGCTTTCGGCGGCGGCGGTTGGATCGCGGAAAATTACGGCTGGCGCAGGGCCTTCCTGGTCCTGGGTGCCCCCGGGCTGGTGCTCGCCCTGCTGATCCGTTTCACCCTGCGCGAGCCGGCCAAGGGGTACTGGGATGAGCAAACGACGACGGCAGACGATGAACAACAAGGTGCCTTTCGCACTTTCCGCGAGATGTGGAATATCCCGGCGATGCGCGCCCTGTTGCTGGGTGCTGGTTTTGCCTCGCTGGCCGGTTACGGACTCGGGCACTGGCAGGTCAGTTTCTTAATCCGCGTGCATGAAATGAGCCTGTTTCACGCCAGCATTGTCGTCGGTCTGCTGGGCACGGTCAGCGCCCTGGCCGGCTCCCTGCTGGGCGGCTTACTCTGCGACCGGATGGTGATGAGGGACCGCGCCTGGCAAATGCTCGTGCCGATGCTGAGCCTGATACTGTCGCTGCCCCTGCTGCTGCTGTTCCTGCTGTGGCCGGAGGGGCAGAACTTGTTTTTCGGCCAGTTCCAGCTGCCGGTCGCAGCCTTGTTCGCCATCCTGTCCGGTGTCGTCGGCACCTGGTGGGCCGCCCCCTCTTATGTCGCCGCCCAAGCGTTGGTGGCACCCACGCAACGCACCCTGGCCTGCGCCATCTTGATGCTGTTCATGAGCCTGATCGGCCTGAGCCTGGGGCCGTTCCTGGTCGGCTGGGTCAGTGACCTCACGCATCCTGTCTTCGGCAAGAACTCCATACGCTGGGGCCTGGCTGCCGCCTTCTTCAGCTACCTGGTCGGCATATTCTTTTATTACCGGGGCAGCCGGCATTACCACGAAAACTGCTGGGACCGCCGGCACCTGGATACAGCCCCTGCCGCCACCGCTACAGCATCGCCGGCGGCGACGACACCGGGTGCCCGATCGGATTGAAACTCCTCAGTGCTTGCGCTCGCCTCTCCAATCCAATTCTGACCACGCCGCGCGCAGGTAGTTGACCATGGACCACAGGGTCAGCACCAGTGACACGTACAACAGCAGGTAAGCCGTCAGCAATAACAGCAGTTCGTCGCCCCGGCCCAGGAGCAGGAATAGCAACAGCGCGACAAATTGCAGCGTGGTCTTCCACTTGCCCAGGCGCGAGACGGAGACCGGGGCGCGCCGGCCCACTTCGACCATCCACTCCCGCAATGCCAGCACCAGCACTTCCCGGCTGATAATGCACAGTGCCGGCAGTGAAAACCACAGTGTCTGGTGAAACGCCGTCAACAGTATCAGCACACTGATGATCACCAGCTTGTCCGCCACCGGGTCCAAGAAGGCACCGAAGCGGCTGACTTGCGCATAACGCCGGGCCAGCCAGCCGTCCAACCAATCGCTGAGCGCAGCGCATACGAATAACAGTGCCGCCCAGTAGCCGGGCAACAGCAGCATCGCCAGCACGATCAGCGGCACCAGGGCAATGCGCAATACCGTGAACCACATCGGCAAATTCATGTTGATCGCTCCGCTGCCAGACTCAATTGCGCCGCAAGTGCGCGAGAATATCTTCGGCCATTTTAAGGCTGATACCCGGCGTGCGTGCAATCTCTTCCGGGGCCGCCTTGCGAATGCCCTGCAAACCCCCGAAAGAACGCAACAGCATGCGGCGGCGCTTGGGGCCGATGCCGGGGACTTCCGCCAGCGGCGAGGCCCCACTGCGGGCACTGCGCCGGCGGCGGTGCCCTTGGATGGCAAAACGGTGGGCCTCATCGCGGATACGCTGTACCAGGTGCAGTGCACCGGAGTCCGGTGCCAGCCGGAGCTCCTTCCCGGAGCCGGTCCACAAGCGTTCCCGCCCCGGGCGGCGACTGCGCCCCTTGGCGACGCCCAGCAATGCCGCCGCGCCGAGTCCCAGCTCGTCCCACACTTCGCGCGCCTGGCGCAATTGCCCCGGTCCGCCGTCGACCAGCAACACGTCGGGCAGGGCGCCCCCCTGCCCCGTCTGCACCCGCCGGTAGCGCCGCAACAGGGCCTGGCGCAGGGCGGCATAATCGTCTCCCGGCGCAATACCGCGGATGATATAACGGCGGTAATCGCTTTTGCGCGCCCCTTCCTGGTCAAAAGCCACGCAGGAAGCCACGGTCTCTATGCCGCCGCTGTGACTGATATCAAAGCATTCCAGGCGGCGCGGCGTCTCTTCCAGTTGCAAGGCCTCGCGCAATTCCTGCAACTGGGCAATGGTCTGCCTCTCGCCCGCCATGCGTCCCTGCAAGTTCTGTTCGGCGGTCTCCCGGGCCAGGCGCAACCAGCGCAGTCGGGCACCCTGCACGCGGGATTGCAGGCGTACCTTGTGACTGGCGCGGCGCTCCAGGGCTTCCTCCAGCGCACGGGTGCCGGCCACCGGGTGACTCAACAGGATCTTGCGCGGGATCTCGGCCGCCGCACGCAGGTAAAAGCCGGGAATAAATGCCGCCAGCGCCTCGCCCGGATTTTCCGCCAGGGGCAGGCGCGGGAAATAGCCGCGCGAGCCGATGACACGGCCGGCGCGCACGTAGAGCATCTGCACCGAGACACAGTCCGGTGCCGCCGCCGCCGCGAGAATATCGACATCGCCCTTCTCGCCCTCGATGTACTGCTTTTCCTGAAGCTGGTTCAGCGCGGCGACCTGGTCGCGCAACTCGGCGGCGCGTTCGTAGTGCTCGGCCGCAGCAGCGGACTCCATGCGCTCGCTGAGACCCGTGAGCAGCTCGCGGTTGTTGCCC
Source organism: Gammaproteobacteria bacterium (assembly GCA_965215045.1). Classification (GTDB taxonomy): domain Bacteria; phylum Pseudomonadota; class Gammaproteobacteria; order JABABF01; family JABABF01. Next base: position 1,618,927 of record OZ244031.1, on the reverse strand, counting down.
TGCAGAAACATTTCGGCATCCGCGACACTCTCGGCGTACTCCGCAGCACTGATCAAACCGACGCAAGGGGCGCTGCAACGTTTGATCTCGTATTGCAGGCAGGGGCGGGAACGATTGCGAAACACGCTGTTTTCACACTGCCGTATGCGAAAGGTGCGGTAGAGAAAATTCAAACTGTCGCGCACCGCCGACGCGCCGGGATACGGGCCGAAATAGCGCGCACCACTGCGCCGCGCGCCGCGGTAAAAAGACAGCCGCGGAAACTCCTCTTCTGACAGGCGAATGCAGGGATAAGACTTGTCGTCTCGCAACAGGATGTTGTACGGCGGATGGTATTCCTTGATCAGGTTTTGCTCCAGCAACAGTGCTTCCGTCTCACTGGCGGTCACCGTGACCTGTACCTCCCGCACGCGCGCCAGCATCGCCAGCGTGCGGCGGTTCAGTGCGCGCTTTTGAAAGTAGCTGGCGACGCGCTTCTTGAGATTGCGCGCCTTGCCCACGTACAGCACTTCGCCCTCGCGGTCCAGCATCTGGTAGATCCCGGGGTGCTCCTGCAGGCCGCCGATCAGCCGGCGCGAGTCGAAGTCCCGGTCCGCGGCCGGCATCATGCACGCACCCCGCGCACCCGCCGGAACGTCACGTTCACCCGCGGTGCCTGGCAGCGGGCACTGCGCGGTACGCGGTGCCGCCAGTGACGCTGCGTATCGCCGCCCATCACCAGCAGGGAACCGTGTTCCAGTTGCAGGGAGACGATTGCGCCGCCGCCGCGCGGACGCAGATCAAAACGCCGGGTGGCACCGAAACTCAGCGAGGCGATCAGGGGCCGCGGTTGCAGTTCCGGCTCATCATCGCTGTGCCAGCCCATGGCGTCATTGCCATCGCGGTACAGGTTAAGCAGGGCACTGTTGAAAGAAGCCCCCAGCAGCTTTTGGACCGCGGTACGCATTTCCTGCAGCGGGACGATCCAGGGGCGGGGCGCATGACGGCGTCCCGAATAACAGTACTCGGCACCCGGGTCGCCGTACCAGGCGATGCGCCGCGGTGCTTCGACCCAGCGCCCGAAGAGATGCAGTTTCTCACTGCGCCAGGCGACCTTGTCCAGCAAGGCGCGCAGCCAGTCATCCGCCTGCCGGGCGAAGGCCCCGGGATAGCTCCACAACTCACCGCCTGGCAAGAGGACGCGTTGTTTCTCAGAAGACACGCGGTTCGATCTCCAACACAATGCCAAAACGATCGCGCACCGATTCCTGCATCGCCCGGGCGCAGTCCAGCACTTCCGCGGCCGCCGCCCCGCCCCGGTTGATTAACACCAGTGCGTGCCGATGGTGCACGGCCACCGCCCCGCGGGCGCGCCCGCGCCAGCCCGCCTGTTCCAGCAACCAGCCTGCTGCAATTCTATAACAGCCGCTGGGCTGTAGGAATGCGCGGAGCCCGGGGTGTTCGCTGAGCAGGCGCCGGTAGTGCGCGGCGTCGAGCTCCGGGTTCCGGAAAAAGCTGCCCGCGTTTGGCGTCTGTGCGGGGTCCGGCAGACGCCGCCGCAGGGCCGTCACTTCCCGGTGTACATCTTCCGGGGTCGGCGACGTGCAACCGGCGCGCGCAAGTGCCTCGCGCAATGGCGGGTACTCGCAGCGCGCCCGCGGAATCTTTGACAGCCGCAACTGCAGGGCGCAGATTAACAGCCGGTCGCGCCAGCGGTCCCGGAATGCGCTGTCGCGATAGGCGAAGCCGCAATCCCGGACCGCGAGCAGGCGCTGCTCGCCCGTTTGCGTATCGAGCGTCTCCACGCCGTGCAGGAGTTCCGCCAATTCCACGCCGTAGGCACCGATATTCTGCACCGGTGCGGCACCGACGCTGCCCGGGATCAAGGCCAGGTTCTCCAGCCCGTACCAGCACCGCTCCAGGCACAGATCGACCAGGGCGGGCCACGATTCACCGGCACCGACGCGCAGCAGCAGTCCGGCATCGTCTTCGCGCAATATGTCTATGCCGCGCAACTGCGGATGCAGCACCAGTCCCGGCAGACGCCCGGGCAGGACCACGTTGCTGCCGCCGCCCAGGATGCACAGCGGCACATTGCGTTCGCGCGCAAATGACAGGGCACTGTGCAACTCGTCCCGGTTGCGGGGGCAAACCCGGTACTGCGCCACGGAAGGCAGTCGCAGTGTATTGTGCTCCTGCAGGGAAAATTCCTCGGCGATCTTCATCCGCCGGCATCTGCAATGCGCACTTGCGCACGCAGTGCTTCCAAGTCCTCTTCCGTGTCCACCCCGGGCGGTGCGGGCTCACAAACTTCGAACAGTTGCACCGTCATCCCGTGCCACAGCGCGCGCAACTGTTCCAGGCGTTCCGCCTGCTCCCACGGAGACGGCGGCATCTGCCGCCAGCCCTGTAACACCCGCACGCGATACGCATAAATTCCCAGGTGCCGCCGCCACGAAAACTGCGGCGGCAGGGTGCGGGGCATGCCATCCGCAAACGCCTCCCGGGCCCAGGGAATCGGCGCCCGGGAGAAATACGCGGCGCACTCCCGGGCATCGGCCATCAGCTTGACCACGTCGGGAGACAAGAGCTCCTCCACGGTCGCAATGGGCGTCCAGGCGGTGGCGATCTCCGCCTCCGGGGAAGCCTCCAGGCAGGCCGCCGCCTGGTCGATGACCGCGGGTGGAATCAAAGGCTCATCCCCCTGCACGTTGACCACCAGGGCGTTCGCCGGCAGTTCCAGGAGCTGCACCGCCTCGGACAGCCGCTCGGTGCCGGAGGCATGCGCCTGGACACTCTGCAGCACCTGTGCACCGAAACCGGTCGCGGCCGTGTAAATGCGCGGATCGTCGGTGACGATCCGAACCTGCTCTGCGGTGCTGCGACAGGCGCGTTCCCAGGTGCGCTGCAGGATCGTTTTCCCCTCGATCTCCAGCAGCAGTTTGCCCGGCAGGCGATGCGCCTGGTAGCGCGCCGGGATCAGCACCTGGAAGCCGCCGCCACTACTCATGCCGGCACCGGCACCTCGCGCATGGGAGCGCATTCCCGCAGGCGGTGCAGCAGGCGGCGCACGAAATCCTCTTCCAGTTCTGCCCGTGCCCGCAAGACCCAGAAGCGTTCCGGGGCGGCCCTGCACTCCGGCAGTGCGCGGCACTTCACCGCATCTTTTTCCGTCATCAGTACCGGCACCTCGTCTGCGAACTGCAGGTCTCCCGCACGATAGCCGTAATGGTCGGGAAAGGGATGCTCGATGAGCGTGGCAACCCAGGGGCGCAACAGGGCAAAAAAACGTTCCGGGGCACCGATGCCGGCAACGGCATGCGCCCGGGCACCGAAATCGCGCTCCCCCGGTGCACAGCGCTCGGCCTGGTCCAGGCGCAACAGTTCCACTGCGCGCATTTCCATCTTCTCGCCCGCCGGGACGCCCGGACCCCGGGGGCCGTTGCAGACGACAAAATCCGCTTCCCGCAGGCGGTGTGGCGGCTCGCGCAGTGGACCGGCGGGCAGGCAGCGACCGTTGCCCATGCCGCGCGCGCCATCCACCACGACAATTTCTATATCGCGCGGTAACCGGTAATGTTGCAAGCCGTCATCACTGAGCAGCAGGTCGCAACCCCGGTCCAGCAAGCACCGTGCGGCAGCGGGCCGGTCCCGGCCGATCGCGGTCGGTGCGACCGCCGCCAGCAACAGGGCCTCGTCGCCGACCTGCGCGGGATCATCGTCTTCCCGCACGATGTGCACGGCTGCCTGGCGACCGCCCCAACCGCGACTGACAATGCCCGGGCGGTAACCGGCTTCGCGCAGGATGCCGGCCAAGCGACAGACCAGCGGCGTTTTACCTGTACCGCCCAAGTGCAGATTGCCGACCACCACCACCGGTATTGGCAATGGCTGTGCCTGCGCCAGGCAGCGGTGCCGGCGCCAGTAGGCGAGACCGCGAAATATCCAGGCCGCCCAGGCCAGCAGGAATCCCAGCAGCCGGGATTGTTCCCAGGAGTCCAGCAAGTGGCGGTGCCAACGCAAACGTCTGGAATTCACCCTTCGAAGCTCCGCTGGTAGAGGCGCGCGTATTCGCCGCCGGCGGCCAGTAATTCTTCGTGCCTGCCGCGTTCGACGATGCGCCCCGCATCGAGCACCAGGATCATGTGCGCGTGCTGCACCGTGTCCAGGCGATGGGCGATGGCGATGCAGCTGCAGTTGGCCGTCAGCGTGTGCAGGGCTCTCTGTACCTGGCGTTCCGTTTCCCGGTCGAGTGCCGCGGTCGCCTCATCCAACAGCAGCACCGGCGCATTTTTGAGCAGTGCGCGGGCAATGGCGATGCACTGCATCTGTCCACCGGACAGTTGCACCCCCATTCTGCCCAGGCGTGTATCCAGTCCCTGTGGCAGTTGTTCGATGAACTCGCGGGCCGAGGCCGCCTCTGCCGCCCACAGTACTTCAGAGCGACTCGCGCGCGCCATGTCGCCGTAGGCAATGTTGTGGTACACCGTGTCATCAAACAATACCGGCTGTTGCGGAACTACGGAAAACTGCGCCCGCAGGGAGCGCAGGCGGTACTCGTTGACATCGACGCCGTCGAGCAGAATGCGTCCCTGCAGATGCACGTGCATGCGCGTCAACAAGCGCAACAGGGTACTCTTGCCGCTGCCGTTGCGTCCGACCAGTGCCACCATCTGGCCGGGCGACAGCGCAAAGCTGATGTCTTGCAGTGCCGGCTCGTCTTCGGGGTGATAGCGGAAGCTGAGATTCTCGACATGAATCTCCCCGCGCACCCGCTGCACCTCGTACGTGCCCGTATCCGGTTCCGGTTCCGCATCCTGCAGCTCGAACACATCGCGGGCGGCGACCAAGCCCTGTTGCACGGTGTCCACCAGGCCGGTCAGTTGTCGCATCGGCTTGGCGAGCAGGCCCGCGGCAGTCAGGAAAGCGACAAATTCCCCGGGGCTGAAATCCACCGCTGCGAACTCGCCCAAAATCATCCACACCAGCAGGGCCAGCGTCGCCGCCAGCAGCAGTTGCACTACCGGCTGCAGCAGGGCGCGCACCATCTTGATTTTCAGTGACTGGTGACGGTTGTATTCGCTGGCCTCGGCAAAACGCCTGCTCTCGTATTCCTCGCCGCCGAACAGGCGGATTTCCCGGAAGTGCTGCACCGCCTCGTTGACCACGTGGTTGATCTCACCGGTGGAATCCTGGATGCGGTGCGCGTAGCGACGAACGAAATTTGCGGCGTACCTGACCAGGAGCACGATCAGCGGCATAATCGCCAGCATGATGAGTGCCAGTTTCCATTGCAGGTAGAACATGTAGCCCAGCAATGCGCAAACCGTCAGCCCTTCGCGCAACAATATGTTCAGGGCCCCTTGGATGATCATGACCATCTGCTCGATCTTGAAACCAAAATTAGCCAGCGTATAGCCGACGCCCTCCCGGGCGATCATCTGGCCGGGCGTGACCAGCAGTTGGTCAAAAAGATTGCGTCGCAAGTCATGCACCATGCCGCGGGAAGTGCGGGTCATACCGAAGACCCCGGCGACAAAACCCAGGCCCCGCAACAGGACAATCAGCACAATGCTGAGCGGTGCCGCCAGGCGAACAAAATCGTTGCGGCCCAGTGCCTCCGCGCCAAACAGCGAGACCACCAGGCCCGAAACCAGGCCGCGCCCGCTCTGGGTGCGGTTATTCAAGGAGTCGAGAATAAACTGCATGACATCCGCCAGCAGCATCACCGCCAATGAAAAAACCGCGTAACCGAACAGCGCCAGGACCAGCATCGCCGTGTAGGGAGCGGCGCAATGCAGCAAGCGCAGGTAAATGCGGGAATCGCTGGTTGCAGGTGTCATTCAGGAGGCGGGCGTGCCGGGCTTCATGCGACCGGCGATTGTACTACCCCCGCCGTCGTCCGCCCGCCCGCTCAGTACCTGGATGGCCGGGCAGCACTGCGCAAACCCGCAGATCTCTCTAAGGACGGTGCCAATAGCGGCGATGCCGGGTGCGATACAGGCCGGGCCCCTGCACGGTGCCGTTCGCATCAATGTGAAATTGCACCGCCCCACTGCGCCCGGTGTGAATGCCGGACGCCCCGGCCCGCAGGTAACGCCGGACGACCGCGGGATGCGGATGCGAAAAATGGTTCAGATGCCCGCTGGAGTACACCACGTGGCGCGGGCGCAAGGCCGCAATCCAATCCATCGCCGACGAGCTGTTACTGCCGTGATGCGAGGCCAGCAACACGCTGACCGGTGCCCCGCTCCAGGTGCCGGCAAGCCGCCGTTCCACCCGCCTGGAGATATCCCCCGGCAGCAGCACCCGCCGCCCGCCCACCTCGACCAGCAGCACGCAGGAAAGATCGTTGGCATTGCGCGTGGCAAAACTTTCCGGGGGATGCAGGATACGAAAATCCACTCCGTCCCACCGCCAGTGTTGACCGGCCCTGCAGGGCTCTGCCGTCTCCAGTTGGCGCCGGATGCCCGGTGCCAGGTCCTCTTGGCTGCGCCAGGGCTCGCCGCTGAAAATAGTATCCACCGGCAGCTCTTCCAGCACCGAGACCGTGCCACCGACGTGGTCCAGGTCCCCGTGACTCAGCACCAGGACGTCCAGGGAGCGCACCCCCAACGAACGCAGGGTGGGAAGAACCGCCAGGCGGGCGGCGTCTGTCTGGCCCATCACGGGACCCGTGTCGTACAGCAGCCCGTGATTGCGGGTGCGCAACAACACGGAAAGACCCTGGCCCACGTCGAGCACCAGAACCTGCAGGGCACCCGCCGCCGGGGCGTTGCCACCGCTCCAGGTCAATGGCAACAGCAGTGCCAAGCCGGCAGCAGCAATGTACAGGTGCCGGGCGCGTAACAGCAGCAGGGTCCCCGCTATGGCCGCGATCATGCTCAGCACCGGCCAGCGCGGCGGATGCCACACCGGCAGCTCCAGCAGTTCCATCATGCCGTGCAGGACGGCAAACAACACTGCCAGGCCCCATTCGGCCAAACGCACCCCGTACTCTCCCAGGGGCGAGACCGCCAGGCCCAGGGTCCCCGCCAGGGCGGCGGGCGCCACCAGCAGGCTGACCCAGGGAATGGCAAAAAGATTGGCCGGCACCGAGAGCAGCGGCACCCCGTGCAGGAACAGGCCCAGCGGCAGCACGAGTCCCAGGCTGACCGCCAGTTGCGCGTACAGGAAATGCCGCAGGATGCGCCACGGGGCTCGCCATGGGGTGCGCGGTGCGCGCGCCTGTTGCAGCATGTCGGGCGTGCGCTGAAAGGCGTAGAGCAGGACACCGACCGCGACAAAAGACAACCAGAACCCGGCCGTGTGCGGTGCCAGGGGATCCTGGAGTGCCACCAGGAACAGGGCCAGGCAAAACCCACCGGCGAAACTGACCCGGCGCCGCAACAGCAGGGCAAGCATCACCACGGCCACCATGACCAGGGCGCGGCGGGTCGGCAGGGAAAAACCCGCCAGCATGGCATAACAAAAAGCACCCAGCAGCCCCCCGGCAGCACCCCAGCACTGCGCCGGCATCAGGCGCAGGCATGGCGGCACCAGGCGCGTCAGCAGCTTGCACAGCAGTTGGCACAACAAGGCGATAAAACCGACATGCAGCCCGGAAATGGCCAACAGGTGCGCCGTCCCGCTGTGCTGCAGGATGCGCCGCAGTTCAGGTGCAAGAGCGCGCCGATCGCCGAAAGCCAGGGCACTGACAAAGCCCGTGAATTCGCCCTGCGGGCGACCCTCCATGCGCCGCGCCAACACGGCGCGCAACCGGTGGTGGACGGTGCGCCAGTCACGGTCTGCAAGCCGGCGGGCGCGTTCGGGAGCGCGCACATAACCCGTGGCACCGATGCCCTGGGCCAACAGCCAGGCCCCGTAGTCGCTGCCGCCGGGGTTGGCAAAGCCGCGCGGTGCTCGCAGACGCACCTGCAATTCCCAGCACTGCCCGGTCTGCAATGGCGGCGGCCCGTACCAGGACAGACGCAGGCGACGCAATGGCAAGCGGGTCGCGGGAGCGGCCAGCGGGTGGGCGTGATGGACGAGGAAGACAAAGCGACCGCGATACTGCCGACCCTCCCCGTAATACGCCGGCAAGCCGCTGATACATCCTCGAAGCTGCAGGTCCTCGCGCTCCCATGCAGGCGACAGGATGCCCGTCAACAGCCAGTGACCGGCGACAGTGCCCCAGCCCAGTCCCAGGGCCAGCCCCGCCAAGGCGCGCGTTGCGGGAGTGCGGCGGCACCAGGCCAGCCACAAGACCGCCGGCAGCGACGTCAACCACCACGGCGAAGGCAGGTACGGCAGAAAGGAGACGCAAAAAACGCCCAGTGCCGCGGTAAAAAACAAGATGCGCATCCATCCCCTCCCTGGCGGGGAAAAACTCTCTCCTCAGAACCGTGCTTGCCAGTACTTTAGCACCCCCCTCCGGCAGTGCGCTCCCCCGCAGTTTCCCAGGGAGGCAGTCGTCAAATCACCGCGCACTCCTCCGCAGTTCCCCAAGAAAGCAGTGCCGTCAAATCACCGCGTGCTCCCCCGCAGTTCCCCAAGAAAACAGTGCCGTCAAATCACCGCGCGCTCCCCCGCGGCCTCGCTCAAGTTCCCTCAGTGATCGAAGTCGATTTCAATGCTCTCGATGTAGCGCACCACCGCCAGCCATGCACCGGACAGACCCAGCAGTGCCATACCGCCGAACAACAACAGCACATAGCGCCAGGATAATCCCTCAATCACGAAATCACTGCCATACAAGTCCGCCAGGTTCTGCACCGGCTGTTTCAGCCAGGCAATGCCGGCCGTGCTGAGCAACCAGGCCATGGCGGCACCTCCCAGTCCGTACAGCAGCCCGCAATAGAGAAAAGGACGCCGCACGTAGGCGACGGTGCCGCCCACCAGCTTGACTACCACGATCTCTTCGCGGCGACCGACGATCATCAGGCGGGTATTGTTGACCACCGCCAGCAGGGCACCGAATCCCAGCAGGGCCGCCAGGGCAAAAACCATGCGCTGTGCCAGCACGGTGAACTCATGCAGCCGGCGCACCCATTCCAGGTCGGCGCGGGCACTGTCGGCCTCCGGCAGGGCATCCAGTTCCAAGCGCAGGCGTTCCAGTACGTTGGCTTCCGGTGCCACATCTGCAGCCAGAACGATCAGCAGCGGCGGCAGCGGATTTTCCCTGAGACCATCCAGGACATCCCCCAGACCCGACCAGCTGCGGAATTCCGCCAGGGACTCCGACCGGCCCTGGTAGCGCACGGCACCCACACCCCTCCAGGAACGAACCCGTTCCGCCAGCCGCTCACCGGCATCCGCATCGATATCGGAACGCAAAAACACGGAAATGCCACCCCCCTGGTCCCAGTCATGACTCAACCTCTGCAGGTTGTCCAAGCCCAGGTAGAGCAGCAGCGGCAGGGCGAGTGCAATACCGATCCCCAGGCAATTCAACAGGGTGGGTACGGGCTGGCTTCCCAGGCGGTACAGGCCATCGCCCAGCGAAGCACTATGATGTCGCAGCCAGGCCAGGAACCTGGAGGAAAAACCCGGGACGGAGACCCGGGTATGTGCGCGACGGACCTGGCGACGCCGCGCAGAGACGCGCTTGGCGGCCGCGCTTGCGCGGGACTGCCGCGCACCGTGTGCCCTTCTTTTTTTCCGCGCGCCGCCCGCCAGGAAGCGAAAAAAAGAATCCTTGCCGGTCCGCCGCGCCATCTCAGTTCCCTGCGGTGCCCTCTTGCCCGTCTACCAAGACGCCGTGTTCCAACTGCAACACCGCGTGCGGCAGATCCTGCACCAGCGACATATCATGGGTGGCGACCAGCACCGTGGCGCCCGCCTGGTGAAACCGCTCAAACAGGTGCAGGATATCGCGCGACAACTCCGCATCCAGGTTTCCGGTCGGTTCATCCGCCAGGATAATTTTTGGCCGGGCGATCACGGCGCGGGCGATGCCGACGCGCTGTTGCTCTCCGGCCGAAAGGGAGGCCGGGAGTTGTTTGCTCCGGTCCAGCAGGCCGACCTGGTCCAGGATGGCCAGCACCCGCTGGCGGGTTTTTCGGGCACTGTGTCCCGCCACCAGCAACGGCAGGGCCACGTTGTCGAAGACGCTGTGCTCGGGGAGCAGGTGGTGATTCTGGAAGACCAGGCCGATGCTGCGGCGAAACGCCGGTACGCCCCGGCCCCCGATGCGGCCCAGGTTCTTGCCGCCGACCAGTACCCGGCCCCCGGTCGGCTGTTCGATCAGCGCGATCAGCCGCATCAGCGTGCTCTTGCCCGCCCCGGAATGCCCGGTCAGAAAAAACATCTCCCCGGCACCGATGCAAAGGTTCACCTCGCAGAGTGCATCGCGCCTGCCGTAGCGCTTGCTCACTTTTTCAAAGCGAACCTCTGATCCCGTTCCATCCATCATTCCATCCCGCCCGGGTTTAGCATGTCTCGCATCGCACATAATAATAGTGCATTCACCAAAGCCGCGGAGCGCATACTGTAAAACTCCGCCCGCGGACCGCCGACTCCCCGCATCCCCGCCCACCCATGCCACCCGCGCCGCCACCCGGAAAAATCAGGATCATCGCCGGCAAATGGCGCGGACGCAACATCCCCGTGCCGACGCACGGCACACTGCGCCCCACGCCGGCCAGGCTGCGTGAAACCCTGTTCAACTGGCTGGCACCGGAAATCGTTGGCAGCCGCTGCCTGGACCTGTTTGCCGGCAGCGGTGCCCTGGGACTGGAAGCTCTCTCGCGCGGTGCCGACGCGCTGACCATGGTCGACGCCCGGCTTGCCACGGTACGACACCTGGAGCGGCAACTGCAAGCCCTGGGCGCAGAGGCCAGCCTGCACTGCGCCCCGGCGGAGCGCTGGCTGCGGCACCCGGCAGCCCAGCCCGCCTTCCAGATCGTTTTCTTGGACCCCCCTTTTGATGATCCCGACCGGGCGCGGTACTGCACCCTGCTGCAGGGCTCGGAACTGCTGGGTGAAAATGCTCTGATCTACTTGGAAGGCCCGCGCGGCGAGGCCCTGCCCGTGCCGCGGGAGTGGCGGCGACAACGCCGGGCTTACAGCGGCGAGGTGCAGGGTGTACTCTACCGCCGAACGGACTGCTAAAATGAAAAACATGGGCGACATTATTTACCCGGGCAGTTTTGACCCGCTGACCTCCGGCCACGTGAACCTGGTGGAACGCGCCACCCGGCTCTTTGACCGCGTCCTGGTGGCAGTGGCGCACAATACCGGCAAACACGTACTGTTCAGCCCGGAGGAGCGGGTGCAGATCACGCGCGACTCACTCGCCCACCTGGACGCGGTCGAAGTCAAAGAGTGCCGTGGACTGATCACACAATTCGCCAGGGAACAGGGCATCCATACCGTGCTGCGCGGCGTGCGCAACACGACGGACTTTACCTACGAAATGCAAATGGCAAACATGAACCGCACCCTGTTCGCCGAATTCGATACCGTGTTTATGACGCCCGCCCCGCAATTTGCCGACCTCTCTTCCACCCTGGTGCGGGAGATCGCCTTCCTGGATGGCGACATCAGTGCTTTCGTGCCCCAGGCAGTACACGCGGCCCTGCAAAAAAAACAAGCTCGATGAACCGCAGCCTGCGAGCACTCGCCTACGTTCTTCTCCCCTGCCTGCTTCCCCTCTCACCGGCCTTTGCAGCGGATGAACAGCGGGCACCGGAGGCCGCCAGCCCCTCCCGGGCAGAGCTGTCCGTTGCACGCGGCCGGGAATTCATGGCGGCGACCGCCAATCCGCATGCCACGCAGGCGGCGTTTGCCATCCTGAAAAGAGGCGGCAGTGCCGCCGACGCCGCCATTGCGGCGCAGCTGGTCCTGGGCCTGGTGGAGCCCCAGTCCTCGGGCCTGGGCGGCGGTGCTTTCGTGCTCTACTGGGACGCGCAACAGAAAAGACTGTACGCGTACAACGGCCGCGAGACCGCTCCCGCCGCCCTGCGGGAAAAGCATTTTCTCGATGCAGCCGGCAAGGCCATGTCCTTCCGGGAGGCCGCTATCGGCGGTCATTCCGTCGGCGTGCCCGGCGTGCCGGCACTGCTGGAACAATTGCATCAGCGGCACGGTCGCCTGGGCTGGCGCTCTCTTTTTACCCCCGCCATTCGCCTGGCCCGGCAGGGCTTCCCCGTCTCTCCCCGCCTGAACCTGCTGCTGCGCTATGTCCCGCAGATCGGCGCCCATCCCTCGCTGCGCAATTATCTCCTGGACGCCGATGGCCAGGCACTGGCGGTCGGCACCATGCTCAAAAACCCGGAATACGCGGACACCCTGCGCGAATTCGCCCGGCACGGTGCCGAGACTTTTTACCGCGGCGAAATTGCCGCCGACATCGTGCGGGCGGTGCGCGAAGACCCGCTGCGTCCCGGCCTGCTGCAGGCGCAAGACCTGGCCGACTACCGGGTGCTGGAGGCGGAACCGCTGTGCCGGGAATTCCGCGACTACCGGGTTTGCGGCATGCCGCCGCCCTCTTCCGGAGGCAGTACCGTGCTCGCAATTCTCGGCATTCTGCAGAACTTTGACACCCGCAAACTGTCCCCCGATTCGTTCGCCGGCCTGCACCTGTTTGCCGAGGCCTCCCGCCTCGCCTTCGCCGATCGCAACACCTACCTCGCCGACCCCGACTTTGTCGCCGTGCCGACGGCGAGCCTGCTGAACCGGGAATACCTGCGGCGGCGGGCTGCACAGATCAAAGCGCAACAGGCAATGCAGCAAGCATCTCCCGGCGACGCCCCGCCGTTTTCGCGCCAGGCGTCCAGCGCAGAGCGGGACAGCCCTTCCACCACGCACCTCTCCCTTATCGATCGCCACGGCAATGCGATCAGCATGACCAGTTCCATCGAGGGCGCCTTCGGCTCGCGCATCCTGGTACGGGGCTTCCTGCTAAACCAGCAGCTGACGGACTTCAGCTTCATCCCCGCATCGGCACAGGGAGAGGCGATCGCCAATCGCCCGCAGGCCGGTAAACGACCGCGCAGTTCCATGGCACCGACCATCGTGTTGCAGGAGGGGCGACCGGTGTTGCTGATCGGTTCTCCCGGGGGAGCGCGCATTATCGATTACGTGGCGCGCATCCTGTGGCTGTACCTGGAAGGACGCGCCAGCCTGGCCGAAGCCCTGCAATCGGGACACGTGGTGCACCGCAATGGAGCCCGGCTGGAACTCGAACAGGGACGCTACCCGGCCGCCCTGCAGGCCGGCTTGCAGGGGCTGGGACATACGGTCGTGGAACGGCGGCATTCCAGCGGAGTGCACGCGATCGAGATCCGCACCGGGGCCCTGCTCGGTGTGGCGGACCCGCGGCGCGAAGGTACTGCTGCCGGGCTCTGAACCCGGCGGGATTATTCCTGCTGTTGCTGCTGCTGTTGCCGCCGCTGTTCTTCCCGCCGCGCCAGGTCCACCCTGGTGCAGCCCAGGCAGCGCAGGAAGGTGGAGTGAAAAGGCACAGCCACCAATTCCCGGGCGGCGTCCCCGGTGCTGCCGCTGGGCAGGGTAAAAGGCAGGGCGGCGACAAACAGCCCCGACCCGACCACCGTGGCCCCCAGCAACAGCGGGCGCAACAGCACCAGGTCCAGTGCCATCTCGGCGGCAGCGGGCGATTTATATTGCTCCGGTGCCTCCTGGGCCAGGCCCGACGGAGAAAAAACCGCACTGCAAAACAGCGCGACGCCCAACACAAAACTACGAACCACGGACCGCATGTTCAAACCTCCGGTGGAGAGTGGCTATTGTAATCGCTAATCCAGCTGCGGTGTCTCGCCGCCGCCCCCGGCACACGGGGCACACCGAAGTCCCGACCGGGGTGCCGGTTCCGCTCCTATCTCTGGCACACGGGACAGAAGACCGTGGAACGCTGACCCAAGCGCAGGGTGCGCAGGGAAGTGGCGCAGCTGGCACAAGCCTGTCCCTCCCTGCCGTACACCTGCAGGGCGATGCGAAAGTAACCGGGGCGACCGTCACCGCCGACAAAATCGCGCAGGGTGGTGCCCCCCGCATCGATGGCGCGCTGTAAAACGCCTTGCAGTGCCCGCGCCAGGCGCAGGTAACGCCGGCGGCTGATGCGCCCGGCGGCCCGGGCCGGATGAATGCCCGCGGCAAACAGTGCCTCACCCGCATAGATATTGCCCACCCCCGCCACCACGCGGGAGTCCATGAGAAAAGGCTTGACCGCCTGCCGGCGTCCCCGGGAACGCTGGTACAGGTATTCACCGTCAAAATCCCGGGACAGGGGCTCCGGCCCCAGGGAGCGCAGCAGCGGGTGGCGCAGCGGGTCACTCTTGAGCCACAGCACGATGCCGAAGCGTCGCGGGTCCTTGAAACGCAGGATGCTGCCGTTTTCCAGTCGCAGGTCCAGGTGGTCGTGCGGCCCGGGTTCCCCGGTCTGCAGCAGGATACGCAGCGTGCCGGACATGCCCAGGTGCAACAACAAGGTGCCCCGTTCCATGCGCAGCAGCAGGTACTTGGCGCGCCTGTGCACGGCCTCGATGGTCTGGCCGGTGAGCATCCCCCGCAAGCCGCGGGTCACCGGGCGCCGCAGGCGCGGGCAGCGCAGGTGCACGGCTTCGACCCGCTGGCCCAGGAGATGCGGCGCAATCCCGCGCCGGGTGGTCTCGACTTCAGGCAGTTCCGGCACTGCCGTCCCGCCCCCTCAGACCCGGGTGCTCAAGCGACAAAACGCCGGGCGTTGTAAAACAGCTGCATCCACGGGCTCTCCTCTTCCGCAGCGGGCGGTGCCCAGGAAAATTGCAGGCACCGGAAAGCGCGTTCGGGATGCGGCATCATCAGGGTGACCCGGCCATCGGCACTGCTGACGCCGGTCAACCCGCCTTCCGAACCGTTGGGATTACAGGGGTAGTGCTCGGTAACCGCCCCCCGGTTGTCCACGTAACGCAGTGCGACCCGGCGACTGCGCGCAAGTTCCTCCAGGCTATCGCCCGCACCGAATTGCACCCGGCCCTCGGCGTGCGCCACCGGGACCGGCAGGCGGGCACCGGCCATGCCCGCCAGCAATACAGAAGAGGAATCCGGGACTTCGACCATCACCAGGCGCGCTTCAAACTGCTCGGAGCGATTGCCGGTGAACAGCGGCCACCCCGCACTGCCGGGGATCAGTTCGCGCAACAGCGAGAGCATCTGGCAGCCGTTGCAGACGCCGAAGCTGAAGGTCCCGGGGTCATGAAAAAAGTCGCGGAATTCCTCGCGCAGCCGCTCATGCGCGAGAATGGTCTGTGCCCAGCCCCGCCCGGCACCGAACACGTCGCCGTAGGAAAATCCACCGCACACCGCCAGTCCACAAAAATCCCTGATGTGTCTTTTGCCGTAGAGCAGTTCACTGGTATGCACGTCGATACAGCGAAATCCCGCGCGATCAAAGGCCGCCGCCATCTCGTACTGCCCGTTGACGCCCTGCTCGCGCAGGATCGCCAAGGGGGGACGGGCACCGCCCAGGGCGGGAGCCTGGGGACTAAAACCCGGCTGCCACTGCAGGCCCGGGTCCTCTTCATCCGCCAGGGCCGCGTACTCCTCTGCGGCGCACCCGGGATGGTCCCGCAGGGATTGCAGCCGATAACTGGTCTCCCGCCACCAAGTCTGCAACACGCTGCGCGATTCCCGGAACAGCAGCTCGCCCCGATGCCGGATCTGCACTGTATTTTCCCCGGTGCAGCCACCGATGCGCTGCAGCCAGTCTCCCAGGCCGGCAGTGATGAAATGATCACGCACCGCCCGCTCGTGCACCGCCGGCACCTGCAACAACAGGCCCAGTTCTTCGCTGAACAGGCCCGGCATCACTTCCCTGTCTGCGGGCAACTCCAGTTCCAAACCACAGCGTCCGGCAAAAGCCATCTCCAGGGCAGCGACCAGCAAGCCGCCGTCTGAGCGATCATGACAGGCACTGAGCAGGCCCCGGGCCACGCATGCCTGTATTGCCTCCCAGGCCCCGCGCAGACGCGCTGCGGAGTCCAGGTCGGGCGGCGGCCCCCATTCGCCGCCGAAAACCTGCGCCAGGCAGGAACCGCCCAGGCGATCCTGCCCCCCTCCCAGGTCGAGCAGGAACAAGTCGCCGCCGGCGGGCAGAAGTTGCGGCGTCAGGGCGGTACGCAACTCGCGCACCCGGGCGAAGGCGGAGATCACCACGGACAGCGGCGCAATCACCTCGCACTCCTCGTCTCCCTGTCGCCACGCCGTGCGCATGGACAGGGAGTCCTTGCCGACCGGGATGGCGATCTTCAGTGGCGGACACAATTCCATGCCCAGGCTGTGCACGGCGCGAAACAGATTTTCCTCCTCCCGGGCGTCGCCCGCCGCCGCCATCCAGTTCGCCGACAGGCGCACCTCCCCCAGGGAGCCGATCTCCACCCCGGCCAGGTTGGTCAGTGCCTCGCCCACTGCCATGCGCGCTGCCGCGGGTGCATCGTACACCGCCAGCGGACTGCGTTCGCCCATCGCCATCGCGGCACCGCCAAAGCCGGTGAAATCGTCGCAACACAGGGCCGCATCCGCCACCGCCGTCTGCCAGGGGCCGACCATTTGGTCGCGGCAGACCATACCGCCCACGCTGCGGTCGGTGATCGTGACCAGGAAGTCCTTGGCGGCCACGGCGGGAAAGCGCAGCACCCGCTCCACCGCCACGCGCAAATCGGGCCCGGTTTCAGAACGGGCCCCGGGTGCGGGGACGGTGGTTTCAACCAGTGTCCGCGCGGGGATGGGCGGGGTGTCGAACAGCAGGGACAGCGGCAGATCGACCGGAACCTGGTCAAACAATGCATCCCGCACATGAAAAGCGTCGCCCCCGGTCTTGCCGATGATGGCCCAGGGACAGCACTCCCGGTCGCAGATCCTGCTGAATGCCGCACGCCCCCCCGGTTTCAGTACCAACACGAAGCGTTCCTGGGACTCGTTGCACAACAATTCCAGTGGCGACATCGCCGGGTCATCGCTGGGGAGTGCGCGCAATTCCACGCGCACGCCGCCGACCTCGCGCGCCAGTTCCGACAGCGCATTGGCCAGGCCGCCGGCACCGACATCGTGCAGCAGCCCGATCGGGCTGTTTGCTCCCAGGGCGCAGCAGCGATCGATCACCTCCTGGCAGCGGCGTTGCATTTCCGGGTTCTGGCGCTGCACCGACATGAAATCCAATTCCCGACGCTCAGCACCGGAAGCGAGTGAAGAGGCCGCCCCGCCACCCAGTCCCAGCATCAATGCCGGGCCGCCCAGCACCACCACCTCGCTGTTCTCCGGCAGTGCCCGGGAACGCAGGTGCTGCGGGCGCACTGCACCCAGCCCGCCGGCCAGCATGATCGGCTTATGGTAGCCGTAATGCTTGCCATCGCGCTCCATTTCGAAGCTGCGAAAATAGCCGCACAGGTTCGGGCGTCCGAATTCATTGCCGAAGGCGGCACCGCCAATGGGCCCTTGCAACATGATCTCCAGCGGGGAGGCGATATGCGGGGGGTGGCGCGGGGCCCCCTCCCAGGGCTGCGGATAGCCGGGAATGCGCAGATGGGAGACACTGAAACCGCAGAGACCCATCTTGAAGCGGGCACCCTGTCCAACCGCCGCCTCATCGCGCAGTTCCCCGCCGATGCCGGTACCGGCGCCCGGGAAAGGCGCAATGGCAGTGGGATGATTGTGCGTCTCCGCCTTGATCAACAACGGTGCTGCTTCCCGGACGCTGCGATACTCCCCTTCCACCCCCGGGAAAAAACGCAGGGCGCGGTTGCCCTCGAACACCGCCGCATTGTCTTCGTAGGCACTCAGCACCCCCGCGCCCGAACAATCCATGGTGTTGCGAATCATCGCAAACAGGGAACGGGGCTCCAGGGTGCCGTTGCGCTTCCAGCGCGCATTGAAGATCTTGTGCCGGCAGTGTTCGGAATTCACCTGGGCAAAACTCATTAACTCCGCATCCGTGGGCTCGCGTCCCAGTTCGCCGAAGGCCTGCAACAGGTAGGCCCGCTCCGCCTCACTCAGGGCCAGCCCCAGCTCTGCATCGATGGCATCCAGGGCCTCCTTCCCGCCCTCCAGGACCGGGATGTGCCGCAGCGGACGGGGCGCAGACTCGGTGAACAGGGATTCCGCCTCGGCGAGGCCGCGGTGCACCGTCTCCACCATGCGATCGTGCAGCAGGGGCCAGAGCGTCTCACAGTCCGCGTTCGCAGCACAGCGCCCGCGCCAGGCCACGCCCTGTTCCAAGCGCAAAATCTCGTACAGACCGCAATTGTGCAGGATATCCCGTGCCTTGCTCGACCAGGGAGACACGGTTCCGGCCCGGGGAGTGACCAGGAAAAAAAACTCATCTTCCCGCGCCCGGGCTTCCGCCTCTTCAGCGTCTCCGGACGTCGTCCCTCCCAGGCATTCGATGAGCTGCTGCCGCTGCTCTGCCGACGGCGGCGTGTAGAACAGGGCGAAGTACAGGTAGTGCGCCTCCAGGGTCTCCAGGCCGACGGCGGCGGCTTCCGGGGCTTCCAACAAGCGGCGCAGACGAAAGTCGGACCGTGCAGCGGCGCCCCTGAAACACAACAGGGTCCGCCCCCCGGTTGTCACGTCGGTGCCCCGGAACAATCCAGACCCAGTGCGGCAGGCCCCCCCGTGTGACGGGCATCCCGGGCATCCCGGCGCCGCAGGCGAAAAAAGTCGCGCATCAGTCCGGCCGCCCTCTGTGCCAGCAGACCCTCCTCCCACGGTACGCGATGATTCAGGTGCTCCTGGTCCAACAGTTGCAAGCGGCTTGCGACTGCACCGGCGCGCGGTTCCCGGGTGCCGAATACCAGGCGGGCGATGCGCGCGTGCACCAGGGCACCGGCACACATCGCACAAGGTTCCACCGTCACGTAGAGAATGCAGCCGGGCAACCTGTAGTTCCGCAGACGCCGACCGGCGGCGCGCAGGGCGATAATTTCCGCATGCCCGGTCGGGTCCGTGGCCTGGACCGGGCGGTTCCAGCCCTCCCCGACCGCCTCGCCGTCCCGCACCACCACGGCACCGACCGGCACCTGGCCGGCGGTGGCGGCACGCTCCGCCAGTTGCAGGGCGCGGCGCATCCAGGATTCATCGTCGCCGTGATACATGGGCGCAAGTGGCAAAAATGTTTATTTTAGCAAGCCCGCCCGCCGGGATGGCGGGCAATGTGCAAGCTCCCCGGGTGTCATCTGCCACGCACCGCACCCACCTGCAGAGCCGGGCCGGCAAGCGCATCCTGCGGTACCGGGTCGCCCGTGCCCCGTACGCGGGGGCGCACGATGGGCGGCCCCGGTGCGCGCTGCTTCCAAGCATTCATCGCCCCCGTACGCAGGGGCCACGATGGGCGGCCCCGGTGCGCGCTGCTCCCAAGCATTCATCGCCCCCGTACGCAGGGGCCACGATGGGCGGCCCCGGTGCGCGCTGCTCCCAAGCATTCATCGCCCCCGTACGCGGGGGCCACGATGGGCGTATTTTCAGGGGGATGTCAAAAAGTTTTTATTTTGCTATGATTAAGAAGGTTTTTTCTGCAATATCACCATAGGAGCAGAGTTATGAAGAATCAGAGTTCCGTATCCGGCGTTCGCATACTGTCGGCATCTGTAATTCTCCTGGGAGCGGCGTCCCTGGGTGCCTGCGCCATACTGGAGGACTTCCAGATGCCCGGTCTGTCGCCTGCGAGCGAACGCGCTGCCGGACCCACACGGTCGGCAACGCAAGAGCAATCGCTGGAGAACCTGCAAAATATCCGGGTACGCGTCAGCACTTATTCGCGGGCGGGACGCGATGTCGCCCGCAAGGTGCGTCAAGATCTCAGCACTTCGGGCTATGAGGCTTACATAGAACGGCTCAATCCCGATTCCTTCGCCCTCTACGTGGGCAGGGACATGAGCCCCCGGGAAGCGCAACGTACCAAGGCGCGCTTGGACGCCAGGCTGGGCGTTTCCACGCTGATCGTCGGCGTCGCTCCCGAAGAAGCACAACGCTGACCCACACCCCTCTTCCCGGGGTCTGCAGCAGACGGCTGTATGGGGGAGAACCCTGAAGTCGCCCGCGTCGCCGTCAGCGGTGCCGCCGGGCAGATCAGTTACAGCCTGCTGTTTCGCATCGCCGCCGGGGACATGCTGGGCGAGGAGCAACCCGTCGCCCTGCAATTACTGGAAATCCCCCAGGCCATGGAAAGCCTGGAAGGCGTCTGCATGGAGTTGGTCGATTGCGCCTTCCCCCTGTTGCACAGTGTCCATTACAGCAGCGACGCCGAAGAGGCCTTCGACAACAGCCAGTACATCCTTCTCCCGGGTGCTTTTCCCCGCGGCCCGGGGATGGAACGCAGTGAACTCCTGGAGAAAAATGCGCAGATTTTCATCCAACAGGGACGCGCCATCGCCGCCGCGGCTTCGCCTTCTGTGCGGGTCCTGGTGATCGGCAATCCCGCCAACAGCAACACCTTTGCCGCCTACACACACGCATCGGGCATTTCACCCCGGCAATTCACCGCCATGACGCGCCTGGACCATAACCGGGCCGCTGCCATGCTGGCAGCACACAGCGGTGCCCGGGTGCAGGACGTACACCGCCTCACTATATGGGGCAACCATTCCTCGACGCAATTCCCCGATCTGCATCACGCCCGGGTGCGCGGGCAACCCGCCCTGTCCCAGGTGGAGGAAGACTGGTACCGCGACACCATGATCCCCCAGGTACAACAGCGGGGGGCACGGGTGATTGCAGCACGCGGTGCATCGAGTGCCGCCTCTGCGGCCAATGCGGCCATCGATCATATACGGGACTGGATGCAGGGCACGCAAGAGGACGACTGGGTCAGCATGGGAGTGGTCAGCGACGGCAGTTACGGGGTGGAGGAAGGCCTGGTCTGTTCTTTTCCCGTGCGCTGTCACGCCGGTGAATGGGAGATTGTCCAGGGACTGGAAATCAATGAATTCAGTCGCCGGATGTTGGAACAGAGCGTCGCCGAACTGACTGCGGAGCGCGACACGATGCAGAGGCTTCTCCCGGGCTGAAGCCATCCCCGATGCCCCAAGCGGACCGCGAGGCCCTGCTCGCCTTCGACCGTCGCCATCTCTGGCATCCCTACGCAAGCATGGGCGGGGCCGACGCCCTGCCGGTAGTTTCGGCCTCCGGCGTGCGCCTGCAACTCGCCGATGGACGCGAACTGGTGGACGGCATGTCCTCCTGGTGGGCGGCCATCCATGGGTACGCGGTGCCGCAGTTGGATGCGGCCGTGCATGAACAGCTGCGTTCCATGGCGCACCTGATGTTCGGCGGCCTGACGCACGAGCCGGCGGTGCGGCTCGCCGAACAATTGCTGTCCGTGTGTCCCGCGGCACTGCAAAAGGTGTTTTTCTGTGATTCCGGTTCGGTGGCCATGGAAGTGGCGATCAAGATGGTCTTGCAGCGCCACCGGCATCGCCGGCCGCAAGACGGCCGCCCCGGACGCCTGCTCAGCGTGCGCGGTGCCTATCACGGCGACACCTTCGGTGCCCTGGCGATCTCGGACCCGGAACAGGGCGGGCACGCACTGTTTCCCGGGGTCGTCGCCGGGCACCTGTTTGCACCGCGACCCGCCCCGCGTTTCGGCCTGTCCTGCACGGACGCGCACATTCGAGAGTTGCAAGGCCTGCTCCTTGCGCATCGGGAAGAGATCGCCGCGGTGGTGCTGGAACCGATCCTGCAGGGGGCCGGCGGTATGTGGACCTATTCCGCGGAATACCTGCAGCGGGTGCGCTCACTCTGCACCCGCTGCGAGACGCCGCTGATTCTCGATGAGATCGCCACCGGCTTCGGGCGCACCGGCACCCTGTTCGCCGCCGAGCACGCCGGGGTCAGCCCCGATATTCTCTGCGTGGGCAAGGCGCTCACCGGCGGCTACTTGAGCCTGGCGGCGGTGCTGTGCAGCGATGAAATTGCCGCCGAAGTGTGCGGACCGCAGGGCCAGCCGCTCATGCACGGGCCGACCTTCATGGCCAACCCGCTGGCCTGCAGCGTGGCCTCGGCCAGCATCGAACTGCTGCTGCAAAGTCCCTGGCGGCAGCGGGTACAGAACGTGGAAACCATTCTCCGGGAAGAGCTGATGCCGCTCGGGGAGTTGCCCGGGGTGGCGGATGTGCGCTGCCTGGGTGCCGTCGGCGTGGTCGAACTGGAACAGGCACCGGCACACCCCGCAGCCCTGCAAAATGCGCTGGTGGAGGGCGGGGTCTGGCTGCGTCCTTTCGGGCGGCTGGTCTACACCATGCCCCCCTATCCCATCGGCGAGGAAGACCTGCGGCGCATCGGCCGGGCCATTGCCGACGCCCTCCACAGCGGCGTCCACCTGCCTGCATAAAATCCTCTTCCGGGGTATGATGAGGGCAGCGAAAGATTCCCGGGGGGAATGCAAGATATGTTCGGGCGCATCGTACTGTTGATCACGGGGATTTTATTTGCCGGCTACGGCCTGTGGTGCCTGTTTAACCCGGAGTATGTCAGCACAACCCTGGAACTGCCCGGGGTGACGGCCCAGGCATTGACCGAAATCCGGGCCATGTACGGGGGCGTGCAACTGTCCCTGGGCGTACTGCTCATCCTCGCCGCTTTTATCAGCGGCTGGCGGCACGCTTTCCTGTGGATCCTGCTGGTCCTGATCGGTGCCCTGGCAATCACGCGCACCTTCGGTGCCTGGCTGGACCACACCTTTGACAACCCGTACATCCAGTCAGTGCTCATCTACGAATGGGTCACTTTCATCCTCACCGCAATCGCACTGCGAATTACCCCCAGGGATTCTGCCTGAGATTGGGTTGATGCCCGGGAATGGCACAGAAGAATACGATTACATCGTTATCGGGGCGGGCTCGGCGGGCTGCGTGCTCGCCAACCGCCTGAGCCGGGAGGCGAGTTACCGGGTCCTGCTGCTGGAGGCCGGCGGCCGGGACCGCAATCCCAATATCCACATCCCGGGCGGTTTCACCCGCATGATGCAGGACACGACGCTCAACTGGTGTTTCCAGACCGAAGAAGAGGAGCACATGCACGGCCGGCGCATCGATTTTCCGCGCGGCAAGGTGCTGGGTGGCAGCAGTTCCATTAACGGCATGGTCTATATCCGCGGCCATCGGCTGGACTACGATGACTGGGAGGCGGCCGGCTGCCGGGGCTGGTCGTGGCGGGATGTGTTGCCATGGTTCCGGTTCTCCGAGAACAATGTCAACGGGGAGGATGAATTCCACGGCGTCGGCGGCCCGCTGTGGGTGAGCAACCCGATCAACCTCTACCCGGTGGGCGAGGTATTCATCGACGCCGGGCAGGAGGTGGGCATCCCGTTCAGCAGTGATTTCAATACCGGGGATAACGAGGGCATCGGTTATTACCAGTTGAACCTCCGCAACGGCTTGCGTCACAGCTGCGCTGCGGCCTACCTGAAGCCGGTGCGCCGGCGCCCGAACCTCTGCATCCGGCCCCTGGCCCTGGCGGAAAAAATCCTGTTCCGGGACGAGACCGCCATCGGCGTGCAATACCGTGCACAGGAGCGGGACGGGGAGCGGCGACACACCGCCCGGGCGCGGCGGGAAATCGTGCTCTGTGCCGGCAGCATCGGCTCGCCGCAGCTGCTGGAATTATCCGGTATCGGCGATCGCAAGCAGCTTTCGAACACCGGCATCCGCCCGCTGCTGCATCGCCCCCAGGTCGGGGAAAACCTGCAGGATCACCTGACCATCAATGTGTACCAGGGACTGCAGGGGATCAACACCCTGTACGAGGAGACGCGACCCGGCGCTTTTGCGCGCAACCTGCTGAATTTTCTCCTCCATCGCAAGGGCCTGCTCACGCACCCCGCCTCCGAAGTCGGTGCCTTTTTCAAAACCCGGGAGGACCTGGACCGCCCCGATGCGCAGATACACTTTACCCCCGCCACCGCACGCTACGAAAACGGCAACATGAAGTTGTGCCCGGGCGTCACCGCCACGGTGTGCAATCTCTGTCCGCAGAGCCGCGGTTCCGTGCATATCCACTCCGGGGACGCCACCCAAGCACCGCGCATCATCGCCAATTACCTGCAACACCCGGAAGACCGGCAGAGGATCGTCGCCGCTTATCGCCGGGTGCGTGACATATTCGCCGCCCCGGCCTTCCGCCCGTGGCGCGATGAACAGACCCGGCTGGCGGGCATGGATTGCAAAACCGCGGAGGAGACGCTGGAATTCGTGCGCCGGGAGGCAAACTCCGTGTACCATCCTGTGGGCACCTGCCGCATGGGAGAAGACCCGGAGGCCGTGGTCGACAGCCGGCTGCGGGTGCGCGGGCTCCAGGGCTTGCGGGTTGCCGACACATCGGTTCTGCCGCGGATTCTAAGCGGCAACACCCATGCCGCGGCCATCATGATCGCAGAACGCGCCGCGAGGATGATGCTGGATTCCCCGGCACCGCACTGAGACCGGGAACAGGCTATACTTTTGCCCCCCCATGACCTCATGTTTTTTGGAGAATTGTCATGAACGCTGAAGCCTCGGGCACAAAAAAACGGAAACCCGCTGCCAAGTCATCCAGCACCGCCAAGAAAACCGCGAACAAACCCAAGACCGCCACCCGGCGCCGCTCCACCACCGGCACACGCAAAAAAACGGCCGCCAAATCCACGGCCAGCAGTCGCACCCGGGCCAAGGCGGTGGCAACCGAGACGCCGGAAATACAAGTGACGCCGGCACCCGCTGCCCCGGCACCCGCTGCCCCGGCTCCGGCCGCAGAACAGGCCGCCTTCCAGGGCATGGAAACGCTTGGGGAGCAGCCGCAAGCGCAAGCTTCTGCAGCGGCGGTGACCGTTCCGGGAGCACCTCCCCGGGACGCCTCCAGACCCCCGGCGACACGCGCATTCATGGAGGAACTCCTAAAACAGCAGCGTCGGGCTTTTCTCGCCGAGGGCAAGGTGCACCTGGGCGTCAGGCTCGACCGGATCGACCGTTGCATCACCCTGCTGGTCAATCATCGGAAACTCATTATCGAGGCGCTGGATGCGGATTTCAGCGGCCGGGCGCGACCACTCAGCCTGATGAGCGACGTGCTCGATTCGCTGACCCAGCTCAAGCACACCAAGAGACACCTGCGGCGCTGGGTGCGGCCGGAACGGCGCAACCCGGGTTTGGTGTCGCTGCTCCTGGGCGCCCGGGCTTGTGTACGCTACGAACCCAAGGGAGTGGTCGGCATCATGGCACCGTGGAACTTCCCGGTCAATATGATTTTCAATCCCCTGTCGAATATCCTGGGTGCCGGCAACCGGGCGATGATCAAACCCTCCGAAGTCAACCCGGCCACCGCGGAACTGATGGCGGAATTGTTTCCGCGTTATTTTGAACCCACCGAGATCGCGGTCTGCACGGGCGGCCCCGAGGTCGGGGCGATCTTCAGCAGCCTGCCATTTGATCACCTGATCTTTACCGGCGGCACGGAAATCGGCCGCAAGGTATTGAGTGCAGCGGCACCCAACCTGACCCCGGTCACCCTGGAACTGGGAGGCAAATCGCCGGTGATTATCGGCAAGTCGGCGAACCTGCAGCAGGCGGTGGAGAGAATCATCTGCGGCAAGATGATGAATTCCGGGCAGGCCTGCATCTCCCCGGACTACGTGTTCCTGCCGCGCGATACTTTCAACTCCGAGGAATTTAACAACAGTCTGGAAGAGTTCCTGCATTACGCCAAGCTGGTCTTCGGCAACCTGTATCCCCTGATCTCCGGCAATCCCGATTACACTTCGATCGTCAACGAAAAGCATTTACAACGCCTGAACCAATGGCTCGAGGATGCCAGGAAACGCGGCGCGCGCGTCGAAGAACTGCAGAAAGCGATCGCCGATGACGGCTCCCACAGGCTGCCCCTGCACCTGGTCCTGGAGCCCGTCGATGAGGCACTGGTGATGCAACACGAGCTGTTCGGACCGGTGATGGTACTGCGCCACTACGATGATATCGATGAAGTCATCGACTTTATCAATGCCCGGCCACGCCCCCTGGCACTGTATTATTTTGGCGAGGATCGCAAGGAGGAGGAGCGCATCCTGGACAGCACCTGTTCCGGGGGGGTGACCATTAACGACGTGATGATGCACGCCAGCTGCAGCGACCTGCCTTTCGGGGGTATCGGGGACAGCGGCATGGGCAATTACCACGGCTTCGACGGTTTTCGCACCTTCAGTCACCAGCGCGCGATGCTGCGCCAGGGCTTTACCAACCCGGCCAAGCTGTTCAAGATGCTGCCGCCCTACGATCCAAAAACCATCGATATCCTGTGGAAGCAGACCCGGCGGTAATCAACCGCCGCTAAAACATCAGGAAGAAACGTTCAAAACACCAGAAGGCCGCGGCCACGCCCAGCACGTAAACCAGCAGCGGGCGCAGTTGCGCCTGCCGCATGACGAACGGCAGCTGGCGCAACAGCAGCACTGCCGCGATGAACAGCAGCTGGCCAATCTCGATGCCGATATTAAAGCTCAGCAGGGCCGCGGGCAATTCGTGCACCGGCAGGCCGGTTTCCGCCAGTGCACCGGCAAAACCCATGCCGTGTAAAAAACCGAACAGCACCGCCACCAGCCCCGGCCGCCGCCCGCTGAAACCGCGCTCTTGTTCCGGGCGGGTCAGTTGCACCGCCACCCAGAAAATACTCAATGCGATCGTAAACTCCACCAGGGAAGTAGGCAGGTAGAGCCAACCCAGCACGGTCAGCGACAGGGTGATGCTGTGGCCGACCGTGAAGGCGGTGATGGTGTAGACCAGGGACCGCGTGGTGCGTATCAGCAGCAGCAGGCCAAAGACGAACAGCAGGTGATCGATGCCGCCCAGGATATGTTGCACGCCCAGGCGCAGGTACTGGGCACTGGCGGCCAGGAAACCGATTCTCTGCGGCACTTCGAATTCCGCCGCAGAGTGGCTGAGCAGGCGCGTCAGGATGCGTCCATTGGCGAACAGGATGCGCAGCAGTACCACGGAATCACTGCGCAACTGGTCGACCGCGATGCGCTCCAGTCCGCGGCTGCCGCAATCGATCTCCTGCACGGTGCGCAGGGCGGCACCGGTCGGAGTCTGCAGCGGTTCCAGTTGCGCCTCGCCCAGTGCGGTGCAATGTGCCGGCAGGCGCGGGGCGGGTCGCTCCCGGCCCGAGGGCACCACCGCCGGCTGTTGCCAGGCCATGCGATAGTGCCCCTCCCCCTGTTCCCGGACTTCGAGCAGGGAGGGTGCCAGGCGATGCGCCGACGCCGGTGTGGCCAGGGCGCAAGCCAGGAACAGGAGCGGGATGCGCACCGTCACATCCCGCGCTGCCGGCGCAGCTGCTGCAGCTGTTCCCGGAGAATCGTCCGGCTGCGGCGGCGCACCAGGTCTTCGTGCAAGCGGGGCCGCAGCTGCGCAAAGGACAGCGTCTCGTCGCTGCGCTCCAGCACCCACACCAGGTGTGCGCCGTAGGCGGACTCCACCGGTCCGAAACAGTCTCCCACGGGTGCCGCCTGCAATGCCTGCACAAAATCACCGCCGAAATACTTCATGACCTGGTGGTCCGTGCGCTGCAGCAATTCAAAACCGGCGGGATGCGGGTCGCCCCGCTGCCCGGCAAACAGGGCGGCCCGGCACTGTGCCCGCAAGGCCTGGATTTCAGCCTGCGCCCGCTCCAACCCGCGCTCCTGGTAGCCTGAAAAAATGTGCCGGAAACTGGTCAGGCGGCGGCGAAATTCCGCCTCGCGCAACCGGTACTGCTCGCGCAATTCCGCCGCGGAAGGCTTCTCCACCAGGCTGCGGGCCCGCTCCTCCATGACCTGGATGACCCGGCGGCGCACGACAATATCATTGCGGTGCATGTCGAAATCCAGGGCCTGGCGCAGTAATTTCCAGTCGCTGCCCTCCATGCCGGTAAAACGCATGTTCCGCACCAGGCGCCGCCAGACCACGTTGTCGACCAAGTGCAGGCCCAGCCGCAAACCCTCCTGGAACAGCAACTCCCGGTCGATCGCGTCTTCCACCAGGGCCTCCATCTGCCGCGCATCCGGGTAGGTCCCGGTGCGCCGCAACCAGCCCAGGCGCAGTTCCTGTACCCGGGTCTCATCCAGTCGCACCGGTTCCGGCGGCGGCTCGTGTTCGGGCCATAACAGGGTCGCCAGGTACAGCAGCAGGCCCAGTGCCAGGAAATGCAGCCAGGACCTTTTTCCCGGTTTGAGAAACGGGCGCATCGCCGGACGCAGTCGGGCTCAGCAGCGCTTAGGGCCGCTCTCCTGGAGACCGGGGTTCGGCATTGGCGACGGAGAAATACAAGAAAAAATTGTGCCGACTGGCTTCACGGCTGCGCCTGGTACCAGATCGGCGAAGTCCAGGCCCGCTCCCGGATCACCCGGCGATGATCCGCTGCACAACAGGCTTCCATGCCCGCGGGAACCGATGCCGGATCCTCGCAGTTCACCCCCTGCGCACTGCACCAGCGAGCACTCCAGCGGCAGCTCGGATTCTGCAACACGCGCGCGTAGTACCAGGCATCGCGCCCCGCATCAAAGTCCGGGTCGCTCCACACCTGGCACAGCCGCTGGTATCCCGCACCGTGCGGCCGACAGTCACTGTCCACCCCGGCCTCGCTGTCGGGGTTGCCGGCGACGTCGTAGACCTTCTCCTGTGCGGTGCCCCGCTCATCTACCCAGCCCTTGATAAGCTGCATGTATTGCAGCGGCAGACCCGGATGCCCGGCGACACCCGGGTCGCGACGCGCATACAGCAAAAAGCGCGGTGCAGCGGCGGTTCCGAGTGCGGCATCCGCGGCCAGGACACCGCCCATCGGCACCCCGCCCGCATACGCCTCCTTCACCCAGTCGGGGTTGCGACACAAGTCTGCGGGATAGTTCCAACCGCCGAAAAAGCGCACCTCGAGCCGCGGGCCGCTGGTGCCGTACGTCTCGCGGCGGCGCATCGCAGAAAACAGCGAGTCGCGCGTATTCTCTTCCGCCCACACCGCCGCCAGCCCGCCGGGATTGAAGTTCGGCGAATCCGGCAGGCGCAGACCGGCACTCATGTTCTGGAAATTCCTGTTGGCAGAGATGCCCGTGTGCCCGACAAAATTGTATTCCTCGACCGAACCCGGCGTGCCCAGGTGATTGTCCGTGCTCGCGATCACGCCCAGGCGGTAGGGATTGACGCCGAATTGCCGCTGGTAGACCAGGCCCGACGACAGCACGGGGCGCAGGAAACCATCGCTGGGATGACTGGGGATGGCAAAGCGCGGGCTGATCTGGGCACCCAGGGCGTCGTAACTCAGCTTCTCAAAGGCGCACAGTTCATCGGCGATCCCCTGTCCGTACCAGCACTCGGAATCGCCCTTGTGCTGCATGATCTCGAACAGGCGATCAAAACGGGCACTCAGCACCGCGGTGCGCGGGTTGTGCGGTGCGGTGCGCTCCCCGCCCGGGTCGGGGAACATCAGCCCCCGGCTCACGTTACTGTTGTGCGGGATGACCAGCACATCGCAACCGGGAACCCCCTGGATGCACTCGCGATCCAAGGCCCGCCACAGCCCGGGAGCCTCGGGGGCCTCGTTGGCACTGATCGGGTCCGCCGGCACCCGCTCATTGCGGAACACCACGTTGCGATGAATATTGCCGCCGGTGTAGGCGGTCCATTCATAGCCGACAAAAGAAGTAAAACGGCAGGCGGTGCTGCGATCGTAAGCGCGCTCCGCCGCCGCCTGGATGCGCTTCCAGACCGGCCGCGCGGCTTCGTAACAGCGCCGGTTGTCAGGGCCGCAGAACAGCGGCGGTTGTTCGGCGCGAAACAACTTTTTCAGGAAGCGCCAATTATCGTTCTGCAGCGTGAGTTCCTTCAGAATCAGCGGCATCGCCAGGTTGGTGAAAAAGCTCAGTTGCGGGCGGCCGCGAAAGATCCTGCAGTTGATCGAATAGTACCCCAGCAGGTCTTTGCGCGCGCAGATATCGATGCGCCCCAGGTGCTCGGCATGGTCGGAGACCATGGCAAAATCCAGCGGCCGGGGCAATTGCACCCAGCGCTGTGCCTCGCCCTGTTCGCTATACGGCAGGATGCCCGCCGGCTCGCCCCGGGCGAAGCGGTAGGCGTCGTCCGGGTCATTGCGCGTGTCCCACATAGAGGCGTCAAAAGAGTACGCGGTGTGCACGTGGGTGTCGCCCCAGAACACCTGTTTTTCCGGACGGTAATCGCGGCAGGGCTCGCGCTCCTCGGTGATCGTGTACGGCCGCTCCGGTGCCTGTGCTGCAAGCGGCGGGGAGGCCCAGGCGAACGCCCCCAGCAGCAGTACCGAGATACCGCTCAGCGGCAGGGGATGCGAATGTCGATTCATCATTACATGATCCTCAGTGTGGTGCCCGGGCGACGGGACGATACCAGATCGGTGAACTCCAGGCCCGCTCCTGGATCACCGGCCGGTGCTCCGGTGCACAGCAGCCCGCAAGTCCCCCGGTGATGGTCCCGGGCCGCTGGCAGTCGACCCGGTGCGCATTGCAGATGCGCGCACTCCAGCGGCAGCTCGGGTTCTGGAGCACCCGCACATAATAATACGCCTGCTGGCCGCTCTCGAAATCGGGGTCCTCCCACACCTGGCACAGGCGGTCATAGCCGCTGCCCCGTCCCCGGCATGTCGCCAGGTCCACACCGGCCCCGTTTCGGGGCTCACCCGCCACGGTGTAGATTTTTTCTTGGGCCCGGCCCCGGGTATCGAGCCAACCCTTGATGATCTGCAGCTGCTGCAGCGGTGCGTTTTCCCCGCCGGCGGCCCGCCAGGCATCGACCACGAAACCCGGGCGGGCACCGTCCATGGCCGGCTCCAGGACACCGCCCATCGGCACACCCTGCGCATAACCCCGGTCGACCAGGTGCTGCACTCCTTGCTGGCACAGCTGCGGATCATAGTCCCAGCCGCCGAAAAAGCGCAGCCGGATGCGCGGCCCGCTGGTGCCGTAGGCCTCGCGCCGACGCAGTGCCGCAAACAGCGAATCGCGCGTATTCTCCTCCGCCCACACCGCCGCCAATCCCCCGGGGTTGTACTCCAGGGCATCCGGCAGACCCGCCGCCGGCAATTTTCCCAGTATCGTATTCCCGGGGTCGCCATGCCCCTGGTAGCCGCCCTCCTCCACCGCCCCCGAAATGCCCAGGTGTGTATCCGTGCTGCCGATAAAACCCAGCCGGTAGGGGTCGACGCCGAGACCCCGAAAATAGCGCATGCCCCGGGCCAGGATGTCCCGCGCATAGCCATCGCCGGGTTCGGGTGCTGCCCCGAGACTGCGGAAGGTTCTTCCGGCAAATCGATCGTAGGGCAGTTTCTCAAAGGCGCAGAATTCATCCTCTACCCCCGCCCCGAACCAGCACTCCGAGTCCCCCTTGCGCTGCATGATTTCCAACACCGGTTCGATGCGGGCGCGCAGCTGCGCCCGGGCCAGGGCATCATCGCTTGTATCGCCCTCCCAGGGTCGGAACATCTGGCCGTCGCTGAGATTGGCATTGTGGGGAATGGCCAACAAGTCACAGCCGTTGCCGGCATCCAGGCAATCGCGTTGGAGCCCCTGCCACAACTCCTCCGGGGTAGGCGCATCCAGGTAACTGATCGGCCGTGCCAGCACCTCGCGGTTGCGGAAGATCACGTTGCGGTGCAGGTTCACCCGCGTATCCCCGGTCCACTCATAAGCGACAAAAGAAGTGAAACGGCAGGCGGAAGTGCGGTCGTAGGCGCGCTCTGCCGCTTCCTGGATCTGCCGCCAGATTTCCCGGCCGCCCTGCAGGCAGTCCCTGCCCCCCTCCCCGCACAGGGCGGGCGGCTCTCGCACCCGGACCTCCGGTCTTTTCAGAAAACCCAGCCACGAGTAACGCTCGGCCAGGTGGCGGCGAATGAGCGGGAGTTGCAACATCAGGAAACGCGCAAGACGCGGCCGTTCCCTGTAGGAGGTGCAGGTGAAGGAGTCATAGCCCTCGTAGCCCGGCACGCCGCAAACACCCGCAATGCCCAGACCTTCGGCATGGTCGCTGACCACGGTGAAATCCAGCGGTTCCCGCAATTGCGAAAAACGCAGTGCCCGGCCCTGCGCATCGTAGGGCTGCAATCCCAGGCGCTCGCCGCGGGCATAGCGGTAGGCATCTTCCGGCCGGTTGCGGGTTCCATAGATGCCGGCATCGAAGGAAAAAGCCGTATGCACGTGGGTATCGCCCCAGAACAGCTGTTTTTGCGGGCGGTAATCGCGGCAGGGCTCGCGCGCCTCGGTGAGCGCGTACGGCCGCTCCGGTGACTGCGCTGCAACCGGCAGGACGGCACAGGCACAGGCCGCCAACAGCGGTACCAGGACACTCCCTTGCGGCAGGAGCTGCGGGGACCGGCGCATCGACTCAGCGCGCGGCCCGGGCGGCGGGACGATACCAGATCGGCGAACTCCAGGCCCGCTCCTGGATCACCGGCCGGTGCTCCCGTGCACAGCAGCCCTCCAGGCCCTCGGTGATGGTCTGGGGCCGTTTGCAGTCAACTTGATGCGCTGCGCAGATGTGCGCACTCCAGCGGCAGCCCGGGTTCTGCAGCACCCGCGCGTAATAATACGCCTGCTGCCCGCTCTCGAAATCGGGGTCCTGCCACACCTGGCACAGGCGGTCATAGCCGCTGCCCCGTCTCCGACACGTCGCCAGGTCCACGCCGGCCCCGTTGTCAGGATCGCCCGCCACCGTGTAGATTTTTTCCTGCGCCCGGCCCCGGGCATCGAGCCAACCCTTGATGATCTGCAGCTGCTGCAGCGGTGCATCCTCCCCGCCGGCGGCGCGCCAGGCATCGACCACGAAACCCGGGCGCGCACCGTCCGCTGCCGCCTCCAGGACGCCGCCCATCGGCGCACCCCGCGCATAGCCCTGGGCGACCAGTTCCCGCAGCTCACGGCTGCACAGCTGCGGGTCATAGTTCCAGCCGCCGAAAAAACGCAGCCGGATGCGCGGCCCGCTGGTGCCGTAGGCCTCGCGCCGACGCAGTGCCGCAAACAGCGAATCGCGCGTATTCTCCTCCGCCCACACCGCCGCCAGTCCGCCGGGGTTGTACTCCAGGTCATCCGGCAGACCCGGCTGCACTTCGCCAAAACTCATCTTGCCGGCACCGCCGTGGCCCTGGTGGCCGGTCTCCTCCACCGCCCCCGGCGTGCCCAGGTGCGTATCGCTGCTGCCGATAAAACCCACCTGGTAGGGATCGACGCCGATGCCCCGAAAATAGCGCATGCCCTGGGCCAGGATGTCCCGCGCATAGCCATCGCGGGGTTCGGGATGCTCGCGCAGACCGCGGAAAAACCGGCCGACGAAGCGATCGTAGGGCAGCTTTTCAAAGGCGCAGAATTCATCCCGGACTCCCACCCCGTACCAGCATTCCGCATCGCCCTTGTGTTGCATGATCTCGAACATCGGTTCGATGCGCACGCGCAGGCGCGCCTGCCCCGGGCTGTAATCGCCGGCACCGCCCGTCCAGGGCCGGAACATCTGGCCGTCACTGAGATTGGAGTTATGCGGAATGGCCAGCACGTCACAGCCCTTGCCCGCCTCCAGGCACTCGCTTTGCAGGGCCTGCCACAACTTCTCCGGGGTACTCTCATCCATGTAACTGATCGGCCGCTCCGTGACATTGCGATTGCGGAAGATCACGTTGCGGTGCAGGTTCACCGCCTCGTTCCCGGTCCACTCGTAACCGACAAAAGAAGTGAAACTGCAGGCGGGGCTGCGATCATAGGCCGCCTCCGCCGCTTCCTGGATCTGCCGCCAGCGGGCCCGGCGCAATTGCCGGCAGTCCCGGCCGTCCTCCCCGCACAGGGCCGGCGGTGGCCGGTTCGGGTCCGTCAGTTTTCCCAGGAAACCCAGCCACGAGTAACGCTCGGCCAGGTAGCGGCTGCCCAGCGTCATGCCGGCACTGAAAAAATAGGACAGACGCGGTCGTTTTCTGAAGGAGGTACAGGTGAAGGAGTCATACCCCTTGTAACCCGGTGTCGTGCACACGGCGACCATGCCCAAATTTTCGGCATGGTCGCTGACGACGGTGAAATCCAGCGGTTCCCGCAACTGCGAAAAACGCAGCGGGCGCCCCTGCTCATCGTACGGTTGCAGTCCCAGGCGCTCGCCCCGGGCATAGCGGTAGGCATCTGCCGGCCGGTTGCGGGTGTCCTGCAGGCCCGCATCGACAGAGAACGCCGTGTGCACGTGGGTATCCCCCCAGAACAGCTGTTTTTGCGGACGGTAGTCGCGGCACGGGGCGCGCTCCTCGGTGACCCGGTAGGGACGCTCCGGTGCCGCTTGTGCCGCCACCGGCAGGGGAAGCCAGGTGCCGGTTGCCAACAGCAGTACCAGTACCCCCTGGCCCCGGCAATAACGCCGGAACACCGCAGCACGACAATGGACGCTCACGCCCATTCAATACGCTGCGGTTCTCAAGGCTGCGCCCGGGCGGCGGCGGGACGATACCAGATCGGCGAACTCCAGGCCCGCTCCTGGACCACCGGCCGGTGTTCCGGCGCACAGCAGCCCGCAAGCCCCTCGGGGATGGTCCCGGGCTGCTCGCAGTCGACCTGGTGCGCACTGCATACGCGCGCACTCCAGCGGCAACTCGGGTTCTCCACCACCCGCGCATAGTAATACGCCTGTTGCCCGCGCTTGAAATCCGGGTCCTGCCACACCTTGCACAGGCGGTCATAGCCGCTGCCCTGCGTCTGGCAGCTCACCGGGTCCACGCTGGCACCATTCTCGGGGTCGCCCGCCGCCAGGTAGATTTTTTCGCGGGTATTGCCCCGCCCGTCAACCCAGCCCTTGATGATTTGCACCTGCTGCAGGCGCGCGCTCCGGGAGGCGCGCCAGGCATCGATCACGAAGCCCAGCCGGCCGCCGGGTTTCTCCTCCAGGACACCGCCCATCGGCGCACCGCGCGCATAGCCCTGGCCCACTATGTCGCGCATTCCCCGGTTGCACAAGTACGGATCATAATTCCAACCGCCAAAAAAGCGCAGTCGGATGCGCGGCCCGCTGGTGCCGTACGTCTCGCGCCGTTGCATCGCGGAAAACAACGCATCGCGCGTGTTTTCCTCGGCCCACACCGCCGCCAGCCCGCCGGGGTTGAACTCCAGGTCATCGGGCAGCCCCTGCGGCAATTCCCCGAATTCCACCCGGCCGGCACCGCCATGCCCCTGGTGGTCCGCCTCCTCCACCGCCCCCGGCGTGCCCAGGTGCGTGTCGCTGCTGCCGATAAACCCCATCAGGTAGGGATCGATACCCATGCCCCGCCAGTAACGCATGCCCTGGGCCAGGATGCCCCGCGCATAGCCATCCCCCGGCTCGGTCGGCTCCTGGAAACGGGAGAAAAATCTCCCGGCAAACAGGTTATAGGGCAGTTTTTCAAAGGCGCACAGTTCATCTTGGACGCCCTCTCCGTACCAGCATTCCGAATCTCCCTTGTGCTGCATGATTTCAAATACCGGCTCGACCCGGGCGCGCAGGCGCGCCTGCTCCGGGCCGTAATCCCCGGCCCCGCCCTTCCAGTCCGGGAACATCCGGCCGTCACTGAGGTTGGAATTATGGGGGATGGCCAGCACATCGCAGCCGTTGTCCGCATCCAGGCAGTCGCGCTGGAAAGTCTGCCACAGCTCCTCGGGGGTGGCGACATCGACATAGCTGACCGGGTGTGCCGGAACATTGCGGTTGCGGAACACCACGTTGCGGTGCAGGTTCACCTCCGTGTCCCCGGTCCACTCGTAACCGACAAAAGAAGTAAAGTTGCAGGCGGAAGAGCGGTCGTACGCCGCCTCCGCCGCCGCCTGGATCTGCTGCCAGCGCTCACTGCCCATCTTCAGGCAATCCCGGCCTCCCTCCCCGCACAGGGACGGCAGACCCGCATCCCGGTCCGTCAGTTTTCTCAGGAAACCCAGCCACGGGTAACGATTCGCCAGGTAACGGCTGCCGATCGGCAGGCGCAGCATCATGAAATAGGCGAGACTGGGACGATCCCTGTAGGACTTGCAGGTAAAAGAGTCATAGCCCTCGTACCCCGGCGTGGTGCAAACGCCGACGATGCCCAGGGCCTCGGCGTGATCGCTGATCACGCTAAAGTCCAACGGCTCCCGCAACTGCGAAAAACGCAGCGGTTGCCCCTGTTCATCGTAGGGTTGCAGGCCCAGGCGCTCGCCCCGCGCATAACGGTAAGCATCTTCGGGCCGGTTGCGGGTATCCTGGATGCCGGCATCCAGGGAGAAAGTCGTGTGCACGTGCGTATCCCCCCAGAACAGCTGCTTCTGCTCCTGGTAGTCGCGACAGGGATCGCGTTTCTCCGTCACCTGGTAGGGACGGGGTGGATACTGGGCGAAGACATCGGCGGGAAAAACGGGACCCAGAAGTAACAGGGCGCAGAGCAGACGCCAGGACAGGTGCATGTGGTTTCCCCAATCAGATAACAGGGGAGAATTATATACAGTTTGCCGGCCCGCACCTCTACGGGGTTCACAGGTTTTCCGTGTGCGGGAGGGTTGGTGCCGGAAGTCAGAGTCGAACTGACAACCTACGCATTACAAATGCGTTGCTCTGCCAATTGAGCTATTCCGGCGCCCGCACCCGACCCCAGGCCTCGACGGCTTCCCCGCAGTCCGCAGGCCCTGCCCGCCGCACCTGCTCCCAACCCGAGCTCCCGACCCGAGCCCCCAACTTCCCCGCAGGCAAGACCTGTCGCACCCGTCCCCAAGGATACCCGGGGAGCGAGACCTGTCGCACCCTCCCCCGGTGCGCCGCAGGAGCGGTGACATCACGGCGTCGCAAGGCGCAAACCATCCAACACCAGGGCGGGGCACTCTTCGACCCGCTCCAGTTGCAAGTGCGGCCGCAAAACCCGCCGCCCACCGCCGGAGAGCAGTACCGGGGGAGAGCGCAGCTCAGGGTGCCGCGCCACGCATTCCCGGTACGCCAGTTCCACCAGACCGGCCATCATCAGCGGCACCGCCGCCCGCAACCCGGCCCGGGTACTGCGCCCGGGCGCGGCTTCCAGGAACTCCTCCAGGGAGTATGCCTCTCCGGGGGCGGGCGACCCCGCCTCGGTTCCCCCCACCAGGTACGAACCCAGGATCGGCAGGGGTTTGGCACCGCCCTTTTCGCCGACCTCGACCAGGGCGTTTTCCAAGGCGCGAGAGAGAATCCGGGTTCCCGGCGCAATATAACCGCCCAGGTGCTCACCCCCGGCGGTGACAAAGTCCACCGTCAGGGCACTGCCGCAATCCACCACGCAGGCACCGCTGTCCGGATGCAGGCGGTGAGCCGCCAGGAGTGCCAGCCAGCGGTCCGCACCCAGGGCCTCGGCGTCATCGTAGGCGTTCCGCACACCGGCCGCCTCGGCACAGGCCCGGGCCGTCTCGGGCTCAATCTTCCAGTGCTTGCGGCTCCAGTGCACGATGCGCCGCTCCTCGGCGGCACCCGCCACGTTGACCAGGCGCACCCGACGCAGGGACTCCCCGCATTTCTCCCCGGCCGCCTCCACGGCCTCTTGCAAGCCCTGCAGTCCCGGGTCTTCCTGCACCCGCAAAAAACCCATCTCCCCCTCGTGCGCCGTCTCCGTGCACACCGGCAGATCCGCACCCGCATCGGTGCACAGGCGCCATTTCAGCAGGGTGTTGCCGCGGTCCAGTTCCAGGATCATGGTACCGTGCGCAGGGACAATTCCCCGCCATTGTAAACCTGCCGCCCCTGTGCGGTATCCAGGCACAGGGCGCCGTTCTCATCGACACCGCCGGCAATGCCGTGCACCCGCTGCGCCCCGCTGTGCAGCACCACTTCCCGGCCCCGCATCCCGTCCAGCGCATCCCAGCGCCGGCGCCAGCGGGCAAAGCCCTCGCCCTCGTAACCGGCAAAGAGCAGCACCAGGGAACGCACCAGGTCGGCGGCCAGACGATTGCGCGATACCGGGCACCCCGCGACCTCCTGCAGGTCCGTCCAGCCCTGTTCCCGCTTCATGGCGGGCGGCAGGGCGGTATTGACACCCACCCCCGCCACCACCTCGCAGCGACCGTTGGGGTCGCCACGCATCTCCAGCAACACGCCGGCCAGCTTGCGTCCCCGCCACTGCACGTCATTGGGCCACTTGAGGCGAAAATCCTCGCCGCCCTGCGCCTGCAGCGCATCCACCGTCGCCACCGCCACCGCCAGGCTCAAACCCTCCAGCAGTGCCGCCCCGCAATCAAAACGCCACAACAAGGACAGGTAAATGCCACTGCCAAAAGGGCTGTACCAGCTGCGTCCGCGGCGCCCGGAACCGGCGGTCTGCGTCTCGGCGAGACAGATGCGGGGATACTCGAGCTCCTGCCCGGCCTGCTCCAGCAGGTGGGCATTGGTGGAGGGCAGCACCGTGTGAATTTCCAGGTGCGGTGCCGGTGCCGGCAACGCCTGCAGGATGCGCCGGCGCTCCAGCAGTTCCAGGCCCCCGGGAATCCGGTAGCCCTGGCCGGGCGCACTCTCAATGGGTGCCCCCAACTCGCGCCAGTAGCGCGCGTTCTTGGAAATCGCCGCGCGGCTGACCCCGAATTCCCGCCCCAGGGCACTGCCGCTGTGCAGGGCGCCATCCGCCAGGCGTTCCAGCAGGGCCCTTTTCACAGTGCCTCCTCCAGGGACGGACAGGCGACCCCGGTACCGCCCAGTCCGCAGTAACCGCCGGGATTCTTCGCCAGGTACTGCTGGTGCCAGTCCTCGGCGTAATAAAACTCGCCCGCGGGAGTGATCTCCGTGCTGATCCGCCCGCCGCCCGCCACCTGCAGGGCCTCCTGGTACAACTGCCGCGAGTGCTCGGCCCGACGCTGCTGGAGCTCGGAAAACGTATGCACCAGGGAGCGGTACTGGGTGCCCACATCATTGCCCTGGCGCATGCCCTGGGTCGGGTCGTGTCCCTCCCAGAAAGTGTGCAGCAGGGCGGAGTACTCCAGGGACCCGGGGTCAAACACCACCAGCACCACCTCGGCGTGCCCGGTCAAACCGCTGCAGACCTCCTCGTAACCGGGGTTGGGAGTCAAACCGCCGGCATAACCCACCGCCGTCACATACACGCCCGGCAACTCCCAGAACAGGCGCTCCGCCCCCCAGAAACAGCCCATGCCAAAAACCGCGCGTTCCAAGCCCTGCGGGAACGGCTCCTGCAAGGAGTTCCCGTTGACAAAATGTGCCGCGGGCACCGGCATTTTCTCCGTGCGCCCGGGCAGGGCCTGCAGGGTGCCCGGCAACGGTATATCGCGTCCCATTCCCTGTGAAAAATCGAGGCTTCAGCTACAAGCTCATCATACCATTATCGACCCATGCCGTACACAAAAAACCCCGGACAGTGCCGGGGTTTTTCGCCGGGCCTTGGGCCCGGAAAGGCAGGGCTCACATCATGCCGCCCATGTCTCCCATGCCGCCCATACCACCACCGCCGGGCATCGGCGGCGGCGGCTTGTCTTCCGGGAGTTCGGAGACCATCGCCTCGGTGGTCACCAGCAGGCCGGCCACGGAACCCGCCGCCTGCAGTGCCGAGCGCGTGACCTTGGCGGGGTCCAGGATTCCCATCTCGATCATGTCGCCATACTCGCCGGTGGCCGCGTTGTAGCCGTAGTTGCCCTTGCCATCTTTGACCTTTTCCAGGATGATGGAAGACTCTTCCCCGGCATTGCCCACGATCTGGCGCAGCGGAGTTTCCAGGGCGCGACTGACGATATTGATGCCGACATTCTGGTCGTCATTCTTGCCCTTGAGAGTGCCAATGCTCTGCAGGGCGCGCACCAGGGCCACACCGCCGCCGGGCACCACCCCCTCCTCCACCGCAGCGCGCGTGGAATGCAGGGCGTCCTCGACGCGGGCTTTCTTCTCCTTCATCTCGACCTCGGTGCCGGCACCGACCTTGATCACGGCCACGCCGCCGGCCAGCTTGGCAACCCGCTCCTGGAGTTTCTCGCGGTCGTAGTCCGAAGAGGATTCCTCGACCTGGGCGCGAATCTGGTTGACCCGCCCCTTGATCTGGTCCTCCTTCCCGGCACCGCCGATGATCGTGGTGTTCTCCTTGCTCATCACCACGCGCTTCGCCTGCCCCAGGTGGTCGATCTTGGCCCCCTCCAGGTCCAGGCCCACCTCTTCGGAGATCAACTGCCCGCCGGTCAGGATGGCGATGTCTTCCAGCATCGCCTTGCGGCGGTCACCAAAACCCGGTGCCTTGCAGGCGGCGACCTTGACGATGCCGCGCAAGTTGTTGACCACCAGCGTGGCCAGTGCCTCGCCCTCGATATCTTCTGCGACCAGCACCAGAGATTTGCTCGCCTTGGCCACCTGTTCCAGCAGCGGCAGCAACTCGCGCACGTTGGAAATCTTCTTGTCCACCATCAGGATATACGGCGCTTCCATTTCCACGCTCATGTTGTCCTGGTTGTTGATGAAGTACGGCGAGATGTAACCGCGGTCGAACTGCATGCCCTCGACGACTTCCAGTTCGTTCTCCAGGCTGTTGCCCTCCTCCACGGTAATCACCCCCTCCTTGCCGACCTTGTCCATGGATTCGGCGATGATCTTGCCGACTTCCTCGTCGCTGTTCGCCGAAATCGTGCCCACCTGGGCGATTTCCTTGCTGTCCTTGCAGGGCCGCGAGGATTCCTGGACACTGGACACCGCCGCCTTGACCGCCTGGTCAATGCCGCGCTTGAGGTCCATGGGGTTCATACCCGCCGCCACCGCTTTCAGTCCCTCGTTGACGATGGACTGGGCCAGCACGGTCGCCGTGGTAGTGCCGTCCCCGGCTTCATCAGAAGCCTTGGAGGCCACCTCGCGCACCATCTGCGCCCCCATGTTTTCAAACTTGTCTTTCAACTCGATCTCCTTGGCCACGGAGACGCCGTCCTTGGTAATGGTCGGCGCGCCGAAAGACTTGTCCAGCACTACGTTGCGTCCCTTGGGACCCAGGGTGACGCGCACCGCGTCTGCCAGGACGTTAATGCCCGACAGCATTTGCTGGCGTGCAGTTTCACCAAACTTGATTTCTTTTGCGCTCATGGTTCTTGTTCCCCTTCAGTAGCGTGATGGGATCGTTCAGTCTCAGTCGGGACGAAGATTTACTTTTGGACCACCGCGTAAATTTCGTCTTCACGCATGATGATCAGCTCGTCGTCGTCGACCCGGACCGTGTTACTGTCGGCGTATTTGCCGAAAATTACCTTGTCACCCACCTTGACGGCCAGCGGGCGCCTCTCGCCCTTGTCCGTCACGGCCCCGTCGCCAACAGCGACCACCTCGCCCTGGCTGGGCTTCTCCTTGGCCGTGCCCGGCAGCACGATGCCGCCCGGACTCGTTTCCTCTTCCTCCTCCCGACGCACCACCACTCGGTCATACAAAGGTTTGATTTTCATTGCGTTTCTCCCCTGCATCCGGCCCGACACAACCCTTGGCGCGCGCAGCCGTCATCAAAAGTCGCCGCCCGATATGGGGACAGCAAAAAAAAATTCAACCCCCCGGTTCAGCGGCCCAAGCCATGCTCTCCATCGGAGGCCGGTCCCATGCGGGCCGCGCGGCAGACAAAATCCCCCGCGGGGGACGCGCATTATAGCCGCATATTCACCTGCTGTGTAACATCAAGATGACAGGGCAGTGCCGAGTGCGGTACGGCTACAATACGCGCCCCCGACCAGAGGAGAACCGATGGACGTCGCAGACAAAAACATTCTGATCACCGGTGCAGCGCGCGGCCTGGGACAGGCGATGGCCCTGGCCCTGGCAGCCCGCGGCGCGCGGCTGACACTGGTGGACATGGACGCCGAAGCCCTGGAGAAAAGCGTCGCCCTGTGCACAGAGAGCGGGGCCCAGGACGCCCGGGGCTACAACGCCGACATCTCCCGCGAAGAAGCCGTGGAGACGCTGTTCTCCCAGGCGGAAAAAGAACTGGGGCCGGTGCAGGGATTGATCAACAACGCCGGGATCATCCGCGACGCCCTGATGGTCAAAGTCAAGGACGGGGAAATCATCGACCGCATGAGCTTCGCCCAGTGGCAGGCGGTCATCGATGTCAACCTGGGCGGCGTGTTCCTGTGCGGGCGCGAGGCGGCCACACAGATGATCCGCAACGGCACACCCGGGGTGATCGTCAACATCTCCAGCATCTCCCGCGCCGGGAACCTGGGCCAGAGCAACTACGCCGCCGCCAAGGCGGGAGTGGCCGCACTGACCGTCACCTGGGCCAAGGAACTGGCGCGCTTCGACATCCGCTGCGGGGCGATCGCCCCCGGCGTCATCGCCACCGATATGACCGCGAGTATGAAACCCGAGGCCCTGGAAAAACTCAGTGCCGGCATCCCGCTCAAGCGCCTGGGCACACCCGGGGAAGTGGCCGCCGCCGCCATGCACATCTTCGACAACGACTACTTCAGCGGCCGCATCATCGAACTGGACGGCGCATTCCGGATCTGAAACCCGCGCCCGCTGCCCGCTGAGCAGCCGGGCGGACGAGTGCCGGGGGCTGCGAGCAGAACCCGGACTTCAGAGAAAACGCGTGGTGGCACCCGCCAGGATACGCTGCAAATGCCGACGCACCGCCAGCAGCAGCAACAGCGAAGGCAACACCATCGCCGTGGTCAATATGAAAAACAGCGACCAGTTGCCGTCCATGCCATCGACCACGAAACCCGAGGCCGCCGCCAGCGTGGTGCGCGATAAATTGCCCAGGGAGGCGAGTGCCGCATAATGCGTGGCGATATGACCGCGCACGCATAACTGGGAAATAAAAGCGACAAAGGCAACCGTGGAAACCGCCGTGGTGAACTGGTCGGCGATCACGGCAAAACGCAGCATCGACAAGGATGGTATATGCGAAAGGAGCACGAACAGCAGGTTGGTGCCCGCCATCGCCAGGCCGCTGATCACCAGGCCTCTAAACAATCCATAGCGCACGCTGAGCAGGCTGCCCAGGAACGCACACAGGATATAGGTGAAAGTGCCGAAAGTCTTGGCGTGCACGGCGATCTCCGCCTTGGAAAAGCCGACATCCGTGTAAAACAGCAATGACATCCTGCCCAGGAACGCCTCCCCGGACTTGAACAGGAAAATCACCGCCAGCAGGATCAACCCCAGGCGCACGCCGTAGCGGTGCACGAAACTCAAGATCGGCCCCCAGTACAGCTCCAACCACCAGCCGGGCTTCGCCACCGCCGGAGTGCGAGCACTCTCGGCACCGACCGCATCCATCTCGCTCTGCGTCGCCGGAATCCGTGCCATCCCCAGCAGGAACATACACAGCAATACC
The DNA here is from genome assembly GCA_965215045.1 of Gammaproteobacteria bacterium. GTDB lineage: Bacteria > Pseudomonadota > Gammaproteobacteria > JABABF01 > JABABF01. The sequence goes on along the minus strand of OZ244031.1, from coordinate 1,575,736 downwards.
GGTGCCACCAGGCACAGGTAACTCAGTTGCCAGTAATGTTGCGGGAACAGCGGTTCCAGCTGCTGGGCCAGGCCGAACACCAGGGCACCGCCCAGGCCGTATCCCAGCCACCAGCCGATCGTCGTCATCCCGGCACCGGCGGCCAGGCCGCCCGGATCATTGCCCGCCAACTCGATGCGCAAAGCATCGATCGCCACATCCTGCGTGGCACCCGCCAGGGCGACCAGCAGGGCAATCCAGGCGAACAGCAGCAATTGCTGGGCCGGGTCAACCAGGGCAAACAGCGGCAGACTCAACAGGATCAATCCCTGCATGCACAAAATCCAGGCGCGTCGCGAGCCGAAACGCTCACTGAGCCAGGGAAGCCGCAGCCGGTCCACCAAGGGTGCCCAGAGCAGGTTCAGCGCATAGACCACGCCCAGCAGGCCGAACAGGCCGACACCGCTGCGGCTCAGGTTGTTCTCATACAGCCACAGGGACAGGGCCGAACTGAACAACACCCAGGGAAAACCACTGATGATGCCATTCAGCAGGATCAGAGCCATCGCCGGCTGCCGGTAGGCATACAACACCTGGCGCCAGGGAGAGGCAGAGGGAAACGACTTGGTCTCAGCCATGCCCGGGGCCCTTCCAGCACAGCAGGTGAAATTGTTTCTTGCCGCGGCGCAGCAAGTGCCAGCCGCCAAACAACGCCTCCCCGCGCCGCAGCACCGCATCCTCCGCCTGCAACACCCGGCCGTTCACCTGTACCGCCCCGCTGCGCAAGAACTCCCGCGCCTGCTTCAGGCTGCCCTGCCCGCGCGGATTGCGCGCCAGGCCGGTTTGCACCAGCACCTGGGCCAGGCCGATCTCCTCCTCCGCAATGACCGTCTTGTCCAGGCCGTCCAGGGCCAATTGCCGCAACTCCTCCTCCCCCAGCTCAGAGATATCGCCCGAGAACAGTGCCCGGGAAATGCGCTGTGCCCGCTGGGCCTCCTCCCCCCCGTGCACCAGGCTCGTGATCTCAAAGGCCAGGTCCTGCTTGCGCCGGCGCAAGTCTCCCGCATCCCCGGCCTCTTGATTTTCGCCCCCCCCGGCTACTTGTTGATTTTTGCCCCCCCCGGCTGCGCCTGCCTCCCCGGACTCCTGATCTTCGCCCCCCCCGGCTGCGTCCGCCTCCCCGGCCCCGCCCGGCCCCGAAATCCCGACTTCCCGGAAACTGAAAAAGTTCTCGTACTGCCCCAGGTCCTGGTCGGCGACATTGATCCAGAACTGGTAAAACGCATAAGGCGAAGTGCGCTCGGCCTGCAGCCAGACCGTGCCGCGCTCCGTCTTACCGAACTTACCGCCGTCAGCGCGCGTGAGCAGCGGCAGGGTCGCCCCGTACGCCTGCTCCCCCTGCTCCCCGTCCGTCCGCGAAACCCAGCGCCGCACCAGCTCGATCCCCTGGGTGATATTGCCCCACTGGTCACTGCCGCCGATCTGTATCGTGCAGCCACAGTGCCGGTACAACTCCAGGAAATCGTAGGCCTGCAGCAGCATGTAGCTGAACTCGGTAAAAGAGATGCCACCCTGCGGGTCCTCCAGCCGGCGGCGCACCGACTCCTTCTGCACCATCGCATTGACCGGGAAGAACTTGCCGATGTCGCGCAGGAACTCCACCAGGTTCAAGCCGCCCAGCCAGTCCAGATTGTCTCGAAACTGCAACTCGCAATCCGCGGCACCCTTTGGACCGCTGGCCTGGAAATTCTCCAGAATCTGCCGGCACTGCCGGCGGATCGCCTCGCACTGCTCCGCCACCTGCTCCACCGGCTGCAGGGCGCGCTCATCCTCCTTGAAACTCGGGTCGCCGATCAGACCCGTGCCACCGCCCAGCAGCAGGATCGGCCGGTGCCCGCACAGCGCAAAACGCAGCAGCGTAAACAGCGGTGCCAGGCTGCCGACATGCAGGCTGTCCGCCGTGGGGTCAAAACCGCAATACAGGGTGCGGGGGGCTTGCAGATGCGCACCCAGGTCCCCCTTCTCCGAATACTGCACCAAGAGCCCGCGACGCTCCAGTTCAGGCAAAACATCCCCCGGAGCCGTCATCGGCACACCCCCGACCAGCCCGGGTATCCCACCCGCCACCGCTTCACAGCCCGGGAACACCCGGCGGAACGGGAGACCCGCCCAAGAGGGCGGCCAGGAGCAGCAGCAGGAACAGCAATCCCAGCAACAGCAACAGCACCCGGAGGCAGAAGCGGCCCGCCTGCCTGCCGTAGACCGCGGTGACCATGATGACGATGGCCGCCACGCTCATGATCGCCACCCCCATCGCCAACACGAAGAGGGCCCCCTGCACCGCCGAGAATACGAACATGGCACCTATCCCTGCGGCGACCTGGTCCAGCACCGCCGCAATGCAATCAAACACCGCAGACATCCCTCTCCCGGCAAAAATGCGGATTTTAGCGGATTATGCGCAAAGCAGCCCTGACACCTCCCACCACTGCTGGTCTATTGGGGAGAATTACTTGGGGCAGGTTCTTTATCTTGTCCTGGCAGTTGAGCACAACGAGACCAGCGGACACTGGTCACACCGTGGATTCTGAATGGAACAAGTAGTAGCAGCCAAATCAAGGATCGCCCAGTTCATGCGGGTCGCGTTCTTACAGTTGACCACGCTCTTGGCCAGTTCTTGGAGATATGGGTCGTAGCGAATATCGGACAATTTCCTCGGGCCAAAAACCCTCTCGAGTACCCGGGCCATATTCACGTCCAGTAAAGGCTCGGGCATCCCATGACAAAATAGCAGCACGGAGTTTGCAATGTACTGCCCGATACCTGGCAATGCTTCAAGCTCATCCCGGCTCCTGGGAAACCGCCCATTTTTCTTCTCCATCACCCGCGCCAAGGCGCGAATTGAAATTGCCCTGCGACGCCATAAACCAAATGGCTGTAAATAGCGTCGCAGCCTGGGCATACTTGCAGAGCCCAGCCTTTTCCACGAGGGAAACTCGTGGATAAACCCAGGGAAAAAACTTGCCACGGTTTCTGCGCGAGTCCGCTGTAACAATACCTCTGCAATCACGTATTGGTAATTGGTTACAGAAGAATTACGCCAGGGAAATTTTCGTCCATTAGTTTCAAACCAGCGAAGCAGTTTGCGCCTCATCCCCGTTAACATGCTGCGGTTGACAACCGAAACATTAGCCCGCGAGCGGTGAATGTCTGGGCGGAATGATCTTCCTGGCACCTTTCTCTCTCCCAGGTAAATCAAGTATCCAAGAGAGACACTATTTCCCCTTGCTGCCTTGCCAGGCCCATTTGACACAATTGCTTCACGAGATTGGGTATGGCAAGTTTCGAGGTATCCAACCCTTCCGCCTGGGCCAGTTCCTCCACGGTTGTTTCACCGCCAATCTCTTGCAGTCTTGCCCACACAAGGTACAGGGGGTAATGCATGGTGTGCATAAGGACATGTGGGAAATGACGGTTACCTACAAGTGCCTGGAAGGGTTCCATGTTCTCAACTTCCTTGTGCTTGTTTTCGCAACCCAGCAACCGCACGATACCCTTGACCCGTTTGGCATCGCGCCCGTTTCCGTGCAACACCTTGGTTGCCATCGACGCCGAGATTTCACCGGGGAAATCTCCGGGATACTGGGAAGATAGAATTGTGCCCACGCCGTACGCTCGACACTCACGCACCAGTCTTGTCATGTATTCAGATTGAAGCACACGATGCGCCTCATCAAACACCAGGAATTGCCTAATATTTCCTGACTGGGGTTGTGCGTTGTAATAGGCATGGGAAGACAAGACTACGAGTTGGGCAAGTGCACTCTTGATATCATCACTTGGAATAGCACTCAAGTCCAATACCGATGAACGGTTGACAAGCTCGCGAAAAGATTTATTTTTAGCCTCGGGACGAAAAATATCGAGGGTAAATAACGGGTCAAGACGATTGTATGCTGCCAAATTATTACTCTTTAGGGAGGCACCGACGCCTGACAAGTCTGGAAAATTCGGCTCGGGGCGAAAAGGAACATTACCGGTCGATGGGATGCCGCATGTATCGAATTCATGGGCAATGGCATTTTTCACGGCCACCTGCTGCTGGGCACCAAGGCCGTACACCCGTTGAAAAATAGAAGAGACACTCGAAACATGTTGCCCGCATTGCATTACTTGTTCTTTCGTTTCGGGATGCTCAACTGGGTAGGGGATCAACGGGTTAATCGGCAACCCATCAAAGTTCACGAATATGCTGTCAAGCCCTGCTTTTCTACAAAATACCTTGTCATTGGCAAAGTCATTTTTCATGTCAATGATCAAGACGTTTTTCCCCTGCTTCCGCAACTGGTGAACCAGGTATTTCAAAAACTGGGTTTTCCCGGTTCCAGAAGATCCCGTGACCATGAGATTCAGGTTCTCCAACGGCTCTTGGGATGAACGAGGATCGTAGTGCACGGCATCCCCAGTATCATTCACACCAATGAATATCTTTTTGAGAGAGGCGTCCACTTTTCCTTCGGCGAACATAAATCCCGCATAAGATGTCTCTTGTTCCTCGCGACTGGAATAGTCGAAGCGTGATTCCGGTTCCGGGACAACGGGAGACTGAATCTTCTCGGGCCCGTGAAACAATTTATAAAGAACCTTTCGTATATCCTTGATAGAAGGGGAATCCGATATCCCGGGCCAATGTTCCCTTGTTAACCTGGCCCATAATCCCGGCCCCCACTCCTTGGCCTCGGCATTCCCCGGCAACCCTCCTTCCGTGGAGACAAGTAAACCCGGGTAACGCAAATCCAAGTACTCGTAATCTCCCTTAAGAATCTTTTCATACACGGTTTTTTCTTTCTCAATCCAGGAACCAATTTCTTCAGTTTCACTGGGACTCGTGATACGTAAACCGAATGACAAGATATTCAGTAAGGCCAACCGCTCTGGCATACCGCCTTCACCCCGGCTAATTTCAACAAGTTTTTTGAATTCATCACAACTTGCCTTTGCCTGTTGCAATGCTTCCTGCGCTTCTTGCGGTCTGTAGGCCCTGGAAGAAACAAGCTTGGCTTCTACCCCACAGGTTGATATTCGAAGTGTACTTGTACCGGGGCCGGGAAAAACAAGCTGCACGGCAAGTAAATCAGCACGCTTGTGGGTTTCCGAGCCCCCCTGGCCAAAAAAAGAAGAAAATGCATCCACTGGAACAATAAATCCAATGTATTCATCCGAGGCTTGCAAGGGGGCCGGGTTGTCCTGAGTTCCCGAAGTTAAAAGTCGCACTGCCCCAATCAAACCGACAATGCCCAGTGCATGGCGGCCAGACCTGAGTGCTTCACCACCAATGGCTATGCCAATCCTTCCCAGGTCGGTAATAAAATCACTTGCAATATCACGATTAAAAAAGCCCTTGACAGTGATTTCAAACCCCTTGGGGATAGTAGAAAGCACGAAATAGGAATTTCCATGTCCTTCCAAGTGCAGGTGATAATCCCACAAGGCTCTTCCACTCTGTATCTTTCGGTCGGCCCCATCACGAACGTACTTGACAAGACTTGCCGGGTCAACTGCATGCCCCGGTACCACCACCCATGGTGCCTCGAGACGATCAGAAAAATCAACCTTGCAACGCCTTGCCATCGGTTGGCCGAGCATGGCACCAACATGACCCACCGTGTTGAGGAATGCCACCCCGATGTCAACAGCACTTTCTCTATCATCACCTGGTTCGAGATCGTGCTCGTAAACAATGCTTGTGGGAACTTGGTCTTGCCCCTCCGTAAGCCAGCTCAGTTGCCTGCTGAATACAGCTCCTAGTCCACGCCCGCGGGGAATGCCCGTTTGTTGATCGCATTCCTGGAACGCCAGTTCATCTACCGGGGGCAGCAGGTAAATGTCCGGATGATTTCTCTCCAGGCATTCCGTTTCTTTCTCAAAGTGGTAGACATGGAATGGCGGGTTTGTCCAACTGGCCTCCACGTCATTTTCCAGGTGCTCTTCCAGGTAAAGCCGAACGCCGCCAGGTATCTTTTGACCCTCTTCTGTCAGCCCCTCATCGGTATGAATATAATTATCGATAGTCTTGACGATCTCCCCGCCTTCGTATCCTTTGCGAACCTGGATGCCCATGGAACGTCGTGATGGGAAAGCTTGCAGGTAACGGAACAAACAAGTAACGGCCAAGTTGTTATCACCACCCATCCCCATGTTAATTGCCAATTCCAAGCCCATGTTTTTTTGCACCATGGAGATGATTTTTTCAGGGCTGTCAAGTTGTTGCCATTTCTGTAGATTCAATGCAAGGTGCCAACCCGGGTCAGAGGTGGCCGTAACGTATACCGGAACAATTGATTGATCTTCACCCGATATTCCCGGGAGCCACTTGAAGCCTTGCACGTTACCGAGCAGGGCGGCAAGATTCCTGAAGTCTTTTCCATCTTGCCCTTGCAATAACCGGCGCGCCCGGTAAAAAAGTGCAGCCTGAACCATGAATCTGCGTGCTAACACCAAGGGATGCCATGGACCGACAAGAAAAAAGGCAGTGCTCAGTTCACTTTTACTGTCATCCCAGTTGACAACACAATCGAGATACATAAGGATAAACAATTCACCCCATTCGAGTTTCTCTTTCTCTTCTTGTATGTAATTAAGAATTTCCCGGTAAGCATCAAGATAAGATTTTAATAATGCTTCTAGTCGTTGCGCCCGATCTTCCGCGAAAATCGGGTGGCTGGCATAGACCGGGTGCCTTGCACTAACAAGTTCTTCATCGAGAGCAGAACACACTGCCCCACGCACCTCTTCCCTCGCGTCAGAATACCGTCCCAAGAGGTCCCGGGCCTGTCCAGGTAACTCCAAGTAACGAAAAGAATCCACCCCTTTGACCTGGCCAAGAGCGGCAATAAAATTTCCAAGAGGTTCTATAGATGACGGTAAATGATCTCCTTTGGACAAGTCTGTCAAAAGTGGTTTCCATCCCTCGGAAGACGTCAACATGTCGGCTAGGTCTATCCTGCGTCTTGAAGTGCCGTCAATACCCCCGAGGCCGGGGTACGCCTCGGTGCTTTTTCCCTGGAACAGCTCAAACAAATGCTGGCACTGAGAATCTTGTCTTTTCCTGTCTGAAATGACTACCCGCAATTCATCTTCAAGAGAAAATTCTCCTTTTTTTATATCCCCGACTTCAAAACAAAGAACGGTCTCTAACTCTCCAAACTTGCATGTACTGGTTACAGAGCCGCTCGGTGTAGAGCCGGCGTCTACTCGTTTTTCTGAGCGCCACATTCCTTTCCCCAAATTTTTCAGCCCCAGTTCCACATCATTTTCACCATGTAAAGAAACTCTATCTTCATCGTGACCGAACATGTACAAGTAAGAGGGCTTATCCACGGTCAAATTATTCGTTGTCCCTTCCTCGTCACCAGGTCTTACTGCGTCGTACACTTCGAATCCAGAATCAACAATCACAAAAGCACCCCTGTCTTCGCCGCAAAGATGTAACTTAATTCTCTTACTAGCAACAATTTTTTCGTTATGGGACAATACAAAACGCAAGGGTATTTCTTTAGCATAACTCTTGATACTCGTGCCAGTATCTAATTCCAGCACCTTTTTACCTTCGGGCTGCTCAAGGTTCTCGGTATAGATAATGTGTCGAAGCCTCCGGACCTGTAATTGCCATTCCCCCGGGGTAAATTGTTGTCCTGGGATATGGTAATTGACGGAGAAGTCTATTTTCTCTCCGAAGAACGAGGCTAATCCATCTTCAAGGGAAATAACTCGTTCACTTGGCACAGGATCACAGGATATTTTTACTTCCTCACTGACAACTTCAAAAAGATCGCCAAGTAACTGGGCATCAAGTACCCGCCAGCAATGCCGCGCATCATCCCCAACGCGCTCCCCCCAACACTGGTGAAATGCCAAGGTGCCAAGTTCAAGGGTGGAACTTTTGCCAATTTCATCGAGGAAACTATCCAGGGCATGCTTGACCTCGTCTTTCTTTTCGGGGGCGACGTTTTTCTCAATCACGCTTTTTGCCTGCTCACGAACATCTTCTTCCGCCTGACAACGCTCCACGATTTTCCGGCATAGGCGATCTGTTTGCTTTCGCAACCTGCTAATATTCGTCAGGCCTTCAACCGGACAAGGCACACCAGCATGGTAAAGAAATTTCTTTTCTATCCCTGGAATCCCGGGGTATAAATCCCTGTGAAACCGGCCCAGTATTTCCTCGAGGAAGAGCTGGGCACGTTCTGGATACGCCCGTGTATCCGTTAACAAGCTCAAAGTAAATTCCTTCAGCCAATCCTGTTCTCTTTTGTCATCACTCCAATGTTGTGTCAGTTCATGCAATACCGGACCATTGAAAAAAAAAGATTCACTGCCTTCACCATCAACCCAGGGCCACTCTTCGGAAAATACCGGGGAACGAATGGTACCACCCGAGCCGCGGATGGAATCCTGGATACGGGTCAGTTGACCAGGGACTGCAATAACTACAAAAGAACCAATACGTTTACTGGTTAACGCATCTGCCCGTAACCAGCATTTTTCCTTGCAGGGCTTTTCACCCTGTCCAATTACAAGGTAAGAAGTGATACCTTCTGCCCGCAGGTAATCATGCATTTCCCCGGCAATCCTGCGCGTAAGGCCAGGCCCTAGGAGCCGGCAATCCCTATCTCCTTTTCTGGACGCTTGGAAATGCTGTCGGAGAAGTTCCCCGAGAACATGGGATATTACCAGTGGTCCGTCCATACTTCTCCTCCTGTTATCCATACGGGCGAGTAACTGCCACGCTGCTTCCCGCATCCGGACTACCCGTTAATAACCCCAGGGCCTGCAAATCTTTCATGAGGGCAAGACGAGCATCGGCGGAAACAGAAAAATCAATACCGTATTGGGCAAAGAAATCTTCAATATCTTGTAGCATCAACTTACCTGTCCCACCTGCTTCTTGATTCCCGCCCTTATTCCTGGCCGCCAAGTGAGTGACCATCTTGAGCAGTACCTGTCCCGGGTACACCTTAAATGCCCGTTTTTTCCCAGGGAGTTCTGGAATCAACAGGTGTCCGCTATTTTCATTGGTCATTTCTGCCCGGTACAAGACACGAAAAAATTCATCAATATTTTTACCCTGCCCTTTCTGTAATGGATGTCTCCAGGCAGGAAATTGTTCTCCTTCCCGGGTCAAAAATACCTGGAGATCCTTGGAATTTCCGTTAATTTCTTTAAATCGGTCTAAATTTCTAACAGACGGTACAGCATTTCGCACCAACGTCAATAGGTCTACAAGTGATAATGAATTACTTCCTGCCTTTTCAAGCATTAATTTTTTATTCTGGATTCCCGAATTTACTTGTTCCAGGCAGTAAAGCAATATATTGATCTCCACGCGGCATTTCATGTAATTTTCTATATGACCCAGTAATTCTCGTGTCGGGGTACGTGAAGGATGCAATAATTCTAGGTTTCTCCTCGCGAGTTCCCTGTAAATTCTTGAAGGTTCTACGTGTTCACCATGTGCTGTATCCAACAACCAGCTGTGAAATAACCTGGTTATTTGCATCTGGGCAAGTAACCACATCGGCATAGAAAACCGTAAAAAAGTCATTAACAATTGCATCCATTGCATGCGAGGAATAGATTTTTCAAGATTACAAATTTCAAGAAAATCACGGGTGATGCGGGTTGCTAATTCATCGTCTTTTTCTAATTTCATAAGACTTTCATCCGAGCTACCCCGAGGCATTGTTTTCTTTATGATCGTTCCTGTTATCGTGTCCTTATTACTTGGTGTAAATTCATGTTCTGCTTGTACAGCATCCTGTGCAAGGATAGCCGACAAGATATCTTTTCCTTTGGACTGGTCGTCATAACACGATTTATTCCCAATTAGTGCCGTGAACATACTTACTGCTAATTCCCTCTGCCTCTCTCTTCCATGTCTTGAATCTTCCCCCCCACTCCACAGGTACTGGGCAATTGGGCCTGCAAGTAAATAATGGTAGATGACATGTTCGCGTCTGGAACCCAGCCAAGCAGCCCTGGCAAGCTGGGGATAAGCGGGTGCAAAAAATCTCTGGTCAGATGAATGCTTTGTCATCTTACGCCGTCCGCGCAACGCGTACAGGACAGCTCTCTCACCCTGTCTATAAGTTCCCTGGCCATTTTCCTTGTCATCAGGATTCAGTTCTCGTCTACTAGTAGACTTGCTTGGCTCTTGAGTGAAAAAAATTTCCCTCATCAGCTCCAGTACCAGGACCTCTGGTGCCGTCCGCAAACCGGCTGAAGAGACAGAGATAAAACTATCCCTCATAAGAGGATAGACTTTTGGTTCATTCCTGGTTCGATTTCCCTGGCGCATGTATAAAGGTACATTAATCATTCCCGCCTCCCTGGTTTATCTCCACTTCACCTTCAAACCTTTCAATCTCAAACACCTCCCCATCATCTTTTCCAGTCTTAACAATTAACTTGATATCATCATTTTGAAAAGCATACTTCCCTTCGGAAACTACGCGAATTCTTGCATCCAGAATGCCCGATAATAACTCGCGGGGGAAACAACGCTCCTCTAGTTTTTCTTTTGCCAAGCGTGCCAGCCACAAGTACATTTCAGCCGGGAATACCGCCGGTTTGAGGACCCCTTCGCTTGTAAATTTAATTTCCAATGCAAGACTGCCCGACTCGCTGCTCCGAGCAGCTTTCGGCTTGAAATTTTCACTTACCCATTCACCAGTCAAGATGACATTCTCGGAAAGTTGCACCATATCTTTTTCTCCGTGCCCAAGACCGACATCGAGGTACTTCTTGATCTCCCTGTTCAAGTTCTTGATTTGCCTCTTGGAGTCACGATCCAGGCCCTGCCCCGGGGTATTCAGGATCTCGAACAACTGGGTAAATTTATCCAGCCCTTCTGACCATGCAGAACGCCCGTTACACAAGGCACCAAAGTGCAGTAAAAAATTGCTGCTCCACCTGCGCAAAGCCCAGTGAGCTTCCGGCAGGGCATCGGTGACAAGCTCCAGGGCACCTTCCATGGCTTCCCATACCGAGATGCAATCTTTTTCAAGCGGTGTGAATAATGCCCTTTCATCATCCTTCATCGAAGATATACAACTGGTATCCCATTGCTCGTAGAACTCCACGGGCAGTGTTTCCCGGCAGGGGTCAAGTTCGACAATACAGCCAGTTGCCCCAAGGAGGCGAGTCACACCGGTATCCGTCGATGGGGGGCTAGGTTGCAACACGTGTTTGACTGCCTCCTGGATCCTTTTATCTCTCCCATCCATCACTTTGGCTAACTTCGCCAAGGCTTTCTCTTGTTTTTCCCGTAAGATGCTTACTGTTTCAAGACCGTATGAAGCCTGCGATGCAAACAAGAGCATGTACACGCGGCGGGTTGCCAATGCAAAAATATTGTTGTCCACGACATTCTCCTGTACCCACTCGCAAGGATGGGTCTTTTCGTAATCCTTGGGGCAACCTGCCAGTACCAAGGATACAAGGGCCAAGGCTTCCCTGAACACGATAACTTGGTTGGACAAGACCTCTGCCCTGCGTAATAGTTGAAGAATGCCTTTTCTACCTTTTTCATTGGCAAGCCAGTCACGATTCGCCTTGAAGGGACACCTGGCTTTTACAGGACATTTGGAGCATACGGCCCAACGGTCTCTATGAGTCGCCTTTTGCAGAACTTGGTCAAAAGTATTACACCCCAACAGGAGGCTGCGCTTATCGAGATGGCTGCATCTGACCTTGACTTTTTTAAAACAAATCCTCCCTCCTTCAAATTGTTTTTCCGGGATGGATTTTTCATTCACGATATCCGTGAGTATCTTGAACCATGGCTGCTTGTTAATGGTTTTATCCATGTGGAAATCACCATGTGTTTTTTCAAGAACGCCACGATTAGTGCATACCACCAGGGAAATACCAGCCTCCCAAGCTTGTTTAACCGTATCCAGTAGTTCCCTTGCCGGGTCAGGATTTTCTGAATACGGGTTTCGAACTACCGAGGCATCCTGGACAATTTTTGCACTTCGGAATTTGTTCTTCCCTTCGTATACATCCAGGGCATAGGGTATATCCGTATACCCGGGACCAGTGGTATCTACGCCATTCTCATCTGTTACTCGGCATTCTTGCTTCTTGAGCCTTCTATACAAATCACCCATGGCAGCAGATTTCCCATTGCCGGGTGATCCTATGAAAAAATGCCAGCGCGCCGTTTCATTTCTTTTGTTTCTCGAGAGCATATTGCTCTCCAGTTCACTTATTATTTCATCAACCTCGGTATCTACTTGGAGCAGGGGTTCTCGTAGCCAGTTAGCCGGTGCGCTAATTGCATCACTGCCATCTTGTTGCAATGACAGCAAGTCTGAGAGAAACTCGTTCTTGGCATCATTATGCTTAGTTTTACTGGTGTCCATGTGCCGGTTTCCTGCCTTTTCCTATTTACATGAAACTACTATTCAGGACAAAGAATTATCTCTTGCCAAGACAATCCGACAAGGTCTCACCGATGGCCTCTGCCAGTAAGGGAGGAATAGCGTTACCCACCTGGGTGTACCTCGGGCAGTCTAACTTTCTTTTCCTCCCGCCAGTCGTGTAAGCCCCCAGGAACTCGAACCAGTCGGGGAAAGATTGCAGCCGGGCATATTCACGCACGGTATGTACGCGAGGTTCCTCGTAGTGAATAAGATCATCGGGTAATGTTGTAAGTGTAAGTGATGGTTTTCCAGAATCAAGTGGTGCCAGGGCGGTTTTCCTGACCCCAAATGAAGCCCTTTCTGCCGCAGAAATATTAATCCCCTTGCGGCAGGTACGAAGAATTTCCTTGAACCTGAGAACTGTTCCAGGTCTATGATTCACGAGACGTAGGCTGTTAATAGCCTCCCCATTCATACGACCATGCATGAGTTTCTGATACTTGGAAACCGGTCCCTTGTAGATGATTTCCTTGAATCCCGGCGGGGATTCGGGGTCAAGGCAATCGGTCAGCCTTGTGCCTTTTTGTCGCAGGTCAGAAATCGCCTCCCCAACTGTTACAGGGCGCGTTGTTGGAAGGCCGTGTTTCTTGAGAAACGCTTTTCTTTTATCATCAAGAATTTTAAAAAAGTTCGGATATTGTTCCTCGGCGTACAAGTCTTTTCGAATGCCGATACAGAAATAGCGAGGTCGCAATTGTGGCACTCCAAAGTCCACCGCCTTGATCAAGTCTCGTTGAACATGGTATCCAAGCTTAACCAGCATATCTTCAATTCGACCGGCATAGGTCTTAGGTGGTCTCCCCGCCCTCCCCCTGCCTTTCCGAGCAGAAAATGCGTAATCAATGCCGCGCACGTTTTCAAGGAGGACAATTTTTGGCTTTAAGAGTTTCACGATTTCAAGATGAGACCTGAAGAGCCAGTTGCGCTGGTCACTCTCTTTTCGTAGGCCGGCAACAGAGAACCCTTGGCAAGGCGGCCCACCCGCGACAAGTTGTACAGAACCTTGCAATTTACGAAGTTGACGCCCGTAATCTTTAATAAAATTGCCGATTTCGTAAGGTCGCTGGTCCAACCATTCTGGCCAGTCCATCAATGGCATGCCCTGGTTATGTCGGTTCTGGACAACCAAGTTATGGTGCAAGGTTTTAAAGGCGTCCGGGTTTCTTTCTATGGCAAACGAACCACTCCAGCCCGATTTCAGGAGACCAACAGAGAGTCCACCACACCCGGCAAAAAGGTCAACGAAACGTGGCAAGTCTCCACTAACCTGTCGCCGTTTCATGAGAATTGGATTGCAGGCATGCCCCTGAAAATCCCTGCCGTATCCGCCAAGATTTCCCCCCTGCTTCCCCTCGCTGCTAAAGTACGCAGAATTATAGGCTATTTCGAGCCGTTTATAACCCATTTGTACTAAAAATGGCAAAAGCTGGCATGCAGGTTAGATATTCGCATTAAAATTAGACTGGTCTCCTACTCGGCTAATGCTACAGAACCCAACATGAATTCCCATTGCCCGTCTCGCCCCCGGTCTCCGGTGTCTTTCTTCTGTGCTGATGGAGTGCTTACCGGATGAGTGAGCCGGAGTTCTTTATCGGCCTGATGAGCGGCTCCAGCCTGGATGGTATCGATGCGGTGCTGGCGGAGTTTGAGGGGGACGAACTCTCCCTGCGCACCGCCTGCACCCTGCCCTTCTCTGAAAGCCTGCGGCGGGAACTGCAGCTGCTGTCAGAACCCGGCACCGCAACGGGCGATGTGCTGCAAAACTTCGGGCGCACCGACCGGGCATTCGGCGAGGCCATGGCCGATGCGGTGCAGGAACTGCTGCGGCAGGCTGGGATATCCGCAGAACAGGTGCGGGCGGTCGGTTGCCACGGGCACACGGTACGCCATAACACCGGGGGTTCTCCGCCCTTTACCCTGCAACTGGGCGACCCCAATGTGGTGGCTGAGCGCACCGGTATCGATACCGTGGCGGACTTCCGGCGGCGCGATGTCGCTGCCGGGGGGCAGGGAGCACCGCTGGCCCCGGCCTTTCATACAGAGATGTTCAGTATCCCCGGGCGCAGCCGGCTGGTATTGAATATCGGCGGCATTGCCAACCTCAGCATTCTGCCGCCCCGGGATGGGGCCGGCGATCTGCGCGGTTTTGACACGGGGCCGGGCAACCTGCTGCTCGACCTCTGGTGCCGGCACTGCTGGGATGAGCCTTTTGACCGCGATGGCGCGCACGCCGCCCAGGGGCAGGTGCATGCCGGGCTGTTGCGGGAACTGCAGACGCATCCACTGCTGCAAAGCGAGCCGCCGCGCAGTACGGGGCGCGAGGATTTCCCGGAATCCTGGCTGGAGCAGTGCATCGCTGCCAGCGGGGATGCGCCGGGGGAGTTTGATGTGCAGGCCACCTTGGCCGAGTTCACTGCCCGCTGTGCCGTCGATGCCATCGGGCGTTACGGTGCGGGGGCGAAGGAATTGTTTGTCTGCGGCGGGGGGGCGCGCAACACGGACCTCATGCACCGCCTGCAGAAGGGGCTGGGGGCTGATGATTACCAGGTGGAGACCACGGATGCGCTGGGCATCGCCCCGGAATGGGTGGAGGCACTGGCCTGGGCCTGGCTGGCCCGCTGCCGGCTGCAGGGACGTCCGGGCAATGTGCCCGGGGCTACGGGGGCTGCGGGCTCACGCCTGCTGGGAGGCGTGTGGCGCGCCTGAGGTGCGGGGTTTACAGGGAAAAAGAGGAACCGCAGCCGCAGGTGGTCTGGGCGTTGGGGTTGTGGACCACGAAACGGGAACCGCCGAGGCCCTCTTCGTAATCGACTTGGGAGCCGGCCAGGTAGGGAAGACTCATGGCATCGACCAGAAGCGGCACTCCCTCACATTCCACCAGGGTGTCGTCCTCGGCCTGCAGGGCGTCAAAGCTGAAGCCATATTGAAAACCGGCACAACCGCCGCCGGTGATGAACACCCGCAGTTTCAGGCCCTGGTTGCTCTCCTCGGAGAGCAGCTGTCGCGCCTTGTGGATGGCACCGGCGGTCAGCAACGGGGGCTGGTCGGCCGTCGGCACCGCGGTTTCCGGGGTTTCGGTCTCGGTCATGGTGGCTTTAATGAAGCTAAAAGGTATTGTATCCCTATCAGGGCATAAGTCCAATACCTTCCAGCCCGGTCCTTTCGTCCAGGTCGAACAGGATGTTCATGTTCTGCAGGGCCTGTCCCGCTGCGCCCTTGACCAGGTTGTCCAGGGCGGACAGCACCACCAGGGTGCGGCTGCCGGCAGGCCGGTGCACGGCGATGCGGCAGACATTGGCACCGCGCAGTGGCGCGCTGTGTGGATGTTCACCGGCGGGCAGCACATCGACAAAGGGTTCATCGGCGTAGCGCTGCTCAAACAACTGCTGTGCATCCGTCTCCTCGCGCAGGCGGGCGAACAGGGTGGCGTGGAGGCCGCGGCTCATCGGCACCAGGTGCGGCACGAAACACAGGACGGCTTGGGGTTCCACGGTGCGCAGCACCTGTTCCATCTCCGGCAGGTGCCGGTGTCCGGAGGCGGCATAGGCGGAGACGCCACTGCCGGCCTCGCTCAGGGAGAGTTCGACCCGGGCACTGCGCCCGGCACCGCTGAGGCCCGAGACTGCAGAGGCCTGGAGGGAGTCGGGTTCCACCGCCCCCGCTTCCAGCAGGGGTGCCAGGCCCAGCAGGACGGCACTGGGATAACAACCGGGATTGGCCACCAGGGAGGTGGCGGCGATCTCTTTGCGGAAGTACTCCGGCAGGCCGTATACCGCTTGGGATAACAGTTGGGGTGCCGCATGCGGCTGGCCGTACCACTGCTCCCACAGGGCCGCATCCCGCAGGCGGAAATCTGCAGACAGGTCGATGATACGCACACCCGCCTCCAGCAGCACCGGGGCCATCTGCTGGGCCACGCCCGCGGGTGTGGCAAAGAAGACCACGTCGCATTCCGCCAGGGGTGCCTGATCCGGGGGCAGGAACTCTTGGTCCACCACGCCCCGCAGCTGTGGATACAGGGCACTGACCTTGCGGCCCGCCTCCTGCCGGGAGGTCAGCAGTGCCAGCTCTACTGCCGGATGGCGGGCCAGCAGGCGAACCATTTCGGCACCGGTATAGCCGCTACCGCCGACAACGGCGGCGCGAATTGTCTTTTGCACCATGGTGCGAGGGGCATTAAATGCCGTGGTTCGGGAGGATTTAATTGTATACCGGTGTCGGGGATACTGAACCGCACTCCTGCAAACAGGCTTCTAGCGATGGAAACCGGCATCGGGTGCGAGCACACCCGCAAACTTCAAAACTCCGCCTGCAGACGCCAGTAGCCGAAGGCGCCGTTGTAGTCCCAGGGCGTGCTGGGCGGGTGCAGGTTGCCCTGGCTTGCGGTCTCATCCGGGGTGACATACGGGTATTCATCCAGGAGGTTCTGCACGCCGAACGCCATCCGCAGACGCTCGTCAATTTCATAGCCGACTTCGACGTCCAGGGTCCAGCCGCCATTCCAGGAATCGTAGTTCGGGCATTGGATGGCCTGGAGGCGGCAGGCTTTCCAGCCGCTGAAAAAACTGGCCCGGAACAGGGTGTTGAATGCCCCCTTGCGGTGATTGCTGGTCAGCACGATGCGGTGTTCGGGATTGATGTCTTCGATCTCATTCAGACGCCGGGGGGTCAGCAGCGAGACCGTGTGCGGGGCATTTTCGGTGTCCGGGGCGATCATCAGCATCATGTTGTTCGGGTTAACACCCGCGGCATCCACCAGCGGGTCGCAGCCGCCGTTCTGGCGCGGAAAACAGGAAACCGTGCGGTCGGAATAGTCTTCGACCTCGGTCTTGGTCCAGTTCCAGGCGAGCGTGATATCCGTGTCGACGCCGCCACTGGGGGGCGGGGACCAGCTGAGCACGAGATCCAGCCCCGAGGTGCGGGTGTCGAAATCGTTGGCGAAGAATTTGACCCGTCTCACCTTGGCACCGCCGAAAATCGCATCGTTTGTGATAATGTCAGAAACCGTCCGCGCCGTATTCGTCTCGTCTTCCGTGCAGTCGGCCGTCATGACCAAAGGGGCACTAGCGGGGTCATCCATGTCATCGTTGCAATTGCGCACGTACAAGCCGTCAAGGTTGATCTCCCCGGTCAGTGCGATCCGGTCTTCCACATCGATGTGGAAATAATCCAGCGTCAGCGACAGCCGCTCCGTGATACGCCAGGCCAGTCCGGCGGAATAGTTGACGGCCTCCTCTTCCTCCAGTGCCTCACCCCCCAGGGCGGCAGCCACCGGATGCGTGGGCGGCAACTGGCCGGACTCCACCAGCAGGTCTCCCGTGCCCACATCGGTAAAGGAAGTGGTCAGCACGCTCAGGTTTGCCTGGCCGGGTGACGGTGCCCGGAAGCCGGTGCTGAGCGTCCCGCGCAGGTAAAGATCCTCCTGCAATTCGTAGCGCACGGCGACTTTGCCTTTCAGGGTATCGCCGAAATCATCATAAAAATCTTCGTAGCGCACGGCAAAGCCCAGCAGCAGCCGCGGGGTGATATCCGCCTCCAGGTCCAGGTATGCGGCCCAGTTGGGACGATCCCATTCGCCGGCGTTGTCCGGGTTCAGTCCCTGATAGCCGTTGGAGCCGATGCTGAAACCGTACTTGCTGTAGGGGCCATCCTCGTACGAGGCCCGGTTACCGGCCTTGCTCTCGAAGCTCTCCTCGCGCCATTCAAAACCGAAGGCCACGTTCAGCGGCGAGGTGAAGAGCCCCAGTTCCAGGGAGCGGACGAAGTCGAG
This sequence comes from Gammaproteobacteria bacterium, assembly GCA_965215045.1. Classification (GTDB taxonomy): domain Bacteria; phylum Pseudomonadota; class Gammaproteobacteria; order JABABF01; family JABABF01. The sequence continues at coordinate 1,557,502 of OZ244031.1, read as the reverse complement.
GTTCAGCGAGAGTTCCTCCTGGATATAGGTGCGGGGCCTGAAGGAGGTGGGGGAATCCGGCCCCAGCGAGGCATTGATGCTGTGGTCCAGGAAAAAGGCGACCTCGCTGCGCCCGGTGCTGATGCTGAAATCCCAGCGCAGCCCGTTCGGCAACTCACCCTTGGCACCGGCGGCCAGGCTCCAGTCGTCGATCTCGGCACCGAAGCGAGGTGTGAAACCACCGGGAAAGAGTTCGTTGTACAGGAAGCAGTTCGGTTGGGCTGCTATATAAGCCTCCACTGCACTGAAATCACTCGCAAGAGACGGCGGGTTTGCCGTCTGGCAGGTCTCCTGCGTGACGCCGAGGGGCTCCATAGGAACCATGCCCCGCGTATCCAGGCGCGGTGCCACCAGGCGGGTACTGCCCGCACGGAACACTCCACTGCGAGCACCGCTCCCGCCCGGGGCGCGCAGGAAAAAGCCGCCTTCCACTTCGCGTTGATGCCAACCGCCGAATGCGTAGACGCTCAATTGCGGCTGCAGTTCGATGGCGGAATTGAAAAACAGGCTCCAGGCATCGCGCACTTCGGGGCTGCCCCAGATCTGTGCGGGGTCCGCCAGGGGGTAGCCCTGCGCACCCAGGGCGCGCGCATTGGCGCGCGTGCCGCTGCGCACCGTGTCCTGGACGTCACGCAGGTCCAGGCTCAGGTTGAAAAAGCCCCGGTCGGTGAGCGGCAGACCGAAATTTCCGGCCAGGTGCAGGGCTTCCCCGTCCTCTTCCCGTAGGTACTGGCCGATGCGGGTCTCCAGGAACACGCCCTCACTGTCCTCGCGCAACTGCAGGTTCAAAACCCCGGCGATGGCGTCGGCACCATACTGGGCGGCCGCCCCGTCCCGCAGCAATTCAATGCGCTCGATGGCGATGCTCGGGATCACGCTGAGGTCCGGCCCCTGTGAACCCGCGTTGAGCGAACTGCCCAGAAGTGCAATCACGCCGGAACGATGACGCCGCTTGCCGTTGACCAGCACCAGCGCATTGTCGGGGGGCAGACCGCGCAGGGTGATGGGGCGCACCAGCGTGGCCTCATCGTCAATGCCGTGGCGTTGCACGTTGTACGAGGGATGCAGGGTGCGCAACACGTCATCCATATCGGTGTTGCCCTGGCGGCGCAGGTCCCGGGCACTCAGCACATCGATTGGAACCGCCGACTCCAGCACCGTGCGTGCCTGGCGTCGGGAGCCGATGACCACGACCTCCTCGATGCCCAGTGTCGGCCCGGCACCCTGCTCCTGGGCCGTCGCCGGCACCACGGTGAGTGCCGATGCCAGCCAGGCACCGAACAGGATAAGCGCACCCCAAGTAAGTGCTGTATTGGAAGACTTCATACGACCCCTCTCCGTGTAAATAATAATCATAACACGCTGCCGCAGTCCCTGTTCGGGGGGAGCGGCACGGTACCGGGCCGGTCGCCGGGCGGGCACCGGTAAAGGCAGCCCGCCCTGTTCGGGGGGTTCGTCCCGAGCTCAAGCCGGTCAATAGTTTCACAAGCGCGGAGTGCTTTTCACCTGTCCAGTGGGTTCGTCCCGAGCCCGGGCCGGTCTGGCAAGCCGTGCAAACCCCTGATGTGTGGGATAATTGCCGCCCCCGCGGCACAGGAAACGCGAAATCCGCTCATGAATCTCATTCTCTGGCTCAAAACCCTGCACCTGGGGTTCGCCATCGCCTGGTTTGCCGGCATCTTTTACCTGCCCCGCATCCTGGTCAACCTGGCCCTGGAGACGCAGGAACCGGCGCGGGAGCGACTGCTGCTCATGGGGCGGCGCCTGTATCGTTTCATGCATATACTCATGGGCATCACCCTGCTCCTGGGTCTGTGGCTGCTCTGGGTGCGCCTGGACCTGCTCCAGGAAAACTGGATGCGGGCCAAGTTGCTGCTGCTGGCCCTGCTGGTGGTCTACCAAATCGTCTGCGGTCGCTTCCTGCGCGGTTTTGTCCAGGAGCGCAACCGGCGGGGTGCGCGGTTTTACCGCTGGTTTAATGAATTGCCCGTCCTGTTGCTGTTCCTGATCCTGATCCTGGCGATCATCCGGCCGCCGCTATAAGCCATGAACGCCGAAACCGCAGAACAACTCTTTGCCCGGGCACTGCAGCGCATGCCCGGCGGCGTCAATTCGCCCGTGCGCGCCTTTCAATCGGTGGGCGGCACGCCGCGGTTTTTTCACAGTGCCCAGGGGGCCTGGCTGGTGGACAGCGAGGGCAAACGCTACCTGGATTATGTCGGTGCCTGGGGGCCGATGATCCTGGGACACGCGCATCCCAGGGTAATCGAGGCCCTGGAGCAGCAGTTGCAACGAGGCACCTGTTTCGGGGCGCCGACCGCGGTGGAGACCGAGTTGGCCGAGGCCGTATGCCAGGCGATGCCCGCCATCGACAAGCTGCGCATGCTCAATTCCGGCACCGAGGCGGCGATGAGTGCCATCCGCCTGGCCCGGGCCCACACCGGCCGGGACACGATTCTCAAGTTTGCCGGTGGCTACCACGGGCATGCGGACTCCCTGCTGGTGCGGGCCGGTTCCGGGGCGTTGCAAGGCGGCGTGCCGGACTCTCCGGGAGTGCCCGCCGCCCTCGCCCGGCATACCCTGGTCGCCGAGTACAACGACCTGGACGGCGTGCGCGCCCTGGCCGAACAGCACGCCGATACCCTGGCCTGCATCCTGGTCGAGCCGGTGGCCGGCAACATGGGCTGCATCCCACCGGTGCCCGGGTTCCTGCAGGGGCTGCGGGAGACCTGTGACCGCCATGGCAGCCTGCTGATCTTCGACGAGGTGATGAGCGGGTTTCGGGTCGCCCCGGGCGGGGCCCAGGAGCTGTACGGGGTGCGTCCCGACCTCAGCGTGCTGGGCAAGATCATCGGCGGCGGCCTGCCGGTCGGTGCCCTGGGCGGCAGCAGCGCACTCATGGAGCAGCTGGCACCGGCGGGGCCGGTCTACCAGGCCGGCACGCTGTCCGGCAACCCACTGGCGATGCAGTCCGGGCTCGCCACCCTGCGGGAACTCGGCAAACCCGGTTTTTATGCACGCCTGGATGCGCGCACCGCCGCACTCAGCAGCGGCCTGCAGGAGTTGGGACGCAGGAGCGGGACGCCGCTCAGCGTGCACCAGGTCGGCGGCATGTTCGGGTTGTTCTTCGGCTGTGAGACCCCGCCCTGGAATTACACCCAGGTCTGCGGTGTGGACCGCGACGCCTTCGGTGCCTTCTTTCACGGCATGCTGGAGCGCGGCATCTACTTCGCCCCCTCGCCCTTCGAGGCGGGTTTCGTCTCCGCAGCGCACACGGAAGAGGACATCGACAGAACCCTGGAGGCGGCAGAGGAAGTGCTGGCCTCTCTGGCGGCTGCGGCCTGATGCGGGCCACGCGGGCGGCCTGGCCACAGGCGCGGTTACGCCGCTTGCGGCGGCGGGAGTTTATCCGCCGCCTGGTGCGCGAGAACACGCTCGATGTCGCCGACCTGGTGTTGCCCCTGTTCGTCATCGACGGGGAACAGCGGCGCGAGCCGGTGGAGGCGATGCCCGGGATTGCCCGGCTCAGCATCGACCTGCTGCTGGAAGAGGCACGGCGCGCCCACGCGCTCGGCATTCCGGCGGTGTGCCTGTTCCCGGTCATCCCGCAGGCGCAGAAAAGCCCCGACGGGGCACAGGCACTGGAGCCGGAAGACCTGGTGCCCAGGGCGGTGCGCGCACTGAAGCAGGTGCTGCCGGAACTCGGGGTGATCACCGACGTGGCATTGGACCCGTACACCGACCACGGCCAGGACGGGGTCCTGGATGCAAACGGCGAAGTCGACAATGACCGCAGCGTGGAAATCCTGGTGCGCCAGGGGCTGTGTCATGCGCGCGCCGGTGCCGACATCGTCGCCCCCTCGGACATGATGGACGGGCGCATCGGCGCATTGCGCAAGGCATTGGAGCAAGAGGGCTTCGCACACACCATCATCCTGAGTTATGCGGCCAAGTATGCCTCCTCCTTTTATGCGCCCTTCCGCACGGCACTGGGTTCCGATACCGCCCTGGGCGGTGCCGACAAGCGCGGCTACCAGATGGACTGCGCCAATCTCGACGAGGCACTGCGGGAATGCGCCCTGGACCTGGACGAGGGTGCCGACCTGCTGTTGATCAAGCCCGCCATGCCCTGCCTGGACGTGCTGCATCGCGTGCGGCAGGAGTTCAATGTACCGGTATTCGCCTACCAGGTCAGCGGGGAATACGCCATGCTCTGTGCCGCCTTTGCGCAGGGTTTCCTGCCGCGGGAGGCGGCACTGCTCGAATCCCTGCTCGGCATCAAGCGCGCAGGGGCGGATGCGATCCTCACGTACTTCGCCCTGGAGGCCGCCGAACTGCTGCGCCGGCAAGCATGAAACCAAAGTTGGAATTTCACTTTGCACGCTGTGCCTACGAGGTGCGGGATGCAGTCCTGGAGCTGGAATACCGCGCGGGAGAACACCGCTTTTGCGAGCACATCCGGTTTGCGGATGCCCCCGCACCAGTCACAGAACGGGCACCGGCCCTGCAACGCTGCCTGCAGCTGCTGCACCTGGCCGCCGGCGTCAGTTATTACAAGGCCCTGCTGCCGGGCCGGCTGTGTGCGGAGCTTCCCCTGGGGCCGCAAAGTGCTGTCTTTTTCAATGATTTTTACCGCAAGGGCCTGGCCGAATTCGCCTGGCGCAATCGCCTGGACCCCGGGCAATGGCCGCACTTCCGTGCCACCGGTGCAGAACCGGCACCGGCCCGGCACTTGCCCCTGCAGCGCCGCACCCTGTTGCCTTTCGGCGGCGGCCAGGGCTCGGCCGTCAGCCTGGAAGCACTGCGCGCCATCGGCGAGCAGCCGACGGCACTGGTCGTCAACAGCCACCCGGCCACGGAGCGCATGGCCCGGGCCGCCGGCGTCCCCCTGCTGCGGGTCGAACGCCGCCTGGACCCGCAACTCCTGGAATTGAACCGGCAGGGTGCCCGAAACGGGCACGTGCCGATCACCGGCATCCTGAGTTTTGTCTTCGTCTTCGCCGCCCTGCTCTACGATTTCGATACCGTCATCCTCTCCAACGAACGCTCCGCAGACGAGGGGAATTTCCCGGGCCGGGAGACGGGCCCCAACCACCAGTGGAGCAAGAGTGCCGAGTTCGAGCGCGGCTTCAGCACCCTGCTGCAGCGGGAAATCTGCCCTTCCCTGCGCTATTTCTCCCTGTTGCGTCCGTACCACGAACTGCGCGTGGCACAGTTGTTCGCAGGCGCGCGCTTCGCCGCCTACCGCCCGCTGTTTTTGAGTTGCAACCGCGCCTTTCGCGGCAACGGGCGGGGCGCAGAGCACTGGTGTGCAAACTGCGACAAGTGCCGTTTCATGTTCCTGGCGCTGGCCCCCTTCCTGCCGCGCGCCGAACTGCAGCGCATCTTCGGTGCCGAACTGCTGCACGCCGACAGCCTGTCCGACTATGAAAAACTGCTGGGCCTGCGCGGAGAAAAGCCCTTCGACTGCGTGGGCACGGTCGGCGAATGCCGCGCCGCACTGCGCAGCTGGGCACAACATCCCGACTGGTGCGGACATCCGCAACTGGCACAACTGCTGCGGCAGGTGGAACAGGCACCGGAGTCCACGCCCGGGGAAGAACTCGGGGAGTACCTGGGTTCCGACAACGCCGAGCTCCTGCCACCCGCCTACCGAGGTGCCCTGGATGCGATTGCAGGACCTGGCTGAACGGCGGCTGACGTTCTGGGGCGTCGGGCGCGAAGGCGAGAGCGCACTGCGGCATTTTCACCGCCTGGTGCCCGATACGGCCTGCACCATACTCACCGACACACCGCTACCGCAGGAGCGGCGCACAGCCCTGTTGCAATGCCATGCAACACTGCAATTTCGCAGTGGTGCCGACACCGCCGACACCCTGGCACAGAGCGAAGTGGTGCTGAAATCGCCCGGCATCTCTCTCTATCGCCCGGAACTCGCCCAGGCGCGCCGGCAAAACCCGGCCCTGCAGCTGGGCTCCGTCACCCGCCTGTGGTTCGCCGAACCCGGGGCCGCAGAACGCTGCATCGTCGTCAGCGGCACCAAGGGCAAAAGCACCATCGCCGCCCTGCTGCATCACTGCCTGCAAGGCCTGGGCGTCCCGGCCCGGCTGGGCGGCAATATCGGCGTTCCGCTGCTGGATGTGAATGTCGAAGAGGAAGGGCTGGTCATCGCCGAACTCTCCAGCCACCAGGCCGCCGACCTGGAGGCCCGGCCCCGCATCGGAGTGCTCAGCAACCTGTACCCGGCGCACATCGACTGGCACGGCAGCACGGAACAGTACTACCGGGACAAGCTGCGGCTGTTCGCCCCCGGCAGTGCGCAAAAGGTATTGCTCAACCGCGCCGACCCCAACACCCGCCGTCTCTGTGCGCAGTGGCCGCATGCCGACTGGTACCGCACAGAGTCCGGCTTTGATGCGCGGGACGGGGCCATCTTTCATGCCGGAGAACGCTGGGGGGCACCGCCCGGCGAACGGCTGGGCGATTCGCACAACCTGGACAATGTCTGCGCCGTGCTCAGTGCGGTCGAAGCCCTGGACGGCGACTGCCGGCGCGCCTTCGCCGCCATGGAAGACTACCCGGGATTGCCCCACCGCCTGCAGTTCCTGGGACGGCGCGCGGGCGTGGCCTACATCGACGACAGCATCGCCACCGTGCCGGAAGCCGCCGCAGCGGCCCTGCATCACTGCCGGCGATGCTACGGGGGCGACATCAGCGTGCTGCTGGGGGGCAGCCGCCACACCCAGTCGTACCGGGCATTCGCCCGCACCCTGGATGCGTTCCCGGAATGCACGGCGATCACCATGGGCGACAACGGCGCAGAAATTTTCGCGACCCTGCGGGACTGGAGAGAGGAAGGCGGCGGTGCCTGGCACCTGCTGCAGGGCGGCACGCTGGAGGAAGCACTGGCACTCGCCCGGCAGCACACCCCGGCCGGCGGTGTCATCCTGCTGTCCCCGGCCGCTCCCAGTTACGGGCAATTCGCGGACTTCGCAGAGCGCGGGCGCGCCTTTGGTCGCGCCGCCGGCTTCGATGCCAACTGAGAAGATGCACCGGGTCACACCTGGGGACTGCCGGTTGGGCCCCGCCCAGCGCACCTCGCTGTCGGTGTTCCACCAGGACACCCGCAACCGCAGTACACCGTTTTCCAACCTGGTTCCACACCAGGTAATCCTCGCAACCTCCTGTTTTTCCCTTGACTGCTAAAACCAACGAAGCCGTGCTGAACGGTCAACTGGCCGCGGCCTTGCAAGGCAAGCACCCGGACTGGCAAGTCGCCGCTGAGCGCACGGGCGTGCTGCGAGACAGCCAGGGCAAGCGTCCGGATATTCTGTTGACCGGCAGTGCTGCACCGCTGGTGCTGGAGACCGAGTTCTCCCCGGCCCCGGGCGTTGAGAAAGATGCCCAAAGTCGCCTGGGCAAGGTACTGAAGGACACCGGCCAGTCGATCCACCAGGTGATCGCGGTGCGCTTGCCTGCAGAGCTGGCGCGCAAGAGTCAGGCAGAGCTGCCCGAACATCTTGCGGCGGCGCGCTACAAGTGCTGCCTGTGGACCGGTGAGGAAGACCCGGCGAGCTGGGAACGCTGGCCGGCAGAAGGCTGGCTGAAGGTCGACCTGGACGGGCTGGCGGGCATGCTGGAACACACTGGCGCGTCTTCCAAGCAGGTTACGGCGGCCCTGAAGGTTCTGGAAAACGGGGTGCGCGCGGCTGCCGGACGGATTCGGCAGGAGCCCGAGGCCACCAACGAGCGCATCGCCGCAACCCTGTACCAGGTAGACGGGGAGCAGACCTCCCGGATGGCAATGGCGATCCTGGCAAATGCGCTGACCTTCCAGGAGATGATTGCCGAGCAGGATCTGGGCGATCGGGGGGGGGGGGGGGGGGAAGGTTCGTGTACGACCCATCGAGGAACTATGCGGGCCCACCGGGAACTTTCTGAAAGGAGAAGTTATCCAGGAGTGGGAGCATATCCTGGAGAAGATCAACTACTGGCCGATCTTTGATATCGCCCGGAGTATCCTGAAGGCCATCAAGGCAGCACCGGCCTCTGCGATCCTGGAACAGCTGGCCAAAGTTGCCCCCCAGCTGGCGATCTCAGGTGTCACCCGCTCCCATGATTTGTACGGGCGGATGTTCCAGAAGCTGATCATGGATCGCAAGTTCCTGGCGACCTTCTATACGCTGCCACCCTCGGCCACCCTGCTCGCCGAGCTGGCGGTAGATGCCCTGGAGCTCGACTGGGGGGACGCCCGGCAAGTCAAGGCCCTGCGCATCGCCGACCTGGCGTGCGGCACCGGAACGCTGCTGGCGGCCGCCTACCAGGCCGTGATGGCACGCTACCGGCGCACGGGCAAAAATGACGCGGACCTGCATGCGGACATGATGGCGGAGGCGCTGATCGCGGCAGACATCATGCCGTCCGCCACGCACCTTACGACCTCCATGCTCTCCTCCCTGCACCCGACCCGGATCTTTCGCGACACGAAGGTGTATACGCTGCCCTACGGGTATGAGCTCGTGGCCGGTGTCAAGCGCCCGTGCATCGGCGCACTCGACCTGCTCGACAGCCAGCGCGGAATGGATCTGTTCGGCCATACGCCTGAGATCCTGGCGGTCTCCGGTACCGGGCGCGCAGCGGCACTGTCGCAAGAAGAGTTGCGCTCGAAGCAATTTGCGCTGCGGCACGAGTCCTTGGACCTGGTGATCATGAACCCGCCGTTTACGCGCCCCACCAATCATGCAATCTCCACGGTTCCGGTGCCGTCCTTTGCGGGCTTTCAGACCAGCGAACAGGAGCAGCGCGCGATGGCCGAGTGCCTGGCGAGCCTGCGCAGGAAGCTGGAAGCCCCGGCCGGGAACGGTTACGCGGGTCTGGCTTCGAACTTCCTCGACCTGGCGGACGCAAAGCTGCGCCCCGGGGGCGTGCTCGCCCTGGTACTGCCCCTGACCTTCGCCCAGGGAGGGGCCTGGGCGGGTGCGCGCGCCCTGCTGGGGCGCAAGTACACGGAGCTCCGCATCCTTTCGATTGCGAGCGAAAAAGCGCGAGGACCGGGCCTTCTCCGCCGATACCAACTTGGCCGAGGTGCTGGTCCTCGCGCGCAAGCGCAAGGAAGGGCACCCGCACCGTGCACAGCCGGCGAAAGCCCGCTGGGTCTCCCTGGCCCGGCGCCCGGCAACCCTTATGGAGGGGGCCGCCCTCGCCAGGGAGATCAGCTCCAGCAGGGGGAAAACCCTGAAACTGGGGAAGGTACACTGCGGCTCCATCCTGCAGGGGGAGCTGGCACAGGGCGGGTGTGCCTCCGTGGCCGACCTGTCCCTGGTCGAGGCCGCAATAGCACTGGAAGCCGGGCGGCTGGCACTGCCCCGGGTGCAGGGCAAGGCAGCGTCTATCCCGGTCGCCAGGCTGGATGTGCTCGGTACCCGGGGTCTGGTTCACAGGGTTATCAAGGGCAAGACCGCAGAGGGTAACTACCTGGGGCCGTTCGATATCGAGGATATCCAGGGGCAGCCGACCTACCCCTGCCTGTGGAATCACCAGGCAGACAAGGAGCGCCGGCTGGTCGTTCAGCCGGACTCCGAGGGCGTTGTGCGGGAAGGTATGGAGGTGTATGCAGGCCGGGTGTGGGAGACCGCCACGCGCCTGCACTTCAACCTGGACTTCGGACTGGCTTCGAGTTCCCTGGCGGCCTGCCTGACGCCTGAGGTCTGTATCGGCGGCCGCGCCTGGCCGAACTTCAAGATGGATTCATTGGCAGATGAGCAGGCCATGGTACTGTGGGCGAACACCACTTTGGGTCTGCTGCTCTTCTGGTGGACGGGCAGCACCCAGCAGCCCGGGCGCACCATCCTGACCATCAGCCGCTTACCGGAGCTGCCGGTGCTGGATACGCGCAAGCTGAACGCAGAGCAGCGCAAACGGGCCGCAAAGATTTTCAGGGACTTCAAGACCCGGGACTTCCTGCCCGCCAACGAAGCCTACCGGGATGAGACCCGCCAGGCCCTGGATGCGGCCGTGCTGGTCGAGCTCTTGGGGTACCCGGAGAGTCTCCTGGAACCGCTGGCCCTGCTGCGCAAAAAGTGGTGTGCAGAGCCGACGGTGCACGGGGGCAAGAGCACCCGGATTCAGACGCTTTCCTAAGGGGTCGGTCGGCGGGCGGGAGGTCTCGAGACCAAGGGCAACCCCTGCCCCACCCCGAGTCCGGTGGCAGCTACTTCCTGATTCTGCGGGAGCTGCTCTTTTCCTTCTTGACGGGTGGCGGCTGCAGATGGAAGGCCGCTTCCTTCGCCCTCTCCCGCCGCCGGGCGGGGGATTTTGCAGCGGCAGCGGGCTTGTGCGTGGCCGCGGTCTTGCGTGTGGCCGCGGTCTTGTGCGTGGCGGTGGTGGGTTTGCGTGTGGCGGCGGGTTTGCGCGTGGCGGCAGGCTTGCGCGCGGTGTCGGCGGCACCATTCTTTTGCGGGCGCGCATTCCCGCTGCGCGCATCGCCGTTCGCAGCGCGGGACTGGCGTCGGGGACGGGCGGGTTTGCGTTCCTCGAACAGGAACAACTCCGCCAGCGTCGAACGGTTGCCGGTGCTCTCCAGCCATTCCCGGCGCTCCCCGGAGCGGTTGCGCGACAGCAGGCGGTTCATCACCGACTCCAGGCGGTCGCCCTTGTGCACGGTCAGTTGCACCAGGCGGCGGGTGTCCGGGGCCATGGTGGTCTCGCGCAACTGGGCCGGGTTCATCTCCCCCAGTCCCTTGAAACGCTGCACTTCAATTTTCCTGGCACCCCCCTGCTCCAGTTCCCGCACCCGCGCATCCCGCTCCGCCTCGTTCTGCACGTAATACACATCGGCACCGGCATCGATGCGAAACAGCGGCGGCATGGCGACAAACACACGCCCGTCCTCGACCAGGGAATAGAAATGACGCACGAACAGGGCGCACAACAGGGTCGCGATATGCCGGCCGTCGGAGTCGGCATCCGCCATGATGCAGACTTTCCCGTAACGCAACGAGTCCAGGTGAACGCTCTGCCGGTTCTCCGCCGGCTGGATGCCCAGGGAGACGGAGATGTCGTGGATTTCCCGGGAGGCCAGCGCCTGGGCGGCCCCCAGTTCCCAGGTGTTGAGGATCTTGCCGCGCAGGGGCAGGATCGCCTGGAACTTGCGGTCGCGCGCCTGCTTGGCGGAACCGCCGGCGGAATCCCCCTCGACCAGGAACAGCTCCGTGCTCTCCAGCTCGGCACCCGTGCAATCCGCCAGTTTGCCCGGCAGGGTCACGCCGCCACCCGGACGCTTGCGGCGGGCCGCACTGGCACGGCGCCGCCGGCTCTCGGCATCGGCCGTCGCCAACTCCGCAATGCGGTCGCCCTCCCGGGTATGCCGGTGCAGCCAGTGCGACAGGGCATCGCGCACCGCGGCGGCGACCGGGGCGACGGCATCGCGGGATTCCAGTTTTTCCTTCATCTGCCCGCTGAATTGCGGGTCGCTGATGTGCAGTGAAAAGATCCAGTTGCAGCGGCACAATACATCGTCGGCACTGAGTTTCAGACCGCGCGGCAGCGGGGCGCGGGTTTCACAATACTCGCGCACCGCCTCCAGCACGCCGCTGCGAAAGCCATTGACGTGGGTGCCGCCGCGCGGGGTCGGCACCAGGTTGACATAAGTCTCCGAGACCGGTTTGCCGCCCTCCTGCTGCCATTGCATCGCCCAGTCCAGGCGCTCCTTGCCATCGCCCAGCGGCACGTGCATCACCAGCGGCTGCTCCGGCACCAGCAGGGCGGCTCTCCTCCAGCAGGGAACCCAGGTAATCGCCCAGTCCATCCTCGTAACACCACTGGCCCTTGCGCTCCATCGTCCCGTCCTCCTGCTCCTCGTACAAATTCATCTCCAGGCCCGGGCACAACACCGCCTTGGCCCGCAGCAGGGCACACAGCCGCTCCTGCGAAAAGTTCAGGTTCTCGAAATACTCCGGGTTGGGCCAGAAACGCAGCCGGGTGCCGGTGTTCCTTTTGCCGCACCTGGCAGTGCGTTCCAGGGGGGCGACCGGCTCGCCGTTCTTGAATTTCATCCACCAGACCCCGCCATCCCGGTGCACGGTGACCTCGAGCATCGAAGACAGTGCGTTGACCACCGAGACGCCGACGCCGTGCAGGCCGCCGGCCAGTTCGTAGCCGCCCTCGCCGAACTTCGCCCCGGCGTGCAGGGTGCAGAGAATCAATTCCACCCCCGAACACTTGTGCTCGGGATGTATATCCACCGGCATGCCGCGCCCGTCGTCCTCCACCGTCAGGGAGCCGTCCGGATGCAGGCGGACATCGATGTGCCTGGCGTGATTGCCCAGTGCCTCGTCGACACTGTTGTCCAGCACCTCCTGGGCCAGGTGGTCGGGCGTAGAAGTGTCGGTGTACATGCCCGGGCGCTTGCGCACCGGCTCCAGGCCGGTCAGCACCTGGATGTCTTCAGCCTGGTACCTGCTCATCGCACAGCGACTCCCGGTGTCCGGGATGGGGAGAAAATTGCCGCAGTTCTCCCCACCTGAAAATGTCTCGCGAAGAAAACGCCCCGCGGCAAGAACCGGCGCCCTCCCTCAGGCCTGCGCCAGTTTCTCAAAAAACGGCCCCAGCCCCTGGAACTCGTGCACGTAGATCGACGTCATGAATTCCAGGTGCGTCGCCCCCGCCTCCAGCAGGGGGCCCACGTGCTCGCCGAGTGCCCGGTCGATGTCCGGCCGGCCCTCCGCATCCATCTCCGGCGGCACCACCACCCGCACCCGCAGGGTGTCCGGGTCCCGGCCCGCCGCGCTAAAGGCCTCGCGGATCACGCCCACGCCCTCGCCGATCGCCTGCGGCGTGTTGCGGATCGGCACCCAGCCCTGGCCGAACTCGGCGATCCGTTTGGCGTTCTCCGGGGTGGGACGCACCCCGTACCAGAGCGGCACCCCGCCCTCCTGCAGCGGATGCGGCAGGCTGTAAAGACGCTCCACCTGCAGTTTCTGCGAAGAAAAACTGACCGGTGCCTCGCTCCAGAGCATGTGCATCAAGCGCACATGTTCATCCAGCATCTCCCAGCATTCCTCGTACGAGTAACCACAGGCCTCGTATTCCTCGCTCTGCCAGCCCACGCCGATGCCCAGGTCCAGGCGGCCGCCGGACACCACGTCCAGGGTCGCCGCCATCTTGGCCAGCAGTGCCGCCGGGCGCAGCGGGGCGATCAGCACGCCGGTGGCGAGACGGATGCGGCGCGTCGCCCCCGCCATCGCCGACATCATCACCATCGGCTCAAACCAGGGATAGGACGGCGGCACCGGGAAATCCCCGAAGGGATACTTGCCCGTGTTCTCGCTCATGATCACGTGATCGGTGAAGTTCATCTGCTCGATGCCGGCCGCATCGGCCATCTGCGCCATTTCGACCATGCGTGCGGAATCACCGCCGCAGAGATCCTGGAACCCGAACATGCCGATGCAGGTCTGGTAGTTTTTCTTGCCCATGTTTTTGTTCCTCAAGCATCCTGCCGGGGCTGCGGGCGCTGTCCGCCGCAGATTACATCGGTCACCATCTCGGTGTCCATGTACTCCTTCAGGCGCAGCAGCTTGCCGTCGCGGAACTCCAGCAGGAAATGATAGAGATTGTTGTAAATACGCCCGGAGACGTGACGGCCCTTGGACTCGGCTTCCACCGCCACCCGCTCGCCCTCGACGGTGAGCCCGTGCACGGTGAACTCCAGGCCCTCGGGGAACGCTTCGAAAACCGCCGCGGCGCCTTCTTGGATCTGCTCCCGGTTCAAGGTGCCGGAAATCAGCGTGTTGCCCGAAGTCCAGCAACTGCCGTCCTCGGCATAGGCCTCCACCACGGCGGCGACATCGCCCCGGCTCAGTGCCGCAAAAAAATCCATGGCGAGTTGCCGGTTCTGTTTTTCTTTGGCAGTCGTCATCTGGGGTGCCCGGTTTGCAACACTATACAACACCCCCGCCACAGGGCGCACCGGCAACGGGAGCGGGCGGCGGGAGTGCGCCAACGGCCGGGGGGCGCCCGCAGAACCGCGGCGTTTTTCAATCCGCGGGCTCACCCAGTGCGGCGGCGCCCGGCCCCAGGGGCTGCCCGTAACTGAATTCCACGTAGTTGCCGTTCGGGTCGCGCAGCCCGCAGTAATAGCCGACCGGGAACGGCTCATCGCGCGGCTCCCAGACCAGGCAATCCGCCTCCCGCCCCCGGGCGGCGATGCGGTCGACCGCCTCCCGGCTCTCCAGGGCGAAGCCGAAGTGCCGGTAGTCGTTGTCGGGCAGTTGCAGGTCCCTGCCGCCGCTCATGAGCACGAAAATGAATTCCTGTTCGCGGCCCGGCTCGGCGAGCCAGACGATGCCCTGCTCGCCGGCACTGCGCCGGTGGACAATCTGCATCCCGCAGAAGCGCTGGTAAAAGTCGATGCACTCCTGCAGCCTGCTCACATGCAGTGCAATATGCGTGATGCGGGGAATCATCGGTCCGGGAACGGCGAGTGGAAGACGCGGCTATTGTAACCCCGCACCCGGCGAGCGCACAGGGTGTGGGAGTGCCCGTGCCCGGCCCCGTGTGTGCGGCTGTTGTAAGCCCGCAAGTATAATTCCGGCTTCGCATTGCCACGCCCTCCCCGCCCATGCCCCGGTTGCAAAACGCCTCCCGCAGCGAACTCCTGGCACTCGAGAAGGAAGCCCTGGACACGTACCGGGAGCTGGGCGACAAAAAACTGCAACTGAACCTGGCCCGCGGCAAACCCGGGCTGGCACAAAGCGAACTGTCCGCTTCCCTGGACGGCATCCTGGACGGCGACTACCGCAGTGAAACCGGCACCGACACCCGCAGTTACTGCCCGCCGGCGGAGGGACTGCCGGAAGCGCGCCGCCTGTTCGCGGAAATCCTGCAGGTGCGCGAAGAAGAGTGCTTCGTCGGCGACACCAGCAGCCTGCGCCTCATGTACTTCAATATCCTGTTCGCCTGGTTATACGGCCTGGGCGGTGCAAAACCCTGGCAGCAACAACCCAAAGTGCGCTTTCTCTGCCCCGTGCCCGGTTACGACCGCCATTTCAGCATCTGCGAGACGCTGGGCATCGAGATGCTGCCGGTGCCGATCACCCCGCAGGGCCCCGACATGCAGCAGGTCGAAGAGGCCGTGCGCGACCCCGCCACCAAGGGCATATTCTGCGTGCCGCGCTTCTCCAATCCCTGTGGCACGGTGTACTCCCCGGAGACCGTGCAGGCCATCGCCCGGCTGGGACAGTTTTCCGCACCGGACTTTCGCATTTTCTGGGACAACGCCTACACCCTTCACGAGTTTGAAGAAGGAGCACCGGACGTTCCGCCGCTGATGGAATTGTGCCGCGAACAGGGCACGGAAGGCCACGCACTGCTGTTTGCTTCCTGCTCCAAGATCACCTTCGCCGGTGCCGGGGTATGCGCACTGGGCACCGCACCGTCCAACCTGCAGGAATTCATCCGCCACCTGGCCGACACCCAGGTCGCCACCGACAAGGTCAACCAGTTGCGGCATGTGAGATTCCTGCGCGACATGGAAAACCTGCGCCGACATATGCGCGCACACGCCGACATCGTGCGCCCGAAATTTCATGCCATCCTGGAGCGGCTGCGCGCAGACCTCGCAGACTTCGGCGACTGGAGCAAACCGCAGGGAGGATATTTCATCCTGTTTCGCACCCGTCCGGGACTGGCACGGGAAGTGGTGCGGCTGGCGGCGGACATCGGCCTGCAATTGACATCGGCGGGTGCCACCTGGCCGCTGGGCAAGGACCCCGAAGACCGCGACATCCGGATCGCCCCCACCTCGGCACCCTCCGAACAGGCACTGGCAGATGCACTGGATGTGTTTGTCAGCTGCGTGCGGCTGGCGACCGCGCGGCAATTGTTGCAGGAACCGCGGCAGAACGCCGCGGACTAAGACCGGCTTCAGTCGTTCCGGTTCGCCGGCGGCAGCGGTGGCAGCGGCAGGTAGGACACCTTGCTCTCCGCTTCGCCCGCATCGCGTATTTTCGCCGCCCCGCCTTTTTCGACCTCGTCGATGCGCACCACGGCGTGCATCGGAATAAACGCACGCCCGACGTGCTCGAACTCGTTTTTCAGGCGTTCTTCCGTGGGGTCCACCACCGCGCTACCGCGCTCTCCGAAGACAAAATCCTCGATCTCCACGAAGCCGTACAGTTCACTTTGGAAAAGGCCGCGGACGTACACTTCGTACATCTTGCCCTGCTGGTAAAACAATACGCGGTAAAGGGTTTTGAGAGGACTCGTAGACGCCATAGATAAGGACCGACTCCCGTGAAAGGCAGGATTTTAGCACACCCCCCGCCGCTCAAAACCCGCTCAAACCCGCACGACAAGACCGCATGGAAACCTCTGCGTCCCGGCCATATCCAAGCGGCCCAAGCTCGCACTGCCAGCCCTGTCAGCAGTAGGGGCGGTGCGCCATGTATTTTTAAAGATTGCCGGTATATGTACCCGGTTCTTATTTCGGCGGCACCATGATTTTTATTTTTTCATAAGAATAATAAAATTTTCCTGCTCAAAGTCACGGTCACTGGTTAAGACATGAATAATCGACCGTGCCCTGATTATTTCCATGGAAATACAGTCCTGCAGACTATATTTCTTATCTGACCTTTTCTCGTACAGAGCCAAGCCTTTGAGGAACCAGTAACGGGTCTGAGGAATTATTTCAACACCCTGATCATTCATTATCTCACGTACAGCCTCGGCAGCTTTGGGGCGTAATGTCCCCCTGGAAAAACGAGAAAGAACCTCTGAAAGTACTCCGTCTGTTGTGACAAGGTTAGTCTTCTTCTGCTGCAGTTCATCCTTGAGTTTCAATGCCTTTTTATGCCAATCGTCGCCCTGATGTATCAGTGCAATCCAGTACGCAGTATCAGCAAATACTATCCTCGGATTATTGCTCATCATTACGCAAATAATAATCGTGGTTGTGTGAAAGGTCCGATGGGATTTGTTTCCATACTTCATCCGGGACATCTTTAAAAATATTAAGGATCACATCTGTAATATGAGGAGAATTACGATTTGGTTTCAGTTTCTGGCCAGGAATAATATCAAGCATGTCCACCTGCATAATCTTTTCTAAATTCCCTTGTGAATTGAACTCTCCCTGGCCCAGTACTCTAAGGTGCAGTGAACGATGTTCTTTGAGGGCCGTGCTTATATCTGATTGCTGTTCCTCCGTGAATTCAACTGCAATCTTGGCTTTTTCATCATACCAAATATGAAAAAGCCCATTCTGAACATCTTCCCCCAATATCTCGCCTGTAATATCTACCGCTCCCTGGCGGGGAACTGCGACATACTCAGCCAACCGTGCCCTGGTTTCACTGTTCACTCGCTCCATAGTCTCACCCCTGGGAGCAAATGATAATTCTCCCTCTTCAGAGAGACTCTCACCGAAACGGGAATAATCCTTTAGTATTTCTGGCGGATATGCATCGGCTAATGTTTGCTTATTGTTAACACGCCTGATCACCTGGTATATATAAGAAACCGATTCATCCAATGTCGTATATTCGCCCCGGACATCCTGTAAAACGCTGGGCTGGTTAGCTGCTTCCTCTTCCCGGGGTGTTATCTCGGTGCGAAAAAGAGGCACTAAAGCACTGTCTTCTTCAATTCGACCTGGATGCAAACACAAGCGCGTGCAGTTGTGAAAATTGGAGGGGAGGTTCGCATGGCCGGGATTGTTCTTTTCCCAGAGAAGCTCGGCGGTTTTCTTCACCATCTCTTGAAATCTGCAAATTTCCCGCAACGCTTCCACGTCGAGTGCATGGTCGGCAAAGTGTCTACCGTGAAAACACAATGTCACTACTGGTTCTGTCGTCTTGTTCATTACTCTGTCCCCGATGGCTCGCCTCCCCCCGTTTTCCCCTCTGCGGCACTACGGTCCTGGATGCTCCCTGTTGTGCAGAATAGCCGGCTCAAGGTCCAGTATAGCCGAGTTCGGTGACTGCCGGGACATCCGGGGCATCCAGGGCATTGCCGGTTTACAATAAGCACCCCCTCCCCATCTACAGTCGCGATGTGCGGCCCGCAGAACCCGAACTTCAGCTATGCATGAACAGCATGAACAGCATAAACAGCAGGCGACCGCCCGGATGACCGGGTCGACAGGAAACGGGGCGCATTCTGTGCTGCGCTGGGTGGGGCCGGGTGCAGACGCGCCGCAGCAGGACGCGCCGCAGCAGGGCGAGCCGACTGCGCCGACTACAGGCGGCTTTTACATAGAGACACACGGCTGCCAGATGAACGAGTATGACTCCGCGCGCCTGCGCGACCTGCTGGAGCAGGACTGCGGCATGCACGAGAGCACCCGGGCGGAAGATGCCGAGCTGCTGCTTTTGAATACCTGTTCGATCCGGGAGAAAGCCCAGGAAAAGGTATTCCACCAGTTGGGACGCTGGAAGCAACTCAAGGACAAGCACCCGGGAATGCTGATCGGTGTCGGCGGCTGTGTCGCCAGCCAGGAGGGGGAACTGCTGGGCCGGCGCGCCCCCTGCGTGGACCTGGTCTTCGGTCCCCAGACGCTGCACCGCCTGCCGCAGATGCTGGAACAGGCGCGACTGCGGGAACACAAGGCACCGGTGGTGGACATCCGCTTTCCCGAAATCGAAAAATTCGACCGCCTGCCGGCACCGCGGGCCGCGGGGCCCAGTGCCTGGGTTTCGATCATGGAGGGCTGCAGCCGCTACTGCAGTTTCTGCGTGGTGCCGTATACCCGCGGCGAGGAGGTCAGCCGCCCGCTGGAGGATATCCTGCGGGAGGTGTTGCAGCTGACCGCCCAGGGTGTGCGCGAGGTCACGCTGCTGGGTCAGAATGTCAATGCCTGGCGGGGACGCAATGCGCACGGCGAACGCATCGACCTGGCCGAGTTGATCCTGCACCTGGGACGCATTGAAGAACTCGGCCGCATTCGCTACACCACTTCGCACCCGGTGGAGTTCGGCGACAGCCTGATCGAGGCGCACCTGGAGGAACCCAAGTTGGCGGCACACCTGCACCTGCCGGTGCAAAGCGGCTCTGACCGCGTGCTGGCGGCGATGAAACGCGGGCACACCGCGGCGGAATACAAGCAGAAAATCAGCCGCCTCCAGCGTCTGCGCCCGGACATCAGCATCTCTTCGGATTTCATTGTCGGTTTTCCGGGGGAGGACGAGCAGGACTTTGAAGACACCCTGGCACTGGTGCGGGAAGTCGGTTTCGACGCCTCGTTCAGTTTTGTCTACAGCCCGCGCCCGGGCACTCCCGCCGCCTCGCTGCCGGACCCCACTCCCGCGGCGGAGAAAAAACAACGGCTGGCGCGTCTGCAGACACTGCTGCGGCAGCAGGCGGATGCGATCGGCCAAGCGATGGTCGGCACCCGGCAGCGGGTCCTGGTCAGCGGCCCGGCCAAGCGCGGTGCGGGGGAATGGCAGGGACGCACCGAGAACAATCGCGTGGTCAACTTTCCGGCCCCCGCCG
Source organism: Gammaproteobacteria bacterium (assembly GCA_965215045.1). GTDB lineage: Bacteria > Pseudomonadota > Gammaproteobacteria > JABABF01 > JABABF01. Next base: position 1,537,972 of record OZ244031.1, on the reverse strand, counting down.
GCATGGAGGCAGAGGCACTGCCGGGGCAATTCCTGGAGCTGCGCATCCAGGCGGCGTACGCCAATTCACTGCGCGGTGCACTGGCTTCTCCCGCCGCCTGACAACTTCCGTCCGCCCGCCCACTTATCTCCCGGGGGGCTTGCATCTCCAGCCCGCAAGCATCCCCGACGGGATTGCTGCACGCCCCCACCCGGGATGGGAAAACCCGGCAACTCAACCCCGGAAAACACGGGCAGTCCCGCGGCAAACCCGGGAGCCCGGCACCGGGTTGAGCACTGCCGTGCCCCGGTTTGACATTGCTGCCACCCCGTATTACATTGCCCGCTCAAATCACCCACAGGGGGACGTTATGTCAATCTATCAACCGTTGGAAACCAGTGAAGGGCACCGTCGACTCGAATTGCGCAGTCCGGTGACGATGGAGGTCAGTGGCGAGCTGATCTGCGCGAGTCGTGAAGAGGTGGAGGCCGCGGTGCGCAAGGCGCGCGAGGTGCAACCCGCCTGGGCGAAGCTCAGTTTTGCCGAGCGTGCAAAGTACATGGACAAGCTGCGCCTGCTCATCCTGGAAAAACAGGAGGAGATTATCGACATGGTGGTCAGCGAGACCGGCAAGGCGCGCACCGATGCGTTTTCCATGGAAGTCTTCTCGCCCTGTGACAGCCTGTGTTATTACGCCAAGAACGCGGAGAAATTTCTGCGGCCCAAGAAGGTCCCGGTGCACGGCATGCTGCGTTTCATGAAACGCGTCGAATGGGTGTACCAGCCGCTGGGCGTGGTCGGCATTATCACCCCGTGGAACGGTCCCTTCGTGCTGGCGATCAACCAGGGTTGCCAGGCGCTGATGGCCGGCAACACGGTGGTGGTCAAGGGCTCCGAGGTGACGCCTTTCTCCACCAAGCTGACGGAGACGCTGTTCTTGGAGGCGGGTTTACCTGAAGGTGTGTACCAAGTGCTGCAAGGAGACGGGCAGACCGGTGCCGAGCTGATCCAGGCGGGCGTGGACAAGGTCTCCTTTACCGGTTCGGTGGCCACCGGCAGAAAGGTCGGGGCGGCCGCCGCCGAACGCCTGGTCCCGTGCACCCTGGAACTGGGCGGCAAGGATGCGATGATCGTCTGCGCCGACTCCAACCTGGAGCGCGCCGTGCAGGGGGCGGTGGTCGGCTCCTGCATGAATTCCGGGCATTACTGCTGTGGCGTCGAGCGGATCTACGTGATGGAGGAGATCTACGACGAATTTCTGGAAAAGGTAACGGAGGCGGTCAAACAATTGCGCCAGGGTGCGGAACTGGGCTTTGAAGAGGATGTCGGTGCGATCTTCTGGGACAAGCAGATGGAGATCATCGAAGACCACGTGCAGGATGCGGAGTCGAAGGGCGCCCGGGTGTTGGTCGGCGGCCAGCGCAACCCGGAGCAAAAGGGACTGTACTACCTGCCGACGGTGATCACCGATGTCAATCACGATATGCGGATCATGCGCGATGAGACCTTCGGCCCCGTCGTCGCCGTGATGAAGGTGAAAAACGAGATGGAAGCCATCCGGCTGGCCAACGATTCCGACTACGGTCTCAGCGGCACGGTCTGGACCAACGACAAGAAGCGCGCCCGCGACCTGGCCCTGCAGATGCACACCGGCAGCGTGTGTCTCAACGATATGACGGTGACGTACGGCATCCCGGCAGCGCCTTTCGGCGGTGTGCGCAACAGCGGCGTCGGCCTGGTCAACGGCGAGGTTGGCATCCGCGGCTACTGCCAGTTGAAGCCCCTGGTGTACGACCGGAATCCCAAGGGCAAGTTGCAGACCGGTTTTCCGTACTCCGAACAACGGGCGGAGGGCATGAAGAAGTTCGCCGAGTTTCTCTGGAAGAAAACCCCGGTTGGCCGCTGGTTGTCCTGAGCGGTGTCCGCCCGGTGCTGGGGCCTACATCGCTATAGCCTTGCGCCATAGCCTTGCGCCATAGCCTTGCGGTGCGGCCGCCGCACGGCGGATGATGCCCTGAACTCCTGATGCGGCAACGCCGGGCACTCACTCTCGCCCCCTACACCGGAACGGCACAAGAACTGCTGGAGACGGCGTCTCGCGCCGAACAGGATGGCTACGATGACCTCTGGTTTGCCGACACCGGGGCCCCGGATGCCCTGACCCTGGCGGCGGCGGTCGCCGTGCGCACACAACGGGTGCGTATCGGCATTGCCGTGGTTCCCATTTACACGCGCACCCCGGCGGTGCTGGCCGCCTCGGCCGCCACCCTGGATGCGCTCGCCCCGGGTCGTTTCGTGCTGGGGCTGGGGACTTCCAGCGACAATATTGTCGACCGGTGGCACGGGCTGCCGCGGGAGCAACCCCTGGTGCGTATGCGGGAGACGGTCCACCTGCTGCGCAGCATGTTCACCGGCGAGAAAAGCAACTTCGAGGGTGAGACGGTGCGCAGCCACGGCTACCGCCAGCCCGTGCTCCAGGTGCCCCTGTACATCGCCGCCCTGAGGCCGGAGATGCTGGAACTCGCCGCGGAAATCGGTGACGGGGTGGTCCTCAACCTGTTTCCGCGCCAGGCCCTGCCGAAGATCATGGAACACATCGCCATCGGTGCCCGGCGCGGCGGCAAGTCTCCCGAAGAGGTGGAGGTGCTGTGCCGCTACCAGGTCGCCGTCAGCGACCGGCCGCAGGATTACCTGGAGGGCGTGCGACACTTCCTGTCCTCCTATTTTGCCGTCCAGGTCTACAATCGCTACTTGGCGTGGTGCGGCTATCCGGAGGCGGCGGCGGAGATCGCCGCGGGTTGGGCGGCCAAGGACCGGGAGCGCACGGCGGCGGCACTGCCTGATGCACTGTTGCAGGATATTGCCATTGTCGGCGACCGGGACTATTGCGTGGAGACGATCCGCGCCTGTGCCAGGGGCGGCATTCACACGCACATCATCACCTGCCTGTCGCCGGAACCGGCGCAGCAGAATCCGACCTGGCAGGCCTTTGCCGCAGACATTTTCGCCGACTCCGACTGAAGCAGACGCCGGCGAGCGTCCCGTTCAGGGGTGCTGGCTGCTGACCGAAATCACCTCGCCGGTCATGTAGGAGGAGTACTCGGAGGCCAGGAACACCATTACGTTGGCCACCTCCCAGGGTTCCGCCGCGCGCCCGAAGGCCTCCCTGGAGATCAGCTCCTGCAGCACTTCGTCGGGGGTGACGCGGTTCAGATAAGGGTGCATGGCGATGCTGGGAGCGACGGCATTGACGCGCACTCCGTATTCGGCCGCCTCCAGGGCGGCACAGCGGGTCAGGGCCATGACCCCGGCCTTGGCGGCAGCGTAGTGCGCCTGTTCTTTCTGGGCGCGCCAGCCCAGCACCGAGGCGTTGTTGACGATCACGCCGGCACCCCGTTCGCGCATGTGGCGCAAACCGGCACGGGTCATGCGGAAGGCACCGTTCAGGCTCACATCCAGTACCGTGTGCCACTGCTCATCACTCATGTCCACCAGTGCCGCAGAGCCGCCCAGCCCGGCATTGTTGATCAGCACATCGACGCGCCCCATCTTTTCCACGGCGGTGGCAAACAGGGTCTGCACCTGTTCCTCATCGCGGACATCACAGGCCTGGAAGTGCGGTGCCGTGCCGGTCTTTTCCTTGATCTGCCCTGCCGCACCGGCCAGCCGCGCTTCGTGGATATCGCTGATGAGCACCGCCTCTGCACTCTCTTCCGCACAGCGCAGGGCGGCGGCGAAACCGATGCCGGCACCGGCGGCGGCACTCACCATCACGGTTTTGCCTTCCAGCAGCTTGCGGGATTGAGGATATGGGACGTTCATGGGCGCATATCATAGCCGTATCCTGCCGCCGCTGCTCTCAGTAGCGTTTTTCCATGCGCAAGCCCTGCTCATTTTCCGGCGGCAGTTCGGGAAGCATATACTCCTCGCGCCGAAAAATCCTGCGCGCCGTCCAGCAGGCGGCGCAGGCGGCCAGGAAATCCGCCTCGCGCACGAAGCCCTTCGGAAAATGCATCTGTTCCAGGAAGGTGTTGGAAAAATTCTGTGAGCGCAGCAACGCGCACCGTTCCGCCGCACCCTCGGGACAATGCCGGGGATACTCTAAGAGGGAGTCGTGTGTGCGTCGGGGCGGAGGCAGTCGCAGGCGTCCGGGGCGGACCCGGGGGGGTGGAGGCCACTGCTGGCGTCCGGGGTGGACTCGGGGGGGCGGCCGCAAGAGGCGTCGCATCTCCAGGAAAGCGAGTTCGGAATGCGTCTCGTAAATGTGCTCCTGGAACAGCGGGCTGATGTACTGGTCAACTTCCCGGATGTAGGGAAACAGGTGGAAGGCCATCCGGCTCAGCTTGGCGGGCACCTCCGCTCCCGCTGTCTGGCACAGGCGGCTGGCTTCGGCAAAGTTGCGCGCCTGCAACACGCTGCGGGAGGGTGCCGCCACCACCTGCGCCCGCCGTCCCAGCAGGGCGCGCGCTTCGCGATCTGCGACCCGTCCGCCACGCTCCATGGTCGGGGGCAGACCGATCGGCACTTCGACGGCGAGCACTGTCCAGGAAAGCGCGCAGACCTCGGTAAAACCCGCGCAGAGAAAAATCCGGCACATCCCGCTGCTCACCGACATGCTGACCACCGCCCAGCCGCCGCTGCAAGGTGCCGCCCCGGCCACCTTGATGGCGCCGACCAATTAAACAGGGTCGCCGATCAGGTCGGATCAGTAAAGGAGAGGACATTTGTCACTTTAATGGTGCTGCTCACCAATGCAACTCCCTTTGTCCTTCACCCGCGAAAGCGGGGGGTATGCCAATCCGTTCTTCACACACAGTGCACGGTCCTGTTACACGCAGGCACGGGGGACGGCGGCACCACGACCTGATGCCGGGGGATTCGGTCCTGTCCATGCAGGCACGGGGGATGGGCGCCCGGTTATGAAAAACGCCCCGCGGCGGGGCGCAACTCGTTGCAATCACGAGTTCAGTCGGGCAGTGAGCCCAGGGCCTCCATCATCAGCAGGCGCTTGAGCGGTGCCATGCGGTCCACGGCATCGATGCCGATGTTGCGCAGCAGGCGCAGTGCGGGCTGCGGGGCACCGAACAAGAGCTGGAACGCGCGCATGGCGGCCAGCATCGCCGCATTGCGCATACGCCGGCGGTGCTGGTAACGCCGCAGGGCCGGCGGTGCTTCCAGGGCGATGCCGCAGGCGAGTTGCGCCTGCAATTCTTCGGCCAGCACCGCCGCATCCCGCATTCCCAGGTTCAACCCCTGGCCCGCCAGCGGATGGAGCACGTGCGCCGCATCGCCCAGCAATACCACGCCGTTTTGAAAATACTCCTGCGCATGCCGCTGCCACAGCGGAAAATCCGCGCGCGGCCCCAGTGTTCGCACCTCGCCCAGGCGATGTTCAAAAGCCCGCCCCAGTTCGCGGGCAAAATCCGCATCCGGCAGCTCCCGCAGGTGCTCCGCCTCGTCCAGGTCCGCAGACCAGACGATGGAACAGAAATGACTGTCCCCTGCCGCACCTTCTTCCCCCGCCGCCGGGGGGCGATCGCGCAAAGGCAGGAAGGCCAGCGGCCCGGTGGGCAGGAATACCTGCCGCGCCACCCCGCCGTGCGGGCGTTCGGTCTCCACCGCGGCGACCAGGGCGCGCTGCCCGCAATCGCGCTCGCGCACGCTGAAACCCGCGAATTCACGGACCCGGGAACGCGCCCCGTCGGCGGCCGCCACCAATCCCGCCCGCAGTTCCGAACCATCCTCCAACACCAGGCGAGGCGGGGCCTCCGCGCATTCCAGGGCGCGCACCGCCGCCCCTTCATACACCTGCACCGCCCGACCCTGCTCCAGGCGCGCGCGCAGGGCGGCCAGCAACAGGCGGTGCTCTACCGCCCAGCCCAGAGTCTCCTCGCCGGCCTCCGATGCATCGAAACGAATGCTGCCGCTGCCCTCGGCATCCCAGACCTCCATGCCGGCAAAGGGACAAAGACGCCCGCTCTCCAGCAGTTCCCATACCGCAAGCCGCTGCAATTGGCGCTGCACCCCCGGGTTCAGGGTGCTGACCCGCAGGTCGAAACCCGCGACCCCGGGCACATCTTCCCAGTCCCGGCCGCGGGCAAAAGTCGCGCTCTCCACCAGTCCGATGCGCAGCGGTGCATCCGCCAGCGACAGTGCCAGGGTGCAGCCGACGATGCCACCGCCGACAATCAGCAGGTCAAAATCCTGCGACACGACGCACGAACCAGGATTTCAACGGCGTGGGCAGGTCCAACGCCTTCATGCCCGCAGCCAGCAGCGGTGCCGGCAACGAAAGATCCCCCGCCAGCAAGCCGGGCAGCACATCACTGAGCTGACGCACGCGCCGCTGATCATGGCGGCGGCGCAATTCATAGCGGCGCAGCAAGGCCGCGTCTGCCCAGGATTCGCCCCGCACCCGGGCGTCGGCCAGCATCTGCGCCAGCACCGACAGGTCCCGCATCGCCAGGTTAAAACCCTGCGCTCCGATCGGGTGCAGGCTGTGTGCTGCATCCCCCAGCAATACCAGGCCGCGCCGCTGCTGCTCGTCGGCAATCCACATGCGCAGGGGACGCCGATGACAGCACCCGACCCGACCCAGGCGCACTGCACCGCCGAACACGGGCAGATGCTCGCACTGCCGCGCCAGGCCCTCGGCACCCCGGGACAGCAGCACCTCGCATTTTTCCCGCGGTGCCACGCGGATCAGCACCACCCGCCCGGCGGTGCTGGTGCGTGGAAAAGGCGGCAGCGGCAGCAGGGCAAAGGAGCCGTCCCGTAAAAAGCACTCCCAGGCTTCGCCCGCGCTCACCCCCTCCGCCGTGGCGTTTAGCAGCAGCGCATCGCTCCCGTAGTCCTTGTGCAGTCCGGTGATTCCCAGACGCTGCCGCAAGTTCGAAGCCGCGCCTTCTGCGACCACCAGCAGGGGGGTGCGCAGGTTTGCGCCGGAACTGCAGCGCAGTTCCCAGCCCTCCCCCGCCAGCGGCTGCACTTGTGCAATCTCCTCCGGACAGAAAAAACTGGCACCGGCGGTGCGCGCCCCTTCCTGCAGCGTGTGCAGAAAATGAGGCAGCTCCAGCACCTGGCCCAGGCTGTCCCAACCCTGCTCCGCCCCGTCCAGTGTCAGCGTGTGCCGGTATTCACCCAGGCCGATGCGCACGCGGCGCATCGGCACGGCGCGCGGGGCCAGCAGCTGCCACAGCTCCAGTGTCTTGAAGATCGCGACGCTGCGCCGGGACAGGGCAATGGAAGGGACATCGAAACCCTTTTTCAGGCTCGCGGGACGGCGCTCTACCACGGCGATGCGCGCAGGCGGTGCCCCGACCCTGCCGAGCGCAGCACAGACCGCGCAGGCAAAGGCGGCCCCGACCAGGCCGCCGCCGGCGATCACCAGGTCAAAACGCCCCTGTGTCTCGGCGTGCACGAACTGCCGGCCTCCGCCGCACTCACGCGGCTCCCGCACGCATCACTTCCTCCACCTCCTCCACCGTGCGCGGCAGTTCGCCGTTAATGATCTCCGCGCCGTTTTCGCCGACCAGCACATCGTCTTCGATGCGCACGGCAATTCCATGCCAGCGCGGGTCCAGCCCTTTCGTGCCGGCGCGAAAATACAGTCCGGGTTCCACGGTAGTGACCATACCGGCCTCCAGTGCGCGCCACTGCTCGCCGTTGCGGTAGACGCCGGCATCGTGCACGTCCATGCCCAGCCAGTGGCCGATACGGTGCGGGTAAAAAGGCTTCCAGGACTCCTCTTCGATCAGCGCATCCACCTCTCCCTGCAGGATTTCCAGGTCCGCCAGTCCCTGTACCAGGGTGCGCAGCGAGGCCAGGTGCAGGGACTCCCAGGAATTGCCGGGGCGCGCTGCGGCGATGGCGTCCTCCTGCGCCTGCAGTACGATCTCGTAGACCGCGCGCTGCTCGGTGCTGAAACGCCCGTTGACGGGAAAACTGCGGGTGATGTCCGCGGCGTACAGATCGAGTTCGCAACCGGCATCGATGACTACCATGTCGCCGTCTTGCAGTTCTGAATTGTTGTCCACGTAGTGCAGCACGCAGGCGTTGTGCCCGGCACCGACAATGCAGCCGTAGGCCGTGTGACGCGCACCGCTGCGCACGAACTCGTGCAGCAACTCCGCCTCCAGTTCGTACTCGTGCATCCCCGGCCGGCAGCAGGCCATCGCCCGCCGGTGTGCGCGCGCGGAAATAGCCCCCGCGCTGCGCATCAGTTCCAGTTCCCGCGCACTCTTGCGCAGCCGCATCTCGTGCAGCAGTGCATCCAGGTTGCGCACTTCCTCGGGCGGACGCACACCGCTGCGCGCAGCGGCGCGCAATTGCTTGAACCAGTTCCCGACCCGCTCATCGAAACCCGCATCCCGCCCCAGCGGGTAATGCAGGCGGGTGCGCGCAGCCAGCAGCTCCGGTGCCCGACGATCCAGTTCCGACAGCGGAAATGCCTGGTCGGCACCGTAGCGTTCACAGGCACCTTCCATGCCGGCGCGCGGGCCGTCCCAGAGTTCGCGCACCGGGTCGTGTTCATGGCAGAACAGCAGGTATTCCCCCTCCTTGCGCCCGGGTGCCAGCACCAGCACCGCGTCCTCCTCGGGAAAACCGCTCAGGTAATAAAAATCACTGTCCTGGCGGAACGGGTACTCCGTGTCGCGGTTGCGCAGGCGACGGCGGGCAGCGGGCAACAGGGCGATGGCGTCGGCACCCAGGTGCTGCATCAGCTGCGCACGCCGTGCGGCGAATTCCTCGGCGGGCAGGGAATGCATCATTTTCGGGAAGCGGCGTACCGCTTGAGGATACCCTTGACATCCGCGGGGTCAAAAGCGACTTCCGCATGCCATTTGCCGAACCGCCCGTCCTCATTCACCGCCTCCACCCACTGCTCCAGGTACTCTCTCTTGACCCGGTTCTGCTCGTCATCCTGCCCCTTGATCTCCAGCACCAGGTACTCGCCATTGCTCAGGTGAATAATGAAATCCGGGTAGAACTTCCGCTGTTTGCCGCGGTAAATGTAGTAGATCACGAAACCCAGGTGATCATTCTTGACAAAGGAGCGCACCTGCCGGGAACGGTCCAGGGCGTATTCCGCACTGCTCTCCCAGCGGCTGTCAAACACGCAATGACTGATATGAGATTTCCTGCTCCACTCGCAGGGCTTGCCGGTATACCAGGGGCGGACCTCGGCGGTGGAACGAACTTCCTGTCCCTCGTCAAAGACCAACACCTTGCGCTCGACATCCTGCAACTGCAATGCCGAGCGAATGTGTTCTGCGATTCTCTCCTGGCCCAGGACCAGGTGAATCTTCCTCTCCGTTTCATTCAGCCCGGGCGGTGCAAAGCGGAGCTTGTCCGAGGCGATGAATTTTTCCAGCAGCCGCACCAGTTGAATAAACAACATGTCGCGGCATTTCCACTCCGGGCTTTTCACCATGTTGTAGATGGCGTGCGCGAGCTGGAAAACCAGGGTCTGTACCCGAGTCTTCTCGCCGACCCTTTGCAGGCCGATCTCCTTGCTCACGCGGTTGTTGGGCTTGCCATCGATGACCGCCTGCAACTCCACCTGGGTAATACGGTCCCGGGTGTCGAGTTCCAACACCGGCAAGTCCTTCAGTTCCAAAGAGAGCCGCTGCTGGTAATCGTAATCGATGCGCAGCACGTTAGGGAACTCGATTTTGTGTTCCAGTTTTTCATCCACCGGGCGAATCTCGGTCTTGGGTGCGGTCGGCTCGGCGGGCTCGGGGCGCCCCTCGTGCGGCAGAAAAGTAAAGGGCACGCCAAAAACATTCACATACTCGGGCTTCAGCAAATTTTCGTCATCGAAATCATCGTAGGAAATCCGGCGCAGCCCCCGGCCCACCACCTGTTCGCACAGCAGCTGGCTGGAAAACGCCCGCAATCCCATGATGTGCGTCACCGTCTTGGCATCCCAGCCCTCCGACAACATGTTGACCGAAATCACGTTTTGAATCTTTTCCCCGGGCTGGCCCAGCTTGCCAATGGTATCGACGGTGCGGCGCAAATACTCAGCCCGACCTTTCTGGGTGAGTTTTTTTCCGCCATTACCGTTTGCCGACGAGTCGTCTGTTTCCAGGGCGACGTCCCGCTCTTCGGCATCCTTCAATACCTTGCTGTCGATCTGCAGGATTTTCTCCGGCGTGCACAATGCCTCACCGCCCATCTTGTGATGGTCAAAAGCGTGCTTGATGCGCGCGGCACTTTCCGTCTGGTTGACCACCGTGATCATCACCGGCGGTGTTTGATGCTCATGCCGCTCCCAGAATTCCCGGGTCTCCTCCCAGTCGGTACCCAGCAGTTGGTAAGCGTCGTGAATCAATTTCGGCAGGGGATCGGAAGGCTTGGCGCGCTTGCGATTGAGTGCGTCCTTGACCTCGTCATCCATGTAAATGTGATACAGCCGCGATTTCCAGTCTTTGCCGGGCACGCTGTCATCGCGCACCGAGATGCGCGGCGTTTTGACCAGCCCGGATTCAATGGCGTCATTCAAGCCAAAATCGGAGACAATCCAGGGGAACAGGGCCTCCTCGGCGATAGCTTTGCGCGAGACATAAAAGGGCGTGGCGGACAAGTCAAAACAGCGCAGGATACCCGTGTTCCGATGAATGCGGTCCAGTGCCCCCACCCAGACGGTGGCCTGCTCCACTTCCTCCTTCTCATGCCCCACTCTCTTGTACTTGCTGACCGCCTCGGGATTCACCCGCCAGGCGTGGTGGGCCTCGTCATTGAGCACGATGATGTTGTGAGCCTGGGCCATCTCTCCCAGTGCATCCCGGATGTAAACAGTGTCACTGACTTCGACCTGCTTACGCTTGTCCACCGAACGCAGTGAGCCGCGCTCGACCTTCGCATCGATCTGTTCCTGCGTGTCCCAGGCCAGCGTATGCCAGTTGTGTATGAGCACTTTGCCCTGGCGCAGCTTGTCCATCATCGATGAGGGAACCACGTCAAAAGCCTCGTAATAGTTATTCTCATCAGAAGGTTGCAGCACCTGCAAGCGGCTTTTGATAGTCAAGCCCGGGGCGATCACCAAGGCATGCCTGCTGAACCTCGTGTCTGCGGGATAGGCGACCTTGTTGAGAAAATTCCAGGCAATGATCATGGCCATGACCACGGTTTTGCCCGAACCTGTCGCCATTTTGCAACACCAGCGTTGGAAGTCGCCGCCGTCCCCGGGTATCTTGATGCCGACCTTTTCATTGGCCGGCCCCTCCGTCAACCAGATCAGTGTCTCTATGGCCTCCAGCTGGCAAAAGAAAAAGGGCCGTCCCCGCTGGTCTTCTTTCGTGCCGTGCCAGTGCTCCAGCAGGCGTTTCGTGGTCCCGCTCACTCCCGCATAGCCTTTCTCCCGCCATTCCCCGACACGCGGTCGGATCTGATTCACCAGCGGAATTTCCTGGAAAATGCCCGGGTCATCAAAACTCTTTGCATTGGGACTCGCCCGCACATAACCGGCGGGACGCCGATTTTCGACGATATCAAATTCGCGCCGTTCGCGGTCATAGAGCCAGTGCCGGCCCGGCTCCCGGTACGGGTCCGCGATAATCAGTTTGTCGATATGCTCACTCATCTCGATACCGGAACTGGAACGGACTGCTTGGCAAACATCGATGAGAAAGGGATGAACCCGGGCACCCGGTCTTGCGATTGCCGGTATATCAGCAATGCCCGGGGGCGTGCCAAGCGGGCCGGGGAGCCATGTAGGTTGCGCGTGCCATTATTCGCCCTGCAGGATGCGCAGGGATTCGATGCCGCGCGTGTCGATGATCTTGACGGCGGCCTGCTGCTCCGGGGTGAACGGAAAGGGCAGTGATTTCGTGCCGCTGAAGGCCTTGATTTTCTCCAGGTCAATGCCCGCCTTGAGGTTCCTGGCCAGCCGGGTCCAATCATCTTTTCTGACGATCGGGAAGAACACCTGGCGCGGATACAGGCTCCTGCCATCGTAGTCGGTATCCAGCATCCACAGGGCGATTTGTCCGGCACCGCCGCTGTCGATGAAGCCGCCCCGCTCGGGATTGTAATAATCAAAACCCAGCACCTCCACCTGCGCCCGGGTATCCTGCAGCCGATGCAGGCGGATCTCCGGCTGGCCGATCAGCCAGAAACTCTGGTCGCTGCTGCGCGCCCGACGCAAGTCCCCGGTCAGCAGGTCGGAATTCATCTGCGCCTTTAACAATTGCATGCCGGCTTTTTCCGGGTTCATCTCATCGATATCCTTGGCCGCTTCACTATCAAACTGGAAGGCACAGAACAACAGGATGTCCGGTTTCAAGGCCCGGGCTTCCTGCCAGGCATGCTCCACCGTGCGCTGTTCCAGGGGAGCATGCTCCGGGCCGAATACCAGCAGCACTTTCTGCGGTCGCCAGTCGGCAGGTGCCTGCTGTTCGCCCCCCCCCCCCCCCCCCCCCCCGACCATTGCCGCCATTTTCCGCCCAGACAGTCTCCGCCTCGGCCTGTATATGGCGCGTGCCGCGCAGGGGCTCCACGCGGCTGAAACGCAGTTTTTGACCGCCCCGGACCTGCACCCCGGAGGCCAGCAGCACCTCGCGCCATTCGCCCTGGCGCAGGGTCTCGCCCGCCCGCCCCGCAAAACCGTACACCGATTCCACGTCCGCAAGTTGCACCCGCGACTGTTCCCGATCAGCCTGCTCCTGCTGCTCCACCTTTTCAAAACCCCTGACTTGCGGGGCCGGCACCGCCTCCACCGTGAACGGGCCGCTGACGCGCGCCTTGCCGCGTTCCACCCGCGGGCGATCGTAGAGTGCCACCCGCACAGGCGGTGCATCTTCGGCCAGGATCTTGGGCGACACCGTGTCCACGCACTCGTATTCCAGGCCGCTGCCGATGCCCTCCTCCGGATGTGCCAAGCGGTAATAATCGAAGTGGGCGGTCATCAGGCGTTGCTTGGCCAGGGTCAGGGCCACGCGCGAGGTATCGCAGCTGATCCAGCGCCGCCCCCACTGCTCGGCCACGTAGGCCGTGGTGCCGCTGCCGCAGGTGATGTCCAGCACCAGGTCCCCCGGGTCGGTGCTCATGAGCATGCAACGCTGCACCACCTTGGTCGCCGTCTCCACCACGTATCTTTTATCGCCGGGATACATCTGCGTCGGCCAGAGATTGTTAATGCGCCGGCCCGGCACCTCGTCTTCGTATTTTTTCCACCTTAAAGAATTCTGTCCTGCCGCGGCATCCAGACGGCCCAGTTGCGCCAAGCGGTCCATGCCCGCACTGGAAATCGACCAGTGACTGTTTTTACCGCAGGAGAAAGTTCTGCCGTTCCACTCGTAGGGATCGGAACGCCCGGTGGTCGATACACCTTGAGAGTCCAGGGAGGTTCTCTTGTAAATGCGCGCTTTGGGTGGCAGATAGCGGTCCGGGTCAAAACGTTCCTCGGGACTCGGCTGGCGGCAGCTGCCGTCCTCCAGTTCAACCATGGCATCCCAATTAAAGAGATCGATAATTTCAGCGCGACTGAGTGGTTCGTACAATTGCCGGTACTTGGCCTGCTTCTTGTCCTTGGCATACCAGAGCAGATAGCTCTCCACCTGCGGCAGGTATTTCGTCGAACTGCCGCTGGTGGTGGCAAAGGAGATAGTCGCCAGGCGATTTTCGGCACCAAAAATATCGTCCAGTGCCAGGGCGACACGGTGCACGTTTTCATCGCCGATCTGTACGAACACGCTGCCGCTCTCGTGCAGCAGTTCCCGCACCAGCAGCAGGCGCTCCCGCAGGTAACTCAAATAGGAATGGACACCCAGTTCCCAGGTGTCCCTGAAGGCCTGGATCGTCTCCGGTTCCACGGGCAGGTGTTCGTCCCTGCCGTCCCGCACCTCGCGCTGGTCGGCGAAGGGCTGGAAATTGCTGCCGTATTTAATACCGTAGGGCGGGTCGACGTACACCATCTGCAGCTTGCCGGCCAGTGCCTCCTTCTGCAGCAGCGAATTCATCACCAGCAGGCTGTCGCCGGCGATCAGGCGATTGCTCCAGCCGTCGCGGTGCCGATAAAATTCCACGGCTTCCCGCAGCGGTCGCTGTTCGCTAAACATGTCGGGCTGGCGTTCGCTGTCCGGTTCCCGGCTGACGCTGCGGATGATGGTGCGGGGATCGATGCGCTCGTGCACGTGCAGGCTGACCGTCGGCAGCTCGAAACTGCCTTTCTCCAGCTTGCCGGTCCATTGCAACTCGGGGTCCTGATGCGGGTCGTGGCTCCAGGTCTTGGTCTCCCCCTGTTCGGGTTCGGTTTTGGCAGTCACCAGCCCCACCGGCGGATTGTTGGGACGCCGCTTGTCCCGGTGCTGGTATTGCTCTACCGGTCGGGTCCCCTTCCTGCGGCGAGGTCTGCCAGATGAGCTGCCGGATTTTCTGGGCATAATGACAGGGGAAGTGTGAAGTGCTGGCTCTGTATGCGGGGGCGGGGGATTTTACATTATTGAGCGCACCCCGCCGCAGCCGAGGCACCTCCTCTGCCGATGCAATATCCGCCGACAGCACAAAGCAGCCGGCGAACGCCTCCCTACTCTTCCTCCAGGACCCGCACGGATTCGATGCCGCGGTCGTCAATAATCTTGACCGCGATGCGCCGGTGTTCGCCGAAGCGAAAGGGCAGCGACTTCGTGCCGCAGAAGGCCTGCATTTTTTCCGGGTCGATGTTCGCCCGGAGATTTTTCTTCAACCTGTCCCACTCTTCGCCCTGCGTCATCGGGAAAAACACCTGTGACGGGTAGAGGCTCCGGCCATCGTAATCGGTATCCAACATCCACATCGCAATGTTCTGGTCGCTGCCGCTTTGAATGCTGCCGCCATCCTCCGGATCGTAGTAATCAAAACCCAGCACCTCCACCTGTAGCTGGTCATCCCCCAGGCGGTGCAGCCGGATTTCCGGCTGGCCGATCAACCAGAAACTCTGATCGCTGCTGCCCGCTTTGCGCAAATCCCCGGTCAGCAGGTCGGGGTTCATCTGCACTTTCAGCAATTGCATGCCCGTTTTTTCCGGGCTCAGTTCATCGATATCCTTGGCCGCCTCGCTGTCGAACTGGAAGGCACAGAACAGCAGGATATCCGTGCCCAGGGATTGCGCCTCCCGCCAAGCGTTCTCTACCGTGCGCTGCTCAAGAGGGGCATGCTCCGGACCGAAGACTGCCAGCACTCTCTGCGGCTGCCAGTCGGCAGGTGCAGCCGTATTGTCCGCCCCCCCCCCCCCCCCCCCCCCCCTTCCCATTGCCGCCATTTTCCGCCCAGGCAGTCTCCGCCTCGGCCTGTATATGGCGCGTCCCGCGCAGGGGCTCCACGCGACTGAACCGCAATCTCTTGCCGTCCTTGGCGCGCACCCCGGAACGCCACAACGCCTCCCGCCATTCGCTTTGACGCAGGGTTTCACCCGCCCGCCCCACCGGCTCATACGCCGCATCCGCCAACTCCGTGACCGGTGCTTCGCTCTCCAGCATCTCAAAACTCCTGACTTGCGGGGCGGGCACCGCCTCCACCGTGAACGGGCCGCTGACACGCGACTTGCGGCCTTCGACCAGCGGGCGATCGTAGAGCACCGTCCGCACCGGCGGCGCGTCTTCGCCCAGGATCTTGGGAGACACCGTGTCCACATGCTCGTATTCCAGGCCGCTGCCAATGCCCTCCTCCGGATGCGCCAGCTGGTAATAATCGAAGTGGGCGGTCATCAGGCGCTGCTTGGCCAGGGTCAATGCCACGCGCGAGGTGTCGCAGCTGATCCAGCGCCGCCCCCACTGCTCGGCCACGTAAGCCGTGGTGCCGCTGCCGCAGGTGATGTCCAGTACCAGGTCCCCCGGGTCTGTAGTCATGAGCATGCAACGCTGCACCACCTTGGTTGCCGTCTCCACCACGTACCTCTTGTTGCGCCCGGGATTCATTCGAACCGGCCAGAGATTGGTGATATGCCGCCCCGGCACCTCGTCTTCGTATCTCTTCCACATTAATGCTGTCTGTCCTTCCGCGGCATCGAGACGTCCCAGCTGTGCCAGGCGATCCATGCCCGCACTGGAAATCGACCAATGGTAGTTTTTGCCACAGGAATAGGTTTTATCATTCCACTCGTAGGGATCAGAACGCCCGGTTGTCGATGCACCCTGAGAGAATAAGGGATTTCTCTTGTAAATGCGCGCTTTTTTAGGCAGGTAGCGGTCCGGATCAAAACGTTCCTCGGGACTCAGCTTGCGGCAGCTGCCGTCTTCCAGTTCGGCCATTGCATACGAACTGAAAAACTCGATAATTTCAGCGCGACTGAGAGATTCATACAATTGCCGGTACTTGCTCTGTTTCTTGTCTTTGGCATACCAGAGCAGGTAGTTCTCCACCAGCGACAGATAAGTTGTAGCACTGCTGGCACTGCTGGCGAAGGTGATGGTTGCCAGGCGATTTTCGGCACCGAAAATATCATCCATGACCAGGGCCAGGCGGTGTATGTTTTCGTCGCCGATCTGCACGAACACGCTGCCGCTCTCATGCAGCAGTTCCCGCACCAGCAGCAGGCGGTCCCGCAGGTAACCCAGGTAGGAATGGATGCCCAGCTCCCAGGTATCTCTGAAAGCCTGGATCGTCTCCGGCTCAATGGAGAGTTCCTCGTCCTTGCCGTCCCGCACTTCGCGCTTGTTGGCAAAGGGCTGGAAATTACTGCCGTACTTGATGCCGTAGGGCGGGTCGATGTATGCCATCTGCAGCTTGCCGGCCAGTGCTTCCTTCTCCAGCAGCGAATTCATGACCAGCAGGCTGTCGCCGGCAATCAGCCGATTGCTCCAGCCGTCCCGGTGTTGATAAAACTCGATGGCTTCCCGCAGGGGCCGGCGCTCGCTGAACATGTCGGGCTGGTGATCGCTGTCCTGCTCCCGGCTGACACTGCGAATGATGGTGCGGGGGTCGATGCGCTCGTGCACATGCAGGCTGACCGTCGGCACATCGAAACTGCTTTTCTCCGCCTTGCCGGTCCACCGCAGTTCGGGGTCCCGATGCGGGTCGTGCTGCCAGCTCTGTCTCTCGCCCTGTTCCGGGTCGGTCTTCGGGTTCACCAGTCCCACCGGCGGATTGTTGGGGCGTTTTTTATCCTTGTGCCGGTACTGCTCCACTGCCCCGGCGTTTTTCTTGGGACGCCGGGGACGCGATTTCGTGGTCCTGCCGGACTTGTCTGTGGGTTTTTCAGACATTGATCAATACCGCTGCACTGTGCAAGTTTTGTTGCAGATTTGGATAGACGATTTTATATCATTGATGAGCCGGGCAACGAACCGTCGGCAAACAATGTCTGCATCCTCTACTGTTCCTGCGTCAGGATGCGCACGGATTCGATGCCGCGGTCGTCAATAATCTTGACCGCGATACGCCGGTTCTCACCGAAGCGGAAGGGCAGTGACTTCGTGCCGCGAAAGGCCTCCATCTTCTCCGGGTCGATGTCGGCACGGAGGTTCTTCTCCAACTTGTTCCATTCCTCGCCCCGCGACATCGGAAAAAATACCTGTGCCGGGTAGAGACTCCGACCATCGTAATCGGTGTCCAACATCCACATCGCAATATGCTTGTCGCTGCCGCTTTGAATGCGGCCGCCACCCTCCGGGTCGTAGTAATCAAAACCCAGCACCTCCACCTGTAGCTGGTCGTCTGCCAGGCGGTGCAGCCGGATGTCCGGCTGGCCGATCAACCAGAAACTCTGATCGCTGCTGCCCGCTTTGCGCAAGTCCCCGGTCAGCAGGTCGGGGTTCATCTGCACCTTCAGCAATTGCATGCCGACCTTGGCCGGGCTCAGTTCATCGATATCCTTGGCCGCCTCGCTGTCGAATTGGAAAGCACAGAACAGCAGAATATCCGTGCCCAGGGTTTGCGCCTCGTGCCAGGCGTTCTCTACCGTGCGCTGTTCAAGAGGGGCATGCTCCGGGCCGAAGACCGCCAGCACTCTCTGCGGCTGCCAGTCGGCAGGTATCGCTGTATTCGCCCCCCCCCCCCCCCCCTCCCATTGCCACCATTTTCCGCCCAGGCAGTCTCCGCCTCGGCCTGTATATACAGTGCTCCCAGCAAGGGCTCCACGCGGCTGAACCGCAATCTCTTGCCGTCCTTGGCGCGCACCCCGGAACGCCACAGCGCTTCCCGCCATTCGCCCTGGCGCAGGGTCTCCCCCGCACGTCCCACCGGCTCATACGCCGCATCCGCCAACTCTTCTTCGGCGACCGGTGCTTCGCTCTCCGTCGCCGCAAAACTCCCGACCTGCGGGGCGGGCACCGCCTCCACCGTGAACGGGCCGCTGACGCGCGACTTGCGGCCTTCGATCAGCGGGCGATCGTAGAGCACCGTCCGCACCGGCGGCTCACCCTCACCCAGGGTTTTGGCAGACACCGTGTCCACATACTCGTATTCCAGGCCGCTGCCAATGCCTTCCTCCGGATGTGCCAGCCGGTAATAATCGAAGTGGGCGGTCAGCAGGCGCTGCTTGGCCAGGGTCAGGGCCACACGCGAGGTGTCGCAGCTGATCCAGCGCCGCCCCCACTGCTCGGCCACGTAGGCCGTGGTGCCGCTGCCGCAGGTGATGTCAAGCACCAGGTCCCCCGGGTCGGTGCTCATGAGCATACAGCGCTGTACCACCTTGGTCGCCGTCTCCACCACGTATCTTTTATCGCTGGGAGACATCGGCTTCCGCCAGAGATTATTGATATGTCGGCCCGGCACCTCGTCTTCGTACCTCTTCCAGGCCAATGATGCCTGCCCTTCCGCGGCATCCAAGCGTCCTAGTTGCGCCAGACGATCCAGTCCTTCCCTGGAAATTCTCCATTGACTGTTTTTACCACAGGAGAAAGTTCTGCCGTTCCACTCGTAGGGTGCAGAACGACCGTGGGTCTCTGTGCCCTGAGAGATCAGGGGCATTCTTCTGTAAATGCGCGCTGTTTCAGGCAGGTAGTGGTCCGGGTCAAAACGTTCCTCGGGACTCAGCTTGCGGCAGCTGCCGTCTTCCAGTTCGACCATTGCATGCCAGCTGAACAACTCGATAATTTCAGCACGATTGAGGTGCTCGTACAATTGCCGGTACTTGGCCTGCCCCTTGTCCTTGGCATACCAGAGCAGGTAATGCTCCACCTGCGGCAGGTACTTTGTCGGACTACTGCCGGTGCTGGCGAAGGTGATGGTCGCCAGGCGATTTTCGGCGCCGAAAACGTCATCCATTACCAAGGCCAGGCGGTGCACGTTTTCATCGCCGATCTGCACGAACACGCTGCCGCTCTCATGCAGCAGTTCCCGCAGCAGCAGCAGGCGGTCCCGCAGGTAGCCCAGGTAGGAGTGAATGCCGAGTGCCCAAGTATCTCTATAGGCTTGGATCATCTCCGGCTCGATGGAGAGTTCCTCGTCCTTGCCATCCTGTACTTCGCGCTTGTTGGCAAAGGGTTGGAAATTACTGCCGTACTTGATGCCATAGGGCGGGTCGATGTACGCCATCTGCAGCTTGCCGGCCAGTGCCTCCTTCTCCAGCAGCGAATTCATCACCAGCAGGCTGTCGCCGGCAATCAGCCGATTGCTCCACCCATCCCGATGCTGATAAAACTCGATGGCTTCCCGCAGGGGCCGGCGCTCGCTGAACATATCGGGCTGACGATCGCTGTCCTGTTCCCGGCTGACACTGCGGATGATGGTGCGGGGGTCGATGCGCTCGTGCACATGCAGGCTGACCGTCGGCACCTCGAAACTGCTTTTCTCCCGCTTGCCGGTCCAATGCAATTCGGGGTCCAGGTGCGGGTCGTGCTGCCAGCTCTGTGTCTCGCCCTGTTCCGGGTCCGTCTTCGGGTTCACCAGTCCCACCGGCGGATTGTTGGGACGTTTTTTATCCTGGTGCCGGTACTGCTCCACGGCCCCGGCGTTTTTCTTGGGACGCCGGGAGCGCGACTTTGCAGTCCTGCCGGACTTGTCTGCGGGTTTTGGGGGCATGGCTCTACAACGACAACACAGCGACAATGCTCGAGTCTTGCTTTAAGTCTCGGTGCAAACTCGCGGATTTATAGCAGAAAAAGCCGAATATTGCCCCGCCGGACAGCGCGACATCCCGCGCCTTCTCACGCCGCTGCACCGGAAATGTGCAGTACCGTTTGTCAGCACTCAGGGACGGCGGAAACTCTCCAGGTCCCCGGGCTGCAGCCGGTAGCGGATCACATTGCCTGCATGCAGACCGCGCAGTTCACGCTCCACGTAGCGCAGCACCTGCTCACGATCCTGCTCCGGCAGCCTGGCTTCCACGGCCATCTGCATGACTTCCCGCCGGCGGGCACCGGGGTGGGCGGTGATGTATGCCAGGATCGCTTGTTCAGAAACCGCCATGAAATGATTCCAGGATGCTGTGAAACGATTATATTATTGTAATAAAAGGATTTTTTATTTTCATTGCAAGATAAATGAAATGATTTACTCGCCTGAGATCAGGGGTGCCGGGGGGCGAGGTGCCGGAGGGCGAGGTGTCAGAGGGCGAGGTGTCGGGGGGCGAGGTGTCGGGGGGCGAGGTGCCGGGGGGCGAGGTGTCAGAGGGCGAGGTGTCGGGGGGCGAGGTGTCGGGGGGCGAGGTGTCGGGGGGCGAGGTGTCGGGGGGCGAGGTGTCGGAGGGCGAGGTGTCGGGGGGAGGTGTCGGGGGGCGAGGTGTCGGGGGGCGAGGGTCGGGGGGCGAGGCCGGGGGGCGAGGTCTCCGGCGCGGCTTGGTACCGGTTGCCGGTAGCGGTGAGGTGTCGGGGGGCGAGGTGTCGGGGGGCGAGGTGTCGGGGGGCGAGGTGTCGGGGGGCCCCCGCATCTCCTACCGGCGTCAACCGGCCCCAGCGTCGTCCTCCAGGAGGGTCCGTAGGGGCAGTGTCGGGCAGCCGCAGGCCATCGCTTCGAGGCCGGGCAAACCCTCTGATTTTGAAGTGAGAACGGCCTCTGCGAGGTGTCGGGGGGCGAGGTGCCGGGGGGCGAGGTGTCGGGGGGCGAGATGCCGGGGGGCGAGGTGTCGGGGGGCGAGGTGTCGGGGGGCGAGGTGCCGGGGGGCGAGGTGCCGGGGGGCGAGGTGTCGGGCGCGGCTTGGTACCGCCGTTGCCGGTAGCGGTGAAGCAGGTGCCCGCGCCGACTGCGCCCCGCTATGCCGGGGGCGTTGAGACGAGCGATGAAGGGGCGGGGGTATATATTCCGTCCCCGGATTGCCGCTCGCCGGGCAATCCCAGCATCTCCAGGAGTTTCGGTATGATCCGCTCCTCGGAGAAATCCATGGCCCGGGCGAGCAACTCCTCCGCAGCAGGCGGATTCTCCAGCGTGGCCTCGATGGCGTCTGCCAGTGCCCCGGCATCCCTTACCGGCGTCAACCGGCCCCAGCGCCCGTTCTCCAGGATCTCCCGCGGCCCGTGGGGACAGTCGGTGCTCACCACCGGGCAGCCGCAGGCCATCGCTTCGATCAGGACGTTGGACAAACCCTCTAATACTGAAGTGAGAACCAGCACATCGGCACCCGCCATCCAGGAATAAGGGTTTTCCACGTAAGCTTGCAGGAACACCCGGTCCCGGACCGGGGCGTCCCATTCCCTGATCAGATTCGACACCAATCCCTCTTTCACCTCCATCCCCAACATGATCAAGCGCGCGTTCCGACGTTCCGCAAGCAGCCGGAAAGCATTCAGCATGGTGGCCGGGTCTTTGGACGGAACCGGTCTTCCCACCCACAGGATCGTTTCTTCTGCACCCTTCTCTGCAATCCACGGGTGCGCGCACGGCTGTCGTTTCAAGTGCGGAATCTCGCTGTGAAATGCCGGGTTGTACACGGAAAGAATTTTTTCACGGGCTATACCGTATTCCCGGACCGCCTCATCCGCTACTCCCCGGGAGACGGCATGCACTGCATCCGCCTCTGAAATAAAATGAAACATCAATGCGGATTTCATTTTCTGCACGCGGTTAGCGTTAATAGGAAAATGCAGGGAAACCACCAGGTGTGGTTTGTACACGGACTCGGCCCGGCCCAGAAGGGCCACGATATTGGCCGTTCCCCAGGCCGAGTACACGACATCGGGTTTCTCTTGTTCCATGTAGCTGGCGACCAGTGGAGCACAGGCTGAGAAATACGCCACTCGACCGAGAGACAGGGCCCCAGCCGAGGATTGCATGCGGGCACAACGCCGGTTGAATTTCCAGGCCCGCCAAAAGGAGCGCAGGGCGGCGGCGGTAAAAAAAGAGGCAATATAACGAGGCGCATACAGTGTCCATCTCTCCATCCTTGTATTCTCCGCCTCCCGGGCAGGACGCCCCCTGCCAGCGGCCCAGCGTACCGATCGGAGAACCAGGTAAAACGGGTAAAGACCGGTAACGAAGAAAAAACGGATGATGGCACCGAAGACTGAAACCTGCACCGGCGGGCGTACTCCATGGAGATGCATGGTGCGCACTGCACCGGGGACCCGGTGCAACATCGTGTGGCCCTCCCGCAAACGCACCAGGTCCACCTTGCACCCCGCCGCCAGGAGGTGGCGGCACAGGATAATCGTCAATGCCTGGACACCCCCCGCTGACATTTCGTCCAGGAGGAAACAGACATGATGGACGCCGGCGGCCTGTTTCGATTCATCATCCGGCATAAGCTGAGTTCCCTGCAAATATGGCTGTACAACGACAATGACTACGCCCCGCTATGCCGGGGGCACTGAGACGAACGATGAAGGGGCGGAGGAAAATGTTTCATCCCCGGATTGCCGCTTGCCAGGCAATCCCAGCATCTCCATGAGTTGCGGCATGAGCCGCTCCTCGGAGAAATCCATGGCCCGGGCGATCAACTCCTCCGCGGCGGGCGGATCCTCCAGCGTGGCCTCGATGGCGTCTACCAGTGCCCCGGCATCCCCTACCGGCGTCAACCGGCCCCAGCACCCATCTTCCAGGATCTCCCGCGGTCCGTGGGGACAGTCGGTGCTCACCACCGGGCAGCCGCAGGCCATCGCTTCGATCAGAACGTTGGGCAAACCCTCTGATTTTGAAGTGAGAACCAGCACATCGGCACCCGCCATCCAGGAATAAGGGTTTTCCACGTAAGCTTGCAGGAACACCCGGTCCCGGACCGGGGCATCCCATTCCCTGATCAGATTCGACACCGATCCCGCTTTCACCTCCATCCCCAACATGATCAAGCGCGCGTTCCGACGCTCCGCAAGCAGCCGGAAAGCATGCAGCATGGTGGCTGGGTCTTTGTGCAAAACCAACTTTCCCACCCACAGGATCGTTTTTTCTTCACCCTTCTCTGCAATCCACGAGTGCGCGCACGGCTGTCGTTTCAAGTGCGGAATCTCGCTGTGAAATGCCGGGTTGTACACGGAAAGAATTTTTTCACGGGCTATACCGTATTCCCGGACCGCCTCATCCGCTACTCCCCGGGAGACGGCATGCACTGCATCCGCCTCTGAAATAAAATGAAACATCAATGTAAATTTCATTTTCCTCCAGGGGTTATTGTCAAAAGAACGACGCAGAGAAACCACCAGGCGCGGCTTATGCCTGGACTCGGCCCGGTCCAGAAGGGCCACGATATTGGCCGTTCCCCAGGCCGAGTACACGACATCGGGTTTCTCTTGTTCCATGTAGCTGGCGACCAGTGAAGCACAGGCTGAAAAATACGCCACTCGACCGAGAGGCAGGGCCCCAGCCGGGGATTGCGGGCGGACACAACGCCGGTTGAATTTCCAGGCCCGCCAAAAGGAGCGCAGGGCGGCGGCGGTAAAAAAAGAGGCAATATAACGTGGAGCATACAGTGTCCATCTCTCCATCCTTGTATTCTCCGCCTCCCGGGCAGGACGCCCCCCCCCCCCCCCCCTGCCAGAGGCCCTGCGTGCCAATCGAAGAACCAGGTAAAACGGGTAAAGACCGGTAATGAAGAAAAAGCGGATGATGGCACCGAAGACCGAAACCCGTGCCGGCGGGCGCACTCCATGGAGATGCATGGTGCGCACTTCGCCGGGGACCCGGTGCAACATCGTGCCGCCCTTTCTTAAATGCACCAAGTCCACCTTGTATCCTTCCGCCAAGAGTCTCCGGACAAGGGTAATTGTCCATGTCTGAACGCCCCCCATGGACATCCCGTCCAAGAGGAAGCAGACATGGGGAACGCCGGCGGCCTGTTTCGATTCATCATCCGGCATAAGCTGAGTTCCCGCGGATACCGGGGTTTCAATGCGGGATACGTCCCAGGTAATCCAGCAGTATGGTGTTGAGCTGCCCAGATGCCTCCAGCGGCATCATGTGTCCCACGTTGGGAATCATCTGCACCTCTTCCAGGTTGGGAAAGATGGCGCGCATCTGGCCGATCGGGTCTTCGCCGTGAAACCCTTGGAGATCCACATCATTCTCGCTGCCGATGAACCATGCCGAAACATCGCTTTGCACGCCTTCGAACGGTCGGCGCTGTTCCCACTTGATATCCATGGAACGATACCAATTCAAGCCACCGGTAAAACCGGACTGCGAGTACTCGGAAACAAAGAATTCCAGTTCCAGTTCACTCAACCAGGGCCAGGGCAGGGGCGGCGTCTCGGCCATGGCGTCGATATAACTGGTGCCCGGCGGGTGCTTGAAGCAGTCGAAATAGTTCGCCGCCCCGCTCAGGATCCACATCACCTTGCGCAGGAACTCCCGCGGTGCGGCCGCCAGTTCCCGGTCGGCCCGGGGCGGTACCCGGAAGTATTCGATATGCAGAAAATGTTTCTCGCCCATTTCCCGGTACCCGGTCAATGGCGGTTTCTCCGGGTCGTGCGGTGCCGCCGGGTTTTCCAGGCAGATGATGCCGCGCACGCGCTCGCGATGGCGCAGGGCGAAATCCTGGATGGCGAAAGCACCGAAGTCGATGCCGACAAAAACCGCCTGTTCGATGCCGCAGTGGTCCAGCAATCCCAGCAGGTCGGCGGTAATGGCGTCGACGCTGTACAGTTCGGGATCGTCCGGGGCCCCCGCCTTGCCCATGCCGCGCATGGACGGGGCGATCACCCGGAAGCCCGCCGCCGCCAGTGCCGGGATCTGCCGGTGCCAGCTGAACCAGAGCATGGGAAAACCGTGACAAAACACCACCGGTGCTCCGTCTGCGGGGCCCTGCTCTACGTAATGCGCCCGAATGCCATTAATCTCCGCATAGTGATGGGTCCAGTCTGCGTTGAGTTGTGTCATGGGAATTGCCTGCCAAAAATCTGTATTACTTTATCTTACAAAGCCGGCCGCCGCATCCATGCCACTGGCTGGACGGGGCCGCATCCCCGGCGGTATCCCCGGCACAAGTTCACAATGCAGTCTTGACCATGCAGTCTTAGCCATGCAGTCTTGACCATGCAATCTTAGCCATGCAGTCTTGACCATGCAATCTTAGCCATGCAGCCTTGACCATGCAATCTTAGCCATGCAGCCTTAACGGGGCGCGCCGGCAAAATTGACAACCGGGGCGGCCCTTCATAGAATTTTGCGCCCTGTTCGGAGTCCCGCACTCCACTTCCTGCCCAGGTGGTGAAATTGGTATACACGCTGGCTTCAGGTGCCAGTGGCTTCGCGGCCGTGGAGGTTCGAGTCCTCTCCTGGGCACCAGGTTTCCAAACCCGCAAACCGGCGCCAGTCCCCGCAACGCTGGCGGTACTGGTTGCGTTCCCTGGTCTTGTCTGTCGCGGCAGAACACCCGGGGGAGAGCCCCCGCCCCCGGGCAGCATAAGAACCCGGGCGTTGACAGCCCTGCCGTTCCCCGCATATAAAACGGGTACTGATAGTATCGTATACGGCTGATGCACGCCCCCATCGATTACGATCCCTACTCGGAGGCCGCCATGCGCGACCCGTTTCCCCTGTATGCGGCCATGCGCGCAGAGGGCGGCCCGCATTTCATCGAGAAATACAACGCCTGGGCACTGACGCGCTTTGCGGATGTCTGGGAGGCCAGCATGCGACACGAAAAAGACGTCACTTTCACTGCCGGGCAGACCCCGGGGCAACTGCTGTTGGGAGAACCATTACTCCGGTCGTTCGCCACCATGGATGCGCCGGCCCACAGGAAATGGCGCAAGGTGGTGCGCAAGGAATACGCCCCCGCCGGGGTGCGCACCCAGCGGGAGCGGTTTCGCAAGCTGGTGCGGAAGGTGCTGAAGCCCTTGCTGGAACGGGGCGAGTTCGATGTGTACGGCGACTACGCCAACCGCGTCTTCTGTCTCAACTCGGGGTACAACCTGGGCCTGCCCGAAGAGGAAGCCGCCCGGTTTCGCGCCCTGATCGACGACATGGTGCACCGCGAACCGGGCCAGGTGGGCGGCGGCTCTGCGCGCAATCGCAAGGCGGCGGAGGAGCTGGGCGGCCGCCTGTTCCAGCGCGTCCGGGAACTGCGCGCCCGCCCGCAACTGGCCAGCGGTCACACCGCCGCCTACATGAATGCCGAGATCGATGGCGAGAGTCTCGACGACGAGGGCCTGGTTCAACTGATGATGAGTTTCCTGATCCTGGGTTCGGAAACCACGCCCATGGCTTGTGCCGGCGCGGTCTATTACCTGGCCCGGGACCCCGCCCTCAAGGAACAGGTGCTGGCAGACCCCTCCCTGGCATCCAAGCTGTACTTTGAAACCTGCCGCTATGACCAGCCCACCAACATGCTGTGCCGGCGCGCAGTCAATGATTTCGCACTGGGCGGCCGGCAGATCCGGGCGGGACAGAACCTGCTCTATATCTACGCCTCTGCCAACCGGGATGAAGAGGAGTTCCAGGACCCGGAGGTGTTCGACATTTTCCGGGAATACAAACGCGATCTCACGTACGGCGCCGGCGGGCACAAATGCCTGGGCATGCACCTGGCGACCATGGGCGCAGTGACCGTGCTGACGGAATTGTTCCGGTCGATCGAAGATTACGAGTTGTTGGAGGAGCACTGTGAGCGGGTGTTCTGGGAACATCTCTCGGGGTTTATCCGGGTTCCGGTGCGGGTGCGCTGCCGATGAGAGAAAAGGCCTTTGCAGCACCCGGGGCGTCACCGGCAGCGGCGGTGTGCACCCGGGACGGGGATGTGAAACTGCCGCGCATGCGGCGAAGAATTTCCAGCGGAGCCAAGATATGAGTGCGAACATTCCTGAAACACACCGGGATATCCTGGAGGCCCTGTGCTTCGGGCACGTGGCGACCCTGCTGCCGGACGGGCGGATCAGCGTGCACCCGGTGTGCGTGATGTGGACCGATGAGACGGTCTGGTTCAGCACGCTGCGCGCGCGAAAGAAGGTGCGCAACCTGGAACGGGACGACCGCATGAGCCTGTCGATCATGCACCCGGAACGGCCGGAGCATTACCTGGAATTGCGCGGCCGGGGCGTGGTCGAAGACGACCCGGGACGCAAACGGGCCAACCAGATGTCGCAGAAGTTTATCGGCGTGGACGAGTATCCTTTTGACGGCCCGGGAGATGAGCGCGTGGTGATACGCATGGTGGTCGAAGAGGTGGTGGCACTGGAGATGCCCGGGCCGCTGGAAAACGGGACACCATGAAGATTCGCAGCCTGGGATACGCGGGATTTGCCGCCCCGGAGACGGCGGCATGGCTGGAGTACGCAACACAGATCCTGGGCCTGATGCCGGCCTGCAACTGCCCCGGGGAGGACCGGGATGAAGTCGGGTCCGCCAGTGCCGGCGATGGCATCGCAGCAGACGGCAGCGTCTACCTGAAGATGGACGACTGGCAGTGGCGCATCGCGGTGCATCCCGCGGGCGATGCGGCCCCCGGGTTGTTGTACCTGGGGCTGGAGGTGGCGGGCCAAGCGGCACTGGAGGCGGCGGCCGAAGAATTGCACAGGGCCGGTGCGCCCGTGGAAACGGACACCGGGGAGCGGGCCCGGGCACGCTCTGTGACCGGCCTGGTGGGCACGCGCGACCCGATGGGCAATGCCATCGAGCTGTTCTACGGTCCGGTCATCGACCGCCGCTATGTCTCGCCCCTGCACATGTCTTTCGTGGCCGGCAACCTGGGACTGGGGCATCTCAACCTGTTTGCCGCACCGCTGGCTGCGGCGCGGGATTTTTACACCCGGGTGCTGGGCTTCCGCCTCACGGACTACATCCGCTTCGGGGCACAGGACTCGGCCAACTTCTTTCACTGCAATGCGCGGCACCACAGCATCGGGCTGCTCAAAATGGGCGAACTCGCGGGCCTGCATCACCTGATGCTGGAGGCGGCCAGCGTCGACATGGTCTGCCAGTGCCTGGAGCGCGTCCAGGACGCGGGCATCCGCATTACGTCGACGCTGGGCCGGCACGCCAATGACAACATGTTTTCCTTTTACATGCAGAGTCCCTCGGGCTTCGAAGTGGAAATCGGCTGCGATGGCCGGCGGGTCGATGAAAACTGGACGCCCCACGAATTCGTGGGCGGCGACCTCTGGGGGCACCGGGGCCTGGAAGCGGATACCATTGCCGCAGAACATGCGGGCCGGGAGCAAGGCGTATGAGCGTGAAACTGCAGAAACCGCTGCTGGATGCCGGGATTGTCACCCGGGACCCGGAGGCCGCCCACCGCTTTTATGGCGAGACCCTGGGCCTGCCCCTGGACGGGGAAGTGGAAATTCCCGGGCACGGGCGGGTGCGCCGCTACCGGGTGGGGCAATCCACGCTGCGCATTTTCACACCCCTGGAAGGACCCGCCCTGGAGGGCAGCCGCGCGGGTTTCGCCAGCCAGACTGGTATCCGCTACCTGTGTCTGTACGTGCACCGCTTGGAGGAGCTCGTGGCCGGGGTGACAGCCGCGGGTTTCCGGCTGACGACCCCGGTGCGGGAACTGCGCCCGGGCGTACAGGTCGCCCAGGTGGAGGACGCCGACGGCAATACCGTCGAACTGATACAGGAGAGTTGAGCCGTGGATTTCCTGTTCTCGCCCGCCGAACAGCATTTTATTGCCGGGGTGCGGCAGTTCCTGGAGGAGCAGGAGACGCGGGAGGATGCGGCGGAGCTGTTTGCCCCGCAGCGCGAGGCGGATGCCATGCTGGCCGACAGCCCGGCACGCCGCGCTTTCAACCGGCGGCTCGCCGATGCCGGTTATCTCGGCATGTCCTGGGAACGCGAGTACGGCGGCCAGGGCCGGGAGGAGATCTGCGACTACCTGCTGAACGAGGAGTTGGCCCGTGTCGGCGCGCCCCTGATCGGCAAGGGCATCGGCTGCATCGGCAAGACCCTGATCACACACGGCTCGGAAAAACTCAAGCGCGAATTCCTGCCGCAGATACTGAATGCGGAGGTCGAGTTCGCCCTGGGCTACTCCGAACCCGGGGCCGGCTCCGACCTGGCCGCATTGCAGTTGAAGGCGGAGAAAGACGGCGAGGAATGGGTGCTGAACGGCCAGAAAATGTGGACCACCTCCGCCCATTTTGCCGACTGGTACTGGGTGGCGGCGCGCACCGATGCCAGGGCCCCCAAGCACCGCGGCATCAGCGTGTTTCTCATTCCCATGCAGCACCCCGGCCTCAGCATCAGCGAGGTGAAGACCATGGGTGGACATCGCACCAACCAGGTGTTTTTTGACGCGGTGCGGGTGCACCGGGACTACCTGGTCGGCAAGGAAAATCACGGCTGGAGTTACATTCGCGAGGCCCTGGATTACGAGCGTTTCACCCTCTACACGGTGAGTCCGCTGGAGGTGAAATTCGCGGCGCTGACCGAACTGCTCAAGCTCACCCGGGTCGACGGGCAGCCGCTGTGCGAGCTGCCGGTGATTCGCAGCCGGATGGCGGCCCTGGCCTGTGAGCTGGAAGCCGCGCGGATGCTGCATCGGCGGGTCATCGCCCAGGCACTGCAGGGCGGGACGCCCACCGTGGAGGCCGCGATGTACAAGCTCTACAGCACCGAGTGGGGGCGGCGGCTGGCGGATTTCGCCATGGACTGCCTGGGCCCCATGGGCCTGTTGCGCAAGGAGGCGGCGGATGCTCCCGCGGCCGGCAAGTGGGAACACTCCTGGCGCGCCACCGCGGTGGATACCATCGGCGGCGGTACTTCAGAGATCCAGAAAAACATCATCGCCCGTCGCGGTCTGGAACTGCCGCCGTGAGCACCAACGCACCGGCCCGTTCCAAGGACAGCAGCGGGGGGCGTCCGTCCGGCAGCGGGGCGGCGAACTGGCCAGGTACCCGGAACGCCGGGAGACGACCGCGCGGGCGTCCCCGGCGGCAGGCCTCCGAAGATGCCATCCTCGAGGCGACGCTGGAACTCCTGGCACACGGCGGCTACGCCGCGGTGACCGTGGACAAGGTCACCGCCATGGCCGGTGCCAGCAAGGCCACCATCTACCGGCGCTGGCCGACCAAGGAAAACCTGGTCATCGCCGCCTTTGAACGCACCGCACCCCTGGATATCCCGCGTCACGGCAAGACCGTGGAGCGCCTGGCGGAGATGATCTGGCAATTCACCCGCTTCCTGCAGGAGACGCCCCTGGGCGGGGTACTGCCGGCACTGGCGGCCGAGCGCCTGCACAACCCCGCACTGGATGAGGCACTGGCACCCCTGGTCCGGGCCCGCCGGCAACCGGTCATCGATATCATCCGCTCCGGCATGACGCAGGGCGAGCTGACCGGCGATGCGGACCCCGAGTTCCTCGCCGACCTGTGCCTGGGCCCGGTGCAGCTGCGCTGGAGCATGATGCACCTGCCGGTGAGCCGGCAGTACATCCGGCGCGTCGTCGAGACCGCCTGTGCCCCCTGGCGGAAAGCCTGAGCAACGCACCGTGGACCTCGACTTTTCCGCCGAGCAGAAACTGCTGCGGGAGACCGTCGCCCGGCTGTGCCGGGAACACTGCGCCGATGCCCGGCTGCGGGCCTTGGAGACCGAGGAACAGGGCTATGATCTCCCTTTCTGGGAGGCCGCCTGCCACCTGGGGCTGGCCGGGTTGCTGATCGAAGAAAAATACAGCGGGACGGGCCAGGGCATGATCGAATGCGCGATTGTCCACGAGGAGCTGGGACGCAGCCTGGCACCCTGCCCCCACCTGGACTCCAGCGTGCTGGCGACCCGCCTGCTGGCCCTGGCCGGCCGCCGGGAACAAGGCGAGGAATGGCTGCCGGCACTGGCCACGGGACACAAGCTGCTGATCCCCGCCTGGCGGGAGGCCGGTGCCGGCGCCGAGTTGCAGGCACTCGGGATGCGGGCGCAACGCCGGGGAAAAACGCTGCACTTCTCCGGCGAAAAAGTGCTGACGCCCTTTGCCAACAGCGCGGACGGCTTCCTGCTCCTGCTGCAGTTGGAGGGCCGCCCGCAGGCGTTGATCGTCGACGCCGGACAGGCCACGCTGCGCCGGCAACCCAACCATGCCGGGCAGAACCTGTTCGCCGTGCACTTTGACCAGGCGCGGGCGGATGCCAGCACCGTGTTGGACGGCGCCGATTGTGCATTGCAGTGGCAGCAGGCCGCAGCAGAAGCCCAAATCGCCCTGGCCGCCCAGGCGGCGGGCGGGGCCGCACGCATCCTGGAACTCACCCTGGAACACGTCCGGCAGCGGCGACAGTTCGGCCAGGCCATCGGCGCATTCCAGGCGGTCGCCCATCGCCTGGCCGAATGCGCCACGGAAATCGAAGGCGCACGCTACCTGGTCTACCAGGCGGCCTGGGCCTGCGGTCGGGAGCGGGATGCACTGCAATTGGCGCGAATGGCGAAAATGCAGGCCTGCACGGCCTTTCACCGGGCTGCGATCGCCGGCGTGCAATTCCACGGCGGCATGGGTTTCAGCCTGGAGGCCTCCCCCCAGCTGTATTACCGCCGCGCCAAGCACCTGCAACTGATGCACTGGGAGCCGCGGCACCTGGAAGAGGCGATCGCCCGGGAGGTGTTCGCCTGATGGGGCTGCTGGATGGCAAGGCGGTCGCCGTCACCGGTGCCGGCGGCGGCATCGGGCGGGGATACGCGCTGCTGTTGGCCGCAGAGGGCGCGCGCGTCTTGGTCAACGATGTGGACGGCGACGCTGCAGAGGCCGTGTGCACGGAGGTCCACACCGCCGGCGGCAGGGCCGTCGCCCATCCGCGCGACATTGCCAGCCGCGCGGGTGCCAGCTCGCTGGTCGATGCCTGCCGGCGCGAATTCGGTGCCATCGATGCACTGGTCAACAATGCCGGCAACCTGCGCGACCGCTCCTTTCTCAAGATGAGCGGCGAAGACTTCGACGCCGTGTGGCGAGTGCACGTCAAGGGCACTTTCTGGTGCGCGCAGGCGGCGGCGCGTGCCATGAAGGAAGCCGGGCGGGGCGGCGTGATCATCAACACCAGTTCGGCCTCACATTTCGGCAACTTCGGGCAGACCAATTACGCCGCGGCCAAGGGTGCCATCGCCTCGATGAGCTACACCTGGGCCATCGAACTGGCGCGCTACGGCATCCGCGTCAACGTCGTCTGCCCGGTGGCGCTGACGCGGCTGACTGCCGGTGTCATGGGCGGGGCGCAGGAGCCATCCGCCGCCGCCTTGTGGCCGCCGGAACGCAATGCACCGCTGCTCGTCTACCTGGTCTCCGACGAGGCCGCCAATGTCAGCGGCCAGGCATTCGGGATCGGCGGCGAACGCCTGGCCTACATGGTGCGGCCGCACTATGGCAAAACCCTGGAGTGCGAGGGCGGCTGGACCGTGGCGGCGATCCGCGAATGTTTCCAGCGCGAGATGCCCGGCGAATTCGGCCCCCTGGGCCTGCTGGGTGCGCCCTACCCCTTTCACGAGGGCGTCCACCCGCCGTCCGGGGAGGGAGAGAGCTCGTGAGTTGGCAGACCCTGCTCTACACGGTCGAAGAGGGCGTGGCACTGCTCACGCTCAACCGGCCGCAGACCCGCAATGCCGTCAACTCGCTCATGAGCCGGGAACTGCCCGCCGCATGGCAGGAGTTTGAACAGGACGACCGGGCGCGAGTCGCCATTCTCACGGGTGCCGGGGACAAGGCCTTCTGCGCCGGTGCCGACCTCGCCGACCTGCCGGAAACCGACGGCGAGGGCCGCAGCGGCTCGCTGGCGTCCATTCGCTGGACCGCCCTGCAAAACCAGGTGTGGAAGCCGGTGATCTGCGCCGTCAATGGCGCGACCGTGGGCGGCGGCCTGCATTTTGTCGCCGACAGCGACCTGGTGATCGCCGCCCGCAGTGCCAGCTTTTTTGACACCCATGTCCGGGTGGGACTGGTGGCCGGACTGGAGCCGGTCAGCCTGGCCCGCCGCATGCCGATGGAGGCGGTGCTGCGCATGATGTTGAGCGGCGGCGAAGAACGGCTCTCGGCACAGCGTGCCCTGGAACTGGGGCTGGTGGGCGAGGTGGTGCCGGACGCAGAACTGCCGGCGCGCGCCCGGCAACTGGCGGAGCGCATCAAGGAACACTCCCCCGCCGCCCTGGCCCGCACCAAGCAGGCGATATGGCGGGGTGCTGACCTGGGTCTCCGGGAGGCCCTGCAACAGGCCTGGGAACTGATCATGGAACACGATGCGCATCCGGACGCCCGCGAGGGTGCTGCCGCCTTCCTGGAAAAAAGGGCCCCGCACTGGAAGCCCTACAGCGAGCGCGAATGATGTCTTACCGGGAGATCGAAACGCGGGTGGAGGACGGTGTCTCACTGATCATCCTCAACCGCCCGCAAAAGCGCAATGCCTACACCCCGGACATGGGCGAGGAACTGGTGCATGCAATGCGCGCTGCGGCCCGGGGCGCGGATGTGCATGCACTCATCGTCACCGGGGCGGGGTCGGCCTTCTGCGCCGGTGCCGACCGGGACTTCCTGGCCGGCAAAAAAGCCCGCAACGGCAAACGCCTGGGAGAAGAAGAGTTCATCGCCGGTTTCACCGCGGAACTGGCCGTCCTGCCGCTACTGACCATCGCCGCGATCAATGGTGCCGCCGCCGGCATCGGCGTCACGGCGACGCTGGCCATGGACCTGCGCATCGCCGCAGAAGACGCCCCGCTGCTGCTCAATTTTGCCGAGCTGGGAATCCTGCCCGGGCTGGGTGCCAGCTGCCTGCTGCCGCGGCTGGTCGGCGAGGGGCGGGCCCGGGAACTGCTGCTGTGTCAAAGACGCATCGCCGGGCGTGATGCGGCCCGCTGCGGCCTCGTCAACCGCGCCGTCCCGGCGGAGCAGGTGCTGCCCGCAGCACGGGAGCTGGCCGCCTCTGCTGCGGCCTGCAAGCCGGGAATGATCGGCGGCATCAAGCGCGCACTGGCTGCCGATGGCGCACTGGAGCGGGCACTGGCCGCAGAAAAACGCCTGGCCGAGGAATTGCAGTCATGAAGAGCCTGCACCTGGATGACAAGTACACGGCACAGTCCGGGCGCGTGTACGCCACCGGCTCCCAGGTGCTGGTGCGCCTGCCCATGATGCAACACCAGCGGGACAAGGCCCGGGGCCTCAACACCGCGGGTTTTATCTCCGGCTACCGCGGCTCCCCGCTGGGCGTATACGACCTGGCCCTGTGGCAGGCACAAAAGTTCCTGGCACAAAACCAGGTGCATTTCGAGCCGGGCGTGAACGAAGACCTGGCCGCCACCTCGGTCTGGGGCAGCCAGCAGGTCCGGGAACTGGGCGAGACGCCGTACGACGGGGTGTTCGCAATGTGGTACGGCAAGGGGCCCGGGGTGGACCGCTCCGGCGACCCGCTCAAGCATGGCAACCTGGCCGGGGCGGCGCGCCACGGCGGTGTGCTGGTGTTGTGCGGCGACGACCACGCCGCCCGTTCCTCGACCACGGCCCATCAGAGTGACCACGCCCTGGTCCATTTCGGCATGCCCATTCTCAACCCGGCCACGACCCAGGAATACCTGGACCTCGGCCTCTACGGCTTCGCCCTGTCCCGCTACAGCGGCTGCTGGGTGGGCTTCAAATGCGTGACCGACACGGTGGAAGCCTCGGCCTCGGTGGCCGTCGACCCGGAGCGCGTGCAGCCCGCAGAGCCGCAGGACTACACGCCGCCCCCGGGGGGACTGAACCTGCGCATGGGCGTGCATCCGCTGCAGGCCGAACAACTGATGCTGGCCCGCCTGGAGGCCGCCCGGGCCTTCGTGCGCGCAAATCGCCTGGACCGGGTGATCTGTGGCGGTGCCCACAAGAGGCTCGGTATCATCAGTTCGGGCAAAGCCTGCCTGGATGTCATGGACGCCCTCCGGCAACTGGGCCTCGATGAGAACGATATAGAGCGCCTGGGCATCGCCGTCTACCAGCTGGCCATGAGTTGGCCCGTGGAACCCCGGGGCCTCAAGGAATTTGCCGCCGGCTGCCGCACCCTGTTCGTGGTCGAGGAAAAACGGCCGGTGATCGAAGAACAGCTGGGCACCCTGCTCTACAAGCTGCCGCAGGAACAACGTCCGGTGATCATCGGCAAACAAGACGCCCAGGGGGCACCGCTGCTGTCCTCGGCAGGCGAACTCTCCCCGGGCGACCTGGCCCTGCAGATTGCCGCCCAGGTGCTGGAACAGGGCGAAGATGAAACATTGCGGCGGGCGATGCAGTCACTGCAGCAAAAATTGCAGGCCCAGCGCAGCCTGGCGGCCGCCCCGACCGAGCTGGTGCGCCAGCCCAGTTTCTGCGCCGGCTGCCCGCACAACACCTCGACGCATGTGCCCGAGGGCTCGGTGGCGATGGGCGGCATCGGCTGCCACGGCCTCGCCGTCTGGCTGCCCGAACGCCGCACCCTGGGGCTGACCCACATGGGCGGCGAGGGGGCCTCCTGGATCGGGCAGGCGCCCTTCGTCGAACGGGAGCACATCTTCCAGAACCTGGGCGACGGCACCTACTTTCACTCCGGCCTGCTGGCCATTCGCGCCAACGTGGCGGCGAAGACCAACATCACCTACAAGATCCTGGTCAACGGTGCCATCGCCATGACCGGCGGACAACTGATCGAGGGCGAGAGTTTTGACGGGGCGATCACCGCCCCGCACGTGGCCCGGCAGGTGCGCGCAGAAGGCGTGCAACGCATCGCCCTGGTCAGCGATGAGCCGCAACGGCACGCAGACCGGGCCCAGTTCCCACCCGGTACGAGTTTTCATCACCGCGATGCACTGGATGCGGTGCAAAGAGAAATCCGCCAGCACAAGGGCGTCTCCGTCATCATTTACGAGCAGGCCTGTGCCACCGAACGGCGCCGCTTGCGCAAGCGCGGCAAGTACCCCGACGTGGACCGGCGCCTGTTCATCCACGAGGAAGTCTGCGAGGGCTGCGGCGATTGCGGCGTCCAATCCAACTGCATCGCACTGGAACCCAGCGAGACCACCTTCGGGCGCAAGCGCAAGATCAACCAGTCGGTGTGCAACAAGGATTTTTCCTGCGTCAAGGGCCTGTGTCCCAGCTTCGTCACCGTGTATGGCGGCAAGTTGCGCAGCACCGCCACACGGGACGCCGGTTTCGATGATGCCCTGCTGGAGGGGCTGCCCGAACCCGTCCGGGAGACGGACGCCGGCGAGTGCAATATCCTCGTGGCCGGCATCGGCGGCAGCGGCATCATCACCCTGGGCGCCCTGCTGGGAGCCGCCGCGCATATCGAAGAAAAACCCTGCAGCGTGCTCGACATCACCGGCCTGGCCCAGCGCAACGGTGCCGTCACGAGCCACGTGCGCTTCACCACCGGGGCGGAACTGCGCGGGGCTACCCGCATCCCGGAAGGCGGTGCCGACCTGGTGCTGGCGGCCGACCTCGTGGTCGCCGCAGGTGCCCAGGTGCTGCCCGCCATGGCGGCAGAGCGCACCGCCATCCTCTACAACAGCCGCGTGGCGCCCACCAGCGCCTTCGCCCGCAATGCCGACCTCAGCTTCGAGACCGGGGACATGGAACAAGCCCTGCAGGCCCGCACCCGGGCGGGACAATGCCTGGCCGCAGATGCCGCCGGCATCGCCTCCCTGCTGCTGGGCGATGCCATCGGTGCCAACCTGTTCCTGCTGGGTGCGGCCTGGCAGCGCGGCTGGCTCCCGCTCTCCCGCCAAGCCCTGCAACAGGCCATCGAACTGAACGGCGCGGCGGTGCAGATGAACCTGCGCGCCTTCGGCCTGGGACGCCTGTCGGTCACCGACCCGCAACGCCTGGAACAACTGCTGGCAGACCGGCGCCCGGCACCGGAGGCACCCCCGTCCCTGGAAAGACTGGTCGAACACCGCAGCGCCTGGTTGCGCGATTACCAAAACGCCGCGTACGCACAACGCTACCGCACCCTGGTCGACCGGGTGGCCGGGCGGGAGGCCGCCGTCAACGGCACCGCCGGCGCATTGACCCGGGCGGTGGCCCGCTGCTACGCCAAGCTGCTGGCGTACAAGGACGAGTACGAAGTCGCGCGCCTCTACAGCCGTCCCGAGTTCCGGGACGCACTGCACCAGCAGTTCGATGGTGCCTTCACCCTGGGCATTCACCTGGCACCGCCCCTGTTTTCCAAGCGGGATCCGCACACCGGACGCTACCGCAAGACCGAGTTCGGCCCGTGGATCTTCACCGTCTTTCGCCTGCTGGCGCGCTTGAAATTCCTGCGCGGTACGGCACTGAATCCTTTCGGCTACTCGCGGCATCGCAAGCTGGAACGACGCCTGGTGCAGGACTACGAAGCCCTGGTGCAAACCCTGCTGGAAGGACTGCGACCCGATAACCATGCAACCGCCGTGCAACTGGCCTCCCTGCCCGAGCAGGTGCGCGGTTACGATGTCGTCAAGGAGCAGAGCCTGCGGCAGGCCGCCGAACAGCAGGCCGCCCTGCTGGTGCAGTTCAGTGCCGGCGCGCGCGCGGCGGAAGCCTGAAATGCCCGCCGACGACCCGCTGCTGCAACGCGCACAGGCATGGGTCGACCAGCCGCGTTACGAACAATTGCTCGATGCCGAAGTCAGCCGGACGGAAGTCCGCAACCTGTGCGCGGCGGTGGAAAACGCCAACCCGCTCTACTGGGACCCGGCGGCGGCCCGGGAACTGGTCGGTACCGAGATCGCCCCGCCCTCCATGCTCTCTGCCTGGGGACGCCCCGGACCCTGGTCGCCCGGGACCCGGCAGCAGGTCCGACCCCTGCAACTGCACTTCGACCTCAAGCAGTTGTTCGACTTTCCCACCGCACTCGTCAGCGGTTTTGCCGCCGTGTTCCACGCCCCGGCGCGCATCGGCGAGCGGGTGCGCAGCGTGCAGATCCTGCGCTCGCTCAGCGCAGAAAAAACGACCCGGCTGGGATGCGGCAGGTTCTGGACCGTGGAAGTGGAATACCGCCGCGAGGACGGAGAATTCTTAGGCAGCGAACGCTTCGAATGCTTCGCATACCGCGCGCTGCCAGGGTCGTGAAACAGCGCTTTTTCACCGACGTGGAGGCGGGAGACACGCTGCCCGTTCTGACTTGTGAACTGCGTCCCGCCATCGTGATCGCCGGCGCCCTGGCGAGCCGCGATTTCTCTCCCCTGCACCACGACCCGCACTATGCCCAGCGGGCCGGGCACCGGCAGATCTTCCTGAACGCCACCCACCAGGCCGCCTTTTTTGAACGCTGTCTCAACGACTGGTCCGGTCCCCGGGGACGCCTGGGACGCATACAACTCTCCATGAAGTCGCCGGCGTACGCGGGCGAGACGCTTCAGATCGAGGGCGAGGTGCTGGAGAAATCCCTGGATGCCGAGCACTGCGGCTGGTTGCGCCTGCGCCTGTGCATGAAGATCGCAGGGCAGCTCGCCACCGAGTGCGAGGCGCGCTACGCCCTGCCCGTGGACAGCGATGACAACCCCTGGCACCGCAGTGCCGGCCAATGGCAACCGTGAGCGAGCGGCCCGCAAACCCGCTGGCCGGCGTACTGGTCATCGACTGCTCACTGCTGGCCGCGGGAGCGGCCGCCGCGCACCTGGCCGAACTGGGCGCCCGGGTCATCAAGCTCGAGGCACCGGGCGGGGATTATGTGCGCCGCTCCACCTGGCCGATCGTCGAAGGCGACTCGCTGATGCACCACGAAGTCTCGCGCGGCAAGCAGAGCCTGGAATTAGACCTGCGCCGCCCCGCGGGCGTGCAACTGTTCAGGGAACTGGTGGCCCGGGCCGATGTGCTGATTGAGGCGATGCGCCCGGGCGCCCTGGAACGCCGCGGGTTGGGATACGAGGAATTGCGGTCGATCAAGCCCTCCCTGGTCTATTGCTGCCTCTCCGGCTACGGCATGAGCGGCCCCTACCGGACACTGCCGGCCCACGGCATCGCCTTTGACAGCTGGGCCGGACTGGTGCGGCCCGGGCGTGACGAAGAAGGCTTCAGTTACATCCCCGAACATCCCTCGGTGGGCATGCACGCGGGACCGCTCTACGCCGGCATGGCGATTTGTGCCGCCCTGTTCCGGGCCCGCCAGACCGGGGAAGGTGCGAGCCTGGACATCGCCCAGTCCGACGCCGCCGCCTACATGGACCGCCTGCGCAGTGAGACCTGGAAGGCCTATGAACGCCCGGAATCCGAAGTCAGCGGCAACGAGGCCGATGATTATCAACGCCGCGCCCCCGGCACGGCGGGCATGAAAGAAGGCGTGCGTTACCAGTACTACCAGAGCAGCGATGGGTACATCCTGTTCATGGCCTCGGAGCAGGAGTTCTGGCACAACTTCTGCTCCGGCATCGAACGCATGGACCTGTACCGGAAGTGGCCCGGTAAAAAATACGGCGACCACGCGCGGGGCAACCGCGAACTCCAGTCAGAGTTGCGCGAGATTTTCAAGCAGCGCAGCACCCGGGACTGGACGGCCTTCGGCAGCGAGCACAACACCGCCATCGCCCCCGTCAACACCCCCCAGACACTGCTCGACGACCCGCACTTCCAACACCGGCTCCCCTGGTTGCCGGCAGCCGAACACGGTGCGGACATGCTGCCTTTCCCGGTGCGCTTCCTGGGGGAGCAGGCACCCTCCCCCGGCCGGGCACCCCGGGCCGGCGAACACAGCCGGCAGATCCTGCGCGAAGTGCTGGACTGCGACGAGCAAAAAATCGATGCGCTGCTGCGCTCGGGCGTCGTCGGCAGCCCCTGAACCACGGCACTGGCTGTATGCTATCTGTCTGTATGCTATATTGAGAGCATTACGGCGCGAAAACGCCGCTTTTTGTAATCCATCATCGCACCGTCCCGTGAAACCAGGCCCTCTCCCGGCGATCGGCAATAGTGGAAATCCGCCCGCACTGCGCCCCGGCAGAATTCCCGGTCGCCGCCCCTCGGCACACGGATCATTTGCCTTGGGCAGCCAAAAATGAGAATCGACCGGCTCAAGATCAGGAATTTCAAACGCTTCAAGGAACTGAAGTTGGGACTGCACCCCAAGTTCACCCTGCTGGTGGGTGACAATGGGAGTGGCAAAACCTCGATACTGGATGCCCTGGCTATCGCCGCCGGGGTCTGGCTGGTCAAAAAGCCAGACACAACCCTGGGTGGCAGCGGACGCAACATCCTGCACAATGAAATTCGCCTGGAAGCCAAACAGGACGGCGACCGCATCCGTTTCATCGAACACACACCGGTATCCATCGAGGCGCAGGGCCTGATTGCCGGGCAGGAGGTGGAGTGGTGCAGAAAGATTCGAGAGGGCGGCAGCCGCACCACTAACACCGATGCCAAAAAAGCCATCGATATTGTCCAAACTGTATTCAAACGCTGTGAAGCAGGTGAGAACGTCCTCTGCCCGGTGCTCGCCTACTACGGTGCCGGCCGCGCCTGGTTGCCTTCACAAGAGAGAAAAATAAAGGCCCGCAACGGCAACAACCCGTTGCGACGCTGGGATGCGTTCTATGATTGTTTTGCCGAGCGCATTCGTCTGGGAGATTTGCAGGACTGGTTTCAGAGAGAAGCAATTGCCTTCGCCAACCGGGGCGGCCACTGGCGCCCCGGGTACCATGCCGTCAAAGAAGCGATCCTGGGTTGCATCCCCGGTGCAGATGAGCTGCGGTATGACGGCGACCGGAAAGAGATCATTCTATCCATTGCCGGACAGGCACAGCCATTGACCAATCTCAGTGCTGGATGGACCATGATGCTGGCCCTGGTCGCAGACATCGCCACCAAGGCGGTGACCCAGAATGCGCAGATGTTGCCGGAAGATATGCCGTCGTCCCAGTCCGAAGATCCTTCTTCCTGGCAGCGTGTACTGCAAGAGACGCCGGGACTGGTGTTGATCGATGAAATTGACGCCCACCTGCACCCCAAGTGGCAGCAGCGGGTGGTTGCCGATCTCAAGGAGACATTTCCGGAAATCCAGTTTGTCGCCACATCACATTCACCGTTTGTTATTCAATCCCTGCAGGATGGGGAATTGAAGAATTTAGAGGAGTATGCGCCCGCCGAGTACGCAAACCATTCCATCGAAGATATTGCCGAATATATCCAGGGCGTGAAAATTCCCCAGCAGAGTCAGCACGCCACAGAACTGGCAAAAGCGACAGAACGTTATTTTGAACTGCTTCAATCCAGCGATGATCCGGAGAGCCCGGAAGTACAACAAGCGGAGGCAGAATATCGCCAAAAGGCGGAACGTTTTTCCACCAGCCCGGACCTCAGCGTCTTCTTAAAGCTGGAGGCACTGGCAAAAATAAAAGAAGGAAAGGAATGAGACCCGTCACACGAGGTGATG
This sequence comes from Gammaproteobacteria bacterium, assembly GCA_965215045.1. Taxonomy (GTDB): domain Bacteria; phylum Pseudomonadota; class Gammaproteobacteria; order JABABF01; family JABABF01. Next base: position 1,496,459 of record OZ244031.1, on the reverse strand, counting down.
CCCCCTCCGATTCTTACCGCCATTACCGCGAGGCAAAACCAGATCTTGAAGATCGTTTAGGCAGGTATTGCAGTTACTGTGAACGCCCTATCCTTGCCAGCCTGCATGTGGAACACAAGAAACCCAAAAGCAAATTTTCGGAACTGAAACTGGAATGGGATAATTTTTTACTGGCTTGTGCAAACTGCAATTCAAGCAAGGGCGACGAGGACGTGGACGATAAAGACATCCTGTGGCCGGACCGGGATAACACCCTGTTGGCACTGGAATATTCACGGGGCGGGTTCGTACGCGCCAATGAAAATTTGTCTGCACCCCTGCAAAAGCGCGCCCGGAAATTGCTCGAATTGACAGACTTGGACCGCCCTCCTAAAAAAAGAACCGATCGCCGATGGGAAGATCGCAATGATGCATGGAAGTTTGCAAAAAAGTTTTTACGTCATTATCAATCTTCTGCTGAAGTGTATCCTGAATTTTTCGATTTTATGATTGACACTGCTGTCGCCAAGGGTTTCTTTTCCGTCTGGTTGACCGTTTTTGAGCAACATCCCAAAGTCAAACGAGAACTCATTAAAAATTTTCCGGGGACAGCAGAATCCTGTTTCGATGAAGACGGCAATCTGCAACCCCGTCCGGGAGGTGCAATCTGAAAACCGGTTCGGGACGGGCGCGGTTCCCCGTGCACCGGGCACCGCAGCCTGTCGCAAGAGCGGACGGGAAGGAGGTTTGAAGATCAGGCGGGGGTGAAGGGATTGCGCAGCATGATGATCTGCTCGCGCTCGGGGCCCGTGGAAACCATGTCCACCGGGGCTTGGACCAGTTCTTCCACCCGGCGAATGTAGGCCTGGGCCGCCTTCGGCAGAGACTCCCAGGCGTCGGCCCCCGCCGTCGATTGTTCCCAGCCCGGCAGGGTTTCGTAGACTGGCGCGGGGCCATTCTCGGCTTCTTCGTAGGCGGTGCACAGCTGCAGTTCCGGCAGTGCATCGAAGACGTCCAGCTTGGTCATGCACAGTGAACTGACGCTGCCGACCTGCACGGCGCGCCGCAGTGCCACGGTGTCCAGCCAGCCGCAGCGTCGGGGCCGGCCGGTGGTGGTGCCGAATTCCTCGCCTGCCTCTGCCAGGTGCTCGCCCTGCACATCGTGCAGTTCGGTCGGGAAGGGGCCGCCACCCACCCGCGTGGCATACACCTTGCACACTCCCAGCACCGCATCCAGGTGCAGGGCACCGAAACCGCTGCCGGTGGCGGCGGCCCCGGCACCGGTGTTCGAGGAGGTGACAAAAGGATAGCTGCCGTAATCCAGGTCCAGCATCATCCCCTGGGCACCCTCAAACAGGATATCGGCACCTTCACGATGGAAGCGGGCCAGCCGATCGGAGGTGTCGGCCAACAGCGGACGCAGTGTCTCCGACGCGCGCTGGCACATCTCCAGGGTTGCCGGAAAATCCGTCACCGGGGCGCCGTGCAGGCTCTGCAAAACAAAATCGTGGTAATCCAGCAAGGCCCGCAGCCGGGGTTCAAAGTCATCGGCATCCAGGTCACCCAGGCGCAGGCCGCGCCGTGCCGCCTTGTCCTCGTAGGCGGGGCCGATGCCGCGTCCGGTGGTGCCCAGTGCCTGCTCACCCAGTTGCATTTCCCGGGCGCAGTCGAGCACCGCATGCGAGGGCAGTAACAGCGTGCAGGCGGGGCTGATGCGCAGCCGGGAACGCAATTCCACGCCCTGTTCTTCCAGCATCTCCATCTCCTGCAGCAGCGCATCGGGGGCCACCGCCACGCCGTTGCCGATCAGGCATTGCACCTCTTCGCGCAGGATGCCCGAGGGCACCAGGTGCAGGGCGAAGCGACGCTCGCCGATCACCAGGGTATGACCGGCGTTGTGCCCGCCCTGGAAACGCACCACCACGGCGGCGTGTTCCGTCAACAGGTCGGCAATTTTGCCCTTGCCCTCATCGCCCCACTGGACGCCCAGGAGCACGACTGCCCTTCCCATTATGGTTTTCTACTGTTTGCGCGCGCCCGCCCCGTGCAGAGCGGTGCTCAATCCCCGTCCGGAACGACCTGCCAGCCCTGCTTCGCCCGTTGCAGCACGCGCGAGCAGCCCACGCCGCCCTCCTCCCCGGGGAGTTCCACCACGACCCGCTCCCCGGCCTGGCGCAGCCGGTAGACCTCTGCGTACAGCTCTTCATCGCGCGGCAGTTCGACGGGCACCCGGATGCCGTTCCCGGCGGGAAATTCTCCGCCCAGGGGCAACAGCGCGCGCAGGTCCACGTGGAAACCCACGGAGGCGCGGGCACGGCCGTACGCGGCGCCAATGCCATCACAGCGCCCGCCGTTCGCCAGTGCCGCGCCGCCGTCCCCGGCATAAGCGGCGAAGACCACGCCGGTGTGATAGCGGTAGCCGCGCAGTTCGCCCAGGTCAAAATAACACTGCACATCGGGCATCCATTCCCCCAGGGCATCGGCGAAGGCCTCCAGGCGGTCGATGGCGACTGCCACTTCCGGCGGGGCGGCAGCCAGCAAGCGGCGCGCCGTCTCCAGCACTTCGCGATCACCGTGCAAGGACGACAGGATGCAGAGCATTTCCACTTCCTGGTTCTTTTTCGCCGGACAATCGGCGACGGCGGCGCGGATCTCCGTCTCCGCCTTGCGCTGCAGTGCGTCAAAGAGCCGTTCCTCTTGTGCTGCATCCAGGTCTGCTGCGGCGACCAGGGCACGGTAAATGCCGACATGGCCGAAATCCAGGCACAGCTTGGAAATACCTGCCAGCAACAGGCTTTCGGCCATGATGACGATCAGTTCGCGGTCCGCCTCCACGGTGTCCGAGCCGTAGAGCTCGGCACCGACATGAAAAGGCTCGCGGGAGGCCAGCAGGTCGCGCGGCTGGGCGTGCAACACCGGGCCGGCATAGCAGAAGCGGTTGACACCGGGCTCGGTGTCCAGGGCGTCCATGCGCGCGGTCTGCAAGGTGAGGTCGGCGCGCAGCAGCAGGTCCCGGGGACTCATACCGTCGCGCAGCCGGAAGCTGATCTCCTCCAGGTCGCGGGCGCGAGCCTGGGGTGCGGTGCCGGCATATTCCAACAGGGGCGGGACCACCAGGCGGTAGCCCCAGCTGAAAAACAGGTCCAGCAGCGTGCGCCGCAACTCTTCAAAACGCGCCGCCGGCGCCGGGTAAAGTTCCTCTACGCTGTCAGGCAGTTCGCAGGGTTCAGGGCGGGCTGCCGTCTGCATTCTTCAGGTAGCGAAAAAAATCGCTGTCCGGCTTGATCAGCAGCAGGTCATTCTCGCCGGAGAAGGCCTCCAGGTATGCCTTGAGACTGCGCGTGAACGCATAGAACTCGGGGTCGCCCAGGAAAGCATCCGAGTAGATCGCCGCCGCCCGCGCATCGCCATCGCCGCGCAATTTTTCCGCCTCGCGGTAGGCGTTCGCCTCGATAACAATTTTCTCGCGGTCCGCGGCTGCGCGAATGCCCTCGGCCTGTTCCTTGCCCTGGGAGCGATGCTCGCGCGCTTCGCGTTCGCGTTCGGCGCGCATGCGTGCAAACACCGACTCGCTGACGTCCACCGGCAGATCGATGCGCTTGACACGCACGTCCACCACCTCGATGCCCAGTTCCTCGCGGGTGACCTCATCGAGCTTGCGCCGCATGTCCACCATCAGTTCATCCCGCTCACCGGAGACCACCTCGTGCATGGTGCGCTCGCCGAACTGGTTGCGCAGGCCGTTGTTGATGCGCTGTGCCAGCAACTGGCGCGCGCGCAGTTCCTCGCCGTTGGTCGCCGTGTAATAGCGGGCGACGTTGTGAATGCGCCACTTGGCGTAGGAGTCCACCGAGAGAAATTTCTTTTCCTGGGTGAGAAAACGCTCCGGGCGGGAATCCACTGTCAGCAGGCGGCCGTCGAACTTGCGCACCGTGTGCATCAGCGGCACTTTCACGTGCAGGCCGGGTCTGATATTGGGCTCCACCAGTTCGCCGAAGCGGAGCATGACCGCCCGCTCGGTTTCCTTGATCACGAACAGGCTGCCGGAGGCGATCAGCAGCAATACCAGGACCAGGCCCAGGACCATTACCAACCGGGGACTCATCGTGTCGCCCTCTTTCTCTGGGTTCCCCGGGCGCGCTCCAGGCGCTGCGACACCTCCTGCACCAGGTCACGCATCTGGGACGGGTTCAAGACCTCGCCGTCCATATCCCCGGCGGACGACCCCCGGCGCAACTGGTCCAGCGGCAGGTACAACAGGTTGCCGCCCTCTTCGACATCGACCATCACCTTGGAAGTTTTGCCCAGCACGCTCTGCACCGCATCCAGGTACAAACGTTTGCGCGTCACCAGCGGTGCCTTGCGGTATTCATCGAGCAATTTCTGAAAGCGGGTCGCCTCGCCCTCGGCGCGGGCAATCACCTCCTGGCGATAGGCCTCCGCCTCCTCGAGGGCGCGCTTGGCATAACCGCGCGCCCGGGGCACCACCTCGTTGGCGTAGGCCTCGGCCTCGTTCTTGTAGCGCTCCTCGTCCTCCAGTGCCCGGTTGACATCATCAAAAGCACCCTTGACGTCCTGGGGCGGGTCGGCCTCGTTGATGTTCACCTGGAAAACAGAAATGCCGGTCTCGTAGACATCCAGGTAAGTCTGCAGACGGCCGCGCACATCGATGGCCACCTGCTCACGGCCCAGGGTGATCACCTGGTCGATGATCGTGCCGCCCACCACGTGACGCAGGGCACTCTCGATGGCGTGCTGCAGGCTGCGGATCGGGTCGCGCACCCGGAGCACGAACTGCTTGGGGTCGGAGACCCGGTACTGCACCGTGATCTTGATGTCGACGATGTTCTCGTCCTCGGTCAGCATCTGGCCGTTGTACGGCTGCGAGTAGACCTTGGTGACGTTGATCTTGTGCACGCGGTCGATCAGCGGCGGGTTCCAGCGCAGGCCGGGTTGCACCACGTTATGAAACTTGCCGAAACGCAAAATGACCGCGCGTTCCTGCTGGTCCAGCTGGTAGATGCCGAACAAGCCCCAGACCAGTGCTGCCACGACGGTCAGCCCCAGGGTGGTGCGCCAGCCGGAGCCGCCGCCCTGGCCGAAATTGTCGAGGATCTTTTTCAGGGATTGAAACGCTCCGGAAAAGTCTGCGGAGCCACCCCCCCAAGAATCGTTGGGCTTCTGGTCGCCTGAAGGTTTATCCCATGCCATGAGAAAAATATTAATTACCGATTACCGGGGAACCGGCCCTGGGTCATGCCGCAGGGCAAAATGCATTTTAGCAGAAAACGGCACAATTCAAATTCAAGACGGCACACCGCTTTTTTTCCGGTCCCGCACCTGCAGTACCATGCCGCCCTCTGCATCGCAGTGCTCGGCCAGCACCATGCCGCGCCGGTACAAGGAGGCGCGCACGGCACCCTGCCGCGGGTCCAGGTGCACCGTTTCGACCTGCGTGCCGCCGTACAGCTGCGCACAAATCGCCTCCAGCAAGGCTTCACAGCCATCGCCATCGGCAGCGGAGATGCATACATGGTCCCGGGGGCCGGTGCCATTCCACGGCCAGGACATCGATGCGGGCAGCTGGTCGAGCTTGTTGCAGACCACGATACACGGCAGTTCCCCGGCACCAATTTCTTCCAGCACCTTGCGGTTTTCCTGCACGATCACCGCCGGCGGACGCTCGCAAGAGACATCGACCACGTGCAGCAGCAGGTCTGACTCCGCCACCTCTTCCAAGGTGGCATGAAAGGCATTCACCAGCGAGTGCGGCAGACGGCGGATGAAGCCGACCGTGTCGGCCAGGATTGCCGCCTGGCCGCCGGGTAATTCAATGCGCCGCAGGGTGGTGTCCAGCGTGGAAAACAAGCGGTCTGCCGTGTACACCTGGGCACCGCTCAGGCGGTTGAACAAGGTCGACTTGCCCGCGTTGGTTTCGCCGACCAGGCTGATCAGCGGCAATGCGGCGCGGCGGCGTCCGCGACGGCCCTGCTCGCGGGTGCGGCGCACCTGTTCCAGGCGCCGCTCCAGCGCGCGAATGCGCCGGCGCATCATGCGCCGGTCTGCTTCCAGCTGCGCCTCCCCCGGCCCGCGCATGCCGATGCCGCCGCGCTGGCGCTCCAGGTGCGTCCAGCCGCGCACCAGGCGGGTGCTCAGGTATTGCAACTGGGCGAGCTCCACCTGCAACTTGCCCTCGTAACTGCGGGCGCGGGTGGCAAAGATATCGAGAATCAGGCCGGTGCGATCGACCACGCGGGCATCCAGGGCGCGCTCCAGGTTGCGCACCTGCCCGGGGCGCAGCTCCGCGTTGAACAGCACCAGCTGCGCTTCCTGCTGCACCAGCAAACGCTTGAGTTCTTCCTGCTTGCCGCTGCCGATGTAACCGCGGGGCTGTGGCCTGGCCTGGACGCACACCAGTTCCGCCTGCACCCGGGCACCGGCCGTGCGCGCCAGCTGGCGGAATTCCGCCCGCTCCTCCCGGGGCTCGCCGAACAAAACCAGGACCGCGTTTTCACCGACGGCAGAGGCGTCCCGCCGGTCGCCGGGACGTTCTTTCATGCAGTCCCGACCCGACCGGAGACCCGGACGCGATGTGAGAAGCGGGGCTTATTCCTGTTCTTCACTCCAGTGTCTCTTGTGGCCACTGCTGACGGGTGCCTCCTGGTAATCCGGCTCGGTGCGGTAATTCTCGCTGTATTCATCGCGGGATTCGTTGCCCGGTTCGGGTGGCCGCTGCCGGGAGTAACCGCCGCCGCCGCCGCCGCCCGTTCGAACCTGCGGCGGATAGCGGCGGCGGTTCGGACCGGAATACCCGCGGTTTTCGTACGGCTCGCGAGCGGGCCGGCGACCCTCCGGAGAAAAATGCACGGGGCCCAGGGGAAACACGGTGGAAATCGCATGCCGGAAAATCATCCTCTTCTGCGCGGCAGCACTGCCCTGCGACGCATCCTGGTAACCGCCCCGGCGCAGGATGACGGCCGCATCGTCAAAACTGTCGATCTCGCCCTCCAGCTTAACCCCGTTGACCAGGTAGATGACTACCGGCGTGCCCTCCCTGCGCAAGGCGTCGAGAAAAGGCCTGTGAATATTGAAAGGATGATTCATGGTCTTATGCTCCGATGATTTTTTCGATAGGACATTGAATACTCCTCTGCGTGCTCTGCATCGTCTTGTGCCAGCACGGTGGAGATGACATGTTTGAAAATAATTCTTTTGCGCGACGTGCCGATCTCGGACGACACGTCGTACTGCGGGGCATGCTGGCTGCGCAGGACGATGGAAGTCTGGTCAAACTTGTCGATCTCACCCGTGATCCGGACGCCGTTGACCAGGTAAATCGTCACCGGGGTGCGCTGCTTGCACAAGCCATCCAGGAATGCCTCGTGGACGTCGGGTAGAGACGGGGCGGTCTGCATGATCAACTCAGTGCGATGCCCCGGGCGAATCGGTCTGCAATTTTTTTAAGCGATGCCGTAGGGCCCCGTGTCGGGTCCTGTTCTCCCCCCTCTCCTCTGGCGTGCATTGTATCCCTCTTTCTGCTCTATACCCTTTGATTCCCCCTCTTATTCCCCCTCTTCCATTCGTCTCTCACCACTTTTCATTGCGACACTCCGTGAAATATCTTGCTTCCCCCTCTCAATCTCTATATGCAGCGCAGCCACCTTTTTACCTCCTCTCACCCTTTTTTCACATACGGGGGGCATTTTCATCCGCCGCCCCATCAGTCAATGAGATTAATGCACATCGGGGACATTTGTGCAAGTCCCGTCGGCCACCCGGTGCAAATCCACCCCGGAACAGCCGTGCCGACACCCCGGCTGCCAGTTGCTGCGAAGCACCTGGTGCTGCGTTCGGCTCCTCAGCCGGCCAGGAAGGCCTGCAGTTGCCGGGGAACCGCATCCTGCGCCCCCGGGACGAAGGTGTGCAGGTCCTCCCAGCGGCGCAACCAGTTCATCTGGCGGCGCGCCAGGGTATGGGTGGCACCGACGGCGCGCCGGACCATCTCCTCGCGGGCACCGCCCTGTTCCAGCCAATCCCAGACCTGGCGATAACCGACCGCAGCGCGCACCGAATGCACGGGAGCGGGCTCACGCATCGCCGCCAGGGCCTGCACCTCCCCTGCCAGGCCCCGCTCCAGCATGGAGAGAAAGCGCCCCGCAAGGCGCGTGCGGTACTCGGCGGCCGGTGGCGGCAGCAGGGCACATTGCAACAGCCGGAAATCATCGTCCTGCAGGCCGCCCCGGCGTCGATTGCGCAGTGCACTGGGCGGAATGCCCGTGAGCCGGTACACTTCCAGGGCCCGCTGCAGACGGCGGTTGTGGCGCGGATGAATGCGCGCAGCACTTTCCGGGTCCACCCGCTGCAATTCCCGGTGCAGGAACTCCCAGCCGTGCTGCTCCGCCTCCCGGTCGATCACCGCGCGCAGTTGCTCATCCGCCGGCGGCAGTTCGGAGAGCCCGAACAACAGGGAATGAAAATACAGCATCGTCCCGCCCGCCAGCAGCGGCGTGCGCCCGCGGGCGTGAATCGCAGTGATTTGCGCCCGCGCGTCGGCGCAGAAATCCGCCGCCGAATACCCCTCCCAGGGGTCGCGGATATCGACCAGGTGATGGGGAATCCTGCGCCGCAGGGCGCGGGAGGGTTTGGCCGTGCCGATGTCCAGGCCACGATAGACCATCACGGAGTCGACGCTGACCAGCTCGCAGGAGAATTCCTCGCACAGGCGGATGCCGAGTTCGGATTTCCCGCAGGCGGTGGGCCCCATCAGGAGCACAACCGGCGCGGACACGACGGTGCGGCCCGGGCGTGCGGACGCCTCAGCGCCCGCGCAGGAACAGGCGGTCCAGTTCCGCCAGGTTGTACTGCACCCAGGTCGGGCGCCCGTGGTTGCACTGCCCGCTGCGTTCGACGCGCTCCATGTCGCGCAGCAGGTCGTTCATCTGCGTGATATTGAGTTCGCGGTTGGCGCGCACCGCGCCGTGGCAGGCCATGGAAGACAACAACTCGTCCATCGCATCGCGGATGCGGGTGCTGTCCGCAAACTCCTGCAGGTCGCTGGTCACGTCGCGCACCAGCTGCTCGATGTCCGCCTCTGCCAGCAATGCCGGCACCTGGCGTACCAGCAGGGATTCCTCTCCGCTGCGGGAAAGTTCGAAACCCAGCCCGGCGAACACATCGCCGTGTTCTTCCACGCAATCGGCCTCGGCGCGGCTCACCCGGATCTGCCGCGGCAGCAACAGTGCCTGCGCCTGGATCCCGCCGGCGTCGCGCGCGCTTTTCAGACCCTCGTAGACAATGCGCTCGTGGGCGGCGTGCATGTCCACCAGCACCAGGCCCGCGGCGTTCTCCGCCAGGATATACACCCCCTTGAGTTGCGCCAGCGCATAGCCCAGCGGCGGCGGAGAAGTATCCGCCTCCTGTACCTCCCCGGCGGATGGCACAGCAGCGGCCGGGGGGATGCCGTCTTCGCGCAGCTCTCGCATCGCCGCGTCCGATTTCGCACCGGGTGCCGCACCGCCCGTGGCCGCGCGGGCCGTCGCCGGCGGCGTCTCCCCGCTCATCGCCGCGGCAAATTGCGTCCAGCGGGCGCGGTTGGCAGAAGACGCCGCGGGACGCTGCAGTTTGAGTGCCCCCGTGTGAGAGTCGGCACCACCGGCAGTCCCTCCCGCCGCTTGCGGCGGCAGGGAAACCGCTGCCGGCGAGGGTTGCGTGTCCGGGCGCAATTCGGCGATGGTCCGGTGCAGTGCGTGCAGCACGAAATCATGCACCCGCCGCCCGTCGCGGAAACGCACCTCGGCCTTGGTCGGATGGACATTGACATCGACCTCCGCCGGCGGCAACTCCAGGTAGAGCACAAAGGCCGGGTGCCGGTTCTGGTACAAGACATCGCGGTAGGCCTGCCGCACCGCGTGCGCCAGTTGCCGGTCGCGCACGTGACGGCCGTTGACGAACAGGTACTGCACGTCAGGCTGCGAGCGGGAAAAGGTCGGCTGCGCCACCCAACCCCACAACTGCAGGTCCCCGTCTGCGGCCTCCACGGGGACCGCGTTCTCCAGGAAGGGCTTGCCGCACACCGCACCGACCCGGCGCGCGCGGGACTCGCGGTCTTTACAGACCGGACTTTTGAACACCTTGCGCCCATCCCGGTTCAGGGTGAAGGCACTGGAAAACCGCCCCAGTGCCAGGCCGCGCACCACGTTTTCACAGTGCCGGAACTCGGTTTTCTCGGTGCGCAGGAAACGCCGACGCGCCGGCGTATTGAAAAACAGCTCGCGCACCTCGACCGTGGTGCCCGCCGGGTGCGCCGCCGGACGCGGCTTCGGCTGGTCTATTCCGCCCTCGGTCTCGATGCACCAACCGCTGTCCGCATCCTCCGTGCGCGAACTGATCTTAAGCCGCGACACCGAGACAATGCTCGCCAGTGCCTCGCCGCGAAATCCCAGGCTCGCCACCGCCTCCAGGTCTTCAGCCGTGGCGATCTTGCTGGTCGAGTGGCGGTCCAGCGCCAGGGCCAGGTCATCGCGGTGAATGCCGGCACCGTCATCGCGCACCCGCACCAGCCCGACCCCGCCCTTCTCGATGTCGACCTCCACCGTGCGGGCACCCGCATCCAGGCTGTTTTCCAGCAATTCCTTGACCACCGATGCCGGGCGTTCCACCACCTCGCCGGCGGCGATCTGGTTCGCCAGTTGCGGCGCCAACTGGTTGATGCGACTCATGGTTTCGCCCGCTCCCGGGCGCGGGTCGCACGGGGAATCAGCAGGCACTCACCCACCCGGATGCCGGCATCCTTTCTCGTGTTCAGTTCCAGGATACTTTTCACACTGACCCCGTGGTCTCTGGCAATTTCCCACAGTGTATCCCCTTTTTGAATGATGTACTCCAGGTTGCTCTGCGGGTGTTCCCGCTGCCAGGCGAGCAGGGTTCCCGCCGGCGGATTGTCGACGAAATACTCGTGCACCCCGGCGACGATCGCCCGGACCAGTGCCCGCCGGTAACCGGCGTCCACCAGGTTCTGCAAGTCCCGCGGGTTGGAGATGAAACCGCTTTCGATCAGCAGCGAAGGCACGTCGGGCGACTTCAGCACCGCAAAGGCGGCGCGCTCCACCTCGGGCTTGTGCAGGTGGCTGACCCGTTTCATGGTCGCCAGCAGACGATCTCCCAGTTCCAGGGCACTGACCAGGGTGCCGCTGTTGATCGCCAGGTCCAGCAGCGTGGCAGCCAGGTAAGGATTGCGCTTGCTGGCCGCCTCCAGGTCGACGCCGCCCATCAGGTCCGCCTTGTTGCCGCGCTCGGCCAGGAACTGCGCCTCCGCGCTGGTCGAACCCTCCAGGGACAGGGCGTAGACCGAGGAACCGTGCGCCTGGGGACTGTTAAAAGCATCGGCATGCAGCGAGAGCAAAAGGTGCGCCTTCATGCGCCGCGCCCGCTCGCGCCGTTCCCCGAGACTGACGTAGTAGTCGCCGTCGCGCACCAGGTAGGCACTGAAGCCCGCGAGTTGCCCCAACTGCCGCTTGAGTTCGCGCGCCATGCTCAGCACCAGGTCCTTCTCCTGCACCCCGTCGACACTCACCGCTCCCGGGTCATCGCCGCCATGGCCGGCGTCCACCGCGATGATGATATCCCGCTTGCCGGCCCGGTCGCTGACCGTCTTGACCGGAATGGGCACCCGCGGAGTGTGGTCGTAGAGGTCCAGCACCAGGCGATGGCCATACGGCGGGTTGGGAGGCAGCACAAAGTGCCGCGGGCGCACCGCCCGGGACAGTGCCAGGTTCAGGTACAAGTGCCCCGGTGCGCGACGCTCCAGGAACAGGTTTTGAATGGGCGTGCCGCTGAAATCGAGCACCGAGGGGTCCGCGCGCGTCTCCATCCCGGAAAAATGCACTTCGATACGCTTGCCGCGCCGCCGGGTTTCGAGCTTGTAGTCCGGGGCACCGCTCAGGTCAAAGACCAGGCGCGTGCGCTCTGGCGAGCGCCACAGGCGCATCTTGTCAATGCTCTCCGCCGCCTGTACCACCGGGGCCGGCCAGTACAGGGCGAGGCAAAAGAACAGGGTGCCCGTGTATACCCCGGACCGCCTGTAGAGGAGTTCGCGCACCTTACGCATGAAAACGTTCCCGGGCCGTCTCACGCCTGCACCAGGCGGGCGGGCAAGGCCCCGGCCAGCACCTGGCCGTGTGCGCTGCCCGCCGTCCATTGCAGGCGCCGGCCCTCCCCTTCCCAGAGCAGCTGCAACTGCAGGTCGGGCGATGGCAGAAAGCCGGCGGCGCGCTCGGGCCACTCCACCAGGTACAGCGCGGGCCGACCCAGGTAATCGCGAATGCCGATGTCCTCCAACTCCGCCCCCTCCTCCAGGCGATACAGGTCCAAGTGCAACACCTCCCCCGCCTCCAGTGTGTAGGCCTCCACCAGGGTGTACGTCGGACTGCGCACCACCCCCGGGTATCCCAACCCGCGCAGTATCCCGCGGCACAGCGTGGTCTTGCCCGCACCCAGGGCACCCTGCAGAAACAGCACTCCCCGGCAGCCGCTGGCCGCTCCCAGGTGCGCCCCGCAGTCCAGCGTGTCCTCCGCGGCGGGCAAGAAAATTTTTCCCTCCAGGGCGCTCACGAGTCGCGCCCCCCCGTGGAATCCCGGCCCGGACCGTTGAGCACCCGGCGCAAACCGGCGAACAGGTCAGAGGCGAGCAGACCCCGCTCCCCGTCCCGGGCCGCCTCATCGCCGGCACAGGCATGCGCCCAGACACCCAGGCAGGCGGCCTGCAGCGGTGCACAGCCCTGGGCCAGCAGGGCACCGATGACCCCGCTCAGCACATCGCCCATACCACCCGTGGCCATGCCCGGGTTGCCAGGCTCACAGACAAAAGTCCGCTCGCCATCACAGACCAGCGTGCCCGCCCCCTTGAGCACCGCCACCGCCCCGAAGCGCCGGCTGAGCTCCGTCGCCGACGCAAAACGATTCGCCTGCACCACCTCCTTGTCCATACCCAGCAAGGCCGCCGCCTCGCCCGGGTGCGGCGTCAGCACACAGCCCTCGTGCAGTGCGCCCTCGTGCATCGCACACAGCATACGCAGGGCGTCGGCATCCCACACCGTCGGCATCCCCGCATCGCGCGCCTGCTGCAACATCTGCTCCGCCCAGGCATTGCGCCCCAGGCCCGGGCCGACCACCAGCACCGTGGCGCGTTGCAACAGCCCGTCAATGTCCGGCCCCGAGGCGATGCCGTGCACCATCAGTTCCGGGCAGTGCACCGAGAGCCAGGGCGCATGTTCCGGGTGCGTCGCCACCGAGACCAGCCCCGCACCGCAGCGCAACGCCGCCTGTCCCGCCAGCAGCACCGCCCCCGACATGCCGGGATTGCCGCCGATGACCAGCACGTGGCCGAAGTCTCCCTTGTGCGCATGGCGCGGACGGGGCGGCAGCAAGTCCAGGGTGCGTCCCGGCACCAGCCGCTGCGCCACCGGGGCCAGCCCCTGCAGTGCGGCGGCGGGAATGCCCAGCGCATCACAGTAAATTGCGCCCGCATACTCCGGGCCGACACCGGTAAACAACCCGCACTTGAGGGCGCCGAAGCTCATGGTCCAACGGGCCCGCACCGCGGTTTCCGCCACCGTGCCGGTGTCTGCATCCAGTCCCGAGGGCAGGTCCAGCGACAGCACCGGGGCGTGTGCCGCATTCAGTTGCCCGATGGCGTCCAAGTACTCCTTACGCAATGCGCCCTGGAACCCGGTGCCCAACAGCGCATCGACCAGCAGGTCCTGGTCATCCGGGTTGAGCTCCGCAAGGGAGAGCAGGGGCGTCCCCTGCTCCAGGGCGTAGTCCCGGGCCAAGGCGGCGTCACCCTGCAATTCCGCGGGTGACTTGAGACAGGCAACCTGCACCCGGCTGCCGCGCTGCTGCAACCGGGCCGCCAGCACCAGGCCGTCGCCGCCATTGTTGCCGGCACCGCACAGCACCAGGACCCGCTTGCGCGGCACCTCCAGTGTGCGCAGCAGTTCGGCGGCCGCGCGCCCGGCGCGCAACATCAGGCGAATGCCGGGAATGCCGAACTCCTGGCCGGCGATCCGGTCCAACTGCCGCACCTGTTCAGCGCGATAGAGCGAAACAGGCAATGCAGAGTTTTGAGATTGAACCATCGGGCGAAGCACCGCGCGGGACTCGGTCCGCATGCGAGCTTAGAATGCGCAATGGAGACGCATTATAACAACTGGATTCATGCGGGAACTCAAAGAACAAGTCCGCGGATGGGCCCGGGAAATGGGCTTTCAGCAGACCGCCGTCAGTGACGTGGCGCTGGAAGACTGGCGCGAACGCCTGCAACACTGGCTGGCGCAGGGATACCACGGCGAAATGGAATGGATGGAGCGCCACGCCGACAAGCGCGGCCGACCCGAACTCCTGTTTCCCGGTGTTGCGCGCGCCATCGTCTGCCGCATGGATTACCTGCCGGCGGAATACCTGCCCGCCGACCAGGACCCGGAACTCGCCTCCGTCTCGCGCTACGCCCTGGGGCGCGATTACCACAAGCTCATGCGCCGGCGGCTCGCCCGGCTCGCCAAGCGCATCCTGGAGGCCGCGGGCAGTGGACGTTTTCGCGCCTTTGTCGACAGCGCGCCCGTACCCGAGCGGGCACTGGCCGCCAAGGCCGGCCTCGGTTGGGTCGGCAAAAACACCATGCTGATCAACCGGCATGCCGGCTCCTGGTTCTTCCTGGGCGTCATCTACACCGACCTGCCGCTGCCCGTCGATGCACCCCAGAAGCGCGGCCTGTGCGGCACCTGCCGCGCCTGCCTGGACCTGTGCCCGACCCGCGCCTTCACCGGCCCCGGGGAACTCGACGCCCGGCGCTGCATCTCCTACCTGACCATCGAATACAAGGGTTCCATCCCCGAAGAACTGCGTCCGCTGATCGGCAATCGCATCTTCGGTTGCGACGAATGCCAGAGAGTCTGCCCGTGGAACCGCTACGCACAGCTCAGCGCCGAGCCCGATTTCCAGCCCCGCCAACGCCTGGACCGGACACCGCTGCATGAATTGTTCGCCTGGAGCGAAGAAGAATTCCTGCGCCGCACCGAGGGCTCCACCCTGCGCCGCCTGCGCTACGAGTGCTGGCTGCGCAACCTGGCCGTGGCCCTGGGCAATGCGCCGCCCAGTGCAGAAAATCAAAAGGCCCTGCAGGCCCGCTCTGAAGATCCCTCCGCCCTGGTGCGGGAACACGTGCACTGGGCACTGGAACAGCACAAGGGCAAGAAGGCGACGCTCGCAGTCAGCCGCGTTTGAGAACGGGGGACCGCGGTCAGGCATGGGGCCGGCGCGGTTGGGCACGGAACCGGCGCAGTTGGGCATGGGGCCGCCGCGCTTTTAGGATGCCGTGCGCGTCTCCGGTAGGCGCAGGAAATGCTCGCGATAAAAACGCAATTCCTCGATCGAGTCATACACGTCCTGCAGGGCCACGTGCTGTGGCTGCCGGTCCTGGCACTGTTTCCACAACTGCG
Source organism: Gammaproteobacteria bacterium (assembly GCA_965215045.1). Taxonomy (GTDB): domain Bacteria; phylum Pseudomonadota; class Gammaproteobacteria; order JABABF01; family JABABF01. Next base: position 1,480,986 of record OZ244031.1, on the reverse strand, counting down.
GGTGCCAGCGGCGCACCAGTTCCTTCACAGTGCTGATATCCAGGTTGCGATAGTGAAAAAACGACGTCAGTTTTGGCATGAACTTCCGCAGAAACAGGCGGTCATGATGCACTGAATTCCCGCACATTGGCGAACGGTGAATCACGGCGTGCTGCTTCAGAAACCCCAGCACCTGCCGCTCGGCCTCCGCCTCGTTCACCTGGCTCTGGCGCACCCGTTCCGTCAGCCCGGAATCCCCGTGGTGCGTGGTATTCCACTCGTCCATGTTGTCCAGCACCTGGTCCGCCTGGTGGATGGCGATGTTCGGCCCCTCGGCCACCACCTTCAGCTTCTCGTCGGTGACCACCACCGCGATCTCCAGGATGAGATCCCGGTCCACGTCCAGGCCGCTCATCTCCAAGTCGATCCAAATCAGGTTGTTGCGCCGGCCCATCGCCGCCCCCGCGTTCTGCAGCTCAAAACCCCGCGGCAAGGTATATGCCGCAGATACATGCCCGCATTCTATTACACCCCTTGCCCTCACCGTTTTTCCGGCCGGTTTGCCGGGGGAAAGCCGACCCATTGAGCATTACGCATTACCAGGTCCCGCCCGGATTGAGCCTGTTGCTTTCTCTTCCGGTGGCACATCGATAACCTCCAGCTCATCATCCACGTGATATTTAAATTGTTCCAAGGTGACAATCCGTGCGATCTCAATTTTGTTCATGGGCACCACGATACAGAAATCCTGGTTCCAAACGTCCGGAACATCGTTCCTGTCCGTACCTCTTCCGGTCATATTTCGTGCTCCCTCCACTCGGCGACGCCTATCCCATAACGGCAAAACAACTTTTCCATAATCGTAGCTAATGAAGAGTTTACGAGTATTTGGCACCCGGTAACCGCTCAACACCGGGGCAATCGATATATCAGTCTCCTCGGCTTCACTGTAAAGCCCGCTCTCAACAACAAAACCGATATACGTCTTGCCGTTTTCCAGGGACAACTCCACAAGCCCGGATTGAAGCGCAGCAGTCTCCAGCAGTACCTTCCGATAGTCTCCTCTTTCTCGGGCAGCTCGCATAACAGCATAGACCAGAACTTTCTTATTATTCCGCCACCGCATGCATTCTGGCACCAGCATTGCCAATGAAAAACTGAATAACCAAGTGAGCCAAATTGCTTCAGCTGTACCAGGCCAGAAACGTCCATAGGTGTGATACGAAATAACGCCTGCTGGAATCATGGCGAGACCCATCAATAGAAGCCCGACGATTACAGAATTAAAAAACAGGTGATAGCCTGACTGACGGACAGTTTTGTAACGAGTGTAACCGCTCCATCGCCTCAAAAACTGGTACCCTGCAATTGCAAAGAGAATAAACAGGACTATGCTTGTGTTCATAGAATGGCACCGCTCACCGGGCAACGGTGAAGCAGGTTTTCAGTTTTCAGTTGACAGATGCCCGCCGCCCTTTATGGCACCCGGACTATCAAAGCTTCTTCCCAAACCCCGGCATATCCTTCAGGTTTTCAGACCGCTTCATCGGCCTCCTTTTTTTTCCTCTCCCGTTCCCTGATTGCCTCGTCCACTGTCACCCGCAACATTGCCATTTGTCTCTGGAATCTTTTACTCTTGACCAGATCCTGTGTCCGGACCGAAACACCGCCCGTGGCAACATAAAACCGAACTTTAGGGGAATCCTCATCATGCTGGTAGATAAAACTTTCAGGCATGGTGGTCCCCCGTGTCAGCATCAGCTTGAACCACTGTAGGATGGATTTGAGCCGCGGTTTAATAGATGATTTAAATTCACCCATGACATGTAGCCCTCACCAATGTCAGCCCGTTGAAAACACAGTCAAAAACAGCTGCAACCCGTCTCTGTCTCGTCCGCTATTATATACCCGAATGTCAAGCCCGGCAGATCAATTCGCACTGGTTTGAAAAATAAAAATCCAAGTCAGTAAAAGGTTTTAGACCGCATTGACGAACAAAACCTCTGTATGTATGAGTTTTCAATATATGAGACCCGGGAGGGACATCATTCGGGAGGCAGACCCTGCTCCTGGACCAGGAACTCCAACGGACTGAGATCGCCCAGGGAGTGATGGGGCCTCTCGGTGTTGTAGAACATCAGCCACTCCAGGAGGCTCTCGTTGAATAACGGCACATCCGTGAACAGCAAATCCTGCTCAAATTGCACGAATTCCTCCTGTACCACCCGCTTGAAACGCTCCACGTGCACATTCATGTTCGGAGATTTCGGACGGGCAATATAATGCCGGACTCCACGCTCCTTCAGGTCCTTGTCAAAGCCCCCCTGGAATTCGTGCCCGTTATCGCTCAACACCGCCTCCACGGTTCCCGGAAACACCTGCAGGACATGGTCCAGGAACTGCACCGAGGCGGCATCCGTATGCAAATGCGTCCCCAGTGCGAAAGCAAACTGGCTGTACAGGTCCACCAGGGTCAGCACATAGCCGTGTCGCCCCTGGCCGGACAACTCAATCGTATCCACCCCCACCAGTTGGCCGCAGTGCGCAGCCCGAAACCTCTTCGGCTCGAGAACCCGTTGTGTTTCAGACTCAGAGCTCATCTGCGGCAGCTTACCCGGATGCAGAGGCGAGCTGCTCCGCCTCCCACGCCTTGTACGTCTTGCCGCTGTCTTTAGTCTTCCATTCCATAGGGCCGCTAGTAGTACGGCCGGTGACCGCAACACCGGCAGCAGTTGGACTGGTAAAAGCATAATTCTCCGTAAACACGCAATGCGAGCCATCCCGGGATACTTTTAAAATGCCCGTGTCACAGAGGCGCTTGAATAGTTCGGTATAAGCAGTATGCGGGCCACTCCAAGACGATCGGGCTTTGGAACCTTTTTGCACGACAAATCTCCCATCTTTTTCAAGCCGGGCGGTCGCACGAATGCCATGCCTGGGTATCTTAAGCACAAAGGTTGGCGATGCCTCCACTTCCGCCACTTTTGCCACTTTGGCTTCTCTGGATTTAGACGCGGGTTGCTCCGCCTCCCACTCCTTGTACGTCTTGCCGCTGCTATCTTCAGCCTTCCATGACGCAGGGCCTCCAGTCACACGACCGGTGACCGCCGCCCCGGCAGCACTTGTATTGTTAAAAGCACAATCCTTTGTAAACACGCGATGCGAACCGTCCTCGGATTTTTTTAAAATGCCTGTGGCACAGAGGCGCTTGAAGCGTTTGGCAGAAGGACCATGCGGACGGCCACTCCAAGACAACCGGGCCTTGGAACCTTTTTGCACGACAAATCTCCCGTTTTTTCCGAGCCGGGCGGTCGCACGAATGCCATGCCTGGGTACTTCAAGCACAAAGGTTGGCGATGCCGCCACTTCCGCCACTTTTGCCCCTTTGGCTGCTCTGGATTTAGACGCGGCTTGCTCCGCCTCCCACTCCTTGTACGTCTTGCCGCCATCTTCAGTCTTCCATAACACAGGGCCTCTAGTCTCCCAGCCGGTGACCGCCGCACCGGCAGCACTTGTACTGCTAAAAGCACGATCCTTCGTAAACACACGATGCGAGCCATCCCGGGATATTTTTAAAACGCCTGTCACACAAAGGTGCTTGAATCGTTTGGCATAAGAATTATCCGGACGGCCACTCCAGGACAATCGGGCTTTTGAACCTTTTTGCACGACGAGTTTCCCGTCTTTTTTGACCCGGGCGGTCGCACGAATGCCATGCTTGGGTATCTTAAGCACAAAGATCGGCGATGCCGCCACTTTCGCCACTTTGCCCACCCGTCTCCTCCGTCTCCTCTGCCTCCTCCATGTTGGCGATGCCGCCACTGAGGCCACGTCCGCCACCTCTGCCACCTCTGGCACTTTGGGCACTTTGGGCACTTTGGGCACTTTGGGGGGTTTGGATCTTGGCTTCGCTGCTGGAGCAGATGGAAGCGTATCGGGATCGTCGGGGCGTGTGTCATCGATAAACCAGTCGATGCCCAGGGAGGATAAGACCAGCAAAGTATGGTCGAGGAAACCCTCCATGCTCGACTGGTCCGCCTCGGACAGGGAGGGCTCTGCGGACTTGTTCGTGTTGTCAAGCCTGCGCTTGCGAACTTTTGTCGCAATGTCAATCAGTCGTGCTTCGAGATATTGCACGTGCGCCTTGTTCAGGTAATTGGCCGTCGCCGTGATAATGACCACATTGGTCCACCAATCCTTGGCGGTATGGCTCCTGATCCGTTTGCCGATATTTTCCGCCTCGCCGATATAGGCGAGCACCCCTTTCTCATCTTCCCCCAGAAGAAAATAAACGCCGACATTGCCGACTTCTTTGCGGGCAAGCCCTTCCTTGATCTGTGTGCGCGGTATTCTCAGGATATGCCCGGGCCAGTTGGATATCTCCCCGAGCACCATGCCCTCCGGCTGGCCGTCAATATAAAAAAGGGTTACGGTGCGCCCCCTTGCTCTCATCATCGCGTGCTGTCGCATGCCGGACCTCCTTCATACAGAACCGCCAAGGTGAAAGTATATAGCGAACGCCTGCAATTCATACGCCGGTGCTGCCCGACTTAACTTACAATGATCGCCCCGCTCTCTGTATCTCGAGGATTGTCGCATGTCCCTCTCCGCCGTCCCGCGTCTTTTGGAACCGCAGCAACTGCAAGCCCTGCTGGGAGATCCCGAACTGCTCCTGGTGCATCTGTCGGAAGCTGAAAGTTACGCCAACGCGCACATCGAGGGTGCCCTGTACCTGGAACCCATGTCCCTGCTCAGCGGCGAACCGCCCGCCATCGGACGCCTGCCGGATGTCGCCCGGCTCAACCAGATTTTCTCTGCCCTGGGACTGGACCCGGACAAACACGTGGTCGCCTGCGATGACGAGGGCGGCGGCTGGGCGGGACGCCTGATCTGGACCCTGGACGTGCTGGGACATTCGCGCTGGTCGTACCTGAACGGCGGCATTCTCGCCTGGCAACAGGCGGGGCTGCCGACCACCACGAAAGCCGCGGTGGCCGTGCCTTCCCGGTACGAGGCCACCATCCACCGGGCGCCGATCGCCGAGATCGAGGACATCCTGCCGCGCCTGGGACAAGAGGACTTCACGGTCTGGGATGCCCGTTCCCGGGAAGAGTATGAGGGCACGGCGGTGCGCTCCGAGCGGGGCGGACGCATTCCCGGTGCGGTTCACCTGGAATGGCTGGAGCTGATGCAGCATGACAATGCCAAGCGCCTGTTGGAACCGGGGGACCTGCGGCAACGCCTGGCGGCACTCGGCATCGACGAAAAGCATGAAATTGTCACCCACTGCTATGCGCATCACCGTTCCGCCCTGTGCTACCTGGCAGGCCGACTGCTGGATTTGAATATTCGCGGCTACCACGGCTCCTGGAGTGAATGGGGCAACCGCGATGACACGCCGGTGGAAAGCTGAGGACGCACCCGGACCATGCTGCACCGCTTGTGGCGCTGCCTGCTGCTCGCAGTGCCACAACAAGGCCTGTCCCGCTGCGCCGGCTGGTTTGCCCGAAGCCGGAACCCACTGCTGAAAAACACGCTGATCCGTCTCTTTGTGCGCACCTGGCGTGTCGACATGTCCGAGGCCGCAGAGCCCGACCCGCTGGCCTACCCCGACTTCAACGCCTTCTTCGGCCGCAGCCTGCGTCCGGGGGTGCGCCCGGTAGCACCCGGTGCAGAAGTGCTGGTCTCCCCGGCCGATGGAACCCTGAGCGCATTCGGGGCCGTGCAAGCGGGCACTGCCGTGCAGGCCAAGAACATCCCCTACAGCATCGCCGAACTGCTGGGCAACGCCGAAGACGCCCTGCCGTTCCAGGACGGCAGTTTTCTCACGGTCTACCTGGCCCCGCACAATTACCACCGGGTGCATATGCCGCTGGCGGCACAACTGCTGCACGAGCGCTTCCTGCCCGGGCGACTGCTGCCGGTCAACGCCGCCTCCGCCGCCGGCTTCCCCCGCCTGTTCACCGGCAACCGGCGGCGGGTTTGCCTGTTTGCATACCGGGAGCAACGTTTTGCCATGGTCCTGGTCGGCGCCCTGGTGGTCGGTGCCATCCATACCGTCTGGGATCCAGAAACGCCCGCCTCCATCCCGGGGATACTGGACAAGGGTGCAGAGATGGGACGCTTCCTGTTGGGTTCCACCGTCGTGCTATTGCTGCCGCCCTCTTTTTCTCCGGACCCCGCCCTGCGCCCGGGCATGTCACTCAAGATGGGCCAGGTACTGGGGTGCGTGCAATAATGAACGCGCCGTTGTTTTTAAGACTCTGAACCGGGAGATTTCCATGAAAGCGCAACGATTGGAAGACCGCGTCTGCCTGGTGACCGGTGCCGCCTCCGGCATCGGTCTCGCCTGCGCCCAGCGTTTTATTGCCGAGGGGGCGCGCGTGGTCGGTTTTGACCTGCAGGACAATGCGGACTGGGAAGCACTGGAGGCACCGGCGGGCAAGCAGTTTCACGCATTGGACGTGCGCGACTTCGGTGCCCAGCAAGAGGCCGTCGCCGCCGTGCTCAAAGAATTCAAACGCATCGACGTGCTGGTGACCGCCGCCGGGGTCGGCGGGGGCGGTGCCGTGCACGAGCTGGCGGAAGAGGAATGGGACCGGGTGCTGGACATCAACCTCAAGGGCACCTACCTGGGTTGCAAGGCGGTGTTGCCGACGATGCTGGAGCAGCGTTCCGGCAGCATCATTACCCTTGCCAGCGTGGAGGGGCTCGAAGGCACCGAGGGCGGCAGCTGCTACAACGCCTCCAAGGGCGGGGTGATCCTGCTGACCCGCAACATGGCCATCGACTATGCCAGGCGCGGCATCCGCGTCAATGCCATCTGCCCGGGCTTCATCGACACGCCCCTGCTGCGCGGGGTGTTTGAACACGAGTTCATGCAAGAGAGCAAGGAACGCATCATCGAGCACCATAAGATGGGACGCTTCGGCAAGGCGGAAGAGATCGCAGGTGCCGTGTTTTTCTTAGCCTCCGACGACGCCTCTTTTGTCACCGGACAGGCACTGCCCGTGGACGGCGGCTTCACCGCCGGTCACTCCTCCGGCGTGCTCAAACTCATGGGCCTGGAGGACTGAAACCGGGGAACTGCAAAAGGCGCGGATGCCAAACGCCTTCGCAGCGCACGGTTTTTGATTACTGTCGACTTGGGCTTTTGTTCAACTGCGATCTTGCGGAAAGGCCAGCACTTCCCGGATGGAGCTGCAGCCTGCGGCCAGCATGACCAACCGGTCTACACCCAATGCGACTCCGGCACAGGGTGGCAGGCCGGTGCGCAGGGCTGCCAGCAACTTGCGGTCCGGCGGCGGAGCCTCTGCGCCCCGGCGCTCCCGCTCTGCGCTAAACCGCCGTTCCAGTTCTTCTGCATCGCACAGTTCCCGACCGCCGTTGGCGAGTTCCACGCCGGCGGCATAGAGTTCAAAGCGTCGGGCAACCGTATCGCCTTCGGCGTTTTTGCCCAGTGCGGTGAGTGCGGCCTGTTCTGCAGGGTATTCGCAGACAAAGACCAGCCGTGGTCCGCCCAGGTGCCGCTCCACGCATTCACTGAACAGGAATTGCAGCAGCACATCCCGCTGTTGCAGGCTGTGCAGGGTCTGCCGGGAGAGGGAAATGTCGACACGGGTCTCGGCATGATGCAGCAGTTCTTCGCTGGAGCTGCGATGCGGATGCAGTCCGACATGTTCTGCGAATAACCCGGCGTAACTTCGATATTCCACGGGCCAGTCACCCAACACGCCCTGTGCCAGTTCTGCGACTTCCTCCATGAGTTGCCGCTCTTCCCAACCCGGGCGATACCATTCGAGCAGGGTGAACTCCGGGTTGTGCAGGGTGCCTTGCTCTTCCTGGCGAAAGGCGCGACCCAGCTGGTAGATGGCCCCGCTGCCGGCGGCCAGCAGGCGTTTCATCTGTGCCTCGGGAGAGGCGGGAAGCCAGCGTTCTGCGACATCCGGGGCGGGGGGATGCACGCGCATGTATTGCAGCTGGGGTTCCGGGGCGATGGCCGGGAGCAGCAGCGGGGTTTCGACTTCCAGCACGCCGCGGTCGGCGAAGAATGCACGCAGCCGGGTCAGCACGTCGGCGCGCAAGCGCAAGTGTTTTAAAGAGGCGGCGGGCTGCCAGTCGCCGCCCGGGGCGTTCACTCCCGGGCCCGCCCCTGGTATTCCCCGGTGCGGGTGTCGATGCGCACGCGCTCTCCTTCTTCGACGAACAGCGGGACGCGCACGACTGCACCGCTGCTGAGCGTGGCGGGCTTGACGCCGCCGGTGGCGGTATCGCCGCGCACGCCCGGGTCGGTTTCCCGCACTTCGAGTTCGACGAAGTTCGGCGGGCGCACGGCCAGTGGCTCGTTGTTCCACAGGGTGACTTCGCAGATATCCTGCTCACTGAGCCAGGGCTTCGCCTCTTCCATCGCCGCCCCGCCCGCCTGGTACTGTTCATACGAGTCCTGGTCCATGAAATACCAGTGACTGCCGTCGTTGTAGAGATAGCTCATGTTGCGATCGATGACATCTGCGGCGTCGACACTCTCCCCGGACTTGAAGGTGCGCTCCCATATACGCCCGGTCTTGAGATTGCGCAACCTGACGCGGTTGAAGGCCTGTCCCTTGCCGGGTTTGACGAACTCGTTTTCGAGGATACTGCAGGGCTCACCGTCCAGCAGGATCTTCAGGCCCGATTTGAATTCGTTGGTAGAATATTTTGCCATTCCGCTTGCATTCCCCGGTTGAGCAGCCGCTAATGATACTCCAAGAGCACAGCGGCACTGATTGGCAGCAGAGCATGCGCGAGATGATCCGCGCCCCGGAGGAACTGCTGGCACTGCTGGAACTCAGCCCCGAACAACTGCACTGGACACCGGATGTCGACACCGGGTTCCCGCTGCGCGTGCCGCGTCCCTTTGCCCGCCGGATCCGGCGCGGCGACCCCACCGACCCCCTGCTGCTGCAAGTGCTGCCGCGCGGGGAGGAGTTGCGTGCGCACACCGGTTTTGTCTCCGACCCGTTGCAGGAAGCCCGTGCCAATGTCCGCCCCGGGCTGGTGCACAAGTACCGCGACCGCGCCCTGTTGATCGCAGCCACGGCCTGCGCGGCGCACTGTCGCTACTGTTTCCGCCGTCATTTTCCCTACGAGGACAACCGGCCCGACACCGCCCAATGGGAGCGGGCACTGGACTACATCGCCTCCCAGCCGGAGATTCACGAGGTGATCCTGAGCGGCGGCGACCCGCTGGTGCTGCGCGACTCGAGCCTGGGTGAACTGGCTGTGGCCCTGGCGCGGTTGCCGCAATTGCGTCGCCTGCGCATTCACACCCGGCTGCCCATCCTGATCCCCGCGCGCATCAGCGATGCACTGCTGGAACAACTGGCGGCCAATCGCCTGCACCCGGCGGTGTTCGTGGTGCATTGCAATCACGCCAATGAAATCGATGCGGAGGTGCGAGAGGCACTGCTGCGCCTGCGGGGAGCGGGACACACGGTGCTGAACCAGGCGGTGTTGCTCAAGGGTGTCAACGACTCCGCCGCGGCACTGGTGGCACTCAGCGAAGCGCTGTTTGATTGCGGGACACTGCCCTATTACCTGCACCTGCCGGACCGGGTGGCGGGCACGGCGCATTTTTACGTGGGGGCGCGTCGCGGACGGCAACTCCTGGGCCAAGCGGCGGCGCGCCTGCCGGGTTACCTGCTGCCGCGACTGGTGCGGGAAATTCCCGGGGCACCGGCCAAGCAATGTCTCGCCCCGCTGCTGCCGGAACCGGGGGAAGATATCGTGGAAGGCGAGACCACCAGTCAGTGACTGCCTTTTTGCTTCGGGGACATTCTGCTGCACCACTGCCGGGCAACTGGCGCGCTGATGTAAAAGCCGCTGCTGTTCGAGGAATTAAAGAGACTCGGCCATCTCCTCGTGCCCGAGAAATTCATTCAGGCGTTCGGCGACCAGCTGACGACGCGCCTCCAGGAAATCTTCATAAGCTTCCAGCCGCCAAAGATCGGGATCATCGGGAATGCATTGTTTGCTCAATGCCCCTGGTCCCACCCGGTCGATAATCTCCGGCAGGTACTCTGCGGGTGCCCGGTCGCGAATCTTGCGGTTGGTGCGACCATTGATAAACGCCAGGTTACAGATATCGTTAATCTGACTGGTCGTATACCCGCTATTTTTGAGAATGGCCCGCGGAAATATATGATGAAACTGCGGGGCATGTTGTGTTCCCGCATGCTGGAGAGAGATCACCAGTTGGTCGTTCCAGTCTTTTGCCTCCGCCTCGCGAAAAGCGAGAAACATGGTTTTGAAATAGGGACTCCGGCTGCTCCGATTTTGCAGGTCTATAGGGCGTACAGCACGGGCACCGGTCTGGGTTTCCAGGAATTCAATTAAGGCGGACATTTGATTTTCGTTACCCAGCACCGCCAAGTCCTGGTCGAGATAGGTTTCGGTGGAGCCCCTGGAATAACGGCCCTTCATATTTGCAAGCAATGTCCAATAGCGAAGTTGACGTTCTACGACAGGAGACAGGCGATAGTCCTGTTTACTGCCCAAAGACGCAATGACAAGCACCAGGAAAGGAGAATTCAGCAGGGATAAATTGTCGATGCCGACATTGGCGCGGAGGAAATTCACGGCAAAAAGCATGCCTTTCTGGCACTCATCCCAGGCTTCCTGTATGTCTTGCCTGGTCAGTCCGCCAATGACATGAAACTGGCATTGGCCGGCGGCAAATGCAACCAGGTTCCTGAGATGGGTCGACAAGTCAAAATTAAATCCATGTTTTTTACACTCCTCCTCAAATTCCTGGAAAATCTTGAGTGAACCGCGCCACTTCTCGGTAAGCTGCGCCAGGGCCAGGTCTGATCTGCGCAGCTTGGCACCCAGTGAATTCACACGCACAAAAATCTCCGTTACTTCGCCGTAAGACCTGTCCTGGTCCAGTATGTGCACCCTGTACCCGTAGTGTCTAATATCCCTGAGCCTTTTAAGACGGGCCGTGTACTTATCATAGCGAGGATCATCCATCGAAGTGACATTCGCTTTTTTCAGGAACGGCTTATCGCTGTTCTCTTTAAAAACCTCGGTCACGGATACCCAATGCGGCAACTTCGCCAACTTGGTTGAATAAACGACGAAAGTCATTTGTTCAAAACGCTTCATCAGCTCATCTTCACTCGCATCGCTGATCTCCTCATCGGCAGCATCCTCGTCCTTGTCTTCATGCACTTCGGTAATGACCTGCAGATCCTCGGGGTGTTCCAGGTTGAAAAGGATGTCAATGGGACGTTTGCGCCCCCGTACGTGCACATGCTCACCGCGGATCACGGCGGACAATGCAGTCAACCTCTGCTGCCCGTCCAATAGAAGTTGAAATCGCCGCCGTCCCGTGCCCGCCTGGGCAATTGCGAAGGTGCGGGTCTCGACATCCTCATCCGGCTCCCACGTCAGGATCGTCCCGGACGGATAACCCCGGTACAGTGAATCCAGGAGATCGCGCACGCGGGTTGCGCGCCAGACATATTGGCGCTGCATTTCCGGCAGGCGGATATCGCCTCGTTCAATCCTGTTTACCAACTCCTGGATTGTCAGGTCTTGCTGGCCCATGCCGGTCTCCCCGAAATGCTCGACAAAATAATGGAATGTATCAATGCACTATTAAAAACGCAATCCGCATGGGTACGAGTACCGCCGTTGCGGGAGTATCTCCAGGAGGACTCCGGGCGAGTTTCTGAACCTGGGCAACTGGTGGGCGCGGCTGGGATCGAACCGGCGACCTCTGCCGTGTGAAGGCAGCGCTCTCCCGCTGAGCTACGCGCCCGGGGCGGCAAATTATACCGGGCGGCGTTCGACGGACATTTGCGCCACGGACTTGTTACGCAGGATGCGCCCCCGCCGGCCGCGCTCTCCGCGGTACTCTGCCCACTGCTCCGGTGTGAGCCGGGTGACGGCACCGCCGGGGGTGCACAGGCGGAGTATGTCCCGGGGGCCCAGCACGGCGATGGCCTGCAGGCGTTCGCCCGCCTGGCGGGCCTTGGAGGGAATGCCCACCAGGAGCAGACCCTTGCCGCTGCTCCTCTGCGGCAGTTCGGCAGCACTGAAAACCAGCAGGTGACCGGCACTGCTGCAGGCGGTGATCCACATCTGTTCCAGGGCACCCGCAGCTGCCATGGCGGGTGGCAGCGGTTGCGCTCCCTGCGGCAGGCGCAGCACCATCCTGCCCTTGCGGGTGGTCGATTGCAGTTCTGACAGCGGGGCGAAAAAGCCGTGGCCGGCATCGGAGGCCAGCAAGGCGTGCTCTCCCCCGCCCAGCAGACCGACAAAATGCGCACCCGAGGGGGCTTCGACGCGCCCGCTCAGGGGATCGCCGTGGCCGCGCGCAGAAGGCAATTCATGCGGGGCCAGGGTGTAGACCCGGCCGGTGGAATCCAGTACCAGCACGGGCTGGTCCAGTCGTCCGCGCAGGGTGCAGAGCAGCGTATCGTCGCCGCGGTAGGAGAGTTTTTCCAGGTCCGGCTCATGGCCGCGGGCGGTGCGAATCCAACCGTTCTTGGACAGCACCACGGTCACCGGGTCGGGGGAGAGCAGGGCCTCGGCATCAAAGGCACTGGCCTCCTTGCCGGTGACGATGGCCGAGCGTCGCTCATCGCCGTACTCTGCCGCCACGGCGCGCAATTCTTTTTTGACCAGGGTTTTCATGCGCGCCTTCGAACCCAGGGTTTTGCGCAGTTGCTGCTTTTCTTCGCGCAGTTGTTTCTGCTCGGTGCGGATTTGCAACTCTTCCAGGCGGGCCAGTTGGCGCAGACGGATTTCCAGCACGGCATCGGCCTGCTTTTCGCTGAGCTTGAAACGTTCGATCAGTGCCTGGCGCGGATCTTCGGCCTCGCGAATGACTGCGATCACTTCGTCCAGGTTCAGGTAGGCGATCAGCAGGCCGTCCAGGATATGCAGGCGCCGGGTGATGATCTCCAGGCGGTGTTCCAGGCGCCGACGCACCACGTGCAGGCGGAATTTCAGCCACTCGCCCAGCAGCGTATGCAAGGGCTTGGTGCGCGGGCAGCCGTCCAGGCCGATCAGGTTCATGTTGACGCGGAAGTTGCGCTCCAGGTCGGTGGTGGCGAACAGGTGCCCCATCAGGGCCTCGGTGTCGACCCGGTTGCTGCGCGGCACGATGACGATGCGGGTCGGCTGTTCGTGGTCGGACTCATCGCGCAACTCGGAGACCATCGGCAGTTTCCTGGCTTCCATCTGTGCTGCGATCTGTTCCAGGACGCGGTTGCCGGAGACCTGGTACGGCAGGGCGCTGATGACGATGACGCCGTTTTCCTGCTGGCAGACAGCGCGCATTTTCACGCTGCCCCGTCCGCTGGCGTACAGTGCCTGCAGTTCTTCTTTCGGGGTGAGGATTTCTGCACCGCTGGGGAAGTCGGGCCCTCGCACGAAGTCGCAGAGTTCTTCCGTGGTCGCACGCGGGTGGTCCAGCAGGTGCAGGCATGCCTTGACGACTTCGCCCAGGTTGTGCGGCGGGATTTCGGAGGTCATGCCGACGGCGATACCGGTGGCACCGCCCAGCAGCACCTGGGGGACGCGCGCCGGCAGTACGGCCGGCTCCTGCAGGGTGCCGTCAAAATTCGCCATCCAGTCCACCGTGCCCTGGCCCAGTTCCGAGAGCAGCAGGTTTGCGACCGGGGAGAGACGCGCCTCGGTATAGCGCATGGCGGCAAAGGACTTGGGATCGTCGGCGGAGCCCCAGTTGCCCTGCCCGTCCACCAGCGGGTAGCGGCTGGAGAAATCCTGCGCCATGAGCACCATGGCCTCGTACGCGGCGGTGTCGCCATGGGGGTGAAACTTGCCGATGACATCACCCACGGTGCGGGCCGATTTCTTGTGCTTGGCACCGGCCTGCAACTTGAGTTCCGACATGGCGTAGATGATGCGCCGTTGCACGGGCTTGAGGCCGTCGCCGATAAACGGCAGGGCGCGGTCCAGGATGACGTACATCGAGTAGTCGAGGTACGCCTGCTCGGTGTAGCGCACCAGCGGCATGCGTTCAAAATTGTCGTCGGGCCGGGGGAGCAAGGTGTCTGCCATGGGTGTCTACTCGCGTGCGCAGGGAAATAAAAAAAGTCACAACACGGGGCGCATCCCGGGCCCGCTCCCATACTCTACCAGCAGCTGCGGTGCTGCCCCCCGAAGGCCGCCCTGGAGGGGCCCGATGACACCGCCGCGGTCTCCAGCCCGACCCGCGCACCGGGCCGGGGACCGAGTGACAGCTGCGGGCGACGGCTTCAGTGGGAGAGCTCGGCGATGCCCTGCTCCAGGCCGGACAGGGTAAGCGGGTACATCCGGTCTTCCATGAGATGGCGCACCATGCCGACGGACTGCACGGAGTCCCAGTCGCCGCGCGGCAGCGGATTCAGCCATATCGTCCGCTCGTAGTGTTCGTTCAAGCGCTGCAGGGACAGCTCGCCCGGCTGTTCGTTCCAATGTTCGATACCGCCGCCGACCTGCACGATCTCGTAGGGGGACATGGCGGCGTCGCCGACAAACACGAGCTTGTAATCGCGTCCGTAACTGCGCAGGATTTCCTCCAGCGGGAAATGCTGGTTGTAGCGCAAGCGGCTGTCGCGCCATACCGACTCGTAAATGAAATTATGAAAATAGAAGTGCTCCAGGTACTTGAACTCGGAACGCGCCGCGGAGAATAATTCTTCACAGATGCGTACGTGGGGGTCCATCGAGCCACCGACGTCCAAGAACAGCAACACCTTGACCGCGTTGCGACGTTCCGGGACCATCTGCAGGTCCAGCAAGCCGCCGTTGTGCGCGGTGGAACGGATGGTGCCGGGCAGGTCGAGTTCTTCGTCGGCACCGGTGCGCGCGAAACGGCGCAAGCGGCGCAGTGCCATCTTGATATTGCGCGTGCCGATCTCGCGGTTGTCATCCAGGTTGCGGTACTGACGCTGCTGCCAGACTTTGACCGCGCGCCCCGCCCCGCCGGGGCCGCCGACGCGAATGCCCGCGGGGTTCCAGCCCTTGTTGCCAAAGGGCGAGGTGCCGCCGGTGCCGATCCAGCGATTGCCGCCCTCGTGACGTTCCTTCTGTTCTTCCAGGCGTTTCTGAAACTCTTCCAGCAGTTTTTCCAGGCCGCCCATCTGTTCGATGGCGTCACGTTCTTCCTGGCCCAGTTCGCGCAGGAAGTTCGACCGCAGCCATTCCTCGGGGATCACCGCATCCACCAGGTCCGCATCCAGGCGTTCCACACCGCGAAAGAAGGCTTCGAAGGCGAGGTCGTAACGATCCAGCCAGCGCTCGTCCTTGACCAGGCAGGCGCGGGACAGGCGATAAAAATCCTCGGCGTCGGCGAAGGCGATGTGCTCGCCCAAGGCACCCAGCAGGTCCAGGAACTCGCGCAGACTGACCGGCACCCGGTAGTGGCGCAGCGTGTCAAAAAAACCGAGCAGCATGGTGCCGGCTCCCGCAAGGCCCTCCCGAACCCTAGTGCGAGGGGTTGCGCCGGTGCATGAACGCCAGGCGCTCGAGCATGTGCAGGTCCTGCTCGTTTTTAATCAGGGCGCCGTACAGCGGCGGGATCGCGTTGTTGGCATCCCGGTCGCGCAACACGGACTCGGGAATATCATCGGAAAGCAGCAGCTTGAGCCAGTCGATCAATTCCGAGGTCGAAGGTTTTTTCTTCAGGCCCGGGATTTCCCGCACTTCAAAAAACACTTCCAGCGCTTCCTTGACCAGGGACTTCTTGATGTCGGGGTAATGCACGGCGATGATCTTTTCCAGGGTGGCGTGGTCGGGAAAATCGATGTAGTGGAAAAAACATCGGCGCAGGAAAGCGTCGGGCAACTCTTTTTCATTGTTGCTGGTGATCATCACGATCGGCCGGTGCACGGCGGTGATGGTGCGGTCCAATTCGTAGACGTAGAACTCCATGCGGTCGAGCTCCTGCAACAGGTCGTTGGGAAACTCGATGTCCGCCTTGTCGATCTCATCGATCAGCAGCACCGTGCGCTGCTCGGAGATGAAAGCCTCCCACAACTTGCCGCGCCGGATGTAGTTGGCAATGTCGTGCACGCGTTCTTCACCGAGCTGGGAATCACGCAGGCGCGAGACCGCGTCATATTCATACAGCCCCTGCTGTGCCTTGGTGGTGGACTTGATATGCCACTGCACCAGCGGCAATTGCAGGGCACCGGCCACCTCTTCGGCCAGCATGGTTTTGCCGGTACCGGGTTCGCCCTTGATCAGCAGCGGGCGCTCCAGGACGATGGCGGCGTTGACTGCGATCAGCAGTGCCTCGGTGGTGACGTAGCGTTCTGTGCCGGAAAATTTCATCCCTCGGGAACCTCGTGAAAATAAAGTCCGGACGCGGTTTGCAGCACCCGGTGTGCGACAGGTATTGTAAACATAAACGTCTTCTAAGACCGGCCCCGCGGCAACAGCGACAGGAAAGCGTAGGATGGATCTGCGGCCGACGCCTGCCCGCGCGCGACTCCTTCCAAAAGCGGTTCCAGCTGCTGCGGGGCCGGCAGTTCGAGTTCCCAGTCGGCGACGATCTTGCGCTGTGCAAAACGCCAGCAACGATCGTCCCGGCGCTCGTAGTGGTCCAGGTAACGCCCGCCGCCTATCATGAAATGCGCCTTGGCACCCTCTTCTGTGGCGCGCACCCGGTGCACGGCAATGGTGTAAATCTCGCCTTGGGCACGGTCCCCGTCGCATGCAAACAGCGTGTTGCAGATGTAATGCATCGTCATGTCCATCGGCGCCATGATCTCCGGCAGCTGCTCGATGAATTCCGCGGCAGGGCCGCAAAACATGCCGCCGTGATCTTCCAGTGCATCCGGATGGTAGAGGCTCTGCAACAGTTCGAAATCCCGACGGTCGACGGCCCGGCAGTAGCGCAATACCAGCTGGCGAAGTTCTTCGTGTACCTGGCGTTCGGTCGCCCGGTCTCGCGCTTGGTCTTGCGCCTTGCCGCGCCCGCCCGCCATCAGTCCTTGCCTGGCGCTGCGGCCGGGGTGCGATTGCGTGAACGCGCTGCCCGGTGCCCGGGCAACCGGTCGGTGGCGGCGCGCAAGTAAAATCTGCGCGCCAGCCATACCGGGAGCAGGATACTCACGGCCAGCCCCGAAGCTTCCAGCGACGCCAGCAGGTCCGCCGGGCGGCTGCCGAACAGGGAGAGCAGCAGGGTCGGCAGGGCCGGTGCCAGCCACGAGACGGTTTCCCCGGTGTCTGCATCCAGTGCGATGCGGCACGGAAACAGGAACAGGATCGCCGGCACCCACAGCGGCAGGGTGCGGCCGATCATGCGCCGCAACAGGCGCAGTGCCACGACCCAGAAAGCCAGGATGGCCACGCCGTATACCAGCCACCCTTGCAGGCGCAGTGCCGGCACCCAGAACAGCCAGTCGTCGATCAGGCCGATCATGCCCGGCATTCCCGGGAGACGATCAAAAACATGGCACTCTCATGCGCACTAAGCGGTCTCAAGAAAAAGGAATATCGGGCAGGGGACTCCTGCCAACCGACATTCTCTGCCGCATTTTCTCCAGTCGATTGCTCAACCACCGGGACTGGTACAGGGATAACAGCAGGAGACGCCACAGGGCCGCGTTGCCCAGGATTTTCCACGCCAGGGAGCGCCGCAGGCACTGCTTTGCATCTTCGAAATGCCGCACGGCGATGAACCACTGCGCGGCATCATGCCATTTCCGTGCGAACAAGGCGCGATGCACTGGCCGGGGAAACCGGCCCCGGAAACCCAGGTTGTCGAAGTACATCTCGCACAACAGGGCGTATTCCCGGTCCCGTTCGTCTGAGGGGTCGGCACTGCGGGCATACTCCTCTTCGGCGGTGCGCACCGCGCAGTCGGCGACGTGCAACCATTCGCCGCGCGCTGCGACTTGCAGGCAGAATTCGAAGTCGCGAGCATTGCCCACTTCCAGGTTGAAACTGCGAAAATCCTGCACGGCGGCAGTGCGAAACAAGGTGCGCGGAACCAGGTCCGCACCGTTCTGAAACAGCCACAGGCAGTAGTTCTGCTCCAGTGCCGCCGCGGATTCCAAGTGCTGTATCTCTGCCGTCTCCCGCAGGTAGTCGGCACTCGCTGCCGTCGCGGTCGGCTGCCGGTCCAGGTGCTGTGCCGCACGTTGCAAAAAATAACGGTCGGGGAAATAACCCGCCTTGAGAAAATACAGGTAGGCGCATTCTCCGGCGTGCTGCAGGCCCTCGTTCCAGCACCCGGATTCACCGCGAAATTTTTCATCGCACAGCAACTGCGTCGACACCGAAAGCTGCGCGGCATCCAGGGCCTTCTGCAACGCCGTCTCCTCCTTCGCACCGGCGGCCAGGGCCAGGATTAACCGCTCCGGTTGCCGCGCCTGGGCACCCAGGCATTCCAGCAGCGCCGGCGCATCCGCGGCACTGTGCAGGGCCACGATGACAGCGATGTCGCCCGGGTCGGGGGAAGGTGCAGCGGGGTTCATTGCAGGCAGGGGCCCAGGCTCCACTCCGCCGGAAAACCGGAAAATATACTGTGCAAAGTTTCGCGGCGCCATCCGTCCTGCAATTTTTCCGGCAGGCGGCCGCTGCCGTACACCGACTCTGCGACTTCCCGGCACTCATCGCGCGACATCAGCAGCGCGGCTTCGATGCCCAGCGTCTGGGCGTGCGCGGCGACCTGGGCCTGCAGCTCCCGGCACAGTGCCCGGCTGCGGCTGCGGGCCCGGGCCTGCGTCTGTTCCAGGGCCTCAGCGCAGGCCGCATCCCGCTCATGCGCCGCACACAATTCCAGCACTTGCCGGCACTGGGTCCCGGACAATGCCCGGCCGGTGATCGTCTTGAGTTCCCGCTCCGTTCCCGGGCACTGTTGCGCAATCTCGAGCAGGCGTTCATCGGACAACACGCGCTTGCGGATCCGGTTGCTGCGCCGCGCCTGGTGGTCCCGCCAGCGACACAGGCCCAGCAACAGGATGCGATCGCGACCGCGCAGACGCGCCCCGCCCTTGATCTTCCGCAACAGCGAGGCATCCGACGCCGGCGCATCCACCCGCCCGGCCAGGCGCGCGCAATCTTCCTGCAGCCATTCCAGGCGTCCCAGTGCCTGCAATTCCCGCAGCAGTTCCTTGTAGAGCGGCAACAACCAGCGCACGTCTTCCACCGCATAACGCAGCTGGTCTGCGCTGAGCGGGCGGCGCAACCAGTCAGAGCGCGTCTGGTCATCCGCCAGGCACACGCCGAAACGACTCCGCACGAACTTGCTGTAGGAGGTCTGTATGGGCTCGCCCAGCAACGCGGCGGCGATCTGGGTGTCGAACACCGGGTCCGGCAGCACCCCACACAACTGCTGCAGCACCTGCAGATCCTCGGAACAGGCATGGATCACCTTGACCGTGTCCGGGGCGCGCAACAGGCGCACCAGGGGGCTCATGTCGGAGAGGGCCAGGGGGTCCAAAAGCCAGTGCCTGCTCCCGTCACTGAACTGGACCAGTGCTGGAACAGGGTAAAAACTCTGCTGCCGCTCGAACTCCGTGTCCATGGCAATCGCCGGTATGCGCAACCACTCTTCGGTGCAGCGCTCCAAGGCGTCCTGGGTCGCGACCAGCTCGTAGTGCTCACTCATGGTGCGGTGTCCCCGGCACAACGCAAGAATGCAAGGTCTTCGGCACGACTTTCATATCTTCTGCCGACTGTTGAAAGCATGTGCCAGCGTGCCGCCGTCAACGAAATCCAGTTCCCCGCCCAGGGGTACTCCGTGCGCGATACGCGAAATCAACGTGTCCTGGTCGCGCAGGCGTTCGGCGAGAAACATCGCGGTCGCATCTCCTTCCACCGTGGTGCTGGTGGCAAGAATCAATTCGCGCACACCGTTGCGGACCCGTGCGCACAGCTGTTCAAAGCCCAGTTCCTCCGGCCCGATGCCATCGATGGGGGACAGCCGGCCCAGCAATACAAAGTAGCGCCCGCGGTAGCCGCCCGCCTGCTCCACCGCCTCCATGTCGGCCGGGGTTTCCACCACGCAGAGCAGCGTGCCGTCCCGCCCCTGGTCGGTGCAGATACCGCAGACTTCCTCCTCGCACAGGGACCGGCAATGGCGGCAGTGCCCGATCCGCTCCATCGCCCGCTCCAGGCATTCCGCCAGTCGCCGACCGCCCTCCCGGTCCCGCTCCAGCAGGTGCAGGGCCATGCGCCGGGCACCCCGGGGGCCGACGCCGGGCAGGCAACGCAATCGCTCACACAACTCCTGCAGCAGGGGACTGTAGGCCATCGAGTTAAGAATCCTTGTACGAGCGCACGCTGTCGGGTTGCAATTCCGCATCAAAACGCCGTTGCAGGAGGCGCGCCCCCGGGTCCTGGCGCAACCGCTCTGCCGCCTGCTGTTGCGCCGCTCCCTCGGCGGCGGCGGGTTCTGGCACTGCGGGGGATGCGGGTTCTGGCACTGCGGGGGACGCGGGTTCTGGCACTGCGGAAGCCGCGGGTTCTGGCACTGCGGGGACGGCAGGCTCTGCAGCTTCCCCCTGCGGCTGCTTTTCGGCCTGCAAAGCGACAGGGGCCGCGGTCTCTGCGGGTTCCGGCTGCGGCGGCTGCGATGGCGGTTCCGGCTGCGAGGCGGCGGGTTCTGTTGCTGCGGCGGCAGCGGGTTCTGTTGCTGCGGGGGCCGCAACAGGTTCTGTGCGTTCCCGCTGTTCGGCTGTCGATGCCCCCGGCGTCTCTTCCCCTGCCAGGGGGGCGGCCCGGGTCGCGGGCAAGAAGGAGAGCATGCGCAGCAGGGCCATTTCCAGGGAACTGCGCGGGTCGGGTGCCAGGTAAAAATCGCGACGCCCGATCACTCCCGCCTGGTAAAACAATTGCAGTTGTTCGGGGGAGAGGCGCCGGGCCAGTTCCCGCAGTTCCCGCCCCTGGCTCTCTTCCTCGTCCCCGGTCTCCAGTTCCGGCACCGCCTGGAGGACCGCCATGCGATGGAGCACGCCCAGCAACTCCCGGAGGACCCCCTCGTAGTCGGGGCACAGCTCGGACAACTGCTGCACTTCCTGCAACAGGGTGCGGCCATCGCCGTCCACCAGCGCACCCAGCAGACGCATCACCCGCCCCCGGTCGACTGCGCCCAGCATCTCCCGCACTTCCTGCTCGACCAGGCGTCCGCCGCCGTGGGCGATGGCCTGGTCGGTGAGACTGATGGCGTCGCGCACGCTGCCCTGTGCCGCCGCGGCCAACTGCTGCAATGCGCCGGGCTCGGCACTGACTTTCTCGTCGGCGAGCATGCTCTGCAGGTAGCGGGCAATCTCCTGGGCGGGCACATGGCGCAGGTGGAATTGCAGGCAACGCGAGAGCACCGTCGGCGGCAGTTTTTGCGGGTCGGTGGTGGCGAGCAGGAACTTGACGTGCTCCGGCGGTTCTTCCAGGGTTTTGAGCAGGGCATTAAAACTGTGCCCGGAGAGCATATGCACTTCGTCGACCAGGTAGATCTTGAAACGCCCGCGCGAGGGCGTGTATTGCACGTTTTCCAGCAGCTCCCGCGTATCCTCGACCTTGGTACGGGAAGCGGCGTCGACTTCGATCAGGTCGGGGAAACGGCCGCTGCGAATCTCCTCGCAGCTGGAACAGGTATCGCAGGGCTCCGGGCCGACGCCCTGCTCGCAGTTCAGACAACGCGCCAGGATACGCGCCACCGTGGTCTTGCCCACGCCCCGGGTGCCGGTGAACAAGTAGGCGTGATGCAAGCGGTCCTGCTCCAGGGCATGACGCAGGGCGCGCACCACTGCCTCCTGTCCCACCATCTGCGCAAAGTGTGCGGGACGCCACTTGCGCGCCAACACTTCGTAACTCATCGCCCGGGGCGAGTGGAAAAATACCGCATAGCCTGCGGCGTATTATCCCACCGGCATCCCGTGCCCGCAAACTGTGGTGCCTTCCCGGTGACCCGCACCCGGAGCAGATTTTTGCCGGGGCGCAGGGCTTTTAGACAACATGACTGCCCGCACACAGGGCGGATGTTCACCGGCGCGCAGGGCTTTTAGATAACACGACTGCCCGCACACAGGGCGGATGTTCACCGGGGCGCGGTCCGTTTCCGGCCCCCGGCCCCGGGCGCATGGTCACCGGCGGGCGGGGACGGGGGCCGGGAACGGAATAGCACTCATCGAGTCTGACAAAATTTGCTCTTCCACTTGCACAAGAACGGGAGATACCGGTATATTCACCGGCATAAACACGGGAGAAACCATGATGGATGCCGCTGCCGACACCGCCTGCAAACTGCAACCGCCTTTTACCGATTCCAATCCCGCCAGGGAAATAGAGCGAAAAACCCTGTATGCCAATGTAGAGGCCCTGCTCCCGGGCATTGCCGCGCGCATCGACCAGACCCGTGAGCGGCGCAGCCTGCCCGAGGAGACGGTGCAGGAACTCAAGGAGAGCGGTTATTTTCGCGTGCTGCAGCCGAAGAAGTACGGGGGATTCGAATTGCTGCCCCAAGATTTCTGCGCCCTGGACATGAAGATTGCCGAGTCCTGCATGTCCACCGGCTGGGTCTGCGGCGTCATCGGCGTGCATCCTTTCCAGCTGGCGCTGTTCGATGAACGGGCGCAGCAGGAAGTCTGGAACGACGATCCGGACTGCCTGATGTCTTCCTCGTATGCGCCGATGGGCAAGATCGAAACCGCCAAGGACGGTTTTCGCTTCAGCGGGCGCTGGGGCTGGTCCAGCGGCTGCGATCACTGCGAGTGGGCACTGCTGGGCGGCATTATTCCCGGGGAGGGTTACCGCACCTTTCTCGTGCCGCGCAAGGATTACGAGATCGTCGACACCTGGCACGTGATGGGTCTGCAGGGCACCGGCAGCAAAGACATCGTGGTCAAGGACGCCTTCGTGCCGGAGTACCGCACGCACAAGCAGATGGATGGTTTTGCACTGACCAACCCGGGCAATGCCGTGCATGATGCGCCGATTTTCTCCATTCCCTGGGGACAGATTTTCGTGCGCGCCGTATCCACGCCGCCCATCGGGGCACTCAAAACCATGCTCAAACTGTTTACAGAGGGCGCCCAGAGCAAGGCCAGCAGCGACCCCGCCAAGCTCGCCGCCGACCCGCACACGCAGGCGGTCATCTCCCGGACCGCCAACACCATCGACGAGATGGAGGCCGTGCTCTACCGGAACTTCGGGCAGATGATGGAGTGCACGGAAAACGGCAGGGAAATCCCGCTCGAAGACCGGGTGCGGGCGCGCTACCAGGCAGCACTGGTGGTCGACAAGTGCCTGGAGGCGACCAACCGCATGTTCGCCTCGGCGGGCGGGCGCTCGGTATTCTTAGACAGCCGCATCCAGCAGTGGTTCCTGGACATCCGCGTAAGCCGCGCCCACGTGGCGAACAACCCGACCGCTTTCGAGCGCAATTATGGCGGCGTGCAGCTGGGCGTGGAAAACAACGACCTGTTTGTATGAACGAACCCATCTACCAGGCGCGGTACATTAACCTGTCGACTTTCAAGGCCGACGGAACCGCGGTCAATACGCCGGTGTGGTGTGCCTGGGAGGACGGCACCGGCTACGTGTTCTCTGCCGGAGACGCCGGCAAGGTCGGGCGCATTCGCGCTTCCCACAGGGCGCGCGTCGCCCCCTGTGGAGCACTGGGCGGGCTGCTGGGCGAATGGTGCGAGGCCGAAGCGCAGCTGCTGGAGACGGAGGAGGAACAGCATCGGGCGCATGCCGCACTGCGGCGCAAGTACGGCACCTGGATGGCAGTGGGAGACTTTTTCGCGCGCCTGAGCGGACGGGACAAACGGCGCGCCTGGATTGCACTGCGGTTGCGTCAGGACGACGACGGATAACTGCGCTGCTGCGGCCCGGCATCCTGAAAGCACTGCGGCTGTGGCGGCGATCACAGCACCGAAGCAAGGTCCCCGATGCGCGCCCCTCAATGCGTGGGGCAAAGCGGACTGCGACCTGGGAGGATGAAAGCGCGGCGTGCGTGGCCCCCAGTGCGTGAAGCAAAGAGAGGCAACGTGCGCGCGCGGGGAGGCGCGCATGAAAAGTTTATAGGGCCGTATGAGAAATGGGGCAACGCGCGCGCGGGGGAAGGCGCGAACGAGCGGAAGTGGGAGTGGGGCGAGCTTGGAGGCAACGAGCGCGGGGGGAGGCGTTGCCGGGACTCAGACCAGTGCCAGCACCTCCTTGACCAGTGCCGAAATGCCGCGGTAAGCCTCATCCACAGAGCGAGCCATCATGTAGGCCGGGGTGGTGACCAGCTTGCGCTCCCGGTCCACGCGCATCTCGTCCACGGGGCATTCCACGTGTTCGGCACCCATCTCCCGGATGTGCTGGGCGGTCTGCGGGTCGTTGCCCACCGTGCATTGCACCCCTTCGCCGCATATCGCCGCAGACATCACCGGGGCGATGCAGATCAGCCCGATCGGTGCTCCCGACTGGTGCAGGGCGCGGGCAAAGCGCAGGAAATCCTCCTGCACGGTATGCCCCGCACCACTGAGCGCATAATCGCAGAGATTCTTGGCCGCCCCGTAGCCGCCCGGGACAATCAGTGCCTGGAATTCTGCCGGGTCCGCCCGGGCCAGGTCATCCACCTCGCCGCGGGCGATGCGCGCGGCTTCCCGGCGCACGTTGCGGCTCTCACCGGGCTGCTCTTCGCCGCCCAGGTGGTCGATCACATGGTGCTGTTCAATATCCGGTGCCAGGCAACGGTATTCTGCACCCTGCTGGTCCAGTGCCAGCAGGGTCAGCACGCTCTCGCTGATCTCCGCACCGTCGTAGACGCCGCAGCCGGAAAGAACGACTGCCACCTTAGGGTTGGCTGCTGCCATTATCTTTGCTCTCGGTCTCAGTTCTCCGGGGTCCTCTCCGGCCGCGGTACGGGGGGGTTGCCGCACGGGTCTGGATAGGGTATATAATTATTCCGCGCAAATACCCCGGGTGTCAATGAACCGGGGATACGAGCTCCTTCAAATACAACACCGCTTTCCAGAACTGAGTTCGGCGTCAGAAGTTCCCGGAGGAACCCCTCCCATGAATGAAAACAGCAATATCGTGATCCTCAGCGACGGGGATTTCAGTGAACAGGTATTGCAGTCCAAGGACCCGGTGCTGGTCGATTTCTGGGCCGAGTGGTGCGGACCGTGCAAGGTCATGCTGCCGGTCATCGAAGAGGTGGCCGGTGATTACGAAGGCCGGTTGAAAGTATGCAAACTCGACGTGGACGCCAACCCGGAAACGCCACAGAAATACGGGGTGCGCGGCATCCCGACCCTGATGCTGTTCAAGGAAGGCGAACTGCAGACCCAGAAAGTCGGCGCACTCTCCAAGAAACAGCTGTGCGCCTTCATCGACGCCGAGATCTGAACGCTTCTCCCACAATTCTCACACCCCACACCTCACACCTCACACCTCACACCCCACACCCCACCCTTCCCCAGGCAATTTTTTCCGCAGCCCGTTTCGGGCTGTTATCTCGCGAGAGGGCATTTCGCATGAAACTCACTGAACTCAAAACCAAGCACACCCCGGAACTCCTGGATATCGCTTCCCAAGTCGGGCTGGAGCAGCTGAACCGGGCGCGCCGGCAGGACATCATCTTCGGCATCCTGAAGGCGAAGTCGCGCAACGGCGAGGATATCTACGGCGACGGCGTGTTGGAAATCATGTCCGACGGCTATGGTTTCCTGCGCTCGGCGGACGCTTCGTACCTGGCCGGCTCAGACGATATCTACGTCTCGCCGAACCAGATCCACCGCTTCAACCTGCGCACCGGTGACACCATCACCGGCACCATCCGTCCGCCCCGGGAGAAGGAGCGCTACTTTGCGCTGCTGAAAATCGACGAGGTCAATTTCACCAAGCTCAACGGCAGCGTCCGGCACAACAAGATCCTGTTTGAAAACCTGACACCGCTGTTCCCCAGCGATGCCCTGAGCCTGGAACAGGGTACCGGTGCCACGGAAGACCTGTCCGGGCGCATCATCGACCTGGTCGCCCCGATCGGCAAGGGGCAGCGCGGTCTGATCGTCTCGCCGCCCAAGGCGGGCAAGACCATGATCCTGCAGAACATGGCGCAGTCGATCATCCGCAACAATCCCGAGTGTTACGTGATCGTGCTGCTGATCGACGAGCGCCCCGAGGAGGTGACCGACATGGAACGCACGGTGGGTGCCGCAGAGGTCGTGGCCAGCACCTTTGACGAACCGCAGACACGCCACGTGCAGGTCGCCGAGATGGTCATCGAAAAGGCCAAGCGACTGACCGAGACCGGTGCCGACGTGGTGATCCTGCTGGACTCGATCACCCGCCTGGCCCGCGCACACAACGTGGTGGTGCCCTCCTCCGGCAAGGTGCTGACCGGCGGTGTCGACGCCCAGGGCCTGGAGCGTCCCAAGCGCTTTTTCGGCGCGGCGCGCAATATCGAGGAAGGCGGCAGCCTGACGATCATCGCCACCGCCCTGATCGACACCGGTTCGAAAATGGACGAGGTCATTTACGAGGAATTCAAGGGCACCGGCAACCTGGAGCTGCACCTGGAGCGACGCATCGCCGAGAAGCGCGTCTACCCGGCGATCAACATCCGGCGCTCCGGCACCCGGCGCGAGGAACTGCTGATCAGCGAAGAGGATCTGCAGCGCGTATGGATCCTGCGGCGCGTGCTGCACGAGATGGAAGACCTGGCGGCGGTGGAATTCCTGCTGGACAAGCTCAAGAAATACAAGACCAACGCGGAGTTTTTCGACTCCATGAAAAACAAGTAATCGCAGGCCGCCCGGCCGGGCGGGGAACCGCGCATGAAAAAACCCTGCTTCTGCCTGTGGCTCCTCGTGCTGGGCCTCACGGCGGGCTGCGGCTACCGCGGTGCCCTGCAGCAAATCCCAGGCACGCCGCCCCCGCACCCGGCGGAACAATTCTCAGCGATGACAGAATAAACGTGGACGACTTCTTCCACTACCGGGACGGGGAACTGTACGCAGAAGAGCTGCCCCTGCGCCAGCTGGGCGAGCAGTTCGGCACCCCGTTGTACGTCTATTCCCGCGCCGCACTCCGCGCCAATTTTGATGATTGCAGCCGCCCGTTCACCGGCTTCGGACACCTGCTGTGCTATGCGGTCAAGGCGAACGGCAACCTCGCCGTGCTGCAGACGCTGGCGGCCCTGGGCGCGGGTTTTGACGTGGTCTCCGGCGGCGAGTTGCAGCGCGTGCTGCACGCCGGCGGCGAGCCGCGCAAAACGGTCTTCTCCGGCGTCGGTAAAACCGCGGAGGAATTGCGCGCGGCTTGCCAGGCGGGCATCCTCTGCATTAACCTGGAATCACCCGCGGAATTGGAACTGCTGGCGGAACTCGCCGCAGACGCCGGGTGCGAGGCCGGCGTGGCGGTACGCCTCAATCCCGGCATCGAGGCCGGCGGGCACCCGCACATCCGCACCGGGCACGGGGCTTCCAAGTTCGGCGTCGACGAACAGACGGCATTGCAGATGTACCGCCAGGCCGCCGAACTGCCGCAACTTGTAGTGCTCGGCATCGCCTGCCACATCGGCTCACAGATCCATGAACCCGCCCCGTTCCTGGAAGCACTGGAGAGCATGCTCTCCCTGCGCACCCGGCTCCAGGACGAGGGCATTGCACTCCGCCACGTCGACCTGGGCGGCGGCTTCGGCGTGGCATACGACGGGGAGACCGCGCTCGATTTCGAGGAACTGGGAGCGGTGCTCCGGGAGCGGTTGCTCAAGGAGCGGCTCGAGCTCATCCTGGAGCCGGGACGACGCATCGCGGCAGCGGCGGGCATCCTGCTGACACGGGTCTTGTACCGCAAGGACAACGGGGCGGAGCACAGTCACCTGGTCTGCGATGCCGGGATGAACGACCTGCTGCGCCCGGCCCTGTACGACGCCCGCCATCCGATCCGCACGGTGCGTGCCGCAGAAGACGAAAAGCGCGCCCCCCCCTGCGAAGTGGTCGGTCCAGTCTGTGAGAGCGGCGATGTGCTGGGTCGGAATTGCCGGCTGCAGGCGGTGCCGGGCGACTTGCTGGCGGTCGGCATGGCCGGTGCCTACGCATTCAGCATGAGCTCGCAATACAATGCCCGGCCGCGCGCGGCCGAGTTGATGGTCGACAAGGACCAGGCCCACCTGGTGCGCCGGCGCGAAGACTTCCAGGACCTGGTGCGCGGCGAACAGCCCCTGCCGGGGGACGGCAGCCGATGAACACTGCAGAAGAGCTGCGCTTTTGCAAGATGCACGGTGCGGGCAATGATTTCCTGATCATCGACGCCCTGTCCCGGCCCTTTGCCCCGGAGACCGAACTGCTGCGCCGTCTCGCCGACCGCCGGCGCGGCATCGGTTGCGACCAGGTGCTGATCATGGACGCACCCAGGCGACCGGACGCCGACCTGCACTGCCTGATGTTCAATGCCGACGGCAGCGAGACCGCGCAATGCGGCAACGGCATCCGCTGCCTGGGGCACCTGGTGCTCACGCGCGGCATCGTGCCCGGCCCCCAGGCGCGCATCGAGACCGCCGCCGGGATCATGGAAGTCCGACGCCTGGGCCCCGACCGGGCGCAGTTGCGGATGCCCGCACCCCGGTTCGAACCCGCGCAAATCCCGTTTGCCGGCGAGCAGGCGGTGCGCTATGCGATGCCGCTGGATAAGCAGTCGCGGGAGTTCGGTGCCGTCTCCCTGGGCAATCCGCATGCCGTGCTCGAAGTGCAAGACATCGATGCGGTGCCGGTCCGTGAGTGGGGGATGGTATTCAACGCCGACCCGCGGTTCCCGCAGGGGGTCAACGTGGGTTGCATGCAGGTGCACGAACGCGCGGCCATTTCGCTGCGGGTGTTTGAACGCGGCGCCGGGGAGACCCCGGCCTGCGGCAGCGGTGCCTGCGCGGCCGTCGCCGTCGGCAGTCTCTGGGGGCTGCTGGATGCGGAAGTCGCCGTGCACATGCCCGGCGGGACGCTGGTGGTACACTGGGACGGCGAGGCGGAATGCATGCTGCTGCAAGGCGAAGTGGCGCATGTGTTCGACGGCAGTATCTCAGCGGGCGAGTCGGTGGGGGAGGCGGAATGAACAGGAAAAAAAATGAACCGGAAGAGGTACAGCTCGCACCCGAGCAGGTGGCGGATTACCTGCGCCGGCATCCCGATTTTTTCCTGGAACACATCGAACTGCTCGCCGCCCTGCGCATCAAGTCTCCCCAGGACGGCAAGGTGGTGTCCCTGGTCGACAAGCAGGCCCAGGTGCTGCGCGAGCGCAACCTGGAGATGCGCCAGCGAATGGGCGAGGCCCTGGAGACGGCGCGCGCCAATGAGCAGCTGTTCGACAAGACGCGGCGGCTGGTGCTGGACCTGATCGAAACCCAGACCCTGGATGATGTGATCGTCGTCCTGCGCGACAGCATGCGCCACGACTTCAACGCCGACACCAGCAGCCTGATCCTGTTCGGCGAAATGGACTACGACAGCCGGGCGCGCACGGTGCCCCTGCACGAGGCACAGGAAAACATCCCGGGTATTCTGAAAACCAACCAGCCCACCTGCGGCATCCTGCGTGACGAGGAACTGGAATTCCTGTTCCCGGCCAATCGCGAAGTCGGCTCCGCCGTCGCCGCCCCGCTGGTGCATGTCGGCCCGATCGGCGTGCTGGCCATCGGCAGCTACGACCCGGAATACTATCGCAGCGGCATGGGCACCATCTTTATCTCCTACGTGGTCGAGGCACTGTGCCGCATCGTGCCCCGTTACTTTCAACCCGAACCGGCGTTCGAATAAGGACGGCGCAAACGCAAGAGCCCGTTGCGATGAAAATCCCGCCCGCTGCCGCCGCGGAAGAATTTCTCAGCTGGCTGTGCCAAGTGCGCCGCTTGTCGCCACATACTGTGGCGGCTTACCGCCGCGACCTCCGCAAGTTCAGCGATTTCTGCACCGCGCGCGAGTT
Organism: Gammaproteobacteria bacterium; assembly: GCA_965215045.1. GTDB lineage: Bacteria > Pseudomonadota > Gammaproteobacteria > JABABF01 > JABABF01. Next base: position 1,451,094 of record OZ244031.1, on the reverse strand, counting down.
GACCGACCTGGGCACCGTCCGGCACGAGGAACTGCGCTTTTTCAGTGCCACCCTGCACCGCAAGGGTGCCGCTTCCAGCAGCATTCGCCGCTGCCTATCCGCGGTACGCAGCCTGTATGCCTGGCTCATGCAAAGCGACCGGGTGCGGGAAAACCCGGTGCAGGAAGTGCGCCCTCCCCGGTCTCCCAAACGTCTGCCGCACACCCTGGACACCGACCAGGCCCAGCATTTTCTCGATGCACGGACGCCGGAGCCGGGACGTCTGGATGGGCGCGACCGGGCGATCATGGAACTGTTTTACTCCTCCGGCCTGCGCCTGGCCGAACTGGTGCGCCTGGACCTGGAACATCTCAACGCGGACCGCAGCCTGGTCACGGTCACCGGCAAGGGGGAAAAAACCCGCATCGTGCCGGTCGGTACCGCCGCGCGCCGCGCCCTGGGCACCTGGCTGCAGCAGCGGCAGGAACTGGGTCCGAACCCGGGGGAGCAGGCCCTGTTTCTCAGCAGCCGCGGGCAGCGCATTCATCCGCGCACCGTGCAGGAACGCCTGGCCCTGCACGGGCGCAAGCACGGCCTGCCGCAGCGCGTGCACCCGCATGCGCTGCGCCACTCCTGTGCCACGCACCTGCTGGAATCCAGTGGCGACCTGCGCATGGTGCAGGAAATGCTGGGCCACAGCGATATCTCCTCGACACAGATTTACACGCACCTGGACTTCCAGCACCTGGCGCAGAGCTACGATCGCTCGCACCCCAGGGCCAAGCGCAAGAAACGCAGGCCAAGCGGTGTGCGGCGACAGCGCAAACCGCAACGCAAGCCCGTGTAACAAAAAGCCGGCGCGCAAGCACCGGCAAAAGATACTACGATCGCTCGCACCCCAGGGCCAAGCGCAAGAAACGCAGGCCAAGCGGTGTGCGGCGACAGCGCAAACCGCAACGCAAGCCCGTGTAACAAAAAGCCGGCGCGCAAGCACCGGCAAAAGATACTACGATCGCTCGCACCCCAGGGCCAAGCGCAAGAAACGCAGGCCAAGCGGTGTGCGGCGACAGCGCAAACCGCAACGCAAGCCCGTGTAACAAAAAGCCGGCGCGCAAGCACCGGCAAAATCAGCCGATGAACTGCTTCGCGTAGTTCTGCATCAATTCAATTTTCTGCTCCAGGGACTGGGTGTCGGCCTCGCGATAAAAGTCGCGAAAGGCGATGCCGACATCCGTGACGCCCATGTCCTCCAGCATTTTCAGGCCCTCCTCCGTGTAGGCGTGCCCGCTCACCGCGAGAATGCGAAATTCCCCGTCCCGTCCGTACTCGGCGCGCAGTTCCAGCAGGCGGGCGACCATCTTGCGCAGGTCTTCCAAGTCATCCCTGCCGCCGGAGCCGGCGTGCACCCAGCCGTCGGCCAGACGCGCGGCACGCTGCAGGGCACTGTCGGCGTGCCCGCCGATGTAGAACGGCGTCATCCGGTCTGGCACGGGACAGATCTTGATGCGCGGAATCTTGTAAAACTCGCTGTCGATACCGTAGTAATCGCCCTTGAGCAGTTCCGCCATGATCTGGATCATTTCATCAAAACGTTCGCGCCGACCCTCCCAGCGCTCGCCACACACCTCGTAGTCGTCGGGCCAGGGGCTCAGTCCCATGCCCAGCAGGAAACGGTTCTGCGATATCACCGACAGGGAGGCAACCTGCTTGGCCAGCAGCACCGGATGACGAATCGGCGTCTTCAGCACGAAGGTCAGGAACTCGAGCTTGCTGGTGACCTGGGCCATGGCGGCAATCTGCACGAACGGGTCGAGAAAGGGCTTGTCCTCCAGGAATTCGCGACCGCCATCGACCGTGTAGGGATACTTGCTGTCGGACACTTCCGGGTAGCAGATGCTGTCCGGCACCAGGAAGGTCTCGAAACCGCATGCCTCCGCCTCCCGCGCCAGGGGGGCGTACTGAAGCGGGTCGCACATGCTCTCTGTATAGGCAAAACGCATTGTCGGGTCTCCTTTGCAGGTTCTCTGTATAAAAAAGTGCCGCTCAATCTAGCAGCACACCGCCCTAAACACAAACTTCGCACCAGTCCGGCAGCCGGGTAGCGGGCGTCTGCGGCGACGGCGGTGAAAGAAAAATGCATAAGCAACCACCACGAACTGCATAAGGCGCACCGCTGCGGTGCAGTAAAATAGCGCGCCGCGCATTTTGACGCCGCCCACCCGCCTTCTTCCCAGGCCCGATGATCGCCGAATATTCTCTCCTGTTGCTCAGTGCCGTGCTGGTCAATAATTTTGTCCTGGTGCAGTTCCTGGGACTGTGCCCGTTCATGGGGGTATCGACCAAGCTGGAAAGTGCCATGGGCATGGCGGCGGCCACTACCTTCGTGCTGACCCTGGCCTCGATCTGCAGCTACCTGATCTTCCGCTGGCTGCTGCAACCCATGGGACTGGAATACCTGCGACTGATCAGTTTTATCCTGGTCATCGCCGCCGTGGTGCAGTTCACCGAGATGCTGGTGCGCAAGACCAGCCCGCTGCTGCACCGCATCCTGGGCATCTTCCTGCCCCTGATCACCACCAATTGCGCGGTGCTGGGCGTCGCCCTGCTCAACGTCAACAAGAGTCACAATTTCGTGGAATCGGCACTCTACGGCTTCGGTGCCGCGGCCGGCTTCTCCCTGGTGCTGATCTGCTTCACGGCGATGCGCGAGCGGCTGGCGGCGGCAGATGTGCCGACACCCTTCCAGGGGCCCGCCGCCGCCATGGTCACCGCCGGTCTCGCCTCGCTGGCCTTCATGGGTTTTGTCGGGCTGGGCTGAAAGGGCCGCCGACGATGTACGGGTTTCTCGCAAACCATCCCCTGCTCGCCGCAGTCTGCACGCTGGTGTTGCTGGGCGCAGGCTTCGGTGCCCTGCTGGGCTTTGCCGCCGTGCGCTTCCGTCCCAAGGGCAGCCCCCTGGTCGACAAGATCAATGCCATCCTGCCGCAGACCCAGTGCGGACAGTGCGGCTACCCCGGTTGCCGTCCGTACGCCGAGGCCATCGCCCAGGGAGCTGCGCAGATCAATCGCTGCCCGCCGGGCGGGGAAGCGGGTATCGTGGCACTGGCCGACCTGCTCGATGTGGAACCCCTGCCGCTGGATGCCGAGCACGGGGAGGAAAAACCCAAGGAGGTGGCGTGGATTCGCGAGGAGGACTGCATCGGCTGCACCAAGTGCATCCAGGCCTGCCCGGTGGACGCCATCATCGGGGCGGCCAAGCTCATGCACACGGTGATTGTCGAAGAGTGCACCGGCTGCGACCTGTGCGTGGAACCCTGCCCGGTGGACTGCATCGAAATGCATCCCATCGAAATTGATATCCGCAGCTGGACCTGGGAAAAACCCGCGGCGCCGGCACCCGGTGCCCTGATCGCCACCGACGCCCCGCCTGCACACGGGAGCCGCTGATGTACGGCAACCGCTCCGTATCCCACAAGACGCGCGTTCCCGGCAGTCTCCCGCCGGGCCTGGTATTGACGGGACACAAGCGGCACTCCCAGTCCGCCGGCATCGTGCCGGCGGGCCTGCCCCAGCACCTGGTGCTGCCGCTCACCCAGCATGCGGGGCAACCCGCCGAGCCCCTGCTGCGTCCCGGTGACAAGGTGCTCAAGGGACAGCCCATTGCCCGCAGTTCCGTCCACATCAGCGCCTCCGTGCACGCACCGAGTTCCGGCAAAGTGCTGACGATCGAAGAGCGTCCGGTGCCGCACCCCTCGGGGTTGTTGGCACCGTGCATGATCATCGCACCCGACGGTGCCGAACAATGGGTGGAGCGCGAGATTCCCGGGCGCTGGCAGGAACTGCCGCCCGCGGAGGTGCTGGAGCATATCCGGGACGCCGGCATCACCGGCCTGGGCGGTGCCAGTTTTCCGACCGCGGTCAAGCTGGACCCGGGCGCACAGAGAACGATTCACACCCTGATCCTCAACGGCGTGGAGTGCGAGCCGTACATCACCGCCGATGACGTGCTCATGCGCGAGCGCGCAGACGAAATCATCGCCGGCACGCAGATCATCGCCCACCTGCTGGAACCCAGGGAAGTGCTGCTGGCAGTCGAAGACAATAAACCGGAGGCGATCGCCGCACTGCAGGCGGCGGCACAGGGCAGCGGTTTCAAAGTCATGCCCACGCCGACGCACTACCCCTCCGGCGGCGAGCGCCAGTTGGTGCAGATGCTGCTGGGACGCGAGGTGCCCAGCGGCCAGTTGCCCGCCGATGTCGGCGTGGTGTGCCAGAACGTCGCCACCGCGGCGAGCATCCACCGCGCACTGGAGAAGGGCGAGCCGCTGATCCACCGCGTCACCACCGTCACCGGCGGTGCCGTGCGCCGCCCGCAGAATTACGAGGCACTGCTCGGCACACCGGCCTCGCACCTGCTGCAGCAGAGCGGTTTGCAGGAAGAACAGCTCTCACAGCTGATCATGGGCGGGCCAATGATGGGCTTCGCCCTGCCCTCCCTGGAGACACCCGTGGTGAAAAGCACCAACTGCCTGCTCGCCGCCACCGTGCGGGAAGTCCCGCCGCCGCCACCCGCCCAGCCCTGCATCCGCTGCGGGATGTGTGACGAGGTCTGCCCGGCAAAACTGCTGCCCCAGCAGCTGTACTGGTACGCCCAGGCGGGTGACCACGAACAGCTGGAAGAACATCACCTGTTCGACTGCATCGAATGCGGGGCCTGCGCCTGGGTCTGCCCCAGCCATATTCCGCTGGTGCAGTACTACCGTTCCGCCAAGGGGGAGATCAACCGGCAGAACACCGAGCGGGCACAGGCCGAGATCGCCAAGCAGCGTTTTGAATTCCGCGAACAGCGCCTTGCGCGGGAGCGGCGCGAACAGGAGGCCGCACGCCGGGCCAGGCGGGCACAGGCACAATCCAAGGCAGAGGCAGATGCCATCCAGGAGGCCCTGGAACGGGTGCGCACCCGGGAAGATGAACCCGAAACGGATGAATAACCCGTTCGCACAGCCCCTGTCGACCTCCCCGTACACGCACGACAAGGCGGATACGGCGGGCGTGATGCGCCAGGTATTATTCGCCGCCGTCCCGGGCACCCTGGTGCTGGCCTGGTTCTTCGGCCCCGGCATCCTGTACAACCTGCTGCTGTGCACCCTCAGTGCCGTGCTGGGCGAAATCGCCGCTCTCCGCCTGCGCGGGCGCCCACTGGGTTTTTACCTGCGCGACTGCAGCATCCTGGTCACCGCCGTGTTGCTGGGCGTGGCACTGCCACCCGACTGCCCGTGGTGGATCCCGGTCAGCGGCACGCTGTGCGCGGTACTGCTGGGCAAGCATGTCTACGGCGGCCTGGGCTACAACCCCTTCAACCCGGCGATGGTCGGCTACGTCGTGTTGCTGATTTCCTTCCCGGTGGAGATGACCACGTGGGGAGCACCGCGCGGGGTGACGCCGGAATACGTCCCGCCCGGGCCATTGCCGGCACTGCAATTCAAGTTGGGCAACGCAGCGGCCCTGGACGGCTTCACCATGGCGACCCCCCTGGACCTGTTCGCCAACGATGACGGGATGACCAACGTCGAACTGTGGGCGGCCTACCCGCAATTCGGCACCTGGGGCGGCCTGGGCTGGGAATGGATCAACGCCGCCTTCCTGCTGGGCGGCCTGTACCTGCTCTACCGCGGCATTTTCAGCTGGCATGCACCGGCGGGCATGCTGGGTACCCTGCTGCTGCTCTCCGTGCTGTTTTACGCCGGCGGTGCCTCCAACAGCCTGGGCTCGCCGCTGTTTCACCTGTTCTCCGGGGCGACGATGCTGGGTGCTTTTTTCATTCTCACCGACCCGGTCAGTTCGGCAACCAGCAAGCCCGGACGCCTGGTGTTCGGCATCGGCGCCGGCATCCTGCTGTTCGTGATGCGCGGCTGGAGCAACTACCCGGACGCCATCGCCTTCTGCGTGCTGCTGATGAATTTTTGCGCGCCGCTGATCGACCGCTACACCATCCCCAGGGTTTACGGACATGAACACTGAGAACGAGGAACCGGGGCACTCTCCCGAAGAGACCCCCGAAGAGACCCGGGATGCAGCACCGGGTATGGTCTCCACGATCGGCAAAAACAGCGTCCTGCTGGCACTGCTGGCCGCATTCTGCACCGCGCTGGTGGTCGGCATCCAGTTGAACACCCGCGAGCGCATCCTGGAACAAAAACGCCTGTTGCGCAATGCCGCACTGCTCGCGATCATCCCGCGCGAACAACACGACAATGACATGCTGGATGAGGCCTTCACGCCGCCCGGCGACGCCGGGGTGCTGGGCTACGCCGAGCCCCGCACCGCCTTTATCGCCCGCCGGGACGAACGTATCGCTGCGGTCATTCTTCCGCTGCGGGCACCGGATGGCTATACTGGTGCCATCGATATGTTGATCGGCGTCGCCCGGGACGGCCGTATCAGCGGGGTGCGGGTGATCGCACACCGCGAGACGCCCGGGCTGGGTGACCAGTTGGAACTGCAAAAATCGCCGTGGGTGCTGGACTTCAACGGCAAGTCGCTGCGGGACCCGGCACCGGAACAATGGCGGGTGCGGCGAGATGGCGGCGTGTTTGACCAGTTCACCGGGGCGACGATCACGCCCCGGGCGGTGGTGGCCGCCGTGCGGCGCGCACTGGAATACACCCGGCAGAACCACCGCAGCCTGTTCAGCGAAGAGGCGGCAGAGCACCGCCAGGCACAACCATGAAATACCGCGAAATCAGCCTCAACGCACTGTGGAAGAACAACCCGGCACTGGTGCAGCTGCTGGGACTGTGCCCGCTGCTGGGCGTTAGCAATTCCGTGGTCAACGCCCTGGGACTGGGGCTGGCCACCGTCGCCGTGCTGACGATGTCCAACATCAGCGTCTCCCTGGTGCGCCGGCAGGTCCCGGAGACCATCCGCCTGCCCGCCTTCGTGATGATTATCGCCGCCTTCACCACCTGCATCGAACTGCTCATGCAGGCGTACACCTACCGGCTCTACCAGGTGCTGGGGATTTTTATTCCGATCATCGTCACCAACTGCGTGATCTTAGGGCGCGCCGAGGCCTTTGCGCGGCGCAATGACGTGCTGGCCTCCGCCACCGATGGACTGTTCACCGGCCTGGGCTTCCTGGCGGTGCTGGTGCTGCTGGGTGCCCTGCGCGAACTGACGGGCAGCGGTGCATTGTTCAGCAACATGCACCTGCTGTTCGGCGAGGCCGCGCGCGACTGGCACTGGGTGCTCATGGCAGACTACCAGCCGGTGCTGGTTGCGGTACTGCCGCCCGGAGCCTTTATTTTTACCGGCCTGCTGATCGCCCTGCACCGCCTGCTGAACCTGCGCATCGAGAAAATCCTTGAAGCCAGGCGCGCGCCTCTTCCTGCAGCCGGTGCCAAGCGCGTCCGGGTGACCGGGGAAATCCGCTAAACCGCGCTGTTGTCAAGGCCCGGTGCCGGCCGCTCCCGGGCGGCGCAAAGTGGGTGGGTTGTCGCCCGCCGTCTGCATACGGCGGAGCACGGGTCCGCCCCCGTCCCCCGCCGTGATATGACGGATAGAAGGCACTCCCGGGGCCGCCCCGGAAAGTCGGGCAAATCCGGCAATCTGCTATACTGGTCCGCCGATTAATTGCTCTCCAGCAGTGCGGGCAGTACCCCGCCAGACCAAGACAACACAGGCAACCGGTTCTTCGCTCATGTCCCAGAAAGCGCACTTGGAAATTGCCGGTAAAAACTTCGAATTCGGTGTGCATTCCGGCACCATCGGGCCGGATGTCGTCGACATCTCCGCCCTGAACGGCTCGGGCATTTTCACCTACGACCCCGGTTTCCTGGCCACCGCCGCCTGCGAATCCAAGATCACCTACATCGACGGTGCCGAGGGCGTGCTGCTGCACCGCGGCTATTCCATCGAAGAACTGGCCGAACATTCCGACCACCTGGAAGTCTGCTACCTGCTGTTCAACGGTGAACTGCCCAACGCCGAACAGAAAAGGCAATTTGTCCAGGACGTCAAGTACCACACCATGGTGCACGAACACCTGGTGAATTTTTTCCGCGGTTTTCATTCCGATGCGCACCCGATGGCGATGCTGTGCAGTGCGGTCGGTGCCCTGGCGGCCTTCTACCACGACAAGCTCGACATCAACGATGCGGACAACCGCCGCGAGTCCGCCCTGCGGCTGATCGCCAAGGCACCGACCCTGGCGGCGATGAGTTACAAGCACTCCATCGGACAGCCTTTTATCTACCCGGACAACGACAAGGCCTACGCCGAGAATTTCCTTTACATGATGTTTGGCACCCCGTGCGAGACCTACACGGTGTCGCCCACGGTAGCCAAGGCCATGGACCGGGTGCTGCTGTTGCATGCCGACCACGAGCAGAATGCCTCCACCTCCACCGTGCGCATGGCGGGTTCCTCGGGTGCCAATCCCTTCGCCTGCATCGCCGCCGGGGTCGCCGCCTTGTGGGGGCCGGCACACGGCGGGGCCAACGAGGCGGTACTGCGCATGCTGCGGGAGATCGGCGATGAAAAAAACATCGACAAGTTTATCGCCCGCGCCAAGGACAAGAACGACCCCTTCCGCCTCATGGGCTTCGGCCACCGGGTCTACAAGAACTACGACCCGCGCGCCCGGGTCATGAAACAGAGCTGCGATGAGACCCTGGAGGAGCTGGGAGTGGCCGACGACCCGCTGTTTCGCATCGCGCGACGCCTGGAACAAATCGCCCTGGAAGATGAATATTTTGTCGAAAAGAAACTGTATCCGAACGTCGATTTTTATTCCGGGATCCTGCTCAAGGCACTCGGGATTCCGACCAGCATGTTCACCGTGATTTTTGCCATGGGCCGGATGCCCGGTTGGGTGGCGCAATGGAATGAAATGCTGGGCAGCGAGTACCGCATCGGCCGGCCGCGCCAGTGGTACACCGGGGCCAAGCCCAGGAAGTTTGTCCCCCTGGAAAAACGCCGCTAAGAGAGCCGCAGCGGCCGGGGCGTCCAGCATGTCCGGGATTGTCGTACGGCTCGCCCCGGGCGAACGCAACTTCCCACCGGCAGAAAATGCGCTGCAGGTTCCCAACGGCCTGCTGGCGATCGGAGCCGACCTGGAACCGCAAACCCTGGTCGCCGCCTACGAGCGGGGCATTTTCCCGTGGAGCGATGATCGCAATCTGAACCTGTGGTGGTGCCCCGACCCGCGCAGCGTCCTGTTCACCGCCAAGATGCACATCTCGCACTCCCTGCGCCGACGCTTGCGCCGCGATGATTACCGGGTCAGCGTCGATACCGCCTTCGACCGGGTCATCGATGCCTGCGCCGAGACCCGGCGCGAGGGAACCTGGATCAGCCACGCCCTGCAAAAAAGCTTTTGCATCCTGCACCGGAAGGGTATCGCACACAGCGTGGAAGTCTGGGAGGGCGATACGCTGGCCGGCGGCCTCTACGGCCTCGCCCTGGGCCGTTATTTTGCCGGCGAGTCCATGTTCGCACTGCGGCCCGATGCCTCCAAGATCGCCCTGGCCCACCTCTGCGCCCAACTGCATGCCCGGGGCTTTGCGCTGATCGACTGCCAGCTGCACAGCCCGCACCTGGCCACCCTGGGAGCAGAGACCATCCCCCGCCAGGAGTTCCTGCAGCGCCTGCAGCGGGCCCGCGCCCTGCCCGGCCCCGAGGACCCCTGGCACTGGGCTGAGATCAGCCCTGAAACCTGGGGCTCACAACTGCCTGAGCCCGTCTGAATAGCGTTTGGAAGCCGTGTATATCCGCCCAGTTCTCAGGGCACCGGGTCGCACAGAATAAGCCGTTTATAATGGGGGCATCGACTTTTGCCAGCCCGCTCGTCTGCGACTGACTGATTTCCCGGGCAGCGCAGGCAAAGGCTTTGCACAGGAAAACAAGGCTGGCAAAGATGGCTCAATTACAAGGACCTGGCGGGTAACAAAACATGCGGGTACTCATCGACACCAACATCATCATTCAGGTGGAAGAGCCGGATGTGGAGCTGGACCCCAAGCTCGCAGAAATGCTCAGGTGGTGTGCACAACAGGGATATATCTTATATACCCGGCCCGACCAAGGGCGGGAAATTGAACGGGATAAAAATGAAAAAAGACAAGAAATACTGTTATCCAGGATGGCCCGGTACCCGCAAATCGAACCCCTTCCCGAACTGACCGAAGAGGAATTGAAACGCTACGGGTGGCGACAGGGCAACGAGAAGGAGCATACAGATAATCTATTGCTTCACGCCCTGTGCCGGGGAGCCGTCGACTATTTCGTCACCGAAGACCGGGAAATCTATAAAAAGGCCAAAAAGGCTGGAGTCGAGGAGAGAGTACACCGTGTTGTGCAATTTTACAGTCACCTGGAAACTTTAAACGAAGAAGAATTCAGTCCTCCCGGTAGTGTTGAAAGACGCTTTTTGCATGAATTGGATGTCCGACAACCGTTCTTTGATTCCTTGCGTCAGGGTTCCGAAGGATACGAGCAATGGTTTGAAAAAATGGCGCACAAGGGAGGACAAGCATGGTGTATTACGGACAACGACACGGTGCAGGCAATTTGCATTTACCAGCAGGAGGAAAATCCCGTCATTAATGATGCGGGGGACAAGCTGGACGGAACGGCATTAAAACTATGCACATTCAAAGTGGGAGAAAACATACGCGGACGGAAAACCGGCGAAAGATTACTCTATACCGCCTTCCACTATGCCGCAGAAAAAAAGATTCCGTACGTCTACCTACACATATTTGGCGAGGAGCGGGAAGCATTGGTATCACTGTGTGAGAACTTTGGTTTCCAAGATTGCGGGACATACAAAGAAAGAGACAAGGCGTATGTGAAAACCATGCGCCCTCTAACATCACCGGATACCGCACTCAGCCCCCTGGAATACGCAACCAGATACTACCCGTTATATTCCGATGAGCGTTCTATTAAAAAATTTATTGTCCCGGTTCAGCCCAAGTATCATCGAGATCTCTTCCCCGATGCGGAAATTCATCGCGGCCGGTTCGCAGATGACCCCAGCCAGTACACACCTGAAACCAATACCATCAAAAACGCTTATATCTGTCACTCCAAGACTAAAAAAATTGACCCGGGCAGTTTATTGTTGTTTTACCGGTCAGGAGACTGCCGGGATATACGGTGCATCGGGGTGGTGGAGCGTGTTTATCGCGGGAATAAAATCAATGATGTACTGCCCCTGGTGTCCAAACGAACCGTCTATGCAAAAGTGCGAGTCAAAGAGTGGTTGAAAAAAGAAACCCTGGTGATTCTTTTTCGCTTCATGCGAGAAATTGATCCCGTTGGCCTCGCAGAACTCAAGCAGGCCGGGGTAAGAGGCCAAATTCAAAGCATACGGGAAATCGACCATGATGGGTATAAAAAATGCTTTCATTCAAGAGCGGCTCAATGAAAAAGGCAGCCCTGGTTTCTATCTACCGCGAGCATATCGATAATATTCTATCGGGGAAGAAAATTTTTGAATACCGTAAAGCTCTCCCCCGGCATGAAATTTCACAGCTTGCATTCTATTGCAGTGCACCCACGCAAAAAATCGTCGCCATCGCCGAGGTTCTGCGGCTCCTGGCGGAGCCCCCGACGAGAATTTGGGACAAAACCGCAATCGGTGCCGGTATTTCGCGACGCATATTCCGCGAGTATTATGCGGGATGCAGCACGGCGATCGTCTTTATCCTGGGTGATATCTACGAGATGGAAACTCCCCTCGCTTTATCCGCCCTGTCCGCTTGCCCGGTTCCCCCGCAATCTTTTCGTTACCTGGATGATGCAGACATGAAACTGATCTCTGAACGTAAATCCGTGGACCCTACCGTTCGCAACTCATTGCTTTTCATGGGAGGTGTTCATGGTGTCGGCAAAAGCACGCTCGCCGAGGAAATGCCCAAGTTGATGGGATACCAACACTTTAATGCCGGTGATTTAATTTCTGCGCGCAGAAAAAAAATGACGAAGGCGGAAAAACGGGTGCAGGATATTAAAGGCAATCAAGACGTATTACTCGAGGAAATCCGACGTATTCAGACACGACATCGACGGTTGTTAATCACCGGGCATTTCACGCTTCTAAATCAAGAAGGAAAGATTGAGCCCGTGGATGTGGCAGTGTTTCGCACTATGAAACCCGATCGTCTGATCCTGCTGCAGGGAAATGCGGAGATGATTCGCGATAATCTGCAAAACAGGGACCACAAAAAATATGATCTCTCCTTTATCAGGAAATGGCAGGCAGAAGAAAAGGCGCAAGCACGATGTGTCTCAGACACACTCGGGGTTCATCTGGATATGATCGCCAGTGACGATCTCGATACTTTAAAAAAATTGATTTACGAAAGCCGCACTCCCTGAGAACCGCCGCCTGGAAGGCGGGAGGCCGGCCGCTGCTCAGGCGATGATGTGCAGGACGAGCCAGGGAATGATGAAAAACGCCCAGACCAGGACCTTGTAGAAGCCGATGGCCGCGTAGTTGGCGGTATCAAAGCCCTCCGGGGTGAGTTTGAACCAGCGGCTGCACGTTTGGTAGACCGCATCGTGCACACGCAGGAAAAGCAGCCACCACGAGAACAACAGGCCCAGCTGCAGCAGTGCAGACCAGCCCAGGACGGCGCGCAAAATTTCAAGACTCATCATGGTTTCTCCTCGTTCAGCCCTCGATCAATTCCCGGTCTGCAAACCGACGCCGGCTTCAGCTGACGATGTGCAGGGCAATCCAGGGAATGATGAAAAATGCCCAGACCACGATTTCGTAAAAAGCGATGCCCACATAGTGGATGGTGTCGAAGCTCTCAACGGAGGAGAACTTGAACCAGCGGCTGTGTATGCGGTAGAGGAAGTCGTGGAAAAAAACAATCCACGAAAACCACCAGAGCACCAGGGCGATGTTAAGCAAGGCACTCCAACCGAGAAATTCACGAAACATTTCGAGGCTCATGTTGTCTCCTCCGCAAAGGCTCAGACCGCGCTTTTCATCTCCAGTCTGGCACTGATAAACGCCATCAGTCAACCCGCATGTACGGTTATAAGAGCACGCCGAAAACGCCCCATTAGAGATGGCGGAGGCCCGGGGCGGCTGTATACTGGCAATCCCGCATCACCATCCGGGGGACGGTCATGAATGCCAAGCGCCAAGTCGAGGGCGGCTGCCTGTGCGGGCAGTTTCGCTTTCGCTGTGAAGTGGATGAGAACATGCGGGCGGCGCACTGCTCCTGCCGGGATTGCCAGCACAGCACGGGAGCTGCGGTCAGCACCTGCGTGGTGATTCCCGGTGCACAATTCACGGTGTTGCAAGGGGAAACCGCCTCCCATTCCGTGCAGGGCGACAGCGGTGGCGAGGTGCAGAGAAACTTCTGTCCGCAATGCGGTTCACCGCTGTACGGTTGCAGCAACGGTTCCATGGAGTACGTGTTTGTCTGGGCCCCGTGCTTCGATGAAGACGATTGGATTCACCCGCAGATGCATGTCTGGACCGACTCCCATCCGCCCTGGGGGCACCCGTTCGGGGAGGGCATCCGCACTTTCGCAAACCAGGATCCGCCGCCCAAATCGGCTTCCTGATTTGCGGTTCTGCTGACCGGCGTCCGCGCGGTCTTAGAAGTTCGACGCCTTCAGGCCTCCGCCTCGGCAATATATCGTCCGGCCAGTTCCTCGCCCAGTTGCGCCAGCGTGGCGGCACTGGAACCCAGCATCATCTCCACGTGCTTGGCCCACAGGCAATAGCGAAACAGGTGGTAATCGCGGTCGACGCCCATGCCGCCGTGCAGGTGCTGTGCCGCGTAGCTGACGCGGTGGGAGACATCGCCGGCCCAGATTTTCGCCACCTGCACCGAGGTGCCCGCACTCTCTTCCTGGTCCAGCAGTGAGACCGCCTGCTGCACCGCCAGGCGCAGGCATTGCACGTCGATAAAGCAGTTGGCGGCGCGATGGCCGACCGCCTGGAAGGTCGCGATCTTGACGCCGAACTGCTCGCGCTCGGAAGTGTATTCGGCGGTAATGCGCGTCATTTTCTCGGCGATACCCAGTGCCAGGGCGCAACAGCCGGCAGTGGCGCGCTGCACCGCCCAGCCCAGGGCCTCCTCCCCTTCACTGCCATGCGCCAGCACATTCGTGACCGGCGCCCCGTCCATCTGCAACAGGAACTGCGGTTCACCGGAGGTCACCACTTGGCGCTGCAGGCTGACACCGGCACCCTTGGGGTCAACTAAAAACAGGCCGGCACCCTGCTCCGTGGCGGCACTGACCAGCACGCGCTCGGCCAGGGCCGCGTAGGGCACGCAGTGCTTGACGCCCTGCAAGGTCCAGCCGTCCTCGCCCTGTACGGCGCGACAGGCGGGATGCAAGGCATCGTCATTGCCCGGCTCCGCCCAGGCGGCACTCAAGAGGATTTCCCCCTTGACCAGGCGCGGCAGAAGCTCCCGGGCCTCGGCATCCCCGAAGCGGGCGATGGGCAGTGCCGCCTCGACCAGGGCGGGCAGGATCGGCACGGGTGCCAGGGTGGCACCGGCCTCTTCGACCAGCAGGCACAGGGTCTCAAAACCGAAACCCATGCCGCCGTGGGCCTCTTCGACGGCCACGCCCAGCAACCCGGCTTCGGCCAGCGTCTGCCACAGCCCGGGATCATAGCGATCCTCCTGCTGTTCGATGGCGCGCAGCTGTTCGTTAGCGGTGTGGTCTCCCAGGATGCGCTGTGCCAGGGCGCGCACTTCCTGTTGTTCTTCACGCAATGCAAAATCCATGGTCTTCTCCCCCGGCCGTCCCGTTCAGCGGCTCGCGCGCGGCATCAGCAATCCGGCCGCGGAAATAATGTCGCGTTGAATCTCGTTGGCACCGCCACCGAAGGTCAGGATCGAACCGGTGCGGTACATTCTTTCGACCTGCCCTTCCATGACCACCCCGGGGGTCCCGCCCACCAGTGTGCTGCACTGCCCCATGATCTCCATCATCATGCGGTAGGTCTCGATAAAAAATTCGGTGCCGTAGACCTTGGCCGCCGAGGCATCCGCCATCGGCAATTTCTCATAAGTCATCGACCACGCCTGTTTCCAGCAAATCAGCCGCAAGACTTCCAAGCCGGCGTGAATCTTGGCGATGTTCTGCTGCACCCAGGGCTGCTCGATCACCCGCCGGCCGTCGGGCAGACGCTGTTGTGTCGCCCAGCGGAACAGCTCGAGTGCCGCCTCCTCGGTGTAGCCCTGGTTGACCAGGGACAGCCGTTCGATGTTCAACTGGCTGGTGATCAGTTTCCAGCCGCCGTTGACTTCCCCGACCAGGTTCTGGGAGGGAACGCGAATGTCCTGGTAATAGGTGGCGTTGGTGCGCACGCCGCCCAGCGTTTGAATGGGCGTGCAGGAATATCCCTTGTCTGCGGTCGGCACGACGAACATCGACAGGCCCTTGTGCCGTTTGCGCGGGTCTTCGTCGGTGCGCGCCGCAAGCCATATATAGTCGGCGAAGTTGGCGAGGCTGGTCCAGATTTTCTGGCCGTTGATTATCCAGCCGTCGCCGTCGGGCACGGCGCGGGTGCGCAGCGAAGCGAGGTCCGTGCCGGCATTCGGCTCGGAATAACCAATGGCGAAAATCGCCTTGCCGGCGCGGATGTCCTTGACCACGGTATCCTTCATTGCATCGCTGCCGTGTTCGGCCAGCACCGGGCCGATGCCGTCGGTGGTCAGGAACGGATAGGGGAAGCGCAGCCGCATCACTTCCTCGGTAAAAATGTATTGTTCCAAGGGGGTCATGCCGTCGCCGCCCAGTTCCTCGGGCCAACCCATGCCGATCCAGCCGTCCGTCCCCATCTGCTGCAGGGCCTTGCGAAACTCGGGACCACCGCCCTCGCCGGCCCCGGATTCGTCCAGTTCCGTGCGCAGTTTCGGCGTCATCAACTCCGCCAGGTAGCCGCGAATCTTGTCGCGCAGGGCCAGTTGTTCGCTGTTGAATGCTATCTTCATGCCGTCGTTGTCAGGCGCGGTACAAGGCGCAAAAGTATAGCACCCTAGACTTTCAGGGAACGCCAGACAAACACGGTCAGGGCCAGCAACAACGCCCCCGACAGCAGGTACGGGTAGAAGCTGTTCACGCTGTAGAGCACGCCGCCGACAATCGGGCCGATGACAAAGCCCAGGCCGGGAATGGAGGCCGAGAGGCCCGCCAGGGCACCCTGCTCTTGCGATCCTACGCGCAGGCTGGCACTGGCGGTATAACCGGGTCCGGCCAGACCCATGCCCAGGCCGAAGACCAGCATTGCCGCACACAAGAAGAGGAAGCGGAGTGCGGTGTCCAGGTCCACGTAAAAAATGCCGACCGCCGCCAGGCCGAAGTACCCCAAGCAGGCCAGCGGCAGGCCGATGTGCAGCAGTGTGCTGGCATCCCAGCCCATGCGCCGCACCAGCACCAGTTGGGCGAACATCATCGCCGCAGAAGACACCATGTTGGCGATGGCGAAATTGCGGATGGTCTGGTCATTGTCAAAACCGAAGCGGTCCTGCAGGTAAAAACCCAGGGTTTGCTGGGCCGCGGACATGGCGCTGTACATGACCAGGCCGATAAGCAGGAAGGTGCGGTAACGCGGGTCAAAATAACTGAGGCGCACCGGCGGTGCATTTTCATCCTCCTTGGGCACCCGGTAATCCGGCATGGAAAGCCACAACCACAGGGTGCCGCACAGGGAGATCAGGGCACTGATGTAGAGCGGGGTCAGAATGCCGTAGCGACTGAAATACACCAGGGGCGGACCCAGGATCGCACCCAGTGCCACCGCCGCCGCCAGTTGGCTCATGCCCGCCGTGCGCTCCTGCACCGAGGTGACATCGGCGACGTAGGCACCGCTGGCGGGGTGCACCGCCGCCATCATGCCCGTGTGCGCCACGCGATAGGGCAGCAGCAGCATGTACAGCACCCAGCCCCCCAGGAAACCGGCGAAGGCCAGTTCGACAATGCCGTTGAACAACAGGGCGCCCAGGGAATAGGCGGACAGGCCGATCAGCATGGTTCTCTTGCGTCCCAGCACATCGCTGTAACGACCCCATATTGGACTGACCAGGAAAAAAGTCAGTGCCGACAGGGAGACCAGGGCGGTGATCTGCACCTCGTGAAAACCCAGGATGCGGCCCAGCACCGGCATGGTCGCAAACAGCACCGACTGCCCCAAGTTGACCAGCAGCGAACACAGCGGGGCAAAGAACAGAACCGTGCGCGTCAGTTGGCGGTCCAGGATAGTGGTGGGAGCGGGGAGCATGAACCAGGTATATACAAAAAATCAGGTCGCGGCGGCTGAAAACAACATGCCGGCATCTACCGCTGCATTGTGCGGGGCACCCGGAGGCGGAGCACCGGCGGCGATACATCGTGCGTCGTCGTGCGACGGTGAAATCCAGTCCCGCCGGACGGCGGGCGCAAGCGTCCGCGACTGCGGCAATTATAGACGCCGGCCGAATCGGGCCGGAGAACGCCTGCCCTGGGGTTGCTAAAGTAAAGGCAAAACAGTTGTGTAAGATGGGGGCTGCAAAACGCCGCATTAATATTTTGTTGCTGCACAGAGGAAAATTCTCATGGCAAAAATGCGTATTCAGCCGCTGGAGGTGGAAGCACCTGAAGGTAACCCCTTTGCAAATGACCTGTTCAAGCGTGAGGAGGCGGCAAAAATCCTGACCGACGTCATCAACTCCATCACCGGACCGTGCGTGTTGTCGGTCGATGCACCATGGGGGGCAGGCAAGACCACGTTTCTCAGGATGTGGATGCAATACCTGCGCAACGAGAAGTTTCCGGTGGTAAAGTTCAATGCTTGGAAGACGGATTTTACGAAGGTCCCTTTTATCGCCCTATCCTCTGAACTGACCGACCGTCTGCAAAAATATTACCCGGGGGAGGTACCGTCAGAAACAATCGCCAGCCTGAAGAAAACAGGGAAAAAAGTATTAATACAAGTTTTTTCAGACGCCATACGATATAAAACAGGAGGCTGGATCAATATTGACAAAATACTCAGCTTCTTCGGCAAGCCACAATTGTCCGAGTACTCAAAAAACCGCGACTTGATCACAGACTTCAGAAGCACCCTGGAGGAGTCGGCAGAAGCATTGAGAAAAAAACGCGACAAACCATTGGTGGTGATCATCGATGAACTGGACCGCTGCAGACCCAGCTACGCCGTAGAATTCCTGGAAACCGCCAAGCACCTGTTCGCCGTCGACAACATCGTGTTCGTGTTGGCGGTAAACCGGGAACAGCTGGCGCATTCGGTGCGGGCCCTGTACGGCAATGAATTCGATGCAGAGAAATACCTGCTGCGCTTCTTCGACCTGCCGTTCAGGCTTCCCTACCCGCCACTAAAAGACTTTGTTGAAACAATGCTCAGGTCTGTTGATGTCAATAGATGGTTTACCAAGAATCCTTCTGAGCTGTTTTGTAGTAGAGATCGTTTTCAAAAATTTTTTGCAGCGAGCCAACTCAGTGCTCGAGATATCGCCCAGGCCCTCCACCAGATGAGGGCGATGTTGGCACTATTACCCAATGACGACAAATCATTCATTTCAGAGATCACTGCAATGCTTATCTTAA
Source organism: Gammaproteobacteria bacterium (assembly GCA_965215045.1). Taxonomy (GTDB): domain Bacteria; phylum Pseudomonadota; class Gammaproteobacteria; order JABABF01; family JABABF01. Next base: position 1,432,524 of record OZ244031.1, on the reverse strand, counting down.
AAACCATCAATCAAGATATGTATTACCGATTTATCACTAGAAATGCATCGGACAAGGAAGTCGTCGATGCAGTGTTTGAAAATCCTGGCTCGGAAGCCCTGGCAAGGTTACGACAGGAGGTAGAGGGGTGCTGGTTTGAAGCCGCAATGATAGTAGCGGCCGAGGATATAGCGGAGAATTTAAGTGTGGAGCAGTATGATCGGCTATTACAATTACAGAAATATTACGAGAAAATGCGTAGAGATGGCAGCGGTGCTGCCCCGGAACAAAAAAAGCATGCTGAGGAAGTTCTAAATCAGCATGAGACGTGGTGGAGAGGTGTTGCACGACCACCAGTAGGTAATAAATTCTGGTATTCCATTGAACTACTGGAAATGCTTTCACCCGAACTTCTGCAGAAGAACGATGAACCCGGAAGACTTCTGCATCCCGGTGGGACGGGTGGCTGGATTTCAAACCACAGGGGCAATATGGTTTAGACTGTTGCCCCGCCGCACATCCCGACCTTGAGACCGGTGTGCAGAGTTATCAACGAGGAGCCCTCCCGCCATGCACCCCAGCCTGAACTTTATTCGCCTTGCCGTACCGTGCGCCCTGCTGCTCCTGACCCTGGGGGCCTGCGGGGAACGCCGGGCCCTGGAGCGCGCCACGGCTTCGCCGGAGCGTCCGGCGGAGGAACAGGCGCGGGATATCTACCGGCACCCGGTGGAGACGCTGCAATTCCTTGGTATTGAACGGGATATGACGGTGGTGGAGTTGTGGCCCGGCTCCGGCTGGTACAGCCGCATTCTCGCTCCCTACCTGCAAAAAAAAGGCACCCTGTATGCCGCGCATTTTCCGCCCGACCCCACGCCGGAGTACCGGCGCAGGTTCCGGCAGAAATACGAGGAGGCGATCCGGGACAATCCAGCATTCTCCGCGGTCAAAATCACTTCCCTGGGACGCGGAAACTATGACATCGCCCCGGAGGAAAGTGCCGACATGGTGCTGACCTTCCGCAACCTGCACAACTGGATCAGCGAGGGCTATATTTCAGAAGTGTTCGATGCGGCATGGCACTCACTCAAGCCGGGCGGCATCTTCGGCGTGGTCGAACACCGGGGCTTTCCCGGTATGAGCGTGGAGGACATGGCGAGTTCCGGTTATGTGCCGGAGGAATACGCAATACAGCTGATCGAGTCGGCGGGATTTCGCCTGGTCGGCCGCTCCGAGATCAACGCCAATCCCAGGGATGAAAAGAACTATCCCGCGGGGGTGTGGACCCTGCCCCCCGTCATGCGCCTGGGAGACCAGGACCGGGAGAAATACCAGGCCATCGGTGAGAGCGACCGCTTCACACTGAAGTTTGTCAAGATCAAGTAAGGGGCGGGAGCGTTTTGATGGACACGCACGTCGACCCCGCTGATTGCACGGGTACGCGCATCACCGAAGACGACGAGTTTATTCGCACTGCCCTGGAAGAGGCCAGCATTCCCACGCTGATGATGTCGCTGGTGCACATCAGCGGCGACACGGATATCCTGGACGGCGCGATTCGCCCCGCCGCCCCCACGCTGGGGGAAGTGCAGGGATTTCTCCCCCCGGAGCAGCAGGCAGAGGTGCGCGCCCGGGCCCTGGAAATCATCGGCCGCTACCGGGACCAGGGTTGCCCGGTGCTGCCGCCACCGCCACCGGAAACCGTGCAGCGCATGATGAATTTCATGGTCGGTGCGGAAGTGCCGCCGGAGTACGTGCCGATGATGTTGGAGGAAATGCGCCTCGACGGCGGGGACGCCCGGCTCACGCACTGGCAGGACACGGTCAGCCCGGAGCAGAAACAGAACTTCAAGACGGCGGTGATCGGTGCCGGCATGTCGGGCATTCTCTCGGCCATCCGTCTGCAGGAAGCGGGCATCCCCTGCGTGGTGTTTGAAAAGAATTCCGCCGTGGGCGGCACCTGGTACGAAAACACGTACCCGGGCTGCCGGGTCGATGTCGCCAATCATTTCTACTGTTACTCGTTTGCCCCCAACCATCGCTGGTCGGAGTTTTATGCGCAACAGGGGGAATTGCTGCAGTATTTCGAGGACTGCGTGGACCGTTTTGGAATCCGGGAGCAGATCCGTTTTAACACCGAGGTGTTGAGTGCCCGTTACGACGAACAGGAGTGTCTCTGGGAACTCAGGGTACGCACGGCGCAGGGAGCAGAGGAAACCGTACAGGTCAATGCGATCATCAGTGCCGTCGGCCAACTCAACCGGCCGAAAATCCCGGACTTCCCCGGCCTGGAGAATTTTGCGGGAAGCTATTTTCACTCGGCGGAGTGGCGTCACGACATCGACTTGCAGGGCAAGCGGGTGGCGGTCATCGGCAGCGGTGCCAGCGCCTTCCAGTTGGTGCCGGAGGTGGCCAAGCAGGCGCAGAAACTGTACGTGCTGCAGCGCTCCCCGCCGTGGATCTTCCCCAACCCGGTGTATCACGAAGCGGTCGGCGAGGGTATGAAGTGGCTGCTGGAACACCTGCCCTACTACGCGCGCTGGTACCGTTTCCTGTTGTTCTGGCCCGGCTCCGATGCCCTGCTGCCCTCGCTGGTGATGGACGAGGACTGGTACCAATCGCACGACCAACGCTCCATCAACCAGGCCAACGAGGACATGCGCATCATCTTCACCGACTGGATGACGCAACAGATAGACGGCGATAAAGAACTGCTGAAAAAGGTGGTGCCCGATTACCCGCCCTTCTGCAAACGCATCCTGCAGGACAACGGCACGTGGCTCAAGACACTGCAGCGGGAGAACGTGCAGCTGGTCTGCAGCGGCCTGAAAGAAGTGCAACCCAATGCGGTCGTCGACGCCGAGGGCAATTCCTACGAGGTCGATGTCATCGTCTTTGCCACCGGTTTTCACGCCAGCCGTTTTCTCTGGCCGATGGAAGTCCGGGGGCGGGGCGGCGTCAGCCTGGAGGAACTCTGGGGGGAGGACCCCAAGGCCTACCTGGGCATCACGGTGCCGGACTTTCCCAACCTGTTCTGCCTCTATGGCCCGGGCACGAACCTGGCCCATGCCGGCAGCATTATTTTTCATTCCGAGTGCCAGGTGCGGTATATCCTGGAATGCCTGGGCCTGGTGATCGGCGATGGGAAACGCGCCCTGGAATGCAAGACCGAGGTCAACGATGCATTCAACCGCAAGTTGGAAAAGACCCTGGAAAAGATGATCTGGTCGCTGCCCACGGACAACTGGTACAAGAACAGTGCCGGCAGGGTCACCGCCACCTCTCCCTGGCGACTGGCGGATTACTGGAAATGGACGCGCCACCCGGACCCCGCCGACTACCGCTTTGAATAAGCCCGCGCTCGAGTTCCGCCGGCCGTCACCTTGAATCAATGCGCCGCCCGGGACGGCGGCGATGCCCGCAAAACGGGCGGTCTGTTATCCCTTCGCCTGGGCCTCGGCCGCCTTCTTCATCCTTTTCAGACCCTGGTGGCGCACATCCCGGCCGCCGACCAGGTAGACCACGTGTTCACAAATATTGCAGACGTGATCGCCGGCCCGCTCCAGGGCGCGCAACACCCACAACAGGTTGACGCTGACCGGGATCTTCTTGGGAGTCGTGCTCATATCGCTGATCAGCTTCAGCATCAGGCTGTTGTATTGATCGTCCACTTCTCGGTCGCGCCGCGCGGCTTCGTAGGCGGTATGCGCATCGCGGCGCACGAAGGCATCCAGCGACTGGTGCAGCATGTCCAGGACAATGGCACCGATGTCGCCGATTTCCTGGATGTGAGAACTTTTTTTCTCTTCGCTGAGCGGGGTGACGATACGCGCGATGCGACAGGCTTCATCCCCGATCCGCTCGAGATCGAAAAGGCCGCGGTAGACCGACAACACCAGGCGCAGGTCGCCCGCGGCAGGCTGGCGCTTGACAAAGAGCAGCGCGCATCCCTCGGAGACATCCACTTCCATCTGGTTCATCTTTTTTTCGATCTCCTCGACCCGGCTTGCGGCATCGGGGTCCAACAGGGTCAGCGCGTTGATCGCACTGCCCAGCTGTTCTTCCGCCAGCCCGCCCATCTCCAGGAAACGCTGTTGCACTTTGTTCAACTCCTCGTCAAACTGCACGGAAATATGCGGTTGCGGTTCGATCATGGTTCTGTCTCCTCTGCCGGCGGCGTTCAACCGACGCGGCCGGTAATGTAATCTTCGGTCAACCGGTGGGTCGGGTTGGTGAACACCTTGTCGGTGGAGTCCACTTCGATCAGACGTCCCAAGTGAAAATACGCGGTGCGCTGCGAGACGCGCGAAGCCTGCTGCATGGAGTGCGTGACAATCACGATGGTGTATTTCTGGCTGAGTTCACCGATCAGGTCTTCGATGTGACTGGTGGCGATCGGGTCCAGTGACGAGCACGGTTCATCCATGAGCACCACTTCGGGGTTGACGGCGATGGTGCGGGCAATGCACAGCCGCTGCTGCTGACCGCCCGAAAGGCTGGTGCCCGGCTGGTGCAGGCGATCGCTGACTTCCCGCCACAGGCCGGCGCGTTTGAGACTGGTCTCGACGATGCCATCGAGCTCGTCCCGATGGTCGAACAGTCCGTGGATCCGCGGGCCGTAGGCCACGTTATCGTAGATCGATTTCGGGAAGGGATTGGGTTTTTGAAACACGATGCCGACCCGGGCGCGCAGAATGACCGGGTCCATATCCTGGGAAATGTCCTCGCCGTCCAAGAAGATCTCTCCCGTGACCCGACAGTCGGGAATGATATCGTTCATCCGGTTCAGGCAGCGCAGGAACGTGGACTTGCCGCAACCCGAGGGGCCGATCATCGCGATCACCTGGTTGGCACCGATGTCCAGGCTGTTCGCGTAAATCGCCTGCTTGTCGGCGTAAAACACGTCCAGGTCGCGCACCCGGAAACGCACCTGGTCCTCCAGGAAAGGCCGGCCCGCTGCCGGTTCCGGTGCCGTGTCCGGTTCCTGCGCCGCCATCGGTTTCGGCGTCAACGCCGGCTCCCGCACCGTGGCGGGTTCCGATGCCGGGGGCGACTCCCGCGCGGCAACCGACTTGGGTATCGTCGACGGGTTCTCCGAAAATGCATTGTCTGTCATTGGTAATCCCGCTCCAGGCGGTGACGCAAAAATGCGGCTAGTCCATTCATCGTGATTAAGAATGCCAACAATACCATTATTGCACCGGCTGTCAATTCCACGAAAGCGCGTTCCGGACTGTCCGCCCACAGGTAAATTTGCACGGGCAGGACCGTGGAGGGATCAAAGAAACCGGAAGGAATATCGACGATGAAGGCGACCATGCCGATCATCAACAGCGGCGCACTCTCGCCCAGGGCACGCGCCATGCCGATGATCGCACCGGTCAGCATGCTGGGCATTGCCAGTGGAATCACGTGGCCGAATACCAGTTGCATGTGCGAGGCACCCAGCCCCAGGGCCGCCTCGCGAATCGAACCGGGGATCGACTGGATGGCAACGCGGCTGGAAATAATGATGGTCGGCAACGTCATCAGTGCCAGCACCAGGCCGCCGACCAGCGGCACCGAGCGCGGCATGTGCAAGACATTGAGAAACACCACCAGGCCCAGCAATCCAAAAATCACCGAGGGTACCGCCGCCAGGTTGTTGACATTGACTTCCAGCATATCGACCCAGCGATTGCGCGGTGCAAACTCTTCCAGGTAGACGGCCGCTGCGACGCCGACCGGGAAAGAGAACAGGAAGCAGACCAGGAGCGTCAGCAGGGAACCGATCAGTGCCCCGCGAATGCCCGCGGATTCCGCATCGCGGGAATCCGCCGCCGAGAAAAAGGTGTCGTTAAAACTTCTGCGCAACCGTCCCTGCTCCTGCAATGCCTGCGCCCATTCTCTCTTGCGCTGCCAACCCGCTCCCGCCCGGGCGGGCGGCGCACCCTTCAGGTGATGCTTCAGCGTCCTGGATGCGGTCACCCACAATTCCTCCGCACTGCCCAGCAGCCCCGCGGGGTTTTGCATGATGCGGCGCTGGATTTCGAACTCGGCATCGCCGCTGAGCAGGGAATACAACAAACCCTGTTCGGCGAAGGCTTGCACCCCCGGGAAAATTCGGTTCAGGGCCTGGTCCAGGGGGAGTCGGAAATCGGCGAACTCGAGCTCTTCGATGTCTCCCGGGTCAAAAATCCCCATCTCTTCGGCGTCGTATTGCAGTTCCAGGCGAATTTCATATTTCGTAAACGCGCCAGTGCCGCGGTTGATGATGTCGTAAAACAGGAAACACAGTGCCGCCAGGGCAAAGCCCAGGGACAATATGCCGTAGAGACGAAAGCGGCGTTCACGGCGATAACGCCGCCCCAGGCCCTGTTCGACACGCTGCCGCAGCCCGTTCTGTGCAGTGGGAGATTGCTTATTCATAACGTTCCCGGTAGCGTCGCACCACGACCAGGGCGATCACGTTCAGCCCCAGGGTAATGAAAAACAGCAACAGTCCCAGGGCAAAGGCCGCCAGCGTTTTGGGACTGTCAAATTCCTGGTCGCCGACCAGCAGGGTCACGATCTGCACGGTGATCGTGGTCACCGATTCCAAGGGGTTTGCCGTCAGCTTGGCGGCCAGCCCGGCGGCCATCACCACGATCATGGTTTCGCCGATCGCACGCGAGACCGCCAGCAGAATGCCGCCCACCAGCCCGGGCAATGCCGCCGGCAACACCACTTGGCGCACCATTTCCGAGGGTGTTGCACCGAGACCGTACGCGCCTTCTCGCAACGACTGCGGCACCGCCTTGATCACATCATCCGACAGCGAGGAGACAAAGGGAATGGTCATCACGCCCATGACCAGGCCCGCCGCCAGGGCACTCTCCGAAGACACCGACAGGCCCAGGGCGGCTCCCGCATCGCGCACCATCGGTGCCAGGGTCAGGGCGGCAAAGAAGCCGTAGACCACGGTGGGAATGCCCGCCAGGATCTCCAGGGTCGGCTTGGCGATGGAGCGCACGCGATGGTTGGCGTACTCGGCCAGGTAGATCGCCGACATCAGGCCCACCGGCACGGCGACCGACATGGCCACCGCGGCGATCAGCAGGGTGCCGGTGATCAACGGCACGGCACCGAAAGCACCGGAAGAGCCGACCTGGTCGGCGCGCACGGCCAATTGCGGGCTCCAGTGCGTGCCGAACAGGAATTCCGTAACCGGCACCACGCTGAAAAAACGCAGGGCCTCAAACAGCACCGACAGCACGATGCCCAGCGTGCAAAACACCGCCACGCAGGCACTGAGCAGGAAGAAAACCTGCAGTGCTTTTTCCGTCACCTGCCGGGCACCGTAGCGGGGGCGGACCTTGGCAATGCCCCATACCGCACCCGCAACCGCCAGTGCCAGCACCGCCAGGTTGCGCAAATCCTGGAAGCGGTTCTGCAGCTCTATGAAACGATCGACCGCGGGCTGGTACCCCTGCTGCGCGTCTGCGAAGTCGACCGCCAGGTTGCGCACCGTGTTCAGAAACAGCTTGCGCTCGGCCGCGGAAGAAACCAGCTCGGAAAATTCACGCAATAAAAGATAGCCGATCAGCTGTTCCTGGAATGCCATCCAGACGACCAGCAGGCAGACAGAGGGAATCACACACCACAGGGCGGCGTGCAGTGCATAATGCGTCGGCAGGGAATGAAGATTCCGGATGCCGCCCAGGGCCAATCCCTGGCGGCGGGAACGCAAGTAACTGAACTGGAATACGGCCGCAGCGGCCAGTAACAAGAGCAGGAAAAGAGCTGCAGACCCCAAGAAAAACCGCCCCCTGTATCTCTATTCTGTTTGCCGGCAGCAGTGAATACAGCGTCTCAGAGCTGGAGGCTGGCGAGGCCGTGGACGCTTTTCTGCATGCTGCGCAATTCAGTCGCTGGCAGCGGGATCAGGCCCCGTTCCACCAGGAGGCCGCGGGGGCCGATGGAACGGGAGCTGACAAACAGGCGCAAGTAGCGCTCGATACCGCGAATCTGGCCGATATGTGCTTTCTTGACATAAAAGTACAGCGAACGGGACACCGGGTAGGCACCCGAAGCAATGGCTGCAAAGGCGGGTTCCCGGCCCTCGATCACCGAACCCTGCACCTTGTCGCTATTCTCTTTCAGGAAGCTGAAGCCAAACACGCCAAAGGAATCCTTGTCGGCGTTGAGCTTCTGCACGATCAGGTTGTCATTTTCGCCCGCTTCCACGTAGGCACCGTCCTCACGCACCGTGTGACACCGTCTCTTGTAGGCCTGCTTGTTTCTTTTCTTAAGCTCCTTGACCCACTGGAAAGTCTTGCAACCACCCTCCAGGGCCAACTCGACGAAGGCGTCGCGCGTGCCAGAAGTCGGCGGCGGCCCCAGCACCCGGATTTTCTTGTTCGGCAATTTGGGGTTGACGTCTTTCCAGGTGCGATACGGGTTGGACACGAAACGCTCCCTACCCCGGGGATCGGGCACATCCTTCGCCAGGGCTAAGAAGATATCGCGCCGGCTCAGTTGCATGCGCTCGGCATCCACGGAATTCGCCAGCACGATGCCGTCATACCCGATCTTGACTTCGATGATGTCGCGCACGCCATTTTTCTGGCAGGTGTCATACTCGGTTTTCTTGATGCGCCGGGAAGAATTGGTGATATCGGGCGTATTGACGCCGACGCCGGTACAGAATAATTTCAGCCCGCCCCCGGAACCCGTGGACTCCACGGTGGGCGTCTTGTAGCGGAAGGAACGCCCGAAACGCTCGGCAATTACCGTGGCAAACGGGTAGACCGTGGAAGAACCGACAATGTGGATATTGTCGCGCGCCATGGCCGGCGAAGCACCCAGGGACAGGGCAGCGACCGCCGTGGCACTGAAAAGAACGGAAGCACTAAAAAGCCGATTGACTCTCATAACATTGACCTCATCGGAAACACAGCCTATTGTCCGCAGCCGATGTGACAAAAATATGCGGCATTGTTGAAACTGGTGCTGTGCGGGAGGAGTTCAGGTGCTGTGCGGGAAGGGTTCAGACGATGTGCGGGAGGAGGCCAAACGATGCGCGGGAGGAGTTCAGGCGGTGCGCGGGAGGAGTTCAGGTGCTATGCGGGAAGGGGTCAGGCGATGTTTGGGAGGGGGCCCGGCGATGTGCGGGAGGAGTTCAGACGATGTGCGGGAGGGGTTCAGCCGCTGCGCTCCGGCGGGAAGCAGCACACGAACTCGCTGCCCTCCCCCGGTCGGCTGTGAATTTGCAACTCGCCCTGGTGTCGTTCCAGGGCGTGCTTGACGATGGCCAGTCCCAGGCCGGTGCCCGCCTGGGCGGAATTCCGGCCTTCGTCGACGCGATAAAAACGCTCGGTCAACCGGGGCAGGTGTCGGCGTTCGATGCCGGCACCGTTATCCTTCACCTTCACGCGGATACCTTCGGCACTGCCTTCGGCCTCTACCTGCACCACGCCTTCCCGGGCGTCGGTGTGGCGCACGGCGTTGTCCAGCAGGTTGAGGAAAACGCTCTGCAACTCGCCCCGGGAACCCAGCAGTACCAGCGCATCCGGACAGTGCGATTCCAGGCGCCGCCCTTCACCTGCCTTGGCTTTCATACTGTCACAGACTTCTGCCAGCAGCAGGCGCAGTGGGATGTGTTCGCGGGCGGCGGGCTCGGTCATACTCTCGAGCTGCGCCAGGCGCAACAGGCTTTGCACCAGGTCTGACATGCGCCCGGCCTGGTGGCGCATGTCTTCCTGCATTTCACGCAGCTTGGCAGGCGGCAGCGGCTCGTCCATGAGTTCCAGGCTGCCGATGATCACGGTCAGCGGGGTGCGCAATTCGTGCGAGACATTGGCAATAAAGTCCCGGCGCATCTTCTCCAGCCGGTGCGGCTGGGTAATATCCTGGACAAAGACAATACCCCTGCCCTCCGGCAGGCGCGCACAGCCGAAACGCAGGTGTCGCGAGGCATCGCCGGGCGATGCGCATTCCAGCGGTGTCTGCTCTGGCATCTGCTGCAGGAAATGCAACAGTTCCGGGGTGCGCAGCAGGTTGCCCAGGTGACGGCGTCGGTCTTCGGGAAAGCGCACTCCCAGCAGCGAGGTCGCAGCCTGGTTGCACCAGGCGATGCGTCCGTCGGCATCCAGCAGGATCACCGCGCTGTTGAAATTCTGGAATAACTCGCGCAAAGGTGCCACCGCTTCCGCCGAGGCGGCCTGCTCGGCCTGGCGGCGACCCAGGCTTGTGAAGATCGACTGCCACAGACCCAGGCTCCTGGGCGGCGGGCTCGTCGTCTCCCGCTGCAACCACTGCCAGAGGCGCAGCGGTTGGACCAGGTTCCAGAGCAGCCAGGTGCCGACGCCGACGCCCAATCCCTGCAGCGGGACGCCCAGCAGTGCCCCCGGCAAAAGACCGGCGATACAAAACAGCAGCAGTTCCCGCAGCATGCGGAACAGGGGCTGCAGCTGCTGTTTCACGATGTCGGCGGTGTGAAGCGATACCCGAAACCGACTACCGTGTCCACCCAGCGACTGCAGTCACCGCAGCCCTTGAGTACGCGGCGCAAGCGGCTGATGTGCACGTCCAGGGTGCGCTCTTCCAGGTAGGCGTTCGCACCCCAGACCTGGTTCAACAGCGCGCCGCGGCTGTAAGTCCTGCCCGGGTGCGACATGAAAAAATGCAGCAGGCGAAATTCCATGGGCCGCAAGTGCACCGGCTGGCCGGCACAGCTGACGTGGTGCTGCACGGGGTCCAGGGTCAGGGGGCCCGCCGATAACACGGCGTCTTCCCGGTGTTCTCCCCGGCGGCGCAGGACCGCATGAATCCGCGCCACGAGTTCGCGCGGCGAGAAAGGCTTGGTGATGTAATCGTCGGCACCCTGTTCCAGGCCGCGCACCATGCTGCGCTCGGTGTCCTTCGCCGTGAGCATGATCACGGGCAGGTCCCGGTTCTCTTCCTGGCTGCGCAGCTGGCGCAGCAGTTCGATGCCGCTGATGCCGGACAACATCCAGTCGAGCAACATCAGGTCGGGTTGTTCTTCGTGGAGTAGCTTCCTGGCCTGCATCGTGTCCGGTGCTTCCAGGCAGGTGAATTCTTTGCGCATTTCCAGGGTCGTACGAATCATGCGCCGCACTGCCGCTTCATCATCGACAATCAGGATCTTGCGCACAGGTGAATGGTTTTTCATGGCCGGGTGTCTCGTTGCAATGCCGCGATCGCGGCGGCTGAGGCGGTGATCAATGCCGGGCCGCCGTAAATAAAACCAGTGTACAACTGCACCAGGCGGGCACCGGCTTCGATGCGCTCGGCAGCGGCCCGGGCGTCGGCGATACCGCCGGTGGCGATGATCGGTATCCCGGGGCCCAGCTCTGCGGCCAGGATGCGTGTCATTTCGAGTCCGCGCTGCCGCAGCGGGGCACCGCTCAACCCGCCCGCCTCCGTGGCGCGCGCTTCGTGCTCCAGGCCGGGGCGCTGGACGGTGGTGTTGCCGGCGATCACCGCATCGACTCCCATGCGTCGCAGCAGCTGCGCCGATGCGCGCAGTGGTTCGTCTTCCAGGTCGGGCGACAGCTTGATCGCCAGCGGTGTGCGTTTGCCGGCGGCGGCGAGTTGTTCACGTTCTTCCAGCAGGGCTTCCAGCAGGGGTTCCAGGCGATCGGCGCGCTGCCATTCGCGCAGGCCCGGGGTGTTCGGCGAGGAGAGATTAATGGCGATGTAGTCAGCACCTTCGCAGACCGCGCGCATCCCCGTGCGGTACGCCTGGGGTGCCTGGTCGGCGGCGGTATCCCGGTTCAGTCCCAGGTTGACGCCGACAATGCCCGGGTGCGGTGCCAGCAGACGGGGCCGCATACGTTCCAGGCCGCAGCTGTTAAAACCCATGCGATTAATCAGTGCCTGCTGTCGCGGCAGGCGAAACAGGCGCGGACGCGGGTTGCCGGGCTGCGGTGCCGGCGTCACCGTGCCGACTTCGATAAAGGAAAAACCCAGGGACAACAGCCCGGACACGCAGCGGGCGTCCTTGTCCAGTCCCGCCGCCAAGCCGACCGGATGTGCAAAGCGCAAACCCATCGCCTCTACCGGTGCCGGCTCCGGATGCGCCGCCAATAGCCCGCTGCAGCCGGTGCGATGCGCGAGCTGGATGGCACCCAGTCCGCACAGATGGGAGAATTCCGGCGGCAGACAAAACAGTGCGTTGCGTAAAACTTTGTAAAAATCCAAGGACGGCGTGGTGTGCGGGGACCTGAAGTCAGTGTAAAATTCCCGGAGCCCGCTCACTGTCTCATACGCAACAGGGAGCAGCGGGTATTGTACCCGTACCCTCGATACACCCCGTCGTCGCCAACATGGAAATGGAATCGCAAAGTGCCAGGCAAATCTTAGAGCCCACTGCATCGACCCTGCCGGAAGACCATCCGGTGCACGTGCTGCGCAACTGGCTCAGCAGTCATATCGTCGGCCAGGAACACCTGATCGAAAGGCTGTTGGTCGCTCTGCTGGCCGATGGCCACCTGTTGGTGGAGGGCGCGCCCGGCCTGGCCAAGACCAAGGCGGTGCGCACGCTGGCCGAAGCGGTGGAGGGCGACTTCCACCGCATCCAGTTCACGCCCGACCTGCTGCCAGGCGACATTACCGGCACCGACGTGTTCCGCCCGGAGGACGGCAGTTTCACGTTTCAGAAGGGTCCGATTTTTCACAACATGGTGCTGGCCGACGAGGTCAACCGCGCACCGGCCAAGGTGCAATCGGCACTGCTGGAGGCGATGGCGGAGCGCCAGGTCAGTGTCGGCGCCCGCACCTGGCCGCTGCCGGACCTGTTCTTAGTCATGGCGACGCAGAACCCGATCGAGCAGGAGGGCACCTATCCCCTGCCGGAAGCGCAACTGGACCGCTTCCTGTTGCACGTGCAGGTGGAATACCCCAGCGTGGAGGCGGAAAAGCGCATCCTGGACCTGGCGCGGGAGGAATTGCGAAACGTCAGCGAACCGCCCCGGCAAATCCTGCAGGAGGAAATTTTCGCGGCGCGCAAAAGCATCCAGGAGTTGCACCTGGCGGAGGCGGTCACCGAGTACATCGTGCAACTGATCGCCGCCACCCGCGGTGCGCGCGATTACGGTGAAGACCTGGGCAACTGGATCGAGTACGGTGCCAGTCCGCGCGGCAGCATCGCACTGGAGCGGTGCGCCCGCGCCAGTGCCTGGCTGGAGGGACGCGATTATGTCAGTCCCGACGATGTGCAGGCGGTGGCTCACGATGTATTGCGGCACCGCCTGATCCTGAGTTTCGAAGCCGAGGCGCAGGCCATGACGCCGAACCGGGTGATCGATACACTGCTGGAACGAGTGCCCGTGACATGAATCGTATCGGCGAGGCGCCCCGCGGTGCCTATACCGAGCTGCGCGATCTGATCAACCTTCGTTTTGCCGCGCGCGGACTCAGTCTCGCGCCGCTGTTGCGCGTGCGCAATGAAAGTGCCGGCTTGCGGCAGTCGCGCTGGCGCGGGCGCGGCATCGACTTCGAGGAGGTGCGCGCCTACCAGGCCGGCGACGACGTGCGCACCATCGACTGGCGGGTGACGGCACGCACTTCCAAGCCGCACACCAAGATTTTCCACGAGGAGCGCGAACGGCCGGCCTTCATCGTCGTGGACCAGCGCCAACGCATGTTCTTCGGCAGCCGCCTGTGTTGCAAGTCGGTGCAGGCGGCGCACCTGGCGGCACTGCTGGCCTGGACCTGCCTGGAGCGCGGCGACCAGGTGGGCGGCATGGTGCTGGGTGAGAACGGGCACAGTGAAATCCGCCCCAAGCGCAGCCATCACACCGTGTTGCACCTGCTGCGGGAGATCCACCAGCACAACGGGAAACTGCGCCTGGGCACCGCAGCGCAAGGTATCAGCATGGCGCAGGCACTGCTGGAACTGCGGCGCGCCATCCATCCCGGCAGCCTGCTGTTCCTGGTCAGCGATTGTCATGACCTGGGCGGCAGCATTCCCCACCTGCACCACCTGACCCGGCACTGCCAGCTCACGGTCCTGCAGGTCAACGACCCGCTGGAGCGGGAACTGCCCGCCGGCAACCGCCTGTTTCATTTCACCGACGGCGAGCGGCAATTGCGCCTGCGGCCGAACCGGCAGCTGCGCAGTGCCTGGCAGGAGAAAGCCGGGGCCACCGTGCAGACGTTGAACGACCACCTGCGCGGGCTGCGACTGACCCTGGTGCGCGTGGACACTGCGGACGACCCGCTGACGGTGCTGCGCGAACCGCAGAGAATACAGGCGGCGGCATCATGAACGGCCTGCAGGCACTGCTCAGCCAGTTGCGCGACATTCACGCCCCGGCTCCGGTTTCCTGGTGGCCCCCGGCACCGGGTTGGTGGTTCCTCGCCCTGCTGGTGCTGCTGGCGGCGGCCTGGGGCCTGTATCGCCTGTTCCCGTGGCTGCGCTCCCTGGGATACCGCCGCGCCGCGCTGCGCGAACTCGAGGTGCTGCACCGCGGCTTTGCCGGCCGGCGGGAAAGCCTGGGCGACTGGCTGCTTGCGATCAACGCCGTGTTGCGCCGCACTGCGCAGTGCGCCTGGCCGGGACAACACGCGGCCGCTTTCACCGGGCGCGCATGGCTGGAACTCCTGGACCGCAGTGCCGACATGCAGGGGTTCCGCCAGGGTGTCGGACGCTGCCTGGCACGGGAAATGTATCGCCCCGAGCCGCGCGCCGGCGGGCAGGCGGTGCATGATCTCGCCTGCCGCTGGGTGCGCCGGCACCGTGTGCGTTACACCCCCGGGTACCGCGGGGACGGCCGATGAACCGGCTCGAGACCCTGCGGGAAACCGTCGCCCTGCTGTTGCAGGGTTTCGGCGACACGGTCAATGCATGGCTCGGCGTCTTCGACACCGCCGGTGGTGCCATCACGCTGGAATGGCCCGCCGTGCTGCTGCTGGCACCGCTGCCGCTCCTGGCGCGCCTGTTGCCGGAGGCCCGGAACTGGCACGCCGCACTGCACGTGCATTTTTTTGAACCGCTGCGGGAGCTCGCCGCCAGCGGCAGGATCCGCCTGGGCAATCCGCTGCTCACCGCCGGCGTGGTGCTGATCTGGCTGCTGCTGCTGGTCAGCACCGCGCGACCGGTATGGCTGGGCGAAGCGGTCCAGTTGCAGACCGAGGGTCGGGAGATGATGCTGGCGGTCGACATCTCCGGCAGCATGCAAACCCGGGACATGCTGATCAATAACCGCCCGGTGTCGCGTATCTTCGCGGTCAAGGCGGTGGCACGCGAATTCATCGCCCGGCGCCAGGGGGACCGCATGGGCCTGATCCTGTTCGGCAGTCGGCCCTACCTGCAGATGCCCTTGAGTTTCGACCTCAAAACACTGGAGATCCTGCTGTCGGAGGCGCAACTGGGTTTTGCCGGACAACAAACCGCTATCGGCGATGCCATTGCGCTGGCCGTCAAGAGACTGCGCGATCGACCGGCGGAGAACCGCGTGCTGATCCTGCTCACCGATGGCAGCAACACCTCCGGCGAATTTGAACCCCGGCAGGCGGCACAACTGGCGGCGACGGAGGGACTGCGCATTCACACCATCGGCATCGGTGCCGACCGCGTGCCGTACCGCGGCTTTGCACGCAGCCTGATCAGGAACCGGGAGCTGGATGAAAAAACACTGCGCGAGATTTCCGAGATCGGCGGCGGGCGTTATTTCCGCGCGCGCAACCCGCAACAACTCAAGCAGATCTACCGCGAACTGGATGCGCTGGAGCCCCTGCCACAGGAAGAGGAAATCTACCGTCCGCACACCAGCCTCTACCACTGGCCGCTGGGCGCCGCCCTGCTGCTCAGTTTCCTGTTGGCACTGTACCCGGCACTGGCCACCCTGCGCGCGCACACGCTGCGGCTGTACGCGCTCCTGGGCCCGTCTGCGACACCGGATGCACCAGCGGAAGATGAGCACCACCCGACGAAAACCGCCTTCGACCCGGGCGCCCGGAGATAATCGCCGTGGAGTTCTCCGCCCTGCATTTTGTCCGACCGCTATGGTTCCTGGCGTTGCTGCCGATGCTGTTTCTCAGCTGGCTGTGCTGGACGCACCGCAAGGACGCACCGGAATGGGAGCGTTTCATGGGCGCCGAGTTGCGCGAACACCTGCTGCAACGCCAGGGCGGCAATCGTCTGCCGCTGGTGCTGCTGCTGTGCGCCTGGCTGCTGACGATCCTGGCCCTGGCCGGCCCCAGCTGGCAGAAACTGCAGCAGCCGACGGAGCAGCGCGCCGATGCACTGGTGCTGATGCTGGACCTCAGTCCCTCCATGTACGCCCAGGACATCCTGCCGTCGCGCATGGAGCGGGTGCACAACAAGGTCAATGACATCCTGCAGCGGCGCCGGGAGGGATTGACGGCGCTGGTCGCCTACGGCGGCGACTCCTTCACCATCACCCCGCTGACCGACGACACCGAGGCGATCGGCAACCTGCTGCGCTCCCTGTCGCCCAAGCTGTTGCCGGTACAGGGCAGCAACGCCGCCGCCGCCGTCGCAGACGCCCTGCAACTGCTGGAAAACAGCGGCGGCCAGCGTCTGCAAGGCCGCTTGCTGTTCATCACCGACGGCATTCGCACCCGCGAGGCCCAGCAGCTGACACGCATCCTGGAGGACGAAGAGCTGCCGCTGCTAATCCTGGGCGTCGGCACCCGCAACGGTGCCCCGGTGCCGCTGCCGGCGGGCGGCTTTTTGCGCGACAGCGGCGGTGCCCCGGTGATCGCCGCCTTCGACCCCGCCCCGCTGCGACGACTGGCCGCGCAAAACGGCGGTCGTTATCATTCCCTGTCGATCGACGACAGCGACATCGATTACCTCATGGATGAAAGTTTCCTGCACTACGAGCAGACGCGGGAGACCGAGAGGCGATTCGACCTGTGGCGGGAGGAAGGACCCTGGCTGTTGCTGGTGCTCCTGCCCCTGGCCGCCATCGGTTTTCGGCGCGGCTGGCTGCTGCTGCTGGGCCTGTTTGTCGCACTGGGCGTCGCGACACCGGCCAGGGCCTTCGATTGGCAGGGCCTGTGGTTGAACCGGGACCAGCAGGCGACACGCGCGCTGGAGGAAGGCGACTCCGCGCGGGCGGCGGAACTGTTTGCCCACCCGACCTGGCGCGGCGTCGCCCTGTATCGCACCGGGGAGTACGAACGGGCGATGCAATCCTGGAACGTGGAAGACAACGCCGTGCATCATTACAATCGCGGCAATGCCCTGGCGCATGCCGGGCGCATCATGGAAGCGATCAAGGCGTACCGCACCGCGCTGGAAATCGACCCGGAACTGGAAGATGCGCAGCACAACCTGGAGCTGTTACTCGCCGCCCTGGAACAGGCTTCACAACAGTCCGGTCAGCAACAGCCGGGTGAGGCGGGCGAGCAGCAGTCCGGAGAAGGACAGCGGGGTGAACAAGGTCCCGGGGAGCGGCAGCAGCAGGCGCAGTCCGGGGAACAGGAAGGTGAACAGGCGTCCGAAGCCGCGGCGGGCGAGCAGGAGCAGGAGCGGCGGTTCCTGGAGCAGATGGCGCGGGAACAGGGCGGGGATGCCCGGGAAAAAGCACGACAGGAGATGGCCCGGCGCGGCGATGAGCAAGCGGAGAGCGCAGAGGACGGGGAACAGGAGGGAGAGCAGAACGAACCGGACAACCGCGACCTCAGCAGCCTGCTGGAAGACATGGGCAGCCTGTCACCCGCCGGGGAACAGGAGCACACCACCGAGATCTGGCTGCGGCGCGTCTCGGAAAATCCCGCGGGCCTGCTGGGCAACAAGCTGCTCTACCAGCACCGGCTCCGGGAGCAGCAGGGAGAGTCGCGGGCGAACAAGAATGACCCGGGGCTCTGAGATGCGACGGTATTTTCCCCCGCTGTGGGGGCTGCTGTTGGCACTGCTGTTGGGGCTGCTGCCGGCACTGCGGGCCCAAGCGGCGTTTGAACTCCAGGCCAGCGTCGACCGCAACACGCTGGAACTGCGCCAGAACGTGGAATTGCTGGTGCAGAGTATCGGCGACACCCTGCCCGCCGGGACGCCGGATATCCGCCCGCTGGAGCGGAATTTCCAGGTGTTGTCGCAGGCATTGTCTACCCGGCAGTTCTACCAGAACGGCGTTCGCCGGGCGCAACGCAGTTGGCGCTACCGGCTGGAACCCCGGCGCAGCGGCGTTCTGCAGATTCCCGGGCTCAGGGTCGACGGCAAAAGCACTGCCCCGTTACGGGTCACGGTGCGCGAGCCCGCGGCGGCGCAGCCGACGCAACAGACGACGCAACAGACGGCGCAACAGCCGGCGCAACCGGCCAAGAAAGCGCAGCGCCCCGCCGCCCGGCCCGCTCCCAAGCCGAAACCACCGGCAAAATCGCTGCCCGATGTCTTCATGGAGGGCAAGGTGGACCGGGAAACCGTGCCGGTGCAGGCGCAGTTGATTCATACCGTGCAGGTGTTCACCGCGGTTAATATTTCCGGCAGGGTCACGGAGCCGGCGTTCAACAAGAGCATCCCGGTACGCAAGATCGCCGAACGCAACTATCACCGGACACGGGAAGGCCGGCGTTACACGGTCTACGAGTGGAAATACGCGATTTTCCCGCAGCAGAGCGGTGCCTTGAAAATTCCCTCCGCCCGGCTGAATGCCCGGCGCGCGGATAACCGCAGGAGAATCCAGATCAGGAACAAGTCCCTGCAAGTCACGGTGCTGCCGATTCCCGCAGGGCTGCCCGGCGGCATCTGGCTGCCGGCGGAAAAGTTCAACCTGCAGGAACAATGGAGTGAGACCTTGGCCTCGGGCCTGGAAGTCGGACAGCCCATTACGAGAAAAATCAAGATGGAGGCGGAATACCTGTTGGGCGAACAACTGCCGGCACCGCCGTTGGCCGAGATTCCGGGGGCGAAAATCTACCCGGAAAAACCGCGCTTCAAGAGTCGCAAAAAAGACCGGGGCATGATCGGCGTGCGGGAAGACACCGTGGTGCTGATTCCCACCCGCCCGGGCAAAATTGAATTGCCGGAAATTCGCATTCCCTGGTGGGACCTGAAGGAGGAGCGACTGCAAACCGCGGTACTCCCGGCGCGCAGCCTGGAGGTCGTCCCGGCCCGGGGTGCCGCGCTGCAGACCGGGGAAGGCGGCGTCAGCAGCATCATTACCGCCGCCGGTGAAGTGGATCGCCTGGCACTGGATGCAACACCGGTACCGGATGCCGCAGCAAGACCCCGGCTGCCGTCGCTGCCCTGGCTGGGACTGATGCTGGCACTGGCCGGTCTCTGGTTCCTGTCAACCGCGCTCTGGTGGCGCGAGCATCGGACACACGCGCGGGCCCGGCAACGGCAACAGCAGGCGCACCTGGAGGCACTGCACTCGGAGCGCAAGGCCCTGGAGCACGCCCTGGCCGCCTGCCGACGCCGCGACCCGCGCGAGTTGCGCGATGCACTTTTAGTCTGGGGACGCCGGCGCTGGAGCGAAAACCCCCCGCACACCCTGCGCGAACTATGCCGACGGGCAGAGACGCCGGACCTGGAACAAGCCCTGGAAGAAATGAACCAGCGTCTGTACCAGGAGGAGATTCACGACTGGGAAAGCGAGCGACTGCATGCCGCACTGCGCGCATTGCACCGGGCGCCGGCACCCGGGCGCAAGCGCTTCAGGCTGTTTCAGCGGCGGAATGCGTCCCTGCCCCCCCTTTACAAGCCCACCTGATCCGCAGCACTCCATTCCATCTCGTAGCCGGCATAGCTGGCCACGTTCAACACCCCGACATCCAGGATCAGATATTGTCCCTTGACGCCCAGCAGGCGCCCCTCGATCACGGGTTTCTTGCCCGGGTTCAGGCTCCGCACCTTGCGCGGATAATGCTGCACGGGATAGTCAAATTCCAGCGTCTGCTCCCGGTCCAGGGCGCGGATGCTGCCACTGCCGAAGCGTTCACACAGGGCTTCGACGTCCGGCATGAGCCGTGCCAACAAAACGTCCCGCTCGGCGGGCAAATCGAGCTCGGGCGGCTGCTGTGCCAGCATGCGACGCCAGTTGGTGCGATCGGAAATGCCGTACTCGCTGAACAAGACTTCCACGAAACCGGCCTGCTGGCGGGTGTCGGTCTCGATAACCGGCAGTGCCTGCACCGCTCCCTGGTCGATCCAGCGCATCGGCCCCCGGTTGCGCCGTGTCAGGCCGACCTTGAGACCCGAGGTGTTGGCGAGATAGACGCAGTGCGGGATCATGCAGTGTGCATCGCCCCATTCCGGTTCCCGGCAGGTGCCCAGGTGATAATGACAGCGATCGGGACGCACGACGCAGAGATCACAGCGGGCGAGCCGGCGAAAGCAGGGAAAACAGTAGCCCTGGTTAAAACTGCGGGAGGTTTTTCTGCCGCAGGCGATGCAGAAAATTGCGCCGGTATGGCGCAAGCGCAAGGCGCATCCCAGCAAGGTTTCCAGTGCTACCCGCCGCGTATCCAGCGACAGGAAATAACGCACTTCGGCGTCGGTGTATTCCGCCTCCATCTTGCGCAGGCGGTCTGTGCCCAGAAGATTCACCGCGCAAACCGTGGGGACAGGTAATCGGTGAAACGGTCCAGGAAGGCCAGTGCGACGCCGGCGAGAAAACCGCCCAGGTGGGCGAAGTTCGCCATGCGTATTCCCAGCAACAGGTCGAGCAAACCGCTAAAGCCCAGTAGCATCCAGACCAGCATCAGGCCCAACAGCGGGTAATGCACGATCAAACCCCGGTGCGCATTGCCCAGGTTCCAGATCAGCAGGTAGCCGACCAGGCCATACACGGCACCGGACAGCCCGCCGAAATTGGTCGCCGCCGTGGCCTGGAATTGCGCCAGGTGACTGCACACCGCACTGACGACCAGCAGCAGCGCAAAACGCAGGCTGCCGCGTCCGCCCTCGATGGGAGCACCGAAGATCCACAGGCCCAGCAGGTTGAATGCGAGATGGGCGATGCCAAAATGCAAAAAAGCCGGCGTCAGCAGGCGCCAGAATTGCCGGAAATCCACCGCCAGGCCAAGCACGGGGTCTGCATAGCCGGGAAAAGTCCACGGCGCAATCCATAACGGGTATTCCTGTGCCATCCGCACCAGCAGGGCACCGACCAGGCAGAGCGCAAAAAACAGGGCGCAGACCGGGAAACGGCGCAGTATTTTTTTCCAGGGGAACTCGGAAGACACGGCGATCAATTCAGCGGGAATCCGCCGCAGTTTGATCGGTGGCGGGGAATGCCCCCTGTCGACTCTCGGATCGGGGGGGGGGGGGGGGGGGGATGCCCTCGCCGCCTCATTGTTTTTTTTCTTCTGCCTTCGCATTGCGCTCAGCCCTGTTCGTCCGGTCGTTTGCCCCAGCCCAGCTTGTCACGGCAGGAAGCGTAAAAATCCTGGTTTTGCGGATGGATCAGGTGCAGGGTCTTTTTCTTTTTTTTCACTCGGACCTCGTCACCGGCGATGACATTCAACTCCACCTGTCCGTCGCAGAACAGCTGCGGCTTCAACTCGTTGTGTTCACCGACCACGATGCGCAACTCGCTGTCGCCGTGCACGATCAGCGGACGACCGCTCAGGGTGTGCGGGAACATCGGCACCAGCAGCACCGCGTTCAACTGGGGATGCATGATCGGACCGCCGGCGGACAGGGAATAGGCAGTGGAGCCGGTCGGCGTGGAAATGATGATGCCATCGGAACGTTGACTGTAGACAAAACTGTCGTTGATATGCAACTCAAACTCCACCATCTGTGCCGAGGCACCGGAACTGACGACCA
The DNA here is from genome assembly GCA_965215045.1 of Gammaproteobacteria bacterium. Classification (GTDB taxonomy): domain Bacteria; phylum Pseudomonadota; class Gammaproteobacteria; order JABABF01; family JABABF01. Next base: position 1,410,821 of record OZ244031.1, on the reverse strand, counting down.
CGTCATTCAAGGCATCGCCGGCACCTTGTTTCTTGCCGTCACGCACCAGTTCAGCACCCAGCAGAAAACGCTTTTCGACGGAGTAATTGCCTTCCAGGATTTCGCTGAACAATGCGCTCATCTTCTTGGGCAGCAGGTCGGTCAAAAACCCGAAGCGTCCGCGGTTGACACCCAGCACCGGCACGCCGCGCCGCGCCAGGGTGCGGGAGGCCCCCAGCAGGCTGCCGTCGCCGCCGACCACCACCACCAGGTCGCAGGAGTGCTGTGCCAGCAGGGTTTTCGCATCCGGGGCACTGAAGACCTCCACCCCGCGTTGTTCCAGGAAATCGCGGGTGCTGGCCAGGGTTTCCATCACCCGGGAATTGTCTTCACGACCCAGCAAACCGATGGTTTTAAAGATAGATGCCATACGAATATCCGGGAAAACTGGCGGACCGGACGGGACTCGAACCCGCGACCTCCGGCGTGACAGGCCGGCATTCTAACCAACTGAACTACCGGTCCGCAGTTGCCTGGTGGTGGGTGGTGACGGGATTGAACCGCCGACCTTCTGCTTGTAAAGCAGATGCTCTCCCGCTGAGCTAACCACCCCGGGCGTCGCGAGACCGGCACATTTTAGTCTATTCAGCGGGATGCACCCCGCGGATGCGGGAAACGACCCAACTGAAAAACTGCTCCCCGGCCCGATACCATCCCGCGAATGCGGGGTGCCACCCAAGCCCCAGACCCGCTCCCCCGACAGCACCACCCAGGCCCCAGACCCGCTCCCCGACAGCACCACCCAGGCCCCAGACCCGCTCCCCGGCCCGATACCACCCGGCGAATGCGGGGCTGCGTGCGGGCTGTGCTATGATAAAAATAACTCATCAGAGTTCTGACCCAAGGGAGTGCATACCATGCCAAATATCGGAAGAGTGGACCTCAGCAGGAACACCTCGCCCAAGATCATCGTCAGTATCAGCGGGGCGGATCAAACCCTGCCGGACCGGGATATGGACATCGCTGAACTGCGCCTGGACACGCTGGAGGACCTCCGGCCCCGGGCGGTGGTGGAATATATTCAGCGCATGCGCGAACGGTTGCCGGACGTCCCGCTGCTGGGCACCATTCGCATGCGCGATCAGTTCGGATACTGGCGCGGCAGCGAGGAGCAGCGCCTGGAACTGTACCAGGAGATCACGCCCCTGGTCGATGGCATCGATATGGAGCTGCGCGCGAAGTTTCTCGATGATGCCAGCGACCTGGCACTGAAACACCACAAGGGCATGATCATCTCCGATCACTACACGGAAGAAGATCTTCCGGCGGTCAATTACAACAAGAAAATAATCTTTGAATTGCCACTGGAAACGCGACGCCTGTACGCGCGCACGGACATCTGGAGAAAGAGCCGCGTGTGCAAGACGGTGATGCCGGCGCCGACCCTGGACATCGTGGCGCACTTGATGAGAATACTGCAGCCCAGGAAAAAGGAGAAAACACCGCGCACCTGGATCCTGATGGGCATGGGCCGGCACGGGCCGCTGAGTCGCATCATGGCCGCATCCCTGGGCTCTGTCGCCGTGTACGCCTATCCCACCCATTCCTCCGTGGGTGCCATCGCCTCCGGGCAGATGTCACTGGCAATGACCCGACGCTACCTGGACATCGTGCAAGATGCGCCGACCCCGCGCGAAGGCCTGCACCGGTGCATACGCCGCATGTACGAGGACGGTATGCACAAGCCTGAAACCACCCTGGAGGACACCCTGCGCTGGGTGGACTGCCAACCCGGGGTGATGGAGAACCCCGGGAAATCCTTCTCTCCCTCCGTGCTGCTCGCCTGATGGGCCGCCCGCCCGGCGACGCATCCGCTGCGGCGGGCGTAGAAGTCGCCCCCCGCAGTGCCGGCAGGCGCAGCCCGCGCTTCGCCAGGCTCTACTGGGACGCCGACGGCATGCCGCACTCCGCAGACTTTCGGGATCGTTATTTTTCACGCGCCGGTGCCCTGGAAGAGAGCGCGCACGTGTTCCTGGACGGCAACCGGCTGGCCCGGCGCTGGCAGGCGCAAAACGCGGCCGGCGCACAACAGGAATTCACGATCGCCGAACTCGGTTTTGGCAGCGGCCTGAATTTTCTCAACGCCTGGCACCTGCAGTTACAAAGTGCCCCCGCCCTGCGCCTGCATTACATCGGCCTGGAATACTGGCCCCTGCATGAAGAACAGATGCGGCGCATCCTGGACGCCCATCCCGCACTCGCCCCGCTGGCCCGGTGCCTGCTGCGCGCCTGGTGCTGTCCGACACCGGGCTGGCATTGCATGGAACTCGCACCGCCCGCGGGACAGGACGGCACCGCCCCCAGGCTCAGCCTGCTGATCGATGAGGCCGCCAGGGGGCTGCAGGCACTGCGCGCAGCGGTGCCGGCACCGCGGGTCAACGCCTGGTTCCTGGACGGTTTCGCCCCGGCGCGCAATCGCGCGATGTGGACCCCGTCCCTGTTCCGGAGCATGCACCAGCTCAGCACCGCAGACTGCACTTTTGCCAGCTACACCGCCGCGAGCCGGGTGCGCCTGGAGCTGGAGCAGAGCGGCTTTCGCGTGCGCAAGGCACCGGGACACGGCGACAAGAAACACATACTCTGCGGTGCCCTGGCCACACCGCCGGCAGCACCGGTGGCAGCACCGTCGGCAGCAACGCCGGCAGCACCGGTAGCCACACCGCCGGCAGCACCGGTGTTCGGGCACCGGCGCCCGGGCAGCGCGCTGGTCATCGGCGGCGGGCTCGCAGGCTGCGCCACTGCCGCCGCCCTGGCCCGGCGCGGCCTGGATGTCACGCTGCTGGAAAAAAATGCCGCCATCGCACAGGAGGCATCGGCGCAACCCTGCAGCATCCTCTATCCCGGGCTGTCCCCGGCCGGCACGCCCGCTGCGCGCTTCAGCCTGGCCGCCTACCACTGCGCCGTGCGCAGCTACCGCGCCCTGTTCGACCGGGGCCTGCTCAGCACCGGGGAAGACGGCGCATTCTGCGGCATGTTGCAACTGGGCTGTAACGAACGGCTGCGGCGCCGGCAGTACAAGCTGGCCGAAATATACGCGGCCTGCCCGGAATTGCTGCGCCTGGTGGACGCCGACGAAGCGGGTGCCCTGAGCGGCATCCCGCAGCGTCACGGCGGCCTGTTCCACCCCGCAGCCGGTTGGCTCTGCGCCAGCGCATTGTGCACTGCGCTGGTGACGGATGCGCGGGTCGAGTTGGGCCTGGGGCAGTGGGTACAGCGACTCGCACCGGAAGGCGCAGACGGCGGCCGCCGCCGGCCCGGCTGGGTGGCGCGGGATGCGCGCGGTGCGGTGCTGGCGCGCGCCGATGTGGCGGTGGTCGCCGCCGGGCATGCCGCCCATGCCCTGCTGCCGCAATACGACCCCGGTTTGCAGGCGGTGCGCGGGCAGAGCACTGCGGTCCCCGCCACGGAACAGAGCCGGTGCCTGCGCGTCGTGCTCTGTCACCAGGGATACATCAGCCCCGCCCTGGGTGCCGCAGGCGACCAGTGCCACGTGCTGGGCGCAACCCACGAGCCGCCACTGCCGCAGGCGGGACCCAGGACCGACAGCGACCTGCGCAACCTGCGCACGCTGGCCCGGCACGTTCCCGCGCTGTTTGCACAGACACCGGCAGCGGCGGAATGCCGGGGGACGGTCGGGGTGCGCTGCACGCGCGTCGGGCGGGCACCGCTGGCCGGGGAAGTGCCCGGGGTGCCCGGGCTCTATCTCAACCTGGCACACGGCGGGCGCGGCCTGTGCCTGGTTCCGCTGTGCGCCGAAATCATCGCCGCTGCCGCCGGTGCCGAGATGCCGCCCGTGGAAGCGGAACTGCTGGCCTACGCCGCACCCCCGGCAGCGGCGATATAATTCCCGCCCGGACCCGAGACATTTACATTTCCATGATTGCCCAACACGGCGGGCGCCGCGGCACGCCCGCGAGTTCTCCCGCATCGCCGGGTGCTGCGCCCGGTTCCGGTTTCACGCCCGGGCGCCGGCAGGAAATTCCCGCACTGCGCCTGTGCATCGAAGAGTACCGTCACCAGGCCACCGGTGCCCTGCACCTGCATCTCGCCGCAGACAGCATGGAAAATGCATTCCTGGTCGGCCTGCGCACCGCCCCCGATGATTCGACCGGGGTCGCCCACATCCTGGAACACACTGCCCTGTGCGGCAGCCAACGCTACCCGGTGCGCGATCCCTTCTTCATGATGTTGCGGCGCTCGCTCTCCACGTTCATGAACGCGTTCACCTCCAGCGATTGGACCGCCTACCCTTTTGCCACCCGCAACCGGCGGGATTTTGACAACCTGCTGCAGGTCTACCTGGATGCGGTGTTCTTCCCCAAACTGGACGCACTGGACTTCGCCCAGGAAGGCCACCGCATGGAATTCGAGCAGCTCGACAACCCGGACACCCCGCTGGTGTACCGGGGCGTGGTCTACAACGAGATGCTGGGAGCCATGAGTTCGACGCCGGCGCAACTCTGGCAGGCCCTGTGTCGTCACCTGCATCCGGACACCACGTACCGCTACAACAGCGGCGGCGACCCCCTGGAGATCCCCGCACTGCAGCACACAGCCCTGGTCGATTTTCATCGCCGTCATTACCATCCGGGCAATGCCACGTTCATGACGTACGGCAATATTCCCGCAGCGGAGCACCAGGCGCACTTGGAGGAACATGTGCTGCAGCATTTCTCCGCACCGGCGGAACAGTTCCAGGTGCCGCTGGAGACCCGGTTCCAGGCACCGCTGTGTGCGCAGGAACGCTACATGCTGAGCGAGGCGGGGAACGGTGCCGATGCGCTCAAGGGACGCACCCATATCCTGCTCGCCTGGCTCCTGGGCGACGCCAGTTCCCTGGAGCAGATCGCCCGCGCCAACCTGTTGCACGGGATCCTGCTGGACAACAGTGCCTCGCCGCTGCGGCAGCTGCTGGAGACCACCCGGCTCGGCAACGCGCCCTCCTCCCTGTGCGGCCTGGAAGACGGGCAGCGCGAATTGTGCCTGGTATGCGGCATCGAAGGCAGTGAACCGGAGCACGCCGGCGCGCTGGAGCAGGAGGTGCTGGACACCCTGTCTGAGACGGCGGAGAAAGGCGTGCCACAGGAGATGACGGAGGCGGTGTTGCACCAATTTGAACTGCAGCACCGGGAGATCGGCGGCGACGGCTTCCCCTACGGCCTGCAGCTGATGATGCAATGCCTGCCCGCCGCCATTCATCACGGCGACCCGCTGGCGGTGCTGAACCTGGAGCCGGTGCTGCAGCAATTGCGCGATGACATCGGCGACCCGCAGTTTGTCCCGCGGCTGGTGCGCGAACAATTGCTCGACAATCCACACCGCCTGCGCCTGGTGATGAAACCGGACCCCGGGCTGCGCAGCGAGCGCGAACAGCAGGTGCAAGAACGCCTGGCGGCAGTGCGCAGCACGCTGTCGGCGGAAGATTGTCAAGAACTGGTAGAGAAGGGCCGGGCCCTGGAACAGCGGCAGAAACACAAGGACGACCCCGAGGTGCTGCCGCGCCTGCGCCTGCACGATGCGCCAGCGGACATCGAGGAATTACAGCCCGCACACGGCAGCGCCGGCACCCTGCCGCTTAGGTATTACGCCTGCGGCAGCAACGGCATCGCCTACCAGCAACTGGTGTTCGATCTGCCGGAACTGCCGCGAGAACAGCAATTCCTGTTGCCCTTGTACGCGCGTTTCCTCGGGGAGCTGGGCGTCGGCGAACAGGACTACCTGTCCGTGCAAAAACGCCAGGCGGCAATCTGCAGCGGGGTGAGTGCCGCCGTCCTGCAGCGCGGCACGGTGGCGGACCCGCAGCGCGTGCAGGCGCGCTTCGTGCTGTCCTCGCACGCCCTGCTCCGCAATCATGCGGCGCTCAGTGCCCTGTTGCGCCAGACCCTGGACGAAGTGCGTTTCGATGAATTGCCGCGTCTGCGCGAGTTGCTGGCACAGGCGCGCGCGCGCAGCGAAGAACTGCTCACCGACCACGGGCATCGCCTGGCAATGGGTGCCGCCCTGTCCGGCATGAGTCCCGGCGCGGTGCTCGCACATCAATGCAGCGGCCTGGAGGGGGTGCGGCGTCTCAAGCAGTTGGACCGGGATGCCGCGGAGAGCGACGCCCTGCAAGGGCTGGCCGGACAGCTGGCCGCGATCCATGGTGCATTGCGCGATATGCCGTTGCAGGCCCTGCTCATCGCCGAAGAGGAGGCACTGGCGGCGTGCACACAGGAACTCGCCGCACAGTGGCCGGGTGCGGCCCCCGCACGGGCACCCGGCGAGGCACTGCTGCCCCTGCCGCCGGTGCGAGAGCGCATATCCCAGGTGTGGCGCCTGGACACGCAGGTGCATTTCTGCGCCCGGGCCTGGCCCGCGGTTCCGCCGACACATGCCGATGCCGCACCGCTTTGCGTACTCGCCGAGTTCCTGCGCCACGGCTACCTGCACCCCGCGATTCGCGAACAGGGCGGCGCGTACGGGGGCGGTGCCCGCTACAGCGGCGACCACGCCGCCTTCTGCTGCTTTTCCTATCGCGACCCGCGCCTGGCTGCGACCCTGGAAGATTTTGACCGCGCCCTGGACTGGCTGCAGCAGACCCGGCATCAGCCGCTGCAACTGGAAGAGGCGATCCTGAGCGTCATCGCCGCCCTGGACAAGCCCGGTTCCCCGGCGGGCGAGGCGCAGGCGGATTTCCACGGCCGGCTGTTCGGCAGGGGGCCGCAATACCGCCGCGCATTCCGCAAGGCGGTGCTGAACACGCGCATGGAGGATTTACAGCGCGTCGGCACCGCCTGGCTGCGGCCGGAAAATGCCAGCACCGCCGTGATCGTACCGCGCGATGCCGAACTGCCGCCGCAGCTGCAGGCCGAAGAATATCAGCTCTGAGGGCGCGCCTGCACCTTGCGCCACCATACGGCGATCACGGCGTAGACCAGGGAATACCAGGCGGCGCGCAGCCAACCCATGCGTTCGACCGTACGGTAGGCGACCAGGCGGCGACCCAGGTTGACGAACTTGTTCGCCGAGTGCGAGTGCTTGTGGATGCGGTACCCGGCCAGCACCTCGTCCAGTCCGTAACACACATGTCCCTCGCGCAGGATGTCCAGCCACAGGCTGTAATCATCCTGGGCAATGGGATGCAGGTTGAAACGCCTGCCGATCATCGTGCGATCATAGATCACCGTGTCCGTGTTCATCATGTTGCGCAACAGCAACTGCCGGTGGTCGATGCGCAACGGCACGCGCACTCTCTGCCTGGGCAGGCCCTCACCATGGTAGCGCTCGTAGGCGGTGGCGGAGACCGCGGCACCGTGGCGATGCATGAAGGCAAACTGCAGTTCCAGTTTCTGCGGCATCCAGTAATCATCGCTGTCTAAGAAGGCGATGTAGCGTCCGCGCGCCCTCAGGGTGCCGATGTTGCGCGCATGACGGGGGCCCAGGTTGCGCGGCAGTGGCAGCAGCTGAATCCGCGGGTCCCGCGCGGCGCAGGCGGCAACCACCTCCTGCGAAGCATCGGTAGAGCAGTCGTCGACCACCAGCAGTTCCCAGGCGGAGAGCCCCTGCGCCTGCACCGATGCGATGGCCTGCGGCAGGAATTCCGCGTAATTGCGATTCGGCATGATGATGGAGACCAGGGGCGTCTGCCCGGCGGCTTGCGCAGCGGCTGCAGAACCCGGGGGGTGCCTGGTGTTCATCGCAGCTCCCGCAGTGCCCCCAGCACCTGGGCCGCGTGTTGTTCCCAGCGCAACTCGCGCCCCAGGTCCCGCTGCAGGGCGGTGCCCAGTTGCCGGGCGCGTTCCGGGGCGGCGCGCAGTTCCTCGTAGGCGGTGTAAAAATCCTCCAGCCGGGAAAACTGCACGCAGTTTTCGCCGGCGCGCAGGAAGGCCAGGGAACGCAGGTCGACCGGGCCCAGGAACACGCAGGCACCACAGGCACCCGCCTCCGCCACCTTGACGCGATAGCCGGAGCCCAGCAGTGCCGGCGAGATGAAATAGCGGTGCCGGCGCACCGTGGCGGAGAAATCCGGGGTGATGCCCAGCGGGTCGATACGCCAGGCCTCCAGGTCCCGGCGGCGCAAACCGCCGCCCTGCAAAAGCTCGGCGGTGCTGACACCGCTAACCGCAAGGCGCACCCCGGCGGCGGCGGTGCGCCGGGCAAAGGGCCGCCAGACCCGGTGCAGGAACCAGCGCACGGAGGTCCGGTTCTGCATGGCATCCATGCCGCCGCCCAGCAGGAAATCGCCGCTTTTTTCCGCGCTGTAGCCGGCGGCATCGGCGATCGTCACGCCATCGTAGACGCGCATGAAATTGCCGCTGCCCTCGGTGCGCGCCTGCTCAAAATCGCTGTCGGAGATCAGCAGCGTGCGGTCGCACTCCCGCCACAGCTGCTGCTCGGAACGCCGGGTGCGACTTTCCTGCCAACGCACCGCAGGACGCAGGTACGGGGGACAATGCGCGGCGTACTGCCGCACCAGTTCGTACTCGATATTGTGCTCGCGCAGCAGCAGGGGAAGCCCCAGGGCGCGCTTGAGCTCGAGCGCGGCATGTCCCAGGTGCGCACCGTGCAAAAAAATCCAGTCCGCGCGGACCTCGCGCGCCAGGGACAGCGCAGCGGCCGTAAACCGGTGCGAGAAGTACTTGCCGAACTTGTAGGGCAGGCCGAAACGCAGGCTGCGCCACAGTGCCGCGGGACCTTCGCCCGGGGCGGAGGCCACCGATCTCAAGTGCAAGCCCGGCGCCGCCTCGAGCGCAAACTCTCGCGCCTGCGGCGTGCAGTACCACAGTTGTTCGCCGGCCCGGGCCAGGGCGCACAGGCTGCCGTGGAGGCTGCGCTGGCCGCCGAAGCGCGGCTTGCGAATGTCCTGGGTGCCGAGGCAGAGTGCAATGCCCACGGGGATGCATCCAGTAGCGGACGGTGAAAAACGCTAAGGCCGGCTTCAGGGCGGCATACGCCGATCTTTCTTCTTGGCCGCCGCCCACAGCTCCTCGAGCAGGGCAGAGTCGGCCGCCGAGGGCGCGATGTCGCGGGCAGCCAGTTCCTCTTCCAGCAGGCGGAAACGGCGCACGAAACGCCGGTTCGCCTCGCGCAGGGCCCGCTCGGCGTCCAGCCCCAGCCACCGGGCGGCGTTGACGCAGGAAAACAGCAGGTCCCCCAGTTCCGCCTCCTGGTCCGCATCGTCCTGTTGCAATTCGTCGAGTTCTGCGCGCACTGTGCGCAAGGGACCCCGGGCATCGTCCCAGTCAAAGCCGATCGCGGCCGCGCGGCGCTGGATCTCGGCAGCGGAACCCAGTGCCGACAGGGAGCGCGGCAGCTTGTGCATGCGGCTTGCGGAGGCGTCGGGAGCACCGCCCTGTTCGGCCTCCTTGGCCTGGTTCCAGTGCTGCCAGACTTCTTCGACATCGAGCCCGGAAGCCTGCTGGTTCGCACTCTCCAGCGTGCCATCCGGGAAAACATGCGGGTGACGGCGCAGCAGTTTTTCCACCAGCGTGGTGACCACCGCGGCAAAATCGAAGTGTCCGGCCTCCTCGGCCAGCCGCGCATAAAACACGACCTGCAACAACAGGTCCCCCAGTTCCTCGCGCAGGTTGTCGAAGTCCTCGGTCTCGATGGCATCGATCAGTTCACAGGTCTCCTCGATGGTGTAGCGCACCAGGGAATGAAAATCCTGCTCCAGGTCCCAGGGACAACCGCCCTCTGGATGCCGCAGTTGCGCCATGACTTGCAGTGCCTCCTCCATACCGTAACGCCGGTTCATGAGCGGCTCTTGTCCAGCGACAGGCGGCGCACCCGGGAAGGAGCGACCCGGCCGGCATCCAGTTCGATGCCGGCACCGATGCGGCACAGTTCGACGATCACCTGGGCGGTAAAACCCCAGATATCGTATTCCCCGTACACGAAACGCGGAATCCGGCGCATTGTTCCCCGGATGGGGTATTCATCGGCCAACAGGTTTTGCTCGCAGAAAAAATCCAGCGGCACCAGAAAAATGCTCTCGGTCTCCCGCGGGTCGGCGCACAGGGGCTGGGCGGCGGGAATCAGGCCGACAAAGGGGGCGACCCACAGGTCGAAGCGCGTGTGCATGCGCGGCATGCGTCCCAGGATCTCCACCTTCTCACTGGGCAGGGCGATCTCTTCCCGGCTTTCACGCAGGGCGGCCTGCAGCGGCGGTTCCCCCAGTGCCTGTTCGCGGGCCCCACCCGGGAACGCCACTTCGCCGGCGTGACGGCGCAGGCACTTGGAACGCCGGGTCAACACCAGCCGGGTGCTGCGGTCATCGGTAATCGGTGCCAGGATCGCCGATTGCTCTTCGCCGCCTTCCAGGGGTTCAGAATAACGGGCAAAACGGCTGCGCAGGGTTTCCAGCATGCGCTCAGTCCCGGTCCGGCAGCACAGCGGAAGCAGCGGCGGGTTCCCGCTCCGCCAGGCGCCACGCCTGGTAGGCCGGTTCCTCGTACGGGTGCGCCTCGCACAGTGCGGCCAGCGCGCGGTCGATGCAGGCATCCTCGCACACCATTTCCACCTGGTATTCCTCCACCCGCTCGAGCTCGCCCCGACGACCCAGGAAAGGGTCGCTGGGTGCGCCCGGACGGAACTGGCCCGTGCCCAGGACCTCCCAGCTGCAGCATTCGTACGCGCCGATACGCCCGGCACCGGCGGCAAACAGTGCCTCCTTCACCGTCTCCACATGAGTCACGGGCACATAAAAACAAATCTTGAACATCAGTGGAGGCCCGCAGAAGAGGGGTCGTCCCCGAGCACGAACTCCATGCAGTCCGGGCCGGCATTGATCACCGGCACACCGGCGCACGCCTCCATCCTGCCGGCACTCTCGTGAATATGACCGCAGACCACGAGCAGGGGTTTTTTCTCGACAATGTGCCGGCGCACGCTCACACTGCCGACCCGCATGCCCGAAGAGGTGCGGTCCAGGCAGCCCTGCGGCGGCGAGTGGCTGATCAGCACCGCCCCGGCCGGGCAGTCCGCCAGCAGCGCATCGGCCTGCTGTTCATCGAAATCCCAACTCCAGCTGCCGAAGGGGGTGACCGGAATGCCGCCACCCAGGCCGTAAAAAGTAAAGCCGCCGCGCACGGTGGCATTGCCGTGCAACACCTGCAATTGTGCGTGGGGGCGGCAGCAGCCTTGCAACTCCTCCAGCGATTCATTGTTGCCCGGCACGAACAGGGCGGGGGTGCAGAGCGCACCCAGTTTCTCAATCGTCTCCTGCAATCCATGGTGCAGCGTACAAAAGTCGCCGGCGCCGATCACCAGGTCGACCCCTGCTGCGCGTTCCAGGATTGCCTGGAGCGCCGTATCGCTGTTGTGGATGTCACTGAAGCACAGCAGTTTCACGTCTCGGTTCTCCCGGCCCCGGTTCAGTATATCCGCAGCATTTGACAAGGCACAAACACGCGGCTTCTTCAGACCGCCTCCAGCTGGTGGAGGTACGCCGGCAGGCTGCCGCCGGTGATCGCCGCGCGCAGTTCGCGCATCAGTTGCTGGTAATAGTGCAGGTTGTGCACCGTGCCCAGGTGGGCACCCAGGATCTCGCGGCAGCGGTCCAGGTGATGCAGGTAGGCGCGGCTGAAATTGCGGCAGCAATAGCAGGAGCACTCGGCATCCACCGGTGCGGTATCGGTGCGAAAACGGGCGTTGCGGATGTTCAGCACGCCGCCGCGGCTGAACAACTGCCCGTTGCGCGCATTGCGGGTCGGCAGCACGCAGTCGAAGAGGTCGACGCCGCGCTGTACCGCCTGGGCGATATCCCGCGGCGTCCCCACGCCCATCAGGTAACGCGGCGCATCCGCCGGCATCTGCGGCATCAGCGCATCCAGCACCGCCAGCATTTTTTCCTGGCCCTCGCCCACCGAGAGCCCGCCGATCGCATAACCGTCGAAACCGATCGCCCGCAGGCCCTCCAGGGAGCGGCTGCGCAGCTCTTCATACATGCCGCCCTGGACAATGCCGAACAGGGCGGCGGGATGCTCGCCGTGTGCCCGCCGGCTGCGCGCAGCCCAGCGCAGGGAGAGTTCCATGGACGCGCGCACCGCGGCGTAATCCGCCGGGAACTGGATGCAATCGTCCAGTGCCATCACCACGTCTGCGCCCAGTTGCCGTTGCACCTCCACCGCGCGCTCCGGGTCCAGGAAGACCCGCGCCCCGTCGACCGGTGAACGAAACTCCACGCCCTTCTCGTCCAGGTGCCGGCGCGCGGCCAAGCTGAAGGTCTGGTAGCCCCCGGAGTCGGTGAGAATCGGCCGCTCCCAGGCCATGAAATCGTGCAGCCCCCCGTGTGTGCGCACCACTTCGACGCCGGGGCGCAACATCAGGTGGAAAGCGTTGCCCAGGATGATCTGCGCGCCGCTTTCGGCGATCTCTGCCGGGCGCAGGGTCTTGACCGTGCCATACGTGCCGACCGGCATGAATGCCGGCGTATCGACGCTGCCGCGCGGGAAATGCAGCCGTCCGCAGCGGGCCGCCCCGCAGGTGGCCAGCGTCTCCCAGCGCATTTCAGGCACGCTGCGCGTCCGGGTGCGGACTCATGAGCATCGCATCCCCGTAACTGTAAAAACGGTAGCACCTTTCGATCGCCTCGCGGTACGCGCACAAAACGTGCTCGCGCCCGGCAAAGGCACACACCAGCAACAGCAGGCTGCTCTGCGGCAGGTGAAAATTGCTCAGCAGCACGTCGACCGCGCGAAACCGGTAACCGGGGAGAATGAACAGGCCGGTCTCCCCGCGAAAGGGCGCGGGCACCCCGTCCCGGGCGGCGTGTTCCAGGGCGCGCACGACGGTGGTGCCGACTGCGATCACCCGCCCGCCCCGCCGCCGGGTCTGCCGCAGTTGCCGGCACAGTGCTTCCGGCACCTCGCACCATTCCCTGTGCAGTCGGCCCCGGCGCAGTTCACTCTCGCGCACCGGGGCGAAAGTGCCCGGTCCCGCATGCAGGCTCAAAAAGCCGATCTGCACTCCCTGTGCGCGCAGCGTATCCAGCATCTGCTCATCGAAATGCAGGCCCGCGGTCGGTGCCGCCACCGCCCCGGGCACGGAGGCGTACACGGTCTGGTAACGGGAGCGGTCGCTCTCTTCGGCCTCGCGCTGCAGGTACGGGGGCAGCGGCACGGTGCCAAAACGCGCCAGCACCGCATCCACCCCGTCCCCGTCCGGAAAATGCAAGACCCACTGCTCCCCCTGCCGGCGTCCCACCCGCAGTTCCACCGCCCCGTCCGGACCCACGAACAGCGGTTCGGCTTCTGCCGGCGGACGGCTGGCCTTGAGCAGTGCCAGGGCGCGCTGCGTATTTTCAATGCGCGTCACCAGGATCTGCACCCGGCCGCCGGTTTTTTTCCGGCCCGCAAGGCGCGCCGGAATCACGCGCGTGTTGTTCAGCACCAGCAGGTCCCCGGGCCGCAACTGCGCGGGCAAGCCGCTAAAGCGCGCGTGCGTGATCCCACCGCTGGCACCGTCGAGCCGCAGCAGGCGGCTGTCGCGGCGCCGGGGTGCCGGATGCCGGGCGATCAGTTCCCGCGGCAGTTCAAAATCAAAGTCAGACAGTAACACCGGGTGCACCGGAAAAATCCTGTTATCATTATGCCAATCGCCAAAATTGCGCTGCCAGAGTGGTGAAATTGGTAGACACGGTGGACTCAAAATCCATTGCTCGCAAGAGCGTGCCGGTTCGAGTCCGGCCTCTGGTACCAGGGCCCGGAGCCGCCGGGGTGAACACAAGGCCAAAACCGGTGGCCGCTGCGCGCCCCCGCCCAGTCCAACACAAGGCCAAAACCGGTGGCCGCCGCCCGGCCCCTCTCAATCAAACACAAGGCCAAAACCGGTGGCCGCCGCCCGGCCCCTCTCAATCAAACACAACGCGAAAACCGATATCTGCCGTGCGATGATTCAGCGGTGCCGCCCGGGCAAAGCCGTTGCGCGCGCTGGCCTCACCCGGCAACAGGTAGCTGCCCCCCTTGACCAGCATGGCGTAACCCCGTTTTTCCACCGTGATGCTGCGGGTCCACTCCGAGACATTGCCCGCCAGGTCGTGCAGACCGGCGGCACTCAGGTCTTGTTCCCGGATGCCGCAGGCCGCCGGGGTCGCCTGCGGCAGGTCGCCGGTCATCGCCCGCTCCGGGTCGTATTCATCTCCCCACGGGTAGCGTGTGGCCCCGGGACCGGCGGCGGCAATATCCCATTCGTCGGCACTGGGCAGCCGGCCGCCGGCCCAGCGCGCAAAAGCGTCCGCCGACCACCAATCCACGCCTGTCACCGGCAGTGCCGGCTGCCGTTGCTGCTGGGTCCAATCCAGGGGCGTGTAATTCACGTCCGGGGGCTCGTTCTCGTTACCGAACAGGCCCAGGCGCACCATCGGGTCGCCCAGGAACACGCGGTAATGGGCACGACTGACCTCGCAGCGGCCGAAGCGGATGGTGCGCGCTTTGCGCTCGCCCCCCTGGAGCAGGGCGGCGAGCTTGCCCAGCCGCTCCGGCGGCAACAGGGCGGCGAGCCTGGGCAGTCGCGCATCCGGCGGCATACCGGTGCGGTAGCGCCCGCCGGGGATGCGCACCCGCTTCGGGCGCACTCCCCAGGGCAGCTGGCGCCTGGGCCGATTGTTGTAAATGCAACGGAAACCGACATGATGGCTGCGGTGCCTGGGCGTCATCGGACGCTGTACCACGTTCAGTGCGTGCACACCCTGGGGCGGCTTGCGCTCGGGCGGTGCCCCGTGCAGTGCGGCCCGTCTCTCCTGCGGTGCCTGGATACGCTGTCCCTGCGTCCATTCCATGACCCCGCCCGCCAGGTCGTGCACGCCTTCCGGGGTGCTGGTATCCGGGTGCAGGCCACACAGTTGCGAGGCGTTGAGATCGGCTTCCAGGTAGGGCCAGGGGGATTGGCGAAAATCATCTCCCCAGGGGTAGAGCCGCCCCTCCTCGCCGCCGGCCAAGGCCTGCCACTCCTCGCTGAAGGGCAGACGCCCGCGCGCGGCGCGGCAGTACGCGTAGGCGTCGAAATAACTGACGCCGCTGGCCGGCGACTGCAGGCGTCCGGCCAGGCGGTGCCCGCGGGAACTCGTGTCATAGCGCCAATTGTAGGGTTGTCCCGGCGCGGCCAGTGATGGGAGGCGCCGCGGATTTTTTTCCAACCACAACAGGAAGCGCTCGTAATCCCCCTGGCGCACCTCGCAGGCATCGACCCAGAAACCGCGCAGTTCGACCATTTTTTGCGGCGCATCCAGTGCCCCGGCCAGTTGCGGGTCACGGCCCAGCTCTGCCAGGTGCGGCAACAGCAGCGCATCGACCGCGCGTCCCCGGGCACTCGACGCAGCACTCGCCTCCATGAGAACCGGCACCGTGCCGAGTTGGGCAGAGGGCAGGCGCAGACGGGTGACCGCCGCCAGTGCCAGCAGCAGCACCAGCAGCAGCACCAGCGACAGGACGGGGATTTGTCCGCGCATCGCTCAGTGCGCCGGCACGGGACGGCGCACCCGCCACCAGTAGGCGAGTGCCGGCACCAGGAACAACAGCAGGGCGCCGACCAGCAGCGCATAGAAGAGCGTCATCCAGTCGCGCACGTCAAACTCCCTGGGAGGGGCGACGGTACGGGTGAAGTGCTGACCCACCTGCACGCGGTTGGCATCGGCCTGCACCAGAAGTTCGCCGTCCGCATCCAGGGCCGCGTAGACAAAGCCGAAGACATAATCATCAAAGGCCGGTGAAATGTAGGTTACCGCCCGCCAGCGGAACTGTCCCGGGTCCTGCTGTTCGGGGGGCATCAGCAGTACGCTGTGAAGTTCCAGGTTCTGCAACAGCCCGCGAAACACGCTGGGATACAGGTTGATACGCACCCGCACCGGCTTGGGTGACGGCAGCTCCGGCAGTTTTTCCTGGTACTCGTTCCCGCCCAGTACCAGTTCCTCCACCCCGGTATTGGGTGGCAAAATCAGTGCCGCCGAAGACAATTGCGGGCGCAATTCCTGTCGAACGTCCGGTGCCGAATCATCGGGCCAGTAGGCGATGAAATGTTCGACCAGGGGGAGAATCAGCTCCTCGTCTGCGGCGCGCACGGGCGGCGGGTTCTGCAACTGCTCCTCCATGCTGTCGCTGAAACCCTGCAACAAGGGCAGCGGGGACTGACCCCGGTCCAGCAGTTCCTGCACTTCGCGCATGTAGCCCAGCAGGATCGCCAGGATATCACGCAGGGGCGGCAGTGTGTCGAGCCTGCGGGTCTGCTCGCCGGGGGAGCCGTTATTCCTCCGGTTTCGCTGCCGCTCATTCTCTTCCGGCACCGCCCGGCGAAAGCGCGCCTTTTGCGGGCGCACTGCACTGCCCTGGCCGTTGTCCTGCAAGGTACTGCTTCTGCCGATGCTCTGCATCAGGTCCTGGTGGGAACTGTCCAATGGCTGGCCCGCCATCGAATCTGCGCTACCGGCACCCGGGGCATCTGCACTCTGCGGAATGGCACCGCTGGCGGGAAACCGCACCAGGCTTGCGGCCGAGCCCTGGGCGATGTTTGACAAGTCCGATTCACCGGGCAACCACTGGGCACCGGTCTCCTCTGCGTCTTCGCCCCCCTCTTCTCCTTCGCCTCCCCCGGCCCCTCCCCCGGCCGCCACGGCCGGTGCCTCCTCCTGCCCTTCCCCCCCGGTGCCGGAACCCTCCCCGTCCTCTGCATCGCCCTCCTCTTCCCCACGGGCATCGGAACCATCGGCAAACAGCCGGTCCAGGTCCCGCTGTGCCAGGACCTCGGCACCGGCACCGCCGCCGATGCCGGTACACTCGCTGCCCGGCGTGCCGCCCGGACAAAAACCGGCATCCTGCACGCCCATGCCACCGCCGCTGAGAAAGTGCCAGTGCCGCGGGTCGATGCCGTGGGTGCGCAGAATAGACATCGCCAGGTAAAACTGTCGAATATCATAGATGTCCACCCGGATACCCCGTTTCTGGAGCGGGCTGAAGGCGGCGACAAACTCGTCGAGACGATTTTGTTCCAGCAGCAATTCCTTGCGTAAAAAGACCCGGCCGCTGTAATAATCACGGACGAATTCCCGGTGCAGTTCGAGGATGGGAATGCGCTGGAAATCCAGGTTCTGGTCCAGCGGCGACTTCTCGTAATCGTGCAGGCGCGCCGGCGGGGCGGCAGACAGCGTGTTCAGCACGATGGAAGTCGCCAGTTGGCGACTCAACACCACCGAGACATCGTCGACCTGCTCCAACTGCTTTTCCTCCTGGGCAAAGCGCGCGGAGATGCTGAGCACAATGATGATAATCAGCATCCCGACGCCGTTGGCGAGGATATCGACCAGCGCGACGCCGGCGAAATCGGGCAGACGCTGTCTCACGGGGCCCGGGTGCGGTGGCGAGCGGCGGCGATGTGCGCCTCGCAACCACCCGATGCAGACATTCTCTCCCGCATCACTCAGGGTTCAGCAAAATCGCGGATGTACGGGGGGATATCGTCCAGCGACACCGACTTCAGCAATTCATTGTCCGCCATGATCCAGCCGATGTTCAGCGGCCGGTTGGGCATCAACTGGCGAATACACCCCCGGGCTTCGGCCATGGTCGACACGCTGCCCTCTAAAAGCGCAAAGACCAGTTGTTTGCGGTCCTTGCTGTAGACGCGCCGGGCGTACTGGACGAAGACACTGCTCTCCTCGCATATACGGCCCCGCTGCACGCCTTCCCCGGTCTCGACGATGCGCAGGGTCTCCGGGAAGGTGATCACCACGAAACCCTCGCCGCCGTACTCGGACTGGATACGGTAGAGCCCCTTCTCCTCCGCCTGCTCCAGGCGTTCTCGCAGGGATTCTTCAAACAGCAGGTTGACCAGCAGCAAGAACACCAGCAGCAGGGCGAAAATGCCGCCAAACAGTGCCAGCAGCGGCGCATTGTTTTCCTCCTGCCGGCGCAGGCCCCGGGCGGCACCTCCCGGCCCCCTGGACTCAGTGCGAGGTGCCACTGCTCGCTCCCCGCAGCCGCTCCTCCAGGCCGGAGAGCACCCGCTCCTCGCCGCGCTGCACCAGGGTCAGGATCAGGGTCAGGACCACGCTCAGCGACAGGGCGATCAGGGTGGTGTCAAAGGCGATCCCCAGCGGGGCGATCGCCTGTCCCAGGTCACTGGAAAGCCCGGTGAGCCCCTCTTGCGAACTGACGATACGGCGGATGCCGTCCGCCGCCAGGGAGATGCCGAGCACCGTGCCGATAAAACCGAGAATCGGCACCGCCCAGCTGATATAACGCGGGATCAGGTAGGACTCCTCGGAACGATAGCGGATCAACTGCAATTGGTCTTCCAGGATTTCGCGCCGCGGCGAACCCAGGGCGGCGATAGTCGCAGCGATGCGCATGGCGGTTTCCGTGCCGAGCCGGCCGGCCAGCACCTGGTACAGGTACCAGTTTGCTCCCCACTTGCTGACCAGGATCAGGAGCCCGCAAAAAAACAACAGCAGGGTCAGCGGCGGGATGAGGCCGCGCTCCAGGAAACGCACCGAGACACTCTGCAAAATGCCGAGATCCGTTTGCAGCCAGTCGAGCAGCACCAGGGCAAAGGCGGTGAGGATCAGGCCCGTGCACACGGTGGGCAACAGTGCCGGCCCGGTCAGCAGTTGCAGGAAATGCGGCATGCCGGGCACGTCCCGGGCGCGCAGGCGGGACAGGGAGACGTGCAACAGGTAGAGAGCGAGTGCCGCCACGAACAGCGGCAGCAGAGGACCGATCCTGACGGAGACGCCGGTCTCGGCCAGCACGAACCAGGCCTGGCCGGCCAGTGCCAGTGCCACCAGCAGCAGGCTCAATTGGTTGCAGAGCACGAGTGCGAGTCGGACCCGTCCCGCACCGTCCGCCGTGCGGCGCAACAGGAGCCAGGACGGCACCAACAGCAGCGGGGGAGCCAGGCCCAGCCACGGGGAGAGACCCAGCAGGTATCCCAGGTTGGCAAAAATCAGGCTGAACAATACCAGCGAAAAAAACAAGAACCCGCGACTCATCGCAAGCATTCCTCCACGGCATAAAAAAACAAGAACCCGCGACTCATCGCAAGCATTCCTCCACGGCACAAAAAAACAAGAACCCGCAACTCATCGCAAGCATTCCTCCACGGCATAAAAAAACAAGAACCCGGATCAGTGCAGGGGGCGCAAGCCGACCGCATGGCGCAACTCACGCATGAACGGGCCGCTCAACTCGCGCGCGCGCCGGGCACCCTGCTGCAAAGTCTCTTCCAGTTGCGCGCTGTCCGCCAACAGGGCCTGGTACTTGCGGCGCGGTTCTTCCAGTTCCGCATCCAGCAGTGCGAACAAGCGTTCCTTGACCTCGCCCCAGGCGATGCCCCGGGCATAGAGATTGCGCAGTTCCTCGCCCTGTTCACGGCCGGCAAAAGCATTGTAGAGCTGGAACAGGGTGCAGCCCTCGGGGTTCTTGGGCTCTTCGGGCGGTTGGGAATTGGTCTTGATTTTCATCACCAGCTTGCGCAAGTTTTTCCGTTCGGCAAACAGCGGAATCGTGTTGTCGTAACTCTTGCTCATTTTCCGGCCATCCAACCCCGGCAACGTCTCCCCACCCTCCGGCAACTCCGCCTCCGGCAGCACGAACCGTTCCCCGTAATGATGATTGAAACGCTGTGCGATGTCGCGGGTCATCTCCACGTGCTGCTTCTGGTCACTGCCCACCGGGACGCGATGCGCCTTGAAAAGCAAGATATCCGCCGCCATCAGCACCGGGTAACAGAACAGCGCCATGGTGATCGCCCGGTCGGGGTCCTCCCCGGCCCCCGTGTTTTCAGACACCGCGGCCTTGTAGGCATGCGCCCGGTTCATGAGCCCCTTCGCCGCCACGCAGTGCAAGAGCCATGTGAGCTCGGCAATTTCAGGGATATCCGACTGCCGGTAAAAAAGCGCGTGCTCCACGTCGAGGCCCAGGGCGAGCCAGCCGGCGGCGACCTCCAGCGTGGCGCGCGCAACCCGCTCGGGGTCATCACATTTGGCCAGTGCGTGGTAGTCGGCCAAGAAGTAGAAAGATTCTATGGAAGCATCGCGGCTGAGGTCGACGGCGCGGCGAATGGCACCGGCATAATTCCCCAGGTGCGGGGCACCGGTCGTGGTAATACCGGTGAGAACACGCTGCTTGTGCACGACTGAAATAGTATCTCTGCAGGAAATTCCATGCTGTTTTTCATTGTACCACCTGCGCCGGCACGGGACGCCGGGAAGTGCTTGCGCGGCCGTTTCCAGCGACTGTTTCCAGCACTTGCGCGACTGTTTCCAGTGCTTGCAGGGCGGGGAATACTAAGGCAGGGATAAAAACAAGGCCGCGCCCAGCACCAGGCGGTAGATCACGAAGGGCAGCAGACCGATCCGTTCGACCAGGCGCAGGAAAACACCGATGCACAGGTGCGCGGTCAATGCCGCCAACACAAAGCCCAGCAGCAATTCCTCCCACGCGCCCGGTTGCGGGGCGCGGCGCAATTCCAGGAATTCCAGGCCGGAAGCGGCGGCGATGATCGGCAGTGCCAGCAAGAAGGAAAAACGCGCCGCATCGGTGCGCCTGAGACCCAGCAACAGGCCGGCACTGAGACAGATGCCGGCGCGCGAGACCCCGGGAACCAGGGCCAGTGCCTGGAAACAACCGATCAGCAGTGCCCCGCGCCAGCGCAGGCTGTGCATTGCATCGCACCGTGCGCCCCGCCGGTCGGCATACCATAAAAGCAGGGCGAACAACACGGTGGTCCAGGCGATCAGGATGGCACTGCGCAGGTGGGTCTCGATGACGCCGTGCAACAACAGGCCGGTGCCGGCAGCAGGCAGCGTGGCCAGGATCAACAGCCAGGCCAGGCGGCCCTGGGCGGTGTGCCGGCCCGTTACGCTGGCACACCACGCCGTGAACAAGCCCCACAAATCCCGGCGAAAATAAGTCGCCACGGCCAGCAGCGTGCCGGCGTGCACGGCGACGTCAAACGCCAGCCCTTTTTCGGGCCAGCCCAGCCATATACCGGGCAACAGCAGGTGCGCGGAACTGGAAATCGGCAGGAACTCCGTCAGTCCCTGCAATATCGCCAGCACGACGGTCTGTGCGGTATCTCCCATCAACCCGCCTCGCTGCCGGCGCGCTTCTCCCACGCCCCCGCACCCCGCAGGTACAGGGGCAGGGCCTGTTCCGGTGCCACGGGCCGGGTTCCACGGCGCAGCGCATGCGCCGCCAGCGTCGCCGTGTCCGATGCCCGGGGAAAAAGAGGCACGGCGTCCCGCCCCGGGTGCGCCGCCAGGCCCGGCACGGTGTGCCAGTCTGCGCCCACCGCCCGCCATGGTCCCCCGGCCTCCTCCAGGAATGCCAGGGCCTGTTCCGGGGTGCAGAGCCGGTCTTCCGCCAAGGCTCGAACCACGCCGTCCTGCGCCTCGTAGAGACCGCAATACACCTGTCCGACTCGCGCATCCAGCAGCGGTGCCAACCGTTCACCGGCGGCGGCACCGGCAGTGCGCAGCATGCCCTGGGCCAGGACCGCCAGGACATCCAGTGGCAGCACCGGCAGTTGCGCCCCATAGGCCAGTCCCTGCACGGTGGCGGCGCACACCCTGAGACCGGTGAAAGAGCCCGGCCCCCGGCCGAAGGCCAGGACGTCCATCATGCGGAGTTCAACCCCGCATTCTGCGAGCAGCTCCCGGGCCATCGGCAGCAGGACCTGGGCACTTCCGGCGCGCGCCCGGGCGTTGCGCTCACGGATGCGTCCCGAGTCGAAGAAAGCCACGGAACAGTCTTCCGTGGCCGCCTCAAAAGCCAGCAATTGCATTGCAGGGAAACATGTCTCCGCGGTCTTTTTAAAAAAACAGCGGCGTCATGCAGACATGACGCCGCTGTTCTTGCCCCAGCCCCTGGAATGCAGGGCCAGGGCGACCCGGAAGGGAACCCGAAATGGGAAATGCAGCGGGATTTTATTTCCTGGCGGCTGCCCGGTGCCCCGTCTTTCTGCGCACCACTTTCCTGGCTGCTTTCCTCGCCGGTTTGCGCGCCGCAACTTTCTTGGCGGCTGCGGGTTTGCGGGCCTGGGCCCTGGCGGCGGGCTTGCGTCTCGCCGTCTTGCGCACCACTTTTTTCCGGGCCTTCACGGTCTTGCGGGCGGCGGTCGCTTTCTCCAGCTTGCGTTCGGCGGTCTTCACCCGCTTCATCAGCTTGCGTTCGGCGCGCCGGATCGTGACATCAATTTTGTGTTCGCTTTTCTTGCGCCAGTTCTTGCTGAACACGGCAACCGCCTTGCGCAAACTGCCGTCCAGGCCCCGCTTCATCTCGTTCCTGCGCTGTGCCAGCTTCGCCCTGCCGGTCGCTTCCAGGGCCCGCACCCGGGCCTGGGCCCGGGCATCGACCAGTTTGCGACGCGACTGGGCCAGGCGGGCCCGGATCGTGGTCGCACGCCTGGCGACCGTAGTGGCGGACTTGCGAGCGGCCCGGGCCGTGCGCCGGGCTCCCGCGGTTTTCCTGGCAAGTGCGGTCTTGCGCGCCGCATCGGCCTTGCGGCGAGCGGCGTCGGTGGCGGTGGCGGCAACCGACAACTCGCGTACCAGCTTGGCAACTGTTTTCTCAGCACCCAGGACGGCGGCGGTCTTGACGACTTTCGCCGCCGGCTTGCGCACTGCTTTGCGCTTGGCCGGACCTTTGCCTTTCTTTTTTACGCGCCGGGTGGTCGCGGGCTTGGTTCTCTTCATCGCCATGATATTCCCCCTGGTAGTTGCAGTGTCATTCGGCATAAAAAATAAATGCAAGGAGCACAGCACAATCATTGCCCCCTGCAGCGCGTGCATTTATACATAAACTGCACGCATTTGTAAAGCGTAACAACAAGAAAAAAATAAAAATTAAAAAGTTTTTTCTTGCTGGCTTCAAGGCCTGGATACCCGGTGTCCGGCCGGCCGGGCAGCGGTGCAAACACTAAAAAACAAACTGCAAAAATCGCCGGCGTCCGGGAGTGTGCGGGGGAATTTTCCTGCGCATTGACAAGAACCGTGAACCCGCACAGCGCGGCTGCGAGGCTGCCGGGAACAGCCTGCGAGCAGTCTATAATTACAACCATCTCTCAGAATACATCGAGAAAAACACAACAACGGGATGAGAGTCGCATACCTGGTCCTGGCACACGACCGCCCGCAACAGTTGAGAAAACTGGTCGACGCCATCCAGGCGCCGTGGGCGGACATCTTGATACACATCGACAAGAAAGCGAAACTCGCCCCGTTCGTCGACGCCTGCGCCGGTGCCCCGGTCCATTTTCATGAGCCGCGCCGCAAGATTCACTGGAGCGGTTGGGGGGTGATGCAAATCCAACTGGACATGCTGGAGGCGATGCGCTCCCCGCAGTACAAGTACTACAAGATACTCAGCGGTCGCTGCTATCCCACCAAAAGCCGGGAGCAGATCCGCGAATTCCTGGAACGCAACGAGGCAAGTTTCATGGAGTACTGGACGCGAGATCCCGTGATAAAGAGAAACAACGCCATCGATTACCCGCACTTCGTGGATCTCATCCCCATAGAGAATTTTTTGCGCAAGCAGGGCTTCCGGACCCGGCCGCTCTATTACCTCCTGCGACACCCGGTGCAAATCTTGTACTGGGGACTTTTTTACGCACTCCTCTACCGCGACTCCCCGATCAAGCGATTAATTCCCAGGCGCAAAAGACCCATGCCCGTGTACGGCGCGGAGATGTGGGCGTGCCTGCGGCATGATTTCGTCGAATACCTGCTAGACTTCCTGGCAGAGCGTCCGGACGTGCTCCGCTACTTCAAATATGCCCGGCCGGCCGACGAATACATGATTCCCTCCATCCTGTACAACTCCGGGTTTCCCATCGAGAGAAAACACCTGCACATAAACCATGAGCATTTGACAGGAGAACACCTGGAGAGGGCACTGGGGGGCGCAAATTTATTGTTTGCGCGCAAGTTTGATCAGCACTCGCTCGCCCGCCTGGAAAGCCTGCAAAACGCCGGGAACCCGGTGCCCACCGGCAGTGTTCACGACGCAAACGACGCCCGCGGCAGCAGATGAAAATTGCCTACCTGGTGCTGGCACACGACCGCCCGCAACAGTTGAGAAAACTGGTCGACGCCATCCAGGCACCGTGGGCGGACATCTTTATACACATCGACAAGAAAGCGAAACTCGCTCCTTTCGTCGACGCCTGTGCCGGTGCCGCGGTCCATTTTCATGAACCGCGACGCAAGATTCACTGGAGCGGTTGGGGGGTGGTGCGCATCCAACTGGAGATGCTGGAGGCGATGCGCTCCCCGCAGTACAAGTACTACAAGCTGCTCAGCGGCCATTGCTATCCCACCAAAAGCCGGGAGCAGGTCCGCGAATTCCTGGAACGCCAGGAGGCAAATCTCATGGAGTTCTGGAGTGTGGAACCGCGCATGAGGAGTTGCAATACCATCGATTACCCGCACTTCGTGGATCTCATCCCCATAGAGAACTTCCTGGGCAAGGATCGCTTCCGGGCCCGACCGCTCTATTACCTCCTGCGACACCCGGTGCAAATCTTGTACTGGGGACTTTTCTACGCATTCATCTACCGCGCCCCCCGGCTCAGGCGATTAATGCTGCCCAAGCGCAAAAGACCCATGCCCGTGTACGGCGCAGAGATGTGGGCATGCCTGCGGCATGATTTCGTCGAATACCTGCTGGATTTTTGCCGCAACCACCCGCAGGTGGTGCGTTATTTCCGCTACACCCGTCCGCCCGATGAATACATGATAGCCTCTATCCTGCGCGCTTCAGGCTTTCCATGGTCGGATATCCTGTGCCACCGGAATTACCATAAGGTACTGACAGAAAGAAACCTGGACCTGTGCCTGAAGGGGGAACAGACAATGTTTGCGCGCAAGTTCGATGGGGCGATGCTCGAGCTGCTGGAGAAGAAACTCGCAGGCCGGGACTGAAACCGACCCGGGGTCTCAGGCCCCGTCCAGGAACTCCTTGAACCCGGAATGGTGCGGCCCCAGGACTACGGTCTCCAGGGTGCCGCTGCCGCTGCGGTCACCCATTTTCGCGCGCACCGCCGAGTGCACGTGGATAAAAGTGGCATCCAGGGGGTCGATCTCGTCCATCTTCCAGGACTCGCCGGCGATCGCCTCCTCGCCCTTCCAGGCGGCGTGCGCCCATTCGGGATGCCCGTAACCGATGCCGCGCAGGTAGAACCAGTGAACCGCCTCCAAGCTGATTTCATGCCGGGTTCCATCCGCATCCTCGAACTCCATCGAGGCAGCGGTGGGACGCCGGGTTCCCGGAATCCACTGCACGCGATGGCGAATATTGCGCATCTCGCGATGTCCCGGCTCGCCGCTGGTCTGCGGAACCTTGTCCGGGCTGGAGTAGGTGGGCACCATACAGGCACTCAACTGCGTGGGCGTGCCATCGGACTCCTCGAAAGTGCCGAACTGGGTGCAGACGTCACCGAAATTGAGCGGCGACCAGGCCCAGTACACGCGCGGCAGGGGCACGTCCGGCGTCGCCGGGGCCCCGCCCGGGGGCTCGCCGACCGGGCGCACGCCCCAGGATTTGTCGCGCGCACCCAGGCAGGTTTTCGCGGCGACTTTCTCGCGCTTGCCGGCCACCTCGAACCAGCCCTCCCAGCGGCCGAACTGGGTAAAGCGGCTGTTGTACATGATCGCGTGAATATCGGCTTCCAGCAGCAGGTTCTTGGGTTCTTCGGTCGGTGCCGTCAGGGCGGTGAACAACAGGTCGCAGGAGATGCCCGTGTCATTCTTGTCGATCTGCAGGCGCAGTTTGCGCATCGGTTCCTCCACCAGCAGCTGCAGCGGCCCGACCGTCGTATCCGTGCGGTCCATCGGGCAGCGCCGGGAACTGTGAAAACTGTGTTGCACCCCGTCGATGCTGACGCTGAAATGCGCGTCCATCACATAGCGGTTGGGATAAGCACCGAAGCCGATTTCAAAGATGTAGCCGCGCTCCATGTCAATGCCGTTGCACCAGTGACGGTCATAAAAATTCCGATCGCTCTGTGCGGGATGCGCGATCGGTTCATGCGTCTGGTGAATGGAGTAATCGTCAAAAGAAGTGATCATGGTGTCCCCCTGTGCAAAAAATTTTCCGCATTATACCCGCCGCCCCGGCCCTCTCCCGGGAATGGATCAATCACGCTCCAGTTCCTTCTGCGCCTGCTGCAGCTGGGTCTCCACCGCCGCTTCGATGCCGGCCCAGTCACCGGTTTTCATACCGCCGCCCGCCCCCTTGCGGATGCGCGCATACACCCCCTCGATAATGCACGCCATTTTCCAGCGGCCAAAGGCGAGAAAATACCCGGCGGCATGGAGGTCGAAACCGGTGCCGGCGGCGTACTCCTGTAACAGCCATTCCCGCGCGGGAAAGCCCGAATGATAGGTGGGCGCCTGCGGCAGAAAGTCGGGCTCGCCCTCCGGCGTCGCCCAGTAGAGAAAACTCCAGAAAAAATCCGCCACCGGGTCGCCGATGGCGCACAGTTCCCAGTCCAGCACCGCCGCCAGTTCGTAGCGCGCATTCAGCACCGTGTTATCAAAACGATAATCTCCATGCACCAGTGCCGGCGGTGCCTGCTCCCCGGGGTTGTCCCGCAACAGGCACTGGTACAGGTCTTCAAACAGCGGCACGTCCCGTTCGATGGACAGCTCCACCTGCTTGCGCCAGCGGTGCAACTGGCGCTCCACGTACCCGTGGTGTTCGCGGCTCAAATCGCCCAGGCCGACGGCCTCTACGTCCAGGGTGTGCATGGCCGCCTGCACCTGGAGCAGGGACCGGGAGGCGCGCAGGCACTCCGCCCGCGTCATCTCCGCGGCGTCCTTCACCGTGCGCAGAATATGCCCGGAGACGAAATCCATCACGTAAAACTCGCTGCCCAGCACCTCCGGGTCCCCGCACCAGGCACGGCAGGCCGGTACCGGGATGCCGCAGCGGGCCGCGGCCAGTGCCGACATCACCCGCCACTCGCGCTGCATGTCGTGCGCGGTGGCCAGGCGCGCCGACTCCGGGCCGCGGCGCAGGACCCATTGACCGCCGGCTGCGTCGCACACGCGGTAACTGAGATTGGAGCCGCCGGCGGTGACCAGTTCAAAATCAAAGGGCGGACGCGCGCCCTCCAGGTTTTCTTCCAGCCAGGCGGAGGCTTTTTCCGGCTCCAGTCCCCGAAGTTTCTCCTGCCCTGCCACGCTCGCCCGTTCCCTCACAAGTTGGCGGAATACTGTTCGACCAGGGTGCCGAATTTCTCCATGGCCGCCGCCCGGCGCGTCGGCACGTGTTCACTGGGCCAGCCCGCAACCGGCTTCATATCGCGCAACACGTGGCGGGCGATGGTCTGCTTGTGCACCTCGTCGGCACCGTCGGCGATGCGCAGTGCGCGCGCCTGGCGGTACATCTCCTCCAGGGGCAGGTCGGTGGAGTAACCCAGCGAACCGTGAATTTGAATCGCCCGGTCCAGCACGCAGAACAGGGCCTGCGGCACCCGGTACTTGACCATGGCGATCGCCGCGCGCGCCTCGCGGGGGTCGGCGTTGCCATCCATCTGCCAGGCGGCTTTCAAGGTGATCAGGCGGGCGGCCTCGATCTCGGTGCGGGCCTCGGCAATCATGTCCTGGACCATCTGCATCTCCCCCAGGGGGCGGCCGCGAACTTCACGCGAGACCGCGCGCTCACACATCATCTCGAAAGCGCGCAGGCATTGTCCGATCATGCGCATGCCGTGATGAATACGGCCGCCGCTCAGGCGTTTCTGCGCCAGCAGGAAGCCATCCCCGGGTTTACCGATCATGCAATCCAGCGGCACCCGGCAGTCCTGCAGTTCCAGTTCGGCGTGACCGCCGGCGCGCTGCAGGATTTCGCCGTCAGAGGCATCGGGGTGCGCCATGGTGCCGATGTCGCGCACGATGTGCAATCCCGGGGTGTCGCGCGGCACCACGAGCATGGCCGCGCGCTTGTGCGGTGCCTCCCCGGGATTGCTGACCGCCATGACGATCAGGAAATCGGCGATGCCGGCATTGGAGGCGAACCATTTGCGCCCGTTCAGCACCCATTCGTCGCCGTCTCTCTCGCAACGGGTACGGATATTGGTCGGGTCAGAGCCGGCACTGTCCGGCTCCGTCAGGGCGAAGCAACTGCGCATGCGGCCTTCCATCAAGGGATACAGCCAGCGTTTTTTCTGCGCCTCGTCGGCACCGGCCGCCAATAACTCCGCGTTGCCGGAATCCGGTGCCTGGTTGCCAAAAACATCGGGGGCCAGCAGGCAGCGCCCCAGGATTTCGTGCATCAGGGCCAATTTCAACTGCCCCATGCCCTGGCCGCCGAATTCCGGGCCCAGGTGCGTGGCCCACAGTCCCGCATCCTTGACCTTCTGCCGGAACGGCGCGAGCAGGGCGTCCAGTTGCGGCTGTGTCAGCTCCCTGGAGACCAGTTCCAGGGGCATGATCTCCTCTTCGACGAATTCCCGGATCCAGTCCAGTTTTTCCTGGAATTCCGGCTCAGTGCAAAAATCCCAAGCCATTGTCACTCATCTCCGGGCCTCATCGCGCAGCTTTGCGGGCGGTCAAAGGTATTTATTGTAACCCTGAAGGTGCGCGGGGCGTGGAGACCCCAGGGGGCTATAGACGTGTGCTTTTTCTCCCCCGCCGGGGTCGCCACTGCGACAAAACCCTCCCCAGGGGCCTATAGACGTGTGCTTTTTCTCCCCCCGCCGGGGTCGCCACGGCGACAAAACCCTCCCCAGGGGCACACAGAGGTGTGCTTTTTCTCCCCCCGCCGGGGTCGCCACGGCGACAAAACCCTCCCCAGGGGGCTATAGACGTGTGCTTTTTCTCCCCCCGCCGGGGTCGCCACTGCGACAAAACCCTCCCCAGGGGGCTATAGACGTGTATAATGCGCGGCGGGATTTTGCACTGCTGCGGGGCATCCGTACGCACGACATTGGACAAAGAGAGCTCAAGAAGCACGAAGCTTACCCTGGAACCCGACGACGCCGGTCATCTCGCCCGCCTGTGCGGGCAATTTGACCGCAATATCCACCAGATCGAGACCCGGCTCGGGGTGGCGATTCACAACCGGGGCAACGTGTTCCACCTGCACGGCCCCGCAGACACCGTGGACGCGGCGCAAAAGGTTCTCTATGAATTATTCTGCGATGTCAAGGCCGGCAAGGAACTGAATCCCGACGAGCTGCACCTGCAACTGCAAAAATGCGGGCTGGAAAACTCTCAAGACGCGGAAGAAGGCACCCCGGAAGCCGGACAGGACGCCATCCGGGTGCACAAGCGCACCATAGAGCCGCGCAGCCCGAACCAGCACCTCTACGTGCGCAGCATCCGCGAACATGACCTGTGCTTTGGCCTGGGGCCCGCCGGCACGGGCAAAAGCTACCTGGCGGTCGCCTGCGCGGTGGAGGCCATGGAACGGCAGCGGGTGCAGAGAATCATCCTGACGCGGCCGGCGGTGGAAGCCGGGGAGCGCCTGGGCTTTCTGCCCGGGGACATGAACCAGAAAATCGATCCCTACCTGCAGCCGCTGTATGACGCCCTGCACCGGCTGCTGGGGCGGGAACGGGTCGACAAGGCGATCTCCCAGGGTGCCATCGAGATCGCACCCCTGGCCTACATGCGCGGGCGCACCCTGCACAACGCCTTCGTCATCCTGGATGAGGCGCAAAACACCACCGAGGCGCAGATCAAGATGTTCCTGACCCGCCTGGGTTTCGATTCCGTGGCCGTGGTCAACGGCGACCCCAGCCAGGTTGACCTGGCACCCAATCTGCGCTCGGGGCTGATCACCGCCGTGGAGCGCTTGCAAAAGATCCCGGGCATCGCCTTCGTGCATTTTGACGGGCGCGACGTGATCCGACACCCCCTGGTGCGGCGGATCGTCGATGCCTGGAAGCGCAATCCGCAGGCAAAGAAAAGCACGTCTGCCAAGACGCCCAGGCGCGCCCGGGCCTGATGCAGCTGCAAGTGGAGGTGCAACGCGCCAGCCGGCATCCCGGTCCCCGGGATCGGCAGATCCGCCACTGGGTGCGGCGGGTGCTCAACACCGAGCCGACGCAGGATGCCCCGCGGGTGCGGCTGTGCGTGCGGATGATGGACCGCGCAGAGATGGCGGCACTCAATCTCCGGCACCGCCGGCGCCGGGGCAGCACCAACGTGCTGTCGTTCCCGGCGACCGGGCCGGAGGCGGGGGGCTGGCGTCACCTGGGCGATGTCGCCGCCTGTGCGCCGGTGATCGAAGACGAGGCGCGAACACTGGGCCGGGAACCGGAGGCGCACTGGGCGCATCTCCTGGTGCACGGCGTTTTGCACCTGCAGGGGTACACGCACGAGGCGGAACGGGAGGCCCGCGAGATGGAGACGCGGGAGACCGCCATCCTGCGGGAACTCGGCTTTCCGGCCCCCTACCTTTGAACTCCCCGGACAGGCAGCGGTCTACCGGCATGAACAACTCCGGCAAAAACTCCCCTGCAGGGCGGCGCAGCGTCCGGCAATATTTCAGAAAACTCGGGGGCTCTGTGCCCAGGGACCGCGAGGATCTCTACCGCGTGCTGCAACTGGCGCGTGAGCGCGGCATTATCCAGCACGGACTCTACGGCGTGATGCAGCGCGCGGTCGTCGCCGGGGACAAGCAGGTGCGGGAGATCATGATCCCGCGACCGGCCATGAAAGTGGTGCGCATCACGGACCCCGTGGCGCGCTGGGTGGAGACCATTGTCGAATCGGAACACTCCCGCTATCCCGCCATCGGTGCCAACGCCGATGAAGTCCTGGGGATCCTGCTGGCCAAGGACCTGCTGCCGCTGTTGAGTTCCCACAACGGCATGGTCGGCGAAGAGCGGCGCAGGAAAATGTTGCGCCCCGCCTATTTCGTCCCGGAAAGCAAGGAATTGCATACCCTGCTCACGGAATTCCGCCGCCAGCGCACGCACATGGCCATCGTCAAGGATGAATACGGCGGCACCGCCGGCCTGCTGACCCTGGAGGATGCATTGGAGGAGATCATCGGGGACATAGAGGACGAGCATGACTCGGAACAAAAACAGCATATCCGGGTCCTGGACGCGCAAAACTATCACCTGGATGCGCTGACGCCCCTGGAGGAATTCGACGAGGCTTTTGCCACCTCCCTGCAGGACCAGGAATACGCCGATACTCTCAGCGGCGTGCTGTCGCGCAAGCTGGGGCGCATTCCCAGGGTCGGGGACAGCCTGGACCTGGAGGACATGAAGCTCACCGTCATCGAGGCCGATGCCAAGCGCGCACAGCTGCTGCACCTGCGCCGGAAGACGACGCTGCCCGCTGACGATTCGCGTCCGCGAGAAGACTAAGAACCAGCCCCTGGAACGGATGCAACGGGCCCGGGACCTGCCGCGTCTCTTCCGACCCGGACGGCCGGGCGACCTGCTGGCTGCGGCCGCCGGCGTTTTGCAAACCCTGGCACTGGCCCCCTTGTACTGGTGGCCGGCGGGCATTCTGGCCGCCGCCCTGCTGTTTCTCTGCCTCAGGGAGATGCGCCCCCTGGGAGCGGCACTGCGCGGCTGGTACTACGGCTGCGGCCTGTTCGGCAGCGGCGGTTCCTGGGTATTCGTCAGCATTCACTACCACGGCAACACCGCCATGCCGGTCGCCCTGTTGCTGACCGTGCTGTTCTGCGCCGGGATGGGGCTGCTATTTTGCACCCTGCCCTGGGCACTGTCCCGCCCGGGCTTTTCTGCGGCTCCCATCCGCTACGCCTGCGCCTTTCCCCTGTTCTGGCTGTTCAGCGAATGGTCTGCCACCTGGGTGCTGACCGGGTTTCCCTGGCTGCTTGCGGGATACGCCCACCTGGACACGCCCCTGGCCGGCTGGGCACCGTTGGGGGGCGTCCAGTTGCTGGGGCTGCTGGTCGCCGCCAGCGGCGTGCTGGCGGTATACCTGTGGCGCGCCTCCCCGGGTGCCCGCGCCCTGGCGGCCGGACTGCTGCTGCTGATCTGGGGCGGCGGTGCCCTGCTGCGCAACGTGGAGTGGACCGAGCCCGGGCGCTCCATCGGGGTCGGCATCGTGCAAGCCAATATTCCCCTGGAGCTCAAGTGGGGAGACCCGCAGCAACGGCGCCATATCCTGGAACGCTACGAGTCCATGAGCACCCCGCTGTGGACGGAACATGAGCTGCTGGTATGGCCCGAGACCTCCATGGTCGACTGGCTGCCGCAGAGCCGCGCGCTGCTGCAACAGATGGAAGAGCGCGCGCACCGCCAGGGCAAGGCCTTCATCGCCGGGGTGACCCGCTACACCGGGGAGGCGGACGCCGTCCGCTACTACAACACCGCAATCGGCGCCGGCGCCGCCCGGGGGCAATATTACAAGCGGCACCTGGTGCCCTTCGGCGAGTACGTGCCGCTGGAGAACTGGATTCGCGGCCTGGTGCCCTTCTTCGACCTGCCCCTCTCCTTTTTCGAGAGCGGGGCACCGGAGCAGCAAAACCTGTTCCTGTACGGCGTCCCGGCCCCGGTGTTTATCTGCTATGAGATCGCCTACCCGGAGATGGTGGCCCGGGAACTGCCGGATGCCGGGGTGCTGCTGACCTTGAGTGAGGACGCCTGGTTCGGCCGCTCGCTGGCACCATATCAGCACCTGGGCATCGCACGCATGCGCGCCCTGGAGACCGGGCGCGAGCTGGTGCGCGCCACCAACCGGGGCCTCTCCGCCCTGGTGGACCATCGCGGGCGCATCCGGGTGCGCAGCGAATTGTTCAAGACCCAGACCCTGGGCGGCGCAGTTACAATACGCAGCGGCGCCACGCCTTTTGCAATCACCGGCATCCGTCCCCTGTTGTACCTGTGCCTGGGGGCGGTGTTGCTGTTGTGGGCGTCGTTATTGTGGAGACCGGGCAGAGGTGAAAAACTACCAGGCGGCTGAACTGGAACGGGAAGTGCAGCAGTGGTGGGCGGAACACGACTGTTTCAGCACCCGCGAAGACGACCCGCGGGAAAAATACTATTGCCTGGCCATGTTCCCCTATCCCAGCGGGGCGTTGCACATCGGCCACGTGCGCAATTACACCATCGTCGACGCCATGGCCCGGCAGCGGCGCATGGCGGGCTTCAACGTGCTGCACCCGATGGGCTGGGACGCCTTCGGCCTGCCGGCGGAAAACGCCGCCATCGAACAGGGGGCACCGCCCGAACAGTGGACCCGTTCCAACATCGCAGCGATGCGCACGGAATTGCAGCGCCTGGGCTTCTCCTACGACTGGTCGCGGGAATTCGCCACCTGTGACCCGGAATACTACCGCTGGGAACAGTGGTTTTTCCTGCGCCTGTACGCAGAGGGCCTGGTGTACCGCGCCGAGGGCGAGGTCAACTGGGACCCCGTGGACCAGACGGTGCTCGCCAACGAGCAGGTGGTGGACGGGCGCGGCTGGCGTTCCGGTGCACCGGTGGAACAGCGGCGCGTCAGCCAGTGGTACCTGCGCATCACCCGCTACGCCGAAGAACTGCTGGAGGCACTGGAAGCACTCGAGGGCTGGCCCCAGCAGGTGCGCCTCATGCAGAAGAACTGGATCGGGCGCTCCGAGGGCGTGGAATTCGATTTCGCCCTGCGAGGCAGCGAGCAGACCCTGCGCGTGTTCACCACGCGGCCGGACACCCTCATGGGCACCACCTTCGTCGCACTCTCGCCGCAACATCCGCTGCTGCAAGACCTGGAGGCCCCTACCGGGCTGCAGGAATTCCTGGAACGCCAGCAACAGCAGAAGCTCAGCGAGGCGGAGCTGGCAACGGGAGAAAAAGAAGGGATGGACACCGGCCTGCGCGCCGTGCACCCGTTCAGCGGCGAGGAGCTCCCGGTCTGGGTGGCCAATTTCGTGCTCATGGAATACGGCTCGGGTGCGATCATGAGCGTGCCCGCACATGACCAGCGGGACTGGGAATTCGCGCGCAAGTACCAGTTGCCGATCCGGCAGGTCATCGAGCCGCCCGGCGGCGAGTACGATGTCGAAGGAGGTGCCTACACCGGGCACGGACGCCTGCTCAACTCCGGCCAGTGGGACGGCCTGGACTTCGCCGACGCCTGTGCGGCGATCGGCGATGCACTCTGCGAAAAACACGGCGGTGCACGCCGGGTGCGCTACCGCCTGCGCGATTGGAGCGTGTCCCGCCAGCGCTACTGGGGCGCGCCGATCCCGATCATTCATTGCCCGCGCTGCGGGGCGGTGCCGACGCCCGAGGAACAACTGCCGGTGTTGTTGCCCGGCGACGCGCGCTTTGCGGGTGCCGCCTCCCCCCTGCCGGAGTTGCAGAGTTTCGTGCACACGGAGTGTCCCGAATGCGGCGGCGAGGCGCGGCGGGAGACCGACACTTTCGACACCTTCGTCGAATCCTCCTGGTACTACGCCCGCTTCTGCTGTCCGGCGCAAAACGAAAAAATGCTCGACGAGCGGGCGCGCTACTGGCTGCCGGTCGACCAGTACGTGGGCGGTATCGAACACGCGGTCATGCACCTGCTGTATGCGCGTTTTTTTCACAAGGCCCTGCGCGACCTGGGGCTGGTCGACTGCGATGAGCCCTTCACCCGCCTGCTGAGCCAGGGCATGGTGCTCAAAGACGGTGCCAAGATGTCCAAGTCCAGGGGCAACACCGTCAGTCCCAGGGGCCTGATCGAGCGCTACGGTGCCGACACGGTGCGCCTGTACGTACTGTTCGCCGCACCGCCGGAACAATCCCTGGAATGGTCCGACCAAGCGGTGGAGGGAGCGCACCGTTTTTTGAAACGGCTGTGGCGCCTGGTGCACGAACACGCGGCACAGGGCCTGCCGGACACGGCGGCCCCGCAAGCCGAAGATGCAAGCGGGCGCAGCCTGTTACGCAAGACCCATGAGACCATCGACCGGGTCAACCGCGATTACCGCGAGCGCTTCGGCTTCAACACCGCCATCGCCGCGATCATGGAATTATGCAATGCCATCAGCCGCCTGGAAAACGGCGCAGCCAATCGCGCGGTGCGTCATTTTGCCCTGCAGAGCGCGGTGCAGTTGCTGACACCGGTGACGCCGCACATCTGCCACGTTCTGTGGCAGACGCTGGGTGGCAGTGGCACAGTGCACGAGTGTCCCTGGCCGGAGGCCGATGCCCGGGCACTGGAACGCGAGGAAGTCACCGTGGTGGTGCAGATCAACGGCAAGTTGCGTGCACGGCTGCAGACCCGTGCCGGCACCGATGAGCAAAGCCTGCAGAAACTGGCACTGGAGCATGAAAAGGTACAGCGTTTCCTGCACGGTCAAACCGTGGAAAAAACGATTGTCATCCCTGATAAACTGGTAAACATCGTGCTGCGTCGCAAGGCATCCTGATGCGCGCCCTGTCATTGCTGCCCCCGTTGTTAACGTTGTTCACACTGGCGGCCTGTGGTTTTAGCCTGCCGCCGGAAGACTATGCCGAACTCTTTGGCGACGGCGTGCAAGTGGAAGTCGCCGAAGACGGCGCGCGCCTGGGCCGGGAACTGCGGGACTGGTTCACCCTGGCCGGGGTCGGGGAAGGGCCCGGGTGGAAGCTGAACATTCTCTCCTACGAGGAAGACCACGATACCTTGAGCTCGAGCGCGCGCGGCATCGTCGCCGAGTACACCCTGTACACCCGCGTGACGGTGGAGATTCTCCGCGGCAAACAGCGGAGCACGCACCGCCTGTCCAGCACCCGGCACCTGCGCCAGAACTTCTTTATCCTCAACGACACGCTGTGGGAAGAGGCCTACCTGCGCGAGGAGATGGACCGCCAACTCGCCATGCGCATCGCCGAAAAGATGGCACAGCAGGCGCGCGCCGCCCGGCAACCGAAAAACGGCCCGGCTCCCTGATGCAAATCCGCTTCTCCCAGCTCGGCGCGCAACCGAAAAACGGCCCGGCGCCCTGATGCAAATCCGCTTCTCCCAGCTCGGCGCGCAACCGAAAAACGGCCCGGCGCCCTGATGCAAATCCGCTTCTCTACACTCACCGCCCGGCAACCGAAAAACGGCCCGGCTCCCTGATGCAAATCCGCTTCTCCCAGCTCGACGCGCAACTGAAAAACGGCCCGGCGCCGGCTCACCTGGTCAGCGGCGACGAGCCGCTGCAACTGGTGGAAGCCTGTGATGCGATCCGCGCGCGCTATCGCGAGAGCGGTTGCGAGGAACGCAAGGTCTACGATGTGGAACGCGGTTTCGATTGGCAGGCATTCGCCGACGAGGTCGCCAACATCGGCCTGTTCTCAAGCCGCCGCCTCGTGGAAGTGCGCTTTGCCGCAGCACCGGACAAGAGTGCCGGCGAACGCATCCTGCACTGCATCACCCACTGCATCCAGGACAATTTTTTCCTGTTCCGCTGTGGCAGGCTCGACGCCCGCGCCATGAAAAGTGCCTGGGTGCAGGGCATCGACCGGGTCGGCATCGTGCTGCGCGTATGGCCCCTGGAAGGGCGGCAACTGGAGAGCTGGCTGCGTGGGCGACTGCAGAAATTTTCCCTCAGTGCGGACCGCGAGACCCTGCAAATGCTATGCCATCGTGTCGAAGGCAACCTGCTGGCCGCCGCCCAGGAAATCGAAAAGCTGCGCCTGTTTGCAGAAAACGGCGCGATCAATACGCACACCGTGAGCATGGCAGTGGCCGACAATGCCCGCTACGATGTCTTTCAACTGGTGGAGTACGCACTGACCGGGGATGCGGCCGCCTGCGTGCGCAGCTTGCAGCGACTGCGCGAGGAAGGGACGCCACCGCTGCAAATTCTCGCGGTGCTGAGCCGTGAAATTCGCAAGCTGGGCCGCGCCGCCGTGCAGATCGAGCGCGGGGTTTCCGACCTCGAGGCACTGCGCAACGAGGGCGTCTGGCAACGCAGAATTCCGCTCATGCGCCAGGCCCTGCAACGCCACAGGCGCCCCGGCCTGGAGGCCTTGTTGCAATATGCGGCGCGCGTGGACCGCGCGGTCAAGGGCGATAAAAACCTGTCGGCCTGGGGAGAGTTATCGCGCCTCAGCCTGCGGCTCGCCGGCATATACGCACTGCGCACGGCAGGTTAGAAACACAGCGCACCTGCGCACCCGGGGAGAGTTATCGCGCCTCAGCCTGCGGCAAACACCTCCATATACGCACTGCGCACAGCAGGTTAGAAGCACGGCGGGCCTGCGCACCCGGGGAGAGTTATCGCGCCTCAGCCTGCGGCAAACACCTCCATCTATGCACTGCGCACAGCGGGTTAGAAACACAGCGCACCTGCGCACCCGGGGAGAGTTATCGCGCCTCAGCCTGCGGCAAACACCTCCATATACGCACTGCGCACAGCGGGTTAGAAACACGGCACGCCCGCGCCCCCTCCCCCCAGGATTCTCTCAAGATGCGGTGCCGACCGGTGCGCGAGCCTCGTGTTGCAACTCGGCGTGGTACGAGGAACGCACCAGCGGCCCCGAGGCCACGTGTTCGAAACCCAACTCGAGGCCGGTCTCCCGCCACTGCTCGAACTCCTCCGGCGGCACGAAGCGACTCACCGGCAGGTGGTGCGCACCGGGCTGCAGGTACTGGCCCAGGGTCAGCATCGTCACCCCGTGTTGCCGCAGCTCGCACAAGACCTCGTACACCTGGTCCCGCTCCTCGCCCAGCCCCAGCATGAGCCCGGACTTGGTCGGCGTCCCGGGACACTGCGCCCGAAACTCGGCGAGCAGCCGCAAGGAACCCCGGTAGTCGGCACCGGGCCGCACCCGGCGGTACAGGGCGGGCACGGTCTCCAGGTTGTGATTGAACACGTCGGGCGGGGTTTGCACCAGCACCGGCAGCGCGCGCGCAATACGGTTGCGGAAATCGGGCGTCAGTGCTTCGATACGAATGCCGGGGTTGTGCGCGCGGGTCTCGCGAATACAGGCGGCAAAATGCGCGGCACCGCCGTCGGCCAGGTCATCGCGATCGACCGAGGTGATCACCGCATAGCGCAGACCCATTTCGGCGATCGCCAGTGCCAGGGAACGGGGTTCCTCCTCATCCGGCGGCAGGGGGATGCCGCTGGCGACATCACAAAAAGCACAGCGCCGGGTGCAGATCTCTCCCAGGATCATGAAGGTCGCGGTTCCCTTGCCAAAACATTCACCGAGATTGGGGCACTGGGCCTGCTCGCAGACCGAGGCGAGACGGCGCCGGCGCAGGATGGAGCGCACCCGCGCCACTGTCGGCGACTGCGGCAGGCTGACGCGCAGCCATGGCGGCTTGGCCGGCCGGGTGCGCGTCTCGGAACGCCAGCGCAGGGGGACTGCGCCGCGCTGCAGCTTGTCCGCGCCGCGAAGTTTTACACCCGGGGCGAGGCCGGTACGCGAGGTGCGCCGCTCTGCCATAAAAGTCTCCCGTACTCCAAGGCGTCGCCGAACAGCGTCGCCAGGCGTTGCCGAATCTTCGGTTCCGACCATCGCGCCGGCGGCGGCAACAGGGCCTCCAGCGAGGTGACGCGCAGTCCCGGAAAACCGCAGGGGTCGATGCGCGCGAAGGCTTGCAGGTCCGGGGCGATGTTCAGGCTGAAGCCGTGATAACAGCAGCCGCGGCGAATGCGCAGGCCCAGGGCGGCAATTTTCGCGCCGTCCACGTAAACGCCCGGTGCCTTGCGGTCTCCGGCGGCCTGCAGGCCCATCTCCGCCAGCAGCTGCACCAGCACCTGTTCAATCGTGCAGACCAACTGCCGCACTCCCAGGGCGCGGCGACGCAGGTCCAGCAGCAGGTATCCCAGCAGCTGCCCGGGACCGTGATAACTCAGTTGTCCGCCGCGGTCGCTTTTGCACACCGGGATGTCTCCGGCATCGTGCAGATGCGCGAGCCGCCCGGCACATCCCAGGGTGAACACCGGCGGGTGTTGCAGGAACCACAGCGCGTCTTCCGTGCCGCGGTCCCGGTATGCGGTAAAACCGCGCATCAACTCCCAGGCCCGGTGGTATGAGACCGTGCCGCTGTCGCAGACGCGCAGGCGCAGGGCGGCGCGCCCCACCGGAAGGCCGAGGGCGTCTGGGGCGCGCAGGCCGGCGGGCAGCAGCTCAGGCACGGGACTCCCACCAGGAGGACAGGCGCTGCAATCCCAGGTCGAACCACAGACGCCACCACGGCAGGGCCGCCACCGCCCGCGTTGCAAACAGCGGTTCTTCCAGGAGCAATTCCCCATCCAGGTGCAAACGCAGGACGCCCAACTTCCCGCCCGCTGCAACCGGGGCGCGCAAGTCCGTGCGCAGTTCCACTTCCTGGTGCAGGCTGCTGCGCCAGTTGCGCGGCAACACCAGGCTGACATCGCGGCCCGCCGTCGCCGGCAATATCCTGGTCGCACCGCCCCAGATGCGCGCATTGCCGAACGATGCACCGGCCAGCACCGGGCGCGCCAGGGTGTAATAACGAAAGCCGTAGTTCAACAGGCGGCGCGCATCGCGCACCCGGCCCCATTCGCTCTGCGCGCCGAAGATCACGGTGATCAGGCGCATGCCCTCTGCAACGGCGGAGGCCGCCAGCGAATACCCGGAGCTCTCCGTGTAGCCGGTCTTGATGCCGTCTGCGTTTTCCATCTCCCACAGCAGGCGGTTGCGGTTGTTCTGCCGGATGTTGTTGTACTCGAATTCTTTCTCGTCATACAGGGCGTACTCGCGCGGGTAATTTTGAATCAGCGCGCGGCTCAGCACCGCGATATCGTGCGCCGTGACGTAATGCTCGGCAGCGGGCAGGCCATGGGAATTGGAAAAATGACTGTTTTGCATGCCCAGCCGGGCCGCGTACCGGTTCATCAAGTCGACAAAGTTCTCCTCGCTGTCCGCCAGGTGTTCGGCGATGGCCAGGCTCGCATCATTGCCGGAACTGACCACGATACCGCGATGCAGGTCGATGATGCTGACCTCCTTGCCGACCTCTATAAACATGCGCGAGGAGCCCGCAAACAGCGGGTTCTGCGCCCATGCGCGACGACTGATCTGCACCAGGTCACCGGCGCGCACGGCACCGGTCTCCAGTTGGGCGGCGAGAATATAACTGGTCATGATCTTGGTCAGGCTCGCCGGCGGAGTGCGTTGATGCGCATTGTGTTCGACCAGGACCTGGCCGGTCTCCTGCTCCATCAGTATGTAGCTGGCCGAACCCAGTGCGGGCGGTGCCGGGACCAGCGGCGAGGCGGCGAGGGCCGCCGAAGGGACGGTCCCCAAGCCCAGGCACAAGCCCAGGCACAAGAAAAGCGCGAGATGCCTTGCCATGTTTTTCAGCGGCCTGTACGCCGGAGGCGGAGCGTGCGTGCGCGCAGTTCTTGTGCCAGCTGGTGCACCGCCATCACGTAGAGCCGGCTGCGGTTGTAGCGCGTCAGCACATAAAAATTATGCAGGCCAAACCAGTGTTCGGTCTTGTCCCCGGTACTGAAACCCAGTACCACGGCCAGCTGTTCCTCCCCCGTGCGGGCCGAGCGCGGGGAAAAACCCTGCTCCCGCCAATCGGCGATGCGGGTCTGCGGTTTGGACGCCCGGTTCACCACCTCCCGCGCAAAATTTTCCGCGGTGTCAGCCTGCACCAGCACCGGTTCGCCACTCTGCCAGCCATGCCGTGCCAGGTAATTCCCGACGCTGCCGATCGCATCGATCGGGTTGCCCAGCAGGTCCGCCGTGCCGTCGCCGTCAAAATCCACGGCGTAATTGCGATAGCTGCTGGAAATGAACTGCCCATAGCCCATCGCCCCGGCGTAGGAACCCTTCAGGGACAGCGGGTCGAAACCGTACTCGCGCGTCAGGAGAAAATACTCGCCCAGTTCGCTGCGGAAAAACCGCGCGCGGGGCGGGTAATCAAAGGCCAGCGTCACCAGGGCGTCCAGGGTGCGGTAGTTGCCCATGATGTCACCGTAACGGGTCTCCACCCCGATAATGGCGATGATAATCTCCGGCGGCACCCCGAAAGTTTCCGCGGCGCGCTGCAAGGTGCGACGGTGTTTTTCCCAGAAATCCATCCCGCCCCGGATCCGGGAATCCTGCAGAAAAATTTTCCCGTATTCGCCCCAGCTCAGGGTTTTTTCCGCCGGGCGCGAGATCGCATCCAGTATCGCCTGCTTTTTTTCTGCGGCGCCCAGTACACGCAACAGTTCCGCGGCATGGAAGCCGTGCTCCCGGCTCATCTCGTTGACAAAATCGCTGACCTCAGGGCGCGTGACATAGTCCTGGGCCACCGCGGGCGTCGGGGCGATGCTCAGGAGCAGTGCACCGGCCAGGGCCGCGCCGGCAACCACACCGGCAGCCACATCGACCACACCGGCAACCACATCGACCACACCGGCCACCATACCGGCAGCCACATCGACCACACCGGCAACCACATCGGCAAGGGAACGCTGCGCTTTTTTCATGGTTTCATTTTCGCACACCGGACCTTGCGTCCGATGACAACACCGCGCATAAAATGCCGGCGGTTCCCGGACCCGCCGGGCAGTTCTGCGGGCGCGGCTCCGCCGGTCTCAAAAAGCGGGCCCGGGTGCGGCGGCAGCGTCCACCCCGCCATTGCCCGGGCCCTCTTCCGCACCCGGTGCGCCGGCCTCCACTCGCAGCCGCAGCTGGCGCGCCAACTGGTAGACCGCCATGGCGTACAAGCGGCTGGGGTTGTAGCGCGTCAACACATAAAAATTATGCAGTCCGAACCAGTACTGCGTCCCATCCGCACTGTGAAAAGCCAACACCACCGCGCGCTCTTCCGCGGGCGGTGCCGGCGGCACCGCGAAAAACCCCCGTCCCCATAATTCAGAAATGCGCAATTCCGGCTGCAGCGAACGATTCACCAGTTCGCGGGCAAAATTCCCGGTCGCGCGCGCCGGTGCCAGCACCCGGGCACCACTCTGCCAGCCGTGCTGCTCCAGGTAGTTGCCGATGCTGCCGATGGCATCGACCGGGTTGCCCAGCAGGTCCACCGTGCCGTCGCCGTCAAAATCCACCGCGTAGCGGCGATAGCTGCCGGGAATAAACTGTCCGTAGCCCATCGCCCCGGCGTAGGAACTCTTCAAGGACCGCGGCTCCAGACCCAGTTCACGCACCAGCAGGAAATACTCCATGAGCTGGTCCCGGAAGAAAGCGGCGCGCTGTGGATAGTCGAAGGCCAGGCTGGTCAGAACATCCAGGGCCCGGTACTTGCCGGTATTGCGGCCGTAATGACTCTCCACGCCGATGATCGAGACGATGATCTCGGGCGGAATGCCGAAAACATCCGCGGCGCGCTCCAGGTCCCGGCGATGCGTATGCCAGAACACCGCGCCGTCCACCAGGCGTTCCTCCTGCAGGAACAAGCGGCCGTACTGCTCCCAGCTGCGGTGTTTTTCCGCCGGCCGGGCCATGGCGGCCAGGGCCGATGACTGCCGGCGCACCCCGGCGAAGGCCCGCAGAATCTCCTCCGGCTGAAAGCCGTGCACGGTGCTCATGCGGGTGGCAAATTCGAGTGCTGCGGGACGTTGCGCGTAATTTTCTGCACCGCGAAAAAGAAAGAAAAAACCGGCCGCTGCGACCATGAGCAGCAGCGCGGCGAACAGCAAAAAACGCCGTGTATTCATGTCGCCATTCTCTCATAACGGTTGCACACCGCCATGACCAGGCCGAAGCCCAGCAGCATGGAAACCACCGAGGAACCGCCCAGGCTGACCAGCGGCAACGGCAGACCCACCACCGGCAACAAGCCCGAGACCATCGCCATGTTGACCAGTGCCGCCAGCAGGAAAATCAGCATCATCGCCCCGGCAAACAGGCGGCCGAAACTGTCCGGTGCATTGGCGCCCAGGAAAAAACCGCGGCCGACAATGGCGAGGTAGAGCGAGAACAACGCGCACACCCCGGCAAACCCCCACTCCTCGGCCAGCACCGCGATAATAAAATCCGTGCGTCTCTCCGGCAGGAAATCCAGGTGTGCCTGCGTGCCCTCCAACCAGCCCTTGCCGTGCAAACCGCCCGAGCCGATCGCCGCCTTGGACTGCAGGATGCTCCAACCGGCACCCAGTTGATCGCGCCCCGGGTTGAGCAGCACGAGAATGCGGCTCTTCTGGTATTCCTGGAAGACGAAGAACCACAGCAGGGGCAAGGCCGCCAGCACCGCCAGGGCCGTGGCACCGATGTAGCGCCAGGGCAGGCCGGCGAGAAACAGCACCGCCAGGCCCGAGGCACCCAGGATGACGGCGGTGCCGAGGTCGGGTTGGCGCATGATCAACGCCACCGGGACGGCGAGCAGGGCCAGGCTCATGAACAGCTGCGGCAGCCTGGGCGGCAGGGCGTGCCGCGACAGCTGCCACGCCAGCATCAGCGGCACGATCCACTTCATCAGTTCCGAGGGCTGAAAACGCGGCAGCAGGGGTATGTCCAGCCAGCGCTGGGCACCCTTGGCACTGACGCCATACGCCGCCACGGCGAGCATCAGCAGCAGGCCGCCCAGGTAGAACCAGGGCGTCCAACGCCGGATCGCATGCGCGGGCAGGCGCCCGGCCAGGGCCAGGGCCAGGAAGCCCAGCAACATGAAACCGGCCTGGCGGCGCACGACGCCGAAGTCCTGTTCTGCGGCACTGTAGAGAACCACCAGGCCGACGGCACTCAGCAGCAACAGCAGCAGGATCAGCACGGCATCGTAGCCGGCGTTATTCCAGGCACCGGGCGTATCGAAGACTGTTTTCGGTCGCCGGCCGGCAAGCATCTGCGAGCGCCCTGTCAACCGCCGCCCGCCCCGGTCCCGGGACGTTGCAACCAGCTGTCGAATAACTGCCGCGCAATCGGCGCGGCGACCAATGCGCCCCGACCGCTGTTTTCCACCAGCACCGCCACGGCGATTTGCGCGGTGCCGGCGGGCGCAAAACCGATGTACAGGGAGTGGTCCACCAGGTTGCGATTTGCGGGGTCCGGCATCACGCGCTCTCCCTGGGCATCCGTGACCAGGCTCACCAGTTGTGCGGTGCCGGTCTTGCCGGCAATGCGGTAGTCCAGGTCTGCCGCGATATTGTGCGCGGTGCCGCGCGGGTCGTGCACCACTGCTTCCATGCTGCGCCGCAGTTGTTCCCACATCCACCGCGGAATTTGCGGTGTGTCAGGGAGAAGCGGCGGGCGGCGGGTGCCCTGCACCAGCCGCGGGACCGGCGCGGCACCCCGCGTGGCGATCTTGGCACTGAGCCACGCCAACTGCAGGGGCGTCGCCAGGATGTAACCCTGGCCGATCGCGACATTCAGGGTGTCGCCGGCGTACCAGGGCTCGCCGACCTGCTCCTGTTTCCAGGCCGGCCCGGGCGCCAGTCCGGTGCTCTCCCCGCCCAGGTCGATGCCCGTGGCACTGCCCAGGCCGAAAAAGCGCGCGAAGTCGACAATGGGACTGATGCCCAGGCGGTCCGCCAGGCGGTAATAATAGGTGTCACAGGATTCCGCGATGGAGACGTGCAGGTTGACCTTCCCGTGCCCCTCCTCGCGCCAATCGCGGTAGACGCGCCCGCCCAGGGTGTAGCGACCCGGGTCCTCGATGGTGAATTCCGGCGTGATCACGCCGTGATACAGGCCCGCCAGGGCCACCACCGGCTTCAGGGTGGAAGCGGGAGGATACTGGCCCTGCACCGCGCGGTTGAACAGGGGACGATCCCTGGAATCGCGCAAGCCGGCAAATTTCCTGGCACTGAGGCCGTAGACAAAGGCATTGGGGTCAAAAGAGGGAGAACTGAC
Organism: Gammaproteobacteria bacterium; assembly: GCA_965215045.1. Taxonomy (GTDB): domain Bacteria; phylum Pseudomonadota; class Gammaproteobacteria; order JABABF01; family JABABF01. Next base: position 1,366,160 of record OZ244031.1, on the reverse strand, counting down.
CAGTGCCAGCACGCCGCCGTCCCGTGTGTCCAGTGCCACCACCGCACCGCGCCGGCCGGCCAGACCCTGCAGGGCGACGCGCTGCAATTCGCTGTCCAGGTGCAAATGCAGGTCCCTGCCCGCCTGGCCGAAATCCCGCTGCAGAACCCGTTGCGTGTATCCCTGGGCGTTGACTTCCACCTGTTCGCGCCCGGTCCTGCCGTGCAGCGGGCGCTCATAAAAATATTCCAGGCCGGTCTTGCCGATACGGTAATGCCCCTGGTATTGCACAGGGTCCAGGCGGCGCCGGTCGGCGGCGGTAATGGCGCCCGTATACCCGACCACGTGGGCGAAGCGCTCGCCCTGCGGGTAGTGGCGCACCAGTTGCGCCCGCACGCGAACCCCCGGCAGGCGATACCGGTTCGCCGCCAGGCGGGCCAGGTCGCGCTCATCCAGGCCGATGCGCAGGGGTGCTTCCCCGATCGCACCGCCGCGGTACAGCAGGCGCCGAAACTGCCGGATCTCCTCCTCGCGCAAAGCGACCAGCCGGCGCAGAAGCTCCAGGGTGCGCTCCAGTTCCGGCGTCCGGGCCGGTGCCATCATCAGGCTCAGCATGGGCCGGTTCTCGGCCAGCAGCTGACCGCTGCGATCGTAAATCAGCCCGCGCACCGGCAGCACCGGGCGAATCTGGATGCGGTTCTCCTCGGAATGCGCGCTGTAATACTCGTGGCGGACCAGTTGCAGGTAAAAGTACCGGCCCAGCAACAACAGGCCCAGTGCGCCGAAGATGATCGCGGTGTACAGCAGGCGCGACAGGTAGAGATTCTTCTGGCTGCGCTCGTCTGCGATCGCGGTGCGCACAACCATGCCGACGCCCCGTTCCCCCGCTCAGGGAAGATCCCGGCTGCCGCTGCGCCGGACCGGTTGCACCTCCGGTGCCCAGAGGCGCTCCAGCGCGTAAAAATCGCGGGCCGCAGCCGACATCAGGTGCACCACCAGTTCGCCAAAATCGAGCAGGATCCACTCCGCATCCTCCTCCCCTTCGCTGCCGATCAGGCGCAGTCCCTGCGCACTCATCGTCTTCCGCAGCTTGTGCGCCATCGCGCGCACGTGGCGCTCTGAGCTGCCGCTGGCGAGCAGGAAATAATCGCTGATGATGCTCAGGTGGCGAATGTCCAGGCTGACGATATCCCGGCCCTTCATCTCTTCCAGGGCCTGGCGGGCAGAGCGCAGGTGTTCAGTCGCGCTCATGCGGCCCCGTTCCGTACAGGCCCTGCGCCCGGATGTATTCCCGGACCGCCGGTGCCAGGCAACTGCGCGCGGCTGCATCCCCGGCCGCCCCGGCCGCCAGTGCGGTGCGAATCCGGTGCGAAGAGCAATCCGGCGGTTCGACTTCGCACAACCAGATCCCGCCGCCGCCCCGGGTATGCAAATCGTCGGCACCCGGCACCCGGTGTGCGGCCAGCAGTTCGGCCACCGCACCCTGGGCCGGTGCGGGGACGCCGGCGCGCACGCACACCGCCAGGTGGGCGCAATCCAACACGTCCCGCCAGTCGCGCCAGCCCGTGAGGCCGGCAAAGGCGTCCATACCGAGTGCCAGGCACAGGGGCGTGGCGTCCAGTTCGGTGCGCAACTCGCGCAGGGTATCCACCGTCCAGGAAATCCCGCCGCGCCGTATTTCCCGGTCGTCCACTTGCCAGTTGCGCCCGGCGGTCGCACAACGCAACATCTGCAGGCGCTGTTCGCCCGTGGCCCGGGGCGGCGGTCGATGCGGCGGCAGGTTGCTCGGCACGAAGCGGATGTCCCGCGCCTGCAGGGCGGCACCCAGCGTGGCGGCCAGCTGCACATGCCCCTCGTGCACGGGGTCGAAACTGCCCCCGAAGATCAGCAGCGGCGGTGAAAAGCCGGCTGCAGTGCTCATCGAGAAAACCGCAATTCAAGAACGGACCTGCCCATCCCCCAGGACAATGTACTTGCAGCTGGTCAGGCCCTGCAACCCCACCGGCCCGCGGGCGTGGAGCTTGTCGGTGGAAATGCCGATCTCGGCACCCAGCCCGTACTCGAAACCATCGGCAAAGCGCGTCGAGGCGTTGACCATGACCGAACTGGAATCGACCGCGCGCAAAAAGCGCCTCGCCCGCGCATCATCGCGCGTGACGATGCAGTCGGTGTGCCGGGAACCCCAGGTGTTGATGTGCTCGATCGCCTGCTCCAGGCCATCGACCACGCGCACGGCCAGCACCGGCCCCAGGTATTCCTCGCCCCAGTCCTGCTCCGTCGCCGCCTTGAGCCCCGGCACAATTTCCCGGCTCGCCGCACAGGCGCGCAATTCGACACCGGCCTCCCGGTAGGCGTCGGCCAGGTGCGGCAGCAGGTCGCCGGCGATGGCGCGGTCCACCAGCAGGGTTTCCATGGCATTGCAGACCGCATAGCGCTGCGTCTTGGCATTGAGGGCGATGGCAAGTGCCGTGTCCGGGTCTGCCGCGGCGTCGATGTAGACGTGGCAGACGCCGTCCAGGTGCTTGAGCACCGGCACCCGGGCCTCGGCATCGACGCGCGCCACCAGGCCCTTGCCGCCGCGCGGGACCACGAGGTCCAGGTATTCCGACATGCGCAACAGGGCACTGACCGCGGTGCGATCGGCGGTCTCCAGCACGTATACCGCCGCGGCCGGCAGCCCCGCCTCCTGCAGACCCGAGCGGATGCAGCGGCCCAGTGCCTGGTTGGAATGCAGGGCCTCGGAACCGCCGCGCAGCAACACCGCGTTGCCCGCCTTGAGACAGAGGACGGCGGCATCGATAGTGACGGCGGGACGGGATTCGTAGATGATGCCGATGACGCCCAGGGGCACGTGCATTTTGCCGACGCGAATGCCGCTGGGACGCGGTTTTACATCGATGATCTCGCCGATCGGGTCGGGCAGTTCAGACACCGCCTTCACCCCCTCGATCATCGCCGCATACCGCCCGGGCGTCAGCTCCAGACGATCCAGCAGCGGTGCTTCCAAGCCGGCGGCGCGGGCCGCCTCCAGGTCCTTGCGGTTGGCCTCTGCCACCTCTTCCTGTGCCGCCTGCAGTTGTGCGGCGATCGCCAGCAGTGCGCCGTTGCGGGCCGCGGTGTCACTCAGGGCCAGCGTCTGTGAGGCCTGGCGCGCCGCCCGCCCCGCCTGCAGCACGAGGCCCTCTACATCTTCCAGGGGGAGCACTTCTGCCATCGCCTTTCCGTTCCGGTCGCCGCCTCGCGCGGCGCGCTCACCGAAAAAGCCCGTCTGCGCGCGAATCACTCATGGCGCGGCATTATAACAGCCCCCGCCGCATAACAGCCGCCCGTTCCGGTGTCCAGGGGCTGCCGGGCCAAGGTGCCATTGTGCAGTGCCGGTTTTCAAGCCGCGACCAGGTGCCAGGCGATGTGCAGCAGGGCGCAACTGAACAGTCCCGCCACCACATCGTCCAGCATGATTCCCAGCCCGCCGCCCAGGCGTTCCAGGCGGCGCATGGGCCACGGCTTGCAGATATCGAACAGGCGAAACAGCAGCAATCCCCCCAGGACCCAGGGCCAGTCGGGCGGCAGGGCAAACATCGTAATCCAGTAGCCGCTGAACTCGTCCCAGACCACCTGCGGCGGGTCCTCGCGCCCCAGGGCCCGGGCGGTGCGCCCGCAGAGATAGACCCCGGCGACCAGGGTGGCGCAGACCACGGCGGCATAAGCCGCCAGGGGCAAGTCGCGCAGCAGCAGCCAGTACAACAGGGCGGCGACCAGCGTGCCGGCAGTTCCCGGCAGGCGTGGCAACAGGCCGCTGCCGCCGCCCAGGGCCAGCCAATGCAGCGGATCTTTCAGTAATTCGCGGGGTCGGGTGGACATCTCAAGGAAGACCGGGCGGGTGCGAGGTGGGCGGGGCGGGGTCGGTGGGGGCGGGTGCAGGGTGGGCGGGGCGGAGTCGGTGGGGGCGGGTGCGAGGTGGGTGGGGCGGGGTCGGTGGGGGCGGGTGCAGGGTGGGCGGGGGGCAGCAATGGGCGAAGACCTGGCGGCGGGCGTGCACGAGGCAGCACAAAAGCCTAAAAATGCCGCCAACCGGGAGACAGGTCCGCCGCCGCCGGGCATTCCACCCCGGCTTCCCCGGCCTGCACTTCGCCGATCGCCGTGCAGGGTACGGCGCAGTGCGCCGCCTGTTCGCGCAATTGCTCTTCGGCGGCGGGCGGGACGCTGAAACACAGCTCGTAATCATCGCCGCCGCCCAGGGCCCAGCGCAGGGCCTGGTCGCTCTCCAGCGGTTCCAGGGCGGGATGCAGAGGCAGACGCCCGGCATCGATGAGAATGCGCACCCCGCTGGCCGCAGCGAGGTGTCCCGCATCGGCCAACAGTCCGTCTGAAATATCGATGGCGGCACTGGCCACGCCCTGCAGGGCTCGGCCCAGGGCGAGACGCGGACTGGGCCTCCAGTAACGTTGCAGGCAGTCTTCGCCGGTCTCGCCCGCCGGGGCCGGGATGCGCTTTTGGAGCACGGCCAGGGCCAGGGCGGCGGCACCCAGCTGACCGCTGACATAGAGCCGGTCGCCGACGCGGGCACCATTGCGGCGCAGTGCGGTGCCCGCGGGCGTCGCACCCAGCACATGCAGGTTCAAAGACAGGGGGCCCTGCACCAGGTTGCCGCCCAGCAACACCACCTGGAACTCCTGCGCCGCCGCCCCCAGGCCGGCGGCAAATTGCTCCAACCACTGCTCGTCCACGGCCGGCAGGCTGAGTGCCAGGCTGAAGCCCAGCCCGCGGGCACCGCAGGCCGCCAGATCGCTCAGGGCAACCCGCAAGGCACGCTGTGCGACATCCTCCGCCGACGCACCCGGCGGGAAATGCACCCCCTCCAGCAGGGCGTCCGTGGAAATCGCCAGCTGCTCCCCGGGCGGCGGCTCAAGGACCGCGCAATCCTCGCCGATGCCCGCAGCCAGCCAGTCGGTCGCAGGCTGCAGGGGCGCAAAATAGCGGCGGATGATCTCGAACTCGGAGAGCGGTGCCGGCGGCCGCTCGTCCTTGCGCAGGGCATCGGCCAGGCGGTCCAGCACCGCGTTGACATACTTGTGACTGTCGGTGGCACCGAAAATTCCGGCCAGCCGTACCGCCTGGGCGATGATCACCCGGGCGGACACATCGCTCTGCTCGCGCAATTCCCAGGCACCGATGCGCAGCAGTGCCAATTCCACCGCACCCAGGGACTCCGGCTGCCGGTCGAGCAGGGGGCGCAATTGCCGGTCGATCTGTTCCAGGTCGCCGATCACCCCGTGCAACAATGCGCGCAGGTAGCTCGCATCCGCATCCGCCGCCTTCTCCCCCTCCAGGAATTGCGCGGCCAGTTGCTCCACATCGAAATCATCGTTGAAATGCCGCTGGAACAAGGCCTGCAATGCCAGCCGCCGGGCGCCATTGCGCGCGGCTTCTGTCGCCGAGGCGGACGATGCGGGGGCGGCGGACAATTCAAATGCTCTCCAGCAGGTCCACCATCTCCAGTGCCGCCCGGGCCGCTTGGGCACCGCTCTCCGTCATCCTGCGTTCGGCCTGCACGCGGTTGTCGACGGTCAGCACGCCAAAGATGACCGGCACGCCGGTATCCAGTGCCACACGGGCGACGCCCCGGGCACAGTTGCCGGCGACATAATCGAAGTGCGGGGTATCGCCGCGAATCACCGCTCCCAGGGTGATCACGGCCTGGAAACGGCCGCTTTGTGCCAGGCGCAGCGCCGCCAGGGGGATTTCGAAAGCGCCCGGAACGTGCAGCACCTCGATATTGTCCGCCGGCACCCCCTCCCGCGTCAGGGTATCGGTGACGGCACCCAGCAAGTGCTCTGCGATCGCCTCGTTCCAGCGCGTCGCGACCACGGCGATGCGGGTGCGCTGCCGCGACTTCTGCGGCGCACCTCCGACCGGGGCATCGCGGCTCATCGGCACCCGCTCATGAGAGCGTCTCCCCCGACCGGGGCATCGCGGCTCATCGGCACCCGCTCATGAGAGCGTCTCCCCCGACCGGGGCATCGCGGCTCATCGGCACCCGCTCATGAGGGCGTCTCCCCGTCCTCGGGCGGCTCCAGGTATTCCATCACTTCCAGGCCAAACCCGGCGATGTTGTAATGGGCGGCCTGGGCCATCAGCCGCATCCTGGAAACCCCCAATTCGCGCAAAATCTGGGCACCGATACCCACCATCAGCCGCGTATTGATCGAGGGTGCCCCGACCGGCTGCGCCTCGCCCAGGGCGGCGCGCAGACTGTGCCCCAGCTCCTCCTCGGTCTGGCTGCGGCCGATCAGGACCAGCACACCCTCGCCCTCGCGCTCGATGTACTCCAGGCAGCGTGCCACGCTCCAACCGGGCCTGGCACCGGGCATCTCCACCCGGATCACATCCCGCACCAGTTCCGGCACGTGCACGCGCACCGGCACGGGCCGGCCGCCGCCGACCTCGCCGCGCACCAGGGCCAGGTGCAGGCCGCCATGGGCCCGGTCGCGAAAGCTCGAAAGCTGGAATTCGCCCCAGCGGGTCTGCACCGTACCGCCCCCGGTGCATTCCACGGTGCGCTCATGCAGAATGCGGTACTCGATCAAATCGGCGATCGTGCCGATCAGCAGATCGTGTTCCGCCGCGAAGGCCTCCAGGTCGCTGCGGCGCGCCATCGTCCCGTCCTCCTTCATGATCTCGACGATGACCGCCGCCGGTTCAAAGCCCGCCATGCGCGCCAGGTCGGCACCGGCCTCGGTGTGTCCGGCGCGGGTCAGCACCCCGCCCGGTTCCGCGCAGATCGGAAACACATGCCCGGGATGTACCACGTGCTCCGGGCGCGCGTGGTGTGCCACCGCGGTGCGGATGGTATGCGCGCGGTCCGCCGCGGAGATGCCGGTGCTGATACCCTCCGCCGCATCGATGGAGACCGTGAAATTGGTGGAGAACGGGGAACGGTTGCGATCGACCATCGGCGGCAGGTCCAACTGCCGGCAGCGTTTGGGACTCAGGCTCAGGCAGATCAGCCCGCGCGCATGACGGGCCATGAAATTGATGTGTTCCGGTTCCACGCAGGCGGCAGCCATGACCAGGTCACCCTCGTTTTCCCGTTCCTCGTCGTCCATGAGTACCACCATGCGACCGCGGCGCAAGGCCTCGATCAATTCCGCCACCGTGTTCAATGCCATGGTCGTCCGCGCCTTCTCTAGCATTCCTTATTATGCACCCCGGCGTCCAGCAGCGATTCCAGGTAACGGGCGAGCTGGTCGACTTCCAGGTTGACCCGCGCGCCCGGCTGATAGCGGGCGAACAGGGTGTTTTGCAGGGTGTGCGGAATAATATTGACGCAAAATCCAGTGGCACCCGTATGTGTGACCGTCAGGCTGACGCCGTCGACGCAGATCGAGCCGCGCACCACAATGTAGCGCGAGAGCTCGACCGGGGTGCTGAAACAAAAACGCTTGGAACGCCCCTCCTCGTCCACCGACAGCAGTTCGCCGACGCCGTCCGCATGCCCGCTGACCAGGTGACCGCCGAAGCGTTCCCCGGCCGCCACCGCCCGTTCCAGGTTGACCGGGTCGCCCGCTGCGAGTTCCCCCAGGTTGCTGTGGGACAGGGTTTGCAGGGAGACATCACAGCCGAAACCCCGCTCCCCGGGGCGGGTGGCCGTCAGGCAGACACCGTTGACGGCGATGCTCTCCCCGCCCTGGATTTCCGCGGCCTGCGACCAGTCATCGCAGGCGATCGCAAGGCGCAAATCGCCGGCCTCGCGTACCGCCTCGGCGACCGTGCCGCAAGCCTGGACCAGTCCCGTAAACATCAGGGAGCACCCCCGACGGGCCGGGCCGCGATACGCCAGTCCTCACCCAGCGGACGCAGCTCGAGAATTTCCAGGCGCAGGGCCTGGGACAGGGTTTGCAGGGACAATTCCAGGGGCGCGCGCGCCGCAGAACCCAGGAAACAGGGTGCCAGGTAGACCCGGTACTCGTCGATCAGCCCCCGGGCCGCCATGGCACCGACCAAGACGCCGCCCGCTTCCAGCAGTACCTCGTTGCATTGCCGCTCCACGGCCAGGTGATGCAGCAGTGCGCCCAGGTCGACCCGCCCCCCCTCCCCCGGCAACTGCAAGATCCCGGCACCCGCCTGCGCAAGGGCCTCGTGATGCGCAGCCGGTGCCGACGCACAGGCCGCCAACGTCTGCCCTTCGCCCTGCAGCAGCACCGCATCGACGGGCAGGCGCAACTGCGAGTCCGCCACCACCCGCAGCGGCATGCCGCGGCGCGGGGTGCGCTCCTCGTCTCCCGGCGGCAACTCTGCAGAACGCAGCGTCAGCGAGGGATTGTCGGCCAGCACCGTGCCGATACCCGTCAGGATGGCGCAGGAAGAGGCGCGCAGTTGCTGCACCTCGGAGCGCGCCGCGGGGCCGGTGATCCAGCGACTCTCGCCGGAAGCCATGGCGATGCGACCGTCCAGGCTCATCGCCAGCTTGCACAGCACCCGCGGCCGCTGCTCGCGCATGCGCAGCACGAAACCGGGGTTCAGGGAGCAGGCCTCGTCTTCCAGCAGTCCCGTCTCGACCTGCACCCCGGCCTCGCGCAGGGCGTCAAACCCGCAGCCCGCGACCTGCGGGTTCGGGTCCTGCATCGCCGCATGCACCTGGACGACACCGGCCCGGACCAGTGCCTCGCAACAGGGCGAGGTGCGTCCCCGGTGGTTGCAGGGTTCCAGGGTGATGTAGGCGGCAGCACCGCGGGCACGCTCCCCGGCCTCGCGCAGGGCGTGAATCTCCGCGTGGGGTTCACCGCTGTAGCGGTGCCAGCCGCGCCCGACGATCGCGCCGTCTCGCACCAGCACACAGCCGACCCGGGGATTGGGCATGGTGGAATACAGGCCGCGCCGGGCCAGGGCCAGGGCCTCGCGCATAAAAGCGCAGCGCTCTGCGTACTCCTCGCGGGCTGCGCGGTTCATGATTCGAACAATCCCAACTGCCGTTCATCGGCGGGAGAGGCGGTCTCTGCGGGGGGACGGCGCTGACCCTGCTGCAGGGAATAATAGGGCGCGGCAAAGCGCAGGAAAGCGGTTTCCGACAACAGGGCACCGCCGGGTGCCGCACCGGTTTGGGACAGCTCTCGCAGGGCTTCGATCACCGTGTCCGCCAGTTGCCCGGAGCGCACCTCGCGCGAGCCGGCCCGGGACAGGCGCGCGCGAATTTCCGCCAGTGCCGCTTCGATCAGGTCCTTTTTGTACGGGTTCTTGTCCTCGATCAGTTTTGTCAGAACGGCGCGCAGCTTGTCCTCGTTAAAAGCCTCTGTTCTGTCATTGCGCTTGCGCACCCGAAGACGCGCCAGGGACAGGGTTTCCATGCTGAAAAAACGCTGCCCGCATTCCTTGCACTGCCGGGTGCGGCGCACCGCGTTCTGCGGCTCCTTCTGCTCACGCGTATCCCTGACCCTGGTTTCTCCCCCACAATCCGGACAGCGCATCACGCAAACACCGCGCGGTTTCAGTCATGCGCCGTACACGGGAAAACGCCGGCACAGGGCGATCACCTGCTCCCGGATCCCGGCCAGCCGCTGCTCATCTTGCGGATTCTCCAGCGCATCGCAGAGCCAATCCGACAGTTGCGTGAATTCGGCCTCGCCCATGCCGCGCGTGACCGTGGCCGGCGTACCCAGGCGCAGGCCGCTGGTCACGAAGGGCGAGCGCGTATCCCCCGGCACCGCGTTCTTGTTCACGGTAATGTGCACGCGGCCCAGGACCTCCTCGGCATCCTTGCCGCTGAGCTCGCGGTCCAGCAGGCTCAGCAGAAAAAGATGGTTGTCGGTGCCGCCGGAGACCACGTCGAAGCCGCGCTCCAGCACGCGGTCGGCCATCAGGCGCGCCATCTGCACCACCCGTTGCTGGTATTCGCGGAAGTCCTCCTGCAAGGCCTCCTGCAGGCAGACCGCCTTGGCGGCAATGATATGCATCAGCGGCCCGCCCTGGCAACAGGGAAACACCCCCGAGTTCAGTTTTTTCTGCAGTTCCTCGTCGTCCCCGCGGCACAGGATCATTCCGCCGCGCGGCCCGCGCAGCGTCTTGTGCGTGGTCGTGGTGACCACGTCGGCCACCGGCACCGGGTTCGGATACAAGTCGGCAGCCACCAGGCCGGCGACATGCGCCATGTCGACCAGCAGGTAAGCATCCACCGCATCGGCGATGTCGCGAAACTTCGTCCAGTCCATGACCCGGGAATAGGCGGAAAATCCCGCGATGATCATTTTCGGCCGATGCTCTTCGGCCAGTGCCCGCACCGCCTCATAATCCACCTTCCCGGTCTCGGAGTCCAGGCCGTATTGCACCGCCCGGTAAAGACGCCCGGAAAAATTGGGTTTGGAACCATGCGTCAGGTGCCCGCCCTCCGCCAGGCTCATGCCCAGGATCGTGTCACCGGGTTGCAGCAGTGCCAGACAGACGGCCAGGTTGGCCTGCGAACCGGAGTGCGGTTGCACGTTGGCGTATCCCGCACCGAACAACTGGCAGGCGCGCTGTTGTGCCAGTCTCTCGGCCTCGTCGACATGCTCACAACCGCCGTAATACCGTCTGCCGGGATAACCCTCGGCGTACTTGTTGGTCAGCACCGAGCCCTGTGCCGCCAGCACCCGGGGACTGGCGTAGTTTTCGGAGGCGATCAACTCAATATGCTCTTCCTGGCGGCGTTCTTCGGCGGCGAGCACCGCCGCAAGGGGAGCATCGAAGCCGGAGATTTTCATCGAGTTGTCGAACATGGAAATGTCTGCTGGGAAAGGCGAACTGCTTATTTTATCCCTTTTAGCGGGCTGCACCCGTGCAGCATACCCGTCCGCGGCAGGCGCAAAAAGATTTTTACAGGCGGCATCCCCGGCGCACCCTGCGCAATACCCGGGGCAGCCCGGGCGGGCGGCGGCGTGCCGGCATGGGTTGCCGCACCGTCCGTGAGCAGCGGGTACCGGCGATGTGCCCGGAACGGCTCAGAGCCCGGCGACCGCTTCCAGGGCCGCACTCAGCGTCGGTACCCCGTGCAAGCTCACGCCCGCCGGCGCCTTCTTCGGCATGTTGGCCGCCGGCAGTACCAGGCAGCGAAAACCGTGCTTGACGGCCTCGCGCAGGCGCTCCTGCCCGCCGTTGACCGGGCGCACTTCCCCGCTCAGTCCCAGCTCGCCAAAAGCCGCCAGGTCCCGCGGCAGCGGTCGGTCGCGCAGACTGGAGTGCACCGCCAGCACCGCCGCCAGGTCCGCGCCGGTCTCCTGGGTGCGCACCCCGCCGACCGCATTGAGAAACACGTCCCGGGCACCCAACTCCACACCGCCGTGACGATGCAAGATCGCCAGCAGCATGGTCAGCCGCCCGCTGTCCAGTCCGACCGCGAGCCGGCGCGCGGTGCCCGACCCCGCTTCATCGACCAGTGCCTGGATTTCCAGCAGCAGGGCCCGGCTGCCCTCCCACAACACGGTGACCACGCTGCCGGGTGCGGTATCGGCACCGCGGCTCAGGAAGATCGCCGAAGGATTTTTCACCTCGCGCATACCGCGTTCACCCAGTGCGAAGATACCCAGTTCATCGGCCGGGCCAAAACGGTTCTTGGGTCCCCGCAGGGTGCGAAAACGCCGGTTGCCGGAACTCTCCAGCAGCAGGGAGCAGTCGACCAGGTGCTCCAGCACCCGCGGCCCGGCCAGCGAACCATCCTTGGTCACATGTCCGATCATCAGCAATACCACGCCGCGACGCTTGGCGTATTCCGCCAGGCGCGCCGCGCACTCGCGCACCTGGGCGACGCCGCCCGCCACCGCGTTCAGGGCCGGCGACTGCATGACCTGGATCGAGTCCACCACCAGCGCCTCGAGTTCCAGTTTTTCCGCCGCGCGCAGGATGCAGTCGATGTCGGTCTCAGCCAGGATGCGGATGTCGGCAGCGCCCAGGCCCAGACGCTGCACACGCAGGGCCAGCTGCTGCGGCGATTCCTCGCCGCTGACATACAGGCAGGGTGCTTGCAGGTTTTCCAGCAATTGCAGCAGCAGCGTGCTCTTGCCGGCACCCGGCGGGCCGCCCAGCAGGATCACACTGCCCGGCACCAGGCCGCCGCCCAGGACACGATCACACTCGGCAAAACCGGTGGACAGGCGTGCGGCGTGCTCCACATCGATGTCGGCCAGTGCCTGCACCGACGCCCCGACCCCGCCCGACGCCCCGCCCGACGAAGCGGAAGCGGCGGCGGGACGCGCGGCAAAATGCAGGGGGCGCAGGGTATTCCACTCCCCGCAACGTACACAACGCCCCTGCCAACGCGACTGCTCGTCGCCGCAACTGTCACAGACGTAAACTTCCTGCCGTTGTTTAACCATGCGTCCATTCTGCCACAGGCGTTGCCATCCGGGAGCGGGGCAAGACTCCGCAGCAGAGGGGACGGGGGGAATTTGCACGCGGTGCCGCCATCCGGGAGCGGGGCAAGACGCCGCAGCAGAGGGGGCGGGGGGAGTTTGCGCACGGCGTTGCCATCCGGGAACGACGCAAGGCTCCGCAGCAGAGGGGGTGGGGGGAGTTTGCACGCGGCGTTGCCATCCGGGAGCGGGGCAAGGCCCGGGGACAACCCGCAGAGCCGTTATACTTTGATGCGAATTCTCCCGGCCCCCGAACCGGACCGCAGCATGCCCACCGTTTCCGCTCCCGCGGCGGGGTCGCGTCAAATCCTTGTGACCAGTGCCCTGCCCTACGCCAATGGCCCCCTGCACCTGGGGCACATCCTGGAGAGCATCCAAACCGACATCTGGGCGCGCTTCCAACGCCTGCGCGGACACCAGTGTTATTACATCTGCGCCGATGATGCGCACGGCACCGCGATCATGTTGAAGGCCCGGGAAGAAGGTATCCCCGCCGAAGAGCTGATCGCGCGGATGCGGGAAGAACACCTGCAGGACTTTCGCGATTTCCATGTTCTGTTCGACAACTATCACTCCACCCACAGCGAAGAAAACCGCCGCTATTCAGAGTGGATTTACGCGCGCTGCCGGGAGGGCGGGCATATTGTCGAACGCACGGTGCGCCAGGCGTACGACCCGGAGAAAAAATTGTTCCTGGCGGATCGTTTCATCGTCGGCGAATGCCCGCGCTGTGCGGAACCCGAACAGTACGGCGACAGTTGCGAGTCCTGCGGTGCCAATTACAGTGCCGCCGAATTGCGCAACCCGCGCTCCGCCCTGTCCGGGGCGGTCCCGGAACAGCGGGAGTCCCTGCACTACTTTTTCCGGCTGCCGGACTTCGCCGAACACCTGGACGGCTGGCTGCAGAATGAACGGCTGCAACCGCAGGTAACGGCCAAGCTGGGCGAGTGGCTCAAGGCGGGGCTGCAGGAATGGGACATCAGTCGCGATGCCCCCTATTTTGGTTTCGAGATTCCCGGGGCACCGGGCAAGTACTTTTACGTGTGGCTCGATGCGCCCATCGGTTACCTGGCGAGTTGGGAAAATTTCTGTGAACGCCAGGGATTGGACGCCCGGGCCTGGTGGCAGAAAGACAGCGGGGTCGAGCTGTATCACTTCATCGGCAAGGACATCATCAATTTTCACGGACTGTTCTGGCCGGCCCTGTTGCAGGCGGCGGGACTGCGCATGCCGAGCTCGGTGTACGCACACGGTTTCCTGACCGTGAACGGCGAAAAAATGTCCAAGTCCCGCGGTACTTTTATCCGCGCCCGCCGTTGCCTGGAAGCCCTGGACCCCGATTGCCTGCGCTACTATTTCGCCACCCGGCTCGGGGCGGGCGTGGAAGACATCGACCTCAACCTGGAGGACCTGCAAAACAGGATTAACGCCGACCTGGTCGGCAAAGTGGTGAACATCGCCAGCCGCTGCGCCCGTTTCATCAACCGCCATTTCGACCACGTCCTGGGGACACCGGACCACGCCGTGCTGGTGGAAAAAATCCTGGGTGCCGGCGAAGAAATCGCCGCCCGCTTTGAAAGCCGGGAATACCGGCGCGCCATGCGCCAGATCACGGCACTGGCCGATGAAACCAACCGTTTCCTCGAAGTCAAACGCCCCTGGGAGCGCGCGCGCCAGGACCCCACCGCCGTGGAAATCCAGCACAGCTGCTCCACCGGCATCGCCGCCTTCCGCCTGCTCATGCTCTACCTGAAACCGGTGCTGCCGGCACTGGCAGAACGCACCGAGGACTTCCTGGATGAAGAGTTGCAGTGGGAGACGCGCGCGCAAAACATTGCCGGACGGCGCATCGCACAGTTCCAGCCGCTGCTGCAGCGCATCACCCCGGAGCAGCTCGCAACACTGCAATCCGCCGCCGACTGAGCCGGCGCATCCCCCCGGACATTCCGCACGCCGCAGCGCGGCACAACACCCGGTGCCGGCCCCGGACGATGCTCACTTCTTGAGACGATTAATCATCTGGTCATAACGTTCCATGAAGTCCGCGTTGCGTTGCTTGGCCTTGTATCCCAGGGGTTCCACGATACGGGTGTAATTAAACACCACCAGTTTTTAACTTCCCAGACGATAGCACCGTCCGGAGTGCAGAATTATCGGCAAACTGGCGGCCCCAGTGAGACGATTAATCATCTGGTCATATTTTTATGTGTCGTTCCATGAAGTCCGCCTCCTGTTGCGCTGCTTGGCCTTGTACTCTTGAACAGGTAAGGATCCCAGGGGTTCCACGATACGGTGAAAATGTAAAAGGTATCCCACCTTCTCTTTCTTCAGATGTTGCTGCAGGGCCCGGAAATACGGTTCATGGATCTCGATGCCGACCACGTTGCGGTCCTTGGACAGGGCGGCGAATGCGGTCGTCCCGGAACCGATAAACGGGTCGAGCACGGTGTCGCCGGGGTCGCTGAACAAGTCGATAAACCATTCGGGAAGCCAGGACGGAAATACCGCGCTGTGCTGACGATTGCCGCACTCGGTGGCCCGGTGGAGCACATTGGTCGGGTAGACCATGTCCCGGCCCAACCAATTTTCAACTTTCTTGCCGAAGCCGCTGCCGACCTTGGATTCATCGCGCTTGCGATCCGTTTTGCTCAGCTTGAGCATCCGGTCATCGTACCAATCGCCCACCGGGACCATGACCTGGTCTTGGTTCATTTTGAACTGGCGCTGCTTGTTGAACTGCAAAATGCGCTCCCAGGCATCACGGAAGCGGTTGGGCCACTTGCCGGGATAGCAGTTCTTCTTGTGCCAGATAAATTCCTCGGTCCAGAGCCAGCCCTGTTTGCGCATTTCCAGGATTAACTCGAGGATGAAGGTGTGACGTTCGCCGTGAACAGCGGGTTCCTTGATATTCAGGATAAAGGTGCCCGTGGGCTTCAGCACGCGCAACAGTTGACCGGCAACCGGCAGGAACCATTCGACATAATCATCGGGCCTGACGCCGCCGTAGGTTGCAGCGCGTTGATTGGCGTACGGGGGCGAGGTCACCACGAGATCGATGGAATCCCGGTCAATGCCCTGTAATTCCTCCCGGCAATCTCCCAGTAACAGTTGAGCCGTCGCCATGTATAACCCCGTACGCTGCAAAAACCCCGATCGCCTGAAAATGATACTACCACCCGTCCTCGGGGGGCGTGTCCTGTATTCTCATCATACATAAGTTTCCCGGCACAGGCGACAGTGCGGGGGGCATCGCACCAGACAGCGCGGGGGGCATCGAGTCCGGCGACGCAGGGGGCATCGAGTCCGGCGACGCGGGGGGCATCGAGTCCGACAGCGCGGGGGGCATCGAGTCCGGCGACGCAGGGGTGAAATCACTGTCGGGGCCGGCCCCGGCGACCACGCGAGGCGACATCACCGGTGCCCCCATCCCCGGCGGTGCGGTGGCCATCGCCTTGACAGGGAAGGTCATTCCGTTGGATATTGTGCGCTTTACCGCCTCCGGGAGAACCTGCATGAGTGCCACGCCCGAACAAGTCCGCACCGCCATTCGCACTTACCTCAAAGCCTGGGGCAGCAATGACAAGGAACTGCTGCTCAGCATTTTCAGCGAGGACGCTGTCTGGGAAGACCCGGTCGGGGCGGACCCGCACCTGGGGCACGAGGGCATCGCCAAGTTCTGGGATTTTGCGCACCAGGAAGGCACCACGCTGACCCCGGTGGAGCGTCAGGTGATCGCCTGCGGCAACCAGGGCATTCTGCGCTTCACCATGCAACTGCGCACGGATGACAACAAGAAAGGCCTGAACCTGCATGCGGTGGACCGCTTTGTCCTGGGTGAGGACGGGAAAATCAAGCACGCCCAGGCGTTCTGGGATGAACACTGTATCGAGCAGCCCGAGGGACTGGAACTGCTACTGCCCAACATCGAGGAAATGTCCAGCTGAACCACGGGGGAAACACCATGTTTGCATCTGACGATCATCCGGCCGCACAGGCCAATATCCGCTCCTTTGCGGCGGTTGTCGCCAAGGACAAGGAGGGCTGGCTGGACCTGTTCGCTGAGGAGGCGGTGGTGGAGGACCCGGTCGGCGTTTCCGGCCTGGACCCCACCGGCAAAGGACATCAGGGGCGGGAGGCGATCGCCAGGTTCTGGGACACGGTCATCGCCCCGGGGGAACTCAGTTTTGATGTCCGAATGCGGGTGCCGCGCGGCAATGAATGCGCGGTGATGACCGGCCTCTCCAACCGCGCCGGGGGCGTGCACCTGGAGTCGGAGATGATCGTTATCTACCGCGTCGATGCGGACGGAAAAATCGTCTCCCTGCGCGCCTTCTGGGATTACGAGGCCGTGCAACAGAAGATCACGGAACTGGCTGCCGCCGCCGAAGCAAAATAAATTTTCCCGGCCGCCGGGCGACCCCTCCGGGTCGGTTCCCGGGACTATTTTTGTGAGGGAGCGTCCGGTACCAGGTGCAGATCTTCCAGGTCCTTGAGGTGCCGCTGCAGGGCGGCCAGCCGGCCGCTGGCACTCTCCAGGATCAGCAGGTGGTAGCGGGTCAGTTCCGGCAGCGGCAGAAACTGTGCCAGCATGCAACTGAGTTGCTGCGGGTCTTCGAAATCCGGGTGCAAATCGAGTTTTTGCAGCATCGGGTGCTGCATCAGGCGGCGCAAAATCTCTGACATCTCCCGGCAATCGATGTTTTTTGCGCACTTGTCGCCGCGCAGAAACTCCACTTCGCCGTGCAGCAGCCGGTCCGCTTCAAAGGCCGCGCTCAGCACCCGGAATTTCCTGCCGCCTTGGATCAGGATGCCCAGGCGTCCATGCTGCAGGGGTTGCCAATCGATGATGCGCGCGGTGGTGCCCACCGGCATCAGCACCGGCAGGCGGCGCCCGGTCTTGTCCTGCTGCATCGCCCCCTCGCGCACCAGGGTCAGGCCGAATTCCTCGTCCCCGGCCAGGCAGTCGCGCACCATCCCCAGGTAACGCCATTCAAAAATGCGCAGCCACAGGCGCCCCCAGGGCAGCAGCACGCATGACAGGGGAAACAGCGGCAGGCGCAGCGAGGCGGCGGCGTTCAAGACCCGCTCCTCACGCCCGGGGTGCGCGTGATGCGCAGCAACTGCGGCAGCAGCAGCAAGGCACCCAGCAGGGCCACGCTCATCGCCGCTGCGGTCAGCAGACCGAACAGGATGCTGGGCCGGAAATTGGACAGTGTGAAAATGGAAAAGCCGGCGATCACGGTGATGGAAGTGTAATACATCGCCCGGCCGATGCTGCCATGACAGCGTCGGATCGCCGCCATGCAATCGTGGTCCCGGGGAAACTCGCGGGAAAAGCGCCAGATGTAATGAATGGTGTTATCGACGCCGACGCCCAGCACGATGGCGGCGATGGTCACGGTCATCAGGTCCAGGGGCTGGCCGACCAGTCCCATGCCGCCCAGCACCACGGCCACCGCCAGGATGTTGGGCAGCAGGGCCAGCAGTGACAGGGACAGGGAGCGAAATAACACCAGGAACATCGCGAAGATGCACAGCAGCACCAGGCCCATGGTGAAAAACAGGGACTGGTACAAGCTCTGCAACAGGTTGTTGTACAGCACCAGCAGCCCGCTCAGACGCACGTCCTCCGGTGCAAAGTTGAAACGCTGCTGCAGGTCCTGGCGGATTTTTTGCAGCAGCTCATCGCGCCGCAGGGTGCGGCTGGTCTCCTTGACGCGCAAGGCAAAGCGCGTCTCCCGCTGCCCGCTCAGCAACCAGGGCTCCACCAGCAACTGCTGCACCTGCTGCGGCAGGCCCTGGCGAAACAGGGCCAGTTCCAGTGCATCCGGCGTGTGTCCCAGCAATTGGCGCATCAGTTTCCAAAAGGTGGCCAGGGACAGCACCTTGCCGGTCTCCGGCAGGGAGTCCAGGTAGTCGTGCACCTGTTCGATGCGCGAGAGTCCGGCGGGGTTGAACCACGGGTCTGCGGCCGTCTCCTGCGCATCGCCCGCGGCCCCTGCGGCATCGCCAAAATCTGCAAAAGGGTCTTCCTCCGCGGTGCCGAAATCCGCAAAGGGATCTTCCTCCTGGCTCGCCGGGGACGGCGTCTCCGGCGGCAGACGCAGTATCAGCTCCAGGGGAATGGTGCCTCCCAGTTTGCGGTCGATCACTTCCATGCCCTGGTAAATGTCGGTGTCCGGGGCGAAATAATCGATGAAGCGGGTCTCCACCTGCAAGCGGCTGATGCCGAAAAGCCCCAGTGCCAGCAGCACGATGGAAACGCCGAGAATTTTCATGCCCTGGTGTTCTACCAGGGTGGCGAAATGCCGCGTCAGCGTGCGCGAGGGATCGGCGGCCGAAGGCGTCACCCGGCCCTTGCCCAGCAGCATCAGCAGGGCCGGCAGCACCAGGAACACCAGGCACAGGGCGGTGCCCGTGCCGACGGTCATCATCCAGCCGAAGTCGATCAGCGGGCGCATGCGGCTGAACAGCATGGAGATGAAAGATACCATGGTGGTCAGTGCCATGAACAGGCAGGGACGCACCATGAAATGCACCGTGCCCTGCACCAGTTCCAGTTGGCTGCGTTCGGGGTGCAATGCGTGCATCTCCCGGTAGCGCACCACCAGGTGCATCGACAGGGAGAGGCTGATGACCAGCAGCAGCACGAGAAAATTGGCGGAGACCACCGTCATGTTCCAGCCCAGCCAGGAAAACAGGCCCAGCACGAACACCGCCACCGTCGCGCAACTGAACAACGGCACCACCACCCAGCGCAGCTCCCGGAAAATCAGTGCCAGCAACAGGACAATAAACACCGCGATGGCCGCACCAAAAACGCGCATGTCCGCGCGCACGAAATTCACCATGTCGACGGCGATCATCGACACGCCGCCCAGGAACAGGTCGGCGCGCTCCCGGTGGTGCTCCAGCACGGCCCGCACCGCCTCGACCTGTCGCTCCCGCACCAGCAGTGCCTGCTGGCCCTGCTCTTCGTAAGCCGCGCTCACCAGGCGCAGCTGCCGTCTGCCGGCGGCGTCCAGTTCTCCGGCAGCGCGCCGGCGGCGCAAGTCTTCGCGTTCACGCAGCAGGGTGCCCAGCTTCTGGTCGATGGACAGGTTCACCTGCACGGCCGCCACGGTCAGCGTCGGGTCGGTCAACAGGTTTGCATACAGGGGGCTCTGGCGAAATTCCCGCCGCGTCATCCCGGGGTCGAAGTCCCCGGCGCGCACGGTGGGCAGTTCGCCCCGCGCCAGGCGGGACACGGAGCCCCGCAGGTTTTCCAGCAAGGGCACGTCGAGCAGGCTGTTGACCGACACCACCCCGTCGACGGCGCGCAGCTCTTCGACCAGTGCTGCGAGCAGCTCCAGGTTGTCAGGCTGAAACAGGTCGCCCTGCGGCGGGTGAAAGGAGACCAGCAGGAAATCCTGTTCCGGGTAGTGGCGGCGCAGTTCGCGGAAATACTCCAGGTCGGCGTCGCCCTCCAGCACCAGCGCATCGGCGGAGGCTTCGATGCGGGTCTGCGGGATGCGCATCCCCAGCACCACCAGGGCCGCCGCCAGCAGGACAAACAACAGCACGGGGCGGCGCAGTACCGCGGCCGCGTAAAAATTCTGTATGCCCTGCACCATCACGGCTGCCCGCCTGCGGACCGGGGTTGGGCGAGGTGCGGTACACGCCCCCGCCCGGCCCGGTAAAGTCGCGGATTGTACATGCCGGCTGCGTCCTCAGTCGCGGGCCCGTTCATCGAGCGCATCGAGCAGGCGCCGATGGATATCTTCGAAACCGCCGTTGCTCATGACCACCACACGATCGCCGCTTTGCACCAGTGCCGCCACGCGCCGGACGATCTCCGCGGTATCCGTGCAAATCTCGGTATGCGCAGAATGCAGGGCCCGCTCCATATCCCAATCCAGGGCCGGCGGACAGAACCAGAACACCTGGTCGGCCGCGGCGGTGGCCTGCGCCAGCACCTCCTGGTGCACGCCCCTGCGCATGGTGTGCGAGCGCGGTTCCAGCACGGCAATCACGCGCTGGCCGGCACCGGCCTGCGCCCGCAATCCCTCCAGGGTCAGGCGGATGGCCGTGGGATGGTGGGCAAAATCATCGTAGACCCGCACGCCGCCGCGCTTGCCGCGCAATTCCAGGCGGCGTTCCACCCCGCCGAAGCAGGAGGCAGCCTGCGCCGCCATGAGCGGTTCGACGCCGGCGTGACTGGCCAGTGCCGCAGCCCCCAGCGCATTGGCCATGTTGTGCGCACCGCACAGTTGCCAGTGCACTTCTGCGGCTTCCCCCAGTTCCTGCGGCGGCAGGATACGAAAACGCGACCCGTCCCCGACCAGGCACTGCAGGCGCCAGTCCCCGGCACCGCCCCCTTCCCCGGTCGTAAACAGGTACTGGCACTCGCTCCAGCATCCCATCGCCAGGGTCTGCTCCAGGGCCTGGGCACCCGCCGGCAGGAAAATGCGCCCGGTGCGGGGCACGGTGCGCACCAGGTGATGAAACTGCTGCTGGATGGCGGCGAGGTCGGGGTAGATGTCGGCGTGGTCGTACTCGAGGTTGTTCAGCAGCAGGCTGGTCGGCCGGTAATGCACGAACTTGGCGCGCTTATCAAAAAAAGCGGTGTCATATTCATCCGCCTCGATGACGAAAAAGGGACTGTCGTCCGGCGGCAGGCGCGCCGAGACCTGGAAATCCACCGGCACGCCGCCCAGCAAGAAACCGGGTTGCAGGCCCGCGTGTTCCAGTATCCAGGCGAGCAGCGCCGCCGTGGTGGTCTTGCCGTGCGTGCCGGCCACCGCCAGTACCCAGCGTCCCGGCAGCACTTCGCGCGCCAGCCACCCGGGCCCGGAGGCGTAGGGTATGCCATGGTCCAGCGTGTGTTCCAGGGCCGGGTTGCCGCGGGAGATGGCGTTGCCCACCAGCACCAGGTCCGGTGCCGGTTCCAGGTGCCGCGCCTCGTATCCCTCCCGCACCCTGATGCCCTGCTCTTTGAGCAGCAGGTTCATCGGCGGCCAGGATTCGCTGTCGCAACCCTCCACTTCGTGCCCTGCCGCGCGGGCCAACAGCGCAACACCGCCCATGAAAGAGCCGCATATTCCGAGGACAAAAATGCGCATGGGTACATATTAGCAGTGCGGTGTCAGAACGCTACAATAGCGCACCCCGGCGCACGCAGAGCTGACTTGCCCTATGCCTTCACACAATCTTTTTTACGCCCAGTCCGGCGGCGTCACCCCGGTCATCAACGCCACCGCCTGCGGGGTGATCGAAACGGCGCGCCGGCGGCCTGCGATCGGCAAGGTGCTGGCCGGGCGCAACGGCATCCTGGGCGCACTGCAGGAGGACCTGGTCGACACCTCCCAAGAGAGTCCCACCGCCATCGCCGCCCTGCGTCACACCCCGGGCGGTGCCTTCGGCTCCTGCAGGCACAAGCTGCCGGAGCCGGGGCAGGACCCCGCCCAGTGTCAACGGCTGCTGGAAGTGTTCGCCGCGCACCGGGTGCGTTACTTTTTGTACAACGGCGGCGGCGACTCCCAGGACACCACGCGCAAGATCGCGCATTTCTCCCGGGCCCAAGGCTACCCCCTGCAGTGCATCGGCATCCCCAAGACCATCGACAACGACCTGCCGCTGACCGACAACTGCCCGGGCTTCGGCAGCGTTGCCAAGTACGTGGCGGTCTCGGTGCGCGAGGCCGGCCTGGACGTGGCCTCCATGTATGCCAGCTCCACGCGCGTGTTCATCTTGGAGGTCATGGGGCGCCACACCGGCTGGATCGCCGCGGCCGCAGCACTCGCCGCCGAAGAACGCGATGATCCGCCGCACCTGATCCTGTTCCCCGAAATACCCTTCGACCGCGCGGCGTTCCTGGACCGGGTGCGGGATACCGTGGCACGCTGCGGGTACTGCGTGGTCGTGGCCTCGGAGGGGGTACGCGATGGACGCGGACGCTTTCTCAGTGCCGCTGCGCGCCGCGACGCCTTCGGCCACGCCCAGTTGGGCGGGGTGGCTCCGGTGCTGGCGGCGATGGTGCAGCAGAAACTGGGGCACAAGTGCCACTGGGCGGTCTCCGATTACCTGCAGCGCGCCGCGCGCCACATCGCCTCGAAGATCGATGTGGAGCAGGCGCTGGCACTGGGGAGTTCGGCGGTGGAGTTCGCCCTGGCCGGCAAAACCGCGGTGATGCCGATCATCGTCCGCCACCCGGGCAAGTCGTATCGCTGGAGTGTCGGCGAGGCCCCGGTGGCGAAGGCCGCCAACCGGGAACGGCGTCTGCCGCGCTCGTGGATCCGCCGCGACGGTTTTGACATCGGGGCGCGGGCCCGGGAATACCTGCTGCCCCTGATCCAGGGCGAGGATTACCCGCCCTACCGGGATGGCCTGCCGCGCTATGCGCGGCTGAAACTGCGGCGGGTGAGGCCCAAGCTGCCCCCCTGGAAACTGCCCTGATACGCCCGCTGCAGCAGCTCTTCCACACGCACCGGACAGTGTTTGCGCGGGGTGAAAACCGCCCTGATACGCCCGCCGCAGCAGCTTTTCCACACGCACCGGACAGTGTTGGCGCGGGGTGAAAACCGCCCTGATACGCCCGCCGCAATACAGCGGCAGCAGGGCCTCCGGGTTGCACAAGTTCAGAAACATATGGGACTCTTTGATCAAGAGTAAACCCTGATGCAGGGCATGGGGACCCGGAGTCTCGGATGGGGGATTCGGGGATACTCCCGGGTTCAGAAACTCGCCCGGATCCTCGACATGACCACCGCTACTGCAGAACGACGTTTGCAAGCTCTCCAACACTGGGAAAAATACGGTATACAAGCCGCCCAGGACGCCTTTGGCGTCTCTCGGGCCACGCTCTACCGGTGGCGCAAACAGTTCCGGGAAGCCGGCTCCATCGTGGCACTGAACCCGCGCAGCCGAGCCCCCCGACGGAAGCGTCTGCGCTGGAACTGGCCGCGCCCGGTGCGGGAACGCATCCTGCGGCTGCGATGCCGGCATGCCAACCTGGGCAAGGACAAGGTGCATAAGTTCTTGCGCCCCTGGTGCGAGGCCCGCGGGTATCCCGTGCCTTCTGCGAGTACCATAGGCCGCCTGATTGCCGATCATCCCTCGCGCATGCGCGTCACTTCTCCCGCCAACCTGGACCGTCGCGGCCGGCCGAAGCCCCGGCGGCGCAAACGGCGGGATCTCAAGCCGAAAGGGTTCCGGGCTGCGCACTGCGGGCAGATGGTGGGGGTGGATACGATTGAGTTGTTCAGCCAGGGGCGGCGCCGGTATGTGCTGACCCTGGTGGACCTGTACAGCCGGTTTGGGTTCGCGCTGGGGACGCACTCGCATACGAGCACCACCGCGGCCCTGTTCCTGGAGCATGTTCTGCTGGTGTTCCGGGGTCTGTGGAGGCGGTGTTGAGCGATAACGGGAGCGAGTTCCAGGGGGCCTTTGACAAGGTGCTGAAGGAGCGGGGGATCCGGCATTGTGTGACCCGTCCGAAATCCCCGAAGATGAACGCGCACGCGGAGCGTTTCAATCGGACGGTGCAGGAGGAATTCGTGCAGTTCGAGGAGGATTTGCTGTTCACGGACGTGCCGTTGTTCAACGAGAAATGCCTGGAGTGGCTGCTGCTCTACAACACCGAGCGACCCCATCACTCCCTGGGCAATCTCAGTCCGTTGGAGTTCCTGATCCGGGAGCAGGGTCCACCCCCGGATGATGACCCTCCTGAGTCTCATATGTTATGGACTTATACACGGGTTTGACACCGCGATAAATATCCTTATGATTTTTCGCTTTAATACCCCCGGGGGAAATGGGCCGTGAAGGCCCGGACGCAGCGGACGTCCCCAGCGGTATGAGGTGTGCCGGGGCCGAGACCCCGGACGGGGCTCTCATGCGGCGACCCGCTATTTTCGATTGAGGCCGGCAGTTCTCCCTGTTGCGGCCATCATCCCCGGGGCAAAGTACGAGATTTCACCAGTCCGGCACTCAAGAGAAACATACCGTGGATTTACTGCACACCATTCCCCCCCTGTTCGGAGTCCTGGGACTGCTGGTCGCCCTGTTCTTGTTCCAGTTGGTCAAACGCTACCCGGAGGGCGGCGACAAGGTGCGGCAGATCGCCGACCAGATTCACCTGGGTGCCATGGTATTCATGCGCCGCGAATACCTGATGCTGACCGCCTTCGCCCTGGGCCTCGGCATTCTGCTCTGGTTTTCCCTGGGCGGCGGCACGACCCTGGCGTTTGCCGTTGGTGCCGTCAGTTCGGCCTCCGCCGGCTGGCTCGGCATGTTTGCCGCCACGCGCGCGAATGTGCGCACCGCCACCGCCGCGGAGCAACAGGGTGCGCCCACGGCATTGTCGGTGGCTTTCTACGGCGGCTCCATCATGGGCCTGTGCGTCGCCTCGCTGGGCCTGATCGGGCTCGGCATCCTCTACCTGCTCTTCGGCGGTGACCCGCACACCGCGCACATCATTCACGGCTTTGGCATGGGCGCCTCCACCGTGGCCCTGTTCTCCCGCGTCGGCGGCGGCATTTACACCAAGAGCGCCGATGTCGGTGCCGACCTGGTCGGCAAGCTGGAGGCGGGCATCCCGGAAGACGACCCGCGCAACCCGGGGGTCATCGCCGACAATGTCGGCGACAATGTCGGCGATGTCGCCGGCATGGGTTCGGATATTTTCGAGTCGTACTGCGGGTCGATGATCGCCTCCATTGCCATCGCCGCAACTCTCAGCACCGACCCCACCCAGCAGGCGAAGATGTTCCTGCCCCTGGCCCTGACCGCCCTGGGCCTGGTCGCCTCCATTCTCGGCATCCTGATCGTGCGCCTGCGGCAGTCCGCCGACCCGGGCCTGGCACTGCGCAGCGGCACCATCGGCGCACCGCTGCTGTTTGTCATCGCCGCGTGGTTCCTGGTGCGGGAATTCGGCATCGGCGCCCAGGTCTGGTACGCCGTGCTCTGCGGTGCCATCGGCGGCATCGGCATCGGGCTGGTCACCGAGTACTACACCGGCAGCACCCCGGTGCGCAAAATCGCCAAGTCCGGCGAGACCGGCCCGGCGACTGTCATGATCACCGGGCTCTCGGTCGGCATGCAGTCCGTGGCGGCACCGCTTTTGATCATCTGCGCGATCATCTTCATCGCCACCTCGCAGGCGGGCTTGTACGGGGTCGGTATCGCCGCGGTCGGCATGCTCTCCACCGTCGGCATCACCATGGCCATCGACGCCTACGGGCCGGTGGCGGACAATGCCGGCGGTATCGCCGAGATGGGCGGCATGGGCAGCGAGGTGCGCAAAGTGACCGACTCGCTGGACCGCCTGGGCAATACCACCGCTGCGATCGGCAAGGGCTTTGCGATCGGCGCGGCGGCACTGGCGGCATTGGCGATCATCGCCGCTTTCGTCGAGACCGTGGCGGCCAGCAACCCGGATTTCAGCCTCAATCTCGCCAACCCCAGGGTGCTGGTGGGATTGTTCATCGGCGGGATCATTCCCTTCCTGATCGCCTCGATCACGATGGAGGCGGTCGGCAGTGCCGCCTTTGAAATGATTAATGAAATCCGCCGCCAGTTCAAGGAAATCGACGGCCTGCTCGCCGGCAATGCCGAGCCCGATACCGCCCGCTGTGTGGACATCGCCACCAGTGCCGCACTGAGGCGCATGCTGCTGCCGGGTGCCATCGCGGTGTCCGTGCCGCCCCTGGTCGGCTTCAGCCTGGGTGCCGAAGCCCTGGGCGGAGTGCTGGGCGGCGGCCTGCTGGGCTGCGTGCTGATGGCGTTGATGATGGCGAATGCCGGCGGTGCCTGGGACAACGCCAAGAAATACGTGGAGGAAGGCAACCTGGGCGGCAAGGGCTCAGACACGCACGCCGCCACCGTGGTCGGGGACACCGTGGGCGACCCGTTCAAGGACACCTCGGGGCCGTCGATGAATATCCTGATCAATGTCATGGCCATCGTCAGCCTGGTGATCGCCCCGCTGCTCTGAACCACCGGCCCCGGCGTCTGCCGATGAAAGTTCTGTGCCGCCTGGAACAGGTCCCCGAACAGGGTGCCATCGGCGTGGATGAAGAACGGCTGATCGCCCTCAAGTGGGATGGCCGGGTGCACCTCTACCGCAACTGCTGCCCGCACCAGGGTTCGCCGCTGAATTGGCTGCCGAATGATTTCCTGTGCCCGGACGGGGAACTGCTCCAGTGTCACACGCACGATGCGCGTTTTCTGCCCGACAGCGGGGAATGCATCAGCGGCCCCTGCCTGGGACAACGCCTGCAGCCCGTGTCCTTCCGTGTACGCGACGGCAAGCTGACAATACCTGGCTGAAACCGGTCCGCTGCCCGACTCAGATCAGCCTTTCCCGTACAGGCGGCCCAGGATCTCCACCGCCTGCTCCAGCTGTTCCATGCTCGTGGCATAAGAAAAACGCACGTGCCGGTGCGCCTCGTGCACGCCGAAGTCAGCACCCGGCACCAGTGCCATGCCATGCTGCTCCAGCAACTGCCGGCAAAAGGCGTCACTGTCCTTGCCGAAGCGGCTGATGTCGGCGTACAGGTACATGGCACCCGCCGGCACATGGGGGATGCCAAAGCCCAGGGCGCGCAGTTCGGCGAGCAGGAAATCCCGGCGCCGGGCGAAGATATCGCGACGCTGGTCCAAGATCTCCCGGGTCTCCGGCAGGAAGGCCGCCAGGGCCGCGTGCTGGGCGATGGCGGAAACAGAGATGAACAGGTTCTGGGCGATCTTCTCCAGTTCGGCAATGGCATCTTCCGGTGCCACCAGCCAGCCGACTCTCCAGCCGGTCATGCCGAAATACTTGGAAAAACTGCCGATGACAAAAACGTCCGCGGCAAATTCCAGTGCCGAGGTGGCCCGCCCCTCGTAGCACAGCCCGTGATAGATCTCATCGGACAGCAAGAAAGCTTCGCGTTCTTTCAATGCCTCGTACACGGCGCGCAATTCTTCGGCGTTCAGCATGGTACCGGTCGGGTTCGCCGGTGAGGCGACCAGGGCGCCGGCGGCGGTAGCGGTCCAGTGTTCAGCGATGTGATGTGCCTGCAACTGGTAGCGTTCTGCGGCCGAGACCGGCACCAGATGCGCGCCGGCGTTGACCACGGCCAGGAAATTGCGATTGCACGGGTAGCCCGGGTCGGCGAGCAGCAGTTTCTGACCGGGGTCAACCAGCAGTGCAACCAGCAACAACAAGGCACCCGATGCGCCGGGAGTGACCAGGATACGCGCTGCGGGGACGTCCAGCCCGTACTCGGCGGCGTAATATGCAGACAGTGCCTCTCGCAACGCCGGAATACCGCCGCCCTCCGTGTAACCGGTGTGTCCCTTGTCCAGTGCCTCCTGGCCCGCCCTGACGATGGGTTCCGCCGTGGGAAAGTCGGGCTCACCGGCCTCCAGGTGCAACAGCTTCCGCCCCCGGGCCTCCAGTTCACGGGCGCGCGTCAGGACTTCCACCACCCGAAAAGCCTGGATGTGTTGCAGACGCCCGGCATACTGCATCTGGTAAAATACTCCGCCTTCAAATCGAGCCCAAGGCATTAGATTACAGGCACTGAAAAATGGCAACCAGCAGTACTAAGACCGGGAGTTCAGCGCGTGGCACCGCTAAAAAAGTGGCGCGCAGCACGCGCAAAAGCGCAAGCCGCAGCAGGCCCGGGGCCGCTAAAAAAACGGTAGCCGCTAAAAGATCTACAGCACGCCGCAGTGCAAGCGCAGCCACAACCACAAGCAAAAGCAAAAGCACCGCTCGCCGTCAGCCCACAGCCGCCGCCAGGAAAACCGCGACCGCCAAAAGATCTACAGCCCGCCGCAGTGCAAGCGCAGCCACAACCACAAGCAAAAGCAAAAGCACCGCTCGCCGTCAGCCCACAGCCGCCGCCAGGAAAACCGCGACCGCCAAAAGATCTACAGCACGCCGCAGCGCAAGCGCAGCCACAACCACAAGCAAAAGCAAAAGCACCGCTCGCCGTCAGCCCACAGCCATCGCCGCCACCGCCAGGAAAACCGCGACCGCCAAAAGATCCACAGCACGCCGCAGCGCAAGCGCAGCCACAACCACAAGCAAAAGCAAAAGCACCGCTCGCCGTCAGCCCACCGCCGCCGCCAGGAAAACCGCAACCGCCAAAAGATCCACTGCCCGCCGCAGTGCAAGCGCAACTACAAGCAAAAGCACTGCCCGCCGGCGTCCAACCACAGCCACCG
Organism: Gammaproteobacteria bacterium; assembly: GCA_965215045.1. Lineage (GTDB taxonomy): Bacteria > Pseudomonadota > Gammaproteobacteria > JABABF01 > JABABF01. The sequence continues at coordinate 1,337,610 of OZ244031.1, read as the reverse complement.
CCAGGAAAACCGCGGCCGCCAAAAGATCTACAGCCCGCCGCAGCGCAAGCGCAACTACAAGCAAAAGCAAAACCACCGCCCGCCGCCGTCCAACCACAGCCGCCACCGCCAGAAAAACCGCAACCGCCAAAAGATCTACAGCCCGCCGCAGCGCAAGCGCAACTACAAGCAAAAGCAAAACCACCGCCCGCCGCCGTCCAACCACAGCCGCCACCGCCAGAAAAACCGCAACCGCCAAAAGATCTACAGCCCGCCGCAGTCCAAGCGCAACTACAAGCAAAAGCAAAAGCCGGCGCCGCCCTGTCTCCTCGAGGCGCAAAGCACCCGGTGCACAACCCGCCGCCGTGCTACAGGCCACCCTGCCGAGCCGGGGTACTTACAAGCCCCGGCGCCGGGAAAAATACATGAATGAAAAACAGCAGCTCCACTTTCGCGAAGTCCTGCTCCAGTGGCGTGAAGAGCTGATCGAGCAGGCGAATTCCACGGTCACTCATATCCAGTACGAAACCAGCAATTATCCCGACGAGGCCGACCGCGCCAGCCGTGAAGAGGGCTTTGGCCTGGAGTTGCGCACCCGGGACCGGGAGTACAAGCTGATTCAAAAAATCAATCGCACGCTGGAACTGCTGGACCTGGGTGAATACGGTTATTGCAAGGAGTGCGGCATCGAAATCGGCATTCCGCGCCTTCAGGCGCGACCGACGGCCACCCTGTGCATCGAATGCAAGACGCTCGCCGAGATCCGGGAACGGCAGGAGCATTCCTGAACTGCGCATCGCCTTGAGCGGGGAGCCGCTCCATGCATGCGGCATCGTCCGAGCAGAATAATACAGGGGTTTATACCGGGCGTTTCGCCCCCACTCCCAGCGGCCCGCTGCACCTGGGCTCCCTGGTGACCGCACTCGCCTCCTTCTTGGACGCACGCGCCAGTGGCGGACATTGGTTGGTACGCATCGACAACCTGGACCCGCCGCGGGAGGCGGCCGGTGCCGCACACAACATTCTGCACACCTTGCAAAAACACGCCTTGCACTGGGACGGGGAACTCCTGTACCAGGGCACCCGCACCGCGGCTTATGAAGCGGCATTGATGCAGCTCAGGGCCGATGGCCTGCTGTTTCCCTGCACGTGTTCACGCAAAAGCCTGCAGGGAAGCACCATCTATCCGGGCAGCTGCCGGCGACGCAAGAAGCCGCCCGCCGGGGAGTTCGCCTGGCGGGTACGGGCGCGCGGGGTACTGGATTTCAGCGATCGCATCCAGGGACCGCAGCACTGGAACCTGGAACGGGACGTGGGAGATTTTATTGTGCAACGCCGGGATGGGCTGTTCGCCTATCAGCTGGCGACGACGGTCGACGATGCACACCAGGGCATTACCCGGGTGCTGCGCGGTGCCGACCTGCTCGACTCCACCGCGGCGCAAATTTACTTGCAGCGTTGTCTCAAGTTGCCGACGCCGTGCTATGCGCACGGGCCGCTGGTGCGCGACCCCCGCGGTGAGAAACTCAGTAAGAGCACGCAGTTGCATTCCCTGGAGCGGAACCCGCCCGCGCAAAACCTGCGTCGGGGCTTGCGCCTGCTGGGACAGCCCGCGCCTCCGGCTGCATTCAAGCGGGTGGATGCGCTGTTGCGTTGGGCGATCGAACACTGGGAATTCACGCAAATTCCCGGTGCACAGGAGCTGAAATGATTTGACGCGCAGCGATTCTGCGCGATAATGTTACTGTTTTACACATCCTGAGGCGCCGGACCCGATGCCTGAGTCAAAAACCCTGGAAGAATTTATGGTCGGCAGCAGCGACGCCATGCGCGAGTTGCGCGAGACCGTCCTGCAAATCGCACCCCTGCCCGTGCCCGTGATGCTGCACGGCGAGACCGGGGTCGGCAAAAAACTGGTCGCCCGGGCACTGCATCATCACAGTGCGCGCCGCAAGAGTCCCTTTGTCGATGTGCATTGTGCCAGCCTGTCTGCCGCCAGTGCCGAGGCGGAGATCTTCGGCAGCGCAAACTGCGAGGGACGCCGCGAGCAGCCGGGCATGATCGAAGCGGCGCGGGGCGGCACCCTGTTACTGGATGAGATTCCCCTGCTGTCCGCCCAGACCCAGGCGCGGCTGTCCCATTTTGTAGACAGCGGCGAGGTGCGGCGCCTGGGTGCTACCAAACCCCGCCATGTCGATGTGCGCCTGGTCTGCACGGCCCGGCAGAACCTGCACGAGTTGTGCCTGCAGGAAAATTTTCGCTGGGACCTGTTCTACCGTTTCGAGGTCGCTGCCGTGCATATTCCGCCGCTGCGCGAACGGCAGGAAGACCTGCCCGAACTCAGCGACTTCATCCTGCGCGCAGCCTGCGCCCGCCACCGGCGCAGCGTGCCCGGGCTCAGCGATGCGGCCCGGCAAAAACTGGCGGCCTATCACTGGCCCGGCAACGTGCGGGAAATGGAAAGCGTGCTGGAACGCGCCCTGATTGCCAGCGCGAAGAATACGCTCATCGAGGCCGATGCCCTGCAACTGGAACTGCCAGTGCACGGGAACAGACAGCAGCGCACGGAAGAATACCTGCCGCGCACGCATGCACCCGGGGGTTCCAGCCTGGCGCAGGAAAACATAGAGGCGGGACTGTCGCTGGAAGAATATTTCCAGCGCTTTGTCCTGGAACACCAGGATTCGATGAGCGAGACGGAACTGGCACAGAAGCTCGGCATCAGCCGCAAGTGCCTGTGGGAACGGCGCCAGCGCTTCGGCATCCCGCGCAAAAACAACACTGCGCAGAGGCTGCGGTGAATCCTGCGCCGACCCCGGCAAGGGGCCCTGCTGCACCGGCGGAGAACCCGGGCACGAAACGCGACTCCGGGCAGGCGCGGCACTTTATCGACCGGCAACTGATCCCGGAGTACGTGCAGTCCGCCATCCGCACACTCCACCAGCACAAATTCCAGGCCTTCGTCGTCGGCGGCAGCATCCGCGACATCCTGCTGGGCAAGCAACCCAAGGATTTTGACATGGCGACGGATGCGCGACCGGAGCAGATCAAGTCCATCTTCCGGCGCTCCGCCCGGCTGGTAGGACGGCGTTTCCTGATCGCGCACTTGCGTTATCGCCGGCGCGGCAGTCACGGGCGCGGGCGCGACGACATCATCGAGATCACCACCTTTCGCAGCACCCCCCGGACCGCCGGTGGAAAGGTACAGGCCTCCAACGGACCATTGCTCTCAGACAATGTCTACGGAAACAGCGTGGAGGAGGACGCTCGCCGACGCGATTTCAGCGTCAACGCACTCTACTACGATCCCGAACAGCAGCGGGTATACGATTTCGTTGGCGGCCTGGCGGACCTGGAAGCCAGGTGCCTGCGGGTTATCGGCGACCCGGAGTTGCGCTACCGCGAGGACCCGGTGCGCATGCTGCGGGCACTGCATTTTGCCGCCAAGCTGGACTTCCGGCTGGATGAGAAAAATGCCGCGGCACTGCGGCGGCTCGCCCACGGTATTACGGGCGCGCGGCCGGCACGCCTGTCCCTGGAAATGCGCAAGATGTTCCCCACCGACTACTGCGCCCGCACCTGGGAACTGCTGGAGCAATACGGCCTGTTCGCCGCCCTGTTCCCGGACACCGCCCCGCTGCTCGACTCGGAGCCGCGCTACAGGCGGCTGGTGCGCGAAACCGTGAAGAACACCCAGCAGCGCTGCCGACGCGGCGGAAAAGACTCGATCTTCTTTCTCTATGCCGCGCTGCTCTGGCCCGCCCTGCAGCAGCAGATGGAATACGACAGCGCGGGAAAAGACTGGCATTTCGAGGATCTGAAGCAACACGCTCGGCACATCTTGGAAGACCAGGCGCGGCGCATCGGGATCCCGATCTATCTTCGGGGGCGCATCAGCGAATGCTGGGAATTGCAATTGCAATTTGTACGCCGGCAGGGCAAGGGCGGCAGGGCGCAACAGTTGCTGCAGAGGGATGTTTTTCGCGCCGGGCTGGCACTGCTGGAATTGCGCGCCAAAAGCGGGGAGGACCTGCAGCCGCTGGTCGAATGGTGGCGCCAGCTGGAAGCCCGGGAACCCGCACCCCAGGCATCCGACGCCAGGGGCCGGACGTCCGGTGGCCGGGAGCGGACGCGGCGGCACCGGAAAAAGCTGCGATGAACCGCGCTCCGGCAGAACATCCTCCGGTGCGGGATGCGGTGGGCCGGGTGCCGGATGGTATGGTGTGCGAGACACCGGACGACATAGTGCGCGAGACACCGGACGGCATGGTGCGCGAGACACCGGACAACATGGTGCGCGAAACACCGGACAACATAGTGCGCGAGACACCGGACAGCATAGTGCGCGAGACGCCGGACGACATGGTGCGCGGGACGCCGGACAACATAGTGCGCGAGACGCCAGATGGTATGCGCCGGGCCTATATTGGCATCGGCAGCAACCTGCACTCTCCGGAACAGCAGTTGCAACGCGCAGCGCGCGCCCTGGACGCCCTGCCACACAGCCGTCTGCTCTGCATTTCTCCGCAGTACCGCAACCCGGCACTGACGGCCTCGCAACCGGAATACCTGAACGCGGTCGCCGCCCTGGACAGCACCCTGTCCCCGCAAACCCTGCTCTGCGCCCTGCAAGACATAGAGAGACGACAGGGACGGGTGCGCAACACCGGGCACTGGGCACCCCGTACCCTGGACCTCGACCTGCTGCTCTACGGCGAACTCTGCATCGACACCCCCGAACTGCAACTGCCTCACCCGCGTATGCTGCAACGCGATTTCGTGCTGTACCCGCTGTTCGACCTGGCCCCCGCACTGGTTTTTCCCGGTGGCATACGCTTGGAACAGGTGCTGCAAAAGTTGCCCCGGCGCCGCAATTGCCTGCGCCTGCCATTCCCGGGACAAGACGGCACCCCGCGGTGTGCCCGACCGTGAACGAGCACTCACAGGCCGTGGCACCGGAGTTGCAGCGCGGGGAACTGCCGCGCTACATCGTCGTCGAGGGGCCGATCGGCGCCGGCAAAACCACCCTGGCGCGACGGCTCGCCGCCAGTCTCAATTACGAGGTGCTGCTGGAAAAGGCCGAAGAAAACCCTTTCCTGGCCCGTTTCTACCGCAAGCCCCGCGAAGCGGCACTCAGTGCCCAGCTGTTTTTCCTGCTGCAACGTCTGCAGCAGGTGCGGGAATTATTCCAGGGTGATATTTTCACACCGACCCGGGTCTCCGATTTCATGATGGAACGCGAGTTGCTGTTTGCCGAAGTGAACCTGAACCGCGAGGAGATGGACCTGTACCGCGAGATTCACCAGAGACTGGTCACCGATATCCCGCGCCCGGAACGGGTGGTGTACCTGCAGGCACCTCCCGCCGTGTTGCTCAAGCGGGTGCGCGCCCGCGGCATTCCGATGGAACAGCGCATCGAACGCGGCTACCTGGACAAACTCCACCAGGCGTACAGCCGGTTTTTCATGGAGTACGACCAGTGTCCGCTGCTGATCGTCAACGTGGCGCAAGTGGACCTGGTGAACAATGCCGAGGAGTACCAGCGCTTCCTGGACCTGCTGCTCCACGCCGACGGCGGACACCATTTCATCAACACCCGGTCCCTGTTCTGAGATGTCACAGCTGCGCCTCTACGACCTGCGAAAACGCCGCCCGGGCGTCGAGCCCTTCGCCTGTCTGACCGCCTACGATGCCGCCTTCGCCAGCATCCTCTCCACGCAGGGGATCGAGGCACTGCTGGTCGGGGATTCACTGGGCATGACCATCCAGGGACATGACAGCACCCTGCCGGTCACCACGGAACAGATGGTCTACCACACCCGGTGCGTGCGGCGCGGCAACCGCGGCTCGGTGGTGATCAGCGACCTGCCTTTTGCCAGCTACAGCGATGCGGGGACGGCGGTGCAAAACGCCGCCCTGCTGATGCAGGCCGGGGCGCACGTGGTCAAACTGGAGGGCGGTGCCTGGCTTGCGGACACCGTGCACCACCTGAACCACTCGGGCATCCCGGTGTGCGGACACCTGGGCCTGCGCCCGCAATCGGTGCACCTGCTGGGCGGTTATCACCGGCAGGCGGAAGACCAGGAAACCGCCCAGGAGCTGTGCAAAGACGCCGAAGTCCTGCAAGAAGCCGGGATCTCGCTGTTGGTCCTGGAATGCATTCCGCCGAAACTCGCAGCCAGGGTTACGAAGAGTCTCTACATTCCGACGATCGGCATCGGTTGCGGAGGCCGGGTCGACGGCCAGGTGATGGTGCTGCAGGACATCCTGGGCCTCAGTGAAAATCCGCCCCCCTTTGCCCGCAACTTCTTGCAGCAGGGCGGCGACATCGCCACGGCGATCCGCCAGTACGGAGAGGCGGTGCGGGCGGGCGAATTTCCCGGAGATTAATCCCCGTGCAAGTGCATCGGACGGCGGCGGCGCTGCGCCGGGTGCTGGCGCAAGAGCGGGCCCGGGGACGCAGTATCGCCCTGGTGGCGACGATGGGCAATCTCCACGCCGGGCATATCCGCCTGGTGCGTGGCGCACAACGGCAGGCGGACATCACGGTCGCCAGCATCTTCGTCAACCCGAGCCAGTTCGGAGCCGGGGAGGATTTCCGGCACTATCCCAGGACGCCCCGGCGGGACCGCGCCCTGCTGCAGGAAGCGGGTGTCCAGCACCTGTTTGCGCCCGCGCACAACGTCATGTATCCCCGCGATGCGCTGCCGCACACGGAAGTCCGGGTGCCGGCACTGTCGAACATTCTCTGCGGTGCCAGCCGGCCCGGGCACTTTAGCGGGGTCGCCACGGTGGTCGCCAAGCTGTTGCAGCTGGTGCAGCCGGATGTGGCGATCTTCGGCAAAAAAGACTACCAGCAGCTGTGCGTGATCCGGCGGATGGTCAGGGACCTGAATATTCCGGTGCGCATCGCCGCCGTGCCGACGGTGCGGGAGGCGGACGGCCTGGCAATGAGTTCCCGCAACCGTTACCTGGGACCCGCGGAACGGAGTGCCGCCCCGGCCCTGTATCGAACCCTGTGCCACACCCGGGACCGCCTGCTGGCCGGGGAGCGCAATTTTGCCGCACTGCAGCGGGAGGGCGCAAGAAAGCTAAGGGCCGCCGGCTTTGCCGTGGACTACTACAATATCTGTGATACCGTCAACCTTCAAAGTGTTACCTTTGGAACCAAAAATATGGTAGTGTTAGCCGCCGGGGTGTTAGGTAACGCCCGCCTGATTGACAATATCAGCCTCAAAACTGGTGCAACCGGGAGATAAAACCATGCAGACCACCATGCTCAAAGCCAAGTTGCACCAGGCGCGTGTCAGCCTGGTAGAACTGGAATACGAAGGTTCCTGCGCCATCGATGGACATCTGCTGGACCAGGCGGGAATTCGCGAATACGAGCAGATTCAAATCTACAATATCAGCAATGGAGAGCGGTTCACCACGTATGCAATCCGCGCCGCAGAGCATTCCGGCATTATCTCGGTGAACGGTGCCGCCGCTCACAAGGCCTCCGTGGGCGACCGGGTCATTATCTGCGCCTACGCCTCCTGCAGCGAGGTCGAACTACTCAATTTCCGCCCGCGCCTGGTCTACCTGGACCAGGACAACCGCATCCTCCGCATCGCCGATACCACCCCGGTGCAGGCCGCCTGAAAGCGGCCCACCGTCCGCCACACCACCCGGCCCACGCCGTCCGGAGCCGAACCCCGCCCCCGCCACCAGCACCCGGGAGCCGTCCCGCTCAGTGGTTGGCCAGCTCCTTGATGCTGAGCTTGATGCGACCCGTTTCGTCGACCTGGATGACCTTGGTGCGCACCCGCTGCCCCTCGCTCAGGTAGTCCGTGACCCGTTCCACCCGTTCCGGTGCAATCTGTGAAATATGCACCAGCCCGTCCTTGCCCGGCAGGATATTGACGAAGGCGCCAAAGTCCGTAATGCGCACCACTTCGCCCTCGTAGACTTCGCCGACCTCCACCTCGGCAGTCAGGGCCGCAATCCGGTCCATCGCCTCCCGGATCGCATCGCGGTTCTCGCCGTACACCCGCACACTGCCATCCTGTTCGACATCGATGCCGGTGCCGGTCTCCTCGGTCAGGGCGCGAATCGTCGCCCCGCCCTTGCCGATCACATCGCGAATCCGGTCCACGGGGATATGCATGATCTCCAGCCCCGGCGCGTGGTCGGCGACCTGGGGCCGCGACTCGCTGAGCACCTTGGCCATCTCCTCCAGGATATGCAGACGGGCTTCGCGCGCCTGGGTCAGTGCCTGGCGCATGATCTGCTCGTCGATGCCGGCGATCTTGATGTCCATCTGCAGGGCGGTGATACCGTCGGCGGTGCCCGCGACCTTGAAATCCATGTCCCCCAGGTGGTCTTCATCCCCCAGGATATCGGTCAGCACGGCAAAGCGCTCCGCTTCCTTGACCAGCCCCATGGCCACGCCCGCCACGGGTGCGCGCAGGGGTACCCCGGCATCCATCAACGCCAGGCTGCCGATGCACACGGTCGCCATGGAACTGGAGCCGTTGGACTCGGTGATCTCGGAGACCACGCGGATCGTGTAGGGAAAGGACTCCTGCGAAGGCAGCACCGCCTTCAGCCCGCGCCGGGCCAGCCGCCCGTGCCCGATCTCCCGCCGTCCCGGCGGCCCCACGCGCCCGCTCTCGCCCACGCAATAGGGCGGAAAGTTGTAGTGCAACATCAGGTAATCATCCTGCCGGCCGTCCAGGGCGTCGATGATCTGCGCATCGCGGGCGGTGCCCAGGGTCACCGCACCGATCGCCTGCGTCTCGCCGCGGGTAAACAGGGCCGAGCCGTGAGCGCGCGGCAACAGGCCGACCTCTATATCGATGGGACGCACCGTGTGCAGGTCCCGTCCGTCGATACGCGGCTCACCGGACAGCACACGCTCGCGCACCAGCTGCTTCTCCAGCTTGCCGAAGGCGTCGGTGACGGGTGCCGTCTCCTGCTCTTCCCCGGGCAACAATTCCTGCTGTGCCTGTTCACGCAATTCATCGAGGCGCGCATAGCGTTCCGGCTTGTCGGTGATCTGGTAGGCCGCGGCGATCGGTGCCGCAAAGGACGCCCGCAGTTTTTCGGCCAGGGCGGGATCGCCTTCCGGCTGCTCCCACGGGTCGGGCGTCACCCCGGCTTCCGCCGCCAGGGCCTGTATCTCACGGATCACGGTTTGCATCTCGCGATGTCCGTACATCACCGCATCGAGCATCCGTTCCTCGCTCAGCTCCTCCGCCTGGGATTCCACCATCAGCACCGCGTCCTCGCTGCCGGCGATCACCATGTCCAGGTACGATTCTCCCAGCACCGTACCACCCGGGTTCAGCAGGTAATTCCCCTCTGCATCCAGGCCGACCCGCGCCGCGGCAATCGGTCCATGGAACGGGACACCGGACAGTGCCAGGGCCGCCGAGGCGCCGATCATCGCCGGAATATCCGGGTCCAGTTCGTCGAGCTCGGCGGACATCACCGTGCACATCACCAGGGTTTCACGCGCAAAGCCCTTGGGAAACAGCGGCCGCAGGGGGCGGTCGATCAGGCGGGACACCAGGGTTTCTTTCTCGGAGGGTCGACCCTCGCGGCGAAAAAAACTGCCGGGAATGCGGCCCGAGGCGTAAAAACGCTCTTGGTAGTGGACGGTCAACGGCATGAAATTGATGCCCTCGCGCGGCTCGCCGACGGTAACGGCAGCCAGCACCACGGTATTGCCCATGCGCACCAGCACCGAACCCTTGGCCTGCCGGGCGATGCGCCCGGTCTCCAGCGTCAGTTGATGCTCGCCGTATTGAAACGTTCTGCTCGCTTTCTTCATTTTCGATTTCTCTCCAGTCTTGGGGGTAAAACTCTCAACGGCGCAATTCGAGACGCCGGATGATTTTCCGGTAACGGGCACTGTCCCGTTCTTTGAGGTAATCCAGCAGCTTGCGCCGTTGATTGACCATGCGTATCAGGCCGCGGCGCGAAGCGTGGTCCTTGCCGTGCTCGGAAAAGTGCTGTTGCAGCTCGGCGATATTCGCGCTGAGCAACGCAATTTGCACCTCCGGCGAACCGGTGTCACCCTCCTCGTGCCGGTATTCACTGATGATGTCTTGCTTGCGTTCTTTGGATAGCGCCATGACTCGTCTCTCGCTTAACGTGCTCCCGTCTGAAAAACTCTCACTCAGGCCGCCACCAGGCGCCTGGGTGCCAATACGCCGCCGTCCAGCATTTCGCCGACGCCGATAAATTCCCCGCTGTGCAGACGGACGCACACCAGGCCGTCCGCCACGCGCATCGCCGGGCGCACCGGCTGTCCCCGGCGCAGGCGCATGCCGCCGGCCGCGGGCAGGCAGACCTCCGGCAGGTGTGCGACCGCGTGGTCCACCGAGCACAGCAGGGCGTCCATCTCCGCGTACGCAGCGCGCTGTTTCAACTCTTCCAGCGTCTGCAGCTCGATCGCATCCCGCTCATCAAAACCGCCGGCCCGCGTCCGGTGCAGGCCGGTCACATACGCCCCGCAACCCAGGCGCCGCCCGATATCCTCTATGAGCGTGCGGATGTAGACACCCTTGCTGCAGTGCACTGTAAGTTCCGCCTGTGCCCGGCTTCCCGGGCAGAATGACAGCAGTTGCAAGTGCCGGATCTGCACCTCTCGCGCGGCGCGTTCCACTTCCAGGCCTTGCCGTGCCAGTCGGTACAGCGGCTGGCCGCCCCGCTTGAGTGCCGAATACATCGGCGGCACCTGGGAGATGGTGCCGCGAAATTCCGCCAGCACGGACTCGAGGCGCCGCGCATCCAGGGTGCCGGCATCCCACTCCCCGGTGATCTCCCCCTCGACGTCCCCGGTGGTGGTGCTGAGACCGAAAACACAGCGGCAACGATACCGCTTGTCCGCATCGAGCAAAAAGCCGGCGAAGCGGGTCGCGCGGCCAAAACACAGGGGCAATACGCCGGTGGCGGCCGGGTCCAGGCTGCCGGTATGCCCGGCCTTGAGTGCGTGGAACAAGGCCTTGGCCCTCTGCAAGGCGGCGTTGGAACTGAGACCCGCCGGCTTGTTCAGTGCCAGCACACCGTCGATGGGACGTCCCCGCCTGCGGCCCATGATGCTCAGCCTTCCCCCGTCTCGCCGCCGGCATGCAGCGAACGCAGCAATTCTTCCATGCGCGCGCCGTCTGCAATACCCGAATCGAAGCGGAACTGCAGGCGCGGCGTAGAGCGCAGCTGCCGGTAGCCGGCCAGGCGGGAACGCAGGAAACCCGACGCGCTGTTGCAGGCTGCGAGCAACTCCGACGCCGCTGCCGCCCCGCCCTCCGGCGGGCTGATAAACACCCGCGCATGACTGGAATCGCGGTTCAGTTCCACCGCGGTAACCCGCACCCCGGCCAGGCGCGGGTCGCGCGACTGGTTCTGCAAAATGCCGCACAAGGTGCGATGCAGCCAGGCCGCCGCGCGCTCGTTCCGGTGAAAGTTTTTTGTCGCCGCGTTCGACATCATCCGTTCCCACTCGCTCAAGCCTGTCCCGCGGACTGGGCCGGGTTCCCGGGCTGGACCCTCTCAAACACTTCGATGCTGTCACCCGGGCGGATGTCTTCGTAATTTTTCACCCCGATGCCGCATTCGGTGCCATTGCGCACCTCGCTGACGTTCTCCTGGAAACGCCGCAACGAGTCCAGCTCACCCTCGAAAATCACCACGTTATCGCGCAGTACGCGCACCGGATTGTTGCGCCGCACCGTGCCCTCCGTCACCATGCAGCCGGCGACCTTGCGGAAACGCTTGGAACTGAAGACATCGCGCACCTCGGCGATGCCCAGGATGTTCTCGCGCGCTTCCGGTACCACCGTTTCCTTGAGCATTTCCTGCACGTCTTCCAGGAGCTCGTAAATCACGCTGAAGTAGAGCAGCTTGACCGACAGCGCCTCGGCCTGCTTGCGCACCGCCGCCGAAGAACGCACGTTGAAACCCAGCAGGCAGGCACCGGTGGTCGCCGCGATGCTGACGTCCGAGTCGGTGATGCCCCCGACACCGCCGGAGAGCACCCGCACCGGGGTTTCCTCCTGGCCCAGGCCCTGCACGGCCGCCGTGATCGCCTCCAGGGAACCGCGGGTATCGGCCTTGATAATCAGTTTGAGTTCCCGGCCCTGGCCATTTTCCTGGGAAGCCGCCAGGGCGAAAACCTCCTCGGCGTCCCGCTGCGGTGCATCGTCGGCCGCCGGCGTCGCGGTCTTCTGTTCCCGTTCGCGCAGGGTGACGATTTCGCGCGCCTGCTTTTCGTTTTCCGTCACCAGGAAAGGCGTGCCCGCTTCCGGAAGACCGCGCAGGGCCACCACTTCCACCGGTGTCGAGGGGCCGGCCGCAGAGAGCGACTTGCCGTCTTCATCGTGCATACTGCGCACCTTGCCATAAAAGTCCCCGGCCAGGAGCACATTGCCCTTGCGCAATATCCCGCGCTGCACCAGCAGCGAGCAGAGCACCCCGCGTCCCCGGTCGACACTGGCCTCCAGCACAACGCCCTGTGCCGGCACATCGAGCGGGGCCCGCAGCTCCAGCATCTCCGCGGTCAGCAAGATCGCCTGCAGCAGCTCATCGATACCGGTGCCACTCTTGGCGGAAACCTCGGCGCACTGCACGTCACCACCCCACTTTTCGGTCAGCACGTCGATGGACGCCAACTCCTGGTACACCTTCTCGGCATCGGCACCCTCCAGGTCCACCTTGTTGACCGCCACCACCAGGGATGCGCCCGCCAGGCGCGCATGTTCCGATGCCTCCCGGGTTTGCGGCATCACGCCATCGTCCGCCGCCACCACGAGAACCACCACGTCGGCACCCTGTGCTCCGCGGGCGCGCATGGCACTGAAAGCCGCATGGCCCGGGGTATCGATAAAAACCACATCGCCGTGTTCCGTCCCGACACGCCAGGCGCCGATATGCTGGGTGATCCCGCCGGCTTCCTCCCCGGCGCGCCGGGTTTTGCGAATGCAATCCAGCAGCGAAGTCTTGCCGTGGTCCACGTGACCCATCACGGCAACCACCGGCAGGCGCGGCTTGTCGGCACCCTCGATGGCGCGAATCGCCTGCTCGCGGGCCGTGGCAGTCTGCTCCTCCTGGTACGCCACCTTGTGCCCCAATTCGCCGGCCACCAGGGCGGCCGTGTCGCGGTCCACGCGCTCCTGCTCATCTTCAATTTCCACGCCCAGCTTGGCCAATTCCTGTATCACCTGGTCTTTTTTGACTGACATCCTGACCGCCAGGGTCGCCACATCGATCTGTTCACCCAGTTCCACGCGGCGCACGGTTTTCCGGGTCGGCTTCTGAAAAGCCTGCTGCCTCTGCTCCGCCTTGCGCACGAGAGGGATGCCCTGCCGGCGGGGGGCGCCCGCTGCCGTCTTCTCCTCTTCGCCGGTTTCATTCAGCAATTTTTCCACCACGCGCCAGGCCTCGCCGCGCCCCAGTTCCTCGGGCGAGAGACGACCACCACGCCGGCGCTTGTTTTTGGCCGCGGTCGTCTCTTCCACGTCCTCGTCTTTACGGTAGCGCCGCGTTGTCGGTGCCTTCTTCGTCGTGCGCGCCGCCTCCGTTGCCGGTGCGGGGACGGCGGCTTTCTCCCCGTCCTGTTTCTTGGCGGCACTTTTTTCCTGTTGTTTCCTGGCGTGCGCCTCCAACTGCTTCTTGCGCGATTCCTCGCCCTGCTGGCGGCGCTGCTCCAGGTCGTCCACCAGGCCGCCGGCAGCGGCGGCACTCTTGCGGATCTCCACGCTGATGCGCCGCCCGTCCTGGGCCACCACCTCCCCGGGAGCATCTGCAGCCTCCGGTTGCCCGGAATCGGCGGTCTTGCGCTGGCCGCGCAGGTAACGCAAGAAAGACTTGTATTCCTCGTCGGAGAGCGTGTCGGCGGCGGAATCGTATTTCAGCCCGGCCTCGCGGACCTTTTCCAGGATCTCATCGACCGGCTTGCGCGTTTTTTCAGCCAGTACGCTAATCTTGATCTTCGCCATGGTTTTGCCTGCCCGCGCCGCGCCTCAGAAGCACTGCGTTTAAGCTTTACTCTCCCCGGAAAACCACGGCTCGCGCGCCGTCAGGATCAACTTGCGCGCCTGTTCCTCTTCCACTCCCTCGATCTCCAGCAATTCGTCGACCGACTGTTCCGCCAGTTTTTCCATGGAAACAATCCCGTTCCTGCTCAGCGTGTACGCGAGATCGCGATCCATGCCCTCCATGTTGAGCAGGTCGTCCGCCGGTTCCTGCACCGCCTCCTCGTCCGTCTCATCGCTGAGCAACCGCACCATCAGCGCATTCTCCGCCCGCTCCTGCAACTGCACGGCCAGGGCCTCGTCGATGCCCTCCACCGCCGTCAGTGCCTGGACCTCGGCATCGCAGACCTGGTCGAGGTCCGCAAAGCCCGCCCCCTGCAGGGCCGCGGCCTGCACCAAGTCGAGCTCCAGGTCGCGGGCCAGGGTTTCCAGGCGACCGCGCTCTGCGCTGCGGCTGCGGGCCGCCGCCTCTTCCGGGGTGACAATCTTGATTTTCCAGCCCACCAGCTTGCTGGCCAGGCGCACGTTCTCACCGCGAATTCCCAGGGCCTGCGCCAGGTTTTCCTCCGCCACCGTGACTTCGATCGCGCTATTGCCCTCGTCCATGAACACCGCGCCGACCTGCGCCGGGGACAGCGCGTTAATCACCAGTTGTTGCGGGCTGTCGTCCCAGAGAATGATGTCCACGCGTTCATCGTTCAATTGACCGGTCACCGCCTGGACACGCGAGCCGCGCATCCCGACGCATACACCGACCGGGTCGATGCGCCCGTCATTGGTCTTGACCGCGATCTTGGCCCGTGAACCGGGCTCCCGGGCGACCGCGCGAATTTCAATCACCTGCTCGGCAACCTCGGGCACCTCCAGCTTGAACAGTTCGATCAGCATCTCATCCACGCAGCGGCTGATCTGCAATTGCGGGCGCATGCCGCGCGCTTCCAGGTCGATCTTGTAGAGCACGGCCCGCACCCGGTCGCCCGAATGGAAACGCTCATCGCCGACCACTTCCGTGTGCGGCAGAAGTGCCTCCACGTTGTCGTTGAGAATCACGATATACCCGTCGCGGGTGACGTGTTCGATCACGCCGTTGACCAGTTCCCCGTTGCGGCCCTCGTACTCGCTCACCACCAGGCTGCGTTCCGCCTCCCGCACCTTGCGCACGATCACCTGGCGCGCGCGCTGTGCCGAAATGCGTCCGAATTTCAAGCCGCTGACCGCCTCCTCGTAAACATCGCCCACCTGCAGGGAAGAATCCTTTTTCTGCGCTGCCGAAAGCCGCAGGTGCAAGTTCTCGTTGTACTCCTCCAGTTCCCCGGGCACCTCGCCGTTCTCTGCCACCGGGGTCGCAGCCTCGCCGTTCTCCGACGCCGGGGGCGCAGCCTCGCCGTTCTCCGACGCCGGGGGCGCAGCCTGCTCGCTCTTCTCCGATGCTCCCTCCTCCGTGGCCCCATCCGCGGACGATGGCGCACTCACGGGAATTTCCTCACCTTCCTCCGGTGCCACCCTCCAGGTGCGGAAGGTCTTGTATTTACAGGTTTTGCGGTCCAGGTCCACGCGAATGCTCACCTGTTTCCGGTACTGGTTCTCATAACTGGCACAGGCGGCCTCCGCCAGGGCCTCTTCCATGATCTCAAACACGGTATCCATGGGCAGGCGTTTGCCCGTCGACAGGGCCTCCACCATCATCAACACTTCGTCCGGGTTCATCGGTCTGCAAACCTCGTCATGCGCAATGAAGACAAAATCAGAACTCCGGCGCGAGTCGTCCGCGCGCCACTTGTTCATAAGGAAAATCATGCTGCGCGTCTTCACAATCCAGCACCAGCGTGCCGGGGTCGCGGACGGCCGCCAGGCGGCCCTTGAAGTTGCGGCGCCCGGCGCGCGGGGTGCGCAGCTGCAACTGCAGGTTCTCGCCTACAAAAAGTCGATATTGCTCCAGGGTGTACAGCGGGCGGTCCAGTCCCGGGGAGGAGATCTCCAGGCGGTAGGAACCGCTCTCCGGCCACTCCACGTCCAACAGCTCGCTGAGCCAGCGGCTGGCCCGGGCGCAATCCTCCACGTCCACCCCCTGCTCCGCATCGATAAACACGCGCAACACCCCACCGGAATGCCGTCCCCCGTGATACTCGACGCCCCACAGTTGCAGGCCGATTTCCCGCACCGCCGGTTCAATGATCTCGCGCAGCTGTTCCGACAGGTCCATCACGCAACTCTCTCTTGGTCCATATACAAAAAACCCCTCGCTGGAGGGGCGCCTTCTTCCATTCTTTGTGAGAGAAAGAGCGAAGCTCGGAAAGCGTCGGGAAGCTCGTGCAACCCGCGCTTACGCTTTTGCCAGTTCCGAGGCACTTACCGTACCGCCCCTGCAACTGGTAGCGGGCGGAGTATATGCCAAATCGTCGGCACCCGTCAATGTTTTGTATAAGTCCTCAACTTATGAGACTCAGGCAAGCTCATCGTCCGGAGATGGGGGAAGCATCGGCAGCTGTGCCGGTGGTTACGCCGTGCCCCGGGCAATCGCGGGGCACGCCCCTCGATACCATCGGGAGTGCTACAATTACTCACACACCGTATATTGATTGCCAGTCGCAGCTGGTTATCACCGGACAACAGACATGATCCTCACAGATGAACAGATCATAGCTGCCTGCACACAGGAGCGGGACGGTAGTCTCATTGAACCTTTTGAGCAGAGTCAGGTGCAACCGGAAATGATGCGCACCCTGGAGGCACTGGTGACAGCGACAAAAAACCTGGAGGATGCGGTAAAAAACCTGGAAAAGACCGTGAACTGGCACCTGCCGGTGATGACAGGCATTATCCTGGCCGTCATCATGGTCCCCTTTACCGCGGCACTGGCCTTGTTAGTCAAGTAAAAGTCCCGCCCTGGCAGTCAGGCAGCCATCTCCTCTCAGCGCGCCCCGTTTTTGCCGGTTTTCTCACAAAAATAGATTAAAAGGGGCACTGATGCACTACGGTGCCGAGATAGCACATCCAAGAACCATAATCCCATCCTGGTGCATTCGGCTTCTGTTGCCACCTCGGATGCCTGCACGGCTCGCACCGAAAAACCTGCAGAGCGGATACGCTCAGCGTAATCGAAACCGCAGATTCTGACATGGCTTCCATCACCGAAATGTTTCCTGCGCTCTTCGATTGTGGTAATGCTCGGGTCCTCATACGTTTTCTCAGCCATAATCGGAACATTGAGAATCGCAAAACCGCCCTCACAAAGGACGCGATACAACTCGGCCAGGGCCTTGCGATCATCGACTACATGTTCCAGGACATGGCTGCAGTGAATCACTGAAAAATAATGCTCGGGGTAGTCAATATCAGTGATGTCCATTTCCACCATCGCGTGAGGTGCTGCCAGTCCCGCACTTAAATAATCCAAGTTCTCGATACTGCGCAGGCGAGCCGACAGGTTTCCGTCCGGCCCCACATGCAGTACCTTCTTGTCTGAGCCATCCAGAAGATTGGTATGCCGGGCCATAAACACCCAATCCAGCCGGTGGCGTTCAAGTGAACCGCAATGGGGACATCGGGCATTTTTTCGGTATGCCACATTGGAGGGGGTGCTATATGGCAAAAAAAACCATACCCGTTTCTCGCACAGGGGGCAGTAATGTCTTCCCATGACCGAAAGGACTTGGATAATCTTTCTCCGGCTTAACAACATAGCGGGAGAATTTCCAAGGGGGGGGGGGGGGGGGGGGGAGTAGTTCATCGACAATTTACAGTTGCAGTAATTAAACCAGCCGCAAGCCGGCAATTCAACACCGGGATGCCCGCTGCCGGCATCCTGTCCCGGGGCCGCCGCCCGGATGGCGGCACCTCCCAGGTGCGAGCGCGCGCAGGCGATGAGGCTTAGTTCCGGGGCCGCCGCCCGGATGGCAGCGCCTCCCAGGGACGCTTCCCGCGCCCCGATGGTGCCGAAGGCCGGACTCGAACCGGCACGGCTCAGGGCCACTACCCCCTCAAGATAGCGTGTCTACCAATTCCACCACTTCGGCGTGCACCGGGTGCAATTATTCTGTGAAAGGCGTGGGAAAGTCTTCTTCGAAGCCCGCGGGGTCCTCTTCTGGCAGCAGTGCCTCCCCGGCCCCCGGAAACTCCTCCTCTGCCGGTTGCAGGGAGGGCGGCACTTCCACCTGGATGCCGCTTTCGAATTCCCGTCCGGCGTAAATGGCAAGGCCAAAACTGCTGAGAAAGAACAGGGCGACCAGCAGGGCGGTCAGGTGACTCAGTGCGTTGCCGGTGCCGGGAGCACCAAAAATGGTCTGCGATGAGCCGCCGCCGAAAGAGGAGCCGACATCGGCACCCTTGCCCTGCTGCAGCAACACCACGGCGATGATGCACACCGCGACGATGCCGTGAAACACGAGAATTAATGTGTACATAGCGTTACTCCCTCCAATCGTTACTTGCGGCGGGAAAAGGCGGAACATATACGGCTGAATTCCGCGGCCTGCAAAGATGCGCCGCCGACCAGCACCCCGTCCACCTCTTCCAGGGCGGCAAAATCTGCAGCGTTGTCTGCGTTGACGCTGCCGCCGTACAAAATGCGCGGTGCCTGCGGAGTGTCCAGTTCTCCCCAGAGCCGCCGTAAAAAACCATGCATCTCTCGCACCTGTTCTGCCGTCGCGTTCTGACCGCTGCCAATCGCCCACACCGGCTCGTAGGCCAGCACCGCACCAGAGTCAGCGGGAATTCCGCCCGCTCCCTCCACCGCCCCACGCAATTGCCGCTCCACCACGGCAAAACCCTGGCCGGTGCGGCGTTCCTCCAAGGTTTCTCCCACGCACAGCACCGGTCGCAAACCCGCATCCAGTGCCTGGCGCAAGCGCTGTGCCGCGGTCTCGTCGGTCTCCGCACACAGACGCCGGCGCTCCGAATGCCCCACCAGCACGTAACGGCACCCGCACTCGCCCAGCATCGCCGCGGACACCTCCCCGGTAAAAGCACCCTCCGGGGCGGGGCCCAAGCTCTGCGCGCCCCAGGCAAAAGGCGGCGCAATCTCACGCAGCAGGGGCAGCCAGACGAAGGGAGGAAACAGCACCATCTCCACCGCCGCCACCTCGTCCGTCTGCGCCGCATAAGCCGCACACCAGGCGCGCAATTGCGCCTCCGTGCCGTGCATTTTCCAATTTGCCGCGAGCAACGGACGGGTTTGCATGCTCATCGCGCCTCGACCGGCAAGCAGGGGCGCAAATTCTAATACATCCCGGGCTTGTGTTGTGCAACCGCCGTATCTCCTGCGGGCACCGGGGCGGGATTACAGACAGGACACCTCACAGCGTGTCGGGGAACCCGGCCTGCGGGCACCGGGGCGGGATGCTTCATGCGATCAGTTCCCGCACCTGTTTTTCCAGGGAACGCACCGCCTTTTCCACCTCCGCACCCTCCGCCCCCTCTACCATGACGCGCACCACCGGCTCGGTGCCCGAGGAGCGCACCATGACCCGGCCGCCTTTCAAACCGGCTTCGGCCCGGGCGATGGCCTTCTGCAAGGCGGTGTCGCCGTCCACGCGGTCCCGGTGAGCACCCGAGATGTTGACCTGTTTCTGCTGGTAGCTGCGCATCTTCTCCGTGAGTTTTGCCAGCGGTTTGCCCGTGTCGAGCATGATATCGAGCATTCGCAGTGCCGTGACAATGCCGTCGCCGGTGGTGGCGATGCCGGCGCAGATAATGTGCCCGGAGGATTCACCGCCCAGCGGCCAGTCGCGCTGCTCCATCGCCTCCTTGACATGGCGGTCGCCGACCGGTGCCCTAAAGAAGGGAATCTTCAGGCTGCGCAGGGCCTCTTCCAGACCCATGTTGCTCATCCCGGTGCCGACCACGCCGGCGCAGTCCCCCTCCCGGCGCAGCATGTCGCAGGCGATCACGTAGAGCAACTTGTCGCCGTTGACGAGCTTGCCTTCGTGGTCCACGCAGACCAGGCGATCGCCATCGCCATCAAAAGCGATGCCCAGGTCCGCCTTGCGGGACAGCACGGTGCGGCGCAGTAATTCCGGCGATGTGGAGCCGCAGCCCTCGTTGATATTGAGACCGTCGGGGTCTACGCCTATGCATTCCAATTCGGCACCCAGTTCCCCCAGGATCTGCGGTGCCACCTGGTAGGTTGCGCCGTGGGCGCAGTCAATGACGATTTTCATCCCCTCCAGGCCGCGATCGGTGGAGAGGATCTCCTTGCAGTGTTCGATGTAACGGCCCCCGGCATCATTGATGCGGCGCACCTTGCCCAGGTGACTGGAGGCCACGACATGCATCCCGTCCTGTTCCACCTGGTCTTCCAGTTGCGCGATCCACTCCCCGGAAAACTTGTGCCCGTCCTTGTCAAAAATCTTCAGACCGTTGTCATGGTGCGGGTTGTGGGAGGCGGTGATCACCACGCCGGCCGAACTTTTGAGGGTATGGGTCAACCACGCCACTGCCGGCGTCGGCATCGGCCCCAGCATGTAGACATCCGCACCGGCGGCGATCAACCCGGATTGCAGGGCGGTTTCCAGCATGTAGCCGGAAATTCGTGTGTCCTTGCCGATGACTACCCGGTGTCGCAAGTCATTGTGCCGGGCATGGAGGATGCGACCCAGGGCCCAGCCCAGGCGCACAAAAAACTCCGGCGTAATCGGTCCCTGTCCGACTTTGCCGCGCACGCCATCGGTGCCGAACCAGTTGAGATCTGTCGCCTGCCGGCTATCCGGTATCACGGGTTTGCGCCTCTTTTTTTGTCGTGTGCAAGCCTGAAACGGGAGCGAGGGGGGTGAAATTCAAAAAGGGGGGTGAAGTTCAAACGGGGGGATGAAATTGTACCACCGGAACGGGGTCGCAGAAGCCCTCCCTGGCGGTGCTTGCACCGGGGTGCCAGGGGGCCAATGAGAGGACGGCACCGCTGCGGGACGCAGGGCGGGTCTGCACCGGGGTGCCCGGGCGGCACAGGAACGTCTGCGCTAAGGTGCCAGGTCTTCTACAGCCTTCAGTCCCAGGGCCTGCTCCAGGACGCGCAGGGCCGCCGCCGTGGGTGCCACATCGTGGGTGCGGATCAGTCGCGCTCCCCGCACCACGGCCAGGGCCGCCAGGGCCAGGCCACCGCAAAGAAGCTGCTCTTCATCGCCCAGGATGCGGCGAATGGTGGACTTGCGCGAGACTCCGACCAGCAAGGGCAAATCCCCGATGCGGAGCGCATCGAGCCGGTTCAGAAGTTCCAGGTTGTGTTCCGGGGTCTTGCCGAAACCGAAGCCGGGGTCCAACACCAGGCGTTCGGTGCCGATGCCGGCCGCCTGGCAGGCCGCCACCCGCCGGACCAGAAACTCCCGCACTTCGCCCAGCAGGTCCTCGTAATGCGGGGACTCCTGCATGGTCTGCGGCTCGCCCTGCAAGTGCACCAGGCAGACGGCGGCACCGGATTTTGCAGCGGCTTCCACGGCACCGGGACGACGCAGGGCGCGCACATCGTTAATCATGCCCGCCCCCAGGGCCACCGCCTCGCGCATCAATGCCGGGCTGCTGGTGTCCACGGACACCACCGCGGGCAGTTCGCCGCACAGTGCCTCTACCACCGGCAGCACACGGTCCATTTCCTCCTGTTCAGACACCGGCAGGGCCCCGGGACGGGTGGATTCTCCGCCGACATCCAAGATAGCGGCCCCGGCCTCACACATTGCGCGCGCGCGCTGCAGGGCGGCTGCGACATCCGCGGCACCGTCGCGGTACAGCTCGCCGCCATCGGAAAAGGAATCCGGGGTGATATTCAGGATGCCCATCAGTTGCGGGCCCTGCAGGGACAGGCGGCGGGCGCCGCACTGCAGCGCCGGTGCGGGCATGGAGGATGCGGCGGCGATCAGGCTCCCGCCAGGGCACCATCCATGGAGGGCTTGCCGCCCTTCTTGTCCTTCCCGTCCTCGGGGCTGTCCGACCCCTCCCCGGTCTCCGGGTCCGTCTGCTCGCCGGATTCCGGGTCCGGCTGTTTCCCGGACGGGCCGGGGGATGGCGGGATGAATTCCCGCCGTGCCATGATGTCGTCGATCTGCACGCTGTCCAGGGTTTCACACTGCATCAGCGCCTGTGCCATGGCCTCCAGGATGTCGCGGTTTTCCTCCAGCAGCCGGCGGGCGGTCTGGTGACATTCGTCGACGATGCGCCGCACTTCTTCGTCGATGCGCCGCGCCGTCTCGGGCGAAATGGTCTTGGAACCCTGCTGGGCGGCGACCCGGCCCAGGAACAGGCTCTCTTCGTTGCTGTTGTCATACAGCAGCGGCCCCATCTTGTCGGAGAGGCCCCACTTGGTCACCATGTTGTGCACCAGTTCGGTCGCCTGGCGGATGTCGTTGGCGGCACCCGTGGTCACGCCTTCCGGACCCAGCACCATCTCTTCGGCCACCCGGCCGCCGAACAGGCTGCACACCCGGGCGATGATGTTGGAACGGCTGTAACTGTAGCGGTCGTCCTCGGGCAGGAACATGGTAATTCCCAGTGCCCGCCCGTGCGGAATAATGCTGACCTTGTAGACCGGGTCGTGCCCGGGCATCAGGCGACCGACGATGGTGTGCCCGGCCTCGTGGTAGGCGGTGGTTTTTTTCTCCTCGTCCGACATGATCATGGAGCGCCGCTCGGAGCCCATCATGATCTTGTCCTTGGACTGCTCCAGGTGCCGCATGCCGATCTTCTGCTCGGCGGTGCGCGCCGCCAGCAATGCGGCCTCGTTCACCAGGTTGGCGAGATCGGCCCCGGAAAACCCGGGAGTGCCGCGCGCAATCAGCGACAGTTCCACTTCATCGGCCAGCGGCAGCTTGCGGGAATGCACCCGGAGAATCGCTTCCCGGCCGCGGATGTCGGGCAGGTTGACCACCACCTGGCGGTCAAAACGCCCGGGGCGCAGCAGTGCCGGGTCCAGCACGTCGGGGCGGTTGGTCGCCGCCACCACGATGATGCCCTCCTGCGCCTCGAAGCCATCCATCTCCACCAGCAGCTGGTTCAGGGTCTGTTCGCGCTCATCGTGACCGCCACCCAGCCCGGTACCCCGGTGCCGGCCCACCGCGTCGATCTCATCGATAAAGATAATGCAGGGTGCCACTTTGCGCGCCTGTTCGAACATGTCGCGCACGCGGGAGGCGCCGACGCCCACGAACATCTCCACGAAGTCGGAGCCGGAGATGGAGAAAAACGGCACCTGCGCCTCGCCGGCGATCGCCTTGGCCAGCAGGGTCTTGCCGGTACCCGGCGCGCCGACCATGAGCACGCCGCGGGGGATGCGCCCGCCCAGGCGCTGGAACTTGCCCGGGTCACGCAGGAACTCCACCAGTTCCTGCACTTCCTCCTTGGCCTCGTCGGCACCGGCGACGTCCACGAAGCTGACCTTGACATCATTGACGGACTGCAGGCGCGCGCGGTTGCGCCCGAAACTGAGCGGCCCGCTGCGCCCGCCCATGCTGGACTGGATCTGCCGCGACAGGAAGGCGAAGATCACGATCATCAGCAGGATCGGGAAAGAGGCGACCAGGAGTTGCACCCACAGGCTCTGGCCCCTGGGTTTGCGCCCCTCCACCGCCACGTTGTGGTTCAGCAGGTCATCCATCAGGCCCTGGTCCGGCACGTCCGGGCGCAATGCCACGAATTCCCGGCCGTCGCTGCGCTGGCCGATGATCTCCTGGCCCTCGATCACCACGCTCCGCACCGCTCCGCTCTGCACTTCGATGACAAAGTCGGAGTAGTTCATCTCCTCGCGCGCCGGGGCCAGGGTGCCCAGGTTGCGCAGCATCACGATGAATACGAACGCCAGCACAAACCATGCCAAGAGATTTTTCTTCATGATCACTACTCCGTGGAACCCGTGATTGAGGCGGGCCCCTGCTTTTAGTATAACGCCCCTTGCACTTTAGCGGGGTGCGGGGACGGCGGGGTCGATTTCCCCCAGGAGATACAGCTCCCGGGAGCGGCTCTGCGAGGCCTCGGGTTTGAGTACCCGCAGCGCGCGGAAAGAGGCATCCATGGCGCTCTGAATCTCTGCGAAATCCGCGCCCTGGAAGGCTTTCAGCAGACAACGCCCGCCGGGACGCCGCAACACCCGCACGGCATAAGCCAGCACCTGCAGGGCCAGTTGTGCCGCCGCCGCCTGGTCGCTCGCCCTCACTCCACTGATATTGGGGGCCAAATCGGAAATTACAAGGTCGGGGACCCGCCCTGCCAGCACCTGGTGCAAGCGGTCCGGGGCTTCCGGGGCGGTGAAATCGGCGCGCAGGCAGCGCACACCCGGCAGCGGTGCCATTTCCAGGCAATCCAGGGCTACGACCAGCCCCTCCCGGCCGGTGCAATGCGCGGCGACCTGCGACCAGCCGCCCGGGGCGGCACCCAGGTCCACCACCACCATGCCGCGGCGCAGCAGGCGGGTGCGGTGTTGTATTTCCAGAAGTTTATACGCGGCGCGGGAACGGTAGCCCTGGGCCTGCGCCCGGCGTATGTATGGATCACGGCGGCGCTCCTGGCGCCAGTTGCGGGCCACGCCTGGGGTTCCTGCGGGCGGTGCTCAGATATGATGCACCTTGACGACGGTATACGACAGGGTGCCGGAAGGTGCCTCGATTTCCACCTGTTCGCCCTCCTCCCTGCCGATCAGCGCGCGCGCCAGCGGGGAAATGGCAGAGATCCGGTGGTTCTCTGCATCGGCCTCGTACTCGCTGACAATCTGGTAATTCAGCACCTTGCCCTTCCCGTCCTCCAGGTGCACGGTGGCACCGAAGATCACCCGGCCGGTATGCGGAATCTTGCGCACGTCGATGACCCGGGCGGCCAGCAGTTGTGACTCCAGCACGCGGATGCGCGCCTCGACAAAGCCCTGCTGCTCCCGCGCGGCGTGGTACTCGGCGTTTTCCTTGAGATCGCCGTGCTCGCGCGCCGCGGCGATCGCCTTGATGATCGCCGGGCGGCGCACGGTTTTGAGGTGTTCCAACTCCTCGCGCATCCGCTGTTCGCCCTGGGCGGTGATCGGGATCTGTGAGTTTGCCATCGGGCCTCTCCCGGCAACAGCCTAGCCTGTTGAATGCAGCTCCTGCAGGCAGCGCACCCGGGCCTCCGCATCCACCCCGGATTCCATCACGCTGCAACAGGCGTCCGCCGCTGCCACAGTGGTCGTGTAACAGACGCCGTATTGTAGCGCAGAGCGGCGGATGGCCGCCGAATCGGCGATGCTCTGCCGCCCCTCGGTGGTGTTGACAATGAAACGCACCTCGCCGTTTTTGATCGCATCCACCACGTGCGGGCGCCCCTCCTTGACCTTGTTAATGCGCCGCACCTCGTGTCCCGCCTCGCGCAGGGCGGCGGCGGTGCCATGCGTCGCCCAGAGCTGGAAGCCCAGTCCGACCAGGCGCGGCCCCAGGCTCAGCACGCCCTCCTTGTCCTGGTCGCGCACGCTGAGCAGGGCCACCGGCGGCTGGCCCGGGACCAGGGAGTCCAGGGACGGCAGGGGTGCCCCGGCGGCCAACTGGCTCTTGGCAAAGGCCTCGGTGAAATCCCTGCCGATGCCCATCACTTCGCCGGTGGACTTCATCTCCGGGCCCAGGATCGGGTCCGCGTGGGGAAACTTGTGGAACGGAAACACCGCCTCCTTGACACAGAAACCCGGCGGCGTACGCTCGGTGCAGAAACCCTGTTCCTCCAGGCTTTTACCGGTCATGCAGCGCGCCGCCACCCGCGCCAGCGGCACGCCGATGGCCTTGGAGACAAACGGTGCGGTGCGCGAGGCGCGCGGGTTGACCTCCAGCACGTAGACCGTGCCCTCCTGCACCGCCAGTTGCACGTTGATCAGGCCGATCACCCCCAGTTCCAGGGCCAGGGTGCGCACCGTCTGACGCATCTCCTCCTGGAGTTCCTCCGGCAGCCGGTGCGGCGGCAGCACGCAGGCGGAGTCGCCGGAATGCACGCCCGCCTGCTCGATATGCTGCATGATCGCGCCGATCACCACCTGCCGGCCATCGGAGACCGCATCGATATCGACCTCCACGGCGCGGTCCAGGAAATGATCCAGCAGGATCGGCGCATCCTCTGCGGCGTGCACCGCCTGCCCGATGTAATGCAGCAGGTCCGCTTCGCTGTGCACCAGTTCCATCGCCCGCCCGCCCAGCACGTAAGAGGGCCGCACCACCAGCGGGTAACCGATCTGCGCCGCCGCCCGCACCGCCTCCTGTGCACTGCGCACGACCGCATTGGGGGGCTGGCGCAAGCCCAGGGCATGCAGCATCTCCTGGAAGCGCTCCCGGTCTTCGGCGCGGTCGATGGCGTCCGGCGGGGTGCCGATCATCGGTGCCCCGGCGCGTTCCAGGCCCTGTGCCAGGTTGAGCGGCGTCTGGCCACCGAATTGCACAATGATACCGGCGGGCTGTTCCCGTTCGACAATCGCCAGCACGTCCTCCAGGGTGATCGGCTCAAAATACAGGCGGTCGGAGACATCGTAGTCGGTCGACACCGTCTCCGGGTTGCAGTTGACCATGATGGTCTCGTAGCCGTCCTCGCGGCAGCTCAGCGCGGCGTGCACACAACAGTAATCGAACTCGATGCCCTGGCCGATGCGGTTGGGCCCGCCCCCCAGCACCATGATCTTGCGGCGCTCTGCGGGCTCCGCCTCGCACTCCTCCTCGTACGTCGAGTACAGGTAGGCAGTGGCGGTCGGAAACTCGGCGGCACAGGTGTCGACCCGCTTGAATGCCGGGCGCACGCCGAGTTCCCGGCGCCTTTGGCGCACCGCCTCCTCCGCACAGCCCAGCAGTGCCGCCAGCCGCACATCGGAGAAGCCCTTGCGCTTGAGCGCGCGCAGCCGCACGGCATCCAGTTCCGGCAGGGCCGTGCCATCCAGGTCCCGCTCTTCGCACACCAGGTCCTCGATCCAATGCAGGAACCACGGGTCGATGGCACTGCTCTTGTAGACCTCTTCCACGCTCATGCCGCAGCGAAACGCATCGGCCACGTACCAGAGCCGCTCCGGCCCCGGGATGCGCAATTCGCGCTCGATGCGCTGGCGGGCACTGCGGGTGCCGGGACGCACCCGGGGTTCCAGTCCGCTGAAGCCGGTCTCCAGCCCGCGCAGTGCCTTGTGCAGGGATTCCTGGAAATTGCGCCCGATCGCCATGACCTCGCCCACGGATTTCATCTGGGTGCCCAGCACCGCCTCGGTGTCGCCGAATTTTTCGAAGGCGAAGCGCGGCATCTTGGTGACCACGTAGTCGATGCTGGGTTCGAAAGAGGCCGGGGTGGCACCGCCGGTCATCTCGTTGGCCAGTTCGTCCAGGGTGAAGCCGACCGCGAGCTTGGCCGCGATGCGGGCGATCGGAAAACCGGTCGCCTTGGAGGCCAGGGCCGAGGAACGCGAGACGCGCGGGTTCATCTCGATGACCACCTGCCGGCCGCTCTCGGGGTGCACGGCAAATTGCACGTTGGAACCCCCGGTGTCGACGCCGATTTCGCGCAGCACGGCGATGGAAGCGTTGCGCATCTCCTGGTATTCCCGGTCGCTCAGGGTCTGGGCCGGGGCCACGGTGATGGAATCCCCCGTGTGCACGCCCATCGGGTCCAGGTTCTCGATCGAACAGACGATGATGCAGTTGTCGTTGCAATCGCGCATCACCTCCATCTCGAATTCCTTCCAGCCCAGCAGCGATTCGTCGATGAGCACTTCACCGGTGGGCGAGAGGTCCAGGCCGCGCTGGCAGATCTCCTGGAATTCCTCGCGATTGAACGCCGCCCCACCGCCGGAGCCGCCCAGGGTGAAGGAGGGACGCAGGATCGCCGGGAAACCGACCTGGTCCAGCACCTGCAGGGCGTCTTCCATGCTGTGGGCGATCGAGGAGCGCGGTGTTTCCAGGCCAATTTTGCGCATCGCCACCTTGAATTGTTCGCGGTCTTCGGCCTTGTCAATCGCCTCCCGGTTGGCGCCGATCATCTGCACGCCGGCAGCTTCCAGGACTCCCTCCCGCGCCAGGTCCAGGGCGCAGTTCAGGGCGGTCTGCCCGCCCATGGTCGGCAGGATCGCATCGACTTTTTCCGCGGCGATGACATTCGCCACGGAGTGCCAGCTCAGCGGTTCAATATAGGTCGCATCCGCCGTGTCCGGGTCGGTCATCACCGTCGCCGGGTTGGAATTGACCAGCACCACCCGGTAGCCCTCCTCGCGCAGGGCGCGGCAGGCCTGCACCCCGGAATAATCAAACTCACAGGCCTGGCCGATGATGATCGGCCCCGCCCCCAGGATCAGGATACTCTCCAGGTCAGTGCGGTGCGGCATCGCCGTCTCCCTGCCGCTGAGCTTCCATCAGCGCGGCAAAATGTTCAAACAATGCGACGGCGTCCTGGGGGCCGGGACCCGCCTCGGGGTGTCCCTGGATACCGAAAGCCGGCTTCTCCCGGTGGTGAAAACCCTGCAGGGAACCATCAAACAGCGAGTGATGGGTGGGGCGCAGGCAATCCGGCAGGCTCTCGGCATCGACCATGAAGCCGTGGTTCTGACTGGTGACCAGCACCCGCCGACTGTCCAGCTCCTGCACCGGGTGGTTGGCACCGTGATGCCCGAATTTCATCTTGAGCGTGCGGGCACCACAGGCCAGGGCCAGCAGCTGGAAACCCAGGCAGATGCCGAACAGGGGCGTCCCCGACGCCAGCAATTCGCGGATCGCCTGGATCGCATACTGGCAGGGTTCCGGGTCGCCCGGGCCGTTGGACAACAGCACCCCGTCCGGTCGCAGTGCCAGCACTTCGGCGGCCGGGGTGATGGCCGGCACGACGCGCACCTCCGCACCCTGGGATACCAGGCGGCGCAAGATATCGCGTTTGACCCCGAAATCGTAGACCACGACGCGAAAGCGCGGCGTCCCGGATGCGGGGGCAAAACCGCCCGTTGCACGCCACTCGCCCTCCTCCCAGGCGTAGGGAGCCGGGCAACTGTATTCCCGCGCCAGGTCCATGCCGCTGATGCCCGGAAAGGCGCGCGCCTGCTCCAGGGCCCGCTGCTCATCCGGTGCCTGCGTGGCGTCCAGGCAGGCGTGCAATGCCCCCTCCTCGCGCAGACGGCGCACCAGCTGCCGGGTGTCCAGGCCGGCGATCGCCGGTATGCCGTGGTCGGCCAGGAAGCTGGAGAGAGAGAGCCGGCCGCGGGGGCCGGCAATGCACGGCGACAGGTCGCGCAGAACCACGCCCGCAGCATATACGCCAGCGGACTGCAGGTCCTCCTCATTGACGCCGATATTGCCGATATGCGGACAACTGAAACTGATGATCTGGCGCGCGTAGGACGGATCGCTCAGGATTTCCTGGTAGCCGCTCATCGCGGTGTTGAACACCAGCTCACCGCTGCTGCTGGCGACCGCACCCACCGAGCGGCCGTGCAGCAGCGTGCCGTCCGCAAAGGCCAACAGTGCCGGCCCGTTCATGGCCGCGCCGGTACGAGAGAAAATAGAAGGCCGTACAAAAAAACGGGAAGGCTGTGCGCCTTCCCGAAACTCTGCAATAACTGCCCGTGCATCTCAAAAGCATATTATATGCGATGGGTGATGGGGCCGCTCACAGAGGGACAGAAGCGGCCGGGTGGGGGGAGGCGGACGGGGGCAGGCGGGAGTGTGTGAAGGCGGGCGGGGGCAGACTGGGGCAGGCGGGAGAGTGTGTGTGTGGGCGGGGCGAGTGCGCGCGGGGTCAGAGGCTCTCCAAGTCCAGCACTACATCCATACCATAAAGACCTGGGGGGCGCCCCCTGAGCCACAGGGCTGCACGCAGGGCACCCTCGGCAAAACCACCGCGGTTGATCGCACGATGCCTGATCTCCAGTTCACCGGTGTCACTGATAAAGCGCACCGAGTGTTCTCCCGCCAAGTTGCCGCCCCGCAGCACGGAAAAACCGATCTGCCCCGGAAGCCGCGGCACATTGTCCCCATGCCGCCCATACACCGCGCAATCTTCCAGTGTCTGACCCCGTGCAGCGGCGAGAATTTCGCCCATGCGCAGGGCGGTACCGGAAGGCGCGTCCTTCTTCTGCCGGTGGTGGGCCTCGGTAATTTCGATGTCCGCCTCCGGACCCAGTGTTTTCGCAGCGATTTTGAGCAGCCCAAAGCAGAGATTGACCTCCGTGCTCATGTTCGGTGCACATACGATCGGGATGTCACTGGCGGCGGCCTGTAATTCAGAGTGCACGTCCTCTCCCCAGCCCGTGGTACCCAGCACCAGGGCGCAATCCCGGTCCCGGCACAGGCGCAAATTGGATAAGACCGCAGCGGTGCTGCTGAAATCGATCAGCACTTCGAAGCCGCCGTCCTCAACGTTCGCTTGCAGAGATACGCCGTTGGCGGCGACACCGGCCAACACGCCGCTGTCCTGTCCCAGGTCCGGGTGCTGTGCGTGCTCCAGTGCGCAGGCCAGCTGCAGTGCCTCGTCCTCCGCCAGCATGGCAACCAGGGTTTTGCCCATGCGCCCGGCAGCGCCGGCAACTGCCACGGCAAGAGGTTCCACAGCCATCGAAGGCTCCAGTAAAAAAAAGGGGGCGGAATTATACTAAAGCGGCACTTCCAAGCCCCCGAAGAGGCTTTATTTCCAGCCGTCGCGCACACCGTCAAAGAAATCCCGCGCCTTGTGCAACCAGGCGGCAGAAAAGATCCCCCTGTCTGCCCGAGCGCAGACCCCTGGAGTGTTGATTTTCCACCGGTCAAATGCGGGTCTTCTCCCTGGTGCTGGAGGGCACCGTGCCCGCGCGGGATGGTTGGGTTCCCCCGACATCGTTGGTGTGATGCGGGGAGGTCAGTTTGTGACGTTGAAAATTAACGCCAACAACGATTTGGTCCATGGATTGGTCGTTGCCGCGTCTGCAAACATCAAAACCATAAAAAATATAATGTAACGGATTGAGTTTTTAATAGAATCCAATGAAGCCACAACCCGGCGCATATCTTCGTCGAGCCTTTTTACTTGTTGTTCCAATTGGCCGAATTCGCGTTCCGGTATTGTCATTTGATCGACTCCTCTATTGACAGCGTCACCGACAGATGCCGCCGCCCTTTTCCCACGACTGCGTCTGATTGGTTGCAGTTTAACACTACCTATACGCATCGTGGACTGAACTGCGCCAGCAGATTCTGGAGAGGCGACAACCTTGTCAGCCCTTATACATTACCCATAAGTTCTGTACGAGTTCTTAACTTGTGAGGTGCTACAGGTTCATTCGCAGACGGGAGAAGCGTGGTCGATGCAGGCATATACAGCCGCTCAAAGTCACCTCCCCCCTCTCAAAGCCCACCCCTGATAGCGACTACGAGCAGTATGCACAGGAGAGACACAACAATGCCGAACCCCCACCGTATCCAGATGAAGGCCTGTCGGTTGCGTTTCTCAGCCTCTTCATGAAGCTTCTGGTTGAGTTTTTCAGACTGTTCATGGCGCTGCTCGCTGCGTTTCTCACGCTCCTGACTAAGTTTCTCAGACTGTTCATAAAGCTTCCGGCTGTATTCCTTAGCCTCTTCATGGAGTTCCAGCATGCGCTGCTCAAGCTTCTCCAAGTCGGCGCGGATGGCCTGGCCCAGTTCTTGCACCATGCCTGCCACCACCTGCAGGACACTGTGGGTCTGCCTGTCGTCAAAGCCGGCTGCCTTCAGGTCTTCGCTCATATCTTTGCGGTTTCTAAACGCGGGTTCTGCCATGGGGACAATCTCCTTTTAACCTCTTTCCAGAGGGTGAAAGTAATATTTTCATCTTGGTTCCTGGTTCCTGGTTCCTGTTCCTCGACTTCCCTACCACTATATTCGCTGTCTGCGGGGATGTCAAACCGGGGCCCCGAATCCCCCGAAGAGGCTTTATTTCCAGCCGTCGCGCACACCGTCAAAGAAATCCCGCGCCTTGTGCAACCAGGCGGTACCCCGGGGCAACTGCTTGTCCCGGTTCATGGACGCCTGAAGTTTTTTCAGCAGTTCACGCTGTTCCCGGTTCAACTTGACCGGCGTCTCCAGCAGCACGCGGCAGAAAAGATCCCCCTGTCTGCCCGAGCGCAGACCCCGCACGCCCTTGCCCCGCAGGCGCAACTGCTTGCCGCTCTGGGTGCCCGCGGGAATCTTGATCTTCACCGGTCCTTCCAGGGTGGGAATCTCCTGCTCACCGCCCAGCGTCATGGTCGCCAGGTCCACCGGCACTTCGCAATACAGGTCATCCTCGTGCCGTTCGAACAGGGGGTGGGGACGCACCCGGATGGCCACGTAGAGATCGCCCGCCGGCTGGCCGCCCCGGCCCTCCTCCCCCTTGCCCGACAGGCGCAGCTGGCTGCCTTCATCGACGCCCCGGGGGATATCGAGTTCCAGGGAGCGCTCTGATGTAACCAGTCCCTGTCCGGCACAGCGTCCGCAGGGGTCGGCGATCACCTGGCCGGCACCGCCGCAGCGCTGGCAGGTCTGGCGCACTGAGAAAAAGCCCATCTGCGAGCCGACCTGGCCGGTGCCCTCGCAATGGGGACAGGGAACCGGTGCCTTGCCGTCCCGGGAACCGCTGCCCTCGCAGGTCTCGCATTGCACGCGCGTCGGCACGCGCACCTTGTGCGCACCGCCGCCCACCGCCTCCTCCAGGCCGATCTCCAGGTTCAGGTGAATATCGCGTCCGCCCTGTGCCTGACGGCGGTGCCGCCGGCCGCCGCCACCGCCGAACATGTCACCAAAAATATCGCCGAACACTTCGCCCAGGTCGACGTTGGCGTGATGAAAGCCGCCGCCCGCCGCAGCACCCGCGCGCGGCCCGTCGTGGCCGAAGCGGTCATAGAGGGAGCGTTTCTCCGGGTCGGAGAGCACCTCGTTGGCCTCGTTGACTTCCTTCAGTTTTTCCTCCGCCTCCCGGTCATTGGGATTGCGGTCGGGATGGTAGCGCATCGCCTTGCGGCGGTATGCCTTCTTGATCTCATCCTGCGAGGCATCGCGCGCCACGCCCATCACTTCATAGTAATCGCGGGGCGTGTTCATGCCGGTTCACGCGGCCGGGGAGGCCGCCTCGCGGGGGGCGCGTTTACTGCTTGTCCGGTTCGTCTTACACTTCCGTGTAATCGACGTCCACGGCCTCGTCCTTGCCATCGCCGCCCTCGTCGCCATCGCCGTTTGCATCCCGGGTGCCCGCCTCCCCGGCGGTGGCGTCCTGGGACTGCTCTTGGGCCTTCTTCTGCTCGCGCTCGGCGAGCAGCCGGAGCAGGGGCTCTGCCTTCTGCCCCAGGGACTGGGAAGCCTCTTCGATCGCCTCGCGATCTTCGCCCTTGAGTGCTTCCGCGGTTTTCTCCAGGGCCTGGTCCACTTCCTCGCGCTCGCTGCCGGCAAAGTCTTCGCCCACTTCTTCCAGGTTCTTGCGCACCGAGTGGCAGAGCATCTCGGCGTTGTTGCGCACGGTGACCAGTTCCTGGAACTCGCGGTCCGCCTCGGCGTTCTGTTCGGCGTCCTTGACCATTTTCTCGATCTCCTCTTCGGAGAGCCCGCTCGAACCGGTGATCCGGATCGATTGCTCGCGCTGCGTCTTGGTGTCCTTGGCCGTGACCTGCAGGATGCCGTTGGCATCGATGTCAAAACTGACTTCGATCTGCGGGATGCCGCGCGGTGCCGGTGCGATATCCGTGAGGTCGAAACGCCCCAGGGACTTGTTGTCCCCCGCCTTCTTGCGCTCGCCCTGGCAGACGTGCACGGTCACCGCGGTCTGGTTGTCCTCCGCCGTGGAAAAGGTCTCGGACTTGCGTGTCGGAATCGTGGTGTTCTTGGTGATCAGCGGCGTCATCACTCCGCCCAGGGTTTCGATGCCCAGGGTCAGCGGCGTGACGTCCAGCAGCAGCACATCCTTGACATCGCCGGACAGCACCGCCGCCTGGATGGCAGCACCCATCGCCACGGCCTCGTCCGGGTTAATATCCTTGCGCGGTTCCTGGTTGAAGAATTCCTGCACCTTCGTCTGCACCAGGGGCATCCGCGTCTGTCCGCCGACCAGCAGGATATCGTCGATGTCCGAGGTGCTGAGCCCGGCATCCTTCAGGGCGGTTTTCACCGGCTCCAGGGTGCGCTGAACCAGGTCTTCCACCAGCAGTTCCATCTTGGCCCGGCTGAGCTTGATCGCCAGGTGCTTGGGGCCGCTGGCATCGGCGGTGATATACGGCAGGTTGATCTCGGTCTGCTGGCTGCTGGACAGTTCGATCTTGGCCTTCTCCGCCGCCTCCCTCAGGCGTTGCATGGCCAGTGGATCGCCGCGCATATCCATCTGGTTGTCCTTCTGGAATTCATCGGCGAGAAACTCGACGAGGCGCTTGTCAAAGTCCTCGCCGCCCAGGAAGGTGTCGCCGCTGGTGGCGAGCACGTCGAACTGCTGCTCCCCCTCCACCGATGCGGTCTCGATGATGGAGATGTCGAAGGTGCCGCCGCCCAGGTCATAGACCGCGATCTTGCGGTCCTGCTCCTTGCGGTCCAGGCCGTAGGCGAGTGCCGCCGCCGTCGGTTCGTTGACGATGCGCTTGACCTCCAGCCCGGCAATGCGCCCGGCGTCCTTGGTCGCCTTGCGCTGTGCGTCATTGAAGTAGGCGGGCGTCGTGACCACCGCCCCGCTGACCTTGGCACCCAGGTATTCCTCGGCGGTCTGTTTCATCTTGCGCAGCACTTCCGCCGAAATCTGTTCGGGCGGCCGTTTTTCGCCCTGGGCTTCCACCCAGGCATCGCCGTTCTCCGCCGCCACGATCTTGTAGGGCACCATCTCGCGATCGCGTTTCACCACCTCATCGCTCTCCTTGCGGCCGATCAGGCGCTTGATCGCAAACAGGGTGTTCTCCGGGTTGGTCACCGCCTGCCGCTTGGCGGCCTGGCCGACCAGCACTTCTTTTTCCGTGTAGGCGACCACCGAAGGCGTGGTGCGCATGCCCTCTGCGTTTTCAATGACCTTGGCGGTTTTGTCCTCCATCACTGCCACGCAGGAATTCGTGGTCCCCAAGTCAATACCGATGATCTTGCTCATGTTCTGCCGACCCTCTCTCTCGTCTTCAGATTGCATAAAAAAACAATACTCGCAGCGGGCAGGCTCAAGCCGTTTCCGTGCCCGCCTGCTGCCCCGACCCCGCCTGCTGCCCCGGCCCCGCCTGCTGCCCCGGCCCCGCCTGCTGCCCCGACCCCGCCTGCTGCCCCGGCCCCGCCTGCTGCCCCGGCCCCGCATCCCCGGCTGCGGGTGCCTGTTCGGTGTCCTGGCGCGTCTCTTCTTCCCTCTGTGCCACGATCACCCGCGCCGGACGCAACACCCGGTCGTGCAGCAGGTATCCCGGCTGCACCAGCTCCCACACCGTGTTCGGTGCCGCCCCGGCCTGCACCACCGTCGACATCGCCTCGTGTCGATGGGGGTCAAAGGCCTCGCCCCGCCCCGGTGCCAGTCGCTCGATATCGAAACGATCAAAAACTTCCAGCCAGTTGCGCAGGATCAGCTCCAGGCCGTCGACCAGGACATCACCGGCCTCGGTCTGCTGCAAACCCGCAAGTGCCCGCTCCAAGTCGTCCAGCACCGGCAACAGGCCCGTGGCCATGGCCTCCGCCGCATACTGGCGAGTACGCTCCTGCTCCCTGGCGGTGCGCTCTTGCATTTCGCGCATGGCATTCCGGGCATCGGCGACCTGGCGCAGCAGCTCCTCCTGCCCGGCCCGCAATTCCTGCAACTCCAGGGCCGCGTCCTCCGCCGCTGCAGTCCCCGCCGGCTCCCCGGCAGACCCGTCCCCTGCGGCCGGTGCCTCGCTGTCTGCATTACCCGCCTCATCCGCCTCCGCCGGTGCCCGGTCCTGCGGTTCCCGGCCCGCATCTTTTTCCCGCCCCCGGGTATTTTTCTCCTGTTTCACCATGTACTTCACCCCCGCCAGCGGCGTGATTTGCCGTCCCTATATGGGGTTCTCCCCGGTTAATTCAAGCCGCAGCGGGGAGACGGGGCCGGCGCGGGAGGACGCCGGGACGGGCGTTATAATTCGCAGGTTTCCGCCCCCGGAAGACTACGCTTCGGCCGGCATAATGCTTCAGCAGCTCTGCATTCGCAATTTCACTATTATCGAGGAACTGTTGCTGGAAATCGGGGCGGGGCTCACGGTGATCAGCGGGGAAACCGGTGCCGGCAAATCGATCCTGGTCGATGCACTGCAGCTGGCCCTGGGCGGACGGGCGGAGGGCGTTCCGGTACGCCCGGGGGCGGACCGGGCCGAGATCAGTGCCTGTTTTTCGGTGACCGAACTGCCGGAGGCCCGGCAATGGTTGCAGGAGCGCGAGTTCGCCGCAGAAGACGGCAGTTGCGTGTTGCGCCGGCTGCTGGGACGGGACGGGCGTTCACGCGCCTACATCAATGGACGCCCGGTGCCGCTGCGGGAACTGCAGGCACTGGGAGAACACCTGGCGGGCATCCACGGTCAGCATGCCCAGTTGGCGTTGCTGCAGCGCCATCGGCAACTGGCCCTGCTCGACGATTTCGGCACCTTGCAGGAACCCCTGCAAACGGTGCGCGAGCTCGCCCTGCGCTGGCGGGCGGTGCGCGCCGAACTGCAGGAACTCGAGAGTGCCGGTTCATCGCCGGAGCGGCTCGAATTGCTCGACTACCAACTTCGGGAACTGCGCCAACTCGCCCTGGAGGAGGGAGAAATCCAGACCCTGGAAGAAGAACACCGGCGCCTGGCGTCCGCAGACCAGTTGTTGCGCAATTGCGGGGAAACCCTGGAATTGTGCGGCGAGGAGGAGGCCGCAGCGGGCGAACTGCTGCGCCGGGGCGTGAAGCTGCTGGAGGAGGCCGCGCGCAACGACAAGCGGCTGCAGGAAGCACTGGAATTGCTGCAAAGTGCCTCCCAGATGTTGCAGGAAGGACTGCGCAGCCTGGGCCGCTATGCCGGGGACTTCGACAATGACCCGGAGAAATTGGCGGCGGCGGAACGACGCCTGGAAGCCGTGGAACAGGCGGCGCGCCGGCATCGCGTCCGCAGCGTCGAATTGCCGGCGGAACAGCGGCGCCTGGAAGAGGAGTACCAGCACCTGCAGCACGGTGGAGAACGGCGCAAGCAGTGCGAAGAGGAGTTGCAGTCCCTGCAAGAGCAGTACCGCACGGCCGCAGCGCAATTGCGACGCCGGCGCCTGCAGCAGGCGGCCCGGTTGAACGCCAAGGTCAATCAGCACCTGCAGGCACTGGGTATGGAACACTGCCGCTTTACGGCGGAACTGCAGGAACGGGAGGAGGAAACGCCCCAGCCGGAGGGCTCGGAGACGGTCATCTTCCAGGCCGCCACCAACCCGGGGCATCCCGCCGCCCCGCTGGAGCAAATTGCCTCGGGCGGCGAACTCTCACGCATCGGGCTCGCCCTGCAGGTCGCCGCCCTGGGACACAGCCCCGGACTCTGCCTGGTATTTGACGAGGTGGACAGCGGCGTCGGCAGCAGTGCCGCCGACCACGTGGGCGATATGTTGTATCGCCTGGGCGCACAGGGCCAGGCACTCTGCGTCACCCACCTGGCGCAGGTGGCCGGACGCGCCGACCTGCACCTGGTGGCGGAGAAATGCACGACAGAGGACAGCACCCGCGCCGGGGTGCGGGGGCTGGATGGCGAGGAAGAACGGGTGGAAGAGTTGGCGCGCCTGCTGGCCGGCAAAAAAATCAGTGTCCAGGCCAGGAAACACGCCAGGGAAATCCTGCAGGAAGCGCAGAAGGGCCGCCGCTGAGACCGCCCGGGGTGCCGTCCCGACAGCACCGGGGAGGCTGTCATCAGGCCGGGCGGCAGCGGAAGGCCCGGTCGCGCAAGCCTTTCAGCGCCGGCGTGTGGTGCCGGTTTTTTTCCTCGGTGTCCTCGGGGGCTTCGAGGTCTTGGATGTGCCCAGTGGGCGCACGTAAAGCACCAGGCTGTGGTCGACCAGCTGGTAGCCGTGTTTGCGCGCGATCTTCTCCTGCAATGCCTCGATTTGCTCCTCACAAAACTCCACCACCTCGCCGCTGTCCAGGCACACCATGTGATCATGATGTGTGCCGCGCTCCAGTTCAAACACGGCCTGCCCGCCGTCAAAATTCAAACGATTGACCAGGCCCGCCACTTCAAACTGTGCCAGCACGCGATACACCGTGGCAATGCCGGCATCCGGTTCGGCATCGCCCAACAATTCACGGTACACATCCTCGGCACTCAGGTGCTCGCCCCGGTCCGCCGCATGTTCGAGAATTTCGAGAATCCGCAACCGGGGCCGGGTGATGCGCAAACCGGCATTGCTCAGGCCTTCACGATACTGCGCCTTATAATTTGTGTCCGCCATCGCCACGCATTCCCCGGTCATTCGCTATATTATTCCCCATGATGACAGAGGTCAAACCCGCTGGACAATGACAGACAAAACACAGGGGGCAGAACACGGGGTGCGGGTCAAACCCGGCGGACAATGACAGACAAAACACAGGGGGCAGAACACGGGGTGCGGGTCAAACCCGGCGGACAATGACAGACAAAACACAGGGGGCAGAACACGGGGTGCGGGTCAAACCCGGCGGACAATGGCGGGC
Organism: Gammaproteobacteria bacterium; assembly: GCA_965215045.1. GTDB lineage: Bacteria > Pseudomonadota > Gammaproteobacteria > JABABF01 > JABABF01. Next base: position 1,299,103 of record OZ244031.1, on the reverse strand, counting down.
GGCGTTCATACCGGTCTTCATCCTGCCCGCCCTCATCCTGCCGAGTGCTTGCGACATCCTGCAACCCCGGGGCCTCAGTTTCCCGTGGATGTACCGCACCGTCATCCAGCAGGGCAACCTGTATGACAGCGAGGATGTCGCCGAACTGGAAATCGGCATGAGCCGTTCCGAGGTGCTGGAAATCATGGGTTCGCCGATGTTGCGCGACCCGCTGCACAAGAACCGCTGGGATTACCTGTACCTGCTGCAGATCCCGAACCAGGAGCCGGTCCGCTATCACCTCGTCCTGTTGTTTGACGGCGATAGTCTGAGCGAAATCAGCGAGCGGACTCCTTCTCCTCCGCCGCACGCCGAGCGCGCAGCTCCTCGGCACGACGCCGGCGCATCTCCTTCGGATCAATAATCAGCGGCCGGTAAATCTCCACCCGGTCCCCGGCCCGCAGCACGTGGGTCGCCGGGTCGGCGATGCGCACGCTGAAAATACCCATCTTCGCCTGTCCGGGGTCGATCTCCGGGAACTCCTTCAGGATGCCGGAGCGGCGCACCGCCTCCAGGGCCGTGCAACCGGCCTCCACTTCCAGGGACAGCAGGGACTGGCGATGCGGCTGTGCGTATGTCACTTCGACCACGATACGCTCTGCCCCGCCCTGCCCCGGCGATGTTTCCGCCATCACCTGTCTCCCCACTCATCATCGCCGGATGCCGGCTGCCCCGTCCGCAGGGAACGGCTGTACAGTGCATCGGCGCGGTCGCACATCGCCTGCACCAGGCGGTCGGCCGCGGTCTCGGAAAAACGCGATGCCAGCCGGCGCAAAAATCCCGATTTCAACTGAAAATACAGGCGCAAGTGCACCAGGCACCCGGGGTCGCCAGACGGCGGGTCGGAAAACGACCACTCTCCGAACAGCATTTTCAGAATGCCGTCATGCAGTTCCATGGTCATACGATGCGGAGGGAACAGGTGATTCCTGGAGCTCAGCTCGTAGTGCAGGCCGGCGCCAGAGAGCGTCAGACTCGCCTCGACCAGGTTGCCCTCCCGGTGCTGCACCTCCGCCGCCGAACATCCCGGCAGGAACTTGGGGTATTTTTCGATGTCGTTCACCAGTGCGAACAGGTCTTCTGGGCGGTACGGCAGCAGCGCACTGCGTTCGATGTCCGGGGCGGCACCCCGTGAGGTCTTCGACACGCTCATCGGGAAATTTCCGGTGCGGGAGACAACTGGAGTTTTTATTATAAAGAACGGGGGACGCGCAGGTCGGCGGGAAAACACCGGGGAACCATCCGCGGCACCGACGCGCAGGTCGGCGGGAAAACACCGGGGAACCATCCGCGGCACCGACGCGCAGGTCGGCGGGAAAACACCGGGGAACCATCCGCAGTGCCGACGCGCTGCTAAAATACGCGCCCTGATCGGCCGCGGAGTGTAGCTCAGCCTGGTAGAGCACTGCCTTCGGGAGGCAGGGGTCGGAGGTTCAAATCCTCTCACTCCGACCAGGCGGCGGTGCCGGAAGCCGGCGTGTGTGCCGGAAGCCGGCGTGTGGCGACGACAAGGAAATTACACGGCTTTCCCCTGCAAACCGCTCTGCCAGCGGGCGGCGACAACAAGGAAATTACACGGCTTTCCCCTGCAAACCGCTCTGCCGGCACCGATGGCCGGCACGGCCCCCGTGCTATACTTGCGCGCCCTGCGCACGGGAGAAAAACGCTATGACAATCCAGGTCAACGACAAAATTCCAAGCGTCACGCTCAAGATCATGGGTGAAAAAGGCCCCGAGGACGTCAGCACCCAAGAATTGTTCGCCGGTAAAAAAGTAGTGATGTTCGCCGTGCCCGGTGCCTTCACGCCCGGCTGTTCGATGACCCACCTGCCGGGCTACGTGGTCAATGCCGACAAGATCAAGGCCAGTGGCGTGGACAGCATCATCTGCATGGCGGTCAACGACGCCTTCGTCATGGACGCCTGGGGCAAGCAGCAAAACGCCCAGGAACTGCTCATGCTGGCCGACGGCAACGCGGAATTCACCCGGGCCCTGGGCCTGGAACTGGACGGCTCGGGTTTTGGACTCGGCACCCGCTCCCAGCGTTTTGCACTGATCGCCGAAGACGGTGTGGTCACGCACCTCAATGTCGAACCCGACGCCGGCATCCAGGTCAGCGCCGCAGAGGAAATCATGCAGTTGCTGTGAAGTCCCGGCTGCAACAGGCGCATCCTTTGCTGATCAACCTCTGAAGAGAAGCAAGCCCCGCCCTCTTCCGCTCAATCTCCGAAACCAACCCCGGCACGGGCCGGCAACCGGGCTGCGGCAGGCACCGCATCCCTCCTCTTTGCACGCAATCTCCGAAACCTGACCCGGCACGGGCCGGCAACCGGGCTGCGGCAGGCCCCGCAGCCACCACACTGCAACTCCCCCTTCAGGATACCGCCGCAGACACTCTGCGGCAGAAGACCGGGGCGATGGGTTCAGGCGGCGGTGTCCGTTTCAGCGTAGAACTGGCTGTACCACTTGCGGAATCTTGCGATGGGCCCGTCCCCGTCACAGAGAATGGGCGCCGGGCGATACAGCTTGTGCTCCCAGATCGGCTTGTCCTCCCCCATCTGCTTGCACAAGTCCTGCATCAGCGCCTTGGCCACGCCGCTGCCCAGGTCATCCTTGCGCTGGAAAAATGCGAAACGAATGCGCACCAGGTTGTCTTCGATCGGTGTGGGCAGACCCTGCAAAAACGTCTCGCAAATCCCTTTGAAGCGCGTGGTATTGACGCCCGGGCCGTGGGAGAGATTATGAATCACGCCGTTGATTTCACCGCGCGGCGTATTCATTTTCATCTCGTTGATGCCCTCGGTGATGTGGCCCTCGTAGCGGATATCCCATTCCGGCATGGTGGCGGCCTGATGCACGTAGAGCAGGTGCGGGGCGTCGGCACCGTTCTCCGCCATCTCCTGGGTATGGGTGTGAATCGACCATTCAAAGCGCTCTGCCGGCTGCCACGCATCGCTGTTGGCCTCTTCGAATTCCGGCACTTCCCACAGCGGCTCCAGGTCCTGCGGATGATACCAGGCGTAGATCACCTGGTTGCGCTCGCACACCGGCCAGGATTTCAGGCACCGGGTGCCGACCACCTTCTTCGGCATGCTCTCCGCGTACGGGATCTCCACGCATTCGCCATCGGTGTTGAAACGCCAGGCATGAAAAGGACAGACAATGCTCTCGCCCTGTATGCGGCCGCCGCCGCCGGCTTCGTCGTTGATGCCGTATCCCAGGTGTGCCCCCAAGTGCGGACAGTAGGCATCCAGTGCCGCCGCCCTGCCGGACTCGGTGCGAAACACCACGATGTCCCTGCCGCAAACACGAAACGGCATCGACTGTCCGACTTCCAACTCATCGGAATACGCCACGCAAAACCAGCCGAAGGGAAACGGCATCGGAAAACGCGATTGTGCGGTGGCGGGTTTGAGTTCCGCGGCAATGGAATTCGGCATTACAGGTCTCCCACTGGTGTCCCAAGTGTCCCGAGTGTCCCAAGTGTCCCAGGTGTCCCAGGTGTCCCAGGCATCCGGCGTTCGGGCAATTGGCAATTCACCGCCTGCTGTCCCGGGTTTCAAAGTGCGGCGGCGACTTCCGAGTCGGCGTAGAACTGGCTGTACCACTTGCGGAACTTCGCAATCGGTCCGTCGCCATCACAGAGAATCGGCAACGGGCGATACACCTTGTGTTCCCAGACCGGCTTGTCCTCTTCCAGCTGCTTGCAGATGTCCTTGATAATCGCCCTGCCGACCCCGCTGCCCGAAGCACCCTTCTGCTGCATAAAGGCAAAGCGCACCCGCACCAGGTTTTCTTCGATGGGCGTGGTCAACCCCATCAGGAAGGTCTCGCAGATACCGGTAAAGCGCGTGGTGCCATTGCCCGGGCCAAAGGAGGCGGTATGGATCGCCCCGTCGACTTCGCCCCGGGGGGTCTGCATTTTGGCGCGCTGCACGCCGCGGGTGGTATATCCCTCGTAGTTGATCTCCCACTTCGGCATGGTGGCCGTGCGATGCACGTAGCGGAAGTGCGCCGGGTCGGCGGCGTTCTCGGCCATCTCCTGCGGGTGGGTGCGAATGAACCATTCAAAACGCTGCTGCTCTCCCCATTCCTCGCTGTTGGCCTCTTCGAATTCCGGCACTTCCCACAGCGGCTCCAGGTCCTCCGGATGATACCAGGCGTAGATCACCTGGTTGCGCTCGCACACCGGCCAGGATTTCAGGCACTGCGCACCGATCACCTTCTTCGGCATGTTCTCCGCGTACGGAATCTCCACGCATTCGCCATCGGTATTGAAACGCCAGGCATGAAAAGGACAGACAATGCTCTCGCCCTGTATGCGGCCGCCGCCGCCGGCTTCGTCGTTGATGCCGTATCCCAGGTGTGCCCCCAGGTGCGGACAGTAGGCATCCAGTGCCGCCGCCTTGCCGGACTCGGTGCGAAACACCACGAGATCCCTGCCGCACAGGCGAAAGGGCATCGATTGGCCGACTTCCAGCTCATCGGAATACGTTATGCAAAACCAGCCGAAAGGCAGTGGCATCGGGTAGCTTCTGGCACCCTGCAAAGGAATTTCCACGGTCATTTGATCAGTCACTTTCTCACACCTCTGGCATTGAGAACCCGGAGACGAATTATAGGCTAAAAAATCACAGCCCCGCTGCCGCCGGGGAAGCTCAGGGTTTCTTTTCCTCCCCGGCCTGCCGCCGGTGCGAGGGAATGCGTATATAGGCGACCCGGTCGCCGGCAAAAGAGCCCATCCAAATCTGTCCCTCCGTCTGCAGTGCCACGGTCACACCGCCCATCGGTGCACCCCGATGCCGAAAGATGGTCTCCGTCTCCAGGGTGTCCGGTGCCACCGAGACGAGCGCAAACTCAAAGCCGCAGGCACCCTCCTCGAGTTCCAGGCAGGTGGACAGGTGACTCATCGGCGCCGTGTGCGAGGCCACCAGCAATTTGCCCTCCGGCGTCCAGGTGCTGTTGTCGGCGTGCACGAGCTTGACCTCGGCGAGAATCTGCCCGTCGCTGCGGCGCACTTTGCGCAGCTTGTTCTCCCCGTACAGGTTCAGGAACAGGTGTTCGCCGTCCAGGGACAGCTGCACACCGTTGGGCAGTGTGCCCCTTGTGCCCGGCAGGGGGCGGTAGCCGGTGGCGGGATGCCATTCCCAGACCTGGCCGGTCTCGAGCCGCAACAGGGCATTCACAATCCACTTCCACTGCGGCTGGTGCATGTCCTGCATGTGACTGACCACGAAACCGCCCTCGGGCGTGGCCGCCACGTCGTTCAGGTGAGCGTTCTCCGCCGGCCCCAGGACGCAGCCCCGCCAGCGCAACTCCGCCCGACGCAGCGGATTGCTGGAACTCGTGCGCAACACTTCATACCACTCCACCGATTCCCGCCGGCCGTGGTTGACGACCAGCAGCTGGCGCCGGCCATCCGGGCGTCGGGACAGGTGAATGCCGTGCGGGGAGAGCCAGTCGTACGGCAGTGCCGCACAGGACGGGTCGCCCCAGCCGGGTTCCGGCCAGGCCGAGGGATGCAGCACGCGCCGGGCCCCGGTAACGCTGTCCAGCAGTGCCAGGTTGCCCGAAGATTCCGGCTCCAGGAAGTTCCCCATCTGGCTCAACAGGAGCAGGCCGCCGCCCAGGGCGACCATGTCCTCGGGATTCTGCAGACCGCAGATCGGCGTCATGCCCGCCGCCGGGGTGCAATCGGTGATCGGTTCCGGGGACTTGGAGCAGGAAGCCAGTAACAGGATGCCCGCCGCCAAGGCCAGGGCGGCGCAACGCCCGGCCCCCCGCGCCTTGTGTATCGCTGACCTGGACACTGGCAAATTGCTCCCCCTGCAGCAGAGGTTGCAATTATAAGACACAAAAGGCTGTAGACTGGGGCAATGCTCCCCGCCACCCCGCACTCCGCACACCACACCACGGCACTTCCCGCCTCCCCGCACACCGCAAGCCACACCGCTGCACCCCCCGCCTCCCCGCACACTCCGCCTCTCGCCACACCTCGCACCGCTGCGCCCCCCGCCCCAAGCCGCACCCCGCACACCGCAAGCCACACCGCTGCACCCCCCGCCTCCCCGCACACTCCGCCTCTCGCCACACCTCGCACCGCTGCGCCCCCCGCCCCGGTGCTGCGGGATGGTTTTGGCAGGCGGATTCGCTACCTGCGCATCTCAGTCACCGACCGCTGCAACCTGCGCTGTGTCTACTGCATGGCGGAAAACATGAGTTTCCTGCCGCGCTCGCAGACCCTGGATAACGCGGAAATCCTCCAGTTGGCACGCGCCTTCGTCTCCCTGGGTGTCGACAAAATCCGCCTCACCGGCGGCGAACCCCTGGTTCACCCGCAACTCCTGCCCCTGTGCCGACGCCTGGGACGGCTTCCGGGCCTTGCGCAGCTGGCCCTCAGCACCAACGGGGCCCTGCTGGCCCGCTCTGCCCGGGCACTGCGCCAAGCGGGGGTGCGCACCGTCAATATCAGCCTGGACAGCTTAGACCCGCAGCGGTTCCGGGCACTGAGCCGGCACGGCGAACTGGAGCGGGTGCTGGAAGGCATAGAGGCGGCGCGCCAGGCGGGTTTTGAACGCATCCGGCTCAACAGTGTGATCTTGCGCGGACGCAACGAACAGGACGTGCTGCCGCTGGTGGAATTCGCTCGGCAACGGGGGCTGGACCTGTGTTTTATCGAAGAGATGCCGCTGGGAGTCATCGATGCGCACCGGCGCAGCGAAACCCAGTGTTCCAGCCGGGCGGTGCGCGCGATCATCGAGCAGCGTCACCGGCTGTTTGCCGTGGCGGAGACCACGGGCGGCCCGGCCCGCTACTACCGCCTGGCCCGGGGACAAAGCCGTATCGGCTTTATCTCACCCAACAGCCGCAATTTTTGCGCCGACTGCAACCGTGTGCGGCTCACCGCCGAGGGGCGGCTGCTGCTGTGCCTGGGCAATGAAGATTCGGTGAATTTGCGCGCCGTGCTGCGCCGCCACCCCGGGGACCTGCCGCGTCTGCAGGCCGCCATCCGCCGGGCCATGCAGCACAAGCCGGAGCGCCACCACTTCGACCCGCACCGCCCCCAACCGCAGATCCTGCGCTTTATGAACGCGACCGGCGGCTGAGTGCGCGATCCAGTTCCCGCTCCTGGTCGCGCTTTTTTTCATCGGCCCGCTTGTCGTAGAGTTTTTTGCCCTTCGCCAGTGCCAGTTCACATTTCACCAGGTGTCGCTTCCAGTACAGGGCCGTGCACACGCAGCTGAAACCCTTGCGCTGCAAGGCACCGGTCAGTTTCTGCAGTTCGCGCCGGTGCAGCAGCAGCTTGCGCGTGCGCCCGGGGTCCGGCGGCGGCTGCAGCTGTGCATCGGGCAGGGGGGTGATCACGCTGCCCAACAGCCAGGCCTGTCCCCCCTGGCGCAGCAGCACGTACGTGTCGGCGATTTGTGCGCGTCCGGCGCGCAGGCTCTTGAGTTCCCAGCCCTCCAACACCAGTCCCGCCTCCAGACGCTCCCCCAGGTGATAATTGCGTTTCGCCTTGCGGTTCAGTGCAATGGTGGAGCCCCGGTTCATAATGCTGCAAAATATACCTTGAAACCGGAGTAAAGGCAGAAGTCCGGACAGTTATCCGCCTGGTTTTCCCGACGCCATCACGCCCCGAATGCACTATTATTCATGCAAGCACTGACACGACGCAGCCTGCTGGTGGGCGGCGGCACCCTGGCGGGTGCTTTTTCCCTGGGTCTGCACCGGCGCAGTGCCGCAATGCCGGTCCCCGCACTGCGCGGGCAACGCTTCCAACTGGACATCGGCCCCAAGGCCGTCAATTTCACCGGCACCCGGCGCATCGGCGTCGCCATCAACGGCAGCATCCCCGCCCCGACCCTGCACTGGCGCGAAGGGGACACCGTGCACCTGCGGGTGCAGAACCACCTGCAAGAAGACTCTTCCATTCACTGGCACGGCATCCTGCTGCCCAGTGAAATGGACGGCGTGCCGGGCCTCAGCTTCGGCGGCATTCGCCCCGGTGCGGTCTTCGATTACCGTTTCCAGCTGCGGCAGAGCGGCACTTACTGGTACCACAGCCATTCCGGCTTCCAGGAGCAGCAGGGCATGTATGGCGCCATCGTGGTCGAACCCAGGACACCGGAGCCTTTCAGTTACCAGCGCGATTACCCGGTGGTGCTCTCCGACTGGAGCGATGAAAACCCGCTGAAAGTCTATTACAAGCTGAAAAAATCCAGCCATTATTACAATCTGAATGAACGCGTCGCCGCGCAATTGTGGCGCGACATTCGCGCACAGGGGGTGGCGAAGACCTTGCGCGAACGCGCGATGTGGAACCGCATGCGCATGAGCGACCGCGACATCTCCGATGTCACCGGGGCCACGTACACCTTCCTCATGAACGGTGCCACGCCGGCGGACAACTGGACCGCCGCCTTCCAAAAAGGCGAGAAACTGCGCCTGCGCTTTATCAATGCCGCGGCGATGAGTTTCTTTGACGTGCGCATCCCGGGACTGCCGATGACCGTGGTCGCCGCCGATGGGCAGAACATCGAACCGGTCACCGTGGATGAATTCCGCATGGGTGTCGCCGAGACCTACGATGTGATCGTGGCACCCGATGCCGACCGCGCCTACACCGTGTTCGCCCAGGCCATCGACCGCAGCGGTTTTGCGCGCGGCACGCTGACGCCCGACCCCGCCCTGCGCGCGGAAATTCCCGCGCTCGACCCCGTGCCGGTGCTGAGCCACGCCGACATGGGCATGGGGCACGGCGGGCACCATGCCGGGCATGGAAAAATGCGGGGCGGGAAGGCGAAAGTGCCTGGCGGCGAACACGATCGGCATCGCGACCGGCACGAGGGACAGGTGCAGGCCAATCCGCAGGACGGCGGCAGCTCCATCCAGGTGCGGCATACCCGGCGGGCTGCGCAACACGGTGCCCTGGGCCGGGCCGGGCACGGCAGCACCCTGCCCGTGGTGCACCCGTCCAGCGAGTACGGGCCGCATGTCGATATGCACGCAGAACACCCGGGCCGCGCCCTGGACGACCCCGGTGTCGGCCTGCGCCGGCATCGACAGCTCTATGGACGCCGGGTGCTGCGTTACAGCGACTTGAAGAACCTGTATCCCACGGCCGATGCGCGCGAGCCGGAACGGGAAATCCAGTTGCACCTGACCGGCAACATGATGCGCTACACGTGGTCCATCGACGGCATCAAGTTCGCCGATGCGGAACCCATCCGGCTGCGCCACGGCGAGCGGGTGCGCTTCAGCCTGGTCAACGACACCATGATGAACCACCCCATCCACCTGCACGGGCTGTGGAGCGAACTGGAAACCGGGGATGGCGCGCACATCCCGCGCAAGCACACCTTGATCGTGCAACCGGGCACCCGCATCGACTACCTGGTCAGCGCCGATACGATAGGTCGCTGGGCCTATCACTGCCACCTCCTCTACCACATGCCGGGCATGTTCCGGGAAGTGCGCGTGCGGCCCGCCTGAGCGCAGGGCCGCCACCCATGCACTGCATCCGTTCCGGTGCCCTGGTGCTCTCAGCCCTGGGCTTGCTGTGCAGTATGGCCCCCGCCCGGGCGATGTTTGAGGACGACCCGTTCCTGTGGCAACTGCTGCTCGATGAAGTGGAAATGCGGGATACGGATGCCGGGACACAGGCGAGCTGGGACGCCGAAATTCGCGCCGGCAAAGACCTGCACAAGGCCCGGCTCATCACCGAAGGTCAGCACCTGGATGGCGAGACGGAAGAGTCCGAACTGCAATTGCTCTACAGCCGCGCCGTGACCCCCTTCGGCAACGTGGAAATCGGCTGGCGCAGGGACCTGCAACCGCGTCCACAGCGCGACTGGCTGGTGCTGGGGGCGCGCTGGTTGCTGCCCTGGTTCCTGGAGACCGAAATCTCCCTGTTCGCGGGCGAGCACGGCCAGAATGCCCTGCGCCTGGAACTCGAGTACGAGTTCCTGCTACACCGGAAACTGGCACTCCATCCGCACCTGGAGCTGGATTTTTACGAGGAACAAGACCGCGAGCACGGCATCGGTTCCGGGCTGTCCACCCTGGAAGCGGGCCTGCGCCTGCAATACCAGGTGCGGCGCGAGTTCGCCCCCTATATCGGCTTGCACTGGGAAAAGTACTACGGTGACAGTGCCCTGTTCCGCCGTGCCGCCGGCCGGGACGAGGAGCACCTGGAATGGGTGATGGGGTTCAACTTCTGGTGGTAGCAGTGCGGCCTTGCAGCAGGGTCGCGGTGGCAATATTAGCGGGGGTGCCGGTGGGGGGTGGCAAGGGTGCCGGTGGGGCTACCGGTGGCAACTTGAGCGGGGGTGCCGGTGGGGCTACCGGTGGGGGGCGGTGGCAACTTGAGCGGGGGTGCCGGTGGGGGGTGGTGGGGTGCCGGCGATGCTGCCGGTAGAGAGTGGGGGGCGGCAGCAACTTGAGCGGGGCTACCAGTGGGGAGTGGTGGGGTGGCACTCCTGGTGGGGGGGTGGGGGGTGGGATGCTGCCGGTGGGGGCCCTGCCGGCGTGCACAAACCCCGGCAGCAGAAATATGGTGGAGGCGGCGGGAGTCGAACCCGCGTCCGTCGGCACGCCGCCCCAGGGTCTACATGCTTAGCACCACCTATTAATTGAACCATGCATCCACCCGGCGGGCGGGATGATGCCGGCGAACCCGAAGGATTTAATGTCATCGGCACGGGCATCCGATGACACGAGCCCACCTGAACGTCGGCTGCTCGCAAGGGATGGGCACCCCGCGGCAGCCGCTGGCCGTTATTAGGCGGCCAGTGCGTAGTCGTTTTTGGCGACTGTTGTTTGCGATCGTGTTTTACGAGGCTTATCGCACCCTCGGCATGCACCTGGAGGCCTTGTTACCGGCGTCGAATCCGGAACGCCCCCGTGTGAGTGGCGAATTGTAGTTAAAAGTGCCGGGCCTGTCCAGACGGTGTATAAGTTCTTAAGCTGCGAGCCCCGGGATACCCCGCACCCGCTCGCCCCGGCCCGCTCGCCATGGAAAACCCGTCTGCCATTGCACGGGGTGCTCCGGGGAAAGCACACACGGGTCTGATGACGGCCCCGGCCCGCCCAAACCGGGGCTCAGCCCCGCCCGCTCGCCATGGAAAACCCGTCTGCCCTTGCACGGGGCGGTCCGGGGGAAGCACACACGGGCCTGATGACGGCCCCAGCCCGCCCAAACCGGGGCTCAGCCACCGTCTGCCCAAACCGGGGGGTCAGCCCCGCTCCAGCCGGGACAGTTCCAGGCAGTCTGCGGCCGCTTCCGGGGCGGGCGGGGACAGCGGGGGAACCCGGCCCAGGCAGGGACAGCCCAGGGTGCGTTCCAGGGTGGCGGCATTCTCGGGCAGGAAATCCATTTCCCGCGATTCCGGGCTGTTGGCCACCCACGCCGCCAGTTGCAGGCCGTCCTGGCGAATTTGGGCGGCACTCAGCAGGGCATGATTGAGACAGCCCAGTCTCATACCGACCACCAGCACCACGGGCAGACCCAGTAAGCGCGCCAGTTCGCCCATGGTCTCCGTGTCATTCAGGGGCACGCTCCAGCCGCCGGCACCCTCCACGACCACGAACTCTGCACCGCTTTGCAGGCCCGGACGGCAGGCCGCCGCCAATTCCCGGGCCCGCAGGCACCGCCCCTCCTGTAGAGCGGCGATGGAGGGCGCAATCGCAAGACGCAGAAAAGCCGGGTTGAGTTCTGCGTACCCGGCGCGCACGCTGGAGTACCGCTGCAGTTGCAGAACATCGGCGTTGTGCTCGGGGTCCCGCGCACTGCCACCGGCGGCGACCGGTTTCAGCCCCAGGGTGCTGTGGCCCCGCCGGCGCGCCGCCTCCAGCAGGGCACAGGCCACCAGGGTCTTGCCCACCCCGGTATCGGTGCCGGTGACAAACCACGCCCCGTTCATCTCTTCTTCTGCAGCACGCCGCTCAGCACTTCAAAGGTCGCGGGCAGACCCGGTGCGGAACCCAGGTGCTGATACAGGGTTTCCATGCGTCGCCAGCGGCGCGGGGAACTGAGTCCCCGGCCGGCCTGCACTGCACCGTTACGGGCACCCAGGGCCTTCAGTTCCAGTGCCAGGGCGCGCGGTGTGGCATAGTGTCGGCAAAAGGACTGCAATTCCTGCGCCCGCCAGTGCAAGCCGTGGTCTGCGGCGGCGCGCCGCCAGGTTTCCGGGGGCGGCAGGCGGTGCACGTGCACGCCATCATCCACCGCGCACCAGGCACTGCGCAACTCCCACAAAGTCTCGCTGACAAAGGTGGAGAATGCCAGGTAGCCGCCGGGACGCAGCACCCGTTGCGCTTGGGCCAGCACGCGCTGCGGGGTACACCACTGGAAACAGAGATTGGCAAACACCAGGTCTGCACTGCCCGCCGCCAGGGGCAGGTGCTCCGCATCGCCGCACACGGTGCGCGCACCCGGGAACCTGGCGGCGCGATGCAGCATGGTCTCCGCCGCATCCAGTGCCAGCAGTTGTGCCCCGGGACAGGCTCGCGCCAGGGCGGGCAGGCAGCTGCCGGTGCCACAGCCCAGGTCCAGCACACAGGACGCCTGCAGGCCCGCGCCCGCCTGCTCTCCCAGCAGGCGCAACAGGCCGGTGCCGATTTCCCGCTGCAAGCTGGCGGCAGCGTCGTAGGAATGTGCGGCGCGCGCAAAGGAGCGCAACACCCGGCGGCGGTCCAGGGCGGTGGTCGCAGGGGCCGGCAGCAGTGCGCAATCAGCGGCAAAGCAGCGCAGCAGGGCCAGCACCGTCTGCGGTTGCGACAGGAACGGCGCATGGCCCGTCTCCCGGAGCACGGCGATGCGCCGGCGACCGGGCAGTGCGTGCAGGTTTTGCGCCAGGGCCGGCACCGGCACCAGGGCATCTTCGGCACCCAGGATATACAGGCTGGGCACCTGCAGACCGCTCACCGCCCGCCGCAGGTCCGCACCGCCCAGGAACTGCAGGCCGGTGCGCATTCCGGCTGCAGAAGGCGGGAATGCCGCGCTCATTTCCTGCAACTGGCGTTCCAGCGGACGCGCATCGGCTTCGCCGCGTGCGATCAGTGCCGCCAGGCGTCGGCGGGTGCTCTCCCAGTCCTGGGAGGCGATTTCGCGAAACTTCTGCAATTCCTCTGCCGGCACCCCCGCTTCCCAGCCGCTGCGCTGCTGAAAACAGGGATTGGTGCCAATGGCGACCACCGCTGCGACCCGTTGCGGCCGCTCTGCCGCCAGTTGCAGGGCCAGCATGCCGCCCAGGGACCAGCCCATGTACAGGGCGCGCGGGGGCAGAACCGGCAGCAGAGCAGAGAGCAGGGCCTCCCCTCCCGCGGATGGGGTATCACCGCCGGTGTGGTAAGTGAGCGGGGCCTCTCCTCCCGCGGACGGGGTATCGCCGCCGGTGCCGAAAGTGAGCGGGGCCTCTCCTCCCGCGAACGGGGTATCACCGCCGGTGCCAAAAGTGAGCGGGGCCTCTCCTCCCGCGGATGGGGTATCACCGCCGGTGCCGAAATTGAGCAGGGCCTCTCCTCCCGCGGACGGGGTATCGCCGCCGGTGCCGAAAGTGAGCGGGGCCGCGGCACTGGCACCAAAACCGGGCAGGTCGGGCGCAAACACGTGGAAGTCCCGGCGCAGCTCATCTAACAATGGCGTCCACACGGTGCTGCTGAAGCCCAGGCCGTGCAGCAGCACCAGGGAAGGGGCATCGTCCTGCAGGGCGGGCAGGTGCTGCATGGCGACTGCACTGCCGGCGGGCGCAGGGACGGCCGCCCTTGCGGTTTCAGTGCTGGACGCCGCTATTTTGCCGGCACTCCCGGACTGCCGCACAGTCCCCGTCCCCGGGGGAGTCGCCATCAGCGCGTCGGCGGCCGGTCGCCGGATGCTGTGCCCGCCCTTGGAAGCACGCCCTCTGAGCGCAGTGTCCGCAGGGCGTCGAGCAGGGCGTCCAGCTGCTCCCGGGTGTGCGCGGCACTCAGCGTAATGCGCAGGCGGGCACTGCCGGCGGGCACGGTCGGCGGGCGGATGGCGGTCAGCAGGAAGCCCCGGGCGAACAGCACCTCCTCCGCTGCCGCCGCCGCCCGGGCCTCACCCAGCAGCAGGGGTTGTATGGGCGTCTGCGAGGGCATCAGCGGCAGTTCCAGGTCTTGTGCGGCAGTGCGGAAATAATCGACCGACTCCCGCAACTGAACGAGACGCCAGGCCTCCTCCCCGCGCACCAGCTGCAGGGCCCGGGTCGCCGCCGCCGCCACTGCCGGCGGCAGGGCGGTGGTGTAAATATAGGTGCGGGCGAACTGCAGCAGGGTTTCGATGTACTCCGCATCTCCGGCCACGAAGGCACCCTGGGTGCCAAAGGCCTTGCCCAGGGTTCCCATCAGCAGCGGCACGCCGCTTGCGTCCATGCCGAAATGTTCCAGGCTGCCACCGCCGGTCTCACCCAGCACGCCGAGCCCGTGGGCGTCGTCGACCAGCAGCGGGGCCTTGTAGTGGTGCGCCGCCGCCGCCAGTTCGGGCAGGGGCGCCAGGTCCCCGTCCATGCTGAATACGCCGTCTACTGCGACCAGTTGGGGGGCGTCCGGTCGGCGGGCCAGGGCCTGGCGCAGGGCATCGACATCGGCGTGGGGGAAACGACACAGGCGCGCCCCGGCCAGGCGTGCGCCATCGAGCAGCGAGGCGTGGTTCAGGCGGTCTTCGTGCACCACGCCACCGCGCGCGCTGAAAGCACCCAGTACACCCAGGTTGGCCATGTAGCCGGTGGAGAACAGCAGCGCGCGCTGCCGGCCGGTGTATTCGGCCAGCGCGGTCTCCAGTTCGGCGTGCGCCGCCCCGTGTCCACAGACCAGGTGCGAGGCCCCGGCACCCACGCCGTAACGCCGGGCGGCGTGCACAAAGGCCCGAACCAGTTGCGGGTGCGCCGCCAGTCCCAGGTAATCATTGCTGCAGAAATTGAGCAGTTGCCGCCCATCGACCTGCACTTGTGCGCCCTGCGGCGACTGCAACAGGCGGCGGCGGCGGAACAGCCCCGCCCGGCGGCGAGCGTCAATCTCCTCCGCCAGGGACGCTGCCAGGGCCTGGTTCACCACCGGCCAATTACCCGTCTGCTGCTGGGTCCGCGGACGCCTCGGCGGCAGCTTGCTCCACCAGGCGCAGGCCCAGGCTCTCCAGCAGGGCGCGGTCTGCATCCCGCTCGGGATTGCCGGTGGTCAGGAGTTTCTCGCCGTAGAAAATGGAATTTGCGCCGACCAGGAAGGCGAGTGCCTGCAGGGCGGGGCTCATGGTCTCGCGGCCGGCGGACAGGCGCACCCAGGAGCGCGGCATCATGATGCGCGCCACGGCCAGGGAGCGGACGAATTCCAGTTCATCGATGGGCGGCTCATCGCCCAGGGGCGTGCCCGGTGCCGGCACCAGGCGGTTGATCGGCACGCTCTCCGGGTGTTGTGGCAGCCGCGCCAGTTCCAGCAACAGGCCGATGCGGTCCTCGCGGCTCTCGCCCATGCCCAGGATGCCGCCGCAGCACACTTTGACACCGGCTTCGCGCACGTGCGCCAGCGTGTCCAGGCGGTGCTGGTAGCTGCGGGTGCTGATGATCTCACCGTAGAACTCCGGCGAGGTGTCCAGGTTGTGGTTATAGTAATCCAGACCCGCCCGGGCCAGTGCCTGGGCCTGTTCGGCACTCAGCATGCCCAGGGTCATGCAGGTCTCCATGCCCAGTTCCTTCACGCCCCGCACCATCGCGGTCAGTGCGGGCAAATCGCGGTCCTTGGGCGAACGCCAGGCGGCACCCATACAAAAACGGGTGGCACCCTGGTCCCGCGCCCGGTGCGCAGCGGACAACACCTCCTCTTCGGCCATCAGGGGCTCGGGTTCCAGGCCGGTGTTGTAACGGACGCTCTGCGGGCAGTAGGCGCAATCCTCCGGGCAGGCACCGGTCTTGATCGAAAGCAGCGTGCTGGCCTGCAACTCACCGGCGTCCCAGTACTGGCGATGCACCTGCTGGGCGCGGTATGCCAGTTCGTGAAAAGGCAGCTCGAAGAGCTGGCGCACCTCGGGGCGCTGCCAGTCGTGGCGAACCGGGAAAGGGGCGGGAGATGCAGACATGGGGGGAGCCCGGGGTGAAGTGCTTCGGGTGCCTAGTCTTATGGAGACCGCCCGCATTGTCAACCGGTTTGGGGGCGAAAAGGTTGACCATGGGCGAGGGGATGGGGGCCAGGAGAGATGGAGAAATACAGGCGCGGGCCGGATAAACCGGCTTGGAATGGGCTCGGGATATAATGGGTGCACAGCGGCGATACGGAGGCCTTGGAGGCCATGGATTCACTGGCGCAACTTCTGCATCGATACTTTCCCGGGGCCTGCCTGCAATGTGGCAGGGCCACAACGGACGGATTGGACCTGTGTCCGGTCTGCCGTGCCGCACTGCCCGGGCCGCAAAATTGCTGCCCGCGCTGCGCCGCCCCCCTGCCCGCAGAGGTGGAGGCGACAGCCTGCGGCTTCTGCCTGCAATATGACTGGCGCATACAGCGCTGCGTGGCACTTCTGCCCTACCAGCCACCGTGGATGCACTGGATCACCGGCTTCAAATACCGCGCACAACTCAGCAACGGCCGCACACTCTCACTGCTGCTGGCCCGGCGTGTGCGCGAGGAATACCGGGGAACCGGGCTGCCCCAGGCCCTGCTGCCCATGCCCATGCACTGGCGGCGCTTCTGGTGGCGAGGCTTCAACCAATCCATGGAGATCGCGCGCGTGCTGGCCCGCGAGTTGGACTTGCCCCTGGATGCCCGCAGCTGCCGGCGTCTGCGCCCTACACGCCAGCAGGTCGGGCTGAGTTATGCGCAACGCCGACGCAATGTGCGGGGCGCATTCCGCTGCACCCTGCAGCATCCCTGGCGGCGGGTGGCACTGGTCGACGACGTGCTGACTTCCGGTGCCACCACCGGGGAACTCGCCCGCCTGCTGCAGGGCCAGGGCGTGGAGGTGCACCTGTGGTGCCTGGCCAGGGCCGAAAGCCCCAGGCGCGTGCCTTGACTGGGCTGGTATGAGACATCTACAGCGGCAGGGTGTGGAGGTGCACCTGTGGTGCCTGGCCAGGGCCGAAAGCCCCAGGCGCGTGCCTTGACTGGGCTGGTGTGAGGCAAAACACGGGACGAGGAAAATGCGGGACCGGGCTGTGGGTGGCACCGGAACTGTATAATCCCCCGCCCTGAAATTCGACAGAGGCCCCGGGCCGTGCAACACGCAAGAGACGCTGTGACGCCGCACAGCGTGCAGAAATCAGAAAAACTGCAGGATGTCTGCTACGACATTCGCGGCCCGGTGCTGGAGACGGCGATGCGCATGGAGGAGGAAGGCTATCGTATTCTCAGGCTGAATACGGGCAACCCCGGCGCATTCGGTTTTGATGCCCCCGATGAGATCCTGCGCGATGTGATCCACAACCTGCACCTGGCGCAGGCGTACGGGGACTCGAACGGGCTGTTCTCTGCCCGCAAGGCGGTGATGCAGCATTTCCAGGAACTGGGGGTCGCCGACATCGATATCCCCGACATTTACTTGGGCAATGGCGTCAGCGAGCTGATCCAGATCGCGGTGCAGGCACTGCTCAACAATGACGAGGAGATACTGATCCCCTCCCCGGATTACCCGCTGTGGACGGCGGCCACGACGATGGCGGGGGGCGTGCCCGTGTATTACCGCTGCGATGAGCAGGCCGAATGGCAGCCGGACACGGGAGACCTGCGCAAGAAAATTACGCCCCGCACCCGCGCCCTGGTGGTGATCAATCCGAACAACCCCACCGGTGCGGTGTATTCCCGGGAGGTGCTGGAGGAGATCGTGGAAATTGCCCGCCAACACCGCCTGGTGCTGTTTACGGATGAGATCTACGAGAAAATCCTCTACGATGAGGCGCAGTACATCCCCCTGGCCACGCTTGCGCCCGACCTGCTGTGCCTGACTTTCAGCGGCCTGTCCAAGAATTACCGGCTGGCGGGATTTCGCGCCGGCTGGATGGCACTTTCAGGGATGCGCCAGGGGGCGGAAAGTTATATAGAGGGCCTGAATATCATCTGTTCGATGCGCCTGTGCGCCAACATGCCGGCGCAATACGCAATTCAGACCGCACTCGGCGGATACCAGAGTGTTGACGACCTGGTGGCACCGGGCGGCAGGCTGTATGAACAGCGGGAGCTCGCCTGGCAGATGCTCAATGCCATCCCCGGTGTCGACTGTCTCAAGCCCAAGGGGACGATTTACCTGTTTCCGCGCCTGGACCGCAAACGCTATCCCGTGGACGACGATGAGCAGCTGGTGCTGGAGTTTCTGAAGTATGCAAAGATCCTGCTGGTCCAGGGCAGCGCATTCAGCTATCCGCACCCGGACCACCTGCGTTTCGTGTTTTTGCCGACCCGGGAGGTGCTGCAGGATGCGATCACGAAGTTTGAGCAGTTCCTGGCGCAGTATTGACTGAAGCCCCGGCGGCCGGGGATTTCTGCAGCAGAAAGTGGTGTTCGCCGCCGCACTCTGCGGCTTCCAGCAGGCGGTGTCCCAGGTGATGGCAGAAATTGCGGATGTCGCGGTGGGTGAGCGGGTCGGTGGCGAGGATGCGCAGCAGTGCCCCCGGCGGCAACGGGCGGATTGCCTGGTGCAGCAGCATCAGCGGTTCCGGGCAGCGCAGACCGCGGGCGTCCAGGGTTGCTTGGGGGGCGGGGCGATTGTCAGTGCGGGAGGGCACGGAAGCCACGGGGCTGCAGGGTGCTGCAAGCATCAGGGGGCGGCGGGGCGGGTGATGCCGACACGATCACACTCTTCATCCGGGGGCCTGGCGAATTCATTGTCAATCGAACCGCGAGGCACAGAGCACAGCACCTTGACAATATTGTCGTAATAGGTCTGTGCGTCACCCGCATCCGCAATAGGATTATCAGCATCAAAATTGATCGCAATACGCAGCACCAGGTTGTCTTCGAGCGGAATATCATCAAAAAGGGACAAAAACTGATCGGACAGAATCAGCACCGCGTACAAACCCAGCAGATCAAAGGCGGTGACCCTGTTTGTGCCACTCTCCAGGCGATTGATGTCCAGGATCGTCTCCGTACCCTCCCTGCCCCGGGCGACACCTAAACGCTGACACTCCGCATCCGGGGGCCTGGCGAATTCATTATCAATCGAACCGCGTGGCAGGGCGCACAGCACCTCGACTATATTGTCGTAATAGGTCTGTGCGTCACCCGCATCCGCAATAGGATTATCAGCATCAAAATTGATCGCAATACGCAGCACCAAGTTGTCTTCGAGCGGAACATCATCAAAAAGGGACAAAAACTGATCGGACAGAATCAGCACCGTGTACAAACCCAGCAGATCAGAGTCGGTGACCATGTCCCGGCCATCGATGTCGAGGTCGAGGACGGGGGCGGTGTCCAGGGCCGCCAGGAGGACCAGGGAGGGTGCCGGCAACAGCAGGTCGGTCTGGTCTTGCGGCTCCATAGCCGTGAACGCCGCCTGCGTGATAGTAACGGTATAGGTCGTCGCATCCTCAAAATTCTCAAATGTGACGGTGGTCTCTATCTCCGAGCCCTCGATGACCCCCGTCTGTGTGCTAAAAGCCACGCTCTCCCCCGCCTTCGTGACCGCCAGGCTCAGCTGCACGGCTGCAGGTGCCGGCGCATTCAACCGCACGGTGATTTCCGCGGTTGCACTGGTTGCGGTACCGAGGAGGAGACGGGACGGCTCCGCCTCCAGGCTTTCCACCGCGTAATCGCTGCGGCCAATGGCCAGCGTGGCGGTTGCAGCCGGCACATTTTGCGGGCCCGCGCTGACCACGGCCCGTATCTGCACGGCTTCACGCGCCTCTACCAGGCTGTCATCCACGGCCATCACCGGCACGGTCGCCATGGCCCGTGAACCGCTTTTCGCCAACTCCAACACCGCTCCACCTGTGAACACCACTTCGTCCGGCGGCTCGGCGGACAGGGTGACGGACAGGGTGGTGCCCGGTACCAGGTTCTCTGCCTCCACCACCAGGTTCACAGCTACCCCGCCCTCGCTCGCAGCCGCCGGAGCCTCCAGGATGGCGCGCAAGCCCACCGGGGGCAATACCCGCAGCTGCTGTTCCGTCAAGGGCACGGGAATGGTCGCCTGACCACCTGCACTCTGCATGGTAAACCGACCGCTGCCCCGGACCAGGCTCAGGGTATAGGTCCCGGCCTCCGGCAGGGCAAAATCGAAGGAGAAACGATCGCTGCCGGCAGGCACTGCGGCAAAACGGATGCTGTCGGTGTCAGGGACGACCCCTTCCCGGCGCACTTCCCAACTGAATTCCGGCACACCGGCCGCAGACGATGGCACCGCATTCAGACCCACGGTGATGGTCACGGTCGCCCTCCCCGACACGGGGTCGATATTGAGCACCCGGGGACTGACTTCGAAGCGACTCAATGCATAGTCGTTATGCTCGATCTGCAGTGCGATGTCATTCTCTACACCGGCAACATAGCGCGCCCAAGCGTGAATACTCACCTCCTCCAACATCTCTGCATCGGAGTCATCCACTGCGCCCAGTTGCACGGCCACCGACCGCCGGTCATTGTCCAGGGGGATGGTTACTACCGGAAGGAACACCTGCTCCACCGGAAACCACTCCAGCTCGACCACCAGTACCCGTTCCCCAAAAACCTCCGGCAGCGTGCCGGTAACGCTCACAATCAGCGTGCTCATCTCGCCTTCGGCGATGATGCCGGGGTCGAGTGCCAGTTCCAGGTTCAGTGGCGGCAGGACTTCCACGGTCATGGCCGGGGCCCAAACGCCAATCCCGAGCTGGTCATCGGCGTCCACCGGCATATCGGTAAAACGGACCCGGGTCGCCGACACGGTGTAGACACCCTGGGCATCCAGCATCAGGGAAACGGGAAATGCCTCCTGGCCGGGCAGGATGGTGAAATTCTCCTCCACTGCGGTGCCAGCACCCGACACCGGAACGGCGCGCACGATCCCCTCCCCGACAGCCGACGCCCGGGCGTTCAGCACCACGGTGACCGGCAACTC
Organism: Gammaproteobacteria bacterium; assembly: GCA_965215045.1. Lineage (GTDB taxonomy): Bacteria > Pseudomonadota > Gammaproteobacteria > JABABF01 > JABABF01. Next base: position 1,278,027 of record OZ244031.1, on the reverse strand, counting down.
CGCCACCGCCGCCGGCTCATCGCTGGCAAGTGCCGCGTAGGGCTGCACTGCCAGGCCCACCATCGCGTAATCGTTGCGCGCGATCTCCAATTCCCGCTCCACCTCTGCCGCCCCGGCAATGTTCTGCACCCGGGCCGTGATGGTCACGGTCTGGCGCGGCTCGGCAATTGCGTCATCAATCGCACGCACGCGCACGGTCTGCGAACGAGTCTCCCGGGTCAACTGCACTGCATTGGCACCCGGAAACTCGATGCCTTCGACCCGGTCCAAGCTCAAGAGCACGTCCAGGGTCTGGCCCTCCATCAGGCTGCCGGGGATGCTCACGGTCAGCGTGGTCTCTTCCCCTTCGGCCAGCACCCTCCGCTCCAGGTCCAGGTGCAAGGGCGGCAGAAGTGTCGTGACCGCATACTGGAAAGTCGCCCCGGTAACCCACACCTGGTATTCGCCCGCATCATTCAGCGTGTGGGACAGGCTGCCGCTCTGCTCCCTCCTGCCGATCGACAGCATGATCTCCTCCGTCTGTGCCGAGTCTTGATGCCTCATCTCGACCGTTATATCCACCGTGGAGGACGCCGGCCCGTTCAGACCCACAGTCAACATGAACAAGGTACCGGCGACGACCTGCTGGGCTGACAGGATCAGGCTGTTCAGCATGTAATCAGCGGTTCCGGGCAGCGCAGACCGCGGGCGTCCAGGGTTGTCCGGGGGGCGGGGCGATTGTCAATGCGGGAGGGCACGGAAGCCACGGGGTTCCAGGGGCTACAGGGTGCTGCAGGCATCAGGGGGCGGCGGGGCGAGTGATGCCGACACGCTGACACTCCTCATCCGGAGGCCTGGCGAATTCATTGGCAATCGAACCGCGAGGCACAGAGCACAGCACCTCGACAATATTGTCGTAATAGAGCTGTTCGTTACCGTCCGCAATCGGAACACTAAAGTTGAAAGTGATCGCAGCACGAAGCACCCGGTTGTCTTCGAGCGGAACCCCGAAGAAGGGGAAAAGATTACTGGACAGGAAAAACACCACGTATATACCCAGCAAATCAATGTCAGTGATCATGTCCTCGCCATCGATGTCCAAGAGTGCCTCCGCACCTGCACTTCCCCGGGCGACTCCTAAACGCTGACACTCCGCATCCGGGGGCCTGGCGAATTCATTGTCAATCGAACCGCGTGGCAGGGCGCACAGCAACTCGACTATATTGTCGTAATAGAGCTGTTCGTTACCGTCTGCAATCGGAACACTAAAGTTGAAAGTGATCGCAGCACGAAGCACCCGGTTGGTTTCGAGCGGCACCCCGAACAAGGGGAAAAGATTACTGGACAGGAAAAACACCACGTATATACCCAGCAAATCAATGTCAGTGACCATGTCCTCACCATCGATGTCGAGGTTGAGGACGGGGGCGGTGTCCAGGGCCGCCAGGAGGACCAGGGAGGGTGCCGGCAACAGCAGGTCGGTCTGGTCTTGCGGCTCCATAGCCGTGAACGCCGCCTGCGTGATAGTAACGGTATAGGTCGTCGCATCTTCAAAATTCTCAAATGTGACGGTGGTCTCGAGTGCCGAGACGCCGATCATGCCTGTCTGCGTTTCAGCCACCACGCTCTCCCCTTCCTCCGTGGCGGTCAGGCTCAGCTGCACGGATGCGGGCGCCGGGGCATTCAAACGCAGCCGCACGGCCTGCGGCTGTCCCGCCACCGGGCTCAGCGACTCCACGGCATAGTCGTTGCGCGGGATCGTTACCCGGATCTCCTGCTCTACGCCGCCGATGTCGACTCCCGTGGCGGTGATCGCCGGGGTCTGGCGCACCTCGGGGTCGGTGTCGTCCACGGCCCGCACCATCACGGTTTCGGTGCGGGCATCGGCGCGCAAGACTATATCGGTGCTGCCGTCCAGCATCAGGCCCGGCTCGACGGCCAGGCGGAGTGTCAGATCACGGTCCAGGCTCGGAATGCTCACTTGCAGCCCGGTCGCATCGCCCTCGGGCAGGATCGGCTGTTCCAGGGCCAGGCGCAAGTTCGCCGGCGGCAGAATGGCTATAGTAGCCTGCGCCGCTGCATTTACATCCAGTGCAATCTGGTCCCCGGGTGCCGGCGGGCTGTCGGTGAAGACGGCCTGCTCTACCTCGAGAAGGTAGCTGCGCACTTCGGCGTCCGCGGCCCAGATCAGCATGGCACTGGCCTGGATTGCATCGGCGGGTATGTCGACTGTGGTTTCCGGCCCACCACTGCCCGTGTGCAAGTTGATGCGCACGGGTGCCGGTGCCGGCACATTCAAACGCACGGTGACTTCCGCGGCGGCACCGGTTGCGGGGTCGAGGAAGTGCACGGATGGCACCACCGCCAGGCTCTCCACCGCGTAATCGCTGCGGCCAATCTCCAGGGTGGCGGTTGCGGTCGGCACATTTTGCGGGCCCGCACTGACCACGGCCCGGATCGTAATGGCTTCACGCGCCTCTACCAGGCTGTCATCCACGGCCATCACCGGCACGGTCGCCATGGCCTGTGCACCGCTTTCGACCAACTCCAGCACCGTGCCATCCGTGAACATCACTTCGCCCGGCGGCTCGGCGGACAGGGTGACGGACAGGGTGGTGCCCGGCACCAGGTTCGTCGCCTCTACCATCAGGTTCACGGCCGCCCCTTCGCTCACGGCCGCCGGATCCTCTTGGATGGTGGCACGCAGGCTCACCGGCGGCAATACCCGCAGCTGCTGTTCCGCTGCGCTCACCGGAATGAGTTCCTGGCCGCCGGCAGGCGGATTTTCAAACCGACCGCTGCCCGGGACCAGGCTCAAGGTATGGAGCCCCGTTTGCGACAGGGCGAGTTCGAAGGAGAAACGCTCGACACCGGCGACGGCAAAACGAACGCTGCCGGTCTCCGGGGTGGCGTCCCCGTCCCGGAGCACTTGCCAACGGAATTCCGGCACACTGGCTGCCGCCGGCGGCATCGCATTCAGGCCCACGGTGATGGTCACGGTCGCCCGCTCTGACACGGGGTCGATATTGAGCACTTCGGGACTGACGGCGAGGAAATCCAGGGCGTAGTCGTTGTGCCCGATCTGCAGGTCGACGGTGCTTTGAACACCGACGACATCTCGCGCCCGGGCGCGAATACTCACCGTCTCCAACATCTCTATGACGCTGTCATCCACCGCACTCAACTGCACGGTAACGGAGCGCTGGTCTTCGCGCAGGGTGATCAGGGCATCCGCAATCGTCACCTGATCGGCCGGGACCCCCTCTAACTCGACCGCCAGTACCTGTTCCCCGGCAATCTCCGGCAGCGTGCCGGTCACGCTCACGGTCAAGGTGCTCATCCCGCCTTCGGCGATGACGCCGGGGTCCAGCACCAGCATCAGGTTCAGTGGCGGCAGGACGCCCGCATCCAGGGCCGGGCCCGGAAAGTCGATCTGGACCTGGTCGTAGACGTCTACCGCCTCGGTAAAGCTGACCCGGGTCGCCGACACGGTGTAGTCCCCCTCGGCATTCAGCATCAGGGACACGGTGAACTCCATCTCGTCGGCCCGGATGCTGAAGTGCTCTTCCACCGCCTCACCCGAATCCAGAACGGCGCGCACGTACCCCTCTCCGGCGACCGGCGCCGGGGCGTTCAGCACCACGGTGACCGGCAACTCTGCCACCGCCGCCGGATCATCGCTGGGGAGTGCCGTGTAGGGCTGTGCCCGCAGGCGTTCCACGGCATAATCGCTGCGCCCGATCGTCAGCGTCTGCTCTGCCTCTGCCACCCCGATAAGGTTCGTCACCCGGGCCGTGAGGGTCGCGGTCGTACGCCGCTCGGCAATTGTGTCATCGACCGCAAGTACGCGCACCGTCTGCGAACGGGTGCTCCCGCTCAACGTCAGGGTGGCTCCGTCCGGGAACTCGATGTCGGCGGCCGGGTCTGATTCCAGCAGCACGTCCAGGCTCTGATCCATCACGTTGCCTTCCAGGCTCACAGTCAACATGGTCTCTTCTCCTTCGGCCAGCACGCTCTGCGCAAGGGCCAGCTCCAGGTGCAAGGGCAGCAGAACCCGCAGCTGCAAGGGCACCGCCTGCACTTCCAGCACCCGCTGATCCCGGGCCGCAAAATCACGAAAACTGCCGGCAACCGAAACCGTGTAGTCGCCCACTGTATCTGTAACCCACTCCACGGTGACGCGGGTGCTGCCCGCCGGAATCACGGCCTGCAACGCCGGACCGGTCATGGGTTCCAGGCTCAGCACCAGGTCCACATCGCTGTCGGCAACCTCGTTGATGCCCACGGTCAGGGTGAAGGTCGCACCGTAGGTGCTATCCGGGTCCAACTCGCGAGCCGCCGGGTCCACCTCCAGGAGCTCGATGGCGTAATCGCTGCGACCGATGGACAGTTCCCGGAACACCGCTTGCAGACCATCGCGGTTCAACGGCTGGGCCGTGATATCCACGGTCTCGCGCAGCTCGATCAAATCGTCATCCAGGGCGCGCACGCGCACCTGCTGCGAGCGGGTGCTCTCACTCAGCATCACGGTGTTTCCGCCCACGAACTCCAGGTCCGGGGAGGCATCCAGCAAAAACCGCACTTCCAGGTCCTGGTCCAGGATGCCGTCTACGGCGGTCACGGTCAACGTGGTCTCCTCGCCTTCGGCGATGGCAGCGGGGTCCAGTGCCAGCTCCAGGCGCAGCGGTGCCACCACTTCAACCGGTCGGCTCCGGTCGTCAATATCGAACTGGTCCCCGGACTCGCTGTCCCTGAAGGAGACCTCCACCAACACGTTGTATTGCCCCGCCTGCGGCAGGATCAATCCCAGGCGCAACATGTCCTCCCCGATGGGAATGATGCCCAGTGTCTCTATCTCTGTCAGCGACAAAATTCCCACCGCGTACACGTCCACTGGTACCGGTGCCGGCGCATTCATCTGCACCGTGACGGTGAAGGTCGCCCGCCCGCCCAATAATTCCAGGATATCCGGCTCCACCCGGGTCTCCGCCTCGTACCCGTGGCGCGGAATGACAAACCGGACCGGCGAGGCCAGCGACTGCCCCGTCACCCGGTTCACCGCCAGGTTCGCCGCCGACAACTCGATCGAGACCTCCTCCCGCGGCTCGGCCAAGTCATCTTCCAGCACTTCCACATTCACGGTGGCACCGGGCATGGCCTGCGTCAGGGTCAGCGTCCGGTTGGATATTCGCAGATCCCCGGCATGACTGGACGCCAGGTGCAGGACCAGCGGATCGCCTCCCAGGACCTGGGTAATCACCTGGAACAAAAGCCCCGGGTCCGCATTCACCAGCAGCATACCGGACTCACCCTCCAGCACCCGGGGGCTGTCCAGGTCCCCCGTCACATCCAGGCGCAACTCGAAGACCAGTGCCTGGATCTCCCACGGCGACGGCAACTCCGGACCTGCCTGGTCGCCCGCCCCGCCCAGGTCTGCAAACGTCGCCATCGTCAGACTCAAGGTGGCCACACCCGCATCCGGCAACACCCAATCCAGGCGCACTTCCCGCATCCCCCGGCCCATCTCTGCCGACTGCATCTGCATCCGGCCCGAGATATCGTTCAGCTGCGCCACGAAACTCACCGTCGACGGTGCCGCCACGTTCAAGCCGACCGCGGTTGTGAAGGTCGTGCCCCGCAAAGTGTGTGTCGGCCCCGTCAAATCCAATACATAGCCGTTGCGCGGGATCGTCAACTCCCGCTCTTCGAACGCCAGCAGGGTGCCTCCCTCCTCTACCTCCACCCGCAAAACCGCCCGCGTGCGCAGATTCGCAGCACCGTCGTCCTGCACCTGGACCGTGAAACTCCAGGTACTTATACTGTCCGCCAGCAAATCCCGCTGCCTCTGTGCCGGCCGAAACACCAGCCGCCCATCCGGCGACTGCAAGGACATGACTATGCCCGACAGGTCACTCCGCCTCTGCACCCGGGTCATCACCGTCAGCATCGTCTCGTCCCCCTCCTGCACGAGCGTATCCGCAAGCATCACTTCCTCCAGCGACAAGGCGCGCTCGCCCACCCGGAGCCCGGACACCGGTGCCGCGGTAATGGTCGGTGTGCCCAGCCCGTCCGCAAAACCCGCATCCGACACCTGCAGCACCGATTGCGCATTCGCAACGTCACCCTCCAGGTGCAACTCCGACACGGCCTCCGTCTGGCCCGCCTCGATCCAAACATCCAACTCATCCCGCACCGCACTCCCCGGGCCCGGGAGCCACCCCACCCGCACCCGCAAATCAGCGTCCGCCACACCGTTGATCCCCACCCGGAACCGGATCGCACCCCCCAGGGCATACGCCGTTTCCGCACCATGCCGCTGCACAATCTCCAGGCGATCCACTTCATAGTCGCTGCGCGGCACCACCAGCAGTGCCTCGGCCGCCAAAACCCCCGGGTACAGGCTCGTCGTCGCCGTAACCGACACCAGCAGTTCCAGGGCCGACTCCCGCCGGGTATCCTCCGTGATCAATACCTCCGCATTCGGCGGCAGCGGACCCGCAAAATGCCGTTGCGCCGCCGCACTCCCATCCGCCTGCGGACGCACCTGCGCCTGGAACTGTCCGTCCTCCAACTCCAACAGACGCCCCCCCGACAGCAGCTGCACGCTCACCGACCGCAAAACCTCTCCCGCGAATGCATTTTCCAGCTCCACGCGCAAACGCGCGGTACTGCCCTCGACAAATATCTGCGCCTCGTTCAGCATGCGATCCAGCAGTGACACGCGCAAACCGGGCACAGCGTCGGACACCATCACATCCCCCGAAAAAGTACGGTCCTGTGGAATCAGGCCCGACTGGTCCCCCGCCTCGGCCACCACGAACGATACCGTGGCCACATTCAGCCTGTAGTGCCCGGCCATGACCGGCAATTCCACCTGCACGCTCAATTCGCCCGGGGTCGCAGCACTCGCCACCCCCTCCTGCAGTTGGACATCCGAGTTGTTCACCCAGATGTACACCTCCACCCGCTCCCCGACTGCCAAATCGCCGTTGAAGCCCAGGCTCACCTCCACCGGGGCGGCCGATGCCCCCGGGACGGCATACGCCCCCGCCGGCACCGTGAAACCCTGCACCCGGTAATCGCTGCGCCCGATCACCAACTCCACATCCGGCTGCTGGACCGGCAACGGCGTATCCACCGGCGTCAGCAACAACTGCAAACTCTGCCGGCGCTCCGCCACCGTATCGTCGATGGCGCGCACCCGCACGGTCACCATGCGCGTGGTCTCCGACAGGGTCACGACCCGGACACTCTCCCCATCCCAGAGCAACTGGTCCGGCACATCCGCCCCCAGGGACAGCGAGAGCGTCTCCCCGCGCGGCAAACGCGCCACTTCCACGTGCAACTGCGTCTCCTCCCCCTCGGCCAGTGCCGTCTGATCCAGGCGCAGCTGCAACTGCAGGGCCCGCAAAACCTCCACCCGCAGCGGTGCTGTCCGCACCGGCACCACCATCTGGTCCAGGCCGTCCGCCGCCCCGTCCGTAAAGTTCGCATCCACCGCCGACACGCTGTACACACCTTCTGCATCCAACTCCAGGTGCCCCGTGCCCGTGCTCTGCCCCGCGGCGATCACCAGCATCGCCGACAACGGCACCGCACCGCTCTCCGGCTCGGCGCGTATCTGCAGACGGACATCGGCATCCGCCACCCCGTTCAGCCGCGCCTGCAACTCCAGGATGCCCCGCCCCATCCCCGGGTCGTAGCGCACCAGGCCCGGGCCCTGCAACCGTTCGACGACGAAATCGTTGCGCGCAATCTGCAGCTGGGTCTGCCGCTCCAGCGGCGTGGCACCAAACATCGCGCGCGCCGTAATCCGCACGCTCTCCCGAATCTCGGGCAGGTTGTCTCTCACCACCAGCAGCACCTCCCGCTGCTCGGCGGCCTGCCCCCCGGTAAAGACCCGCTGCAAAAGGCGAGAGGCTGTCACATACCACCGGAGATCGTCAACCCCCGGGTCGATCTGCAACTCCACGTCCAGCAACTCGCCGTCCAACAGGTCCCCCACGCCCAGAACCAGCACGGTCGAACTCCGCTCATCCTCCTCGGTCAGCACCGAGTGCCGCAACCGCAACTCCGACAGGGTCGCCGTCGGCTCCAGTATCTCCAGCACCGCCGGCAGACCCGTAACCGTCACTGCCAACTGGTCCCCGGTCTCGGCCGATGACGCATCCCCAAAGACCATCGACGCAATCTGCACGTCATAGACCCCCGCCGTATCCAGCACCAGCGACAGCACCCCCGTGCTGGACCCCGCGGCAATCGTGCCGCCAAAGGTCGACACGGCGGGATTGCGACGCTCTGCGCTCACCACCACGCTCACCGGTGCCGGTGCCAGCGCATTCAACCCCATGCCCGCCATAAAAGGACTCCCCGCGCGCGCCTGCGATGGCACCGTCAACTGCCGACCCTCCGCATCCGGTGTCACTTCGTACCCATTGCGCGGCACCCGCACCTGCAACAAATCCCCCTGTACCGCCAACTGCCCCGCATGCCGCACTTCGATGTGCACATCGATCAACTCGCCCGCCTCCGCCAGCCCATCCGGCGGCGCACCAAAATACAGCAATACCTCCCTCTGTTCATTCGCCCCCAGGTCCAGGGTCTGCCGGTAGGCATCCGTCATACCCTGTGCGAACAAGCCCTCCCGCTGTTCACCGAAGGCCAGCAAACCGCGCGTCGGGGCGGTATACAACACCAACTCCAGGGTCTCTGCCGTCGCGCGCAGATTGCTCACCTGCAAGGACAGCGACGCGCTGCTCCCCTCCAGCAGCACCAGGCGCGCGCCAAAAACCAGGTCCATGGATACACCATCGGCATCCACCACGGTCACGCGATCATCCAGCTGCACGCGGCGTCTCTCCACGGTCAGGGCCGCCGACAAGCCCGCAAAACCCTCCACCTGCTCCTGTTCCAGACCGGTGCTGGTGCTGAAACGCGCTTCGGTAACATGCAGCGTGTACGAACCCTCCGTCAACGCATCAAAATCGCGCACCATCTCCGCCGCCTCCATGCCCGCCGGCACCTCCATGGCAAAGGTGTCCTGAACCGCGTTGGACGCATCGCGCACTTCGAGCGCCAACTCCACCGGAACCTCGGCCGGGGCCGGATCGTTCAGCGCAAAACGCACGGTCGCACGCCGGTAGGGCGGGCCCAGCCCACCAATCGTGGACGGCTCGACCGTCAGCGCATCCGCCCTGTAATCGTTGCGCGGCACCACAAAATACAGGGTCTCCGTGGTGCGGGCACCGATGTCGGAGAGAACGAATTCCACGATCGCCAGTTGTGTGCCCTCGCCCTGTTCGTCATCGCGCACCAGGTGCCCCTGTTCCAAGATCCGCGTACCGAAGGAGAACGCCTGCAGGGGATTGTCGTTATCCGTGACGCGCAAGGTGCCGCCGGTTCGGACCGCCAGCACGGCGTTCTCTCTCAGGTTCTCCATCTGCACCCGGATGCTGGCCAGCTCGCCCTCCTCCACATGGCACAAGAGACCCATGGCAAGTCCCAGCGGGGCCACGCCCCGGTACGGCCCCCTGGTATCACACGACAGCATCGGCGTCAGCTGCAATTCGCCGATATCCAGCCGCAAAACCATGCTCTGAACCAACAACTCCACCTGGTCCCCTGCACTCTCCATGCCCTCATCGGCAAAACGCGCCTCTCCCGCCGGCACCGAAATCTCGTAAATGCCCGCCTGCACCAAGGTCATCCCGCCCTCAAACCGTCCCCTGGCCTCCTCCATACCCCGCGGCACCGTGATCATGATCGTCGTCGCCACCACCGGTGATGCACCCTCCAACTGCGCCCGCAGAAATACCTCCACATCCTCCGGGGCCGGCGCATTCAAACGCACCCCCACGCTGAAGGGCACCCCCTGCCGCAAGCGCGCCCTCTCCGCCGGCAGCGGCGCCAGCACTTCGACCACCGCATACTCGTTGCGCGGAATCTCCAGCGACGCCCTGGCCGCCGACGCATCCGGGGCCATCGCCGTCAACGTAACCTGGATGCGATCCTCCGGCAGACCGTCCGCCACCGCCAGCACCCGCACCTCCGTGGTGACCCCCCGACGCAAACCGAAATCAACCGTGTCCATCTCTATACCCGCCGCCCCCAGAACCAGCTGCGCCACCGGGGCACTCCCCACGTTCACCGGCAGCACCTGGGTGCTCAGCAGGTGCTCGGCACTCACTTGCAAAATCGCCGTCTCCCCCTCCGGCAGAAGAGCCAGCGGTGTGCGACTCACCCGGTCCACCAGGTCCGCACTCAAGACCACCGGACCCCGCACCGTGAGTGCCTGCGAAACGCCCGGCTCCGGACCCGACTGATCCTCCGGCCCGGCCACTCCCGCCTCATCATCCGCAAAACGCGCCTCCTGAATGCGCACCGCAAAATCACCCGCCGCCACCGGCTGGAATTGCCCCGTCGCCCCGCGCTGTCCTCGCAACACTTCCAGGGACAGCAGCCCCGCCGGCGTGTCCACCGTCAGGCTCACCGTCGACGGCGCATCCCGGTTCAACTCCACCGCCGCCGTCACCGAATCCCCCAGCCGAATCTCATTCGGTCGCAGGCTCAGGCGCAAGGCATAGTCGTTGCGCGGGATCACCAACTCCACACTCGTCGACGGCACGTCCTGCGCACCCGCGGCCTCCAGCCGCAACACCAGCCGCTCCGCATCCTCCGGCAGGAGATCATCCACGGCCCCCAGGTCCACCTCCCCGCTGCGACCCGCCACCGTGTCGCCGTTCAACGTCAGCATCATGGGAGCCACCGTCAAATCCGCAGAAAACGCACCGGGGTTCACCAGGATGACCCGCACCTCCAGATCGTTGTCCGGCAGCAGGTTCTCCGCCGTGACCGTCAGGGTCGCCGTCTGACCCTCCGGCACGACCGCGCGATCCAGCATCGCACCCAGGAACACCGGCAAAATCGGCGGCAGCACCTCCACCTCCACCGGCACCACGCTCAAATCCGGCCCCAACTGGTCTTCCGGCTCCGCCCCCTCAAACCGGGCCTCCCGCAAGGACACGGTCCAGGTGCCCGCCAACGGCAGACTCAAATCCAGGCTGCCCTCCGTCCCCTGCGGGGCAATCGTAAACGTGGACGTGCGCACCTCCGCCGCCAGCACCTGCTCCGCACGCAAAACCAACGTCAGCGTCGACGGCGCCCGCGCACCCCCCGCCAGACCCGCCGTAACCGTGAAACGCGCCCGCACCCGCACCGTATCACTGCTGGAAACCAGGGTGTCCAACTCATACCCGTTGCGCGGAATCACGATGCGGCTCACCCCATCGGCGGCATCCGGTGCACTGGCCGTGATCACCGCCGTCTCCCGCGGCTCGCCCAGGTTGTCGCTCACCACCTGCACATTCACCGTCCGGCGGGAATTCACCCCGGTGAGCGTGAACGAAACCCCATCCAACAACACCAGGTCCGCATCATGCGGGGGTGCCACCGCCAGGTCCACGTCCAGGGTCTCGCCGTCCAGCAACACCGAACTCAGCTGCAGGGCCACCGTCATGCCCTCGGTAGACGTCGACAACACCGGGCTCAACGCCAGCACCGGCCTCGCCACCACCTCCACCGACACCGCACCCGGCAACAGCAGCAACACCTCCTGGCCCTCGGCATCCGGCGGGAAGGAGAAGATCGCCGCCGTCACTTCCAGGCTCCAGTCCCCGACAACCGGCAGCCCCGCAGCAAAGTTCACCATCCCGCTCATGCGGTTCGCCGCCACGGTGAAAACCGCATCCACCGGCGACTGACCGGCCCGGGTCGCCGTCATCGTCCCCTGCACCTCCCCCGGCAGCTGCGCATTGAACCGCAACTCCGCCTGGAAACCCGCGTTCACCCGCAACTGCGCCGGCACCTGGACACTTTGCAGGGCGTAATCATTGAGCGGCACCTCCACGTTCGCCGTCGCCAGCACAGCACCCCCATGCCGGGCACTGATCGTCTGCGTCTCCCTGGGCTCCGCCAAGTCGTCATCTCGCACCGTTACCGTCACCGTGGTCCGCACCCGCCCCGTGCGATGCAAGTCTTCCACCAGCCCCAGGGTGTCCGTGGACAATTCCAGCTCCGCCACGTCCGACAACTCCAGCTCCACCTCGAAGATCTGCCCCGGCAGCAGGTTCTCAGCACGCACCGTCAACGACGCCGTCCGCCCCTCCGCCAGGCTCACCGACGACTGCAGCCCCGGGGCAAATCCCATTGCAAATTGCACCGGCCCCCGCAACTCCAGGCCGACCGTTACCGTCTCCGTGCCCGCCAACTCCTCCTGGTCCCCGGGGGGCGAAGTCGCAAACAAACCCCGGCTCACGGACAGCGTGTACTCCCCCGCATCCGGGAGCCGGAAGTCTGCCGCCGCCGACTGATCGCCCGCGGGAATCCTCCACTCCAGGCTCTGCGACAGCCCGGATGCCGGCATCGCCACCACCGTCAGCAGCATCGCCACCGGTGCCGGCGCATTGATCGCAGCCGTCAGACGGAAGTCCGCACCGGTGCGCACAATGTCCCGGTCGACATCCAGGCCGGTCAGCCGGTAGCCGTGCCGCGGAATGCTCAATCGCACGGTCGCCGAAGAAGAGCGCAACTCCAGCAACGGCTGACCCGGCCGCTGCGTAGACACCGTGTACGCAACCCGCAGCGTGAAAGTCTCCCGCGGCTCCACCGCCTCATCGTTCGCCAGTGCGCGCACCCGGAAGCTCGCCCGCCGGCCGGTCGCCGTCTGGGTCAGGCGCACCGTGCTCTCGCCCACCACCTCCAGGTCGCCCGCATCAGCCGGTTCCAGCAGCAACTCTGCATCGATGCGCGTGAACGGACCGCCGCCGGACAACTGCAAGTCCAGGCTCGCTGTCTGTCCCTCCGGTGTCACCTGCTCCCCGGGAGTGAGCACCAGGCTGGCATCCGGCGGCACCTCCACGAACAGGCTCAAGGTCGACACCCGCAGCGGCAGGGCCGTCGGCCGCATGATCAACCGATCCCGCTCCCGGTCCGCCTCATCCCGGTACTGATCCCCGTACTCGGCCATCGACACCGTGACTGCATAGGTGGTGCCCGAGTCCACCAGGACCGGTGCCATCACGCTGGCCACTCTCTGCCCGGCCGGAATCACCCAGGAGGGCCCCGGCTGCGGGTCCCTCCCCGGGGCCTGGTACTGCAGCTGCACCCGCACGCTGCGCTGTGCCGTCGAATTCAGACCCGCCGTCCACTCCAGCTCGGCACCGAACTGCACGCTGCGGGCGGAAGCCGAAAACTCGCTCAGCTCATAGTCGTTGTACGGAATGGCAATGGTGACCGCATCCCGCACGGTAAAGCGGGTATCCGGGTCCTGCAACTGCGGCAGGCTCTCCCGGTTCAAAACAAAACTTGTGTCCAGGGTTATCTCCAAAAGCTCGGTCGGCTCCGGTGCCGTATCGCTGATTCCATGCACGGTCTCCTCACAGACACCGCATATCTCCACCTGGTAACGTCCGTCGACGTGCAAGTAAATGAGCCTGTCGAGGCCCAAGTCCAGCAGGTGAGCGACCGGGATCGGGATGCTTCTATTGATAAATTCATTGGAACTGCCGGCACCCTCAAACAGGATGCCGATGTCGGCAAAGGTACCCTCCGGGGCCACCACGGTGTCGACCTGCCCCGGGGTATCGATGGCCGCCTGACGGTTGGCGCACAGCTGCTGCGACTCGTCATAGTCCCCGCAGGCATAGACGATAAAACGCACGCCCACCACGGAAACCGGCGTGGAGACACCCGGCTGCGGCGTGCGCCGCACTTCGTCATCGGGTGCCCGGTGATCGGCAAAACGCGCCGCACCCAGCCACAGGTCGTAAATCCCCGGCTCCGGCAGACGCAGGGTGGAAGTCGTCTCCCGCTCACCCCGGCCCAAGGTCAGCGACTGCTGGAAAGAGGTCGGGGCGGATACACCCCTGTCGGGCAGACCCCGACCCTCGGCACGCAGGCTCAGAAGCAGCGTGGCCGGTGCCGTTACCCCACGGTCCATGCGCAAGCGCAACTCGGCATGATCCCTGGGATTGGCGACATTCATCACCGGGGCACCCACCAGGTCCAGGCTCACACCATAGTCACTGCGCGCGATCGCAAACTCCAACTCCCGGACCTGTTCCGTCGTGACCCCCATCGTCTCCACCCGCAGACCCAGGGTCTGCCGCTCTTCCGGCTGCTCATCGTCCACCGCCTCCAGCCACACGGTCTGTACCTGCGTGTCGGAGATCCTGAGCGTCCGCTCGCAGGCACCGGCCGCCGCCCCCTCCACCTGCACCTGGGCACAGCGCGCGGCGTCCAGCAACCGCAGCTGCAAATCCAAGCCCGAAGCATAGCTCGTCTGATCCAGGTTCGGTGCGCGCAGCGACAGGATGCTCTGCCCGCCCTCGGCCACCACCGCCGCAGACAGAGAGGCCTCCAACTGCGGCAGCGGATACACCCGCAGCTCCCTCTCGGGTGCCCGCAGCAGGATCGGATCACTCTCGCTGGAGTCCGGGTCATCGGTAAACACCGCCGTCGTTACCCGCACCGTGTACAGCCCCGGTGCCAGGTCGGACAGCCCCGGCATCGGCCCCGTCGCCTCGCTCGCCCCCCGCGCGATCTGCAGCTCCACTTCCCGCGCCGGTACCCCACTCCCGGACAGGGCTACCGTAAGCCGCACCGGGGCCGGTGCCATGCCGTTCAAACGCACCGTGAACTCCACCGGCTGCCTCTCATCCAACGCCTGCGGACTCACTTCCAGACCCTCCAGTGCCCAGTCATTGCGCAAAACGCGCAGCGGAAACTCCTCCACCACGTCCCGGTGCACCGCCGGCGTCACCAGGCGCATCAGGAAGTTCTCCGTGTCCTCGGGCCGATCCGGAACCGCCTCGCTCAGGTTGTCCAGGCTGCGATCCGGATCCTGGGTGACCACGGTGTACCGCACCTCCCGGATCGGCGGCACAGCACTCACCCTCCCCACGTCGATACGGCGAATCAAGGAGATATCCTGACCGTCTGCCGTCTCCCTGACACGTGCGCCCCCGCGGACCTCGATCAGATCGAAGAACAGGGAATTCGCGCGCGGATTGATCACCCGCACAATGAACTCCACCCGACCCGCCGTGCCGGTGGTCTCCCGCAGGTCGGGCGCCACGGGCGAAACCTCGAAGGTCGGCAGCACGTAGACGGTGAACCGCCGCGTACTGGGCACGAATTCCGCACCCCCGCCGTTCGCATCCGTGAAGTCCGCAACCGTCAGCTGCGCCCGGTACTCGCCCGGCGGCAGATCGTAAAAGCCCAGTTCCTGCCGGATCGACCCCCGCCCCAGGGTCGTCTCGGTGCTGTGACGCGCACCGTCTGCAGCAAGCACCTGGAGCACCAGGCGCAACTCCGCCGGCGCCGCCCCGTTCAAACGCGCAAACAGCGACACCGTGTCGCCGGCATCGTAGCGGGTCTCCGCCAACGGCTCCAGGCTCACCTGCCAGTCATTGCGCAATACCTGTACCGGCAGACGACCCAGCAAGGCCGCCACCGGACCGCGAATGCTCACCTCCAGGTCCACCCCCGCCTGTTCCTCCGGTGCCTGGTCATCCACCGCCTGCACCACGAAACGAACCCGCGTCGAACCCACCGCCAACTGCGCACCCTGCGGCAACTCCACGCGCACCAGGTCCGCGGCACCCACCCCCGGGGGCGCCGTTACCACCGTCGGCATCACGCTCAATACCGAGGCCTCCTTCAAACCCTCCACCACCAGTGCCGTGACCGCAACCGCCTCGCCACCCTCCTCCAGCTGCAAAACGTCGCCCACCTGCAATCGCTGCCGGCGCCCGTCCGCATACTCCGCCTCGAACTCCAGGCTCAACACCGCAAACTCCGCCGGTGCGGCCGGCGGCAGACTCTCCTGGTCCGACCCCACGCCACGCATCTCGCTCTCTATGAGCACCGCCCGATAAGTCCCCGACAGGGTGCCCGTGTCCACGGCCCAGGAAACCTGCGAGTTGCCGCGGGCAATGCTCAAATTCTGCGTCGTGACCAGCACACCAACGCTATCCAGCACCCCCAACTGCATTGCCAGGTCCGCCGGGGCCGACGCATTCAACCGCGCATTCACCGTTACCGGGTCGCCCACCGGCACCACGCGCGGCATCGCCGACAACTCCAGGCGGTAGTCTGCCCGGGCAATCTCCAGGTTCTCCGTATCCCCCCGCGCACCCGGGGCACTCCCCGTAACCGTGAAAGAACGCCGCGGCTCCGCCACGGCATCGTCCAGGGCCTCCACGACCACATCCGCATGCGCACCCCGAGCCAATGACAGGCTGGTGGTCGACAAGCGCAACTGGCTCATATCCGCCGCCAGGCTCACGGGCACCCTCTCATCCGTCAGCAGATTCTCCGCACTCACGCGCAAACGCAAGCTGGCCCCCTCGACCACCTCCATGCCATCCTGAAACTCCAGGCGCAACTGCACCTGGTCCCGCACCACCAGCTGCAGCACCGGCACCGCCCCCACCGGCAGAACCTGCTGGTCGTCCGTCTCCCCGTCATCGAAACGCAACTCCGTAAGAGCCACCCGGTACGTGCCGCCCCTGGGCGGTGCCCGGAACATCACGCTGCCGATCGACTCGCCCACCATCACGCCCACCGGCACGTTGCTCCCCGCCGTCCCCTCCACCGTTACCACCGCCGTAACCCCCTCCGGGGACGGAACCTCCGCATTCAGCACCAGGCGCAACTCCACCAGGTCCCCGGTATGCACCTCTGTCGGGGCCACCGACAGCGACTGCGGGGCATAGCCGTGCCGCGGAATGACTACCTGGGACGCAAGCGGGGCAAACTCGAAATCCCCCGCAGTGAAACCGCTCACACCCCGAAAGCCCAGCGATACCGTCTCCCGACCCTCGGGCACCCCATCGTCAATGATGTCCAGGAATACCGTGCCGCTCGGCGTCGTACGGCTCAACATCAGCTCCGCACTCCCCACATCCCCCGTATGCGGTGCCTGCGGCTCAAAGAACAACTGCAACTGCTGAGACCCCTGCGGGTAATACGCCAGGTTCTCCAATGCCGCCTGCAACTCCAACTGCTCCCCCTCCCGCCGCAGGGTCTCTGCCTGTGTGACCCGCACGATGATCGCCGGCGGGCTTATGGTCAGCGAGCCGGCACCCTGCTCTTCCAGCTGCAACTGGTCCCCCGGCTCCCCGGCGGTGAACTCGGGCGTCGTGATCGATACCTCGTAGACCCCGCCCACGCCCAGGCGCAACTCGTGGGCCAGGCCCTGCTCCCCGGGTGCCAGCACCAGGGCACTGAACACCCGGGTCGCCAGCGCATCGCTTTCGTGTTCCAGCCGTAAATCAAATGCCACCGGGGCCGGCACCGGCGCATTCAACTGCACCGTTACCGTTACCATCGCGTTCACATCCGCCATCCTCCTGTCCAGGTCTACTGACTGCACCCGGTAGCCGTGACGCGGCACCACCACGTGCGCGGTCGCCGTGCGCGCCCCCATCGCACTCGCCGTGAGCGCAAAACGCTCCCGGGGCTCCGGTATCCCGTCCGACACCGCCCGCACCTGCACGTCCAGGGTCGGCGTGTTCGGCAACTGCAACGTCCCCTCAGACGGCGTGAGCGACAGCTCCCCGCTCCCCGCCGGCTCCACGACCAGGACTGCCGGCAGCACCTCGCCCGGCTGCAGGTCGGCACTCAACTCCAGTGCCTCCACCCGACCTTCCTCCACCATCAACTCGGCCGGCGACAGGCTCAACTGCGGCTGGTCGCTGATGCTCAACTGCAGGTTGCCCGGCACCCGCTCCAACTCCCCGACCCCGTCTGCAAAGTCCGAAGTGCGCGTGGAAATCGATACCTGGTAGAGACCGAATTCCAGGGTCTCGGTATCCAGCTCGGACAGCTGCAGGGCAGCCGAGTCCACGGCCTGGGCAATCGGCAGCCGCAGAACCCGCGTCGGCGTCGACTCGCCCGCGAGCGTCAGCTCGACCACCACGGTCAGCATATTGGCCGCCGTCCGCGCCAGCAGGGGCATCGGCGGCACGGCCTCCCGGACTTCCACCCCCAGCGGCGGGACGTCCGGCACCGGCGGCACCGGGGCATTCAACTGCAGCTGCAAATCGACGACGGAACCCTGGCGCACCGCCAGCGGTGCGGGAGCCGCCGTGTCCAGACCCCGCTGCCGGGTAATGCCGCGCGCCGCCATGCTCCAGCTCTGCACCTCGTAATCGTTGCGCAGCACCACCACGTACAAGGTTTTTTCCATGATGAAGCGGGTATCGTCCATGCGGCAACCGCTGCCGGCATAGCGCCGGCACAGGGCCTGCGCCCGGGCCAGGACATCCGGGTCGTCGGCAAAACTCACGGTATAGGTAGAGACCAGCCGCACCTCCAGGGTGTTCTCCGGCAGGGTGTCATCGACAGCCTGCAGCTTGAGGCCCCTTTCCGCATTGAGCTGAGCCCTCAGGTCGAAGCTTTCCGGGAAGCCGCCACCACCCGACAACTGCTCCCGGGGCGACCATCGCGCAGAGCCCTCCAATTCGAGCAATTCCTCGGCACGGAAACCGAAGACCGTCAGCCACAGCTGGCTGTTGAAGAACAGGGTCAGGTCCGTGTCCACACCTTCGGCCACGGCCACGCGCAAGTCCGGCGAGCGCGCCCCCCCGCCATCCAGCACCGGCCCCGCCCGGTACCCCTGCAGCCGCACCCGCAACAGCGGCCGCTCCACGTTGAGTGCCGCCACCACATCCAGGGGCGCAAAGCCGATGTCCCGCTGGTCCAGTCCATCGGCGGCGGACACCGTGAACACCGCCGAAGTCACTTCCAGCACGTAATCGGCAGCCGACCTCAGGTTGGACTGGGCGACCATCCCGACGCTCAGCCCGGTGGTGGAACCCGACGGGATCAGCAGCTCCTGCAGTATGGATGCGTTCTCGCCCACGCCCGGCTCCTCGGGCAGCGGCACCCGCACCATTACCCGCACCGGTGCCGGCAGCAGGGCGTTGAACACCACGCACACGTGGAATCTCTCGCCCTCCACCAGGCTGCTCACACCGGGCGTCGGAGATGCCACACAATCTGCGGCCGTGCCCACCACCCGCAGATCCTGCAGCAGGTAATCATCGCGCGCGATCACCGCGCGCACTTCGGTGGAGATGATCAACTCGCCGTCCACCCGGATTTGCACCGCCTCCCGCGCCTCGGGCAGGGCGTCATCGACCAGCAACACGCGCACGGTAGCGGTCCGGGCATCGGCACCCAGGCCCAGGTTCAGGGTTCGGGTCGCCGCTGCCGCAGTATCGCCGGACAGGTAAAACAACAATTCACTCGCATGGGCCGGGGCACTCACGCTCACATCGAACACCGGGTCGTCCGGCGGGGCCATGGCATCCCCCGGCAGCACCAGCTCCAGGTCCAGCAGCTCGCCCTCGCGTCCGACCACAGGTTCGATACTCGTCGCCAGGGCAACGGGCCGAAAAATAACGGGCTGGAAAGTAACGGTCAGTGTGCGGCTGATCGGGGTGCCCGGGATCAACCGCTGGTCATCTATTTCACTGGTGACGAAAGTCACGGTGCTCAGCGTGATGATATAGGTGCCGGCTTCCGCCTGCGGACTGAACAGTACATCAACACCCTGCGGCCCGGGGGCACCCGGGGTCTCGGGCGGAGGTATCCGCATCAGGGCGGCGGGCAGGCTGAGACCCGGCGGCTCGACGCTGAATTCCAGCAGCACCTCGGTCCGCGGAGGCGCATTGAGCATCACCTGGACCCTCACCATCTCGCCCTGGCTGATGTCCGGCTCCGCGGGATCCACGGTGAAACTCTGCACCCGGTAACCGTGGCGCGGCAGCGTAATGCGGGCCGCCGCCGGCCGTGCCACCGGCGAGGCGGCGGTGTCCATCGCCGTGAGCTGCAGCGACTGACGCACTTCCGCCCGGCCATCGTCCAGGGCCTGCACGGTAACCGTTATGGTCGACGCCCCCTCGCTCAAGAAGACGGTCGCGGGCGTTATCATCAATTGATCGGGGTCGGCCGGGTCCTCCTTCCGCTCCTGCAGGAGAACACTCAAGGAGGCACCTTCCAGCAGGTCCAGGCCGGACAGGACCGTCAGTGTCCAGTCCATGCTCTGCCCTTCCCGCAGGGTGGCGGTCGACGGCGAGAGACCCAGCACGACCGGTGCGACCTCCGTCCGGGGCCAGTCGCTGCTGTCCCCCTTCAGGGGCAGGATCCTCTGGTCCCGCTCCCGGTACTCGGTAAATTCCGCATCGAACACGAGCACGAAACGACCGCCCTCCGGCAGCTTCGGCAGCTCCGGCGACATCAGCATAAAGGCGGCCGTATCGCCCTGGCTCAACACCATGGTGCCCACCCCTACCACGGAGCCGGTCTCCTGGTGCCGCGCCTGCACCATCACATCGACCGGGGCCGGTGCCATCCCGTTCAGCTGCATGCTGATCTCAAACTCCCGGTCTGGCAGCACCCGGTCCGGCACGGTGATGCTCTGCACCAGCCAGTCGTTGCGCGCCACCTGCAAGCGCACCCGGGTACTGCCGCTCACCATGGCACCCGTCGCCGCAATCTCGATATGCAGGAGCGTCCGGGCCTCTGGCAGTTCATCGTCCAGTGCCCGCACGATCACGGTCGCAGTCGGTGCCTGGGACGACAGGACGACACGCTCGGCGGCCTGCCCGTCCTCCAAGCTGAACGACACCCCCCGGTCCGGGTTGGAGGACAGGAACAGCACCAGCGAACCCGCATCCAGGCCGGTGACATCCAGGTTCAGGCGCGCACTCTCGCCTTCGACCAGCAGCTCCCGGTCCAGGCTCGCCTGCAGCTGGAACTCCGGTGCGGGGTTCGACGCAGTGCCAAGGGACTGCTGTGCCAGTGCCGGTGCCGCCTCGACCACGGTCTGGTCGCCGTCCATGGCATCACCGGGAATGGTCGTCTCGCGCACCGAAAATACATAATTCCGGCCCGCCATCAGCCCGGTGAACGCATCGCTAACCACGCTGCTCCCGATGGGCATTTCCAGCATCAACTCCAGGGGCGCGGACTGGCTGTCGTCGGCCACCACCGTTACTTGCAGGGTCACCGGTGCCGGCGCATTCAGACGCAAACTCAGCAGCAGCTCGGAGACGGACCGCACCTCCACCACCTCCAGGGACTCGAAGCGGTAGCCGTAGCGCGGGATGGTTACCGGGAGCCTGGTAATCCTATTGATGTCAGACACCGGGGTCACATCCGCCACCAGTTCCCGCCGGGGTGAGGCCCCATCCGGGTCCAGCGTCAGCACCACGCTCCGCTCCGGTGTGGACACCGTGTTCAGAAACCAAGTCCATTGCGGCCTGTCGAACCCGGCCGTCAAGCTGTCGCCCGCCACTGACAGCGGTCTATCTCCAGCCTCCCGCAACAGCTCCCCTGGGGCCCAATACTCTGTTCCCTCCCGCACTGAGAAGAACACCGGCACGTCCAGGCCGGAGCCGTCATTTGCCCCCTCCAGGGTGTACGCCGCCTCCGTCAGACCCAGGCGCAGCGACGTGGGCACACCCGGCTGCAGGACCACGGGCTTGTCCTGCCACAATACCAGGGACAGTTCGCGTTCCCGAACTGCCAGCCCGCTCAAGTCGCCGACCACCGGCACCGTCCGCTGGTCTCGATTCCGTGCCTGGGCAAAGCGGGCACCCTCGAAACTCAGGGAGGACCGCAAGGCCCGGAAGGGCACCGTGCGCCTGCCACCGGCCGGAATGGACAGGTCGGCGGGTTCAATGTTTTGGACCGGGTTGGGGAAGGCCAGGTCCACCGGGGCCGGCGCATTCAATTCCAATACCGCCCGCTGCCCGCATCGTTCGGTATGAGTTGCGGGCTCGAATTCACACTCCCGTTCCCCCAGCCTGATGAACTGCAAGCGGTAATCATTGCGCGGTATCCACGCCTGGGTGAATTGATTAGCCGTCAGGTACGTAGTGCCCCCGTCCACGGAGAACTCGATATGGAAGACCATGCCCGTCCAGGGTTGTGCCACATCATCGGCCCGTACCGAGAAAGGAAAATGATGCACCACCTCGGTAAAACCGGCCGGGAGCACCAGCTCCACTTCCGGCTCGTCGAAGACTACCGCCCCCTCCACCGTTACCGCGGCACGCCACTTCACGGTCTGCTCCTGGGTGGTGGGGTCGCCTGTATTTTCAACCCCGGTTTCCAACACCAGGCGCTGGGCCGGGGCATCGCCGAACGCATCGGTCAGCAGCACCACCTCGTCTCCAAGAACCCCCTGGGTGGCAGTCGGTGTGCGCACTGTTATCTCGCCAACAGTGAAGGGGAGATCTGCGGATGCCAAAGTGTTTAAGACGCTAGAGATGGCAGACAAGGTGAAATCCTGGGCATCCACCATGTTTCCAGGTGCCGGGGTGATGTCGTCTGTAAAGCGCAGGGCGACCACATCGACGCTGTAGTCCCCGATCAGTATCCCAGAAAAATCCACCGCAATCAGCACCCGGGCCGTGGAAGCCCCGGCGAGGATGGTCGCCGTGGTGCGCCGCGGGGGCCACAGGTCATTGCTGATGAGCGGCCCCCACTCCAGCCCCACCTTCAGGTCGGAGTGCGCTATCTTGTTCAGGCCCACCTCCACTTCCACATTTGCAGTATCGACCTGGGGCAGAAACAACAATGTGTTCTGCAGGACTTTCAGGCGATTCAGCTCGTACTCGACCATCGGCATGAAATCGATGAGATTGACTCGCAGCTCCAGGGGCTGTGAGAGCACCGTAACATCGCCCAGCGGGGATGCAATGTCCATCTCCGCCCGCAATTCCAAGAGCTCTGTCGGTAAGATGTGGTACTCGGGCAGGACATTGGTGAAGAAGGCCTGCAGCGACAATGCACTACCCGGGAATGCCGACCTCTGGCTCTGTGGCAGGGTCCACTCGGTGAGATCGGTAGACGCCGTATCATCGGCGGGGTCAAGCCGCAATCCAGTGCCCGCCCGTTCATCGGAGAGGATGCGCATCTCCGGCACGGTCTCGCCGGGCAGCAGGTTCCCATCACCCGTAACTTGCAGTGAGCAGGTGGTCTCCCCCATCCCGAACAGGTCCAAGTCCTGCACTGCCGCCCCGGCCGGGCACTGCAGCTCCAGGCTCAGTCCGACCCGGTCCCGCACGCTCACGGTCAGTGTGCGGGCGGCGGCGGTGAACGCCAGTGCGCCCTCTTCCGCCAGCACTTGATGCGGCAAACGCGCCTGACGATAGGCAATTTGATGCTCCCCGCCCTGCCTCAGCCTCACCACCAGGGCACTGGTGCTGTCCCCCGCGGCAAAGCGCATCTGCAGCGGCTGCAGCAGGTCTACGCCGCGGAACAGGTCCAGGTCCAGGAACACGGGTGCCGGTGCCGCCGCACTCAGTTCCGCCCTTAGATTAACCTGCTGGCCCGCGCGTATCTCCATCGCATTCACTGTCAGGGCACTGACCGCGAGCACCTCACCCGCCGTCTGCGGGCTGCCGGCCGGCGGCCCGACCGTCACCCGATGCCGGACGGGCAGCGGCTCAAGTGCCGCCTGGTCTCCCGGCTGCGGGTTGCTCAGGAAAGACAGGTCGGTCAGCGACAGGCCGTGTACCCCCTGCCGCTCCAGGCGAATGCCGGCACTGCCCATGGTCTGGCCCGCGGAAATTTCCAACGCCGCCGGCCAGGAGAAACCCCCATGCCGGACTTCGATGAGAATATCCGCCGTGGAACCGGCCGGCACGGCCCCGTTCAAGCCCACTTCGATCATCAGCTCGCCGAACTCGGCCAGCTCCATGGGAGTCACGCTCCAGCGGGTGATCTCATAACCGTTGCGCGCGATGATAAGGCTCGGGGTCGAAGCCAGTGGCAGGAGATTGGTGTCGCCCTGCAGCCGAAACTCAAAGTAAATCGTCTCGCGCGCTTCGGGTGCCATGTCCTCACTCACGGACACGTCCAGCTGCAGGGGTGCCCCCCCCTGGCCCGGCAGCTGCCCCGCCCACAGTGCCGGGGACACGTCCGTGCTCAGGTTGCCGTCTTCATCCACGGCCCGGATATCCAGGACCAGGTTGTTGGCCAGGTTCACGGTCAGCGTGCACTGATCGCCTTCCCGGGCCCAGGCCTGCCCCCGGGCATCGACATTGCAGCCACTGATGGCGGCGACCAGCGGACGCTGCATCTCAACCCGCAGCTGCAGTATGCCCTCTTCGTCCAGACCCTCCCGGGCACCGAAGCGGTCGGAGAAACTGTAGTCGGTGATGTGCAAGCCCAGGATGCCCGCCTGTGTCAGCAGCACCCCGGGGGAAACGCCCGATGACTCGCCCGGCAGGATAACGATGGCGGGGGCCGGCGACGGCTCCCCGCCGGCAAAAGACATCTGCAGTGAGAGCACGGCAGCGGCGGAGACCACATAGTTGCTGGTCGATGCCAGGGCCAGGTAGTCCCCGACATAGAACGGCCCGTCCCCGGCATCCAGGGTCGCCCGGTACTCGTGGCGCAAAAATGCCGGAGAAGTCTCGGTATGCACTGGTTTCAGACCCCCGCCCGGCCCGGACGCAAATTGCGTCGGCGAAGAAGAAACAAAACTGAAACAGTATTCCCCGGCATCGAGGTCCCGGGTCGACAGCTCCACCACCTGCGATGCGGTCTCTCCCATGGGGATTGCCCCCAGATCCAGTGGCATATCCGGTGCCGGTGCAAATATGAATGGCGTCACATCGCTGAAGATACAGCCTCGAGGACCCGCCTTCTCATCCTGCACGAAGAGGTTCACCACGGTCGATGGTGCCGGCACACTCAACTCCGCCATCAACGCAAAGGTCTGGTCCCCCAGGGTGCCACTGGGTTCCAGGCGCAAGCGCAATTCGTAGTCGCTGGGTGCGATCGCCAGCTCCAGGCTGGCCGTTACCGGGGGCAGGTTCGCCGCAAGACGCTGGGTGGAGGTGGCGGATGCATGCAATACAACGGTTTCCCGCGGCTCGGTCAGATCATCATCGACCACCCGCAATTCGACGAGGGTGCGGGCCACCGTGCCACTGGGAGTCGACAGGATCACGGAAGCCATGGACGGTGCCAGGTCCATCTCGTCCGGCAGCACACTCAGGTCCACCAGCACCTGCTCACCCGGCAACAGGTTGCGGGCCACTATGCCCAGGGTGGGCGCAGGCCTCGCCCCCTCCACCAGCTCCGTCTCCTGCCTCAGTACCAACTCCAGCTCCAGGTCGACCGCTTCAAGGCGCAGCGGTTCCGGCAATACCGGTTGCTGGTCTTCCGCCTCGCTGATGGCAAACTGCGCGGTGCTGATGCGCAGCGTATACACGCCCGCAGCCGGCAGGTTCAGGGGAACCCTGATGTTACTGTGAGCCAGCGGGAGCACTGTCTGCAGCGGAGAAAGTTCTGAATCCAGGCGGGCACCGCCGTCAATTGCAAGGCTCAGGCTCAGGGTGGACGGCCCCGACTCTCGAGCATCCGCGGGTGCGACATGGCCCAGGCGCACTTCAAACTCCAGTGCAGCCCCCGCACGCAGCAGGCCGGAGGGCGCATCCAGGTACAGCGCATAATCCTCGCGCGGGATCGTCAGGGCGGCGAGGTCGATGATCTCCACGTTCTCCACGTCCACCGTCAGTCTCCCCCTGTCGAAGTCGATGTCCAGTGTTTCGCGCGGCTCGGCCAGCCCGTCCTGGGCAATCCTGATCCGCCGCTGGCGGCGCGGAGTGTCCGCATTAAAGGTGGTGGCCCCTGCGAACAGGGTATCCCAGTCATCGGGGTGCACGTCTTCTTGGTCTGCTTCGTTCCCATACGCAAGTTCAAACCGTACCTCCAGTTCCATCCCCAGCAGGTTCCGGGCCTCCAGGTTCAGGAATGCCGTCTCGCCCTCCCGCACCAGCGTGCGGTCAAATTCCGCCCGCAAGATAATCGGCAGCGCGACGACTGTAAATTGCGCCTCCGGTGCTGTTGTATCCAGGTATTCCTGGTCCGCCAGATGCATCGGGTACTCCCCGGACAGGAATTGCGCCCGCACGCTCAAGGTCCAGGTGCCCGGCCGGGACAGGCTTGCGGAAAGTTCCGCCCGCAGGGTGCCGGCGGGAAGCTCCTCCCCGTTCCAGGACAGCGTCTGGCCATCTGCACGGCTGGCCACCACGGTCCAGCTCGTGGCCACCGGCAGGCCGCCATTGAAGTTCACGGCAGCAATGAAGTCCTGCCCCAGCGACCGCTGTGCCCCCTCGGGCAACGGGTTGCGGCTTTCGCTATCCAGCAGCTCCAGGCTTGTAACCCGGTAGTCGGCGCGCGCCACCGTCAGCGACGCCTCGGCACCCGCCAGGGGATTGCCCATATCATCCCGTACCAGGGCCTGCACAACCAGTGCCCCCGGGGTGCGCGGGTTCGGCACCTCGTCATCGACCACAGAAAAACCAACATCCTCTTCGACAAAGTCGTTGGCCGGTACTGTTACATTAATGGAATCAGGAGCGGGGCGGTTGAAGTTGATCTGTCCCACCCCCCGGGACGACAGGCTTAAGACCACGTCCTGTGCCTGGGCCTGGGGATTGTTAATCTCCACGCTCAGAATATTCTGCAAGCCCTCGGCAGTCAACCCCGCGGGCTGGTCCGCTATCGACGCGCTCAGTATTATCCGCACGGACACCGGTGCCCCCCCGACAACCCTGATGTCGACTGTGCCGGCGGACACCGACAAGTCCACCTGGTCTTCGGCGTATTCGAAGCTGGTGAAGCGCGCTGAGACCACCGACACGGTCCAAGTGCTGGCCGCAGGCGGGAGGAGGAGGAGGTTCACGGGCAGGCTCACGGGCGTCGCCTGGCGGGCATCCACGGGCTGGGTGAAGGGGTCTGCGGCCGGCAGCGTGCGGGAGAAAGTTACCGGATTGCTCGGGGAGGCGGACGATACCGCCCGGAATTCCACCTCCACCGGGGCCGGCAGCATGCCATTGAATGTCAGGGTTACCGGCACCGGTGCCGTCGCATACAGCGTGCCGCCCGGGTGCGTGAAATCCAGGGCCGTCAAGGCGTAGTCGTTGCGCGCAATCGTTACCCGGGCCTCCACACGCTGGTAGAAGGGCGGGGAATCATCCCCCGCACCGAAGTCTATAGAGAACCGGGAGCCGACCGCAAAAGTCTCGGCCGGCTCGGGGATATCGTCATCGAAAACGGTCAGGTCGTAGGATCCGCTACTCGTACGAGCAATCCGATCCAATCTCTGATCCCCAGAACCTGATAGGTCAACCCCCGGTGTATGAGTGGCGTGGAAAGGAGACGATTGATCTATATTGAGTCCCAATGCACCGAACACATTTGTGACGGATATACCAAGTAAAGGGGGGCTATCCTCTGACACCACCGGCGAGCCCAGGATGACCACCGGTGGCGGAAAGGCCTCGACCCGGTGCGGTGAGACCTGGTCCAGGGACAGCTCCTGCTGGTCGCCCGGCTCCGCATCGGCAAAGCGGGCACTGGTGAGCACCAGTTCATACTGACCCGCCAGCGGCAGATGGAAGGGCACGATCACACGCGTGCTCGCAAACACACCGCCTGCCACCTGTGCCTCTTGGCGGGCGAAGAGGCGCCCCCGCCTCTCCAACTTCAGCAGCACCATATCCCGCCGCTGCGGCAGCGCATTCCCGGTATCGCCGCCCACGGTGAGCTGGACGTTCAGCGGCACATGGTCCGCATAAATCTTGGTGGCATCCGGCGTAATCTCGTACGGGGGCAGGGCCTCAAATTCGGTGATCGCGTAGCCGTGGCGCGGCACGGTGAGCGACGCCACCACGGTGCGGGTGGTGCCCACGACATCCAGTGAACTCACCCCATCCACGTACAAGCGAAAGGTCTCGCGGTTTTCGGTCAGGTTATCTTCGACAAAGCGTATCGCCAGCAATTTAGAGGGCGTGGAGGCACTCAACACGAAAGCGGGCGGCTCGATCCGTTCATTTACAGTACCCACAAAGTGCGCATCCGCCCCGAAGTCGTGCCGCAGCGTCACCCTGAGCTCCTCACCCGGCAGCAGCTGGCCCACCCACACTCTGACCAGTCCCGTTGTGTCTTCCACTATATCACCCGGGGTATCAATGCTCGTAACCAGCTCGGAGGGCGTCACCTGCAAGGGCAGCTCCGAGACGCTCACCGTCCAGGTCGCCGGCACTCCGTCCAGCTGCCGCTGATCGCCGCCGGTGAACGGCAACTCAAAACTCGCAGAACGCAGGGTGAATGCATATTCGCCCACCCGCTCAAGTGGCACCGGGTCGAAGCTGACGGAATCCTGTCCCCCTTCGATGTCCGCCTCGGCACTGCCCAACTCGGTGGGCATCGAACCCGAAGTGAAATGCCATTCGATCACGACCCGCACCGTGGAGCCTTCCGGGACCCTGGCATTCAACTGCACGCCGGGCCGCAGTTCACTGCCCAGGCGCGCGATCTCCGGCACCCCTTCCAGGCGGGCGGCAAAGCCGTTGCGCGGGATGACCGCCGCCGTGTCCGCCGCCACCGCCGGGAGCAGGTCCAGGCTGCGCACCGTGATGCGCACCGACTCCCGCTCCTCGGGCAGATTGTCCCGCAGTGCCATCACCGGGACCGTGAAGTCCGGTGCGGACGGCCCCAGGGTGAATTCGACGGCGGTCGACGCCCGGGGATGGAACTGCAGATCATCGCCGGCGATTTCCAGGCGGAACATCATGGGTACCGGCACCGGTGCGCTGGGCGTCACGACCAGGGAGCTCCTCTCGCCCTCGGCGGTCTCGGGCGGGGACAAGCTCATAAGCAAGCGCAAGTTGATATCTTCGATAATCTCCAAGTGCACACCCGGGCCCAGTGCGGGGCCCAGCTGGTCGCCCAGTTCCACGACCGCAAAGCGCGCCTGGCTCACCGCCACGGCCCACTGGCCCGGCACGGATGGCAGGACGAAAGTCCCGCTGGCCCGGCGCTGGCCGGCGGCGATCATCAGCGGCAGGGGGGCGGATATGCTGCCGTCCGCAGGCCGTGCCCGCAGCTCCAGTTCCAGGTCTGAGTCGGGTTCCGCCGCATTCAACTCCACGCTCACGGGCAGGGAGGCACCCTCGGTCGCCAGCCGGTACTGCAGCGGCAGAAGGTCCAGCTCGTAATCGTTGCGCGCGATTGTCGCACGCACTTCGGTCATGAGAATCAACTCGCCGGCCACCCGGATTTGCACCGCCTCCCGCGGCTCGGGCAGGGCGTCATCGACCAGCAACACGCGCACGGTACTGGTGCGCACACCGGCACCCAGGGACAGGGACAGGGTGCGGGTCGCCGCTTCTGCGGTGTCGCCGGCCAGGTAAAACAACAATTCACCCGCATGGGCCGGGGCACTCACGGCCACATCGAACACCAGGTCGGCCGGCCAGTTCCCATCCCCCGGCAGCACCAGCTCCAGGTCCAGCACCTCGCCCTCGCCCCCGACCGCCGGCTCGAGACTCGTCACCAGGGCAAGGGGCTGGACGCTCAGGGTCAGGGTGCGGTGGACCGGGGTGCCCAGGATCAGCCGCTGGTCTCCCATTTCACTGGCAACGAAGGTCGCGGTGCTCAAGGTGATGATATAAGTGCCGGCCGCCGCCCGGGGTCTGAACTGTGCCTCGACGCCGCGCGGCCCGAGGGCCCCCGGGTATGCGGGGGGTGGAATGCGCATCAGGGTGGCGGGCAGGCTCAGATCCGGCGGCTCGACCTCGAATTCCAGCAGCACCTCGGACTGGGGAGGCGCATTGAGCAGCACCTGGATTGTAACCATCTCGCCCTGGCCGATGTCCGGGGCCGCGGGGGACACGGTGAAACTCTGCACCTCGTAACCGTGGCGCGGAATCATAATGCGGGCCGCCGCCGTCTGTGCCCGGTCGGCCGCCGCCGTGAACTGCAGCTCGCGCCGCAATTGCGCCCGGCCATCGTCTACCGCCTGCACCTGCACCGTTGTGACCAGTTCCCCATCGAACAAGGCGAAGGAGACGGTTGTGGGCGTAATGATCAATTGATCGGGGTCGTTCGGGTCCCGCTTCTGCTCCCGCAGGAGAATCGTCACGTCCTGGTCGAAGATGCCAAATACATCGCCCGAAGGGTAGCCCGGGGCCGTCAGTGTCCAGGCCGTACTCTGCCCTTCCTGCAGGGTGGCGGTCGACGGCGAGAGACCCAGCTCGATCGGCACGATCTCTATCTCGGGCCAGTCACCGCTGTCTACCCCCAGGAGTATTTCCCTCTGGTCCCGCTCCAGGTACTCGGTAAATTCCGCATCGAACACGACCACGAAACGACCGCCTTCCGGCGGCAGGTTAAACAGCGGCAGCAAAGTATCGTCTACGGTGAAATTCATATGAACGAGACCTATGTTCCCTCGGCTCTGCACATAATTCGACACGAAGCCGGTCTGCGGATCGCGCAACTGCATTCTCGAAACGCTAGGGGCCGGTGTCCGCGCATTCAGCGGCAGTTGTAACTGGAACTCCTGGCCCGGGAGCACCCGGCCCGACACCGGGAACAAGCTGACGTCCCCTGTCATCCAGTCGTTGCGCGCAACCGTCAGCCGCACCCGGGTACTGCCGCTCACCACGGCACCCGTCGCCGCAATCTCTATATACCGGACCGCCCGACGCTGCGGCTGATCATTGTCCAGTATCCGCACGATCACGGTCGCAGTCGGCACCTGGGCCGACAGGGTTACACTCTCTGCGGACTGCCCGTCCGCCAGGCTGAATGACATCAGCCGGGGCGGGTCGGAGGACAGGAACAGGGCCAGCGAGCCCGCATCCAGGCCGGTGGCAGCCAGACTCAGGTTCGCACTCTCACCTTCGACCAGCAGATCCCGGTCCAGGCTGGCCAGCAGCTCGAACTCCGGCGGGGTGCCCAGGGACATCTGTGCCAGTGCCGGCACCGCCTCTATCACGGTCTGGTCGCCTTCCAGGGCGGGGCCGGGAATGGGCGTCTGGCGCACCGAAAACACGTAGTTCCGACCCGCCGTCAGCCCGCCGGCGAACGCGCTGTTGGAATCGGCACCCCCGAAGATTTGCAGCATAAACTCCCGGGGCGTGGACTGGCCGTCGTCGGCCACCACCGTGATTTGCAGGGTTCCCGGTGCCGGCGCATTGAGCCGCAATCTCAGCTCCACCTCGGAGGAGGACTGCTCCGTAACCTCCAGGGACTCGAAACGGAAGCCGTAGCGCGGGACGGTGAACGGGAGCCTTACGCGGTTGACAGAACGGACTTGGCCACCCGGCGGGTGCGCAAACAGCTCGATTTCCCGCCTGGGCGAGACCCCGTCCCGGTCCAGGGTCAGCACCACGCTCCGCTCCGGGGCGGACACCGTGTTCAGAGACCATTCCCAATACGTGTTATCGGTCTCCATCACGCCGTCGCCCGCCAGTGACAGATGCAGGTCCGGCAGAGATGTAGTCTGCCCCAGCGACAGGGTCTCCGGTATCCATAAAAGGTTTCCCTCATACATTGACAAGTCCACCGGGATGTCCAGGCCGGAGCTGTCGAACGCTCCCTTCAGGGTGAAGGCCGCCTCCCTCAGACCCAGGCGCAGCGGCGTGGGCACACCCGGCTGCAGCTGCACGGGCCCATCCTGCCATTCCAGCAGCAGGGGCAGTGACCGATCCCGGGGACCCAGCCCGGTCACGGCACTCAAGGGGGTGTTCACAAACGGCACTGTCGTCTGGTCGTCTTCCTGGGAGATGGCAAAGCGGCCTTGATTGAAACGAATAGCATCGTCCGACAAGACCCGGAAGGACTCGGTGCGCCTGCTGCCGGCCGGAATGGACAGATCAGAGGGGTCAATCTCTCCGCTGTTGACCGCGGAGCCGCCAAAGTCCAAGCCCACCGGGGCGGGCGCATTCAACTCCAATACCGCCCGCTGCCAGCATCTCTCTACATAATTCTGGGCCGTGGCATCGGCATCGAATCTACACTCCTCCCCCAGTCTGATGAACTGCAAGTGGTAATCATCGCGTGTTATGGGTGCCGTTACTATCGGGCCGAAGCGGAAGTACGTGGTGCCGCCGTCCAGGGAAATCTCGATATAGAAGTCCACATCCTGGCGGGGGTTGGGCAAACTATCATTCAGCACGTTGACAAACCAGCGCCGCGCCGTGCTTTTAGTTTCAAAACCAGCGGAGAGACTCAAGGTTTCCTGGTCGGCGGCACCGTCGGGATTGCCGTGAAACACGGCCAACAGCGGCGACCGGGGACGCACTCTTACACTCAGTGACCGGGTGGTGGTGAAGCCTGCAGAGTTTATTGTGATGCCCAACTCCGGAGGCGCGGACGCATCACATTGCTCGTCAAAGTACTTGAACGGATTGTCAAAACACGAGTGGTCACCCGGGTAGCGCAGTTCCCCCGTGTACGTAAACCGGTTGAAGGGGAAGGGGAGCTCGGCAACCACGGTGAACTCCTGGGCGTCCACGGTCTCCGACGGGGCCGGGGTGATGCCGTCTGCAAAGCGCATGGCGACCACATCGACGCGGTAGTCCCCCGTTCCCGTCATGGTGGACGGCACAAGCAGCACCCGGGCCATGGAAGTCCCGGCGAGGATGGTCGCCGTGGTGTGCTGCAGCTCGCCGCCGGATGGCCCCCACTCCAGCCCCACCTCCAGGTCTGAGGGAACCTCCCGGGCCACTTCCATTTCCACGTCCACCACCGTCCCGAGCACAAATATTGTGCTGTCGCTGATAATGCTCAGGCGATTCAGCGTGGACGCGGACGCGACCAGTGCGACTGGCAGCTCCAGGGGCTCCGAGAGCACCGTAACATCGCCCAGCGGGGACCTGATGTCTGCCTCCGCCCGCAATTGCAGGATTTCTGCGGCCGGGAAGGTGCTATCCGCGGGCAGAACATTGGTGAAGAAGGCCGGCAGCGACAATTCACCACCTGCGAACGTCACCAACTGGCCCTGCGTCAGGGTCCACAGGGTCGTCAGAGTGGTCGCCGCCGTATCATCGGAGGGGTCAAGCCGCAGTCCAATGCCCACCCGTTCACTGGAGAGAATGCGCAGTTCCGGCACGCTCTCCCTGGGCAGCAGCGGCAACAGGTTTTCAGTGGCCGCAATTTGCAGTACGCATTCCGTCTCTCCCATCCCGAACAGCTCCAACTCCTGCACCGCCGCCCCGGCCGGACACTGCAGCTCCAGGCTCAGCCCGAGCCGGGGACGCACGGTCACGGTCAGCGTGCGGGCGGCGGCGATGAATGCCAGTGCGCCCTCTTCCGCCAGCACTTGATCCGGCAAACGCGCCTGACGATAGGCGATCCGATGTTCCCCGGCCTGTCTCAGTTTCAGCTCCAGAGTGCTGACACGGTCCCCCGCGGCAATCCGCAGCTGCAGCGACCGCAGCAGGTCTTCGGCGCGGAACAGGTCCAGCGAAAGGAACACGGGTGCCGGTGCCGGCGCACTCAGTTCCGCCTCCAGCATAACCGCCTGGCCCGCGCGTATTTCCGGTGCCGACACGCCCAGGGCACTGACCGCGATCGCATCGCCCGCCGTCTGCCCGCTGACGGCCGGCGGGCCGACCGTAACCCGGTGCTGGACGGGCGACCGCTTCAGTACCGTCTGGTCTCCCGGCTGCGGATTGGTCAGGACCGACAGGTCGGTCAGCGACAGGATGTGTTCCCCCAGGCGCTCCAGGCGAATGCTGCCACTGCCGGTGGTCTGGCCCGCGGCGATGGTCACTCTCGCCGGCCGGACCAAATCCCGGTTCCGGGCTTCGATGAGAATATCTGCCACGGAACCGGCCGGAACGGCCCGGTTCAACTCCACATCGATCCTCAGATCGTTGAACTCGACCAGCACCGTGGGAGTCACGCTCCAACGGATGATCTCATAATCGTTGCGCGCGATGACCAGGCTCGGGGTCGAAGCCAGTGGCAGGAGTGCGGTATCGCCCGGCCGCCGGAACTCGAAGTACACCGTCTCGCGCTCTTCGGGTGCCATGTCCTCCCTCACGGATACTTCCAGCTGCAGGGGTGCTCCCCCCTGGCCCGGCAGCTGCCCGGTCCACAGTGCCGGGGACACGTCCAGGCTCGGGTTGCCGTCTTCATCCACGGCCCGGATATCCAGTACCAGGTTGTCGGGCAGGTTCACGGTCAGCGTGCACTTTTCGCCCTCTTGTGCCCAGACCTCGCCGCGGGAATCGACATTGCAGCCACTGATGGCGGCGACCAGCGGACGCTGCATCAAGACCTGCAGCTCCAGTTGGCCCTCTTGCGGGAGACCCGCCCGCTTGCCGATGCGGTCGGAGAAACTGTACTCGGCGATGTGTATCGTCAAGGTGCCCGGCCGTGTCAGCAGCACCCCGGGAAAGATGCCCGATCGCCCGCCCTGCGGGATGACGAGGGAGGGTGCCGGCAACGCCTCCCCGTCGGCAAAAGACATCTGCAGGCTGAGCACGGCAGCGGCGGAGACCAAGTAGTTGCCGGCCGCAGTCAGTGCCAGGTAATCGCCGACATAGAACGGCCCGTCTCCGGCATCCAGGGTCGCCCGGTAGTCGTGGCGCAACAACACCGGAGAATCCTCATCGGCATTCACCAGCCTGAGACCCCCGCCCGGCCCGGACGCAAAGCGCGGCGGGGCCTGGGGGGCGAAACGCAAACAGAACTCCCCGGCAGCAGCAGCGGCGATGGCCCGGGTCTCCACCTCCGTCCGCGACTCGGTTTCCCCCATGGGGATTGCCGCCAGCTCCAGCGGCGTATCCGATGTCGGCACAAACACGAATGGCACAGTATCGCTGAAGAAACAGTCCTGGGTGCCCACCTTCCCGCCCTCGACGAAGAGGTTCACCACGGTCGATGGCGCCGGCACGTTCATCTCCACCACCAGCGTGAAAGGCTGGTTCTCCACCGTGCCATCGGGTTCCAGGCGCAAGCGCAATTCGTAATCGCTGGGTGCGATCACCAGCTCCAGGCTGTCTGTGACCGGGGGCAGGTTCGCCGTAAGACGCGGGGTGGAGGTAGCGGATGCACGCAATACAACGCTTTCCCGCGGCTCGGGCATCTGATCGGCGATCACCCGCAATTCGACGCGGGTGTGGGCCACCATGCCCCCGGGAGTCGACAGGATCACGGAAGCCATGGACGGTACCAGGTCCAGCTCGTTCGGCAATACACTCAGGTCCACCGTTACCTGCTCACCCGGCAGCAGGTTGCGGGCCACGATGCCCAGGGTGGGCGCAGGCTCCGCCCCCTCCACCAAGGCCGTCTCCTGCCCCAGCACCAACTCCAGCTCCAGGTCGACCGCTGCAAAGTGCAGCGGGGGTGGCAATACCGGTTGCTGATCTCCTGGCTCGCCGATGGCAAACTGCGCGGTGCTGATGCGCAGCGTATACATGCCCACAGCCGGCAGCTCGACTGAGACCAGGATGGTACTGTCTCTCAGCGGGAGCACTGTCTGCAGCGGAGAAAGTTCCGCGTCCAGGCGGGCACCGCCGTCAATTGCAAGGCCCAGGCTCAAGGCGGACGGTGCCCTAACCCGATCATCCGTGGGTGCAAGCTGGTCCAGGCGCACTTGAAACACCCGTGCAACCCCCACCCGCAGCGGGGCGGATAGCGGGTCCAGGTGCAACACATAATCCTCGCGCGGCACCACCAGGGTGAAAGTGGAGTCGCCCAGCTCCACGTCCGCCGCCAGGGTGCGGGTCGATGGATCTGAACCCGGCCCCCCCGACAAGGGCACCGTCTCAAGCATGTTGAGCACCAGGATGGAGCGCGGCTCGGCAAGCTCGTTTTGGGCAATCGGGATGCGCAACTGCAGGCGCGGATTGTCCGCACTCAAGTGCTGTGTATCAAACAGCCGGTCGAAAGCAGCGGATGGCAGTCTTCTGAGGGCTACAGCCAGGCTCTCAAGAGTAGCAGTTTCAAAGGATGTCCGCAGCGTCACACCCAGGTTCTCCGCCTCCAGGTTCAGAAAGGCCGTCTCGCCCTCCCGCACCAGCGTGCGGTCCAGCGCCGCCCGCACAATGATCGGCAGCCCGACCAGCTCAAACTGCATCCCCGCTGCCACATCGATATCTTCCTGGTCCACCGCAGCCCCCGAGTACTCCCCGGATTGAAATCGCGCCGCCACGCTCACGGTCCAGGTGCCCGGCCGCAGCAGGCTGGTGGAAAATTCCGCTCGCAGGTCTCCGGCGTCAGCCACGCCCCCGTCCAGGGAGTGCATCTGGCCGTCTGCATTGCTGGCCACCAGGAGCAAGTCCGCGGCCACCGGCAGGCCCGCATTGAATGTAACGGCAGCGATAAACTCCTGCCCCAGCGGCAGCTGCGCACTCGCCGGCAACGGTTTGAGGCTTTTGCTATCCAGCAGCTCGAAACTTGTGAGCCGATAGTCGGCGCGCGCCACCATGAGCGGTGCCTCGGCACCCCCCAGGCGGTTGCCCATATCATCCTCTACCTCGATCTGCAGAATGATCGCCGCCGGGGTGCGCGGGTTCGGCACATCGTCATCCAGCACGGAAAAATTAAAACTCAATTGATCGCCGCCGGGCGAGAACTCTCTACCAAAGGACCGGGTGGGGGGATCGAGCCGCCCTGTCCCCCGGAACGACATCTCAAAGTTCAGGTGCCGGGCCGACGCCAGGCGATTGGATATCGTTATGTTCAACCTGGTCTGGGCACCGCCCTCGGCAACCGCATCCGGGGTCAGCAGCAGGGTCAGGGATAACGGCGACTCGACGACCGTGATCTCGACTGTGCCGGCGGACACGGACAGGCGCGTCTGGTCTGCGGCGTATTCGGAGCTGGCGAAGACCGCACTGTGCACCGACACGGTCCAGGTGCCGGTCGAAAAAGGCAGGGCCAGGCGCACGGGCAGGGTCACGGGCGTCGCCTGGGTGGCATCCACGGGCAGCCGGGGGGCATCTGCGGCCGGCAGCGTGCGTTCGATAATAACGGTATCGTCCGCGGGTGCGGTCGATACCGCCTGGAATCGCACGCTCACCGGGGCCGGCAGCATGCCATTGAATGTCAGGGTCAAAGTCAGCGGTGCCGTCGCATACAGCGTACCGCCCGGGTGCGTGAAGCCCAGGGCCGTCAATGCGTAGCCGTTGCGCGCAATCGTTACCTGGGTCTCGACACGCTGGGAGAAGGGCGGGGCATCATCCCCCGCACCGAAGTCTATGGAGAAGCGGCTGCTGAGCGTAAAAGTCTCGGCCGGCTCGGGGATATTGTCTGGGAAAATTTGTATGGGCGGTATTTCGCTACCGGTACGGCCAAACTCATTCAACACCTGATCTTCGAAACCGGATATGTCAATCCCCGGTGCAAAAGTGGCGTGGAAAGGAGACGATTGATCGATCCTGAGTCCCAATACACCGAACACATTTTCACCGCTTGTCAGAGTGAGCTGTCTCCCTGATTCCGGCGTCACGCGGCTGCCCTCGGGCAAAGAAAAAGTGATCACCGGTGGCGGCAGGGCCTCGACCTGGTGCGGTGCCACGGGGTCCAGGGCCATCTGGTCGCCCGGCTCCCCACTGGCAAAGCGGGCTGCGAGTGCCAGTTCATAATGACCCGGCTGCGGCAGCTGGAAGGACCTGCTCACAGCGGTTTGCGTCGACACACCGTCTCCCACCAACTGTATCCGGGTGCTGGCGAAGACCTGACCCCGCCTCTCCCACGTCAGCAGCAGCACATCATCTGGAAACAGCACCGCACCCGCCCTTCCACCCTCCACGCTCGCCCGGACTTCCAGCGGCACATGGTCGGCATAAATCTTGTCGCTGATCCGATCGGCGGGATCGGGGGCATCGCGCAAAATCGCGTACGGGGGCACGGCGTGGAAGTCGCGGATTTTGTAGCCGTGGCGCGGGATGGTGATCGGCACCACGATGGTCCGGGTCGCGGGGTACAGCGAACTCACCGCATCCACGTACAGGCTGAAGCTCTCGCGCGGTTCGCCCAGGTTATCATCGACAACCAGCACCCACACTGCATCAGAGGGCATGGAGGCACTCAATCTGAAAACCGGCGGTTCGATCGAATTAATGGCATCAT
This sequence comes from Gammaproteobacteria bacterium, assembly GCA_965215045.1. Taxonomy (GTDB): domain Bacteria; phylum Pseudomonadota; class Gammaproteobacteria; order JABABF01; family JABABF01. Next base: position 1,240,083 of record OZ244031.1, on the reverse strand, counting down.
CCACGAATCGCAGATCCGTCCCGAAGTCGGACCGCATCGTAACCGTAACCTCCTCGTTCGGCTGCAGCTGGCCCACCCGCACACTCACCAGCACCGTTGTGGCTTCCACATCACCCTCGGTGTCAATGCCCGTAACCAGCTCGGAGGGGGTCAGCTGCAAGGGCAGCTCCGATGTGATCACCGCCCGGCTCGCCGGCACTCCGTCCAGCTGCCGCTGGTCCGCGCCGATGAACGGTGCCAAAAAACGCGCCGTGTGCAGGGTGAATTCATACTCGCCCACCCGCTCCAGTGGCACCGGGTCGAAGCTGACGGAAGCCTGCCCCTCCACGATGTCCGCCTCGCTGCTGCCCAACTCGGCGGGCATCGAGCCCGAGAGGAAACGCCAGGCGAGTGTGGCCCGCACCGTGGAGCCCTCCGGAACCATGGCGTTCAACTGCACACGGGGCCGCAGTTCACTGCCGGCGCGCGTCGTCAACGGCACCCCCTCCAGGCGGGCGGCAAAGCCGTTGCGCGCGATCAGCAGCTCCGTGTCGGCCGTCAGCGCCGGGAGCAGGTCCAGGCTGCGCGCCGTGATGCGCGCCGGCTCCCGGCCCTCGGGCAGCCTATCCCGGTACGCCAGTACGGGGACCGTGAAGTCCGGTGCGGACGGCCCCAGGGTGAATTCGACGGCGAGTGCCGCCCCGAAGTTGAAACGCAGCTCATCGCCGGCGACTTCCAGGCGGAAATTCAGGTCGGCCGGCAGCGGTGCGCTCGTCGTAACGGTCAGCATCGCCGTCTCACCCTCGGCGACCTCGGGCGGGGACAAGCTCATACGCAAGTCAAAGTCCTCGATAATCTCCAGGCGCACACCCGGCCCCGGTGCGGGGCCCGGCTGGTCGCCCGGTTCTGCATTCACAAAGCGCGCCTGGCTCACCGCCGCAGACCACTGGCCCAACACGGACGGCAGGATGAACATCCCACTGGCCTGACGTTGGCCGGCGGCGATCCTCAGCGACAGGGGCGCGGATGTGGTGCCGTCCGCAGGGCGTGCCAACAGCTCCAGCTCCAGGTCTGAGCCGGGTTCCGCCGCATTCAACTCCACGGTAACGTGCAGGGTGGCACCGGCCAGTGCCAGGCCCAGCGGCAGCGGCAGAAGGTCCACCTCGTAATCGCTGCGCGCCACCTCCAGCTCCCGCGTCTCCATCTGCGTCCCGGCGCTGAGCTGCAGCATGAAGCGCTCCCGGGTCTCCGGTGCCGCATCATCGACCGCCTGCAGGGTCACGGTCGCCGTCGCATCTCCCATCAGCAGCAGCTCGTGATTGGCGTCCACACCGATAAAACGCAAGTCCTCCGGCTGTGCCCCGGTGCTCAGACCCGTCACGCCGAAACGCACCGGCAGGACGGTATTTGCGGGCGAGTCCAGGGCGCGCACCCGCAGCTCGATACCGCTGCCCGCCTCGACCAGGTAATCCCGCTCCAGGGCCGCCAGCTGCAACGTGAACATATACACATTCAGCGGCCGGGTCGCCGTATCGCTGATCTCCAGGTCCACGTTATTCCACGACGCCTGGCTCACCGACACATCGTAGAGACCCAGGGTAGTCAGGTCCGCGACAAATTCCACCGTCCCCCTGCTCTGGCCCGCCGCGATGATCAGGTTGCGGAGCACAAATGTCCCCATCGGGTCTGAGCGCAGGCGCGCCGCCACCTCCACAATCACCCGGGACGGGGCCGCATGGCTCAATGCCACCGTGGCGGAAAAAGATTCTCCCGCCTGCAACTGCGACACCGACAGCTCCAGGTCGTCGACCCTGGGCAGCACGTGCTGGAAGGTGGGAGCCGCCGTAATCATGGGTTGCGCCTGGTCCGCAGGACGCGGAGAGGTTTCGCTGTAATAACGCGCATCGATGGGTGTGGAAGAGGCAAAAGGCGCCCCGGTTACCGTCAGGTTCCAGGCACCCGTCCGCACCAGGGTCTGCGACAGCTCGGCCGTCTGTTCACCGGCCGGAATGTCGAGCACCAGGTTTCTCCTTACGGATCGATCGGACTGGAGCACCGCCTGCACCCTCACCTCCACCGGTGCCGGCGCCGGCGCATTCAGTCCCGCCACCAGGGTGAACGGCTCGCCGGCATTCACCGGCCTCTGCGACAGGCGCAGAAGGTTCAGCTGGTATCCGTGGCGCGGGATGATCGTCTCCACCTCCACCGGCACGACCCCCGCCCCCCCCATGCGCAGCAGCAGGGTCTCCTGGTCTTCGGCCATGCCGTCATCCACGGCCGCCACGGACACGGTCGCCATCGGTGCCGCCGTCCGCAATACCAGGGCGTCCAGCACCGCCCCATCCCGCAGCAGCTGCAGCCCGGGGTCCGGGCTGAACCTGATCGTCCGCTCTGCATTCAGGCCCTCGCCCAGGCCGGTTACGCGGAGTGTCAGCTCCAGCGCCTCGCCCTCCGCCAGCAACAGGGTGTGCACCGGCGGGGCAACGATCTCCAGGGGCAGGGCATCCAGGTGCACCGTGAGCACGTGCAGCAGCTGGTTCTGCGCCGCCAACGCCGCCGGCACCAGCAACTGGTCCCCGGTCTCCCCGCTGCTGAACCGCGCCATCGCCGACACCTGCCAGGTGCCCGCGGGCAGGGGGGCCAACAGCACCTCGGCGCGCTGCTCTCCCGCTGCGATCTGCAAGGACCCCGTCTGCAAATCCCCATCCGACATGCGCACCAGGCGCAGCTCCACATCCACCGCCGCCGGTGCCCGGACGTTCAAGCTGGCGGTCGCCAGAATCGACTCGGTCTCATCCACCACCCGCGGCAGCAGCTGCAGCTCCGACAGCAGGTAACCGTGGCGCGGCACCGCCAACTCCACCGCCACCGGAAATAAACCCTCCGCCTCCGCCAGCAGCCGGAACGACTCCCGCTCCTCCACCATCCCGTCCTCCAGGGCCCGCACCATCACCGTCTGCGTGCGCGCCGCAGCACGCAACTGCACCGTGTCCGTCAGCAGGCTCACTTCCAGGGCAGCCGCGGCCTCAACACGCAAGTGCACCGGCAACACGCCGCCCGCCGCAGGCGGCAGCTCCGACACACTCACCGTCAGCTGCGTCTGCGCCCCCTCCGCCAGCGTGTCCCGCTCCAGGGACAGGGACAACATCACGCTCTCAAACACCTGGCCACCCACCTGCAGCTGCTCCATCAGGGCCTCCGTCCCCGGCAGGTAGACCTGGTCGCCGCCCTCAGACTCGGTAAAGACCGCATCCGACAGCACCGTGAACTCGTAAGTGCCCGGCCGCCCCAGTACAAACTCCGCCGTCCCCGACTGCATACCGGCCTCGATCTGCAGCTGCTGCTCCACCACCGTCCCCACGCCATTGTCCGCGCGCACCGTCATACGGGCGATCACCGGTGCCGGCGCATTCAACTCCACCCGCACCGCAAAGGCCTGCCCGGTCTGCAAGTCTTCTGCCGGCGGCGGCAACTGCAGTGACATCACCCGGTAATCATTGCGCGGGATCACGAACTCCACCGTCCGCGTAATCTTCGCCCCGTAGGTCGGCGTGCCCGAAATCGTCACCGCCACCCGCTCCCGGGGCTCCGCCAGATCGTCATCCAGCACCTCCAGCTGCAGGTGGCCGGACGCCCCCCGGTCCGGCCGTAACTGCATCAACTGCAACGAAGAAGTGGAGAGCTCGACATCCTCCGCACCCTCCTCCAGGCTGATCACCAGCGGCAACACCTCGTCCGAACCGTAGGCGTGAATGCCCAGGTTCTCGGCACTCAACTCCAGGGTCGCCCGGCTCCCCGGCGTCGACTCCCGCAACTCCGTGACACCGCCCGCCAACTGCGCCTGCAAGAGCACATTCACACCGTGGCGCAAAATCGCCGCCCGACCCCCCGTCTCATCATTCAGCGATACCTGGTCCAGACCCGCGGCCACCGCAAATTCACCCCCGGTGAAGCGGGCGTGATACAGGCCCGGTGCCAGCGATGCCGTCAGGGTGGTCTCTCCCAGCCGGGTGCGGGTCTGCAGCTCCGTCAGGGCGGCGGTGGAATATCTGGGCACCACGCCGGCAGAGAATCTCCTGTCGTCGAGGCCAAGGTGCTTCAAGTTCCCCACGTACGGCGTCAGCAACAATTCCTCCGCCCCCGGCACCTCCAGGTCCAGCTCCCGCCAGTTGCCCCCGGAGTCGATCAACCCGATCTTCGCCCGCACCGCATCCCGGGTCGGCGCATTCAATTCCAGCTGCAGCCCGGGCGCCTCGGTCACAGCCGTCTCCGGGCGCACAAAACCCACGCGCTGTGCGGCAAAATTGGCGCGCGCATAGAAAATGTCCGACCGTAACAGGATCGGCTGCCCGCTGCGGTCCCGTGCTGTATACGCGCTCCCGCTATCTAAATCCAGGAAGTCCAACTCTTCCTCTGCGTATGTATACAAACGCTCGATGGGCAGACTGCCGCGCAAGAGCATGACACACGCGGCGTCCGCCAGGCCCTCGCAAGGGGAAAAGCCCAGCAGTACCGGGGTACCAGCAGTAAACACTACCTCGTATATATCCCCTGCTTGTTGGAGCCCCTGCCCCCTCCCGCTAATTCCCTCTATGACGAAGTGCCCCGGGGGGCTGCCACCCGATTGCACCAGGGCCGCCTGCGGCGGACGCACCGCAACGACGTTCCCAAATCCACCTATAACAGCGAGCTGCCACGAGGGGACCGCCGGGGAATAATACTCGAGCAGATCAGCCACTACCGGGGCACCGCGGACCTCCTCTCCCTGCGCAAGCGGCAGCGGGCCCTTGTAAACCGGGGCCGGGGGTGCCAGCGGAGACGGGGGTTCGACCCAGGTCCTCGTCGTGGGCAGTGTGACATCCGGTGCCGCCTGGTCCCGGGCATCGGCGGCGGGGACCGCAAACTGCACCCGCCAGTTCACCGGGATGAGATAAGCGTTGCGCCGGTATGCGTTGGACGGCCAATAGAGATGGAAAGCGGTTGGCGGCACCGCGAACTCGAGCTGCGCCGTATCCTGGCCCGCGGCAATGTGCGCCGCCACCTGCACCACCGCAGCCGTATCCAAGCGCACCCCCTCGTCCTGTAAAAACTGCGGGTCCCGCCAGCCCTCCACGGTCAGGCTCAAGGCTGACGGCACCGGCGCATTCAAACGCAACTCCAGGCTCATGGCCGTCGCCACCGCCGTCGACGGTGCCAGCAACTCCAGCATGTAGCCGTGGCGCGGGATTGTCAGCAGGGCCGAGGCCGCGGCCAGCACCGAACCCGAGGCACTGCCATCCCGCGCCTGCACCTGCAACGGCAGCTCCGTGCGCGGTGCCGCGCGATTGTCGTCCTGCACCCGGATGGAGAAGATCTGCTCCGCCGTCTCACTCCCGCTGCCCGCTGCTCCCAGCGCAATAGGCGGCGAAACAGCCGGGCTAAACACCAGGCGCGCATCCGCAGACACGGGTTGCAACACCACCCGGCGCGCGGCAGTGCCCGGGTTTTCCACCTCCACCGTCAACGTGGCCTGACTGCCTTCCGATACCAGCTGCGGTCTCAGGGTCGTGCGCATACGCAGCTGGGCCTCCTGTACAGTTATATCCTGTGTTGTCGCCGTCACTGTCGGGTTGCCCACGCCATCGGCAAAAGTCGCCCCGCTCACCGACAACGGGTGAACCCCCGCCGTCAAATTCTCCGGCAACTGGAGAGTAGCCGTCACCGTCATATCCCCCACCGGTATTGACAGCCGCCCGCTCGCAAGCCCCGCACCCAACTGCACATCCACCTGCAAATCACTGGGGGCCGGGGCATTCAGGCCCACCCGGTATTCCAGCAGTAAACCCGGGTAGATCGGCCCGGTGTTCAAAACCTGTAAATCATCCAGCGCATACTCGTTGCGCGGAATTTCAAAAGTCAGCGGGATCTGGCCCGAAGGAGGCGGATCGAATAAGGGACCCAGGGTTGCATGCACCGTCGTCCCCCCCACCACGACAGTGGCACGCAACTGAAACCGCTCCGTGTCCTCCGGCTGGCCATCGTCCACCGCCATCATAGTCAAGTTGTAACTCGTACGTTTTCTTGTTACCGGGATGATTTCCCCCGCGGCAATATTCAACTCAGTAAACCGGGGCAATCCTGCTGGGCTCCACCGCACCCTCACATCGTCCGCTCTCTCGGGCGGCTCAATCCACACTCTCAACGGTGCCTGCTCTCCCGGCAACAGCACGGCATCGCTTAGGGGCCCAACACTAAACTTAATCCAGTTGAACCCAGTGACATTGGTGTACGTCTCTCCCTCCGCCAAGGGAGCAGGCCATCTCACTACGGAAAAAGAAGAAGGCTCGCTAGCATTATGGATAAACATCACCGGCGGGGCCACGGTCAAGCGCGACTGCGCCCGGGCGGGAATCGCCAACTGGTCGCCCGGTTCGCCGGCGGCAAAACGCAGCTCGTTCCCCCGCACCCGCAGCCGGTAAACCCTTTCATGACCGGCCAGGTCCGGCTGCTGCGTCAGTGTGCTGGTGCGCCGGCTGGTCAAAAAGCGCATCGCCTCCGTGCGCGCCGCCGTCCGGCTGGACATCGGATCCACCCATTCCAGGGTGAACTCCTCCACGTCCACCGGTGCCGGGGCGTTCAAGAACGCCACGATTTCCACCTCCTCACCCTCGTTGATCAACCCCGGGCGCACTTCCAGTCTCCGCAGCATATAGCCGTTGCGCGGCAGCTCCAGGCTCACTGCGGCCGCCTCTGCACCCGTTGCCGTCGCTTCGATCAGCACCCGCTCCCGCACCTCCGCCAGGCTATCGGTGCGCGCGATCACCACCACCATCGTCGTCGACTCCTCACCGCTCAATGTCAGGCTCTCCTTCGCAAACTCCAGCTCCGACATCCCGTCCCCATCCGTCTCCACCAGGCGCAGACTCACATCCAGCTCGTCCTCCAGCGCCAGGCCCCGCACACTCACCGTCAGGGTCGTCTGCTCGCCCTCCACCAACTGCGTAACCGGCAAGGCAAGACGCAACTCCACCGGCACCACCTGCAACTGCTGCGCCGTGCTCCGGTCCTCCAACGCCAACTGGTCGCCCGCCTGCCCCGCATCCGCAAACAGTGCCGATGCCACCGACACCTGGTAAGAACCCGGTTGCGACAACTGCAAACGCCCCTCTGCCGTCAATGTGTTCGCCGCCACCTGCAGCTGCGACACCTGGCCCACACCATTGGCATCCACCACCCGCACCCGCACATTCACCGCCGATACCGGCGTGCTGTTCAAAGTAATGCCGATGGTCGCCTCCCCGCCGGGGCGCAATTCCGAGGGCGTCACCACAAAACTGCTGATCGCATAGCCGTGGCGCGGTACATCCCACTCCAGCTGCGCCGATAAACCACCCGGCTCGGATACGATCACACCCACGGTCTCCCGCTCCCCCGCCAGCCCGTCTTCCAGCACCCGCACCCTCACACCCCCCCCGGGTGTCGCAGCCGACAACTGCAGGGTGTTGCCATCCGTAAACTCCAATCGATCCGCAGAAGCCATCAAGGGTTCCACGGTCAGGTCCAGCGTCTCCCCCGGCAGCAGCTTGGAGGCCCGCACGCGCACGGTCGCCGTACCCCCCTCCGCCAACACTCCCAGCAGACGACCCTGAAGGTCTACCAACTCCACCTCCATGCTCACCCCCTCCACCACCGAAAACGACTGCCGTAACGAAGCCTGGTCCACAGGCAACTGCTGCTGATCGCCCGCCTCCCCCGGGGCGGTAAATTCCGCATCCAGCACCCGCACCACGTGCACCTCCGCCGACGCCGGGGTGAGCGTCAAGGCTCGCGCCTGCGAACCGCGGTTGAGCACCAGGGTCGCAGCGGGCTGCAACCAGCTGCCGTCCAGGTCCGCCATCCGCAGCCGCACCCGCAGCTGCGCCGGTGCCGGCGCATTCAAATGCACGGTCGCCTGTATGGTCTCGTTCACACGCACCGTGTCCGCAGACAGCGACAGACGCTGCACCCGGTAATCGCTGCGCGCGATCACCAGGCTGGTGCGCGTCACAATGTTGGGGTCATCCACCGGGCTCAGCTGCAGCATCACGCTCTCCCGCGGCTCCGGCGTGCTGTCCGCCAACGCCTGCACCCGCACCTGCCGCCGCGGCTGGCTCCACGCCACCAGCAGCCGGCTCGGGACGAATAACAGGTCGGGCACATCGTCCCCCGCCTGCTCCAGGTCCAGTTGCACACTCCCGCCCGACGGCAGCCCGCCGACCAGCACCGTCAGGGTCGTATATTCCCCTTCCCGCAGCAGTTCCCGCGCCAATTCCAGGCCCAGCTGCACCGGTGGCGAACGCACGGCAACCGGGACCGGCACCGCCGTCACGGTCGGCGTCCCCACGCCATCGGCAAAAGCCGCACTGCTCACCATCAGCTGGTGCTGTCCCGTCATCAAATCCCCCGGCAACTGGAGATTACCCGTCGCCATCGTGTCCCCCGCCGGGATTGTCAGCCGCCCGCTCACAAGCCCCGTGCCCAACTGCACGCCCACCTGCAAATCACTGGCAGCCCGGGCGTTCATCCCCACCTGGAATTCCAGCGGCAAACCCGCGTAAATCGGCCCGGTATTCAAAACCTGCAAATCATCCAGCACATAGCCGTTGCGCAAAATCTCAAAACTCAGGGTGCGCGTCACAAACACCCCATACACATCGATACTGGCCTGCACCTGCACCACCTCCGTGTCCTCCGGCTGGTTATCCATCTCGTCCACCGCCCTCACGTCCACCGTCCAAGAAGGCGACCCTGCACCCAGGTAGGCACTCTCCGCCCCCTCTTCGAAAGTGTACAAGTTACCGCGCGCATCCAATAACATGGCGGTCAACTCGCTTATCTGCCCGGTCGGCAAAACCTCTATACGCAGCCGGTAACCCAGAGCAGGCAGCCCGGGCTCCAACCTGATGGTAAGCACGCTCGTCCTCCCCTCCTCCTGCAACTGCAGGGAACCCGAAGTCAATTCCATGATGAGCTCCGGCACCACCAACTGGATATTCCTGGCCCCCCCGGCAACAGCCAGTGCCTCCGAGCTGTCCTGGAAAATCGCCCGATTGACCGACAAGGTCCAAGTGCCGGGAGTCGGCAAGCGGATGCCCTGGCTGCCCTGCATGGAATTCGCCGGAATGTTCAAGGCAAAATCGATGCTGGTGGCCGGTGCCGGCAAAGTCGCCCTGAGCATCACCGACACCGGTGCCGGCGCAGTGGTATCCAATGCCACCGTAACTTGCTGTTCCAGGCCCGCCGTCCGCGGCGGCATTTCCACCGTCAGCGATCTGACCACGTAATCATTGCGCGTTATAGAAAGCGGGACCCGGGTCTGCAACTCCGGCATTCCGACCGCGCTGGCATGAATCTCCAGCATCTCCAGCGGTTCGGGGAGCCTGTCGTCCACGACCTCGATGGACGCCTCGTGCACGCCGCTGCCGGTAAGCACGAGCGAGGCCGGAATGCTGATGTCCGGACTGCCATCTCCGTCGTTCTCCAGCACAGCGAGTTGCACGGTGAGCGTGTCAGAACCCCCCAGGTTCTGGATGCTCATCTGCACCGTGGAAGTCTGGCCCTCCCGCAGGGGGCCGCTGGTGGTCAGGGACGCCTGCAATCGCAACGGCCTCGTGCCCGCCGCCAGCACCCGCAATGGAACATTTTGCACCGCATTTGCAAGTGCCGGCGGTGACACCCCGTCCTGGAAAGTCGCCGTGGTAACCGACACCAGGTATTCGCCCGTATCATTCAGCGTGTGCAACAGGCTGCCGCTTTGCTCGCCCCTGCCGAGCGACAGCATAAGCTGCGTAGTCTGCGCCGGGCTTTGGAGTGCCAGCTCCACCGTGACATCCACCGTGGAGGGTGCCGGCCCGTTCAGGCTCGCGCTCAACATGAATGGATTCCCGGCAACCACTTGCTGGACCGACATCTCCAGGCGGTTCAGCACATAACCGTTGCGCAAAATCTCAATCGTCGGCGGCACCGTGCTCACTATCTCATTATTCGGTCGCGTCCGGATGACCGCCTGCACCGTCGTCCCCCCCACCACGACAAAGGCACGCAACTGCAGCCGCTCCGTGTCCTCCGGCTGGTTGTCCATCTCGTCCACCACCCTCACAGTCAAGTTCCAACTCGTACTTTCTCTTCTTGCCGGGATGAATTCCCCCGCGGCAATATTCAGCTCACTTGTCACCGGGATAGAAATATTCTCCTCCCACAGCACCCTTAACTCGCCCGCATTGCCGGGCGGCAAAATCTCCACTCTCACCGGCAACTCCTCTCCCGGCTGCAGCACGTTGTGCAGGTGCCTAATGACCAAAGCACCAACGTCGCGCTCCCGACCCTCCGCCAGGCGCACCGGCTCGCCCCGCTCCCATTCGGGGGGAGCAGTAATATGGTACAACTCCACCGGCGGGTGCACGCTCAGGCGCGACTGCAGCGGGGCGGCGATCGCCAACTGGTCCCCCGGCTCGGCGGCGGCAAAACGCAACTCGCCACCTCGCACCCGCAGCGTATAAAACCCGTTCCGGCCGATGAGCTCGTTGATCAGGGCTGGCAGCTCCGGTCGCACCGTCAAGGTGGCGGTGCGCTGGCCCGCCAAAAAGCGTATCGTATCCGTGCGCGACACCGTGCCGGTATACAGCGTCTTGCCGGTCGTCACCCACTCCAGGGTGAACGGCTCCGAGTTCACCGGTAGCGCGGCGTTCAAGGCCGCCACCACCTCCACCTCCTCATCGCCGCCCGCGTTAATCATCCCCGGCCGCACCTCCAGGCTCTGCAACGCATAACCGTGGCGCGGTATCGTCAGCATGACCGAGTCCGAGGCCAGCACCTCCCCGGAGACACTGCCATCCCGCGTCTGTACCTGCAGCTGCAACTCCGTGCGGGGATTCGCGCGATTGTCGTCCTGCACATCGATGATGAAAATCTGCTCCGCCATATCACTCCCACCGCCCATCGCTCCCAGCGCAATGAGCGGCGAAACACCTGGCGTAAACACCAGGCGCGTATCCTCAGGCACAGACGAGAGCAGCAACACCACGGAGCGCGCGGTGTCACCCGGGTTGCTGACCCCCACCGTCAACGTGGACTGCTCGCCCTCAGGTACCAGCTGCGGTCTCAGGGTCGTCTGCATCCGCACCGGGGCCTCCTGTACAGTTACATCCTGTGCTGCGGCCTCGAGTGCCGGGTGGCCCACACCATCGGCAAAAGTCGCCCCGCTCAACGACAACGGGTGAACCGCCGCCGTCAAATTTCCCGGCAGCAGGACCTCACCCGTCGCCCCGGTATCCCCCATCGGTATTGACAGCCGACCAGTCGCAAGCCCCGCACCCAACTGTACATCCACCCGCAAATCACTGGGGGCCGCGGCGTTCAGGCCCACCCGGTATTCCAGCAGTGAACCCGTGTAAATCGCAGTCGGGTTCAAAACCTGTAAAGCATTCAGCGCATAACCGTTGCGCGGAATCTCAAAAGTCAGCGGGATCTCGCCCGCAGGAGGCTGAGCTTCGCGGGGGTCCAGGATTGCATGCACCGTCGTCCCCCCCACCACTACAGTGGCACGCAACTGAAACCGCTCCGTGTCCTCCGGCTGGCCATCGTCCACCGCCATCATAGTCAAGTTGTAACTCGTACGTTTTCTTGTTACCGGGATGATTTCCCCCGCGGCAATATTCAACTCATTCCACGGGAACTGTCGGAAGCCCCGCCGAGTTCCCAATAGCCGCCACCGCAGCCTCACATCGTCCGCTCTCTCGGGCGGCTCAATCCACACTCTCAACGGTGCCTGCTCTCCCGGCAACAGCGCGGCACTCAGAGGCCCAACTACCAACTCCATTTGCCGAGTCCCCCGAGCGGGATTGAAGTAGCTCTCCCCCTCCGCCAAGCGCTGGGGCCAGCGGAAGGGAGGTCTCCCCTGGTCAGGCGTAGCATTATGGAAAAACATCACCGGCGAGCGCGCATTCCGCGACTGCTTCCGGGCGGAAAGCGACCGCAATGGCGTCTCACCCGCCGCCAGCACCCGCAGTGGAATATTCCGTGCCGCATCCGTGATCGCCGGCGACGGCGTCCCGTCCCGGAAAGTCGCCCCGGTAACCGACACCAGGTATTCGCCCGTATCCTTCAGCGTGTGGGACAGGCTGCCGCTGCGCTGACCCCTGTCGATCGACAACATAAGCGGTGCCGTCTGCGCCGGACTTTGGCGCACCAGCTCGATCGTGACATCCACCGTGGAGGCCGCCGGCCCGTTCAGGCCTGCGGTCAAGATGAATACGGTCCCGGCAACGACTTGCTGGGCCGACAGGATCAGGCTGTTCAGCATGTAATCATTGCGCCCGAGAGCAAATGTTGTAGTACCTGTTTGCGCATGCGCCGCACTCGCTGCGATTTACTGGCCCGGCCGCCCCTGGCAAGCTGTCGCCCAGCACCGTGACTGCCAGCCTCGCCATCGGGGCACCGCTTCCAGGCCGAGCAGGGCGGCCGTGCTGCCTGCGGCTCATTCTACCACCTCAGCACTATCTTGTCGCAACATATTGCAGGAAGAACTGCGGTTGTGGATAGCCGGAACTGCATCATTCACCGTCTTGTATTCAGCGAGGTTCGGAGGCGTGCAATACGCAACGCAAGTCGCGGGTGTCCAGGGTCGCCCGGGGGCGGGGTGGTTCTCGGTGTTGGAGAGCATGGAAATCAGGTGTCCAGGGCGCTGCAGAAATCAGGGGCTGGCGGGGCGGGTGATGCCGACACGCTGACACTCCTCATCCGGGGGCCTGGCGTATTCATTGGCAATCGAACCGCGAGGCACAGAGCACAGCACCTTGACAATATTGTCGTAATAGGTCTGTGCGGCACCCGCATCCGCAATAGGATTATCAACATCAAAATTGATCGCAATACGCAACACCCGGTTGTCTTCGAGCGGAACCCCGAAGAAGGGGAAAAGATTACTGGACAGGAAAAACACCACGTATATACCCAGCAAATCAATGTCAGTGATCATGTCCTCGCCATCGATGTCCAAGAGTGCCTCCGCACCTCCACTTCCCCGGGCGACTCCTAAACGCTGACACTCCGCATCCGGGGGCCTGGCGAATTCATTGGCAATCGAGCCGCGAGGCAGGGCGCACAGCAACTCGACTATATTGTCGTAATAGAGCTGTTCGTTACCGTCTGCAATCGGAACACTAAAGTTGAAAGTGATCGCAGCACGAAGCACCCGGTTGGTTTCGAGCGGCACCCCGAACAAGGGGAAAAGATTACTGGACAGGAAAAACACCGCGTATATACCCAGCAAATCAATGTCAGTGATCATGTCCTCGCCATCGATGTCGAGGTCGAGGACGGGGGCCAGGGTGTCCAGGAGGACCAGGGAGGGTGCTGGCAGCAGCAAGTCGATCTGGTCACCCGGCTCCCCGGGGGTCGTGAACGCCGCCTGCGTGATAGTAACGGTATAGGTCGTCGCATCCTCAAAATTCTCAAATGTGACGGTGGTCTCGCGCGCCGAGACGCCGATCATGCCCGTCTGCGTTTCAGCCGGCACACTCTCCCCTTCCCTCGTGGCGGTCAGGCTCAGCTGCACGGGCGCGGGCGCCGGGGCATTCAAACGCAGCCGCACGGCCTGCGGCTGTCCCGCCACCGGGCTCAGCGACTCCACGGCATAGTCGTTGCGCGGGATCGTTACCCGGATCTCCTGCGCCACGCCGCCGATGTCGACTCCCGTGACGGTGATCACCACGCTCTGGCGCGGCTCCGGTGTCTCATCATCCACCGCCTGCACCCGCACCACCACCGCCTCACTGTCCGCACTCAATGTAAAGCTCGGCGGCGAAAACACCAATTGCCCGGTCAACGAAGCCGCCAGGGACCCTTGAACTTTCCGCCCCGGCGCCAGGTCCGGGGCACGCACCGTCAGCAGCACCGTCTCCCCCTCCTGCAGCTCTTCGCCGGCCAGTGCCAGGTCCGGGGCACGCACCGTCGAGCTCGACGTGCTCCCCTCCCGCAACTCTTCACGGTCCGGGGCCAGGTCCGGGGCCTGCACCGTCGATCTCGACGTGCTCCCCTCCCGCAACTCTTCCCGGTCCAGGGACATTGACAACAACATCTGCCCCACTGCCAAGTCCACCTGCAGGGGACGCAGCAACGGCAGCACGCGCTGATCCCCCGGCCGGGGGGCCGTAAATGTCGCCGTCGTCAAACGCAGCACATACTGCCCCGCCTCCGGCAACATCAACTCCGCATCCCCGAAACGCATCCCCGGCGGAATCCGCACCGTGACCACCCGCGTCGTCAACTCCCCGTCCCGCAACACCTCCACTTCCGCCAACGCCTCCAGACCCGCCGCCTCGTTCAACCCCACTCGCAAACGCAGCGCATCCCCGGTCAGCACCATCTCCGACGATGCCGTCATCGTGCTCACCGCATACCCGTGACGACCCAACCAGGCAAAACCGTGCCTCGCCAAAGGCTGATACCACGGCTCTATGCCACCGCCGATAAACTGTGGATTAATCGCCAATTCACCATTCTCATCCAGCCTGAACTTGGAACCCCGGTCTTGCATCGTCACTGCAAACAACACCCCCTGGCGCGTCTCCGGACTCAGGGCATCCGGCAATACCCGCACACCGCCCACCACCCTGCGCTGCGTCGCTTCAGCCAAAAACACCACCCCCTCCCGCAACTCCACCCCCGCCTGCTGCTCCACCTGCTGGTTATCCAAAACCAACCCCGCCTCGCTCAACACCACCAGCCCCTCCTCCCGGCTCTCCACCGCCGGCGAACCCCGTCCCGCATCCACCCCGCCCACATGCAACCACTGCTCCCCGTCCAGGCGCACCACCCCCTGCTCCAGTGCTCCCAACCCGAAACCATCTTCCGCACCATCCCCAACCCCCACACGGGAAATCCCCACCCCCATCCTCTGACCCGGCGGCCACACCCTCTGGGACACATCAGGAAACCCGCGCCTCACCGGCGACACACCCGCCGACAAACTCAACTCCACACCCTCCGGTGCACCGCCACCCTGCGAAACCCTCAATACCAGATGCGGCACACGGTGGATATACACCGCACCCGCACCCGGAGCCTCCCGGTCATAAAACACTCCGCCACCATAACTGTCTGGACCCCCCGACTCCCCCGGAGCACCCACCAGCAACTGACCCGCATCCACCGCCAGGGAAATGCCAAACCAATTCTCCGCCCCGGGATTCTCCGCCCTCACCCGCAACGCCTGCCACCAGGCACCACTGGACTCCTCGCGCCGGAATACATACGCCGAACCACTCTCCCGCAAATCCGCAAACCCCCCATCCGCAAACCCATACCCCTCCTGCGGGGCTCCCACCGCCAGCACATCCCCGTCCAGGGACACCGAAAACCCGAAAGCATTGCGCTGCGACACCCCGCCGACCGCAGTCCGGTCCAGCCACGGACTGTAAAACATCTCCCCGCTCAACTCCCCCGAAGACAACTCCGCTGACAGACGCCACTGCCCATCCCCACCCCGCTCCCACACATACACCCGACCCGACGCCTGCCCGGTCGCCGTCGACGGCGCACCCACCGCCAGCACGTCCCCCTCCAGGGCCAGCATCGCCGAAAGCGGTGCACCCCCGGAATCCGACACCCCCTCCAGGGACACACGATTCATCAGCGGAGCACTCCCCCTGCCCGCAGGACGCACCCGCAACAGGGAACCCGCCACCCACGTCCCCGTCGAATCCCGCTCAAACATCTGCACCGCACCGCCCAGCACATCCCCCTGGGCCGGCACCCCCGGCATACCCACCGCCAGACGACCCCCGGCATCGTCCAGGGCCAGGTGCGCCCCAAAACCCATGCCCCCCTGACCCGAACCCGGCACCAGACGCTGCTCCAAAACCCACGTCCGGTCACTGCCCCGATGAAATACATACACCACCTCCCCCTCCGCACGCCGGGCACTCACCGCCAAGCGCGCACCATCCAAGGACAACACCGTGCCAAACTCCTGCAACCCCGCTCTCTCCTCCTCCGTCAGCACACCCGTCAATTGCGCCTCCTGCCGCCAGCGGGAACCATCCCGCCGCCAGACAAACGCAGTACCCGCAGGCTCCGGTGCCTCCGGATTGCCACTCACCCCCGCCGCCAACAACTCACCTGAAACCGCCGGCCATACCTGCGTGTCCGGATGATTCACCCAAGATTCAGTGTTGTTTAATACGTTCCCTCTATTGAACCAACCCTCCTTATCAACAGTATAAGCATACAAAAATCTCGTCTGCGTGGTATACCCCCCCGCCACCGCCAGAATGCCACTCTCCCCATCCAGGGCCAGCCGCCGGCCAAAAGAATGACCGGCCCATACATGCCCGGATTTCAAATAATACAAAGCCTCTTCCCTCACCCCCCCGACTAACTTGACAGTCCCCGGCGACGCCCGCAGCAACAGCTCCACCTGGTCGCCCTCCTCCCATTCCCTGAAACGGGCACTGTTGAGCCGAATAAACCATCCTCCGCTTATATAAGGAGCAGGTCGGTGATTGATGTTCCTGGAGACAAGTTTCAAACTCACATAGGGATTAATCTCTGCACTCTCTTCACCCTCCCCTATATCCACCTCTCTACCCAAGTGATCAAAAACCAATTCATCGGACCGATGGTAACTGGACCTGTGATAGTCATACGCCCCCACGGCCACCCGTGCCGCCCCCGGTGCCGGCGCATTCAAACCCACCCGAAACCTCACACGTAAATTCGCATACCTGATGATGGGAAGCCACGGCCGGGTTCGAACCAAAAGCACATCGTCCTCATCCGCCACACGCTCTGACAAAATTACCAGCTCGGACACCGCATAATCATTGCGACCCAACATCACCGAAGTCTGCCCCCATTCCGCTCCACCATCCATCGCGTACGCCAGGATCTCCACCCCCTGGCGCGGCTCCGGCTTCTCATCATCCACCGCCTGCACCCGCACCACCACCGCCGTGTCCCCATTCAAGGTAAAAGTCGACGGCGAAAATACCAATTGCCCCGTCGACGAAGCCACCAGCAACCCCCGCATCTCCTGGCCCGGCATCAGGTTCAAGGCCCGCACCGTCAGCAGGGCCACCTCCCCTTCCCGCAACACTTCACGGTCCAAACTCAAGGACGCCTCTACCCGCATCACCGCCTCCACCTGCTGCTCCAGGCTCCGAACCTCCAGCACCACCTGGTCACCCTCCTCCCCCGCATCCGCAAACACCGCCTCCACCACCGACACCCGGTAAACACCCGGCTCGGACAACTGCAACTGCGCTGTGCCCGATTGCCTGCCCGCCTCCACCCCCACGCTCACGCTCCGGCTCGTACCCCCCTCGTGCGTAACCCGCACATCCACCTCCACCGCCGATAATACGGGCGTACTGTTCAAAACCACCTCCACCGTCGCCTGCTCCCCGACCCCGAACAACTGCGGCGTGACTGTCAAACCGGTCACCGCATAATCGTTGCGCGGGATCTGCACTAGTGACAGCAACTGCGAATCGATCCTCGCACGCCCCCGCATCCGTGCTTCATACGTGACCGTGGTCTCACCCGGTAGGCGATACGTGGCCTCCGACCCCTCAAAAGCAGACAAGCCCAACCACACGGTCATCCTCTCCTCCGCCCTCTCGTCATCGATCGCCACGACCTCCGCCCTCAACGCCGACATCAGCGTCGTCTCCAACGTCCCCCTGCTGGCCTGCAGCAACCGCTCACCCGGTGCCCTCGTAAAATCCATCTGCTCAAAGAAGTTCAGCGAGGGTTGTAGCCCCAGTGCCCGCTCCAGCGGAGAAATCCCCTGCCCCTCGGGTATCTCGAACTCGACAGAAACACTGCCCTCCCAATCCAGGGCCCATACCTCATCCGGCATCAGTGGCGAGAGTGCCACAGACACGTGTGCCGTACTCCCCTCCGACAACACTTGCAGCACAAAACCCCCTGCATCCACCAAATTTATCCCCAGACGCAAACTCATAAATACCCGCAACAACACATCCCGCGCACCGGCACCCACCGACAGCAAACTCCCATCCGCCAACTGCGCCACCGTTACCGTCAGGGTCCAAGGTGTGATTGTCAAAGTCGCCTCCGGCAGACCCATGCTGAAGTTCGCCGTCCCGGCCGTGTTCCCCGCCGGGATCGCGAAGGACTGCTCCACCAACTGACCTTCCCAGGTCGCGGTAACCGTGCCCGCCACCGCCTGTAGTGCAGGCACATCCAGGCGCAACTCCACCTCAAACGCTTCGTCCGCCCGCAACACAGTCGGTGCACTCAAGGACACCACCTGCGACGGCTCTATCTCTACCTGCAGCGGTGCTGTCCGCACCGGCACCACCATCTGGTCCAGGCCGTCCGCCGCGCCGTCCGTAAAGTTCGCATCCACCGCCGACACGCTGTACACACCTTCTGTATCCAACTCCAGGCGCCCCGTGCCCGTGCTCTGCCCCGCGGCGATCACCAGCATCGTCGACAACGGCGGCGCACCGCTCTCCGGCTCGGCGCGCACCTGCAGACTGACATCGGCGTCCGCCACCCCGTTCAGCCGCGCCTGCAACTCCAGGATGCCCCTGCCCACATCCGGGTCGTAGCGCACCAGGCTCAGCACCTGCAACCGTTCCACGACGAAATCGTTGCGCGCAATCTGCAGCTGGATCTGACGCTCCAGCGGCGTGGAACCAAACATCGCGCGCGCCGTAATCCGCACGCTCTCCCGAATCTCGGGCAGGTTGTCTCTCACCACCAGCAGCACCTCCTGCTGCTCGGCGGCCTGCCCCCCGGTAAAGACCCGCTGCAAAAGGGGAGCGGCTGTCACATACCACCGGAGATCGTCAACCCCCGGGTCGATCTGCAAATCCACTTCCAGGGTCTCGCCGTCCAACAGGTCCCCCACGCCCACAACCAGCACGGTCGAACTCCGCTCACCCCCCTCGGTCAGCACCGTGCGCCGCAACCGCAACTCCGACAGGGTCGCCGTCGGCCCCAGTATCTCCAGCACCGCTGGCAGACCGCTCACCGTCACTGCCATCTGGTCCCCGGCCGCGGCCGACGACGCATCGCCAAAGAAGATCGACTCAATCCCCACGTCATAGATCCCCGTCCTATTCAGCACCAGCGCCAGCATCCCCGTGCTGGACCCCCGGGCAATCGTGCCGCTAAAGGTCGTCAAGGTGGGATTGCGACGCTCTGCGCTCACCATCACGGTCACCGTCGTCGGTGCCGGC
The DNA here is from genome assembly GCA_965215045.1 of Gammaproteobacteria bacterium. GTDB lineage: Bacteria > Pseudomonadota > Gammaproteobacteria > JABABF01 > JABABF01. Next base: position 1,220,875 of record OZ244031.1, on the reverse strand, counting down.
GCATTCAACCCCATGCCGACAACAACGGGTTGCCCCACGCGCGCCTGCGGTGGCGTCGCCAACTGCCGACCCCCGGCATCCGGTGTCACTTCGAAACCGTGGCGCGGCACCCGCACCTGCAAATTCCCCTGCGCCGCCAACTGCCCCGCATGCCGCACTTCGATGTACACATCGATCAACTCGCCCGCCTCCGCCAGCCCATCCGGCGGCGCACCAAAATACAGCACGACCTCTCTCTGTTCATTCGCCCCCAGGTCCAGGGTCTGCCGATAGGCATCCATCATACCCTGTGCGAACAAGCCCTCCCGCTGTTCACCGAAGGCCAGCAAACCGCGCGTCGGGGTGGTATACAACACCAACTCCAGGGTCTCTGCCGTCGCGCGCGAATTGTCCACCCGCAAGGACAGCGACGCGCTGCTCCCCTCCAGCAACACCAGGCGCGCACCCAGTGTCAGGTCCAGGGGCACGCCATCGGCACCTACCACGGTCAAGCGCTGACCCAGCATCGCCCGGCGTCTCTCCACGGTCAGGGCCGCCGACAAGCCCGCAAAACCCTCCACCTGCTCCTGTTCCAGACCGGTGCTGGTGCTGAAACGCGCCTCGGTCACATGCAGCGTGTACGAACCCTCCGCCAGCGCATCAAAATCGCGCGCCATCTCCGCCGCCTCCATGCCCGCCGGCACCACCATGGCAAAGGCGTCCTGAACCGCGTTGGACGCATCGCGCACTTCGAGCTCCAACTCGACCGGAACCTCGGCCGGGGCCGGATCGTTCAGCGCAAAACGCACGGTCGCACGCCGGTAGGGCGGGCCCAGCCCACCAATCGTGGACGGCTCGACCGTCAGCGCATCCGCCCTGTAATCGTTGCGCGGCACTACAAAATACAGGGTCTCCGTGGTGCGGGCACCGATGTCGGAGAGAACGAATTCCACGATCGCCAGTTGTGTGCCCTCGCCCCGCTCGTCATCGGACACCAGGTGCCAATGATTCAAGATCCGCGTATCGAAGGAGAACGCCTGCAGGGGATTGTCGTTATCCGTGACGCGCAAGGTGCCGCCGGTCCGGACCGCCAACACGGCGTTCTCTCTCAGGTTCTCCATCTGCACCCGGATGCTGGCCAGCTCGCCCTCCTCCACATGGCACAAGAGACCCAGGGCAAGCCCCGGCGGGACCATACCCCGGTACGGCCCCCTGGTATCACACGACAGCATCGGCGTCAGCTGCAATTCGCCGATATCCAGCCGCAAAACCATGCTCTGAACCAACAACTCCACCTGGTCCCCTGCACTCTCCATGCCCTCATCGGCAAAACGCGCCTCTCCCGCCGGCACCGAAATCTCGTAAATGCCCGCCTGCACCAGCGTCATCCCGCCCTCAAACCGACCCCTGGCCTCCTCCATACCCCGCGGCACCGTGATCATGATCGTCGTCGCCACCACCGGCGATGCACCCTCCAACTGCGCCCGCAGGAATACCTCCACATCCTCCGGGGCCGGCGCGTTCAAACGCACTCCCACGCTGAAGGGCACCCCCTGCCGCAAGCGCGCCCTCTCCGCCGGCAGCGGTGCCAGCACTTCGACCACCGCATACTCGTTGCGCGGAATCTCCAGCGACGCCATGGCCGCCGACGCATCCGGGGCCATCGCCGTCAACGTCACCCGGGTGCGATCCTCCGGCAGACCGTCCGCCACCGCCAGCACCCGCACCTCCGTGGTGACCCCCCGACGCAAACCGAAATCAACCGTGTCCATCTCCAGACCCGCCGCCCCCAGAACCAGCTGCGCCGCCGGGGCACTCCCCACGTTCACCGGCAGCACCTGGGCACTCAGCAGGTGCTCGGCACTCACTTGCAAAATCGCCGTCTCCCCCTCCGGCAGAAGAGTCAGCGGTGCACGACTCACCGGGGCCACCAGGCGCGCACTCAAGACCACCGGACCCCGCACCGTGAGTGCCTGCGAGTCCCCCAGACCCGGACCCGGCTGATCGCCCGGCCCGGCCACTCCCGCCTCATCATCCGCAAAACGCGCCGCCTGAATGCGCACCGCAAAATCACCCGCCGCCGGCGGCTGGAATTGCCCCGTCGCCCCGCGCTGTCCTCGCAACACTTCCAGGGACAGCAGCCCCGCCGGCGTGTCCACCGTCAGGCTCACCGTCGACGGCGCATCCCGGTTCAACTCCACCGCCGCCGTTACCGAATCCCCCAGCCGAATCTCATTCGGACGCAGGCTCAGGCGCAAGGCATAGTCGTTGCGCGGGATCACCAACTCCACACTCGTCGACGGCACGTCCTGCGCATCCGCTTCCAGCCGCAACACCAGCCGCTCCGCATCCTCCGGAAACCCATCCGCCACGGCCCCCAGGTCCACCTCCACGCTGCGACCCGCCACCGTGTCGCCGTTCAACCGCAGGGTCACGGGAACCCCCGTCAAATCCGCAGAAAACGCACCGGGGTTCACCAGGGTGAGCTGCACCTGCAGCTGGTTGCCCGGCAGCAGGTTCTCCGCCGTTACCGTCAGGGTCGCCGTCTGACCCTCCGGCACGACCGCGCGATCCAGCATCGCACCCAGGAACACCGGCAAAATCGGCGGCAGCACCTCCACCTCCACCGGCACCACGCTCAAATCCGGCCCCAACTGGTCTTCCGGCTCCGCCCCCTCAAACCGGGCCTCCCGCAAGGACACGGTCCAGGTGCCCGCCAACGGCAGACTCAAATCCAGGCTGCCCTCTCCCCGCTGCGGGGCAATCGTAAACGTGGACGTGCGCACCTCCGCCGCCAGCACCTGCTCCGCACGCAGTACCAACGTCAGCGTCGACGGTGCCAGCGCACCCCCCGCCAGACCCGCCGTAACCGTGAAACGCGCCCGCACCCGCACCGTATCACTGCTGGAAACCAGGGTATCCAACTCATACCCGTTGCGCGGAATCACGATGCGGCTCACCCCATCGGCGGCATCCGGTGCACTGGCCGTGATCACCGCCGTCTCCCGCGGCTCGCCCAAGTTGTCGCGCACCACCTGCACATTCACCGTCCGGCGGGAATTCGCACCGGTGAGCATAAACGAATTCGCATCCAACACCAGGTCCGCATCATGCGGGGGTGCCACCGCCAGGCTCACGTCCAGGGTCTCGCCGTCCAGCAACACCGAACTCAGCTGCAGGGCCACCGTCATGCCCTCGGTAGACGTCGACAACACCGGGCTCAACGCCAGCACCGGCCTCGCCACCACCTCCACCGACACCGCACCCGGCAACAGCAGCAACACCTCCTGGCCCTCGGCATCCGGCGGGAAGGAGAAGATCGCCGCCGTCACTTCCAGGCTCCAGTCCCCGACAACCGGCAGCCCCGCAGCAAAGTTCACCATCCCGCTCATGCGGTTCGCCGCCACGGTGAAAACCGCATCCACCGGCGACTGACCGGCCCGGGTCGCCGTCATCGTCCCCTGCACCTCCCCCGGCAGCTGCGCATTGAACCGCAACTCCGCCTGGAAACCCGCGTTCACCCGCAACTGCGCCGGCACCTGGACACTTTGCAGGGCGTAATCATTGAGCGGCACCTCCACGTTCGCCGTCGCCAGCACAGCACCCCCATGCCGGGCACTGATCGTCTGCGTCTCCCTGGGCTCCGCCAAGTCGTCATCCCGCACCGTTACCGTCACCGTGGTCCGCACCCGCCCCGTGCGATGCAAGTCTTCCACCAGCCCCAGGGTGTCCGTGGACAATTCCAGGTCCGCCGCATCCGACAACTCCAACTCCACTGCGAAAATCTCCCCGGGCAGCAGGTTCTCAGCACGCACCGTCAACGACGCCGTCCGCCCCTCCGCCAGGCTCACCGACGACTGCAGGCCCGGGGCAAATCCCAGCGCAAATTGCACCGGCCCCCGCAACTCCAGGCCGACCGTTACCGTCTCCGTGCCCGCCAACTCCTCCTGGTCCCCGGGGGCCGAAGTATCAAACAAGCCCCGGCTCACGGACAGCGTGTACTCCCCCGCATCCGGCAGCCGGAAGTCTGCCGCCGCCGACTGATCGCCCGCGGGAATCCTCCACTCCAGGCTCTGCGACAGCCCGGATGCCGGCATCGCCACCACCGTCAGCAGCATCGCCACCGGTGCCGGCGCATTGATCGCAGCCGTCAGACGGAAGTCCGCACCGGTGCGCACAATGTCCCGGTCGACATCCAGGCCGGTCAGCCGGTAGCCGTGCCGCGGAATGCTCAATCGCACGGTCGCCGAAGAAGAGCGCAACTCCAGCAACGGCTGACCCGGCCGCTGCGTAGACACCGTGTACGCAACCCGCAGCGTGAAAGTCTCCCGCGGCTCCACCGCCTCATCGTTCGCCAGTGCACGCACCCGGAGGCTCCCCCGCCGGCCGGCCAGCGTCTGGGTCAGGCGCACCGTGCTGTCGCCCACCAGCTCCAGATCGCCCGCATCAGCCGGTTCCAGCAGCAACTCTGCATCGATGCGCGTGAACGGACCGCCGCCGATCAACTGCAAGTCCAGACTCGCCGTCTGTCCCTCCGGTGTCACCTGCTCCCCGGGAGTGAGCACCAGGCTGGCATCCGGCGGCACCTCCACGAACAGGCTCAAGGTCGACACTCCCCGGATCGGCACGGCCGTCGGCCGCATGATCAGCCGGTCCCGCTCCCGGTCCGCCTCATCCCGGTACTGATCCCCGTACTCGGCCATCGACACCGTTACCGCATAGGTGGTGCCCGAGGCCACCAGGACCGGGGCCATCACGCTGGCTATTCTCTGCCCGGCCGGAATCACCCAGGAGGGCCCGGACTGCGGGTCCATCCCCGGGGCCTGGAACTGCAGCTGCACCCGCACACTGCGCTGTGCCGTCGAATTCAGACCCGCCGTCCACTCCAGCTCGGCACCGAACTGCACGCTGCGGGCGGAAGCCGAAAACTCGCTCAGCTCATAGTCGTTGTACGGAATGGCAACGGTGACCGCATCCCGCACGATAAAGAGGGTATCCGGGTCCTGCAACTGCGGCAGGAACCGCCGGTTCAAAACAAAACGGGTACCCAGGCTCAGCTCCAAAAGCTCGGTCGGCTCCGGTGCCGTATCGCTGGTTTGGTGCGGGGCATCCTCACAGGTGCCGCACACCTCCACCTGGTGGCGTCCGTCGGGTATGAGCGAGGGATTGAAGACCTCCCTGCCTATGTCCAGCCGGTGAGCCTCCGGAATGTTGTCAAAGAAATGATTACGGAAACTGTCGGTACCCTCAAACAGGAGGCCGATGTCGGCAAAGCTATCCTCCGGTGCCACCACGGTGTCGACCTGCCCCGGGGTATCGATGGCCGCCTGACGGTTGGCGCACAGCCGCTGCGCCGGGTCATAGTCCCCGCAGGCATAGACGACAAAACGCACGCCCACCACGGAAACCGGCGTGGAGATACCCGGCTGCGGCGTGCGCCGCACTTCGTCATCGGGTGCCCGGTGATCGGCAAAGTCCGCCGCACCCAGCCACAGGTCGTAAATCCCCGGCTCCGGCAGACGCAGGGTGGAAGTCGTCTCCCGCTCACCCCGGCCCAAGGTCAGCGACTGCTGGAAAGAGGTCGGGGTGGATACGCCCCTGTCGGGCAGACCCCGACCCTCGACACGCAGGCTCAGAAGCAGCGTGGCCGGTGCCGTTACCCCACGGTCCATGCGCAAGCGCAACTCGGCACGAGCCAGGGGATTGGCGACATTTATCACCGGGGCACCCACCAGGTCCAGGCTCACACCATAGTCACTGCGCGCGATCGCAAACTCCAACTCCCGGACCTGTTCCGTCGTGACCCCCATCGTCTCCACCCGCAGACCCAGGGTCTGCCGCTCTTCCGGCTGCTCATCGTCCACCGCCTCCAGCCACACGGTCTGTACCTGCGTGTCGGAGATCCTGAGCGTCCGCTCACAGGCACCGACCGCCGCCCCCTCCACCTGCACCTGGGCACAGCGCGCGGCATCCAGCAGCCGCAGCTGCAAATCCAAGCCCGAAGCATAGCCCGTCTGATCCAGGTTCGGTACGCGCAGCGACAGGATGCTCTGCCCGCCCTCGGCCACCACCCCCGCAGACAGCGAGGCCTCCAACTGCGGCAGCGGATACACCCGCAACTCCCGCTCGGGGGCCCGCAGCAGGATCGGATCGCCCTCGCTGGAGTCCGGGTCATCGGTAAACACCGCCGCCGTCAGGCGCACCGTGTACAGCCCCGGTGCCAGGTCGGACAGCCCGGGCATCGGCCCCGTCGCCTCGCTCGCCCCCGAAGCAATCTGCAGCTCCACTTCCCGCGCCGGCACCCCGCCCCCGGACAGGGATACCGTAAGCCGCACCGGTGCCGGTGCCATGCCGTTCAAACGCACCGTGAACGCCACCGGCTGCCTCTCATCCAACGCCTGCGGACTCACCTCCAGACCCTCCAAGGCCCAGTCATTGCGCAAAACGCGCAGCGGAAACTCCTCCACCACGTCCCGGTGCACCGCCGGCGTCACCAGGCGCATCAGGAAGTTCTCCGTGTCCTCGGGCCGATCCGGAACCGCCTCGCTCAGGTTGTCCAGGCTGCGATCCGGATCCTGGGTGACCACGGTGTACCGCACCTCCCGGATCGGCGGCACAGCACTCACCCTCCCCACGTTGATACGGCGAATCAAGGAGATATCCTGACCGTCTGCCGTCTCCCTGACACGTGCGCCCCCGCGGACCTCGATCAGATCGAAGGACAGGGAAGGCGCGCGCGGATTGATCACCCGCACAATGAACTCCACCCGACCCGCCGTGCCGGTGGTTTCCCGCAGGTCGGGCGCCACGGGCGAAACCTCGAAGGTCGGCAGCACGTAGACGGTGAACCGCCGCGTACTGGGCACGAATTCCGCACCCCCGCCGTTCGCATCCGTGAAGTCCGCAACCGTCAGCTGCGCCCGGTACTCGCCCGGCGGCAGATCGTAAAAGCCCAGTTCCTGCCGGCTCGACCCCCGCCCCAGGGTCGTCTCGGTGCTGTGGCGCGCACCGTCTGCGGCAAGTGCCTGGAGCACCAGGCGCAACTCCGCCGGCGCCGCCCCGTTCAAACGCGCAAACAGCGACACCGTGTCGCCGGCATCGTAGCGGGTCTCCGCCAACGGCTCCAGGCTCACCTGCCAGTCATTGCGCAACACCTGTACCGGCAGACGACCCAGCAAGGCCGCCACCGGACCGCGAATGCTCACCTCCAGGTCCACCTCCGCCTGGTCCTCCGGCTCGTTGTCATCCACCGCCTGCACCACGAAACGAACCCGCGTCGAACCCACCGCCAACTGCGTACCCTGCGGCAACTCCACGCGCACCAGGTCGGCGGCACCCACCCCCGGGGGCGCCGTTACCACCGTCGGCATCACGCTCAATACCGAGGCCTCCTTCAAACCCTCCACCACCAGTGCCGTGATCGCAACCTCCTCGCCCTCCTCCAGACGCAAAACGTCGCCCACCTGCAACCGCTGCCGGCGCCCGTCCGCATACTCCGCCTCGAACTCCAGGCTCAACACCGCAAACTCCGCCGGTGCGGCCGGCGGCAGGAACTCCTGGTCCCTCCCCGGAGCGGTGCTAAACCGCGTCTCGCTCTCTATGAGCACCGCCCGGTAAGTCCCCGACAGGGTGCCCGTGTCCACGGCCCAGGAAACCTGCGAGTTGCCGCGGGCAATGCTCAAATTCTGCGTCGTGAGCAGCACGCCACCGCTATCCAGCACCCCCAACTGCATTGCCAGGTCCGCCGGGGCCGACGCATTCAACCGCGCATTCACCGTTACCGGATCGCCCACCGGCACCACGCGCGGCATCGCCGACAACTCCAGGCGGTAGTCTGCCCGGGCAATCTCCAGGTTCTCCGTATCCCCCCGCGCACCCGGGGCACTCCCCGTAACCGTGAAAGAACGCCGCGGCTCCGCCACGGCATCGTCCAGGGCCTCCACGACCACATCCGCATGCGCACCCCGAGCCAATGACAAACTGGTGGTCGACAAGCGCAACTGGCTCATATCCGCCGCCAGGCTCACGGGCACAATCTCATCCGTCAGCAGATGTTCCGCACTCACGCGCAAGCGCAAGCTGGCCCCCTCGACCACCTCCATGCCATCTTGAAACTCCAGGCGCAACTGCACCTGGTCCCGCACCACCAGCTGCAGCACCGGCACCGCCGCCACCGGCAGAACCTGCTGGTCGCCCGGCTCCCCGTCATCGAAACGCAACTCCGTAAGAGACACCCGGTACGTGCCGCCCCTGGCCGGTGCCCGGAACATCACGCTGCCGCTCGACTCGCCCACCACCACGCCCACCGACACGTTGCTCCCTGCCGGACCCTCCACCGTTACCACCGCCGTAACCCCCTCCGGGGACGGAACCTCCGCATTCAACACCAGGCGCAACTCCACCAGGTCCCCGGTATGCACCTCTGTCGGGGCCACCGACAGCGACTGCGGGGCATAGCCGTGCCGCGGAATGACTACCTGGGACGCAAGCGGGGCAAACTCGAAATCCCCCGCGGTGAAACCGCTCACACCCCGAAAGCCCAGCGATACCGTCTCCCGACCCTCGGGCACCCCATCGTCGACAATGTCCAGGAATACCATGCCGCCCGGTGTCGTACGGCTCAACACCAGCTCCGCACTCCCCACATCCCCCGTATGCGGTGCCTGCGGCTCAAAGAACAACCGCAACTGCTGAGACCCCTGCGGGTAATACGCCAGGTTCTCCAATGCCAGCTGCAACTCCAACTGCTCCCCCTCCTGCCGCAGTGCCTCTGCCTGTGTGACCCGCACGATGATCGCCGGCGGGCTTATGGTCAGCGAGCCGGCACCCTGCTCTTCCAGCTGCAGCTGGTCACCCGGCTCCCCGGCGGTAAACTCGGGCGTCGTGATCGATACCTCGTAGACCCCGCCCACGCCCAGGCGCAACTCGTGTGCCAGGCTCTGCTCCCCGGGGGCCAGCACCAGGGCACTGAACACCCGGGTCGCCAGCGCATCGCTTGCGTGTTCCAACCGTAAATCAAATGCCACCGGGGCCGGCACCGGCGCATTCAACTGCACCGTTACCGTTACCATCGCGTTCACGTCCGCCATCCTCCTGTCCAGGTCTACTGACTGCACCCGGTAGCCGTGACGCGGTATCACCACGTGCGCGGTCGCCGTGCGCGCCCCCATCGCACTCGCCGTGAGCGCAAAACGCTCCCGGGGCTCCGGTATCCCGTCCGACAACGCCCGCACCTGCACGTCCAGGGTCGGCGTGTTCGGCAACTGCAGCGTCCCTTCAGACGGCGTGAGCGACAGCTCTCCAACCCCCGCCGGCTCCACGACCAGGACTGCCGACAGCACCTCGCCCGGCTGCAGGTCGGCACTCAATTCCAGCCTCCCCGACACCCCTTCCTCCACCGGCAACTCGGGCGGCGACAGGCTCAACTGCGGCCGGTCGCTGATGCTCAACGGCAGGCTGCCCGGCACCCGGCTCAGCTCCCCGACCCCGTCTGCAAAGTCCGAAGTGCGCGTGGAAATCGATACCCGGTAGAGACCGAATTCCAGGGTCTCGGTATCCAGCTCGGACAGCTGCAGGCTGCCCGAGTCCACGGCCTGGGCAATCGGCAGCCGCAGAACCCGCGTCGGCGTCGACTCGCCCATGAGTGTCAGCTCGACCACCACGGTCAGTGTATTGGCCGCCGTCCGCGCCAGCAGGGGCATCGGCGGCACGGCCTCCCGGACTTCCACCCCCAGCGGCGGGACGTCCGGCACCGGCGGCACCGGGGCATTCAAATCCACCTGCAAATCGACGACGGAACCCTTGCGCACCGCCAGCGGTGCGGGAGCCGCCGTGCCCAGACCCCGCTGCCGGGTAATGCCGCGCGCCGCCAGGCTCCAGCCCTGCACCTCGTAATCGTTGCGCAGCACCACCACGTACACCGTTTTGTCCATGATGAGGCGGGTGCCGTCCATGCGGCAACCGCTGCCGGCATAGCGCTGGCACAGGGCCCGCGCCCGGGCAAGGACATCCGGCTCGTCGGCAAAACTCACGGTATAGGTAGAGACCAGCCGCACCTCCAGGGTGTTCTCCGGCAGGGCGTCATCGACAACCCGCGGGTTGATGCCCGTTTCCACAAGTCCCCAGTACCGCCCCCCGATACCCGAAAAGAAACCGGGGCCTGACAACTGCTCCCGGGGCGACCATCGCATAGAGGCCCTCCATTCGAGCAATTCGTCAGTACTGAAACCGAAGGCCCGCACCAACAGATGGCTGTTTAAGAACAGGAGCAGTTCCGTGAACGCACCTTCGGCCACGGCCACGCGCAAGTCATGCGAGCGCGCCCCCCCGGCATCCCGCAGCGGGCCTGCCCGGTACCCCTGCAGCAGTGCCCGCATCAGCGGCCGCTCCACGTTGAGTGCCGCCACCACATCCAGGGGCGCAAAACCGATGTCCCGCTGGTCCAGTCCATCGGCGGCGGACACCGTGAACACCGCCGAAGTCACTTCCAGCACGTAATCGGCAGGTCTTTCCAGGTTGGACTGGGCGACCATCCCGACGCTCAGCCCGGTGGTGGAACCCGGCGGGACCAGCAACTCGTGCGGCATGGACGCATTCCGGCCCACGCCCGGGGCCTCGGGCAGCGGCACCTGCACTATTACCCGGGCCGGTGCCGGCAGCGGGGCGTTGAACACCACGCACACGTGGAATCTCTCGCCCTCCACCAGGCTGCTCACGCCGGGCGTCGGAGATGCCACACAATCTGCGGCCGTGCCCACCACCCGCAGGGCCTGCAGCAGGTAATCATCGCGTGCGATCACCGCGCGCACTTCGGTGGAGATGATCAACTCGCCGTCCACCCGGATTTGCACCGCCTCCCGCGCCTCGGGCAGGGCGTCATCGACCAGCAACACGCGCACGGTAGCGGTCCGGGCATCGGCACCCAGGCCCAGGTTCAGGGTTCGGGTCGCCGCTGCCGCAGTGTCGCCGGACAGGTAAAACAACAATTCGCTCGCATGGGCCGGGGCGCTCACGGCCACATCGAACACCAGGTCGGCCGGCAGGTTCATATCCCCCGGCAACACCAGCTCCAGGTCCAGCAGCTCGCCCTCGCGTCCGGCCGCCGGCTCGATACTCGTCGCCAGGGCGAAGGGCTGGAAAGTAACGGTCAGGGTGCGGCTGATCGGGGCACCCGGGATCAGCCGCTGGTCATCTATTTCACTGGTGACGAAAGTCACAGTGCTCAAGGTGATGATATAGGTGCCGGCCTCCGCCTGCGGACTGAACAGTACATCAACACCCTGCGGCCCGGACGCACCCGGGGTCTCGGGCGGAGGTATCCGCTTCAGGGCGGCGGGCAGGCTGAGACCCGGCGGCTCGACCTCGAACTCCAGCAGCACTTCGGACCGCGGAGGCGCATTGAGCATCACCTGGACCCTCACCATCTCGCCCAGGCTGATGTCCGGTTCCGCGGGCTCCACGGTGAAACTCTGCACCCGGTAACCGTTGCGCGGTATCGTCAGGTGTGCCGCCGCCGACCGTGCCACCGGCTGGCTGGCGGAGTCCACCGCCGTGAACTGCAGCGACTGACGCACTTCCGCCCGGCCATCGTCCAGTGCCTGCACCTGCACCGTTGCGGCCGGTGCACTCTCGCTCAAGGAGACGGTCGCGGGTGTCATCAGCAATTGATCGGGGGCGGCCGGGTCCTCCTTCTGCTCCTGCAGGAGAATATTCAAGGAGGCACCTTCCAGCAAATCCAGGCCGGACAGGGCCGCCAGCGTCCAGTCCATACTCTCCCCTTCCCGCAGGGTGGCGGTCGACGGCGACAGACTCAGCACGATCGGCACGACTTCCACCCGGGGCCAGTCGCTGCTGTCCCCCTTCAGGGGCAGGATCCTCTGGTCCCGCTCCCGGTACTCGGTAAATTCCGCATCGGGCACGAGCACGAAACGACCGCCTCCCGGCAGCTCCGGCAGGTCCGGCAAGCTCAGCATCACGGCGGCCGTATCGCCCTGGCTCAACACCATGGTGCCCACCCCTATCACGGAGCCGGTCTCCCGGTCCCGCGCCTGCACCCTCACATCGACCGGGGCCGGTGCCATCCCGTTCAGCTGCATGCTGGTCTCGAACTCCCGGTCCGGCAGCACCCGGTCCGGTGCGGTGATGCTCTGCACCAGCCAGTCGTTGCGCGCAACCTGCACGCGCACCCGGGTACTGCCGCTCACCATGGCACCCGTCGCCGCAATCCCGATATGCAGGAGCGTCCGGGCCTCTGGCAGCTCATCGTCCAGTGCCCGCACGATCACGGTCGCAGTCGGTGCCTGGGACGACAGGACGACACGCTCGGCGGCCTGCCCGTCCTCGAGACTGAGCGACACCACCCGGTCCGGGGTGGGGGACAGGAACAGGAGCAGCGAGCCCATATCCAGGCCGGTGGCCTCCAGGTTCAAGCGCGCGCTCTCGCCTTCGACCAGCAGCTCCCGGTCCAGGCTCGCCTGCAGCTGGAACTCCGGTGCGGGGTCCGACATAGAACCCAGGGACTGCTGTGCCAGTGCCGGTGCCGCCTCGATCACGGTCTGGTCGCCGTCCATGGCATCACCGGGAATGGTCGTCTCGCGCACCGAAAACACGTAGTTCCGACCCGCCGTCAGACCTCTGAACACAGCGAGATTGAAGGGGCTCCCCCTGAAGATTCTCAGCATCAACTCCTGGGGCGTGGCCTGGCCGTCGTCGGCCACCACCGTTACTTGCAGGGTTGTCGGGGCCGGCGCATTCAGCCGCACGGTCAGCACTATATCGGAGCCGGACTCCATCGCCTCCAGGGACTCGAAGCGGTAGCCGTAGCGCGGGATGGTGATCTCCAACACGCCACGCTGCGGAGGAGCGCCAGGCGGGCGAGACCCCAGGAACAGTTCCCACCTGGGCGAGGCCCCGTCCGGGTCCAGCAGCAGCACCACGCTCCGCTCCGGTGCGGACACCGTGTTCAGAGTCAAGCTGCTGGGCAGTGACAGCGGCAGGTCCTCCCGCGGCAGCTGTGCCAGAGACACTAACTGATTTTCCGCGGTGAACAATGAAAATGCCACCGGCACGTCCACGCCGGAGCCAGAGGACGCCCCCTCCAGATCGAAGGCCGCCTCCGTCAGACCCAGGCCCACCCGCCTTTCTACACCCGGCTCCAGCAGCCTGGGTCGATCCCGAAGCAGTGCCAGGATGTCCAGCGTGCGTTCCTCGACGGCCAGCCCGCTCAAGTCGCCGACCACCGGCACCGTCCGCTGGTCTTGTTCCGTTGTGTCGGCAAAAAAGAGGGCGTCCTCCGGGAAACTGAGCACCGCAGTCGGGGTTGTCAGCAAGACCCGGAAGGAGGCAGAGCGCCTGCCGCCTGTCGGAATCAACACTTGCGGAGTAGTCGGCAATGGCGGCTCGATGTCGGCGGGGCCCTGACCAAAGGCAAATGGCTCCCGGGCCGGCGCATTCAATTCCAATGCCGCCCGCTGCCAGCATCGCTCGACATGGCGTTCGGCATCGAACTCGCACTCCCGCCCCAATTTGATCAAGCGCAACTGGTAATCATTGCGTGCGATTACTGTGTAGACGTCCTGAGGCGGGGTTAGGTACGTGGTGCCCCCGTCCAGGGAAATATTGACATAGAAGTGCACAGTCTGGACGCTTTCTGCCAAATCATCGTCCCGCACCGAGAAAGGAAAATGATGCACCACCTCGGTAAAACCGGCCGGGAGCACCAGGTCCACTTCCGGCTCATCGAAGATAACCGCCCCTGCCACCGTTACCCCGGCACGCCACTTCACGGTCTGCTCCTCGGTGGTGGGGTCGCCTTTATTTTGAATCTTGGTTTCAAAAACCAGGCGCGAGGCCGGGGCATCGTCGAGGCCCTCGGACAGTACAGTCACCTCGTCTCCAAGAACCCCCTGGGTGGCGGTCGGTGTGCGCACTGCTAATAGAACAGTGAAGGGGACCCTGATAAGGTCGCTTCCCTCAACCACGGTGAAATCCACGGCATCCACGGTCTCCGGCGGTGCCGGGGTGATGCCGTCTGTAAAGCGCAGGGCAATCACATCGACGCTGTAGTCCCCCACCACGAACGTAAAAAACAGCGCCCGGCCCCTGGAATCCCCGGCGTAGATGGTCGCCGTGGTGCGCACCGACTCGCCGCCAGACCGTCTCCATTCCAGCCCCACCTCCAAGTCGGAGCGCGCCTCCTTATCCAGGCCCACTTCCACTGTCACATTGGTATTGTTCAAAAACGCCGGGCGCTCCACGACCGCCAGGTGGTTCAGCGTGTACTCGACCAGGTGGACCGGGAACGCCAGGGGTTCCACGCTCCGCACCTGCACAGCCCCATGCGAAGACCTGAGCGTCGCCGCCGCACGCAATTCCAGGATTTCCGTGCTCGAGGCGGTGCTGTCCTCGGCCCGGATATTGCTGAAGAAGGCCTGCAGCGACAACGGAGTACCCGGGAACGCCGACAACGGGGGCCCCTGCAGGAACCACTCAACGCCACCGGTCGGCAAAGAATCACCTCTATCGCCGGGGGGGACAATCCGCAGTGCCATGCCCACCTGTTCATCGGCGCGGATGCGCATCTCCCGCAGGGTCTCGCCGGGCAGCAGCGGCAACAGGTTCTCAGCGGCCGCAATTTGCAGTGCGCATTCCGTCTCCCCCATCCCGAACAGCTCCAACTCCTGCACCGCCGCCCCGGCCGGACACTGCAGCTCCAGGCTCAGCTGTGCCCGGGGACGCACGCTCACGGTGAAGGTGCGGGTGGCGGCGGTGAACGCCAGTGCGCCCTCTCCGACCAGCACTTGATCCGGCAAACGCGCCCGGCGATAGACAATCCGGTACTCTCCGTCCTGCACCAGGGACACCGCCAGGGAACCGTTCATGTCCCCCGCGGCAATCCGCAGCTGCAGCGTCCGCAGCAGGTCTTCTGCGCGGAACAGGTCCAGGTCCACGTACACGGATGCCGGCGCCGCCGCACTCAGTTCCGCCCTTAGAACAACCTGCTGGCCCGCGCGTATCTCCGTCGCATCCACTGTCAGGGCACTGACCGCGGGCGCCTCACCCGCCGTCTGCAGGCTGCCGGCCGGCGGCCCGACCGTCACCCGATGCCGGACGGACGGCGGTGCAAGGGCCGCCTGGTCTCCCGGCCGCGGGTTGGTCAGGAAGGACAGGTCGGTCAGCGACAGGATGTGTACTCCCTGCCGTTCCAGGCGAATGCTGACACTGCCCATGGTATCGCCCGCGGAAATTTCCAACGCCGCCGGCCAGGAGAAACCCCCGTGCCGGACTTCGATGAGAATATCCGCCGTGGAACCGGCCGGCACGGCCCCGTTCAAGCCCACTTCGATCATCAGCTCGCCGAACTCGGCCAGCTCCATGGGGGTGACGGTCCAACGGGTGATCTCATAACCGTGGCGTGCGATGGCAAGGCTCGGGGTCGCAGCCAGTGGCAGGAGATTGGTGTCGCCCTGCAGCCGCAACTCAAAGTAAATCGTCTCGCGCGCTTCGGGTGTCACGCTGTCGCTGGCCACGGACACGTCCAGCTGCAAAGGCAACTCCCGGCCCAGCAGCTGCCCCGCCCACAGTGCCGGGGACACGTCCGTGCTCAGGTTGCCGTCTTCATCCACGGCCCGGATATCCAGGACCAGGTTGTTGGCCGGGTTCACGGTCAGCGTGCACCGATCGCCCTCCCGGGCCCAGGCCTGTCCCCGGGAATCGACATTGCAGCCACTGATGGCGGCGACCAGCGGACGCTGTGGCAAGACCCGCAGCTCCAGTATGCCCTCTTCGTCCAGACCCTCCCGCTCGCCGAGGCGGTCGGAGAAACTGTAGTCGGTGATGTGCAAGCTCAGGATGCCCGCCTGTGTCAGCAGCACCCCGGGGGAAACGCCCGACAACTCGCCCTGCAGGATAACGATGGCGGGGGCCGGCGACGGCTCCCCGCCGGCAAAAGACATCTGCAGTGCGATCACGGCATCGGCGGAAACCGCATAGTTGCCAGCCGCATCCAGTGCCAGGTAATCCCCGACATAGAACGGCCCGTCCCCGGCATCCAGGGTCGCCCGGTAGTCGTGACGCAAAAACACCGGGGAAGTCTCGGTATTCAATATCACGAGACCCCCGCCCGGCCCGGACGCAAAGCGCGGCGGGGCAAGACGATCAAAACTGAAGCAGTACTCCCCGGCATCCACGCCCCGGGTCGGCACCCTCACCCGCGATTCGGTTTCCCCCATGGGGATTGCCGCCAGCTCCAGCGGCATATCCGGTTCCGGTGCAAATATGAATGGCGTCTCATCCTGGAAGATACAGCCCCGGGTGCCCACCTTCTCATCCTGCACGAAGAGGCTCACCACGGTCGATGGCGCAGGTGCGTTCAACTCCACCACCAACGTGAAAGTCTGGTTCTCCACCGTGCCATCGGGTTCCAGGCGCAAGCGCAATTCGTAGTCGCTGGGTGCGATCGCCAGCTCCAGGCTGGCCGTTACCGGGGGCAGGTTGAGCGTAAGACGCTCGTCGGAGGTGCCGGATGCCTGCAGTACAACGGTTTCCCGCGGCTCGGGCTGATTATCATCGACCACCCGCAATTCGACGAGGGTGCGGGCCACCGTGCCACTGGGAGTCGACAGGATTACGGAACCGGTGAGCAGTGCCAGGTCCATCTCGTTCGGCAGCACACTCAGGTCCACCATCACCTGCTCACCCGGCAGCAGGTTGCGGGCCACGATGCCCAGGGTGGGCGCAGGGTCCGCCCCCTCCACCAGGGCCGTCTCCTGTCCCAGCACCAACTCCAGCTCCAGGTCGACCGCTGCAAAGCGCATCTCCGGCAATACCGGTTGCTGATCGCCGGGCTCGCTGATGGCAAACTGCGCGGTGCTGATGCGCAGCGTATACATGCCCGCAGCCGGCAGCTCGACGGTGAACCCGATGGTACTCTGAGCCAGCGGGAGCACTGTCTGCAGCACAGAAAGTTCCGCGTCCAGGCGGGCACCGCCGTCAATTTCCACGCTCAGGCTCAGGGTGGACGGCCCCGTCTTTCGAGTATCCGCGGGTGCAACATCGCCCAGGCGCACTTCAAACTCCAGTGCAGCCCCCGCACGCAGCAGGCCGGAGGGCGGGCCCAGGTACAGCGCATAATCCTCACGCGGGATCGTCAGGGCGACACGGGTGTCGGCTAACTCCACGCCCTCCAGACTCGCACTCTGGATAATGAAGCCCAGTGTTTCGCGCGGCTCGGCCAGCCCGTCCTGGACAATCCTGATCCGCCGCTGTTGGCGCGGAGTGTCCGCACTAAAGGTGACGTTTTCGAGCAGGTTATCCCAGTCATCGGGGTGCACGTCTTCTTGGTCCACTTCGTCCTCAAGCATACGGGCCAAATCTGCGGTCAGGTTCGTCAGCAGGTTTTCGGCCTCCAGGTTCAGGAATGCCGTCTCGCCCTCCCGCACCAGCGTGCGGTCCAATTCCGCCCGCAAGATGATCGGCGGCGCGACGACTGTAAATTGCGCCTCCGGTGCTGTTGTATCCAGGTATTCCTGGTCCACCGCATCACCCGTGTACACCCCGGATAGAAATTGCGCCTGCACGCTCAAGGTCCAGGTGCCCGGCCGGGACAGGCTCGCTGCGAGTTCCGCCCGCAGGGTGCCGGCGGGAAGCTCCTCCCCGTTCCAGGACAGCGTCTGGCCGTCTGCACGGCTGGCCACCACGGTCCAGCTCGTGGCCACCGGCAGGCTCCCATTGAAGTTCACGGCAGCGATGAACTCCTGCCCCAGCGACAGCTGCGCCCCCTCGGGCAACGGGGTGCGGTTCACACCATCCAGCAGCTCCAGGCTTGTAACCCGGTAGTCGGCGCGCGCCACAAACAGCGGTATCTCGCCGCCCCCCAGGCGGTTGCCCATATCATCCTCTGCCACGACTTGCACAATGAGTACCGGCGGGGTGCGCGGGTTCGGCAAGTCGTCATCTTGCACCCGAAGCGGCAACATCATTGACAGGGATATGTCGGGTTGCAAGGTTACAAAGGCGGTCTCGGTCGGTAAATCTTCCCCAGTGCTCTCCAAGTGCAGCAACGGCCCTTCCCCAAGTGCCGACAGTGCCAATCTCACGGACTGTGCATCGGCCTGCTGATTGGTAATGCGCAGGTTCAGGGTCGTCCGCTCGCCCTCGGCGACTGTCGCCGGGACCAGCGACAACGCCTCCAGGGAAAACGGCGACCTGATGACCTTGATGTCAACGGTGCCGGCGGACAGGGACAGGTCCACCTGGTCTTCGGCGTATTCGAAGCTGGTGAAGCGCGCTGAGACCACCGACACGGTCCAGGTCTCAGACGACGGCAGGGCCAGGCTCACGGGCAGGCTCACGGGCGTCGCCTGACGGGCATCCACGGGCTGGGTGAAGGGGTCTGCGGCCGGCAGCGTGCGGGAGAAAGTTACCGGATTGCCCGGGTCGGCGGCCGATACCGCCTGCAATTCCACCTCCACCGGGGCCGGCAGCAGGCCATTGAATGTCAGGGTTACCGGCACCGGTGCCGTCGCATACAGCGTACCGCCCGGGTGCGTGAAACCCAGGGCCGTCAATGCGTAGTCGTTGCGCGCGATCGTTATCCGGGTCTCGACTTGGTGACGGAAATCCGCGCGCAGCAGCCGGGAATCAGCACTCGTCCCGAAGTGTATCTCCCCCGGGGTACTGATCGTAAAAGTCTCGGCCGGCTCGGGGATATCGTCATCGAAAACGGTTAGATCGTATCCCAAACCTCCTGTTTGGTATTCATTACCTGTACGAAAATACAAACTAGGGAGCGCACCTGATACGTCAACCCCCGGTGCACGATTGGAGGCGAAAAGAGACGGGGTACCTAGCACCAGCCCCAGTGGATCGAAGACATTTTGGGCGGTTATAGGAAGGAACAGCTGTGTTCGTGTTTCCTGTTCCAGCACTACCCCCGGAGGCAAACCCAGGCTGATCACCGGTGGGGCAAAGGCCTCGACCCGATGCGGTGCCACCTGGTCCAGGGGCAGCTCCCGCTGGTCGCCCGGCTCCGCACTGACAAAGCGGGCACTGGTGAGCACCAGTTCATACTGACCCGCCTGCGGCAGCTGGAAGGGCACGACCACGCGGTTGGTCGCCATCTGTGCCTCTCTGCGGGCGAAGACGCGCCCCCGCCTCTCCAACTTCAGCAGCACCATATCCCGTCGCTGCAGCACCACCTCCTCACCATCGCTATCACCCACGGTGACTTGAACGTTCAGCGGTACATGGTCGGCATAAATCTCAGTGGCATCCGGCGTAAGTTCGTACGGGGGCAGGGCCTCAAATTCGGTGATCGCGTAGCCGTGGCGCGGAATGATTACCGGTACCACCACGGTGCGGGTCGCGGGATCCAGTGAACTCACCGCATCCACGTACAATGTAAAGGTCTCGCGCGGTTCGGCCAGGTCATCCTCGATAGGGAGTATCAACACTGTGCCAGAGGGCGTAGAGGCACTCAACACGAAAACCGGCGACTCGATCGGAGTAGCACTCTCATCCACAAATTCCGCATCCGCCCCGAAGTCGTGCCGCAACGTTATCCTGAGCTCCTCACCCGGCTGCAGCTGGCTCACCTGCACTATCACCTGCCCCGTTGACCCTTCCACATCACGGATGTCAACGCCCGTAACCAGCTCGGACGGGGTCAGCTGCAAGGATATATCCCTCACGTTCAACGCCCGGCTCGCCGGCACTCCGTCCAGCTGCCGCTGGTCCCTGCCGATGAACGGCGACGGCGGCACAAAACTCGCCGCACGCAGGGTGAATTCATACGCGCCCTCCCGCGTGAGCGGCACCGGGTCGAAGCTGACGGAATCCTGGCCCCCCTCGATGTCCGCCTCGGTGCTGCCCAACTCGGTGGTTATCGAACCCGAGGTGAAACGCCAGGCGAGTGTGGCCCGCACCGTGGAGCCCTCCGGAACCCTGGCATTCAACTGCACGCCAGGCCGCAGTTCACTGCCCGGGCGCGCGAGCACCGGCAGCTCTGCCAGGCGGGCGGCAAAGCCATTGCGCGGGATCATCGCCTCCACGCTCGCCAGTAGCGGCTGGGCAAAGTTCAAGCCGTTCACCGTGATCTGCACCTGCTCCCGCTCCTCGGGCAGATTATCCCGCAGTGCCATCACGGAGACCGTGAAGTCCGGTGCGGACGGCCCCAGGGTGAATTCGACGGCGGTCGACGCCCGGGGATGGAACTGCAGATCATCGCCCTGGATTTCCAGGCGGAAGCCCAGCGGAGAGCTCAACTGCCGGTCGGCTCTCAAGTCCAGGGTTGCCATCTCGCCCTCGGCGATCTCGGGCGGGGACAAGCTCAGGAGCAAGTCAAAGGCCTCGATAATCGAAAGGCGCACACCCGGCCCCAGTGCGGGGCCCGGCTGGTCGCCCGGTTCTGCGCTCGCAAAGCGCGCCTGGCTCACCGCCACGGTCCACTGGCCCGCAGACGCCGGGTTGAGGGTGACAGAAGCCACACTCTCGCCGGGCGGGATGGTCAGCTGCCGGGCAGGCTGCGGGGGCAGGCCGGTGCTGACATCGATCGCAAGGCTCAGGGTCACGGTGGACGGTGCCGGCTGCAGTTCCGCCGCGGGTGCAACACTGCCCAGGCGCACTTCCACCTCCAGCGGTATCCCCGCGCGCACCAGGCCGGAGACCAGGTTCAGGTGCAGTGCGTAGTCCTCGCGCGGGATCGCCATGGCGGCACGGGCATCGCCGAGCTCCACGTCACTCTCCAGGATGTCTGATGACAAGGGCGTCGCCTGACTCACAGCGAACTCCAGGATGCCGCGCGGTGCGGCCAGCTGGTCCTGGGGAATCGGGAGCCGCCACTGCAGACGCGGATTGTCCGCCCTCAAGTTCCGTGTATCCAAAAGCGCCAGGAAAGCATCGGATGACAGGTCGACTACAGTCTGGCCGGCCGCAGGAGCGGGTGTAATGAATGTTTCCAGCGTCACATCCAGGTTCTCCGCCTCCAGGTTCAGGAATGCCTCCTCGCCCTCCCGCACCAGCGTGCGGTCCAACTCAGCCCGCAAGATGATCGGCAGCCCGACGATGGTGAATTGCGCATCCGGTGCTGTGCCCAAGTGCTCCTGGTCCACCGCATCCCCCGTGTACACCCCGGATTGAAATTGCGCCCGCACGCTCAAGGTCCAGGTGCCCGGCCGGGACAGGCTGGCTGCGAGTTCCGCCCGCAGGGAGCCGGCGGGAATCGCATCCCCGTCCCAGGATTGCGTCTGGCCATCGGCACGGCTGGCCTCCAGGGTCCAGCTCGCACTGGTCGGCAGGCCCGCATTGAAGTTCACGACGGCGACAAACTCCTGCCCCAGTGACAGGCCCGCCCCCGCGGGCAACGGGGTGCGGTTTGTGGCATCCAGCAGTGCCAGGCTCGTTACCCGGTAGTCGGCGCGCGCCACCATGAGCGGTGTCTCGCCGCCCGCCAGGGGATTGCCCATATCATCCTCTACCAGGACCTGCAGAATCAGTACCGGCGGGGTGCGCGGGTTCGGCAAGTCGTCGTCTTGCACCCGAATGGGCAACATCACGTCCAAGGGCGTGTTGGGCTCCAGCGATATAACGGCGGTCTCGGTCGGGAGATCCGCCCCGGTGCTCTCCAAGCGCAGCGACGGCCCTTCCCCATGCGTCGACAGGTCCAATCTCAGGGACTGTGCCTCGGCCTGTTGATGGGTGATTCTCAGGTTCAGGGTCGACCGGGCACCCTCGGCAACCACCGCCGGGACCATCGATACCGACGCCACGGACACCAGCGGTGCGACGACTTCGATCTGGACCGTGCCGGCGGACACCGACAGGTCCACCTGGTCTTCGGCGTATTCGATGGTGGTGAAGCGCGCTGCAGCCACCGACACGGTCCAGTTGCCGGCACTCGGCAGGCCCAGGTTTGTGGTCAGGCTCACGGGCGTCGACCGGGCGGCATCCACCGGCTGGGTGAAGGGGTCTGCGGCCGGCAGCGTGCGGAAGATGGAGACGGGATTGTCCGGGTCTCCCGCCTCTGCCGCCTGCAGTTCCACCTCCACCGGGGCCGGCAGCATGCCATTGAATGTCAGGATTACCGGCAGCGGTGCCGTCGCATACAGCGTGCCGCCCGGGTGCGTGAAGCTCAGGGCTGTCAATGCGTAGTCGTTGCGCGCGATTGTTACTTGGATTTCGACATGCTGGTAGAAGAAGTGCTCGGGATGATCAGGAGCCGATGTACCGAAGCCCAGGTGCCACCGGCCGCTGAACGTCAAAGCCTCGGCCGGCTCGGGGATATCGTCCGCAAATATGGTTATTGGGAATTGCCCACCACGACGATATAGCGTACTACTATCAGAAACTGATAAGTCAGCCCCCGGTTGAGAACCCAAGGGACGCGCTCGATCAACACGGACCCCCAATGTACCGAACACATTTGAGGTACTTATAGGAAATCTTAGGATTACTCTCCGTTCCACCACCGGAGCCGGCAATGAGCTCAAAGTGATCACCGGTGGCGCAAAGGCCTCGACCTGGTGCGGTGCCACATCATCGGCCAGGAACAGCTCCCGCTGGTCGCCCGGCTCCGCACTGGCAAAGCGGGCACCCGTGAGCACCAGTTCATAATCACCCGGCTGCGGCAGATCGAAGGGCATGGTAACCTCGGTTTCCACGGACACGCCGTCTCCCACCACTTGTATCTCGGTGCTGGCGAAATCGCGCCCCCGCCTCTCCCAGCCCAGCAGCACCACATCATCGGGAAACAGCACCGCACCCATACTGCCGCAGCGGCCCGCCAGGCAATCCTCGGTCGAAGTGTCTGTGCTGCCAGCCACGGTAACCAGGATGTTCAGCGGTATATGGTCCGCATAAATCTTGTTGTTTATCTGCTCCATGGGGTCACGGTTATCTCGAAAAATCTGGTACGAAGGCACGGCGTTCAGGTTGCGGATTGCGTAGCCGTGGCGCGGGATGGTGAGCGATACCTTCACGGTCTGGGTTGTGGAGTCCAGTAAACTCGTCGCATCCACGTACAGGCTGAAGGTCTCGCGCGGCTCGGCCAGGTGGTCGGCGATAAAGCGCACCCACACCCACTCGGAGGGCGTCGAGGCACTCAACATGAAAACCGGCATCGCTCTCGTAGAACCATCATCATTCACAAATTCCGCATCCATCCCGAAGTCGTGCCGCAGCGTGACACTCAGCTCCTCACCCGGCTGCAGCTCGCCCGCATGCACTATCACCAGTCCCGTGGTCCCTTCCACACCCGTGGTGTCAATGCCCGTTACCAGCTCGGATGGAAACACCCGCACGAGTGTCCCCGACACGTTCACCGCCCGGCTCGCCGGCACTCCGTCCAGCTGCCGCTGATCCCCGCCGATGAACGGCGGCACAAAACTCGCAGCACGCAGGGTGAATTCATACTCGCCCACCCGCGTGAGCAACACCGGGGCGAAGGCGATAGAACTCTGCCCCCCCTCGATGTCCGCCTCGCTGCTGCCCAACTCGGTGGTCATCGAACCCGAGGTGAAACGCCAGGCGAGTGTGGCCCGCACCGTGGAGCCCTCCGGGACCGCGGCATTCAACTGCACGAGCGGCTGCAGTTCACTGCCCGTGCGCCCGGTCGCCGGCAGCTCTGCCAGGCTGGCGGCAAAGCCGTGGCGCGGGATGACGGCCTCCGTGTCCGCCTCCACCTGCGGGAGCAGGCCCAGGCTGCGCACCGTGATGCGCACCGGCTCCCGGCCCTCGGGCAGATCATCCTGCAGTGCCATCACGTCGACCGTGAAGTTCGGTGTGGACGGCCCCAGGGTGAATTCGACGGCGGTCGACGCCCCGGGATTGAACTGCAGATCATCGCCGGCGATCTCCAGGCGGAAGTTCACGGGGGCGGACACCGTTACGCTGGGCATCACGACCAGGGATGTCATCTCGCCCTCGGCGAGCTCGGCCTGGGATAAGCTCATACGCAAATCAAAGGCCGCGAGAATCTCCAGCTGCACACCCGGCCCCGGTGCGGGGTGCTGGTCGCCCGGTTCCACGACCGCAAAGCGCGCCTGGCTCACCGCCACGGACCACTGGCCCGGCACGGACGGCAGGATGAAAATCCCGCTGGCCCGGAGCTGGCCGGCGGCAATCATCAGCGACAGGGGAGCAGGTGTGCTGCCGTCCGCAGGCCGTGCCTGCAGCTCCAGCTCCAGGTCTGAGCCGGGTTCCACCGCATTCAACTCCGCGGTCACATTCAGGGTGGTACCGGCAAGTGCCCGGCCCAGCGGCAGCGGCAGAAGGTCCACCGCATAATCATTGCGGCCGATCGACAACGGCAGGTCCCCGCCCGGACTGACCCGCAAGCTCAGGCTCTCCCTGGGCTCCGCCAGGGCGTCATCCACCGCCTCCAATGCCACCACCGCCGACGGCTGCGCACCACTCAACACCAGCTCCAGCATCTCCGCACCCGGGTCCTGCACCAACACCAGGTCCGCCATGGCATCTCCATCGCTCTCCACCAGGCGGACGCTCACATCCAGGGTGCTATCCTGTGCCAGACCCGTCACACTGATCATCAGGTTCGTCGAATCCCCCTCCGCCAGGGTGTCCTGTGCCAGGTTCAGGTCCAGCTGCAGCACCTCCACGACCACATTCTGTGCCGCAGTGTCGACCCGCAGCGACTCGGTCGTGGTCCCCGGCAACACCCTGGTGATGCCCCCCGGGAACTCCCGCTCGATGTCCCCCGGGAACATCGCCACCGCCTCCGTAACCGATATACTCCAGCTCCCGACCGGCAGGCCCGCCGCAAACACCACTTCCACCGACGATCTGCCGGGCAGCACGCTGAAAACCTGCTCCTCTATATCCGGGCCCAGAACCGCCTGCACCGTGCCCGTAACCGTCTGCGACAGCACCGCACTCAGGGACACCGTAAGCCGGAGCTCCGCATTCGCCACCAGCCGCGCAGGTGCCTGCAACTCGCTGACCACCGGCACCACCCGCATCCGGGCACCCACGACCCGCGGCTCCAGCTCGTCCACCCCCTGCTGTCCGGCCAGGAAGTGCCGCGTCCTCACCGTCCACACCCAATCCCCCGCGGCCCCACTAAAAGAGGACAGTACAGTCTGTCCCGGATTACTCGCTGATGCGCCCCGGGAAATAAAAGGCCTTCTTGGAAACTCCACCGGTTCCGCAACCAGGGGCGGCACCGGCTCCGCCAGTGGCGTCAGTTCCAAGTCCGCCGGTGCGGGACCATTCAGTTCCGCCAACAGGGTAACGCCCCGACCCGCTTCCACCTTGGTTAGCCCCAGGCGCAGGCTGACCACGTAATCGTTGTAACCGATCCGCACCGTCACATTTCTCGTCGCCACATCCGCTGCAGTCGCCATAATCCTCACGGTCTCCCGCAGCTCCGGCTCCTCATCGTCCACCGCCGCCAATGCCAGCACCGCCGACGGCTGCGCACCGCTCAACATCAGCTCCAGCACCTCCGCACCCGGGTCCTGCACAAACACCAGGTCCGCCATGGCATCTCCATCGCTCTCCACCAGGCGGACACTCACGGTCAGCTGGTCCGCCAGTGCCAGGTTCGTGGCACTCACCGTCAGGCTCGTGGTGCTGCCGGCACCCGCCTCCGCCAGCGGCTCCCGTTCCAGGGCCAGACTCAAAACCACCTCTGGCGGCGGCTCCACCGTCAGGGATACATCCCGGGCACCGGCTCGCACGGTCAAGGTGGTGCCATCCGCCAACTCTGCCGCACTCACCGACAACAGCCAGGCCCCCGTCGCCGGCAGACCGGTGCCAAACATCGCCGTCCCCGTCGTATCGCCCATGGAAATCGAGAAGGTCTGCACCACATCCGCCTGCCCGGTCATGCTCGCCGTAATCGTGCCCGCCACCGACTGCGGGGCGTTGCTGTCCAGGCCCACCGTAACTTCGAAGCCCGTGTCCACCACCACCGACGCCGGCACGGCCAGGGACACCACCTCCGGTGCCGGCGGCTCCACCGTCAGGGATATATCCCGGGCACCGGCTCGCACGCTCAGCGGCGTGCCATCCGCCAACTCCGCCTCGCTCACCGACAACAGCCAGGCCCCCGCCGCCGGCAGACCGGTGGCAAACATCGTCGTCCCCATCGTGTCGCCCATGGAAATCGAGAAGGTCTGCACCACATCCGCCTGCCCGGTCATGGTCGCCGTAATCGTGCCCGCCACCGACTGCGATGCGTTGCTGTCCAGTCCCACCGTCACCTCAAAGCCCGTGTCCACCACCACCGGTGCCGCCGGCACGGCCAGGGACACCACCTCCGGCGGCGGCGGTTGCACCGTCAGGGATATATCCCGGGCACCGGCTCGCACGGTCAAGGTGGTGCCATCCGCCAACTCCGCCTCGCTCACCGACAACAGCCAATCTCCCGTAACCGGCAGACCGGTGCCAAACATCGCCGTCCCCATCGTATCGCCCATGGAAATCGAGAAGGTCTGCACCACATCCGCCTGACCGGTCATGGTCGCCGTAATCGTGCCCGCCACCGACTGCGGGGCGTTGCTGTCCAGACCCACCGTCACCTCGAAGCCCGTGTCCACCACCACCGACGCCGGCACGGCCAGGGACACCACCTCCGGCGGCGGCGGTTGCACCATCAGGGACACATTCTCGGCACCGGCTTGCACGGTCAGCGGCGTACCATCCGCCAACTGCGCGCTCGTCACCGACAGCAGCCAATCCCCCGCCGCCGGCAGACCGGCGTCAAAGTCCGCCGTCCCGCTGAGCCCGTTCAGCTCGATGCCGAAAGTCCGCTGCACATCCGGCTGACCACCCAGGCTCGCCGTAATCGTTCCCGTTACCAGCTGCGGGGCCGCCACGCTCAAGGTCGCCGTAACCGTGAATGCCGTGTCCACCACCACCGATGCCGGCACGGCCAGGGACACCACCTCCGGTGCCGGCACCTCCACCGTCAGGGATATATCCCGGGCACCGGCTTGCACGGTCAAGGTGGTGCCATCCGCCAACTCCGCAGAACTCACCGACAGCAGCCAGGCCCCCGCCGCCGGCAGACCGGTGCCAAACATCGTCGTCCCCATCGTATCGCCGGAGGAAATCGAGAAGGTCTGCACCACATCCGGCTGCCCGCCCATGCTCGCCGTAATCGTGCCCGCCACCGACTGCGGTGCGCTGCTGTCCAGGCCCACCGTCACCTCGAAGCCCGTGTCCACCACCACCGGTGCCGGCACACTCAAGGACACCACCTCCGGTGCCGGCGGCTCCACCGTCAGGGATATATCCCGGGCACCGGCTTGCACGGTCAAGGTGGTGCCATCCGCCAACTCCGCCTCACTCACCGACAGCAGCCAATCCCCCGCCGCCGGCAGACCGGCGTCAAACACCGTCGTCCCCATCGTATCGCCGGAGGAAATCGAGAAGGTCTGCACCACATCCGGCTGCCCGCCCATGCTCGCCGTAATCGTCCCCGCCACCGACTGCGGGGCGTTGCTGTCCAGGCCCACCTGCACCTCGAAGCCCGTG
Source organism: Gammaproteobacteria bacterium (assembly GCA_965215045.1). Lineage (GTDB taxonomy): Bacteria > Pseudomonadota > Gammaproteobacteria > JABABF01 > JABABF01. The sequence goes on along the minus strand of OZ244031.1, from coordinate 1,193,404 downwards.
TCCACCACCACCGATGCCGGCACGGCCAGGGACACCACCTCCGGTGCCGGCACCTCCACCGTCAGGGATATATCCCGGGCACCGGCTCGCACGGTCAAGGTGGTGCCATCCGCCAACTCCGCCTCACTCACCGACAGCAGCCAGGCCCCCGTCACCGGCAGACCGGTGGCAAACATCGCCGTCCCCATCGTGTCGCCGGAGGAAATCGAGAAGGTCTGCACCACATCCGGCTCACCGGCCATGCTCGCCGTAATCGTCCCCGCCACCGACTGCGGGGCGTTGCTGTCCAGGCCCACCGTCACCTCGAAACCCGTGTCCACCACCACCGACGCCGGCACGGCCAGGGACACCACCTCCGGTGCCGGCAGCGGGGCCGGGTTCACCTGCAGGGACGCCCGCAACAACTCCCCGCCATCCGGGGCCGGCTGATCCCCCGCCAGGGTCTCGGCAAACGAAGACGCTTCCAGGGTCAATTCATACGCCCCCGCCTCTGTGAACGGTGCGCTCCTGGCACGGCCGCTGGTATCCCCGCGCAGCTCCACCTCTATGGTCTGCGAACTCGACTCCGACAAGTGTGCGCGCACCGTCGCATGCACCGTGGTGCCGGCAATCGCATTCAAATCCAGGAATACCTGCACCACGCCCCCCAAGTCCACCTCCGACGGCATCACCCGCAGCCCCGTCCAGCGATACCCGTTGCGCACCACCGCCAACTCCACCGCCACCGGCAGCGGACCCTGCGCCTCCGCCAGCACCCGGAACCGCTCCCGATCCTCCGCCATCCCATCGTCTGCAGCACTCACCAACACCGTCTGCGTGCGCGCATCCGCACTCAAGTCCACCATCCCCAGCGACACACTCACATCACCCGTGCCCGCAGCCTCCACCGCCTCCACACGCAACTGCACCGACAACACTCCGTCCGCAGCCTCCAGCCCCGACACACTCAAAGTCAAAGTCGTCTGCTCGCCCTCCGCCAGCGTGTCACGCTCCAGAACCAGCGACAACACCGCCACCCCAATCTCCTCGCCACCCACCTGACGCTGCTCCACCAGGACCTCCGTCCCCGGCAGATACACCTGGTCGCCACTCTCAAACTCGGCAAAGGCCGCATCCGACAACACCGTGAACTCGTAAGCACCCGGCTGGGTCAGCACAAACTCCTCCGCCCCCGACTGCATACCGACCCCGACCTCCAGCAACCGCTCCAATACCCCCGCCGGGCCACCGTCGGCGCGCACCGTCATACTCACCGTTACCGGGGCCACCGCATTCAACTCCACCCGCACCGCAAAAGCCTCCCCGGTCTGCAAATCCTCTTCCGCCGGCAACTGCAGCGACATCACCCGGTAATCATTGCGCGGAATCACAAACTCCACCATCCGCGTAATCTTCGTCCCGTAGGTCGGCGTCCCCGAAACCGACACCTGCACCCGCTCCCGGGGCTCCGCCAGCTCGTCATTGAGCACCTCCAGCTGCACCCGGCCGGACGCCCCCTGGCCCGGACGCAAGCGCACCAACTGCAACGAAGACGAGGACAGCTCCACATCCGCTGCACCCTCCTCCAGACTGATCACCAGCGGCATCACCTCGTCCGAACCATAGGAGCGAATGCCCAGGTTCTCGGCACTCAACTCCAGGGTCGCCACGCTCGCCGGCGTCGACTCCCGCAACTCCATGACACCGCCCGCCAACTGCGCCTGCAGAAGCACACTCACACCATAACGCAAAATCCCCGCCCGACCCCCCGTCCCATCGTCCAGCACCGACTGGTCCCCGGCCGCAGAGGATGCAAAAACAGCGTTGGAAAAGCGAATGTGATACAGACCGTCCGCCAGCGACAGCCCCAGCAGCGGGTCGGACGGGTCAATCGTCACCACACCCCGCAGTGCATTCGTCGACACCACCACCTCGGCGGACTCCGATTGCCCCTCTCCCAGACCCAGCAACTCCACGCTCACCGTCGCCGTATGCGGGTCCGCCGCATTCAACTCCGCAAACAGCATGAATTCATTGCCCGAGGCCACCGCCACGGACTCAGCACCCACCCGCGACACCGCATAGCCGTGACGCACTACCGACACCAGGGCTTCCGCCTCCACCGACACACCGTCCGCCGTCGCCATCGCCGTCAACTGCGATGTCTCCCGGGGCTCCGGTGTGTCATCCACCAATGCCTGCACCCGCACCTGCGTTGTCGGCATCGCCACACTCAAACTCACCGGCGAACCCGTCAGCAACTGCAATTCCGTCGTGGCCGACAGGGACAGGTCCACATCCAGGCTCGCACCCCCCGACAGGTAATGCTCCAGGTTCTCCGCCCCCAGCACCAGGGTCTGCTCCTGACCCTCCGCCGACTCCGACTCCGCCGGCGTCCAACTCAATACCAGCCCCGGACGCTCCACCATAACGCTGGTCATCGCCATGTCAATGTCCGGAGACGCCTGGTCGCCCTGCAGGACGGTGTCAAACATCGCCGTCGTCACACTCAAGTCATAGTCTCCCACCGCCATGGGCATAAAACTCACGGCCGCCGTTGTGGCACCCGCCGCAATCTCCACCTCCACCATCTGCGAGGTCCCGCCCGGCTCATTGACCTCGACCGTCAGGCGCACCAGCACCGGTGCCGGCACCGCCTCCCCCGAACCCTCCTGCAGCACCGCGTTCACGCCCCACGACTCACCCAGCACCACCCCGGACGGCGGTGCCTCCAGCATCAGCACATAGCCGTTGCGCGGGATCGTCAGGGGCATCTCCGCAACCGCAGCGGCCAGCACCTCCCCGGAAGCACTGCCGGCGTGCGTCCGCACCTGCAAAGACAGCCCGGTGCGGGGATTCGCGCGAGTGTCGTCCTGCACATCGACGATAAAGATCTGCTCCGCCATATCACTCCCACCGCCCTCTGCTCCCAGCGCAATGACCGCCGAAACAGCCGGCATAAACACCAGGCGACTGTCCGCAGGCACAGACGAGGGCTGCAACACCACGGAGCGCGCGGTGTCACCCAGGTTGTCCACCCCCACCGTCAACGTGGCCTGCGCACCCTCGGACACCAGCTGCGGCCTCAGGGTTGTGCGCATCCGCACCCGGGCCCCCTGTACAGTTACATCCTGCGGTGTCGCCGTCACTGTCGGCGTCCCCACACCATCGGCAAAAGTCGCCCCGCTCAGCGACAACGGGTGAACCGCCGCCGGAACATCCCCCGGCAGCAGAACCTCACCCGTCGCCCCGGTATCCCCCGCCGGTATGATGACCATCCCGCTCGCAAGCCCCGCACCCAACTGCACATCCACCCGCAAATCACTGGAAGCCGCAGCGTTCATCCCCACTTCGAATTCCAGCACCGCACCCGCGTAAACCGCAGCCGCGTTCAACACCTGCAAATCATCCAGCGCATAACCGTTGCGCAAAATCTCAATCGTCGGCAGCACCGTGCTCGCTATCCCCCCACGGCCTAAATCACCTGACCGGACGACCGCCTGCACCGTCGTCCCCCCCACCACGACAAAGGCACGCAACTGCAACCGCTCCGTGTCCTCCGGCTGGTTGTCCATCTCGTCCACCGCACTCACAGTCAAGTTCCAACTCGTACTTTCTCTTCTTGCCGGGATGAATTCTCTCGCGGCAATATTCAACTCGCTAAACTCAATGTCTGAAGCTATCTCGGCCACCAGAACACTCAACTCGCCCGCATTCCCGGGCGGCAAAATCTCCACTCGCAACGGCAACTCCTCTCCCGGCTGCAGCAGCACGTTGCGCAGGTGCTTAATGACCAAATCACCAACGGCGCGCTCCCGACCCTCCGCCAGGCGCACCGGCTCTCCCCGCTCCCATTCGGGGGGAGCAGTAATATGGTACAACTCCACCGGCGGGTGCACGGTCAGGCGCGACTGCAGTGGGGCGGCAATCGCCAACTGGTCGCCCGGCTCGCCGGCGGCAAAACGCAACTCGCCACCTCGCACCCGCAGCGTATAAAACCCGTTCCGGCCGATGAGCTCGTTGATCAGGGCTGGCAGCTCCGGTTGCACCGTCAAGGTGGCGGTGCGCTGACCCGCCAAAAAGCGCATCGTATCCGTGCGCGACACCGTGCCGGTATACAGCGTCTTGCCGTCCGTCACCCACTCCAGGGTGAACAACTCCAGGTCCACCGGTGCCACACCATTCAAGGCCGCCACCACCTCCACCTCCTCGCCCTCGTTCACCATCCCCGGGCGCACTTCCAGGCCCCGCAGCACATAGTCGTTGCGCGGCAACTCCACGCTCACCGTGCCCGTCTGCGCCCCCGTTGCACCCGCTGCAATCATCACCCGCTCCCGCACCTCCGCCAAACCATCGGCGAGTGCGCTCACCACCACCATCGTCGTCGGCTCCACATCGCTCAATACCAGGCTCTCCTTCGCAAACTCCAGCTCCGCCATGGCATCTCCATCGCTCTCCACCAGGCTCAAACTCACATCCAAGGTCTCCCCCGCCATCAAACCCTGCACACTCACCGTCAGCTGCGTCTGCTCACCCTCCGCCAACTGCATCACCGGCAGGGCGAGACCCAACTGCAACTGCAACACCTCCTCCTCCACCTGCAACTGCTGCGCCGTGCTCTGATCCTCCAGCACCACCTGGTCACCCGCCGAGCCCGCATCCGCAAACAGTGCCGATACCACCGACACCTGGTAAGAACCCGGGGCCGGCAACTGCAAGCGACCCTCTGCCATCAGCGCATTCGCCGCCACCTGCAGCTCCAGCACCTGGCCCGCTCCATTGGCATCCACCACCCGCACCCGCACATTCACCACCGAGGCCGGCGTGCTGTTCACACTCACCCGCACTACCGCCTCTTCACCAAATCTCAACTCCGAGGGTGCCACCGCCAAATCGCTGACCGCATAACCGTGGCGCGGCACATCCCACTCCACCCGGGCCGTCAAACTCTCCGCGATATACACGGCCACCACGCCCACGGTCTCCCGCCCCTCCGCCAGACCATCTTCCAGCACCCGCACCTCCACACCCGCCTCCGGTGCCAGTGCCGACAACTGCAGGGTGTTCCCGTCCGGAAACTCCAACTCACCCGCAGAAGCCATCAGGGGCCCCACGGTGATGTCCAGGGTCTGCCCCGGCAGCAGGTTGGAGGCCCGCACCCGCACGGTCGCCGTACCCCCCTCCGCCAACATCCCCAGCAGACGACCCTGAAGATCCACCAACTCCACCTCCAGCAACGCACCCTCCACCACCGACACCGCCTGCCGCAACAAGGCCGGGTCCACACCCAACTGCTGCTGATCCTCCGCCTCCCCCGGAACACTGAATTGCGCATCCAGCACCCGCACCACATGCACTTCCGCCGACGCCGGGGTGAACGTCAATACCGCAGTCTGCGAACCGCTTTCAATCACCAGCATCGAGGGAAGCTGCAACTCCACACCGTCCGTGCCCTCCACGCCCACGTTCACCTGTACCTGCGCCGGTGCCGGCGCATTCAAACGCACGCTCGCCTCCACCTCCTCGTTCACACGCACCGCGGCCGCAGACAGCGACAAACTCTGCACCCGGTAATCGTTGCGCGCAATCACCAATGTCACCTGCGTGCTCAGACCCGGAGAACCCGTGACGGCCACTTGCAATGTCAGGCTCTCCCTGGGCTCCGCCAGGGCATCGTCCACCGCCTGCACACCGACCATCCCCTGGGGCCGGGCGGATGTCAGGCTCAGCTGCGCCTGCAGCGCACCGTCCAGGCGCAGGTCGGAGACCCCGTCCCCGTCACTCTCCAGCACCGACACCGACACGAGCAGGGGGCTGCCCCCCGCCATCAGACCCGCGGCACTCACCGTCAGGTTCGTGGTGCTGCCAATACCGGTCTCCAGCAACACCCCCCGCCCCAGGCTCACACTCAGAACCACCTCCACCGGCACCTCCTCCACCGTCAGGGCTATATCCCGGGCACCGGCTTGCACGGTCAGCGGCGTACCATCCGCCAACTCCGCCTCACTCACCGACAGCAGCCAGGCCCCCGCCGCCGGCAGACCGGCGTCAAAGTCCGCCGTCCCGCTGAGCCCGTTCAGCTCGATGCTGAAAGTCCGCTGCACATCCGGCTGCCCGCCCATGCTCGCCGTAATCGTCCCCGCCACCGACTGCGGGGCGTTGCTGTCCAGGCCCACCGTCACCTCGAAGCCCGTGTCCACCACCACCGACGCCGGCACGCTCAGGGACACCACCTCCGGTGCCGGCGGCTCCACCGTCAGGGACACATTCTCGGCACCGGCTCGCACGGTCAAGGTGGTGCCATCCGCCAACTCCACCTCACTCACCGACAGCAGCCAGGCCCCCGTCGCCGGCAGACCGGTGCCGAACATCGCCGTCCCCATCGTATCGCCGGAGGAAATCGAGAAGGTCTGCACCACATCCGGCTGCCCGCCCATGCTCGCCGTAATCGTCCCCGCCACCGACTGCGGGGCACTGCTGTCCAGGCCCACCGTCACCTCGAAGCCCGTGTCCACCACCACCGACGCCGGCACGGCCAGGGACACCACCTCCGGTGCCGGCACCTCCGGCACCTCCTCCACCGTCAGGGATATATCCCGGGCACCGGCTCGCACGGTCAAGGTGGTGCCATCCGCCAACTCCGCAGAACTCACCGACAACAGCCAGGCCCCCGCCGCCGGCAGACCGGTGCCAAACACCGGCGTCCCCATCGTATTGCCGAAGGAAATCGTGAAGGCCTGCTGCACATCCGCCTCACCGGCCATGCTCGCCGTAATCGTGCCCGCCACCGACTGCGATGCGTTGCTGTCCAGTCCCACCGTCACCTCAAAGCCCGTGTCCACCACCACCGGTGCCACCGGCACGGCCAGGGACACCACCTCCGGTGCCGGCGGCGGGGCCGGGTTCACCTGCAGGGACGCCCGCAACAACTCCCCGCCATCCGGGGCCGGCTGATCCCCCGCCAGGGTCTCGGCAAACGAAGACGCTTCCAGCGACAACTCATACGCCCCCGCCTCTGTGAACGGTGCGCTCCTGGCACGGCCGCTGGTATCCCCGCGCAGCTCCACCTCTATGGTCTGCGAACTCGACTCCGACAAGTGCGCGCGCACCGTCGCATGCACGGTGGTGCCGGCAATCGCATTCAAGTCCAGGAATACCTGCACCGTCTCTCCCAACTCCACCTCCGACGGCATCACCCGCAGCCCCGTCCAGCGATACCCGTTGCGCACCACCGCCAACTCCACCGCCACCGGCAGCGGACCCTGCGCCTCCGCCAGCACCCGGAACCGCTCCCGATCCTCCGCCATCCCATCGTCTGCAGCACTCACCACCACCGTCTGCGTGCGCGCATCCGCACTCAAGTCCACCGTCCCCAGCGACACACTCACATCACCCGTGCCCGCAGCCTCCACCGCCTCCACACGCAACTGCACCGACAACACTCCGTCCGCAGCCTCCAGCCCCGACACACTCAAAGTCAAAGTCGTCTGCTCACCCTCCGCCAGCGTGTCACGCTCCAGAACCAGCGACAACACCGCCACCCCAAGCTCCTCGCCACCCACCTGACGCTGCTCCACCAAGGCCTCCGTCCCCGGCAGATACACCTGGTCGCCACTCTCAAACTCGGCAAAGGCCGCATCCGACAACACCGTGAACTCGTAAGCACCCGGCTGGGTCAGCACAAACTCCTCCGCCCCCGACTGCATGCCGACCCCGACCTCCAGCAACCGCTCCAATACCCCCGCCGGGCCACCGTCGGCGCGCACCGTCATACTCACCGTTACCGGGGCCACCGCATTCAACTCCACCCGCACCGCAAAAGCCTCCCCGGTCTGCAAATCCTCTTCCGCCGGCAACTGCAGCGACATCACCCGGTAATCATTGCGCGGAATCACAAACTCCACCATCCGCGTAATCTTCGTCCCGTAGGTCGGCGTGCCCGAAATCACCACCTCCACCCGCTCCCGGGGCTCCGCCAGCTCATCATTGAGCACCTCCAACTGCACCCGGCCGGACGCCCCCTGGCCCGGACGCAAGCGCACCAACTGCAACGAAGACGAGGACAGCTCCACATCCGCTGCACCCTCCTCCAGACGGATCACCAGCGGCATCACCTCGTCCGAACCATAGGAGCGAATGCCCAGGTTCTCGGCACTCAACTCCAGGGTCGCCACGCTCGCCGGCGTCGACTCCCGCAACTCCATGACACCGCCCGCCAACTGCGCCTGCAAAAGCACACTCACGCCATAACGCAAAATCCCCGCCCGACCCCCCGTCCCATCGTCCAGCACCGACTGGTCTCCAGCCGCAGAGGATGCAAAAACAGCGTTGGAAAAGCGAATGTGATACAGACCGTCCGCCAGCGACAGCCCCAGCAGCGGGTCGGACGGGTCAATCGTCACCACACCCCGCAGTGCATTCGTCGACACCACCACCTCGGCAGACTCCGATTGCCCCTCTCCCAGACCCAGCAACTCCACGCTCACCGTCGCCGTATGCGGGTCCGCCGCATTCAACTCCGCAAACAGCATGAATTCATTGCCCGAGGCCACCGCCACGGACTCAGCACCCACCCGCGACACCGCATAGCCGTGACGCACTACCGACACCCTGGCCTCCGCACTGACCGATACACCATCGGCCGTCGCCATCGCCGTCAACTGCGATGTCTCCCGGGGCTCCGGTGCCACGTTGTCCGCCACGGCCTGCACCTCAACCTCTGCCGTCGGCATCGCCACGCTCAAATTCACCGGCGGCACCGTCAGCAACAGCAAGTCCGCCGTGGCCGGCAAGGACAGGTCCACAGCCAGGGTCGCGCCCCCCGACAGGTAATGCTCCAGGTTCTCCGCCCCCAGCACCAGGGTCTGCTCCTGCCCCTCCGCCAGGCTCGACTCCGGCGGCGACCAACTCAATACCAGCCCCGGACGCTCCACCATAACGCTGGTCATCGCCATGTCAATGTCCGGAGACGCCTGGTCGCCCTGCAGGACGGTGTCAAACATCGCCGTCGTCACACTCAAGTCATAGTCTCCCACCGCCATGGGCATAAAACTCACGGCCGCCGTTGTGGCACCCGCCGCAATCTCCACCTCCACCATCTGCGAGGTCCCGCCCGGCTCATTGACCTCGACCGTCAGGCGCACCAGCACCGGTGCCGGCACCGCCTCCCCCGAACCCTCCTGCAGCACCGCGTTCACGCCCCACGACTCACCCAGCACCACCCCGGACGGCGGTGCCTCCAGCATCAGCACATAGCCGTTGCGCGGGATCGTCAGGGGCATCTCCGCAACCGCAGCGGCCAGCACCTCCCCGGAAGCAGTGCCATCCCGCGTCTGTACCTGCAAAGACAGCCCGGTGCGGGGATTCGCGCGAGTGTCGTCCTGCACATCGACGATAAAGATCTGCTCCGCCATATCACTCCCACCGCCCTCTGCTCCCAGCTCAATGACCGCCGAAACAGCCGGCATAAACACCAGGCGACTGTCCGCAGGCACAGACGAGGGCTGCAACACCACCGAGCGCATGGAAGCACCCAGGTTGTCCACCCCCACCGTCAACGTGGCCTGCGCACCCTCGGACACCAGCTGTGGCCTCAGGGTTGTGCGCATCCGCACCCGGGCCCCCTGTACAGTTACATCCTGCGGTGTCGCCGTCACTGTCGGCGTCCCCACACCATCGGCAAAAGTCGCCCCGCTCAGCGACAACGGGTGAACCGCCGCCGGAACATCCCCCGGCAGCAGAACCTCACCCGTCGCCCCGGTATCCCCCGCCGGTATGATGACCATCCCGCTCGCAAGCCCCGCACCCAACTGCACATCCACCCGCAAATCACTGGAAGCCGCAGCGTTCATCCCCACTTCGAATTCCAGCACCGCACCCGCGTAAACCGCAGCCGCGTTCAACACCTGCAAATCATCCAGCGCATAACCGTTGCGCAAAATCTCAATCGTCGGCAGCACCGTGCTCACGATCGCCTCATTTTGATCCAATGCCCTGATGACCGCCTGCACCGTCGTCCCCCCCACCACGACAAAGGCACGCAACTGCAACCGCTCCGTGTCCTCCGGCTGGTTGTCCATCTCGTCCACCACCCTCACAGTCAAGCTCCAACTCGTAACTTCTCTTGTTACTTCGATAGATTCTCCCGCGGCAATATTCAACTCGACCGGCATCGGTGGAAAACTCGCCGGCGCAACCAGCACCCTCAAATCGCCCGTATGCCCGGGGGGCAAAATCTCCACTCCCAACGGCAACTCCTCTCCCGGCGGCAGCACGTTGCGCAGGTGCTTAATGACCAAACTACCAATGGCGAGCTCCCGACCCTCCGCCAGGCGCACCGGCTCGCCCCGCTCCCATTCGGGGGGAGCAGTAATATGGTACAACTCCACCGGCGGGTGCACGCTCAGGCGCGACTGCAGTGGGGCGGCAATCGCCAACTGGTCGCCCGGCTCGCCGGCGGCAAAACGCAACTCGCCACCTCGCACCCGCAGCGTATAAAACCCGTTCCGGCCGATGAGCTCGTTGATCAGGGCTGGCAGCTCCGGTTGCACCGTCAAGGTGGCGGTGCGCTGACCCGCCAAAAAGCGCATCGTATCCGTACGCGACACCGTGCCGGTATACAGCGTCTTGCCGTCCGTCACCCACTCCAGGGTGAACAACTCCAGGTCCACCGGTGCCACACCATTCAAGGCCGCCACCACCTCCACCTCCTCGCCCTCGTTCACCATCCCCGGGCGCACTTCCAGGCCCCGCAGCACATAGTCGTTGCGCGGCAACTCCACGCTCACCGTGCCCGTCTGTGCACCCGTTGCACCCGCTGCAATCATCACCCGCTCCCGCACCTCCGCCAGACCATCGGCGAGTGCGCTCACCACCACCATCGTCGTCGGCTCCACATCGCTCAATTCCAGGCTCTCCTTCGAAAACTCCAGCTCCGCCATGGCATCTCCATCGCTCTCCACCAGGCTCAAACTCACATCCAAGGTCTCCCCCGCCTCCAAACCCTGCACACTCACCGTCAAGGTCGTCCGCTCACCCTCCGCCAACTGCATCACCGGCAAGGCGAGACCCAACTGCAACTGCAACACTTCCTCCTCCACCTGCAACTGCTGCGCCGTGCTCTGATCCTCCAGCACCACCTGGTCGCCCGCCGACCCCGCATCCGCAAACAACGCCGATACCACCGACACCTGGTAAGAACCCGGGGCCAACATCTGCAAGCGACCCTCTGCCATCAGCGTGTCCGCCGCCACCTGCAACTCCAGCACCTGGCCCGCTCCATTGGTATCCACCACCCGCACCCGCACATTCACCACCGAGGCCGGCGTGCTGTTCACACTCACCCGCACTACCGCCTCTTCACCAAATCTCAACTCCGAGGGTGCCACCGCCAAATCGCTGAGCGCATAACCGTGGCGCGGCACATCCCACTCCACCCGGGCCGTCAAACTCTCCGCGATATACGCGGCCACCACGCCCACGGTCTCCCGCCCCTCCGCCAGACCGTCTTCCAGCACCCGCACCTCCACACCCGACTCCGGTGCCAGTGCCGACAACTGCAGGGTGTTCCCGTCCGGAAACTCCAACTCACCCGCAGAAGCCATCAGGGGCCCCACGGTGATGTCCAGGGTCTGCCCCGGCAGCAGGTTGGAGGCCCGCACCCGCACGGTCGCCGTACCCCCCTCCGCCAACATCCCCAGCAGACGACCCTGAAGATCCACCAACTCCACCTCCAGCAACGCACCCTCCACCACCGACACCGCCTGCCGCAACGAAGCCTGATCCACAAACAACTGCTGCTGATCCTCCGCCTCCCCCGGAACACTGAATTGCGCATCCAGCACCCGCACCACGTGCACCTCCGCCGACGCCGGGGTGAACGTCAATACCGCAGTCTGCGAACCGCTTTCAATCACCAGCATCGAGGGAGGCTGCAACTCCATACCGTCCGTGCCCTCCACGCCCACGTTCACCTGTACCTGCGCCGGTGCCCGCGCATTCAAACGCACGCTCGCCTCCACACCCTCGTTCACACGCACCGTGTCCGCAGACAGCGACAAACTCTGCACCCGGTAATCGTTGCGCGCAATCACCAACACCACCTGCGTGCTCAGACCCGGAGAACCCGACACGCCAACCTGCAATGTCAGGCTCTCCCGGGGCTCCGCCAGGGCATCGTCCACCGCCTGCACACCGACCATCCCCTCCGGCCGGGCGGATGTCAGGCTCAGCTGCGCCTGCAGCGCACCGTCCAGGCGCAGGTCGGAGATCCCGTCCCCGTCACTCTCCAGCACCGACACCGACACGAGCAGGGGGCTGTCCCCCGCCATCAGACCCGCGGCACTCACCGTCAGGTTCGTGGTGCTGCCAATACCGGTCTCCAGCAATACCCCCCGCCCCAGGCTCGCACTCAAAACCACCTCCACCGGCACCTCCTCCACCGTCAGGGACACATTCTCGGCACCGGCTTGCACGGTCAGCGTGGTGCCATCCGCCAACTCCGCCTCGCTCACCGACAACAGCCAGGTCCCCGCCGCCGGCAGACCCATGGCAAACACCGTCGTCCCCATCGTATCGCCCATGGAAATCGAGAAGGTCTGCTGCACATCCGCCTCACCGCCCATGCTCGCCGTAATCGTGCCCGCCACCGACTGCGGGGCGTTGCTGTCCAGGACCACCTGCACCTCGAAGCCCGTGTCCACCACCACCGATACCGGCACGCTCAGGGACACCACCTCCGGTGCCGGCACCTCCGGCGCCGGTGCCTCCACCGTCACGCTGGCCATCGCCGCAGCAAAATCCGGAGACACCTGGTCGCCATCCTGCGCAGAGTCAAAGCTCGCCGCCGTTACCCGCAAGTCATACATCCCCGCCGCCATCGGCACATAATTCACGGCCGTCGATGTGGCACCCGCCGCAATCTCCACCTCCACCATCTGCGATGTCCCGCCCGGCTCATCGACCGCGACCGTCAGGCGCACCGGCACCGGTGCCTCCACCGCCTCCCCCGAACCACCCTGCAGCACCGCATTCACCCCCCACGGAGCACCCGGTGCCACCGCGGACGGCGGCACCTCCAGACCCAGCGCATAACCGTGGCGCGGGATCGTCAGCAGGACCGATTCCGCGGCCAGCACATCCCCGGAGATGCTGCCCTCCCGCGCCTGCACCTGCAAAGACAGCCCGGTGCGCGGTGCCGCGCGATTGTCGGCCCGCACATCGACGAAGAAGATCTGCTCCGCCATATCATCCGCATCGCCCATCGCTGCCAGTGCAATGAGCGGCGAAACAGCCGGCGTAAACACCAGGCGACTGTCCGCGGGCACCGACAGGGGTTGCAACACCACGGAGCGCGCAGCAGAACCCAGGTTGTCCACCTCCACCGTCAACGTGGCCTGCGCGCCCTCAGGTACCAGCTGCGGCTCCAGGGTCGTCTGCATCCGCACCTGGCGCTCCTGCACAGTTACATCCTGCGCTGCAGCCCGAAGTGCCGGATGGCCCACACCATCGGCAAAAGTCGCCCCGCTCAGCGACAACGAGTGAACCGCCGCCGGAACATCCCCCGGCAACTGGAGATTACCCGTCGCCGTCGTATTCCCCGCCAGCAGCACCAGCTGCCCGCTCGCAAGCCCCGTGCCCAACTGCAGGTCCACCTGCAAATCACTGGAGGCCGGGGCATTCATCCCCACCCGAAATTCCAGCACTGAACCCGCGTAAATCGAACCCGGGTTCAAAACCTGCAAATCATCCAGCACATAGCCGTTGCGCAAAATCTCAAAACTCAGGGTGCGCGTCACAAACACCCCGGCCACATCGATACTGGCCTGCAACTGCACCACCTCCGTATCCTCCGGCAGTCCATCCATCTCGTCCACCGCCATCACGTCCACCGTGGCCACAGACGTATTTCCACCCAGAAAGAGCCCCTCCGCCCCCTCTTCGAAAGTGTGGATGGCACCGAAAGCATTCGCTTCCAGGGTGTCCAATTCGCTCAGCTGCCCGGCCGGCAAAACCTCCAAGTGCAGCCGGTAACCCGCATCCGGCTGGGGATCCGCAAATCGGGCGGTAACCACGCTCGCCGCTCCCCCCTCCTGCAACTGCAGGGAACCCGAGGTCAATTCCAGGATGAAATCCAGCACCAGCACCGGGATATTCTGTGCCCCCGCGGCAATATCCAGCATCTGCGAAGTACCCTCGACAACCGCCTCCGTAACCGACAAGGTCCAGGTCCCGGGGGTCGGCAACTGGAAGACCCGGCTGGCCTGCATGGAATTCGCCGGAATGCTCAGGGCAAAAGTGATGGCGGCAGCCGGTGCCAGGGGAGTCGCCGTTACCACCACGGACACTGCCGCCGGTGCCGCGGCATCCAATGCCACCGTCATCTCCAGGTCCAGGCCTGCCGTCTTCGGCAGCGGGGTCACGCTCAAGGACACCACCTGCGGCAATACGTCCACCGGCACCTCCTCCACCGTCAGGGGCACATCCCGGGCACCTGCTCGCACGGTCAAGGTGGTGCCATCCGCCAATTTCGCCGCACTCACCGACAACAGCCAGGTACCCGCCGCCGGCAGACCCATGGCAAACACCGCTGTCCCCATCGTATCGCCCATGGAAATCGAGAAGAACTGCTCCACATCCTCCCGGCCGCCCATGGTCGCGGTAACCGTCCCCACCACATCCAGCAACGCACTGCTGTCCAGACCCACCCGCACCGAAAGCTCCGTGGCCACCACTATCGACGCCGGCACACTCAAGGACACCACCTCCGGCGGCGGTGCCGGCGGTGCCTCCACGGCCAGGGATATATCCCGGGCACCGGCTTGCACGGTCAGCGGCGTATCGTCCGCCAACTGCGCGACCGTAACCGACAACAGCCAATCCCCCGCCGCCGGCAGACCGGTGCCAAACACCGCCGTCCCCATCGTATTGCCGGAGGAAATCGAGAAGGTCTGCTGCACATCCGCCCGACCGGCCATGCTCGCCGTAATCGTGCCCGCCACCGACTGCGGTGCGCTGTTATCCAGGCCCACCTGCACCTCGAAGCTGGTGTCCGCCACCACCGGTGCCGTCGGCACGGTCAGGGACACCACCTCCGGCAGCGACTGCACCGTCAGGGATATATTCTCGGCACCGGCTTGCACGACAAGCGGCGTACCATCCGCCAACTGCGCGCTCGTCACCGACAGCAGCCAATCCCCCACCGCCGGCAGACCCATGACAAAGACCACCGTCGCGTCCATCTCGTTGACATCGAGGCGGAAGGCCTGTTCCACCGACTGACCCCCCAGGGTCGCCGTAATCGTGCCCGCCACCGCTATAAGCACTGCTGTATCCAGGCCCACCTGCACCACAAACGCCCGGTCCACCAGCACCGGTGCCGTCGGCACGCTCAAGGACACCACCTCCGGCGGCTCCTTCACCGTCAGGGCCACAATCTGTGCACCAACACCCACCGCAAGCGAGCGGCCATCCGCCAACTGCGCCTCGTTCACCGACACCAGCCAACCCCCCGCCATCGGCAGACCCATGGCAAAGTCCGCCGTCCCGCCCATCTCGTCGACATCGATGCGGAAGGCCTGTTCCACCAGCATGCCACCCCCCAGGGTCGCGCCCACCGTCCCCGCCACCGCTAACAGCGTCGCCGTATCCAGGTCCACCTGCACCGAAAACGCCGCATCCACCAGCACCGGTGCCGCCGGCACCGTCAAGGACACCACCTCCGGCAGCGGCCGCACCTGCAGGGACACATCCCGCGCCCCGGGTTGCACCGCAAGCGGCGTGCCATCCGCCAACCGCCCCATCGTCACGGTCAGGGTCCAATTCCCCGCCACCGGCAGACCCATGTCAAAGTCCGCCGTCCCGCTGAGCCCGGCGACAGCGATGCTGAATTCCCGTGCCACCGGCTGCTGCCCCGCCCGGGTCGCGACCACCGTCCCCGTGACCGCCAAAAGCGCCGGGGTATTCAAACCCACCTGCACCATAAACGCCGTGTCCACCAGCACCGCGGCCGGTGCGATCAACGACGCCATCTTCGGCAGCGGCTGCACCCTCAATTGCCGGGTCGAAACCGCGGCAAAATCCGGGCCCGGCTGGTCCGCCCCCACACTCGCCAGGAACACCGCTTCCGACACGAATACCGTGTAGGTGCCCGCCACACCCGGAGAAAATGTCCCGGAGCCCCGCGTCATACCCGCGGCAATGCGCACCGTGAGCGAACTCCCCTCACCCGCCTCATTCTCCCAATTGATCCGCAGCTCCGCCCCCACCGCAGCCGGCGGCACGTGAGCATTCATGCTCACGGCCGCCGTAACTGACTTGTCGGCACGGATCTCCGATGCCGACAGGGCCAAGGTGCTAATAACATAACCGTGACGCGGGATCTCCACCGTCGCCACCGTATCGGCAAACCCGATCACATTCTCCACCAGGTCCCCGCTCACCGTGAGCGACACCCGCTCCCGGGGTTCCGGGGTGTTGTCTTCCAGCACTGTCAGGCGCACCCGGGCGGAAGGTGATGCGGCACTCAGGCGCACCGTCGATGCGGACAACTGCACATCCGCACTCATATCCGGCGTGATGACGATGCTGAATACGCCCTCCGGCGGCAGGCCCTGAACACTGACCGTCAGGGTGGTCTCCCGGCCTTCGGCCAATTCCTGTTCCGCCAGCAGGGCGCGCAATTGCAGCAGTGGCGGGCCCTCCACCTGCCACAAAGCCTCCAGGCCCGGGCGCGCCGGAATCAACTGCTGGTCGGTGCCCACCGCCGCGGCAAAACGACCCTCCTGAAACACCACCCGATAATTCCCCGCATTCAAAAGCGCAAACGTCAGGCGGGCGGTGCGCTCCCCGGCTGCCGCCGTCAACACTTCATCCCGCGATATCCCGGTGTCGAGCTCCGTGATCTGCACGGTCAGGGCCGCCGCCACCGGCACCTCGGCGTTCAGCGGTGCAAAAATATCGAGAGCCTCTCCCGTCTGCACCATCGGCGACGATACCTGCAAACCCTCCACCCGGTAGCCTGCACGCGGCACCGCCAGCACGAATGCCAGGTCATCCGGTGATGCCCCGTAAGTCGGTGTCCCCGCCACCGTCAACAGGAATTCCTCCCGGGGCTCCGGCAGCCCGTCTGTGTGCACCTGCAACTCCAGGTTCCCGTGCACAGCCACGTCCGCAACACCCGTCTGCACCAGTTGCAGTTCCGTGATGGTCGCCAAAAGATCGCTCTCCTGCCCGCTCACGCCCGACAGGCGCGCCGTAAACACCTCGTCTGAACCGTAGAACGAATGCTGCGAGCCCAGGTGACTCACCGACAGGTTGATGGTCGCCGTCTCCCCTTCCGCCAATTCCACCTCCGGCATCGCTCCCGGCGACAATGCCACCACCCCTCCCGGAATATTCACATTCCCTTCCCACTCCACCACCACCCCTATGCGCAGCAGTGCCGCACGCCCCATCGTGCCATCGATCAGGTCCACCTGGTCCGCTCCCTGGGCCGGACCGTCAAAGACGCCACTCTTCATCCGCCCGTGATACACCCCCGCACCCAACGATATCCCAGCCACCAGGTCCACCGGCATCTGTCCCAGGGGGCGCAACTCCACGTCCACCGCCCCCTCTGCCGGCGGCGAATCTGTATTGATCTCCACAATCAGCGCAGAGTTACCGGTCAGAGGCACCTCCACGGGGTCGAACCTCAGCCTTGTAACCACATAGCCGTGACGGGGCACCGACAGGATGGCCGTCGCCGAGATCGGAGCACCATCCACCGTCGCCAGTGCCCCCAATAGGAAAGTCTCCCTGGGCTCCGGTATGTCATCCACCGGTGCCTGCACCTGCACCTGCGCTGTCGTCATCGCCGCACTCAAGCGCAGCGGCGAGACCGTCAGCAACTGCAAGTCCGGGGGCGGGGGCGGGTCCGGGGGCGGGTCCGGGAGTGGGTCCGGGGGCGAGACAAGTGCCAGGGACAGGTGCAGCTCCAGGGTCTCGCCCGCCGTCAGGTAATGCTCCAGGTTCTCCATCTCCAGTGTCAGGGTCTGCGTCTGCCCCTCCAGGACCTCCAACGCAGGCGGCGACCAGCGCAACACCAGGTCCGGACGCCCCGCCGTCACGATCGCCATCGCCGCGTCAATGTCCGGGTGCCGCTGGTCGCCTTCCAGGGCCGCCGTAAAGCGCGCCGTCGTGACACTCAAGTCATACATCCCTATCTGCGTCAGCGGCGGAAAACTCACGGCCGCCGATGTGGCACCCGCCGCAATCTCCGCCGTAACCGGCAATATCCCGTCCGGCCCATCGAGCTCGAGCGTCAGGCTCACCGGCACCGGCGCCGGCGCATTCAACTGCGAGCGCACCGCCCACGGCTCACCCACCACCGCCTTGGCCGGCGGCACCAGGCTCAATGCATAGCCGTTGCGCGGCACCGTCAGCAACACCGGTGCCGAGGCCAGCAAATTCCCCTCCAGCGTCTGATGGAACACCTCCACCCGCAACTCCACCCCGGTGCGGGGCTCCGCATTCGCGTTGGGCTGCACCTCCACGGAGAAGGGCAACTCGGCGATGGCGTTCTCCTCCCTGCCCATCAATGTCAACATATTGCCCTGCGGTGCCTTCAATATCACCCTGCCGTCCGCGGCCCGGGGTTGTACCAGCACCTCCCATTGCCTTCCCGCGACGCTCTGCACCACCGCCGTCAGGGTCGTCAGCCCGCCCTCCGGCACCAGGGCATCCTCCAGCGTCACACTCACATCGACCGCTGTATGGGCAATCCGGATCGTCTCCAAAAGCAGCGCCGTAACTGTCGGCGTCCCCACCCGGTCTGCAAACGACACACCCTCGTCGATGATCTCCAGCTGGTAGGGGAAGAAGTCGTTCTCCGGGGTCGGGCAAAACGGCACATTCGGGTCCGGACAAATTGCCGTAACCGTGCCGCGGGCGGTGCTTGCGCCCGCTGGGATCCGCATGCGGACCGTAACGCTGGTGCCATCCGCTGCCACTGGAATTTCCGGCAATGCCCGCAACAGCAGCTCCACTTCCAGGTCGCTGCCGGCCCTGCCGTTCATGCCCACCTCGAACACGAGCGGCACGCCCACGTAATACCGGCGCGCCGTCCGCACGAGCGACAGCGAGTCCACAACATAGCCGTGACGGAGAATCGACAGGGACGCCACGGCCTCCAGGTCCTTGGACCGCACGCGCGCAGTCACCGTGATCTCCTCCGTGTCTTCCGGCTCAATCCCATCCCGTATCGCTTCCAACACCGACATCGCCATCGCCGAACCATCCCCCGCCTCCTGCAAAGACAGCAGCCTCGGCACCGTCCTCAGCCCCTGTCGCGGCTCACGTTCCAATACCACTTGCAATTGCTCACCCGGCAGCAGGTTATCCGCCAGGACCCGCAACCCTGTCTGCTCACCCTCGTGCAACTGCGTCTGCTCCAACTCCAGGCGCAGCGACAGCACCCCCGCCCGCACCGTTACCCGCACCGTGGACGCAGTCAGCAGCGGATACACCTGGTCCACCCCGGCCTCGCCCGTCACAAAAACTGCCGTCGTAACCTCCAACTCGTACTCTCCCAGATCCTTCAGTGCGTCCAGCATCCCCCGCGCCGATGCCGAACCCGCAGCGATCACAAGCATCTCCTCCCGCACTATCGAGCCCGTCAGGACATCGCGGATCTCCACCCCCACGTTCACCTGCGAGAACACAGACCGGTTCAATCCCACTGTCACTTCCAGGGTCTCGTCCCTGCGCACCGCCGCCACCGACACCGTCAGCGTGCTCAGCTGGAAATCATTGCGGCCGATCTCCAACTCCACCGTCGCCGACGGCACCCCGCCCTGTGCCTGCACCTGCAGACGGGCACCCTCCCGCACCTCGACCTCCCCATCGGCCACTGTGCCCACCGTCACACTCGCCGTGGGTGCCTCACTGCTCAATACCAGCTGCGCGGGCGAAAATTCCAGGTCCTCATCCGTGGCCGTCCCCGACAGCCGCAGCAACTCCACGCTCAAGCTCTCACCGTCCAGCAGGTTCAGGACCGCCACCTGCAGGATCTCCGACTCGCCCTCCGCCAGGGCGCGCTGCGTCCCGCCGCCCTCCCACTGTGCCGACAACACCAACGCACCCAGCACCGTCAGGGTCTGCCGCTGACTGCGGATCTCCAACACGCGCTGGTCGTTCAAGCCCGCACTTGTCAAGTCCCGAAACACCGCATCGCCCGGCAGGACAAAGAACTCATGCACCCCCGGGAGGTTCATCTCCTGCGCCGCCGAAGCGGCGAAAATGCTGTCCTTGCCGATCGCAAACCGCACCACGCTCTGCCCCCCCTGCGGGTCCCGCCACTGCACGCTGACCCCCACCGTGGTCGGTGCCGGCACATTGAGCAGTGCCTGCACCCGCACTTCGCTCCCGAGACGCAATCTCGATGGCACCAGATTCAAGGTGGCCAGCGCATAATCGTTGCGCGCAATCGCCAATGTCACCTGCGTGCTCAGACCCGGGAAGCCCGTTACGTCCACTTGCAATGTCAGGCTCTCCCGGGGCTCCGCCAGGGCATCGTCCACCGCCTGCACACCGACCATCCCCTGGGGCCGGGCGGATGTCAGGCTCAGCTGCGCCTGCTGCGCACCATCCAGCTGCAGGTCGGAGGAGCCGTCCCCGTCATTCTCCATCACCGCCACCGACACGAGCAGGGGGCTGCCCCCCGCCGTCAGACCCGTGGCACTCACCGTCAGGTTCGTGGTGCTGCCGACACCGGTCTCCAGCAATACCCCCCGCCCCAGGCTCACACTCAGGGCCAGCTCTGACGGCTCCGGCGGTGCCTCCACCGTCAGGGATATATCCCGGGCACCGGCTCGCACGGTCAAGGTGGTGCCATCCGCCAACTCCGCAGAACTCACCGACAACAACCAGTCTCCCGTCGCCGGCAGACCGGTGCCAAACACCGGCGTCCCCATCGTATTGCCGAAGGAAATCGTGAAGGCCTGCTGCACATCCGCCTCACCGGCCATGCTCGCCGTAATCGTCCCCGCCACCAGCTGCGGTGCGCTGCTGTCCAGGCTCACCTGCACCTCGAAGCTGGTGTCCACCACCACCGACGCCGGCACGCCCAGGGACACCACCTCCGGTGCCGGCAGCGGGGCCGGGTTCACCTGCAGGGACGCCCGCAACAACTCCCCGCCATCCGGGGCCGGCTGATCCCCCGCCAGGGTCTCGGCAAACGAAGACGCTTCCAGGGTCAATTCATACGCCCCCGCCTCTGTGAACGGTGCGCTCCTGGCACGGCCGCTGGTATCCCCGCGCAGCTCCACCTCTATGGTCTGCGAACTCGACTCCGACAAGTGCGCGCGCACCGTCGCATGCACGGTGGTGCCGGCAATCGCATTCAAGTCCAGGAATACCTGCACCGTCTCTCCCAACTCCACCTCCGACGGCATCACCCGCAGACCCGTCCAGCGATACCCGTTGCGCACCACCGCCAACTCCGCCGCCACCGGCAGCGGACCCTGCGCCTCCGCCAGCACCCGGAACCGCTCCCGATCCTCCGCCATCCCATCGTCTGCAGCACTCACCAACACCGTCTGCGTGCGCGCATCCGCACTCAAGTCCACCATCCCCAGCGACACACTCACATCACCCGTGCCCGCAGCCTCCACCGCCTCCACACGCAACTGCACCGACAACACACCGGCCTCCAGCCCCGACACACTCAAAGTCAAAGTCGTCTGCTCACCCTCCGCCAGCGTGTCACGCCCCAGAACCAGCGACAACACCGCCACCCCAAGCTCCTCACCACCCACCTGACGCTGCTCCACCAAGTCCTCCGTCCCCGGCAGATACACCTGGTCGCCACTCTCAAACTCGGCAAAGGCCGCATCCGACAACACCGTGAACTCGTAAGCACCCGGCTGGGTCAGCACAAACTCCTCCGCCCCCGACTGCATGCCGACCCCGACCTCCAGCAACCGCTCCAATACCCCCGCCGGGCCACCGTCGGCGCGCACCGTCATACTCACCGTTACCGGGGCCACCGCATTCAACTCCACCCGCACCGCAAAAGCCTCCCCGGTCTGCAAATCCTCTTCCGCCGGCAACTGCAGCGACATCACCCGGTAATCATTGCGCGGAATCACAAACTCCACCATCTGCGTAATCTTCGTCCCGTAGGTCGGCGTCCCCGAAATCACCACCTGCACCCGCTCCCGGGGCTCCGCCAGCTCGTCATTGAGCACCTCCAGCTGCACCCGGCCGGACGCCCCCTGGCCCGGACGCAAGCGCACCAACTGCAACGAAGACGAGGACAGCTCCACATCCGCTGCACCCTCCTCCAGACTGATCACCAGCGGCATCACCTCGTCCGAACCATAGGAGCGAATGCCCAGGTTCTCGGCACTCAACTCCAGGGTCGCCACGCTCGCCGGCGTCGACTCCCGCAACTCCATGACACCGCCCGCCAACTGCGCCTGCAGAAGCACACTCACACCATAACGCAAAATCCCCGCCCGACCCCCCGTCCCATCGTCCAGCACCGACTGGTCCCCGGCCGCAGAGGAGGCAAAAACAGCATTGGAGAAGCGAATGTGATACAGACCGTCCGCCAGCGACAGCCCCAGCAGCGGGTCGGACGGGTCAATCGTCACCACACCCCGCAGTGCATTCGTCGACACCACCACCTCGGCAGACTCCGATTGCCCCTCTCCCAGACCCAGCAACTCCACGCTCACCGTCGCCGTATGCGGGTCCGCCGCATTCAACTCCGCAAACAGCATGAATTCATTGCCCGAGGCCACCGCCACGGACTCAGCACCCACCTGCGACACCGCATAGCCGTGACGCACTACCGACACCCGGGCCTCCGCCTCCACCGACACACCATCGGCCGTCGCCATCGCTGTCAAGGAGACCCGCTCCCTGGGCTCCGGTGCCACGTTGTCCGCCACGGCCTGCACCTGAACCTGTGCCGTCGGCATCGCCACGCTCAAATTCACCGGCGGCACCGTCAGCAACAGCAAGTCCGCCGGGGCCGACAGGGCCAGGTCCACAGCCAGGCTCGCACCCCCCGACAGGTAATGCTCCAGGTTCTCCGCCCCCAGCACCAGGGTCTGCTCCTGACCCTCCGCCGACTCCGACTCCGCCGGCGTCCAACTCAATACCAGCCCCGGACGCTCCACCATAACGCTGGTCATCGCCATGTCAATGTCCGGAGACGCCTGGTCGCCATCCCGGGCAGAGCGAAACATCGACTTCACTACCTGCAAGTCATACATCCCCACCCTTATCGGCTCAAAAGTCACGGCCGCCGTTGTGGCACCCGCCGCAATCTCCGTCGCAACCCGCCATCTGCTCCCGCCCGGTCCTCTGACCTCGACCGTCAGCGTCACCGCCACCGGCGCATTCACCGCCTCCCCCCCCGGGCCGCCACTGCGCAGCACCGCGTTCACCTTCCACAACTCACCCAGCATCATCCCGGACAACACCTCCAGGCCCAGCACATAGCCATGGCGCGGGATCGTCAGCATGACCGATTCCGCGGCCAGCACCTCCCCGGAAGCACTGCCGGCGTGCGTGCGCACCTGCAAAGACAGCTCGGTGCGCGGTGCCGCGCGATTGTCGTCCTGCACATCGACGATGAAGAGCTGCGTCTCTGTCGCCATCGCTGCCAGCGCAATGAGCGGCGAAACAGCCGGCATAAACACCAGGCGACTGTCCGCAGGCACAGACGAGGGCTGCAACACCACGGAGCGCGCGGTGTCACCCAGGTTGTCCACCTCCACCGTCAACGTGGCCTGCTCGCCCTCAGGCACCAGCTGCGGCCTCAGGGTTGTGCGCATCCGCACCCGGGCCCCCTGTACAGTTACATCCTGCGGTGTCGCCGTCACTGTCGGCGTCCCCACGCCATCGGCAAAAGTCGCCCCGCTCAGCGACAACTGGTGAACCGCCGCCGTCAAATTCTCCGGCAGGAGGATCGTACCCATCGCCCCGGTGTTTCCCACCGGTATGATTACCATCCCGCTCGCAAGCCCCGCACCCAACTGCACATCCACCCGCAAATCACTGGAAGCCGCAGCATTCATCCCCACCTGGAATTCCAGCAGTGAACCCGCGTAAATCGGCCCGGTGTTCAAAACCTGCAAATCATCCAGCGCATAACCGTTGCGCGGAATTTCAATAGCCGGCAGCACCGTGCTCACTATCACTATCTCATCATCCGGTCGCGACCGGATGACCGCCTGCACCGTCGTCCCCTCCACCACGACAAAGGCACGCAACTGCAACACTTCCGTGTCCTCCGGCTGGTTGTCCATCTCGTCCACCGCATTCACAGTAATACCGAAACTCGTCATTCCTCTTGTTACGATGAATCCCCTTTCTCCAAACCCTTCAGCGGACAGTATACGTAACTCACCCGTATTCCCGGGCGGCAAAATCTCCACTCGCAACGGCAACTCCTCTCCCGGCTGCAGCAGCACGTTGCGCAGGTGCTTAATGACCAAATCACCAACGGCGCGCTCCCGACCCTCCGCCAGGCGCACCGGCTCTCCCCGCTCCCATTCGGGGGGAGCAGTAATATGGTACAACTCCACCGGCGGGTGCACGGTCAGGCGCGACTGCAGCGGGGCGGCGATCGTCAACTGGTCCCCCGGCTCGGCGGCGGCAAAACGCAACTCGCCACCTCGCACCCGCAGCGTATAAAACCCGTTCCGGCCGATGAGCTCGTTGATCAGGGCTGGCAGCTCCGGTTGCACCGTCAAGGTGGCGGTGCGCTGGCCCGCCAAAAAGCGCATCGTATCCGTACGCGACACCGTGCCGGTATACAGCGTCTTGCCATCCGTCACCCACTCCAGGGTGAACAACTCCAGGTCCACCGGTGCAATCCCGTTCAAGGCCGCCACCACTTCCACCTCCTCGCCCTCGTTCACCATCCCCGGGCGCACTTCCAGGCTCTGCAGCACATAGCCGTTGCGCGGCAACTCCACGCTCACCGTGCCCGTCTGCGCCCCCGTTGCACCCGCTGCAATCATCACCCGCTCCCGCACCTCCGCCAAACCATCGGCGAGTGCGCTCACCACCACCATCGTCGTCGGCTCCACATCGCTCAATACCAGGCTCTCCTTCGCAAACTCCAGGTCCGCCATCCCGTCACCATCCGTCTCCACCAGGCTCAAACTCACATCCAAGGTCTCCCCCGCCATCAAACCCTGCACACTCACCGTCAGCTGCGTCTGCTCACCCTCCGCCAACTGCATCACCGGCAGGGCGAGACCCAACTGCAACTGCAATACCTCCTCCTCCACCTGCAACTGCTGCGCCGTGCTCTGATCCTCCAGCACCACCTGGTCACCCGCCGAGCCCGCATCCGCAAACAGTGCCGATACCACCGACACCTGGTAAGAACCCGGGGCCGGCAACTGCAAGCGACCCTCTGCCATCAGCGCATTCGCCGCCACCTGCAGCTCCAGCACCTGGCCCGCTCCATTGGCATCCACCACCCGCACCCGCACATTCACCACCGAGGCCGGCGTGCTGTTCACACTCACCCGCACTACCGCCTCTTCGCCAAATCTCAACTCCGAGGGTGCCACCGCCAAATCGCTGACCGCATAACCGTGGCGCGGCACATCCCACTCCACTTGTACAAATAAACTCTCCGGTATATACGCGGCCACCACGCCCACGGTCTCCCGCCCCTCCGCCAGACCATCTTCCAGCACCCGCACCTCCACACCCGACTCCGGTGCCAGTGCCGACAACTGCAGGGTGTTCCCGTCCGGAAACTCCAACTCACCCGCAGAAGCCATCAGGGGCCCCACGGTGATGTCCAGGGTCTGACCCGGCAGCAGGTTGGAGGCCCGCACCCGCACGGTCGCCGTACCCCCCTCCGCCAACATCCCCAGCAGACGACCCTGAAGATCCACCAACTCCACCTCCAGCAACGCACCCTCCACCACCGACACCGCCTGCCGCAACAAGGCCGGGTCCACACCCAACTGCTGCTGATCCTCCGCCTCCCCCGGAACACTGAATTGCGCATCCAGCACCCGCACCACATGCACTTCCGCCGACGCCGGGGTGAACGTCAATACCGCAGTCTGCGAACCGCTTTCAATCACCAGCATCGAGGGAAGCTGCAACTCCACACCGTCCGTGCCCTCCACGCCCACGTTCACCTGTACCTGCGCCGGTGCCGGCGCATTCAAACGCACGCTCGCCTCCACCTCCTCGTTCACACGCACCGCGGCCGCAGACAGCGACAAACTCTGCACCCGGTAATCGTTGCGCGCAATCACCAATGTCACCTGCGTGCTCAGACCCGGAGAACCCGACACGCTGACCTGCAGCGTCAGGCTCTCCCTGGGCTCCGCCAGGGCATCGTCCACCGCCTGCACACCGACCATCCCCTCCGGCCGGGCGGATGTCAGGCTCAGCTGCGCCTGCAGCGCACCGTCCAGGCGCAGGTCGGAGACCCCGTCCCCGTCACTCTCCAGCACCGACACCGACACGAGCAGGGGGCTGCCCCCCGCCATCAGACCCGCGGCACTCACCGTCAGGTTCGTGGTGCTGCCGACACCGGTCTCCAGCAATACCCCCCGCCCCAGGCTCGCACTCAGAACCACCTCCACCGGCACCTCCTCCACCGTCAGGGATACATTCTCGGCACCGGCTCGCACGGTCAGCGTGGTGCCATCCGCCAACTCCGCCTCACTCACCGACAGCAGCCAGGCCCCCGTCGCCGGCAGACCGGCGGCAAACATCGCCGTCCCCATCGTGTCGCCCACGGAAATCGAGAAGGTCTGCACCACATCCGGCTGCCCGCCCATGGTCGCCGTAATCGTCCCCGCCACCGACTGCGGGGCGTTGCTGTCCAGGCCCACCTGCACCTCGAAGCTCGTGTCCACCACCACCGATACCGGCACGCCCAGGGACACCACCTCCGGTGCCGGCACCTCCACCGTCAGGGACACATTCTCGGCACCGGCTCGCACGGTCAAGGTGGTGCCATCCGCCAACTCCGCCTCACTCACCGACAACAGCCAGTCTCCCGCCGCCGGCAGACCGGTGCCGAACATCGCCGTCCCCATCGTATCGCCCACGGAAATCGAGAAGGTCTGCACCACATCCGGCTGCCCGCCCATGCTCGCCGTAATCGTGCCTGCCACCGACTGCGGGGCACTGCTGTCCAGGCCCACCGTCACCTCGAAGCCCGTGTCCACCACCACCGACGCCGGCACACTCAAGGACACCACCTCCGGTGCCGGCACCTCCGGCGCCGGTGCCTCCACCGTCACGCTGGCCATCGCCGCAGCAAAATCCGGAGACTCCTGGTCGCCATCCTGCGCAGAGTCAAAGCTCGCCGCCATTACCCGCAAGTCATACATCCCCGCCGCCATCGGCACATAATTCACGGCCGTCGATGTGGCACCCGCCGCAATCTCCACCTCCACCATCTGCGAGGTCCCGCCCGGCTCATCGACCGCGACCGTCAGGCGCACCGGCACCGGTGCCTCCACCGCCTCCCCCGAACCACCCTGCAGCACCGCATTCACCCCCCACGGAGCACCCGGTGCCACCGCGGACGGCGGCACCTCCAGACCCAGCGCATAACCGTGGCGCGGGATCGTCAGCAGGACCGATTCCGCGGCCAGCACATCCCCGGAGATGCTGCCCTCCCGCGCCTGCACCTGCAAAGACAGCCCGGTGCGCGGCGCCGCGCGATTGTCGGCCCGCACATCGACGAAGAAGATCTGCTCCGCCATATCATCCGCATCGCCCATCGCTGCCAGTGCAATGAGCGGCGAAACAGCCGGCGTAAACGCCAGGCGACTGTCCGCGGGCACCGACAGGGGTTGCAACACCACGGAGCGCATGGAAGCACCCAGGTTGTCCACCTCCACCGTCAACGTGGCCTGCGCGCCCTCAGGTACCAGCTGCGGCTCCAGGGTCGTCTGCATCCGCACCTGGCGCTCCTGCACAGTTACATCCTGCGCTGCAGCCCGAAGTGCCGGATGGCCCACACCATCGGCAAAAGTCGCCCCGCTCAGCGACAACGAGTGAACCGCCGCCGGAACATCCCCCGGCAACTGGAGATTACCCGTCGCCGTCGTATTCCCCGCCAACAGCACCAGCTGCCCGCTCGCAAGACCCGTGCCCAACTGCAGGTCCACCTGCAAATTACTGGAGGCCGGGGCATTCATCCCCACCCGAAATTCCAGCACTGAACCCGCGTAAATCGAACCCGGGTTCAAAACCTGCAAATCATCCAGCACATAGCCGTTGCGCAAAATCTCAAAACTCAGGGTGCGAGTCACAAACACCCCGTCCACATCGATACTGGCCTGCAACTGCACCACCTCCGTGTCCTCCGGCAGTCCATCCATCTCGTCCACCGCCATCACGTCCACCGTAACATCAAGCGTCCCTATACCCAGGAACAGCCCTGCCGCCCCCTCCTCGAAAGTGTAGATGTTGGCACCGATATGCACTTCCAGGGGGGTCAATTCGCTCGCCCGCCCGGCCGGCAAAAACTCCAAGTGCAGCCGGTAACCCGCATCCGGCTGGGGATCCGCAAGTCGGGCGGTAACCTCGCTCGCCGCTCCCCCCTCCTGCAACTGCAGGGAACCCGAGGTCAATTCCAGGATGAACTCCAGTACCTGCACCTGGATATCCCGTGCCGCTTCCGC
Organism: Gammaproteobacteria bacterium; assembly: GCA_965215045.1. GTDB lineage: Bacteria > Pseudomonadota > Gammaproteobacteria > JABABF01 > JABABF01. The sequence continues at coordinate 1,164,752 of OZ244031.1, read as the reverse complement.
AATATCCAGCATCTGCGAAGTGCCCTGGACAACCGCCTCCGTAACCGACAAGGTCCAGGTCCCGGGGGTCGGCAACTGGAAGACCCGGCTGGCCTGCATGGAATTCGCCGGAATGCTCAGAGCAAAAGTGATGGCGGCAGCCGGTGCCAGGGGAGTCGCCGTTACCACCACGGACACTGCCGCCGGTGCCGCGGCATCCAATGCCACCGTCATCTCCAGGTCCAGGCCTGCCGTCTTCGGCAGCGGGGTCACGCTCAAGGACACCACCTGCGGCAATACGTCCACCGGCACCTCCTCCACCGTCAGGGATATATCCCGGGCACCGGCTTGCACGGTCAAGGTGGTGCCATCCGCCAACTCCACCTCACTCACCGACAGCAGCCAGGCTCCCGCCGCCGGCAGACCGGTGCCGAACATCGCCGTCCCCATCGTATCGCCGGAGGAAATCGAGAAGGTCTGCACCACATCCGGCTGCCCGCCCATGCTCGCCGTAATCGTCCCCGCCACCGACTGCGGTGCATTGCTGTCCAGGCCCACCGTCACCTCGAAGCCCGTGTCCACCACCACCGACGCCGGCACGGCCAGGGACACCACCTCCGGTGCCGGCACCTCCGGCACCTCCTCCACCGTCAGGGATATATCCCGGGCACCGGCTCGCACGGTCAAGGTGGTGCCATCCGCCAACTGCGCAGAACTCACCGACAACAGCCAGGCCCCCGTCGCCGGCAGACCGGTGCCAAACACCGGCGTCCCCATCGTATTGCCGAAGGAAATCGTGAAGGCCTGCTGCACATCCGCCTCACCGGCCATGCTCGCCGTAATCGTCCCCGCCACCAACTGCGGGGCGTTGCTGTCCAGGCCCACCGTCACCTCGAAGCTGGTGTCCACCACCACCGACGCCGGCACGCCCAGGGACACCACCTCCGGTGCCGGCGGCGGGGCCGGGTTCACCTGCAGGGACGCCCGCAACAACTCCCCGCCATCCGGGGCCGGCTGATCCCCCGCCAGGGTCTCGGCAAACGAAGACTCTTCCAGGGTCAATTCATACGCCCCCGCCTCTGTGAACGGTGCGCTCCTGGCACGGCCGCTAGTATCCCCGCGCAGCTCCACCTCTATGGTCTGCGAACTCGACTCCGACAAGTGTGCGCGCACCGTCGCATGCACCGTGGTGCCGGCAATCGCATTCAAATCCAGGAATACCTGCACCACGCCCCCCAACTCCACCTCCGACGGCATCACCCGCAGCCCCGTCCAGCGATACCCGTTGCGCACCACCGCCAACTCCACCGCCACCGGCAGCGGACCCTGCGCCTCCGCCAGCACCCGGAACCGCTCCCGATCCTCCGCCATCCCATCGTCTGCAGCACTCACCAACACCGTCTGCGTGCGCGCATCCGCACTCAAGTCCACCATCCCCAGCGACACACTCACATCACCCGTGCCCGCAGCCTCCACCGCCTCCACACGCAACTGCACCGACAACACTCCGGCCTCCAGCCCCGACACACTCAAAGTCAAAGTCGTCTGCTCGCCCTCCGCCAGCGTGTCTCGCTCCAGGACCAGCGACAACACCGCCACCCCAAGCTCCTCACCACCCACCTGACGCTGCTCCACCAAGTCCTCCGTCCCCGGCAGATACACCTGGTCGCCACTCTCAAACTCGGCAAAGGCCGCATCCGACAACACCGTGAACTCGTAAGCACCCGGCTGGGTCAGCACAAACTCCTCCGCCCCCGACTGCATACCGACCCCGACCTCCAGCAACCGCTCCAATACCCCCGCCAGGCCACCGTCGGCGCGCACCGTCATACTCACCGTTACCGGGGCCACCGCATTCAACTCCACCCGCACCGCAAAAGCCTCCCCGGTCTGCAAATCCTCTTCCGCCGGCAACTGCAGCGACATCACCCGGTAATCATTGCGCGGAATCACAAACTCCACCATCTGCGTAATCTTCGTCCCGTAGGTCGGCGTCCCCGAAATCACCACCTGCACCCGCTCCCGGGGCTCCGCCAGCTCGTCATTGAGCACCTCCAGCTGCACCCGGCCGGACGCCCCCTGGCCCGGACGCAAGCGCACCAACTGCAACGAAGACGAGGACAGCTCCACATCCGCTGCACCCTCCTCCAGACTGATCACCAGCGGCATCACCTCGTCCGAACCGTAGGAGCGAATGCCCAGGTTCTCCGCACTCAACTCCAGGGTCGCCACGCTCGCCGGCGTCGACTCCCGCAACTCCATGACACCGCCCGCCAACTGCGCCTGCAGAAGCACACTCACACCATAACGCAAAATCCCCGCCCGACCCCCCGTCCCATCGTCCAGCACCGACTGGTCCCCGGCCGCAGAGGATGCAAAAACAGCGTTGGAAAAGCGAATGTGATACAGACCGTCCGCCAGCGACAGCCCCAGCAGCGGGTCGGACGGGTCAATCGTCACCACACCCCGCAGTGCATTCGTCGACACCACCACCTCGGCAGACTCCGATTGCCCCTCTCCCAGACCCAGCAACTCCACGCTCACCGTCGCCGTATGCGGGTCCGCCGCATTCAACTGCGCAAACAGCATGAATTCATTGCCCGAGGCCACCGCCACGGACTCAGCACCCACCTGCGACACCGCATAGCCGTGACGCACTACCGACACCCGGGCCTCCGCCTCCACCGACACACCATCGGCCGTCGCCATCGCTGTCAAGGAGACCCGCTCCCTGGGCTCCGGTGCCACGTTGTCCGCCACGGCCTGCACCTGAACCTGTGCCGTCGGCATCGCCACGCTCAAATTCACCGGCGGCACCGTCAGCAACAGCAAGTCCGCCGGGGCCGACAGGGCCAGGTCCACAGCCAGGCTCGCACCCCCCGACAGGTAATGCTCCAGGTTCTCCGCCCCCAGCACCAGGGTCTGCTCCTGACCCTCCGCCAGGCTCGACTCCGGCGGCGACCAACTCAATACCAGCCCCGGACGCTCCACCATAACGCTGGTCATCGCCATGTCAATGTCCGGAGACGCCTGGTCGCCATCCCGGGCGGAGAGAAACATCGCCCTCACTACCCGCAAGTCATACATCCCCACCGCCGGCGGCGTATAACTCACGGTCGCCGATGCCGAACCCGCCGCAATCTTCGTCGCAACCCGCAAAGCGATCCCGCCCGGTGTCTGGATCAAAACCGTCAGGGTCACCGCCACCGGTGCCTGCACCGCCTCCCCTCCCGGGCCGCCCCGCAGCACCGCGTTCACCTTCCACAGCTCACCCACCACCGCCGCGGACGGCGGCCCCTCCAGGCCCAGCACATAGCCATGGCGCGGGATCGTCAGCATGACCGATTCCGCGGCCAGCACCTCCCCGGAGGCAGTGCCATCCCGCGTCTGTACCTGCAGCTGCAGCTCGGTGCGCGGTGAAGCGCGACTGTCGTCCTGCACATCGATTGTGAAAATCTGCGCCGCCATATCACTCCCACCGCCCATCGCTCCCAGCGCAATGAGCGGCGAAACACCTGGCGTAAACACCAGGCGACTGTCCGCAGGCACAGACGAGGGCTGCAACACCACGGAGCGCGCGGTGTCACCCAGGTTGTCCACCCCCACCGTCAACGTGGCCTGCTCGCCCTCAGGTACCAGCTGCGGCCTCAAGGTCGTGCGCATCCGCACCTGGGGCCCCTGTACAGTTACATCCTGTGCTGCGGCCTCGAGCACCGGATGGCCCACGCCATCGGCAAAAGTCGCCCCGCTCAGCGACAACTGGTGAACCGCCGCCGTCAAATTCTCCGGCAGGAGGATCGTACCCATCGCCCCGGTGTCTCCCACCGGTATGATTACCATCCCGCTCGCAAGCCCCGCACCCAACTGCACATCCACCCGCAAATCACTGGGGGCCGGGGCGTTCAGGCCCACCCGGTATTCCAGCACCGAACCCGCGTAAATCGGCCCGGTGCTCAAAACCTGTAAACCATCCAGCGCATAACCGTGGCGCGGAATCTCAAAAGTCAGCGGGATCTGGCCCGCAGGAGGCTGAGCTTCGCGGGGGTCCAGGATTGCATGCACCGTCGTCCCCTCCACCACGACAGTGGCACGCAACTGAAACCGCTCCGTGTCCTCCGGCTGGCCATCGTCCACCGCCATAATAGTCAAGTTGTAACTCGTACGTTTTCTTGTTACCGGGAGGATTTCCCCCGCGGCAATATTCAACTCAGTAAACCGGGGCAATCCTGCTGGGCTCCACCGCAGCCTCACATCGTCCGCTCTCTCGGGCGGCTCAATCCACACTCTCAACGGCAACTGCTCTCCCGGCAACAGCACGGCATCGCTTAGGGGCCCAACACTAAACTTAATCCAGTTGAGCCTAGTGACATTGGTGTACGTCTCTCCCTCCGCCAAGGGAGCAGGCCATCTCACTACGGAAAAAGAAAAAGGCTCGATAGCATTATGGATAAACTCCACCGGCGGGGCCACGGTCAAGCGCCCATGCGCCCGGGCGGGAATCGCCAACTGGTCGCCCGGCTCGCCCGCGGCAAAACGCAACTCGCCCCCCTGCACCTGCAGCCGGTAAAACCCGCTGCGATCGAACCGCGCATCTATCAGCGACGGCAGCCCCGGTTGCAAACTCAGCATGCCGCTGCGCTGGCTCGCCAAAAAGCGCATCGTATCCGTGCGATCCACCGTCCCAGACCCTTGGACACGCCGTCCGTCCCGCACCCACTCCAGGGTGAACAACTCCAGGTCCACCGGTGCCACACCATTCAAGGCCGCCACCACTTCCACCTCCTCGCCCTCGTTCACCATCCCCGGGCGCACCTCCAGACTCTGCAGCATATAGTCGTTGCGCGGCAACTCCACGCTCACCGTGCCCGTCTGCGCCCCCGTTGCACCCGCTGCGATCATCACCCGCTCCCGCCCCTCCGCCAGACCATCGGCGCGCGCGCTCACCACCACCATCGTCGTCGGCTCCACATCGCTCAATACCAGGCTCTCCTTCGAAAACGCCAGGTCCGCCATCCCGTCACCATCCGTCTCCACCAGGCTCAAACTCACATCCAAGGTCTCCCCCGCCATCAAACCCTGCACACTCACCGTCAAGGTCGTCCGCTCACCCTCCGCCAACTGCATCACCGGCAGGGCGAGACTCAACTGCAACTGCAACACCTCCACCACCCGCAACTGCTGTGCCGTGCTCTGATCCTCCAGCACCACCTGGTCGCCCGCCGACCCCGCATCCGCAAACAACGCCGATACCACCGACACCTGGTAAGAACCCGGGGCCGGCAACTGCAAGCGACCCTCTGCCAGCAGCGTGTCCGCCGCCACCTGCAGCTCCAGCACCTGGCCCGCTCCATTGGCATCCACCACCCGCACCCGCACATTCACCACCGAGGCCGGCGTGCTGTTCACACTCACCCGCACTACCGCCTCTTCGCCAAATCTCAACTCCGAGGGTGCCACCGCCAAATCGCTGACCGCATAACCGTGGCGCGGCACATCCCACTCCACCCGGGCCGTCAAACTCTCCGCGATATACACGGCCACCACGCCCACGGTCTCCCGCCCCTCCGCCAGACCATCTTCCAGCACCCGCACCTCCACACCCGCCTCCGGTGCCAGTGCCGACAACTGCAGGGTGTTCCCGTCCGGAAACTCCAACTCACCCGCAGAAGCCATCAGGGGCCCCACGGTGATGTCCAGGGTCTGCCCCGGCAGCAGGTTGGAGGCCCGCACCCGCACGGTCGCCGTACCCCCCTCCGCCAACATCCCCAGCAGACGACCCTGAAGATCCACCAACTCCACCTCCAGCAACGCACCCTCCACCACCGACACCGCCTGCCGCAACAAGGCCGGGTCCACACCCAACTGCTGCTGATCCTCCGCCTCCCCCGGAACACTGAATTGCGCATCCAGCACCCGCACCACATGCACTTCCGCCGACGCCGGGGTGAACGTCAATACCGCAGTCTGCGAACCGCTTTCAATCACCAGCATCGAGGGAAGCTGCAACTCCACACCGTCCGTGCCCTCCACGCCCACGTTCACCTGTACCTGCGCCGGTGCCGGCGCATTCAAACGCACGCTCGCCTCCACCTCCTCGTTCACACGCACCGCGGCCGCAGACAGCGACAAACTCTGCACCCGGTAATCGTTGCGCGCAATCACCAATGTCACCTGCGTGCTCAGACCCGGAGAACCCGTGACGGCCACTTGCAATGTCAGGCTCTCCCTGGGCTCCGCCAGGGCATCGTCCACCGCCTGCACACCGACCATCCCCTGGGGCCGGGCGGATGTCAGGCTCAGCTGCGCCTGCAGCGCACCGTCCAGGCGCAGGTCGGAGACCCCGTCCCCGTCACTCTCCAGCACCGACACCGACACGAGCAGGGGGCTGCCCCCCGCCATCAGACCCGCGGCACTCACCGTCAGGTTCGTGGTGCTGCCAATACCGGTCTCCAGCAACACCCCCCGCCCCAGGCTCACACTCAGAACCACCTCCACCGGCACCTCCTCCACCGTCAGGGCTATATCCCGGGCACCGGCTTGCACGGTCAGCGGCGTACCATCCGCCAACTCCGCCTCACTCACCGACAGCAGCCAGGCCCCCGCCGCCGGCAGACCGGCGTCAAAGTCCGCCGTCCCGCTGAGCCCGTTCAGCTCGATGCTGAAAGTCCGCTGCACATCCGGCTGCCCGCCCATGCTCGCCGTAATCGTCCCCGCCACCGACTGCGGGGCGTTGCTGTCCAGGCCCACCGTCACCTCGAAGCCCGTGTCCACCACCACCGACGCCGGCACGCTCAGGGACACCACCTCCGGTGCCGGCGGCTCCACCGTCAGGGACACATTCTCGGCACCGGCTCGCACGGTCAAGGTGGTGCCATCCGCCAACTCCACCTCACTCACCGACAGCAGCCAGGCCCCCGTCGCCGGCAGACCGGTGCCGAACATCGCCGTCCCCATCGTATCGCCGGAGGAAATCGAGAAGGTCTGCACCACATCCGGCTGCCCGCCCATGCTCGCCGTAATCGTCCCCGCCACCGACTGCGGGGCACTGCTGTCCAGGCCCACCGTCACCTCGAAGCCCGTGTCCACCACCACCGACGCCGGCACGGCCAGGGACACCACCTCCGGTGCCGGCACCTCCGGCACCTCCTCCACCGTCAGGGATATATCCCGGGCACCGGCTCGCACGGTCAAGGTGGTGCCATCCGCCAACTCCGCAGAACTCACCGACAATAGCCAGGCCCCCGCCGCCGGCAGACCGGTGCCAAACACCGGCGTCCCCATCGTATTGCCGAAGGAAATCGTGAAGGCCTGCTGCACATCCGCCTCACCGGCCATGCTCGCCGTAATCGTGCCCGCCACCGACTGCGATGCGTTGCTGTCCAGTCCCACCGTCACCTCAAAGCCCGTGTCCACCACCACCGGTGCCACCGGCACGGCCAGGGACACCACCTCCGGTGCCGGCGGCGGGGCCGGGTTCACCTGCAGGGACGCCCGCAATAACTCCCCGCCATCCGGGGCCGGCTGATCCCCCGCCAGGGTCTCGGCAAACGAAGACGCTTCCAGCGACAACTCATACGCCCCCGCCTCTGTGAACGGTGCGCTCCTGGCACGGCCGCTGGTATCCCCGCGCAGCTCCACCTCTATGGTCTGCGAACTCGACTCCGACAAGTGCGCGCGCACCGTCGCATGCACGGTGGTGCCGGCAATCGCATTCAAGTCCAGGAATACCTGCACCGTCTCTCCCAACTCCACCTCCGACGGCATCACCCGCAGCCCCGTCCAGCGATACCCGTTGCGCACCACCGCCAACTCCACCGCCACCGGCAGCGGACCCTGCGCCTCCGCCAGCACCCGGAACCGCTCCCGATCCTCCGCCATCCCATCGTCTGCAGCACTCACCACCACCGTCTGCGTGCGCGCATCCGCACTCAAGTCCACCGTCCCCAGCGACACACTCACATCACCCGTGCCCGCAGCCTCCACCGCCTCCACACGCAACTGCACCGACAACACACCGGCCGCAGCCTCCAGCCCCGACACACTCAAAGTCAAAGTCGTCTGCTCACCCTCCGCCAGCGTGTCACGCTCCAGAACCAGCGACAACACCGCCACCCCAAGCTCCTCGCCACCCACCTGACGCTGCTCCACCAAGGCCTCCGTCCCCGGCAGATACACCTGGTCGCCACTCTCAAACTCGGCAAAGGCCGCATCCGACAACACCGTGAACTCGTAAGCACCCGGCTGGGTCAGCACAAACTCCTCCGCCCCCGACTGCATGCCGACCCCGACCTCCAGCAACCGCTCCAATACCCCCGCCGGGCCACCGTCGGCGCGCACCGTCATACTCACCGTTACCGGGGCCACCGCATTCAACTCCACCCGCACCGCAAAAGCCTCCCCGGTCTGCAAATCCTCTTCCGCCGGCAACTGCAGCGACATCACCCGGTAATCATTGCGCGGAATCACAAACTCCACCATCCGCGTAATCTTCGTCCCGTAGGTCGGCGTGCCCGAAATCACCACCTCCACCCGCTCCCGGGGCTCCGCCAGCTCATCATTGAGCACCTCCAACTGCACCCGGCCGGACGCCCCCTGGCCCGGACGCAAGCGCACCAACTGCAACGAAGACGAGGACAGCTCCACATCCGCTGCACCCTCCTCCAGACGGATCACCAGCGGCATCACCTCGTCCGAACCATAGGAGCGAATGCCCAGGTTCTCCGCACTCAACTCCAGGGTCGCCACGCTCGCCGGCGTCGACTCCCGCAACTCCATCACACCGCCCGCCAACTGCGCCTGCAGAAGCACACTCACGCCATAACGCAAAATCCCCGCCACGCCACCCGTCCCATCGTCCAGCACCGACTGGTCCCCGGCCGCAGAGGATGCAAAAACAGCGTTGGAAAAGCGAATGTGATACAGACCGTCCGCCAGCGACAACCCCAGCAGCGGGTCGGACGGGTTAATCGTCACCACACCCCGCAGTGCATTCGGCGACACCACCACCTCGGCAGACTCCGATTGCCCCTCTCCCAGACCCAGCAACTCCACGCTCACCGTCGCCGTATGCGGGTCCGCCGCATTCAACTCCGCAAACAGCATGAATTCATTGCCCGAGGCCACCGCCACGGACTCAGCACCCACCCGCGACACCGCATAGCCGTGACGCACTACCGACACCCGGGCCTCCGCCTCCACCGACACACCATCGGCCGTCGCCATCGCTGTCAAGGAGACCCGCTCCCTGGGCTCCGGTGCCACGTTGTCCGCCACGGCCTGCACCTGAACCTGTGCCGTCGTCATCGCCACGCTCAAATTCACCGGCGGCACCGTCAGCAACAGCAAGTCCGCCGGGGCCGACAGGGCCAGGTCCACAGCCAGGCTCGCACCCCCCGACAGGTAATGCTCCAGGTTCTCCGCCCCCAGCACCAGGGTCTGCTCCTGCCCCTCCGCCGACTCCGACTCCGCCGGCGTCCAACTCAATACCAGCCCCGGACGCTCCACCATAACGCTGGTCATCGCCATGTCAATGTCCGGAGACGCCTGGTCGCCATCCCGGGCGGAGAGAAACATCGCCCTCACTACCCGCAAGTCATACATCCCCACCGCCGGCGGCGTATAACTCACGGTCGCCGATGCCGAACCCGCCGCAATCTTCGTCGCAACCCGCAAAGCGATCCCGCCCGGTGTCTGGATCAAAACCGTCAGGGTCACCGCCACCGGTGCCTGCACCGCCTCCCCTCCCGGGCCGCCCCGCAGCACCGCGTTCACCTTCCACAGCTCACCCACCACCGCCGCGGACGGCGGCCCCTCCAGGCCCAGCACATAGCCATGGCGCGGGATCGTCAGGGGCATCTCCGCAACCGCAGCGGCCAGCACCTCCCCGGAGGCAGTGCCATCCCGCGTCTGTACCTGCAAAGACAGCTCGGTGCGCGGTGCCGCGCGATTGTCGTCCTGCACATCGACGATGAAGAGCTGCGTCTCTGTCGCCATCGCTGCCAGCGCAATGAGCGGCGAACCACCTGGCGTAAACACCAGGCGCGTATCCTCAGGCACAGACGAGGGCTGCAACACCACGGAGCGCGCGGTGTCACCCAGGTTGTCCACCTCCACCGTCAACGTGGCCTGCTCGCCCTCAGGTACCAGCTGCGGCCTCAAGGTCGTGCGCATCCGCACCTGGGGCCCCTGTACAGTTACATCCTGTGCTGCGGCCTCGAGCACCGGATGGCCCACGCCATCGGCAAAAGTCGCCCCGCTCAGCGACAACTGGTGAACCGCCGCCGTCAAATTCTCCGGCAGGAGGATCGTACCCATCGCCCCGGTGTCTCCCACCGGTATGATTACCATCCCGCTCGCAAGCCCCGCACCCAACTGCACATCCACCCGCAAATCACTGGGGGCCGGGGCGTTCAGGCCCACCCGGTATTCCAGCACCGAACCCGCGTAAATCGGCCCGGTGCTCAAAACCTGTAAACCATCCAGCGCATAACCGTGGCGCGGAATCTCAAAAGTCAGCGGGATCTGGCCCGCAGGAGGCGGATCGAATAAGGGACCCAGGGTTGCATGCACCGTCGTCCCTCCCACCACTACAGTGGCACGCAACTGAAACCGCTCCGTGTCCTCCGGCTGGCCATCGTCCACCGCCATCATAGTCAAGTTGTAACTCGTACGTTTTCTTGTTACCGGGATGATTTCCCCCGCGGCAATATTCAACTCAGTAAACCGGCGCAATCCTGCTGGGCTCCACCGCACCCTCACATCGTCCGCTCTCTCGGGCGGCTCAATCCACACTCTCAACGGCAACTCCTCTCCCGGCAACAGCACGGCATCGCTTAGGGGCCCAACACTAAACTTAATCCAGTTGAGCCTAGTGATATTGGTGTACGTCTCTCCCTCCGCCAAGGGAGCAGGCCATCTCACTACGGAAAAAGAAAAAGGCTCGATAGCATTATGGATAAACTCCACCGGCGGGGCCACGGTCAAGCGCCCATGCGCCCGGGCGGGAATCGCCAACTGGTCGCCCGGCTCGCCCGCGGCAAAACGCAACTCGCCCCCCTGCACCTGCAGCCGGTAAAACCCGCTGCGATCGAACCGCGCATCTATCAGCGACGGCAGCCCCGGTTGCAAACTCAGCATGCCGCTGCGCTGGCTCGCCAAAAAGCGCATCGTATCCGTGCGATCCACCGTCCCGGCCCCCGGGACACCCCGTCCGTCCCGCACCCACTCCAGGGTGAACTCCTCCACATCCGCCGGTGCCTGGGCGTTCAAGGCCGCCACCACTTCCACCTCCTCGCCCTCGTTCACCATCCCCGGGCGCACCTCCAGACTCTGCAGCATATAGTCGTTGCGCGGCAACTCCACGCTCACCGTGCCCGTCTGCGCCCCCGTTGCACCCGCTGCGATCATCACCCGCTCCCGCACCTCCGCCAGACCATCGGCGCGCGCGCTCACCACCACCATCGTCGTCGGCTCCACATCGCTCAATTCCAGGCTCTCCTTCGCAAACTCCAGCTCCGCCATCCCGTCACCATCCGTCTCCACCAGGCTCAAACTCACATCCAAGGTCTCCCCCGCCATCAAACCCTGCACACTCACCGTCAAGGTCGTCCGCTCACCCTCCGCCAACTGCATCACCGGCAGGGCGAGACTCAACTGCAACTGCAACACTTCCTCCTCCACCACCCGCAACTGCTGTGCCGTGCTCTGATCCTCCAGCACCACCTGGTCGCCCGCCGACCCCGCATCCGCAAACAACGCCGATACCACCGACACCTGGTAAGAACCCGGGGCCAACATCTGCAAGCGACCCTCTGCCATCAGCGTGTCCGCCGCCACCTGCAGCTCCAGCACCTGGCCCGCTCCATTGGCATCCACCACCCGCACCCGCACATTCACCACCGAGGCCGGCGTGCTGTTCACACTCACCCGCACTACCGCCTCTTCACCAAATCTCAACTCCGAGGGTGCCACCGCCAAATCGCTGAGCGCATAACCGTGGCGCGGCACATCCCACTCCACTTGTACAAATAAACTCTCCGGTATATACGCGGCCACCACGCCCACGGTCTCCCGCCCCTCCGCCAGACCGTCTTCCAGCACCCGCACCTCCACACCCGCCTCCGGTGCCAGTGCCGACAACTGCAGGGTGTTCCCGTCCGGAAACTCCAACTCACCCGCAGAAGCCATCAGGGGCCCCACAGTGATGTCCAGGGTCTGCCCCGGCAGCAGGTTGGAGGCCCGCACCCGCACGGTCGCCGTACCCCCCTCCGCCAACATCCCCAGCAGACGGCCCTGAAGATCCACCAACTCCACCTCCAGCAACGCACCCTCCACCACCGACACGGCCTGCGGCAACGAAGCCTGATCCACAAACAACTGCTGCTGATCCTCCGCCTCCCCCGGAACACTGAATTGCGCATCCAGCACCCGCACCACGTGCACCTCCGCCGACGCCGGGGTGAACGTCAATACCGCAGTCTGCGAACCGCTTTCAATCACCAGCATCGAGGGAAGCTGCAACTCCACACCGTCCGTGCCCTCCACGCCCACGTTCACCTGTACCTGCGCCGGTGCCGGCGCATTCAAACGCACGCTCGCCTCCACCTCCTCGTTCACACGCACCGCGGCCGCAGACAGCGACAAACTCTGCACCCGGTAATCGTTGCGCGCAATCACCAATGTCACCTGCGTGCTCAGACCCGGAGAACCCGACACGCTGACCTGCAGCGTCAGGCTCTCCCTGGGCTCCGCCAGGGCATCGTCCACCGCCTGCACACCGACCATCCCCTCCGGCCGGGCGGATGTCAGGCTCAGCTGCGCCTGCAGCGCACCGTCCAGGCGCAGATCGGAGACCCCGTCCCCGTCACTCTCCAGCACCGACACCGACACGAGCAGGGGGCTGCCCCCCGCTGTCAGACCCGCGGCACTCACCGTCAGGTTCGTGGTGCTGCCGACACCGGTCTCCAGCAATACCCCCCGCCCCAGGCTCACACTCAAAACCACCTCCACCGGCACCTCCTCCACCGTCAGGGACACATTCTCGGCACCGGCTCGCACGGTCAGCGTGGTGCCATCCGCCAACTCCGCCTCACTCACCGACAGCAGCCAGGCCCCCGTCGCCGGCAGACCGGTGCCGAACATCGCCGTCCCCATCGTATCGCCCACGGAAATCGAGAAGGTCTGCACCACATCCGGCTGCCCGCCCATGCTCGCCGTAATCGTGCCCGCCACCGACTGCGGGGCGCTGCTGTCCAGGTCCACCTGCACCTCGAAGCTCGTGTCCACCACCACCGATACCGGCACACTCAAGGACACCACCTCCGGTGCCGGCACCTCCACCGTCAGGGACACATTCTCGGCACCGGCTCGCACGGTCAAGGTGGTGCCATCCGCCAACTCCGCCTCACTCACCGACAGCAGCCAGGCCCCCGTCGCCGGCAGACCGGTGCCGAACATCGCCGTCCCCATCGTGTCGCCGGAGGAAATCGAGAAGGTCTGCACCACATCCGGCTGCCCGCCCATGCTCGCCGTAATCGTGCCCGCCACCGACTGCGGGGCGCTGCTGTCCAGGTCCACCTGCACCTCGAAGCCCGTGTCCACCACCACCGACGCCGGCACGCCCAGGGACACCACCTCCGGGGCCGGCGGCGGGGGCGGGTTCACCTGCAGGGATGCCAGCAATAACTCCCCGCCATCCGGGGCCGGCTGATCCCCCGCCCGGGTCCCGGCAAACGAAGACTCTTCCAGGGTCAATTCATACGCCCCCGCCTCCGTGAACGGTGCGCTCATGCCGCTGGCACTGTTAACCCTGGGGAGCTCCACCTCTATAGTCTGCGAAGTCCCCGATGCCAGGCTGGCCCGCACCGTCGCATGCACGGTGGTACCCGGAACTGCATTCAAGTCCAGGAATACCTGCACGGTCTGCCCCAACTCCACCTCGGACGGCATCACCCGCAGCCCCGTCCAGCGATACCCGTGACGCGGAATGACCACCACCACCTGCGTGCTCACGCCCCCCGCATCCGGGCCCCTGAGATCAATGCGCACGCTTTCCCGGGGCTCCGTAACCCCGTCGGACACCGCCGTCACCCCCACCATCGCCGATGGTGTCGTGAAACTGAGTTCCACCGTCGATGCAGACAACTCCAACTCCCCGGAACGCTCCGGTGTGAGGCGAATCTCGAACACGCCCTCCTGCGGCAGGTGCACGGCACTCACCGTCAGGGTGGTCGCCTCACCCTCCGCCAATACCCGCTGTGCCCGACCCTCGAGCAGCGCGCTCAAGCGCACCCGCCTCGATACCACCTCCCATGTCACCCCCAGGCCAGAGCGCGCCGGAAGTGCCTGCTGGTCGCCGCCCACCCCCGAGACAAAACGACCCTCCTGCAACACCGCGCGGTACTCCCCGGTATTCATCGGCGCAAACGTCAGGCGAGCGGTGTGCTCCCCGGCTTCCAAGCGCAACTCCTCCACCTGCAACTCGCCGCCACTCTGCGTAATCTGCAGGGTCAGGGTCGCCGCCACCGGTGCCGCGGCATTCAGCACTGCACGAAGCTCCAGGGGCTGCCCGATTTCCACCACCGTGTCCGCAACCTGCAACTGCTCCACCCGGTAGCCCGTCCGCGGCACCGCCAGCACGAATGCCAGCCCTGCGGGCGATACCCCGTAAGTCGGCGTCCCCGCCACCGTCAACAGGAATTTCTCCCGGGGCTCCGGCAACCCGTCCGACTGCACCCGCAACTCCAGGAGCCCGTCCACCGCCGTGTTCGCAGCACTCATTTGCACCAATTCCAGTGCCGCGGCCGGCAATTCAAGATCGCTCTCCCATCCACTCACGCCCGACAGACGCACTGCAAATACCTCGTCTGAGCCGTAGTACGCAAAGTGCGAACCCAGGTTCTGCACCGACAGGTTGATGTTCGCCGTCTGCCCTTCCGCCAACTCCACCTCCGGCATCGCCCCCGGCTGCAGACCCGCCAAAACCCCCGGGGCACTCACAGTCCCCTGCCATTCCACCACCCGGCCCAGGCGCACCAGCCCCGCACGCCCCCCCGTGCCATCGATCAGGCCCAGCTGGTCCGCTCCCTGGGCCGGCGCCGCAAAGGAACCGCCCGTCGCCCGGGCGTGATACACCCCATCGCCCAGCTGCACCCCCGACAACAGGTCCGCCGGCGTCGGGTCCAGCACCAACTGGCCCCGTATCGAACCCTGTGGCACTACCACCTCCACCAACTCCGGGGTCTCTCCCAGGCCCCGCAACTCCACGTTCACCGTCACCGCAGAGCGCGACTGCGCATTCAGGTCCGCAAACAGCATGAATGTACTGCCCGAGGCCGGTTCCACGGGCACAGCTTCCACCCGCGACACCGCATAGCCGTGACGCGGCACCGATATCGGCACCTGGGCCGAGCTCATCTCGCCCATCGCCGTCACCGTGGCCCTCAATTGGAAAGTCTCCCGGGACTCCGTTTGACCATCTGCCACCGCCTGCACCAGAACCTGCGCCGTCGACGAGGCCAGGTCCAACAGGCGATCCGTTATGGTGATCAACAGGTCCTGGCCCGCCAAGAACAACACGCTCACAGCCAGGGTCTCTCCCCCCGACAGGTAATGCTCCAGGTTCTCCGCCTCCAGTACCAGGGTCTGCTCCTGCCCCTCCTCCAGCTCCAGTGCCGGCGGCGACCAACTCAACACCAGGTCCGGACGCTCCGCCGTAACGCGCGCCCTGGCCGCCGCAAAATCCGGGGATACCTGGTCGCCATCCAGGGCGGAGCCAAACATCGCCGACGCGAACTGCAAGTCATACACCCCCGCCTCCATCGGCGTAAAATTCACGGTCGCCGATGCCAAACCCGCCGCAATCTCCACCGCAACCATGGTGATCTCGCTCGGCCCATTGACCCGGACCATCAGGCTCACCGGCACCGGCGCATTCACCGCCTGCCCCGAACCGCCGCTTCGCAGCACCGCATTCACCCCCCACGGGACACCCAGACCCACCATCGGGGACGGCACATCCAGATCCAGCACATAACCGTTGCGCGGCACCGTCAGCGAGCCCTGCTCGGACGCCAGCACATCCCCGGTGACACTCTCCCTGCGCACCTCGAGCTGCAGGTCGACTGTCCGCCGGGGCTGGGCACGATCGTCGGCCTGTACCCCGACGATGAAGAGCACCGTCTCAACATCCGTCCCGTCTCCCGCTTCCAGGTCAATGGACGGCGAAACATCCGGGCTGAATAACAGCCGCCGATCCGTAGACAAAGGCCGCAAAACCACGGTCCGTTCATCGCCCAGGTTGCTGACCTCCACCGTCAGGGTGGCCTGCTCTCCCTCCGACACCAGCTGCGGCCTCACGAATACCCGCGCACGCACCTGGCGCTCTTGTACAGCGATATCCCGGGGTGCCGCCGTCACGGTCGGCGTCCCCACGCCATCGGCAAACACCGCCCCGTTCACCGCCAGCCGGTACACCCCGGCCTGCACCTCCGCCGGCAGGCGCAGCTCGGCTGTCGCCATCATCTGTCCCGCCGCAATCACGGATCGTGCCATCGACACCGTCCGCCCCAGGGTGCTCAACTCCACCTCCAGCTGCAAATCACTGGCGGCCCGGCCGTTCATGCTCACCCGGTATTCCAGCAGTGAACCCGCGTAAATCGCCCCCGGGTTCAAAACCTGCAAATCATCCACAACATAACCGCTGCGCAAAATCTCAAAACTCAGGGTGTGCGTAACCGCCACCACGGGCCCAACGAAGAACCCGATCTGCAACTGCACCACCTCCGTGTCCTCCGGCTGGCCATCCCTCTCGTCCAACGCCCGCACGTCCACCGTGATCGAACTCGTATGGCCTGTACCCGCCACGTTCTCCGCACTATTCACATAGTAGGTCGTATCACCCAAACTCCCACCTCCCGCTACCAGCGTCTCCAACTCGCTGGCCGGAAAATTCGGGCGCGTCCTATAACCCTGATCCGCGGGCAGCAGGGAATTCTCCACCCCGAACTCCACCGTGCTCGTCGAGCCCCCCTCCTGCAACTGCAGGGAACCCGCAACCAATCTCAGGTAAAAGCGCAGCTCCCCGCGCACCCTTACCCGCACCGTGGACGCCGTCAGCTGCGGATACGCCTGGTCCGCCTCCTGCACCGTTACAAAGCTGGCACTCGTCACTGCCAACTCGTATTCCCCCGCCTCCTGCAGTGCCGCCAGCATCCCCCGCACCGATGCCGAACCCGCGGCGATCACAAGCATCTCCTCCCGCACTATTGCGCCCGTCAGGACATCGCGGATCTCCACCCCCACGTCCACCTGCGAGAGCGAAGCCCGGTTCAATTCCACTGCCACTGCCAGGGGCTCGCCCGTGCGCACCGCCGCCGCCGCCGTCAGTGTGCTCAGCCGGAAATCATTGCGACCGATCTCCAACTCCACCGTCGCCGACAGCCCCTCTGCCTGTGCCCGCACCTGCAGACGGGCACTCTCCCGCAGCTCGGCCTCCCCATCGGCCACTGTACCCACCGTCACACTCGCCGTGGGCACCGCACTGCTCAAGACCAGCTGCGGCGCCGAAAATTCCAGGTCCGCATCCGCCGCCGTCCCCGACAGCCGCAGCAACTCCACGGTCAAGCTCTCACCGACCACCAGGCCCAGGGCCGCCACCTGCAATGTCTCCGACTCGCCCTCCGCCAAGGCGCGCTGCGTTCCACCGCTCTCCCACTGTGCCGACAGCACCACCGCACCCCGCACCGTCAGGGTCTGCGTCTGACTGCGGATCTCCAACACGCGCTGGGCGTTCAAACTCGCACTGTCAAAGTCCAGGAACACCGCACCGCCCGGCAGGACAAAGAATTCATGCACCCCCGGGAGGCTCATCTCCTGCGCCGCCGAAATCCCGTCCATGGCACCCGGTTTGATCTCCAAGCGCAACACGCTCTGCCCCCCCTGCGGGTCCCGCCACTGCACGCTGACCCTCACCGTGGTCGGTGCCGGCGCATTGAGCTGCGCCTGCACCCGCACTTCGCCCCTGAGGCTCAAGCCCGATGCCGTCAAACTCAGGGTGGTCAGCGCATAATCATTGCGGGCGATCGACAATGCCAGCTCCGCATTCAGGCCCGGAGAGTTCACCGCACTCACCTGCAACAACAGGTTCTCCCGATCCTCCGCCTCCATATCATCCACGGCTTGCACCCGCACCCGCCCGGTCTGCCCGCCCGACAAAACCAGCATCCTCTGCAACACACCATCCAGAAGCAGGTCGGCGGCCCCGTCCAGGTCCGCCTCCAGCACCGCAACCGACACCGCCAGGGTGCTCCCCGCTACCAGGCCCGTGGCACTCACCGTCAGGGCCGTCACCCCGCCCTCTGCCAACTCCTCATGCGCCAGGGACACAGACAGCTCCAGGCCGCTGACCTGGAACTGCTGTCCCAGGGCCTGGACTTCCAGCGGCACCTGGCGCTGGTCGCCATTCGCACTGGTGACGAAGTGTGCCGTGGTAACCCGCACCGTGTATAAACCCGTGGCCAACAGGGGAAATCGCAGGGTCGCGGTGGAGGCGGTCGGCACAAACAACTCGCGCGGCTCCCCGAACGCCGTATCCGTGTCACCGACAAAGAATCCGACAAGCACCCGCACCGGCTGCGAGGGCGGCGGCGTCTCGTTCAGCGCCACGCCGATTTGTATCGGTTGGCCGACCGTCACCCGTTGCGGGGCCACCGTCAGGCGGTTCAGAATGTAGTCATTGCGCGGGATACTCAAGGATCTCGTGACCGAACTCACAAAAGCAAACGCACTCTCCGCGGGCGCGGCGCGCAGCTTCAGCTCCTGGCGCAGCTCGGCCACGGTGTCGTCGGCGACCTGCACGACGACCCGCGTAGAGGCTTCGGCCACGGTCAGGAGCACCTCCAGCAGCGGGGTGGCGGGCGATGCCGGGGCGGAGGCCGGACGGAACCGGAGCTCCCCGGCCGGAGTCGCGGAGAGCCGCACCCGCAAGGTATCTCCCGGCAGCAGGTTCACGGCCTCCAGCATGAAATCCGCCGCCTCGCCCTCCTGCCGCCACCCGGTCTCGGCGGGGGGTTGCAATACAGCGCGCCATTCCAGGCGCAATTCATCGTGCACTGTCAGGGACGCCGTGGAACGCACCGACTGCAGCGACAGGGACTGCTGGTCTCCGGCGGCACTGGTGTCGAAGTCCACACCGGTGATGCGCACCGTGTATTCACCCACAGGCAGCGGTGAAAATTCGCCCTCGTGCATGCTCTGCCCCGCGGGAATTTCCAGCGGCCCGCCAGCCACCACGTTCTCGCCAGAATCCAGCACCTCCAGCATTGCCCGGGCCGGGCTCAGCAGCCCATCATTGGTCTGCACCCGGATACGCACCGGCTGGTTCGCATACACATCGCCCGTGAGCAGGCCCCAGTCCAGCAGCGCATAATCATTGCGCACCATCCGCAACAGCAGCCAGTCCTCCAAGGGCCGCAACCAGGGCGGCAGGGTGTCGGCACCGGTCGGTGCCAGCGAGAACAGAAGCCCCGTGCGCGGCTCCGGCACATCGTCCGCAAATGGCTGCACGTTGATGACCGATACCCGGGCACCCGCCGACAAAATGATCTGCAAGGGAGAATCCCAATCCACATCCTGTTCAAAGTCGTGATCGAGTACCGTGAAATCATCGGCTGCGACCACCAGTTCCGGATCGTCGGGGTCCGCCGACAGGCGCGGGTCGGGCAGGCGCAGAATACCGACCGTCCCCCGGGTCGTGGTGATGCCGGTGTAGATGGTCTGCGCACCGAAGACCAGCAGGCGATCATTCAGTCCGGTAACAATATTCTCATCGTCGGCGAGGGCAGGTTCTGCAAGGACGTCCACCCGCCCACCCCGTACTGTCAGGCTGTACTCCGCCGGCAGGCCATGCACTTCCCCCAGCAGCGACAAACCGGCAGCCTCCTCGTCCAGGTATCCCGGGGCTGCCGCCGTCAGCCGCAGCTGCGGCAACAGGTGCAGGTACACCGCCCCGGCAGCCGGACTGCCGTTGTTATACCCGGGGTCAAAACTGACCGCATCGCCGGCTTCCCGCGGGGCACCCACCGCCAGGGTCGCCCCGGAAAGTGCCAGGGTCGCGCCAAAGCGGTCGCCGGCATCCGCATTCTGCGCCTGCAGGCGGTCGACCGGCCGCCAGGTACCGAACACCGCCTCCCTGCGAAACAGGTAGACAGAACCCGCATCCCCCTCCCCGGGGGCACCCACTGCCAGGATGTCCCCGTCCAGGCCCACCGCCTGACCGAAGCGGTCCGCATCCATGGCACCCTCCCGGGCCGCGGGCTGCTTGAGTTCAGCGGCCAGGCGCCATACGCCGTCCGCATGCCCGGCAAACAGGTAGACGCGCCCGTTGAATTGTCCCGCGGTGCCGGCATCGGACACGCCCACCGCCAATTGCTCCCCGTCCAGGGACAGGGCGGACAGGGTGGCAGTCCGGCCCGGGGCCGCACCCGCTTGCAGGGTTCGCACATCCTGCTCCCAGTTTTGCGTCCCCTCACGCGAGAAGATCTTCACCACGCCGGCACCCGGTGCCCCCACCGCCAGGCGCGCACCGTCCAGGGACAAGAGCGCACCAAAGTCCTCTTCCACCCCCTGCAGGCGCGTATCCCGGGTCCAGCTGGTGCCGTCATAGCGGTACAGGTCGACGATTTCCGCGGCCGGGGCGGCGGCCGCAGAAGGCCCGCCCACCGCCAGCCACCGCCCGTCCAGGGACAGCGCACCGCCGAAACGCAAGCTGCCGGAGGGTGCGCCTCCCTGCGGCTGCAGTTTTTGCCGCTGCTCCCAGCGATCGGTCGAAGTCGTGTAGCGATAGAGATACACCGCCCCGTTATCGCTGTCCTCACCGGGTGCCCCCACCGCCAGCCAGGGGCCGGACAGTGCCAGTGCGCCCCCCGTCCGGGCATCATCGCCCGGCAATTCCTGGCGCGCGCGCCACCGGTGCTGCGCATCCCGCTGGAACAGGGTGACCCGGGTCCGCGTGTTGCCGCGCACCGCCAGCCAGTCCCCGTCCAGGGACAGCACATCGCCAAAGCGAGCGTCGGCCGGCGCCCCGTTCGCCTTCAGGTAATAAGGGGCCGACGGCGGCGGACCCTGCACCGTGAAACTCAGCACCGGGGTGCTCTCCAGGTCGGCAAAATAGACCTGGTCCCCGGGGCCGGTGCCGGCGACAAAACTCGCGGTGCTGATCCGCAGGCGGTAGATGCCGCCGAATTGCAGGCCCAATTGCAACTCCGCACTGGCCCGGTCCGAGCCCGGGACAATGTCAAAATCCCCGGTACTGGCCACCTCCTGGCCCAGCCCATCTTCCGCCACCACACTGAGGGTCACCGTGGTCGACATCGGGGCCCGGTTCAGGCGCACCGTCACTTGCAGCAGGCTGTCGGTCTGCAACACCCCCGCAGGCATGCGCTCCAAGCCTGAGAACGCGTAATCGTTGCGCGCCACGGCCAGGGGCACAGTCACCGTCTCGAACTCCAGCACCCGGGGCAGGGAAGGGCCGCTCAGCCGCAGTCCGAACTCATGGCGCGGCTCCGGCGTGTCATCGTCCAGTGCCTCCAGCTCCACCGTGTCCTGCAAGCGGCTCACATTCAGAGTCAGGGTATCGGTGGACAAGCTCGCCTGTCCGGCGTCCCCTTCCAGGGCCAGGGATATTTCGAAATCCTGTCCCGGGGGCAGGGCGTCGACACCCACGGTCAACAGCAGCGGGGGCCCTCCCTCCAGGGCGGTCGCCGGGTCCGGGAATACCGAGAAGCGCACGGTGCGCAAGTGAACCTGGAATTGCCGGGCGACAAAGCCGGTGGCCGTGCCGACGGCGACCTGGTCTGCGCCCACGGCGGTCCCCGCAGCAAAAAACGCCCGCTCCACGTCCGCGGTATAGGTGCCCGTCATCGGCACAGACAGGGTGATCTGTGCCGTGGATCTGCCGGCTTCCAGACCCAGGTGGTGCAGCACCGGTGCCCGCTCGGCTGAGAAGATCTTCAGTTCCACCTCCAGGGGAGAGGGCGCAGGCGCATTCAACATCACTTCCAGGCGGAAATCCTCGCCGGTCACGATCGTCGGGGGCAGCACCCGCAACTGCTGTATTTCGTAATCATTGCGCGGCAATTCGATGCGCGTCATGGCCTGCGCCGACGCGATCGGCCGCAACGGCATGCCATTGGCATCGACAATGCGGGGGGCGCGCACCGACAGGAGCACCGTGCTTCGGGGCCGGGCGAGGAGATCGTCGGGGGCCTGCACCCCCAGGGTGGCGGTGCTGAGACCGGCGGGCAGGTACAGGAATTGATCAAAAACCAGCCGGGATGCCTCTCCGCCCGCGGCACTGAAACGCAATTCCAGGAACTCGCCCGGCCCCAGGTGCAGACCCTGCGGGTAGCGGACAAAAATACTCCAGTCGCGCGTTGTGCCCTCGGCGATCTCCAAAAGCGCCGGGTCTGAGCGCAACTCCACACCCAGCGCACCGACCATGAGCTGCCGGGGGGCAAAACTGTCCGCCAATCCCACCTGCCGCTGGTCCAGACCCCGGGCCTGCGTAAATGCCGCCTCCGCCACCGTCAGGGTGTACATTCCCTCATCTGCCAGGGCGGCAGTGAGCGTCCCCGTGGTCTGGCCGGCGACGAACACCAGCCGCCCCAGGTCGGTGCTGGACCCATCGTCGGTGCGCACAACCAGCTCCAACGTAGAACCCTGCGGGACCGGTTCATTCAGTCCCACCTCCAGCTCGAATGGCTGCTGCACCGCAACCCGTTCCAGGGGCAGGGAGAGAGCGGCGATCTCCCAGCCATGGCGCGGGATCGCCAGTTCTACCAGCACCCCTTGCACCCGTACAATAACCGGGGGAAGGCCCTGTAAAATATTGACACCCAATGCCAAGGACAACATCTGGCGGGCCTCGACTTTCGTGTCCACCAGGACCTCGAGCGGAAAATCGGCTTCCAGGGCATCTACGCCCAAGGCGAACGGCAAAATAATCGAAGGGGGAAAGCTCAACTCCCCCGCGAGGCTCCGGGGGGTTACGAGCATCTGCACAAGCAGCGGGGCACCGGGCGGCAATTCCAGGGCCCGCAGGCGGCTGACCGTCACCGCCAACGTCGTGCTCTCGCCTTCCCGCAGCTCGAACTGTACCGGCATCACCGTCAACAGCGGGTCCGCCCACTGCACCTCCAGCTCCCGGGGAAACACACCCGGGGCAGCGGGAATGTCGCGCTGGTCCGCACCGAAGGAGACCTCCTCGGCAAAAAAGGCCCGTTGCAGGGCAAGGCGGTATGTGCCCGGCGTGCCAAAGTCGCCGGCGGCCACCTGCAGCGTGGCCGTGCGCGCCCCGGGAGGCACTGAAAGGGTCAGGGTTTGCGGGAATACCGGCGAGGGATCCGTGCCCATGACCCGGCTCACCGCCAGCACAATGGTCGCCGTGGCAGAGAGCGGCGTATCGGCATTCAGGCTCAGGCGCAACGCAAAAGTCTGTGCCGTGTGTATCCCGGACGGCAGTTCCAGTCCCGCGATTTCGTACCCGTTCCGCGGCACCACCATGAAGGACGCCCCCCGGGCCAACGAGCGGTCATCGGCCTGCGACCGGACATCGACGCTAAGGGCGATCGGCTGCCGCGGCTCGGCGCGATTGTCCATCTCCACCACCACCGTGAACTTCAGCGTGGCCGTACTCTCACGCACGGGCTGCGGTACGGGAGAGACCGGTGTGATATTGATCGCAGGCGGCGAGGTCACGAAGATTTCAGCCTCATAGTCTCTGCCGAGGGGCAGAGACCACACCTGCACCGTCAGGGTCGTCCTCTGCCCCTCGCCCACCTCTTCTTCCGACAGGGACAGGGCCAGGCCGATCTCCGATGACACAATATTGAATGGCAAGGGGGCATCGGGGAGCGCAATCTGGCCCTTGCCATCACTGAAGGTGGCGGTGGTGAGCCGCAGCGTGTAAGCACCCGACTCCGTCAATATCAGTGCCTGGGAGAGCGAATGATCCCCGGCCGGGATCATGCCCGGCAAGTCCCGGACCCGAACCCCCTCCCGCGCCAGTTCCAGCTCCAACACCGCATCGGCAGCCGGCAGGGGCGCGTTTAATACCGTCTCCACCGTGAACTCCACGGACCGGAACAAGGGATCCTGCGGCCGCATCTGGAACACCGGAATAGACAGGGATAGCGCGTATTCATTGCGCAAAATCAACAGCGCAGTGCTGAGCTCCGGCAGCTCCCTGCCATCCACCTGGTCAGCCACCCTGGCCTGCACCGTTACATTCTCCTCGTCCTCGGGACCGTCGCCGGTCACCGCGCGCAGGAGGATATCCAGGCGCGGCTGCGCGGACGTCAACTGCAGGAGGCCAGCGGGGCCCTCGAGGTCCGCCGGGATGCTGAGCGCGACATCCAGCGTCTGGTCCGTGTGCAAATGCTCTGCGACCAGGGTCCAGGTCAGCTGCTCTCCCTCCACCAGCTGGGGGTCCGGCAGCGGCTCGGCCCGCCACTGCACCGGCGGCAGGTAGTCCAGCATTGGCGGCGGATCCTCTCCCGTTTTCCAGCGCCGAACCCATCTCAGGTATTCGTTCGTAGTTCCGGGAAGGAGATGAGACTGGTAACAACGGCCCGCGCAAACATTCCGGATCACCTGGACTTCGCCACTGGGATTGGCGGTGCCGCCCTGGGATATCCGGTTTGGGTCAAACTCTAAAGTCCCGCGCAGCAGTGGAATGGTGCATGGAAACCGGCAGGACAGGCCCTCCTGTGTCCGGGATTGAAAATCAAAAAGGAAACCGCCCTGCTCTACTGACCCAATCCTCGTGATATCGAAAAGGCTTGCATCAAACAAGTATTCGATGTCTCCTACAAGGGACAGAACCTGCCCCATCGTTCCCCCGGTCAACAGGTATGCGGAAACTACCGTGACAGTGATGGTGGTGCCACTCGCCACCTCCTGGTACCGAGGCGGCGGCTGCGGGGTCTGGCCCAAAGGGTCGGGAGGTACCAGGCCCACTGCGCTATCCGCGACAATTTGCATGGAAAATGTAATGGTGAACTGGTCGCCCGAGCGGTAGACACCGATCGCCGGTGCCGCCGGGGAGATCTCCAACTGTGGCAGGTAAGCCTCCGCAGCCGCGTCTGCGGGTGCCAGGAAAAACAGCACTGCTATAACGTAAAAAAGGGTGCAAAACACCCTTTCCCCGGAAAACAAGGCCCTCCGGCCTATTCCCCGGCATGCGGCAGAAGACGTGCTCGGGATCATTCGTCGCACCGCATCAAACAGGGACGCCGACTCGCAGTCTTCTGATGGATATCAAAATAACATGGCATCATCGAGTCGATTCGTACATAATCAGCCATTACCACGACCACGGCGTCGTGAATACGCTGCAAAAAACGCAAGCTGCCGCCCGCGCAGACAACCGTTGTTGCTCACGCAGCACCTGGTGCCTCGAAATACCAGAGTTGACGTTTCCCCCGGGCCCTGCCTCACCAGGGATCGTCATACCAGGGACGCACGAGGGAATCCACGTTCAGCATTGCATCCACACGATCTTTAATCGACATCGCAGCAGAACACGTGCGCGGTGAGGCGATGCGCACCGCATGCACCACGCCGCGGCTGCCAGAGAGCGTGCGCAGCCCCACGCGCCTCATGCCCTCCCGCTCCAGGCGCGCGCTCATTTCCCGGGCCTGGACGCGCCTGGCATAAGCCGCCACTTGCACGTACCAGCCGGCCGGGGAACGGCCCACCGGTTCCAGGCAGGCACAGGCATCCTCGGGAGATACCGGACACTGGCCGACGGCGGCCGGCGGCGCCGGACGGCGTTCGGCGGATCTCTCCCGTTTGCGCTCCGCACTGCGGCGCTGCTCCGCCCTCTCCCGCCGCTGCTCGGCCCGGGTCTGGCGCTCGGGCCTGCGGATTTTCCGGCGCGGTTTGGTCGCTGTGGTTCTGCGCTCAAGGCGCGGTTGCCAGGCAAAGCCCGCCCACACCGCCGAGGCGTCGCTGTCATAGGCCTCGTAGAAAACACGCAGGGAAAAGCCCCGGTCGCCCTGCGTCCGTCCCAGGTCCCACTCGACGCCCGCGTTCCAGTAGACGCCATTGCTCTCGACCACGCGTTCTTCCGCACGCCCGTAGCGATAACCCAGGCTGGCAAAGGGCTTGCCGAGCCCGGGCACAGACAGGTAAGACCAGTCCTTCCAGACGCTGCGCACCCCCAGGTTCCAGACCCCGTAGTCGACGCCGAAATCCCCGTCCTGGCAACCGCTGTCGGCGCAGACCCTGGCCTCACCCAGGTCCGCGTACGACATCTCCACGAACAGGTCTGACCCCAGCGGCTGAACATTCTCACGCCACAGCCATTCCATGCCCAGGCGCCACCCCTGGTCCTGGTCGTCATCGACCTCGAATGCGCTGTCGGTGTCGGGGTCCAGGAAACTCACCCCGCCATCCAGGCTGATAGCAGACGGCAGCCACGGCGGCTCCTGTGCCTGCGCGGGAACGACAGCCAGCAACAGTGCCGCACACCACGGCACGGCGATGGCGGCGCACAGTGAAGACCGGGTCGCAAGCCCGGCGACCGCATCTCGGCGCATACGCAACAGCAGGGAAAGCACGGTCAGCAGGCCCAGCAACAGCAGGGCGGGCAGGCCCCAGGAACCGCCGCCACCGCCAAAGCGGTCCACGAAGACCTCGATGCCGGGGTCGCCGCTGCGCTCCGTGGCCAGGAAACCCGGGTCAGCGACCGAGTCAGCGATATCGTCACTGTCATTGGGGCCGTTGTTGGTGATGCTGATCTGCACGCAACGGTCGCCCGGTTGCGGGTTGTCCAGGTAAGTGCCCGGGCCGTCTGCCACATCATACGCTTCGCTGCCCGCAGCCGGACACACCCCATTGCCGTCGGGAGCAGCAAAGCCCAGTCCGTCCCGAACGCCCGCCTGATGGGGGTCCGGGCAGCCCAGTGAAGCCATCGGCAAGGGGCGCAAAGGATTATCGCTGTAGTCAGCTGTCATGGGACACCAACCCATCCCGGCATCGATGACGGTGGGTTTGTAGTACTGCACTTCGACAGGAATTTCATCGCTGACCTGAAATACGAACTGCACCAGGGCACCATTCGCCATGCAACCCGGTGCCCCGGGGCAATAAGCCTCGAAATCCAGTGCCACCGGGGCGACCAGGACCAAGGCATCGGGAACGGGCGGTGCCAGGTCGGCGGCCTCTGCCACGGTATCCAGCAGGTTCGGAGAGCCGCTGCCTGCACCCGCCGCCTGATCGCCCAGGCGCAGGCCCAAGCCCGGAGAGCGCAGGTAATACGCTTGTCCGTCGAGCTCGTAGCGCAGGCCCTGGTAGCCCGAGGCGAAGGCGTCGCCCGGGACGCTGTCCTCCTGTGAATCCGGGATCAGGTTGCCATTGCGGTCCGCATCCCCAGAGTCAGCGGGAAAGAGCAGGAAGGAGGTTTCACCCAGCAAAGTGTCCCGGGCCGTGCAGGCGGTCGGGGTCGTACTGTGAAATGCTATAACCACCGGGACGGGCTGTTCCGGCACGGTGAAATCGAAAGTGGTAGCCAGTAAGCCGGTGAGTGAACCCCCAATCATGCCCTGAAGAGATGTGCCATCGGGGAACACGGAGCACAAGTAGGCAACATCATCGATGCCGGCTGCGGGGATGAATCGGAAAAGCAGGTTTGTGGAGGGGGCACTGGCGGACAGGCTGAATATCCTGAGGGTTGAGATGCCGCTGTCGACCAGGTACGGGGTAAAGGCCAGCGTCTGTGCGTCCGGGACATTTTCCAGAAGCCGCAAGGTGCTCTCCAGGGACTGCAGATGATCGCCCTCTGTAAAACTGTAGACCGAGGCACTTTTTGATCCCGCTGTCACCTCTGCCGCCAGCACCAGGAGCTCCCCCTCCTCCGCCGTCGAGCTGATTTCAAGTGTCAGGTTTATGGGCACCATCTGTGCATCCGTGTCCAAGCGCGCCAAGCCGGATGATGCGGAAAGCGTTGTATCAGTGGGCTTTCCGGACACCTCCCAATCCACCGAAATCCGGCTCCTGGACCGGGGCAGGGGACCCTGCAGACGGAGCCTGGCGGAATACGCGTGCGCGGAATTCAAGCCTGCCGGTGGTACTATTGCGATCTCCGGCGGACCATCCAGGGAGAGCAGCGGCCGGATCTCCAGGCGAATTGCCGTAGGCGCGCCCGGGCTGGGGATATGACTCAGCCAGTGCGTGCCCGAGCCCAGGTAAGTATTCTCATTGATGACATTCGTGTCATCGATCAGGCCGCCATCTGCGCCCTGGTAGACGCCCCTGCCGTCGGCATCCATGATGATGTGCAGCAACATGCCCGCATCAATGCCCTCACAGGAAGTCGCCGGCGTCTGCCAGGCGATGGCATCACAGACCACGGTCATCGCCGCAACACTGACCCGGTCAGGAGCACCGTAGAACAACTCCACAACATCGGGTATGTCTCCTGTATCCCCGTTGTTGCTATGGTAGACATCCTCAGATGTACCTCCCAGGTAGGTGTCCAGCACATTGTTGATGCCGTCTCCATCAGCATCTAGAGAGGCGTCAGCATTCATACAGGGCTGCCCGCACAAGGCGGCCAGGTCTTCCGGCAGACCGGATGCATCCGCCTGGCGGCTGTACTCATCGGTCATCACGGATACAGGAGCCGCAAGAGCAGACTGCCGGGCACTGTCTGTCACCCGGAGGAGAAAACAGTAACCGGTTGCCGCCTGCACGGGTTGGGTGTCGCTACCCAAATGGTCCACCACGGTCGCAGCGAATGATGGAGTGCTCGCACTCACATCCGCCGGTGCACTGGAGCCACCCGCCGTAAAAGCGAGATCCTGGTAATCGTTCGGGTCTACAGAACAAGCCCCGGAGTCCTGTTGACGATACAGAACAGTGTACGCGTCTGCATTGAGCAATGGAAAAGGATCGTCTGCCGCTACCCGGGTGTCCATCGCCGCATCCCAGGCGAAGCTGATTTGGTAAGGCCCGTCCACCATTACATTGAAGTCCATAGGTGCGGCCGGAGCCTGGGTGTCGCCGATGATCGGGGAGCTCTGGCTCAGCATAATCTCGTGGTCCACGCCAGATTCAGGGGTGCTTTCCAGTGCCACCATCCCGCTGGCCACCAGGTCGACAGGGCTTGCGGGGTCTGCCAGCGTCGGAACAGTAAATGATTCCTCATGCACAAAAAGGCTCGGGTCAGAACTATCTGACATCAACGGGAGCGAAGCGGGGAACGTGGGATCCGGCGTACTACACGCAGCACAAGTCATCATCAAGCCTTCAACGGACACTCTGACACCCGGATGCGTTGAGTCTTCCTGGCAGCGGATGTCGAGTCGCTCCGCTATATCACATCCCCAGAGACGGTAACGAAACTCCAGGGCCCCCTGCTGGCCACTGATCAGTGCTCCCTGGAAGTTGATGGAATCTTCTTCCAGAGTGTTGCCGATCACGTCCACCATAAAACCGGGCACGGTTTCGGAGTGAAACAGGGTAGTAGTACTGACGGGCATTATAGACAACCGCACATCGGCCGCACCCTCCGCACCGCCTCCTGTCGCCCTGACCGCCTGCAGAGTGTAGAGCCCGCTGTCTGAGCTAAGGCTGTTCGCATCTGTACTAATCAACAGCTCATTGCCGTTAACAGAAATCTCGATCTCACTCTGGGACCACGGGACCCTGAACTCCGTGTGCAGATCCCTGTTGCCATGCTCGTCAACCGGCTCAAATACCAGTTTCAACACCTCTGCATTCGGGCCTCCGTCTGGAATTCCCGGGCCGTAGGTGCGGATTATGGTGCTGGACCCGGATACCCCGGGCGGCAGCAGCCGCAGCCGGTCTGCCACCACGTTCACACCAATCGAATTGCTGTCCACCGCAGGCTGCCTCGGATCAATATCGCCGCCGAAGGAGCTGTCAAATGTCACACCGCTCGTCGCAACTGAAACACGAAATTGGACGGCGGCATCCGGCACAGAGGAGCCCGACTCCAGGTAGAGTTCCAGACGCAGATTTAACGACGTCCCGTCAGGTATGGGGTACCTTCCAAAGCGATTAATTGACTCAAGGACCGTCCGGTCTGATCCTGATACCTCGTAGAGTATGCTCGTGTTCGGATTACCTCTCAGGCAGGGTCGAGCATTATCAAAACACAAACGGCCTTTGAGCACATCCTGCATTTGGTTTTGTTCCTCCAGGCTGGCATTCGTGTAATGAATATTAAATTTAATGTTCGTCAGCCAGCTATTGTAGGTGTCGACCCCGGGATCATTTAAGGAGAATTCGAGAACTTCCAGGGCCGTGTCTGGCGAATCATGTTGAGAGGCAACCAATGTGCTCGCCTCCGGTACCGACACCAGCCCCAGGGTGATTTCAGACTGCGGTGCCGTCAGCTGCTTCTGCACCACGCCAGAGGTTGAGACGTCGGCAAAAACCCGGGCCCCCACGGTAGTCCCTGATCTTCTGCAGTTATTACACTGCTTTCCAAGGTAAACCATATATCCTGCACCGGGATGTCTTCCCTGACCCTAAAGGTTATCCCGGCAAATTCACTGTCCTCGCAGTCTTCTGGCGTTCCTCTTTCTACAGTACATTCTACGGGGGTTGCCCAAAACCCGCGCGGCTAACACCGAATTGCTGAACCCGGAGCCTGCGAAACTTTCTTCAGTAAACGCAGCTAATATTTGGGTCAGCGTTAATAAAATTGAAAATCCGGACATCGGATTGACACCCACTCCCGGCTTCTATTGCCAAACCCAAGCCGCTGCTTTGCCATCTCAGAACTAGAGCTAAGTCTTCGAACCATTCGTGGTCCTGTTGATGGTTCTCCTAAACTGTCAATGGCAGCCGCAGCTCCCGCCGGATTCTGACGCAGCAGTCTCCTGAACTCTTCCGCATCTACGTTTTCCGCGATCCACCCCATAGTCACCCTGAACGTACTATTTGCCCGATAGATAGGTAAATCCGGTGCAATCCCCATGGTGTTTTTCAGCACGGTAATTTCGTTGGGCACAGTTACGCCCTCCAGCAGCCCGTCCACGTCCACAAGCGTCAGCTCCACGGTTGCGGTGGCACCGCCGCCGGTCAATGTCAGCCGTACCGTCCGGATTGGAGTATTTCCATGTCCCATGTCTGGCGGCGTGTATTTGATGCTGATTACGCCCCGGCGGTTCCGCCCCTGCGTAAACTGCACCTGCGGGGGGGTAAGTTTAAAGGAGCCGATGTATGCGTCATCGCGGGGGCGTTCAATATCGGACGTGATATCCTCTGCGCTCAAGCTGATATTCACGGTGTCCGCCGTAACCGTGCTCGCCGCCACGATCAACGTAGTGGTAATATTTTCGCTGGCATCAATTGTAGTTACGGGAAGCAGGCCGGATAAGCCGCTGACCTCAGAAGGAGCCTGGGCGTGTGCCGAGGACAGGGGCAATGCCGCCCCGAAAAAGAACAGCGCACAGAACAGGGCTCTTTTTGAGAGGCGGGAAAATATCATGAAACTGGCCTCTATTTTAAACGCCGGTATTATTTTTTTGACTGTCATCTGCGACACCCCCTGAACATCAAAAACCAACTTGCAGCACCCTGCAAATTTTATAAATTTGGCCACAAGGACGGGAACGCCCTTGTAACCGGTCCTGACTGGCGCACAATCCTAGCACAGCCCGAAATGCTATGCAAGCGTTTGTATAAGTCCTCTTGGCCGGTCGCCGACCGATAACACCAGGAGACTCGGGCGGGTCATTCGGGGAGCCGGGGCGAGCGGATGGGCACTCGGGAAAATCGTTGGGAGCCGGAAAAAATACCGTGTCCGCAGGGGGTGCTGGTGGAGCCGGGGAGGCTCGAACTCCCGACCTCCTGCTTGCAAAGCAGGTGCTCTCCCGGCTGAGCTACGGCCCCACGCAAAATCATTCACCGCCCGGGCCCGGACAGCGGGGCGGCAGGGCGCAAGTATTTTCTCACAATCGGGTCTCCGCAAGGGAGCGGGGCAGGGCATTCGGGGCTGACGGCATTGGGACTCGAAAACGACGGCGGACTGCGCGTCATGGTGGGTCTGGGAAGACTCGAACTTCCGCCCTCACCCTTATCAGGGGTGCGCTCTAACCGACTGAGCTACAGACCCGCCGGCATGTCCGGGCCGCCCTGCGGGACCATGCGGAGCCCCGGTGCTTTTGCCCGCCCCGGTTGGGTATGCAATCCAAGTGCTGCAAGACGAACGCAGCGGGCAGGCAATACAGGGCCCCTGCAGGATCCCTGCAGGGGTACAGGCTCGATAATCCGTCTGCACCAATAAGTGTGAACGCCTGCGGGCGGTGCGCCCGGGCGCTGGCGACACTCCATGCTTCGGGGCGCGCGCCGCAGCGCGACGCCGCAGTTGCATGGCGGCCGCTTTTTGCTTTAAGGAGGTAATCCAGCCGCAGGTTCCCCTACGGCTACCTTGTTACGACTTCACCCCAGTCATCAACCACACCGTGGTGACCGCTCTCCCGAAGGTTGAGCTAACCACTTCTGGTGCAGCCGACTCCCATGGTGTGACGGGCGGTGTGTACAAGACCCGGGAACGTATTCACCGCGACATACTGATTCGCGATTACTAGCGATTCCGACTTCATGCAGTCGAGTTGCAGACTGCAATCCGGACTACGACCGGCTTTCCAGGTTTCGCTCCCCCTTGCGGGTTCGCATCCCTTTGTACCGGCCATTGTAGCACGTGTGTAGCCCATCCCGTAAGGGCCATGATGACTTGACCTCGTCCCCACCTTCCTCCGGCTTGTCACCGGCAGTCTCTCTAAAGTACCCGGCCGAACCGCTGGCAACTAGAGACGGGGGTTGCGCTCGTTACGGGACTTAACCCAACATCTCACGACACGAGCTGACGACAGCCATGCAGCACCTGTCACCCGGTTCCCGAAGGCACCTCTGCATCTCTGCAAAGTTCCGAGGATGTCAAGGGATGGTAAGGTTCTTCGCGTTGCATCGAATTAAACCACATGCTCCACCGCTTGTGCGGGTCCCCGTCAATTCATTTGAGTTTTAGCCTTGCGGCCGTACTCCCCAGGCGGAGGACTTAACGCGTTAGCTTCGCCACCGAACCGAAATCCGACGGCCAGTCCTCATCGTTTACAGCACGGACTACCGGGGTATCTAATCCCGTTTGCTCCCCGCGCTTTCGTACTTCAGCGTCAGTATCAAGCCAGAGAGTCGCCTTCGCCACTGAGGTTCCTCCCGATATCTACGCATTTCACCGCTACACCGGGAATTCCACTCCCCTCTCTTGTACTCCAGTCAGGCAGTATCGAATGCAGTTCTCGGGTTGAGCCCGAGGCTTTCACATCCGACTGACCAAACCGCCTACGCACGCTTTACGCCCAGTAATTCCGATTAACGCTTGCACCCTCCGTATTACCGCGGCTGCTGGCACGGAGTTGGCCGGTGCTTCTTCTGCGGGTAACGTCAAGCCATGAGGGTATTAACCTCCGGCGATTCCTCTCCACTGAAAGTGCTTTACAACCCGGAAGGCCTTCTTCACACACGCGGCATGGCTGCATCAGGCTTGCGCCCATTGTGCAATATTCCTCACTGCTGCCTCCCGTAGGAGTCTGGGCCGTGTCTCAGTCCCAGTGTGGCTGGTCGTCCTCTCAGACCAGCTGGAGATCGTAGCCTTGGTGAGCCATTACCTCACCAACCAGCTAATCTCACGCGGGCTCATCCGGTAGCGGGAGCATTAAAAAGAGGCCCCCTTTGCCCCGCAGGGCGTATGCGGTATTAACCCGAGTTTCCCCAGGCTGTCCCCCTCTACCGGGCAGATTCCCACGCGCTACTCACCCGTCCGCCGCTTTACTCGCACCCGAAGGTGCTTTCTCGCTCGACTTGCATGTGTTAAGCCTGCCGCCAGCGTTCAATCTGAGCCATGATCGAACTCTTCAATTAAATACAGCCTTTGCACCCGAAGGTGCTCCAGCCGTACGTTCTGAAAGTGAACGCTCACATCGAACTGTCCAAATTGACAGAGCGAGGCCTGCGCTCACTAAAGACAGCGACCGAACGGCCACCGCCCGCCTCCATCCGAAGAAGAGGCGGAATACGCAGGCGCCCACACTTATTTGTGCTGGACGGATTATTTGACAAACACCGGATCACTGCGGGCATCACGGGAACCCGTGGGGGCGCATTATACGGAAAAAACCGGATGCGTCTACAGTTGGGGCGGGGGCAAAAAAACCGGGTGCGGGCGGCGGAGTGGGCGGGCTGGGCGGTGGGGTACAGGGCGGAGGGCCGGGGCGGCGGGCCGGGGTGGCCGGCGGGGTGAAAGGCCGGGCGGGCGGCGGGACGGGAGGCCAGGGCGGAGGCCGGGCGGGCGGCTGGAAGTCCGGGTGGGCGGCGGGGTGAAGGCCGGTCGGGGCGGTGGGGTACAGGGCGGCGAAAGTGGAGCCCGGTATGTGCCCGGTGCGGGAAAAGGCTATACTGCCCTGTTGTTAAAAAATCCCGGGGTTGCCCCATTGGACACCATTCAGATTCGCGGCGCACGCACGCACAATCTGCGCGACATCGACCTCGACATTCCCCGGGACCAGCTGGTGGTCATCACCGGCCTGTCCGGTTCCGGCAAATCCTCGCTGGCCTTCGATACCCTGTATGCAGAGGGGCAGCGCCGCTACGTAGAGTCCCTGTCGGCATACGCACGGCAGTTCCTGTCGATGATGGAAAAACCGGATGTCGACCACATCGAGGGGCTGTCCCCGGCGATTTCCATCGAACAGAAATCCACCTCGCACAACCCGCGCTCCACGGTGGGTACCATCACCGAAGTCTACGACTACCTGCGCCTGCTGTTTGCGCGGGTCGGCGAAGCGCGCTGCCCGCGGCACGGGCTGAACCTCGGCGGACGCACGGTGAGCCAGATGGTGGACCGCGTGCTGGAAGAACCCGAAGAGAAGGGCCTGATGCTGCTGGCACCGATCATCCGCGAGCGCAAGGGCGAGCACCTGCACGCACTGGAGGAATTGCGCCGCAACGGCTTCGTGCGGGCACGCATCGATGGCATCCTCACCGACCTCGACCAGGCACCGGCCTTGGACAAGAAGCGCAAGCACACCATCGAGGCGCTGATCGACCGCTTCCGCCCGCGCCCGGACAATGCCGCGCGGTTGGCAGAATCCCTGGAGACCACCTTGCAGATCGGCGGCGGCCTCGCTATCGTCGCACCACTGGAGGGAAACGGCGAAGAACTGCTGTTCTCCTCGCGCCACGCCTGCCCGCGCTGCGGCTACAGCATCGACGAGCTGGAGCCGCGCACCTTCTCCTTTAACAACCCGGCCGGTGCCTGCCCGGAGTGCGATGGCCTGGGAGTGCGGCAGTATTTTGACGAGGAGCACCTGGTCGACCCCGCCCTGAGCCTGGCCGAGGGTGCCGTGCAGGGCTGGAACAAGCGCAATCCCTACTACTTTCACGTGCTGAAATCCCTGGCCCGCCATTACGGTTTCGAAATCGATATCCCCTTCGGCAAGCTGGCGAAGAAGCACCGCCAGATACTGCTGCACGGCAACGGCGGCGAGGTGCTCGAGTTCCGTTTCGTCTCCGAGAGCGGCAGCGTGTACCGGCGGCGGCGCAGTTTTGACGGCATCATCCCCACCCTGGAACGCCGGCTGCACAAGCTGGATTCCCTGCGACAGCGCGAGGAACTCCAGCGACTGATCAGCACCCGCGCCTGCGCCACCTGCAACGGCGCACGCCTGCACGAGGCCGCGCGCCACGTGTTCATCAACGATATCAACCTGCCCTCCATCTGCGCCCTGCCGGTGGACGAGGCCCTGCAATTATTCGAGAACATGCGTTTTGGCGGCCAGCGGCGCCAGGTGGCAGGCAAAATCCTGCGCGAAATTCACAACCGGCTGCGGTTCCTGGCTGACGTGGGGCTGAACTACCTGAGCCTGGACCGCAGTGCCGAAACCCTGTCCGGCGGCGAGGCACAGCGCATCCGCCTGGCCAGCCAGATCGGTGCCGGCCTGGTCGGCGTGATGTACATCCTGGACGAACCCTCGATCGGCCTGCACCAGCGCGACAACGCCCGGCTCCTGGATACCCTGTTCCGGCTGCGGGACCTGGGCAACACCGTGCTGGTCGTAGAACATGACGAAGAGGCGATTCGCAGTGCCGACCACGTCGTCGACATGGGGCCGGGCGCCGGGGTGCACGGGGGTGCCGTGGTGGTGCAGGGGTCGCCTGCGACCGTGGCCGGGAAAGCGGAGTCGCTGACCGGGGAATACCTCTCCGGACGCAAGCAGATCCCGGTCCCGGAACAGCGCACGCAGCGCGATCCCGGGGCCCTGCTCAAGTTGCAGGGCGCCTGCGGCAACAACCTGCGTCGAGTCGACCTGGAGCTGCCACTGGGCTTGTTTGTCTGCGTCAGCGGCGTATCCGGCTCCGGCAAATCCAGCCTGATCAATTACACCCTGTTCCCGATCCTGGCGCGGGAACTCAACGGCAGCAAGAATGTCGTGCCCCTGGAATACGGGAAGATCGAGGGCTTGGAACACCTGGACAAGTGCATCGTCATCAACCAGAGTCCGATCGGGCGCACCCCGCGCTCCAATCCCGCCACCTACACCGGCCTGTTTACGCCGGTGCGCGAACTGTTCGCCGGCACCCAGGAAGCGCGGGCGCGCGGCTACAAGCCCGGACGCTTCAGCTTCAACGTGCGCGGCGGACGCTGCGAGGCATGCCGGGGCGACGGCATGATCCAGGTCGAGATGCATTTTCTGCCGGATATCTACGTGCCTTGCGATGTCTGCCGCGGCAAACGCTACGGCCGGGAGACCCTGGAAGTGCTCTACAAGGGCAAGAATATCTACGATGTGCTGGAGATGACCGTGGAGGACGCCCATGAATTCTTCGGCCCGGTGCCGGCCATCGCCCAGAAACTCCGGACCCTGGACGAGGTGGGGCTGTCGTACATCCGCCTGGGACAGCCGGCGACCACGCTGTCCGGCGGGGAGGCACAGCGCATCAAGCTGTCCAGGGAACTGTCCAAACGCAGCACCGGGCGCACCCTGTACATTCTCGACGAACCGACCACCGGCCTGCATTTTCACGATATCCGGCAACTGTTACAGGTGCTGCTGCGGTTGCGGGACCAGGGCAATACCGTGGTGGTCATCGAACACAACTTGGATGTCATCAAGAGTGCCGACTGGGTGGTCGACCTGGGGCCGGAAGGAGGTGCGGGCGGGGGACGCATCGTCGCCGCCGGCACCCCGGAAAAACTCTGCAAATACAAAAAATCCCATACCGCGCAATTCCTGGACCGGATGTTGCGCGCAAGGAAACGCAAAACTGCCGGCAAGTAGAGAACACCGGCCGGCGCAAAACTGCGGGTGGAACAGCGGGGCCGGGGTGCCGGGGTGCCGCCCCGCGCCGGTGCTGCTTGACAAGAGCGTCGGGCGCAAGACGGCCCGCAGTCATACTGGTATGATGGGTGCCATTTTGTGAGCCGCCACCGGGGAGAGCGAGACATACACGATGCGTCTGGCAGAAAAAGTTGCACTGGTCACCGGTGCCGGCCTGGGTATGGGACGCGCCACGGCGAGCCTGTTCGCCGCCCAGGGCGCGAAAATTTTCGCCGTCGACCTGGGGGAGGATGAGCTGGACCAAACCCGGCGCATCATCGAAAAGGCGGGCGGCGAATGCGCGACCCGGTGCTGCGACGTGAGCGACAGCACTGCGGTGGCCGCCGCTTTTGCAGCACTCCGGGAACACTACGGACGCCTGGACATCCTGGTCAACAATGCCGGCATCGGCTCGGCACCCGGCGACGGGCAGGAACGCTACATGGAACTGATGGCACAGCGCGGTGCCGGGGATGCGACGGTATTCGCCGACCACATCGTCTACATGGAAGATGCCGGCTGGCAAAAGGTGGTGGACGTCAATCTCAACGGCAGCTTCTTCTGCAGCCGGGAGGCGGTGCGCCTGATGAGCACCGCCGAAGACGGCGGCCGGGGCGGGTCGATCATCAATATTTCCAGTACCTCGGCACTCAATGGCGACGGCGGGGTGCACTATTGCGCCAGCAAGGCCGCCCTGCTGGGACTCAGCCGTTCACTGGCGCGGGAATTGGCCCCGCGCGGCATCCGCGTCAACGCCGTATGCCCGGGGCCGACCAACACGCGCCTGATGCAGGGCATCTCCGAAGAATGGGCGCAGTCCATTATCCAGGGAGTGCCCCTGGGACGATTGGCAGAGCCGGAAGAGGTGGCGCACGCCGCCCTGTTCCTGGCTTCCGGGGACAGCTCCTTTGTGACCGGACAGACCCTGGCCTGTAACGGCGGCCTGTGGATGCTCTGAGGATGAACGGGGTGAGCGGACGTCTACAGGACAAGACCGCGCTGATCACTGGCGGCGGCACCGGTATCGGCGCGGCCACCGCCCGGCGCTTTGCCGCGGAGGGGGCGCAGGTGCTGATCTGCGGGCGGCGCACCGAACCGCTGGAGGAGACCGCCCGGCAGATCACCCGCGAGGGCGGGAACGCGCGCTGCCTCGGTATGGATGCCGGCGATGAACAGCAGTTTGCCAGTGCCGTCGCCGACTGCGAAAAGACCTGGGGGCGGCTCGACGTGCTGGTCAACAATGCCTTTTCCTACGCCGGCGGCATGATCGGCCAGACCTCCACCGAAGACTGGCGCAATTGCTTCCGCACCAGTCTCGATGCGGCCTTCTTCGGCATGCGCGCGGCCCTGCCCGGGATGATCGAGCGCGGCGGCGGCAGCATCGTCAACCTCTCCTCGGTGGTAGCACTGGCCAGCATTCCCGGTGCCGCCGCCTACGGCGCGGCCAAGGCCGCCCTGATCAGCCTGGGACGCACGGCGGCACTGGAGGGCGCGGCCGCCGGAGTGCGGGTCAACACGGTGGTCCCGGGCGTGGTCATGACACCCAGCACCCGGGCAACACTGAGCAGCGAGGCGGCCGAACGCGCCACGGCGGCCGCAGTGCCGCTGCGCCGCATCGCCGAGGCGCGGGAAATTGCCGACGTGATCCTGTTCCTGGCCTCCGACGAGAGTTCCTACGTAACCGGTGCGACGATCGTCGCCGACGGGGGCAAAACCTGCGAGTTGAACGCCGGTGCCAGCGACGTGGATGAACTCAATGTCGAGTGAGCGATACCGGCGATGAACGCACCGCATGCAAAACCGGGGCGGGCATGAGCGCAGACAGTTCACTGCTGGCCCGCATCGAACGGCTGGAGGCCCTGGACGCCATCCGCCAGTTGGCGGCCAAGTACGCCCTGTCACTGGACGTGCGCGACCTGGATGCGCATGTCAACCTGTTCGCCCCGGACATCCGGGTCAGCAAGGAAGAGCAGGGCCGGGCCGCCCTCAAGCGCTGGCTGGACGACACCTTGCGCCTGCAATTCACCGGCACTTCGCATCATATCGGCGGGCATATCATCGAGTTCGAGGATGCCGGGTGCGCCCGCGGCGTGGTGTATTCCAAGAACGAACACGAGACCGGGCCCGAGTGGGTGATCATGCAGATGATGTACTGGGATAATTACGAGCGCATCGAGGGGCAGTGGTATTTCCGCCGCCGCCTGCCGCTGTACTGGTACGCCACGGACCTGAACAAGCCGCCCGTGGGAGAGAAAAAAATGCGCTGGCCGGGACGCGAACACTACGAGGGCGGCTGGCATGCACTGTGGCCCTCCTGGCGCGAATTCTGGGAGAACCCGCCGCAGGGACTGCCGGAGGTGGCTGCACCGGCACCCGCCGAAGAATTTCTCAAAAGCCTGCGGGGCGATACGCCGGCACCGAAAATCCGCGTGCGCTGAATGCTTTCAGCCGGCGGGGCGGCTGAGACGCTACAGGCTCATCCGCAGGCGGGAGTAGCGTCGGCGATGCGGGCAGATGCAGTGGATCACAACCACCCCCTGATAACACCTGTGATCAGTATGCCCAGGAGGGCGAGCAGGAAAGACCCGATAATGCCGAACCCCCACCGTATCCATAAGAAGGCCTGTTTATGCAACATCAGGTTAGTCTGATGATGCACCTCGATGAGTTTCTGGGCCTGCTCATGACGCTCATCACTGCGTTTCTCACGAGCCAGGCTGTCCTGACGATGCACCTCGATGAGTTTCTGGGTCTGCTTATGACGCTCATCGTTGAGTTTCTCACGAGCCAGGCTGTCCTGACGATGCACCTCGATGAGTTTCTGGGTCTGCTCATGACGCTCATCGTTGCGTTTCTCACGAGCCAGGCTGTCCTGACGATGCACCTCGATGAGTTTCTGGGTCTGCTTATGACGCTCATCGTTGCGTTTCTGGGTCTGCTCATGACGCTCATCGTTGCGTTTCTCACGAGCCAGGCTGTCCTGACGATGCACCTCGATGAGTTTCTGGGTCTGCTCATGACGCTCATCGCTGCGTTTCTCACTCTTCGCCAAGT
The DNA here is from genome assembly GCA_965215045.1 of Gammaproteobacteria bacterium. GTDB lineage: Bacteria > Pseudomonadota > Gammaproteobacteria > JABABF01 > JABABF01. The sequence continues at coordinate 1,124,310 of OZ244031.1, read as the reverse complement.
CGGCGCGGATGGCCAGGCCCGTCTCTTTCATCAGCCCCGCTACCACCTGCAGGATACTGCGGATCTGCTGGTCGTCAAGGCCGGCTGCCTTCAGGTGTTCGCTCATATCTTCGCGGTTTCGAAACGCTGGTTCAGTCATGGTGACAATCTCCTTTTTGCCTCTTTCCAGAGGGCGAAAGTAATACGCGCGTCCTGTGATTGCTAATCCCTGGCCCCCTGCATCACACTATATTCGCCTCCTGCGGGAATGTCAACCCGCGCCCGCGGGAAAATATATAAGTCCATAATTTATGGGATTCTGGAGGGTCATCGTCCGGGGGTGCACAGCGGGGGAGAGGCCTGCGGGCGGTGCAGGAGCAGGAAACCGCAGCCGGTGCGGCAGCCGGGGGCAGGCGGTGCGGGAGCAGGAAACCGCGGGCGGTGCGGCAGCCGGGGGGCGGGTGGGCGGAGCCGACAGGGTCTCCCTCAGTCTTTGAGGCAGGCGGCATCGCCACCAGCATGTTCAGGTGCACGCCGGCGCAGTTTTCCGGGTCCTGGTGCCCCATCTCGGTGCTGATCAGGGCACCCCAGTCGCCGCCCTGGGCGATGCGGGCAGATGCAGTGGATCACAACCACCCCCTGATAACACCTGTGATCAGTATGCCCAGGAGGGCGAGCAGGAAAGACCCGATCATGCCGAACCCCCACCGTATCCATAAGAAGGCCTGTTTATGCAATTCCAGGTTGATCTGATGACGCTCATCGCTGAGTTTCTGGGCCCGTTCATGACGCTCATCGCTGAGTTTCTGGGCCCGTTCATGACGCTCATCGCTGAGTTTCTGGGCCCGTTCATGACGCTCATCGCTGCGCTGCTCACTCTTCGCCAAGTCGGCGCGGATGGCCAGGCCCATCTCTTTCATCAGCCCCGCTACCACCTGCAGGATACTGCGGATCTGCTGGTCGTCAAAGCCGGCTGCCTTCAGGTGTTCGCTCATGTCTTCGCGGTTTCGAAACGCTGGTTCAGTCATGGTGACAATCTCCTTTTTGCCTCTTTCCAGAGGGCGAAAGTAATACGCGCGTCCTGTGATTGCTAATCCCTGGCCCCCTGCATCACACTGTATTCACCTCCTGCGGGAAAGTCAAACCGCGCCTGCGGGAAAATATATAAGTCCATAATTTATGGGATTCTGGAGGCTCATCGTCCGGGGTGCACAGCGGGGGAGAGGCCTGCGGGCTGGCCCGGAGGAACAGGAAAACCTGGAAATAATGGGGATTATTTGCGGCTTGCCCGGTCGCTCACCGCTCGATTGAATGCCCTCGGGTCATGCCAGTAGCAACCCACACAACTTCCTCTATAAATTCCATTGCCCTTGAACTGCGGTATGGAATAGCCTAAATTCCTGGCATCATACCGCTGGCCGGTTTCTTTACATTTCCGGCAATGTTGCCGCTTTGCCATATTTGCCGCCTTGGACAGTGCTTGAAAGTCTTCCTCGCTCTGCTGGCTCATTTCCATAACCGGTTTATCATAAATGCGCCCGTCCTTATGGTCACATTCAGGATGACCGGTATCCAGTACGGCACAGCGCTGTTTTTTGATCACCTTTTTGATATCCGCCCGTATTGCCCGCCTCGCCGGCAGTTGGTTGAAGCCGTGCAATGCCACTGCCACTATCTTTCCCTTGTGCAGTTCCCGATGGATGTTGTAGCGCATGCCCAATGCGCTATCCCTTCTGCACCAACTCCCGCCGTTGCCCATTCCCAGCCCGTGCTCTTCCAGTTCTGCGAGGCTTACTTTCCGGGAAAAGCCATCCTGGTCCGGCCTGGCAAGCTCAATAAAAACAGCCGCTTTCGTGCCCTCCCGGAAAGTTGGATTACTTGACATCAATCTTGAGCCGTTCCTTCGACGCCTCGACATATCCCGGGTCAATATCACAACCGGCAAAACGGCGCGCCTTTGATAATGCGGCGACAGCAGTCGTGCCGCCGCCCAAGAAAGGGTCGACGACAAAATCACCGGCATTGGTATGCCGTTCCACCAGTTCGGCAAACAATTCCAATGGCTTTTGCGTCGGGTGAATGCGGCGCCCATTGTGCCGCGGGATGGGATACCGGTAAACGCCGTTGTCATACTCTCCATTGAAGGTGGCTTGCCGCCCTTCACACCGACGACCGCGATCTCCCTGCTGTTTGAGAGGTAGGTGGCCTTGCTGTTCAACGGTACCGGGTTCGTCTTTTGCCATTCAATCAAGCGCAACATTTTGAAACCCGCTGTCCTCAGGGCGTCCGCTAAATGCGTTAACTTCCACAGGTCATAAAACACGATTGCTGTACCGCCTTTACGCAATGTCCTGTACATATCCGTCGACAGTCTGGCAAGGTCAATCGGCACCTTATCCCATTTACCGAAGTCCATAGAGACTGCAAACCGCTGTACCCCGTTCTTCCCCACATTGGCAAAACCGGTCTCGCGGCTGATTGTATAAGGCGGGTCGGTCAGCACCAAGTCAACAGATCCTGCTGGCAGCCGATTGAGAAACACCGAGAAGTCCGCTTTCTCTATGGTGCATTTTGGCCCCGTCTGCGCTGGGCCGCACCTGGGGTGCCTGGCGTGCCTTGGCATGGCAGCACCAGCCGCCAGGTTTGTTAATTCTATTTGCGCGGGCATCAGGCCGATACCAGTCCCGCAGGTTTTATTGTCTTGTTGTTAAGGGATGCCAGCCCGGCAAGAGAAAGCGAAACTGACCGCTTTGATAACGCAGGTGAATCGAGATCCTTATGAACAGTTATGAATCGATACACAACTGTACGCGGCTTGGTTGAAACAGAGTTTAGTGGGCATTATTCATACTTCAACACAAAATGCAAGCGGCCCGGTCCGGGGGTGCACAGCGGGGGAGAGGCGGGTAGGCGGTGCGGCAGCCGAGGGGCCTGCGGGCGGTGCAGGAGCAGGAAGCCGCAGCCGGTGCGGCAGCCGGGGGCGGGTGGGCGGAGCCGACAGGGTCTCCCTCAGTCTTTGAGGCAGGCGGCAAAGCTGCGGATATCCCCGACCAGCAGCTCCGGCTGTTCCATCGCCGCAAAATGTCCCCCCTTGGACATCACGCTCCAGTGGACAATATTGTAGGCGGCCTCCGCCCATTTACGCGGGGCTTTCATCAACTCCCTGGGAAACAGCACGGCACCGGTCGGAACCTCCACCCGGGCAGTGCTCTGCTCGTTGTGCATGGTCTCGTAGTACATGCGCGCCGAAGAGCCCGCGGTGCGGGTGAACCAGTAGAGCGAGATGTTGGCCAGCAATTCATCGAGGGTGTAAACCTTTTCCACATCGCCGTCGCAGTCGCTCCAGGCGCGGAACTTTTCGGCAATCCACGCGGCCAGGCCCACCGGCGAATCATTGAGCGCGTACGACAGGGTCTGCGGCTTGGTGCTCTGGATATGAAAATAACCCATCCCCTCCTTGCTGAACTGTTCGGAGGTCTGCATGTTGAGTTTCTCCTCGTCGCTCAGCCCCGCCATCGGATCCCCGTCCGCAGGCGGCATCGCCACCAGCATGTTCAGATGCACGCCGGCGCAGTTTTCCGGGTCCTGGCGTCCCATCTCGGTGCTGATCATGGCACCCCAGTCGCCGCCCTGGGCGATGTAGCGGCTGTAGCCCAGCTGCTTCATCAACTCGACCTGGCAGGCGGCGGCGCGTCGGGGGTCCATGCCGGGTTCGGTCGGCGGTGGCGAAAAACCGAAGCCCGGCAGCGAGGGACAGACCACGTGAAAGGCGTCTTCTGTGCGGCCCCCGTGCGCGGCGGGATCTGCCAGCGGTTCGATGATTTTCATGAACTCGAACACCGAACCGGGCCAGCCGTGGGTGATCACCAGGGGGCGCGCTTTCTCGTGTCGGGAGCGATGATGAATGAAGTGAATTTCCTGGCCGCCCGCGGTATCGGCAATGAAGTGTTCGAAACGCTGCAGTTGCGCTTCCTGGGCGCGCCAGTCGAAATCCGTGCGCCAGTAGTCGCACAGCCGTTTGATCCAGTGCATGTCGGCACCGTAGCTCCAGTCTGCATCGTTGAGTTCATCGCCCCAGCGGACGTTGTCCAGGCGTCGGTGCAGGTCGGCGATTTCCTCGTCGGAAATCCGGATGGGAAAATCTCGAATACTCATGGTGCAGGGTCCCGGTGTCGCAAAAATTACATCGCGGTGCAATACGCCGCGATTATAGCAATCGCCCGCCGGCGGCCTGCGAAAACCACCGGCAATACGCGATAATACCCGGCCCCGAAACCCCTCGTGTCTCCGAATGATGCAGGCCGTGTACCTTCCCGTGCAGAGAGAACTCGCGGAAGTCGAGACTCTGTTGCAGAAAAACCTGCGCTCGCGCGCCCGGCTGACGGATGATGTCGGCGGGCACATCACCTTTGCCGGCGGCAAGCGGCTGCGCCCGCTGCTGGCCCTGCTGGCCGCCGGCTGCTGCGGGGACATCGATGAACGGCACCTGCACCTGGCGGCCGCGGTGGAGTTCCTGCATACCGCCACGCTGCTGCACGACGACGTGGTCGACGGGGCGATGCAGCGGCGCGGGCGCCCCAGTGCCAACAACCACTGGGGCAACTCCGCCAGCGTGCTGGTCGGGGATTTTCTCTATTCGCGCGCCTTTCAAATGCTGTTTCGGACCGACAACGTCGAGGTGCTGAACTGCATGACCGATACCGGCAACCGGCTGGCCGAGGGCGAGGTGTTGCAGCTGTCCCGCATCGGGGACCTGGAGCTCGGGGAGGAGGAATATTTTGCGCTGATCACGGCCAAGACCGCGCTGGTGTTCCAGTCGGCTGCGCGCTGCAGTGCGCTGCTGTCCGGGGCGACGCGGGAGCACTGCGATGCCCTGGGGGAGTTCGGCCTGCAGTTGGGACTCGCATTCCAGTTGCGCGATGACGTGCTGGACTACGACGGCGATGCCGCGGTCATGGGCAAACCGGCGGGCCAGGACCTGCGGGAAGGGAAAATCACCCTGCCACTGATCGCCGCGCTGTGCACGGCGGACGATGCCGTCCGCCAGCTGGTCCGTGCGGCACTCGCCGCACCGGAGGAGGCCCGGCCGTTCGCCGGGGTGCAACAGGCGGTGCGCGATTGCGGTGCCCTGGAATACACTCTGCAACAGGCGCGGCAGCATCGTGAGCGCGCGCTGGAGGCATTGACGCCCCTGCCGGATTCCGGTTACCGGGAAGGCCTGGTGCAGCTGGCAGCCGTGGCCGTGGAACGCAGCGAATAGACGATGCCCGGGCCGGACACCCTGCCCGCCTGGCGGGCGCTGCGCAAATATCGACAGGGCGCGCCGGGCGGTGAGCCGCGGGAACAACGGCCGCTGCACTTTACAGCGGCGGGCATCCACGCCGATCTCAGCCACGCCCTGCCCGGCTCGCAGTGCCTGGAGCTGTTGCTGCAACTGGCGCAGGAGACCGGGGTGGCACGCAAGATCGAGGCCCTGTTTGCGGGTGCCCCGGTCAATGTCAGCGAGGGACGCCAGGTGCTGCATCCGCTGCTGCGAACCGCACCGGGGGCGGCCCCGCCGGGCTTGCGCGCAACGCAGCGGCAGTTGCGCGCAACGCAGCGGCAGGCGGAGGCCCTGGTCACGCAGTTGCGCAGCGGTCGTCGGCGCGGTTTCAGCGGGGCGCCGTTCCGCGATGTGGTGCACGTGGGCATCGGCGGTTCCCTGCTGGGCCCGCGCTTGCTGACGCAGGCATTGGCGGCGCGGCAGGGCGGGCTGCGCTGCCACTTCCTGGGCGGCATCGATGGCGAGGAGTGGGATGCGGTCATGCACACGCTCGCAGCGCAAAACACGCTGTTTATCCTGGCTTCCAAGTCCGGGGCCACGCGCGAGGTGCTGCAGAATATCCGCGCGGCGCGCAAGTGGCTGCGGGGTGCGGCCGGCAGGGAGGCGTCGATCGACGGCCATTTCGTGGCCGTGACCGCCAACCCGGAGACCGTGCACGGCCTGGGCGTGCCACAAGAGGCGATCCTGCCGTTTCCCGGCAGCATCGGCGGGCGCTATTCCCTGTGGTCGGCCATGGCGCTGCCGCTGGCACTGCGGGACGGCAATGCCCGCTGGCGTGCATTGTTGCGCGGGGCGGCGCAGATGGACGCGCATTTTCGCAGCACCGCACCGGCACAGAACCTGCCGCTGCTGCTGGGCCTGCTCGACGTCTGGCACGCCAGCTTCTGCGGGCACCGGGCGCGGGCCGTGGTTCCCTACGCGTACCGCCTGCGCGGGCTGCCGGAATTCCTGCAACAGTTGCTGATGGAGAGCAATGGCAAGTCGGTGCAGAACAGCGGCGAGCCGGTGCAATACGCCACGGCGCCGGTCCTGTGGGGCGGGCCGGGCCCTGAAAGTCAGCACAGCTTCCACCAATTGCTCTACCAGGGCACGCCGGAAGCAGCGGTCGAATTCGTGCTGGTGCGCCGCGGCCGGGAACGGCGCAAGGAGCCGCGCAACCGGGAGCTGTGGGCCCACTGCCTGGCCCAGGTACAGGCACTCAGCGGCGGGCGCAGCCCGGGGGAGGCGAGTGCTGCGCTGGTGCGCCGCGGGTGGACGCCGGCCGATGCGCAAACGCTGGCCCCGCATCTCAGTATTCCCGGCGGGCGTCCCGTCAGCCTGCTCGCCCTGGACACCCTGGATGCGCGGGGCCTGGGCGCACTGCTGGCACTCTGGGAACACCGCGTCTACACGGCCGCGGCGGTGTGGGATATCAACTGCTTTGACCAGTGGGGGGTGGAACTGGGCAAGACCATCGGGACGGAGGTGCGGGCGGTGCTCGCCGGCAAGGAGGCCGAAGTTTCACCGACGGTGCGACGGTGGGCGAGCTGGTACCGGGACTGAGACGCGCTTAACTGCCGTCGATCAACTCCAGCAACTCGGCGGTCTTCTGCGCCAGCAGCACCTCGTCGGCGCGGCTCTCCACGTTGAGACGCAGCAGGGGCTCGGTGTTGGAGGGCCGCAGGTTGAAACGCCAGTCGGCAAAAGCGAGACTGAGACCGTCTACGTGCTCCACCGATTGCGCCGATGCCCGGTAGTGCGCCTTCACCCGCTCCATCACCCGGGCGGCATTCTGCACCGGACGATTGATCTCGCCACTGCACGGAAAGCGTCGGCAATCCAGCAGGCGGGAGAGCGGAACGCCGGCATCGCTCATCAATTCTGCGACCAGCAACCAGGGAATCATGCCGCTGTCGCAGTAGCGGAAGTCGCGAAAATAGTGGTGTGCGCTCATCTCCCCGCCGTAGACCGCATCCTCCCGCCGCATGATTTCCTTGATAAACGCATGCCCGGCCTTGCTCTGCACCGCCCGGCCGCCGCTCCCTGTGACCGCCTCCAGGGTGTTCCAGACCAGGCGCGGCTCGTAGACCACCGCCGCCCCGGGACTGCGGTGCAGGAAACTCTTTGCCAGCAGGCCGATCAAGTAGTAACTCTCGATGAAGCCGCCGCTTTCATCGAAGAAAAAACAGCGATCGAAATCCCCGTCCCAGGCGAGGCCGAAATCCGCCCGATGTCGGCGCACCGCCCGGGCGGTGCGACTGCGGTTCTGCTCCAGCATCGGGTTCGGCACGCCGTGCGGAAAATCGCCGTCGGGCCGATGCTGCAGGCGAATGAATTCAAAGGGCAGGCACGGTTCCAGGCGATCGATAATTTCACCGGCGCCGCCATTGCCCGGGTTGGAGACGATGCGAAACGGACGCAAGCGCTCCGTCTCCACGAAAGACAGCAGTTTGCGCACGTACGCGGCGCGCGGTCGCAGGTGCCGGACCCGGCCCCGGGGGGCGCGCGCGGGTCGCGCGCAGGCCCCGTTCGCCACCCGGGTGCCCAGCTCCCACAAGCCGGTGTCCGCACTGAGCGGCCGGGCATCCTCGCGCACGATTTTCATGCCGTTGTATTCCGGGGGATTGTGACTGGCCGTGACCATGACGCCGCCGTCCAGCCCGCGGTCAAACACGGTGAAATACATTTCTTCGGTGCCGCACAGGCCGATCGTACAGGCGTCTGCACCGGCACTGCAGATACCCTCGCACAAGGCCTCCACCAGGGCCGGGGAACTGTGCCGCACATCCCAGCCGACCGCGATGCGGCGCGCGCCCAGGAAATCCACCAGCACGCGGCCGATGCGCCGGGCCAGTTCCGGGTCCAACTCCTGCGGCACGCGGCCGCGCACATCATAGGCCTTGAAACAACCGGGCAGCGTACTCATCGGCCGCACTCCGCCACCGGGTGCGCACCCCGCCGTGCGCCGCCTGCCCGGCTGCACTCCGCCGCCGGGCGCTCAGTCCCGCCCAAGATAAAATTTCCGGTAATAGAAATTGGTTGCTTCCACGTAACCGGCGACATCGCCGCAATCGAAGCGCCGGCCATGAATGCGCCACGCCAGCACCCGCTCCTCCCGCGCCTGCTGCTCCAGGGCGTCGGTCAGTTGAATCTCGTTGTTTTTGCCCGGCGACAGTTTTTCCAGGCGCGCGAAAATGTCCGGCGTCAACAGGTAGCGCCCCAGGATTGCCAGCTTGCTCGGTGCCGTGCCCGGGGCGGGTTTTTCGACCATGGCGTTCACTTCCAGCAGGCCCGGGGCGATCTCCCGGCCATCGACCACGCCGAAACGTTGCAGGACTTCGGGGTCGTTGATCTCTTCGACCGCCACCACGCAGCAGCGGTGTTCGTCAAACACCCGCGCCAGTTGCGCCATCACTCCCGCCCCCTCGTTGAGGCACAGGTCATCGGAGAGCACCACGCCAAAAGGCTCCTCGCCGATCAATACGCCGCCGGCCAGCACCGCGTGTCCCAGGCCCTGGATTTTCCGCTGCCGGGTAAAGGTAAAACGCCCCTCCTGCAACAGGTCGCGCACCGTGCCCAGGCGCTCCTCCTTGGGGGTGCCGCGAATCTCCTCCTCCAGTTCGTAGCTGATGTCGAAATAGTCGGTGATCGCCTGTTTGCCGCGCCCGGTGACAAAGGCGATCTCGGTCATGCCCGCTCGCAAGGCCTCCTCGACGCCAAAGTGCACCAGCGGCTTGTCGACGATCGGCAGCATCTCCTTGGGCATCGACTTGGTCGCCGGCAGAAAGCGCGTGCCGTAGCCCGCCACCGGGAACAGGCACTTGCGCACCGGGGAGCCGCTCATGGCCGACGCACCGGGGCCCTGCCCATCGCCCCGCTCCCGCTCCCCGCTCATGGCCGACGCTCAGCGGCCATAGACATCATCAAAACGCACGATATCATCCTCTCCCAGGTAGGCACCGGACTGCACTTCGATAATTTCCAGGGGATCCTCGGTATCGTTGGCCAGCCGGTGCCGGCTGCCCAGCGGAATATAGGTGGACTGGTCGGTCTCCAGGGTAAATTCCTTGTCTTCGCAGACCACGGTGGCCGTGCCTCGCACCACCACCCAGTGCTCGGCGCGCTGCTGGTGCATCTGCAGGGACAGGCGCTGGCCGGGGGTCACGTTGATCAGCTTGACCTGGAAACGCTCACCGCTTTCCAGGGTCTGGTAATACCCCCAGGGACGGTAGACGCGGGTGTGGGCTTCGACTTCCGGGCGCGCCCCGGACTCCAGCAGCTGCACCAGTTCCCTGGTCTGTTGTGCCCGCTCGCGATCTGCGACCAGCACCGCATCCGCGGTCTCCACTACCACCAGGTCCCGCACCCCCAGGGCGGCGAGCAGGCGGGATTCACTGCGCAGGTAGCAATCCCGCGCATCCAGGGTCGCCACGTCTCCCAGTACCACGTTGCCCTCCGCATCCTGTTCCTCCTCGGCCCACAATTCCGACCAGGCACCCGCATCTCTCCAGCCGCAGGACAATGGCGTCACCGCCGCGCGCGCGGTTTTTTCCATCACCGCGTAATCGATGGAATCCGCCGGGCAACGCGCGTATTCCTCCTCCGGCAGGCGCAGGAAATCCAGGTCCTTCTCCGCCGCCTGCACCGCCGCACGACAGGCGGCGGAGATTTCCGGTGCCAGGCGTTCCAATTCCCGCAGGTATTCCGCGGCGCCAAATAAAAACATGCCGCTGTTCCACAGGTAGTCGCCCGCATCCAGGTACTGTTGCGCCAGTTCCCGTGAAGGTTTTTCCACGAAGCTGCGCACCTTGAAACCGGCTTCACCCAGCGCATCGCCGCAACGGATATAACCGTAGCCGGTTTTCGGCGCCCGGGCGGGAACGCCGAAAGTGACCAGGTACTCCTGTGCGGCCAGGGTTTCCGCCGCCTGCACCGCGACGCCCAGGGCCGCGGGTTCATCCAGAATATGGTCTGCCGGCAGCACCAGCAGGACGGCATCTTCGGCGCGTTGCAAGGCGCGCAAGGCGCCTACCGCAATGGCGGGCGCCGTGTTCCTGCCCTCCGGTTCCAGCAGCACGTCGGGCCCCGCACACCCGGCACTGCGCAATTGCTCGGCGACCAGGAAACGGTGCTCCCGGTGACAGACCACGATCGGCGCATCACACCCCGGCAGCACATCCAAACGTTCCAGGGTCTGGCGCAACATGCTCTTGTCGCCGCTCAAGGGTAGAAATTGCTTGGGGTGCAGGCGCCGGGACAGGGGCCACAGGCGGGAACCGCTGCCCCCGGCAAGAATGACGGGTATCAGCATCAAAAAACAATAAAAATACAGCTGTGAAAGGCGCGCCGATTGTAGCATGTATAAAACAGCTCTCACTGCATTTAAAGAAGCCTCCCGTGAATTTGTTACACTAAAGAATTCTAATTTTTTCACGCTGCGTACCGATCGATGTGCCCGACCATGACCGCCGCCCGGCAAAGTGCCTACAACAAGGAGGAGCTCAACGCCTGCGCCCAGGGCCTGCTGTTCGGCCAGGGCAACGCCCAGCTGCCGATGGGCCAGATGCTGATGGTCGACCGCATCCTGGAAATTAATGAACAGGGCGGCAAGTACCAGCGCGGCGAAGTCATCGCCGAACTCGATATTCACCCGGAGATGTGGTTCTTCGCCTGCCATTTCCCCAACGACCCGGTGATGCCCGGTTGCCTGGGCCTCGATGCGATGTGGCAGCTGGTCGGTTTTTTTCTCGGCTGGCTGGGACACCCGGGACATGGACGGGCACTGGGTGCCGGGGAAGTGCGCTTCAGCGGCGAGGTGCTGCCGGACGCCCGGCTGTTGCGCTACCATTTGCATATCCGGCGCATTTTCAAACGCACCCTGATCGTCGGCCTGGCCGACGGCGTCATGGCGGTGGACGGCAAGCAGATTTACACCGCCAGGGACATCCGCGTCGGCTTGATCAGGGGACAGGAAAAATCTTCATGAGACGCGTGGTTGTCACGGGCATCGGCATCACTTCCTGCCTGGGCTCCGACCAGGACAGCGTCACCGACGCCCTGCGCGAAGGCCGCTCCGGCATCCGTTTCCGCGAGGAATACCGGGAGCTCGGTTTGCGCAGTCATATCGCCGGGGCCCCGGACATCGACCTGGGGGAACATATCGACCGCAAGCTGTACCGCTTCATGGGCCAGGCGGCCGGCTTTGCCTTTCTCTCCGCCCAACAGGCCATCGAGGATGCCGGCCTCAGTCCCCGAGAGGTGTCTCATCCCCGCACCGGCGTGATCGCCGGCTCCGGTGGCGGCACGCCTTCGAGCCAGGTGGAGGCGGCGGACACCCTGCGCCAGCGCGGGCTGCGGCGCATCGGCCCGTACCGGGTGACGCAGACCATGGGCAGCACCGTCTCCGCCTGTATCGCCACGCCGCTGGGAATTCGCGGCGTCAACTATTCGATTTCCTCCGCCTGCGCCACCAGTGCCCACTGCATCGGCAACGCGATGGAACAAATCCAGATGGACAAGCAGGACCTCATGCTGGCCGGCGGCGGCGAGGAGGAGCACTGGACCCTCAGCTGCCTGTTCGATGCAATGGGTGCGCTGTCCACCCATTACAACGACCGCCCGGAATGCGCTTCGCGCCCTTACGACACCGGGCGCGACGGCTTCATCATCGCCGGCGGCGGCGGTATGCTGGTGCTGGAGGAACTGGAACATGCGCGCGCGCGGGGAGCAAAAATCTACGCGGAACTGACCGGCTACGGCGTCACTTCCGACGGCGAAGACATGGTCGCCCCCTCCGGTGCCGGCGCCATCCTGTGCATGCAACAGGCATTGCAAAACACGGGCGGGAAGATCGACTACATCAACGCCCACGGCACCAGCACGCCGGTGGGCGACCTGCGCGAACTGGAAGCGATCACCCAGGTGTTCCCGGAGGAAAGCATCCCGCCGATCAGCTCCACCAAGTCGCTGTCGGGACATTCCCTGGGTGCCGCCGGGGTGCAGGAGGCGATTTACTGCCTGCTGATGATGGAAAACCACTTTATCTCCGCCTCCAGCAATATCGAGGAGCTGGAACCCCAGGCCGCCCGCTTCCCCATCGTCCGGGAACGCGTCGACAATGCAAACCTGGAGCGCGTCATGTCCAACAGTTTTGGTTTCGGCGGCACCAACGCCTGCCTGGTCTTTGAACGTTTCCGGGAATGAAAATATCTCTGGCACAGGCAATATTTTTCTCGGTGCTCGGCAGCCTGTTGATCGCCGGACTGGCCTGGTTCCAACTGCCCTGGATACGCCACACGCTGTCGCCTTTTGATTCGGAATTGAGCACCCGGACCCTGCGCATCGTCTCCCGGGACTGTCGCGAGGAACGCGCGGAATTCACGGTGGAGATCGCCGACACCCCACAGGCACGCGCCGCCGGACTGCAACACCGCGAGTACCTGCCAGCAGGCCGCGGCATGCTGTTCGTCTGGCCGGACCGGGCCATCCGCAGCATGTGGATGCGCGATACGCCGATCGCCCTCGATATGATGTTCATCAATCCGGACGGCAGCATCACGCAGATTAATCATCGGCGCCGGCCCCATTCCGATGCGCTGACCACGTCCGCGGTCCCGGTGAGCGCGGTCCTCGAAATTCGCGGCGGCCTGCTCCATAGACACGGCATTCACGGTGCTGACTTCATCGTGCTGCCGGGCTTTTTCAACAACAGTTGCACCGTGTCTGCAGGGCAGGACGACAACTGAACCCGGACGCCGTTTACCGGCGGCGGGCGAAACCCCGCTGCCGCGACTACTGCTAAACGGCGTGTGCTCGCTCTACAACATCGGGCGACCCCATCACCCCCCGGGCGATCCCGGCCCGTTGGAGTTCCCGGTCCGGGAGCAGCCCCCCCGGACGATGACTCCTCCGGGTCTCATACCGTTCAAGAACTTTTACAACGCCTTGACAAGTCGGCGGAGTTTTTATAAGAATAAGGCATTGCCGAATACCGGCGACAGCGGCCGGCATGAGACCAGTCGCGCACATCATAATCGCTCAAGGGGACATGATCATTAACGCCATTAACACCAAGCACTCAATTCTTTTTATCATCCCGTTCTCCATGGCACTCAGTGCCTGCAGTTCCCTGAACCTGCAACTGCCGGCGCCCTTGAGCCGCTGCCCGGAGCCCCTGGGAACCGTCGTCGTGGCCGATGCCGACCTCCAGCAGTACGGACTGCCGAGCCCGGCACTCATCATCAGGAACATCATGCAGCAGAGCGGCTGCTTCCGGCAGGCGGGCAGCCTGGGGCCCCGTCCCCAGGCGCGAGGTGAGGCCACCTGGATCATCACCCCCGCCCTGGTGATTCAAAATTTCAGCGCGGAAGCCGCCTCCCGCTTGGAGACCGTGCCGCTTTTGGGCGGAGTCGTGAACCGGGCGCGCGGCCTGTTGGGCGGTGAAGAGGCCGCCTTCCTGGAGGCGCAGGCATCGCTCACGGCCGCCGATGGCCGCACCGGCCGCCGGGTATCCCAGACGGACGGCAATGCCAAGAGAGCCAGCCTGAGCCTGTTCGGGTTTACCGGCCTGGACCCGGAGTTCGAGGCCCAGGGCGGTGCGTACACCCAGACCGAGACCGGGAAAATTGTCAGCTTTGCCTTCATGGAGGCGCATAACCGGCTGGTCAAAGCCCTGCGGCCGCCACCCACCCGCTGAGCATAAAAGGATGCACCCGGGATTTGATATGGCCAATACGCCCGGACTTGCAGCAGCCGTGAACAGACCGATCTTCCGACTGGTGCTGGTACTCCTGGCGACAGCGATGACCACCGGGTGTGTCGACGTCCCCTTTATTCCCGGGGTATAAAAACCACCGCGAACACGGTGCAGGAGCGGGGCGGGGACTGGATGTCGTGAGCGGGTATTCCGTTTTTACTTCCGAGTCGGTCTCCCGGGGACACCCTGACAAGATCGCAGACCAGGTTTCCGATGCCGTGCTGGACGCCCTGCTGACCCGGGACCCGCAGGTGCGCACCGGCGTGGAAACACTGGTGAAAACCGGCATGGTAACGCTCGCCGGCGAGATTCGCAGCAGTGCTCCAGTCGATACCGGCCAGCTGGAAGAAGTGGTGCGCAACACGATCCTGGACATCGGCTACGACAGCAGCGCACTCGGTTTTGACGGCAACTCCTGCGCCGTGCTGAATGCGCTGGGGCAGCAGTCACCCGATATCGCCATGGGCGTGGACCGGGGCGTGCCGCTGGCGCAGGGTGCCGGCGACCAGGGCATGATGTTCGGCTATGCCAGCGATGAGACGCCCTCGCTGATGCCGGCACCGATTTATTTCGCCCACCGCCTCATGGAACAACATGCCCGGCTGCGCAGCACCGGCAAGCTGCCATGGCTGCGCCCCGACGCCAAGAGCCAACTCAGCATCCGCTACGCAGACGGCAGGCCCTGCGCCGTCGAGGCGGTGGTGTTCTCCACCCAGCACGACCCGGACATCGCCCAGGAGGAATTGCGTTCAGCGGTCATCGAGGAAATTCTGCAGCCGGTGCTGCCCACCGATTGGCTCAATCACGGCGACACCGTCTATCACATCAATCCCACCGGCCAGTTCATCATCGGCGGCCCGCTGGGCGACTGCGGCCTGACCGGGCGCAAGATCATCGTCGATACCTACGGCGGCATGGCGCGGCACGGCGGCGGTGCCTTCTCGGGCAAGGATCCCTCCAAGGTGGACCGCAGCGGGGCCTACGCCGCACGCCACGTCGCCAAGAATATTGTCGCCGCGGGTTTGGCCCGCCGTTGCGAGGTGCAAGTCTCCTACGCCATCGGCGTGGCGGTGCCGACCTCGGTCAATGTCAACACCTTCGGCAGCGGCGTACTGACCGACGAGGTGCTGGAGGCATGCATCCGGGAAGTCTTCGACCTGCGCCCCGGTGCGATCATCGAGGCCCTGGACCTGTTGCGTCCCATCTACCTGCCGACCGCCGCGCACGGTCATTTCGGGCGCGAGGGCTTTCCCTGGGAGCACTGCGACCGCGTCCAGGAGCTGCAGGATTGCGCGGGAGTGGCACCGGCGGAGGCCGTGCAGCAGTGAAGGGCAAAACCCGGGCGACTGCCGACGCCGGCAGCGGGGATTTTCGCGTCGCCGATCTCTCGCTGGCGGATTGGGGACGCCGTGAAATCGAGATCGCCGCGACCGAAATGCCGGCCCTGATGAAAATCCGCGAACGCTATCGGGCGGAACAGCCCCTGGAGGGGGCGCGCATCCTGGGCTGCATTCACATGACCATCCAGACCGCGGTCCTGATCGAAACCCTGATCGCCCTGGGTGCCCAGGTGCGCTGGTCCTCCTGCAATGTCTTCTCCACCCAGGATCATGCGGCGGCGGCGATCGCCGCGCAGGGCATTCCCGTGTACGCCTGGAAAGGAGAGAGCGAGGAGGAGTACTGGTGGTGCATCAACCAGACCATTCTCTGCGCCGGCGAGCCCTGGGATGCCAACCTGGTGCTGGATGACGGCGGCGACCTGACGCGGCGTCTGCACGAACAGTATCCCCAGGTGCTGGAGCGGGTGCACGGCATCAGCGAGGAGACCACCACCGGCGTGCGCCGGCTGCAGGAGATGCTGGAGCGCGGTGCATTAAAGGTGCCGGCCATCAATGTCAACGACTCGATCACCAAGTCGAAAAACGACAACTGCTACGGCTGCCGGCACGGTTTGAATGATGCGATCAAGCGCGCCACCGATCACCTGCTGGCGGGCAAGCGTGCACTGGTGATCGGCTACGGGCACGTGGGCAAGGGTTCGGTGCAGTCGCTGGCCGGCGAGGGTATGATCGTGCGTGTCAGCGAGGTGGACCCGATCTGCGCCATGCAGGCCTGCCTGGACGGCTTCGAGGTGGTCTCCCCCTATCACGATGGGATGAACAGCGGGGCGGCGGAGTGCATCGACCGCCGGCTGCTGCAAAGCATCGACCTGGTGGTCACGGCCAGCGGTGCCATGCATGTCTGCGATCGCAGTATGCTGGCGGCCTTGAAACCCGGCGCCGTGGTGTGCAACATCGGCCATTTCGACGATGAGATCGACATCCTCTTCATGCGCAAAAACTGGCGCTGGGAGGAAGTCAAGCCGCAGGTGCACAAGATTTACCGCAGCGAGGACCCGCGGGACTTCCTGCTGCTGCTCTCCGAGGGCCGCCTGGTCAACCTGGGCAATGCCATGGGGCACCCCTCGCGGATCATGGACGGCTCCTTCGCCAACCAGGTGCTGGCGCAATTGCACCTGTTCCAGCAGGCCTTCGCCGACCAGGCACCGGGGCGCAAGAAAGAGCTGCTGCGCGTGGAAATCCTGCCGCGGGAACTCGACGAGGAGGTGGCGCGTTACATGGTCGAGGGATTTGGCGGCGTGCTGACCCGGATGACCGACGCCCAGGCGGAGTACCTGAACCTGCCGGCCCGAGGTCCTTTTAAACCCGGCCACTACACCTACTGAGAGACCGGGGCATGCCCGAGCGCACCCGTCTCAGTTTTGAATTTTTCCCGCCCAGGACCGGGGACGGACGGCGCAAGCTGCGAGAGACCTGGGAACAGCTGCGCGAATTCGAACCCGCGTTCTGCTCGGTGACGTACGGCGCCGGCGGCAGCACCCTGCAGGGAACCCGGGACACCGTGCTCGCATTGCAGAACAGCGGCATTCCGGCGGCGGCACACCTGTCCTTCAGCGATGCCGAGCGGGAACGGGCCCTGGAATTGTTGGATTGCTACCGCCAGGCGGGGGTGCGATGCATCGTCGCCCTGCGCGGCGATGCGCCGCTGGGCGTCCCCGACCCGGGGGAGACGGCGAACATCAGCGGCCGGCGCCACGCCGTCGACATGGTGCGCCTGGTGCGCGAACACAGCGGCGATCATTTTCATATCGAGGTGGCGGCCTACCCGGAAGTGCACCCGGAAGCGGAGAACTGGCGGCAGGATATCGATTTTCTCAAGCAGAAATTCGCCGCCGGTGCCGACAGTGCCATCACCCAGTTTTTCTACAATGCCGACGCCTGGTTTTATTTTCGCGACGCCTGCGTCCGGGCCGGTATCGAGCAACCGCTGCGCCCCGGGCTGATGCCGATCATCGACGCCGAACGGCTGCTGGTGTTCGCAGACAAGTGCGGTGCGGAGGTGCCGCGCTGGTTGCGGCAGCGGCTGGTGCTGTACGCGGAAGACCCCGCCGGTCTGCGGGACTTCGGCATCGATCTTCTGTGCGGGCTGGGCGCGCGCCTGCTGGACGGCGGTGCCCCGGGCCTGCATTTTTATACCCTGAACCAGGCGCAACCCAGCGCCTCCATCTGGCGGCGATTGCGGCGCTGAAGCGGGCACTGCCCGCACCCGGGCCCGGCAAAGTATGCGCGTCCCCAGGATTTACATTGCCCGGGAACTGGGCCCGGAGACGGAGCTGCAACTGCCGCCGGCGCTCGCCCATCGCCTGGGACGGGTGCTGCGCCTGCCGGTGGGTGCCCGGCTGCGGGTATTCGATGGCCGGGGCGGGGAGTGGAACGCCCGCTTGCAGGACCTGGGGCGTGAACAGGCGCGCATCCGGGTCGGCGATTTTGTTCCCGGAACCCGGGAGTCGCCCCTGCACACGGTACTGGGCCTGGCACTGGCGCGCGGCAAACGCACGGATTGGGCACTGCAAAAGGCCGTGGAGCTGGGGCTCAATGTTTTCCAGCCACTGTTTAGCGAGCACAGTGAATTACAGGACGGCGGGGCCCAGTGGCGCGAAAAGCGCTTGCGCCACTGGAACCGGGTGGCCATCGGTGCCGCAGAACAGAGCGGGCGCACCGTGCTCACCCGGGTGTGCGCACCGCTGCCCCTGCAGGAGTGGCTGCCCCGGGTCGACACTCCGTGCCGCCTGGTGCTGCACCCGGAAGCCGGGCCAGCACTCACCGGCGCACCGGCCGCCATCAGCCTGCTGGCGGGTGCCGAGGGCGGTTTCAGCGCGGCGGAACTGCAGGCCGCCCGGGATGCGGGCTTTGCGCCCTTTTCCCTGGGGCCCAGGGTCCTGCGCAGCGAAACCGCGCCCCTGGCGGCGCTCGCAGTGCTGCAGCACCGCTGGGGAGACGGCGGTGCGACACCCTGATACACCCTGAAACGATCAGCGGGTCCCGTTTTCCGCGCTGCGTTCCATCCAGTACGTCCAGTATCCCGCCAGTTCCTTGACCATCTGTTCATCGCGGGCATCCTCCGTGCTTAATACCACGCGGAAATTCCGCGCGCGCGCCTGTTCGGCGACACGCTCCCCCGGCACGCACAGGGGCAGTTCGCGCAACAGGGGCAGGGTGCTGCCCGCCAGCATGACCAGGTTCTGCAGGGTTTCCGCGCTGGCGGCCAGCGTGGCGTCCACCGCACCGCCGCGCAGGGCTTTTCGCAGCGGCGGCCCGCTGCGCCCCGGGCACAGGCGGCGGTAGACCGCGCAATAGTGCACTTCTGCGCCGCGGCCGCGCAGGTGCTCGCCGAGCCAGGGACGGGTGTCGACGCCGCAGACGATCAACACCCGCTGCTTGTAGACATAGCCCAACTCGGGCATTTGCGCCATGGATTCACTGCTCACCCCGTGCACCAGTGCCTTCTTGACGCCGTGCTGTGACAATGCCTGGCGGGTGACCGGGCCCACCGCGTAACAGCGCGCGGTGCGCGGAAATTCCCATCCCAATTCATCGAGCAGGGCAAAGCTGCAGCGCACCGCGTTGGCACTGGTAAAAATGATGTGCTCAAACAGGGGCAGCTGCTTGAGCATGGCGAGCACCGGCCCCCGCTCATCCTCCTGCAGCGGGGCGATCGCCAGTGCCGGAATATGCACGGGGGTGCCGCCGCGTGCAGTGATGGCATCGACCAGGCCCCGGGCACTGTGTTGCGGCCGCGTGATCAGCACGCGGCAGCGGCGCAGGTGCGTCTTGGACTTAGGCATGTCCCGCAGCCCCGGCGCGCAGTTCGGCCAGCATTTGCTCGGCGCCCTGTGCCAGCAGCCTCTCGGCGACCGCAAGGCCCAGCGCCTCCTCGGTGCCGTACCGGCCGCGGGCCGCAGCGCACAGCGGCGGCCGGCCCGCACCGCCGCCCAACATCGCCCGCAGCTGCAATTCTCCACCGTCCGCCGGCTGTGCCAGGGCACCCAGCGGAGTGTCACAATCGGCGTCCAGGGCCCGGCACAGGGCGCGCTCGGCGCGGGTACAGGCGGTGCTGCCGGCATCGTCGATCGCCAGCAGCCAGGCCCGCCACGGGGTGTCGCTGCGCGCCTCTACCGCCAAGGCACCCTGGCCCGCCGCCGGCAGGAACTGTGCAAGCGGCAGGTATTCGCGGATGCGGCCGGTGCAGTCCAGGCGCTGCAATCCCGCGGCCGCCAGGACCAGGGCCTCGCACTCGCCGCGGTCCAGCTTTTGCAGGCGGGTCTCCAGGTTGCCGCGCATGGCCACACAGCGCAGCCGCGGAAAAGCGGCACCCAGCTGGCAGCGCCGGCGCAGGCTGGAGGTGCCGACCCGGGCCCCGGGCGGCAGGGCCGACAGGGCGTCGGCGGCCGGGGCCAACAGGACGTCCCGCACCTCGGCACGCGCGGGCACGGCGAGAATCTCCAGGCCCTCGGGCAGGGTTGCCGGCAGGTCTTTGAGCGAATGCACGGCCAGGTCGGCCTCCCCGTCCAGCAGGGCGCGCTGCAATTCCTTGACGAACAGGGCCTTGCCGCCCTCCGCGCGCAGCTGCGCCCTGGATGCGCCGGCGGCAGACAGGCGGTCCCCGGTGGTGTTCATCTCCAGCAGTTGCAAGTCCCGCGTTCCGGCGGGACGCCCGGCGGAAGTCGGAACACGGCGCAGCATCTCGCACACCTGGCGCGCCTGGCACAGGGCGAGTTCGCTGGCGCGGGTGGCGATGCGCAGGCTTCTCACCTCAGCCGGCGGCCTCAGAACAAGTCATTAATCGCCTCGGCGCCGGCGTTTTTCTCATCCGGTTTCGCCACCGGTGCAGTGTGTGCCGATGCCGGGGCGACGGGGGCGTGTTCACGGCGAAAGATTTCAAAGATCGCGCCGGCCTGGCCGGGACTGGCGGGTTCGCCCGTGTCGGGGTCGATGCGCGCCACCACCATGCCATCCGGCTGCTCGCGCGACTGTTCACTCACACCCTGCAGGGCCGTCTGCATGAAATCCACCCACACCGGCAGGGCCGCAGAACCCCCGTATTCACGCTGGCCCAGGAACTGGTTCTGGTCAAAACCCAGCCAGACCGTGGCGACCGTGTGCAGCGAATAACCGGAAAACCAGGCGTCGGTCGGCCCGTTGGTGGTGCCGGTTTTGCCCGCCAGGTCACCCCGTTCCAGGGCGCGCGCCGGGCGGCCCGTGCCGCGCAGGATCACATCGCGCAAAATGGTTTCCATGATGTAGGCGACCCGCCGTTCGATAACCCGCGGCGGGGTCAGTCCGCCGCCCTGTTCCTCGGTGCAATTGCTGAACATGCACTCCGGTGGCACGCGCGGCGGGGTGGCCACCTCCAGCACCCCGCCCTCCAGGTCCTCGACCCGTTCGATGACATAAGGGGCGACCCGGTATCCGCCGTTGGCAAAAACCGCGTAACCCACGGCCAGTTCCATCGGCCGCAGTGCGTGACTGCCCAGGGCCAGCGAGAGATTGTGTTCCGCCTCGCTGATATCGAAACCGAAACGGCCCATGGCATCGAGGGCGTTGTCAATACCCAGTTGCCGCAACAGGCGCACCGAGACCAGGTTGCGCGACTGGTAGAGGGCGGCGCGCAAACGCATCGGCCCGTTGAAACGCCCCTCGACATTGGAGGGACGCCAGATATCCTCCAGCTTCTCGTCCTCGAACACCACCGGGGCATCATTGAAGATCGTCGCCGCGGTCATGCCGCTCTCCAGGCCCGCCGCGTAAATGAAAGGCTTGAGCCCGGAGCCCGGCTGGCGCCGCCCCTGGGTGACGTGGTTGAACTTGTTGTGCTGAAAATCAAAGCCCCCGACCAGGCTGCGGATCGCCCCGTCCCCGGGGTTAAGCGCCACCAGGCCGCCCTCGATTTCCGGCAGCTGGCGCAACTGCCACTCCCGCGTCCCGGGCGCGCGCCGCAGTCGCACCACGTCACCGGGCTGCACCAGCTGCGCGGCATTCTGCGGCTCGGGACCCAGGCGGTCCTCGCTGAGATAGGCGCGCGCCTCGCTGAGGCCCTGTTCCCAGTCGATCCGCACGCGCTCGCCGCCGGGCAGTGCCGCGCTAAAACTCTGCTCCCGGACTTCCAGCACCACCGCGGGCGCCAGGCCTCCCAGTGCGGGGATGGCCCCCAACTCCCGGCGCCAGGCGGCGATATCGCCCTCGGTCACCGGGCCGTCTCCCGTGGCCCCGCCCAACCGGCGCTCGGCACCGCGCCAGCCATGACGCCAGTCGTAGGCGACCAGGCCGTCGACCAGTGCGGCCCGCGCCGCCCGCTGCAGTTGTTCCTCGACCGTGGTGAACACCCGGTAGCCCGCCGTGTACGCCTTGAGCCCGTAACGCTGGATCATCAGGCGGCGCACCATTTCGGCGACGTAGGGTGCTTCCAACTCGATGGGCGCGCTGTGATAGCGGGCCTCGATGGGCGCCGCCTGGGCTTCGCGCAGCTGGGCGCGCTCGATGTACCCCAGGGAGTGCATGCGCTGCAGGATCCAGTTGCGCCGCGCCACCGCGCGCTGTGGATTGACCAGCGGGTTGAAGGTGGAAGGCGCCTTGGGCAAGCCGGCGATCATCGCGTACTGGGCGAGACTCAGCGCATCCAGGTCCTTGCCGTAATACACCAGTGCCGCCACGGCGACGCCGTAGGCGCGGTTGCCCAGGTAGATCTTGTTCGCATAGAGCGAGAAGATCTCCTGCTTGGACAGTTCTTTTTCGATGCGCAGGGCGAGCAGGATTTCGTTGATCTTGCGCGCCAGGGTGCGTTCCTGGCTCAAGAAATAGTTGCGCGCCACCTGCATGGTGATGGTGCTGCCGCCGCTACGGAAATTCCCCGAACGCAGGAACTCGATGAAGGCGCGCAAAAGCCCGGCCAGGTCGACGCCCGGGTGAGACAGGAAACGATCGTCTTCGGCGGCGAGCAGTGCGTGTACCAGTGCCGGCGGGATGTCCTCGTATTCCAGGGGGATGCGCCGCTGTTCGCCGAATTCGCCGATCAGCAGGCCCTCGCGCGAGTAGACCCTGAGGGGGGTCTGCAGGGAGATGTCGCGCAATTGCGCAACCCCGGGCAGGGTCGGGGCCAGGTAAAGCCAGGTGGCGAGAAACATCGCGAAGGCGGCAAACATGCCGGCAATGCCCAATTGCAAGACCACGAGGGTCTGCCGAAGCACCAGGTTCAACATGAGATGCGCCTGTTTTTTCGCGGGTTTTTGCCCTGCCGCCCGAGCCGCACTCGCGGAAAATTGTGCGGCGGAAAATACTGTCTATAATACGGCCTCCGTTGACAACAGGCAACAGGAAACTGAAATGCAAGCACAAGGAGGTTCGGAGGTCGGCAAACCCCCGCTCTGTATCGCCCTTCTACCGGCGCAGGTACAGCTGGGTCTGCTGCGCACCACCGGACGCGGCACACCGCCCGGGCTGTACCTGTACTGCGAGGAAGTGCGCGCAGCGGACGGCGACCCGGTACAGGCCTGCGGTGCCGCCCTGAAACGGGCCCTGCAACGCCTGGGCGACGTCCCGCGCGCGGCGGCCATGGCCCTGCCCGACAGCCAGGCGGCGGAGCGGTCCCTGGAACTGCCGGCGGGACTCAGTGAAGCGCAATACGAAACCGCCCTGCGCGCGGAGGCCGAGGGATTGCTGCCGTATCCGGCTGCAGAACTGCTGATCGATTACCGGTTGAGTTCCCCCGGTGCCGGCGCGCGCACGGCGCACCTGGCCGTGTGCCGGCGCACCGTCTGCGAACCGCTGCAGGCGATCGCCGGGCTGGCCGGCCTGCAATTGCAGCGCATCGGCATCGCCGGCCAGGCGCGACGCCAGGGCCGGGAACTGCTGCAACACGGGCGCGTGCAATTGCAAGTCGGCACCGCACCGGCACCGCAAGCGGTGCTGGAACTCTGCTGCGGGCTGGGCCTGGGCGCGGGTTTTAATTTCCTGCCCTGGCGGCGACAAAAACGGCGCGGGCTGCACCGGCGACTCGCCCTGGGCCTGGTGCTGAGTGCGGCCGCCCTGCAGTTGCCGGTGGTCCTGGGCAGCTGGCATCTGCACCAGCGCCAGGAGAACCTGCAGGCACAACTCGCAGACCGGGAACAACAGCACCGGCAACTGCGTCTGCAGGGCACCGAACTGCAACAGCGCAAGGCGCACTACGCGCAGTTGCAAACACACAGTGCCACCATGCGCAACTGGAGTACCGGCAACCGGCAGTTGCTGCGCCTGCTCAGTGAGCTGCCGGGGCTGCTGCCGGAAGGCGTGCGCCTGAAGCGCCTGGCCTTGCACGGGGAACAGTTGCAATTGTGGGGAGAGGCCGGCGGTGCCGGGCAGGTCACCCGGCTGTTGCAACGCATGCGCACCGCGGGGCTGCGCGAGGCCCAACTCAATACCATCCGCGCCGAGCGCAGCGCGCCCGGACATCATTTTTCCCTGCGGGCGCGGCTGTGGAAGCGGGAAGTGCCATGAACCGGGAACAGTGGATGACGCGGCTGTGGAAGCGGGAAGTGCCATGAACCGGGAACAGTGGATGACGCGGCTGTGGGAGGTGCTGGAGACCCGGGCGGGCCTGTGGGGCGTGTTCCTAGGCGGCGGCCTGTGCGCAATGCTGTGCAGTGCGGCGTTGTGGTCCTGGCCCGCCTGGCAAAGGCTGCAGTTAGAACACGCAGGGCTGGCACTGCGGGAACAGGAAATCGCGGCTTTGCAACAACAGGGTGCCGGGCTGCGGCGGGAGTTGCGCGATGCGGAAAAGAATCTCGCCGAGTACCGGCAGCGGGCCCGGGGCCTGCCGCTGGAGCCGGACATCGCGGGCTTTTCCCAGGCCCTGGACCGGACCGCCGGCGAACACGGGGTCCGTCTCCTGGGCATCACGCCCGGCCGGGTCCAACGCCAGGATTTTTATGCCGTGACGCCGCTGCAACTGGAACTCATGGGTCAGTACGCGGCACTGCACGGTTTCCTGGGCGGGTTGATACAGCTGCCGCGCGTGCTGCAGTTGGACTTCGCCGAGTTGCACGCCAGCGGCGAGGAGGCACAGTTGCGGGCCGAATTGTCCTTGCAGCTGTACTGCTGCGCAGCGGAACGACCCGGGGTCGAAGCGGCGCACCCTCCCGCGACAACGGCGCGCACGCAAACGGCAGCGGGGGCGGGGGAAATGCGCCACCGGAGACCGCACACACGCAAACGGCGGCGGCGGGGGAAAATGCGCCACCGGAGACCGCACACACGCAAACCGCACAGACGGCGGCACCCGGGCTCTCGCCATTTCGCCGGCCGACACCCGGGCGGCCGCAGACACAGGCACAGGAGATGGAGGAGGTCGGCAGCATCCGCCACGGCGGGCGGCACTGGCGCCTGTTGCGCGACTCCCAGGGGCGGGTGCATCGCAGAGAATCCCGCACCGGGGAGCGGCGGCGATGAACGCCCGGTTCTCCGGTGCGGCCCGGTACCCGGTGCACCCGCGGGGAATGCCGAACCGTGCCGCCCACCGGTTGCGCCCCCGGCACCGCAGGCGGGGTACGCAGCGGGCGGCATTCGCCCTGTTATGGCTGTGCCTGGGACTGGCCGCACCCGGTGCGGCAAACACACCGGCCGCCGACCCGGGTGCCGGGAGTGGCTGGACCTTTGATTTCCAGGATATCGAGGTGCGCACGGCACTCAAACTGCTGGCGGAGATGCGCGGCCTGAACCTGGTGGCCGGCGATGATGTCGACGGCCGCATCACGCTGCACCTGGAAAATGTCCCCTGGGAAAAAGCCCTGCAGTTAATCCTGGACAACCGCGGATTGCACCGGCAACGGGACGGCGACATACTGCTGGTGCGCCGGCGGGGTGCCGGCACCGGGGCAGCGTCTGCGGCAGACGCTGCAGACGCGCCGCAACACCTGCCGATCCGCTTCGCCGACGCCGCGGAACTCGCCGCACTGCTGGGCCAGGATCCGCACAGCGGGGGGCGCGTGGTCGTCGATGTGCGCACCAACGCCCTGCTGCTCTACGGCACCGCCCCGTGGCACCGTCGCATGCAGCAGACCGTGGCACTGCTCGATGTGCCGGTGCGCCAGGTGATGATCTCGGCCATGATCGCTGTCGTGCAGGCGGACCACGCCCGGCAACTGGGCCTGGAATGGCAGGGGCGGGTCGGGGAGAGCCACGAGAACACCGCCGGCCTGTTGAACCTGGGTGCCGGTGGCGGCGGCCTGGAGGCGGCACTGCGCATCGGCTTTGCCGGCGACCACGCCCGCTTGCAGCTGGCGCTGCAGGCGATGGAGAGCCAAGGACTGGCAGAGGTGATCTCCCGGCCCCGGCTGGTGACCGGCAATCGCCGCACCGCCTCGATCAAGTCCGGCATCCAGATCCCGTTCCAGGAGTCGGCGCCCAACGGTCGCACCACGGTGCAATTCAAGGACGCGGTGTTGCGCCTGGACGTCACCCCGGTGATCACCCCCGGTGATAAAATCACACTCGATTTGATCATCAACCAGGATTCGCCGGGTTCGGCGCTGCAGACTGAAGCGGGACAGGTGCCGACAATCAACACCACGGAATTGCGCACGCGCATACTGCTGGCGGAAAACGAGACCGCCGCCCTGGGCGGGGTGTTGCGCAACGAGCGCAATCTCTCGCGCAGCAAAACCCCGCTCCTGGGCTCTGCGCCGCTGGTGGGCCGGCTGTTCCGGCGCAGCAATCGTCAGCATATCAAGACCGAGACGCTGATTTTCATCACCCCGCAGATCCTGCCCGGGGAATAGGGCGGCCCCGTGCAACAGCATCTTTTCCTGGTCGGGCCGCCCGGTGCCGGTAAAAGCGCGGTCGGCCGGCTGCTGGCGGAACGGGCCGGCCGCCCCTTCCTGGACACCGACTCGGAAGTCAGTGCCCGGGCGGGATGCAGCATCGATGCGATCTTCGCCCGCGACGGGGAACCCGGGTTTCGCCGCCTGGAGCGGGAGGTCCTGCAGCAGCTGGTGGAACGACTGGCGCGGGAGTCATCGCCGGCGGTAGTGGCCACCGGTGGCGGCATCGTGCTCGACCGACGCAACACCGAGTGCATGCGCCGGCACGGTCGCATCGTCTACCTGCAGGCGGAACCCGAGGCCCTGGAACAACGGCTGGCACGCAGCGAGTCCGCCGGCCGCGGCCGCCCGCTGTTGCGCAATGGAGAACGCCGGGAAAAACTGCGACAATTGTTACAGGAGCGGGAGAAGTTGTACCGGGAGGCGGCGGACTGGAGCGTGTCCACCGATGCCCTGGACACCGCTGAAACCGCGACGCAAATCTTTTCACGCCTGCAGGCCGCTGAGACCCGGCAATGATTCGCACCCTGCACCTGGAACTGGGAGAGCACCGTTTCCCGATCTATATCGGCGATGGACTGCTGCAAAACAAGGAGCCCCTGGATGCCGCCATCGGCGGCGAACAGGTGTTCCTGCTCAGCGATGCACAGGTGGCGCCCCTGTACCTGGAGAGCGTGCGCCAACTGCTGGGCGACAAGCAGCTCACCACGCTGGTGCTGCCCGCCGGTGAAACCGCCAAGAGCCTTGCGACCATGGAACGGATTTACACGCAATTGCTGGAACAGGAATACCACCGGGACGCCACCCTGCTGGCCCTGGGCGGCGGCGTGATCGGCGACCTCACCGGTTTTGCCGCTGCCACGTACCAACGGGGCGTGGATTTCGTGCAGCTGCCGACCACCCTGCTGGCCCAGGTGGATGCCGCGGTCGGCGGCAAAACCGCCATCAACCATCCCCTGGGCAAAAACATGATCGGTGCCTTTCACCAGCCGCGCGCGGTGATCGCCGATGTCGACACCCTGCAGACCCTGCCGGCGCGCGAATTCAGTGCCGGCCTGGCCGAAGTGATCAAGTACGGACTGCTCGGGGACGCCGATTTTTTCCAGTGGCTGGAGACGGAGATCGACGCCCTGGCACAGCGCGAGCCCGGGCGGATCATCGATGCCGTCTACCGCTCCTGTGTCAACAAGGCCGGGATCGTCGCCCGCGACGAGCGCGAGGCGGGCGAGCGGGCACTGCTCAACCTGGGACATACTTTCGGCCACGCCATCGAGGCGGCGCAACAGTACCGCGGGCTGCTGCACGGTGAAGCGGTGGCCGTGGGCATCATGCTGGCGGCGCGCCTGTCGCAGGAGCAGGGACGCCTGGAGCCGGGGGAGGTGCAGCGCATCGATACCCTGTTGGAACGCGCCGGGTTGCCGCGCGAGTTGCCGCCTGCGCTCGATGCGGAATTGCTGTTGCGCCTGATGCGCGGGGACAAGAAAGTGCGGGGCGGACGCCAGCGCCTGGTGCTGCTGGATGCGATCGGCAGTGCCGTGCTGGCCGACAGCCCGGGGGAGGCGGTGCTGCGGCGCCTGCTGCAGACCGGGGGCTGATGTCCGAACGCCTGCCGGCGGAACGGGAGGCCGCCTGGCAGTTGCAACACACGCGGGGGCGGCTGGAACTGCGGGAGTTGCCGGCGCGGCGCGCGCGGGCACTGTACGTGGATTTCGGCAGTGCCCGGCTGCGACGCCGGTGCCGCGAGGGGCGACGCAGTCTGCTGGGGCGCGCCTTCGGCCTGCACCGCGGCGAACAGCCCGCGATCCTCGACGCCACCGCCGGTTTTGGCGCCGACGCCTTCGTGCTCGCCGCCCTGGGCTGCCGGGTGCAATTGCTGGAACGCCAGTCCCTGGTCGCGGCCCTGCTGGAAGACGGACTGCGGCGCGCCCGCGCCGCGGGCGGGCGCGAGGCGGAGGCGGCGCGGCGCATGGAACTGCAATGTTGCGAGGCGCGGGAGTTCCTCTGCGCAGACGCGGCGCCGGATTTCGATGCCGTGTACCTGGACCCGATGTTCCCCGGCGACTCCGGCAGTGCCCTGAACAAGAAGGAGATGCGCATCCTGCACGCACTGGCCGGTGCCGATACCGATGCCCCGGACCTGCTGGCACCGGCCCGGCGCCGGGCCCGGCACCGGGTGGTGGTCAAGCGCCGGCGGCGGGCACCGCCGCTGGCCGATGCGCCGCCCCATCACTCCCTGCAGGGTGCCGCGGTGCGTTTCGACGTCTACCTGCGCACCAGGGCGGACGCCCCCTGAAGGCAGCAGCAACCGACCCATCACTCCCTGCAGGACGGACGCCCCCTGAAGCCCGCGCACGGTGCACGCCGGCAAGACGCGGGGCCGGGCAACCACCCATCACTCCCTGCAGGACGGACGCCCCCTGAAGCCCGCACACGGTCCACGCCGGCAAGACGCGGGGCCGGGCAGCCACCCATCACTCCCTGCAGGGCGGACTACCCCTGAAGCCCGCACACGGTCCACGCCGGCAAGACGCGGGGCCGGGCAGCCGACCCGCTTTTTGTACAATGGATGCACGCTCCCGACTGGGGGATCGTTCAACGGTAGGACTGCGGACTCTGACTCCGTCAATGGTGGTTCGAATCCACCTCCCCCAGCCATTGCCGCCCGACCAGACTCGAGGATCTGATGCGCGCCACCCAGTACCTGCTCCGCACCGCACGCGAGGACCCGGCCGACGCCGAGCTCGCGAGCCACCGCCTGATGCTGCGCTCTGGAATGGTGCGCCACCTGGCCTCCGGCCTCTACACCTGGATGCCCCTGGGACTGCGGGTATTGCACAAGGCGGCGCAGATCGTGCGCGAGGAAATGGACCGCGCCGGTGCCCTGGAAGTGCAGATGCCGATGGTGCAGCCCGCGGAACTGTGGCGGGAATCCGGGCGCTGGGAAGAGTACGGCCCCGAATTGCTGCGCCTGAAGGATCGTCGGCAGCGCGATTTCTGCCTGGGGCCCACGCACGAGGAACTGGTCACCGCCCTGGTGCGAGACGAAATCGACAGCTACCGCAGCCTGCCCCTGAACCTGTACCAGGTCCAGGCCAAGTTCCGGGACGAGCTGCGGCCCCGTTTCGGGGTCATGCGCGCCCGCGAGTTCCTCATGAAAGACGCCTACTCTTTTCACGCGGACGAGGAGTGCCTGCAGCGCGGTTACGAGACCATGCGCGCGGCGTACGAAAAAATCTTCACGCGCATGGGTCTGCAATTTCGCATGGTCGCCGCAGATTCCGGCAGCATCGGCGGCCAGTTGTCGCACGAGTTTCACGCGCTGGCGGACGCCGGCGAAGACTCGATCGTGTTCAGCGATGAGGGCGACTACGCCTCCAACCTGGAACTCGCCGCAGCCGCAGCCCCGGACGGCGAGCCGCCGCCGGCCACGGAGTCGCTGCGCGAGATAGAGACCGGCACGGCGGCCAGCATCGGGGAACTGGTTGAACTGCTGCAGCTGCGCCCGGAACAGCTGCTCAAGACGCTGCTGGTCGAGGGGACGGATGCACAGCCGGTGGCCCTGGTGTTGCGCGGCGACCACAGTCTCAACGAGCTCAAGGCGGGGCGCCTTGCGGAAGTGCGCGCACCGCTGCAGTTCCTGGGCGAAGAGCGGGTGCGGGAACTGCTGGGCGTCGCCCCCGGTGTGCTGGGCCCGGTGCAACTGGAGGGGGCGCAGCTGATCGTCGACCGGGATGCCGCGCAGCTGGCCGATTTTGTCTGCGGTGCCAACGTCCCCGGGCGGCATTATGCCGGCGTCAACTGGGGGCGCGATTGCACGCCGCAGAAAATCGCGGACCTGCGCAATGTCCTGCAGGGCGACCCCAGCCCGGATGGGCGCGGACGGTTGCAGCTTCGCCGCGGCATCGAAGTCGGACACATTTTCCAGTTGGGACAAAAATACAGCACCGCCCTGGGTGCTGCCGTCGACGCCGAGAAAGGCGGACGCCAAAACCTGTACATGGGCTGTTACGGCATCGGTGTCGGACGGTCGGTCGCCGCCGTCATCGAACAGAACCATGACCAGTCCGGCATTCTCTGGCCGGAGGCACTGGCACCCTTCCAGTTGAGCCTGGTGGCATTGAACCCGGCGGATGACGCCCCCGCGGTGCGCGACGCCGCCGAAAGTTTGTACCGCCGCTGCCTGGAACTCGGCATCGAGACCCTGTACGACGACCGGGCCGAGCGCGCCGGCGTCAAGCTCAACGACGCCGAGCTGATCGGCATTCCGCACCGCCTGGTGATCGGCACCCGCGGTCTCAAGGAGTCCCCGCCCACCGTGGAATACCGTGCGCGCGCCGCTGAACAGCCGGAGAAGCTGCCGCTGGACCAGGCCGCAGAACAGCTGGCCCGACGCCTGCAACACGCCCATGCACAGTCTTGAAAACCTGCATTTCGACAACAGTTTTGCGCGACTGCCGGCAGAGTTTTACTCGGCGCAGCCGCCCGCCCCGCTGCTGGGAGCGCACACGGTCAGCGTCAATCCCGCGGCCGCCCCGCTGCTGGGCCTGGAAGACCGGGAATTGCAGCGCCCGGAACTCGCCCTGTACTTCGGCGGGCATCGCCCGCTGCCCGGGGCGGAACCGGTGGCGCAGGTCTACGCCGGTCACCAGTTCGGTGTCTACGTGCCGCGCCTGGGCGACGGCCGCGGCCTGTTGCTGGGCGAGACCCTGAACGACAGCGGCGAACGGCTGGACCTGCATCTGAAGGGGGCGGGCAAAACGCCCTATTCACGCTTCGGCGATGGCCGCGCGGTGCTGCGTTCGACGATCCGCGAATACCTCTGCAGCGAGGCACTGCACGCCCTCGGGATTCCCAGCACCCGCGCCCTGTGCATCATCGGCAGCACGGAGCCCGTGTACCGCGAAGAAGTCGAGCAGGGAGCGACCCTGCTGCGACTGGCGCGCACCCACGTGCGTTTCGGACACTTCGAATTCTTTTATTACACCCGCCGCGAAGACCTGCTCCGACGCCTGGCCGATTACACGCTGGAACAGTACCATCCCGAACTGTGCGCGGAGGCGGACCGCCATCGGCTGCTGTTTCAGCGCGCGGTGCACGCCACCGCGGAACTGATCGGGCAATGGCAGGCCTGGGGCTTCGCTCACGGGGTGATGAACACCGACAACATGTCCATCCTGGGCGAGACCATCGACTACGGGCCCTTCGGCTTCCTCAATGAATACGACCCGGAGTTCATCTGCAACCACTCCGATCACGGCGGGCGTTACGCCTACAAGTGCCAGCCTTCGATCGGCTTGTGGAACTGCGCCGCCCTGGCGCAGGCCCTGAGTCCGCTGGTCGAAGAAAAAGCCCTGAAGGAGATCCTGGGCGAGTACGGCGAGCGCTTGTATCACGGCTGGCTGGGGATCATGCGCCAACGCCTGGGTCTGCAGACCGCAGACCCCGATGACGCCGGGTTAATCGACGCGCTGCTGAAACTGCTGGAACGCGAGAAGCAGGACTATCATCGCAGCCTGCGCGCACTGTGTGAATTCACGCCGGCGTCCCCGTGGTGTGCACTGCGCGATGCATTCATCGACCGCGCCGCTTTCGACGACTGGGCGCAACGCTACGCCCGCCGGCTGCGCGCCGAGCCGGCGGACCCGGCGGCCAGGTGCCGGCAGATGCAGGCCTGCAACCCGCTCTACGTGCTGCGCAATCACCTGGCGCACACGGCGATCCGGCGCGCGGTCGAAGACCGCGATTACTCGGAGGTGGACCGCCTGCTGGGCCTGGTGCAAGCACCGTTTGCAGAACAGCCCGGGGCACAGGAATACGCCGAGGTGCCACCGGAGTGGGGGCGGGAACTGCAAGTCAGCTGTTCATCGTAGAACACCCCGGGGGCGGGCACCGCGCTCTCACAACCGGCGGCGGGGCGCGACACAAGACCCGTGCGAGCGGAATGGAATCTCCCGTCCCCTGCTCAACCGCGGTCGGCGGCGAACAGGGCCCGGCGCACCAGGGCCGCCAGGCAGCGAATGTACTCGGGCTGGTCATTCAGACAGGGTACAAAGCGGTACTCACCGCCGCCGGCAGCCGCAAAAGTCTGGCGGCCGCGGATTGCGATTTCCTCCAGGGTCTCCAGGCAGTCGGCGGAAAATCCCGGGCAGAACACGTCCACGGACTCCAGGCCGCCGGCACCCCATGCGCGCAGTGTTACATCGGTATAAGGCGCGAGCCACGGGGCGAAACCGAAACGGGACTGGAAACACAGCCTGTACTCGTCCTCCCCCAGGTCCAGCACCTCGGCCAGCAGCATCGCGGTATGCCGGCACTGGTAGGCGTACGGGTCACCGTCCCGGGTTACACGCTTTTGCGGCAGGCCGTGAAAGGAGAACAACAGCCGCCGGGCGCGTCCATGCTGCTGCCAGTAGTTCTGCAGCTGCAGTGCCAGGGCCTCTATGTACAGCGGGTGCGCGTAATGATCCGGCAGCAGTTGCAGCTGCAGTTCCGGGTTCTTGCAGCGCAGTGCCCGCAGCTGGTCCACGATCGCCCCGGTCGTGGCACCCGCGTACTGGGGATACATCGGTATCACCAGGAAACGCCCGGCACCCAGCGAGGCCGCCTCCCACACCGCCTCCTCCAGCGAGGGTCTGCCGTAGGTGGCGGCCGGACGCGCGCACAGGGCGATGTCTTCTGCGCGCAGCAGTTTGTCCAGGGCGCGCGCCTGGCGCACGCTGATGGTGCGCAACGGCGCTCCCTGCTTCTCCCAGATCGCCGCGTAATTGCGCGCCGTGCGCTGCGGTCGCAGCGGCAGGATCAGCAGCTGCAACAGCGGCAGCCAGAACCAGCGCGGCAGGTCGATGACCCGGCGGTCACTGAGAAAGGGGCGCAGGAAAGCGCGCACCGCGGCCGGGGTCGGGGCAGTGGGCGTGCCCAGGTTGACCAGGATGACCGCCGCCTTCTCCGCCGGGGCGGACGCCGGCACCCGCTCCGGCACTATGCGTCGGGCCTCGCGGGGACGGCTGCCGACGCTTCAGCTGGCACCATGCGCCCGCTCCGCGGCGCCGCCTTCCAGGGCCCGGCGCACACGGCTTTCGACCTCCTGCACCGGGGCGTCGCTGTCGATGGTGTTGCATTCGATGCCGGCGTCCCGGGCCGCGCGTTCGCGGTAAAAATCGACCAGCGGCTCGGTCTGCTCATGGTAGACGCGCAGACGCTCGCGCACCGTCGCCTCCGCATCGTCCTCGCGCTGCACCAGCGGCTCGCCGGTGACATCGTCCAGGCCCTCGCGCTGCGGCGGATTGAAAACCACGTGGTAGCTGCGGCCCGAGCCGGGATGCACCCGGCGCCCGCTGAGCCGCTGCACCAATTTTTCCTCGTCCCCGATGTAGAACAACAGCACGCGCTCCAGCATCATGTCCAGCTCCTCCAGGACTTCCTCCAGGGCCTCTGCCTGCCCCAGGGTGCGCGGGAAGCCGTCGAGCAGGAAGCCCGCCCGGCAATCTTCGCGCTGCAGCCGTTGATGCACCAGGGAGATCATCAGATCATCGGGCACCAGGCGCCCCGCTTCGACATGCGCGGCCGCCTCTCGTCCCAGCGCATCCCCGGCGCGGATCGCCTCGCGCAGCATATCGCCGGTGGCGATCTTCGGCAGCTTGAAACGCGCAGAAATCACCTGCGCCTGCGTGCCCTTGCCGACGCCGGGCGGCCCCAGCAAAACCAGTCGCATCACCGCGCCGGTGCGGGTCAGAACATGTCCCCGGCCATCACCCCGCCGTCGATGACGAACTCGCTGCCGGTGCTGTAACTGCATTCGTCCGAGGCCAGGAACAGTGCCAGGCGCGCGACGTCCTCCGGCTGGCCGACCCTGGGCAGCGGCTGCTGGCTACAGGCGGCGTCCAGGTCCACATCGTTGTCGAAGGGACCGCCGCGCGTCATCACCGTGTCGATAGCCCCGGGATGAATCGAATTCACCCGCACCCCCAGGGGGCCCAGTTCCATCGCCGCCGTCTTGGTCATACCGGTGATCGCAAACTTGCTCGCCGTGTAGGCCACCGCACGGGGCACCCCCCACAAGCCGGCGACCGAGGAGATGTTGACGATCGCCCCGCCGCCGGTGCGGACGAGGGCGGCACCGCCGATTTTCAGGCCGAGAAAACAGCCGACCTGGTTGATGTCGATCACCTGCCGGTATTCCTCCAGCGAGGTTTCCAACAGGGGAGTGACACGCAGAATGCCGGCGTTGTTGACCAGCACATCGAGGCGGCCGTAACGCTCCTCTAGCGCGCCGACCACCGTGTTCCAGTTGTCTTCTGAGCAGACGTCCAGCGGCATGAAGCAGGCCTCGCCGCCCAATTCCTCCGCCAGTTTCTCGCCCTCGTCCTGCAGCACATCGGCGACCACCACCCGGGCGCCCTCGGCAGCGAACAACCGGCTCTCGGCGGCCCCCTGTCCGCGGGCACCGCCAGTGATCAACGCCACCTTGTCTTTAAGTCTTTGCATCTCGTGTCTCCCGGAAAGGTGTTTTAAAATCCCGCCGATAATAACAAAAAAACGCCGGGCGTGGATAGAAAAATGCAAAGAGCACGGGGAACGGGCAGCGCGCAGGGGGCGGGCGGCACGCGCAGGGCGGGTGGCACGCGGGGAGCGGGCAGCACGCGGGGAGCGGGCGGCGCGCGGGGAGCGAGGCGACCGGGTCTGCTGGCGACACTCTTGCCGCTGGTGCTGGCCACCGCCTGCCACGCCCCGGTCCCGGTCTCCGCCCCCGGCGGCAGCGGGGAACCCGCCTTCCTGGGCGTGGCCTATCGCGTGGTCTCGCTGGCAGAGTACGGGCGGGAGGCGGAACACGCCTACCGGGTGGACCGCGTGGTCCCCGACAGTGCCGCCCTGGAAGCCGGGCTGCGCGAAGGCGACCTGATCCTGCGCTACGACGGTCGCGGGGTGCGCAGGGAAACGGGAACCCGGGCCTTCCAGGAATACCTGCGGGAATACAAGCGCGAGGGCGACCCCCTGCAACTGCAACTGCTGCGCGATGAGACGCTGTGGAAGGGACGCCGGGGTTCTCGCGCCCTGGAAGTACAGAACCGGCAGCAGATGCTGCAACTGCTGGACCAGCAGGGGCCCCAGCAGAACCTGTCCTTCCGGGTGCAACGCCGACTGCGCTCCCTGTCCCTGGCGGTGCGCCTGGGGCGGCGCAGCACGCTGGCGTCGATTCCCGACAACGAAACCCTGTTTCCCCGCTACCAGGAACTGCGCCACCCGACCCAAGGACTGGGCCAGACGCTGTTCGCCGAACACGAGCTGGAAGAAGCCTACCAGCTGTGGAGCGAACAGCAGGACCGGGATGAGCGCTGGGATGACGGGCGGCGCCTGCCACTGGTGCGCTACCTGCGCCGCGACCCGCTGAAAATGCTGCCCGTGGTCGAACAGCACAGCGAGCGTTTGCGCGCCCAATTGCAGGACGGCGCACTGACACCGGCACTGGCGGGACTGGCCCGGCACTGGCGCGGCCAAGCACCACCCGCAGTGCCCGAACTGCCGGACGGGGAGTTTTCCCTGGACACGCTGCGCCTGCTGCTCAACCGGGCGCAGCAGACCCGGGAGCAGGCACTCGCCGCCCTGGATGAAGAACAGAGAGATTTTGTCCGGCGCGAAGCACCGCAGCTCCTGGACCGCCTGGCGCACAGTTACGACGTCGACCACGGCCAGGGGGCCGCCGTGCAGAGACGGCACCGCAGGCTGCTGGAGCTGGGCGAGGCGGTCGACCGGGAACTGCTGCTGCAAAGCCTGTTGTGGCTGAGCCTGGCGGCAGCACCGGAGTCACTGCGGGCACTGGCCGCAGAGTGGAACGCCCGGCCGGTGCTGGAGAAGAACCCCCCGGGCGTGCAGGGGCCGGTGCTGTACTCCGGCGACAGCACCGCCGGGCGGATCGTGATCGGCGGTGCCGGCGACAACCGCTACAGCGGCGATTTCGCCCTGATCCTCGACCTGGGAGGCGATGATCTGTACCGCGGCCGGGCCGGGGGCGCAGCGCGCGGGCTCAGCCTGGTGATCGACATCCGTGGCGACGATGAATACAGCGCGACCGATGATTTTCACCAGGCGGGCAGCATCCTGGGCAACAGCGTGCTGATCGACCTGGCGGGCGATGATGTGTACCGCAGCCGCGACCTGGGGCAAGCCAGTGCGGTCTTCGGCGGCGGCGTATTGTTCGACCTGGCGGGAGACGATCGCTACAGCGGCGGCCGCTTTGTCCAGGGCAGTGCCCTGTTCGGCGTGGCACTGCTGGCGGATTTCGCCGGCGATGACGAGTACGCGGCCGCACTCTTCGGCCAGGGGGTGGGACTCACGCAAGGCGTCGGCGCGCTGGCGGACCTGGGCGGAGACGACTACTATCGCTGCGGCGGACGCTACCAGAGTTCCTACCGCACCCCCGGTGTGTTCCGGGGCTCCGGGCAGGGGCTCGGCATCGGCTTTCGCCACCGCGCATCCGGCGGCGTCGGCATCCTGCTGGAGGGCGGCGGCGAAGACCAGCTCGAGGCGGGCAACTTCGCCCAGGGCACGGGGTATTTTTTCGGTCTGGGCGTGCTGCGCAGTTTCGGGAATGACAACGATCTCTACCGCGGCGCGCGTTACGGCCAGGGCAGCGCCGCGCATTCCGCCCTGGGCATCATGCTGGAGGACGGCGGCGATGACCGCTATCTCTCCACCTTTGGCGGCGTGATCCTGGGGGCCGCCTGGGACCTGGCCGCGGCGATTTTCGAAGACCGCGCCGGCGACGATCGCTACGGACGCCAGCCACTGCGTTTTTCCGTGGGCAGTGCCGCCCACACCGGCTTCGCCCTGTTCAGCGATCGCGGGGGGCGCGATGTTTATTATGTCGACGGCATCAATAATGTCTGGGACGCCGGGAGCGAGGAGAAGATCAACCTGGGGCTGTTCCTGGATACCGGCGGCGACCGCGACCGTTACGAGGGCGCGACCTCAGGGCGCAACAACACCAGCCGCCGGGGCGGCAAACGCTACGGACACAGCCTGTGGCACGATCGCTGAGGCATCCGCCCGCAGACCGCCGCGCACACTGACATCGCAGAGTGCGCGTCACGGCAAGGCGCAATGCTCAGTGCTTCCGGCGGCGGGCATCCAGGCGCAGGCGCAGGGCATTGAGGCGGATAAAGCCCGCGGCATCCTCCTGGTTCCAGGTGCCCGCATCGTCTTCGAAGGTGGCGATACGTTCATCGAACAGCGAGTCTTCGGAACGGCGTTGCAGGATACTCACATTGCCCTTGTAGAGAGACAGGCGCACCCGGCCGTTGACCGGCGCCTGGGATTCATCGATGGCCGCCTGCAGCATGCGCCGCTCCGGCGACCACCAGTAGCCGTTGTAGATCAACCCGGCGTAGCGCGGCATCAGGCTCTCCTTCAGGTGTGCGACCTCGCGGTCCAGGGTGATCGACTCCAGTGCCCGGCGCGCGCAGAGCAGCAATGTGCCACCCGGGGTTTCATAACAGCCGCGCGACTTGATACCGATGTACCGGTTCTCGACGAGGTCCGCCCGGCCGATGCCGTGGGCACCCCCCAGTTCATTGAGATGCGCCAGCAGCGTCGCCGGGGACAACTCCCGGCCGTCCACCGCCACCGGGTCCCCGGCGCGGAAGCCGATCTCCACCTCCGCCGCCCGGTCCGGTGCCGACGCCGGGTCCACGGTCCAACGCCACAGATCCTGGGGGGGCGCAGTGGCCGGGTCTTCCAGGGGGCCGCCCTCGTAGGAGATATGCAACAGGTTCGCATCCATCGAGTACGGGGCACCGCCCTCGCGTTGGTGCTCGACCTCGATGCCGTGTTGGGCGCAATACTGCAAAAGTTCGGTGCGCGAATGCAGCGCCCACTCCCGCCACGGGGCGATGCAACGCAGCTGCGGTGCCAGGGCGGCGATGCCAAATTCAAAACGCAACTGGTCGTTGCCCTTGCCGGTGGCACCGTGAGCGACGGCGTCCGCACCGCCAGCCAGGGCGAGTGCGGCCAGCCGCTGGGCGATCAACGGCCGGGCGATGGCGGTGCCCAGCAGGTATTCCCCCTCGTACAGCGCGTTGGCGCGAAACATCGGGAACACGAAATCGCGCACGAACTCCTCGCGCAGGTCCTCGATATGAATTTCCCGGACACCCAGGGCCTGCGCCTTGGCGCGCACCGGTGCCAGGTCCTCGCCCTGGCCCAGGTCGGCGGTGAAAGTCGCTACTTCGCAGTGATATTGCTCCTGCAGCCACTTGAGAATCACCGAGGTGTCCAGGCCGCCGGAATAGGCCAGCACCACTTTGTCGATCTCGCTCATCGCCGGCTTTTTTCCGTGTGAAAAGGGCGGCAGATTATAGCAATGCGCCGCGGCGTCGCGGCTCGACAAGGCGCGCGGGAAATGCGCCGTCCGCACCGGGGACGCCATGATCGGGGGCCGCAGAACAGGCGGTGGCGGGCGCAGCCGTGCTATATTGCGCCCGGATTTGCCCATGCCCCAATCGCCCGACCGCCTCACGCTCACCCGCCCCGACGACTGGCATATTCACCTGCGAGACGGCCCCATGCTGGAGCGCACGGTGGCGGATGCCGCGCGCTACTTTGCCCGCGCCCTGGTGATGCCCAACCTGGAGCCGCCCGTAACTACGACCGCGCAGGCCCTGGACTACCGCCGCCGCATCCTGGACGCCCTGCCGCCGGGGATGGAATTCGAACCGCAGATGAGCCTGTTCCTGCACGAGGGTCTCAGTCCGCAGGAAATTCACCGCGCCTGCGACAGCGAGGCGATCCTGGTGGTCAAACTCTATCCCGCCGGGGTGACCACGCACTCCGAACAGGGAGTCAGCGACTGGGTGCCCCTGTACCCGGTGTTCGAGACCATGCAAAAACTCGGACTGCCGCTGTCGGTGCACGGCGAAGTCCACGAGGAGGAAGTGGATATTTTTGATCGCGAGCGCCTGTTCCTGGAACGTTTTTCCACGGAGATCGTCGCGCGTTTCCCGGAACTGAAAATCATCCTGGAACACATCTCCACCCGCGAGGCCGTGGACTTCGTCCGCGCCGCCCGCCCCGGGGTGGCGGCGACCATCACCGCCCATCACCTGCTCTACAACCGCAATCATCTGCTGCAGGGGGGCCTCCGCCCCCACCATTATTGCCTGCCGGTACTCAAGCGCGAGGAACACCGCCGGGCAGTGCTGGCGGCGGCGACCGGCGGAGATCCCCGGTTTTTCCTCGGCACAGACTCGGCACCGCACCTGCGCACGGAAAAAGAGAGCGCCTGCGGCTGTGCCGGCTGTTACACGGCGCACGCCGCCATGCCGCTGTATGCCCAGGTCTTCGCCCAGGCGGACGCCCTGCACCGGCTCGAAGCCTTTGCCGCTTTCCATGGGGCGGATTTTTACGGCCTGCCGCGCAACCGTGGCAGCTTGCAGTTGCAATACAAGGCCTGGCGCGTGCCACAGACGCTGCCCTGCGGGACGGCCGAAGTGCGACCGCTGTGCGCCGGCGAGACCCTGGACTGGCAATGAAACGCGATGTGCGGGGGCACACCCCGCGGCCGGCAATGAACGGCGCGGAAAATCTGCGGGCCGGCGGCGCGGGAGGTTCCAGGCCGTGAGCACGGTGGACAAGGCAGTGGACAAGGCAGCGGACCAAGCGGTGGACAAGGCAGCGGACCAAGCGGTGGACAAGGCAAGGCGGCGGACCAAGCGGTGGACAAGGCGGTGGACAAGGCGGACAAGGCAGCGGACAAACCGCGCATCAAGGACCGCTTTCGCGGCTTTCTGCCCGTGGTCATCGACCTGGAAACCAGCGGTTTTGCGCCCCAGAGCTGCGCGATCCTGGAAATCGCCATGATCCCGCTCGACATCTCCCGGCAGGGATTTCTGCACCCTTCTGAGACCTACTGCAGCCGGGTGATGCCCTTTCCCGGCGCCGTGCTGGACCCCGCCTGCCTGGAATTCACCGGCATCAGCAATCCCCATGACCCGGGCCGCCGGGCGCGCAGCGAACAGCACGTGCTGTCTGAGATGTTCCGGCTGTTGCGGCGCCAGGTTTCCGAACAGGGCTGCACCCGCGCCGTGCTGGTGGGACACAACGCCAATTTTGATCACAGTTTCCTGATGGCGGCGGCCAAACGCTGCGGCCTCAAAAGAAACCCCTTCCACCCCTTCTCGGTGTTCGACACGGTGAGCCTGGCGGCGATGGCCTTCGGACAGACCGTGCTGGC
Source organism: Gammaproteobacteria bacterium (assembly GCA_965215045.1). Lineage (GTDB taxonomy): Bacteria > Pseudomonadota > Gammaproteobacteria > JABABF01 > JABABF01. The sequence continues at coordinate 1,083,857 of OZ244031.1, read as the reverse complement.
GAAGGCCTGTAAGGCGGCGCGCATCGATTTTGACAAAGATGCGGCGCACTCTGCACAATACGACGCGGAAAAAACTGCAGAACTGTTCTGCACCATTGTCAATCGATGGCATCGATATGCACAAGGTCCCACCGGTGACGCATCCGGACCATGAGACAGACGCTGTCCATACTGCCCTGGGCTGTACTCGCCCTGCCGTTTTCGGGCCTCGCGGTTGAGAACATGCGCACACTGCCCGTGGTCCACACCGCGCCATCACATCACGCCGAAGACGGGTTCTTTCGCAATCCCTACATCGGACGCCACCTGACCACCGATTCCTCCAGCGAGGGCTGGCGCACCCTGGGCCGCTGGTGGCGCCTCAGGAAACACTTTCCGGACTGGCACGAGCAGGGGGCGGGCCGCGTGCCGCAGGTGCGCGCCAATCGTCAGAGAATCCAGCAACCGGACGAGGTAGAGCCGCAATTTACGTGGCTGGGACACTCCATGGTGCTGGTGCAGTACCGCGGCATCAACGTGTTGACCGACCCGATTTTCTCCCGGCGCTGTTCACCCGTCCCCTTCCTGGGGCCGCGGCGCGTGACACCGCCGGCACTGAAAATCGAGGAATTGCCCCGGGTGCACTACGTGCTGATCTCGCACAACCATTACGACCACCTGGACCGGGCCACGGTGCGCGCCCTGGGCGATGAGCCCCTGTGGCTGGCACCCCTGGGCATCGGCGAGTGGCTGCAAAAGGCCGGCATTTCGCCGCAGCGGGTGCAGGAATTCGACTGGTGGCAGCAGGCGCAATGGAGTGACGTGCGCGTGACCGCCACCCCCAGTCAGCACTGGTCGGGACGCGGTTTGAACGATCGTTACCAGACCCTGTGGGCGTCCTGGCACGTGCAAATCGGAGACTTCAGCCTGTGGTTTGCCGGCGACACCGGGTATAACCCGCACCAGTTCACCGAGATCGGCCTGCATCTGCCCACCGCCGACCTGGCGCTGATCCCGATCGGTGCCTACCGGCCGCGGGAGTTCATGCAAAAAAGTCATGTCAGCCCGGAGGAAGCGGTGCAGATTTTTCTCGATACCGGGGCGCGCTATGCGATCGGCGTGCACTGGGGCACTTTCCAGCTCTCCGCCGAAGATATCGACGCCCCGATCCGGGACCTCGCCACCGCGCGCCGCAAGTTCGGTGTCAGTGCCGATCGTTTCGAAGCACCGATCCTGGGCGAAACCCGCCGCCCCGGGCCCCTGGAATAAAACATGTCACAAGCCGGAATCCCGCCGCGCGCCTTCACCTTGAGTGCCAACGGTCGCCTCAACGCCATCGAACTGGAACTGCGCATCACCGGGCCGGACCGCAGCGAACCGGCGGTCAAGGCCAAATCCCTGTGGAGCACCGCGGAGCCGCGCACCCGCTTGTCACAGGCGGTGATCGAGGCCCTGGGACTCGAGTTGCAACAGGATGAACAGGGCGTCTCCTTCTGCGTCGCCGATGTACATCTTCCCAACAATATCCGCTGTGCCGGGGTGCAGGCCGTGGCGGGAGCGGAACCCCTGCCCGGGGGGCGGGACTGCGTGGTCGGCCTGGACATCATCAGCCTGGGCGATCTCTCCCTCTCTTATGCGGGCGGCAAGACCGTGTTCTCCTTTCGGGCACCGGCCCTGGGCGGTACTGATTTCGTCGCCGCCCAGGATGCGGCAGCCGCCCAGGCCCAACCGCACACGGCGAAGCTCCAGGCGTCCAAGCCGCGTGCGACACACGTCATTCCCGCCACCCGCGACCAGCTGTGCCCGTGCGGCAGCGGCAAAAAACATAAAAACTGCTGCGGCAAGATGAACCGCGCAACGCGGCGTTCGCGCAAGAAATAAATCCCGCGCGGTCAGCGTTTGCGCCAGTAATGGCGGTACTCTCACACCGGTTTGACTTTCCCGCAGACAGCGAATACAGTGTGAGGCAGGGGGCAAGGATGAACAATCACAGGACGCGCGTATTATTTCCACCCTCTGGAAAGAGGCAAAAAGGAGATTGTCACCATGACTGAACCAGCGTTTCGAAACCGCGAAGACATGAGCGAACACCTGAAGGCAGCCGGCTTTGACGACCAGCAGATCCGCAGTATCCTGCGGGTGATGGCGAGCATGGTGAAAGAACTGGGCCTGGCCATCCGCGCTGACTTGGAGAAGCTTGAGCAGCGCATGCTGGAGCTCCACGAAGAGGCTAAGAAATACAGCCGGGAACTCCATGAAGAGTCTAAGAAATACAGCCTGTATCTCCATGAAGAGTCTGAAAAACGCAACCAACAGGCCTTCGTATGGATACGGTGGGGGTTCGGCATTATTGTCCTCCTCCAGCTGAGCATACTCGCAATCGTTACCCGGGGGGGACTTTGAGAGGGGGGGGGTGGCTTTGAGAGGGGGGGTGGCTTGAGAGGGGGGGTGGCTTAGCCCGCACCGCCGACGCTTCTCCCGCCTGCGGATGAGCCTGTAGCGTCTCACAAGTCAAGAACTCATACACCGGTTTGACAAGAACAGGTAAAAAATTTATGCTGCCCCGCCCGCTAACGAGGTGGGAAAACAAGCGAGGAGAATTCCATGCAAGGCGACCCGCAAATCATTGCCATGTTGAACCGCCTGCTCAGCAATGAGCTGGTATCGATCAACCAGTACACGGTGCACGCGCTGATCCTGAAGCATCAGGGCCTGCACAAGATTTCCGCGTTCGTGTACCGGGAAGCGGTCGATGAAATGAAACACGCCGACGCCCTGATGCAGCGCATCCTGATGCTTTCGGGCATGCCCGAGATGAAAGTGCCCAAGCCCACCATCGGCAAGACGCCGACGAGCATTTTCCGTGCCGATTTAAAACTGGAGAAATCCGGCCACAAGGATTTGTGCGCGGGGATTCAACTGTGCGAAAAAAAAGCCGACTTCGTCAGCCGCGAACTGCTGCACGGGATTCTCGAAACCGAGGAAAAACACATGGATTGGCTGGAGACGCAGCTGGACCTGGTTAAGACGCTGGGCCTGGAAAACTACCTGCAATCCGCTGCCGGCGAAGTCGACCAGGAATAAATCCAAGCCCGGGAAAGGCAGCTGCAATCCCAGGCGCGCCCAACATCCCGCGAGCCGGCGGCGTCAACCGCCGATCAGCGCGCGTCTTGTGCCGCCGGTTGTGCGGCGGACGCCACCAGGGGTTTGAGCTCGCCGCGTTCATGCATGGCGGTGACAATATCGCAGCCGCCGACCAATTCCCCGTTCACCCACAATTGCGGGAAGGTGGGCCAGTCGGCGTATTCCGGCAGGACACCGCGGATGTCCGGGTGCTGCAAAATATCGACGTAGGAAAAACGCTCGCCGCAACTCATGAGCGCCTCCACAACCCGGGCGGAAAAACCGCATTGCGGGGCCATCGGCGCACCCTTCATGTAGAGCAGTACCGGGTGCTCTGCAATCTGGCACTTGATTCGTTCCAGGGTCTCTTCCATTCGCTTTTTTCCATCGTGTCTTCCGCCCCCTTCAGGGGCGCATGGTTGTTGTATTACAGCATAAAAGTCCCGGGTCCGACAATGTTATAATTTTCACAACGGGCGCCGCGGCAACGCATCGCCCGTTTTTGTTTTTACGGCCCCGGGAAGAATTCATGTCCCATACTGACAGCGGCCTGATGCCGACGTACCTGCGCCTGCCGACGGCTTTTGTCCGCGGCGAGGGGGCCTGGTTGTACGATGAGAACGGCGAGGCGTTTCTCGATGCCTTGAGCGGCATCGCCGTGTGCGGCCTGGGACATGCGCACCCGGCGGTCGCCGCCGCCGTGCAGGAACAGGCCGGTCGCCTGGTGCACACTTCCAACCTCTACCGGGTTCCGCTGCAGGAACAACTCGCCGCAAAACTTTTGCGCTGCGCCGGGCAGGAACGCGCATTTTTCTGCAATTCCGGTGCCGAGGCGAACGAGGCGGCATTCAAGCTGGCGCGCCTGCACGGGCGCAGGAAAAACATTCGCCAACCGGGCATCGTGGTTATGGAGGACTCTTTTCACGGGCGCACGCTGGCCACACTCAGCGCATCTGGAAACCGCAAAATCCAGGCCGGGTTCGAACCCCTGGTCAGCGGTTTCGTGCGCGCGCCTTTCGGCGATGCCGCTGCGGTGCAGGCGATCGTCGAACGCAACGCCGACGTGGTCGCCGTGATGCTGGAACCGATCCTGGGCGAGGGCGGCATCCGGGTGCCGCCGCCCGGGTACCTGCAGGAACTGCGCACACTGTGCGACCGGCGCGAGTTGTTGCTGATCTGCGACGAGGTGCAGACCGGCAACGGTCGCACCGGCGATTATTTCGCCTCCCTGGGCGAGGGCGTGCAGGCGGATATCCTGACCACCGCCAAGGGACTCGGCAACGGCGTGCCGATCGGTGCTTGCATGGCGCGGGGTGCCGCCGCGGAACTGTTTCAACCCGGCAACCACGCCTCCACCTTCGGCGGCAATCCGCTGGCCTGTGCAGCGGCACTGGCGGTGCTGGAAACCATCGACAAGGAGGGGCTGTGTGCACGCGCTGCGCAACTCGGCGAACGGCTCATGGGTGAGTTCCGCGCACGCCTGGCAAAACTGCCGCAGTTGGTCGAGGTGCGGGGGCGCGGGCTCATGATCGGCATCGAACTCGCCGAAGCCTGCGGCGAGCTCGTGGCCCGGGCCCTGGAACGGCACCTGCTGATCAACGTGACCGCAGGGCGGGTGGTGCGCCTGACGCCGCCCCTGGTCCTGGGCGACGAGGAGGCGCAGACCCTGCTCGATACCCTGTGCGGATTGCTGGAAGAGATGTAAACGCCGATGAGCACCCGGCATTTTCTCTCCCTGATGGATTGCGCACCGCAGGAGTTGCAGGCGATCGTACAGCGGGGTATCGAACTCAAGACCCTGCAGGCAGAGGGACGCTGCCCGCAAGCTCTCGCCGGTCGCTCGGTCGCCCTGCTGTTTGAAAAACCCTCGACGCGCACCCGGGTCTCCTTCGAAGTCGGAGTGCAGCAGTTGGGCGGCCAGGTGCTGTTTCTCGCCGCCGCCGAATTGCAGCTGGGACGCGGGGAGCCGCCGCAGGATACGGCGCGCACCCTCTCGCGCATGGTCGATGCCGTGGTCATGCGCACCGCCCGCCACGAGACGTTGGAACAATTCGCCGCCCATGCTTCCGTGCCGGTGATCAATGCGCTGACCGGGCGCAACCACCCCTGCCAGTTGCTGGCAGACATGCAGACCTTCGCCGAACACCGGGGTGCCATCGCCGGGCGGCGCGTGGCGTGGATCGGCGACGGCAACAATGTCTGTTATTCGTACATCAACGCGGCGCGGCAATTTGATTTCCAGTTGTACATCGCCTGCCCGGAAGGATACGAACCCCCGGAACCGGCACTGCGGGCCGGCGGCGACGCCGTGCGCGTGGTGCGCGACCCGGTGGAAGCGGCCCGGGACGCCGATCTCCTGGTCACCGACGTGTGGGCGTCCATGGGCCAGGAACAGGAGCGCGAACAGCGCCGCGCCGCTTTCGGTGCCTACCAGTTGAACCGTGAACTACTGCAACATGCGCGCCCGGATGCACTCTACATGCACTGCCTGCCGGCGCATCGCGAGGAAGAGATCAGCACCGAACTGCTGGACGCGGAAGACACGGTGATCTGGGACGAGGCGGAGAACCGCCTGCACGCGCAGAAAGCGCTGCTGGAATTCCTGCTCTGCGGATGAAGACAGGGCGCGATGTCCCCGTTGCCAGTCCCGCATCCGCCCTGAAAAACACCCTGTCCCCGTTGCCAGCCCCGCGCCCGCCCTGAAAAACACCCTGTCCCCGTTGCCAGTCCCGCACCCACCCTGAAAAACACCATGTCCCCGTTGCCAGCCCCGCGCCCGCTCTGAAAAACACCATGTCCCTGCTGGAAGTCCGCCGCATCGAATGCCGCTACCGCGGGCGGGCGGCGGTGCGCGGACTGAGTTTCACCGTGGAAAACGGCGAGTTGTGCTGCCTGCTGGGTCCCAGCGGCGGCGGCAAAACCACCGTGTTGCGCGCCATCGCCGGCTTAGAACCCCTGGCGGCGGGCCAGATCTCCCTGGGCAACCGCATCCTCTCCACCCCCCGGCGGCAGGTCCCCCCGGAGCGTCGCGGCGTCGGCCTGGTATTTCAACAGTACGCGCTGTTCCCGCATCTCAGCGCACGCGACAATATCGCCTTCGGCCTGCACCGGGAGAGCACCCGGCAACGGCAGCGCCGGGTCGATGCCGCCCTGGCCACCGTGGACCTGGGCGCAGAGGAGGCCGCGCGCTACCCGCAGGAACTCTCCGGCGGCCAGCAACAGCGTGTGGCACTGGCCCGGGCACTGGTGCTGGAGCCGCAGTTGCTGCTGCTGGATGAGCCTTTTTCCAATCTCGACTCCACCCTGCGCCGCCAACTCAACCTGGAACTCAAGGCCCTGCTCAAGAAGAAAAAAATCAGTGCCCTGCTGGTGACTCACGACCAGGAGGAGGCCTTTGGCTTTGCCGACTCCATGGGCCTGCTGCACGACGGGCAGTTGGAACAGTGGGATACCCCCTACAATCTCTATCACCGCCCACAATCCCGTTTTGTCGCCCGCTTCGTCGGCCAGGGCTGTTTCATCCCGGGCCAGCTGCTGGACAATCACCTGGTGCGCACCGCCCTGGGCGATTTTCCGCATTCGCCGGCACCGGGCAGCCAGTCCCTGGCCCCCGGACCGGTGGACGTTTTGCTGCGCCCGGACGATGTGCTCTATGACCGGGACAGCACCATCCGCTGCACGGTGCTGGAAAAACTCTTCGCCGGCGATCGCATCTTGTATACCCTGCGTACCGCCCTGGGCGAGACCATCCAGGCACTGCTGCCCAGCCACCTGGATTTCGAACTCGCCCGGGAAATTGGCGTGAGCACGGACCTGGAACATTTGATCCTGTTTCCGAGCCAGGGTGCCATCGCACCGCCTGGCGCAAGACCCGGGGAGGAGGCAAGCGGCACCGCACCCTGAGCACGGGACGGGTTTCCGGGCGGGGCAGAAATCTCGTCTGCCGGCGTGCTTTCCCGGACGGGGCGGGACAGCCGCCGGACATTCGCCGCCTGTTGCCCGGGGCCGTCCTACAAGGCCCGGCGCAACGCTTATAGCACGCATTCCCTCCGGTGCCCCGTGCCTTGTTTCAGCAGGCGGATTTCCAAAATCGCATGCCCTCATGCACTCTTTCTTATGCTACGCATAAGAAAGAGCGCGTGCAGGGTCGACGCGTTATTCCCGGGGCTGCTTTTTCCCCCTCCCTGGCATGGCCCCGATCAGGCCCCGGGGAACCCGCGGCTGCCATTCCCGGGGTTGCTTTTTTTCCCCCTCCCTGGCATAGCCCCGGCAAGTCCCCGGGGAACCCGCGGCTGCCATTCCCGGGGCTGCTTTTTTTCCCCCTCCCTGGCATAGCCCCGATCAGGTCCCGGGGAACCCGCGGGCCCTATTCCCGGGGCTGCTTTTTGAGACACCCTGTAAGTTATTGATTTATAAGGGCGTATTTTTCACCCTTGCGGTGCGGGCCGTACCCGGGCCCGGGGGCGGGATTTATCCACAGTTTTTTCCAGGGTTTTCCACGGACTTTAGACAGTCAATATATATGCTGTTCCACAGAATTATCCACATATAGTCTCTGCAAGACTACTTCTGAGTATATATTGACGATTGGAATTCCTGGTAGTATTATGGGGTGCGTTTTCCCTTGTTGGCCCGCCTCGACCCTCACGCTGCAGACTGCTTATGTTCCCGCTTCCCCCGCCATCGGCCGGGGCCGGTCAAAACAGACCGGTAGCTGCGGATTTAAACCAGGATCCCGTTTGGAGCGCAGCCGGGCGGAGCGGGCCAAAGAGAAAGAGACGGCCATCCATGACCCGGACGGTCTGCTCGCAGCGTGCCGGAATACCGGCAGGAGATTGAGACCATGCCTGAAACCGCCCCCACTCCCATAGAGCCGACGCCCGCCCCCGGCGGCAACGGACAATCCGCCGCCCGGGCCGAAACGCAGGCACCGCCCGAGATCAGCGCCACGACGCCGGGCCAGTTGGGCGTTATCAAGCGCAACGGCACGGTGGTCCCCTACAACGACGAGAAAATCAGTATCGCGATCACCAAGGCATTCCTGGATGTGGAGGGCACCGAGTCCGCCATGTCGGTGCGGGTGCGGGAAATTACCCGCAGCCTGACCCGGAGAGTGACACAAACCTTCCTGCAGCGTCTGCCTTCCGGCGGTGCGATCCATATCGAAGAGATCCAGGACCAGGTCGAGCTGGCCCTGATGCGCGAGGAATTGCAGCAGGTGGCGCGCTCGTACGTGCTGTACCGCGAGCAGCGGCGCAAGGAGCGCGAGGCGGAACAGGAACAGGAACCGGTGACCGCGGAGACCCTGCTGTCTGTCGTCGACGCCGACGGACAGTCCAAACCGCTGGACTTGCAGGGCCTGCGCGAACTCGTGCACGAGGCCTGCGCCGGGCTGCAGCATGTCGACGCAGACCACATCATCGAGCAAACCCTGGAAAGCCTGTACGATGGCGTCGCCGAGAGCGAGGTGCTGACCTCGCTCATCATTTCCAGCCGCGCCCTGGTCGAACAGGATACCGATTACAGTTTCGTCACCGCCCGGCTGCTGCTGCACAAGCTGCGCGGCGAGGTGCTGCCGATCTTCGATTTGCCCGCCGCCGGCCAGTCGGAGATGCAGGCACTCTACCCGCAGGTCCTGCCCCGCTACATCGAACGCGCGGTGGAACTGCAGCTGCTGGACCCGCGGCTGGCGGAATTTGACTTGCAAAAAATCGGCACCGCACTGCAGGCCGAACGCGACCTGCAATTCAGTTACCTGGGGCTGCAAACACTGTATGACCGCTATTTCCTGCACTGGGAGGACCAGCGCCTGGAACTGCCGCAGATCTTTTTCATGCGCGTGGCCATGGGCCTGGCCGTCGAAGAAGAACAGCGCGAGGAGCGCGCCATCGAGTTCTACCAGCTGCTGTCCGCTTTTGATTACCTGAGTTCCACGCCGACCCTGTTCAACTCCGGCACCTGCAAGCCGCAGCTGTCCTCCTGCTACCTGGTCACGGTGCCCGATGACCTGGACGGGATTTTCAACGCCATCCACGACAACGCGATGCTCTCCAAGTGGTCGGGCGGGCTGGGCAATGACTGGACCCCGGTGCGCGCCATCGGGTCCCATATTCGCGGCACCAATGGCAAGTCCCAGGGGGTGGTGCCTTTTCTGAAAGTGGCGAATGACGCCACGCTGGCCGTCAACCAGGGAGGCAAGCGCAATGGTGCCACCTGCTGTTACCTGGAGACCTGGCACCTGGACATCGAGGAATTCCTGGAGCTGCGCAAGAACACCGGCGACGATCGTCGGCGCACGCATGACATGCACACCGCCAACTGGGTGCCCGACCTGTTCATGAAACGGCTGGAGCAGGACGACAGTGACTGGACCCTGTTTTCCCCGGACGAAACCCAGGACCTGCACGAACTGTACGGACGCGATTTTGAAAAACGCTACGAAGAATACGAACAGCAGGCGGCACAGGGCGAGCTCCGCAACTTCAAGAAAGTCAAAACCTGGGACCTGTGGCGGCGCATGATCAGCATGCTGTTTGATACGGGGCATCCCTGGATCACGTTCAAAGACGCCTGCAATGTTCGTTCACCGCAACAGCATACCGGCGTGGTGCACTCCTCCAACCTGTGCACGGAGATCACCCTGAACACCCGCGCCGGCGAGGAAATCGCCGTGTGCAACCTGGGGTCCGTGAACCTGGCCGCGCACGTCAACGCACAGGGCCTGGACATGGAAAAACTGGAAAAAACGGTACGCACCGCAGTCCGCATGCTGGACAACGTCATCGACATCAATTACTACTCCGTGGAGGCCGCCAGGAATTCCAACCTGTTGCATCGCCCGATCGGGCTCGGACTCATGGGTTTCCAGGATGCCCTGTTCAAGCAGCGCATTCCCTACAGCTCCCCGCAGGCGGTGGAGTTTGCCGACCGCTCCATGGAGGCGATCAGTTACTTTGCAATCCAGGCCTCTGCCGAACTCGCGGCGACGCGCGGCAAGTATGGCAGTTACGAGGGTTCCCTCTGGAGCCGCGGCATTCTGCCCATCGACTCGCTGGACCTGCTGGGTGCGGAACGCGGCGAACAGTTCCTGCAGGTGAACCGGGACCGCAGCCTGGATTGGGACAGCCTGCGCAAGACCGTGCAGGAACAGGGCATGCGCAATTCCAACGTGATGGCGATCGCCCCGACTGCGACCATCAGCAACATCGCCAACGTCTCCCAATCCATTGAGCCCACCTACAGCAACCTGTACACCAAGTCCAACATGTCCGGGGAGTTCACCGTGGTCAACCCGTACCTGGCGCGGGACCTCAAGGAACAGGGACTCTGGGACAAGGTCATGGTCAGTGACATCAAGTACTGCGAGGGCAGCGTGCAGGCCATCGACCGCGTGCCGCAGGAACTCAAGGCACTGTATGCCACCGCCTTCGAAGTGGAACTGCCCTTCCTGGTCGATGCCGCCAGCCGCCGCCAGAAATGGTTGGACCAGGCGCAATCGCTGAACCTGTACGTGCCGCACAGCGACGGTCGCAAGATCAGCACCGTGTACCGGATGGCCTGGCAATCCGGACTCAAGACCACCTATTACCTGCGCACCCTGGGTGCGACCGCCACTGAAAAGTCGACGCTCAATGCCGGGGTCCTGAACTCCGTGCCCAGCGACCGGCCCAGCAACGGCGCCCAGGCCTGCAGCATCGAGGACCCGGATTGTGAGGCCTGCCAGTAAACCCGGGAGTCCATGTTTTTCTGCGTCGCGTGCGATGCGGGCGGATTAAATCTTTGAAGGCAATGTGAAGGGGGGAATGATCATGCTGAATTGGAAAGAAGATTATTACGAGGGCGCAGAACAGGCTCCTGTTCCCGTCCGCTCGCAGGCTCCGGCCGGGGTCGTGCAATTGCAACCGGCAGCCGCGGACCCGGCATCCCTGCAGGATGGGCACCCGCAGCTGCAGATGCATCCCGGCATGCCCTCGGCCCTGGCCGCACCGGCGGGGCAACCCGGTAGCGAAGCACCGGCCGGCGCACCGGCGGCCGGGCATCCCGCTGCACACACGGATGCCCGGGCGCGGGCCGTGCGGGCGGCGGAGGAAATCGACCCCGCCCCCGGCCTGGCTGAACTGGAGATGTGTGCCACGCGCGTGATGGTCGACGACAAGCGCATGATCAACTGCCGCGCCGATGTCAACCAGCTGGTGCCCTTCAAGTACGATTGGGCCTGGCAGAAATACCTGGACGGCTGCGCCAACCACTGGATGCCCCAGGAGATCAACATGAGTGCAGACATCGCCCTGTGGAAACGCACGGATGGCCTCTCCGAAGACGAGCGGCGCATCGTGCAACGCAGCCTGGGCTTTTTCTCCACCGCGGACTCCCTGGTCGCCAACAACCTGGTGCTGGCGATTTACCGGCATATCACGAATCCCGAGTGCCGGCAGTACCTGTTGCGTCAATCCTTCGAGGAGGCGATCCACACGCACGCGTACCAGTACTGCATCGAGACGCTGAGCATGGACGAGGGAGAGGTGTTCAACATGTACCGCGAAGTGCCTTCCGTGGCTAAAAAAGCATCCTGGGCACTGGGCTATACCCGCGAACTCAGCAACCCGGCTTTCCAGACCGGCACCCTGGAAAAAGACCAGGACCTGCTGCGCAACCTGGTCGCTTTTTACGTGGTCATGGAGGGCATCTTCTTTTACTGCGGTTTCACGCAGATCCTGTCCATGGGACGCCGCAACAAGATGACCGGCACCGCAGAGCAGTTCCAGTACATCCTGCGCGATGAGTCGATGCACCTCAATTTCGGCATCGACATGATCAACCAGATCAAGCTGGAGAACCCGCAGCTGTGGACGCCGGAATTCTGCCGCGAGTGCGCCGACATGATCCTGGAGGGCACCACCCTGGAAGTGGAATACGCGCGCGACACCATGCCGCACGGCGTGCTGGGCATGAACGCCCCGACCATGGAGAAATACCTGCACTACATCGCCGACCGACGCCTGGTGCAGCTGGGTTTGCAGCCGGAGTTCCGCGTCACCGAGAGCCCCTTCCCGTGGATGAGTGAAATCATGGACCTGCGCAAGGAAAAGAACTTCTTTGAAACCCGGGTCACGGAATACCAGACCGGCGGTGCCCTGAACTGGTAACCGGCAGCGGGCCCGCAGACGGCCCCGGCCCGCTGCACGGGCAGCTTCGTCCGCACACGCACCGCTGCCCCGTGATGGTATGAGCATCCCCGACCGGGAACGTCTGATCTGCGCCCTGGACCTCCCGGACCCGGAGGGCGGGCGTCATCTCGTGGAGCAACTGGGAGAGGCGGTGCATTTTTACAAGCTGGGCATGGAAATCTGCACCCACGAGGAGGGTCTGCGCCTGGCCGATTGGCTGCAGGAGCGGGACAAGAAAGTGTTCATCGACCTCAAGCTGCTCGATATACCGCGCAGCGTGGCCCAGGCGGTGCGGCAACTGGCACAGCGCGGTGCATTTTTCTGCACCGTGCACGACGGCGGCCCGGAGATGCTGGAGGCCGCGGTCTCTCACAAGGGCGCGATGAAGATACTCGTGGTGACTTCGCTGACCAGTCACAGCCCCCAGGACCTGCGGCGGCTCGGATTTTCCGCACCCCTGGAAGAGCTGGTCATGCAACGCGCCGCGCGCGCCCTGGAAGCCGGTTGCGACGGCGTGGTGCTCCCGGGGCCGGAGCTGCCCGGGCTGCGGCGCAACTTCGGCGATGCGCTGCTCGCCGTCACCCCGGGCATCCGCCAGGGTGCGGGCGGCGATGACCAGAAACGGGTGCTGACAGCCGCGCGTGCCGTGGAAGACGGTGCGGACTACATCGTTGTCGGCCGTCCCATCCGCGAGGCCCCGGAGCCCCGGGCGGCTGCCGAAGCCCTGCAGCAGGATATTGCGCGCGCCCTGGAAAAACACGGCTAAACGCCGAGAAACCACTCGCGCACCACAGGGGGGCCACGGCACTCCCCAGGGGCGGTAGCAGAGACGGTAGAAAAGACGGTAGCAGAGACGGCAGAAGAGACGGCAGAAGAGACGGCAGAAAAGACGGCAGCAGAGACGGCAGAAAAGACGGTAGCAGAGACGGCAGAAGAGACGGCAGAAGAGACGGCAGAAGAGACGATAGCAGAGACGGCAGAAAAGACGGTAGCAGAGACGGCAGATGCGCAACCACTCAATGGCTAACGGCCAGGTTTTGCGCTTTGCAGCGGTGCTGTTTATAGTAGGAGTGTGCCCGACCGGTGCCGGCGGGGCACGTTGCAAACAAGACTGACGCCTGGGGGAAATGCCAGTGAACACCCGCGAGACCATCGACCAGTACTTCGGCCTTCTGAGCGGCGAGCTCGAGGGAAATTTTATCGACTGCCTGGACGAGTCCATCGTCTGGCACCTGCCGCCGCATCACCCCTTCGGTGCCGATTTCGACGGCAAGGACCAGGTGCTGAAAATGCTGGAAAGGGGGCTGCCGATGTTCCGCTTGGAGACCATGAAGGTGGAGCTGCACCTGGTCGTTGCCGACGGCGAACACGCATTCGCCCATTTCACGATGCGCGCCGTGACCAGCAAGGGGAAGGACTATGAAAACCAGTATTTCTTCCGCTTCCGCGTGCAGGGCGGCAAGATCGTCGAGATATGGGAGGCGATGGACTCCCTGTACATGGCCTCGCTGGGAATGTACGACTGAGGAAATGATCCGGGCCAGGGCGCCGGCGGCGGCGTGGCAGCGGCTGTGACAGGCGGGCCGGACTTCCCCGGCCGCAAAAGCTAAAACCAGGTCTCCGCACCCAAACCCAGTTCCGGCCAGGGGCCGGAGACAATCGGCTGGCAGTTGCCCCGGCCCTCTCCGCCGGCGACGGGGTCCAGCACCCGCACCGCCGTGTCGCGGATCTGGTGCAGGCGGCGCGCCGCCTCCGGGGTGCGGCAATCGTCGATGTGCTCTCCGTCGACGTGCAATTCGCCGCGCCACTCGCCGTGATAATGCCCGTCGAAACCAAAGTAGAGGCCGGCGCCCAGGTGCACGCCGGTGTCGCCCAACACCTCCAGTTGCAGGGGGCGGTCTGAGCCATCCTCCATCGTGCAGTGCAATTCCCCGCCCAGGAGGCGGCGGTTCTGCGGATCAAAATTCAGCCCGGGTTCGATGTCGACGATCTTCTGTTCGCTGCCGTCGGCCTGTTCCACCCGCGCCGTCACCATCTTCTGCGCAAAACCCGGCATCTGCACCCGGGTGAAATGCAGGTGCAGGCCGTACGGGCTGCCGTCGCCCGTGTGCATCAGCACGGGACACCAGATCATCATGAAACTGGAACCCTCGGGCAGGCCCAGTCCCGGCTGCAAGTCGGCGGGCGGGCGGCCGACATCGTAGCGCACTCCCCAGGAATGGTCGCGGGTGGACACCCAGTCCTGCGACCCCATCTCCACCCGCTGACCCTCGTGTTCGAGCCAGCCCGAGGCCAGCCCGATCTGATGATAACGCACCAGGTCGGAGGCCAGCCGGTACTCCTGGCGCAGGTGGGTGCGATCTTCGACAAAGGGCGGCAGCACGGCTTCGAACAACCAGTCGAAAGCGATCGGCTGCACCTCGTTTTTCTCCAGCCGGAAGCGTATTTTGCGCATTGGTTCGACGATTTCGTAATGCAGGGGGCCGACGGCGGTCTGCTCCGGGGCACTGCCCAGGCGGCGGCTGGCACGCACGGTGTACTGCTGTGGGCCCAGGCTCAAGGCCGCGTAGCCGTCCATCACGTTGCGATTGACGTACTTGCCCAGGCCGAAACCGATCTGCAGGCTGCCGTCCCGGGCCATCGCCATCGCGCAGACCTTCTCGGTCCACGAGAGATCCGTGGAGGCGCTGACGGCAAAGGTGTCGGTGTGCTGGTGAATGAATTGTTCATCTGCACCCAGCAGGGGCGCAATGGGATTGTTCATGGCTCGGTTCAGCTCCAGGATTTCAGGGTACTCACATGGCGGCCGGCGATGTAGGCGAAGCTCATCGCCGGGCCGATGGTGCCGCCGCCGCCGGCATAGCCGGTGCCCGGGGCGCCGACGCCAGAGCAATTCCCCGAGGCGTACAGACGCCCGATGATCTCGCCGAAGGGATTTAACACCTGCGCATTGGCGTTGACCCGGGGACCGCCGCAGGTGCCGCTATCTGCCGGTGCCACTTCGGCACCAAAAAACGGCGGTGTATCCACCGGTGCCAGGGTGGCGCGTATATCGGGGTCGGCGCGCCGGTCGTAGTTGCCGATGCCGCGGTGAAACAGCGGGTCCCGGCCCCGGCGCGCATGGTGGTTGAATTCCCGCACCGTCTGTTGCAGCTGGTCGGCGTCGATGCCCAGGATACGGGCCAGTTCGGGCACACTGTCCGCACGGCGCACCCAGTCCGGCAGCGCCTGCCCGGCGCTGCGCCCGGCGATGGTGCCATCGCGCCGCACCTTGTAATCAAAAATATGAAAGGCGGGCAGGTTGCGATAGTCCAGGAGCCCGGAATTTTCCCGCACCGCGTAGACACTCCAGGAGGGGTCGTAGGGGCCGGCCTCGTTGCAAAAACGCATGCCGTAACGGTTGACCGCGATGCAGCCGGGGCTTCTTTTTTCCACCTGGCCGTTCAGGCTCATCGCCTCGCCGCCGGCCTTGGCCCGCTCGCCCTCGGCCTTGTACACGGTGATCGCCCACGCCTCGTTCAGGTTGCGCAGGTCGGCACCGACCAGCATCGCCATGCGCAGGCCGTCCCCGGTGTTGCCCGGCGTGCCGTAGGTGTAGAGCGAGGGCGCGCGCAGAAAATGCCGCTTCAGTTCCGGGTTGTTTTCGAAGCCGCCGGTGGCCAGCAATACGCCGCGACGGGCGCGCACGTTGAATTCCCGCCCCTGGCGCAGGGCGCGCACGCCGATGACCTCCAGGGCGTCGTCCGCGGTCCGGCGACTGATCAGGCGCTGGGCCGGGGTCTCCAGGAGCAGCGGAATCTGCAGGCGTTCCAGGCCCTGCAGCAGGCCGCTCACCAGGTGCCCGCCCAGCAGGTAGGCTCCGTCCACGGCGGGTTCAATGCTGCGCCCGCGCATCACGCTGCCATCCCACTCCGGGTGATAATCGGAGACCGCGCCCAGGATCTTGGACAGGCGCCAGCGCACCGGGGTGCGGGCCTGGACGAAATCGGCCATTTGCGGCCCGTGGTCGACAAAGGCCTCCAGCAGTTCCTCCTCCGCCTGCTCCTGGGCGTTGTGCCGCAGGTAGCGCAGGGCACCGGCGCGCGAATCGGCGATGCCTTCCGCGCGCATCAGGGAATTGTTCGGCACCCAGGCGACGCCGCCGGAGATGCCGGTATTGCCGCCGGGGACGGCGCGCTTTTCCAGCACCACGACTTCTTCCAGGCCCGCGTCCCGCGCCGCCAGGGCGGCGACCAGGCCGGTACCGGAACCCAGCACGACGAACTCCGCCTCCAGGTCCCAGCGGATCTTTGACCAGCGGGGGGGACTGCAGGCACCCAGGCCGCCGGCCAGTGCCGCGGTCGCGGCGGCACCGCCCAATACCTGGCGGCGACGAAGAAAAATGCGCTTTTTGTTCATGTTTAGGCCTCGTGATAAGGAGCGATAAACCGTTCGTGGATCTGTGGCAGATTGTCCAACACCACCCGCTTCAGGGCAATTTTCCGCTCGCCCAGTACCCGGCGGACGAAACCGGGAGTGATGCGCGGCTCGCAGAGCCGGGCCAGGGGCCGGTAGCTCAGGTGCCACGGCTCCGCCGACACCCCGCCCTGGCCGCGGTACGGGCGGTAGAAACCGAAGGCCCGATCGCTGGCGATGCGCTGGTCCAGCCAGCGGTGCAGACCGGCAAACACCGTGTCCGCTTCCAGGCGGGTCAGGCGCAGCTGGTGGCCCCGCGGCAGCACCGCACCGTCATAGACATCCAGGTCGGTGCCCCAGTGGTGGCGCGAGGCACCCGGCAGGGCCGACCAGTACAACAGGGCGAAGACCCGTTCCCGCGGCGGGAGTGCCGCCGCCCGCAGCGGTTTTTCCCGGGCATCCAGCAGGGTGCGCCGGCCGGCCAGCTTGTCGTTCCAGATCTGCCGCTGGCGGGAGAAACTGCGAAAACCGCTGGCGATGCGCAGCTGGAAACCCGCGGCAGCGGCGGCCTCGCGCAAGGCCAGGAAGTGCTCCGCCACCTCCCGTTGCAGCAGCACCTCGTTGGCCTGTCCCAGCGGCACCGCCTGCACGTGCCCCGGGTCCTGGCCACCCAGTTGCGCCTCGCTCAACTCTTTCAACTCTCTCAACCTGGGAGGGCGCGCGCCCGGCTTCCCGGGGCTGCGGGCAGGAGTTCTGGCGTGCGCCTCCCGGGGGTGCAGGCCGTATAGCAAGGCCAGGGCCGCCAGCATGCCCCGGCACAATCTGCGGCGCCGCAGGAGCGGGCCCCGGTCTTCAATACTCTTCACGGATGCCGAAACGCTCCGTGTAGAAACGGTAGGTCGCCCGCGCCGCCGGAATATCGACGCCCAGCACATCCGGCTCGTAGATCACACCGCCGAAACGCCCGCGCCGATGCCCCTGTGCGTATGCGCGCACCGACGCCAGGTTTTGCGCACCGGGTTCGTGTCCGGCCATCGCGTATACCTGTTGCACGATGCCCATGTTGTCCCGCATGAAATCATCGAAGACCACGTCGCAGGTGCGCTCAGGCGGCAGCAGGTGATGCGTGTCCACGCAGGCCTGCAGCATGCGCCGCAGGCGATCAAACCAGTACGCGCTGACCTGTTCCGGGCGCACCGGGTCGCGACTCGTGCGCCCGGTATACGACAGCATGGTCGACAGGGACACTAAGATGGCGACCGGGTCCCGGTGCGGGAACACGATCGTCGCATCGGGGAAGGTGTGGAGCAGTGCCGGGATCTGTTCCATGTGCTGGGGCGATTTCAGAATCCAGCGCTGCGGGCCCCGCAACCACTGCAGCAGTTGCAGGACCTTTTTCATGTACTGGTAATGCGGGTGCTGGTCATGGGCCAGGAAATAATCGCGCCACGCCGGGACCAGGGCGTAATTTTCGAACAACATGGTGGAGAAATCGATACCCATGAGCTCGATCTCTTCGTGCGCATGGTCCGGTGTCATTTCGTGCATTCTTTTGAAATGCGGGATCGCCACATCCTGCATCTCCAGGCCCTCCCGACAGCGGCGCCGGCGCGGGTCCTCCTCCCCGTCTGCGAGCTCCTCCCCGGGGACCGGGACCGGTTCCAGGGATTCCCAGTACGGCAGGTGACGCAGGCTGTGGTCCGCGGAAATCAGGTTCAACATGTGCGTGGTGCCACTGCGGGGCAGACCGGCGATGATGATCGGCTGGCGGATTTCCACCTGGGCAATTTCCGGGTGACGTCGGTACAGATCCTCCACGCGCAGGCGATTGGCGGCATAGCGCACGAGGATGGCAAAGACATTGAAGCGGCCACCCGGGCTCAGGTCCCGATCCTCCTCCAGTGACGCCAGGTAGTTTTGCAGGCGTTCGCGAAAATCCGTGGCACCGAAATCGTCGAGACCGGTCTGGGCGACGGCCGCATCCAGCACCGCCTCCTCCGTGTATTGGTCCGGGGCCTGGGACAATATCTCCGCCACCGCCTGCACGATCTCCGGGGGGAACACGGGCTTTTCCAGGTCTTCGATTCTTATTTTTTCAGGATATGCTGACATTCGGCCCCCCGGTGGTTTACATAATGATACAACCCACCGGAGAGAACGGGCGGGGGCGGCATTCCCTGTACCGCGGGAGAGAGGGGAACAGGAGAGAGGGGAACAGGAGAGAGCGGAGCAGGAGAGAGGGGAGCAGGCGAGAGTGCGGCGGCGGGTTTCATCGCCGCAATGGCACCCCTTGTTATAATCGCCGCCGGTGCGCCCGGTGCGGGCCGCTGTCGGGCACCGGCGGGGCGCGGTATCGCAGCCCGGCGTATGCAGCGCGCCCTGAGAGACCGGAGACCGTCAGAACACCATGCAAAATTCACTCGACAATTGTGTTGCCGTAGTAACCGGCGCCAGTCGCGGGGCGGGCAAGGGCATCGCCCTGGCCCTGGGTGCCGCCGGTGCCTCGGTCTACGTCACCGGACGCAGCGCGCAGGAAGGGGATGCGCCGCTGCCCGGCACGGTCTACGCCACCGCGGATGAGATCAGTGCCAGCGGCGGCCTGGGAGTGCCCGTGCTGTGCGATCACGGCGATGACGCCGCCGTGCAGAAGCTGTTCCAGCAGGTGGCCGACGAGCAGGGCGGGCGCTTGGATATCCTGGTCAACAATGCCACGGCGATCCATGATCAACTGATCGAAGAGGGTGATTTCTGGGAGAAATCCCTGGACCTGGCCCGGATCCTCGATGTCGGCCTGCGCTCAGCGTACGTGGCCAGTTATTACGCCGCCCCGCTGATGGTGAAACAGGGCAAGGGCCTGGTGTGTTTCACTTCCTCCTTCGGCGGCCGCTGTTACATGCACGGGCCGGCGTACGGGGCCCAGAAGGCCGGGCTGGACAAGATGGCCGCCGACATGGCGGTCGATTTCCGCGAGCACGGGGTCGCCGCCATTTCCATCTGGATGGGTCTGCTGCTGACCGAGCGCACGCGCAAGGTGTTCGAAGAAAAACCCGGGCAGTACGCCGAGCTGGTCCCCAATGCCGAGACCCCGCAGTTCACCGGCCAGTTGATCGCCGCCCTCTACAACGATCCCGAGCTCATGGAGAAAAGCGGCCGCACCTTGATCGGCGCCGAGCTGGGAGAGGAATACGGTATCCGGGACAGCGACGGCAAGCAGCCGCTCTCTTATCGTTCGGCATTCGGCGAGCCGCGTGAGCCGCACCCGGCGATCGTGCGCTGAGACGCTGCAACTGCCGCACCGCCCTGCGCGGCCCTGGCCCACTAAGCCCGGCGCACTCATTCAAGGAACCCGAAAGAGCATCGCACCCCGCACCCGAGCTTCAGTGTGCTGCGACCCGGGGCGGCGCAGACCTGCTCCCCACCGCACCCCGCGCGCGGAGCCGTGTTGCTCGCCGAGGCCATTTTGGAGGGTGAGAAATACTGCGCAGCACGCGCGCGGAGCAGTGCCCATAAAAAAGGGCGTGCCAAAGTGTCGACACCCGGGGTGCTTCTACTCCCGGCGGGCACCGCCCTGCAGCACGCACGTCGGCCCGGTGTCGACAGGAGTGCTTCTACTCCTCCAGGGAGCCGTGAGCACCGGGGCCCCGGCGATGCTCAGCGACTCCGGCCCGCCCGACCTCTGCTCGTCCGGCCCCGGCCCCGGAGTTCGCTGCGCACCGGGAACGGCGGCAGCGAGGCGAGTATGGCGCGACCGTACGGCATGGTCACCACGCGCGGGTCGAGCAGCACGATCCGGCCGGTGTCCTGCTCAGAACGCAGCAGGCGCCCGCAGGCCTGGACCAGGCGCAGGGCCGCATCGGGAGTCGCAATGTCATTAAACGGGTCGCCGCCACGGCTCCGGGTCCACTCCGCCAGTGTCTGCGCCACCGGGTCGTCCGGCGGGGCGAAAAACAGCTTGGCGATGACCAGTTGCATGCAGTAGCGGCCGGGCAGGTCCACGCCCTCGGCAAAGCTGGCCAGCCCCAGGATGGCACTGCGCCCGGTCTCGTCGACCTGTCTCTTGTGCGTGTCCAGTAACTCGGCGACGGAGGTGCCGGCGCGCTGCAACAACACCCGCCGGCGCAGGGAGGCGGGCAGCAATTCATGCACATCGTGCAGTTGCCGGCGCGAGGCGAACAGCACCAGCGTGCCGCCCTGCTCGCGCAGTGCCTGGCCCAGGTATTGCGCCACCGCCTGGGTGTGCCGCTCGGTATCCTTGGGCGTGCAGCCCAGCTCGGGCACAATCACCTCGGCGGCATTGGCGTAATCGAAGACCGGCGGCATGGCATGCACAGAAGCCGTCTGCGGCAGTCCAACCTGGCGCACAAAATGCTCGAAGTCCCCGAGTGCCCGCAGCGTGGCCGAACACAAGACCGCCGCCCGGCACCGGTTCCATAACTCCTCCTGCAACAGCTCTGCGGCCATGACCGGGCTCGCACAGACGCCCAAGTGCCTGCCGTCCTCCTCCAGGTTCAGCCAACGCGCCAGGGGTGCCTTTTCCGCTGCGTCCTCGCGGGCATAATCCTCCCACAGGGCCCGCTCTGCGCCCAGCTCGTCCTGCATCTTGGCGACTTCGGGAAACCAGTGCTCGGCGAGCTGGCGGGCCTCCGGCTCTGCGCTCTCATCCAGGAAGGCTTCCAGGCGCTCCCTAAGCCGCTGCAGCAGGGCTTCCAGTCCGGCATAAGAAGAGCAGGTCTCAGTCGCCAGGCGGCGCAACTCCACCGGCGTCGTGCCGACACCGAAGAGCAGGTCCGCCCCGCCGGCAAACCTCTTCTGCTCCTGCGCATGTTCGGACAGCATGGAACGCAGCATTTGCTCCAGTGCCCCCAACTGCTGGGTCAGCGTCTCAAGCAGCGTATCCCGGTCGCGCCAGAAGCGCGATTTGACGCCGTGCGGCTCGAGGGCCGCGGCGATTTTTTGCAATTGTTTGCCACGCTGCTCCGGGCCGCTCTCTTCACCGCCCAGGCGGGTACGGCGAGCGAAACGCTGCAGGGCCTTGTCGCCCAGTCGGTGCGCCTCATCGAAAATATAAATGCTGTCCTCCGGGGGAGGCAGCAGACCGCCATCGCCCAGGAACAGGTCGGTCAGCACCAGGTCGTGGTTGGCGACGACGCAGTCGGCATCGCGCATCTGCTGGCGTGCCGAGTAAAAACAGCAGCGGGAATAATAGCGGCACTTTGTGCCCGTGCACTGCTCGCGGTTCACGGTCAGGCGGTGCCAGGTCTGCAACTGCAGCGGGCCGTCCCAGGCATCCCGGTCCCCGTTCCAATCCCCCGCTTCCAGGGCCGAGTCCATGTTCTTGTACAAACGCAATTCATCCTGTGGCGGGGCCATTTCATCGGGGTACAGACCGTCTTGGGCGGCATTCCCCGCCCGCTGCTCCAGCAGTTGCGCAAGGCGCAGGCGACACAGGTAACGCCCGCGGCCCTTGCCCAGGGCGTAGTCAAATTTCAGGCCGCTGTCGTGCAGTTCGGGCAGGTCTTTGCGCACCAGCTGCTCCTGCAACATGACCGTGGACACCGAGATCACCAGTTTCTTGTCCAGGGCGCGGGCGATCGTCAGGGCGGCGACCAGGTAGGCGATGGTTTTGCCCGTGCCGGTGGGCGCCTCTATCGCCGTGATGGCAGCCTGGGGCGATGCCGCGGCATCCTCTTCCGCCAGTGCCGCCAGCAGCGTATCGGCGACCGTGTCGATCATCTGCAGCTGGCTGGGGCGGGAATTAAAGCCGCGGGCAGCGAGCCAATTTTGGTAATGCGTGTGAATGTCCTGTCGCAGTTGTTTGGTCACTGGTCTGCCTCCCTGTTGTCCGTCTCCGTCTGAAAAAAATATCTCCTCCGGGGGCGTACTATACAACAAGCGACAACAGCCACAACAGTGGCCGGGACCTGGCCCTGTGGTGCCCGCCCGGAGGCGGGATGGCGGTCTGCCTGCCCCGAGCCGGGGCCGGGGCCGGGATGGAGTGCTGTGCTGCTGCTGCCGCTTATTTCAGACGCCAGATCACGTCCACGCCGTAGTTGCGGGGTTCCTGGTAGCTGAAACCGGTTCCCTGGAGATTGTACGTCACGTCATCGGCATCCGTGAGGTTTTTGCCCCACAGTGCAATCTGCAATTCGGAATTGTCATCCAGGGTGGCGGGAGTCAGCGTGATCCGCCCGTTGATCTGGCCGAAATCATCGGTGATGATCTTTTCTCCCAGTACAGTGGTCGGGGTTGCATTGGCGAACTGCTCGCCCTGCCAGGAGTAGTCCAGGTGCAGGGACAGCTGACCGAAGTCCAGGGCGGCGAAGTCATAATCGATCCAGCCACTGTACGCATTATGCGGTGCCCATAAAAATTCGTAGTTGCTGGCCGCCGCCAAACCAAGGGCCATGGGCGGCGTGTTGACATCGGTGATCTCCGCATTCAGGTACGTGTAATTCAGCCCCAGGCGCAGGTTCTGGGAGGGCGCATAGAGCACCTCCAGCTCAACCCCATCGATTTCGCCCTCGCCCGCATTCAATCCCGTCACCTGGCCGGGATTGGCCGAGGGCGCAAAATCTATGATGATGTCCTTGTAGTCCGCGCGAAATACCGCGGCGTTCAGGCGCAGACGATTGTCCAGCAACTGGGACTTCACTCCCGCCTCATAGCTGCGCAGGGTCTCCTCGTCATAGCCCACAGAGAATACACTGGCGCGCGGGCTGGCACCGCCGGAGCGGAAGCCGGTCGCATACTTGAGGTACAGGGAAATCTGCTCCGACCATGCATAGTCCGCAACCAGGCTGTAGTCCAGCTTGTCATTGTCGACTTCGACTGCACCCGCTGGAAAACTCATGGCACCGAAGGATGCGCGGGTGGCCTTGCGCTCGTCCTCCGTGTAACGCAGGCCCACACTCAATTCCAGGCGATCGTCCACGACCCAGGTCGCCTGGCCGAACAGGGCCAGGGATTCCAGCTCGGAATCGACGACAAACAGGCCACCGTCCACCGGGAAATTGAAGACCTGCCGCTGGTTTTCCGCGTAGCGACCGCTCTCATCCAGGTAATAGAGGCCGGCGACATAGCGCAGCGAGCCGTAATCGACGCTCAGTTGAAATTCCTGGGTCAGCTGTTCGTTGTCGATGTCCAGGTCCGAGATGAAATGGAAAACGCCCCCATTAAATAGCTGGACGACGCCGGGTATGATGATCGGCGGCGAGACAAAGACTTCCGTGAAGTTCTGAAACTGGGCCGCATCGAAACGCCGGTAGCCGGTGATGGACTTGAATTGCACCTGATCAGAAAGTGTCCAGTCCAGGATCAGCGCGTGCCCCTCGCCGATGGTTTCGGTGATCGGCAATTCGTACGCATAGCGTTGCCCGGTCACCGGGCTCTTGGCGTGTTCCAGCCGGTCGGGGAATGACTGCGGGTCATTGCCTTGACCTGCGAAGCCCGTCACCAGCATAGCACTGTTATCGACAAAGGCGGCTTGGGCCTGGTAGTCCGAATAGTTGGGGAAATCGTGCTGAAAGTACGCCGGGGTGGTCTGCATGTCGGTGTAGTCGACGATGTACTGGGCGGCGAACCGGTCGCTGAATTCCCAGTCCACGAACAGGCGCGCCCCCTGCTGCCGGTTCTGGTTGAAGTCCTCGGAGGCAACACCCAGCGGCAATACATTGGTACCGTCATTTTTGATCCAGCCGTCGCGATCGGATTCCACGTAGGCCAGCTTGGCCTTGAAGCCGCCGCTGGCCGGCAGGTCAATGATGGTGCGGGAGCGCACGTAATTCCACTTGCCGATGCTGAGTTCCTGCCGGAAGCCAAACTCTCCCGTCGGCCGGGCGGAGATGAAGTTGACCGCACCCGCCACGGTATTGCGTCCGTAAAGGCTGCCCTGCGGACCGCGCAGAATCTCGATGCGCTCCAGGTCCACGAGATCGGCCAGCAAACCGGTGGTGCGACCCTGGTAGACGCCGTCAAAGTAAATGCCGACGGTGTTGTCGCGGGTCAGGATGTTGGAGTCCGCATTGCCGGCACCGCGAATAAAAAAGCCCAGGTTGTTATTCGTGGTCGGGAAAGAAGGGGTTTGCAGGCTGGCCGACACACTGCCCAGGGTCTTGATATCCGAGATACCAAAATCCCGGACGGCATCGGCATCGAAGACCGTCACCGCGATCGGCACGTCCTGCAGGGTTTCCTCGCGTTTCTGTGCGGTAACCATGACTTCTTCGATACCGGCGAAACCATCTTGGGCCTGGGCCGGGCCGACCCAGAACAAAAGCGCAGGCGCAGCGGCGAGAACGGGAAACAGGAATTTCCGGGGAGTGATACTGAACATGGGTAAGTCCCTATGTGTAATCAGGGTGTAATTAAGGTGCAATACTAACCTAATCAAGGGCCCCTTTGCAAACGGCATCCGGACGATATGTGCCGCCCGCAAGCGGGCGGGGATACGCTCGCCGGCGGGCGGCGGCCGAGGGCGGGATGGCTCAGACCGGTGGCACCTGGCCCCAGGCGGCGACGCGGGGAGGGAGCGGGGTGCGTGGTCGCGGGCTGAGCAGGGAGCCGGGCGGCGGGTGAGGGCGGGATGGCTCAGGCCGGTGGCACCTGGCCCCAGGCGGCGACGTGGGTGGGCGACATGATGACGAAATCCTCCTGTCGTGCCTGTGCGATCGCCTCGCGGGCCAGTTCCAGGTCCAGGGCACCGCTGTCGGCCAAGCCCGGCACCGCCCACTCCAGGGCCAGGATGAACCACTCCAGGGACGGTGTCCCGCCCTGCATGGTCCAGAAGTGGCCGCGACAGCCGGTGCGCACCATGCCCTGTGCCCGCAACTCGGCCAGGAAGCGCGCGCTGTAATCGCGGCGATGGTCGTGGACTCCCCGCTGTTCCAGTGCCCGCAGGGCACGCATGAATTCGCCGAAAGGCTCGGGGAGGGTCTGCATATCGAACAGGGCCCAGTGGCTGCCTTCAACCAGAAGCCAGCCGCCGGGCCGGGTCGCCGCCGCCAGGTTGGCCAGGCCCCGCCCCGGGTCTTCCAGGTGCTCCAGCAGGGCGCGCGCGTGCACCAGGTCGAAATGCTTTTGCGGCAGCGGGTCCGCGAGAATATCGTGTTTGCGCACTTCCAGTTGCGGCGGCGGGGCGGCCAGGAATTCGTCTTTGAGCCGCAGGTCGACGTCGGTCGCCAACACTTCCCCGGAAGCCCCGACGCACTCGGCCATCCACGCCGCCACCGAGCCGCCGCCCATGCCCGCCTCCAGGCAACGCAGGCCCTCGCCGATGCCCAGTTCCTGCAGCAGGCGCCGGGTTTCGGGGTCCACCGTCTGTGCCAGGTGGCGATGGCGCAGACGTTCGGCCTGCACCGCATCTTCCGGAACTTCGTACGTCATTGCCGCACCGCCCCCGGGTGACCGTCAAACACGGCCGCAGCCGGCGGTGCAGACGCCGCTCCGGCGGCATGTGCCCCTGCCTGGGCGGGCGTCTCGGCCGCCAGCCGCTGCTGGTTCCACAGGGAATTCGCGTACATGCGCAGCGCGTACGGGCGGTGTTCGGCCGGCAGTGCCTCGATGCGGCGGCGGAAAAAATCCTGCTCCCGCTGCAGTTCCCCGGGCCGGAATGCCTGGCTGTCGGCACCGTACGTGCCGGAGGGCCAGGCACCGTCCAGCGCATGACAGGCGAAATAGTTGCTGGGATAGAGCACGTAGTTGCCGATAATCTGCCGGTCGAGTTCGGCGACCACCGCCTCCGGCTCACTGAAATCCCGCTCCAGCACGCTGCCAAAAGCCACGTGCACCCGGCCCTTCCAACCGGTGACGCCGGCGACAATACTCTGCACGTCTTCGTGTTCCTCCTTGTCATAGGCACCGTGCCGGCCGGCCAGGTACAACTCCCGCGCCTTGGCCCCGTCGCAGGGGTCGTACTCGTAGGAGATCGAGACCGGCACAATGCGCAGGGAACGGATGGCGGTGCTGAAATCACCCTCCCCCGACAGCGACAGCATCCTGAGCAGGCCGGGGTGGGTGCGGTCATTGCCGTCCTTGGCGCGCCCGTTGCGCTGTGCAATCCAGACACTCTCGCCCTCGCTAAGGATACTGTGGCGGATGTAAGCCGAGAGCAGGCGCCGGTGCTGAACTGCATCGCGCCGGTCGGCAAAGGAACGCCGGATCACGAAGCCCTTGTTCAGGCGCATGAGGTCGGTGATATACGCGGTGCGCTCGTGCACCAGGTTGTCCCCGAAACCGATGCGCGTGGTCTTGTGCCCGCCCATCCACAGCGCGTACGTGAGCAGCACCGGGTCGATGGTGATGTCGCGATGATTGCTGATAAAAAGGTGCGCCCTTTTCTCCAGGTGCTCCAGGCCCGAGACACTCAGGCGGGCGGAGGTTTTTTGCACCAGGGCGCGCACGTACGGCTGCAATCGCTTCTGCAGTGCATACACATCGTGAACCCGCGCCGCCTGCAGGGACAGGAACCCGCGCAGTGCCGGCAGCAGCAGGAAACGCAGCGGGGCGGCCACGGGGCGCAGCGCGCGCGGCAGGAAAAAACTGAGCAGTGCGGAGATGCATTCGGGCTGCCGCACCAGGGCGCGCAACACGGCGTGCACTTCCTCGTCCCGGTAGGGACGGATGGCCTCGAAATCTCCGTTCATGGCTTTTTCCCGGTCGGCGGATGGGGTGCGATGGCCGCCTGTTTCTCAGCCGCCGATTTCCAGCACCGTGCGAATCCCCTTGCCCGCCTGCATGTCCTCGAAAGCCTGCGGCAGTTCCTCCAGCGGGCGGCGCGCGGTGATCATGCCCTCCAGGTCCAGCACACCCGCCTGCCACAGCCGCGTCAGGCGCAGGACTTCGTAGCTGGAGTCGCAACCGCCCAGCAGGCAGCCGCAGACTTTTTTCTGCGAGGTCACGAACACCGGCAGGGAGCCCAGGTCCATGGTCGCCTCCAGTGGCGGGGCACCGACGTAGACCATCGTGCCGCCGTTGCGAATGGCGTTGAAGGCCGTCTCGCCCAGGCCGGCGACGCCCGCCGCCTCGAAGGAATAATCGACGCCGATATCATTACTCAGCTTCTTGCATTCGGCCGCCACATCGCACTGCGTAGGGTCCAGGAGATGCGTGGCACCAAAGCCCCGTGCCAGCTCGCGCCTCTCCTGGAACGGATCGGAGACCACGATCATCGAGGCGCCGGCGGCGCGGGCACCCTGGACCACCGCCTGACCGATGCCGCCCAGGCCCAGCACCAGTACCGTCGCCCCCTCTTCCATCTCGGCGATATTGAACACCGCGCCGACCCCGGTCTGCAGAGCGCAACCGATGACGCAGATCGTGTCCAGGGGCACGTCTTCGGGGATCTTGATCGCACCGCTGGCCTGGGTCACTACGTACTCGGCAAAGGCACCGACGCTGACGCCCCGCATGACGCGCTGGCCGTTGCGCGACAGGCCGGTCTCGCCGTCGGGAAGCGCGTTGATCGCCATACTGATATTGTCCACGCACAGGCTGCGTTCGCCGCGCTGGCAAAAATAACAGTGTCCGCAGGGCGGAGTGGGCGTCAGCACCACCGGGTCGCCCGGTGCCAGGTGCGTGACCCCGGCACCCAACTTGTCGACCACCCCGGCGGCCTCGTGTCCCAGGATGATCGGCTCCTCGACCGGAAAAGTGCCGTTGACAACACTGAGGTCGGAATGGCAGACACCGCAGTAGTGCACCCGCACCCGCACTTCTCCCGGGCGCGGGTCGATGATCTGCACATCATCGTAAATATTGATTTCGCCGCCGGATTTTTCCAGTACTGCCGCTCGCATGGACATGCCCCCCCAGTGTATGAGTGTATTGAAACCAGGTGCCCCATTCTATACTCTGCGGCGGGCTGCCCCAGGGCACACTGCTTCGGGGGAGAGAGCCGGGGAGAGAAAAAAGCGCGGGGCGGGGAGAGAAAAAAGCGGGGAGAGAATAAAGCGCGGGGCGGGGAGAGAATAAAGCGCGGGGCGGGGAGAGAATAAAGCGCGGGGCGGGAGAGGATGCCGGAGGGTAGAGCGGGGGGAAGCCGGGGCGCGAGGGAGGGGGCAGAAAAAAGCCGAGAGCCGCGCACTCTCAGGGTTGCGGCCTGGGTGCCAGCACCCGGTAGTAATCCCGCCACCCGTACCGTTCCAGGATGTGCAGGGCCCCGGCACTCACGGCAATCGTGAAAGCGAAGCCCGGCACGCGCAGTGCCGGCAAGTGCACGGGCACCGCCGGGTCGCCCAGCTCGTAGACCTCTACGCTGCTGCCGGCCGCCACATAGAGCAGGCCGCCCCACAGGGCCAGGTCGAAGGCGGCCGGTTCCGGTCGCAGTACCGGCGGCTCTAAGCGCGGTGCGCTGGGCGCGCTGATGTCGAGCACGTGGATGCCGGCACCATAAGCTGCCACGTAGGCGAAATTTCCACCCAGCACGATGTCGGCAATACCCTCTTCCCCCGGCCCGGGCGTGCTCACTTGCAGCCGCGCGGCGATCGTCAGGGCATCGGTACTGACCCGCAATACATGCACGCTGCCGTCCCGTCCTCCCGCGTACAGGTGCGGGCTGCGGTACGCCAGTGCGCGCACGGGCCCGGGAAGCCGGATACAGGGTCTGCCGGACCCGTCCAGGCCGCAGTCCCGGGTCAAGGCGAACGCCCGCAGCTGTGCGGTGCCCGCCTCCCGCAATACCTGGACATGCCCCGTGCTGTCGGCCACGAACAGGGCACCCGCCGCAAACAGCAGTGCCCCGACCCCGGGCAGGGTCATGGTGGAAGTGCTGGGGCCGGCGATGAATTCGGTGCTGGTGGAGACCACGGTGTAGGTTCTGGTGCCGGGCCGCCAGAGTTCCAGCCGCGCACCGCTGTCAAAACCCGCGTAGAGGCCGGGCACCGCAGGGGCGGTATTCGCGGCGATGACGCTGAGACCGGGGCGCAGGTATTCCGCGGTCTTTTGCGGCTGTGTGCCGACATCGCCCACCCGCACCACGCCGCCGGGATGGACGACATAAGCGTCCTCCCCCAACAGTTGCAGGCCGGTCCCGGACACGGGCACCACGCCGCTCGCTGCGGTGCGTGTCGTGGTCGTGCTCCCGTAGTTCGAAACCTGCAACCGGTGCCGGTCCGGGTCCGCACTGTAGATGCGCCCCGACGGCCCCGGGACCCGCGGCAGCCGCGGCAACAGGCCCTGCACCTGCGGTCTCAACGGCGCCCGCTGCGCCGCCGCCAGGGCGTACACACCGCCGCAGCAATTCCCGCCCAGCCAGGCTTCGGTGCCGTCATCGGCCAGTTCCATGTCCTGCAGCGCAAAGGGCAACACCTGGCAACTCAGGCGCTGTGCCAGGCCACTCACCTGGACAATGATGCTCTGCTGCCCCCGGAGCCCGGCGTCGAATACCGCCACCCGGGCCAGGCCCCGGGGCTGCTCCAGGTAGAGATAATGCAGGTTGTCCCGCACCAGCACCTTCACCGCCCGCACCCCGCTGTCCAACAGGCAGTCGAGCAAATTGAAATTGCCCAGGTCGACGATGGCGTCACCCTCGCTGATGTCGAACACGCCCAGGCCGCTCACCCCCTCGGCCGTGTAGAGAAAGTCGCCGGCCACCGCCACATCCTCGACGATGGCGGCGGTGGCCGTGTTGGCGGAGATGGGTTCCGGGGCCACGACATCCAGGTCCACGGTCAGCAGGCCGTCCGCCCCGGCGGCGATATACGCATAAGCACCCGACAGGGCCAGGGAGCGGGCACTGCCGGTGGGCAGGGCGATACTCCGCATCAGCACATCGCCGGACACCTGGTGCAAGGTGGAGGCACTGAGCACGTAGACGGAAGCGTCGGCACTTTCCAGGTCCCGCGCCCCGGGCAGGGCCAAGTCGCCCTGTAAACGGGGGGCATCGGGCAGGCCGGTCAGATGCAGCAAGCGTGAGTCCGCGCCCGCCGCCAGCAACAGCTGGGCACTGGTGCCGTCTTCGGCCTCCGCCAGCTGCAATTGCACTGTCTCCGGCAGTGCGATCCGGGCGGCGAGGGCCAGGGTACCCGCGGGACTGATTTGCAGGCTTTGCACCCGGTCGCCCCGCGCCAGCTCCAGGGCAGCCGGGGCCAGGTCCGCCTGTGCCGGCAGGCGAATGGGTGCGGGCTCCTCGCTGCTGCCACCGCCGCCGCAAGCCGCCAGGCACAGGGCCGGTAACAACAGCAAAAATCGTATACTGCGCATGTCTGGGGATAAGGGTCCGGGCTTGAGTCTCTTTCCGTAGAGAGAGATGAAAAACGGACCTATTTTAACTGAAAGGGGAACGGCGCATGACTTCAGAACTGCTGGAAATCGAGGCACTCCGGCAATTGAAGGCGCGTTACTTCCGGCTCATGGACGAAAAATGCTGGGATGAATGGCGCCAAGTGTTCTGCGATGACTTCAGCGGGGTGTTCCGGGGGCCGCACCCGGAAGTGCTGTTTCACAGCGGTGATGAAATCGTCAGTGTCATGCGCGAGATGCTCAAAGACGCTGTCACCGTGCACCACGGCCATACGCCGGAGATTCAACTGCTCTCCGCAACCCGGGCCACGGGTATCTGGGCGATGATGGATTACGTGCAGATGGGCGAACAGCATTTCCGCGGCTACGGGCATTACTACGACCAGTACCGACGCGAGGACGACGGCTGGCGCATCCTGCACACGGAGCTGCGCCGCCTGCACATTCAGCCGCTGGGCGCACCCGCCGGGGGCCAGTGAAATGCAGGCCGAGCTTTTATAATGCACGACACAACCGGGGGCACATGATCATGAGTCAAGACAAACAACAGGCGGATGACAGCAGCGTTGCCGCATGGGAGGAGTTCTGCCAGCAGCTGCTGCGGGCGGGCCGCCACGTGCTGGCGGAGGAGACGCCCAAGAACGGGCTGGACCGCGCCGAGGGTTTCCGCTACCTGGCGCGCGTCATGCGCTCTTCCCTGGAGACTTTCGTCGAATTCAACGACCCCGATTTCCCGGTGATCTACCGGCCCTGTGATGAGATCATCAAGTACGGCGGCGACAACCCCGACAACTGCTACCAGAAATGCGCCCTCAGCAGCGAGCGCGAGTACCGCTTGCGCGGTCAGCGCAACACCGTGCACTACCTGGGTTTCCTGACCCAGGGCAGCAACTACGCGGAAGACAAGACCATGAAGGCCACCGGTTTCTTAGACAGCACCCGGATGGAAGTGGCAGCGGATGGCAGTTTCGAGTTGATCATCAGCAAGAAGAAACATCCCGGGAACTGGTTGCCGATGGAGGACAGCACGCAGGCCCTGCTGATCCGCCAGACCTTCGCCGTCCGGGAGCAGGAGCAGCTGGCCGAACTGGAGATCGAGTGCCTGGACAGCGGGCCCGCACCGCGTCCCCTGGAAGAGGAGGAATTCGTGCGCAATCTGCGCACCGCGGGTAAATTCTTTGACGCCACGGTGGAGTTGTTCTGCGAATGGGCGAGCCGCTACCAGGCACATCCCAACCAGTTGCCCGCCGAAGACCAGGAAATGTGCCAGCGCGTGGGCGGCGACCCGAACATCCGTTATTACAATTCCTTCTGGAAACTGGAGGAAGACGAGGCACTGCTGGTCGAAGTGCCGCGCATCCCGGAATGCGAGAACTGGAACCTGCAGATCTGCAATTACTGGATGGAGTCCCTGGACTACCGCTACCACCGCATTCACACCAACAAGTACCTGGCGCAGTACGAGAAGGATGGCAGCGTGCGCATGGTGCTGGCGCACCGGGACCCCGGTCTGCCGAACTGGCTCAGTACCGCCGGGCATCATTGCGGGCTGATCGTTTTTCGCTGGATCGGTGCCCGGGAAGATTACGTGGACCCCGTTACCCGTGTTGTGCCCCTGGCGGAACTGCAAGCAGCCTCATGAACATCCTGCGAAGCGAGGAATTGCTGCAGGAGGCCCGGGAGCAGAGTGCCGGCCTGGAGAATTTTGGCGACGAGGATTTTCGCGCCCCCCTGGACTTGCTGTTGCACTCCCTGAACGAGGAGGCGGGGCTGCACGAGCAGGGACAGGACATGATGCGCCAGCGGCTGGTCGGACTGCTGTTGAACCGCTTGCGCATCGAGGATTATTTTCAACGTCACCCGGAGATCCGCGAGGAAACCATCCGGGCACCGGTGTTCATCGCCGCACTGCCCCGCAGCGGTACCACCATGCTGCACCGCTTCATCGCCAGTGATCCGCGCATGTACGCGGTGCTCTGGTACGAATGCCGCAATCCCGCACCGCTGCCCGGCAGTGACAGCGCGACCAAGGACCCGCGCATCGTCTCCGCCGAAGAGGAGGTGCGCATGATGCTGCAAACGTACCCGGGACTGGATGCCATTCACCCGATGGACCCCGTGGGCCCGGATGAGGACATCATGCTCATGGAACACGGTTTTTGTTCCGGCATGCCGCAGTCCATGGCCAACGTGCCCAGTTACAACAACTGGGAAATGCAGCAGGCCGATTACCTGCCGGTCTATCGCTATCTCAGGAAACTGCTGCAATTCCTGCAGTGGCAGAAAAAAGCCCGCGGCGAACGCGGGGAGCGCTGGATCCTCAAGGCACCCGAGCACCTGGGACACCTGGAGGCACTGTTCGAAGTCTTCCCCGACGCCGTCCTGGTGCAAAGTCACCGCGACCCGCTGCAGACCATCCCCTCCATCGCCAGCTTCGTCTACTCGGGGTGGGTGGCGTACGCGGAGAATCCCGACAAGCACGCGGCGGGGCGTTTCTGGTGCGCGCGCTTCCGGGAATTCCTGCACCGCTGCATGAAGGCGCGCCAGGAGATGCCCGGCGAACGTTTCCTGGATGTATGGTACCGCGACGCGCTGCAGGACCCGTTCGGCGTCGCCGAAAAAGTCTACGCGCACGCCGGCATGTCGATCAACGAGGAGGCACAGCAGGTCATGGAGGAATGGCGCGAACGCAACCGCCGCGAAAACCGCGCGGCGCACGAGTACAGCCTGGAGGAATACGGTTTCAGCGACGAGCAGATCCGCAGTGAATTTGCCGAGTACCGCCGGCGTTACATCGAAGAATAAACGGGTCGGCAAGCACCGCCCGCAAACGTCTCAATCCTCCAGGAAACGCCGCTGCAGTTCTGTGCGCATGGCGGCATCGACGCCCAGTACCTGCTCCAAGTACTCTTCCAGGGAAGCAAAATTTTCATCGATGGCAGACAGGGCGGTCTGCAGGTACGAGGTATGCACTTCCAGCATCGGGCGCAGGATTTCGAGGTCAAAATCACCCCAGCGATCCCGGTAGCGTTCGAGCCAGCGCATGCTCTCCAGCAGGGCGGGCATATGATGTCGGCTCAGCAGGTAATCCTCCATGACCGTCTCCCGGGGCACGCCCAGGCTCAACAGGATAATCGCCGCCGCAAAACCGGTGCGATCCTTGCCGGCGGTGCAATTGATCAGCACCCCGCCCGCGCGCTGCTGGTGCAGCTGGCGGAACAGTGCCGAGTAGCTCTGCTGCTGTCCCAGGGCCAGGTCCTGGTTGACCTCGCACATGAACTGTTCCATTTCCCGGCGCAGTGCAGAACCGCTCTGCTTCGATTTTTGCAGGCCGACAAAAAAACTGGTGGCACTGCCGGGGCTGATCGGCAATGCCACCAGCTGCGGCGGGTTCTCATCCGGCAGCCTGGGCGGCTGGGCCTGCATTTCCTCTTCGCGGCGCAGATCGCAGACCAGGCGGATGTCCAGGGCGCCCAGGTACTCGCGGTCGGCTTCGCTCAGGCGCGACAGGTGTCCGGAGCGGAACAGCATTCCCCAGCGCACGCGGCGACCGTCCGCGGTGCGGTAGCCGCCGAAGTCGCGAAAATTGGCAGCCCCCTCCAGCGGCAGGTCGCGGGCGGCACTGATATGCCTGCCGGCGGGAAATGCCAGGCAAAAATAGTGCTCGCGCCAGTCCGCCGGCAGGGACAGCAGCAAGGGGTCGCCGGCCGCGGTTTGCAGCGGCACCTCGTAGTTAATGGTTCCGGGATGAAAGCCGCTGAACACGGCCTGTGGCGCGCCCAGGGCGACGGGCAGGCGGAACTCGCGCGAGCCATTCTCCAGCACCCGCATATCGATGTGCTCGCTCATTCCGTCCGTCTGCATCGTGGTCTGGTCTTATGGTGCGGCGTGCCCGCTGCGTCTGTTTCCCGGTGCCGGCGGGCGGCGTCTGCCGCAGACGGCCCGCGCTTGCCTGGAAAATAAAAAACCCGCATTATAGCCGCCGCCCGTGCCGCGTCTGTGACAGTGCGAATACAAGAGAAACCGCCATGGCGATGAAATACAGCCCGCGTTCCAAACCGCGCAACCCCCTGCTGCGCATCTTGCGGGCCTTCGTGTATGCGGCGCAGGGCTTCCGGGTTTTGTGGCGCGAAGAATTTGCTTTCCGTGTCGAACTCGCGGTGTTCGGACTGGCGGTGCTGGTCGCCCTGTGGGCCGGGGAAAGTGCGGCGGAAAAAGCATTGTTGATCGCGGTCTGTGCGCAAGTGCCGGTGATCGAGGCACTCAACTCGGCGATGGAGGCCGCCATCGACCGCATCTCCATGGAGGAACACCCGCTTTCCAGGCGGGCCAAGGACCTGGGTGCCTGTGCCGTGGCCCTCAGTATTGCACTGGCCGTGATCGTGTGGACTGTAGTGCTCTTGCCGCGGCAGTTCTGAGCGCAATGCCACCGGCGGGAAAAGGGGAAAGGCTTCGGCTTTAGATCGCGTCTTCGTCGACTTCGCCCGTGCGAATGCGGATGACCTTTTGCAGGGGAGTGACGAAAATTTTTCCGTCCCCGATTTTCTTGGAGTTGGCCGCCCGGCTGATCACCTCCACGACCTGGTCCAGCAGGGCGTCCGTCACCGCCACCTCGATCTTCACCTTGGGCAGAAAATCGAGCACGTATTCCGCACCCCGGTACAGTTCCGTGTGTCCTTTTTGTTGACCGAAACCCTTGACCTCGGTCACCGTCATGCCCTTGACGCCGATCTCGGCCAGGGCATCGCGGATATCATCCAGCTTGAAGGGTTTGATGACTGCCGTTACAAGATTCATGGTCGCATCACCTCGTTTTAGAAGCCTTTGCTGATTGTCAAAACCGCCCGGCCTTCGCACCAGTCTTCACAGATATCCGCATCGATATCCGTGTCCACGAACATGAGACTCACGTCCATGCCGAAGAACTCCTGGGACACGGTGATCGAGTAGTCCAGGTACGTGTCCTCCGAATCATCGGCGGAACCGAAGAAGCTGTCAAAGCTCTGCTCATCGTCAAAACTGTTATAGCCGATGTGCAGGCTGAGGCTCGCTTTTTCGGTCAGTGCCAGCGTGTAATCCCCGTACAGGTAGAAGTACGTGTCATTGCCGCCGAAGTAATCGTTGGAGTAATTGATGCCGACCGTCCAGTCATCCCGACTGATGCTGAAATACGCCTCTGCGTAGTCTTCATCGTCTTCGCTGCCCGGGTATTCGTAGAAAATCACGCCGGCGTCCGCCGTCATGTCCTCGCCCAGGGGAAAGCTGATACCCAGTATGACGTCCAGTTCCAGGCTGGGACCCGAGTAAGCGGAGCCGGACACCGTCTGTGTCATCGTGCTGGGCATTACTTCTATTTCGACCTCCTGGTTCGCCCCGGCTGCAAAGTCGACATTGGATGCCCATACACCCAGGTAGGCACCGCCGCCCAGGTCAAAATCCAGGCCCCCTTGCACGGCCATCTTTTCATCGGTTTGGCTGACACCCCGGAACACGTACTCGGAAGTGAAAGCGGTGGAACCCCCGCTCAGCTCGAAGGAAAATGCTTGGGCACTGAACAGGAACAGCGCGGCATACAGCGGGGCGGTGAAAAGAAGGCGGTAGGGGATATTCATTTCGTTTGATCATCTCCCGGGCAATAGCCCTGCGAAATGAAGCCTGTAACTATAGCACAAAATAAAATTGCGTGTGCACTCTGCCTCGGGGCACCTTGGGAACCGCCTCGGACTCCGCTGCGGGTGATGACTTTAGCGGCAGCGGATATAGCCCATCGGCGTGCGCTCCACCCAGCCCCGGAGTTCCAGTTCATTGAGTGCCGCCGCCACCGTGCCCGGGGCCAGGCGCGAACGGGCGATGGCCAGCTCGGCCGGAGTCGGCTCAAAACCCACCGCCTCCAGCAGGATGCGCAAATGCCGGTCCAGGTTGGCGGCGTCCTCCGCGGGGGACACGTTCCCGGGCTTTGCCGGCATCATGGCCGCCGGCGCTGTGGCCGGCGGCGCCGTGCTTGCCGACGCTGTGCTTGCCGGCATCATGACCGCAGGCGCAGTGGCCGCAGACGCCCTGGAACAAAATGGTTCGGGCAGCTCCTCCAGGATATCCTCCACCTTCTCCGTCAGCTTGGCCCCGTCCCGGATCAGGCGGTTGCAGCCCTGGCTCATCGGATTGTGAATGGAGCCGGGCACGGCAAAGACCTCGCGATTCTGTTCCCTGGCGTAGCGGGCGGTGATCAGGCTGCCGCTTCGCAATGCCGCCTCCACCACCAGCACACCCAGGCTCAGACCGCTGATCACCCGGTTGCGTTGCGGGAAGCTGCTGCGGGTCGGCGAGGTGCCCAGGGGGAATTCGCTGATCAATGCTCCCCGGGCTGCGATTTCCCGGGACAGCTCCAGGTGTTCGGGCGGATAGATGCAGTCGATGCCCGAGCCCAGCACCGCCACGGTTTTGCCGCCGGCAGCCAGCACCGCCCGGTGGCCGATACTGTCGATGCCGCGGGCCATGCCGCTGCTCACCGCCAGTCCGCTGTGCGCCAGTTCGGCGGCGAGCTGCTGCGTGATGCTCCTGCCGCCGGCCGAGGGACGCCGGGTGCCGACCAGTGCCAGTTGCGGTGCCCGCAGCAATTCCAGGTCGCCCTGCAGGTACAGTACCGGCGGCGGCGCATAAATCTGCCGCAGCAGTTGCGGGTAGCGCGCCTCCCCCCAGTGCACCAGTTGCGTCCCATGGCACTCCAACCATTCCAGGTCCCGGTGCACCCGCTCCATCAATGCACCGCCGGGTGCCTGCCGCCGGTACTGGCGCAGTGCGGTGCAAAAAGCTGCCGGGGCACCGGCGGCCTGCAGCACCTGCAGCTCGCCGTCCAGGATCTCCCTGGCGTCACCGAAGTGCTGCAGCAGGGCGTGCAGGGAACGGGCACCCAGGGCGGGCAGACGTTGCAGCGCCAACCAGGGAATACGAGAATCATCAGACATGGCTGCCGCCTCCTTGCAGGTATGCGTCACGGGGGCCGGGAAACCGGGGCCACCCTGCCGGGCAGCTGCCATTCTACACCCTGATGCCGACCCCGCCTGGCAGCGGGCGGGAGCCGGGGTTGGCACCGGTGAACGATGCCGCCTCCGCCCTGCTGCGAGCGAAAGTCGGGAGTGGTGCCGGTGCACTGTACCGCCCCTGGCAGCGGGCGGGAGCCGCCCCGGTCCCGGGGAAACCCGCCGTGTTCCGGTGCTTCGGCACGTATGGTGCGACCCGCGCGGAACATGACCGAAACATGACATTGTCTGCGCGGAACTTGGCGCGAACCGCGCGGACTCGTGGCGCGGATGTGCTATATTTGCCGCCCCGCGCCGCAAAATCCGGCGCTTCCAGACCAAGCCATGACCACCCTCAATATTCTCGTATTTCCCGACCCCCGGCTGCGCATCCACGCCCGGGCCGTGGAGCAGGTGAACGAAGAAATCCGCCGCCTGGTCGACGACATGTTCGAAACCATGTACGCGGCGGGCGGCGTGGGCCTGGCCGCCACCCAGGTCGACGTCCACCAGCGCATCCTGGTGGCGGATGTCTCCCCCGAACAAAATGAGCCGCGGGTGTTCATCAACCCGGAACTCTCGATCATCGACCCCGAGCCGCGTGAATTCGAAGAGGGCTGCCTGTCGGTGCCGGGCTTCCGCGAGCTGGTCCAGCGTCCCAGCGCGGTGCGAGTCCGGGCACTGGACGAACACGGCAAGGCCTTCAGCGAAGAGCTGGAGGGACTGCTCGCGGTCTGCGTGCAGCATGAAATCGATCACCTGGACGGCAAACTGTTCGTCGATTACCTGTCCCAACTCAAGCGGGAGCGCATCCGCGACAAGCTGAAAAAGCAGGTGGCGCAAAACGCCGTAGCGCGCGATCCCGAACACCGCAAAAAAACCCTGGCAGCGGCCGACGCTCTCTGAGCGGGCGGTGCAAGACGCGCGGGCAGCGTACGGCACAGGTCCCCCGATGCCCGCACCGCTGAGACTGGTTTTCGCCGGCACCCCTGGGTTCGCCGTCCAACACCTGCAAAAACTCCTGGAAAATGCCGGCCGCGGCGTGTACGAGATCGCGGCGGTATACACGCCCCCGGACCAGGCCGCAGGGCGCGGCCGGCAACCCCGTCCCTCGCCGGTCAAACGCCTGGCCCTGGAAGCCGGCCTGCCGCTTCACCAGCCCGGGGACCCGGGCACCGCAAGAGAACTGCAGACCCTGGACGCCTGCAAACCCGACCTGGTGGTCGTGGTGGCTTATGGCCTCAAGTTGCCGCCCGCCGTTTTGCAGCTGCCGCGCCTGGGTTGCATCAACGTGCACCCCTCCTTGCTGCCGCGCTGGCGCGGGGCGGCACCGGTGCAGCGCGCCATCGCCGCGGGCGATGCCACGAGCGGCGTCAGCGTGATCCAGATGGATGAGGGCCTGGATACCGGGGACCTGCTGGAGCAGCGACCTTGTGCGATCAAGGCGCAAGAGACGGCCGGTGCCCTGTTGCAGCGCCTGGGGGCACTGGGTGCCGAAGCCCTGGATGCGGTGCTGCAAAAAATGCACGCCGGGGAGGCACTGCAGCCGACGCCGCAGAAGGAGCGGGGCGAAGCCTGCACCGCGGCAAAAATTCGCAGCGCGGACGCCTGGCTGTGCTGGGAGCAGAGTGCCCGCTCCCTGGGTCGATGGGTGCGGGCACTGGACACCCGGCCGCCGGCAGCGGCGGAGGATTTCCTGCGCTCCACGCCGCCGGCGCGCACCGCGTACGCGGGCCAGACCATCAATGTCTGGCGCGCCCGAGCCCATGCGGGAAGTCACCGGGTCCCTCCCGGTGCCATCGCACGGCACAGCGAGATGGGCCTGGAGGTGATGTGCGGGCACGGCGTCCTGACGCTGCAGGAGTTGCAGCTGCCCGGTGGACGGCCGCTGCCGGTGGCGGAAATTTTGCGCGGCCATCCGCAGCTGTTCCGCCCGCACACCGCCTTTGCACCGGCACCTGGCGACACATGACGGAGACCGCACCGGCCGCCGCCCGGCCGCCCGGGGAAGCTGGCACCGGGGATGCCGCGGCAGTGCGCGCCCTGGCGGCGCAGGCGGTGTGTGCGGTGCTGCACAAGCGGCGCTCCCTGGAATGGGTGCTGCCGACGCTGGTCACAGCCGTCGCCCCGCAGACACGGGGCCTGCTGCATGAATTGTGTTTCGGCACCCTGCGCCACGCCTGGCGTTTGCGCGCCCTGCTGCGGCCCCTGCTGCGCAAGCGGGAAAAAGCCCAGGAGCCGCAGGTACTGGCACTGATGCTCCTGGGCCTGTACCAGTTGGAGCACACACGCATTCCGCACCATGCAGCGGTGCATGAGACCGTCGCCGCCTGCACCGTGCTCGACCGGGATTGGGCCCGGGCACTGGTCAACGCCGTGCTGCGGCGATACTTGCGCCGGCGGGAAGAACTCGCCGCCGCACTCGAGACACATGAGCGAGACGGCCTGCCGCCCTGGCTGGCCCGGGCCCTGCAAAAATATTGGAACGAGACGCAGTACCGGCGCATCGTGCACAGCTGGCAGACGCCGCCTTCGCTCTGCCTGCGCATCAACCGTCGGCGCATGACGCGCGAGGAGTACCTGCGGCAGTTGCAAGAGGCCGGGATCCCGGCGCGCCCCTGTGAGCTGGCACCGGCCGGGGTGCA
Source organism: Gammaproteobacteria bacterium (assembly GCA_965215045.1). GTDB lineage: Bacteria > Pseudomonadota > Gammaproteobacteria > JABABF01 > JABABF01. The sequence continues at coordinate 1,043,297 of OZ244031.1, read as the reverse complement.
ACTCCTGGAGTGGCGCGAATTGCGGACACTGCCGGGATTTGCCGACGGGATTTTCAGTGTCCAGGACCAGGGCGCACAACGCGCCGTTCCCCTGCTGGGTGCCCGCGCCGGTGAACGCGTTCTCGATGCCTGCGCCGCACCCGGCGGCAAGAGCTGCCAGCTGCTGGAGGAATGCCCGGACTTGCAGCAGCTGGCAGCCGTGGATATCCGCCCGGAGCGCCTGGTCAGGGTGAAGCATAACCTGCATCGCCTGGGCCTGGACCGGGAGAGTGCCGTGGAACTGCACTGCGCTGACGTGCGGCGGCTCGAAGACTGGTGGGACGGGGACACTTTTGATCGCATCCTGCTCGATGTGCCGTGCTCGGCGACCGGCGTGATCCGCCGCCACCCCGACATCCTGCACTTGCGCCGGGCCGCGGATATCGAAGCCAACGTCAAGTTGCAGGGTGAATTGCTGGATGCGCTGTGGCCGCTGCTCAAACCCGGCGGCACACTGCTCTATGCCAGTTGCTCCCTGCTCGCCGCAGAGAACCAGCTGTGCATCGCTTCTTTTGCAAAGCGGCAACGGAATGTAGAATGCACATCGATGAGCGTCCCCGCGGCTGTAGAGCACTTGCACGGTTACACGGTCCTGCCGGACGCAGAGGGCGGGGACGGCCTGTTCTTCGCCCGCCTCCAGCGGCCCGCACCCCAATGCAAATCCTGATCCTGGGCGACAACCCGGTCGGCGTTTCCCTGACCGAGAACCTGGCCCGTGAAAAAAATGACCTCACCCTCGTGGGGCTGGACGCCGAGTTGCTGGAGGGACTGCGCGAGCGCCTGGATATCCGCACCGTCTGCGGGTATCCCTCGCACCCGGGGGTGCTGGCCGATGCGGGTGCCGAAGACGCGGACATGCTGCTGGCCGTCACCGACCACGACGAGATCAACATGACGGCCTGTCACGTGGCGGCGCGGCTGTTCACCACGCCGACGCGCATCTGTCGTCTGCGCTCGCGCGCTTACATGGAACACCCGGAATTATTTTTCCACGGCGAAACCCGCCCCGATATCCTGATTCATCCGGAACAACTGGTCACCGATGCGATCGCCCGCCTGCTGCAATTTCCCGAGGCCCTGCAGGTGCTGGACTTCGCCGGCGGCAAGGTGGTGCTGGTCGCCGTGCGCGTGGTGCAGGGCAGTCCGCTGGGAGGTCACGTGCTGCGCGAGCTGCCGCAACACATGCCCCGCGACACGGATGGCAGGGTGGCGGCACTGTTCCGCCGCGGCCGGGCGATCATTCCCGAGGGACACACGGTGATCGAAGAGGGGGACGAGGCCTTTTTCATCGCCGCGCGTGAACATATCCGCCCGCTGCTCAGTGCCCTGCATCCCGCGGACCGCCCGAGCCGCCGGGTCATCCTGGGCGGCGGCGGCAAAATCGGCGGACGCCTGGCCCAGCACATCGAAAACGACTGCAAGGTGCGGGTCATCGAACCGCGCATGGAACGCTGCCGCGAACTGGCCGAGATGCTCAACCGCGCGGTGGTCATTTACGGCAATGCCTCCGTGCGCGAGGTGCTGCAGCAGCAGGAGATCGACCGCGCCGATGTGTACTGCGCACTGACCAATGATGACGCCACCAACATCATGTCCTCCCTGCTCGCCAAGAGCCTGGGCGCGCACCGCGTGATCGCACTGATCAACGACGCCTCCTTTGCCGATCTCGTGCACGGTGATGGCATCGACATCGCCGTCTCGCCACGCCAGATTACCACCAGCAGCATCCTCGCCCATGTGCGGCGCGGCGAGGTGGCGATGGCACATTCCCTGCGCCGCGGTGCCGCCGAAGCACTGGAAGTCGTGGTGCACGGCGATCGCGGTCACTCGCGGGTGGTCGGCAGAACCGTGGAAGAACTGCCCCTGCCGCCCGGTGCCAGCATCGGTGCCATCGTGCGCGGTGAAGAGGAAGTGCTGATCCCCCACCGCGACACCCGGATCGAAAACGGCGACCACATCGTGCTCTTCTTGGCCGACAAGAAGCGCCTGGCCGACGCGGAGCGCCTGTTCCAGGCCTCCTTCGACAGTTTCTGAAACGGCACCGTGAATCGCGCGCCCATTCTGCACACCTTCGGCATCCTGCTGCTGCTGTTCTGTTCCGTGTACGTGGCGCCCCTGCTGCTGGCGCTGACCGAGAACGGCGACACCCTGCGGGCCTTCGCCTGGTCTTTGGGCATCACCGCCGCCAGCGGTGCGGTGCTGAGCTGGCACTACCGGGGCCACTGGGAAGGGCTCAGCTGGCACGGCGCCTTCCTGGTGGTGGCGCTGTTCTGGTGTGGCCTCAGTGCCTACGGTGCCCTGCCATTCCTGCTCCTTTCCGGGCTGGAACTCAGTTTCACCGATGCCCTGTTCGAGTCCCTGTCCGGTCTGACCACCACCGGTGCCACCATTCTCAGCGGCCTGGATGCGCTGCCCCGCTCACTGCTGTTGTTCCGCCAGTCCCTGCAATGGCTGGGCGGCATCGGCCTGGTGGTCATCGCCGTATCCGTGCTGCCCCTGCTCGGCATCGGCGGTCTGCAGCTGTACCGCGCCGAGATGCCCGGTGCCGTCAAGGACAACCGGCCCAAGCCGCGCATCCTCGCCACCGCCAGGCTGCTGTTCTTAGTCTATTGCGGGCTGACGGCGGCCTGCGCGCTCGCGTACTGGCTCGCCGGCATGTCGCTGTTTGATGCGATCTGTCACAGCTTTAGCACGATCGCCATCGGCGGCTTTTCCACCCATGATGAAAGCTTCGGCTTTTTTGCCGAGCAGCCGCTCATCCTGTGGATCGCCGTGGTCTTCATGGTGCTGGCCGGCATCAATTTCGCCCTGCACTTCTACGCACTGGGCAAAAGCCCGCGCACCGCGGTGCGCAATTACTGGAGCGATCCCGAGTGCCGCAGCTACCTGGCGGGACTGGCGATCATCAGCCTGGTGCTGGTGGCCGCCCTGTGGCTGTACCGGGTCCACCCGCTGCCGGACAGCCTGTTGCACGGCGTCTTCCAGGCCGTGTCCATTGCCACCACCACCGGTTTCCAAAGCACCGGGTTTGCATTCTGGCCCGCCTTCCTGCCCTATTTCCTGGTCGGCACCGCCTTCGTCGGGGCCTGCGCCGGTTCCACGGGCGGCGGCATCAAGGTCGTGCGCATGTTGCTGATCCTCAAGCAGGGCCTGCGGGAATTGCATTACCTGGTGCACCCGCGCTCGGTACTGCCGCTCAAGCTGGGACGGCGGCCGGTGCCCGAACAGTCGGTGCGCTCCGTGTGGAGTTTTTTTGCCATGTACCTGGCGGCGTTCTGCGTTCTGCTCATGCTGATGCTGTTGACGGTGCCGGATTTCACCACCGCTTTTTACGCCGTCGCCGCCACCTTGAACAACCTGGGCCCCGGGCTGGGAGGGGTCGCCGGCAATTACAGCGGTCTGCCCGATTTCGCCAAGTGGACCCTGTGCCTGTCGATGCTGCTGGGACGCCTGGAAATCCTGTCCCTGCTGGTGCTGTTCTTTCCCGGCTTCTGGCGTCGCTGAAGCGGGAGACGCGCGCGCAGCAGACCGCCTTCGGCACCCTCCCGGAATCCGCGGGGCCGGGATGTGCTACTTTAATCCCCCGCTCTGAACCCGCACGGGGAGAAACTCATCATGTCAACCGATCTTAAAGTGGAACTTCCAGAACAGGCCCCCGGCGTCCTCGAACTGCCGGAATCACCGTCGCCGACCGGACACGTCAACAGCGAGGACCTGCCCTGGGTGGAGCAGGCACCGGGCGTGGAAATGAAGGTGCTGCGGGTCGCAGATGACTACGGAACCTGGGTGGTCATGAACCGCTTTCATCCCGGCATCGTGCTGCCCAAGCATCGGCACAGCGGCGGCGTCACCGCCTACACCGTCTCCGGCCGCTGGCATTACCTGGAAAATGATTTTGTCGCCACTGCCGGTTCCGTGGTGCGCGAAGCCGCCTGCAGCGTCCACACGCTGACGGTGCCGGCAGACGCCACCGAACCCGCTGTTGTCTTCTTCGTCATCGAGGGCAGCCTGACGCATATCGGCGACGACGGGGAGATCTGGGGCATCTCCGATGCACAGACGGAAAAAGCGCGTTACCTGGAACTGGCGGCCCAGCAGGGCAAGAAAATTCCGGAGGGCGCGCTGCTGCCCTGAAGGCAACTTCCCGGCACGGCAGAGGCAATGATGGACCTGCGACACATCGACATCTACAACCCGGACCATTACGTGGAGGCACCGCCGCACGCGATGTTTCGCTGCCTGCGCGAGCAGGCACCCGTGTTCCGGCACGAACACCCGGACGGCGGCTACTTCTGGGTGCTGAGCCGCCACGCCGACGTGGTGCAGGCATCGCGCGATTACAAGACCTTCTCCGCGCAACGGGGTTTCGTGCTGATCGACGACCTGGCACCGGACCTGCTGGAGGAGACCCGGCACCAGTTGCTGGGGATGGACCCGCCGAATCACGGGCCGATCCGGCGCACCGTGATCAGCCGCTTTACCACCCGCATGGTCGACGCCATGGAGCCCTGGATTCGCGGGCGGGTCAACGAAATCCTGGACCGCGCCCTGCCACTGGGGGAATGCGATTTCGTCGATGACGTGGCCGCGCACCTGCCGACCAGCATCATCTGCGAGATCATGAGCATTCCGCGCGAGGACTGGGACCAGGTGCGCCACTGGGCGGACCTGCAGACTTCCGCCGATGACCCGGACATCGTCAGCAGCCCCGAACAGTCGCGCGAGGCCTCGCAGGCGATGGGCCAGTACGGGTACGCACTGGCGGTCTCCCGACGCGAGATCGAGGACCCGGAGAACGACCTGATCAGCCTGCTGTTGCACAGTGAGATCGACGGGGTGCCCGTCGATGAAATACAGTTCGCCTCCCTGTTCATCCAGATCACCACCGCCGGCAACGAGACCACGCGCAACCTGCTGGCGAACGGCATGCTGGAGTTGATGCACCAGCCGGAGACGCTGCAACTGCTGGAAGAACAGCCCGGCTTGTGGCCCGATGCGGTGGAAGAGATGTTGCGCCACACCTGCCCGCTGCACTATTTCCGCCGCACCGCGACCAGGGACACCGAACTGCGCGGACAGCCGATTCGCGAGGGCGACCGGGTCATGCTCTCGTACTGCTCGGCCAACCGCGATGAAGAGGTCTTCCCCGGGCCGGACACCTTCGACGTGCGCCGGCATCCCAACCCGCACCTGGCATTCGGGCACGGCATTCACCTGTGCCTGGGCGCGCACCTGGCGCGGCTCGAGGCGCGGGTGTTTTTCGAAGAACTGCTGCGCCGTTGTGCGCGCGTGGAGCTGAACGGCGAAGTCCGGCGCGTGCGCTCGAACCTGATCAACGGGGTCAAGAAAATGCCCGTGATCCTGAAGGCGCGGTGAATTTCTTATAATTGCATTCTTGCACTTCGAGACGGGAGCTCCGTGCACACGGCCAGAACACGCACACGCCCGGATTTGCAGTCTTTCCAGGGACTGATCTTCGCCCTGCAGGACTTCTGGGCGGCGCAGGGGGCGGCCGTGTTGCAACCGCTGGACATGGAAGTCGGCGCCGGCACCTTTCACCCCGCCACGTTTTTGCGCGCCATCGGTCCCGAACCGTGGAAGGCCGCCTACGTGCAGGGCTGCCGCCGGCCCGCAGACGGCCGCTACGGCGATAATCCAAACCGCCTGCAGCACTATTACCAGTTCCAGGTGCTGCTCAAGCCCTCCCCGCAGAATATCCAGGAGCTGTACCTGGAGTCCCTGCAGGCACTGGGTTTTGATACCCGGGTGCACGATGTGCGCTTCGTCGAAGACAACTGGGAATCGCCGACCCTGGGTGCCTGGGGCCTGGGCTGGGAAGTGTGGATCGACGGTATGGAGATCACGCAGTTCACCTATTTCCAGCAAGTCGGCGGCCTGGAGTGCCGGCCGGTGAGCGGGGAGATCACGTACGGCCTGGAACGCCTGGCGATGTACCTGCAACAGGCGGACCAGGTATACGAGCTGCTGTGGTCGCGGGAGAACGGGCACGGCCTGCGCTACGGGGATATCTTCCTGCAGAATGAACAGGAGATGTCCCGCTACAACTTCGAGGAGGCCCCCGGTGCCCTGCTGGCGGAACAGTTCAACAGCTGCGAGCGCGAATGCGTGCGCCTGTGCGGGCAGGGACTGGCCTTGCCCGCTTATGAACAGGTGTTGCGCGCCTCGCACTTGTTCAACCTCTTGGATGCGCGCCAGGCCCTGTCGGTCACCGGCCGGCAGGAACATGTTCTGCGGGTGCGCAAGCTCGCCGGCAGCGTCGCCCGGGCCTGGTACGCCGGACGCGAGCAGGCCGGTTTCCCGCTGCTCAAGGACGGGAAAACCCGTCCCCGCAACCCGCGTCGCCGGTCCCGCTGATGTATTCCCTGCTGCTGGAAATCGGCACCGAAGAACTGCCGCCCGGAAACCTGCAGGAGCTGTCGGCGGCACTGGGCCGGTGCCTGATGCAGGAACTGCGGGCCCGGCAGTTTGACCTGGACGGTGCCCGGCATCGCTGCTTCGCCACCCCGCGCCGCCTGGCCGTGCAACTCACGGACTTCGGCGAGGGCCCACCGGAACGCCGGGAAGTCCTGGGGCCCAGGCTCGCGGCAGCCTTCGGTCCCCGCGGCGCGCCGACTACCGCCGCCCTGGGTTTTGCCCGCAAGCACAAGGTGGGCGGAAAAATCCGCCGGGCCGCGGTCAAAAACTTTGCCCCGGACGGCGATACAGCGGCAGAGGAAAAGGCCTGGGGCAAGCTGCGTCCCGGGCGGGTGCGCCTGTTTGCGCGCCGGGAGCGCCTGGCGGCACTCTCCGTGCACAAGGCGGCACCGGCACCCCAGCGCCTGCCGCAGGCGGTACAGCGGGCGGTGGCGGAGCTGCCCCTGGAACGCCGCATGCGCTGGGGCGAGGGGGCGGTGGAGTTCGTGCGCCCGGTGCACTGGGTGGTGCTGCTGCTGAACAAGCAAGTGGTGCCCTGTGAAATCCTGAGGCGGCCGGCCGGCCGGCACACCCGCGGGCACCGTTTCATGGCACCGCAGAAAATCGCCCTGGCGACGCCCGATGAATACCTGAAAAAATTGCGCGCTGCCAAGGTGATCGCCGATTTTGACGAACGCCGCAAAAAGGTGCGGCACCTGGTGGAAAATCGTGCGCAACGCATCGGCGGCACGGCGCAAGTCGACGAGGCCCTGCTGGATGAAGTCAGTGCCCTGGTGGAATGGCCCGTGGCACTGGCCGGGCAATTTGAGAAGGACTACCTGGACCTGCCCGAAGAAATCCTGAGTGCCGCACTGCAAAAACACCAGCGCTGTTTCCCGGTACGCAACACCCGCGGTGCCCTGCTGCCCTGTTTTATCAGCGTCGCCAATATCCAGAGTGCCCGGCCCCGGCAGGTGGCGCACGGCAACGAACGGGTGGTCCGTCCGCGGCTCGCCGACGCCGCCTTTTTTTATTCCCAGGACCGCATGCGCACCCTGGAGTCGCAAATCGACAAGCTGCGCGACGTGGTCTTTCACGACCAGCTGGGTTCACTGCACGACAAGAGCGAGCGGCTGGTGCGCCTGACCGGATTGCTGGCCGCCGGCTATGACGAAGACTGCATGATGGCGCAGCAGGCCGCCCGCCTCAGCCGCGCCGACCTGCTCAGCACCGTGGTGCAGGAATTCGATGAGTTGCAGGGCGTGATGGGGGAAATTTACGCGCTGCAAGACGGCTTGCCCAAGGGCGTGGCCCGCGCCCTGCGCGAACAGTACCTGCCGCGCTTTGCCGGGGATGCGCTGCCGCAAAGCGGGCTGGGCCGCATCCTGGCGATTGCCGAACGCCTGGATACCCTGGCGGGATTGTTCGGCATCGGCCAGCCGCCCAGCGGTTCCCGGGATCCCTTCGCCCTGCGCCGGGCGGCACTGGGACTGGTGCGCATCCTGCTGGACAGCGGCTGGGACCTGGACCTGCGCAACTGGCTGGAACATGCCTGCGCCTCGTACGGCGAGCTGCTCAGTGCGGAACACACCGAGGAAACCGTGCTGGAGTACATCCTGGAACGTTTCAGTCACTGGTGTGCCGAAGAGCACCAGATGCCCGCGGGCGTGCGCAAGGCCGTGTTCTGCAAGTCTTCCGGGCGCATTGCCGATACCTGGAAGCGCCTGGAGGCGGTCATGCATTTCAGCCGCCAGCCGGAGGCCACCGCCCTGGCGGCCGCGCACAAGCGGGTCGGCAACCTGTTGCAGAAAGAAAAGCGGGAGACGCTGCCGGAGACGGTGCACCGGGACCTGTTGAAACTGCCGGCAGAGCAGAAACTGGCCACCGCCCTGAATACGGCCCGGCGCAAAGTCCGACCCCTGCTGGCCCGGGCGGAATACCAGGGAGCACTGAAGGCCCTGGCCGGGTTGCGCACCCCCGTGGACCGCTTCTTCGATGAAGTGCTGGTTATGGCCGAAGAAGATGCCCTGCGCCGCAACCGCTTGGCACTGCTGCGGGAAATATACGATATATTCACCGAAATTGCGGATATCTCCTATATAAATGTCGATAAAAGAGGATAACTGGGCTTTTTAATGCGCCGCTGCGAATTCCCTGTGCACCGCGCATGCCCGGAGATCGCCGGGCGGGGAGATGCGCGGCTTGCACGGCTGCGACAAATCCAGGGGCCGTGCATTGCCCGGAGATCGCGGGGCGGGGAGATGCGCAGCTGGCACGGCTGCGACAAGTCCAGGGGCCGCGTATTGCCCGGAGATCGCGGGGCGGGGAAATGCGCAGCTTGCACGGCTGCGACAAGTCCAAGGGGCCACGCATTGCCCGGAGATCGCGGGGCGGGGAAATGCGCAGCTTGCACGGCTGCGACAAGTCCAAGGGGCCGCGTATTGCCCGGAGATCGCGGAGCGGGGAGATGCGCAGCTTGCACGGCTGCGACAAGTCCAGGGGGCCGCGCATTGCCCGGAGATTGCGGCTCAGACGGGTACCCGGGGCCGTTCGGGGCACATAATGCACTCTTTTGACAGCAAGCCCGTGCTCGCCCTGCGCAGCCTCCTGTTTTATTGCGGTTACCCGTTGATTTTCCTGGGTTTTGGCTGCCTGATTCCGCTGTGCCTGGCACTGCCCCGGCCAGCGGCGGCCGCCCTGCTCATGTACAGCTGCGATGCCGTGCTGTGGTGGACGGCCCTGTGCTGCGGAATTCGCAGCCGGGTGCGGGGTGCTGAGCATCTGCCGACGGATGCCTGCGTGCTGTGCAGCAACCACCAGAGCCCGTGGGAGACCTACGCACTGATGCGGCTATTCCCGGGACGCCCGACCGTGGGCGTGGTCAAACAGGAGTTGTTGCGCATCCCCGTATTCGGCTGGGGACTCAGGATCATCGGCCATATCCCCCTGGACCGGGGCGCCCGGCGACAGGCCATGCAACGCCTGTTGCAGCAAGGGGAGAAGACACTGCGCCGGGGCGTCCGCCTGGTGGTGTTTCCGGAGGGGACACGCATCCCCCCCGGCAAGACCAAGCCCTTTTCACAGGGGGCGGCACGCCTGGCGGTCCAGGCAAACTGCCCCCTGGTTCCGATCGCTCACAATGCCGGCGAATGCTGGCCCGGGCGACGCCTGCTCAAGTATCCCGGGGAGATCACGGTCAGTATCGGCCCGGCGTTGCGGGCCGGCAATGGCGACACCCGGGAACTGACACGCCGCGCCGAAGCCTGGATCCGCGCCGAGCAACAGCGTCTGCCGCCGGCCAGACGGCACATCTGAGCGGCACACCCCGCGACGGCGGCCCAACAGCACCACCGGCCGCCCGTCAGACGGCGCAACCAGGCAGCACACCCCGCACGCCGCCCCAACAGCACCACCGGCTGCCCGTCAGGCGGCGCAACCAGGCAGCACACCCCGCGGCGGCGGCCCAACAGCACCACCGACCGCCCGTCATACAGCGCAACCAGGCAGCACACCCCGCGGCGGCGGCCCAACAGCACCACCGACCGCCCGTCATACAGCGCAACCAGGCAGCACACACCCGCGGCGCCACCCCAACAGCACCACCGGCTGCCCGTCAGACGGCGCAACCGGGCGGCACACCCCCGCGGCGGCGGCCCAACAGCACCACCGGCTGCCCGTCAGACGGCACAACTGAGCGGCACACCCCCGCGGCGGCGGCCCAACAGCACCACCGGCCGCCCGTCAGACGGCGGCCCTGCCCAGTCACCCCGTCCCGGGGCGCATGGTGTGGCGATAGTGTGGTGATGGTGGGGCGGTTGACGGTGCCCCGAGCTCAGATATCCAGGTTTTCCACCTGCAGGGCGTTTTCTTCGATAAACTGGCGACGGGGCTCCACCTTGTCGCCCATCAGCGTTTCAAACAGGCGCGAGGCCTGTTGCGCATCTTCCAGGCCGACCTGGAGCAGGCGCCGGTCCTCGGGTTCCATGGTCGTCTCCCAGAGCTGCTCGGGATTCATCTCCCCCAAGCCCTTGTAGCGCTGGATGTTGTAGCCCCGCTGGCCGGTATGCAGCAGCCACTCCAGGGCCTCGCCGAAGTCGCTGATCTCCCGGCGCTGCTCGCCCCGGTGGACATAAGCACCGGCTTCCAGCAGGTTTTCCAGCCGGGCGACCATCCGGGTCAGTGCCTGGTATTCGCGTGAATTGAAGAATTCCCAGCGCAAAACGCTGATCTTCTGCATCCCCTGCACACTGAGCGTCACCACCGGCAGGTACAGGCCCCGCTCGGTGTCTTCCCGGATTTCCAGCTCAAAGGTCCCTGCTTCCGGTGTCTGCTGCAGCTGCTCTGCCAGTGTCCGGTTCCAGGTTTCCACCACCTCCTTCTCCTTGAGGGCCTCCGGGTCCAGCGGCGGCAGATGCCACAACTGCTCCAGGAGGAGTGCCGGGTAGCGGCGCCCCAGCACCTGTATCGCCCGCTGCGCCTGCTGGTATTCCCGGGTCAGGCTTTCCAGGGCCTCTCCACTGATGGACGGCGCCTCCGGGTTGACGTGCAGGCCGGCATCTTCCAAGGCCAGTTCCAGCAGGTACTCCTGCATCTGCTCTTCATCTGTAAGATATTGATACTGCTTTCCTTTACTGATTTTATACAGGGGCGGCTGGGCGATGTACACGTAGCCGCCCTCGATCAGTTCGGTCATGTAACGGAAAAAGAAGGTCAGCAACAGGGTGCGGATATGGGAGCCGTCCACGTCGGCATCGGTCATGATGATGATGCGGTGATAGCGCAGCGCATCGGAATCAAATTCATTCTTGCCGACGCCGCAGCCCAGGGCGGTAATAATCGTGCCGATTTCCGCCGAAGACAGGGTCTTGTTGACCTGCACCTTCTCGACATTCAAAATTTTTCCCTTCAGGGGCAAAACCGCCTGGAACAGTCGGTTGCGCCCCTGCTTGGCAGAGCCGCCGGCCGAGTCACCCTCCACCAGGAACAATTCTGAACGGGCCGGGTCTTTTTCCTGGCAATCCGCCAGCTTGCCCGGCAGGTTGGCAATATCCAGGGGGTCTTTGCGCTGCTTGAGTTCGCGCGCCTTGAGTGCCGCTTCGCGCGCCCGTGCCGCATTAACGATTTTTTGTGCCGCCAGGCGCGCCTCGCGGGGATTTTCCAGGAGATAATCCCGCAGGCGCTGGTACGTGGACTGCTCCACCGCGGTCCGCACCTCGGAGGAAACCAGTTTCTCCTTGGTCTGGGAGGAAAACTTGGGCTCCGGCACCTTGACGGAGAGCACCGCGGTCAGACCTTCCCGTATATCCTCACCGGTAATGGTGACCCCCGCTTTCTTGTCAAAGCCCTCCCGCTTGATGTAATTATTCACCGAGAGGGTCAGTGCGGAACGCAGACCAGCCAGGTGCGTGCCACCATCGCGCTGCGGGACATTGTTGGTGTAGCAATACACCTCCTCCTCGTAGCCCTCGTGCCACTGCAGGGCCAGTTCGACGATGATGTCGTCTTCCTTGCGCCGCTCCTGGAAACAGAATACCGGTTGCACCGGGGTGCAGTTCTCATTGAGATACTGGACGAAGTCGGTCAGCCCGCCCTCGTTGAAAAAGCGCTCCTCGCGCTCGCTGCGTTCATCGCACAGCAGAATCTCGACGCCGGCGTTCAAAAAGGACAGCTCCCGCAGACGGGCGGCGATCTGCTCGTAACTGAATTCGATGTTGTTGAACACCTCCACAGAAGGACGAAAATACACCTCGGTGCCCGAGCCCCCTGCCGGTCCGACCTCTTTCAGCGGCTCCTGGGGACGGCCATCCCGGTACAGCTGCTCATAGAGCCTGCCGTTGCGCCGAATCGATAGGCGCAATTCCTCGGACAGGGCATTGACCACCGACACGCCCACTCCGTGCAAGCCGCCGGATACCTTGTAGCTGTCCTTGTCAAACTTGCCGCCGGCGTGCAGGACCGTCATCACCACTTCGGCGGCCGGCACGCCCTCCTCATGCATTTCTGTCGGGATGCCGCGGCCGTCATCCAGGACCGTAACCGCCTCTCCCGGATGAATGATCACCTGGATCCTCGTGCAGTGGCCGGCCAATGCCTCGTCAATCGAGTTATCCACGAGCTCAAAGACCATGTGGTGCAGCCCGGTGCCGTCGTCGGTATCCCCGATATACATGCCCGGCGTCTTGCGCACGGCCTCCAGGCCTTTGAGCACCTTGATGCTGCTGGAATCGTAGTCGTTATTCGCGCGCGCCATCAGTTGTTTGCCTCGGCTGAAATCTCGCCCTGTTTCACGTGAAACACCTGCACCGTCCTGGTTTTGGGCCAGTCCAGGGCCAGGCTTTCGCGCTCTATGCAACTCAAAAACACCTGGTTCCCGGTGTTTTCCAGTACGCCGCACAGGCGCTGCCGGCTGGCCCGGTCCAACTCTGCCGACAGGTCGTCCACCAGGAACACACACCGCCGCTGCTGCAGACGAAACAATTGTACCCCCTGCGCCAGGCGCAATGCCGCCGCCGCCAGCTTCTGCTGTCCCCGGGACAGGGTGTTCTGCGCCGGCTGTCCCTCAAAGCCCAGATGCAGGTCCGCCGCCTGCGGTCCGTAGCGCGTGTAGCCGCGCTTGCGGTCCCCGGGCAGGTCTTTTTCCAGGCAGTCCGCCAGGGATTCGCCCTCCGGCCAGCCGCGCCGGTATTCCAGCTGCCATTGTCCGCCCCATTGCCACAGTTCTCCCAACACTTCGTAGAACACCGGGGTGAAATTTTCCACCCATTCACGGCGCAGGCGGTCCACCTGTGCGGCCGCCTCCACCACGCCGGAGGACCACAATTGCAATTGCTCCAGGTCCTGCGGGGCACCGCGCAACAGGACATTGCGCTGTTTGAGGCAGCGGCGCAGCTGTTGCCAGTGCTGATGAAATGCATGTTTCACGTGAAACACGCCCCAATCCATGAATTGCCGGCGCTCCTGGGGCAGGCCATCCAGCAGCCGGAAAACCCGGGCGTCGATCGCCTGCAGGGGCAGACGCTCGGCGAGGGCGGAGGCGGACGGGGCGGGCTTTTCGTCGATATGCACCATGAGAGCACCGCCCCGGGTGCGCTGCACGCCCAGTCCCGTGGTCATTTTCTCGCGTTCCTCCAACTCCCCGAACACCGTGAACGTGTCGGACTGGCGGCGAATCAGCGGCATAAAACGGGAGCGGCGAAATGGCCGCCCCAGGCCCAACAGGTTCACTGCCTCCAGGAAAGAGGTCTTGCCGCTGCCGTTTTTGCCGTACAGAATATTCACATCTCCCAGGCGAGGCAGGGAGACCGATTCCAGGTTGCGCAGGTTGTTGATGCGAATATTCCGCAAAAACATCAAAGGCGCATTGGCATCAGCACGTAGGTGGTTTGCAGTTCCTCCGGTTCTTCTTCGGCCGGGACCGGCTCCACGCGCACGCTGGAACTCGCATCCGTTACATGCATCCGGAATTGCGGGGAGGCACAGGCATCCAGCATTTCCCGCAGGTAGTTCAAATTGAAGGCGATACTGAGTGCTTCCCCGGCGTATTCCGCATCGAGCTCCTCCTCGTACTCCTCGCCCAGCTGGTTGTCCGCCTGCACCTGTATTTTCCCCGCGCCCAATTGCAACTTCACCGCGTGCGTCGGTTCGTTTTCCACCAGGACGGCGGCGCGCGCCAGGGCCTCCCGCAGCGGGGCGCGCAACATCTGCAGTGCCTGGTCCTGGAGTGCCGGGATCACCCGCTCGTAATCGGGGAAACTGCCATCGATCGCCAGGGACTGCACCTGGCGCTCTGCGCTCAACAAGCCGCCGCTTTTTTCATTGAGTTCCAGGCGCACGTTGTCCCCGGCCGGAATATTGTCCAACAGGCGCCGCATCTGCTGCACCATGTCCATCGGCAGAATCACCTGGCAGGTATTTTCTTTCCCTTGTTTCAAAGACTTGGGCTCCAGGGGACAGCTGCTCATCGCCAGGCGGTGTCCGTCCGTGGCCACGGCGCGCAACTCCGCCCCCCCCTCGGCGCGCAACTCCAGCAGCATCCCGGTCAGGTAGCGGCGCACATCGTTCTGCGCCATGGCAAAGGAGGTCCTGCCCAGCATCTGCCGCAGTTTCCCGGCCGGAATCTCCAGGGAAACCTCGGGTTTTTCCTCGGCGTGCGCGGGAAAACTGTCCGGGGAAAAGACGCGCAACTTGAAACGACTGCGCCCGGCCTTGAGGGAGGCTGCCTCCGAGCCGATATCTATCGCGATCTGGCTGCCATCTGGCAGGGTTTTGCATATATCAAGCAGCTTTTTTGCAGGAAGCGTGGTGTCGGCCTCGCCCTCGACGCCGCTGTGGGCTTCACCGCTGACCTGGACATGCATACCGACGCCGGTAATCTGCATGTTCCCCTTGTCAGCCTGGAGCCGCACGTGCGAGTGCACGTCGTCCCGGACCCCCCGGTCGGCAGCACCCGCCGCCATTTCCAGGGGGGTCATCAGTTCTTCTTTGAGCAATTTCAATTTCATTATGAGCACACCTCCTTTGCGGTGCTATTCACTCAACTCGCGATGCAGACGGCTGTAATCGTTCTCACACTCCGCATCCACTGCACGCAATTGGTTCATTCTATTACATGCGTGCAGGACCGTGGTGTGATCACGGCCGCCAAACTGTTCCCCGATCTCGGGCAGGCTGTGGCGCGTCAGGTGCCGCGCCAGGTACATGGCCATCTGCCGGGGGCGGACATGCGAGGCCTTGCGGCTCGGGGAATCCAACTCGCTGACTCGAACCCGGTAATAATCCGCCACCCGTTTCTTGATGTCCTGGATGGTAGGCCCCCGGTTGCTGCTGGCAATCACGTGGGCCAGGGCGCGCCGTGCCATGTCCATATCGATCGGCCGCCTGGCAAAGTGCGCGCTGGCGATGACCTTGTTCAGTGCCCCCTCGAGTTCCCGGACATTGGAAGCCACGTGGCGCGCAATAAAAAGGGCGACTTCCTCGGAGAGCGGCTCCCGGGCCTGCAGGGCCTTGCTCATCAGGATCGCGGCCCGGGTCTCCAGGTCCGGCACCTCTATCGGCACCGAGAGGCCGCGGCCGATGCGCGAGCGCAGGCGCGCTTCCATGGCGCCCAGGTCGCCCGGGTAGCGATCGCAGGTAATGACGATCTGCCGCCCCGTTTCACTCAGGGTATCGATGGTGTTGAAGGCCTCGGCTTCCGAGGCGTCTTTATCGGCAAAAAACTGCACGTCATCGATCAGCAGAACATCCACTTCGTCCCGGTAATGGGCGCGGAAAACGTCCATGGCCTGCAGGCGAATCGCGCTGATCAGGCGGTTGACAAAGTCCTCGGAACTGAAATACACCACCCGGGTGCGCCTGTTTTTCTGCAGCAGGGCATTGCCCACCGCCTGCATCAGGTGTGTTTTGCCCAGGCCGACCCCGCCGTAAAACACCAGCGGGTTGTGCGCGGGGGCACCACAGTGGTCGACCACGGCACGGGCGGCGGCAGTTGCCATGCGATTGGAATCGCCCTCGACAAAAGAGGACAGGGTGTAGGCGCGGTTCAGGGGGCGGGTGGCCACCGGCAGCGGATGTCCGTTCAGCCCGCCGGGGCGCCCCTCGTCAGGGTGCCCGTCATTGCCTGGCGGTTCCGGTGACGGTGAGCGGAATGTAGCGGAAGAGCCCGGGAACTCCGGCGTGTGGGATGCCGGGGGAGAGACGGGGGAGCCCGCCGACGGATGAGACGCCGCCGGCACTGCAGTGGGTGCCGACGATGGGTTGGGGGTGGCCGCGGGAGCGTCGGCGGGCAGCTCCGATGAACGCAGTCTCTCGGGGGCGGCTGCCGGCACCGCCGATGAGTGAGGTGCCGCGGGAGCGGCAGCCGGCATCTGCGGTGAATGAAGTGTCTCGGGAACATCTGCGGACGACGCAGATGAGCGCAGTGTCTGGAGGACAGCAGGCGTCTCCGGCAAGTGGGGGGGGACGGGAGCGGCCGCCGGCGGTGCATACGAGTGGGATGCCGCGGACGGCGCCGATGAACGCAGGGTCTCGGGGGCGGCTGTGGGCACCGCCGATGAGTGAGGTGCCGCGGGAGCGGCTGCAGATGGCACCTGCGGTGAGCGATGTGCCGCGGGCGATGGCGCAAAAGATGCGGGGGACGCCGCCGGCAAGCGGGAGGGAGGGATGGCGGGCATCGGGGGTGATACTGGCTCGGCGGAAAATTGCCGGACGCCATTCGCATTACCGTTATAGGTGACCGGGTCCGGCTCCGCACACCCGGGGACGCCGACTTCCAGCTGCACCTCCGGCGGGGCATTTTGCAGACGGCGCAGTGTCTTGTGAATTCGGGGCAGGTAGCGATCCTGCACGAAACTGCGAATAAAGATATTGGGGGCAAACAATTGCAGGACGTTACGCCTCCCATCTCCCCCCGGTTGAAGAGGGGAGATCCACGTGCTGTATTCCTGGGGCGGTATTTCCTGCTGCAAACGCTCCCGGCACTGCTGCCAGAGTTCGGTAAACAAGGTGTCGGCCGCAGACATCGGTTGTTTTCGCCCCCCCTTTCAGGCATAAATGCCCACACACAAGGTGTGAGACCCTCGTTTTTCCTCTCTTCTGTCCGTAACCGGGCATCCCGCCCTCCACTGATTGCATAATTTTTATACAACACGCCAAAACCTTGGCGCCACGGAGCAACCCGCTCCGTGCCGCCCATCATAACGCCTCTTTTTGCAATATGCAACACCATAAATAAACTTCTTATATCAATAGTTTACTGAAAACCGACGCATCGGGGGGCGAAAATTCTGCCGGGACGCCGGTCCGGAGCAGTCGGAGTCAAAAAAGGCATTTATAAACAAGTTATCCACAGGGCCGGCGCCTGTTTTTGCCATTTTTGGGAGGATTTCAGAGGCCCCCGGCACTTTTCCACAGCCCTGGGAACATATAGGCCGGTTTATGCGGCCGTGTGGTGCCCCCCGGCGGCTCGTGTTGCCGCTGTTCAAAGCGACATAGTGTGCTGTCCCGTCGCAGGGTGTGCAGGTGGCGCACGAGGTGCGGTGTGCGGTGCAGACCTTGCACCGACAAAGGAAACAGTCGCAGCGGATAACGGGGCTCGTTTTAAAAAACTGGTGCGCACATCTCGAATCAACCGCGGCCGACGACAAAAAATACGGGCACGCCAGGCGGCAAAACCATGCTTTTAAAACCGGCGCGCACATCTCGAATCAATCGCGACCGATGACAAAAAATACGGGCACGCCAGGCGGCAAAACCATGCTTTAAAAACCGGCGCGCACATCTCGAATCAATCGCGGCCGACGACAAAAAATACGGGCACGCCAGACGGTAAAACCATGCTTTAAAAACCGGTGCGCACATCTCGAATCAATCGCGGCCGACGACAAAAAATACGGGCACGCCAGGCGGCAAAACCATGCTTTTAAAACCGGCGCACACATCTCGAATCAATCGCGGCCGACGACAAAAAAACACAACGCCCGGTGATGAATTTTTCCGGCCGGCGCAGCGTGCCGGGAGCCCGCGGAGTAGTGTTGTGCTGGCCCCGGTGTGTGGTGCGCCCGCAGTAGTGTTTGTCCCCGGTGTGTACGGGCGCCCGCAGAGTAGTGTGTGTCCTCGGTGTGTGGTTTGCCCGCAGAGTGTTGGTTGTTCCGACTATGTGGTTTGCCCGCGGAGTCTTGTTTGTCCTCGATGTGTGGTGCGCCCGCAGAATTTTTATTGCCGTATAATACGCCCCCTTCTTATCGCCCCGCCTGCCTGGAACCACGCATCATGAAGCGCACCTGCCAGCCCAGCGTGATCAAACGCAAACGCAGACATGGTTTCCGGGCGCGCATGGCAACCCGAAGCGGGCGCATGATCATCAACCGTCGCCGGCGCAAAGCGCGCACCCGGTTGAGCCGCTGAAACGGGCGCAACTCCGCGTCCGCCTCGCTCCCGGACGGCGCAGATAGAAAACCTGGATGTCCGCTCGTCTCCCGCAACGGGCGCGCATCTGCGCCAGCAATGATTTCAATCGCGTCCTGCAACATCCCGAGTTGCGCATCGCCCGCGCCGCCCTGATTTTTTTTGCCCGCGCCAACCAATTACAATACGCGCGCCTGGGAGTCGTGGTCGGCAAAAAAAAAACGGCCCTCTCCGTGCAGCGCAGCCGCATCAAGCGCCTGGTGCGCGAATCGTTTCGCAGCCGTGCACACACTGTGCCCGGCGTCGACCTGGTCGTCCTGGTGCGCGGGGAAATCAAGGCGCGCAGCAACCGGAAAATTTTCCAGGACCTGGATTTCCTGTGGCGACAGCTGCAACAAGAAAACGAATCTGCAAAAACCTGTGCCGATGCGCGCATGCCTCCTGCTTCTGATTAAAGCGCACCAACTGCTGCTGAGTCCGCTGCTCGGCCCGTGTTGTCGTTTTACGCCGAGCTGTTCTTGTTATGCCGAACAGGTGATCCGCCGCCATGGCACCTGGCGCGGCAGCGGCCTGGCCCTGCGCAGAATTTTGCGTTGCCACCCCTGGCATCCCGGGGGCTGGGACCCGGCACCCTGAAGCATGAAAAACGCCGTCCCCTGGAATCTCGGCCGCGGTGTTCTGCTGGGCGGCATCCTGCTGGTCTTCATCTTGTTATTGCAGGAATGGATGGTGTTTCGCGGTGAATACCGGACGCAAATTTCTTCTGTGACGCCGGCGCCGGTGACGCCGTCCGGGAGCGACGCCCCGGGGACGCCCCGGGAAGATTTTCCCGAACGCCCGGCAGAAGCCGGTGAAATTCCCGAGGCCTGGACGGCGGCGGGCGAAGAGAACAGCGATGCGCCGGCGGCACCCCGGCAGCGACCACGCGAAAACCTGGTGCAGGTGTTCACCGATACGCTGCACCTGGAAATCGACTTGCGCGGCGGAGACATCGTGCACCTGTCCCTGCCGCGGCACCCGGTCTCTTTGAAAACGCCGCAGACTCCGTACCCGCTGCTGGAAGAAGAAGCGTACCGCGAATACATCGCCCAGAGTGGTTTGATCGGGGAAGACGGCGTGGATCGCCCGGACTCCCGGCCCCTGTACCGGGCCCGGGCGCGCAGTTACCGCATGGAAGACGGGGCAGACTCCCTGCGCATCGAACTGGATTTTCTCAGCCCGGGGGGCGTGCGCATTCAGAAATTCTTTCTCCTGCACCGCGGCGCATACCATTTTGAAATCGGTTACCGCATCGACAACCAGGGGCGCGACGCCTGGCGCGCCAACATGTTCTCGCAGTTCAAGCGCGACGAAAGTGCGGACCCGTACACCGAGGAGGCCTTTTTCGCACCGCGTTCCTTCCTGGGGGCGGCTCTGCACACGCCGGAGAAACGCTATAAAAAGTTGGACTTCGACGACTTGCGCAAGTCGGATTACCAGCGCGACCTGCGGGGAGGCTGGATCGCCCTGGTGCAACATTATTTCGTGGCGGCATGGATCCCCGCTGCCGAAACCGTCAATCGCTACCGCGCCAGTTTTGCACCCGGGGCGGGCCGCGCTTATGCCGGTCTCACTTCGGCCCCGTTGCGGGCGGCACCCGGGGAGAGCATCGAGGCACGCATCAGGCTCTATGCCGGCCCCAAGGACCAGGACGTCTTGCGGCAACTCGCCCCGGGCCTGGAGCTGACCGTGGACTACGGTTTCCTGTTTTTTATTTCGCAACCCCTGTTTGAAGTGCTGCAATGGCTGCACGCTCTGCTGGGCAACTGGGGCTGGGCGATCATTTTCCTGACCCTGTTGGTCAAGCTGTTGTTCTATCCCCTGTCCAACATCGGCTATCGTTCGATGGCGCGCATGCGCAGCCTGCAACCCAAGGTGAACGAGTTGCGCGAGCGCTATTCCTCGGATCGACAAAAAATGTCAGTCGAACTCATGCAGCTGTACCGCAAGGAAAAAATCAACCCGATGGGGGGCTGCCTGCCGATCCTGTTACAGATGCCCGTGTTCCTCGCCCTGTACTGGGTACTGCTGGAGAGCGTGGAACTGCGGCACGCACCTTTTGTCGGTTGGATCCGCGATCTCTCGCAGATGGACCCCTGGTTCGTTCTGCCCCTGCTGATGGGCGTCTCGATGTTCGTGCAACAAAAACTGAACCCGCCGCCCCCCGACCCCATGCAGGCGCGCATCATGCAATGGCTGCCCGTGATATTCACTTTCTTCTTCCTGTTCTTCCCCGCCGGCCTGGTCTTGTACTGGCTGGTCAACAGCCTGCTGTCCATCCTGCAGCAATGGTGGATCAACCGGCAGGTCGAGCGCAGCGCAGCCGCAGCCGCCACCTGAACCGGCGATGCCTTCTTCCTCCCGGACGGCCGCAACACGCAGCGCGCAAGCCACGGCCAGCGGCCGGGAGGCGGCGCAAGACGCCACCATCGCCGGCATCGCCACTCCCCCGGGGCGGGGCGGTATCGGCATCGTGCGCGTCTCCGGAGCGGGGACGCCGGCCCTGTGCCGCGCCCTGCTGGGAGAGCTGCCGCCGCCCAGGACCGCGCATTACTGCAGTTTTCGCGGCACTGACTCACAACGGCTCATCGACCGCGGCATCGCCCTGTTTTTCCCGGCCCCGCACTCTTTTACCGGCGAGGACGTGCTGGAACTGCACGCCCACGGCAGCCCGGTGGTGCTGGAACTGCTCATGGAAGCCCTGTGCAACAGCGGTGCCCGGCCGGCGCGGCCCGGGGAATTTTCCGAGCGCGCCTTCCTGAACGGCAAGCTGGACCTGGCCCAGGCGGAGGCCATTGCCGACCTGGTGGAAAGCGGCAGCCGGCAGGCGGCGCAGAGTGCCCTGCATTCCCTGCAGGGAGAATTCTCCCGGCGGGTGCAACAACTGGTTGACGCCGTGGACGAACTGCGGGCCCGGGTGGAAGCCGGCATCGACTTCGCCCAGGAAGAGGATGTGCCGCGGGAAAACCACGAGGCCCTGGTCCGGGATGCCCAGGGCCTGCTGCGGGATTTGCGCGCCGTGTTGCAAAGCGCGCGGCGCGGCAGCCGCCTGCGGGAGGGCCTGCGGGTCGTGATCACCGGGGCCCCGAACACCGGCAAGTCCACGCTGCTCAATGCATTGGCGGAACGGGAGGTCGCCATCGTCAGCGAAGAGCCGGGCACCACGCGCGACGTGGTGTGCGAAGAGGTGTTGGTCGCCGGCATTCCCGTGCTGCTCGCGGACACCGCGGGGTTGCGCCCGGACGCCGGGGCAGTGGAGCGGGAGGGCATTCGGCGCGCCCGCCACAGTGCCGCCCAGGCGGATCACCTGCTGCTGGTGCGGGAATACCGGGGGGCGAAGCCCGCAGCAGACGATGAATTGCCCGGCGTCCCGGCACAGCGCACGCTGCTCGACAACAAGTGCGACCTGCACGGAAAGCCGGCAAAACGCAGCCGGTGCGGGGCGGACACGGTTATCCGGATGTCCGCCCTGGGCGGTGAAGGGCTCGAGCTGCTGCGCGAACGGCTGCGCGAACTGGCCCTTCCGGACACCGGTACAAGCGGCGCCTTCAGTGCCCGGCGCCGGCACCTGCAAGCCCTGGGCGACAGCCGGCACCTGCTGTTGCAGGGGCTGGCTGATTTCCGGCGCGCCGGTGCCGCCGAACTGCTGGCCGAGGCATTGCGCCAGGCCCGACTGCAACTCTGTGAGATCACCGGGGCAGTCAGCGATGAGAAACTGCTGGACGATATTTTTCGGCGCTTTTGTATCGGTAAATAAGCGAGACACCGCAGACCGCACCCGGGCATCCGCCAGCGGTGTGCCAACGGGCGCAGTTTTGCCGGCGCGGGCTTTCTTGCTGACAACGCGGAATTTATCCACAGAACCGATGATATCTATACGGGAAGCTTAAGAAAACAACGGGGAAATAGCCGGTTAAAAGTAATCGTAGTAGTGCGACCCCGTGCCTGTGCATAAAGGGCGTGCGGTGCGGGGTGCCGGTAGTTCCGGTGTCCGCCCCGGGCCAGGCATGCTTGCGGATAGTTTTCGGAAGGGCTGTGTATGCAGCTGGGAATGTCGGACGGTGCGGTGCGGTCATCCCCTTTTTGTCTGCAGGAAATGCGCGGCTTTTCCACAGGGGCGCGCCGGCTTAGGTGCGTGCCGTGCCGGACAATCGTTTTATAATGCCCGCTCGCTTTCTTCTTGTCCGGAGCGACCCGGCGATGACGCGGAATTTTTCTTTTGAGGTGTTGGTGATCGGCGGCGGTCACGCCGGCGTTGAGGCCGCCCTGGCAGCCGCCCGCATGGGACGGCGCACCCTGCTGGTCACGCACAGCCTGGAGACGATCGGGCAGATGTCCTGCAATCCCGCGATCGGCGGTATCGGCAAGAGTCACCTGGTGCGGGAGGTCGACGCCCTGGACGGCGTGATGGCTTGTGCCGCCGACTCGGCCGGCATTCATTTCCGGGTGTTGAATGCCGGCAAGGGCCCCGCGGTGCGCGCCACCCGGGCGCAGACGGACCGCGTGCTCTACCGCGCGGCGATCCAGCGGGCGGTGCAACAGGCCCCGCGGCTGTCGTTGTTCCAGGGAGCGGTCGACGACTTGCTGGTGCGGGGGGAGACGGTGTGCGGGGTGCTGGTGAATGGCGGGGTGCGTATAGAGGCTCGAGCGGTGGTGCTCTGTGCCGGCACTTTCCTGGGGGGCGTGATCCACGTGGGCGAGAAACGCCGGGACGGGGGCCGCGCCGGGGCACCCGCGGTGCACGCCCTGGCGCGGCGTCTGCGCGAACTGCCGTTGCGGGTCGGGCGTCTGAAGACCGGAACGCCGCCGCGCCTGGATGCGCGCACCGTGCGCTTTGCCGGTCTCACCCGGCAACCGGGCGATACGCCGCGGCCGGTGATGTCCTTCCTGGGGGATCCGCGGCAGCACCCGCCGCAGCGCAGCTGCTACATCACGCACACTTCTGAGCGCACCCACGAAATCATTCGTGCCAACCTGCACCGCTCGCCCATGTACAGCGGCCGCATCGAGGGCCGGGGGCCGCGTTACTGCCCGTCGATCGAGGACAAGGTGGTGCGTTTTGCCGACCGCAGTTCGCACCAGGTCTTTATCGAGCCGGAGGGACTGGACAGCCTGGAACTGTATCCCAACGGCATCTCCACCAGCCTGCCTTTCGATGTGCAGCAGCAGATCGTCCATTCCATTCGGGGATTTGAGAATGCGCAGATCGTGCGCCCCGGCTACGCCATCGAGTACGATTATTTTGACCCGCGCGATCTCTCGCCCGAACTCGGCGTCCGCTGCCTGCAGGGCCTGTATTTTGCCGGTCAGATCAATGGCACCACGGGATACGAAGAGGCCGCGGCGCAGGGCCTGCTGGCCGGTTGCAATGCCGCCCGGTACGTGCGTGACGAGCCGCCCTGGCAACCGCGCCGTGATGAGGCGTACCTGGGGGTGATGGTCGATGATCTCAACACGCGCGGCGTCACGGAACCCTATCGCATGTTCACCAGCCGCGCGGAATATCGCCTGCTCTTGCGTGAGGACAATGCCGATTGGCGGCTGTGTGAACAGGGGCGCCGCCTGGGCCTGGTTGGAGAGCGGCGCTGGCGCCATTTTTGTGCAAAGCGCGAGGCGGTGGAGCGGGAGAAGGCGCGCCTGGGAGGTATCCTGGTTCGCCCGGGCAGTGAGGCGGCCCGGGCCCTGGAACAACGGCTGTCCCGGCCGCTGGGCCGGGAGACGCACCTGGATGAATTGCTGCGCCGCCCGGAGTTGCAGTACCGGGACCTGCAGGCGATCGACGCCGGTTGCACCGCCCCGGGACCGGTGGCCCAGCAGGTGGAGGCGCAGATCAAGTATGCCGGTTATATCCGCCGCCAGGAACAGGAGATCGCCGCCCTGCACAAGCGGGAAAACGCCCGCTTGCCGGAATGCCTGGAGTACCGGGAGGTGCGCGGGTTGTCCGCCGAGGTGTGCCAGAAGCTCATGGAAATCCGGCCGCGCACCCTGGGACAGGCGTCGCGCATCGAGGGCATGACGCCGGCCGCCCTGTCGCTGTTGCTGATCCATCTCCGGAAACAATCGGGTGAACGGGCGGCACAGCGCCCGTGAAGTGCAGGAACATCTCCCCCTGTTGCAGGAGGGTGCGCGGCAAATGGGGCTCGCGCTGTCCGCCCCCCAGGCGCGGCAGATGCTCTGCTACCTGGGGCTGCTGCAGAAATGGAACCGGCGTTTTAATCTCAGTGCCCTGCACACTCCGGCAGAGATGATTTCCGGGCTGTTGCTCGATAGCCTGGGCCTGTTGCCGCAGATGCGCCCGGGCACCCGGCGGGTCCTCGACGTCGGCAGCGGCGGCGGGGCCCCGGGTATTCCGCTGGCTATCCGCTGTCCCGAACGCAGTTTCTGCCTGCTCGACCGCTCGGCAAACCGCTGCCGTTTTCTCGCCCGGGTACGCTTGGAACTCGGGCTGGACAACGTGCAGGTGGTGCAGGCGCAGGTGCAGGAATATCATCCCGCAGAGCCGCCCCAACTGCTCATGGCGCGGGCGGTGATGCCCCTGTCACGGCTGCTGAAAGCGGTCGCCCACCTGTGCGATGCGGGCACGGAACTCCTGCTGCCCCAGGGTGCTGTGCCCGCCGAAGAATTGCGTGTCCTGCCCGAGGGTTTCGAATTGCTGGAAACCCTGCCGCTGCAGACGCCGGGCCAGAAGAGTCGCCGCTGCCTGTTGCGGTTGCGTCGGCATCCCGCCCCGGCCTGAACCATGGCGCGCGTCTACGCAGTCACCAACCAGAAGGGCGGGGTGGGCAAGACCACCACGACGCTGAACCTGGCGGCGGCCCTGGTCTTGTGCGAGCGGCGCGTCCTGGTGCTGGACCTGGACCCGCAGGGCAATGCGAGTACCGGCAGCGGCCTGGAACGTGGCCGAGTGCCGCGGGGCAGCTATGAGTTGCTGCTCACGGAGACCCCGGCGCAGAAACTGGTGATGCAGAGCCCGGAGGGCGGTTATGCGCTGCTGCCGACGGACCCCGGCCTGACGGCGGCGGAGGTGGAATTGCTGCAGCGGGAAGACCGGCATATACGCCTGAAACAACGCCTGGAGGCACTGCGGGAGGCGTACGATTACATACTCATCGACTGTCCGCCGGCACTCAATGTGCTGACCCTGAATGCCATGCTGGCCGCCGACGGTCTCATTGTGCCGGTACAATGCGAATACTATGCCCTGGAAGGACTCAGCACCCTGATGGAAACCCTGCACAGGCTGCAGGAGCAGAACCCGCGGCTTGCGATCATCGGCGTGTTGCGCACGCTCTATGCGCACAATCGCCTGGCGGACGAGGTGTCCCGGGAACTGCACACGCATTTCGGGGAGCGGCTGTTTGAGACGGTGATCCCGCGCAATGTGCGGCTTGCCGAAGCACCGGGTTACGGTGCCCCGGCACTGTCCTATGACCCGCAGTGCAGCGGTGCCCTGGCGTACCGGGCCCTGGCCGAAGAAGTGCTGCAGCGGGCCGAACCGGGGGCGGCGGTGCCCGCGCTTGCGCCGGTGCCATCCACCCCGGAAGAGCACTCGCCCGGGTCTTCCCCGCCGGAGACATCCCCGTCTGCTGTGCCCGCCCGCCCTGCTGCGCCCGCCCGTCCTGCTGCGCCCGCCCGTCCTGCTGCGCCCGCCCGTCCCGCTGCGCCTGCCCCGGAAGGGGATACAAGCACCCCCCGGTCGCCTTCTGCGGCCGGTGCCGGCGAGTCATAGAAGCCGATGGCGAGGAAAAAACGCGGACTGGGTCGGGGCCTGGACGCCCTGCTGGGCAGTGCCGGTGTCGATGCCGTCGCCACGGCGAAGGCCGCCGGTGTGTTGCGCATGGTGCCCGTGGAACACATCCGTCCCAACCCGCAACAGCCGCGCCAGGATTTTTCGGAAGAAGCCCTGCAGCAGCTGGGTGAATCCATTCGCACCCGGGGCATGTTGCAGCCGGTGCTGCTGCGCCCGGTCGGCGAGGGCCGCTACGAACTGATCGCCGGGGAGCGCCGCTGGCGGGCGGCACAGCGGGCGCAACTGCAGGAGGTGCCCGCGGTGTTGCGCGAGGTGGACGAGGATGAGTCGGCGGTGCTGGCACTGGTGGAAAACCTGCAGCGCGAAGACCTGAATGCCGTGGAACAGGCCCGGGGATTGCACAAGCTGGTCCAGGAACAGGGCCTCAGCCACGAGCAGGCGGGACACCTGGTCGGTGCTTCGCGCAGTGCGGTGAGCAATCTTTTGCGCCTGCTGGAACTGCCCGCGGCGGTGCAGCAGATGTTGATCCGGGGCGAACTGGAAATGGCCCATGGACGCGCGCTGCTCGGCCTGCCACGCACGCAGCAGACCGCGGTCGCGCGCCGGGTGGCGGCACAGCAACTGTCGGTGCGGCAGACCGAAAGCCTGGTGCGGCGGTCGACGGCGGGCAAGGGTCGCAAGCGCCGGGGTGCGCCGGACCCGGACGTGGCGCGCCTGGAGCGGGAACTGGGCGATGCGCTCGGGGCGCGGGTCGCGGTCCGGCATGAGGCCGGGGGCCGGGGGCGCCTGGTGATCGCCTACCGGGGGCTTGCGGAACTGCAGGGCATCCTGGAGAAGATCGTCGGCAAGAAGCGCCGTTAGCAACCCGTCGGCCCATCGGCACCGGTCTTGTGCCCGGCACCTGGCCGCCAAGGGTTTTATTGTCGCCCGTCCCCGGGCGTTCCGGCCGTGATGATCAGTGCGGCGGGCTGTACCAGATCGGTGAGCTGTAGGCGCGTTCCCGGGTGATGCGTGGGATTTCAGCGGGCAGGCGGTCGCCGAAGCGCGCCTCGTCATAGGCGGTCCAGCGGGGCGTCGGTATCTCGATGACCCGCACGTAATAAAAAGCCTCTGCGCGCGGGTCAAAGTCCGGGTCCTTCCATACCGCGCTCAACAGGGGGGCACCGATGGTGTTGAGGTAGGAGGCGGTTTTTAGGTCCACCGTGTTGCCGACATCGCGGCGCGCACGCCCATCCCGGCCGATGCGCCGCTTGCCCGAGACCGCGGCGTCATAGACTTTTTCCCGCAGCTGTCCGCGCCGGTCCAGCCAGCCCTTGACGATCTGCACCCGGTCCAGGTTGGCACCGAGTGGGTCCCGGGCCGCCAGCAACAGGAAACCGGGCACCGCAGAGCGCCCGGGCGCGGCGGGCAGGACGCCGCCCATGGGCACGCCGCCCGCGTAGCCGGCCCGTGCCAGGTCGGGTCGATGGGCGTCCTGCGGGCGGAAATTCCAGCCGCCGAAAAAGCGCAGCACGATGCGCGGGCCGGTGGTGGCGTACGCCTCCCGCCGGCGCAGCGCGTCAAATAAAGAGGCGCGCGTGTTTTCATGCGCCCAGACCGCCGTGTAGCCGGAGGAGAGCAGCACCCAGTTGCCGAGTGCCGCCTGGCTGCCGCCGGCCAGCGATGCCATCATCGGCCGCAGGGCCCGCCCCGGGGCGGCTTCGCCGACCACGTATTTCCCCCAGAAATTATCTTCTTCGGCGGTGGCGAGACTGGTGTGCGAATCCGTGCCGCCGATCATGCCGAAGCGGAAGGGGTTGAGGCCCAGGCGCGACTTCAGCAACAGGCCGCGCTTGAGTGCCTGGCGCAAGTATTCCCCGGCGTACATCCAGTCCTCGTGGGGGCGCGAGGGGTCGATACCGGACTGCCGGTCCCAGGTGCCGTAATCGGCGAAGGCGTCCTGCGGCGAAAGAAAAGGATGGGCCTCGCTGTCGCCCTTGTACTGGGTGACCTCCGCCAGGGGTTCCCAGAGCTGGCGCAGGGCGGCTTCCGGTGCCCGCAGGGCCTTGCCGTCACGGCCCTCGAGGGCGAACATCCGGCCGGCACTCAAGTTGCTGTTATGCGGGATGGCCAGCACGTCCCCGCCGCTGTTTTGCGCATAGTCCGCCATGAACTTCCAGAGATCTTCGGGGTGCGCGCTGTCCAGGGAACTGAAGGGCATCACGCGCCCGACCCGGTCCGGGCCATCGCGGAAAATCACCACCCGGTGCAGGTTGGAGCCATCCCGGGAGGAGGTCCACTCGTAACCCAGGAGCGCGGTAAACACCCCGGGCTCGTTGTAGCGCTCGGCACTTTCCAGGCCTTTTTTCCATACCGAGCGGGTGAATTCTTCCAGTTGCGGCAGATTGCGCCCGGCGACCGTGGCGGCGAAGATTTCGCGTCCCAGCTGGGCGCGCTTGCCGCTGTGCAGCAGCTCCGCCCAGCGTTTGCCGGTCGGGGATTTGAGCAACAGGGGATCGCGCGCCGCCAGGCCGGGCAGCACGCCCAGGTGCTCGGCGTGGTCGGCCACCACCAGGAAATCCAGGGGCCGCCCCATGCGCACGTCCATGCCGTTGTGTGCGCGCACCGTCTCGCCGCGGGCGAAGCGGTAGGCGTCATCGGGCCCCATGCGGACATTGCCCATGTTGCCCGCATCCGGGGACCGGTTGGTGTGCAGGTGGGTATCGCCCCAGTACAAACCGCGCGGATAATCCTGCCCGACCCCGGGCGAGTACGCCGCCTGGGCCCCCGCCGCACCGGGCCATAACAGGACGCAGCACAGCCACAGGGCCGGGCGGTGCCGGGACCCGGCCCCGGGGTTCTGCGGGCGTGCCCCGGGCATCAGAAAAACAGGCCGACGCCGGGTGCTTCCACGGTACTCCAATCGGGCAGGATTTCCCGGCTGCGGATCTTGAAATCGTCCCCCTCCAGTGCCAGGACATCTGCGCGCCGGCCCGTGTACGTATGGTTCTGTGCGCCGTGGCGACTGAAAAACAGGTGAAAATTGCTGTACACCTGCAGGGTGTCTTCGGTCTCTTCGATGACTTCTACGTTGCCGATCAAACGCCGCGTGCGGGGCGGCGGGTTATCGGCCCAGGAATTGGGCTTGGTGGCGCGGTCTGCGCGCAGGGACAGCTGGAAAAACTGCTCATCGCGCATCGGACACTCACGGGCACCGACACCGCTGAGTTCCGGTTCGACGGCCAGGTAATCCTCCGTGCGGCGCAACTGCGGGTCGGGCTGCACCACGGTGCGGGACAGCACGGTGTACTGCACGTCCGGGTGCAACAGCTTCAGCCACTGCAGGAACTTGCGTTCGTCCAGGAGTCGCGCCTCGCGATAATAAAACTGCTCCACCCGGGTGAGCAGGTTCTCAGGAGCCATTGCGCCCGGCCGTCTCCCGCTCCATGTCGCTGCGCCAGCGCAGGTAGAAATTCCTGGCGAAGTGCTCGTTGTAACAGCTGCCGGCGTGTCCCGGCAGCTCCGGGTGCGGGTATTCTTCGCCGGCACCCATCCCGTAAAAATACGGCTGGTCGCGCATCGATGCCAGGGAACTGCCCAGGTACTGTTGTGTCCAGGCTTCGCTGTCCTCCTGTTCCAGGGCGCCGCCGGGGCCGAAAAAGAAAATGTAATTCTGGCGCAGCTTGCGGCGCAGGGATTCGGGCGCATCGCGCGGCACCAGCCACCAGCACCAGTACTCGACCTGGCCCGGCCCCCGCGGGTGGCACACGCGCAGGGTGGAGTTTGCGACGATCAGTGAAAGGTTGGGATACACGCCGTAGGTCAGGCCCTTGATGCGCGCCTGCTCAGACGACAGGCGCTCGCCCACGCCGCGCTGCACTTCCAGCAGGTATTCGCTGAGCTCGGCGTCTTCCCGGGCGTCGACATTCTCCATGCCCCAGGCGCACTGCTCGACGCTCGCATCCGTGGGGAAGTAACGCACCGCGGCGGCGTGCCCCGGACCCGGGGCCATGGTCAGCGAGAATTTCTCCACTTCCTCCATGGCCGGGGTGTCCGACAGGAGCGTGCCGTGCAGGTGGAACCCGTGCCCCACGTCTCCCAACTGGTTTTCCACCGGCAATTTCCAGTTGGCGTTCAGCGACCATTTCTGCGTCGCCCCGCCGATTTCCAGGCCGCCGGGAAAGCGCTTGAGAAAGGCGTCCAGGTAAAAACGCATATCGCCCAGGTATTCCTCCAGCGATACGGCACCCTCGTCCAGGTTGCCGAATACCAGGCCCTCGTAACTTTCCACGCGCGGCACCCGGTACAGGCGCAGCCGGGACTTGGGGGCCTTGTGCTGCACGCCGCGATCCTGGGGAACGGCGACCAGTTCTCCGGTCACCGCGTACGACCAGCCGTGATAGGGACAGACGAAGCGCCGGGTGTTGCCGGTTTCATGGCGGCACACCGGCAGGCCGCGGTGCACGCAGCTGTTGACGTTGGCGTGAATGTTGCCGTCTTCGCCGCGCGCCAGGATCACGGGGGTTTCGCCCATGAAGGCACTCATGAAATCGCCGGGTTTTTGCAGCTGGCTTTCGTGGCACAGGTAGAGCCAGCTGCGCTGGAAAATGTGTTCCTGCTCCCGGTCGTAGATTTCCTGGTCGGCAAAGATGCGGCGGCTGACCTGGCAGCCGTTATCGCTGACGAGTTGTTCTGCAGGCGTGTGCATGGTGCTTGTCCGGGCGGGGAAGGGTGCTTATCCTATCATTTTTACCGGTGCCGCAGCGGACTGTCCACGGCCGTTGCCGGGCCGCTCCCGGCTCATGTCGTCGCGCCAGCGCAGGTAAAAATTCCGGGCGAAATGCTCGTTGTAGCAGGTGCCGGCGTGGCCCGGCAATTCCGGGTGCGGGTATTCTTCGCCGGCGCCCATCCCGTAAAAATACGGCTGGTCGCGCATCGATGCCAGGGAACTGCCGAAATGCTGTTGCGCCCAGGCCTCGCTATCCTCCTGTTCCAGGGCACCGCCGGGGCCGAAAAAGAAAATGTAATTCTGTCGCAGCTTGCGACGCAGGGATTCGGGTGCCTCGCGCGGCACCAGCCACCAGCACCAGTATTCCACCTGGCCCGGCCCCCGCGGGTGGCACACGCGCAGCGTGGAGTGGGCGATGATGAGTGCCAGGTTGGGGTACACGCCGTAGGTCAGGCCCTTGATGCGCGCCTGCCCGGGTGACAGGTTCTCCGCCACGCCCCGCTGCACTTCCAGCAGGTATTCCCGCAGCTCGGCGTCGACCCCGGCATGCTCCGGGTCCATGCTGCCGGCGGTCTCCCGGGTATCGACATTTTCCATGCCCCAGGCGCAGGTTTCCGGCGGCGCATCGGCGGGGAAATACATGACTGATGCGGCATGTCCCGGTTCCGGGGTCATGGTCAGCGCGCGTTTTTCCACCTCCTTGATCGCGGGGGAGGCCCCCAGCAGCGCGCTGTGCAGGTACAGGCTGTGCCCCACGTCGCCCAGCTGGTTTTCCATGGGCAGTTTCCAGTTGGCGTTCAGCATCCACTTCTGTGTCGCCCCGCCGATTTCCAGGCCGCCGGGAAAGCGTTTGAGAAAGGCGTCCAGGTAAAAACGCATATCGCCCAGGTATTCCTCCAGCGATACGGCACCCTCGTCCAGGTTGCCGAATACCAGGCCCTCGTAACTTTCCACGCGCGGCACCCGGTACAGGCGCAGCCGGGACTTGGGGGCCTTGTGCTGCACGCCGCGATCCTGGGGGACGGCGACCAGTTCCCCGGTCACCGCGTACGACCAGCCGTGATAGGGACAGACGAAGCGCCGGGTGTTGCCGGTTTCATGGCGGCACACCGGCAGGCCGCGGTGCACGCAGCTGTTGACACTGGCGTGAATGTTGCCGTCTTCGCCGCGCGCCAGGATCACGGGGGTTTCGCCCATGAAGGCACTCATGAAATCGCCGGGTTTTTGCAGCTGGCTTTCGTGGCACAGGTAGAGCCAGTTGCGCTGGAAAATGTGTTCCTGCTCCCGGTCGTAGATTTCCTGGTCGGCAAAGATGCGCCGGCTGATCCGGCAGCCATCTTCGCCGACCAGGTGCTCTGCGGATGAAGACAAGGCGTTTTCCGATAAAATAAACTGCTAATCCGCCCTATCCTAGCACCTTTGAACCGGCGCGGCCGCACACAGAGTGCGGGGCGGGATGATCCTGGGGCCGCGGGAGACAGGAATCAAAAAGTGATCCATGTCTGAATCGACGAAGACGCGCGCCGCCCGGCACAAGAGGGCGATGCAGAAACAGAAGGCCCGGGTGGACGCCGGCATCGCCCGGGCCCGGGAAGAACGCGGGCTCGTGGTCTTTCTGACCGGCAACGGCAAGGGCAAGACCAGCTCCGCCTTCGGCATGGTGTTGCGCGCCCTGGGATACGGGCACCGGGTCGGCATCGTGCAGTTCATCAAGGGCAAACAACAAACCGGCGAGGAGCTCTACCTGCGTGCCAAGGCCCCGGAAGTCGAGATCTGCACCATGGACACGGGCTTCACCTGGGAGACGCAGGACCGGGACCAGGACATGGCGGCGGCGGCGAAAACCTGGCGGGAGGCGGAACGCATGCTGCGGGACCCGGGGCTGTACCTGGTGGTGCTGGATGAGCTGAGCTACATGCTGGGGTACAAGTACCTCGATGAGGAGCGGGTGCTGCAGGCGATCGCAGGGCGCCCGCCGGAGCAGAGCGTGATTATCACCGGGCGGGGCGGCGGGGACCGGCTGCGGCAGCTGGCGGACACCGTCAGCGAGGTGAAGGAGATCAAGCACGCGTTTCAAGCCGGCCTGGCGGCGCGCAAGGGCGTCGAGTACTGAGTCATGAAGGTCTCGGTCATCGGTGCCGGTTACGTGGGCCTGGTCAGCGGGGCCTGCTTTGCCAAGTGGGGACACCAGGTGCACTGCATCGACGTCGACGCCCGCAGGATCGAAATGCTGAACCAGGGGCGGATGCCGATTTACGAGCCCGGCCTGGACCTCCTGGTGCAGGAAAACACCGCGGCGGGACGCCTTTCTTTTGGCACGGAATACGATGACACGATCACCGCTTCCGAGGTGGTTTTGATCGCAGTCGGCACCCCGGCACAGGCGCACGGCGACCAGAAGCCGGACCTGTCTGCGGTGCTGGCCGCCGTGGAAAGCGTGCGCGGATTGCTGGGGGAGTACGCGGTGATCGCATTGAAATCCACCGTGCCGGTGGGCACGAGTCACAAGGTCGCCCAGGTGATCGCCGGCCACAGGCCCCAGGCTTCTTTTGCCGTGGTTTCCAACCCGGAATTTTTGCGCGAGGGCCGGGCGGTGGAGGATTTCCTCTACCCGGACCGGATTATTATCGGTGCCGACGATGACAAGAGCCTGGAGCGGATGCGTCTCCTGTATCGCCCGCTGCTGGGGGAGGATATACCGGCACTCTATACCAGTGCCGCCAACGCAGAACTGATCAAGTACGCGGCCAACGCCCTGCTGGCGACCAAGGTCGGCTTCATCAATGAGATCGCCGACCTCTGTGAGGCACTGTCCCTGGATATCGATGCCATCGAGGAGGGAGTCGGCATGGATGCGCGCATCGGGCGGCAATTTTTGCATGCCGGGCCGGGATTTGGCGGCTCCTGCCTGCCCAAGGACGTCAGCGGCCTGCTGTCCATGGCGCGGGAAAAAGATGTGTCGCTGGGCATCCTGGAGCGTGTCCACCATGCCAATGAACAGAGAAAAGCCAGGCTTTTCCAGCGTGTCCGCCGCGTCATGGGCGAGGAGCTGGCCGGTAAAACGGCGACCCTCCTGGGGCTCACTTTCAAGGCGGAGACGGATGATGTGCGCTATTCGCCCTGCCTGGACCTGGTTCCCGCCCTGTGCCAGGCCGGCGTTTCGGTGCGGGCGTATGACCCCAAGGGCATGGAACATGCCCGGCAGCTGCTGCCTGCGGTCGAATATTGCGCGGACGCTTACACGGCGGCCCGGGGGGCGGATATCCTGATTTTGCACACGGAATGGCGGGAATTTTCCTCGCTCGATTGGGGGCGTCTGCGCAAACAGGTGGCGACGCCGCTGGTGTACGACATCCGCAACTTCTGCGACCCGGGGCCGGTCAGCACCGCGGGCTTCGACTATTTCACCATCGGTAAGCCGCCTCGGTATGCGGCCTCAGGCGGCTGACTGGCTGGCTGACTGACTCCCCCCCCCCCCCCCCCCCCCCCCCAATCCCCAATCCCCTGCGTCTCGACGGCGGGCGCATTAAATACAACAGGGGCATCGCGGAGAAACGGTAGGCCAGGGAACGGCGAAAGCATTCGGCGGCCTCCTCGAAAAATTTTTTTCTGCACAAGATGATGCCACTGTGGAACCAGGTCTGTGCGAGACGGTCGCGCTTTGCCGAGTCGGGGATGTGTTGCGCCCCATCCCGGCAATACAGGTTGTTTTCCCACACATAAGACCATATACGCCAGGAAATCAGACGTTCATTTCGGGACAGGCCGCCACGCAGGTGCGACATGATTCCCGGGGCACCGGGCAGGTGCAACCATTCCCCGCACCGGGCGAGGCGGTCGAACAGGTCGGTGTCTTCTCCCGTGGGCAGGTTTTCGTTAAACCATCCGGCCCGCCTAAACACGCTCCGGCGAAACAGGGTGACCGAGGCAATGCCCGCCCCGTAGAGTAAAAAATCGAGGTGCGGGTTTTTCTGCAACCTCGTGTTTCGGAGCCGGTAGGCCCGGTTCCTGCCCCAGAAGACCTGGTCGCAACTCGCTGCGATCGCCCCGGGTTCTCGCGCCAGGTGTGAGACGGCCCGGTGCAGAAAGTCCCGGGGCGGGAAATCGTCCGAGTCCAGGAAATAGATGAAATCGCAATCCGCGGCATGCAGCAATCCCCGGTTGCGCGCCGCAGAAACGCCGTGGTTTTGCTCCTGGCGCAACAATTCCGCTGTAAAAGGCAGCTGGTGATTACCGGCGAAATACTCCTGCACCATCCGGGCACTGTTGTCCGAAGAACCGTCGTCGACCACGATCAGGTGTTGCGGTGCCCGGGTCTGCCGTTCCAGGTTCTTAATGACCGGGATAACGAATTGTTCCCGGTTGAAGAGCGGGAGAATCACGGTAACGCGCAAGGCATCGGTGTCGGGGGTGGCATGCTGCTGCCGTGGCATGCCCGGGTCGGGTGCGGGCGACGGGCGGCGAGAGACAAGACCTAAGCGCACCATGCACGCCTGCAGGGCGCCTCGCAAGCGGATAGTCTGCAGAAAATCCAGGAGATGGTGGCGCAGAAAGTAAAGGGGAAACAATCTCTGGTGCCGGGACCAGGCGGAAGTATCTTTCAGCAGATGCACGTATTCCGGGGAATACACGGCGGCCAGGAAATCATTCCATGCCGTGCGCGCCTTTTGCGCCGGCAGCGTTTCCCGGTTCGGTGCGGCCTCCCGGGACGGTGGAGAGAGGACCGCCGGTTGCAGGAACCGCAGGCGTACGCCGCAGCGGTTCGCGTCTTCCAGGCACTGGCCCAGCGGTGCCTGGACCGGTAAGGCCAGTGCCCGGAGAATCCGCGCCGCGGGACGCCGGACCAGGTAGCCCCGGACCGGGTACGGGAGATGCATCGGCCGCGCCATGCGGAAGCCTTTGTACAGACGGGTTTTGCGCCGCAGCCATGCGGCGCGGGGTCCCGGGTCGGTGCTTCCCAGCACGAGCACATCCCAGTTGCCGTGCAACACTTCCGGTGTCTGCAACAATGCGGGGAAATCCTCGCCCAATGTCAGCCCCTCTTCCAGCAGACAGGCGAGCTTGATGTTCTGTTCCTCCATACGTTGGAAGACCTGGCAATGCGCGGGAACCCGGGCGACGTCGTCGGGGGACATCGCCCGGTAGGGGTTCCCCGCGGGACAAAAAATATGCGCCCCGTAGGTTCCCGCCAATGCCAGCGGCGTGTCACCGTGCGTTGGAACAGGCGTGTATTCCAGGGAGAAGCTTTCCAGTTGGCACCTGGTGGAAGGCCCCCCGTCAAGCGATTGCTGCGGATGAAAAACAAAAATGGGTGGTGGAACTGTTGTTGACGGACGGCGGACGGGCCTTGTCTTGGTACCCCGGACCAGGGCAGTGGTCCCTGCATCCTCTACCACCGGGGCCAGCCGTTGCAGGAACTGGTGCGACAGGAAGCGCAGGCCGGCCCTGGCGAGCAGCGGCACAGAGGGGAGCCCGGGTGCTTTCAGGTGCAGCAGGGCGCGGAGCGAAAATTGACAGGCCAGGGAACGGCGGAAGCATTCATTGGCCCGGACAAATTGTTTTTGCCTGTGCAGTTGCTCCCCGCTCTCGTACCATGCAGTGGCAAACCGGTGCCGCATCAGTGAAGCGAGGTGCCGTCTCCCCCCCAGGCGATGCCAATTGTTTTCCCAGATGTACGTCCATTTCAGCTTGAAGTCCGAGGCATAATATTTGAACAGGTTGTCCTGGTCCGGAAAGCGCAGGATTGCCACCGGGGCACCGGGCAGGTACAGCCACTTTCCCTGTAGGGCCAGGCGGTGAAATAAATCGGTGTCGTGGCCGGTTGGAAGATTCTCATTGAAGCTTCCCGCTCGCTCGAGGGCCGAACGGCGAAACAAGGTGGCCGAAGCAATGCCGGCACCCTGCAACAAGAACCATGAAACCGGGTTCTCCGGCAACTTGTGGCTGCTGGCAAAGCGCGTCGAGACTCCTTCCTGCATGATCCGGTCACCGCTGAGAGCAATTGCGTCGGGCTCTTGTGCCAGGCGGGGGACGGCCCGGCGCAGGAAGTCGCGGTGCGGGAAATCATCGGAGTCCAGGAAATATACAAAGTCACAATCGTCGATGTGCGCAAGCCCCCGATTGCGAGCGGCTGCTGCGCCCCGGTTTTCCGGGCAGCGCACCAGCTCCGCGCGGAAAGGCAAATCGGCACGGTCGAAATACTCCTGCACCACGCGGGTGCTGTCGTCGGTAGAACCATCATCGACCACGACCAGGCATTGCGGTGCCCGGGTTTGCTGTGCCAGGTTCTGGAGCACCGGGAGAATGAATGCTTCCCGGTTGAAGAGCGGGATGATCACGGCGACTTTCCACGGGTCGGCAGCACCCGTCTCCAGTGGCGGTGCCGGAGACGGGTGGTCGGGAAGAGACCGGGGGCGTTCCCGGGACGGGCCCCGGTGTTTCAGCCATTCTTGTGCGGCCTCTATGCGGCGGTACAGCGCGCCAATTCCCGGCAGACCCAAGAACAGCTTGCGCAGCCGGGCACGCAAGCCGGGCATCGGCACAAAAACATGGTCCTGCAGGAAACGGACGTATTCCGCGGAATAGTTGGCGGCGAGAAAATCATTCCAGGTCGCCTCTGCGTCCCCGGCGGGCTGCAGCTCCTGTCCGCTTCGGGTTTCTGCCGCGCACAGGACGGCCGGTCGCAGGGTGGCCAGGCGCACCCCGTAGCGGTACGCGTCGTCTCCCAGGCACCGGGTGAGCGGGGCCCGGAGCGGCAGGGCCAGGGACCGGAGCACCCGGGCTGCAGGGCGGCGCACCAGGCAGCCCGGGACCGCAGACGGCAGGCGCAGCAAGCGCGTGGTGCGGAAATGCTGGAAACGAAGAAATTTGCGCCAGTGCAGTGCGAGCCGGGCATCGGGGTCGGCACCCTCCAGCACGAGGATATCCCAGGTGCCCTGCAATATCCCCGGTGCCTGCAACAGCGCGGGAAAGTCTTCGCCCAGCTCCAGTTCTTCCTCCAGGAAACAGGCCAGTTCGATGCCCTGTTCCTCCATCCGTTGGAAGGCCTGGCAATACGCGAGCAGGCGGGCCATGACGGCCACGGACATCTCCCGGTACGGGTTGTTTGCGAGGCTGAAAATATGCTCCCCGTATTTTTCTGCCAGCGTCCCTGGCGTGCATTCCGGGTTGGAGAGCAGCTGGACCGGGGTGTATGCCAGGGAGAGGGCATCGAGTTGGCACCGCACGGAGGGCACCCCGGGCGCCGGCTGTTGCGGGTGAAAAACAAAAATGGGTGGTGCGGCAGTCTGCATGGGAGCTCGAGGGAGAGACGCCTTGTCGCCGGGCCAGGAGGGGGTAGTATTTTGTCATACAGCCGGGTCGCCGTATTCCGGGGCCCGCTCAATCTATGATAGGATTGTAAATTGCGGTATAACTATAGCCACGAGTATTCAAGGGGGTAATTCCACCATGGCGCGTTTCCCTTTTCCCATTCCACTCGGCTGGTTTGGTTTGTGCTACAGCCATGAGCTCAAACCGGGCGAATTAAAGAAGGTGCGCTTTTGCGCCCGCGACCTGGTCGTGTTCCGCACCGAGAGCGGCACGGTCAGTGCCATGAACAACTATTGTCCGCATCTGGGTGCCGCCCTGCACCAGGGCACGGTGGTCGGCGAGACGCTGCAATGCCCCTTCCATCACTGGGAGTTTAACTGCAGCGGCCAGTGCGTGAACATTCCCTACGCCAAGAAAATCCCGCCACGCGCCCGCAACGAGACCATTCCCGTCATCGAGCGCAATGGCATGATCATGGGCTGGCACCACCCCGAGGGCAAGGAGCCGCACTTCGAGGTGCAGGTTGTCGACGCTTTCGATGGCAACGGCGAGGGCTGGGGCAAGGTGCATTACTGCGAATTCGAACTGCCGACCTGCGTCCAGGAGATCGCCGAAAACGATGTCGACCAGGCGCATTTCCCCTACGTGCACAATTCGCGGGCCTTTCGCGAGACCATCGCGGAGATGAAGGGCCCGATCAAGTTTTCCTACTCGATGGCCACCCCCAACGAGGAACGGCTGCCCGACGAAGTTTCGCCGGAGACCGAGTACCGCCTGGACCGCCTGACCCACGGTCCCGGCAGTGTTTCCCTGCGAGCCAAGGGACTGGTCGGCGTCAATGGCGAGGTGGGTGAATTCGTCATGTACAACGCCACCACGCCCGTGGAAGAGGAAACCACGATACTGCGCTGGCAACTGGCACTCAGCGACAATATCGAAGAAGACGCCATGGGTCAGTCGGTGCTCAAGGGCATCACCGAGGGCGTGCTGGATGACGTGCCGATATGGCAGGAAAAGCAGTACCAACCCAACCCGGTGCTGTGTGATGGCGACGGCCCCATCGCCCAGTACCGCAAGTGGTTTAAACAGTTTTACATCGAAGCGTGAAGCATTGAATGCGGGAGATACCGGTTATGAGCAAGTACATTGTCATCTCCTCGGACTGCCATGCGGGCCTGCCGATGGCGCAGTACCGGGACTACGTGGACCCCAAGTACCGGGAGACCATGGACCTGGCGGTCCCCGTGGAGCTCGACATGGCCGGCCGCGCCTCCGACAGTTTCCTGATCAAGGATATTAACGAAGAGTGGCGCGCGGGATGCGGCGAGGGACTGACCGGTGCCTGGGACTACGAGCAGCGTCTCAAGGTGCTGGACGGCGATGGCGTGGCAGTCGAGGTCGTGTTCCCCGATGGCGTCACCGAGCACAATTCTCCCCCGTTTGCCGCCGGGCTGGGCCTGCCCGCACACGCAGACATCGACCCCGAGCTGCAATGGGCCGGGGCCCGGGCGCACAACCGCTGGCTGGCCGAATTTCTGTCCCCGGACCCGGTGCGTCACATCGGGATCGCCAGCGTGCCCCTGTTGTGGGACGTGGAGGAAGGCATCGCCGAGGCGCGCCGGGCCCATGAAAACGGCCTGCGGGGCGTGTTGCTGCCAAACCTGACCTACGATCACCCCGGTTATCACCACGCGCGCTATCACCCGTTCTGGGAAGCCTGCCAGGACCTGGGACTGATCGTGCATTTCCATTCCGGCGGTGCCCCGCACAGCCAGTTTTTCGGCCCCAAGTGGCCGGAGGAAAGCGACCCGGACTTTATCGGCGCCATGGGCATTTACGTCTCGGAGGTGGTGTTCTGGACCTTCCGGCCGCTGACCTTCATGATCTGGGGCGGCGTGTTTGAAAAGTTCCCGCAGCTCAAGGTCGTGGTCACGGAAACCGGCACTTGCTGGACCCTGCCGTCCTGGGTGAAACTGCTGGACCACAATTACAGCGGCGTCGAATTCGCCCGCAAGCTGGGTAATTTTCACGCCCACCTGTCGATGGCACCCTCCGAGTATTTCCGCCGCAACGTCGCCGTGGGTGCCAGTTGCATCCTGCGCCGGGATGTCGAACTGCGCCATGAAATCGGCCTGCCGCAACTGATGTGGGGCACGGATTACCCGCACCCGGAAGGCGCGTGGCCACACTCCCGCAAGCAGATGGTCGACACCTTCCAGGGCCTGCCGGACGATGAGATCGCCGCCTTCCTGGGCGAGAACGCCCTGCGTTTCTACGGCCTGGAGCGGGAAAAAATTGCGCCGATCGCCGAGCGCATCGGCCCGGCCCGGGAGGAATTCCAGGCGGCCTGAGCCCTGGCGAGCAGGAACATGCAAGATTTCCAGGACAAGGTCGCCGTGATTACCGGTGGCGCAAGCGGTGTCGGGCGCTCCCTGGCGTTTGCCCTGGGCCGCCGGGGTGCCCGGGTGATGATCGCCGACGTGGACCAGGACGCCCTGCAGACCGTCACCACTGAACTCGCGGCGGAAGACATCCGCGCAAGCCATGAATTCTGCGATGTCAGTTCCGCGGAAAGTTGCGCCGCCCTGGCGGAAAAAAGCCGCGCGGCGTTCGGTGCCGTGCACCTGGTGTTTGCCAATGCCGGCATCGGTGCCGGCGAGGCCGGGGCGATGTGGGAATACTCGGTGAAGGACTGGCAGTGGAGCTTCGATGTCAACGTGTGGGGCGTGATTCACTGCATCAACGCGTTCATGCCACTGCTGGTTGAACAGAACGAAGAGGCGCGTTTCATCATTACCGGCTCCGGCAACGGTGCCTTCATAGTGCTGCAGGACGCGCCGATTTACACCGCCAGCAAGGCGGCCGTCCAGGCGATCACCGAGAACCTGTTTCACCAGGTCGAGGCCCTGGAAGCACCCATCAGGGTGCACGCCCTGTTT
Organism: Gammaproteobacteria bacterium; assembly: GCA_965215045.1. Lineage (GTDB taxonomy): Bacteria > Pseudomonadota > Gammaproteobacteria > JABABF01 > JABABF01. Next base: position 1,002,196 of record OZ244031.1, on the reverse strand, counting down.
CCCGGTCCGCATATCGTCGAAACCGGCATTTTCAACTCGGACCGCGTGCGCCCGGAACACCTGAAAAAGGAGGGGACGGAACAGGATTCCGGCATCCAGTCCGTCGAGGACATGAAAAAAATGGCCGCCGAGTACGACATCGAACTCGAATTCACGCACCCCGACGAAGTCGCGGCCCGGGCGGTGAAGGGCATTGAAAAAGGGGATTTCTGGTTAATGGAGCTCACCGAAGAACACGAGCAGAAGATTCGCGAACGCGCCGACATGATCCTGGGGCGCAAAACGCCGATCGCTCATCGTTCCGGGGATTGAGCGCCAAAGTTTTTTTGTCACACGCATAAGGGAGAGACCCAGATGAACGCAAACAATGGCAACAACGGTGCGCCGCAAATCACGGCCGCCGACATCAGAAACTGGCCGATGCTCAAAATCGTGTATCGGACCGACCCGGACAAGATCGCCGCGCTTTTGCCGCCGGGGATCGAACCGGGCAAAGAGCCCAACGTCAACCTGACGATCTACAATTTCCCGGTGCCCGATGTACCGGAATACGGTATCGTGAGCTCCGTGGATGCCCGCTACGACGGCATCGACGGCGAGTACACGCTGGGCTACGGCATCGACCAGGAATCCGCGATCTTCATTAGCCAGGAGATGAACGGGCAGCCCAAGTATCCCTGCGATACAACCTTCTACCGGCACGAAGACCAAGTGGTCGCACGTTGTGTGCACCACGGCTATACCTTCGTCGAGTTCCAGGGGAAGGTGGCCAGCGTCGAGCCGATACCCGAAGATCACGAGCAACACGAATGGTGGATCAAGGTCTCGCGCGCAGTCGGCGTCGGCCCCAGCGATGCGTACGACTTCCCCCCGCACGTGGTGCATGTGCACAGCTCCTACGGCACCCAGCACCTGGAGAAGCTCGAAGGCACCCTGACCCTGCATGAAAGCCCGTGGGACCCGCTCAAGGAAAAATTGCCCCTGCGGGAACAGGTCTCCGCACACCTGTGGACGCCGATTTTCCGCGACCGCAAGATCACCCTGGCCGGCAAGCTGGACCCCAAGGCCTTCCTGCCTTTCGTGGACGTGATCAGCGGTTCGCGCTGGCCGGGACAGAACGGTGCCCCGCGACCCGTAGCCTGAAACCGGCTATTTGCAAAACTGCGCCCCCGCATCGTGCGGGAGGCGCGGGCCACTGGGTGTCCGGCGTTCTCAGCGGACGCCGTAATGCACGGCGACAATGCCGCCGCTGAGATTGCGATAGCGACAGCTGCTGAAGCCGGCGTCGAGTGCCATCTGCTGCAGTTCCTCCTGTGCGGGATGCACGCGGATTGACTCGACCAGGTAGCGGTAGCTGTCTGCATCGCGGGCCACCCACTTGCCCAGCCGCGGCAGCACCGCGTACGACCAGGCGTCGTAGAGCTTGTCCAGCAGGGGCAGCACGGGACGCGAGAACTCCAGGATCAGCAGCCGGCCGCCGGGTCGCAGCACCCGGTGCATCTCGCCCAGGGCCGCCGCCTTGTCGGTGATGTTGCGCAGGCCGAAAGCAATGCTGAGCAGGTCGAAACCGCCATCGCCAAAAGGCAGGTGCTCACCGTCCGCACCGACGAAAAACAATTCCGCGCCCACGCCCCGGTTGCACAGCCGCTCGCGCCCCCGGCGCAGCATGCGCTCATTGATATCGGCGACCGTGACACGCCCCCCGGGCCGGACGCGCGGGGCGAACAGTGCCGCCAGGTCCCCCGTGCCCCCGGCCAGGTCCAGGACCTTGTGACCGGGACGCACCGCGGAGAATTCCAGCGCCGCGCGTTTCCACAGCCGGTGGATGCCCAGCGACATCAGGTCGTTCATCAGGTCGTAGCGTTCGGCAACGGAATCGAAGACCCCCCCGACCAGGCGGGTTTTCTCCGCCGCACTGACCTTGCGAAAACCGAAATGGGTGGGCTGTTCCTCGCGCATGGGCGCGTCTCGCTCCGGTGCCGCCTCAGAGAATGAAGCGGCTGAGATCCTCGCTCTGGAGTGCCTCGGCCAGCCGTTTTTCGACCGTCTCGGCGTCGATCTCCAGGGTCTTGCCACCGATCGCCAGGTCGGCGGCATCGAAAGAAGCTTCTTCCAACAGGTACTCCATGACCGTGTGCAGGCGCCGGGCACCGATGTTTTCCGTGCTCTCGTTGATCTGCCAGGCACTGCGGGCGATGGCCGACACCGCCCCCTTGCTGAAGTCGATGTGCAATCCCTCGGTCGCCAGCAGGGCCTTGTACTGTTCGGTCAGCGAAGAATCCGGCTCGACCAGGATGCGTTCGAAATCCTCCGGGGACAGGGGGTCCAGCTCGACGCGAATGGGCAGCCGCCCCTGCAATTCCGGGATCAGGTCCGAGGGCTTGCTCAGGTGGAAGGCACCGGAGGCGATGAACAACACGTGGTCGGTGCGCACCATGCCGTAGCGCGTTTTCACCGTCGAACCCTCGATCAGCGGCAGCAGGTCGCGTTGCACCCCCTCGCGCGAAACCTCCGGCCCGATGCTGCGCAGGTCCGCGCGCCGGGTGATCTTGTCCAGTTCGTCCAGGAACACGATGCCGTTGTTTTCTGCGAGCTGCACCGCCTCGTTTTTCAACTCCTCCTGGTTGACGCGCCGGGCCGCCTCCTCCTGGCGCAATTTCTGCAGGGCGGTGCGCACGTTGGTCTGCAATTTCTGCCGCGGCTGCAGGTTGGTGATGTTGGAAAACAGGCCCTGCAACTGCTGCGCCATGTCCTCCATGCCGTGCGGGGCGACGATGTCCACGTTCAGCTTGTTTTGCGCATCGATGTCGATCTCCTTGTCGTCGAGTTGGCCGCTGCGCAATTGCTGCGTCAACTCCTTGCGCCGCTGGCGCATCGTCTCGGCACCCTGTGCCTGGGCCCCCATCTCCTGCTGCAGCAGCGCATCGATCACACGGCGTTCCGCCTCCTCCCCGGCGCGCACTTGCACCTCCTCGAGCCGCTGCTCGTGCAGCATCTTGAAAGCCGCCTCCGCCAGGTCGCGCACGATCGACTCCACGTCCCGCCCGACGTAGCCGACCTCGGTGAACTTGGTCGCCTCCACCTTGATAAACGGGGCACCGGTCATCTGCGCCAGGCGTCGGGCGATCTCGGTCTTGCCGACGCCGGTGGGGCCGATCATCAGGATGTTCTTGGGCGTCACCTCCGAGCGCATCGGCTCATCGAGCTGCTGGCGCCGCCAGCGATTGCGCAGGGCGATGGCGACCGAACGCTTGGCCTCCGCCTGGCCGACGATGTGCTTGTCCAGTTCCGCGACAATCTCGCGCGGGGTCAGTTCACTCATCGCCTTTGAGTTCCTCGATGATCCGGTTGCTATTCGTGTATATGCAGATTTCCGCGGCGACTTCCAGTGCCTTTTCCACCACCGTGCGCGCATCGTACTCCGTCTCCCGGAGCAGCACCCGGGCGGCGGCCAGCGCGTGCGGCCCGCCGGAGCCGATGGCGATCAGCCCGTGCTCCGGTTCGATGACATCGCCGTTGCCGCTGACCAGGAGGGAAGTCCTGGCATCCGCCACCGCCAGCAGGGCGTCCAGACGGCGCAGACGCTGCTCGGTGCGCCACGCCTTGGCCAGCTCCACGGCCGCCCGGGACAGTTGGGCGCGATGTTTTTCCAGTTCCGCTTCGAACAGCTCGAAGAGCGTAAAAGCATCGGCGACCCCGCCGGCGAACCCTGCCAGCACCTTCCCCCCGCCCAGACGACGCACCTTGTTGGCACTGCTTTTGACCACCGTGTCTCCCAGCGTCACCTGCCCGTCGCCGCCCAGGGCGACGGCGTCGCCCCGGCGCACGCAGACGATGGTAGTGGCATGCGGTTCTCTGTTCATGGTCTGTCCGTCTCCGGCGATGTGTTCAGTTCCTCGCGCAACAGTGCCCCGGGCACCGCGATGCGCTGCACCTCGATGTCTTGTAATTGTAGCCGTTCCCGGGTCCGCTGCAGTGCGAGACGGGAGGGGAACGGCCCCAGCAGCACGCGCCAGCCCGATTCATGTGGCAGCACCCGGGCCTCCATTCCCAGGGAAACCAGGTGTTCCCGGCGCGTCTCGGCATTGCGCTGTTGGCGGAAAAACCCGGCCTGCAGCATCGGCGTCCGGTGCGTCTGCCGCCGACCCTCTTCCGGCACCTCCACCTCCACTTGTTTCAGCATCTTGTAGAAGTGAAATTTTTGCAACTGCGGCCCCCCGGCCTCCGGTGTTTCCGCCGGCGGTGCCCGGTCCCGCAGCACGTAGTACCCGGGCGCGGCAATCCCGACCAGCAGCAGCAGGAGCAACCAGGTTCCGCGCACCGGCTCCGGGAACCCGCGCAACCCGCGCCGCCTCCAGCGTCCGGACATCCTGCGCATGGCTTCACATTTTCTCCGGTGCGGACATGCCGAGAATGGTGAGCCCGTTGGCGATCACCTGGCGCACCGCCTCCGCCAGGCACACGCGCGCATTCCGCAGCTCGTCCTCCTCGACCAGCACCCGGTGCTGGTTGTAGCAATTGTGAAACTCCGCGGCGAGCTCGCGCAGGAAATCGGCAAAGCGATTCGGGGCCCACTTCTGTGCCGCGTGTTGCAGCCGTTCCGGGTAGGTGCCGAGCCGGGCGATCAGTTCACGCTCCTCCCGGGTATCGAGCCGGTGCAGGGCATCCAGGCCGCGCTCGGGCTGCCAGGATATGTTGTTCTGTTCCATCTGGCGCCGCAGGCTGCACACCCGTGCATGCGCGTACTGAATGTAATACACCGGGTTGTCCCGCTCCTGGCTTTTGGCCAGGGCCAGGTCGAATTCCGCGGGCTGCTCCGCGCGCCGCATGATATAGAAAAAACGCGCCGCATCGACCCCGGTCTCGGTGTACAGTTCGCGCAGCCGGATAAAACTGCCACCGCGCGTCGACATGGGAACCGGCCTGCCGCCGCGCTTGAGCGACACCAGTTGCGTCAGGCGGACCTCCAGGCGTTCGGGGGCAATGTCCAGTGCCTGCAGGGCGGCGTGCAAACGTTTTACATAGCCGTGGTGGTCGGCCCCCCAGACATTGACCAGGCGCGCGTGTCCGCGCTCGAACTTGTCCAGGTGATAAGCCAGGTCGGCGGCGAAGTAAGTGGGCTGCCCGTTGCTGCGCCGCAGCACCCGGTCCTTGTCATCGCCAAAGTGCGTGGCCAGGAACCACAATGCGCCGCCATGCTCCTTGGTGCAGCCGGCCTCCTGCAGGCGGCGGATGGCCGCTGCAATTTTTTCCTCGCTGAGATCGCTCTCCCGGAACCAGTTTTGAAAATGCACGCCGAAGTCCTCTAAGTCCCGACGGATTCCGGCGAGAATGAAATCACCGGCCCGGCGGCGGATCTGCGTGAAAATGTCCTCCCCCAGCAGGGTGCGCGCCCGTTCGATCAAGGCATCGAGCAGCTCCTCCCGCTGCTCCCGTCCCATCGTCGTCCAGCTCTCTGCCAAGACCGCGCAGCAGGCGGTCAGTTCCGCATCGGAACGCAGCCACTCCCGCTCCCGGTCGACGAAGAGTGCCCGCGCAGGATCCAGGATGTATTCGCCCTGGTAAACGCCGGCGGGAAAGACCAGCGTCTCCCCGCACATCTCCAGGTAGCGCAGCCAGGTGCTGAGTGCCAGGATGTCCATCTGCCGCCCGGAATCATTGACATAGTATTCGCGCACGACCTCGAAGCCGGTACTCTCCAGCAGGTTGGCGACAATATCGCCATACGCAGCACCCCGGCCGTGCCCCACGTGCAGGGGCCCCGTGGGATTGGCCGAGACAAATTCCACCAGGACGCGCTCCCCGCACGGCACCTTGCGGCCGTACTGCGCCCCCTGCTCCAGGATATCCGCCACCACCTGGGCCTGGGCCTCGGCATCGACAAAAAAGTTCAAAAACCCCGGCCCGGCAACCTTCACCGCGAGCACCTGCGGTGTCGGCGGCAGCATATCGCGCAGCATCTCGGCTATCTCCCGGGCAGGGCGGTACAGCACATTGGACAGGCGCAGGGCGAGGTTGGAGGAGAAGTCCCCGTGCCCGGGGTCGCGGCTGTTCTCCACCTTGGATGGTATCTTGAAGTCCGCGGGGAGATCACCCCGTTGCTGCAGTTCCCGCAGGACGTCTTGTAGTAATTCCGAGATTTGTTCTTTCATGAAAGGGCTGCTCCGGGGACGGGAATAATAGGGGTAAGTTCCGTGCAAGGCAAATTTTCAGACCCGCGGGCGTCCCCCGCCCGGTGGTACTGGCGTCTGCCGGTGTCCTGTATTTTTCCCGCAGATTGTTATAATCCCCATGTAAGCATAAACCACAACGTCACTGGAGAAGAGGTGCGGCCCATTGGCGGATTCCATCGCGACGCAGTGCTTTCGATGCGCCTGCTGAAGCATTCCGTTCCCACTTCGGGAACCAGGTGGCCCACTGTGCAGCAGGGGACCGGGTCATGAAAGCGACGGCCACGCAGTTCCAACTTGAGCCCGAATACCCGGTGCCTACACCCGCCGGTATCGACCTTCCCAAAACGGTATCCAGCGGGATACTGGATCAAATACACTGCATGGATTTTTTACAGGCGGGTCGTCTGCTGGACGGATTACAGTTCGACCTGGTCATCGCCGACCCGCCCTACAACATCGGCAAATCCTTTGGCACAGACCGGAACGATGCACCCCTGCAGGACAACATGCCGCTGCAGGACTACCTGGAGTGGACGGACCGCTGGCTTTCCCTGTGCATGGAATACTTGTCTGAGACTGGCGTTGCGTATATCTATGGGTTTCCCGAGATACTGGCCCACGTCGCCGTGCGCTACCCGTTAGACCGGCAACGATGGCTGGTTTGGCACTACACCAACAAGACGGTCCCCGGGTTGAAATTTTGGCAACGCAGTCATGAGTCAATTTTGTGCTTATGGAAAAGCAAGCGACCCGCATTGAACATCGATCCGATCAGGGAAGGCTATACGGAAAATTACAAGCGCGCCATTGGCAAGACCCGCAAGCAAACGCCGGGCCGATTCAGTCGCGGCACAGCGGCGACCCGGTACAACGGCCATGAAAACGGCGCATTACCCCGGGATGTTATTAAAATCCCTGCTTTGGCAGGCGGTGCGGGACGCAGTGAGCGATGGTTCCTGTGCCGGGATTGCGGGGAGCAGATATATCCTCCGGAAGAATTGCCCAAGCATGAAAAACACGATACGCTCAAGCACCCCACGCAGAAACCACTGCAACTGACCCGGCGATTGATGTTGTCTCGGGTCACGGAAAACAGCGGCCGAGTGCTGATCCCCTTTGCCGGCTCTGGTTCCGAATGCGTAGCGGCCCAGACATTGGGACTGCAGTTTTTCGCCTGTGAACTAAACCCGCAATACGTATCCTTTGGGCGGCAGTGGCTTGACTGGGTGCCGGGCGAGTGAGTTATCGCTTGACGCCGCGCATGTTGCAGAGATTCCATCGCTCTCTGCAGCGTTTCCATGAACAGTTTGACGGCGGCCGATGTGAAAGCTGGCAACAGGAGGAACTGCTAGTCGATGCGATACGCTCCGACACGACCGCACAACATCATGTGCGTTGGAAAGAACGGGGACATGACGACAAGGCGGACATTCTGGTAACTGCCGTTAACCGGCAGGAGCATGCCCTGCAAATCAAAAGCGGTCAGTACCAAACCGGCAAGGAAGGCGCGCGCTTCTTGAGCCTGTCCGGGCACCGCTTGGGCCGCTTTGACGGTGACCTTGGGGAAATTACCCGGTACCTGAACACAATTCGCGCAGAGATTATATGCATCCCGTACCGCTGCGAAGAAGACCAGCGGGGGCGCCGGCACGTCTATAGGCTTTGCTACGTGGACCCGGATTGCCTGACTGGAATTGAGGCACAGTCTTGGGAGAAAAAATCCACCACCTTTGTGCAAACGAATGCTGCAGGAGTTGAATTTTCCCTGCGTCCCAAGATGAGTTGGCAGATATGGTGGAGAATTCCTGTGCACTTGCTGAGCTGTGAGGAGGAGTGGGTCATCGGCTAAATGTGCACCGCACGCTGCCGGCACAGCGAAGGTTCAACTGTGTAACTGAACCGCCACAGACGCCAGCTACTGCTTGCCGGGGCCGGGCGTCTGGGCGACGCTTCAGATCATGTTTCCCGGCGGGCGTTTTCTGCCCGCTCTGGAGATCGGCATCAGGAAGGTCCAGATACGATCCAGGCGGCAGCCGCTGAGCTCGGCGATGATGCACAGGGTCTCCATTTCATCCTCCCGGCGATTGTCGGGGTTTTCCCAGACCCGGACCACCACCCGCTCCTCCTCCTCATCCAGCAGACGAATGCGTCCGCGGGGTTTGCGGTTGAGCTGCAGCACATCCAACCAGGATTGGAACTCGGTGCGCGACATGCCGGTGTAGTACTGCAGCACCGGGTAATGCGCACCCAGCAGCAGGGCGCGACGCACCAGTTCCTTGCGCTTTTCATGCCGCTCTGCAAGGCATAGCAGCTGTTCGAAGACCTTGCAGCGCAGCAGGGCGACCGGGTGGGGAAAATCCAGGTCCAGGGTGTCCACGCTCAGGTGGCGCAGACGGGCGCGCATCTCCGGGGGTACTCCCAGCGAAGTGCAGACCTCCTCGCTCTGCGTCAGCAGCCAGCTGATCAGGATGCTGTTGTATTCACGGATGCCGCTTTTTTTCCGGTTCATGGGGGATGCCTCCTGTGCACAGGCAAGTTGGTTTGAACGTCTGGGAAGGGGAAGTCGGTTGAGCGTCCATCAGGGACCTCCTTGATACTCGATACGGATCCTCATCATACCCCAAGTACGAAAACCCGCATTATCAGGCGCAACCCCGGCGCCAAGCCTCACTTTTGGTTGCGGTGCTTGTGCGGTCTCCGGTCAGCACACCGGCATGGCATTATGTTCGACCCCGTCCAGCAGGCGCCCGCCCGATTTCGGGTTCAGGCCGCCCCACTGCTTGAAGAAGAACGGCACGCCCTTCTTGTGGCACAGGTCGCGGATGTGGAGTGCCCATTCCGCCTCCATGGGGCGTGCCCGGGGGCCGCTCTCCCCGCCGACGATGACCCAGGCGATGCCCGCCAGGCTCAGCTTGCGGATCGGCCCCAGGAGCGGCTCAACGGACAGGAAGCGCACGGCGACCGGTGCCTGTTGCAGATGGCGCACGCGGGCAGTGGCCTCCTCGTCTTCGACAGATACACCGCACCATATATGCACCGGACAGAGATGCTTGCCGTAGCGGTGCCGCAGGTAGTCTCGCATCAGGGAACTGCGCTTGGTCAGCACCTGGAACCTGTGCCAGTCGGCCTTCTCCATGGCGAAGAACACCCGGTCGATGAATTCCACGGGCACTTGCTTATGGAACAGGTCGCTCATGGAGTTGACGAAAATCATGCGCGGCCGCTGCCAGGCGAGAGGCTGTTCCAGGCGCCCCGGATGCAGCTTGAGATCGAAGCCCTGTTCAAAGGGGTGCCCCGGGGTGCCCCGGAAGCGTTCGGCGAAACGTTCGGCGTAGCAATGATCACAACCGCGCGTGATCTTGGTGCAGCCGGTCACCGGGTTCCAGGTGGCGTCGGTCCACTCGATGGCGGAGAGGTCTCCCATGGCTGGTGCAGTTTCCCGGGCTTCGCCCTGTCGATGTGCTATTCATTTAACACTATACCCCTGACGGCCCCGAGGGCGTTGCAACACCGCCGCCGGGGTACACTGTCCCCGCTTTCGCTGTTGTTTTCCCCGCTCACCGGGACCCATGCCCGAACCCATCCTGCGTATCGCCGTCGCCGTTCCCCTGCGGCGCCTGTTCGATTACCTGCCGCCTGCGGATGCCGCACCGCAGATGTCCTGGCACCCGGGACTCCGCCTGGCCGTGCCGTTTGGCATGCGCCGCCTGCCGGGAGTGCTGGTGGAGACGCTCAGTGCCTCGGAAGTGCCGAAGCAGCGGCTCAAGCGCGCGCACGCCGTCCTCGATACGGAGCCGGTACTGCCGCCGGATATCCTGGAATTGTGCCGGCGTTGTGCGGAGTATTACCAGTATGCACCGGGCGAGGTGTTGCACACGGCCTTGCCGGCACTGCTGCGCAGGCTGCCCGGGAAAACTGCCAGAAGCGGCCTGGGTGCCCCGTTGGAACCCTTGGCGCCGCCACCCGAACCGGGGACGGATGCGCCGCTGGTGCTGCGCCCGGAGCAGCGGCGTGCGGTGCGGGAGGTGCGCGGGGCCTTCGGCAGTTTCACGCCTTTCCTGCTCTCGGGCGTGACCGGCAGCGGCAAGACGGAGGTCTACCTGCGCCTGGTCGAAGAGAGCGTGAAGATGGGGCGGCAGGCACTGGTGCTGACTCCGGAGATCGGGTTGACGCCGCAACTGCTGGGGCCTTTCCAGCGCCGCCTGGGAAAGCCGGTCGCCGTGTTGCATTCGGGGCTCAGCGACCGACAGCGATTGCAGAACTGGCGTGCTGCCGGCAGCGGGGAGGCGCGGGTGCTGATCGGCACGCGCTCTGCGGTATTCGCCCCGCTTGCCGCCCCGGGCCTGTTTATTGTCGACGAGGAGCATGACCGCTCTTACAAGCAGCAGGACCGGCTGCGCTACTCGGCGCGGGACCTGGCGGTGATGCGCGCCCAGCAGTGCGGGACGCCGGTGGTGCTGGGTTCCGCCACTCCGAGCCTGGAGAGCCTGCACAATGTGCATGGCGGGCGTTACCGGCAGTTGCAATTGCAGGAACGCAGCGGCGTTGTCGCCGAGCACCGCCTGGTCGATATTCGCGGCCTGGAGATGCAAGGCGGCATCTGCACTCCGCTGCTCGATGCGCTCGACACCGAACTGGAGGCGGGCAACCAGGCACTGATCTTTATCAATCGGCGCGGTTATGCACCGGTGTTGCAATGCCGGGATTGCGGGCGGACGGTGGAGTGTCCGCACTGCGATGCGCGCCTGGTGGTTCACGCCCGTCCGCGGCGGCTGTCCTGTCATCACTGCGATGCCGAGACGGCATTGCCCGCGGAATGTCCGGGCTGCGGCAGTCCGCACCTGCTGCCCAGCGGCTACGGCACGCAGCGCAGCGAGCAGTTCCTGCAACAGCGCTTCCCCGGCGTGCCGGTGTATCGTGTTGACCGCGACAGCGTCGCCCGCGGTCGCAATTTCCCGGGGCTGCTGGAGAAAATTCACAGCGGTGCGCCGTGCATCCTGGTCGGCACGCAGATGCTCACCAAGGGGCACCATTTCCCCGACCTGACCCTGGCGGCGATCTTGGATGCGGACAGCGGATTGCTCAGTGCCGATTTTCGCGCTGCCGAACGCTTTGGCCAGATGCTGGTGCAGGTGGGGGGACGGGCCGGTCGCTGGCGCAAGCCCGGGACGGTTTGGATCCAGAGTCGTTTCCCGGAACATCCGCTGTTTGAGCTGCTGTTTTCGAACGGCTACGAGGCCTTTGTCGATGCGCTGCTCGCCGAGCGCCGGCAGCGCATGCTGCCCCCTTTTTGTTACATGGCACTGCTGCGTGCCGAGGGCGAGGAGGCGCCGGCGGTGGAGCGCTGGCTCAAGCTGCAGCGCCGGGCGTTGGAGCAGGGCGCGCCGCCGGGCATGCAACTGATCGGCCCGCTGACGGCGTCGCCGGCGAAACGAGCCGGGCGCCACCGCCTGTTCCTCAGCATCTACGCCGAACGCCGTCCGCGCCTGCAGGCACTGCTCACACGCCTGTGTGAACGCCTGGAGCGGAGTCGCGCGCCCCGGGGGCTGCGCTGGTCGCTGGATGTCGACCCGCAGGAGCCCCTGTAAACCGGCCATTCCTGTCCCTAAACCTTTTATATAGCCAGCAAACAAATCACCGGAACGCATCGCGATTTAACTCTGGACAGGGTGTAGCGGTGCGCCGCATACTCCATTACACCATCAGGATACCGACGAAGGAATGTCCCGTGTGGATTTGTATATCGAGTAAGCGAAAAACCGGCGCGCTGCGTTTGGCGGCGGTGCGGTTTGCGCCGTCTTGGAGTGTTCCGCTGCGGCTGTGTGCCGTGCTGTGGCGACGGCGGGCAGTGCTGCGTTTGGCGGCGGTGCGGTTGGCACCGTCTTGGAGTGTTCCGCTGCGGCTGTGTGCCGCCGTGCTGTGGCTGTGCGCAGCCCCCCTTGACACGGTGCAGGCGGGCGGGGTGCCGGCGGCACCGGAACTGGATTCGGAACCGGGGCTCACAGAACAGCCGGTGCTGCGCACGGACCGTTACACCCTGCTGCGCACCGGGGCCAGGGCCGAGCAGCGCGCCCCGCTGAAAACGCCGGTGCATATCCGCTTTGCCGAGCAGGAGGTGCGCACGGTCGGCGAGGCGATAGAGGCCCTGCTCCAGGGCTCGGGATACCGCATCGCCTACCGTTCCGAGGAGAACTGCCTGTTGCTGCACGGCCTGCTGCTCTCCCGTCCGCTGCCGGATTCGTTGCGGGAACTGGGCCCGGTATCGGTGCGCGAGGGGCTGCGCACCCTGGCCGGCAAGGCATGGCAACTGGAGGTGCAGGAACTGGGGCGCAGCCTGTATTTCCGGGTGCACCCGGAGTTCTATTCCGAGGACATCGTCGCCCCTCACCTGCAGGAACGGGGGGTGAGGCACGCCGACGGACCGGCGGAGCGCGCCATCGCCCTGGTGCCCTTCGGCGTGGCGGAATTTCGCACCCTGGGCCCCGCGGCGCAAAAGCAACTGGACCAGGCGTCGGAATGGCTTCTGCAGACGGGGGCACCGGCCCTGGTCGAAGGACACTCACACAGCCGCGCGGCCTGGGCGACGGAGGGGCAGGCCCTGCGCCGTGCCGTCACGGTCGCCCGCGCCCTGGAACAGGCGGGAGTTCCGGCCGCGCAACTGCAAACCTCTGCGGTCTATTCCAATCACAATTCCCGCCAGGCGCAGTTGTTGCACGGGGTGCGCATTGTCGCCCTGTCTGCGGATGACGGCGAAGAGGCGGAGCTGCCGCCCCCGGCCCTGGCCCGGCAGGATTGCCGCGCGCGCTTTCCGCAGACGGAGCACCGGGATTCCACGGCGGTGCGGTTTTTCAATGTCGAGGAGGGTTCGCTCAAGCGCAATGTGGAGCGCCTGTTGCAGCGCTTCGATATGCGCATCGGTCGCTGGGGCCTGCGCGACGGCCGCTACGAGTATGACTGGGAAATTCCGCATCCGTACGAGATTCGCGCCGAGAGCCCGGACCAGGCCCTGCGGGAGCTGCTGGACAGTTATGACATTCAGCCGACGCTGAATACGCGGGACGGCAGTGTGGATTTTTCTGCGCTGTATTCTCCGCGGCGGGCGAAATGAAGCTGCGCGGGGTGCTTCCCGACCGGGGGCGGCGGCGACTGCCGCGGGGGCCTTTCCCTCTACCGCCGCCCGGCCACCACGCGGCTTTCAGGGCTTTCGCGGCTTTCATGCTTTTCATGCCTTTCATGCTTGGCGATGCGGTGCGAGACGCGCGCTACCGGCGGCGTCTGTGCCTGCCGCTTCTTTTGCTGGGTCTGGGTGCCTGTCAATTTCACCAGCGCGTCGACGAGGGCATCCGGGAAACGGCTGCCGATGCGGCCGCCCTGTACAAGACGCCATTTTTGGCGCGCATGGATCGCGCGGCACCGGCCACCCGGGTGCGCACGGACCTGCATGCGCCGTGGCTCGACGAGGCCAGTGCGGCGACGTATGAGTCGCTGCCGGCGCGGCTGGCCATTCGCGCCGTGCTCGAGGAGCGGCAGAGCTTTTTTGCGCCGGGCATCGCCGCAATCGTCCCCGAACCCCGGGTCAGTTCACCGCCGGGCAAGGCGACGGTGCGCGCGCACTTGGACAGCATCGCCGCCCAGAGCAACTGGGCCTACGAGGTGGAGCGCTCCGGCGGGATATTCTGGACGCACCTGCCCACGCGCGTATTTCGCCTGGCGGCACCCCAGGGCCGGCAGCAGGCGCAGATCGGGCGCACGGAGAGTTCCGAGGGCGGCGGTGAGGAGGGCCAGCAGTCCGCCCTGAAGCATGACGTGGAGCCGTACCGCGAGTTGCAGTCGGGCCTGGAGTCGCTGTTGCAGGGTCATCATTTCTCGCTGTTGCCGGCGGCCAACAGCGTGGTGGTGACTGCCCCGCCCGATGTGCTGCGCCGCACCGCCCGCCTGGTGGAGCGTTTTAATCATGCGGTCAGCCAGCGGGTACTGGTGGAACTGGAGATCTACCTGGTCGACCTCAGCGATTCAGAACAGCAGACCCTGGACTGGTCTTTCCTGCGTGAAAACTCCAACGGGCGCAACTTCTCCCTGCAACTGCACTCTGACGGCGGTCTCAATGCCGCCGCCCCCTTCACCCTCTCCCTGCAGGACCTGAGCGACGGCGTCTATCGCGGTTCGGAACTGATTTTTCGCGCCCTGGAAAGACAGGGCGCAACCAGTGTCATCACGCGGCCCAGGCTGGTCTGTCTCAACAACCAGGTCAGCGAATTGCGCCTCAACCGGGTCACGCCCTACACGCAGAGCGTGCGCCTGACCGAGAGAACCCAGGGCAATATCACGCAGGTCGCCCCGGAAGTGGAGACGCGCAACATCTCGGCGGGGACCACGATTTACATTCTGCCCGCCATCCACAATGACCGGGTCAACATCACGCTCTCGGCCAATTACACGCGGGTGAACCGTTTCCTGAACCAGACCGTGGGTCGGGGCAATTCCAGCACCAGCCTGCAGCTGCCCGAGTACGATGACACGCAGTTTGCCCTGCCGATCTCCCTGCGCAGCGGCGAGACGATGGTGCTGGCGGGCAACCCGCGCCGCATCTCCGGCAGTCACAGTTCGCGCAACCGCTTCCTGCCGTTCTGGGGCGATGTCAACAGCGAGAGCCGGGTGTTGGAGACGGTGCTGTTGATTACCGCGCACATTCTGGACCCGGTATAGGAACTGGGGACATGGCCGAAAATCCCGCAGTGCCCGCATCGCCGGCTGTGACCGCGGAAGTCAGCGGCGGCCGGCAGTTCGCCCGGGTGCGGGACACGGTGCACGGCGCGCCGCTGTACGTGGTGCTGGGCGCATTTTCCGAGACCATCACCGGGGCCAATCGTATCGAGCGCGGTCGACGCATCGCCGGGCGCGCCGCCCTGCAGGAGGCGAGCCATTGCCTGGCGATCGGCGAGGTGGTGTACTTCGCCAGCTCCGGCGGCATCAGTCTGGCCGCGCAGATCGAGGCGGGGGTCGCGGGCCTTGCGGCCGGTGCGGAGCCGGTGCGGATCTGTATTCCCCTGGATACGACGGTCTACCTGTGCCGCTACGCGGATTCCCTGGTATCCGCCGAACAGATGCTGGTCGCCGAGCGCGCCGAAGAAGCACTGGATGCGGTCCGCGAGCCGGTCCTGGTATTTCCCGCCGGCATCCTGGGAGGCAGGTTCCTGGCCCGCGGGCAGGAGTGCGACAGTGCGCTCCTGCGCCTGTCCGGCGGCCTGCGCAACCCGTATCGCTTCCTGGGCATCGGCATCTGCCTGCTGCGGCACGGCATGCCCCTGCCGCGACACGGGGTGCTGCTGCTGATCGCGATGGCGGTGGTGCTGGCACTTGCGGTCCTGGTCTCCCGCCTGCCGTCCTTTGAACAGACGCTGCCGGCGGCGAAGGAGGTGATCGCACCGATCCTGCCCCGGCACCTGCCGGCGAACGCCGCCGACACCTTGCAACGTTTCAACCTGCACGCCACGGGACTGACGGCGGTGGCCGGGCGTCTCGGGATTCGTGAATTGTCGCTGCGCGATGGGAAACTTTCCGTCCAACTGGGCGAGGGCGTGTTGCTGGATGATGCGGCACTGGCCGGGCGTTTTGGTTTTGACCAGTCGAGTGCGCCCAACGGGCGTCTTTCCTGGGGCACCGCCCTGCGCCTGCCGCAACGGGAACTACCGCCGTCCGCCGCCCCGTCCCTGTCCAGGCGCCTGACCGCCCTGCGGCATCTCAGCGGGGTGCGCATTGTCGAACAGCGCCGCCGCACCCTGCCGGCACTGCAACTGACGGAGCTGCGCCTGCGCGTGGAGGGGGCGGTGCCGTTTGCCCTGGAGCGGGTCCGGGTGCTGCTGGAAGACCTGCCCGCCACGCTGCGCTCAGCCCGTCTGCGCTATGACCACACGGGCCTGGTGCAGAGCGCGGAACTCCACCTGACGATTCGCGCGCTCGCATCATGAACACCCGGTGGTTGCGTATTTTTGCCGGCACACTGCTGCTGGGCCTGTGTCCGGCATCGGGGGCGGAGACCTCTGCTGCTCCCGGGGCAGAGCAGGCCCTCGCACCGGCCGTGGAGGAGGAAACAAGCCTGCCGGGCACAGACCACCTGGAGCGCGATATTGCGCTGGGCCGTTTCCAGACCCGCCTGGAGCAGGACATCCAGATCCTGGGCCGGATCCGGAAACTGCTGGAGACCCTGCGCCAACTGGCACCTTACACGGGGGTGGTCGACACCCTGTTCAGCGGCGCACCGGAGGAAGACCGCCTGCTGCAGGCCCTGGCGGCCCTGCAGGCGCATTTTGCGGCGCAAGAGGCGGCGGCACCCGCCGCCGCCCCGGTGCCGGCCCCGGTGCTGCCGCCGTCTGTCCGCCCCCGCCTGCCGGTGCTGTTGAATTTCGTGCAACCCCCGCGCGACAGCCGCCCGGGCAAGGCGATTCTGCGCATCGGGCAGGACTACAAGATTCTCTACCAGGGGGAGGATTTGCTGCTGCACGGCGTCTCCTACCGCTTGCAAAAAGTCGAACGCAACAAGGTGAGGCTGCAAGCCCTGGAGGGCAGCCTGCCGCCGCTCGTGGTGCACTTGCAATGAGCACGGAGACCAGCCCGGCAACGGGCAATGCGTACCCGGCCGGGATCTCGGCCCAGGAACTTTCGCAGGTGCCCCTGGCCCGGGAACGCGAGGTGCGTTACTGGCTGGAGTTGCACCCCGATGAAAACTACCTGGTCAGCGAGGACTGCGGCACCATCTACACCGACCGTCCGCAGGGTCGCAATACCCGCGCCCTGGTCCAGGTGGTGCAGCGGGTGCGCAAGGAACCGCCGCACGTGGTGTTCGTCGACGAGGCGACTTTTTCCACGCTGCAGGACCTGTGCAGCGACGGGGAGACGCTGGAAATTATCGAGGGGCGCACCGACACGGTGCGCAGCCTGGAGAAGATCCTGGGCGATGCGATCGCCGCCTCTGCCAGCGATGTCCACCTGCGCATTCGGCGGCAGAACACTTTGGTCTTGTACCGCATTCACGACATGCTCAGTACCTACCAGGTCTACAGCCGCGCCGTGGGTCTGCGCCTGGCGCGCACGGCCTTCAATTATTTCGCCCGCACCTGCGCGGATTTCAACGAGAAGCTGCCGATGGACGGTGCCTTCGATTTCTGGTTCGCACAGCAGTGTTACGGGGTGCGTATGAACCTGATGCCCGAGGTGCGGGGTTGCACGCTGGTATTCCGGCTGCGCGCCCCGCAGCGGATGGTTTCCTGCGCCGATGCCGGTTACAACCCGCAGCAGTGCACGGCGATCCGTCACGGCATGGCGCACGGCAGCGGGCTGATGATTTTCAGCGGGCCGACCAACTCCGGCAAATCGACGACGATGAGTAACCTGCTGGCGACGGTGCCCTCTGAGCGCAGCGTGATTTCCATCGAAGACCCGGTGGAACTGCAGTTGCCGCACGTGTCCCACGTCGATCTCTCCACGCAACTGGCCGAGGTCGGCCTGCAGGAACTGCTGGCCTGCACGGTGCGCCAGGATCCGGACCTGCTGGCACTGGCGGAAATCCGCGATGGGAAAACCGCGCGCTACGCGGAAAACATGGCCCTGCAGGGGCGCTTCGTGATTTCCACCCTGCACGCGGACAATGTCTGCTCCATCGCCCTGCGCCTGATGAAACTGGGCATGGACGAGGAGAACCTGCAGGCACCGGGTTTTCTGAACCTGCTGGTGGCACAGAGCCTGGCACCGCTTTTGTGCCGTCACTGCTGCACCCGGGAGGCACCGGACCCGGAAAACGGGCGCCGCTACCGGGAATTGCTGGGCGACGCCCAGGGCATGATTCGCTATCGCCATGCGGAGGGCTGCGCGCACTGCCGCGCCGGCATTACCGGGCGCTCGCTGGTGGCGGAGGTGGTGCCGGTCAACCGCGAGGTGCGCAGCCTGGTCCGCGCGCGCGACTACGACGGCATTCGCGATTACATGCACCGCAACGGCATCATGTCCCGTCATCAACATGCGCGCGAGAAAATCCTCTGCGGCCGCCTCGACCCCGAGAGCGTCGAGATGCGCATCGGTCTGTTCTCGGCGGAGAACCTGCCATGAACTGGCGCGGCTGGCTGATCAATCTCACCGGCTTCGGCATCGTCGAGCAGCAGGCCCTGCTATCCCGCCTCGCCGGGATGCTGCAGGCCGGCATCCCGTTGCGCACCGCCTTTGAAACCCTGGGGCGCTTTCCCGGGGGCACCGCGGAGGGCCGCATCGTGCGGCATTCCCTGCACAACATCGGTCATGGCCATCCCTTCGCCAAGGGCTACGCCGAGCGGGGATGGTTCCGGGAACGCATGGCGGAATTGCTGGTGGCGGGCGAGGAGAACAACTGCCTGGTGCGCAGCCTGCAACTCTGCCGCCAGGGCGTTGGCCGGGAAGACTCCGTCTGGCACGTAATCCTGTGGAACAACCTGCGCTGGCCATTGAGCGCGGCGATCTGTTGCATCGTGGCAGTATTTCTCTACCTGCAGCGCGACTTGTTTTTGCAGGTCCTGGGCGAGAGCGAGAGCCCCGGGCAACGCCTGGTATTCGCCGTGGGCGGAACGCTGGTCGAGCACGGCGTGATACTCGCCCTGGTCGCCGCCGCACTGTTTGGCCTGTTGTCGCACCAACTGCGCAATGCCACGGGCGCGTACCGCGAGTGGCTGGACCGCTGGCCGCTGTTTCGCGACTACCGCCTGGCTTTCGTCTCGCGCCTGGTTCCGGAAATGGTCAGTTTCATGGACGTGGGCATGGCCTCCCTGGAAGCGGTGGGCGTCCTGCTGCGCCTGCACCGGGGACGCTATCGCCAGCACATTCTCCTGGAATTGCGCTCTGCAGTCATCGCCGGCATGGAGCCGATGGATGCCATCGCCCGCCTGCTGCTGGAGAAACGCCACCGGGCCGTGTTGATGTCCCTGGCGGCGGCGCACCCGGGTCATGCCGAGCGCAGCCTGGAAGAGCTGGGCAACATCCTGCACGCCGACCGGCAACTGCGCTATCGCGCCCTGGGCCGGCGCCTGTCCTTTGTTTCCATGTTGTTTCTACTGCTGTTGAGTTACGGGATCCTGGACGTGATCTACGCCAGCCCGGCACCGATGGCAGGCCCGTAGTTTTTAACCCTTTCACCGGAGAAAAATGCCATGAATGCACTATTCAATTCCTGCCCCCGCCCCCTCGGCAAAACGCGGTCCATGCACCGCCAGAGAGGCCTCAGCCTGGTCGAGATCGGCATCGTGCTGCTCGTGGTCTCGCTGATCGTGATCGGCATCTATTCCAAGGCGACCAGCATCAGCGACGAGGCGCGTATCCAGCGCGCCATCGATGATGTGATCCTGCTGCTGACCAAGGCCAGCGCGTACAAGGCCGACACCGGCAGTTATACAGATGTCGGCATCGCCGCACTGAATACGGCCGGCTACAACACGGCCCCGTTTGCAGACGGCGACGGAGAGAACCCTTGGGGCAATGACTACACCCTGGCGGTGCAAGCAGACAGTGATCAGATCGTCGTACTCACCATCGTCACCGACGGGGATCCCAGTTGTGCCCGGCTCAGTACCACCCTGGACGGCCTGGTGCACAACCAGGAGAGCGTGAACTGTGATGCCGATGACGACACGGTCACGGTGCAGGCCCGATGAGCCTGGCGGAACTGATGTTCACCCTGGGGATCATCGCCGTGCTGGGGGGTATGGCGGTGCGGAGCAGCCTGGCCGGTGCGGAGCTCCAGGGCGAGATGCGCAGCCTGGAGGCCCTGCGGGACGAAATGCGCAGCTATTACCGACGGCACTGTGACAGTGAAGAACTGCCGCATGGCACCTCGCGCGAGTTTGCCTCGCCGCAGGCATTACAGGAGCGACCGGGCGGGCGGGCGCTGCTGGCCCCGGGCCTGGAACAGGGCCGCTGGCGCATCGTCCTGTTCCACGGTGCCCCGGAACACGGCGGTGCGGCCGTGGGGCGGGTGGAACTGCAGCGGCCAGGGCAGTACGCCGGGCGGAACCGGGCACTGGCGCGTTATTTCGGTGGCCGTGTCACAGAAGAAGGCGCACTGCACTTGCATTTCCTGTTGGGCGAACCCCCGTTGCCGGCGTCGCCGACGGTGTTTAGCCGCTATTTCAATGCCGGTCAGTACGGGGCGGTGTTCTGCCATGCGGGCTGAGGTGCACAGCGGCCGGTGCCGGCAACGGCGGGCCCTGCTGCGTCCGGGCCATGGCCTGGCAACCATGAGCTTCACAGTGGAGGAATACCATGAAAATCCAAAACCGCGACGGCATCCCGCCGGAGATGACTTTCCCGCCGGAGATGACTTTCCCGCCGGAGATGACCTTCCCGCCGGAGATAACTTTCCCGCCGGGGGAGTGCCATGAACACCCGGCAGCGTGGCTACACCCTGGTGGAGATGGCCCTGGTGCTGGCCCTGCTGGCGATGATTGCCGGCTACACGTACCCGGCCCTGCAGCGCCAGCTGGAACGCCGGGCCGTGCAGAATACCGCTACGGGCATCGGCAGCTTCGGTCAACTGGCCCTGCAGTACCACGCCCTGGAAAAGCACTGGCCCGACGATCTCGATACACTGCTGCAACATTTTTCCCTGCAGGGAAATTTCAGGAACCGCAATGGTTTCGGCAGGGTCTACCAGCTGGACGTGACCGCGGGCGGGCAACTGGCCGTGCGCACCCGCACCGACACGCGCGAACAGGCCCTGTCCCTGCAGCGGCTGACGCGCCCGCTGTCCGTTGCGCAGGGCACATCGGTCACGGTCAGCTTCCCGCCGCCCGGCAGCGAGGAGGCGCACCTGGCACTGCTGCCCCGGGACGGCAGCCGGCCGATGCTGGGCGACCTCGACCTGAACCGCCGCGCCGTGCACAATCTCAGTGCGCTGAGCACCACGGGGACCGCCCGCGTGCGCATCCGCAACGCCGCCGGCACCGCACATCTCAGTGCCGACAGCATCGATGCGGGTGCCCTGCACGTGGATACGCTCCGGGCCGGGGAGTTTTTGTACAAATGAGCAGGACGGGCCTCTTTGCGGGCATCCTGCTGCTGGGTTTGCTGGCGGCGCAGCCGACGCAGGCAGCCTGGTACTGTTATTTTCCGCCGAGTGTGGACCCGGATTGCGGCTCATTTCCCGAGGATAACGATATCATGGTCATTCAACCGGGCAAGCAGGCGGTGGTGGCGCGGTTTTGGCCCCAGGGGGGTCATTTCAGTCACGTGCCGTACACCGGGCAAAAATCTCCCGTGAGAGGCATACGGGTCTACAACAACCTGGAACACCCCCTGCCGATCTTTTTACGCACCCGCAAGGAGTTCGATGCGTTTTTAGAATTCGCCGAGCGCGAACCGGGGATTTCCACCTGCCAGGTAGTGGACGGGACGTGGTACCACTATGGCTGCGCCGATGAAAATGATCAAATTATCGACTGTCCCACCGAGTACGGCCTTCATATAGTGCGAAGAATCCTTCTTTGCCACGATATCAATTGGGAGTGCGGGGGAAGGTGCTTTGGCAAGCAGGGTCGCAAGACCCAGTGGATATACCAGAGTGTAATAGAAAATTTGGGAAGAACGCGGAAACTCTCTACATCCCCGCCCTGAACTCTGTGCTGTCGCCGGCACCGCTGGCACGGACCTGGCGCAGGGCGAGCGCGTACTCCCGCAGGATGCCGAGTGCGTACTGCAATCGTCGACGCAGGTAGCGATCGGCTTCGGCATCGTTTTTGCCCGCCTCCTCGTGGAACACCCCGGCGGCATTGCGCACGACCAGGTGTTCCGGCAGGTAGCATATCCGGCTGTTCTTGTAACTGCTCATGCGCAGTTCTGCGATCGGGTAGGCACCGCCCATTCCCGCCGACACCGAGACCAGCAGGGCCGGCTTGTGTGCCAGGACGCCGCCGGCGTACAGCAGGAAAAAGTTTTTCAGTCCGGCCGGGACCATGCCGTGCCATTCGGGGGAGAGGATCACGAAACCGTCACTGTCTTGCAGTTGGCTTGCGACCCGTTGCACCGCTTCTTCCGTCTCGGCCTCCGGTGTCCACAGGGGCAGCGGGTTGCCGCCCAGGTCCAAGCACCAGGTGGTTTCACACCAGGTGCTCTCGTCCAGGGTTTTTTCAATGAAACGTCCGATGCGCGCAGTCTCGGAGCCGATTCGATGACTGCCGCAAACCACGCCGATGGTCGGTGAAGTGCTCATGAGTGGTGTAACATCGGCGGGAAACCGTGTCTTTTGGAGAAATGTATGATGTCTGAGAAAGTGTACCCGGTCGCCGAACAGATGGCAAAGCGCGCGCACCTGCGGGAGGAGGAGTACCTGCAGATGTACCGTGCCTCCATCGATGACAACGAGGCCTTCTGGGAGGAGCAGGGGCACCGCCTGCAATGGATGCAGCCCTACACCCGGGTCCGGGATGTCTCCTGGCGCACGGATGATCTGCACATCCGCTGGTACCATGACGGCACGCTCAACGTCTGCGCCAATTGCGTGGACCGGCACCTGGAAGAGCGGGGTGAGCAGACCGCCATCCTCTGGGAGGGGGATTCGCCCTCCGAGTCGCGCGCCATCAGTTACCGGGAATTGCACCGGGAGGTCTGCCGTTTTGCCAACGTGCTCAAGGAACTCGGCGTGCAGAAGGGCGACCGGGTGATGATCTACATGCCGATGATTCCCGAGACCGCCTTCGCCATGCTCGCCTGTGCGCGCATCGGTGCCGTGCACTCGGTGGTCTTCGGCGGTTTCTCCCCGGTCTCACTGGCCAGCCGCATCGACGATTGCCAGGCCTCCCTTTTGATCACCGCAGACGAGGGACAGCGCGGCGGCAAGAAAATACCGCTCAAGAAGAATGCCGACGAGGCCGCCGAACTCAGCCGCTCCGGCAGTCTGCAGAAACTGCTGGTCGTGCGGGCGACCGGTGCCGAAACCGGGTGGCAGGAAGGGCGCGACTTTCTCTACCAGGAGCTGGCCGGGCAGGTCGGCGACCAGTGCCCGCCGGAGGAGATGAACGCCGAAGATCCGCTGTTCATTCTCTACACCTCCGGTTCCACCGGCCAGCCCAAGGGCGTGCTGCACACCAGCGGCGGCTACCTGGTCTACGTCTCGTTGACGCACCACTACGTGTTTGATTACCGGCCCGGCGAGATCTACTGGTGCGGTGCCGACGTCGGCTGGATTACCGGCCACAGTTACATTGTCTACGGCCCCCTGGCCAACGGTGCCACCACCCTCATGTACGAGGGTCTGCCCAATTACCCGGATGCCAGCCGCATCTGGCAGATCTGCGACAAGCACCGGGTCAACATCTGTTACACCGCGCCGACGGCGATCCGCGCACTGATGCGCGAGGGCGACGAGCCGGTGGCGCGCACCCGCCGCGACAGCCTGCGCCTGCTGGGCACGGTCGGCGAACCGATTAATCCACAGGCCTGGGAGTGGTATTACCACGTCGTCGGCCAGGGGCGCTGCCCGGTGGTGGACACCTGGTGGCAGACGGAGACCGGCGGCATTCTGATCAGCCCGCTGCCCGGTGCCACGGCACTCAAACCCGGTTCGGCGACCCGCCCGCTGTTCGGCATCCAGCCCGCCATCGTCGACGAGTCGGGCCGGGAACTGGAGGGAGAGGCGAGCGGCCTGCTGGTGCTCAAGGACAGCTGGCCGGGTCAGATGCGCACGGTCTACGGCGACCACCAGCGCTTTGCCGAGACCTATTTCTCGAGGTTTGAGAATCTCTACTTTAGCGGCGACGGGGCGCGCCGCGATGCAGACGGCTACTACTGGATCACCGGGCGCGTCGACGATGTGCTGAACGTGTCCGGTCATCGCCTGGGCACGGCGGAGATCGAAAGTGCCCTGGTGGCGCACCAAAGCGTTGCCGAGGCCGCCGTGGTCGGCGTCCCCGATGCACTCAAGGGGGAGGGAATCTTCGCCTACGTCACCGTGCTGGCCGATGTCGAGCCGGATGCGGCCCTGCGGGAGGAACTGGTGCAGCAGGTGCGGCGGGAGATCGGCCCGGTGGCGACCCCGGATTTCATCCAGTGGGCCCCGGTGCTGCCGAAGACCCGTTCGGGCAAGATCATGCGGCGCATTCTGCGCAAGATCGCCGCCGGCGAAGACCAGGAACTGGGCGATACCTCCACGCTTGCCGACCCGGCCGCGGTGGAGACGCTGCGCGAGGGCCGCAGGCAGTTATGACGGCGGCTTCAGGTGCGGCGCAGCAGGAATTCCAGGATACCCCGCTCCAGCATGGCGAGATTGAAAACATAATCATTGTTTGCAAAAGTCTCTCGCAGCGGGTTTACAGTTTTTCTCCATCCCGGCCCGTCGGTAACCCAGAGAAACTTGCATTTTCCTTCCAGGGCATGAAAAAGGTTTTGATATTCTCCGGCGGTTGCCTTTAACTTGGAACCCGTGTCATTGTAAAAATTGGTCTCGATAATGAAGAGATCGACGCCATTAAATTGCCTTTTCCAACCAGGTGATTCAGGCTTTTTAGTAAAGGTTCAATTTTCCCTGTATTTGCAAAAACTTTTTGCCAATTGACGAAGTAAGACCACGTGGTATTGCCCGGTTTCAGTTGCTCGACCAAAAAGGAGAACACCTCCTCCCCGGTGTTGCAATCCAATTCCGTTCTGTAAAACTCCAGGTACTTCACAATAATTTTTCACAGGATTTCTTTTTCATTCGCTCTCGCAAATCCTCGAAGCGCTTGATCGACAAATCGAGATACTTTTTCTCATTGTCGATACCGATAAACTCTCTTCCGAAACGAAAGGCGGCAAGACCGGTGGTCGAACTGCCGGTAAAAGGATCGAGCACCAGGTCCCCGGGCCTGGTGCTGGCCAGGACAATCATTTTTAATAATTCCGATGATTTTTGCGTCGGGTGCTTGCCAAATATTTTTTCTTCTTTGCGGGGTGTACTGATCGCCCAGACGCTTCTCATCTGCTTGCCTTTCTCGTGCAGGGTTTCATAAGCATTTTTCCCCCCGCAATGATCACATCGAACCTCTTTTTGATGATTTTTCTCCCAGTCCACCATGATCTTGTAATTGAAGGTGTGCTTGGCCTTCTTTTCCTTTCTCGCCCATAGCAGGGTTTCGTGGCTGGCGGTAAAAAACCGGCAGCTCAGGTTGGGGGATGCGTTGGGTTTAAACCATGCGATGTCATTCAAAAAATGGAAGTCGTGTAGTTCCAGGGCAAAGCCGCACTGGTAGATGGAGTGATAGGTGCCGCTGACCCAGATGGTACCCCCCGGTTTTAAAATTCTTCGGCATTCTCCGATCCAGGCTTTGTGAAACTCAAAGTTCTGCAGTTTTCCATTGCCCATATCCCAGTCGCCCTTTTTCACACTGACCATCCTGCCATTCTGACAGGTGAAAGAGCCGTTGGAGAGAAAGTACGGCGGGTCGGCAAAAATCATGTCCACGGAATTGGGCTGAATTTGCTGTAGCAGGTCCAGGCAATCCGCCCGGTAAAGCCGGAAGTTTTTTCTCCGGTAGTAGGCTTTTGCCACCTTTTTTTATTATTGTTGTTGTGCTGAGCCGCTCAAAAATTGACAATATCCGCGGCGAGCAGCTCGCGACCGCGGACAGGCTATATGCTACCACGAAGTGGCTGCCGCAGCCGGCATTTATTTGCCCCGGGTTGCAGCAATTTGATCGCGGCCTTTGCCGGGGGCTTTTACCGGGGGTCTTTGCCGGGGCCTTACCCGGGAGATGCCAGGCTTTTGCCATACAATTCCCATACAATGCTGTCGTGTTCCGTCCTGTCTGCGGTGCACGCCTCGAGGGCGGAAGCGTATGCAAACCATGAAAAACGGGAGGCCCTTCCAATGAAAAAGCCGATGAAAAAGCCGGTGAAAAGCCGATGAAAGCACTGCTGTTGACGCAGGGGGAGGAGCAGAAAGTCGGTGCCGCCGTGCAGGAGCTGCCGGAGAGCGAGTTGCCGGAGGGCGAGGTGCTGGTGCAGACGGAATACTCCTGCATCAACTACAAGGATGCCCTGGCCTTGGGCGGTGCACCCGGCATCGTGCGCCACTACCCGATGGTGCCGGGGATCGACCTGGCCGGGCGGGTGCTGGAATCCACTGCGTCGCGCTTTGCAGCGGGTGACTTGGTACTGGCCACCGGCTGGGGGCTGGGCGAGAAGCACTGGGGCGGTTATGCCGAGCGGGCGCGCCTGCCGGCCGACTGGTTGATCCCGGTTCCGGCCGGCCGCGATTGCCGTTGGGCGATGCGCCTGGGCACGGCGGGCCTGACCGCCATGCTCTGCGTGATGGCCCTGGAGGAAGCCGGGGTCTTGGCCCCGGAGGCCCCGGTTGCGGTTTCCGGTGCCGGCGGCGGTGTCGGCGGCATCAGCATTGCGCTGCTTCATGCCCTGGGCTGCACGGTGACGGCGATCAGCGGGCGGGAGGAACTGGGGGAATACCTGCAGCAACTGGGTGCCGCGGAGGTATTGGCCGCCGCCCGGGTCGCCGAACCCGCCGGTGGACTGGAGAAACAGCACTGGGCGGGGGCGGTGGATGCCGTGGGCGGGGCGGTGCTGAGCCGCCTGCTGGCGGAGACCCGTTACGGGGGGGCGGTGGCGATGTGCGGAATGGCGGCATCCATGAAATTTCAAAGCTCGGTGATGCCCTTTATCCTGCGCGGTATCCGGCTGTTGGGCATCGATTCGGTGGCCTGTCCGGCACCGCGCCGGGAACAGGCCTGGCAGCGCTTGGATGCGCTATTCCCCAACCCGGCCCTGGAACGCATTGCCGCAGAGGAGATCGCCCTGGAACAGGTGCCGGAAACCGCGGCCAAGTTGCTTGCCCACCAGGTGCGGGGGCGGTTCCTGGTAGCGATTTAGACGGGGTGCCGGCGGGCCATCCGCCCGGTGGCAACCCCCCGGCCCCAGGCTTGGCGCGCCCGGCGGGATTCGAACCCACGACCTCTGGCTTCGGAGGCCAGCGCTCTATCCAACTGAGCTACGGGCGCCCGGCTGCGTGGAGGAAATTATATACGGCGTCCCAGCTGGTTCCGGTCCGGGCACGAAGGCCTGCAGCACTTCGTCCAGGAAGCGATGCCCCAGTGCGCTGGCACAGATGCGCCCCGGTTCCGGCCGCAACAGGCCGTCGTCCCGCAAGCCCTGGAGCACCGGGGCGATGCGCTCCAATGGAACGCCGGTGCGGGCTTCGAACAGGGTGCTCTCACAACCCCGCTTCAGGCGCAGGACATTCATCATGAATTCCAGCGGCCGCTCCTCTTCGCCGGGCGTCCATTGGCGCCCCCCGCCAGTTGCGGGAACGCCGTTCTGAAAATGCTCCAGGTAACGCCTGGGAAGGCGGCTTTTTTCCGTGCGTACTATTCTTATTGGGCTCATTCCCTGAAATTCAGCGCATTTCGCGGTTTTTGTGGCGGAATATGGCCGCCTCTCACGGGGGTGTTCCGGGATAGAACTTTTATCTGCATTTATTTGCATGTTTATGTTTTTTCGCTTCTTTATCGAGTGTTTTTCTGCTTCCCCCGGGTTTTCCGGGAGAGTATGATTGTCTGCAAAAACATGCATTTTCGCAACAGGAACCGTATATTTATCGTATAATTCGCTGCATTTACCGTGTGCCCCGGCACCGATTCCCAGGTAATCACCGAATCTCCAGTAATTCAGGTTGTGCCGGCACTCCCCGCCCGGCAGGGACCAGGCGGAGACCTCGTACTGCCGGTATCCCGCCTCCTGCAGCAGCCGTTCGCCCCGGGCCTGGATTTCCGCCAGCACGTTTTCTGCGGGCAGCTCGGGGGGATGGCGGTAGAAAGCGGTGTTTTTTTCAATGCTCAACTGGTACCAGGACACCTGGGTGGGTTCCAGGGCGATGGCCTGGCGCAGGTCGGCTGCGGCCTCTGCGGCGGTCTGTCCCGGCAGGCCGTGCATGAGGTCGAGATTCAGCTGTTCGAAACCGGCGGCACGGGCGGCGACCACGGCGCGCCGTGCAGCATCGCCATCGTGGATGCGCCCCAGGC
The DNA here is from genome assembly GCA_965215045.1 of Gammaproteobacteria bacterium. GTDB lineage: Bacteria > Pseudomonadota > Gammaproteobacteria > JABABF01 > JABABF01. The sequence goes on along the minus strand of OZ244031.1, from coordinate 974,007 downwards.
TTTGCAGCTTGCGGTCATCAAAACTCTGTACGCCGATGGACAGGCGGTTGACGCCGGCACTGCGAAAGCCGGCGAAGTGCCGCTGTTCGGCGACGCCCGGGTTGGCCTCCAGGCTGATCTCGAGTTCGGGCGCACAAGACATTTGCCGGGCGATGCCGTCCAGCAGCCGGCCGATGGCCGGGGCGGAGAACAGGCTGGGCGTGCCGCCGCCGATGAAAATGGAATGCAGGCTGCGCCCGCTGCTGTGCCGGTGCTCTCCCTCCAGGTCATGCAGCAGGGCGCCGGTGTATTCCCGTTCCGGCAGCGGTTCTTCTCCAGCGGCGTGTGAATTGAAGTCGCAGTAAGGGCACTTGCGCACGCACCAGGGCAGGTGCACGTAAAGACCCAGGGGCGGCAATGCGGGGTTCAAGGCGAGACCTGCTGCAGCAGGGCGCGCAAGGCCTTGCCGCGGTGGCTCTGGCGATGTTTTTCTGCCGGTGCGAGTTCTGCCGCGCTGCAATTGCATTCGGCGACGAAAAACAGCGGGTCGTAGCCGAAACCGCCCGCCCCCTGCGGCGTCTGCAGGATCCGTCCCTCCCAGCGGCCTTCGGCGACCAGCGGCTCCGGATCCCGGGCATCTTGAACCAGTGCCACCGCGCAGCAGAAGCGGGCACTGCGCTGTTCGTCCGGCGTGTCTTTTAACAGGGCCAGCAGCTTGCGGTTATTTTGTTCGGCATCGGCCCCGGGGCCGGCGAAGCGCGCTGAATAAATACCCGGTGCCCCGTCCAGGGCGTCGACCGCCAGGCCGGAGTCATCGGCCAGTGCCGGCAGCCCGCTGTGATGTGCGGCGTTGCGCGCTTTGAGCACGGCATTTTCGGCAAAGCTGCGCCCGTTCTCTGCGGCCGCCGGCGTATTGAATTGCCCCTGCGGGACCAGCCGCGTACCGCTGCCCTGGAACATCTGCTGGAACTCGCGCAACTTGGATGGATTGTCGCTGGCCAGCACCAGTTCTGCGGGCAGCTTCACCGGCGGTCCCGGTACAGTCGCTGCTGGAAGCGGAAGCTGTACGCCCGGCTCCCGCCCGCGGGTTCTACCGTGATCTCGAAGTGCAGGCGCTCGCGATGCTGGAACAGGAACTGCGCCAGGTAATAGACTGCGTCCTGTTCCTGCACGCGGGTGAATTCCAGGGGCCGGCGGTGAATCAGGTCATTGCGGATGGCGCGAACTTGCGCTGGCACCGGCCGGCTTTTGCCGTCGCGCCTGCTGCGCACGGAAATGTTGAGCACGGCGCGGTCGGCCGCCCGCACCACTCCGTAGCGGGCCGCATTCTCCGGACCCAGGAAACTGCTGTTGAACACGCTGTAGTGAACTTCGTAATCGCCGAAAACGCGCAGCTGTCCGCCGTCGGTCTGCGCCGGGGCCGGGACGGGCGACAGGCACAGCAGTGCCAGCACCAGGGCCGCCAGCGGGCCGGGCGGCAGGGGTGTCGGGCAGCGGAACATTTCAGCGGCTCAGCCGGTAAATGGCCGATTGCGCAAACAGGTTGGCCAGCCGGTGCGGCAGGAAGCGGCCGCCCTGGAAGGCGCGCTCCCGGATGGTGATGCCCTGGTCCCGGCACAGCTGTTCAAAATCGGAGACCGTGTACAGGTGGATGTTCTGGGTCTCGTACCACTTGGCCGGCAGTTCGGGTGCTACCGGCATGCCACCGCTGAAGAACAGCTGCAGGCGACAGCGCCAGTGCGCGAAGTTGGGAAAGCTGACAATGACCTCGCCGCCGATGCGCAACATCTCCTCCAGGGCCCGGAGCGGGGAGTGCACCTGCTGCAGGGCGTAGGTCATGACCACGGTGTCGAAGCTGCGATCTTCGAAGTTATCCAGCCCCTTGTCGATGTCCTGCTCGATGACCTGCAGGCCGGCCGCCAGGCAGGCGTTGACATTGTCCGGGTCGATCTCCACGCCCAGGCCGCTGACCCGGTTGCTTTTCTGCAGTTCCATGAGCAGCGCGCCATCGCCGCAGCCCAGGTCCAGCACCCGCGCACCGGGACGCACCCAGCGTTGCAGCAGACCCAGGTCGAAGCGCGTGCTCATCGCGCCTGCTCTGCCACCCGGCGCATGTACGCGCGCAAGGCCTCGTGAAAGCGCGGCACATCCAGCAAAAAGGCATCGTGCCCCTGGTCCGCTTCGACCTCCGCGTAGCTGACTTTTTTGCGGGCGCGGATCAGTGCCTGGACAATCTCGCGTGAACGCTGCGGCAGAAACCGCCAGTCGCTGCTGAAAGAGACGATGAAAAACTCCGACTGCGCATTGCCAAAAGCCTGCACCGGGTCGTGGTTGTATTCGCGCGCCAGGTCAAAATAGTCCAGGGCGCGCGTCGTCAGCAGGTAGGTGTTGGCATCGAAGACCTGGGAGAACTTGTCTCCCTGGTGTTGCAGGTAACTCTCCACCTGGAATTGCACGTCTTCGTCGATGCCGCGTTCAAAGGTGCCGCGGCGCAGTTCGCGTCCGAACTTCTGTGCCATCGCCGTGTCCGAGAGATAGGTGAGATGGCCGATCATGCGCGCGATGGCCAGTCCCCGGCGGGGGCGGGCGTCGTGTTCCATGTAGCGACCGTCGTGAAAGTCGGGGTCGGAGGAGATGGCGCGCCTGGCGATCTCGTTGAAGGCGATGTTTTGCGCGCTGAGTTTCATGGCCGAGGCGACCACCACGCAATGCCGCATGCACGCGGGATGTTCCAGTGCCCAGCGCATGACCTGCATGCCGCCGATGCTGGGGCCGACGATCGCCGCCCACTGTTCGATGTCCAGTGCCTCCATGAGTTTTTTCTGGGCACTGACCCAGTCCCGCACGCGCAGCGGCGGGAAGTCCGGCCCCCAGGGCCGGCCGGTTTCCGGGTTCAGGCTGTTGGGCCCGGTGCTGCCGAAACAGCCGCCGATGTTGTTCGGACAGACGACGAAGAACTCGCGGGTGTCGATCGCCTTGCCGGGCCCCACGTAGTCCTCCCACCAGCCGGGCGTCTCGTTCTCGGCGTGGAAGCCCGCCACGTGATGGTCGCTGCTGAGCGTGTGGCAGATCAGCAGGGCGTTGGACTTGTCGGCATTGAGTTCGCCGTAGGTTTCATAGACCAGTTCGAACTCCGGCAGGCACCGCCCGCAGGCCAGCGACAGAGGCTCCGGGAAATGGTGGTGCTGCGGCTTAACCAGCCCCACGGAATCCGGGACGGCGGACACGGCGGCGTCCCCTCAGATGCCCAGCACGATGGCCGGGGGCAGTTGCAGGGCGGCGGCCCAGTTCTTGAGGATGATTTCCACGACGTTGATCAGCAAGAACAGCAGGATCGGCGACAGGTCCAGCCCGCCGATCGGTGGAATCACGCGCCGCAGGGGTGCCATGACCGGCTCGGCCAGCTGGTGCATCAGGATCAGTGCGGGGTGCTGCTGGAAGGGCGCCACCCAGCTCAGGATGATGACGGCCAGCACCAGGAAAAAATAGATGTCGGCGATCATGTAGGCGATGCCGATGCAGGCCCAGAGCAGCATGCGGCCGATTTCGAGGGAAAAAGGCATTTCGTAGAAGCTCGACAGGATCAGGATGGCGACGAAGTTGAGCAGCACCGCCCCGACCAGCGTGCCGGTATCGACACTGCCGACCATGGGCAGCACTCTTTGCAGGGGAGCGGTCAGCGGCTGTGTAAACTGCACGATCTTCTGCGTGATCGGGTTGTAAAAATCTGCGTTGGCGGCGCGCAACAGGAAGCGCAGCACCACCAGCAGCAGGTACAGGCCCAGCAGGCTGCGCGCCAGGAAGGAGGTGATTTCCAGGGCCACCTGCGCGCTTATCCCGCCTGTGTTCCGGCCGCCAGCTCCCGGGAGCGTTCGGCGGCGGCCCGGGCCGCCTCCAGGAAGGCCGCCTCCAGGCCCCGCTCTTCCAGCACCTGCAGTGCGCGTTCCGTGGTGCCGCCCGGCGATGTCACGCGCTGGCGCAACTCCCGGACACCGACCCCGCTCTCGTCCGCCATGCGTGCCGCTCCCAGGGCGGTTTGCACGCTGAGTGCGGTGCCCAGTTCGGCGGGCAGTCCCAGTTCCCGCGCCGCTTCCTGCAGGCTTTCCATGAGCAGGAAAAAGTAGGCGGGGCCGCTGCCGGAAATCGCGGTCACCGCATCCAGCTGCTCCTCGGTCTCCGCCCACCAGGTACGTCCCACCGCTGCCAGGATGCGCCGGGCCTCCTCTTTTTGCGCCGCGCTCACCCGCGCGTTGGCGAACAGCACGCTGGCACTGCAGTGCACCAGTGCCGCGGTGTTCGGCATGCAGCGCACCATGGGTAGCGGTGCGCCCAGCCATTCTTCCATCGTTGCCAGCCGCACCCCGGCGACGATGGAGATCAGCAGCGGTTCGCGCCGGCGGAGCAGTGCCGCGGCATCGCGCAAGACCGTCTCCAGCACCTGTGGCTTGACCGCCAGCACCACGAGCCCGGCGTTTTCCAGGGCCTCGGCATTGTCTGCGCTCACGCGCATGCCGGGGGCGGCGGCCAGGATGCGCTCGCGCGCTGCGGCCAGCGGTTCAGCGCAGTACAGCTGGCGGGCGGGAAAACCCTGGCTGACCAGGCCGCCGGCCAGGGCGGTCGCCATGTTGCCGCCGCCGACCAGGCACAGCTCAGTCATCGCTGCGCCACTTGATGTTGCAGCCGACGCTGGGATGCTGTTCGACATCGGGTGTTGCACCGGCCAGCAGCGCATCCATGGCGCGTCGCAGGTCCGCACCGGTCACGGGCGCGGGGTCATTCGGGCGCGCCTCGTCAAAACGGCCGCGGTAAACACAGCGCGAATCGCGGTCGAAGAGAAAGAAATCCGGGGTGCAGGCGGCATCGAAGCTGCGCGCCACCTCTTGGCTTTCATCGTACAGGTAGGGAAAGGGATAGTCCTTCGTCTGCGCGCGTTCGGCAATTTTTTCCGGGGCGTCCTCCGGGTATTTTTCGGCATCGTTGGCACTGATGGCCGCGATGCCGATCCCGCGTCCTGAATAGTCGCGGCCGAAGGCCAGGAGACCCTCTTCAATATGTTGCACGAAGGGACAGTGATTGCATACGAACATGAGCAGCAAGCCGTGTTCGCCGCGCAGGCTTTCGTGTCCCAGGGTTTGCCCGCTGCGGGGTTCCGGCAGGCGGAAACCGGGCATCGTCGCCCCCAGGGGCATCATGCGGGAAGGCGTCAGAACCATGTAAAACTCCTCAATTCCGTGCTCTGTGCGGCGGGAGCGAAAATTATACCGCCTGGCGAGTCGGACCCCGGGTGCGTCGGGTGCCCGGTGAGGCCGCCCGGGGCCGCCACCCGTTCAGGGCAGGCGCGCGTCAACGCGCTCACCGAACAGGGCGGTGCCGATGCGCACCAGGTTGGCACCGGCCCGGATCGCACTTTCGAAATCCGCCGAGCTGCCCAAGGACAGCGTGTCCAGTTGCGGGAACTCCCGCTGCAATTCGAAGAAGGCGTCCGCCGCCTCCAGGCAGGCCCGGTACTGCCGCCCGGGTTCGTCTTCCGGGTGCGGCAGCACCATCAGTCCGCGCAACTGCAGGTGCGGCAGGGCCGCCACCTGCTGGGCCAGGGCGCGCAATTCAGTGCGCGTTTTCACACCCGCCTTTTGCGGCTCGCCGCTGGTATTGAGTTGCAGGCACAGCTGCAGGGGCGGTTTCTCCGGGTCGCGCTGCGCACTGAGACGTCGGGCAGTCTTGGGACGCGCCACACCGTGCACCCAGTCAAAGTGCGCAGCGATGGCGGCGGTCTTGTTCGATTGCACCAGGCCCAGGAAATGCAGGCTGTGCGGCAGTTGCCCCAGCACGCCCACCTTGCGCAGTGCCTCGCCCAGGTAATTCTCGCCGAAGTCACGCAGACCCAGCCGCTGCGCATTGTGCAGTGCCGCGGCCGGCTGCTCCTTGCTGACGCCCACCAGGCGGATCTGCTGTGCCGGGACATCGCGCTCTGCGGCCGCAGCGGCGATGCGCGCGCGCAACTCCCGCAGCCGGCCCTCCATGCTCGCACGCTGCAGCAGGCAGGCGTGCAGCCATCCCTCCAGCACCAGCTGCGCGGCCGCGCTGTCGACCGCGCGCGCACGGTCCCGGCACCCTTGCAGATGCTGTTTCGCCGCCGCCGAAGACAGGCGCTCGTCGACCATTTCGCAGGGCAGCTGGAAGTGCTGCCACAGCTGCCGCGCAAAGTGCCGCGCCCGTTCCGAAAGCGTGCTCTCCCGCCCGTCGATATGCAGCGGCAGACCGACCAGCAGCAGGGTGGGACGCCACTCCTGCAGCTGCCCCGCCACTTCCTCCCAATCGGGGATGCCGCCCCGGGCCGCCAGCGGTGGCAGTTCCCGGGTGACGCCGCCCAGGTCCTGGCCGAAGGCCGCGCCGATGCGTTTCAGGCCGAAGTCGTACGCGAGTGCCCGCAGTGTCGCCGCATCCTCCATCAGGAGAGGAACTTGCGTTCCAGGGCGTCCATGAATTGCGTACCCAGGTCCAGGTCCATGGCCGCATCGATTTCGCGCACGCACGTGGGGCTGGTGATGTTGATCTCGGTCAGGTACTCGCCGATCACATCCAGGCCGACAAAAAACAATTCCCGGGCGCACAGCTCCTCGCGCAGCTGCTCGCAGATCCAGCGCTCGCGGTCTCCCAGTGGCCGCACCTCGCCCTGTCCGCCGACCGCGAGGTTGGCGCGCACCTCGCCCGGTTGCGGCACGCGCGCCAGCATCCAGGGCACCGGTTCGCCGTCGATCAACAGCACGCGCTTGTCGCCGTCTGCGACTTCCGGCAGGTAGCGTTGTGCCATCAGCTGCGCCCCCCTGGCCAGCATGGTTTCCAGGATCACGCTGAAGTTCTGTCCGTCCCCGGACACCCGGAAAACCGAGCGTCCGCCCATGCCGTCCAGGGGCTTGAGGATGATGTCGCCCTGCTCGGCGTGGAATTCCCGCAGTTCCTGCGGGTCGGCACTGACCAGGAAGGGCGGGCAACACTGGGGGAAATAAGTGATAAATGTTTTCTCGTTGCAGTCGCGCAAGGCGCGGGGCGGGTTGACCACCGGCACCCCGCGCTTGCACGCCAGTTCCTCGAGCAGGTGCGTGGCGTGAATGTAGGGGATGTCGAACGGCGGGTCGGCGCGCATCAGCACCAGGTCCAGCTCCGCCATCGGGCGGCGTGCCCAGTCTCCCTGGCTGAACCAGTCCCGCGGGTCATCGCGCACTTCCAGGGGACACATCTGCGCCCGGACTTCCCCGCGGTTCCAGGACAGGCGTTGCGGCTCCGTGTACCAGAGCTTCCAGCCGCGTTTTTGCGCGGCCAGGAGCAGGGCCAGGGTGGTGTCCTTGTGCGGGTAGATGTCGCCGATCGGGTCCATCACCACCCCCAGCTGCACCGGCATCTTATTGGTCGCTCCCGCCCGGGGAGGGCTTGCGGCGGGTGCGCCGTGTCCCGCTGCGCCCCGCTGCGGATGCTGTTTCCAGGCGGGCGCGGCGCACCGCATCGCGCACCTGTCCCGGGGCGGTGGCACCGGCGTGGGCGCGCGCAGCCAGCGACGCCTCCGGGCTCAGCCGCTCCAGGATCTCCGCCTCGATCAGCGGACTGCAGGCCTGCAATTCTTCCAGGGACAGCTCCTGCAGTTCCACGCCCCGCTCCATGGCGCGCTGCACCACCTGCCCGGTCAACTCGTGCGCATCCCGGAACGGCAGCCCCTTCTGCACCAGGTAATCGGCCAGGTCCGTGGCGAGACTGAAGCCCCGGCCCGCCGCCTCGCGCAGCCTCTGTGCATCGACCTCCAGCCCGGGCACCAGGCCGCACAGGGCCTCCAGGCAGGCCAGCGTCGTGTCGGCGGCATCGAACAGGGCCTCCTTGTCCTCCTGGTTGTCGCGGTTGTAGGCCAGCGGCTGCGCTTTCATCAGCGTCAGCAGGGCGTGCAGGTCGCCGTAGACCCGGCCGCTCTTGCCGCGCACCAGTTCCGGCACATCGGGATTTTTTTTCTGCGGCATGATCGAAGAGCCGGTGCAGAAGCGGTCGGGCAGGGAGACAAAACCGAACTGCGGAGAATTCCACAGGATCAGCTCTTCTGCGATGCGCGAGAAATGCATCATTAACAGCGCGGCGCAGGCGCAGAACTCGATGGCGAAATCCCGGTCGCTGACCGCATCCAGGGAGTTGTCAAAGGCGCGGGCGAAACCGAGTTCCCGCGCCGTGAATTCCGGGTCGATGGGATACGGTGCCCCGGCCAGGGCGGCGGCACCCAGCGGACACACATCGACCCGCTGGCGGCAGTCGGCAAAACGCTCCCGGTCGCGCTGCAGCATCGCATGCCAGGCCAGGACATGGTGTCCGAAACTGACCGGCTGGGCGGGCTGCAAGTGCGTGCAACCCGGCATCACGGTGTCCGCCTCGCGCTCGGCCAGGTCCAGCAAGGCCTGCTGCAGGGTGTGCAGGCCGGCGTCGAGCTCGGCGATGACATCGCGCAGGTACAAGCGCAGGTCGGTCGCCACCTGGTCATTCCGGGAACGCGCCGTGTGCAGTTTCTTGCCGACATCGCCACAGCGTTCCACCAGCGCCGCCTCGATGTTGGTGTGCACGTCCTCCAGCTGCGGGTCCCAGTGAAACTCCCCCTTCTCGATCTGCTCGCCGATGGCCGCAAGGCCCGCATCCAGCTCCCGCTGTTCCGCCTCGCTGAGCAATCCCGCCCGCTGCAACATCCGGGCGTGCACCCGGGAGGCCTCGATATCGTGGCGCCAGAGACGGCAGTCGAAATGCACCGAGGCCGTAAACCGCTCTACAAAATCAGCAGTCGGCTCGGCAAAACGACCGCCCCAGGTCTTGGGCTTCCGGGCGGACTTGGACATGGCAGTAGGGAGCGGACAATTGCGCGCGATTATAGCAACAGGCAGGGGCCGGCCCCCCGTGCATGCATTCCTGGAGTGGACGCCCGGCAGGCGGTGCGCCTGGCAAGATGTCCCCTCCCCGTGCGGGAAGGCGGGACCGCCGGCGAGGGCGACCTGCGGTCCACCCTGAGTCTCCTCCCCGTGCGGGAAGGCGGGGGTGCTCGCCCGCTGGGAGCGGCTGGAGGCGGCGCCCCCTCCCCGTGCGCGAAGGCGGGGTCTCTCCGCGCCTGTTCCGCGGCCGGGGGAGGTTTGACAGCTTCCGGCGTAATCAGGTATATATTTGCAATGCCATCCCGCCGGGGGCCGGCAGGCTCGGGCGGTCAGGCACGGGTGACAATATAGAGGAGCCGTAATCGTGAACCACAAAGCACAACCTTATGTAATCGAAGCCGCCGAAATCCCCGAGCGCTACGCGCGCGGCTGGCACTGCCTGGGACTGGCCTCCGATTACACCGACCAACCGCAGCGACTGGAATATTTCGGCACCAAGCTGGTCGCCTTCCGGGGTGAAGACGGCGAGGTGCATATCCTGGACGCCTACTGCCCGCACATGGGCGGCGACCTCAGCCTGGGTTGCGTAGAGGGCTCCTCCATCCGCTGCCCGTTTCACCACTGGAAGTGGGGCGCAGACGGCGTCTGCAACGACATCCCCTACGCCAACAAGATCCCCGCCAAGGCAGTGATCAAGTCCTGGCCGACCATGGAAGAGAACCAGTTGCTGTTCGTCTGGAACGACCCCGAGAACAACCCCCCGATCGAAGAACAGCGCATTCCGCGCATCGATGACTGCTTCTCCGATGAATGGACGAACTGGGTCGTCGAGAAAATGCACATCCGCACCAACTGCCGTGAGCTGGTGGACAACATGGCGGACTTCGGGCATTTCGGCCCCGTGCACCAGGCACCGGTCACCGAGTTCTCCAACGAAGTGGAAAAGCACGTCTACACCCAGCACATCAAGGGCACCAGCGAAAGGCTGGCCAAGGACGGAGAACTGACCAGCGTGGCCACCTATTACGGGCCGGCCTACATGAACACCTACATGACCGGCAACGTCGATGGCGTGGACGTGGCATCCCGCCTGCTGGTCACGCATGTGCCGGTGACCACCGAATCCTTCGACCTGCGCTTCGGCGTGATGGTCAAGAAAGTGCCCGGCCTCAGCGACGAGGAAAACCAGGCGATCGCCCAGGAATACGTCGACCAGAACCAGGTGGCCTTCGGCCAGGACGTGGCGATCTGGCACAGCAAGGTGCGCGTCGACAATCCCGTGCTGTGCGACGGCGACGGCCCGGTCAACAAGCTGCGCCAGTGGTACAGCCAGTTCTACGTCGACGTCAAGGACGTGCCCAAGACCTGGGACCAGAAGAAGGTCTACCCGCTGCGGGTGAATGCCTGAAGCCCGGCGCCCTGCTTGACCCGCACCGGCGCCCCGTCCCGGGTATGAGCCACAGGAGACCCCTGCGCCATGCCTGAGGTGCGGAGCCTGGGGTACATCGTTATCGAGAGCAGCGCCCCCGAAAAGTGGCGCGACTACGGCCTCCAGGTGCTGGGCATGATGCCCGCCCCGCAACCGCCCGAAGCCCAGGGCGTCTACCTGAAAATGGACCCCCACCCCTGGCGCCTGGCGATCGTGCCGGGGAAGCAGGACCGCTACCTGCTGGCCGGCTGGGAACTCACAGACGCACGCGCCCTGGACGAGGCCTGCGAAGTCCTGCAAAAAGCCAAGGTCCCCTTCAAAAAAGGCAGCGACGAAGAAGCCGACCAGCGCGGCGTGATCGAACTCGTGCGCCTGGAGGATCCCTCCGGCAATGCCCTGGAACTGTTCCACGGCCGCGGCCTGGACTACGCCCCCTTCGTCTCCCCGCTGGCCGTCTCCCGTTTTGAAACCGGCCCCGACGGCAACTTGGGGCTGGGACACGTGGTGCTGTGTGCCGAACACCTGGTAGAGACCCGCCAGTTCTACCGCGAACTGCTGGGCTTCGACGACTCCGACCACATGGAAGTGCCCAATCCCCAGGGCGGTGCCAACGCCATCAATTTCCTGCACTGCGCCAACCCGCGCCATCACAGCCTGGCACTCTACGGCGTGCCGGCGGCGGCATTTCCCGCCGGCTGCGTGCATATCATGGTGGAAGTGGACAATGTCGACGAAGTGGGTGCCTGCCTGGACCGCGTCAACGAACGCGAGATCCACATCTTCTCCACCCTGGGCCGGCACAGCAATGACCACATGTTGTCCTTCTACATGATGACCCCCACCGGCTTCGCCCTGGAATACGGTTGCCAGGGTCGGCAACTGGACTGGCGACATTTCACCCCCACCGTCACCGCCGGCAGGGGCAGCATCTGGGGCCATCATTTCAACCTGCCCGACATGCCCGACAGCGGCTGAAGGGAAGGTCTCCCGCCCCCGCCTGGCCTGCCTCTGCCCGCCTGGCCTCTCTCCCTCCCGCTCGCCCGCCTGGCCTGCCTCTGCCCGCCTGCCTTCCCGCCCACCGGGCAGAGGCCCCGCACCTGGCCCGCTCGCAGCCCTGCATTGCCTCCGCCGCAGACCCGCTCGCAGACTGCGCGGGCGGCGCATTGTTATAATGCCCGCTGACTGCGCTGCGTCCCCGTAGTGACACGGCACAGCGCGTATCGACACATAACCGCCGGCGGGGACACCCGCTATTCCGTCATTGCATAACAAGGGGAGAAAATCATGGGCACATACATCATTACCGGGGGTGCCACGGGTATCGGTGCCGCCGTGCGCGAACGCTTGACGGGAGAAGGCCACCAGGTGATCGTCATCGACCTCAAGGACGCCGACATCAACGCCGACCTCAGCACCGCAGAAGGCGTTGCCCAGGCCTGCGACGCCATGCGTGAGAGTGCCCCGGACGGACTGGACGGCTTCGTGCCCTGTGCCGGCGTCGGCCCGCACTTGCCGCCGCTGACCGTCGCCCGGCTCAACTATTTCGGTGCCATCGCCACCACCCGGGCAGCACTGCCCCTGCTCGAGAAAAAACAGGCACCCGCGGTGCTGATCTCCTCCAACTCCGCACCGATGACCAACTCCCGTGACGACAAGCTGGCCGCCGCCTTTCTCGACGACGACGAAGAGGGCGTGGCCAAGATGATGGAAGACTACAAGGACGGCACCGCCGTGTATGCCACCGGCAAGTACGCACTGGGTTGCTGGATGCGGCGCAACTGCGCAGAGTGGGCCAAGCGCGGCGTGCGCATGAACGCCGTCGCCCCCGGCATGACCATCACCCCGCTGGTCGAGGCCAACCGCCAGGACCCCCGTTTCAAAGAGCTGATGGATGAGTTCGAAGACCATATTCCCATACAGCGCGCCGGCCAGCCCGAGGAAATCGCCGCCGTGATCTGCTTCCTGCTGGGGCCGGAAGCCTCCTTCTGTTGCGGCTCCGTCTTCTTCATCGACGGCGGCACCGACACCCTGCTGCGCCCCGACATTTTCTGAGGCAGCCGAACTTCGGATACCGGACGCCGGTTCCTTCCGCCTTCCGCCTTCGCAAAAGAGCAGAACCTCATGGGCACATACATCGTTACCGGGGGTGCCTCGGGCATCGGTGCCGCCGTCCGTGAACGCCTGGCGGGCGAGGGCCACCAGGTGATCGTCATCGACCTCAAGGACGCCGACATCATCGCCGACCTCAGCACCACGGAAGGCATGGCCCGGGCCAGCGAGGCCATGCGGGAGAGTGCCCCGGACGGACTGGATGGTTTCGTGCCCTGTGCCGGTGTCGCCCCGCACGTGCCGCTGCTGACCGTCGCCCGGCTCAACTATTTCGGTGCCATCGCCACCACCCGGGCGGCCCTGCCCCTGCTCGAGAAAAAGCAGGGAGCCGCGGTGCTGGTCGGCTCCAACTCCTCGTCGATGGTGCACTACCACGACGACCAACTGACCGCCGCCTTTCTCAACGAAGACGAAGAAGGCGTGATTAAAATGATGGAAGATTACACCGACGGTGCCGCCGTGTACGCCGGCGGCAAGTACGCACTGGGCTGCTGGATGCGGCGCAACTGCGCAGAGTGGGCCAAGCGCGGCGTGCGTATGAACGCCGTCGCCCCCGGCATGACCCTGACCCCGCTGGTGGCGGAAAACCGCAAGGATCCCCGTTACAAAGAGCGCATGCAGGAACTCGAAGACACCATCCCCATACAGCGCCCCGGCCAGCCCGAGGAAATCGCCGCCGTGATCTGCTTCCTGCTGGGGCCGGAAGCCTCCTTCTGTTGCGGTGCCGTGTTTTTCGTCGACGGCGGCACCGACGTCCTGCTGCGCCCCGACACTTTCTGAGACAGGCTTCAGCTCCCCGGGCCCCGGACGGAACCGCCCCATGTTTTCCCTGAACGGCAGCATCGTCGCCCTGGTGACACCGATGCAAGAAGACGGCGCCCTGGACCGGGACGCCCTGGACCGCCTCGTGGACTGGCATGCTGAACAGGGCACCGCGGGCATCGTCGCCGTGGGCACCACCGGTGAGTCCGCCACCCTGGATGTCGAAGAACACTGCGCCGTGATCGAACACATCGTGCAGCGAGCCGCCGGACGCCTGCCGGTCATCGCCGGCACCGGTGCCAATGCCACCCGGGAGGCGATCAGCCTGAGCCAGCGCGCCGCCGACCTGGGTGCCGACGCCTGCCTGCTCGTGACCCCCTACTACAACAAGCCCGGCCAGGAAGGCCTCTACCAGCACTACCGGGCCGTGGCCCGGGCCGTGGACATCCCGCAGATTCTCTACAACGTTCCGGCGCGCACCGCCTGCGACCTGCTGCCGGAGACCGTGCAACGCCTGGCCGAACTTCCGCAGATCGCCGGCATCAAGGAAGCCACCGGCGCACTGGAGCGCGCCCTGGAAATCCGCCGCCTGTGCGGAGACGAGTTCCCGCTCTACTCCGGGGACGACCCCAGTGCCGCCCAACTGATGCTGCAGGCCGGTGCCCGGGGCGTCGTCTCCGTCAGTGCCAATGTCATACCGGCCGCCATGGCACAGATGTGCGCCGCCGCCCTGGCCGGGGAGAGCGAACCGGCACAGGCCCTGGACGCCCGGCTCCAGCCCCTGCACAAAATGCTGTTCGTCGAAGCCAACCCCATTCCCGTCAAGTGGGCACTGCACCGGATGGGCAGGATCGGCCCCGGGATTCGCCTGCCGCTGACGCCGCTGGCCGCAGAACACCACGAAGCCCTGCACCAGGCACTGCAGCAGGGCGGGGCACTGGACTGAAAGCAGTCCCGCAGCCCACCCCGGTTTCGGTAAAATACCGGGTTTTCCCCCGCCGGGCGCAAGTGCTTCCGCCTTGCGGGGCAGCTTGATCGTCCTTGTCAATATGCATCTACAGAGAGTCCTGTTGTTCCCGCTGTTGCTGCTGCTGGGCGGCTGCGGCATGCTGGAAGTCTTCGGCGTGCGCGACCGCAGCCAGGACTATCTCTACGCCCGCACCCTGCCGCCGCTGCAGACGCCGCAGACCACAGACCCCGAAGAGTTCTACGAGCTCTACCCGATCCCCGAGCTGCAACGCACCGAGCGGGACCAGCGCCAGATCCTCTTCGATGCCCCCGAACCCCTGCGTCGCTCCTCCCTGAACGAAGTGCGCATCCAGAAGATCGGCGACCGGGCGTGGCTGATCGTCAACGCCACCGCCGCCGAACTGTGGCCCCGGCTGCGCGGCTTCATCAGTTTCAGCCGCCTGGTGGCCGCCCGCAACGACCCGCGCAACGGCATCCTCGAAACCCGCTGGTTGCAGAGACGCGAGAGCAAGGTGCGCGAGCGCTACCGCTTCCAGGTGCAGCCCGGCCTGCAGGAAAACACCGCCGAAGTGCACATCCTCCAGGACACCGAAGACCGCCGTGTCGGCTGGCCCGAGCAGAATGACAACCCGCCGCGGGCACTGGGCATGCTGGAAGTCTTCGCCTCCTACCTCGTGCAGCAGGGCAATGCGCCCGGGCTCGCCTCCCTGCGGGCGCGCCAGCTCAGCGGCCGGGCGCGCATGGAACACGGCGTCGACCGGGACGGCCGCCCCGTCCTGCTGCTGGACATCGCCTTCGGCCGCGCCTGGGGTGCCGTGGAAAGCGCACTGCACAAGGCCGATTTCCTGGTGCTGGACAAGAACCGCAAGGCCGGCATCTACTACGTGGCCTACGACCCCGCGCGCAAAGTCAAGGGCAAGCTGGACCAACTGGGCAGTGCCACCATCGCCCAGGCCGTCGCCAGGGAAGAACTCCAGACCCTGGAAGTGCGTGTCGACCGCCGCACCGAGAAGATCACCGTGAGCCTCCACAAGAGAGAGGCCGCACTGAGTGCCGAGAACAGGCAGACCCTGCTCAAGGCCATCAGCGACCACCTGAGTTGAACCCGGGAGAGAAGCATTGAACAAGTCCGCATCGCAAGCCACCCCGTCCGGTGCACCACGGCCCGCCGCCCCGTCCGGGGGCACCCCGCAAAAAGTCCGCGAACTAGTGTCCGGCAAGGCCAAGACCGTCTACACCACCGAACAGGAAGACAGCCTGATCCTGCATTTCCGGGACGACACCTCCGCCTTCGATGGCGCCAAGGTCGAAAAGATCGCCGACAAGGGCCGGGTCAACAATCGCTTCAACGCCTTCATCATGCAGCACCTGGAAAAAGAGGGCGTGCCCACCCATTTCCTGGAACGCCTGTCAGAGAACGATTCCCTCGTGCGCCGCCTGGACATGATGCCCGTGGAATTCGTCGTGCGCAACATCGCCGCCGGCAGCCTGTGCAAGCGGCTGGGCATCGAACAAGGCCGCACCCTGGAGCCGCCGCTGTTCGAACTGTTCTACAAGGACGATGCCCTGCACGACCCGATGATCAGCGAAGACCACGCCATCGCCTTCGGCTGGGCCGGGCAAGATGAACTGCGCCGCGGACGGGAACTCAGCCTGGAAGTCAACCGCATCCTGCGCCAGTTGTTCGCCGATGCCGGCATCCTGCTCGTCGACTACAAGCTGGAGTTCGGACGCTTCGGCGACGAACTGCTGCTGGGCGATGAATTCACCCCGGACGGCTGCCGGCTGTGGGACAGCGAGACCCGCGAAGTGCTGGACAAGGACCGCTTCCGCAAGGACATGGGGGAAGTCGTGGAGTCCTACACCCTGGTCGCCCGCCGGCTCAACGTGCCGCTGGAATGAGGGCGGAGCGGGGTGGGTGTCGCACTGCAGTGCTTGGGGGCGGGGTGCCGCCAGGGGGCGGGACGCCGCAGCGTGGAGGGCGTCCGCCGGGTAGAGAGGGCGTCCGCCAGGTGGTGAGAGCGACCGCCAGGTGGGAGAGCAAATACAGACTGGTTCGGAGAGGTGCCAGAGCGGCCGAATGGGACGGTCTCGAAAACCGTTGACTGCGCAAGCGGTCCGAGGGTTCGAATCCCTCCCTCTCCGCCATAATTCATACCTGACCACCCTACAAATACAGCCCTCTGACGCCTGAAAATTAGCCTATATTGCAGTCCCGGGGGGCAATTCATGGCACATATCCGCCTCGGGGTTGAAAAATCATTTCCCGCCCCCACAATCAGAAGTAACATTCAAATCTTAGACCGCGCCACGGACTGAGAGTGCGGGCCTCTCCTGCTTCTCTTGGGACAGACTTGGATTGGGAGGATCGCGACCTGTCCGTTGTCTGGCGTGACCGGTGAGACCGAACAATCTTTTGCGCCGCGCATTACTGATATGGCTAAAGATAAAACAAACAAATTATCCATCTACCTGATCAAGGAAGAGTACTCCTCTCCAGACGACATTTTTAGGGATCAGGGACAGTTAGAACACAGTGAAATTGCAAATATTGGTGGTTTTTATTACGGGAAGCCACATATTTCTGAACCTGCTTGGGTAGAGAATTTTTTTGGGTCATCTTTTAATAACATTCATGATGAAGAAGGCAAGGAAGGCAAGAACAAAATATTTACCGCCACATCAAAAGCCGCTCTTGTTATGTCGGTGGAAGATAGAACTTTTGTTCTTACATTCGGGTACGGCCACACATTATTAGAACCTGGAGTTTGGGAAGAGCGATTTGGATTAAAAACAGCACTTGGCATGATTGATTCAGAGCGTCTACGACAAATTGGCAAAAAAAATATGTCTATTATTCCAAAACTATCAAAAGAACAAGTGACTAAAGATGGAACGACTGATAATTTCAACATTGACATTGAGCAAGATTTGATCCAAGAGATAACTGGAAAGGTAACAGATAAACAATTTGGTGAATCTGTTACGGGAAGAGATGCATTATCACTTTCTGTAAAAATTAATGCTTCAAATGTCAAAGACTTCTTAGTAAAATGTTATGAAAAGTATAAAAGTGATGATTATAAAAAAACCTTTCCTTGGATTGACCATATATCAGAAATAAAAGATCCGAAGACAGTTGAGATGTTAGATAACGACATGGTAGAGAAAATTAAAAACATAAATGAACAGTCATCAACAGTTTGGATGGCTATACCAGAAATTATTCCCTGGGCGGATGTTGATGAATTCAAATTTGGAAGACAATCTTTTGGCGATGATATAGATTTACCCGGATACCTGAAATTTATTCCAGATGAGGACAAGAAAGACTTATCACCAGAGATTTTAAAAAAACACACTGTTCGTTATATCAGTGCCAGTTCGAATGTGAGTAGTCGACGATGGAAAATCTATAATTGCCTGTACTGTGAGATCTCAATAGACGAGAAGATGTATATATTGAGTAATGGGAAATGGTACCAAATAGAAAACGACTTCTCAAAACAAATTTTTTCCTCTTTCAATAGATTACAAGAAAGACGTCCCGGGATAAAGCTTCCTGAACGCAAACCAGATGAACACGAAAACAAGTATAACCAAAGAGTTGAGGAAGAGACAGAAGGCATTTGCAACATGGACAGAAAAACAATTGCTTATGGCGGTGCCAATCAAAAAATTGAATTTTGTGATTTATATACAAAAAATAAGAAAATTATTCATGTAAAACGTTATGGGGCCTCATCGGTCTTGAGTCATTTATTTGCTCAAGGTTTGGTTTCAGGGGAAGCATTTTTAGACAAAGAATTCAGAGAAAAAGTAAATGAAAAATTACCCAATAGCCATAAGCCGGAACTGGATTCTTCAAAAAAACTAGACCCTTCTGACTACGAGATTATATTTGCTATTATTAGTAAACACGATGGGGAGTTAAATATCCCATTTTTTAGTAAGGTCAGTATGAGAAATGCTGTAAAGACACTTGAAAATTTTGGTTATTCTGTGTCCTTAATGAAAATTTCAACGTCTAAGGAAAAGGATATAGAAAATTAACTGGGTGCTTCTTTTTGCTTACTGTGCCCGCATGGCACGGTCTCGAAAACCGTTGACTGCGCAAGCGGTCCGAGGGTTCGAATCCCTCCCTCTCCGCCATAATTCATACCTACCACGGGGTCGTGTTAAACCAGTGGTATATCGGTCCTTGCTACGCCGGCGGGCATACCAATAAACTGGATATCAAACTTCAGGGAAGGCTCAACTCTGCTGCTGGCATTGTGCAGGCGGAATGACAGCAACCATCCCCCAGTGAACGACACGAGCAGAGTGTTGTTTGATTTTGGCTTCCGCCGGATAGTGTCAATTTCATTTGGGATTTTCCATTTCCGTCCCCAACCCAGTGTTCCCCCCATATTCATGGATTGAATGGTCACAATTTTGTCTGTATCCTGTTTGATGACCTTGTAAAAGTCGTGCTTTCCCAGCAAATAGGCAAACATCCTTGAAATAAAGCGTCCGCGGAATTCAAGGCACAGGCGCTTGAATTCATCCTCGAAGGCAGTCAGCACGGGTAGATATATAACTGCCCCCTTATTGGGGACATCCCTGAATAACTTCTTTTCTCTCCGCAATGCACGCAGGCTATCGAATATCGGGCGGACGCTCTTGAAGTAAGAAGGACTGACTGGATGTCCCGCCCACTCCTTACCAAAATCAATCGCGCCGGACAGGCGACTGTGTTTGACGCCGGCATGGTTGCTTTTTGCGGATATGCCCAGTTCTCCGTTTTTCACCGCAATGACCACATCACGCACATCTCCTGACCGTCCGGCCCGGTCCGGCTGCAACACTACACTCTTGGCCTGTTTCAAATTTGTGTCGTGTTGGATAAGAAATAAAACCGCTTTGGTCGCCGCTTTATCGATCAGGGATGAGGGGGTCTGCCGCATTTTGTAATATGCACCAGAGGTCGACTCCATCGCATCATTTTTCACAAACTCAGCCCCGGTTTCCCGGCTGATTGCCTGGGCGATGGCGTATTCAAACGCTTTGCCTGATTCAGTCTGTTTCATGGCACCTGGGGGTAATCGGAGGAAAGAACAAAAACCTCGTTGGATTTTTTGCTGGTGTTCATACCGTACGCCCATTCAGGCGACAGGAAACGGAAGCCTTTGTAAAGCTCTCGCACCGTCTCGCAATCGTTATAGGAAAGCAGCCAACTGCCGCGGCTACGCAGGATTGCAGCAAGAGCCTTATGGTCAAATTCAACGTGATAGTCGCCGCGGTCCCCATACAGTTTTCCCTGGTTGGCGTATGGAGGATCGAGATAAAGAAAATCGTTCTTGTGCTTTTTTAGAGACTGGCGGAAATCTGCATGTTCCACATGGAAGCCATCCACTTTGAAGTTCGCCAGGTTTTGGATTACGCGCTCGGTAAAACGAGGGTGCCCGTCAGACATACCCCCGGACAAGGTAGTGCCGGAAAAGGAGGACCGGTTGAGGGCAAAGAAAATCGCCGCCATGTTGCGCGGGTTCCTGTATCGAAAATAGTGACGCTGCAAGCGGTAGAACTTTTCTTTGCTGATGGGATGGTGCTTTTTCACCTGTCTTGCCAGCGCCGGTGCATCTTCCAGCAGCACCTGCCAGAAATTCACCAGTGGTTGAAAAGCATCGTAGGCAAAGACTTCCACGCCTTGTGCTGCACACGCCAACTCAACAGATGCTCCCCCGACAAAAGGGGAACACAAATGGTCGAGCTCAGGGGGAAGCAGTTTGAGTATCTGCTTCACGGCACGGGATTTCCCCCCTGGATAGCGCAGGGGCGATTTAACTAGTTGTGTGGTGCGTGTTGGTGTTAGAAGGGGGGGGGGGGGGGGGGGGGGGCGGACGTGTTAGGAGATGCGCTCACCATAGGCGCAGAAACCCGGTCTGGCTCGGTATTGATCAGTTTGGGAAGATCGTG
Source organism: Gammaproteobacteria bacterium (assembly GCA_965215045.1). Classification (GTDB taxonomy): domain Bacteria; phylum Pseudomonadota; class Gammaproteobacteria; order JABABF01; family JABABF01. The sequence continues at coordinate 953,913 of OZ244031.1, read as the reverse complement.
GGCAGTCATCAGGTCAACTGTATGACGCCCAATCCGCGGACTATCTGGTAACTGTTTCCACTTTTCCGCGCGGCAGTTGTCAGGCAAGTTACGGCCGGCCCTTTATGAAGTGAGATTTTACTGGCTTCCCTTGCGGTGCCGACTTTGGCACTGGAATACTTGCGGCACATGCCACTTGCCTGGCATTAATACAGGCCTCCTAATTGTATTCTGATATCGCTGTATGTCAATGTTCAGGGTTTACTCTTGATCAAAGAGTCTCATAAGTTTCTGAACTTGTGCATTGCATTTTCGAAGGATTTCGAGCCGGAAAAACATGGATTAATAAAGATGTGAGTGGTTGGGGGAGTAGGGAGAGGAGACATTTGAGGCTATACTTTGCCGGAGCGACAGGGATTGTGCACCGGGCAGTGCGGCCTTTGCGGCCGGGCCGCCGGGGTTTCTGCAAGAAGATTGAAAGGAAGGCTGATTGGCGGGCCTGCCGACCCGCACTGCATCAGAAAGGGGGAGGTGCATGTCATGGGCATAGCTGCTGAACGGGTGAACGGGTTCCTGGAGGTTCTGCGCCAGGAGTCCTACGACAAGGTGGACCAGGGGAGCAAGTTCGAGCGGCTGGTTCGGGCCTGTCTGTCGGTGAGCCCGGTCTATCGGCGTCAGTACCGCAAGGTCTGGCACTGGGGGGAATGGGCCAGGCATCAGGGGCTCGATGGCCGCGATACCGGCATCGACCTGGTGGCCGAGAGATGGGACAGTGCCTATTGCGCGATCCAGTGCAAGTTCTTCCAAGCAGAGCACGCGCTGCAGAAAGGCGAGATCGCCTCCTTCCTGGCGGCTGCCAACGAGCGCCTGGGGGCAGACCGGTCGATCGTTTTCAGCGAGATGATGCTGGTGAGCACCGGCGGCGAGCTGTCGGCGACTGCCAAACGTTCCCTGGCCAATCAGCGTGTGCAAGGGATTTACCGGACCTTCCATCAATTGGCTGACGGACTGCCCGAGGATGCCAAACTGGAGGAACTGCTGCGCACGCGCGCGCACAAGGAGTTGTGGCGGCGCGTGCAGAAGCAGGAGCACAAGGAACTGCGCCCGCACCAGCAGAAGGCACTGAAGGATGTGCTGGCCGGCTTCAAGGAACACGACCGGGGCAAGCTGATCATGGCCTGCGGCACGGGCAAGACCCTGCTCTCGCTCAAGATCGCCGAACGGATGTTGCGCGGTCGGGGCGGCAACGTGCTGTTCCTGGCCCCGTCACTGGCGTTGATCTCCCAGACCCTGCAGGAGTGGAGTGCGCAGTTCTCCCCGGAGGCGAGTTTTTTCGCGGTCTGTTCGGACACCAAGGTGGGTCGGGAGAGCGAGGATATTTCGGTACACGAACTGGTGTTCCCCGCGACCACGGACAGCGAGCGGCTGGCCGAACAGTTATCGCCACAAGCATCGCCCCCCCCCCCCCCCCTCCCGGCATGAACACCGGAATACCAGGGATAAGCCGCCTGTCAACGTAGTTTTTGCTACCTACCATTCGATCGAGGTAGTCTCCCAAGCGCAGGAAAAAGGCGCGCCGGAGTTTGCCCTGGTGATCTGCGATGAGGCGCATCGCACCACCGGGGTGGAGCAGAAAGACAAGAAGAAGTCCTATTTTGTGCAGGTGCATGATCAACAGCGGCTGCGGGCGGACAAGCGGCTGTACATGACTGCCACCTCGCGCATCTATGCCGAGTCGGCCAAGCGGCAGGGCAAGGAGCTGGAAGCAGAGGTGTATTCCATGGACGATAAGGAGACCTACGGCCCGGAGTTTCATCGGCTGGATTTCTCCGCCGCGGTGGCACAAAACCTGCTGAGCGATTACAAGGTGCTCATCCTGGGGGTCAATGAGCAGCATGTCAGCGATGCCGTGCCCAAGCTGCTCTCCCAAAAAAACGGGGAGCTCAACCTGAATGATGCCGGCAGGATTATCGGCTGCTGGAACGGCCTGGCGAAACGGATCAGCAATGCCGGGGAGGACGGCACCTTGGACCCCGAGCCCATGCAGCGGGCGGTGGCATTCTCCCGGCGCATCGATGACTCTAAGCTGGTTCGGGATCATTTCACCCACATCGTCGATGAGTATCAGAAGAAATACCCGGAAGAACAGAGCCTGGACTGTGAGATCCGACACGTGGACGGCACCCAGGGGGCAGCGGAGCGTACCAAGCACCTGCAGTGGTTGCGGGAAGACCCGGACCCCGGGCAATGCCGCATCCTGAGCAATGTGCGCTGCCTGTCAGAGGGAGTGGATGTGCCGGCCCTGGATGCGGTGCTGTTTATGAACCCGCGCCGTTCCATCATCGACATCGTGCAGTCGGTGGGGCGGGTGATGCGCAGGGCGGAGGGCAAGAAATACGGCTACATCATTCTGCCGGTGGCGGTGCCAGCGGACGAAGCACCGGAGCAGGTGCTGGACAAGAAGGACAACCGCTACAAATTGGTCTGGCAGGTGTTGCAGGGACTGCGGGCCCACGACGACCAGTTCAATGCGGAGATCAATCGTATCGAACTGAACGAGGGACGCAGTGAAAAAATTCTCATCGATGTGATCGGCACAGAGGGTGTAGAGGAAGAGGAAGCCGATTACACCGCACAGACCCAGCGGGAGAAGTTGCAGCAGGGTTTGCTCAAGTTTGACGTGGAGGAGTGGCGGGATGCGATCTACGCCCGCATGGTGCTCAAGTGCGGCGACCGCCGCTACTGGGAGGACTGGGCCAAGGACGTGGCGGACATCGCCCGGCGCAACAGCACGCGCATCAACACCCTGGTGCAGGGTGGCAAGGCGGAGTACCGGGAGTTGTTCAAGGAGTTTCTCACCGAGTTGCAACAGAACCTGAATCCCGAGGTCAGCGAGGAGGATGCGATCGAGATGCTCTCCCAGCACCTGATCACCCGGCCGGTGTTTGAAGCCCTGTTTGAGAACTATGACTTCGCCGCCAAGAACCCGGTCTCCAAGACCATGCAGACCATGCTGGAGCTGCTGTATGAGCAGAACCTGGAGGCCGAGACCCGCTCCCTGGAAGAGTTCTATGAGAGTGTGCGCCGGCGGGCCAGCGGCATCGACAATGCCGAGGGACGGCAGAAGGTGGTGATCGAACTCTACGAGAAGTTTTTCCAGACCGCCTTTCCCAAGATGACAGAGAGGCTGGGCATCGTCTATACGCCCGTCGAGGTGGTGGATTTCATACTGCACAGCGTCGACTGGCTGCTGCAGCAGGAGTTCGGCAAGGGCATCGGTGCCCGGGGCGTGCATGTGCTGGACCCGTTCACCGGCACCGGCACCTTCATCAGCCGGCTGCTGCAGTCCTCATTGATTGACAACAAGGACCTGGAGCGCAAGTTCGGCGAAGAGCTGCACGCCAACGAGATCGTGCTGCTGGCCTATTACATCGCCGCCATCAATATAGAGGAGGCCTACCACGACCGGAAACGCCAGATGGTGCAGGGGAAAAAGGGGAAGGCGGCTGTACAACAACAGAAGCAGCAGCAGGTGGCGGAAGATATAGCCTACGAGCCCTTTGCCGGCATTGTGCTGACCGACACCTTTCAGATCAATGAGCGGGACGGCGATATGCTGGACAGGATTTTCCCGGTCAATTCCAAGCGGGTGCAGAGGCAGCAGAAGACGCCGATCCGCGTGGTGCTGGGCAATCCGCCGTATTCAGCTGGGCAGAGAAGTCAGAATGATGCAAACTGGAATTTAAAGTATCCCAGGCTGGATGAGAGCATAAAGGAGAGCTATGCGCATTACTCCAGTGCTACCGCTAAGAACAAACTGTACGATTCCTATATTCGCGCTTTTCGCTGGGCCAGCGACCGCATCGGCGAGGAGGGCATCGTCGCCTACGTCAGCAATGGCGGTTGGCTCGACGGCAGTGCCCAGGACGGATTCCGCAAGTGCCTGCAGGACGAATTCAGCAGTATTTATTGTTTTAACTTGCGCGGTAATACGCGCACCTCGGGTGAGACCGCGCGCCGGGAAGGAGGCCAGATTTTCGGTTCCGGTAGCCGTGCAACTATTGCTGTCCTGTTTTTAATTAAGAACCCGCGGGCACAGGGTACATGCAAAATCCATTATCACGATATCGGTGATTATCTGAAGCGCGACCAGAAGCTGGAAATGATCCGTGAATTCGGCAGTGCGCAAAGCATTCCCTGGGACATCATCACGCCCAATGCCGAGCACGACTGGATCAACCAGCGCGACCCGCAATTTATGCATTGGCTGCCGCTGGGAGACAAGGCAAACAAACGCAAGGAGGCTACGGGTACAAGTATTTTTACGCTGTTCAGCCTCGGGGTTGCAACCAACCGGGATGCCTGGGTCTACAATTTCTCCAGCGAGGAAATTACTGCCAATATGCGACGATGTATCGATTTCTACAACAGTGAAGTGCAACGTTATCGGCGGGCTTGCGCACCGGAAAATACCGGCAAAAAACCTGAGGCCAGAGACTTTGTCAATTACGATTCAAGGCGCATTCATTGGGACTCTCTAAATCTACAGTATCTCACCAGAAATAAAGTCGGCAAGTTCATACCGGAGCGTCTGCGTCATGCCATCTACAGGCCATTTTGCAAACAATGGCTGTATTTTGATGCCCAATGGAACGCTCGTCTTAACCAACTGCCGCGTATATTTGCTACACCCGATACTCCTAACCGGGCCATCTGTGTTTCGGGCATCGGTGCCGGCAAAGAGTTTTCCGCCCTGATGGTGGATACTGTGCCGGATTTGGAAATTGTCTCAAAAAACCAATGTTTTCCGCGCTATCGCTATGAACCGGTGGATGGGGAACTGTACGGTGGGGGCAAGCAATGGCAGCAGGTGGATAATATTCCCGCCGAGACTGTCTCGCTGTTCCGGGACCACTATGCCGACCAGGAGATCGATGGCGATGCGATTTTCCACTATGTCTACGGCCTGCTGCACAGCCCCGAATACAAACGGCGTTTTGCCGCCGATCTCAAAAAGATGCTGCCCCGTATTCCCTACACCAAAACCGCCGCAGACTTTCGCGCCTTCAGCGACGCCGGGCGGCAGCTGGCCGAACTGCACATCGGCTACGAACAACTGCAGCCGTACCCGCTGGATATCCGGGAACCCGATGCACAAGATTCCGGCGACGAACTCTCAGGGCACTACCGGGTGCGCAAGATGCGTTTTGGCGGCACCGCTCGCAAGCCGGACAAATCCACCATTCGCTACAACGACCACATCACCCTAGCGGGCATCCCCCTGAATGCTTATGAGTACATCGTCAACGGCAAGAGTGCCGTGGAGTGGGTCATGGAACGCTACCAGCCAAGCATTCACAAGGACAGCGGCATCCGCAATGACCCCAACCAGTGGTCAGACGACCCGCGCTATATCGTCGACCTGTTAGGCAAGGTGGTGCGCCTCAGTGTCGACACCATGCAAATCATCCGAACCCTGCCCAAACTGCCTTGAATGTTGAGAGAAATCTGTGATGCCTCCTGGAAAGTCATTGCTACCCGTTTTACCTCCTACGAAAATACCGGCGATTATCTATGCCAGCTGTGCGCGTCTTATTTCGCGTCTTCAGATGTTTTCAAAAAACTCCGGCTTTACCCGGTAATTCCCTATGGCCTCAACTCCCAAGTTGAGTTCCTTCATCAGGTTGCACAGGGTGACGCCATCAATTAAGTCAATGGCCGGGGCACCGTCCCGGACGGCCTCGCGCTCAGCATCCCTGGTGAATCTACCGGTGGTGATAAAGAGCCCCTTGTCGGAGCGTCCGACCAATGCTCCCCGGAAATCACGCATATCTCTTGCGGTTACCGGGTGATCGGTGAACCTCTTGCACTGAAATGCGACATGGAAGGAGAGCAGGTTGATACGCAGTACGCCGACGCCGTCTATACCGCCATCCCCGGAGCGCCCCCTGACTTGTACCTGTGTGAAACCTGACTCCAAAAGAATGCGCCGACAAAGATGTTCAAAGGCAGTGGGGTCAAGTTCACAGATCATTTTCAGCAGATCTTGCATCCAGGCCTGTTCATCCGGTATTTCTTCATGTCTCTCGTCTACACCATTTTTACCATTCACCACGGCATAGCCATTCTGTTGGTCCTGCACCTGGTCTGGTTTCCGGGGCTTATAAAGCTGGCCCTGCATTCGTTCTCGTATTCTTTCTTCCGATTGAATACGGCGACCTTCCGGTGTGATTACCCAGATACCCCGCTCTGTATTGGTGATTACGCCAGCTTTTTTCATAATGGTGCGCACCCAGGCAGCCCGATATTCAACTTCAGACCTGGGATCGCCTCCCTTCCTCGGTATATCCAGCACTTCGTCTGATAATTTCAGGTCAGAGGCTATATAGTCCACGATTTCCCGTATAGAGGCGGAACCTCCCAGGGACTTCAATGCCTTCAGGGTTGGCCAAAGCAGGTCTTTGCGTTCGGGTGGCTTGGATTTGGCCATGTGTTCTTCTCACTTGCTTGGAATATGACTATATACCACATTGTCGGCCGGTTGTGATGTTCTTTGAGAACTATATTGCCTGAACCTCAGTTATCGGAAGAGACGGCTTGATCCTGCAACTGAAGATGTTGGGAAACGGTCTACGTTTGGGGCAGGGTTTACGCGGCTATTGTGCACCCTTGCTGCGGTTGCAATTCTTGCAGAGCATTTGCAGGTTGTCATCCTCGGTCAGGCCACCGTCCTTCCAAGGTGTGATGTGGTCGCCCTCCATCTGCTCGAACTTGAATTTCTTGCCGCACATTACACACTGGCCATCCTGCCGCTCGTAGGCGGTCACCTTCTGCGCCCTTTCGAAGGTGCGCAGGTTCAAGTGCCGTTCGTCGCCATCCAGAACATACGGGTAGATGCCAGATTGTTTACGGATTGGGCTTGTTTTACCTCTGCTGCCTAAGCTCACCAAGCGGCTGATCTCGGCCTCCAGCGTGTCCGGGTCCAGGGTATCGTCCCGGTGCTTTGCATAGAGCGGTCCCCAATCGACATCCCGCATGATTTGCGGTCGCTTCGTGGAAAAGGTGGCCTCAACCCACTCGATTACGGTCTGAAAATGCGACCACAGTTCCTTGGCATCGGTTTCATGCTGGTGGTGTGCCATGTAGTCGTCGATCTCGCCGTCGCTGGCCCATTTGATGGCTGTCTCCAGAAGCTCCTGTCGGATCGGATTCTTCTTCTGGTATGAGTCGCTTACGGCCTGCGCCGGGCAACTCCGTCGGCTGAAATACCGTTTGGCGTCCGTCACCCAGGGGCCGCTATAGACCGCGTTCCGCAACTCCTGCTCGGTTAGCCTCTCGCCGGCGATGTTGACGATACGAAACCATTCCAGTTTTTCACTGGTCTCTCCATCGCATAGGTAGATTGTCAGTTCATAGCCGTCGATACGCTCCCGCACATCGTCAGGCTGGTTGCTGTAATACAGGCTTTTGATTGAGAATTCGCCGTTGACATACTGGCTGATCGAGATCGTGCGTTGCTGGCCGTCCAAGACCTCGTAGCGCCCGTCCGGGCGTTTTGCCCAATACATCACATTGAGCGGAAACCCGTTCAGCACGGAGTGGATTACATCGGCGCGTTGCTTGTCCTTATAGACGAATTCGCGCTGGTAAGAAGGACGAATGTCCAGTCGGCCGTCATAGCCGACAACACCACCTTCGCCGTCATCATTGTAGCCTTCCACCAAGTCGCGGATGGCGATCTCTCGCCGCTCAATCTCCATCGGTCACACCTTTTCTTCTGATCGCGATCCGTGCGTAAAGCCGCTTGCCGTTGACATAGAATCGGCTGCTTTGCCCGCCGGAAAACCCGGCAATTACATCCCCGTCCATTCCCAGTATCTCGAACTGGTCGGGGTTGTATTTGTCGAGGAAGGTGATCGGCACACCCATTGCACCGGGGTAGTCGACGGGGATGTCTTTGGTCTTGCTGACCTCGACGGCTTCGTAGTTGTCGTAGGTCGGATAATCCTCGGGCGTGTAATTCCGATAGAGGACCATTTCTTCATGGCGCTTCCGGTGATCGAGATTAGTGAACCAGCGAACGCCTTTTACACGGATGAACTTGTTGCCGTCCTTGTCAATTCGGTGCGTCGAGGCGGTCAGCGGGTAATGGTCCGGAACCCCGAACTCCCGATCTCCGCTCGTAATGCTGGGACCGAGCCATATCCGGTTGTCCCGGATCAAGGGGAATACCTCCTTGTAGGAGATGGCGTTCACATTCCCGATAATCAGGAACTTCTTGTCATGCTCCATGAGCTGGGCGACGAATTCCCGGAAAAGCGAAAACGGCGGATTGGTCACAACGACATCTACCTGTTTCAATATCTCGATACATTCCGCACTGCGGAAATCGCCGTCGCCGTCCAACGGCATCACACCTATGTCTTTAACATTGGGGACCCGCGCACCGTCACGGAACCCTTCATATTCCAGCTTGATCGCCTTCTCCGCATCGTGCCGCGAAAACAGGTCAGGATTCTGACTCCTGTAGCAAGTGGTAATCAGCTTCTTTAGGCCAAGATCGACAAATTTCAGGGAGAAATATTTGAAGAAATTGCTGACCTTCGGATCATCGCAATTACAATAGACGACCTTCCCTCGGAAATAATTTGGGTAGTGCGCCAGTTCCTTCTCAATGTCGGGAAGCTGTGTATAAAACTCGTCTTTCTTAGCAGCGGCGGCGGCATTCAAGCCGATGTTCTTGACGACCGAGCCGACGGCAGGCTGCCCCCCCCCCCCCCCCCCCCTCATCCGCATAGCCTTCCTCATGAACTTAATTATCCCTTATTTTCCTGTCAGCGCAAAGGTGTGATGTGCTTCGAGAACTATTATGCAATCCCTTTACATTGTTTACAAATCCGGCCGTAACCAGTTGTCAATGTATTATCCTTGAAGTCATCAAGTTTTTTGATCTTCTTGCATCGCGAACATTTTCTCATTTCATTACTCTGCAGACCTTGAGTTTTCTCTCGTATATCACTAAGGAATTCATGTTCCGCATCTTGTTTTTGTACTAGTTTCTCAAGTCGTTTATTCAAGACAGATATTGGGTCTTTCCCAATATTGAACCGGTTAATTCTCAAAAACTTGTAGCCATAACTTTCAAGAACTTTCTGCCGATATATGTCATCGTCTGAATAATATTGCTCGTAGTTATACTCATTTACCTCGTCTCTATTTTTGAAGTGGGCTTCAAAGCCATCGTACTCAATAATGATTTTATGCTCGGTATCATTTTCCGGTTCTTTATAGATCAACAGAAAATCCACTTTGTAATTTGGGTGGTTATAGGTTGGATTGAGCTGTTTGAGATATTTTCCGAGCTCAAATTGCGGATTGAGAGATACATTCTGGGGGGAGTTGTCCTGCCAAAATTTTGTCCGGATAATCCAATGCAGTGCTTTTTTTTCCTGTGGTGAGTTTGGATCTACCTCGTCCGATGATGGTTCTTTTCTTGCCTCCCCTAAAATATGGTAGTAATGCCTTAATGCCTGACCAATAGAACCAGCATATTCATCCAGCGGCTTACTCAACACAAAATGCATGCATTCCTTGGCGCGACTGAAACCGACATTGAGACGTTGCGCCTTAATTTTTCCATCTTCCTCAATATCTACTGCACCTAAATCCTTGATAAATACTCCCCAAAGTCGATCCGATTCTCTTGTGGCTACCATTGAATAGAAAACAATATCTCTTTCTTCGCCTTGGCAAGTATCAAAGGTGAAAATTTTGAGTTTAAATTTCTCAAAATAATAATCTCCCTCATACAGATTGCTGATTTTTTCCATGAGAAACTTCTGTTGATTGGTATGCGGAGTAATAATGCATACACTCGGGCACTCTCCAGTTTCCTTGATTTTCTTCAATTCATCGATAATAAATTCAGCCTCCGGGGTGTTTGTATTGCGTATCCGCTCCATCTTTCCATCGTGATTCAGAAAGGAAAACTTTAGTACATCATCAATATGTTTAGCCCTGATTTTCATTGTTTGCAAACTATCCTGATAAAAGTGCTTGTTAGAATATGAGATGATCTCTTTATATCCTCTAAAGTATTTCAAAAGTCTTGTATGGTAATTGCTAATAAATTCAATGAATTCCAGTATAGAAGTTTTGATATTAAGTTTTTCCAGTTTCTCAAGTTTGGCCAGATCAGTTGATACATTTCTTTTAAATATATGTTTAAGTTCGCTGAGGTACTCCCGGTTGGTTTCAGTTTTAGCATGCGCGGACTTAACGTTACTAAATTGTTTTCTATCTCCCAGGATGAGAATCTTCCTGGCTCGCAACAGCGCAGGGAAAGCCTGTGCGATGCTCACTTGTGAGGCCTCGTCAATAATCACCAGATCAAAAATCTCGGGCTCTAGTGGAATGTATTCTGCATAATCCCTGATCCCGGCCAAAATACATGGGAATGCCTCCTTTAATTTAGAAAATTCGTCTTTGGGAAAACGCTGTTTTTTTCGAATAACGCTTTTTAGCATTCTGGCGTCATTTCTGTGCTGATCATAAAATTGGACCAGTCGCCCGTCCATGATATGCGTCATTTGTTTTGTTACTAATTCTTCCAGGTGTTTTTTTTCTGCGTTGTAATCCAAGTCAGGCACGCGGATAAATTGTGCCTCTATTCTTCGTTTTAAATACAAGTATCGTATCAATTGGTCCAAATCTGAATTACTCATTTCGATGAGACTGTTTTCCATCAGGGTTTTCAACTTGGATAGCCTGACGCCGAGCTTCTTAAAGGTGCGAGGGTATTTTGTAATGCTTTGTTCCAGGTAGTCCAAATCTTTTTTTAATGTGATGAGCTCTTGTATTGCATTGGTTCCCTTTTTTCCACATAAAATAAAATAAATTATCCTGATATGGTCTGTCTTAGTATCTGTGGGATATTTGGTGTAGGCTCTATTAATGTAAAACACCATATCAAGTATAGTTTCAAGCTGTGTTATATGTTTTCTCGGACTGTCTATCTTTGTAGTTGGAAATAAACTTTTAAATTTTTGATCAAGTTCTTTGATCTGTTTCCCCTGCAGAAAATATCCAAACCATGGATGTTTCAAGCCTTTATACTGCACCAATAAGTTCCGCAGGTAGTGAAAATCTTCTGTTGTCAACCTGTCAAAAACCGGCAAATTTGATCTTATCTTTTCTTCCAAGTTGTTCCTGGTATTTCCCACAGTTTTCACAAGAGGCGCAAGTTCTTCTATAAACAATTGCAGTTTTCCCAATGAATCAATGTCATTTAGAGCAACCCCAATTTCTTTCAAAGCCTCTTTAATATGATCTTTACTGAATAATTCTTGTTTAATCTTATCGAAAATATTTTTACATTTTTCAATTTCAATCTCTGAATCCTGTTCTTTTATCAGTTCCTCCAAATCTATGATTTTTTCTATGTCATTTTTGGGGGTCTCCAAATCAAGGAGTTCATATATTTCATGAATGTTGATATCTTGATAGGATGATATTTCTTTTTCTAAATCATTTCTTAAAGACTTTGCCAGTTTATTTATGCGGTTTTTGATCTCATCATTTCTAACGGCTCGGTATTGTGTCTTGATATCTTGAATAGAAGAAGTTGCCAGGATTTTGTTGTACGTATTGCCAGTCTTTCCCAATCGAAGAATGGGGTTTTGAAAATTTTCATCGAAGCGTACTTTGTTGATGGCCTCGGTAATTTTCTGTTCCACAACATCGAGTGCCTCCTTCGTGTCTGAAAGAACTAGAACAGATTGGTCTTGTAAAATAGCATCGAAAATAACAGCCGTGATTGTATGACTTTTCCCGGTGCCTGGCGGTCCTTCTACCAGGGTGTATTTGCAATCATCTTTTTTGATTGCCGATAGGATTTGCAGTTGTTCCGCATTTAGTGGGATTGGACTATTGAAAACCAGGCGCTCGAGGGTTCCTGTCCTATCCCATTTTTCTCCAATCTCCGATTCAAAATTAATAGGGTTCTTGTGGATAAAGTCTTTAATCAATGTATTGAGGCCGGAAAATAACACAGCATCATTTTTGTTGAGTTTTTGTTCAATTTCTTCGTAATCATTTACCAGTGCCTCATCCGATTTATCAAACAATACCGCGTGGCAGGAATTTGAAACTGAGACCCACAGGCCCTTGGATTTTTGTAATTTTGAATCCGAAATGTCGATACTTGTGTCAAGCTCAAAAAAATTAATAATCTCCTGGATAACATTATTAACCACATTAGGAAACTCGCTTTGGATCTGAGAAAGGTAAATTATTCGTTCTGAAATTGTCCTTAGACTACCTTTCACCCTTTTGTCTTTGTTATATTGCTGCACAATATACTCAATGGCTTTCTTGTTAATATATACCCGTGCATCAGTTTCAATATAAAAAGTATTGAATTGTTTACTGAGTGAGAAAGGAATGTAAAAAATTGGATATGTTGTATGATTGAAGGTGATATCAAAGAAGTAAAAATAGAAATCCTGTTTGTTTAATATATGTTTATTTTTTTCCATTTCATTCATGTCTAAAAATAAATCTCTTGCTTTAAATGCTTCGAAAAATGTGACAATGGTGTTTCTAATTTCTTCCAAATCAAAGACTTGTTTTAATTCTTCAGGGATATTGACATAGTCTTTCATTAACAGGCTTTGTATGATGTCTGAAACTTTACCCTCAAACAGAGAATCAATCAGGCTATCCGTGAGTTCTTCTTCTATGTGATAAATGCTGTTTTCATCCCCAAGCCCCAACCTTTCCAATGAATTTTCCAAGCTTATTAGAAGCGGTGTAACCAAGTTTTTTTTCATAACACTTGAAATATCTCCAAGTGATACTATCAGTGCTTGATCATAGTCTTTTGCATGCGCTTCAACTGATCTTTGTATTGCTTCACTGGCCTTATTTAAAATGATGTTTACCTGGTCTGGGGAAATATGTTCTGCTTGATTCCTGATGAGAGTGAGAATATTGTGGGGAATATTCGCGCTGTACGTTCCTTTGGGTATGGGCTTCAAATTATTTGTCTCAAAAGCACTATTAAACGCTTGCCAGACTAAAGCATTAAAAGCAGGGTACTTTGCCAAGCTCAAACCGATGAGAAGATTGTCATTATTGTGAGTTTTGATGCTTCTCTTGGGCTTTCTTCGGCGATGGAAATCTGTCTCCAGGAAATCCTTGAAATACCGGGAGACTCCCTGAATAAAATCCGGGTTTTGCTCATTTTGCATTTTGATGCGCTCTTGGTCCATTAGTAAGGGAACCTCTTGCATACGCCGCGGCGCCGCGCCTCCAACTGCTCGCGTCTCTCCCCGGGGGTGATGCGCTTGACATCTGCCGGCAGGTGCCGGAGCAGCTCTGCGGCCTTGATCTGTTCGCATTGGGGGGCGGGGTAACTGTCGGTGCCGATCCAGCGGTAGGTGACGTAGCCTTCGCTGTGGCCCGAGGGGTCCAGCCAATTGGGCAGACCGGGGTCTGCATGGCTGACGACTACGATCAGTTCGCCGTTTTCTTCCAGGACGGCGTAGTGATCATTGGTGTTGGCCAGGCGGTGGCGGTAATCCATGGTCTCCCACCAGTAGTTGCCGAACTCCACGGCCCAGTAGTCGGCCTTGGGCGGAGTGACGCGGATGATCAGTGCTTCATCGGGGGGCAGTTGCCAGTAGCAGATCAGGGGCTGGCCGCCGGGGGTGAAGTCGATGGCGTTGTCTTCCAGCTGGCCGTAGGAGAGGAAGGTGTTGGGCCGGGCTTTCCATTTTTCGATCATGTCCGCCCAGTAGACGATGGACTCGCGCAACCAGCGGCTGGCACGCTTAAAGCCGTATGCGACCTGTTCCGGGGTGAGTTCCGCCTGTGTCCCTTCCCCGCCCAGGCGGTCGATGCGCGCACGCATGGGTTCTTCCTTCTCCCAGTCGGAGAAGAACTGCCGGAAGGTGATGCGAAAGGTGTCGGGCGTGGTGCGGATGTAATTGGCGTTGGGATCTGCGGGTGGCTCGGGGCCCAGGTACAACTCGAAGTTGCCGTCCTCGTCGATGTGCAGGTCCCGGCCGAACAGGGTTCCCACTACGCCTCCGCCCCAGGGGGTGTCGCCCCGGGCGACCACGGTTACGGCGAAGTAGCGGGAGGTGCCGCGGTAGCCGCTCACGCGGTAGGTGTCGGTGCCGTTGATCTGTGCGCCCACGTAGCAGGCGTCGGTGTTGTCGCCGCCCTGTTTGCGGGCGGGGTCGAAGTAATGGTTCAGTACAGGAAACCGGGGGTCGTGGTATTCCAGTTCAAAGGCCAGGGCGAGGGCGATGTTGCGTGAGAGCAGGCGAAAGGCGGCGGCGCGGTCGACGGGGTTGCCGGGTGCCTGTTCGCGGAACAGGACTTCGCCCATGTCCTTCAGTTCATCGCAGAACGCCCCCCACGCATCGGTGAGCAGGCGCTCGTGTGCGTTGCGTTCGTTGAGTTGTTTCATGGGTGCTCGCCTCCTGTATCAGCGGGGGAAGGTGGGGAACCTGCGTATCGCCAACCAGCCGACCTTCAGTGCATGAAGGCACCGCCGCTCACGCTGATCATCTGGCCGGTGATGTAGCCGGACTTGTCCGAGCCCAGGAACATGCACAGGTAGGCGATGTCCTCGGGGCGGCCCAGGCGCGGGATGGGCAAGCCGCTCATGTTGTAGAGGGTGCCTTCTTCCAGGGCGGCCTGCATCTGCTCGGGGCGCCCGATCTGGTCGAAGCCGAAGCGGTTCCAGAAACTCCCCGAGCCCACGTGTTCTTCCTTGTAGGGCACGATCCAGCCCGGGCAGATGTTGTTGATGCGCACGCCCTTGGCGGCCCACTCCCAGGCGAGTGCCTTGGTGAAGGAATTGACGAAGCCCTTGACGCCGCCGTAGTGGACGACATTGGCGGCGGCCTCGCCCAGCAGCGAGGAGTTGGAGGAGATGTTGATGATGCTGCCGGCCCCGCTCTCCAGCATGTCCCGGCCCAGCACCTGGCAGCAGTTGACCACGCCGTTGATGTTGAGTTGGATTTCCCAGTTGCGGCTGTCCTGGTCCAGCTCGGCGAACTCCGAGGGCTTGGCGACTCCGCCGGCATTGTTGACCAGGATGTCGACCGGGCCGAAGCGTTCGTGGCAGGCTTTCTGCATGGCTTCGACGGAGGTGCGGTCGGTGACATCGGTGGACACGGCCAACACTTCGCCGGCGAAGTCCTGTGCCTCGGCTTCAAGTTGTTTGCCGGTGTCTGCATCGCGCGATGCGCTGACCACCTTGCAGCCTTCGCGGGCGAATTCCAGCACCAGTCCGCGTCCGATGCCGCCGCTGCCGCCGGTGATCACCACGGTTTTGCCTGCTATTTCCAAGTCCATGGTCGCCCCCTTCTCAGAAGGCGGTATTATAGGGGTTCATGGGCGGCGAAGGAGGCGCGTTTTGCGTTTCCGGGCCCGCACTGGGGGGCCTCCGCATTTGGGGGAAACTGTGCGGTCTTTTGCGACCGCTGTCGGGCCCTGCCGCCCGCCATTGCCCGCCGGCTGCCGTCTCGCCGCCGGTGCTGCAGTATGTGACTTGTGGGGGAACACGCCGGAACATGCACTTGGATTTCACGGGGCAGACGGTGCTCATCACCGGTGCGGCCGCGGGCATCGGGCTCGCCACTTCGCGCGCTTTCCTGGAGTCCGGGGCCTTGCTGTGGATGGCCGATATCAACGCTTCCACCCTGGAACAATCTGCACGGGATTTGAGCGCGGAGGGTTTTGCCCCGCACACGCAGGTCTGCGATGTGCGCGACCCGGAGCAGGTCGATGCGCTGGTGGCGGCGGTGCTGGCTGACCAGGGACGGCTGGATGTGATGGTCAATAACGTGGGCGTGAGTCATTTCACTGCGTTGACGGAGACGGCGACCCCGGACTGGCGCGCCACCCTGGAGGTGACGCTGGACTCGTGTTTTTACGGGGTGCGCGCCGCCTTGCGGCCGATGCGCGAGCAGGGCAGCGGGGCGATCGTCAATATCAGTTCGGGTGCGGGGCTGCGCGGCACGCCGCGGCAGGGTTCGTACGGTGTCGCCAAGGCGGGTGTGATCAACCTGACGCAGGTGGCGGCGGTTGAGAACGCCGCCGCCGGGGTGCGCATCAACTGTGTGGCACCCGGCCCCATCGCCACGCCGCCCATGTTGGCCTGGATGGAGAAGCTGCCGAACCGGGGCGAGGAATTCCTGCGCTCGCAGGTGGCCGGCCGCCTGGGGGAACCGGAGGAGATCGCCGCCGCGGTGCTGTTCCTTGCCAGCGCGCAGGCGAGTTACATCAACGGCCAGACCCTGGCGGTGGACGGGGGCGTGACGTCCCAGCTGGTTCCCGGTCTGTGAGCGGGCACCGGTGCGGTGCACCAGCCGCGGTGCCGGCATGTTTTTCAAGCCGTGCAATCTGCTGACGAGGGATTTGCGGGGCGGAGTATCTGTGCGGCATGAATGATTCCCGCTTTGACATGTCGGCTTCGAACCCGGAATGGCTGCGGCGTCTGAACGCGGTGGGGCGGGCGATGATGGCCTCGGGCGGGGACGGTGCCATGGGTCTGCCGCTGGATGCGGAGTCGCTGCTGGCCGAGGCGATGCACAACACGGGGCTTTCTGATTTCGGTCCGGAGGATGTCTGGCGCGAGGGGCTGAAGACACTGACGCAAAGCCTGGAGACGGAGGCCCGGCTGACGCTGCTGGGCCGGGTGCTGTGCCGTGCCGACATTGTCAATGCCCTGGAGGTGCGCCTGCAGATCGAGGAAACGTATCGCAGCTTGCCGGCGATCGCTGACGAACGCATCGAGGGCCCCTTGTTCATTGTCGGGCTGCCGCGCTCGGGCACTTCGATCCTGCATGAATTGCTGGCCCAGGACCCGGCGCACCGGGTGCCGCTGTCCTGGGAGGCGCGCTACCCGTGTCCGCCGCCCGAGGAGGCGAGCTACGAGACGGACCCGCGCATTGCGATGTGCGAGACGTATGTCCAGTTCTGGAACGAACTGGTGCCCGAGTTCAAGGCCATGCACGAGATGGGTGCGAAAATTCCCTGCGAGTGCATCTGGCTCACGATGCCGACTTTTGCGGTCGAGGAATGGCTGGGGCGGGTGCAGATCCCGAGTTTCGGGACCTGGTATGCGGGTGTCGACCAGCGTCCGGTCTACGCCTACCATCGCAAGGTGCTGCAACTGTTGCAGCACCGCTTCCGGCGTCCGCGCTGGATGCTCAAGGCCCCGTCCCACATGGCGGTGCTGGATACGCTGCTTGCGGAGTACCCGGATGCGCGCATCATCATGACGCATCGCGACCCGCTCAAGAGCATGGGTTCCACGGCCAGCATTCTCTCGGCGCTCTCGTGGATGCGTTCAGAACACGCGGACATCGGCATCATCAAGGCGGGTTTCGGCGGCGAGGGCATGGCGCACCGGTTGCAGGCGGCGATGGCGGCCCGGGAGCAGGCCTCCCCGGCGCAGTTCTTCGATGTGCGCTACCAGGATATGCTGCAGGACCCCTTCGGTGTGATCGCGCAGGCGTACGCACACTTCGGTATCGAGTTCACGGGGGAGGCGGAGCAGCGCATGCGCGACTACCTGGCGCACAAACCCAGGGGCAAGCACGGTGCACACAACTATTCCTTTGACGACCTGGGACTGGACCTGGCGACCGAGCGCGCACGCTTTGCCGCCTACCAGGAACGCTTCGGGGTGCCTTCGGAGGTCGGGGAGGCGGCGACGGACTGAGGCCCCGGGAGGCGCACTGGCCTGGAGCTGTGTCCAGTGCGCCATTCCCAGGGCTCAGAAATCGAAATTCACGCCCAGCAGGAGGGTGCGCGGTTGATTGGGTCGTGCACCGTAGGGTCGTCGGGCGACGATGGTGCGCTTGTCGAACAGGTTGGTGGCCTTCGCATACAGTTGCACTCCCGGGTATACATCGACACTCGCCTTGAGGTCGACGCCAAACAGGGAGTCGGTGCGATCGTTGCAACTCGCCGTCACGCAGGTGTTATCGACGTACGTGGCTGCCAACTGGAGACCGCTTTCTTTGCCCCGCACGGCACCCTGCCAGCCCAGGCCCACCCAGCCCTGCTTGCGCGGTGTGTAGGGCAGCGGGTCCCCGTTTTCCACTTTGCCGAAAAAGTCATTGCTGTCGAAACTGCTTTTAAACTCGGCATCGGTGTACGTGAGATTGAACTCCGCCTGCAGGCCGTGCGGGAGGGAGATGCGGCCATCGACTTCCACGCCGTTGATGTCCACCTCGCCGGCGTTGAAGGTGTCGCCCACGTTGCAGTTTGCGCCGATGGAAGCAGTGCAGGAACCCAGCAGGTTGCTGTAGTCGTTGTAAAAGGCGGTCAGGTTCAGTGCCCAGTCGCTCTCATCATTGCCCAGGCGCGCCCCGAGTTCGTAATTGAGACTGCTCTCCTCTTCCGCCCCGGTCTGGTTGCCCGCGGGTGCAAAGCCCTCGTGCACGCCGACGAACACGACCAGCCCCGGATTGACCAGGCGGGTGATCCCCAGGCCGGGCAGCAGCACCTCGGTGCGGTTTTTGCGCACGCGGGACGGCATCGCGCGCGCTGCGGACTGCGACATCCAGGTGCCACCCCCCCAGTCCTCGCGCCGCTGGCGGACGTTTTCGTAACGCAGGCCGGGGGTGAGGATCCAATCTCCCATGCGGATTTCATCGCGCACCCAGATTGCCGTGGCCTCGGCACCCTGGATGCGGTTGGCGTTGATGCGCAGGAGATCTTCATTCTCTTCCAGCTGTCCATCCCTCATGTCATAGAAGCGCTCGGGTTGGAAGCGATCTTCCTCGTCCCGATGCTGGCGCACACCAACTTGCAGAAGATGCACGGCGGTGTCTGTCTCTATCTGCCACTGCACACGGAACTGCACGCCCTCGCTGAAGTATTCGCGGTTGTTGCCGCGCAGGCCGATGTATTTACTGGTCGTGGTGCCGAAATCCATGATGTTTTCACCATCCAGCACGCCCTGGAATTCCACCCGCAACTCATCGGGAATGCTGCTGCCATTGAGGTCGCCGATCAGGGAGGACCAGCTCTGCCTGGACAGGCTGGGGTCATCGTCGGTGCCAAAGCTGCCGTCCGCTCCGGCACGGCGAGTGTAATAACCCTCGGTCTTGTACCACTTGCGCTCAAAATCGTTGCGATAGGCCGTGAGGTTCCACTCGAGACCGGATTCATGCCGGGCACTCCAGCTCAGCATCAGCTGATCGTGTTCGGCATCGAAGTTGTCGTTTTGCGAAGGTGCATAGCGCCGGTCGGGGTCGGCGCTGAAGTCCGCATTCGTCAGTCCCAGGTAACTCTGGTCGGAGTCTTCTTCGGAGTGCTGGAACTTCAGTTGCAGGGATTGTTGCAGCCCGGGTGTCTCCCAGGAGTAGCGCAGCTTGGCCAGGTAGTCCTGCCGGTCAAACCCGGTGTCGTCTGGGGCCCGGTCGATGTCCTTGAAACCGTCGGCCCTGTGCAGGTGGGTTTCGATGAGGCCGGCCCACTGTTCTTCGGCAGTGCCGTACCAGGCATGTGTGCGCCAGATGCCCTGGTCGCCCAACTCATTTTTGACTGCCCCCGACTGTTGTTCGGGAATCGGGGTGGAGAGCAGGTTCAGTGCGCCGCCGACGGTATACGGGCCGTGGGTAATGGAGGCCGGACCTTTGAGTACCTCGATGCCGGACATGCGCCCGGCCGTGGGGAAGTAATAGGCGGCCGGTGCCGCATAGGGTGCGGGTGCGATCAGCACGCCGTCTTCCATGAGGGTGATGCGTTCGCTGCGCTCGGTGGCACTGCCGCGGATGCCGATGTTGGGGCGCAGTCCGTAGCCTTCTTCTTCGCGCATGTTCAGACCCGGCACCTGGCGCAACAACTGGTGAATGTCAGAGTAGCGGAAACGCTCTATGTCGCCGGCGTCCACCGTGTGCGCAGAACCGGGGATTTCCCGGAGGGCATGGTGCTTGCCGATGATGGTGGTCTCTTCGAGTTCCCTTTCTGCGGGGGAAGACTGGGCGCGGGCGGGGATCTGCCATTGGAGAAGAAATGCCGACACGACGATCGCCAGCAGGCGGACCGGGGCCGGGTGATGGGAGGACAGCTTGAAGGATCGTCTCATGGGGTTCTCCGGTGAAGGACTGATACTTAATGATAACCATTATTATTTAGATTAAGTCAAGGCTGTCAAGGGGAGTGGTTTGTCGCGGGGTTTCAGGCGGGGTGCCGCGGGTGCGGGGTGGGTGTTGGGTCTGCCGCGGGGTTTTATATAATGCCGCTTTGCCGGTAAAAAGAATGCACTTGCGAGAAAAACAGCGGTTCGCCGGAACCCCGGGGCACCGCCTGTTGGAACCCCACCTATGAACGATGCTCTGTACAAGTCCCGTCCCGGTTCCCCGGAGCCGGTGCGTCCGGGTGCCCGGAAGATCAATGATTTCATCTACCTGACGGAGGCTTTCTCCAACAGTTTTTTGATTACCACGGAGGAGGGCAACATCCTGGTCAACACGGGCATGAGCATGGAAGCTCCGCTGATCAAAAAGAATTTTGCGCAGGTGTCGACTGCGCCCCTGCGCTACATCATCTTTACCCAGGGGCACGTGGACCATGTGGGCGGTGCGGCCTTTTTCCGCGAGGCGGGTACGGAGATCGTGGCGACGGCGGCCAATGCCGAGCACCAGGCCTACGATGCGCGGCTGGCACCGTTTCGCGTTTCGCGTTCTGCGTTTGCTTTTGCCGAGCCGCTGGCTGCGACGTACCAGCGCATCCAGGCGGAGTTCGGTGCAGTGCCGCCGCAGGATGCACCGACGCCGACGATCACTTTCGAGGCTCGTTATCAAATTCAGCTGGGTGGCCTGGATGTGGAGTTACTGGCCATTCCCGGGGCGGAGACTAATGACTCGCTGGTGATCTGGCTGCCGCAGCACAAGATCTGTTTTACCGGCAACCTGTTCGGCTGCCTGTTCGGGCATTTTCCGAACTTGGTCACGATTCGCGGCGATCGCTACCGGGATGCATTGACGGTGGCGGCTGCCATTCAGAAGGTCATGGACCTGGGGGCGGAGTTGCTGCTGGTGGGCCATCATGACCCGGTGGCCGGCGGCGACCTGGTGCGCAGCGAGTTGCAACGCCTGCACGATGCCACGCTCTATGTGCATGATGAGACGGTGAAGGGTATGAACGAGGGCCGGGACGTGCATACGTTGATGCGCGAGATCCGCCTGCCGCCGGAACTGGAGGTCGGCGAGGGCTATGGCACGGTGCGCTGGAGTGTGCGCGCGATCTGGGAGAACTACGCCGGCTGGTTTCATCATCGTTCGACCACGGAGTTGTATGCGACGCCGCAGGATGCGGTGCACCGGGACCTGGTCGAGCTGGCCGGTGGCACCCTGGCACTGTTGCAGAGGGCGCAGCAGCGTTTGGAGGCCGGGGAGTCTATAGAGGCGCTGCACCTGTTGGACATCGTGCTGTCGGTGGAGCCGGAAAATGCACAGGCATTGGAACTCGCCATCGCTGCGCATGAACAATTGTTGAGCGAGAGCGTGAACTTCTGGCTCAGTGCCTGGATCGGCGAACAGATTAAAAAACTGCGGCAAAGACTCGCCGCCTGAAACCCTATTTAAAGAAAAGGTTTTCCGCCCGCGCCGGTCGCGGCTGCCGGGGTGCAGGTCCGGGCCAGTGCTGGTTGAAGTGACTGTCTTTGTTGCGGGGCGGTGTCGGGGTGCTTGAAGTTGTGTCGGCTGCCGGGGTTGGAGATGTCAGTGCGTCGGAGTGGAGGTCCGGGCCGGGAGATGCCGGGCCGGGGGGTGCAAAGATAGCGACGCCGGTGCGGGCGGTGCCTGCGGTGTTAGATTTCGAAGGCGACCTTGATGGCACCCGACGCCCGGTTGGAGGCTGCGGCGAAGGCTTCGTCGACGCCGTCGAGCGGGAAGCGGTGGGTGATCAGGGTCTCTGCGATCTCGGGTCGTTCCAGCAGCATGCGCGCGGCGGTATCGAAAGTGCGGTCGGGGCGCGCGCCCATCTTGTAGCCCATGGAGGGGATCAGCGAGATCTCTTTCTGGCACAGTGTCATATCGACGGAGGCCGGTGCCCAGAGGGTGCCCAGCAGGATAACTTTGCCCAGGGGGCGAACGCGCTCCTGGGATTCGCGCAGGGACTCGTCTGCACCCGCGCAGTCGAATACCACGTCGTAGCCTTCGCCGCTCTTATTGACTCCGCCCAGGCGTTCGGCGGCCGCTTTCTGGTGTGCATGCCGGGCGATGACATCGGGTTTGAAACCTGCGCTGTGCAGTGCGGCGATGGCGGCGAGGCCGATCGCCCCGGCACCGACCACGAGCACGCGGTCACTTTTTTGCAGTCCGGCGCGCTGGACGCCGTGGATGCCCACGGCCAGCGGTTCGACCAGCGAGGCGTTGTGTGCCTCCAGGCCGGAGGGGAGCGGGACCAGGGTGTGTTCCGGCACTACCACGTGTTCGGCCATGCCGCCCTGGAGCATCACTCCCACGTAAGAGGCCTGTCCGCTGCTGCAATGCGGGCTGAAGCCGTCTGTGCACGCCTGGCATTCGCCGCACCCCTGCACTGGCTCTACCGCCACCGCTGTGCCGTCGGGGGTGAAGCCGGCGAACTCGTGTCCCAGCACTGTGCCGTCGGGGGCGAAGCCGGTATCTATTAAATGCACGTCTGAGCCGCAGATGGAGGCGGCGCGCACCTGCACTTTGACGCCTTCGCCTTCGGGGGCCGGGATGTCGGCCAGTTGCGGTGTGCTGTCGATGACTTGGATGGCTTTCATTGCGGTTCTGCGCTGCGGGTGTGAGCTGAAAATGCGGGAGATAAGCCGGCGAATGCCGGTGTCGCCGCAGTATAACACGGGCCTTGGGCGGCAACCGGATGTCGGGGTTCTCTATAATCTGGCGTCTTGTTTGATAGGGAACCGAAGCATGACGACTGACGGCAGTCCTCTTTCACAACCCATTCGCCTGGGTGCGATCACCCTGAAGAACCGGGTGGTGATGGCGCCGATGACGCGGGCCCGTTCGCCGCAGGAGCGCACGCCAACCGCTTCCGTGGCGAAGTATTACGCACAACGCGCCGGTGCCGGCATGATCGTTACCGAGGCGACCAGCGTCTCGCAGCAGGGCACGGGTTCCATCGCCACGCCCGGCATTTATACGCCCGGACAAATTGCCGCCTGGAAAAAAGTCACGGCAGCGGTGCACGAGGCGGGTGGCTGTATCGTCTGCCAGCTGTGGCATGTCGGCAGGGTCTCGCATTGCTGTTTCCAGGAGAACGGCGCGGCACCGGTCGCACCTTCTGCGGTGCGCGGGGATGTGAACACGTTCACGGAGAACGGTTTTGAACCGACTTCGGAACCGCGCGCCCTGGAACTGGAGGAGATTCCCGGCATTGTCAGCGACTTTCAACAGGGGGCACACAATGCGATGGAGGCGGGTTTTGACGGCGTGGAGATTCACGCGACCAGCGGCTACCTGATCGAGCAGTTCCTGTATGACGGAACCAACCTGCGCCAGGACGCGTATGGCGGGACGGTGGAGAACCGCTGCCGTTTTATGCTGGAGGTGACGGATGCGGTGGTCGCCGCCATCGGCCGCGAATATACCGGTATTCGTCTCTCTCCGTTTACCGTGACCTGGGATTGTCATGAGAGCAATCCCGGGCCGCTGTATGAACACGCGCTCCCGGAACTGGACAGGCGCGGGCTGGCTTTCCTGGAGGTCGTGGAGCGCGGCATGGAGGACAGCATCGCCGGCGGCAATATTGAAACGCAGGATTTCGGCCCGGCCGATGTCCGTGCCTTGTACGATGGCGCGTTGATCGTCAACGGCAGCTACGATAAGAACTCTGCCGAACAGGCGGTTGTGAGCGGGCGGGCCGATGCGGTGTCTTTTGCGCGTCCGTACATCGCCACCCCGGACCTGGCCCGGCGGCTGTTCACCGGCATCGAGCCCGAGCCGGAGGCGGAGGGACAGTACTGGTACGGTGGCGGCGACCTGGGGTACACGGAATTTCCGCAAGGGGCGAGTTGAGCGGGGGCGGCCGGGATGGGGTTTCCGCGGCGTCCGCCCGGTGGTAAACCCGCCGGGGAGAAAAGTTGCCGAGGAGAGAAGTTGCCGAGGAGAGAAGTTGCCAGGGGGAAAAGTTGCCAAGGGGAAAAGTTGCCAGGGGGGGAATTGCCAGGGGGAAAAGTGGCCAAGGGCGGGTTGAGCGGGGCGGCAAGTATTGTCGCACTGGCGGGGCTTGTGTAACAATGGGAAGTCCTGTTTTGTGAGACGAGCGATGCTTCCCGCTGACGACAGGCACCGGGGGTGACAAGAGAGCAGATGAAAAGATACGAGGGTTTGAACCGGGAGATGGTGGATCGGGTGGCACCCCGTCCCGGGCGTCGGGAGTTGTTGCCGGCACTCAGCAACCGGGCGCAGCTTGCGCTGAGCTGTCGCATGCTGTTCCGGGAGGGCTGGAATGATCACATCGCCGGTCACATCACCTGGCGCCAGGATGATGGCAGTATTCTCAGCAATCCCTGGGAGCTGGCCTGGGACGAGATGACGGCCAGCGAGGTGATCCGGCTGGACCCGGACGGTCAGGTCATCGAGGGGGAATGGAACATCACGCCGGCCATCGGCCTGCATATTCAACTGCACGCCCTGCGCCCCGATGTGCATGTGGTCGCGCACAACCACGGGCGTTGGAGCGGGATTTGGGCGAACATGCACCGTGTGCCGCCGGTCTATGACCAGACCGGGGCGATGGTCAGCGGCGATTTGCCGCTCTACAATGAATACGAGGGCACTTTTGATCACACCGATGCGGCGGGTGCCGCCGTCCAGGCCCTGGGCGATGCGAAATGGGCACTGCTGGCGAACCACGGTGCCCTGGTGGTGGGCAAGGACCTGCGCCAGGCGCACCTGCGGGTGCTGACCCTGGAATGGCGCGCCCGGCGTGCCTGGGAAGTGGAGGTGGCGGGCGGGGGCGCGCCGATGCCGGAGGCGGAGGCCGCCAGGCTGGGCCTGCCGGATGACAACGGTTTTCCTTTCTTGTGGGAGGCGATGGCGCGGCGCGAGTTGCGCGAACACCCGGAGATTCTCGATGAATGATGCTGTCTGTGGGTGGGCTCGCCGCATTTTTTACACAACGGAGAAACGCTCATGACACTGCAAACCCGGGCCCTGGATAACGTGGGAGTCGAGGTACTGGATTTTGATATCCGCGAGCCGATGACGGAAGAACTGCAACAGGAGATCAAGGACTTGTGGCTGGAACACGGCATCGTGCTGTTTCGCGACCAGCAGATCGGCCCCGCGGAACAGATCGAGTTCAGCCGCCTGTTTGGACCGCTGCAAAAACATCCGCTCAAGGAGACGCGCTCGCAGGAATACCCGGAATTGTTCGTGTTGGAAAACGGCGGCGACAAGGACAAGTTTGCCACTGCCAGCTACAACGGCAAACTGTTCGTCAATCGCCTGGACTGGCATATGGACCTGCACTACACCGGCAAGCCGAACCACGGCGCACTGATTCGCGCCAAGATCGTGCCGGAGGAGGACGGGCGCACGGGTTTCGGCGACCTGGCCAAGGCCTATGATGCATTGAATAAGGACACCAGGCAGCGCATCCAGGACATCGAGGTCGCCTACTGTTTCAGCATGCAGCGCCGCCACATGCGCTTCGTGCAATTGGAGGGCTACGAGCCGGGGCCGCACAGTCCCCGGTCGCCGGCGGATATGAAATTTCCCAATTTTCCCGATGCGATTTATCCCGCGGTGGTCACGCATCCGGACACGGGCCGCAAGGTGCTGGAGATCACCGAGCAAATGCTGGACCGCGTGGTCGACCCGCACAAGGCGGAGCTGTCAAATGACGAGGCGGTCGACTTGTTGCAGTTCCTGGTCGATCACACGCGCAAACCGGAGTTCCATTATTTTCACGCCTGGCGTGAGGGCGACATGGTTCTCTGGGACAACTGGCGCGCCATGCACTGTGCCACCGGCACCCGACCGGGGGTGAAGCGGCTGATGCATCGCACGACGATCGCCGGCGATGTCACCCTGGGGCGGCTGGCGGCTTGATTCCTGCCGCGATCGCAGTTTCTGCAAACGGGTGCCTGCAAGCGGGAGGGCAGGCGGGAGGCGGCGCGTTCTGCGCTTGGCCCGCGACTACAGCCAGCGTTCGAATTTCTCGACGTTATCCGGCGGTTGGTGATAAGGCTGCTTTTCCGCCAGCTGCACGGCGGAGTCGGCCTTGATGAAATCGGCGGGATTGTCCATGGTTCCCACCTTGAGGGAGACCACCTTCGGGTGATTTTCGGAGGTGGAGAGAATGTGCGTGCCGCAGGTGCCGCAGAACTCGCGCACGCCGGGCATCTCCGGGTTGCGGTTGCGGCGCATGACGGTGGGCGTGCCCCGGGTGTAACTGAAATTGTCCCGCGGCATGCCGATGATGGTCGCCGGTGCGCCGCCGGCGATGATCTGGCATTCCTTGCAGTAACACAGCACCTTGTACATGGGATCTCCGGCGACCTGGTAGCGCAGTTCGCCGCAATAACAACCGCCTTCTATTTCCATCGTTCCGCCCCCCGTGTGTGATCGGCCCGGGTTCTGATTATAGTCTCTAGCGGGGCTTATTTCCGGATGCGCAGGATCTGCATGGCGGTGTACTCTTCCAGCCCGCGGCGGCCGAATTCCACCCCGATGCCGGATTGCTTGGCACCGCCGAAGGGCACGTCGGGTTGCAGGGCACCGTGCTCGTTAACCCACGTGGTTCCACATTCCAGTCGCAACGCCAGTTCGGCCGCCCGCCCGGGGTCGCCCGACCACACGGAACCGCCCAGGCCGTTGGGGCTGTTGTTGGCGCGTTCGATGACTTCGTCGATGTCGGCATAGCGAATGATCGGCAATACCGGGCCAAAAGGTTCTTCGTCTACCAGTCTGACGCCGTCGCTGAGATCGGCGACGATGGTCGGTTCGAAAAAATAACCTTCGCCTTCTATCTGCTGTCCGCCGGCGATAAAACGTCCACCCTTCCGGCGCGCATCTTCGACCAGCTCGCAGATGATCTGCAACTGCTGGTGATTCTGGATCGGCCCCAGCTCGGCATCGCGGTCCATGCCGTTGCCGACCTTGACGGACTTTGCCAGCCGGGCCAGCTCTTCACACATCTCTTCGTAGATGTCTTCGTGCACGTACAGACGTTTGAGACAGACGCAGGTCTGCCCGTTGTTATGAAAGCAGGCACCGAAGATCTTCGGTGCGATTTCCTTGACATCGACATCGGGCAGCACGATGCCGGCGTCGTTGCCGCCCAGTTCCAGGGTCAGGCGTTTGAGATCACCGGCCGCCGCTTCCATGATGTGTTTGCCGGTCGGGATCGAACCGGTGAATACCACCTTGTCGATGCCCGGGTGACGGGTCAGCGCCTCCCCGACTTCGCGCTCCCCGGTGATCGCATTGAGTACGCCCGGGGGCAGGATTTCATTGGCCAGTTCCACGAAGCGCAGGGTGGTCAGCGGTGTGAACGGGGAGGGTTTCAACACCACGGTATTGCCGGTCAGCAGGGCCGGGGCGAAGTGCCAGGTGCAGATGACCAGTGGCCAGTTCCATGGGGTGATGGAGGCGGTCACTCCCAGGGGCTTGTGATGCATCTCGATGCGTACCTGCTCGTCATCGGCCAGCACTTCTACCGGCAGTTCCAGTTCTGCGGTGGCGCGCAATGCGGCACCGGCGGCCAGCAGTTCACGTCCGGCGCCGACTCCGTTCAGGCCCTCCAGGGGTTTGCCGGTCTCCAGGGTGATGCATTCTTTCAATTCTTCTTCGTGTTTTTCCAGCAGTTCTGCGAGTCGGTGCAGGGCCTGGCGGCGTTCTTCCACGGGAGTTTGCCGCCATGCGGGAAAGGCCTTGCGCGCGGCGGCGACCGCCTGGTCCACGTGGGATGTATCGCCGCTGCTGACGCGCGCAAACGCTTTGCCCGTGGCGGGATTGATGACTTCGGAGGCGGTCTCGGTCTGTACCGCCTGGCCGTCGATGATCATGTGCCACTGTTTCATGTTCGTGTTCCCGTTTTGCACCGGGTACAGAGTGTACCCCGTGTTGTATACTTTGCCCCCCTCCCATAGCTTATATCCCGCACAAGGACACGCCGCCAGCGATGAGTAAAACTGCGCTGATTACCGGTGTCACCGGCCAGGACGGTGCCTACCTTTCGGAGTTCCTGCTGGACCAGGGGTACCAGGTGCACGGCATTAAGCGTCGCGCTTCCCTGCTCAATACGCAGCGCGTCGATCATCTGTACCGGGACCCGCACATCGATAACCATCGCTTCGTTCTGCATTACGGCGACATGACGGACAGCATGGCACTGGTGCGCGTGATCAACCAGGTGCAGCCGAATGAAATTTACAATCTCGCCGCCCAGAGTCATGTGCATGTCTCTTTCGAGGCACCCGAGTACACGGCCAATGCGGACGCCCTGGGTGCCTTGCGCATTCTCGAGGCACTGCGCATTCTGAACATGGAAAAGGAGGTGCGCTTTTACCAGGCTTCGACCAGTGAGATCTACGGCGGACAGGGCAACGGGCCACTGGATGAGAATTCGCCTTTTATGCCGCGTTCCCCGTACGCCACGGCCAAGTTGTACGCCTACTGGACGACGGTGAATTATCGCGAGGCGTATGGAATGTTCGCCGCCAACGGCATCTTGTTCAACCACGAATCCCCGTTGCGCGGGGTGACTTTTTCCACCCGCAAGATCACCCGCGGCGTCGCGGATATCCAGGTCGGGAACAGCGATTGTTTGTACATGGGCAACTTGGATGCAAAACGCGATTGGGGTCATGCGCGGGATTACGTGGAGGGGATGTGGAAAATCCTGCAACACGAAAAAGCGGAGGATTTCGTGTTGGCCACCGGGCGCCAGGAAAGCGTGCGCTGGTTCATCGAACAGGCGTTTAAAGTGGTGGGGGTAGAGATCGAATGGCGGGGTGAGGGCGAGGCGGAGACCGGCGTGGAGCGGGAAAGCGAGCGCGTCCTGGTGCGCATCGACCCGCATTATTTTCGTCCCCTGGAAGTGAACTCCCTGCTGGGCAACCCGGCCAAGGCGAAAAAACTTCTGCAATGGGAACCGCGCTGCACCCTGGAGGAGATGGTGGAGGAGATGGTGAAGGAGGACCTGGAGCGCAGCAGGGATCGCGACCAACACGCGAAATACACGATCTGAATTCCGATGAGTGCTGAACCTTCCGGCGCCCTGTCCCCGGAGGCGCGGGTGTTTGTCGCCGGGCACCGCGGCATGGTCGGTGCCGCCCTGTGCCGGCAGCTGCAAAAGGCGGGCGTGAACCATCTTTTGACAGCGGGGCGCGAGCAGCTGGACCTCTGTCAGCAGCAGCAGGTGGAGGATTTTTTTGCCACACAGCGGCCCGAGTACGTTTTTCTTGCGGCGGCGCGGGTGGGCGGCATTTATGCCAACGATCAGCACCCGGAGGAATTCCTGCGCGAGAACCTGTTGATCGAGACCCATATCATTCACCAGGCCCGGCTCTCTGGAGTCAGGAGCTTGTTGTTCCTGGGCAGTTCCTGTATTTATCCCAAGTTCGCACCGCAACCGATTCCCGAGGAGGCCCTGCTGGAAGGTGCCCTGGAGCCGACCAACGAGGGCTATGCCATCGCCAAGATCGCCGGCATCAAGATGTGCGCGTACAGTTGTCGACAATACGGTGTCGACTTCCGCAGCCTGATGCCCTGCAACCTGTACGGTCCCGGTGACAACTACGATTTGCAGCACAGCCATGTAATCCCGGCCATGATCCGCAAGTTTCACGATGCCAAGACGCAGGGACTTCCCGCGGTGGAATTCTGGGGCTCCGGCAAGGCGCAACGGGAGTTCCTGCATGTCGATGACCTGGCCCGGGCCTGCGTGTTTGTCATGAACCTGCCGCGGGAACAATATGATGCCGCCACCGGGGAGACGATCTCTCATCTCAATGTCGGTGCCGGCAAGGAGATCAGCATTCGCGCCCTGGCGGAGATGATCGGTGAAATTGCCGAGTATCCTGGGGAGCTGCGCTGGAACACGGAGATGCCGGACGGCACGCCGCGCAAGTGCGTGGACACGCGGCGCATCACGGCACTGGGCTGGCAGCCCGACATCTCCCTGCGCCGGGGGCTGCAGGAGGCGTGGCAGTGGTACGTCGAACACCGGGATACGGCGCGGCGCGGCGACGCCGGCACGCAACACGGTTGAACAGGCCGCGTGAAACCCGGCGGTGTCCGGGTCGCGGGCTGCCATGATTCGTCTGCTGCATATTTTCCTGCTCACGGCCGTGCATCGGCTGGACACGCTGTTTGCGGCGCAGTTATCCCCGCCGTGGCGCATCCTGTCCTGGTTCCTGCCGTGGCGGCTTTTGCCGGTGCGCGGCACGCGCGGGCAGAGACTGCGCCGCGCACTGGAAAGCATCGGGCCGATTGCCATCAAGTTCGGCCAGGCACTGTCCACCCGTCCCGACCTGCTGCCGGCAGACCTGGTCGAAGAGCTGGGCGTGTTGCGCGACCGGGCACCGCCCTTCCCCGCGGAACAAGCGCAGGCCATCGTCGAGCGGGCACTGGGGAAGAGCACGGAGCAGTTGTTTCGGCATTTCTCCCGCGAACCGATGGCTTCCGCCTCCATCGCGCAGTTGCATGCGGCGCGCTTGCACGATGGGCGTCAAGTGGTGGTGAAAGTCCTGCGCCCCGACGTCGAACGGGCGATCCAGCGCGATTTGCGCCTGCTGGGTGCCGCCGCCCGCATGCTGGAGGCCCTGTTGCCGGGGGTGCGGCGCCTGAAACCGGTGCAGGTGGTTGAAGAATACGGGGCCGCGCTGCTGCGGGAGACGGACCTGCGTATCGAGGCCGCCAACACTTCGCGCCTGCGACGCAATTTTCCCGCCTCCGAACTGCTCTACGTGCCCCGGGTGCACTGGGAGTATTGTCGCCGCGAGGTGCTGGTGATGGAGCGTATCCGGGGACTGCAGGTGGATGACCTGCCGGCGCTGCGGCAGTGCGGTGCCGACCTGCGCCTGTTGGCCGAACGCGGGGCGGAGATTTTTTTCACCCAGGTGTTCGATCACAATTTTTTCCACGCCGACATGCATCCCGGCAACGTGTATGTCGACGTGGAAAACCCGCGCGCTCCCGGCTACATCGCCCTGGATTGCGCGGTGATGGGTTCGTTGAGTGATGCGGACCTCTATTACCTGGCGCGCAACCTGTTGGCTATTTTTCAGCAGGATTACCGCCTGGTGGCGGAGTTGCACGTCGAGTGCGGCTGGGCGCCGGCGGACACGCCGGTGCATGAATTGGAAGCGGCGGTGCAGGCCGCCTGCGAGCCGATCTTCTCGCGTCCATTGGGAGAGATCGCCCTGGCACCCCTGCTGGTCGACTTGTTCGCCACCGCACGGCGTTTCGACATGGAAGCGCAGCCCTCCCTGGTGTTGCTGCAGAAAACCCTGTTGCAGGTCGAGGGCCTGGGGCGGCAACTGTACCCGGAGCTGGACCTGTGGACCATCGGCCGCCCCTTCCTGGAACGTTGGCTGCGCCGGCGTTATGCGCCGTCCGCCCTCTATCGCCGCCTGCGGCGCCACCTGCCCGGCCTGCTGGAACGTCTGCCGGAATTTCCCGGCCTGCTGTTGCAGGAATTGCAGGCCGGCGAGACGAACCGCAAGCAACTGCAGGAAACCGCCCGGCGCCTTGCACGCCTGCAGGCCCGGCAGCGGCGTCAATTCCGCTGGGGCGTCGGCGCGCTGTTGCTGTTGCTGCTGTCGCTGCTGTTGTGGCGACTGTTCGGCGCATAGGTTGCAGCGGGGCAGCGCGCTCGCCGGGAACCGGAACGGAGCGGATGCCGTGTTTCTTGCGCCGGGTGTTTTACAATAGCCGCACTCCTTCTCCCGCCGTCAAAGAACCATGTCCGCACAACCCGCAGACCCCGCACTGGATGCGGTGCAATGGAACCGGGAAGGACTGGCACCGGTCATCACCCAGGACTTTGCCAGTGGACGGGTGCTGATGCTGGCGTGGATGAACCGGGACGCCCTGGCATTGACCCTGGCCGAGGGCCGCGCGGTCTACTGGTCGCGTTCGCGCAAACGCCTGTGGTGCAAGGGCGAGGAATCCGGCAACGTGCAGCAGGTGCGCGAAGTGCGCTTGGATTGTGATGGAGATGCCCTGTTGTTGCGCGTGGAACAGGCGGGCGGGATCGCCTGTCATACCGGGCGCGAGGCGTGTTTTTACCGGCGCCTGGAAAATGGCAGCTGGTGCGCGGTCGACCCGGTGTTGCGCGAGCCCGCAGAAATGTATGGCAGTGAATCATGAGCGAAGTGTTGGCGGAACTGGACCGTCTGCTGGCTGCGCGCCTGCAAGACGGCGACCCGGAAAGTTCCTACGTCGCCCGGCTCCGCCGGGAGGGACTGGACCAGATGCTGCGCAAGCTGGCAGAGGAGGCGACGGAAATGTTGCTGGCCGCCAAGGCGGCGGAGCACGCACCGGAGGCACTGGAGCAGCTGGTGCACGAGACGGCGGACCTGTGGTTTCACAGCCTGGTGGTGCTGGCCCATTTACAGGCGGACAGCACCCTGGTGCTTAAAGAATTGCAGCGTCGGCTGCACACTTCCGGGCTCGCGGAAAAAGCGGCCCGCCCGCAAGCGAGGTAATTCTTATGGGCAACTTCAGTATCTGGCAACTGCTTATCATCCTGGCGATCATATTGCTGCTGTTCGGCACGCGCCGGCTGCGCAACCTGGGCGGCGACCTGGGAAGTTCCATCAAGGGTTTCCGCAAGGCGATGCGCGAGGGTGATGCCGCCGCCGAAGACAAGCCGGAAACCGGGGACAAGAAACCGCCCGGGGAGAACGATGTTTGACATCGGTTTCCTGGAACTGCTGCTGATCGGCATTGTCATGCTGCTCGTGGTCGGCCCCGAGCGCCTGCCGGGAGTGGCGCGCACTTGCGGTTTGTGGTTCGGGCGCCTGCGCAACAGCCTGCAGGATTTTCGCGCCAGCCTGGAGGAGGAGATCGGCATGGACGAGGTGCGCCGCGAGTTGCACAACGAGAGCATGATGCAGGATACGCAGAGGGCGGCGCGCGAAGTTCAGAAATTGCAGGATGACTTGAATTTCCGGGAATGAATTCCCCCGCGCTCTCCGGTCCGCCGGAGGACAGCCCGCAACCCCTGGTCGAGCACCTGCGCGAATTGCGCAGTCGCCTGCTGCGCTGCGTGCTGGTCGTCGCGGCACTGGCGGTGGCACTGACACCCTTCGCCCGGCCGCTCTATGCGCTGCTGTCCAAGCCCCTGCAGGAGCTGCTCCCGGCGGGGACGAGCATGATCGCCGTGGAGGTGGCGGCGCCTTTCCTGGTGCCCTTCAAGCTGGTGCTCGCCACGGCGGTTTTCCTGGCGGCACCCTACATCCTGCACCAACTGTGGAGTTTCGCTGCCCCGGGCATGTACCGGCATGAAAAACGTTTCAGTGCCCTGCTGCTGTTTGCCAGCGTCGCACTGTTTTACCTGGGGGCCCTGTTCGCCTGGTTCGCAGTCTTGCCGCTGGTGTTTGCATTTTTCGTCAGCCAGGCACCCGCGGGCGTGCTGGTCATGACCGATATCCATCATTACCTGGGTTTTGTCGCCAAGGTGTTTTTTGCCTTCGGCGTCGCCTTCGAGATTCCCGTCGCCGTGGTGCTCTGTATTCGCGCCGGCCTGGTTTCGGTCACGCGCCTGCGACGCCTGCGGCCCTACGTGATCGTCTCCTGTTTCGTGGTCGGCATGGCGTTGACGCCGCCGGATGTGATCTCGCAAATCATGTTGGCGATTCCCGCCTGGATGCTGTTCGAGGCGGGCCTGTTGGTGGGCGGCAGGTCCAGGCCTCGCGGGAAGTGAGTGCCCCGGAGTAACCGTGTTGCACGCAGTGGCCCAGCCATTCGCCCAGGAAGCGGTTTAACTGGAATTTTTCATCCGGGCTGAACATGCGCGCATTGGGATAGGGATACCGCGCGCGCAAACGATGTCCGTTGCACAGTGACACTTCCGCACAGCGCAGGTCCTTGTACACACGCACGGTGAGAACGATCTCGCTGTCTGCGCCCGTGTAACCGTCGCCTACATACAGCTCGATGCACAGGATCTCCGTGTAGCGATGGCGTTCCAGGAAACGGATGCGCAGCCGCGCTTCCTGGCCCGGTTGTGCACCGGGTGCGTACAGAACCCTTTGGCGCGCATCCTGAAAGTTGTGGAGCAGGCGCTGCAGGTAGAGATAGTTAAGATCGCAGCGCGCCTGTTGGGCCGCGAGGTCGGGACAGGCCCGGGCGCGGTGCGCGGGCTGGTTCCCGGGCGCATGATCCGTTGTAACATCGGCCGCCGTCCCGGCGAGCTGCCGGTAAAATTTTGTCATGACACTCGATTCTCCATGCGCTGATTATTACCATGTCAGCAAAAAAAGGCAACGCAGGGAGAGGGTCCTGTTCCCGGAATGAATGCACTATAATTGCCCGTTGCCGTTTATAACGGAATAATTCCTTGTCATCTGTATTCCTTGTTCCGGGGCGGGCATTCCGGCCCCTGCTCCTGCTTGTGTTGTTTGGTGTCGGCACGGAAGTTCGCGCCCAGTCATTGTCGGATATCTATGAGCTGGCCCTGCAGAACGATCCGCAACTCAAGGCCAACCTGGCCGGTTACCGCGCCCAGCATGCGGCCGCCGGCGTCGCGCGTTCGGCGATCTTTCCGCAATTGCAAGCGGCCGGTGAGTACACGGATTCGCAGCAGGAGCAGGTATCCAGACGCCAGTTCAAATTCGACACTCCCTCCGCCGATGACCCGGTGATTTTCGACAGCAGTAACGAGGGAGACGTCGAGTCGGAGCGCACCGTGTATTCCGTCCGCCTGGAGCAGAGCCTGGTCTCGTTCCCGGACTGGTTCGGTTTTCGGCGCGCCGGAAAATTGCGCCGTCGCGCGGATGCCTTGCTTGCCGCCGAGCATCAGCAGCTGGTGTTGCGCGTCAGCGATGCGTACTTCTCCGTGTTGCGCGCCGGGGAGGACCTGCGTTCTGCACGCGCCGAGGAAGCCGCCATCGCGCGGCAACTCGCCCTGACTCGCAACCGTTTTGAAACCGGCATCGGCGCTGCGGCCGATGTCCTGGAAGCGCGGGCAACCCGCGACCTGGCGCACGCCGACCGCTTGAGCCGGGAGGAGGCACTGGCGACAGCACGGGAGAGACTGGGGGCGATCACCGGCGTGCCGCACGAAGTCCTGTGGCAGCTGCGCGATGATTTTCCGATCACCCTGCCGGAGCCCGCGGACGAGGAGGTCTGGACGCGCTTTGCCCTCGAGAACAATTACAGTTTGCGCGCCGCCGAACTGGCCGCCGAGGCGGCGAAGTTTGCATTGCGCGCCCGCCGGAGCGCGCACCTGCCCGCACTCCGCGGCCGGGCCACGTACAGTGACTGGGATAGCGAGGGCGAATCCTTTGCACTGCCCTTTGCCGAGGAGAGCGAAGATACCGTGTGGAGCCTGAACCTGGAACTGCCGTTATTTACCGGCGGACGCCTGCACTCAGAGCGACGCCAGGCGTACCATGAATACGTGCAGGCGCGTGAGAATTTCGTGCGCCGCAAGCGCGATGTGCTGCAACAGGTGCGTTCCCTGTACCAGACCCTGGAAATCGGCGTGGTGCGCACCCAGGCACACCGGCGGGCGGTGCTCTCGGCACAGAGTGCCCTGCAATCGATTCGCAACGGCTACGAGGCGGGCACGCGCGACATCGTCGACGTGCTGAATGCCGAGCGCAACCTGTACCGTTCCCGGCGCGACAACGTGCACGCCCGTTTGGATTACCTGCTGGACAGCCTGCGCCTGAAAGAGCAGACCGGGCAATTGCGGAAGGAAGAGGTACAGCGCATTAACCAGTGGTTGCGCCCGCCCGCCGGTGGCACCAGCCTGCGCGAGCATCGGGACTCCGCCCGCATCCCGCCGGTCGAGGATGGCAGCTCGCTCAGCGGCCGCGTGTCCGCTGCGCAACTCGCCGCGCACGCAGCCGCTTATACCCTGCAATTGGCAGCGTTTCCCGGAGAGCAGGCGGTGCAGAAGTTTTTCCGCGAACACGACTTGCCGGGCATGTTTTACGTCCGCGCGCAAGATAGCGAGCAGCGCACCTTGTACCGGGTGTGTTACGGCATTTTCGCCACCCTGTCGGCCGGGCGCGCGGTGCGGGAGCAATTGCCGGTCCCGTTCCGTCACACCGCGTGGTTGCGCCCGGTGCGGACCCTGGACGGGACGCAGCAGGGCGAACCAAGCGAATAAGCACCCGGTGCGGACCCTGGACGGGACGCAGCAGGGCGAGCCAAGCGAATAAGCGTCCGGTGCGGACCCTGGAGGGACGCAGCAGGGCGAACCAAGCGAATAAGCGTCCGGTGCGGACCCTGGAGGGACGCAGCAGGGCGAACCAAGCGAATAAGTACCCGGTGCCCGCCGGTTTCCCTCAGTCCCGGTGGAGAAAGGATTCGAGCAGGGATAATTGTTTTTCCAGCGCGCCGCGTTTTGCCGCGCATTGCCGGGCACCCGCCGCCCCGGCCGTCCGCCGTTGTTCCGGTTTTTCCAGCCAGCGTTCCATCGCCGTGCGCAGTTCCCCGGTATGGCGCACCAGGTGCAAGGCACCGCACTGCTCCAGCAGGTCGGCCGCCTCCTGGAAGTTGAACAGGTAGGGGCCGCACAATACCGGCACGCCCCACGCCGCGGCTTCCAACACGTTATGTCCGCCCCGGGGCACGAGGCTGCCGCCGATAAACGCCACATCGGCCGCCGCCAGCAGTTGTGGCAGTTCGCCGATGGTGTCGACCAGCAGCAGCCGGGTGTTTTCATCGCCCCATTGGTCGCTGCTGCGGCGTGCAAACCCGGGAACCTGCACCGCGCATTGCCTGGCGACTGCCGCAAAACGTTCGGGATGCCGCGGGGCGAGGACCAGGAGCAGTTCGGGAAAGTGCTGCCACAAGGTGCTGCAGGCGTCCAGGACGGCGGTTTCCTCCTTTTCATGCGTGCTGCCTGCCACCCATACCGGGCGCGCACCCCAGAGACGGCGCAATTCCGCGGCCCGCTCGCGCGTCGTCTCCGGGCATTCGATGTCGAATTTCAAGTTGCCGCTGACCAGCAGGCGTTCACGGGGCAGCCCCAGCTGACAGAAACGTTCCCCGTCTTCTTTGGTTTGTGCGGCCACCGCCGCCAATTCCGCCAGCATCGCCGAACTCAGTCTCCGGATATGGCCATAGCCGCGGGCGGAGGCCGCAGACAAACGGGCATTGAGCAACAACACCGGCACGTTCATCCGCTGGCACTGGTGCACCAGGTTGGGCCACAACTCGGTTTCCACGAGCACCGTCGCCCGGGGTCGCACAGCGCGCAGGAAACGTCTCATTCCCCACGGAAAATCCCAGGGACAGAACACGTGGTGCACGCGCGCACCGAACTGCTTGCGCACCTGCAGGGCACCGGTTTCCGTGGTCGTGCTGAGCAGGATTTTCAAACCGGGATGGCACTGGACCAAGGTTTTCAGCAGTGGGGCGATGGCGTTCACCTCTCCCAGGGACACCGCGTGAATCCAGAGGCAATTCTCCATGTCGGCGGGCACGGAAAGTGCCAGGCGCTGTTTCAGGCTGCGGTGGTACCCCGGCGTGCGCAGCGTTTGACGCGGCAGGTACCAACCCAGCGTGAGCAACAGGAACAGCGCGCTGTATGCCCAACGCGAGACGTGGTGCAGCAAGGTTTCAATCTCCGCGATGCGCGGTCGCCGGGAGGGTCCGGCGACAGGACGGTTCGAAGCGCGAGGCGTGCAACGGCATCCGGCGTTTACTCCCGCCCTATTTTTTGCAGTATGCCCGTGGTCGAGCTGTCCGGAAGTAATTCCACCAGGCGCACTTCGCCGCCGTAACTTTGCACGAATTCCCGGCCGGTCACTTCCTCCAAGCGGTAATCCCCGCCCTTGACCAGCACGTCCGGTTTCAGCACCTGCAGCAATTCCTCCGGCGTGTCCTCGTGGAAGGGCACCACCCAGTCCACCACCTCCAGTGCCGCGAGTACCGCCATGCGTCTTTCCAGCGTGTTGACGGGACGCCCCTCGCCCTTGAGGCGGCCCACGGAGCGATCATCGTTGACCGCCACCAGCAGGCGGTCGCCCAGGGCGGCGGCCTGCTGCAGTGTATGGACGTGCCCGTTGTGCAGGATATCGAAACAGCCGTTGCTGAACACCACCCGCTCGCCCCGGCGGCGGGCGTTCTCCACCGCCAGGCGCGCCTGTTCCCGGTTGTCCAGGACACCGCGTTCAAAATCTCGTTCTCCGAACGCTTCGCGTTGCAGTTCCGGGGCAGTCACTCCCACTGCACCCTGCTGTCCCACTGCAATTCCGGCGGCCAGGTTGGCCAGTGCCACGCTGTGCGGCAGGGCCTTCCGCAGACCTTCCGCCCGCTCGCCCGGCGGCACATCTTGAATGACCGCCGCCAGTGCAGCGGCCAGCACTGCGACCACGGTGTCCCCGGCCCCGGTGACATCATAGACTTCCCGCGCGCGCGCCGGCAGGTGCAATTCCGGGTATCCCGGGCGCAACAGGGTCAGTCCTTTTTCGCCGCGCGTGATCAGCAAGGCCTCCAGTCGCAACTGTTCCGCCAGTTGCAGACCGCGTTGCGCCAGGAGTTCTTCATCCCCGCCGCAATCGCCTGCCACGGCTTCGAATTCGCGCAAATTGGGAGTCAGCAAGGTGGCGTCCCGGTAGGCGTGAAAGTCCTTGCGCTTGGAGTCGACGAACACCGGGATGTCCAGTGCGCGCGCCTGTTGGATCAACGCCTGCGGGTCTCCGATCGTTCCCTTGTCGTAATCGGAAATGATCACCGCGGTGATGCCGTCCAGTAATTTTTCATCTGCCGCGCCGTCCAGTGTGGGCACGGTCGCCGGCTGTTCAAAGTCCATGCGCAACACTTGCTGGTTGCGGCTCAGTGCCCGCAGTTTAATAATCGTCGGCGGGGCCTCGCGCTGCTGCACCCGAGTGCAATCGACGCC
Source organism: Gammaproteobacteria bacterium (assembly GCA_965215045.1). Classification (GTDB taxonomy): domain Bacteria; phylum Pseudomonadota; class Gammaproteobacteria; order JABABF01; family JABABF01. The sequence continues at coordinate 914,871 of OZ244031.1, read as the reverse complement.
GATGGCACGCAGGGAAGCCAGCAGGGAGGCGCCGGCCGCATCCCCGGCGACACAACCCAGCACGCGCACTCTTGCGCCCAGGGAAGCCAGGTTGACGGCCACGTTGCCGGCACCGCCCGGGCGTTCTTCCTCGTTTTGTACCGTGATCACCGGCACCGGGGCCTCCGGGGAAATGCGTGAAGTGTCGCCGTGCCAGTAGCGGTCCAGCATCAGGTCGCCCGCTACCAGCATCCGGGCAGCGGAAAAATCAGGCATGCTCAGCTTCATTGCGCGGGTGATCTAAGGAGACGATGGGAACACGGAAAATTATAGACCCGTACACGGGAGACGGCGGCAGGCTCCGTTACAATGGCAGCCGTTTTTGTGTATCCTGGAGCGTCCCGTGGAACTCGTTGTCGACCCGGCAAACATCAAGGGTTTTCTCGCCCCGGAAGAAGGAGAAGCCCTGTACCACAGTGCCCTGGCAGTTTGCCAACGCGCCCCGTGCCTGGAAATCGGCAGCTATTGCGGCAAGTCCACCCTGTACCTGGGCGCGGCATGCAAGGAGCGGGGCGGCATCCTGTTTGCGGTCGACCACCACCGGGGCTCGGAAGAACATCAGCCGGGAGAAGAGTACCACGACCCCGCGCTCTACGACGAAAAGGAACAGCAGCTGGACAGTTTTCGCGTCTTTCGCCGCACGCTGCGGGACGCCGGCCTGGAGGACACGGTGGTACCGATCGTCGCCCCGTCGGCGGTGGCGGCGCGGCGGTGGGCGACGCCCCTGTCCCTGGTGTTCATCGACGGCGGTCACAGCCTGGAAGCGGCGTTCTCCGATTACCGCAACTGGGCACCGCAGCTGGTCGCCGATGGCATCCTCGCGGTGCACGACTTGTTTCCCGATCCCGCCCGGGGCGGCCAGGCACCCTGGCAGATGTACCAGGAGGCACTGGCCTCCGGGTTGTTCAGCGAACAGCAGAGAGTCACGAGCCTGGGATTGCTGCGCCGTCTCGGCTGAGACCCGCGCTCACATCCGCCTCGTCCAGGTGGTCGGGCAGGGCGACCACGGGCCGGGTGAACAGCCCCGAGGCAGCGGTGTGAGCGGTCAGCGCATCGGCCGCCAGCAGCACGGCGGCGGCCGTCCAGGTCGTCTTTTCATGCGGCCAGGGAATCTGCAACCGGTACTGGTAACCGGTCCAGTAAGCACCATCAGTGGTGCGCCAGCGATGCAACCAGCTGTACAGTTCCAGTGCCCGGGCGCGTTCTCCTGCCGTCAGCAGGGCCATCACCAGTTCACAGGACTCGGCGACGGCGATCCAGGGCTCATCGCGGACGCAGCGACAGCCCAAGCCGGGCACGACAAATTCCTGCCAGTGCCCTGCGATGCGCGCCCGCGCTTCTGCACCGCGCAATATTCCGCACAGCACCGGGTAGTACCAGTCCATGGCAAAACGGGACTTGCTGTCCCAATGGCGGTCAAAACGTTCCGGTCGCAGGCGGATTGCACTTCGCAGCCGGCTGCGGGCCCGGTGCCAGTCGCGAACCGGTTCTCCCATGAGCCGGGCGATGGCCAGTGCGCAGTCCAGGCTCTTGGCAATGGAAGAGCAACCGGTGAGCAGGGCATCGTTTGCCGGCCGGCCGTCTGCGTCGACCGCCCAGGGAATTTCACCTCTCTCATGCTGCAGTGCGAGCACGAAGTTGATCGCTCCCTGCACGGTGGGCCACATCGCCTCCAGGAAACGCAACTCGCCGGTGACCAGGTAATGATGCCAGGTGCCGGTTGCAATATAGGCACAGAAATTTGTCTCCGTGTGCGCGCTCTTCCGTGTCTCGCCGGGCCCGTAGCTCGCCCACCAGTTGCCCGCGGGCAGCTGGCAGTCGCGCAGCCAGTAATAGGCCCGGCGCGCCGCCTCGTGTTCCCCGCATACATCCAGCCCCATCGCCGCTTCCACGTGGTCCCAGGGGTCCAGGTGATGGCCAGTGAACCAGGGAATGGCACCCTGTCCGGTCTGTACCTGGAGGATGTATTCCGCCGTCGGCTGCAAGAACTTGTGCGGGAACAGGCCCGTGGACAGGTAGAGGCCGCTCATCAGGCTTTTTCCGCCAGGCGAAAATACAAGACCACGCTCTTGCCGAGCAGGGGATTCAGCAGTGCTTCCAGCCAGCGCGTCAGGGGCGGGCGCCGCATCATGTCCCAGACCAGGAGGCGATGCCAGAGACGCAGCGGCAGGAACTCTTCCTTGCGCGGCCAGAACAGGCAGCGCAGCCACCAGTACGGACTGTGCAGGGCGTGCGCCCGGCACCGGGCATAGCAGTGAAAACCAAGCTTTTGCACGCATCGGCGCAGTGCCCCGCTGCGAAAAATACGCACGTGACCACCGGGCTCTTGTGCGTACTCCGAACTCAGGGCCCAACACACCCGCTCGGGCCAATAACTCGGCACGCTGATGCACAGCAGGCCCCTGGGTTTCAACACGCGCCGGATTTCGCGCAGGGCGGCGACATAATCGTGCACATGTTCCAACATCTCCGAACAGATGATGCGGTCAAAAAAATTGTCACGAAAAGGCAACTGCAAAGAATCAGCACAACAGAGCCTGAGGGCACTCACCCGGGGACCGCCATCTGCAGGCGGCAGAAAATCTTCTTGTTTTGTGCGGGTGCGCCTCAGGCTTTCCAGGTCCAAGTCGACGCCACATACCGTGGTGTGTTGTAACCATGCGGCAATCGAATGCCGTCCTTCACCGCAGCCTAAGTCTAATACCTGGTGATTGTCCTGCAGGGGAAAACGACGAAAATCGACAGTTTCCATTCATTTTTAACGCATAAAAAAGGGCGCATATTTTAGCACGGACGATTCTTGGTTTTGCACGCCCGTGAACTGGTATTAGCAAATGTCCGGCCCCGTCCGTTTTCATCCTCTCCCCCGCGGTTTTCTACGGCTACACCGGGGACAATTTTCTCTGGATGAAGTCCCAGTATGTGTGGCGAACCACCTGTCCGGTCGCTCTTTGCAGGCGCGGCACCGCCCGCAGAAACCTGGTTTTTTGTGCGCGCCGTTTTAACACTTCATCGATAATGGCGGCGGCATATTGTTCCGCTTGTCGCTTGGCCGCGAAGAAATTCGATTCCGGCAAGATCGGCGGTGCATTGCGATACTCCTCGTAGAGCCCGGGATTGCTATCGACCTCAATGACTCTTTGTATCGCCTCTTCAAAGGATGCATAGTCGTGACAGTTGATAAACGCCGCCGGGTTGTAGAATTTTGCCACCTCGGGACAACCCCAGTAGATGGGTACGGAGCCGGCATACAAGGGATGCAGGATTTTTTCCGTCAAGTAATAACTCCGCGAGGTATTTTCAAAAGCAATGCTGAATTTGCACGACGCCATGAAATGAAATTTTGTCCGCACCCCCCCGGCTGTGCCGGTTCTTGCAATTCTCTGCATATTATTCAGACTCTCTGCGGGACAGTCCACCCTTTTGTACTGTGCCAGCAATTTGCAGAAATCCCGCCGCACCCGGGTTTGCCCCATCAAGGAATTCTTGTAAATAAAATTACAAAACCGGGTTTTAGGCATCTCCAGGAATGTTTCCCGACTTGTATCCCGTTCCGCCCCGGGCAGCAGGGATTGGAACTCCGGCTGGGGATAAAGTGGCGTGCACCAACAATTTTTCCCTTTCCCGGGGTCCAGGGAAAAGGCGAAATCGACATGTCGCAGTGATGGCCTGCCCGGCTCGAAATGCAAACTGATGATCACGGGATGCCGGACCTGTTGCTTCCAGTTGCGCAATATGTACCGGCACAAATCGTTGTTATGCAAATTCCATACAGGCCAGATGCAGATTTCCGGGGTGCTAGGCTCGTAAATGAAATTGTATTGTTCCGGAAAAGGGATCCGATCGAGAAACCATTCTGCCGTGCTCGGTTGGCTTGGCAATGGCAGCAGGCAGTAGCGAATGGTTTCCGGTGGAGTGATATCCCGGGGCATCGAGATCTCTCTTAAAACAAGAACTGCTGTTGATCGATCGGGGTGCCGATTATACCCGGGAAACCGCGGGCCATGCTTCCCGAAGCATGAACAGTCCCGGCGTCATTCACGCCCGGGCACGGCAGGGTCAGTTCTTTTTCTGCCGCCGGGTCGAGAATGATTCTCTCCAGGTGTTGATTGCGTGGCGGACGTGGAACCTGGTGATGTACATGAACCAGTCCATGGCCGCTCCTTGCAGGCGTGGTACCGACCGCAGAAGCCTGGTTTTTTGTGTGCGCCGTTTTAACACTTCATCAGTAATGACGGCGGCATGTTTTTCTGCTTGTTGCCTGGCGGTGAAGAAACGCGATCCTGGCAAGATCGGTGGTGCATTGCGATATTCCTCGTAGAGACTGGGATTGCTATCGACTTCAATGACTCTTTGTATCACCTCTTCAAAGGATGAATAGTCATGACAGTTTATAAACGCCGCCGGGTTGTAGAATTTTGCCACCTCGGGACAACCCCAGTAGATGGGTACGGAGCCGGCATACAAGGGATGCAGGATTTTTTCCGTCAAGTAATAACTCCGCGAGGTATTTTCAAAAGCAATGCTGAATTTGCACGCCGCCATGAAATGAAGTTTTGACCGGAGGCCCTCCACGGAACTGTATTTTGCAATTCTCGGCATATTATTCAGACTCTCTGCGGGACAGTCCACCCTTTGGTACCGTGTCAGCAATTTGCAGAAGTCCCGCCGCACCCGGGTTTGCACCATCACGGAATTCTGGTAAATAAAATTACAAAACCGGGTTTTAGGCACCTCCAGGAGCGTTTCCCGACTCGCATCCCGTTCCGCTTCGGGCAGCAGGGATTGGAACTCCGGCCGGGGGTAAAGTGGCGTGTGCCAACAATTTTTTCCTTTCCCGGGTTGCAGGGAAAAGGCGAAATCGACATGTCGCAGTGATGGCTTGCCCGGACCGAAATGCAACCGGATGATCACGGGATGCCGGAGATATTGCCTCCAGTTGCGCAAAATGTACCGGCAAAAATGGATGGGAGACAAACGGACTGAAGGCCAGATGCAGATTTCCGGGGTGCGAGGATCGTGAACGAAATTATATTGTTCCGGAAAAGGGAGCTTGGGGAGAAACCGTTTTACTTGGTCCGGTTTGTTGGGTGCTGGCGGGAGGCAGTAGCGAATGGCTTCCGGCGGAGCGACATCCCGGGGCATCGAGCTCTCTCTTAAAACAAGAACTGCTGTTGTTCGATCGGGGTGCCGATTATACCCGGGGGCCCGCAGGCCGTGCTTCCCGAAGCATGAACAGTCCCTGCATCATTCACGCCCGGACGGCACCTCGACAAGACACCGTGTGCAGTCCATCGCCGCACCACAACCTCATGGCACCGGGAGCAAACCATCCGGGCGGGAGACGTTCGAACAAGAACTTCTCCATTCATGTCGAGTCCTGGACCGGGCCGGGGGTTCAGGCCGGGTCCGGCCGCTTCCTTGCGGTCTGCCAAAGAGACAACCAGTTGTCGAGCAGGGCGTAGAGAAGGGTTTTGCATCCCGGCTGGTGGACCGGGCACTGCGTGATGATTTTCTTGCGCGATTGCACGTACGGACCGGGCACTGCGTCTTCGTAACAATTCTCGATCAGCTTGCGGATGTGCGGCTCGGCCATTTCCACGTGGAATTGCAAGGCCAGCGACCGCTCGTCGTGCAGGAATCCCTGGCAGGGACAGGCCGCGCTGGCGGCCAGGGGCAGGGCGTCTTCGGGCAGGGTGAAAAAATCCCCGTGCCAGTGGAACACCGTTGCGTCCTGCTCCTGCAAACCGTGCAGGATCGGATGCTCCTGTGCCCGGCGTTCCCAGTGCAGCGGATGCCAACCGATCTCCTGTTGCTCCCCGGCCTGCACTTCCGCTCCCAGGGACTGGGCGATCAGCTGTGCGCCCAGGCAGATGCCCAGCAGCGGGATGCGTTGCTGCAGGGCCTCCCTGATCAATGCTTGTTCGGCGGCCAACCAGGGATAATTTTCTGTCTCGTGGACGCTCATCGGGCCGCCCATGATCACCAGGGCGGCAAATTCATCGACCCGTGGCAGGCGGTCGTCGGGTTGGTACAGGCGACTGACCGTGGCACTGTGCCCGCGTTCCTGCAGCCAGTTTTCAATCAGTGCCGGGCCTTCGAAGGGGACGTGCCGCAGGACGTGGAATTTCATCCGCGCATGCTCAGCCGTGTTTTTTTCTGAATTGGCGCATGGTGCGCAGCTGTGCTGTCAGCTCCGCCAGGCGTGCCGCCGCGCGCCCGTAGTCGATCGTGTCTTTCTGTTCCTCCATCTCCCGCTGTATTTCGCTGCGCGCCTGCTGGGCGGCATCCTCGTCCAGGTCGGCGGCGCGACGCACGGTGTCCGCCAGGATCATGATCTGGTGCGGCTGTACTTCCAGGTAGCCACCGGAGACGTAAAACACCCGCTCCTCTCCGCCCTTGAGGCGCAATTCCGCGGGCCCGGGCTTGATCTCTGTCAGCAGCGGCGCGTGCCCGGCGGTGATGCCGAGGTCACCCAGGGAACCGGTGATGCTGAGAAACTCCACCTCCCCGGAGAAGATCTCCTCCTCGGTACTGACGATGTTGCACTGGACGGTGTTCATGTGTGGATTTTCCGCTTCAGGCGTCAGCGCCTATCCCGGCGGCTTTTGCCCGCGCCTCTTCGACGTTGCCGACCATGTAAAAAGCCTGCTCCGGCAGCTCGTCGCACTCACCGTTCAGGATGGCGCGAAAACCTGCGATGGTCTCGCGCAGTGCCACGTACTTGCCCGGGCTGCCGGTGAACACCTCGGCGACGAAGAACGGCTGGGACAGGAAGCGCTGTATCTTCCTGGCCCGGTCCACGATCAAGCGGTCTTCCTCGGAGAGTTCATCCATGCCGAGAATGGCGATGATGTCCTTGAGTTCCTTGTAGCGCTGCAACACCGATTGCACGCCACGCGCGGCGTCGTAGTGTTCCTGGCCCAGCACCAGCGGGTCGAGCAGCCGGGAAGTGGAGTCCAGCGGGTCGACCGCCGGGTAAATGCCCAGCTCGGCAATCTGCCGGGACAGCACCAGGGTGGCGTCCAGGTGCGCAAAGGTGGTGGCGGGCGATGGGTCGGTGAGGTCGTCTGCCGGTACGTACACCGCCTGGAAGGAGGTGATCGAACCGGTGCGGGTCGAGGTGATGCGTTCCTGGAGGATGCCCATTTCCTCGGCCAGGGTCGGTTGGTAACCTACCGCCGAGGGCATGCGTCCCAGCAGGGCCGAGACCTCGGTGCCCGCCAGCGTGTAGCGGTAGATGTTGTCGATGAACATCAGCACGTCGCGGCCCTCGTCCCTGAAATTTTCCGCCATTGTCAGCCCGGTCAGGCCCACGCGCAGGCGATTGCCCGGCGGTTCGTTCATCTGCCCGTACACCAGTGCCACCTTGTCCAGCACCTCCGACTCGCGCATTTCATGGTAGAAGTCATTGCCTTCGCGGGTGCGTTCACCGACGCCGGCGAACACCGAATAACCGGCGTGTTCGATGGCGATGTTGCGGATCAATTCCATCAGGCAAACGGTTTTGCCTACACCGGCGCCGCCGAACAGGCCGACCTTGCCGCCCTTGGCGATCGGCATGATCAGGTCGATGACCTTGATGCCGGTCTCGAGAATCTCCACGGTTGGCGATTGTTCTTCGTAGCTCGGCGGCTTGCGATGAATCGGCAACCGCAGCTCGCTGTCGATGGGCCCCGCCTCGTCGATGGGTTCGCCCAGCACGTTCATGATTCTCCCCAGGGTTCCCTCGCCGACCGGGACCTGGAGCGGTGCCCCCGTGGAACGGACTTCCACGCCGCGTTGCAGGCCCTCGGAGGCACCCAGTGCGATGGTGCGCACCACGCCGTCCCCCAGCTGTTGCTGCACTTCCAGCATCAATCCACTCTCCTCCACCCGGAGGGCTTCGTACACCTGCGGCGTCTGTTCCCGCGGGAACTCCACGTCGATGACCGCACCGATGACCTGTACCACCTGTCCGTTATTCATATTCAATACGCCTCGCACCGCGTTGACAATCGATCTTGCATTTGCCCGGACTCGCTGTACGGCCCGGGCGTTCCGTGCGGCGCATTCATACCGCCGCCGCCCCGCCGACGATCTCGGACAGCTCCTGCGTAATCGCCGCCTGCCGTTCCTTGTTGTAGGCGAGTTGCAGTTCCTGGATCAGCTCGCCGGCATTTTCCGTGGCGTTTTTCATCGCCACCATGCGCGCCGCCTGCTCGCAGGCACCGTTTTCCACCACTCCCTGGTACACCTGGGATTCAATGTAGCGCGTCAGCAACCCGGTCAGCAGCTGGTCGGCCTCATCCGGTTCGTAGATATAGTCCCAGGTCTGCCGGTGTGCGATGCTCTCGTCCTCGGTAGTGAGCAGCGGCAGCAACTGGGTGATCTTCGGCTTTTGCACCATGGCGCTGAAAAATTCATTGTGCACCAGGAACAACCGGTCCAAGGCCTGGTGTTCAAAGTTGTCCAGCATGACCTTGACCGTGCCGATCAGGTCCGCTGCCCGCGGGTTTTCGCCGATGTCGCGCACGGCGGCACTGACCTTGCCGTAGCCTTTTTCAAAGAAGGAGATCGACTTGGCACCGACCAGGCCCAGTTCCACCGGCACCTGCTGTTCCGACCAGTGCTGCATGTCCTGCAGTGCGGCCTTGAACAGGTTGATGTTGAGCCCGCCGCAGAGTCCGCGGTCCGTGGACACCAGGATGTAGCCGACCCGTTGCGGTTCGCGGACATCCATGTAGAAGTGACGGTATTCCGCCGAACTGCTGGCAATGTGCCCGATCAGCTGGTAGATGCGTTGCGAGTAAGGTTTGCCGCGTGTCATGCGTTCCTGGGCGCGGCGCATCTTGCTCGCTGCGACCATCTCCATCGCACTGGTGATCTTGCGCGTGCTCGAGATGCTGTTGATCTGCGTGCGTATTTCCTGGCCGACTGCCATGAGTTCAATTCTCCGCGCGGGGAAACCGGTGCTGTGCCCTACCAGCTTTGCGTGGCCTGGAAGCTTTCCAGGGCCTGGCGCAATCCCGTCTCGACTTTCTCGTCGTAGGCACCGGTCTCGTTAATGGTCTTCAGCAGTTCACCGTGTTCATCCTGCATGTACGATAAGAGCGCGGTCTCGTAGTCCTGGACCTTGTCTACCGGAACGTCCTTGAGCCAGCCCTCGTTGGCAGCGAATAATCCCACCGCCATTGCCGCCACCGAAAGCGGCGCGTACTGTTTTTGTTTCATCAACTCGGTGACCCGTTGCCCGTGTTCCAACTGGGCGCGCGTGGCCTCGTCCAGGTCGGAGGCAAACTGCGAGAAGGCCTCCAGTTCCCGGTACTGCGCCAGGGCGAGCCGGATGCCGCCGCCGAGTTTTTTAATGATCGCGGTCTGCGCCGCCCCGCCGACGCGCGATACCGAGAGGCCGGCGTTCATCGCCGGACGCACCCCGGCATTGAACAAGCCGGTCTCCAGGAAGATCTGTCCGTCGGTGATCGAGATCACGTTGGTCGGCACGAAGGCCGACACGTCGCCGGCCTGGGTTTCGATGATCGGCAGTGCGGTCAGCGAACCGCTGCGTCCCTTGACCTCGCCGCCGGTGATTTTTTCCACGTGTTCGGCATTGATGCGCGCCGCGCGTTCCAGCAGCCGGGAATGCAGGTAAAACACGTCCCCGGGGTAGGCCTCGCGCCCCGGGGGACGGCGCAGCAGCAGGGAGATCTGCCGGTACGCCCAGGCTTGCTTGCTCAGGTCATCGTAGACGATCAGCGCGTCCTGGCCGCGGTCCAGGTAGTACTCCCCCATCGCGCAGCCGGCGAACGGTGCCAGGAATTGCATGGACGCCGGTTCGGCGGCGGCGGCGGCGACGACGATGGTGTGTTCCATCGCGCCGTGCTCTTCCAGCTTGCGCACCACGTTGGCGATGGAAGACTGTTTCTGCCCCACCGCCACGTAGATGCATTTCAAATCGCCGCCGCGCTGGTTGATGATCGTGTCGATGGCCAGGGCGGTCTTGCCCACCTGGCGATCCCCGATGATCAGTTCGCGTTGGCCCCGGCCGATCGGTGCCATGGCGTCGATGGCCTTGAGGCCGGTCTGCACCGGCTGTCCCACGGACTGGCGGGCGATCACCCCGGGTGCCACCCGTTCCACCGGGGCGCTGATCGTGTTTTCCAACAGGCCGCGCCCGTCCAGGGGATTGCCCAGTGCATCGACCACGCGCCCCTCCAGCCCGGGGCCGACCGGCACTTCCAGGATGCGCCCGGTGCAGCGGCAGGTCTGTCCCTCGCTGAGGCCCAGGTAATCGCCCAGCACCACGGCGCCGACGGAATCCCTCTCCAGGTTGAGTGCCATGCCGTGCACGCCGCCGGCGAACTCGATCATCTCGCCGTACATGACATCACCCAGGCCGTGAATGCGGACGATGCCATCCAGCACGCTGACAATCACGCCCTCCGTCTGTGGCGTCGCCTTCAGATCGAGCTTTTCGATCCGCTGCCGAATAATGTCGCTGATTTCCGATGGGTTCAGTGCCTGGTCCATTCCCAGCCTCTCGATGCATGCAAGAAAAATTTCTGAAACATTCTCCCGTTCGCGCGCACCGCCTCAGGCGCGCACCGCCTCCGCCAGGCGCGCCAGGCGTCCCTTGATCGAATGGTCGATCACTATATCGCCGGCGCGAACCAGCACGCCGCCGATCAATTCTTCGTCCGTTTGTGTCTCCACTTGCACGTCCTGGCCCAGCATCTTGCACAGGGCTTTGACCAAGCGCTCTTGCAGTGCCCGACCCAGGGAGTGGGCAGTGCGAATTTCCACCCGCGTGAACTTGTCACGCGCAGCCCGCAGGGCGGAAAACAGTGTGGTGATTTCCCCGAGCAGGGGCAGACGGTTTTTCTCGGCCAGCAGTTGCACAAAGCGGAGCGGGGCGGCGGGCAGCTCGCCCCGGCACAAGTCCGCCAGCAATTGCGCCCGCTGTGCCGCTGACAGGGCGGGCGAGGCGAGCCGTTCGGCGACGAGCGGCTGGGCCGCCACGCGCGTCGTCAGGGACAAGGCCTTTTCCCACTCGTCCAGGGCACCGTGCTCCTCCGCGTAGCGGAAAGCGGCCCGGGCATACGGACGCGCCAGGGTGACATGTTCGGCCATGGTCTTCCGTTCAGAGTTCGGTGACGAGTTGTTCCACCACTTCGCGGTGCGCATTGGCATCCACGGAGCGGCGCAGAATTTTCTCGGCGCCCTGTACCGCCAGCGTCCCCAAGCGGCTGCGCAACTCTTCCCGTGCCCGGTTGCGCTCCTGTTCGATTTCCGCGGTGGCTGCCGCCTTCTGGCGTTGCCCTTCTTCCTGCCCGCGCACGCGCGCTTCCTCGACTATTTTTTCCGCGCGGCGATTCGCCCGCTCGACAATTTCCGCCGCCTGCTGGCGCGCCTGCTGCAGTTCTTCTTCGGCCCTGGCATGCGCCTGTTCCAGCTCCCGCTTGCCGCGTTCGGCGGCTTCCAGGCCGGCGGCGATCTGGGATTGCCGTTCGCGCAGGGTCTGGATGACCGGCGGCCACACGTAACGCATGCAGAACCAGACAAACAGGATGAATGCCAGGGATTGTCCCAGCAGGGTCAGGTTAAAGTTCATGGCGGCGTCCCCTTGGCGGTCAAGACGCGCTGAGAACTGTGTCTCAGGCGGCGAATACGAGGTAGAGACCGATGGCCAGTGCGATGATCGGCACCGCGTCCACCAGCCCCATGACGATAAAAAACTGGGTGCGCAGCATTGGGATTAACTCCGGTTGTCGAGCCGCCCCCTCTATGAACTTGCTGCCCAGGATGCCGACGCCGACGCCGGCGCCAATGGCACCCAGCCCCATCAGTATGCCGCCGGCAAGGTAAATCATTGCTTGGGTTTCAATCACTGCGTTTCTCCCGTGGTGAATTAATCGGTAAACCATCGCCCGCCGTTGCCGGAACGGGCATAAACCAGTTGTGCGGGCTGTGCGACATGTCAATGTTGCTCCGTGTCATGTGCCTGGCCCAGGTAGACGATCGTCAGGATCATGAAGATAAATGCCTGCAAGACGATGATCAGGATATGAAAAATCGCCCAGGGCACGTGCAACAGCCATTGCGCCCAGAAGGGCAGCAGCGCGGCAATCAGGATGAAAATCATCTCTCCCGCGTAGAGATTACCAAACAATCGCAGGGACAGGGACACCGGCTTGGCCAGGAGGTTGACACCCTCCAGGAACAGGTTGACCGGGAACAGCCACACCGGGAAAGGATGGCAGGCCAGCTCGCGCACAAAGCCCGTCCATCCCTTGATGCGGATGCTGTAGAACAGGATCAACGCGAACACGGACAGCGACAAACCAAAGGTGGCGTTGATGTCAGTGGTGGGTACTACTTTCAGGTATTCCAGGCCGAGCTGGGCACCCAGGGCCGGCAGCCAGTCGATGGGCACCAGGTCCATGAGGTTCATGAGCAGCACCCAGCAGAAAATCGTCAGGGCCAGCGGGGCGACCAGTGCATGCGAACGAGCGAACACGCCCTGGACATTGTTTTCGACGAACTCCACCGTCATTTCGACAATGTTCTGCAGGGCACCGGGCGTTTGCAGCGTCGCCGAGCGGGCGGCCCGGCGGAACCACCAGAGAAAGAAGACGCCCAGCACGATGGAAAAACCCAGCGTGTCCACGTGAATCGCCAGGAAACCCATGTCCGCCGCCTCCTGGGCGGAGTGGGCGAAAGTCCATTCGGGCGCCGTCAACACCTGCCCGTCTGCGCGTTCGTATCCTTCGGGCAACCGGCCGAAGCAGAGGTTTTGCAGATGGTGGCGTATGTATCCGCCTGCGGTATGCGCTTCACTCGCCATGCGGCGTTTCTCTTGGCAACACTTGTTCGATATAGAACCGCCTCCGGACAGGGAAAACGGGGAGAAAATCCAAAACCCCTGTATTGTCCGGGCGGGCCGGCGCGCCAATTATAGCGATAATTTGTATTTTGCGCCGGCGGCATCAGGGGCGAAGAAACGAACCCCGCCATCTCCCCCTCCCTCCCGCACCGAAACCGGCTGCACACTTCCGGGCCGGGCGTTCCTTGAGAGGCGGCGGAAAAGAGTCATGAGTGACCCTTGCCTGGCAGGGACAAGAATGTTCCTGTAATCGGCCGTGTGCTTTAAACGGGGCGTAACTCTAATACAGCCCGATACTAGTTCTTAATTTTCCTTGACGGCGCGGGGGGGGGGGGGGGGGGGGGGCGTCTGGTGGTGCCTGGTTCCCCGCTGGATGCAGCGTTGCAGGGCCTTGACTCGGCGCTGCACTGCACCGGTCGGTACCCGGGTGAAATCCCGCCGGGGATCCATGCGCAACAGTTTTGCCTGGGGTCCTATTAATTGTTCGGCCCACGCCTCGGTGCAGTGCTCGCGCTTGGGGTCCAGGTTAATCCAGCGCCGGTAATGCAAGTTGTTACAGACACTGAGACTGTAAAATGCCTTGAAATAATGCGGATACGTGAAACACGCGGGAAACAGTTCCAGCACAGCGGCATTTTCCGGCATCAGGGCGATGAACCCCAGGCCTGCCCCATGCATGCTGATCAGCAGGTCGCTTTCATGCGCTTGTTTCAGCTGTTCACGCAACGGCAGCTCTTCGAAGCGCAACAGTTGCACTTCTGTCCCGGGAAAGTGTTGGCGCAAGCTGGCCACGATTTCTTCTTCATTGCTGATTTTCCGGGTCAGCACGTTTATACGATTGTTGAACCAACGATAATCCTGCCGGGAGATCAAGGTGATTTTGCGCAGTTCCTCGCTGCGTTGGCGGACGGGAATTTCGAAAGCATTCAGCAGGTGCTGCCGGATGTCTTTTGCCTTGTGAAACAGTATGCGCCTCGGCAAATGGTGCGAGCAGACCAGGTCCCGGAACCAATGCTTGCCCCGCAACTCGGGAACCGGGTGTGCATTGAACAAGGTGCTTGTCATGGAGTGCAGCACGGTGTCCGTAAAAAATGTTTTGGTCCAAATCGTAATTTCTTCCGCGGGTATTTCCAGGAATTCCGCGATATCCAACAGGGCGGCGACCTCATCTAAATACAGGGACGGGTTGTAGGGGCTCAGCTGCCGGGGCCAAAATACCGGGTTGAAATGTGTTTGCACACCATCGGGGATAGAGTTCTCCGCGATCTTCTGCAGGCCGGGGGGCGGGGTTTCTGTCCACGTATGAGGTGCAGTCAAGTGCGCGGGGGCCTTGGTACTGTTGTCGTCCCGGTCCGGGAACGAGTCAAAATCCACGAGCACTTCTCTGTAATGTATAAAACCGTTGTAAGTGCGCATCGCACCGTCCAGGCTTACCGCCGTCTGCCGCCAGGCGGGCGGTCGCAACAGCCAGGGTAGCAGGCGTCTACCCAGGAGCGGGCCCAGCAGGCGGTTGTCGAGACCGGTCAGCGGCAGGTCCACCATGAAGACACGCAAGCACTGGCATAGCCGGCTTGCACGAAACCATTGTTTAAGCGACTTCACTGGTTCAGCTGTAATACATCATGAATATGAATTGCGTCATTATAAAATAGAAGGGTGCCGGTTCTACTGCGCAAATTCCAATTTCCCCGTCCAGGATGCAGGCGGAGAGCGACCGGTTTCCGGTCAGTGACCGGGACGCCGATATAATGCAAAGATGCCTCTTCGCTTACTGGTGCAATTACTCCCGCCCCTGGGCTTGTGTCGAGTCTTCTTGTCGCCGCTGTTTGCCCCGCTTCTTTTTCTTTTCTACCGCCGGCGCCTGGTTCAAAATAACATTGCCCGCGCTTTCCCTGGAATGGATGCCGGAAGCCGGCGCCGGGTTCATTGGCGTTTTGCCCTGTATTTTGTCAACACGGTATTCGAATACCTGAAGGGCGCGTCAATGCCGGCAGGGGAATTGCGTCGACGCATGACATTGCAGAACCCCGATGTATTGCGAGCTTACGTGGAGCGCGGCGAGACGATGGTACTGTTTCTGCCGCATTACGGTAACTGGGAATGGTTCTGGTTGGTTTTCAGCGAGGCATTTAGTGAAGAGGCGGAAGTCTGCGCTGTCTATCGCACCCTGCACGTCGCTGCACTGGACAGGTTTGTCGTACGCATGAGAACGCGTTTTGGAGGCCGGGTGATTCCTGACCGGAACGTCGGTCGTTACCTGCGCAGGAAATCTTCACGTCCCCATATTTTTTGCCTGGTCGCTGACCAGCGTCCCGCCCGCTCAGCCGCCAAGCAGTGGGTGTCGATGCTGGGATGCGATACGGCGTTGCAACCCGGTGCGGGCAAATTGCCGGTTCTCTTGCAGTGTCCGGTATTTTTTGTGGACATACAACCGGAAGCCCGCGGTGATTACAGTACGCATTTTTCCCGGTTATCCACGCCCCCGTACTCCCGCGGGGAAGAGGGGCACCTGCTGCAGTCTTTTGCTCGCGCCGTCGAACAGCAGGTGCGGGCCCGGCCCGAATGCTTCCTGTGGAGCATGAACCGTTGGCGGTACAAGGCACCCAAACTGCGCTCCTGAACCCGGGGACTGGGCACTGTCGCCGGTGCCATATTCCCGGGTGAGTGTTTGTTTCCATACAGACTAGTTAAAACAAAAACTTATCAGTTTTGAGAAACCACGAATCGATATTAAGCGAGTAAGATATTGATAAAATTCTACTTTTTTCGAAATTTTGGGTTGGCTGCAAACCTTGTATTCAAATCCCCGGTATCTCACAATGAAGCATAGGGGAAGCAAGGAGATGTAACTCGTCTTTGGATTGGCGATGACCTACAGGACGCTTTCCCCAATGCCAAGGTGCTATTTGGCGTGGAGCGCTCTGGGGGGAGATTGGCCCCCAATCTTTCCCCCGGGGCGTTTTTGATAAGCCAGCTTACAGCTTGCCCCCAAACAGCGGCTCCCCGGCGGCAGGGACAGGCTTGGCACTCAATGCTCACGGGGTCGGTGGCTGTGCGGCTGGCCGTACGGACGCGACCAGCTTGTTGTAGGCGTCCAGAAAGGCCGCCGAGATCGTGCCTTGTGCTTATGGGTCGCAAGCCGCCGGGGCGTTCTCTTCCGGCGGCTGGTGCTGCAGGGTCTTGCCGGCGTTCTCTCCTGGCGGCTGGGCTGCAGGGTCTTGCCGGGGCGTTCTCTCCTGGCGGCTGGTGCTGCAGGGTCTTGCCGGGCGTTCTCTTCCGGCGGCTGGTGCTGCAGGGCCGGCCGGGCCCTTGCCCGGGATATTGGCAAACGTCAGGAAGTGTGCCATTGCCGGGGAACCTGGCCAGTGTTTCAGATCTGATGTTTCGGGTCCGGTGTTTCGGGCCTGGTGTTTCGTTTCGGGTCTGGCGTTTCAGGTCTGGCGTTTCAGGTGTTGCCGCTTATCGGAAATTCCCGCCCATTTCTCTGCATCCGGCAGGGGGTCTTTTTTCTCGTTGATATTTTCCCAAACTGCCGCCAGCTCGGCGTTGAGCTGCAGAAAATCTTTCTGGTCTTCGGGCAGATCATCTTCGGAATAGATTGCATCCACCGGGCATTCCGGCACGCATAAGGCGCAATCGATGCACTCATCGGGATGAATGACCAAAAAATTTTCACCCTCGTAAAAACAATCCACGGGACATACTTCCACGCAATCGGTATGCTTGCAAAGAATGCAACTTTCGCTTACTACAAAGGTCATCGCTTCAGGTCGCCGCCCTGGCGCTCTTACTCAGGCCCCGCCCTCTTTTACCCCTGCCTCCGCCTGCTCATCCAGCACCGGATTCATCTCCCGCCTTTCCCGCTCCACCAGGTAATCCACCACCCGGAGCATCGCCGACAAGGATACATCCTTCCTGGGAAAAACCTTGTATTTCCCTTGCACGATCATGACGGGAACGCCTCGAACCGCGTAACCCCGGGCCAAGGCGTCTGAGCGTTTTATAGCGGCATGTATACTGAAAGAAGTCAGGTATCTTCTAAAGGTTTTTTCATCTACCCCATAACCTTCAAAAATACGGACGAACTCTTTATTGGTCAACTTCGTTGCGCCTTTATGACGTGTCTTTGGCCTTTGCTGCCAGTCAAAAATGATATCGTGGATCTGCTTCTTGTCCAGGTATTTGGCGATGTAATGTGATTGGACGATATTTAATTCTTGCACGAGTCCACCCAGGAAAAGGGGCAATGCCTCAAACACCACGTCTTCTTGCTGGCGTTTTTCCCAGGCCTTGACCAGGGGATACAACCGGTAGCAATGAGGACAGGTATAAGTAAAGAATTCCAGCACCTCCACTTTATCCTGGTGCAAGGTCTGGTACGGCACTTCCACCCGGTCAAAATGCACGCCTTCGGTGTACTGGTCCGGCGTCCAGGTTGTCTTTTGCTGGGCGAACACCGATGGGCTGCCGGCAAGGCACAGCAATGCCAACAAAGAAAGTCTGAAAATATGTCCGGATATCATCTCCCGCATCGCCGGTCTCCTGTTCAACGCAACCCCTGAATATAACTCGCTACCGCCTTCATGTCATTGTAAAGCATTCCGGCAGTGACGTCGCTCATGATGCGGGCGGTTTCATCATAAGGCCGTTCGTATTCCGCCTTGCCATCGCGATATTGTTCCAGGCGCTCCAAGATGTACTCGGCGTGTTGACCTGCGAGATGGGGATAGCCCGCCGGCGCGTTACCCGCACCGGTGGGGGAATGACAGGCCATGCAGGCGGGGACACCGCGTGCGGCGATACCCGCGCGATAAATCTGCTGGCCGTGCTGCAACAAGTCGGGGTCCGTGGCCCCAGGACTCATACGGCCGTCGGCATAAAAGGCGGCGATATCCTGCAGGTCCTGGTCGCTCATTGTATCCAGCTGTCCCGCCATCAATGGAATGTTCCAGTCCCCGCGCTTGATGGCGCGCAGCTGACGCAGCAAGTAACGTTCCCCCTGTCCCGCCAGCTTGGGATAAGCCGGGATCACGCTGTTGCCATCGGCGGCATGGCAGGCCGTGCATACTTCCACTTTGCGACTGCCCGCCGCGGCATCCCCTCCCCAGGAGGGCCCGGCTATTGCCAGGCCAAACGCCAGTACCAGCGTTCTCATCATTCGGGGGCCGTTCACAATCTTTCGTCTCATTTCACCTGGGTGCCGACATGTATTCGATCAGCTTGCGAAAATCATCATCCGTGCATTGCAAACACATGCCCATCGGCGGCATGGCATTGTACCCATTGCGCACGTTCTGTACCAAGGTCTCCATGCCCCTGAGTGCCAGCACCGCCTGCCAGGCCGCCGCATCCCCGGTGCGGGGTGCATTGGCGACTCCGGAGACGTGGCAGGAGGCGCAGCTGCGGTTGTATTGTTTCTGCACGAGTGCCCGTGCTTGTGCGGCCGGGTCCACCTGTGCCCCGGGCTTTGCGCCGTCCGCCCCGCCATCACAGCCCGGGAGAAGGCATCCCGCTGCGCAAATGCAGACGACCCCAAAAGATGTGACTTTTCTCACGCACGAAACCGGCAATTAAAAAGTCGCACATTATAGGGGAGATACGCGGCCGGCCGGGTGTGTTGAAGTTGCACCCGGCACCGGGACGGCAAGGCCCGGGCCGCCCCGGTGTCCCGACGCCCGGTGCCGCTACAGCGTTCGCAAGTATCTTGCCGGGCGGCCCTGTGCGTCCGGGCAAATATATAATCAAGGCCCCGGTGTTCCGGCTGGGGCCGGAAGAGCGCACAGGGGGTGAGTGGAGGCATGAACATGGACAAGAAAAAGAGCCTGTACCTGGCAAATCCCTACGGTTTTTCCGCACAACAACGCGACGGCCCGCTGCCGGCGTTGGTGGCCGCCCTGGAAGCAGTGGGCGCCGAAGTGTGGGAGCCTTTCAGCCGCAACCAGCAGATCGGCCAGGTGCAGTCCGGGCAGGCGTACCAGATCGGCCAATTCGATATCCAGGGCCTGCGGCAGAGCGATGCGATCTTCGCGGTGCTCAACGGCTGTCCCCCGGATGAGGGCGTGATGGTGGAACTGGGGATTGCGATCGCCTGGGAGATGCCCATGTTCCTGTTTCGGGATGACTTTCGCCGTTGTGCCGATACCGACATGTACCCGCTGAACCTGATGATCTTCAGCGGCCTTCCGGAGAAGGGCTGGGAGGCATATTGGTACGAATCGGTCGCCGAGATTGTCGACCCTGACAAGGCACTGGTGCAGTGGCTGAAAGCGGCACCGGAATAAGAGCCGGCGCGGGCATAGGTGCGCTGCAATGCCCGCATTCCAGGGAGGAAATTGGTTGCGGGGGCAGGATTTGAACCTGCGACCTTCAGGTTATGAGCCTGACGAGCTACCAGACTGCTCTACCCCGCGCCCGAACATTACGCCTTTACTGCGGCGTCATATCTCATTGTAGCCTAAAATTCACAGGCCGCCCGCAGCCGTGTTCGCAGGCCCCGGGGGTACAATGAAAAAATGATGCGACCCGCCGGGTTTCATTGTTCTTGGCCCTTGTTTTCTTGAAGTCTCTCCCATGCACCTGCGCGCCCATTTCCTATGCAGTGCCGCCCGACTGGAACAGTGTCCCCCGGATACCGGTGCCGAGATCGCTTTTGCGGGGCGTTCCAACGCCGGCAAATCCAGCGTGATCAATGCGCTCACCGGCGTCGCCGGGCTGGCGCGCGCAAGCCGCACGCCGGGGCGCACCCGGCTGTTGAATTTTTTCGTCTTCGAAGAAGAGGAAGCCGCACGCCTGGTCGACCTGCCCGGCTACGGTTATGCCCGGGCCGCGCACCGCGAGCGGGAACAATGGACGCGGCTGGTGGAGAATTTCCTGGCACAGCGCCGCTCTTTGCGCGGCCTGGTGCTGGTGATGGACGTCCGGCATCCGCTGAAGCCCGGGGACCGCGAGTTCCTGCACACGGTCGAACGCCTGCGCCTGCCGCTGCACGTCCTGTTGAACAAGGCGGATAAACCGGGCGGCAATGAATTGCGGCACACGGAGCGCACCGTGCGCCGGGAGTTGGAGGGGGAGATGTGCTCGGTGCAGCTGTTTTCAGCGCGCAAGAAAACCGGTGTGGAGGCCGCGGCAATGCGCCTGCGGCAGTGGTTGCATCCGGTGCAAACCGCGACAGCCCCGGCATCGAACAGGCCTGCGGAACCGGGGGAGCACTGAACGGCGGCGCGGTTTAGGGACCTGTCGCCGGATGGGGTGGCGTGCGGTGCGGGGTTGGGGCGGCGTGCGGTGCGGGGTTGGGGCGGTGTGCGGTGCGGGATTGGGGCGGGGTGCGGTGCGGGATTGGGGCGGGGCAGTGCGGTGCGGGGTCTAGTGCGCCTCGTCCCAGTTATTGCCGCTGCCGCTGTCGACCACCAGCGGCACAGTCAGCTCCGCTGCCGCACTCATGATGCGCCCCACTTCGCCTTGCACCTCCTGCAGGGCGTCTTCCCGGACTTCCAGCACCAGTTCATCATGCACCTGGATGATCAGGCGCGCCGGCGCATTGGCGGTGCGCAACCATTGGTCCAGCGTGATCATCGCGCGCTTGATAATATCCGCCGCAGTGCCTTGCATCGGCGCATTGATCGAGATGCGCTCTGCGAGCCGGCGCCGTCCCTGGTTGGATGAACGGATGTCGGGCAGGTGCAGGCGGCGTCCGAACAAGGTGCTGACGTATCCCCGTTGCCGCGCATCGGCCGGTGCCCGTTGCATGTATTCCCGGACGGCGGGGTAGCGGGCGAAATAGCGTTTGATGTAATCCTGTGCATCGCGGTGGTCGATGTCCAGGTTCCGTGCCAGGCCAAAGGCGGACATGCCGTAGATCAGGCCGAAGTTGATCGCCTTGGCGTTTTGTCTCTGCTGGGTGCTGACCGCATCCAGGGAAGGGACCCCGAAGACTTCGGCGGCGGTGGCGCGATGAATGTCCTCGCCGCGCTGGAAAGCGTCGAGCAGGTTTTGGTCGCCGGACAGGTGCGCCATGATGCGGAGTTCGATCTGGGAATAATCCACTGCCAGGATGCGCCATCCCTCCGGTGCGATAAAAGCGCGGCGAATGCGTCGTCCCTCCTCGCTGCGAATCGGAATATTCTGCAGGTTGGGGTCGGAGGAGGACAGGCGTCCGGTGGAGGTCACTGCCTGGTGCCAGGAGGTGTGCACGCGCCCGGTCCCGGGATTGAGCTGTTGCGGCAAGCGGTCCGTGTACGTGGACTTCAGCTTGTCCAGTTGCCGGTATTCCAGCAGCAGCCCGGGAAGGGGGTGCTGGTGGACCAGGTCCTGGAGTGCCGCCTCGTTGGTGGAAGCCTTTCCCCCGGGCGTCCGATGCGTGATGCTGAGCCCCTGTTCTTCGTAGAGAATTTCCTGTAACTGCTTGGTGGAGTTCAGGTTAAATTCCCGGCCCGCGATCTTCCATGCCCGCTGTTCCAGGCCTGCAATTTTTCGCTCCAGTTCCTTGCTGTGCGAGTGCAACAATTCCGGGTCCACCAGCGTGCCATTGCGTTCCATGTGCGCCAGTACGCCCAGCAAGGGCATTTCCATCTCTTCGAACAAGCGGTGCAACCGGGGCGTCTTCTGCAGTTGCGGATAGAACACGGCGTCCAACTGCAGGGCCACGTCCGCGTCTTCGGCAGCGTAGGGTGCCGCCTGTTCCAGGTGGACCTGGTTGAAGCGCAACTGCTTGGCACCCTTGCCGGCCACATCGGTGAACTGGATGGTCTCGCGTTCCAGGTGGCGGCGGGCGAGGCGGTCCAGTGCATGATGCTGCCCCACCGCGGAGTCCAGCACGTAGGACTCGAGCATGGTGTCACGGGCGATGCCGCGTAAATGGATGCCGTGATTGGCGAGTGCGTTGCAGTCGTACTTGAGATTTTGCCCCAGCTTGGCGCGCGCGGGATCTTCCAACAGAGGTTTCAGGGCACCCAGCACCTGCTTTTCATCGAGCTGCCCGGGAGCCCCCTCGTAATCGTGTCCGAAAGGTATGTAGGCGGCCTCGCCGGGAGTCACGGCCACCGAGACGCCGACAATCCGCGCGCGCATGACATCCAGGTCGGTGGTCTCCACATCGATACAGAAAATTTCCGCCTGTTCAAGCCGCTGTACCCAGGCCTGGAGTTGCTGTGGTTCCAACACCAGTTCCCACCGTGTTTGTGTCTGCAATGGCGGTTCTGGCAAGATGCTCCCGGACGCTGTTTTTTCACCGGCACCTCCCGGGTCCGCATCGGCGTCCGGCGGCGTCGCAGAACGAGCCTCGCTGTCTTGCGGTGCTGCGTTTTTAGCGGTGCCACTGCTGTTTCGCATTTCCGCCTGCAGCTCTTTGAACCAGCCCCGGAATTCCAGCTCCTCGAAAAGTGCCAGCATTTCCTCCGGCCGGGGTTTAAAAGGCGGCAGGGACTGGAGATCAAATTCCAGCTCCACGTCGGTGCGGATTTCCGCCAGGCGGCGGGACAGCCAGGCGGTCTCCCGCCCCTGTTCAAGTTTTTTGGGCAGCCCGGAAGCACCCCGCACCGGCACTTCAGCCGCCTTTGCCGTGTCGGCATAAATGGCATCCAGGCCACCCAGGTGACTGATCAGTGCCTGCGCCGTCTTTGGCCCGATGCCCGCCACGCCGGGAATATTGTCGCTGCTGTCGCCCACCAGGGACAGGTAGTCCAACATCAGGGACGGCGGCACACCAAATTTCTGCTCCACGCCTTCCGCATCGAGCATCGTGCTTTTCATGGTGTCGAACAAACGCACCCGCTCATTGACCAATTGCGCCAGGTCCTTGTCCGAGGTGGAAATCAGCACCTGCCGTTGTGCCGCTCCGGCCTGCACGGACAAGGTGCCGATTACATCATCCGCCTCCACGTTATCGATAATCATCAGGGGAAAACCCATGGCGCGGGTCAGTTCCTGCAGGGGCTCGATCTGCTGGCGCATCTCCGGGGGCATCGGCGGGCGATGTGACTTGTATTCCGCGTAAATTTCATCGCGAAAAGTGCCGCCGGGCGCATCCATAATCATCACGATTTCACTGTCGGGATAGTCCTTGCGCAGGCGGCGCAACATGGCGGCCACCCCGCGCACCGCCCCGGTGGGCCGGCCATCTTTTGTGCTCAGCGGCGGCAAGGCATAAAAGGCCCGGTACAGCCAGGCGGTGCCATCGATGAGGATCACGGGGGTGGCATTCATGGTTGCCGCCCATTATCGCCGCCCGCCGGAAAAATACAAAATTCTGATGCCACTGCGAGCGGGGGGAGAGGGGAGAGGGGCGAGGGGAGCTGCTGCGGGTGGGGGGAGAGGGGTGCGCCGAGGATGAGAGCCACTGCGGGCGGGGAGCGAGGGGAGCAGGGAGCGATACGGCGGAGTTGGCACTGCCGGTGCGCCGGGGGAGCGGGAGGCGTGGCGGCGGTATCAGCACAGGTGGTGCGCCGGAACAGCACTGGCGGAGTGAGGATGCCCGTCTCTTGGTTCCCCGGAGTTCCCTAAGGTAACATTTTTGTTTTTCGGGGGCATAATTTGGCAATCGGCTTCCCAATTGCATTTATTTTAGCAAAGTATTGATTTGACATAAAAAAATATGTAATAACCGGGTGAATATTACAATTTGTATACATTACTCTCAAATTGGGGCTTGACAAAGTAAAAAATATCCCCATAATTTGTTCCGTAAGGTAACAAACCGGAAAGCCGCTCCCTGAAAAAAGGAGAAGAACAATGAAAAATCTGAACATGGCACCCGCAATCACCGGATTGCTTTTGGGCATGTTCCTGGGCATGACAGTCTTGCCGGCGCAGGCAAAAGACAATGCCTACAACGCCTACGAGGCCTACAAGGCCTACAACGCTCGCAATGCCCTGCCTCACCTGGTCTGGACGGCGTCGGGCAAAGAGAAAATTGATGTCTCTCCGGAGGCTGTTTCCAACCCGAAGCTCGATGTCCTGAAAGCAGCCCGGCTGCGGCGGAAGATGGAAGGCAACACGGTGTTGATCATCGACCGTCTCAGCCACGACATCGACAAGCAGCTGATGGAAGCGATCAAAGGTGCTTACTGAGACTGCTTTCCCCCGGCCCGGTCCCATGTTCATGGGGCCGGGCTTTTTATCCTTTTCCCCCGCCCGGTCTCACTTTCAGTGAGGCCGGGTTTTTTTATGCTCTCCGGTGCTATTCGTCCGGCCCGCCGCCCATTTCGCCCGCCCCCTCCACCCCATTTACCCGGCCCACTCCGCCCACCCCACCTACCTCGCCCGCTCCGTCCGGCCCGCCGCCCATTTCGCCCGCTCCCCCCAGCCCATTTACCCGGCCCACTCCGCCCACCCCACCTACCCCGCCCGCCCGTCCACCTCGCCCCGCCCCGAAGGCTCAGCCTGTGTTCGTTGCGACTTCGTAGCGTTTGCGCAATGCGCGGTATCCTCTCTCCAGGTTTTCCAGCGAGTGCGGTGGGCGGGCGAAGCCCAGCCAGTGTCCATCGGGACTGACAAAGAACACGTTGGCGGAGTGCACCATGTCGTACAGCAGCTGCGGGTGTGGTTTCTTGTTGAAGGCGACGCCAAAGAGCGCCGCCAGGGCGCGGATGTCTTTGAGTTCGCCGCGCACGCCCAGCAGTGCGGGGTGAAATTGTGCCAGGAAGTGCCGGAGCTGCTCTGCATCATCGCGCTCCGGGTCGACACTGATCATCACGAAGCGGGTGTCCCGCCCCAAGCGGTCATTTTCCAGGTTGTGGGCCAGGCGGCCCAGCAGGCTCATGGTGGTCGGGCATACATCGGGGCAGTTGCTGAAGCCGAAGAAGAGCAGGCTCCAGCCGTCCTGCAGTCGGGCCGCATCAAAGGCTGCGCCGCGATGGTCTTGTAATGGCGGCAGGGCCAGGGACTTCTGGTGCGGCAGTTCCACGATCCCCAGGCTCTGTATATAACGGGCATCGGGGGCACTGCCCAGACGCAGGGTGGCGAGCAACACGAACAGGGCGATAACGCCCAGGAGGCCCAGTACCAGCGGCAGGTGACGACGGGTGGTGGCCATCAGGTGATGCCCGGCCCGGGCAGGTAATGGTCTAAGAGCATGGCACCGAAGAGCAGGCCCAGGTACCAATTGGAATAGTTAAACGCAGCCAGGTCCCTGTTTTGCGCGCTGCTGAAGAACAGCTGCAGTACGCGGTAGATGTACCCGGCACCCAGGATCAGTGCCGCGGCGAGATACGGCCAGCCGCTCATGCCGACGACGAAGGGCAGCAGGCTCACGGCCAGCAGCAGCAGCGTGTAGAGCAGGATTTGCACGCGCGTGTACTGCTCGCCGTGGGTAACCGGCAGCATCGGGACGGCCGCTGCGGCGTATTCCTCTTTCTTGTGCAGTGCCAGGGCCCAGAAATGCACCGGCGTCCAGGTGAAAATAATCAGCACCATGAGCAGGGCCTGGGGTTGCACCGTGCCGGTGACCGCCGTCCAGCCCAACAGCGGCGGCGTGGCACCCGCCAGGCCGCCGATCACGATGTTGAGCGGCGTGGAGGGTTTCAGCCACACGGTGTAGACCAGGGCGTAACCGAACAGCGAGATGAGCGTGAGCCAGGCGGTCAGGGTGTTGATCTGCCAGAATAGCAGCAGGGCACCCAGTGTGCCCAGCACCAGCGCGAATACCAGCACGCTGGCGGGGTCGATGCGTTGTTGCGGCAGGGGGCGTCCCCTGGTGCGTTGCATTTTTGCATCGGTGCGCCGGTCGATCAGGTGATTCAGTGCCGCCGCAGAGCAGGCGCACAGGCCGATTCCCAGGTTGCCCAGCAGCAGTACCCGCAAGGAGGGGAACCCCTGGGCGAGTGCCATGCACATGCCGATGACCGAGGTCAGCAGCATCAGGGCGACCACCCGCAGCTTGCACAGGTCCAGGTAATCGCGCCAGTGCATGTCCACTGCCCGGCGTCCCGGTCGATGTGCCGTACTGTCTGTGCTCATTCCTGTTCCACGGGTTGGCAACGATACAAGAGCCCGGTCAGTCCCAGCAGCAGGAACAGGCCCCCCAGGTTGTGCATCACCGCCACGGAGTGCGGGAAGTCCAACAGGATATTGGCGATGCCCAGCAGGAACTGGGCCAACAGCACCAGCGTCAGCAGCAACACCGGTTTGCGAAACAATCGTCCCGCTGCACTGCGGTAGAGGATGACAAACAGGGGCAGAAGATAGGCGAGACAGCTCACGGCGCCGATCCGGTGGACGAGGTGAATGGCGATGCGGGCTTCATTATCCATGATTCCGCCCAGGTAATTCGGCCCGGCACCCTGCAACAGGTTGAAGCCCGCGGCAAAATCGGCGGACGGCCACCAGGCGCCCTGGCAGGTGGGCAGGTCCGGACAGGCCAGGGCGGCGTAATTTGCCGTCAACCAACCGCCGGCGGCGATCTGCAGTACCACCAGCACCAGGCCCGGGATGATCAGCAGGCGGTACCGGGGCAGGCGCAGGCGAACATCCAGGGGCATGGGATACCTGCATGCTCCCAGGCGCAGTATGTACAGCCACAGTGCTGCACTGAAGCCAAAACCCAGCAGCAGGTGTGCCGTCACCACCTGGGGCAGCAGCTTCAGGCTGACCGTCAGCAGTCCGAACAGCGCCTGTATTGTCACGAGCGCGAGCAGGAAATATCCCAGTCGCTGCGGGTACCCCGGGCGGTGGCGGTTGCGCCAGGCGATCCCGGCCAGCAGCAGGACCGACAGGCCCAGGATGCCGGCCGCATAGCGGTGCACCATCTCGGGAGCGGTGCGCTCCAGGTCCACCGGCGTTTCGGGCCAGGCGCGGTTGGCCCTTGCAATTTCTTCCGGGGTATTGGGCCAGAGCAGGTGGCCGTAACAACCGGGCCAGTCGGGACAACCCAGGCCCGCGTCCGCAAGACGGGTCCAGGCACCCAGTCCCACGACTGCCAGCGTCAGCAGCAGGCTGAAGCAGGCCAGGTAAAAGCCCGGGCGGGGCAGCGGCTCGTGCATGATGTGTCAACCGCGGCGCGATATCCGGAGCAGGAAACGCAGATCTTCCAGGAGTCCTGCGCCGGAATCCGTGTTCTTGTACGCCATGACGAGGAAGCCCCGCGGGTCTACGAGGTAAAAATAGTCGTCCCAGCGGCCCGTCACGCCCGGGTCTCGGCCGACCTGCGCACTCCATTCCGGGGCGGGCACCTGGTGATGCACACGGATTCCCGGATGTTCGCGCCGCAGGAATTCGCTCTCTTCCCGGGTCGGGGCGTTCGTGGTGGCCCAGTGCAGGCGCTGCAGGCGCCACGCCTCCCGTCCCAGTGCCACGTGCACCTGCCGGGTGCGGTACAGGCGCTGCCGGCAGTCCTCCGCGCAGACGCCGGGTGCCGGCAGCAACAGGGTCCAGCCCTGCTCGTACAGCGGCAAGGCCGGGGCGGCCTGGAACGGCGGACTGAGCAATATGCCGTGATTGTGTCTGAGCTGCGGGACGCCGAGCCCGGTTTTGTACATCAACCAGGCCAGCAGCATCAGGCCCAGCGGCAGTCCCAGCACCAGCGTCAGCGACAGTTTCCAACGCCGGGGGCGCCGGGTTCCCGGATTTTCTTTCATGTCCGTTGGTGCATGCGCAATCCCTGCAGCAACAGCAGTGCTGCCGCCAGGGAAAACCAGGTCCACGCATAGCCCGTGTGCCGCCGGGTGTCGATGCGCACCATCTTCCAGTCGGCGGGCTGGACGCCCGGCTGCTCGGGGTCCAGGCGCACCAGGTAGGGAAACACTTCGCCTCCCGTCTCGGTGCGCATGCGCTCCATGTCCACGCGCTGGATCAGCCGGGGCCAGGCCCGGGTCTGCGGGTCGGGTGCCAGCAGCAGCATCTTCTTGCGCGGCTGGTGAATGCTGCCCTGTAATTGCAGCAGTTCTTCGGGCGCTTCGCCCAGTCCGGGCAGCCGCCGGCGCGCCGGGTCCCCGGCACGCCAGCCGCGATTGACCAGTACGCTCATGCCGCCGGACAGTCGCAACGGGGTGATCGCCTCGAAGCCGACCTGGCGTCGATACATGCGATTGTCCAGGTACCAGACACGCTCATTGTCGTAGTGCCCGCGCAGTACCACGCGCAGTCCATGCCAGTCTGCGGCCGTCCCGGTGTCGAGACGGCGAATATCGACCGGGGGTTCCGCAGTGCGGGCCTGGAGTTTTTCCTGCAGCTCTCTTTTTTCTTCGGCGCGCTGCAACTGCCAGAAACCCAGCGCCAGCAGCGCGGGCAGTGCCAGCAGCAGGAGGAGCCCCGCGCTGTCGAGGTGAAAAAACGTGCGGGAGGCGGGCATGGGAATGGCGGTATTCCAGTGGGCGGAACCGGGATGCGTCTATACTGCGAAATCGAAGACCGGGTTCCCGCTGCAGATGACTTGGATTAAGATCGGCATTCTGGTGCTGTTGCTCGCCCTGCTTATCAGCCTGGGCAGCGGCCTGGTGTTCCTGTTTATCGACCGGGGACGCACCCGGCGCACGCTGTATTCCCTGGGGACGCGCCTGGTGCTGGCCGCCGCCCTGATGATCCTGCTGGCCTACGGGCTCTGGTCGGGTCAACTCGGTTCCCGCGCCCCCTGGGATCTACAGCGCGCCGTGTCACAGGATGTAGACGAACAGGAATAAGCAGACCCACACGACATCGACAAAGTGCCAGTACCATGAGGCCGCTTCGAAACCGAAGTGGTCTTCGGGGCTGAAATGCCCGGCCTTCACGGCGCGCAGCCACATCACCAGCAGGATAAAAGCACCCAGGCAGACGTGAAAGCCGTGAAAACCGGTGAGCATGAAAAACGTGGCACCGTAGGCACCGGAGCGCAGGGTCAGCCCGTACTCGGTGTAGGCCTCGTGGTATTCCTGGTATTGCAAGAACAGGAACAGGATGCCCAGCAGGACGGTGACCGCCAGCCAGAAGTTCAGCTGTCCGCGCCGTCCCGCCTTGAGACCCAGGTGTGCCAGGTGCACGGTGAAACTGGAGGACAACAGGGTCACCGTGTTCCACAGCGGTAGCCAGTGCCCCAGGTTTTGCCAGCCGGGGAAGGCCATGCTCTTGTGCGGGGCAAAGAATTCCCCGGTATTCGCCGGGTACTGGTCCGCCACTCCGCCGACGGCTTCCTGCGGCGTTTGTATCGGCGGCCACTGGAATTCAAAACCCTGCCACAGTACCGCGTTGGTGTTGCTCTCCACGTCTCCGAGCCAGGGGCCGGCAAAAATGCGCACATAAAACAGTGCGAAAAAGAAACCGAAAAAGAACATGACCTCGGAGAAAATAAACCAGATCATTCCCAGGACGTAGGAGTTTTTCATCCTCGGGCTGTGCCTGCCCATGAGGTTTTCGCGCAGGGCCTTGGAGAACCACTGGAACAGGACCAGGGCGAACAGACCCAGGCCGCCCAGCAGCAGCCACGGGCCGAAACCCTGCTGCGTACCGGCCTGCAGGTGCCGGAGAATGGTGGCGGCACCGAAAACCGAGCAGAACAGGGCGATCGTGGCCAGGATCGGCAGGCGACTCGACGGTGGCACGTAATAGGGCATCAGGGATTCCCGGTCTCTCTCTCTCATGAGACTTTTCTCTTCCATTTCAGTTCACGGTGTTTTGCGTCCCGCCCCCCAGGACGCTGACGTCAAACAGCGTGTAGGACAGGGTGACCGTGCGCATATCTTCGGGCAGCTCCGGGGAGACGACAAAACGCAGCGGCATCTCCCGCTCTTCGCCCGTTTTCAGAGTCTGGCGTTCGAAGCAGAAGCATTCCATCTTGTTGAAAAAACCGGCGGCGAGCCCGGGGGAGACGCTGGGTACCGCCTGCACGGTCATGTCGCGTCCGGCGGTGTTGCGGGCATAGTAAAAAGTCTGCACCGACTGCCCGGGATGCACCTTGAGTGCAGTGTGCTGCGGGCGGAATTCCCAGGATACGCTCTCATTGTTAGTGGCGATGAATTGCACCCGCACCTGGCGTTCCAGCTCGGGCTGCTGGTCGGTGCGCAGTTGGTGCGGGACATTCGAGGTCTTGCCGTTCAGACCGGTGATCTCGCAGAACACGTCGTACAGCGGCACCAGGGCAAAGCCGAAACCGAACATCAGTACCGCCACCAGGCCCAGGCGGCGCACCAGTCGCCAGTGATTGACATTGACATTGCGCTCGTTCATCGGATCAGGCTCATGTTGGGCGGGGTGCTGAAGGTATGGTACGGCGGCGGCGATGGCAGGGTCCACTCGAAACCCTTGGAACCTTCCCAGATCGCCCCGTCGCGCGCCTTGCGCCCGGCGGCGATGGTGTGCAGCAGGTTGTAGAAAAACACCAGTTGTGCGAAGCCGAACAGGTAGGCACCGACGGTGGAGATCATGTTGAAGTCAGTGAATTGCAGGGCGTAGTCCGGGATCCGCCGGGGCATTCCCGCCAGACCCACGAAGTGCATCGGGAAGAAACTCAGGTTGAGGCCGATGAAGGACAGCCAGAAATGCACCTGGCCCAGCGGTTCGTTATACATGCGCCCGCACCACTTGGGCAGCCAGTAATAGACCCCGGCGAGGATGCCGAACACCGAGCCCGGCACCAGCACGTAGTGGAAATGTGCGACCACGAAGTAGGTGTCGTGGTATTGAAAATCCGCCGGTGCAATGGCCAGCATCAGGCCGGAAAAACCGCCGATGGAAAACAGGATGACAAAGGCGATCGCAAACAGCATGGGGGTCTCGAAGCTCATCGCCCCGCGCCACATGGTGGTCACCCAGTTAAACACCTTGACGCCGGTGGGCACGGCGATCAGCATGGTGGTGTACATGAAGAACAATTCCCCGATCAGCGGCATGCCCACCGTGAACATGTGATGTGCCCAGACGATGAAGGACAGCAGTGCGATGGAGACGGTGGCATAGACCATGGAGACATAGCCGAACAGCGGTTTGCGGGCGAAGGCCGGGATCACGGAGGAGATGATGCCAAAGGCCGGCAGGATGATGATGTAGACCTCGGGATGGCCGAAAAACCAGAACACGTGCTGGAACAGCACCGGGTCTCCACCGCCGGCCGCATTGAAGAAGCTGGTGCCGAAGTGAATGTCCATGAGCATCATGGTCACGGCACCGGCCAGCACCGGCATCACTGCGATCAGCAGGAAAGCGGTGATCAGCCAGCTCCAGACGAACATCGGCATTTGCATGAGACCCATGCCCGGGGCGCGCAGGTTAAAAATAGTGGCGATGATATTGATGGCACCCAGGATGGAAGACATGCCCAGGACGTGGATGGAAAAGATAAAGAAGGTGACGCTGGGCGGTGCGTACGTGGTCGACAGGGGGGCGTAGAAAGTCCAGCCGAAATTCGGTCCGCCGCCCTCCATGAACAAGGTGGAGATCAGCAGTGTGAAGGCGAACGGCAGGATCCAGAAGCTCCAGTTGTTCAGCCTGGGCAGGGCCATGTCCGGGGCGCCGATCATCATCGGCACCATCCAGTTGGCGAGTCCGACAAAGGCCGGCATCACCGCGCCAAACAACATGATCAGGCCGTGCATGGTGATCATCTGGTTGAAGAACGCCGGCTCCATCAACTGCAGGCCCGGTTGAAACAATTCGGAGCGAATCACCAGCGCCATGGCCCCGCCGACCATGAACATGATGAAGCTGAGCCACAGGTACAGGGTGCCGATGTCCTTGTGGTTGGTGGTGTACAGCCAGCGGCGGATGCCGGAACGTTGAGGTCCGTGATGGTCGCTACTCATGGATTTTTCTCCCGTTACTGGCCCTGCTGAAAGCGGACCACGTCGATGGGTTGCACAAGGTCCCCCGTATCATTGCCCCAGGCATTGCGTTCGTAAGTGACCACGGCGGCGATATCCGCCTCGCTCAGCTGTGCCCCGAAGGCGGCCATCGCCGTGCCGGCGACACCGTTGACCACCGAATCCAGGTGCTCTTGCAGCGGCCCGGTCGCCATCGAACCCTTGAGCAGCGAGGGAAAGACACCGGGAACGCCGGCACCGTTGGGCAGGTGACAGGCGACGCAATTCTTGGCGTATACCCGTTCGCCGCGTTCCATTAATTGCGCCTTGGTGAACACCGTGTCGCGCAGTGCCCGCTCGCGCGCCGCCGCTTCCTTGCGTTCGGCCAGCCAGTCCCGGTATTGTGCCTCGTTGGTGGCGTGCACGACGATGGGCATGAAACCGTGATCCCTGCCGCACAGCTCGGCGCATTGCCCGCGGTAGACGCCCTCCTGTTCAATCACCGCCCAGGCCTCGTTGATGAAACCCGGGACCGCGTCCTGTTTAACTGCCAGGGCCGGCACCCACCAGGAGTGCAGCACGTCAGCCGCGGTGATCAAGAAACGGACCTTTTTATCGACCGGGAGCACCAGCGGTTCGTCGACGTCCAGCAGGTAGTACTCGCCCTTGGGCATCTCGTTTTGCACTTCGTCCATCGGTGTGAGCAGCGAACTGAAAAAACTCAGGTCTTCGCCCAGGTATTCGTATTTCCACTTCCACTGGTAACCGGTGACCAGGATATCGAGCTCCGCATCCCGGTGATCGTAGAGCCGCACCATGGTCAGGGTGGAGGGCAGGGCCATGGCGACCAGGATCAGGAAAGCCGCCAGGGTCCAGACGATTTCCAGCGTGGTGTTGTGTTCAAATTGCGCCGGCCGCACACCGCGCGACTTGCGGTGCAGGTACATGGAGATGAACATGATGCCGAAGACCACGACGCCGATCGCAACGCAGATCCACAGGATCAGCATGTGCAGGTCGTAGATTTCCCGGCTGAGCGGCGTGACGCCGCGGGGCATGTTCAACTGCCAGCGCTCGTGCGCGTAGTCGTTGGTATCGGCGGCGAAGCCCGTCGCCGGACCCATGCACAGGGCCCAGGCAAACAGCTTTTGCAACAGGGATTTCAGATGAGCCGGCATTCAGTACTTTTCCCGCCTCACTCGCGCGGACACAAGACTGCGGGTTGCGTAGGCAAAACGAACAAGTTTTCCGCCCGCACCGCCGGCTTTCCCCGGCCCGGCCCGCGTGGCGCATCGCCCATTATAACAATTCGTTTCAATCTTTTGGAGCACGTGTGAACACAAGTTCCCGCCCCGAGGACAGGGTGCGGGACCAGCGATAGCCGTCCTGGTTAAATTCCCGGATATTGTCGGGCTTGCGCACCCGGTTTTGAATCAGCCAGGCACTCATGCGTCCGCGCGCTTTCTTGGCGGAAAAACTGATGATGCGATAGCGGCCATTGCGTTTTTCCTTGAACACCGGCGTCCACACTTCGGCCTGCAGACGTTCGGGCTGTACCGCCTTGAAGTACTCCCGGGAGGCCAGGTTGATCACCACCGGCGGCTCGTCGGCGTCCCGGAGTTGTGTATTGATGCCGTCACTGATGCGCTCGCCCCAGAAGCGGTAGATATCGGGCCCGCGCGCATTGGCCAGTGCCAGGCCCATCTCCAGGCGGTAGGGACAGATCAGGTCCAGGGGACGCAACAGCCCGTAGAGACCGGAGAGAATGCGCAGGTGCCGCTGGGCAAAATGAAAATCATCGGCACTGAAGTTCTGCGCCTGCAGTCCCTGGTAGACATCGCCCTGGAACGCCAGCACGGCCTGCCGCGCGTCATCTTGCGGCTTCCTGGCCGGGTGCCATTGCTGGAAACGTTCAAAATTGAGCATCGCCAGCTGGTCGCTGATGCCCATCAGCGAGGACAGCTCTTCCGGCTCCAGGTCCTGCGCCGTCTTCACCAGCACCTGTGCCTGGTCCAGGAATTCCGGCACACTGTACTCGGCGATTGGCGGCGGGGCTTTAAAGTCCAGTTTTTTTGCGGGGGAGACCAGGATCAGCACGGCAGGTGATTTCTGTAAACCGGCAGCAGCTCATTATAATCCGGCTTTTTGTCGCCCGTGCACCGGATGTACAACTGCCCTGTGAATACCCGCATGATCGCCCGCCTGGAAGCCCCGGTGGCGGCACTGGGCCGGGCGGTGAGCGGGTGCGCCGCCCTCATGGTCCTGGCGACTTGTGCGGTGGTGGCACTGCGCTACGGTTTTGATATCGGCATCGTCGCCCTGCAGGAGGCGATCACGTACATGCACGGTGCGATCTTCATGCTGGGTTCGGCGTACGCCTTGCAACGGGGGGCCCACGTGCGGGTCGATATCTTCTACCGGCGCTTTTCCCCTAGGGGGCAGGCTTGGGTGAACCTGCTGGGTACCGTGTGTTTTCTCGCACCGGTATGCGCTTACCTGCTGTGGAGTTCCCTGGATTACGTGCTGCAGTCCTGGGTAATCCTGGAACGTTCGCCGGAAGCCGGCGGCATTCCCGCGGTATTTCTTTTTAAAAGCATGATCCCGCTGCTGGCCCTGAGCCTGCTGTTGCAGGGCATTGCCGATGCCCTGCGCTGTGGCGCGGTGTTGCGCACGCCGCCGCAGTCCTGAACCGCGGCTTCCCATGGCGATTTTTCTTCTTTTTCTCGCGGTTTTTATCGCGCTCCTGTGCGGCTACCCGGTGGCGTTGACGCTGGCCGGCATCTCCTTGTTGGCCGCCCTGGCGGGCATCCCGGGCGGGCATTTTGACGCCAGCCTGCTCACGGCACTTCCGAACCGCATTTTCGGCATCATGAACAATACCACCCTGATCGCCGTGCCGCTGTTCGTGTTCATGGGCGTGATGCTGCAGCAATCGCGGGTCGCCGAAACCCTGTTGCAAGACTTGGGCGTCCTGTTCCGGCGCTTGCCGGGGGGCGGTTTGCTGGCGGTGGTGGCCGTTGGTGCCCTGCTCGCCGCCAGCACCGGCATCATCGGCGCCACCGTGGTCACGATGGGCCTGCTGGCCCTGCCGGCCCTGATGCGCCAGGGATACAGTCCCCCGGTCAGTGCCGGGAGCATCTGCGCCGTCGGCACCCTGGGCCAGATTATTCCGCCCTCCATCGCCCTGGTGCTGCTGGGTGATGTGCTCTCCGGTGCCTACCAGCAGGCGCAGCTGCAACAGGGCATTTTCAGTCCCAGGACCGTCTCCGTCGGTGAGCTGTTCATGGGTGCCCTGCTGCCGGGCCTGTTGCTGGTGCTGTTGTACGCCGCGTACATTCTTCTTTACTTCAGTTTCCGGCCGCAGGCGGGGGGTGGCGCAGCAGAGGGGCGGGACCTGCACCCGGGCCGGTTGTTGCTGCGTCTTGCGCCGCCCCTGCTCCTGATCATCACCGTGCTGGGCTCGATCCTGGCCGGCATCGCCACACCGACCGAGGCCGCGGGCGTCGGCGCGCTGGGTGCCGCCCTGCTCGCCGCCGGCAACGGGCGTCTGCAGCGGCGGGTCGTGCAGGAGGTGGGGCGCACCACGCTGGAGATCAGCTGCATGGTATTCCTGATCATGATCGCAGCGACCGTGTTCTCCCTGGTCTTTCGCGGCTTCGGCGGCGACGAACTGGTGCAGCAGTGGTTTGCAAGCCTGCCCGGCGGCCTGACCGGTGCCATGGTGGCGGTGATGGTGGTGATGTTCTTGCTGGGCTTTGTCCTGGATTTCATCGAGATCACTTTCGTCGTGACGCCGATTGTCGCGCCGGTGCTGCTCATGATGGGGGCGGACCCGGTGTGGCTCGGGGTCATGATCGCCGTCAACCTGCAGACCAGTTTTCTCACCCCGCCCTTTGGCTTCGCATTGTTTTACCTGCGCGGCGTCGCCCCGCCGGAACTTGGCACGGCGGCACTGTACCGCGGCGTGTTGCCTTTCGTCGGCATCCAGCTGTTGTTGCTGTTGTTGCTCGCACAATGGCCGCTGCTCGCAACCTGGCTGCCCGGCGCGCTAAAATAGTCGCTCCCGAGAAAGGGGCTGCGCGTTTCCAATTTTTCTGCACCGGGGCCATGAACGCAAAAATCTCTGACATCAATACCGAGCCCGGTCCGAGCGGTGCACTGACTCTGCAGACCGTCACCATGCCCCGGGATACCAATGCCAACGGGGACATCTTCGGCGGCTGGCTGCTCTCGCAGATGGACCTGGCCGGGGGCATCTGCGCGGCGCAGACCGCAGGTGGCAGGGTGGCCACCGTGGCCATCGAAGAGATGAATTTCCTGGTGCCGGTGGAGGTCGGCGCGCTGATCAGTTGTTATACCAGGATGGTGGCGACCGGACGCAGCTCGGTGCAAGTGGCGGTCGAAGTGTGGAAAAGCCTGCCCAATGAGCGCCGCAAGGTGACCGACGGAATTTTCGTCTACGTCGCCATCGACAAGAGCGGCCGCACGCGCCCTATTTCCCGCAAGATGCAGAACCGGCAGGCCGAGTAGGGAGCACCGGCCCGACTCTTTATCTCCCGGCCCCGGGCTCCGACTCCGCGCGCAATTTCTTGTGCAGGTTGAGATAGCTCTTTTCGGTGAGTTCGTTCCAGGCGATGATTTTGCGTGCGAATTCCCGGTACGAACGATGCACCCGGGCGGCGTCTGCATCCGCTGTTACCAGGCCCGCCAGGGTCTCCTGCGACGCCCGGCGCAATCCTTCGAGCACGTCTTCCGGGAACTGCAGCAGCCTCACGCCCTCTTGCAGGAGCAGGCGCAGGGCGGTGCCGTTGTTGGCACTGAAATCGTAGAGCATGTCCTGGTTGATCCGCGCAGCGCAGGCCGCGACGATCGCCTGCAGCTCGGCGGGCAATTCCCGGTATGCCTCCCGGTTGACGAGAAATTGCAGCATGGAGCCGGGCTCATGCCAGCCGGGATAATAGTAGTACTCGCCGACTTCCTGCAGGCCCAGGGCGCGATCGTTGTACGGGCCAGCCCACTCCACGGCATCGATGACGCCGGTTTGCATGGAAGTGTAGAGCTCGGCACCGGGCAGCAACACGGAGGCACCGCCCAGGTGCGTGAACACCTCGCCGGCGAGACCGGGAATGCGCATCTTCAGGCCCCGCAGATCATCCAGGGAGTCGATGCGGCGGTTGAACCAGCCGCCCATCTGCACGCCGGTCGTGCCCCCGGGCAGCGTGAAAATGCCGCGCTCGCCGTACAGTTCACGCTGCAGCACCGCCCCGCCCCCCCGGTGCAGCCAGGCATTCATCTCCTGGGGCACCATGCCGAAGGGAATGGTGGTGAAAAATTGTGAGGCGGGCAGCTTGCCCTTCTCATAGTACGCGGCACTGTGTCCCAATTGCGCCACGCCGCGCGAGACCGCATCAAAAACCTCCAGGGCCGGGACCAGCTCGCCCGCCGCGTAGACCTTGACTCGCAGCCGGCCGTTGCTGGTCTCTTCCACCAGGCGGGCAAAATTTTCCGCCCCGGTACCGAGGCCGGGAAAGTTCTTCGGCCACGAGGTCACGAGTTTCCACTGGATTCGCACTGGTTCGCCATCCCCGGTGCCCGGCCCGCCATCGCCGCAAGCACCCGGTGCCAATGCCAGCAGCAGCAATAGCAGCGGCCGGGGCCGGAGGGTGCTGCGGGCAGCGGCTCGTATGCGCATCCTCATCAGCGTCGCAGGTTCATCGCCGACAGGTCCGAGGTCTCGTGCCAGGGACGCACCGTGTCGAAAAATTTCCGGTAGGAATCGTGCACGCGCTGCGCCGCCGGGTCGCTCGCCGCCAGCCCTGCGATCGTCTCCCGGGAAGCGCGATAGAAGGCCCGCACGAGATTTTCCGGGAAGGGCAGGAAGCGCGCCCCGTGCGAGACTTGCAGTTCCTGCAGCGTGTCGGCGTTGCGCGTGTTGCCATGCTCCAGCATCTCCTGGTCGACGACGGCTGCCGCCACGCGCACGATCGCCTGCAGGTCTGCGGGCAGGGCGTCGAAGGCCTCCCGGTTGAGGAGAAACCAGTGGTTCCTGGCCGGTGCCTGCCAGCCGGGGTAATAACAGTATCCGCCCAGGGTCTGCAGCCGTGCACACAGGCCCATCCCGGAGTCGGTGGCGGTCGCGGCATCCAGGTCCCCGTCCCGGGCGCGGGCGTACAGCGTCTTCCCCGCTGCCGTCACCGGCCGGGCACCCAGGCGGCTGTAGACCTGGGCGGCGAGGCCTGAGACCTGTACTTTCAATCCGCGCAGGTCCCGCGGCTGTTGCAAGCGCCGCTCGAACCACCCGCCCAGGGAGATCCCGCTGCCGCCACCGGGCAGCGGCAGTGCCCCGTGCGGGGCGTACAATTCCTGCAACAACTCCATCCCGCCGCCGTAGTACAACCAGGCGTTCAACTCCTGCCGCGTCATCCCGAATGGCACGGGACCAAAAAACTGCAGGGCCGCCGACAGTCCCGGCACCTGGAGCGCACCGGTGTGAGCGATTTGCGCCTTCCCCGTTGCGACTGCCGCCAGTACTTGCGCTGCCGGGAGCGGGGCTGCCGGGACGAGCGCGACCCGCAGGCGTCCGCCACTCATCGCCCCGACCATGCGCGCGAAACTTTCGGTGGCCATCTCGTTCCCGGTTTCTGCAATGCGCATTTCCCACTGGTGGGATTGGACCGGGGTTTCGGGCACCGGGCGTTCGTCCGGTGCTTCGCCGCAGGCACCGAACCATGGCAGGGCGGCACAACACAGCAGCGCGGGCAGGTACCGCGCCGGAGCGGCGGCCGACCGGCCCCGGCCCGCGATTTCAGCGTTCGCGCTCATGGGTTGGCGCACGGCTCAGTCGAGTGCCTGCAGGTGCGCATAAGACAGCACCAGCCACTTCGCGCCCCCGCGTTCAAAATTGACATGTACCCGCGCGTGCGCCCCGCGCCCCTCGGTATTGAGCAACACCCCTTCGCCGAATTTCGGATGCACGACGCGCTGTCCCGGGCTGAAAGGAAACTCCGGTGCCGCGCGTTCGTCGCCCCCCGTGTCCCCGGGCTCATCTTGTTCCGGTGCGGCGCCGAGCCGGACTTCCTGCAGCAGTTCCCGCGGAATGTCGCAGACAAAGCGCGAGACCTTTTCGCGTTGTTCGTTATCGTAAAGGCGACGCGATTGTGCATGGGTGAAATACAAGCGTTGCATGGCGCGCGTGATGCCGACATAACACAGCCGGCGTTCCTCCTCCAGCTCCTTCGGTTCTTCCAGTGCCCGGCGATGCGGGAACAGGCCTTCTTCCATGCCGGTCAGAAACACCAGCGGGAATTCCAGGCCCTTGGCGGCATGCAGGGTCATCAGCTGCACCCGGTCGGCACCGTCCCCGGGTGCCTGGTCGTCGGTGTCCAGGGCGACCTGGTCCAGGAAAGCCTGCAGGTCTGCGAGACCGGAGGGCCCGGCCCGGTTCCCCGGTGCGGGCGGGTCCTCCTCCTCCTGCTCTTCCAGCGCAAAGCCGCGGCAGGCACCGACCAGTTCCCGCAGGTTTTCCACGCGCGCATGCGCCGCTTCTCCGCGTTCGCGCGCATAATGTTCCAGCAGGCCGCTCCTTTCCACCACGCATTCCACGATTTCGTGCAGGGCGAGGTCGACGGTGCGCCGGGCCAGCTCTTCCACCCGTTCGGTGAACAGCCCCAGGGCGCCCAGGGTGCGTACGGGCAATTTCTGTTCGCGGGCCTTAGCGATCGCCCGCCACCGGGAGAGAGAGTGTTGTGCTGCGATCCGGCCCAGCTGTTCCAGGGTGCGATCGCCGATGCCCTGCGGCGGCGTCTGTACCGCCCGCAGCAGTGCGGCATCATCGTCGCGGCTCCGCAACAGGCGCAACCAGGCCAGCGCATCCTTGATCTCCTGCCGCTCGTAAAAACGCTGTCCGCCGTGGATGCGGTAGGGCACGTCTTCTCGCAGCAGGACTTCCTCCAGCACCCGGGACTGGGCGTTGGTGCGGTACAGCACCGCCGTCTCGCCCCAGGTGCCGCCCTGGTCCTGCCAGTCCCGCAGGCACCGGGCGACGAAGCGCGCCTCGTCGCGCTCGTTGTACGCCGTGTACAGGTTCAAGAAATCACCCTCCAGGGACGCAGTCCAGAGATCCTTGCCCAGACGATTGCGATTGCGGGAGATCATCGCGTTGGCGGCCTGCAAAATCCTGCCCGTGGAACGGTAGTTCTGTTCCAGGCGCACGAGCCGGGTGCCGGGAAAATCGTCGACAAAGCCCTGGATGTTCTCGATCCGCGCCCCGCGCCAACCGTAAATGGACTGGTCGTCGTCTCCCACCACGGTCAGGTGGTTGCCCTTGCGGTACAGGGTTTTGAGCCATTCGTACTGCAGCAGGTTGGTGTCCTGGAACTCGTCGACGAGGATGTGTTGAAAGCGACCCTGGTAGCGTTCCCGCAACTTGGCGTCGCGTTGCAGGAGTTCATAACAGCGCAACAGCAGCTCGGCGAAATCCGTCGCGTTGGCGCGTTCACAGGCGGTCTCGTACTGTTTGTACAACTGGATCATGGTGCGGGTGAAAGGATCGTTATCGCCGTTATCGATGTCATCGGGGCGCAGCATGTCCTCCTTGGCACCGTTGATATACCACTGGGTCTGCCGTGATGGCCACTTCTTTTCATCCAGGTTTGCCTCGCGGGTGATGCGCCGCAGCAGGCGCAGCTGGTCGCTCGCATCCAGTATCTGGAAATCTCTTTGCAGCCCGGCCTCGCGCCAGTGCAGTCGCAGCAGGCGGTGGCAGATGCTGTGGAAAGTGCCGGCCCAGAGGCCCGGTGCCCGCCCGCCCAAGAGACCCTCGATGCGTTCGCGCATCTCGCGCGCGGCGCGGTTGGTGAAGGTCACCGCGAGAATGGAAAACGGCGAGCAATCCATGCCGCGCACCAGCCAGGCGATGCGATTTGTCAGCACGCGCGTCTTGCCACTGCCGGCACCGGCCAGCACCAGCATGGTTTCGGTCTCGCTGCATACCGCGGCGCGCTGCACTTCGTTCAGGGTGCCCAGGATGTTCGAGACGTCCGCGCCGTCCCCCGCGCGCGGGCGTACAACCCTGGCTGCCCCGCGTTGCACGATTATTCCACCGTGACGGACTTGGCCAGGTTGCGCGGCTGGTCCACGTTGTTGCCGCGCGTCACCGCCGCATGGTAGGCGAGCAATTGCAGGGCGACGGTATGCGTAAACGGCGACAGCAGCGCGGGGGCGGCCGGAATCTCGAGCACGTTGGCGTCGCCCAGCCGTTCGAAGCCGGCGTTGTGTTCTGCGAGGATGTACAGCTTGCCGCCGCGCGCTGCCACTTCCTCCAGGTTGGAGATGACTTTCTCGCGCAGGCGGTTTTCCGGCACCGAGACCACTACCGGGATGTCGCCTTCCACGAGTGCCAGCGGGCCGTGCTTGAGTTCCCCGGCGGGATAGGCCTGGGCATGGATGTACGAGAGCTCCTTGAGTTTCAAGGCACCTTCCATCATCACCGGCGCATGCACGCCGCGCCCCAGGAACAAGGCGTGTTCACAGTCGCGGAATCCCGGTGCCCACTCCCGGATGCCCGCATCCAGGGCCAGGCAATGCTGCAACAACCCGGGCAGGGTCTGCAGTGCGCTCACGTGTTCGGCCTGGGATTCCCGGGCCTGGGCCAGCAGCAGGCAGAGCAGCAGCAGGGCGACCATCTGGGTGCTGAAGGCCTTGGTCGAGGCGACGCCGATTTCGGTGCCGGCCTCGGTCATCAGGGTCAGTTGGCTCTCCCGTACCAGGGAACTGCGCGGCACGTTGCAAATTGCCAGGCGTCCCAGGTACGGCAGTTCGTGTGCACAGCGCAGTGCGGCGAGCGTATCGGCGGTTTCACCGGACTGCGAGATGGCGATGAACAGCGTGTCCGGGAGCAGGGCGATCTCGCGGTAGCGGTACTCGCTGGCAATTTCGACCGTGCAAGGAAGCCCGGCGAGCTCCTCGAACCAGTGGCGTGCCACCAGTCCGGCATGATAGCTGGTGCCGCAGGCGACGATGTGTACGGCCCGGGTTTTGGGCAGGAGTTTTTCGGCCTCGGGGCCGAAAGATTTCGATGCCACGGCATTGTCTTGCAAACAGCGCTGGAGCATCGGCAACACCGCCTCCGGCTGTTCGAAAATTTCCTTTTGCATGAAGTGCGCGTACTGTCCTCGACTGGCGTTTTGCGCTTCCTCGTGGATGGACACGATCTCTCGTGTGACGGGTTTTCCCCCTGCATCGTACACCTGGCAGTCCCGCGCCGTGAGTTCGACGGTGTCGCCCTGTTCCAGGTAGAGGAAGCGGTTGGTCCTGCCCTGCAATCCCAGGGTGTCGGAGCAGACAAAATGCTCGTCCTCGCCCAGGCCGACCACCAGCGGGCTGCCGCGCCTGGCCGCCACCAGCTGCCCCGGTGCATCCCGGTCGATCACCGCCAGCGCGTAGTCTCCCTGCAATCGCCCTGTCGCAGTGAACAAGGCTTCGCGCAAGTTCCCGCATTGCTCGAGCAGGGAATGGACCAGGTGCACGATCACTTCGCTGTCGGTGCGGGAGGCGAAGACGTAACCGGCATCTTGCAATTCTTCGCGCAGGGCGGCGTGGTTTTCGATGATGCCGTTGTGCGCCAGTGCCAGGCGGTTGTGCGAATGATGGGGGTGTGCGTTGGTCTCGTTGACCTCGCCGTGCGTCGCCCAACGGGTATGTGCGATGCCGCAATGACCCGGCAGGGGATGCCGCTGCGCCGCCTTGGCCAGCGAGGCGATTTTCCCGGCTTGTTTCAACAGGTGCATACGCCCCGTCTCCACCGTGGCGAGACCGGCGGAGTCGTAGCCGCGGTATTCCAGGCGTGCCAGGGCCTGCAGCAGGAAACCTGCGACCGGTGCATGTCCCGCGGCGCCGACGATGCCGCACATGGCCTCAGTTTTTTTTCCGGGAGCGGGGTTTCCAGCCTGGAATATTGCGCTGCCGCTCTCGCGCCACTGCCAGGCTGTCCCCGGGGACATCTTCGTTGATCACCGAACCTGCAGCCACGGTCGCCTGCGGACCGATTTTCACCGGTGCTACCAGGGATGCATTCGAGCCGATAAAGGCGCGCTCTGCAATTTGGGTAGGATGTTTTTCCTCGCCGTCGTAATTGCAGGTGATCACGCCGGCACCGACATTGACCCCCGCGCCCACTTCGGCATCGCCGATATAACTGAGATGATTTGCCTTGCTGCCGGCACCGATGCGTGACTTTTTTACTTCCACGAAATTGCCGACACACGCGCCGGCCTCCAGCACCGTGCCCGGGCGCAGGCGGGCGTAGGGACCCACGGTGCAACCGGCACCGACCCGGGCGTCCTCCAGGATGCTGTAGGGCTTGACGATTACGTCGCGGGCGATGTGCACATCGCGCAAAATGCAATGCGCGCCGATTTGTACGCCGCTTTCCAGGGCGACCTTCCCCTCCAGGATGACCCCGATATCGATGAATACATCCTCCCCCGCCTCCAGTTCTCCGCGCAGGTCAAAGCGCATCGGGTCGGCGATTCTAAGACCGCGTTCCATCCACTGTCCGGCCTGGTGTTTTTGGTAAATGCGCTCGGCCTCTGCCAGTTGTGCCGGGGTGTTGACGCCCTGCACCTCCCAGGTGTGGCGGGCCTCACAGGCGTCGACCGGGGTTCCCTCTTCCCAGGCCAGGCGCACGACATCGGTGAGATAGCGTTCGCCCTGCGCATTGTTCGTCGCCAGGTGCGGCAGTGAGCGGGCGAGAAAAGCGACCGGCAGGGCCATGACGCCGGCGTTGAGTTCGCGGATGGCGCGTTGCTCTTCGGTGGCATCTGTTGCTTCGACAATTCCACACACCGCGTTTTTTTTATCGCGCAGGATGCGCCCGTAATCCAGGCAGTTTGCGTTCCGTGCAGTCAGGATTGCACCGCCGGGGTTGCATTGTGCCGTCTCCAGTAAATGCTGCAGGGTTTCGGTTTGCAGCAGGGGCATGTCGCCGGGCAGGATCAGGGCGGTGGCGTCCGGCTGCAGGTGCTCCAGGGCACATGCCGCCGCCGCGCCGGTACCTTCCGGTTTCGGTTGTTCCACCCAGTGCAGCTTTTCCTGGGGATAGCGTTCGGCAAAGTATTTTTTTCGCACCGGGGGGATGACCACGTGAATGCGTTGCACCGGGTGCGACAGGGCCTGCACGGTTTGCAGGATATGCTCGAGCAGCGGCTTGCCGCCCAATGGATGCAAGGTCTTGGACTCGCGGGAATGCATGCGTTTGCCGCGCCCCGCGGCGAGAATCACGAGTTCGGTGTGCAAGATGAAGTACCCGGACGGCGTTTTTTTCCTGTCCCCATTTTACTCCGACCGCATTTCACTGCGTTGCGGGGTTGCAATCATGCAAGAATTTTTCCGGTCCCGGTCTGAACTGGAAATCTCAAGCCCGCGTACCGGGACTCGGTTCCTGTTGCACCAGGGGTTCCGGCTCCATGATGACTTCCGACGTCTCCAACGGTTCTTGTTTTTCCTCGATGTCCAGGGTCGCCAAGCGTTGGAATCTTGGACTGTTTT
This sequence comes from Gammaproteobacteria bacterium, assembly GCA_965215045.1. Lineage (GTDB taxonomy): Bacteria > Pseudomonadota > Gammaproteobacteria > JABABF01 > JABABF01. The sequence goes on along the minus strand of OZ244031.1, from coordinate 870,726 downwards.
GCGCAAGCTCCTGGTACGAGCCCTGCTCGACAATGGTTCCGTTCTCCATCAGCACCAGGAAATCGCAGCGTTCCAGCGTGCTGAGACGGTGCGCCACCATGATCAGGGTGCGTTTCTCGTCGCCCAGGTGGTAGATGGTGTCCACCACCGCGCGTTCGGTCGCCCCGTCCAGGGAACTCGTGGCCTCGTCAAAAACCAGCACTTCGGGTTGACTGTACAAGGCGCGGGCGATTGCCACGCGCTGGCACTGCCCGCCGCTCAACTGTTGCCCCTGCTCGCCGATCTGGGTACGCATGCCCTTCGGCAGGGATTTTACGAAATCGTAGAGTTCCGCTTCTTTCAAAACCTGCCGGATACGACTTTTATCGATCTTGTCCGGGGGAATTCCGAGGGCGATATTTTCGGTGAAGTCCAGGGACAGGAGGGTATTGCTCTGGGACACGTAACCCATGAGATTTTGCCAGGTGGGCAGGTTGTCCGGGTTCAACTCCACTCCATCGATCAATATGCGCCCGGAGTGCGTTTTCAGCAGTCCCAGGAGCAGCTTGACCAGGGTGCTTTTGCCGGAACCGGTATTGCCGCAGATACCGACGGAGCTGCCGTGTGGAATTTCCAGGCTCAGATCGTCCACTGCATTCGTGTTCGTGTTCGGGTACGCATAACAGATATTTTCCAGGCACAGGTTTTTTTCGTACTTCATGCGTTGCTTGGGACGGGGCGGGAAGCTGCGTTGAAAAGCCAGCACCAGGTCTTCACCCACGAAATCGAAATTAATCATCCCCCGTTGGATCTTGATGTACAGCGGGAGCAATTGATTGACGCGGGGCATCAGGCGGTAGCAGACCAGGCCAAAGACCGCCAGCGACACCAGCACCCGGAGCGAGTCGCCAAAGGTCAGCACTGTAATGATGATGGAACCGACGACGACTGCAGCGAGCGGAATTTCCAGGAATGGTTTGAAAAGCATGTTGATGGTTTGAATCCTGCGCTGATGTTGTGCCTGGAGCTTACGCAGTTCCCAGACCCGGTCGCTGAAATATTTCCAGCGACCGCTCATCTGGATGCTCTCTATGTTGCGCAGGGCATCGAGACTCAAAACACCGCCCCGGATGTCTTGTTTCATGCTCTTTTTCTGATGATGTCTCAGGTTTGCCTGGCTGCGTTGGATGCCGATCCATATAGATGCAAACAGCAGGACCGTCACGGGTAACGCCAGGTAGGCGTTCGCTATAAAGATGCACATGATGCCGAGTGCGATATAAATGATGTTCTCCACCAGTTTAAAAGAAGCCTGCAACAGGTTGTTGATGATACTTTCCGCCCGTCCCATCATGTTTTGCAGAAGGACGGCGGAGTGAGTCTGCAAATGAAATTCGTAATCATGCGAAAAATAATGCTTGGTCATCTTGTCGTAAACCGACAACCTGAGATAATCCTGGAGACGCATCTGGACTATGGCCAGGGCGATACTGATTGCGTGACTCACACACAGCACGACCAGCGAGGTGGTGCCCATCGCCACGATCAGCATTTCCTGGGTTTCAATACCCAGCGCATCCTGGAATGCTCGCACCCAGCGGTTGTTCTGGGTGCGGTTCGGCTGCACGATCATCGCCAGGAAGGGCACGATGGAAAGAGTGCTGAGCAGGTTGATGATGGCACCCGCCACGTTGAAAAACTGCAGTGCCACTATGGAATAGCGCATGCCGCGCCCGGTCATCTGGAAGAGCAGCAAGGTGATGCGGACGAACTTGCGCAAACCGCGCGTGGACTCGCGCAATGAGCGGAGGGGATGCAGAAGAGACACGATGATGCTCAGGCCGGCGAAGGTTTTGTGCAAGGAAAAGGAACAGCGGGGGCCACTCCGGGCTGCCAGGATGCGCCGATGGAACAGTGCCTGTCTACCGGCGTGCCCCCCGGGACATGAAAAACCGCGCTTCCGACATTATACATAGGAAGGTTCCCTGGCGGTTTCCGCCCGCTCTTCAACCAGTTCCCGGTACAGGGCGTTCATGCGCTCGGCCGTGCGCCCCCAGTGAAAGTTTGCCGCCACGCGCCGCCGGCCGGCCTCTCCCAATTCTTGCCGGCGTTGTGCGTCTGGCAGCAGGGCGGCGATGGCCTGCGCCAGGGCAGATGCATCGCCGGCCGCTACCCGCACCCCCGCCGGGCCGACCACCTCCGGCAGGGCACCGCCATCGGTGGTGACCACTGCACTGCCGCAGGCCATCGCTTCGGCCGCCGGGAAGCCGAAGCCCTCGTAGAGAGAGGGGACGACCACGATCGTAGCGGCGGCGTACTGGCAGGCGATCTCCTTGCTGCTGAGCCCGCGCAAGCAACGCAGGCGATCGCGAATGCCGAGTCGCTGCGCCAGTTTCAGGGCGGTGCCGCCTTCTGGCAGGCGGCCGATCAACACCAGCTGCAGTTGCGGAAAATCTTTGAGCAGCCTGGCGTAGGCGAGCAGCAGGTAGCGCACCCCCTTCAGGGGCTGGTCGGAAGAAGCGGTACAGACCAGGCGGCTCGGATGCGGTTGCACCCCGGGTTGTGGCTTGTAAACATTGGCGTCAATCCCCGGGTGTACCACTTCGATGCGTTCCGGGTCCAAACCGAATTCTGCGGCGATATCGCCACGCGCACATTCCGAGACCGTGACGATACGGGCCAGGCGCCGCGCCACCCGGCGCTGCATGCCCAGGAACGAGTACCACCGGCGCAACAACAGGCGATGCCGCCAATCCCTGGCGTATTGCAGGGCGATTTGCAGGTCGCGTGTAATGGGATGATGGATCGTCGCCAGCAGCGGGATGCCGCGGGCCTGGATCTGCAGCAGGCCGCTGCCCAGGCTCTGGTTGTCGTGGACGAGATCGTATTCATGGCCGTGCCGCTGTAACCAGGCCTGGGCGCGCCGGCAAAAAGCCCAGGGTTCGGCGAAGCCGCCGCTCAGCTTGGAAAGCCACTCGCCGATATTGCCCAGCGAGCCGAGATCACGCCAACGCAGGGAACCCAGGCCTTTTTCATACAGGTTCATCCCGGGCAGGGGGATCAGTCCCACGTCCGGTGCCAGTTCCGGGTACGGTTCGCCGGAGAGAACGTCCACCCGGTGCCCGGCTTCGATAAGCGCCTGGCTCAAGTGCTTGAGATACACCCCCTGGCCCCCGACCCAGGGCGCACTGCGGTAGCCCAGCAGGCAAATCCGCAGCGTTTCCGGGGATGCCGGTCGACGCCGGTTCATGGGTGCCTGGCGGCCCACCCGCCGCGGATTTCCCACAGGCCAAAACCGGCGATGCACAGGAAACCCAGCAATGCCCAGGCGGGGATGCTGAGGCCCAGGAAAACCCATGACACTTCCGCGCACTGCCCATCCCCCCGCAGCATGGCCGCCAGGATTTCCGAGACGGGAAACAGTTCCAGCATCTGGCTGAAGTTGGGGCCGCAGATCTCGGGCCGGGCTTCCGGCGGCAGGTTCTGCAACCATAGTTGGCGCAAGGCCAGGGCACCGCCGGCCGCACCGGACAGGCCGATCAGGCCGCCGGAGGCGAGTCGCGACATTCCCGCCGGCCGCAGCAGTGCCGCCGCCAGTGCCAGCACTCCCGCCAGGAAAAAGAAAAAGCGCTGGCTGATGCACAGGGGGCAGGGCTCCAATCCCAGTGCGTATTCCAGCCAAAAACCGAAACCCAGCAACCCGGCGCAGACGCCGGCCAGGAGCAGGTGCGGGATGCACCGGGCGCGTGTCGTGTTCATTGCGTATCCAGGCTGCGGTAAGCCGCGTAATACTTTTGCAGGTACATGGAAAAATCCTCGCGGTCCTCCTGCTCGCGGGATTTTTTTTCCGCCCGGGAACGCTGTGCCAGCTCGACGAATTCCCGTTCTACCGCTGGCGGCAGTTCCAGGTCTGCGAGTTCCGCGGTGTAACGCTGCGAGCGCTCCAGGCTGAAGTCGAAAAAATTTTGCCGCGCAGCTTGCATGTCCGCGAGCATGCGCGCTGCGGGCGTCCTGGCAACATCCTCGAGTTTTTGTTTTTGCAGCGCGCAGGCACGCACACGCCGCTCTCCTCCCACGGCCTGGTCCAGCATCTCTGCGATCCGGCAGATGCCCTGCAGGGCCTCCGCTCCCCAATCCTGCAGCGTGCGCGGTGTGCCCCGGTCCTGCAGGCGCAACTGCGGGTCGCGCCCCTGCTCCACCGTCCGGTGCAGGTTTTCCAGTGCCTCGCATTCCAGGGTTTCATCGGCGGGGGGACTTTCCTGGAGCAGGCAGTAGAGCATGAAGCTGTCGAGAAAGTACAGGGTCTCCGGGGCAATGCCCAGGGGGTGGTACGGGTCGATGTCCAGGCAGCGCAGTTCCACGTATTCCACTCCCTGCTGTGCCAGGGCGTAGAGCAACGCCGTGCCGGAGGGCGCGGTTCTCTTGGGGCGAACCACACCGTAATATTCATTTTCAATCTGCAAGGTGCCGGTATTCAATTGCAACAGCTGCCCGTTGTGCTTCAGGCCGATGGCCTCGTAATCGGGACAGGAGTCGAGAATCGCACGGCACAGGTGGCGAATGTATTCCTGCAGGCTGTTGGCGGAGATTCGCAACCGGGTCTGCCGTTCACTCTGGTAACCCAGTTTTCCCATGCGCAGGGACGTCGCCCCGGGCGGGGCGTAATCCCCGTTTTCCAGCAACTCGAAGCGGCCCTCGCGTCCGTGTAAAAAATCGCCGGAGACCGCGGGCGAGGCACCAAACAGGTACACCGGCAGCCAGGCGAGACGCCGGCAGTTGCGTACCAGGCAGAAATACGCATGATCCGCCACTTGTTGCACGGTCTCTCCGGCAAAGAGCCCGGTACCCAGCGGCCAGAATTCCTCCGGCATGGAAAAGTTGTAGTGCACGCCCGCCACCGCCTGCATGTATCGTCCATAGCGATGTGCCAATCCCTCGCGGTAAAGACGCTTGATCCGGCCGCTGTTCGAGGGCCCGTAGTCGGCAATCGGCACATCCGCCTCGGATTGCAGGTGCGGCGGCATGCTGGCCGCCCAGAGAAACTCGCCGTCGGGCAGCGAGCGGCAGACCACGGCCTGCACTTCCTCCAGCCGTTGCAGCAAGTGCGAAACCCCGGTTTCCACGGGGCTGACAAATTCGAGCAGGGCCTCGGAAAAATCCGTTGTGATCCGGCGGTGCGTCAGCGGTGCTCCCAGGGTGGGCGGATGCGGTTGCCGCGAGGGCAGGCCGGCACGGGATACGCGCAGTGCCTCCCGCTCCACGCCGCGGCGTATATTGCGCAGACAGTCGAGCGCCGCGGGATCAGAGAAAAGAGACAGGCGCGCTTCCAGCTTGCCGGTCACGGATGCGCTCCATGAAAAACGGTTTTCATTGCGCCTCCTGGTTCCCTTCTTGAAACCCCGGGCGTTCCATTTCTTTAAAGAGAACGGTTTCGCCGTGCAGCAGCAGATGGTTTTTCCCGGTCGGGCCGTTCCGATGCTTGGCGATGTTGAGAATAATCTCCTTGTCGTGCCGGAAGGGCACCGCCGGTGCCTCTTCCTCCCCCTCCCCGGGGACCGCCGGCGCGCTGTCGGCGGCGGGATGCAACAGCAACACGAGGTCGGCATCCTGTTCGATGGCACCGGAGTCCCGCAGGTCGGAGAGATTGGGTGCGCGGCTGGCGCGATCGGCACCGCGGTTCAACTGGGATAACAGCAGCATCGGACAGTCGAATTCCTTGGCCAGTGCTTTCATGTCCCGCGAAATTTGCGCCACTTCCAGGTTGCGATTCTCCGCGCGCCCCCCGGGCGAGGCGGACATCAGTTGCAGGTAGTCGACCACCACGAGGGCCGGTGCCTCTTGCTGGCGTCCCATGATTCTGCGTACCCGGCGCCGCACCGCGATCGGCGAAAGAGTGGAACTGGTGTCGAGAAAGAACGGTATGTCCTTGAACCGGGCCAGTGCGTTTTCGACCTGTTCGTACTCGCCCCCGCTCATCTTGCCGTTGCGGATCTTGAACAGCGGCACCCCGCTCTCTGCGGCCAGCAGGCGTTGCATCAGGGCGATATTCGACATCTCGATGCTGAATACCACCACCGGTTGTTTCAGGTCTTCGGCGATGATGTTTTGCACGATGTTCATCGCCAGGGCGGTTTTACCGGTAGAGGGCCGCCCGGCGAGAATGACCAGGTCGGATCTCTGCAACCCGGAAGTGGTGCGGTCGAGCCATGGAAAACCGGTCGGCAGGCCGATCAGGTCCCGGTCCCTCGTGTACACGCTCTGGATTTCGCTGAGGGTGTGCTGCAAGACTTCGGACATGGGCTGCGGCCCTTCTTGCACTTCATGTTGCTCGCTGGCGCGGATCACCCTGTTTTCCGCCATGTCCAGCAGCTCCTCCCAGCTCTTGCCCTCGGGATGCAGACAGGAGTTGGCGATCTGCCGGCTGACGGCGATGAGACGCCGGCGCATGGCGGCGTCGAGCACAATGCGGGCATAAGTGCAGAGGCTGTCCGTGTCCACCATGGGCGTATTGTCCGCCAGGGTTTGCAGGTAGGCGAGACCGCCGATTTTCTCCAGTTCGTTTTCCCGCGTCAGGGCCTCGGCGATGGCGACCACGTCCACCTGGTCCCCTTTTTGCATCCGTTCCAGGAATGCCCGGTAGATTAACTGGTGCGGGACACTGTAAAAATCATCGGCCGCCAGGATCTCACTGAGCTCGTTGTGAATGTCCTCCGACTCGGCCAACAGCAATCCGCCCAGCACCGCCTGTTCGGCCTCGTGCGCCTGCGGCAGGACGTCTGCCGGGCGCTCGGGAGCGGACGCGGGATGTGCGTCCAGGTCCACGATTGTCGATTCGTTCCCCATCATGCAATTACGCTGTGACGATCACCGTGAGCGGCACCAGGTACTGGCTGTGCAGCCGCAGCTGCACCGTGTGCTCGCCGAGCTCGCGCAGGGGACCCTCGGGAAGCACCACTTCGCGCTTGTGCACTGTCACGCCCTGTTGAGCCAGCGCGGCGATAATTTCCCGCGTCCCGACCGAACCATACAGCTCGCCACTTTCACTGACATTGGCGGTGACGGAGATTTTTTCAATCGCCTGCAGCTCCTCGGCGCGCTGGCCGGCCTGCTGGCGGCGTTGTTCGACCTGTTTTTCCAACTCGGCGCGGCGCTGTTCCAGGAGTGCCAGGTTCTCCGGGGTCACCGGTGCGGCCTTGCCCTGGGGGATCAGGTAGTTGCGCGCATATCCCGGCCGCACCCGCACCTGGTCGCCGACCCCGCCCAGTTTATCCACTTCATCCAGCAGTATGACTTGCATGAGTTCAGTCCTCCTCTTGTTCAGATTCCGGGTGTTTCCCGGCTTGGCCGTCCAGCATCCCGCCGCTCCCCCCGTGCCCGGAAGCATCGGAGTCAGTGGCGAACCGGGCGCGAAAATCCCACTGGCTGTCTGCGGCCGCCGCCAGTACCAGGAGCGTGCGCAACGGCGGAATCAGGAACAGTGCCGCATAAAACAGGACCAGCCCGAAAACGGTATCCCATCGCGCTGCCAGTGCATGCACCAGTGCCAGGCCGGCGACCAGCAGTGGCAGTGCCAGTATTGATTCATAGCCTTTCCAAGCGTATTCCGCTCCGCCTTGACGCGCGAGCAGCAGCAGGGAGAGCCACAGGGCCACCAGTGCCAGTGCCAGCGGCAGGGGCAGGCGCAGGCGGTGCAATTCGCGCCGCAACCCGCCCGGGTTGTAGAGCATGGCCTGCCAGTAGCGCCCCAGGATCAGGCACAGCAGGGCGAGCAACGCGATGCCATTGCTGTATATGACGGCGTAACGCCGGGCCGTAGGCACTTGCAGACCCTGCAGGGCATTCTCATTGCCTTGTACCAGTTGCTCCATGGTCTTCTGCCACTCGGCGACCATGGTGTTGAGAAAGTCAGCGGCAAACCATTGCAGCAACAGGGTGCACAGCAGGGCGCACAGGGTATTGGCCGCCAGCACCCAGACCCAGGAACGGGTATAGCGCAGCAACAGGGCGCAGGCCGCCACCCAGAGAAAGGGCGGCAGGTTGAGTTTCTGCAGATGCAGGTATTCTTCTTGCCACGGACCTAAGAAAGTGAAGGCTAAGATGGGCGAGGCACCCCACAGGCAGACCAGCATCCCCTGGTCGCGGCCCCAGCGCAGACATGCCAGGGCGACCAGGGCGAGGGTGAGCACCATGAATGGGAGTTGCAGCAGGGGTGCGAGCGTCAGGATTCCCAGGGCCAGGGCCGCCATTGACGCCCTCAGGTAATGCTGCATCACGAACTGGAGAATGTTCAGCATCATGGCATGGTTTTCCGTGGGTGCGGGATGACAGTCCGGGGGCCGGGCGGGCAGAGGTCTCAGCCGCGGTGCCGGTCCGTGTAGGGCAGTAACCCCAGGAAACGGGCGCGCTTGACCGCCTTGGACAACTGGCGCTGGTAGCGGGACTTGGCACCGGAGATGCGGCTGGGCGTGATGCGTCCGTGCTCGGAAATAAATTCCCGCAACAGGGTGATGTCCTTGTAATCGACTTCCTCGATGCCGCGCTCGGTAAAAACGCAACGTTTTCGCCGCCGAAAAAACTGGTTTCTCATAACAGGCTCCGCAAAACCCTGGTCTCAATCCCGGCCCGCTTTCGCGCCTTGGTTTTCCTGCTCTGCCGCTTTTTCCCCGGCTTTCGTCTCCGCTGTTTCCTCCCCGGCTTTCGCCTCTGCTGCTTCCTCCCCGGCTTTCGCCTCTGCTGCTTCCTCCCCGGCTTTCGCCTCCGCTGCTTCCTCCCCGGCTTTCGCCTCTGCTGTTTTCTCCCCGGCTTTCGTCTCTGCTGCTTCCTCCCCGGCTTTCGCCTCCGCCGCTTTCTCCCCGGCTTTCGCCTCCGCTGCTTCCTCCCCGGCTTTCGTCTCCGCCGCTTTCTCCCCGGCTTTCGTCTCCGCCGCTTTCTCCCCGGCTTTCGTCTCTGCTGCTTCCTCCCCGGCTTTCGCCTCTGCCGCCGCCCCCCCTGCATCGGCATTCTCATCCGGTGCGGCAGGTGCTTTTTTCGCGCTTTGTTCCAGTCGTTGCAGGCGTTCCTCTTCCTTCTGCTCCTCCTCCCGGTCCTTGCGCACCTTTTGCATCATCGGAGATTCCTGGGTGATGGCCTTCTTCTGGCGCATCACCAGGTTGCGCAGGATGGCGTCGTTGTAAGTGAAAGAGGTGGTGAGTTCGCGCATCGTCTGCGCGCCCGCTTCGATATTCATGAGGATGTAGTGCGCCTTGTGCGCCCGGTTGATCCGGTAGGCCAGCGTCTGCCGCCCCCAGTCCTCCAAGCGGTGAATCTTGCCGCCGTCCCGGGTCACCGTTTCCTTGTAACGCTCCACCATGGCGGGCACCTGCTCGCTCTGCTCCGGATGGACCAGAAACACAATTTCATAGTGGCGCATTGCCGTTATGCCTCCCGGTTTAAAAGCCTCCCGTCATGGAGCGGTGAGGCGAGGACACAGTTTCTCAGCACCGGCCGCCCCCGGGCGGCACAGCGGGGGGCAGATTGTAATACATCCGGGTGGCGGAACGCAATTTTTCGCAGTTTGCCCCGCTCAACCCAGGATGAGTGCAAGTACGCTCACGAGCGCGATCATAATGCCGGTGCTGGTCACGGTGCACCACAGGATCAGGCGCACCATTCTGCTCTCTGATTCAGCGATGGCGCGACCGATCTTCTCAGCGGTCCTACCTTCTGATTCAGTGATGGCGCGACCGATCTTCTCAGCGGTCCTGCTTTCTGATTCAGTGATGGCGCGACCGATCTTCTCAGCGGTCCTGCTTTCTGATTCAGTGATGGCGCGACCGATCTTCTCAGCGGTCCTGCTTTCTGATTCAGTGATGGCGCGACCGATCTTCTCAGCGGTCCTACCTTCTGATTCAGTGATGGCGCGACCGATCTTCTCAGCGGTCCTACCTTCTGATTCAGTGATGACGCGACCGATCTTCTCAGCGGTCCTACCTTCTGATTCAGTGATGACGCGACCGATCTTCTCAGCGGTCCTACCTTCTGATTTAGCGATGGCGTGGTCGATCTTCTCTGCGGTCCTACCTTCTGATTCAGCGATGAGCAACTTGATTTCCGCGCACAAGGACTCCCGCAGCTGCTCCAGGTCCCGGCGGGTGGCCAGGTCTGTTTGTTCCAGGCATCCGCCCATCACTTGGATGACTGCGTCTGCCTGCTGCGAACTGAACCCGGCCTTGCGCAATTTCTGAGACATAAGCTCGGTTTCAAATACCGGTGACGTCATGGGTTTTCTCCTGCGGGTTTCCCTGCTGTGCAACGAAATCGTATTCCGAGCCCCCATTTCGTTGTGCAGGGCATCATAGGCGCGCATTCCCGGAAAGTCAAATGCTGCCCTCGGGAGGTGCCTTTAGGCGGTCTCCCGCGTCTTCGCGCGCTGCCCGTGTCCTGCTGTAACCGCTTGTTCTGCCTTCCCTTGTTACAGGGCGCGGCAGTGGCTCAGCAGCGTCTCCAGCGGCAGTACGTCGGCGTACTTGGCATGCAGGTCGAAGAGATTGGCTTCGTGCGCATCCGGGTTGCGGTCGCCGGTGCATTCACGCGGCAGGAATACCGGGTAATCGTGCTGCAGGCCATCCACGGCCGTGGCGCGCACGCAACCGCTGGTGGTCAGGCCGGTCACGACCAGCGATTTTACCTGCGCCTCCTCGAGCCAGCGGGCGAGCCCGGTGCGGAAAAAAGCACTGGGGAACAGGCGTTCGACCAGGGGTTCATTGTCCTGGCGCCCCAGGCGCGGGTCCACTTCCACTGCGGGTGCCCCCGGTTTCAGGATTTCCAGTGCCGGCAAGTGGGCGCGGAAGACGCGCGCTTGTTCCGGGGAGTGATAGGTGATCGTGGTGAAGAAAATCGGCCACTGTCGTTGGCGAAACAGGTCGAGCAGTTTGCGGTTGGCGGCGACCACGGCATCGCTTTCGCTGCCCAGCGGGGAATGGGGGTCGGTGAACCCCGTGATCAAGTCCACCAGGACCAGGGCTGGCGGAGGGGTGACTTTCAGGCTGCGGCGTTCCAGGTCAGGCATTGGTCGGCGTCGGGGTGGCTTTCTTCAGGCTGCGGCGTTCCAGGTCAGGCATTGGTCGGCGGAGGGGTGGCTTTCTTCAGGCTGCGGCGTTCCCCCCGGGGGTTGAGCGGCGTCGGCTCGGCCACTCTCAGGGAGCGGTACTGAATACCGGGGTCTCGGGTGCCGGCAGACGGGTCTCTTCCAGGCAGCGCCGCTTGATGTCCTCAATGCTGCCGCCGAAGTCAAACAATGGCAGTTCGCCATCCCGCGCAGTGCGCATTTTCTCGCGCAGTTTCTGCGTCGCCTTGTCATCGACGCTGCCCCGGGCCTTGAGTTTCACCCCGTAACGCTGTGCCCCCTCGGGGCTGACCAGGCCGCGCTCGACATCCAGTGCCACCAGTGCGGGCTCGCGTTCCAGGGGGTCTCCCCAACCGCCGCCGCCCCAGGTATTGAAGTAGAGGATGTCATTTTTGCGCACCTCGATACGATCGCACTTGGAGGGCAGCCACTGCTCACTGCCGTCGGTGCGCACCAGTCGCTTGCTGCTGCGCTGCCCGGGCAGGCCGCCGTTCACTCCCCAGGGGTGGGTCAGCCAGCGGTCGTCGTGAATCGAGATATTGCCGTCTTCCAGGAAGCGGTAGGCAACGCACAGGCCATTGCCGCCCCGGTGCAATCCCGCGCCACCGGAATCGGGAATCGTTTTGTACTCTTCGATGCGCAAGGGAAAGTACGCTTCGATAAATTCATTGGGCACGTTGGTGAAACCGGGCCACAGGGAATGTCCGTCGGCCCCGTCGCCGACCGGGCGTCCGGGGATGCCGCCGAAACCGATCTGGAACAGTTGGAACCACTCGCCGCGGGCGTCGTACCCGGAATACATGAAATGCGGACTGTCAGAGAATCCCGCCGCGTTCAGGGTCTGTGGTGCGCCCTGGCCCAGCAGTCCGCCCATCACGTCAAAGATGCGTCCCAGCATGTGCGTGCGGCAGGAGAGCGGTGCCGGCTTCCTGGGTTTCAGGATCGTGCCCGCGGGAATGCGCACGTCCACCAGGTCATAAAAACCATCGTTAAACAGAATCTGCGGGTCGAACAGGTTGATGGTGAAGGCACCGAAAAACATTTTGAACATCTCTTCGTTGAGATAGAAGTTCACCGAACTGCGGGACTGCGGGTCGGTGCCGTCAAAGTCGAAGATCGCCTTTTCTCCTTCGCGCCACATGCTGCACTTGACCTTGTACGGCCCGTAGCCCACGCCGTCGTCACAGATGTAGTCTTCGAAGACCTGTTTTTCCTCGGGCACGATGTTTTGAATAATATGTTTCATCGCATCGTGGTTGCGCTGCAGCATCAGGTGCATGGTCGACACGAACACGTCATCGCCGAAGCGCTCGGCGAGCTCGGTGCAGCGGCGAGCCGCGGTGCGGCAGGCGGCGACCAGGGCGTTGAAGTCAAAGCGGTTCCAGTCGGGCACGCGCACGTTGTGCAGGATCAGGCGCAGGGCCTCTTCGTTGAGCTCGCCCTGGCGGTAGATCTTGATCGGCGGAATCATGATGCCCTCTTCATGCACCGAGGCGGAATCGGTGGGCAGGCTGCCGGGCACCTTGCCGCCGACATCGGTCATGTGGCCAAACATGGCCGCCCAGTTCATGAGCCGCCCGTCGCGGTACACGGGCATCAGCACCAGCCAGTCCGGCAGGTGACTCACGGCCCCGTTGCAGGAGTACGGGTCGTTGGTCAGGAAAATATCACCGTCTTCGATGTCGCCGGAATAGGCTTGCAGGAAACCGTGAATAAAAGAGCCGAACTGTCCCACGACCATCTTGCCCTCCTGGTTGGCGACCATCGGAAAGCAGTCGCCCTGTTCGCGGATGCCGGGGGACATGGCGGTGCGAAACAGCACGGTGTCCATTTCCGTGCGCGTGTTGCGCAAGGCATTTTCGATGATGTCCACGGTCACGGTATCGACCGTGACGCTGCCAAACGGCTCGGTGTTGGTCTGGATGATGTTTGCGGGCATGGTTCTTTTCCAGGCGACGGCTCAGGCCGGGTTGATAAGAAGATTGCGAATCGCGTCGACCTCCGCAACATGTTCGGGCAGGATGACGGTGGTCGAGTCCATCTCGGTGACAATGGCCGGACCCGCGATGCGGTGCCCGGGTTGCAGCAGCTCGCGCTCGTAGATGAACACATCGTGCCACTGGCCCTCGAAATAGTAACGGCTTTCCCGGGTGCGGCACTGCTCCACGTCGCGTGCTTCGCCGGCCGCACCCTGTTGTTCCAGCCTTGCCTGCCGGGCGCGCACCACGGCGCGCAGTACGACAAGTTCATGTTCGACGTCGAGGGCGAAGGTGAACATCTGGGTATGCTGGCGGTCGAACTCCTTGCTGAACATGGCGAGCCCCTGCTCTTGCACATTCTCCAGTGTGCAGTCGATGGTGATTTGAAACGCCTGGCCGTGGTAGCGCACGTCGGCCTGGTAGCTCGCCTCCTGTTGTTCCGGCGGAATGCCGTCCTCGGTCAGCGACCTGGCGGCGCGGTCGCGCAGCTCTTGCAGCAATTCGCAGACTTCTTCGGTGCTGACCTCGGAGAAGCGGCGCACCCAGGTGCGGGAGGCCTCGTCCTGGACGCGGGTGGTGGCGTCGCCGTAGGCGCACAGCACGCCCGGGCCCGGCGGGATGATCACCGGCCAGGATTTCAGCAGCTTGCCCAGTGCATTGGCGTGCAGGGGGCCGGCACCGCCAAAGCCGATCAGCGCGAAATCGCGCGGGTCGTGTCCCTGTTCGACGGAGACCACGCGCAGGGCACCGAACATGGTCTCGTTGACGATCTTGATGATGCCCTCGGCGGTTTCCATCAGCGGCAAGTCCATGAGATCGGCAATTTTTTGCACCGCCTGTTCGGCGGGTTCGCGATCGATCGCCATGGCACCGCCCAGTTGGGCGTCCGCCGGCAGGTAGCCCAGCACCACGTTGGCATCGCACACCGTCGCCTGTTCGCCGCCCTTGCAGTAAGCGGCAGGTCCCGGTTCGGCACCGGCACTTTCCGGACCGACGCGCAGGGCCCGGGTCAGTTCCGGCACGAACGCGATCGAACCGCCGCCGGCACCGACGGTGCGCACGTCGATCGACGGTGCGCGCACGGCGATGTCGCCGACCCGGGTCTCGCGCCGCACCTGGGCGCGGGCGTCCTGGACCAGGGCGACGTCGGTGGAGGTGCCGCCCATGTCAAAAGTCAGCACGTTGCGGTGGCCGGCGCGTTCGGCGAACCACAGTGCGCCGGTGACGCCGCCCGCCGGTCCGCTGAGCAGCAAGCGCACCGGGGTCTCCGCCGCGACCCGGGAAGAGGTCAGGCCACCGTCGGAACGCAACACGTTGAGATGCAGGCTTTTCATCCTGTCCTGCAGCTGCTGTTGCAGGTTGATCATGTATTTTTCCACTACCGGGCGCACGTACGAATTGACCACCGTGGTCTCGGTGCGTTCGTATTCCTGGATTTCCGGCACCACCTCGGAAGAGATGGAGACGGGAATGCCGGGCAGGACTTCGGCGGCGATCTCCCGGGCCCGCACTTCGTTCCGGTTGTTGACGTAGGCGTTGATGAAGCATATCGTCAAGGCCTCTATGTTTTTCGCCGCCAATGTCTCCAGGGAGGCGCGCAGGGCTTTTTCGTCGAGCGCTTGCAGGACTTCGCCGCCGGCGTCGATGCGTTCTGCGGCTTCCACGGTCAGCTCCAGCGGGGCGAGCAGCGGTTTTTTCATGAACATGACCCAACCGCCCAGGCCGCCGGGCACGAAGGAGCGCGCGATTTGCAGCACCTGGCGATAGCCTTGCGTGGTGACCAGGCCGACGCGCGCACCGGAACTGGTGAGGATGGTATTGGTGGCCACCGTGGTGCCGTGCATCACGCGGTCGATCTGTTGTGGATCTATGTTGAACTCTTCGCACAGGCGTTGCACCCCGTGCATAACGCCCAGGGAGGAGTCCTGGGGTGTGGACGGCACCTTGGCGGTGTAGGTGTGCCCATCCTTTTCATCGATCAGCAAAAAATCAGTGAACGTGCCGCCGACGTCCACTCCCAGGCGATAACTCATATCTTGCTCCTCGCGCGATTCATCAGGATACAGGATTGTCGTAAAGCATTTCCGGCAGTGCGGAATTTTTTTGCAGCTGTCCCTGCAACCAGGAAAAACTGCGCCCGCCGGCGGTACCCACCAGTTCGTCGAGCAGTTCCACGACACGCAGCAACAGGGGCAGGTCGATGCCGGTGCTGAAACCCATCTGGTGCAGCAGCAGCACCAGGTCCTCGGTGGCCAGGTTTCCCGCTGCCCCCGGGGCGAACGGACAGCCGCCCAGGCCGCCTGCCGCACTGTCGAACTTGCGGATCCCGGTCTCCAGTGCCGCGCAGACATTGGCGATCGCAAGCGCGCGCGTGTCGTGAAAATGGCAGGCCAGGCGTTGTGCATCATGCGCCTTGCACAACTGCTCCATGAGCGCGTGCACCGCATCCGGGGCGGCGGCACCGATGGTGTCGGCGATCACCACTTCGTCGGCGCCGGCAGCGAATAACTGTGCGGCCATGTCGAGCACCAGGGCCGGTGCCACCCGGCCTTCAAACGGGCATTCGAAGGCGACGGAAATGTAGATTGACGTGCGCACCCCGGCGGCGCGCGCCCGGCCGATGATCTCGCCGCTGACTTCCATGATCTGCGCCGTGCTCATGCGCAGGTTTTTTTCATTCATGGTGTCGGTCGCCGATACCGGCACGGACACCGAGCGCAACCCCGCCGCCTGTGCGTCTTCGTAGCCGCGCATGTTGGGTGCCAGTGCCGTGTACAAGCAGTCTGCACACTCGGGCAGCCCGGCTGCCAGTTCCGCGGCACCGGCCATCTGCGGCACGGCCCGGGGCGAGACGAAGCTGCCGATTTCAATGGCGCGCAGTCCCGCCTGCACCAGGCTCTGCACCAGGCGCAGGCGGTCCGCCACAGCCAGCGGTCGCGGCTGGTTCTGCAGGCCGTCCCGGGGGGCGACATCGTTGACCCGCACGTGCTCGCCCATCAGCGAATGGCCTTTTCCTGCCGCAGTGTTTTGATTTGTTCCGCCCCGTATCCCAGCAGGGCACCCAGCACTTCATCGGTATCCTGGCCCAACAGTGGTGCCGGGCTGAAACTCTCCTCGTCGGTGCGTGAGAGTTTGACCGGGTTGCCCGGCCCCCGGGTACTGTCGCCCGCGGGATGCGCAAGCTCCACCACCATGTTGCGATGCAGCACCTGGCGATCGGAGAGTGCCTGGCTCAGCCGGTTGATCGGCGCGCAGGGAATGCGCTTCTCGCGCAGCTTGCGCAACCAGTTCTCCGAGCTGTCCTGGCGGAAGATCGCATCCAGGGTGCGGTCGATGAATTCCTTGTCGCGCAGACGCGCCGGCTGGGTTTTGTATTCTTCGCAGCGCAGCTCTTCGCAGTCGACCAGCTCCAGCAGGTTGTCCCAGAAACTGTCGAAAATGATCGCGATGATGATGGCGCCATCCGCCGTGGAGTAACTGTTATAGGGGACGTGGACGAAGTGCGAGTTGCCGATGGGGAAGGGGTCCTTGCCGGAGAGAAAATACATGGTCGCCATGTAGTTCAGCATGGAGACCTGGCAATCCAGCATGGAGACGTCGACATGTTGACCCTGTCCGCTGTGCTCCCTCTCCAGGAGTGCCGCCAGCACTCCCATCACCGCGAACATACCGCCGCCCAGGTCGCCGATCGGGATGCCCGAACGGACCGCGGCATCCGGTGCGTGGCCGGTAATCGACATGCCGCCGCCGGTGGCCTGTACCACCTGGTCGAAGGCCGGTCGCTTGCAGTCCGGCCCCTGGGAGCCGAAGCCGGTCACCGTGCAGGTGATGATGCGTGGGTTGATCTTGTGCAGGGATTCGTAATCGATGCGCAGCCGGGCGGTGACGCCGGCACTGAAATTATCAAATACGACGTCAGCGTTTTTGACCAACTCGTAAAACAGGGCCAGGCCCCGCTCGTTCTTGAGATCGATGCATACGCTTTTCTTGTTGCGATTGAGCGTAATGAAATAAGCACCCATGCCGTGCAAGGAGTTTTCCGGGTCCTTGGCCAGCAGCTTGCGGGTGCCCTCGCCCTCCAGGGGTTCCACCTTGATGGTCTCCGCACCCAGGTCGGCCAGGATCATCGTGCCATAAGGCCCGGATAACATGTGTGTCAGGTCCAGGATGCGCACCCCGGCCAGTGCCTTGTTCACCTCGCTCTCCTTTCAGCCATTTCGCACAAATTGATCACTGGTTGTCTGCCCGGCCGCAACACGGATTTATATCACCCCCGCAAGCGGTCGGGGAGCTGGCCGGCACCGGAATGCCCCGTGCATGCGCCACCAAAGTCTTCCCGTCCGGTCCGCCACGGCGCAGGCCATCCGCGAGTGTGCCGGGGAACTTATCGGAGCCCGCATCGCCACGGCAGAAAATTCCGCCCTCGCACCAGCCCCGTTGAGTAATAATAATATATCATTATTACTATTCGTCACGGCTCATTCTCACTACCCCTGATGACGGGCTCATGCGCCATTCTCCACCCCTGTTTCCCCCCTGTTGATCGTCTCCCATGCAGTTCCTGGTCTTCTGTGACGATGCCCCCGGCGCCCCGGCGTTGCGTAAAAAATACGCCGCAGAGCACCTGGAATATATAAAGACTATCCTGGATCGGATCTGGGTGGCCGGCCCGTTCAAGGAAGAGGCCGCCCCCGATTACTGCGGCAGCTGTTTTATCTACCGGGCAGACAGTGCCCGGGAGGCCCTGGAACTGCTGTTTGCCGACCCCTACTACCGGGCCGGCATCTACAAGCACTACCGTGTCCTGGAGTTCCGCGGCGTGGCGGGGCGCTGGGTCGGCGGCAAAAACTGGTAAGCGGGGGCAGTGGGCGTCCGGCGCACCCTGTCCCTGGTCAACCCGCGCAGCGGTGAGACCGATGCCGAGCTCCCGCTGACCGGTGCCCGCACCATCGGGCGTCTGGCGCGGGAGCTGCGCACCGCCCAGCCGCAGTGGCAGGACCTGGGCTGCGGGCGGCGGGTGCAACTGCTGGGTGCGTGGACGCAAACCCTGCAACAGCACCGGCAGCCGATCCTGGCGGCACTCATGGCAGACACGGGGCGCCGCGCCCTGGCCGGGCTGGAATTCGAACTGGTGCTGCGGCGGCTGCGGCACTGGTGCCAGCGGGCACCGCAACTGATGGACGCTCCCGCCGCGGGGCACTCACAGGGCATGGATGCCGTGGAGTGGCGGCATGATTACAGCCCCTACCCGCTGGTCGGTGTGATCAGTCCCTGGAATTTCCCGATGATGCTGGGCATGTTTGACGTGGTTCCCGCGCTCGCAGCCGGGTGCGCGGTGCTGCTGAAGCCCAGCGAGATCGCCTGTCGTTTCGTCGAACCGCTGTGCGAGACGGTGACCGAACACCCTGAAATATCCGCCGTGTTGCGCATCGTGAGCGGCGACGGCAGCACGGGGGCCGCCATGGTGCGGCGGGTGGATGCCGTGTGTTTTACCGGCAGCGTGGCGGTGGGCCGCAAGATCGCCCTGGCCGCGGCCCGCAGGCTGGTGCCCGCGTTCCTGGAATTGGGGGGCAAGGACCCGGCGATCGTCCTGGCGAGTGCGGACCTGGAAAACGCGGTGCGCGCCGTGTTGCGCGGTGCCGTCGCCGCCACCGGCCAGGGCTGCCAGTCGCTGGAGCGCATCTATGTCGATCGCCGGGTCTGCGGGGAATTCCTGCAACGGCTGACGGAGGCGGCCCGCACGGTGCGGGCGAATTACCCGGACCCGGGCCGGGGCCACCTGGGGCCTTTTATCTCTGCCGCCCAGGCCGGCAAGGTGCAGGCGCAGTTGGAAGACGCCGTGCGGCGGGGTGCCCGGGTGCACTGCGGCGAAGAGCTCTGCAGTCCCGGCGGGGGGCGCTGGCGCCTGCCGACGGTGTTGAGCGGCGTCGACCACGACATGGTGCTGATGCGCGAGGAAAGCTTCGGCCCGCTGTTGCCGGTGATGTCTTTTGACACGGTCGACGAGGCGGTACGGCTCGCCAATGATTCCGAGTACGGGCTCTCGGCGGCGGTGTTTGCCGGCGAACTCGAGGAGGCGTTGGCGGTCGCCCGGCGCATCGACGCCGGTGCCATCAGCATCAACGATGCGGCACTGACCACGTTGGTCGACGACGTGGAGAAAGATTCCTTCGCCCGTTCCGGGCTCGGCCGCTCGCGCATGGGCGACAGCGGCCTGCTGCGGTTGTTGCGTAAAAAAGCGTTGCTGGTGCAGCGGGCACCGGCCGCCGGGGTCGACTCCCTGGCCGAGGAGAACGCCGGCGACTGATTCAGTGCTCGTGCATGTCCGGCGGATGGGCGTGCTGCGGGCCTTCCGGGTGCTCGAAGTCTTCGGGGCCGTGCGGATGGTTGTGCCCGTGACTCAGCACCCATTTGTACATGTTCGGATTGCGGTGTGCCAGGCGCGCGATGGAACGCTTGTGGTTGTCTTCGGGCTCGCTCCATGGATTGTAGTGAAAGTGGTTGTAGAGCTGCGAGGTGGTGCGTCCGAAGGCGAGGCAACCGTGCTGGCTGGCGAAGGCGCCGTGGTTGATATACGGCGGCCGCCAGAAATAGGCGCCGGTCGGCAGTTCGCCGAACTGCATCATCCAGGAAGTGCCCCACAGGTGGTAGGACTCCTCGGCACAGTCGTGGTAGGAGATGTTGTCCTGGCGGAAATCCGGTGTCATGCAGTAGAGGAAGGACAGGGCCTCGCTGCGCGGGTGATAGTGCAGTATCTTGAGCAGGCAGCCGCTGGCCACCGAGGGACGAATGGTCGACACCGCCCACGCCAGGTCCTTGTAGGAGTCCACCTCCGAGTACAGGCCGCGGTCGGCCTGCGGATGATCTTCCGTGGATTCCACGAAACTGGGCTCGCCGTTGTTGTACATGAGCAGCACCAGGGCACCGTCCGCTGCGCGCATTTCCGGCAGGGCGACGCCCGCGGGCACGTACAGGTAATAGCCGTGAGTGCAATTCTGGTCCCCCAGTTGCAATGCGCCCTCCATGACCAGGATTTCGCGATCGGACCAGCTGAAACCGGGCGGCTGGGAGTAGCCCGCATCGTACTGCACGGTCATGGTGCAGGCACCGCAGTCCGTATCCAGGCTCAGCATCTTGTAATGCATCCCGGGCTTGAAGCCGGGCAGGGTGAATTTTTTGAAGCCGGCATCCTGGTCCACGTAGGGTTCGATATGCGGTCTGGCCATAATGATTCTCCGGTGCTGGGAAAGGTGCGGCGGCGTTTCAGTACACCACCCGGATTTTCTTGCCCGCGGGTTGCCTGGGAATTTTCTGTGCGGGAATCTTGATTTTCAGATCCCCGTCGACATTGAAGCCCTCGGTCTGGATGCGTTGCAGGAACGCCTCGACCCAGGCCTGGCGCTCGGGATCCAGCGCGTCCATTTCGCGCACGATCTGCTCGTAGCGTTTGCGTTGCTCCTTCTCTTCCAGTTGCAGCCACTTTTTGACTTCTTCGGGAATGTCGTGCTCGATGGCCTTGCTCATGTTGTGCTCCCCGGCGATGACCTGCGGTTCTTAACTATACCCAATTTTCCAGGCCGTACACGCGCACGGCATTTTCCACCAGCAGCTTGCGCTGCGGCCCCTCGCGCAGTTCCAGTGCCCCGATCTCCTCGATCGCCCGGCCGAAGTCGATGATCGGCCAGTCGGTGCCGAACAGTACCTTGTCCTGGCCGCGCGTATTGATGAACTGCACCAGGCTGCGGTCCCAGTAGCGTGGCGCATGGGCATCGGCACCGATAAAGACGTTCGGATGTTTCCAGGCCATGGAAATCATTTCCTCGGTCCACGGGTGCCCGATGTGAATGCCGATGATTTTCAACTCGGGAAAATCGATGGCGACCCGGTCCAGCGTGATGGGCCGTCCCACCGTCTCCAGGAACCATTGCGCGGAGTGGCCGACCTGGATCTGCACCGGCACGCCCAGCTCGGCGCACTTGGCGTAGAAGGGATAGTACATGCGATGGTCCGGTGCCTGGCCGAACCAGTGCGGGTAGAGATGCGCGCCGACAAAACCGAACTCGCGCACCGCCTGCTCCAGCTTGCCGAGCCAGGGCATGATCTGCGAGGGGTTGATGCCGATGACGCCCTTGAAACGATCGGGATATTCCTGCACCACCTTGTGAATCACCGCCGCGGGCTTTTCAAAGAACAGCTTCGAACCCGGGGCCGCACCGGTGGTGGCGATCAGCAGGCCCTTGTCGATGCCGGCCTCGTCCATGCGCCGCAGCTGTTCTTCGATGGGGATGCCCTTGTGCGTGGTATCCGCCTTGAGCGTGATCAGTTCCCAGAACCGGTCGAGTTCCCCGGGGTAGTTGCGCGTCAGCTCCTCGGTCCAGAGGTTGACCACGATATCGAGTGCCCGTGTCATCCGATTTTTCTCTCCCGTTCGCGCCAGTACGGTTCCCGCACCTGGCGTCTGAGTATTTTACCCGTGGGATTGCGCGGCAGGGCGTCGACAAAATCGATACTGCGCGGCTTCTTAAACCCCGCCAGCTGCTCGCCGCAGAAGTCGATCAGCTCGCTCTCCGTGGGCTGCATCCCGGGCTTTTGCACCACCACCGCCTTGACCTCCTCGCCCCATTCCACCGAGGGCACACCGATCACCGCGGCCTCGTACACCGCCGGGTGTTGCAGCAGAACCCGCTCCACCTCCGAGGGATAGACATTCAGCGCCCCGCTGATAATCAGGTCTTTTTTGCGGTCCACCAGGTAGAACAGGCCCTCCTCGTCGCAGCGCGCCATGTCGCCGGTGTAGAGCCAGCCATCGCGAAACGCCTCCCGGCCGGCTTCGGGGTTGTTCCAGAAACCGGTGCAATTCGCCACGCTGCGCACCGCGATCTCCCCGGTCTCCCCGGGCGGCAACTCCGCACCGTCGGCATCCGTAATGCGGAGTTCCACGCCCAGCTGGGCGCGCCCGCAAGACAGCAGCAGGTGCTCCCGCGCGGGGTCGTCCAGTGCCTGCCGGTGGTCCGCCGGCTCCAGCACGGTGCCGGCACAGCCGGTTTCCGTGGAGGCGAAGGTCTGCCGGAAACCGCAGCCGGGCAGGCGTCGGGCCGCTTCCAGCAACACGGTCGCCGGCATCGGCGCCCCGCCGTAGAGCAGCAGTTCCAGGGCACTGAGATCGCAATTCTCCATCTCCGGGCGCCCCAGCAGCCGCTGCAGGGTGGTCGGCACCAGGTTGGTGAAACTGATGCGTTCCTCCTGCAGGGTCTGCAGCACGGTCCGGGCATCGAAATTGACGATCACCGTGGTGGAGCCCACGTACACCGAGCAGCAGATGCCCGCCATCCCGGCGGCCGAATACAGCGGCGAGGGCAGCATCACGCGATGCGTGGTGCGGCTGCCGATGGCGTGCAGGTGAATGAACATTCCGGCCAGGGCACCGCCGTGGGTATAGACCGCCCCCTTGGGAAAACCGGTGGTGCCGCTGGTGTAGAGCAGCATCAGCGGGTCTTCCCAGCGCAGCGGCGCATCGAGGCGGGGCTCGTGCTCCTCACCGCCCTGCACCAGTTTCTCGTATCCCAGGGCATCTGCGTCGCCCTCGCCGTCGAGCTGCACCAGCTGGCGCAACTGCGGGTTATCCGCCAGGGCCTCGCGCACCCGCTCCTCTTCTTGCGCACCGCAGAGCACCGCCCGGGCCCCGGAATCCTTCAGGATCCAGGCGATTTCCCCGGCCGCGAGCCGGTTGTTGACCGTCACCAGCACGGCGCCCAGCTTGGCCAGGCCGAACATCGCCTCCACCCAGCGATGACTGTTGCGCGCACAGATGGCCACCCGTTCGCCCTGCCGCACCCCGGCGGCGGCCAGCGCATTGGCAAAACGGCAGGCGCGGGCGTTGAGCTCGCTCCAACTGAGGCGCTGTTCTTCGAATACCAGGCCGGTTTTCCGGCCCAGGCAGGCGGCATTGCGCGTCAGCAGTTCGCCCATCCCCGCATAGCCGCAGAAAATCTCGCCCACTTTGCCGCCTTCCCGGTGCGTACGCCGCGAAACTCAGCCACCCCCCAACAGCACCAGGCAGCCGCACAGCATGAAAACCACACCGGGCAGTGCGTGGGCAAAAGGGCGTGCCCGCCGCAGCCATTCGCTGGCGGATACCGACCGGCACAGGCGGCTCAGCAGACTCACCGCCACGAGCATGCTGAGCAGGGTGGCGGTGCCAAAGATCAACACCAACTGCCAGGCCAGGGCGGCGTCGCCCGCCATTGCCGGGGGCAGGGCCAGCGGCAGCAGCACCTCGCAGGGGCCCAGCAGCAGCGCACAGAAAACCATCCAGAACATGATCCGGCCGCCCGGGGCCGGGTTCCCGTGTCTGCGCAACTGCGCCGGTCGATACACCCACGCCAGGCAGAGCATCCCGCACAGCAGCAGGAACCAGCCGACGGCGGCCCCGCGCAGATCTTCCACCTGGGCCAGCAGCGTCCATTCGCTGTGCAGGCGCAGGCCCAGGGCGACCAGGGCCGCCGACAGGCACAGATGCACCCCGCAGCAGAGCGCAGTCAGGTACAGGGTGCGCGCCAGGGTCCAGCGCCGCACCGCGGCGACCGAGGCCAGCGGCAGGTAATGATCGGGTCCCATCAGCGTGTGTCCGGTGCCCAGGACAAAGGCACTCCCCGTCAGAAACTGTTCGAACAAGGAGGCATCTCCAGACAATTAAATATAATGTTATGACTATATCACAGCCGGCTGCCGGCCCGGGTGCCGGCCTTGGTGTCGCTTGGGTGGAGGTGTGTCGGCTGTGCGGGTGGGTGCCGGCCCGGGTGTTGCTTGGGTGGAGGTGTGTCGGCTGTGCGGGCGGGTGCCGGCCTTGGTGTCGCTTGGTGTGGAGGTGTGTCGGCTGTGCGGGCGGGTACTGGCCTTGGTGCCGGCCCGGACTGCCGCCCGGGCGGCGGGAGGTTTTTTGCGCTGCGACAGCGTCGGAGCCGGGCCCGCCCCGGCCGTCGAGGCTGATACACGGGCGTTTTTGCGCCGGGAGAGTCATGGAGCAGAGCCTTTTTTCCAAGATCTGGGAGTCGCACCGGATCGATACCCTGACCCAGGACCTGGACCTGCTGGCGATCGACCGGATCTTTTTGCACGAGCGCACCGGCGGCGTCGCCCTGCAGAACCTCGCCGCCAATCGCCACCGGGTGCGCCACCCGGAACAGGCTTTCTGCACCTTTGACCATATTGTCGACACCCTGCCCGGGCGCGATGATAATCCCAGCATGCCCGGGGGACGGGAGTTTATTCGCATCACCCGCGACATGAGCCACCGGGAGGGGCTCACGCTGTTTGACCTGGATGACCCGCGCCAGGGCATCGTGCACGTGGTCGCCGCCGAGCAGGGCATCGCTCTGCCCGGCTGCACGCTGGTCTGCCCGGACAGTCACAGCTGCACCCTGGGCGGTATCGGCACCCTGGCCTGGGGGGTGGGCTCCAGCGAGCTGGAGCATGCACTGGCCACCCAGACCCTGCGCGTGCGCCGCCCGTCCCAGATGCGCGTCTGCTGCGAGGGCCAGCTGGGCCCGGGAGTGCGGGCCAAGGACCTGGCCCTGCACCTGTTGCAGCACTACGGGGTGGGCGGCGGTGCGGACTGCGCGGTGGAATTCTGCGGTGCGGCGATCACGGCACTGGAGGTGGAGGCGCGCTTCACCCTGTGCAACATGGCGGTGGAATTCTCCGCCTTCAGCGGCCTGGTGGCACCCGATGAGAAGAGCTTCGCCTGGATCAAGGGGCGTCCCTGGGCACCGGCGGGGGAGGACTGGGAGCGGGCATTAGCGCATTGGCGGGAACTGCGCTCAGACCCGGGTGCCGTCTTTGACCGTGAAATCAGCATCGATGCGAGCGCGGTTGCACCGACCGTCACCTGGGGCGTGGACCCGGGACAGGCGGTGGCGGTCGACGCCCGGGTGCCCGACCCCGGGGCGGCCGGCGATGAGCGGCAGCGGCGGCGGATGCAGAGGGCCCTGGAGTACATGGACCTGCGTCCCGGGCAGAGACTCAGCGAAATTCCCATCGATATCGCCTTCATCGGTTCCTGCACCAACAGCCGGCTCAGCGACTTGCGCGATGCCGCGCGCGTGCTGCAGGGACAGCGCATCGCCGCCGGCGTGCGGGGTATCTGTGTGCCGGGTTCCACCCGCGTCAAGTGCGAGGCCGAGGCCCTGGGCCTGGACCGGGTATTCACGGATGCCGGCTTCGAATGGCGAGAGTCGGGGTGCTCGCTGTGCTTTTACGCCGGCGGTGAACGTTTTGCACCCGGGCAGCGCGTGATCAGTAGCACCAATCGCAACTTCGAGGGCCGGCAGGGACCGGGCGTGCGCACCCACCTGGCGAGCCCGGCCACCGTGGCGGGCTCGGCACTGGCCGGGCACATCGCCGCCGCCCCGGCGGAGTGAGCCCGCAAGGCGCGGCGATGCGAGCCTTTGTGCGTCATCGGGGTGTGGCGGCAC
Organism: Gammaproteobacteria bacterium; assembly: GCA_965215045.1. Classification (GTDB taxonomy): domain Bacteria; phylum Pseudomonadota; class Gammaproteobacteria; order JABABF01; family JABABF01. The sequence goes on along the minus strand of OZ244031.1, from coordinate 845,191 downwards.
CGCTGCTGCAGGATGATATCGATACCGATGCGATCATTCCCTCGCGGGAGATTCGCAAAGTGTCCCGCACCGGCCTGGGCGAGGGCTTGTTTGCCAACTGGCGTTACCTGTCACACGAGGGGCGCCGCCCCGACCCCGGCTTCATTCTCAACCGGGACGAATGGCAGAACACCGAGATCCTGTTGAGCGGTGACAATTTCGGTTGCGGTTCCTCGCGCGAACACGCGGTCTGGGCCTTGCAGGAATACGGCATCCGCGCGATCATCGCCAGCAGCTTCGGCCGCATTTTCCGGGACAACTGCCTGGCGAACGGACTGCTGCCCGTGACCCTGGAACGGCACAGCATTCTGCGCCTGTGCGCCAGCGTCGAACAGGAGCCGCAAAAAAAGCAACTGGAGGTGGACCTGGAACACTGCACGGTGAACACGGCCGATGGCGAGAGCTATGCCTTTGCCATCGAAGAGGTACACCGGCAGATGTTGCTGCAGGGGCTGGATGCCCTGGAAATGACCCTGCAGATGGAAGAACAAATTGCAGCCTTCCGCAACCGCGATCGGCAGCGGCGTCCCTGGGCGTATCGTGTGCTGCAAGACCGCCCCCCGGAATCCTGAGAGAGCTGCGGTGCGGGTTTTCTGCCGGGTCCGGGCACTTCACAGGGACACCGTGCCGGCACCCGGCAGGTCTTTTGACGACCCGCTTTAATACTATTGTTATACAGTGCACAAGTTCAGAAACATATGGGACTCTTTGATCAAGAGTAAACCCTGATGCAGGGCATGGGGACCCGGAGTCTCGGATGGGGGATTCGGGGATACTCCCGGGTCCAGAAACTCGCCCGGATCCTCGACATGACCACCGCTACTGCAGAACGACGTTTGCAAGCTCTCCAACACTGGGAAAAATACGGTATACAAGCCGCCCAGGACGCCTTTGGCGTCTCTCGGGCCACGCTCTACCGGTGGCGCAAACAGTTCCGGGAAGCCGGTCCATCGTGGCACTGAACCCGCGCAGCCGAGCCCCCCGACGGAAGCGTCTGCGCTGGAACTGGCCGCGCCCGGTGCGGGAACGCATCCTGCGGCTGCGATGCCGGCATGCCAACCTGGGCAAGGACAAGGTGCATAAGTTCTTGCGCCCCTGGTGCGAGGCCCGCGGGTATCCCGTGCCTTCTGCGAGTACCATAGGCCGCCTGATTGCCGATCATCCCTCGCGCATGCGCGTCACTTCTCCCGCCAACCTGGACCGTCGCGGCCGGCCGAAGCCCCGGCGGCGCAGCGGGATCTCAAGCGAAAGGGTTCCGGGCTGGGCGGGCAGATGGTGGGGGTGGATCGATTGCAGCCAGGGGCGGCGCCGGTATGTGCCGGTGGACCTGTACAGCCGGTTTGGGTTCGCGCTGGGGACGCACTCGCATACGAGCACCACCGCGGCCCTGTTCCTGGAGCATGTTCTGCTGGTGTTCCCGGGGTCTGTGGAGGCGGTGTTGAGCGATAACGGGAGCGAGTTCCAGGGGGCCTTTGACAAGGTGCTGAAGGAGCGGGGGATCCGGCATTGTGTGACCCGTCCGAAATCCCCGAAGATGAACGCGCACGCGGAGCGTTTCAATCGGACGGTGCAGGAGGAATTCGTGCAGTTTGAGGAGGATTTGCTGTTCACGGACGTGCCGTTGTTCAACGAGAAATGTCTGGAGTGGCTGCTGCTCTACAACACCGAGCGCCCCCATCACTCCCTGGGCAATTCAGTCCGTTGGAGTTCCTGATACAGGGTCCACCCCCGGATGATGTTGAGTCTCATATGTTATGGACTTATACATACAGTTGATATATGTGGCGACAATTATTATAATCCGCGCATATCTTATCCATCTTGGGGGGAAACAGTCCATGAAATATTCGCGGACCCTGTTCTATGGTTTTGCCGTCCTCGGCATTTTCCTGTTGCCGTTTTTTGTCTCGCCACAAAATGCGGCGGCGCAATCCGGGCCGATGGCCATTGAAGAAGTCATCGTCACCGCCCTGCAGCGGGATATAAGATTGCAGGACACCCCGGCCTCCATCACTGTGTTCAGTGAAAGCCAGATCCAGGGTGCCGGCATCGAGACCCCGGCGGACTTCATCATGCTGACCCCGGGCGTGACGATGGTCAACGCCGCCGAATATGGCGACACCCAGGTCAACATCCGCGGTCTGAACGGCACCCGCGACGCCGAGACCAACTTCGCCCTGATCGTCGACGGCGTGTTGCTGACCAACCCCACCGCCCTGAACCAGGAACTTTTGGATGTAGAGCAGATCGAGGTGCTCAAGGGCCCGCAGGGAGCACTTTACGGGCGCAATGCCCTGGCGGGTGCCATTGTCATCACCACGCGCAAGCCCGGCGATGAGACCGAGGCCAACTATCGCATCGGCGGCGGCGACCACGGCCTGTACAAGTTTTCCGGTGCGGTGGGCGGCAGGCTCAACGACACCATGTCGGTGCGCCTGGGTTACAGCTGGCGCGAGAGCGACGGGCAATACACCAACGACTACCTGAACCTGGACAATGTCGACAGCATCCAGAGTTACACCCTGTCCGGGCGCCTGGTCTGGGAATACAGCGAGGACACCACCATCGACTTGCGCATCCGCAAGAGCGAGACGGAGATGCCGTCGATCAGTTTCAACGCCTCCGTGCATCTGCCGACAGCCGCGGCAGGCTTTGGCTCTCCCAAGTTGTTTGAAGACGTCAACGATCACGAGTTCCGCTACCAGCACAACATCGTCTCAGAAAACGAGCAGGACAATGAAAACCTGTCCTTCAAGATGGACCGCCAGATCGAAGGGGGCAGCCTGTTCACCCTGGTCATCTCCAAGAACGACCAGGACAACTTCCTGCTGGCCGATGGAGCCAGTGCCGCCTTTGGCCTCTACTACGACCCGAACGAGCCGCTGAACGCATCCTGCCAGCAGACCTATGCCGCCCGCAGGGCCGATACGCCGTTGCCTTTACCGTTCTTTTACGGCAACATCGCGAATGATGTTCCTGCCGACAATGGTTTTTTGCCGCCCTACAGCCCGACCACCTGCGATGGCTACCAGTACCAATCGCGCAACCAGCAGGACCTGAACGTGGATGTGCGCTTTACATCCAGCGACGATTGGCCGCTGCGCCTGATCATCGGCCTGTCCTACAACGACATCGACCGCGAAGTGATCGTCGCCCAGGGCCGGGACCTGGGAGGGCGGATCATCAAGCAGCCGTATAACGCCCCGGACAGCGACAGCCCGACCGACCTGCTCTACCACGATATCTTCTATAACAAGGTGAAGGCGGTTTATGGACAACTCGCCTGGGATTTGAGCGACGAGTTGGAGGTGGTGCTGGCGGCGCGCTACGACCGCGAATCGCGTGACGTGGAAAACCAGGTGCCGCTGTTGGATTCCACGGTACCGACGATCGGCAGGATCAATCCCGCCTATACACAAAACCCCACCCTGCAGAGCATTCCCAATCGCAGCAAAACCTTCCGCCAGTTCCAGCCCAAGCTGACCCTGAACCTGCGCGCCGCCGAGAATTTTTCCTACTATGCCAGCCTGGGGGTCGGTTTCCGCAGTGGCGGCTTCAATTCCCAGGGCACTGCCGCCACGCTGGGACAGTTCTACACGGGTGCCCTGGCGGGCCAGGTGGCGAATACCGGCGACGACTACGACAAGGAGGTGACCCGGGCCCTGGAACTGGGCATGAAATCGACCCTTCTGAACGGACGCATGAGAATCAACGGTGCGATCTTCAACAACGATGTCCTGGACATGCAGTTCTTCAATTTCTTTGTCGGCCCCTTCGGCCTGTTGCGCAGCATCAACAACATCGAAGAGGCGCAGATCAAGGGGGTGGAGGTGGACCTCAGCACCGCCCTGACCGACGAGATTTCGCTCTACGCCGCCGTCTCCCTGATGGAAGGCGATATAGAACGCAACAAGAACCGCCCCTACACCGTCGGCAACGAAGTGCCTTTCATGCCGGAGCACACCTACAACCTGGGCCTGGAATACGACCGGGACTTTGGCGCATTGAATTTGAACGTGCGCCTGGATTGGGCCCGGGTCGGCGAGACCTGGTTCGGCACCGTGCAGGGTGAGCAGCTGCCCAACCAGTTTACGCCCATCGGTTTTGGCGAGGGTGATTTCAGCGTGACCAAGAGAAGCCCCTACGACCTGGTGAACCTGCGCGCCACCCTGAACGTGAACGAGCGCTGGAGCGTTTCCGCCTGGGGACGCAACGTCACCGATGAGGAATACCTGGAGGAAGTGATCCCGGCACCGGAATTCGGTGGTTCCTTCATCCATGCCGCAGCCGGCGAAGCCTGGGGCTTTGACCTGTTGCTGAATCACTGAGGTCTCGGGGCCCGGACTTCCTGGCACCCCAGAGATGCGGGGCCTGATGCGGGGAACAGGTGGGGACGGGTGGGGTTGACAATTGGTACTATTGATATACCATATAAGTAGCTTTTTCGGAGGGGGGGATTATGAAGAACCTGACAAAAGCGAGGCATAAAAACCATAACGGTTTTTGCCAGTTCGGGACTTACACAGCTTGCCTGCTGTTGAGCTGTACGGGGATTGCGCTGACGACGCCGTCCCGGGTGCTGGCCCAGCAGGCGGCCACTGCCCTGGAAGAGGTGATGGTCACCGCCCGCAAGCGGGAGGAAAGCCTGCAGGATGTGCCGCTTTCAGTGACCGCCTTCAACGACAGCGCCCTGAAACAGGCCGGCATCCAGACCATGCAGGAGCTGTCCGATTTCACCCCGGGCTTTGACTTTGCCCAGGCATTCGGCCGCCAGGATTTCCGCCCCGCCATTCGCGGTCAGTCCACCATTCAGGGTGGTGCCAATGCGGGCCTGTTCATCGATGGCTTTTTTATCGGTGTCGGTGCCCCCACGGTGCCCTACGCAGCCCTGGAGCGGGTGGAGGTGGCCAAGGGGCCGCAGAGTGCCCTCTATGGACGCAGCACCCTGGCCGGGGCCATCAACTATATTCTCAAACGCCCGACGGAGAATTATGAGGGCGTGCTGGAAGTCGGGATCGGCGAGGATGCCGAGTACCGCACCGAACTGACATTGAGCGGCCCCCTGGGTGCCAATGCCGGCTTCATGGTCTCCTTCTCCGGCTACCAGTACGATGGCCAGTACACGAACCGTTTCCGGGGTTTGCCCGACCCGGCTGACGCCACCCGCCAACGGCTGGATGCCGCCGGTGATTCGTTTGTGAACGGTGCCGGCAGGTCCTTTAATGTCGGCGAGGAGGAAACCTACAGTGTGGTGGCCCTGCTGGAGTTGCGGCTCTCAGACAAAATGAAGCTCACCGGCCGGCTGCTGCAGGAGGAGAGCGATGACGGCCCCTATGCGATCGCCATACAGCCCCAGGAACGCAACAATTGTTATATGGGCACTGCTTATGGTAGGAGCGGTTATTATTGCGGCGAGGTCGATGTGGAAGACATCCTGAATGATGATTATGACAACGATCTCAACCTGGATACCGGCTATTACGGCCTGGGCCTGGAATACGAGGCCACCCGCCTTTCCGGAACCCTGGACTATGACCTGGACTGGGCGATGCTGACGTTCAATGCCGCCTGGCACGATTACGATTCACAGTCTGTGCAGGACCAGAGTTTTGGGCCGGCGATGCCCGGCCGCGGCGATGCCAACGTGGGTGCTTCACAGTCCCGTGCCGGTTTCATCAGTGATGACAAGGTGGAAAGTGAAGAGCAGCAGTTCGAACTGCGTTTGTCCTCCCCGGCAGATGAACGTCTGCGCTGGATACTGGGTGCTTACTGGTACGATTTCGAGTCGTCTGAAGAGTCCCGGGACAGTGGCGTGGGCTCTTCAGCGGTCACCACTCGCAGCGTCACAACGATCGCCGTCCCGGGTGCTGACAACCTCATGTACACGGCGGGCAACGACGAGAACCGCACCAACTGGGCGGTGTTCGCCGCCCTGGAATATGATCTCAGTGAGATCCTGACCTTGGGCCTGGAAGTGCGTTACAACGAAGAGGAAGTGGAAGTCACGGATGTGCTGTTCTGTGATGACGGCGAACCCTGCGTGGCGACCGAGGGCCAGTATCCCAGCAAGGATTTTTCCACCACCTACGATGATATTCTCTATCGCCTGACCCTGGACTACCGCTTCAACGACGACGTCCTGTTCTATGGAACGCTGGCCACCGGCAACAAGCCCGGCGATGTGAATACATTTAACCAGCCCCTGCTGTCCTCCCAGATTCCCGTCGACGAATCGACTGCGGAGACCTATGAGCTGGGTGTTAAAGTCAACCTGGAGGAGCAGGTGCAACTCGCCGCCGCCGTCTACAGCACGGAATGGGAAGACCAGCAACTGACCTTTACCACTGCGGGTGCCAATAATATGGGTGCCACTTCCATTTTGAACAACCTGGGCGAGACCCGGGTCCGGGGCCTGGAGCTGGACCTGCGGGCCCGGCCCGCGGATTTCTGGGACCTGCGCCTGACGTATGCCTATACCCACACGGACATCAAGGAGGCCACCCTGCCGGCAACCGCAGTTGGTGTGGGTGGTGGGTTTACCGTGATTACCAGCAGTTACCGGGAGGCGGCCGCTATTTTTGGCCAGGAGGATCCGGGCAGCGGGTTTGTTCTCCCTTTTGGTCCCGCACCGACAGACAGGTGCACCGCCAGGTCGTTGCACCTTTGTGCCACCCTGGATATTTCCGGCCGCGGGCTGCCGCAGGTCTCCAAGAACCAGTGGAGCCTGTCGAATACCTTCAACGGCGTTTTGGCCAACGGCATGGACTGGTACCTGCGCTTGGATTTTCTGCATCGCTCCAAGCGGTATGCACAGATCTACAACCTGGCACATACCGGCGACAGCAACGTGATCAACCTGCGGGCCGGCCTGTCACTGGATACGCTGGCGGACCAGTTCATGGGCGGCGGCGGCCTGGAAGTGGCACTGTGGGCCAAGAACCTCACCGACGACCAGACCTCCCCGGCATTGATTCGCTATGTTGAAAACGCCGGTACCCGTCGCGCCATTGGCTTTACCCTGCCCCGGCAGCGCAGCTTCGGCATCGACCTGACGTACCGCTTCTGAGGCGGTTTAGTGCGGCCTTAGGATTTGCGCTGCCCCGCATAAGCAAGAGGACCGGCAGCGGGATTGCGCCCTGAGTCTCAGGGTGCTTTATTTAACAACGCTGAAGAATTCCAGCCAGGCACCCTCCGGTGCCCTGAGGCCGAACAGCTGACACTCGCCGTAGGGCGCGAGTTTCAGTCGCACCGGCCCGAACTCCAGCTGCGCCCCCTGGGACTGCAAGCGGCGGGCGAGTGCCCGGGCATCCCGCACCGGGAAGCGCAGCATCAGCATACCGCGATTGGGCGGTTTGGCACGGGCTGCGAAATCGGCACCCGTGGCACCATCGTAGGAGAGAATTTCCACCGAGCCCTCGTTGCCCTTCTGCGGATGCAGGATGTACAGGTGGCGCGTGATACTGGCCGCCAGGTTGTGTGGCAGACCCAGCACGTTCGGACCTTCCTGCTCGCTTACGCCATGGTGTTCCAGGTAGACCTGGAAGCCCAGCAGATCGCGATAAAAAGCCAGTGCGGCATCGATGTCGCGCACGATCTGGGTGGAGTTGAAGATGCGGCTCAGCTTGCGCAGATTGGGCCAGCCTTCCAGAGGCGGGGAGATGCGCTCGATCATCGCCAGGCGCACCCCGTCCGGCCCGCGCCCCAGCCATTCCTTGACTTCAAAAGGTCCCAGGCGGAACTGTGCGGGGTCCGTCACGCCCTGCCACCCCGCCGCCTCCATCTGTTCTGCCAGTTGCTCCAGGTTTTTGACCCGCACGTTGAAGTCGAAGATGCCGCCGGTGTCCCAGCTCTGGTCATTGGAGCGGATCGGTCGTTGCTCGACCCCCTGGAAATGCACCAGGCGCAGGTAACCGCTCTCGCTGCCCGGGTTCCTCATCATCACTTCCCGGGCACTGACCCCGGAAGGGAGTCCCCACAGGCGCAGCAGTTTGACCGGTGTCCGGCCGCGGTGGAATTCCTCCCAGCCGCCGACCGTGGAGAAAAAGTGCCGGTACCCGTCCAGGTCCCCGACGCTGAGCACGGCCTCCCGGAAGCCCGAGATCTCCGGCCCGGAAGAAGTGGTGTCCCCGATGTCGGGGGCGGACTGGCGCGCAGGATTCACGGTGCAGGCACCCAGCGGCAAAGCCAGGCAGGAAAACAGCAGGGCATGGCGGAGTCCAAGCATCAAAGTTGTATTAAAAGTATTTCATTATGCTATATTAGTTCGGCGCATTTTTGCAAGTTGGAGATTCTTGGCCATGTCCCCTGCACGCCCGCTGTCCCCCGGATTTTCCCGCGCCACCGTCTCCCGCCGTCCCGTATCTGCCGGCACTGCGGCACCGCGGTTTTTCCTGAGCCTGTTCCTCGCCTCGCTGCTGTCCTGGGGTTTTGCCGGCCAGGCCCGGGCCCAAAGCCTGCCGGATACCGGCATCAGCGGCGTCTACGAGGTCATGGTCGGCACGGACCAGGCGGAGCCGCTGCTGGAATACTTTGCCCAGCTGGGTTTCCGGCAGGTGGACGAGGGCCGCATGAGTGCGGCACAGGCGGAGCGCCATTACGGGGTCAACAGCGCACTGCGTTCTTATCGCCTGCAGAATGGCGGCATCGACTCCCACGGCCTGGTGCGCATCCTGCAATGGCGCACCCTGCAGGGCGAGGGCGTGGGCTACGCCCCGCCGGAAACCATCGGCCAACGCCTGGTCGCAGCGCGCACCGGGGATATATACCGTCTGTGGGATGTCTATCGCGATGCCCGCGCCCGCAGACAACCCTGGTTTCCGATAGAACCGATTTTCGATGATCTGTACGGTATGAACACAGCGGCCCCCGACATCATCAACCGCCGTGTGGGGGTGCGCGAGATGGCGGTCTACGGCGAGTTTTTCAACCACGTGTTCTTCCAGCGCTACGGCTACCAGATCCCGGGCTATGGCACGGTCAGCGATGCGCCCCTGAAAACCAGCGAATTCACCCATCACAGTTTCATCGTCAAGGGCGAACTGGCGGAACTGACCCGCCACTACAGCGAGGTGCTGGGTTTTCGGGCGGAAGCCGAAGTGTCCCTGGACGGTGATTTTCAGCCGGGCCCGCAGCGGGTGTTCGATATGGCCGGTGGCGTCACCCACTATTACATCGGCTTCGTCTCACCGAATAACGTCTGCGGCAAACTGAAATTCTTTGTCCCGCGCGACCTCTCCATGGTGCGCGACCGCTCAGCAGACCAGCGCATCGGCACGCCGGGCATCACGCTGCACTCCCTCTACACGCCCAGGCTGGCGCAGTTGCATCGCCGGGTGCGGGAGGCCGGCTTGCAGCCCACTGCGCTCTCCGACAATGAATTCGGCGAACGGGCCTTTCTTTTCACCGGGCCGGACGGCGTTTCCTGGCAGGTCCTGGCGGCCAAACGCACCCGCAACAAGCCGCTGACCGTGCGCGAATTCGAGCGCGTCAATAACTGAGAGCAATACCGGCCTGCTGGCCGGCTGGCTGGGTTACAGCCCCCGCTGATCCGGCTGCCGACCTCGGGCGTATCGCCGCTTCTTCCGGTACCTCTTTGGCATCGCCCACGCGCCTGGCGGCGCGCGGGCATCAGGGTCTCGCTCAGCGGCGCCCGGATTCCTGCTTTTCCCGGGCGCGCCGCTGGTCCAGCACCTTCTTGAAGTAGGTCCAGCTGGTCTCGTTGCGCCGCTGATCGTCGAGCGGCGGCGGTTGGCGATACTCGGGGTAGTTGTTGCGGATCTCCTGCCTTAGAGTCGCCGACAGGGCGCGCCAGCTCGGCAGACGCCCGCCGACTGCGTTGAAATACATCATGCCGACGCGATCGCCCATGTCCATCCACGGCAGCCAGGGTGCCATCCGCATCCATGCCACGTTGACCTGGGCGGTATCCTTGCGCGCATTGCGCAGATCATCGATATTGCCGGAGAAGTCGAAGATCTCCGCCGAGTGATAGACGCTGCCGACCTGTTGCTGGTAGTCGCCGCCCAGGGGATTCGGGTAAAACAGCGGGATCTCCAAGGGGCGGAAAAAAGTCTTCCCGTACATGACCAGGCCCAGCGAGCGGACGCTGCCGTCCGGTTTGCGCCCGAAGGTGGCTGGCTGGTTGACCGGGTCATTGGCGACGTGAATCACCTCGAGCTCCTTGCCGGTCCAGGGGTTGGTCCACGTGCGCAACACTTCGCCGGTCTCCGGGTCCTTGTAGAGCATGATCTCCCGGGACACCATGCGGTAGCCCACTCCCAGCCTGGGATCGGTGCGGGCCTCACACTGGCGGACGTTCATTCCCTCGACGGCGAACAGCTTGCGGTCCCGTTCACCGGGCACCCGGGAATAGGCATGCCCCTGCCAGGAAAATACCGAGCTTTTGCCGTCCCGCAGGGAGCAGTGCATTTTGCGCACCGCCTGGACATAGCCTTCGGGGCTGTCCAGGTCGATTTTCTGCTGGGCGGTGGCGGCACCGCTCCACAACAGCAAAACGCCGGCATACAAAAAAGCAAATCCCGAATGCCGCATGGCGATGCCTCCAAAGGTATTAATAATGGTACAATCATAAAATAAATTCATTTTTTCTGCCACGCATCCCGGGAGCCGCCCGACCGGGCATTTAGACATCATGAAATCTATTTTCCCGTGGCTGATTGCCGTGCTCGCCGGGGTGACCATGATGGTCAGCAACGGCCTCAGCATCACCGGTCTGTCGGTCTATGACGAGGCCATCCTGGGGGAATTCGGCTGGTCGCGTTCGGCACTCAAGTTCCGCGACATGATCACGCTCAGCGTGACCGGCCTGGTCGCCCCCTTCGCCGGCATCGCCATCGATCGTTTCGGGGTGCGCCGCTGCATGGTCTTCGGCTGGTTGCTGCTGCTGGTCGCCTACCTGTTCTACGTGCAGCTCGAGTCCCTGTTCGGGCTGTATTTCATTCACTTCCTGTTTGGCATCACCCTGGTATTCTGCGGTCTCAACGCCGGGGTGATCCTGGTCTCCCACTGGTTCGTGCGCCGCCGCGGCACGGCCATCGGCCTGGCCCTGACCGGCACCAGCTTCGGCGGGGCCCTGTTTCCGCAGTACGGCACCTTCATGCTGAGCCTGGTCGATTGGCGCGAGGCCTTTGCCTTCGCCATGATCTTCCCGGTCCTGATGCTGTTGCTGACGATCTTTGTAATCCGCGATCGTCCCGGGCCGGACGATCCCACCGACACCCTGCCCGAGGCGGAGGCGGCTGCACCGGCCGCCGCACCGCCGCCCGATACCGGCGATGCCGGCGTGGAGTACCTGGACGCCCTGCGCACGCGCACTTTCTGGGCACTGTCCCTGATTGCGATGGCGACTTTTTACACGGTGCTGGGCATGCAGGCGCACCTGTTCCTCTACATGCGCGACCTGCAGTTCTCCGCGGTCCAGGCGACCAACATGATCAGCCTGTTTTTTCTCTGCGGGCTGGTCGGCAAGTTCGTGTTCGGTGCCCTGGCCGACTACCTGCCGCGCCAACGGGTGTTTTACTTCAACATGCTGATCATGCTGGGCGGGATGGTGCCCTTTGCCATGATGCGCCCGGAGTGGATCGCCTTTGCCGTGGTCACTGCCGGTTTCGGCTGGGGCGGGGTCTACAGCCTGATCCAGCTCTCGGCGATGAACTGCTTCGGCCTGGTGGCCGCCGGCAAGATTCTCGGCACCATCACCATTCTCGATGCCCTGGGCGGCGGCCTGGGTATCTGGTTGACCGGGCTGCTGTACGACACCCTGGGCGATTACCGCCTGGCCTTCGCCATTTTCGCGGGACTGACCGCTTTCGCCCTGCTGTGCGTGACCCAGGTGCGCCCGGTGATGCGCCGGAGTGCATTGCAGCCCCGGCAGTGAAACATCGCACCGCATCTTGCCGCCCGGTCCGCGGATGTTCGGGGGAATGACGGCACCGTCCGCACGATGAAAACCCTGGCCCGCGCCCTGCGCGCGCTGAACCGGGCGGAAAAAGTCCTGTGTTGCGGCGCATTCGCCGTGATGGCACTCAGCCTGCTGCTGGACCTGGGACTGCGGGAACTCACCGGCAACGGGCTCAACTGGGCGCGCCAGCTCAGTGTCTACGCCGATATTGTCATCGCCATGCTGGGCATCGGGCTGGCTTCGGCCGCGGGTTCGCACCTGCGCCCGCGCTTTGCCGACCGCCTCCTGCCATTGCGCTGGGAACCCTTGGTGGTGCGCCTGTCTGAGTGGACCACGGCACTGATCCTGCTGCTGTTCGGTCTCATCGCCCTGCAACTGGTTGTAGAGACCGTCGAACTGCGCGAGCGCTCAACCGTGTTGCGCACCCCGATCTGGCCGGTGCAGGCACTGATCCCCACCGCCTTTTTTATTGCCGCCCTGCGCCACGGCTGTTACGGCTGTTTCCCGGCACTGCGCCCGGCGTCGGCCTGAGAGCATGAGGTGCCGGCCCGTATTCCGCGCTATGCCCGCTGAGGCCCGCTAGAAATGCTTGCCGCACTGGCCCTGGTGCTGCTGGTCCTGGTCCTGCTGGGGCTGCGCCAGCAGGTGCTGACCCTGCTGATCGCCGCGCTGATTTTCTCCTACCTGGTCTGGGGGGAGGGCACGGGCCTGCGCTACATGGCACTGGATGCCTGGGATGCATTGAACCGCGAAGTATTGCTGTCCATTCCCCTGTACCTGCTGGCCGGCAACCTCATGAGCCGCGGTTCGATGGCCGAACGGCTGGTCGCCGTGTTGCGCGAGGCGACCGTCTTCCTGCCGGGCGGACTGGCACTGGCGGCGGTGTTGGCCTGCGCGGTATTTGCCGCGGTCTCCGGCTCGTCGACGGTCACCCTGGCGGCGGTCGGTGCGGTGATGTACCCGGCACTGGTGCGGGCGGGATACCCGAAACGGCTCGCCATCGGCGCGCTCTGTGCGGCGGGCACGCTGGGTATCATCATTCCGCCCAGCATTCCGCTGATCCTGTACGGGGTCATGACCCAGGTGTCGATCGTCGACCTGTTTCACGCCGGCATCGGCCCGGCACTGGTGCTGACTTCGCTCATGGCCGCCTTCCTGCTGTTTGCCTGTCGCCGGCGCCCGGCGTCCCGCTTTGCACCGCGCAACTTCCTGGGTGCCCTGCGCCGGAGCCTCTGGGTGTTGCTGATGCCCGTGCTGGTGCTGGGCGGCATCTACAGCGGTTATTTCACCGCCACCGAGGCCGCCGTGGTGGCGGTGTTCTACACCCTGCTGATCCAGTTGGCGGTGTACCGGGAACTCAGTTTCGCCGACACCGGGCGGGTGGTGGTGCAGACCGCCACCCTGCTGGGTTCCCTGTTCCCGGTGCTGATGATCGCCGTGTGCCTGAACCTGTTCCTGACCTGGCAGAAGGTGCCGGAGGCGATGATCGCCTCGCTGAGCGACTTTTTGCAGACCCCGGGCAGCTTCTGGGTGGCGGTCAACTCCTTCCTGCTGCTGGTCGGCAGCGTGGTCGACATCGGCTCGGCGATCCTGATCCTGTCGCCGCTGCTGAAGCCGCTGGCCGTCAACCTGGATATCGATGCCGTGCATTTCGGCATTGCGATGATCGTCAACCTGGAGATCGGTTACCTGACACCGCCGCTGGGTTTGAACCTGATCGTGGCGATGGCGGTGTTCCGCGAGAGTTTCCGCGAGATCTGCATCGCCGTGCTGCCCTTTATCGCCCTGATGCTGATCGGCCTGGTCATCGTGGTGCTGTCGCCCGGCCTGTCCCTGTTCCTGCTGCCCGGAGGAAGCTGATGCCCCGTGTCACCCCCCTGTCCCCCGAACAATTGCCCGCCGAACTGCGCCCGCTGCTGGAACAGATCACGGGCCAGATGGGTTTCACCCCGAATGATGCCCTGCTGATGGCACATCACCCGGCCATGTTCAAGGCGGTGACGCAACTGGTCGATGTCATTTACATGCAGGAGGGCGCACTGCCCCGGGAACTCAAGCAACTGGCGGCACTGGCCGGCAGTCGCCGGGCGGGCTGCCGCTACTGCAGCTCCCACGCCATCTGCGGTGCCCTGCAACTGGGAGTGGGGCAGGACAAGCTGGCGGTGCTCGATGACTATGCCGGCAGTCCCCTGTTTTCTGCGGCCGAGAGAGCGGTGCTGGACTTGGCCCGGGCCGCCGCCGGCGCATCTGGTAGCGTGAACCAGGAGCACTTCTTCGAGCTGGAGCGGCATTTCAGCTCCCTGCAGATCATTGAACTGGTGGGCGTGATCTCCCTGTTCGGTTTTCTGAACCGCTGGAATACCACGCTGGAAACCTGCGTGGAGGAGACCGTCGCCGCAGCCGTGCAGGGGGCGGGCGTGTCGCTTACAGAAGAACAGCGGGACTGAGTGCTTTCAGGCGGCGGGCGTGTCGCTTACAGAAGAACAGCGGGGCTGAGTGAATTCAGGGGGCGGGCTGAGCAGGTTTCAAGCGGCGGGCTGAGCAGCTTTTAACCGGCGGATGCCATACGGTCTGCCCCGGGTGCAGATGGAAGGGGCGCACGCGCTTATGAGGTGGGTGAACCGGTGGGGTCTGTCCCGGGGCGCGGATGGAAAGGGCAGTTGTCCTCCTTTTCCACCAGGTCGTAGATAAACAGGAACCTGGCCACACCGCTCAAAATACCCAGCACCAGGCCCAGCTCCAGGATCTGTGCGGGGCTGAAATGCCGGGCCAGGCGCGCGTAGAGTTCCGCATCCAGTGCGCCGTCCATGCGCTGCAGGGGGAATTGTTCGGCGAGTTCCAGCGCCGCCTTTTCCCGCTCACTGAACTGCTCACTCCGGTGCCAGTCTTCCAACTCCGCCAATTGCGCCTCGCTGAAGCCTGCGGCCAGGGCGTCGGCGCGGTTGCCCTGGTTGCAGAAACGGCAGCCGTTTTTGAGCGACAAGGACAGGCGCAGCAGTTCCTTGAGCGGGCGTTCCACCTGGCCGCCGTTGAACACCTGGCCGTAGAAAGACTCGGTGTACCAGCGATACAACTCGGGATGATGGGCGAAGGCGGCAAAAAAAGTGGCGTCACCGCGCAACTGCATGGAGTGTTGGAAGGCATCCCGCAGGGCGTCGGGCAGCTCCTGCTCTGACAGCAATGGCAGGGCGGGTTCGGGCATGATTCAAACGCGGCAGCGCATGGAAGGCCAGGGCGGCGGCGGAGGCCCCAGTCTCAGACCCCGCTCTCCAGGCCCCGGCGGCTGCGACGGGGCGGTGCCGGGATCATTTGCCGAAATACAGTTTGAAGTCCAGGCCGTAGGTGCGCGGGTCGGCGACGTACACCGCTTGCCCGACACCGCCGGATGTTCCCGCCGGGTAGTAGATCTCATCGGTGAGGTTTTTACCCCACAAGAACATCTCCCACTGCTCGCTGCGCACACCCACGCGCAGGTTGATCAGGTCGGTCTCATCGCGTTTGACCGCCTCCGGGTTGGCGACCAGGTTGAAGCTTTCGTCCTCGTAGATGTATTCCGCATTGAGCTGCAGGTCCAGGTTGTCGGCCAGCGGGTAGGTGTAGGAGACCGCCAGCTTGATGCTGGATTCCGGGGCGTTCTTGAGATCGTTGTTCTCCGCATCATTGAGGATGTCTGCAGTGACGCTGGCCTCGGTGTCGGACACGAATGTTGTCCCTAATTGCATCCGGCCCACGGCCAGCTTGGCGGCCCCCAGTGCAGCCCCCTCATTGGTCTCGAGCCAGCCGAAAGTCGCGGTGCTGGGGATCGTAGGGTTCATATTCATCATATCTGTAGATAGCACCTGGTCCACGATCTGCTGCTCGGTAATGCTGCCACCACTTGCCAATGCCAACTGCTCATCCACTTCCTCGGTAATCGCGGCATTTACTTCATTAGTAAAGTTTCTGCCGCTGATGCCCAGGGAGGCGGAGAAGTCGACATCCGAGTACTCCGCATCCAGCCAGGCCAGTGCCAGGGAGACATTCAGACCCGGGGCCAGGGCGGCATTGGCTTCGATTTCCAGGCCGCTGATCTCCGCTTCCGGCACGTTGAACTGGGTAAAGCCCAAGTCGGTGGTTCCGCCCAGCTGCAGGTCTTCATACTTGCTGAAAAAGTAAGTGGCATTAAAGCGCAGCTGGTTGTTCAGCAGGTCACTGCGTATACCCACTTCCGCGGTCTTGACGGTCTCTTCATCGACCGGCAGGAATGTCGCCGCGGCACCAAAAGCATCCGGCGACCAGGCTCCACTTTTGAAACCGGTGCTGTAGGAGCCGTAGAGCATCATGTTATCCTGCAACTGGTAATTCACGGCCAGCTTGTAACTGGTGTTTTCCCATTCCTGGGTGTCCTCCCGTGCGAAGCCGAAAGGACTCATCTCCCCTTTAAAATCCTTTTCCTCGTCCGTGTAGCGCACCCCGGCCGTGACCCGCAGCCGCTCACTGAGATCCCAGGTGCCCTGGCCGAACACGGCCCAGGCCCGGGTCTCCACCTCCAGGTCAAAATTGAAAATGAATGTAAAGTCCAGATCGATGTCCTCGTCAAACCAGAACACCCCGGCGACGAAGTTGAAACCGTCGTCCCAGTCGGAACTGACCTGTATTTCCTGGCTGACTTGTGACTGCTCGGTCTGCTGGCTGTACGGGAAAGAAATAAAAGTGGCCAAGTCATCTTCCAGGCTGCGCCATGCCGTCAGCGACTGCAGCTGCAGTCCGTCGCCCAGGTCGTGGTCCACGGTCAGTGACAGGCCGCGGGAATCCACCTCGGAGTTGTAGGCATCCGTGTTGACACCGGCGGGCGAGCCCGTGGCAGCCTGCAGGTCAAAAATATCATCCTCATCGACAAAGGGTGAGTTGGCGGGCCTGGGGTCGGTGTTGTCTGCGGTAATGTCGTAGCGCAACAGCATCTCGGTGGCGTCCCCGGCCTGCCAGCGCACGCCCACCCGGCCAGAGAAATTATCCCATTCGCCGACTTCCTGCTTGCCGACGCTGGCCGCATTGGGGTCGCTGGGTTCGGTCGTCTGGAACAGCCCGTCCCGGGTGCGGGTCAGCAGGGAGAAGCTGACCGCCAGGTCCGGGGAATTGGACAGGTTGGCACTGAGCTGGGCGTCGATGCGGCTCTCGTTGCCGATCGTATTTTTGAGAGTCAGGAAAGTCTCCTCGTAAGTGGGTTTGCGGGTGATGATGCGGACGGCACCGCCGTTGGCATTGCGCCCGTACAGGGTGCCCTGCGGGCCCCGCAAAACCTCCACCCGTTCCACGTCAAACAGGTCCACCAGGGCACCGATCTGCCGGCCGATGTAGACCCCATCGATGTACAGGGGAATGGCGGGTTCCACCGTGGCACGGGATTCATCCTGGCCCACACCGCGGAGAAAAATGCGCGCCGCACTGGGCGTGCCGGTGTTCTGGGAGATACTGATATTGGGCACCGAGGATTGCAGGTCGAGAATATTGTGCACCTGGCGTCGCTCCAGGTCTTCCCCGCTGAGCACGGTGATGGCCAGCGGCACTTCCTGCAGGCTTTCCTCGCGCCGCTGGGCGGTGACAAGCACCTCTTCCAGCGTCGCCTCCTGGGCGAGCACGGGCTGCGGCAGCACTCCGCCCCCGGCAAAAATCATCCCCAGGGCGTACGCAGCGCAGACAACAGAGTTGCGTATCATTCTGTTCATTGAGATTCCCCCGCATTTTTTGCTTGCAGAAATTCCAGCACCGCAGCTTTGTTCATTGTTGGCGAACCCTGCGGCGGCATGGATGGGAATATGTTATATCAAAGGTACCTTTAAATTGTCAACCTGTTGTCCCCGCTTGCAATCACTGCGATCTCCCTGCGGTTTTGTCAATTGTCCCGCTGCTGTTGTTTACAGCCTCCCCTGTGCTGTGAAGGGTACTGTCCCGGACTGAGTGCGTCGATGCCGGCCGGGTTCCGCCCCGGACGGTACTGTTATTAATGCTGGCGGGCGGCGAATTCCGCCTTGGCCCGTTGCACGATATCGTACACCTCCTGCGCCCGGCCACCGATGGCCTGGACCAGCCGCTGCCGGGCACCCCGGGTACTGGCCCGCCAGGCGGCGAGTTCCGCGGCATTCGGCTGGTACAGGCGGACGCCGTAAGCTTCGGGGTCTGCCAGGATCTGCAGCTCCCTCTCCCGCACCGACTGACGCAGCCTCTGCGAAGAGGCCAGGCTGGCGTGGATGGCGGTGCGCGCCTGCGCCGGCAACTGCTGCCACCAGCTGCGGTTGGCGACGATGATGCCGGCATCAAAAGCGTGGCGCGTCAGGCTGATTTCCGGGGCGTAGCGCGCCGCCCCCGACAATACGAAAATCACCAGTCCGCTGGTGCCGCCTTCCACCAGGCCGGTCTGCAGGGAGGGGATCAGGTCGGAAAAAGTCATCGGCACCATGTTGGCACCCACCGAGCGAATCACGTACTGGGAGGCCAGCGCATTGCTGGAACGCAGGCGCCGGCCCCGGGCCTCTGCGGGGCTCTGCAGCCGGCGCGTGCCGTAAAAATAGGTCCAGCCCACTTCTCCCCAGCGCAAGAGGTGCATGTTTTTTTCGGCGAGCAGGCGGGAGAACACCCCGAACAGGTGGTGGTCCATCACGTAGTCGATTTCCGCGAAGGAATCGAACAGGTAGGGGACGGTCAGAATGCCGAGTTCCGGCACCACGGCAGAAGAACCCTGCAGGGAAAAGCCGCCCATCTGCAGGCGTCCCCGGCGCAGTTGCGAGAGGGCACTCTCCTCGCTGCCCAGCTGCCCCAGGATATAGGGAATGGTCTGCAATTCATTGCCCGGCTGCTTTTCCAGTGCCTCCATGAAGTCGAGCCACAGCGTGTGCCAGGGCGTATCGGGAAAGGTCAGCGAGGTGATCCGCAGGTGTTGCTCCTGTGCGGTGGCAGGGGCGGCGAGAAGCCAGAGGCTGAGAAAAAACGGGGCGGAACCGAAAAATCGCACCATCAATGGTATATCAATGAGTGTAAAGGCTTACAATATATCACTTGCCCCGACGCATTCTGAGCAGTTCGGGATCCATGCGGGCGATTACAATATGTTGCCGACTCGAAGGGGGCCCCGGGCCACGAGGCGATGCGGATTGACAAACTTCTGAGCAAGCGCGATTTGCAGCAATTGCGCCGGGAGGCACCGACGCCTCTCTATTACCAGATGTACACCCGGCTGAAAAAACGCATCCTGGACGGCACCATCCCCCGGGGCATCCAACTGCCGACCGAACAGCAATTGGCGCGGGCGTTTTCCGTGTCCCGGATTACCACGCGGCGCGCCATGAACGAACTGGCCAAGGAAGACCTGGTCGACCGGCAGCGGGGTCGCGGCACCTACGTCACCCACCACTATGCACCGCCGCCGGAACAGGCACCGCTGCTCGGCATGCTGGAGCGGCTGGCGGGCATGAGCCGGGAAACCCAGGTCAAGGTGCTGGACAGTGCCGAACTGACGCCCCCGGCCAACATCCGCAACGAGCTGGGCATCGGCAGCAACGACAAGGCCCTGCGCCTGGTGCGGGTGCGCTACAGCGACGGTCAGCCTTTTGCCTATTACGTCAGTTGGACGCCTGGAGACGTGCGGGGTTTTGATCGCGAGCACCTGCAACGGCCCGGCAGTTCACGCCTGGAAATTCTGCGTCAGAACGGCGTGCAGATCGCCCGCGTGGAACAGTTCCTGGGGGCCGCCGCCGCAGACGCCGAAGTGGCGGGACACCTGGAACTCCTGGAAGATGCCCCGGTGCTGACCCTGATGCGGCGCTCCTTGGACCGGAAGGGCAAAACCGTGGACATCCTGCATTGCCAGTATCACCCCGAGCGTTTTCAATACCGCATGAGCCTGGGCCTGGAGGAATACCGGGGTCGGCGATAAGTGATGCGGGCGGGCACCGGTGCCATGCGCCCGGCGTTTCAAAGAATGCCGCGCTCCTGCAGTTTCCGGATCACCCGCGTTTGCATTTCGCGGTAGTGACCGCGTTCGGGAGTGCGCAATGAACCGTCCTCGTTGAGCAGGCTGTTGGCGGGATAGACCTCCGTCCCGCTGTATGTCGGGGCGAACAGTTCCAGGCGCTGGCGCGAGAGCAGGTTGAACATGCCCGGACGCCCGCGGTAGTGGCGCAGGGCGGCGAGGTCCAAGTCGGCATGGGCCAGCATGCTTTCGCCGGGGCCGGCCAGTTCCAGGATGCGGCCCTCGTAGTCGATCACCCGCGAGCCGCCGTTGGCGGAATCCGCGGGCATGGAAGTGTCCTCGTAGCCGGCACTGTTGGCCGACACCACGTAGACATGGTTTTCAAAAGCGCGCGCCTGCTTGGCGACATTCTTGGGAGTGGTGCCCGGGGCGCCGCTCTCCGAAGTGGAGTGACAGAGAATTTCCGCCCCGCGCAGGGCCAGGGCGCGACTGATCTCCGGGTAGAGAATCTCCTCCGAGGCCAGTGCCGCCAGCCGCCCCAGCGGCGTCTCGACCACCGGGAACAGGGCGTCAGCACCATAGATGTCCAGGTAACGCTCCAGCACGTCGTGCGGCGTCGGCGAGTACATGGAAATCAGCCGCCGGTAACGCAGCACCAGGGTGCCGCTGTCGTCCAGGATAAAACCGGCCTGGAAAAACAGGCCGGGGAAATGCTGGTCCGACTCGTAGACATTGCCCGCCAGGTAGACGTGGTTTTGCTGCGCGATTTCGCCCAGGGCCTCGTACTCCGGACCCTCCGCCGCCAGGCAGGCCTTGTCCAGCCATTCGGCCGCGCTCTCCTGCAGCGGGAAACCGCTGAGGAAATATTCCGGCAGCACCACCAGGCGCACGTGCTCCCCGATAAAGGCGCAACTGCCGCGGAGCTGGGCACCGATGCGCTGAATACTCTGCATCATCCGCGCCCGCGCCTCCTCCCGCCCGGACAGGCGGTTCACAGTGTGGCAGCGGGTCTGCAGTGCCAGGGCGGCAAAACGCTCACTCATGGCACTCAATCCACGCCGTCGACCAGTGTCACCGTGAATTCACCGCAGCCCTCGCGCAGGGCGGAGACCTCGCGGTATTCGGGGGAACTCCAGAAGCGCAGTGCCGTTTGGCGATCGGGCCACTTGGAAATCACCAGCTTGTTCTCCGCGTCCCATTCACCTTCCAGTGCCCGGGTTTCGCCGCCCCGCACCAGGTAGACGCCGCCGTTTTTAGCGACCAGTTCCGCGGCCGCCTCCGCGTAGGGCTTGAATTTCTCAAAATCGTAAATTTTTCCACAGACCAGGATGTATGCACTCATCGACGCCGGTTCTCCGCAAGTTGCCGCAGGATGCGCCACAGTATATAAGTTTGCGTGTCATGAGTGATGCTGCACCTTTGCGAGTGGGCCCGGCACTGGGCGGTGTCGTGGTCTGCCCCGACCTGGGGGAGGCGGTCGCCGCCTACACGGAATTCCTGGCACAGCGCGTGCTCGAGAAGAGTCCGCTGGAGCCGCAGACGGCGCAGATGTGGCAGGCCCCGCTGCTGGCCGGGGCCCCGACGGCACTGCTGGCGTCCGAGTCCGGGGTGCCGTGGTTGCGCCTGGTGGAAGACCCGGACGCCGGGGTCGCGGAGCCATTCCGCACCCTGGGCTGGATGGCACTGGAAGTCCTGGTGGAAGACCCCGATGCACTGGCCCTCACCCTGGCAGATTCCCCGTTCCGGATCCTGGGCGAACCCGCGGGCCTGGAATTGAACCCCGAGATTCGCGCCATGCAAGTGCAGGGCCCCGCCGGGGAAGTGCTCTACCTGACCCGCACCGGGGAGGCGGAGACCATTTTCCAGCTGCCGCGGGCGCGATGCGCCGTAGACCGGCTGTTTATCGGCGTGTTGAGTGCAGCACAACGGGAGCAGAGTCTCTCCCGTTGGGAGCAGTTGGCCGGCGGCAGCGGACATCGCTTTGAAACTCTGCTGGGGGCGGTCAACCGCGCCTGGGGATACCCGCCTGCGCGCCAGCATCCCGTCGCGGCTTTACAACTGGCCGGGCAATCGCTGGTGGAAATCGACCAGTTGCCGGCAGCGGAACCGCCTTCCGTGCCCGCCGGGCGCCTGGCTGCGGGCATTGCCCTGCTGAGTTTTGCGGTCGACGATTTAGAGGCGGAGGCCTTTGCCGCTTGTTCCCCTCCCTGCACCCCGCCCGGTGCCTTCTACCGGGGACGCCGCGCCACCCTGGCCCGGGGAGCGGACCAGGAGCGCATCGAACTGGTTGAACACGGCACTGAAATTCCCCCCATCGCCGCCGAACCCCCCGCCGCCTGAGCGTGCGTTCCGGGGTGGCTCGCCTTTGGTCCTCGTCCGGGGCGAGAGAGCGTGCGTTCCGGGGGTGGCTCGCCTTTGGTCCTCGTCCGGGGCGAGAAACGTGCGTTCCGGGGGGCGGGCGGTGTGGTAGTGTGGTGTGGTGTGGCGTGTCGGATACGGCGGGTCGCAGAACGCCGGCCGCCCTTGGGGCTGGATACAGGGCAGCTTCGCATTCAACGATATGAAACCCCGAAAATTGTATATGGAATGATGCAAAAAACTGCTTGACAATGTGGACACTATATACAGAATGATAGCCATGGTGCGCAAATATACCGGGCAAGAAAATTACCTGCTGGGGCTGGGAACCGGGCACTTGCCGCCTGTGGATGTCAAAAGAGAAGCGGGGCGTTATTACACAAACGGCAACCCGTTTGACAACAAACCATTCAAAGATTGGGCCCTGCAGGCAGGGTTACCGGATGAACGGATTCTTGAGCCATTTGCCGGGTCAAATAGCCTGATTAAGAGACTCTCTGGCATGAATTTGTGCCGCCAGTTCATGTCCTACGATATCAAACCAGCGGATATCAATGTCAAATACAAAGACACTTTGCAGGAGTTCCCTACCGGTTATGGTGTGTGTGTAACCAATCCGCCGTGGCTGGCAAAAAATAGCGCGACTGTGCGCGGGTTGACTTTCCCGGATTGCCAGTATGACGACCTGTACAAATATGCCTTGGAAAAGTGTTTGAACCATTGCGGGTACGTGGCCGCCTTAGTGCCAGAATCATTTATCACCAAGAATCTCTTTCAGGACCGCCTCCAATCTTTTGTTTCACTCACGGCCAGAATGTTCACAGATACAGGACATCCTGTAGGGCTGGCCTTGTTTGTGCCAGACCCTGTCGGTGATATTGAGATATGGTCTGGAATTGAATACGTTGGCCTGCTTTCCGTGTTGAAACGCCTCAAGCCAGAGCAAAAGAAACAAGGTCCCCTCGTCAGGTTTAATGACCCGGATGGAAATGTCGGGTTGATTGCATTAGACAACACTAAAGAAGCATCTATACGGTTCTGTGATGTTAATGAGCTGAATGGTTACAATGTCAAAATCACGGGACGCCATATTACCAAGCTGAACGTGGGAACTGAGATACGTATCCCGGAATGGAATCAACTGCTCAATGAGTTCAGGCAAAAAACCAACGATGTCTTGATGACCTGTTACAAGGGTATTCGCAGGGATGGCAAGTACCGAAGACGGTGTGATTGGGCATTAGCCAGAGGCATTATTCACCATGTCCAATGAATATTACTCACCACTTGCACCGCCTGACTACGATACGATTGAGCAAAAGAAGTGGCAACAATCTCAAAAAAAGGTAATTGAAGAAGCTCACAATCCGACAGACCGTTTGATAAAACGCATTAGTACTTTCACCAGTCGATTTGGTTACTCAGAGGCGGACGTGCTCACGAAGATTCAACATGATGAAATGTTTGCCGCTCATTTTGCCAAAGAGCCAAGACGAACTGGTTTGCATGAAGATATCGCCGCCGAATGGATTAAGGCGTTGCCAGGGGTGCATGATTTTGAAGTTTTGCCGAAAAGTGGCAACCGGTCAATAAAAGTAAGTAGCGACGGCAACATACTTCAATCTTCAATGTTTCCCAACGTGCCAGGGAAGTCGCTGGACTTCAAGTGGATAACTGGCGACAAGACTTTTTATGCCATGCACAAATACACCAAGGAAGGCGGTGGCAACCAGGATAGCCAATACCAGGAAATGATCGAACTCATGAAACGATTTGTCCATTGCAGAGATGAAACTATTGTATTGGTAGTAATTGTAGATGGACAGTATTACCAGAAAAACAACGCTAAAAAATTGACAGAATTACAAAGATGCCAAAAGAATACGGCATCTGAAAGTCACGCCGTGCCGATAGGAGACCTGCCCGGAATACTGGAAAAATACGAGTAGAAGATAATTACAACGGGTCAAGAAAGGACTGGCAGGTGTTTCGCAGCGGGCATTGGAGGCGGGGGCCTTTGCCGCTTGTTTCCCTCCCTGCACCCTGCCCGGTGCCTTCTACCGGGGGCGGCGGCTCGCAGAATGCCGGCCGCCCGGGGTTCTCCCGGCCCTTGCGGAGCAGCATCGCCACATATCCTGCCCCGTGT
The DNA here is from genome assembly GCA_965215045.1 of Gammaproteobacteria bacterium. Taxonomy (GTDB): domain Bacteria; phylum Pseudomonadota; class Gammaproteobacteria; order JABABF01; family JABABF01. The sequence goes on along the minus strand of OZ244031.1, from coordinate 820,783 downwards.
CCAGCCGGTGCCCCCCGTATTTATGTATATAATGCCGGGCAACGGGGGAGGCCACATGAACCACACTGAGCCGGGCCTGAGCTGCCCTTGCCGGGTCGGCGGTCTCTTGTGCTCCCCGGGGCGGCCTTCAATGGTCGCAGCTTCTCCGCCCGATTGCAGGATGCCGGTGCGGCGTTTCCTACCAACTCTGGGCTTGGAGTGCTCGCTTGGTTTGAGAGTGTATGCCGGGACGACAAACCGGTCTGCCCGCATTGTGAGGCGATGGAAGCCGGCTGGCAGCAGGGAAGACGACAAGCATGAGTCATGGAAACCCTGGCGTGTCGCACGCAGGAACCGGAAACCATTTGTCGGGAGTTGATGCAGTGGACCAAATAAAAAAAACACGCGGCCTGTTCGTTGCTGATTGCGTAGATTTCATGCTGCAGGAAATGTCTGCAGGTAGTGTGGATTTGACGGTTACATCACCCCCGTATGATTCCCTGCGAGACTACAAAGGATACGAGTTTGACTTTAAGGCAATCGCCGAAGGCCTTTATCGGGTTACCGCCAAGGGAGGTGTTGTCGTGTGGGTGGTTGGAGACAGAATCAATGCAGGCAGAAGTCTTACCAGCTTCCGGCAGGGAATATATTTCCAGGACATCGGGTTCAATATGCATGACGTGATGATATACAAGAAGAAAAATACACCTTTTATGCGTAGCAACGCATACACCAACGCGTATGAATTTATGTTTGTTTTGAGTAAAGGGAAACCAAAGACATTCAACCCGTTGAAGGAAAATACAGTCAGGCATGGATTTGAGATGTTGGTCCACAACAAGGGGCCTGACGGGGTGAACAGGAAAACCTTGAAAGAATTAAAGAAAATGAAAACCAGGACAAACATCTGGCAATACGCTGTGGGACTGCACGGGACGACATCAGACCGCATTGCTTTTAAACATCCAGCGGTTTTCCCTGAAAAGCTCGCAGAAGACCACATACTTTCCTGGACCAATGAAGGAGACCTTGTGTTTGACCCGATGTGCGGGTCGGGAACAACCTGCAAGATGGCGATGATCAACCAGCGTCAGTACCTCGGATTGGATATTTCTCAAGAGTACATCGACATTGCTCAACAGAGGTTGAAAGAATGCGAAGGGCTGGGTTTAGGTTATGCCGGGCACCGATATGCAAATGCCTGAGTGGGTTGTCTGTACTGGGGGGGAAGGAAATCTGCACCATGAAGGCGTCCCGGAAAAACGGCTAAGAAACTTTCCTGTAAATTCTGTAGGGCTTGTTCGTTCCCGAAACGCTGGCTCAGTCGTAGTATGGTTGATAGGGGAAGACAAGACTTGGACTGTTCCCGCCGATGCCGTACAGCTTGTCGATGTGTACAAGACCGGGGACAAGTTTGAGAAGAAGATTTGTAATATCTGCCATCGTCTTTTGTCAGTATCTAATTTTGCGAGAAATCAAACCAACAAGCATGGGATTATCAGAAGGCCCAGTTGTCTCAAATGTCGCACTGATATAGATAAGAGAGCACCTAAGAGCAGGCAGGCAAAGATGATGGAGAAAAATAAACCTGCCGCGGGCAGCGACTTCAAATGTCCAATCTGCCAGAAGCGTTCAATCGTAAACGTAACGGCGAAAATCGTGGCCGATCATGACCATCACACCGGAAACATAAGAGATTTTATTTGTGACAGTTGTAACACGGGACTGGGCAGATTCAAGAATGGTGAGAACCTCCTGCGTAACGCGCTTGCCTATCTGAAGGAGCGCGATACCTTGAGTATGGGAGACGAGTGAAACTCGCACTTAAGGCTTTGAGGGGGAGTAACCAAGACAGTTCTCTTATGCAAGCCCGTCAACACTTTGGGTGCCGGCTGTGTGACCCGTCCCTGCGACCTGGCACAGCAGAGGCGGCGGGTCCGCCACATATCCCGCCCCGTGTCCAGCCGGTGCCCCCCGTATTTATGTATATAATGCCGGGCAACGGGGGAGGCCACATGAACCACACTGAGCCGGGCCTGAGCTGCCCTTGCCGGGTCGGCGGTCTCTTGTGCTCCCCGGGGCGGCCTTCAATGGTCGCAGCTTCTCCGCCCGATTGCAGGATGCCGGTGCGGCGTTTCCCACCAACTCTGGGCTTGGAGTGCTCGTTGCCCGACTTGGCCATGCGCATGGACGCCGCAGAATTGGAGAACCGTATGCGATGAAACAGGCATCTTTCACTGAGTTCAGGAGTCCATCTCCCGGACTCGACTTCGACGCTCCGGCGTCTCACCCGACCGTCCGGCGGGCAGAGGAAAACCCCGGGCAAACACAATGGCTGACTTGCGGAGATTGCCGGGAGCGGATGCCGTCTTTTCCGGATGCTTGTTTTTCCCTGGTGCTGACCGACCCGCCTTATTTCATCGATGGTATGGATGATCGGTGGGATCATGCACACCTGCGCTCCAGGGTAAAGAAAGGCGTGATAGGTGGCCTGCCCGTGGGAATGAAATTTGATCCTCGCCAGGGGCAGCGCTTGTATAAATTCCTGTACCCGGTGGCCGGGGAATGGCTGCGTCTTCTCAAACCCGGTGGGTTTGCGCTTTGTTTTTCTCAACCGCGCCTGGTGCATCGCACCGCCTGCGCCCTGGAAGATGCGGGTTTTGAAATACGCGATGTGCTGGCCTGGAAGCACGAGGGGCAGGCCAAGGCGTTCACCCAGACACACTTCATTCACCGTCGGCGCGGTCTTTCGGAACGCAAAAAGAAACAGATGCTGCGCGTTCTGGGCAGACGCAAGACGCCGCAACTCAAACCGCAGATGGAATTGATTGTTCTGGCCCAGGCACCGCGCGACGGCACTTATGCCGATAACTGGTTCCAGCACAGGGCCGGTCTGATCGATACGGAAAACCCCCTGGTGGAACCCGACCGGTTTCCTGGAACCGTGATCGCCGTGCCCAAGCCCCGCCAGAGATACGAGCATATGACCGCCAAGCCCGTGCCACTGCTGCGCCACCTGATTCGTATCTTTTGTGCCGAGGAACAGGAAGGCCAGCCGGCTGTGGTTTTCGATCCTTTTGCCGGCTCGGGCTCTACAGGCGTGGCGGCCCGGCTGGAAGGCCGCTCTTTCCAGGGTTTTGAAATTGATCCCAAGATGAGTGAAATCGCAAATCGGCGTATTGCGAACCTGGAAGAGTGAATCCGCCGGCACCGGAACGGGAGCGGGTTCCCATCCCTGACCGGGCAAGCCTGGAACGGGCGTATGCAGCGATTGAAGACATTCACAAACGTCACTTGCATCAACATGGAGTGAAACTGCCCGGGAAGAACAGTTACCAATGGATCTGGCTTGCCATGCTGCATCACTACCAGGAGCGGATGGTGCACAAAGACGATATTGCAAAAGCGGTGCAGAGCATCCATCCGGATGCGGCCCAGGACCAGCAGGTTCGTCATTTGAAGCGCAGGGGTTGGAATGTCACCGAGGCCCAGGGCTGGCACCAATTGGCAGACCCGTACCGCCCCTCGCAGGAGTACATTAATGAACAGGCTCGCAGGAGGGGGCGCCTGGACGCAAAGAGTTTTGCGGACATCCGGCAGGCATTCGGGGGCCGGTGTGCCACTTGTGGTGCCGTGGAAGGCGAACCGGATCCGCGGTACGGGGCCAGGCGTGTACAGCTGCAACAAGGACACCAGGACCCGGATGCTGCGGCGGAAGACCCCGCGAATATCATTCCACAGTGCCAGTTTTGCAATCGCGCCTACAAGCGGGATTTTGTTTTTGATGCCCGGGGACGGGTGCGTGCAGTGGCGAGTCCGAGCCCGGTGCAACGCGCACGCCGACAGGTACGGAAAAAGATATGGAATTTTCTGCGTCGGGAATTTGCCAGGGACAACCGCTCCTGAATGGAACTTTTTTGCGTTTGCCCCGATCATAGTTGCCGCCGCGACGGGCCCGCCACCGTTTCCTGTAAATTCCTTTAGAATGCGCGATAAGTCCTATCACTATGACAATTTGGCACCGTGCAGCAGAAACCCCTTGACCTACTGATTCGCAATGTGCGCCTGGTGCGCCCGGGCGTCCCCGAAGTGCAGGATTGCGACCTGGGCGTGCGCGATGGCAAGTTCGCGGAAATCGCCCCCGCCATCCCGGTCGAGAACGCCGGCGAGGTGTACGAGGGCGGGGGGCTGCTCGCCTTCCCGGGGCTGGTCGATGCGCATACCCACGTCGGCATTTACAGTCCCCTGGAACAGGATGCGGTCACCGAGAGCCTGGCGGCGGCGATGGGCGGTGTCACCACGATGATCACCTACTTTCGCACCGGGCAGTATTACCTGAACCGGGGCGGTTCCTGGCGCGATTTCTATCCCGAAGTGCTGAGCCGTTCCGAGGGTCATTACCACGTGGATTACGCCTATCACCTGGCACCGATCGCAAGCCAGCACATCGGCGAGATGGAATACCTGCTGACCGAGCACGGGGTGCCTTCTTTCAAGATCTTCATGTTCTACGGCGGCTATGGGCTGCATGGCAAAGCGGACCAGGCGGAACAGCGGAAGTTCCTGATGATCGACGAGGAGGACAGCTACGATATCGCGCATTTTGAATTCATCATGCGCGAGGCCCGGCGGCTCATGGAACAGCATCCGCAACAGGCCGGGGAGATCAGCGTCAGCCTGCACTGCGAACTGGCGGATATCCTGAACGCCTATACCAGGATCGTGCAGCGCGACTCGAAGTTGAGCGGCCTGCGCGCCTACAGTGCCGCCCGCCCGCCGCACTCGGAGGGCCTGGCGATTTGGATCGCCTCTTACCTGGCGTACGAAACCGCCTGTCTCAATATCAACCTGTTGCATCTCTCTTCGCGCAAGGCCATGGAGGCGGCGATGATGATGCAGCAGTTGTTTCCGCACATTCATTTCCGGCGCGAGGTGACCGTGGGCCACCTGCTGCTGGACTACGATGCGCCGACCCAGTGCTGTGCCAAGGTCAACCCGCCGATCCGCTCCCGCGAAGACGTGGAATTTCTCTGGGAGTCGCTCTTCGACGGCAAGGTGGACTGGGTGGTCAGCGACCACGCCTGCTGTTCCCAGGAATTGAAAACCGAGGGCGACCCCCTGGACCCGGACAACATCTGGGTTTCCAAGTCCGGTTTTGGCGGCACCGAGTACCTGCTGTCCGGGGTGTTCAGCGAGGGGCGGAAGCGGGGCCTGGACCTGCACCGCATCGCGGAATTGCTGTGCCGCAACCCCGCACAGCGGTACGGCCTGCTGCACAAGGGCGACGTGGCGGTGGGCTATGACGCCGACCTGGTGCTCCTGGACCCCGATGAGAGTTTCATCGTGCGCGCTGCGGAATCAGAATCCGCCCAGGGGTATACGCCCTTCGAAGGCCTGGAATTGCAGGGCAGGGTGCGTACCACCTTCCTGCGCGGTGCACCGGTCTATGAGAATGGTGCGAGCCGGGGAGAGGCGCGCGGCATCTACCAGCGCCGTCCGACTGGGGCGCCCCCGAGCCCGGGTTCCTGAATGCCCGGCCCCCCGGGGGGTGCTCAACGGGACGGCGGGATGTGAATAACGGCCTCTTTGTGCAATTCCTGCACCTGCTCCCGGCTGAAGCCCGCTTCCAGCAGCACTTCCTGTGAGTGCTGGCCGATTTGCGGCGGGTCCCGACGCAGACCGAAACCGTGTCCATCCAGGTTCATCGGCAGGGCCGGAAGGGCGGTGCGCCGTCCGTCCGGCAGCTCGAGTTCCAGGAGTTTATCTCCCGTGCGCAGGTGCGGGTCTTCAAACAGTTCGTCCGGGCGCACGATCGGCGCAAACGGCAGTTCCACTGATTCCAACTTGTCCATCAGGGCCTGTTTATCGTAGCCCTGGAACAATTTGCGGATCAGGGGCAGAATGCGCGGCCGCTCTGCGACCCGCCCGTTATTGGTCGCCAGCCGGGCGTCCGCCGCCAGCTCCGGGAGTTCAAATACCGAGCAGAATTTCCGCCACTGGCCATCGGTCACCACCCCGACAAATACCTGCTGTTTGTCCCTGGTTTCGAACACATCGTAGATGGCCCAGGCCGAAATCCTCGCCGGCATCGGCGGGGCGGGCTTGCCGCTCACCGCGTACTGCGCCATATGCTGGCCGACAATAAATGCCGTGCTCTCAAACAGGGCACTTTTGACTTCGCTGCCCCGCCCGGTCTCTTCGCGCTGCTGAATGGCGGCCTGGATGCCGATGGCCCCGAACATGCCCCCCAGCACGTCGATCACCGATGCGCCGGCGCGCAGGGGCTGTCCCGGGGGGCCGGTCATGTAACTCAAGCCGCCCATCATCTGTGCGACCTCGTCCAGGGCGGTGCGCTGCTCGTAGGGGCCGCCCAGGAAGCCTTTCAGGGAGCAGTACACCAGGCGCGGGTGCTCCTTTTGCAGTTGTTCGTAGTCAAACCCCAGTTTTTGCAGCGCGCCCGGGCGAAAATTTTCCACCATCACGTCAGCGTCCCGGATCAGTCGCAGTGCCACTTCCCGCCCCCGCTCGCTCTTGAGGTCGATGGCGATGCTGCGCTTGTTGCGGTTGTACATGGGGAAATAACCCGCGCCCGAGCCGGCCAGGTTGCGGGTTTTATCCCCCTCCAGGGGTTCGACCTTGATCACCTCGGCCCCCAGGTCGGCCAGGATTAACCCGGTGACGGGCCCCATCACCATGTGGGTGAATTCAATCACCCGGATCGTATGCAGGGGGAGCTTCTGCGCGCTCATCGCGTATGAATGCTTGAAATCACTATTGCATAACAATATATCATTAGTACAATACGGCGGTGTGAACGCCTGCAATATCGGGGGGCAGCGGTGGAAAATACTGTTCCTCCGTGAGCAATCACCCTGGACTCGGGAGGCAGCCGGGAAATGAAGCGTGATGTGATGGTCAGTGAGGTGGGCTTGCGAGATGGTCTGCAAAGCCTGGAGAGCATCATGCCCACTGCCGCCAAGAAGGCTTGGATTCAAGCGGAAGCGGCTGCCGGAGTGCCGGAGATCGAGGTCGGCTCTTTCGTGCCGGCCAAGGTGTTGCCGCAACTGGCCGACACCGCCGAACTGGTGCATTTCGCCCTGCAGATACAAGGTCTCAACGTGGCGGTGCTGGTGCCGAACCTGCATGGTGCCCGGGATGCGCTCCGGGCCGGGGCGCATAAGCTGACCATCCCGCTGTCCGTCAGCGAAACTCACAGCCTGCGCAACCTGCGGCGCAACCATGCCCAGGTGCTGGAGGAGGTCGCCCAAATCGCCGCCCTGTTGCGGGAACAGCCGGCCCGGGACCGGCCCCAACTGGAAGGTGCCCTGTCCACGGCCTTCGGCTGCACCCTGGAAGGCCCGGTAGCAGAAGACCGGGTGGTGGAACTGGCCGAGTGCCTGGTCGCCGCCGGTTGTGATGAGGTCAGCCTCTCGGATACCAGCGGTTATGCCAATCCCACCCAGGTCAAGTGCCTGGTGCACCGGGTGCGAGAGGCGGTCGGCACCGAACGCCTGCCCGGGGTGCACCTGCACAATACACGCGGCCAGGGACTGGCAAATGCCCTGGCGGCCCTGGAGGCCGGCATCAGCACGCTGGACAGTTCGCTGGGCGGCATCGGCGGCTGCCCCTTCGCCCCGGGTGCCAGCGGCAATATCGTCACCGAGGACCTGGTGTTTATGCTGGAGGCGATGGGGCTGCACACCGGCATCGACCTGGAACGGCTGCTGGAAGTGCGCCGCCAGGTGGCGGATGCCCTGCCCGGAGAGGCACTTTACGGCTTCACCGCCGAGGCGGGGCTGCCATTGGGTTTTGCCGCCGCTGCACCGCAGGGCCCTGAAGCGGAAGCGCAGATCGCTTCCATCTCCCCATGAGCTGCGCCGGCAGGCGGTGCCGGAGTAAAGCCTGCCGCATCACTCCCCGTCCGCCCCAACTGCGTCGGCGCAGTCTGCTTCTGGGCAGCGGCGCATGGCTGACTGCCCTCCAGTTGCCGGCCTGCACCCGGGTGCCGCGTACCCCGGACGTGGACGTGGCGGTGCTGGGTGCGGGTTTCGCCGGATTGGCCGCCACCCGCCTGCTGCGCAAGGCCGGGGTTCACACCGTGTTGCTGGAGGGCAGCGACCGGGTCGGGGGGCGCGTGCACACCCTCTACGAACTGGCGGGGGCACCGGAAGGCGGGGCGATAGAAATCGGGCACAGTTACCGGGAACTGCTGCAACTGTGCCGGGAATTCGGCGTTCCGGTGCAAGAGGGTGTGCGCTTGCCGGGCGGCGTCTGCCTGCACGTGCGGGGCCAATTGCTGGCGCAGGAGGACTGGCCGGCCAGTGCGGCTAACCAGTTGTCTGCGAGCGAGCGCGAGCTGCCGCCGCCAAGCCTGCTGCGCCATTACCTGCCCGCCAAACTGCCCGTAGACAGCCTGGATTTCTGGGGCGATCCGGCATACGCGCGGGTCGATATCTCGCTGGCCGGCTACCTGCGGGGTGCGGGTGCCTCCCCGGAGGCGATCCGCCTGGTCGCCGCCAATCTCAACGGGCATGATATCGAGCGTCTGTCCTGGGCGGACTTGCTGAAAACCCTGCTGCAGTACCGCCGGGAGACTGCCCCGGGCACGCTCAATGCAGTGGGCGGGCTGGGGCGGGTCAGCGAGGGGCTCGCCCGGGAAGCGGGGGATTCCCTGCAACTGGGCAAAAAACTGCTCAGCATCGAGGATACGGGCCGGCGTTTCCACCTGCGTTGTGCAGACGGTACCGGGTGGCGGGCGCGGGTGGTGATCTGCACCCTGCCTTTTTCCACCCTGCGCCAGCTGCGTCTGCTGACGTCATTGAGTCCGGGCAAGACCCGGCTGATTCAGAACCTGCAATACACCCCCGCCACCCGGGTCTTCTTTCGACCGCTCAGCGAGTTCTGGCAGAGCGACGGCCTGTCCGCCAGTATGTGGACGGATACTCCCCTGGGCCGGGTGTTCCTGCTGCCGCCTGCGGGGGGCCAGCGGTGGATGGTGGCTTTTTCCATCAGCAAGGGCGCACAGATGCTGGACCGGATGATCGCAGAAGACCCGCGCGCCCCGCTGTCGCTGATGGCGAAAATCCGGCCCGCCTCCGCGCGGGCACTGGAGATTGCCAGGGTGGTGTCCTGGGGGAGCAATCCCATGGCACGCGGTGCTTTCTCCCATTATTCGGCGGGCGAAGTCAGCCGCGATGCCCGCTGGATGGCGCAGCCCGAGGGCCGACTGCTGTTTGCCGGCGAGCACACCGAGGTGCAAGCCCCGGGCATGGAGGGGGCACTGGTCTCCGGACGGCGCACCGCCCGGGAAGCCCTGCACATCCTGCGGCGCAGTTGAGGGCGGGGCGATGCGGGGCGAGCGGCGGGTTTATGGAGTGTGGCGGGCCCTGCTCCTGGCCGCGATGCTGCCGGGTGTATTGGCACTGGGTGCCTGCAGCGGTATCGGGACAGTCCCGGGAGCGTCGGCCGGCACCAGGGCCGCGGAGTACGGGGGCTGGGTCGTCATGCGCAAAGGTCTGCGCCCGGAACAGAAAATGCCCGGGCACTTTTCAGCGGCTGAACTGGATAACAACCAGGCCTGGATTTTTATTGACGGCTTGCGTTGGAACACCAAGGGTTCCCGGGTTCCGGTGCTGATCGACGGAGTGGCCAGCGGCTACGAGGTGGAACTCGTGGAACTGCCTTACAAGCAGCGCCTGCGCGTGCTCAAACTGGCGGTCTATGAAACCGGCAGGGAGCGCGCACTGGCCTACACCTGGGCGGAGCCGGGCAGTGTCAATATCGGCATCAACCTGCGCTGGATGCAGGCCGGTCTGACCCGCCTGGAGCACTGAGCCACAGGCCCGCATCTGCCGCTTATCCGCCCCGGCTGCCGGATTCTTATGCCGGGAGCGAATGCTGGCTTGATGACAAGCCGGAACTGGTAGATACTGAAAGGCTGTATTCTCCCCGAGTGATTGCCTGTGACATCGGCGCGCGCACCCCGGCAGTTCTTCACCGCTCTGCATATGCGTCACTGGCGCAATTTCAAAGGGCCGGTGGATATGACACTGCGTCGCAGGGCATTCCTGGTGGGGCCGAATGCCGCGGGTAAATCCAATATTCTCGACGCCCTGCGCTTCCTGCGGGATATAGCCTCAGACGGTCTGCAAAAAGCGGTCGGGCAGCGCGGGGGTATGGGAGAGATACGCACCCTGCAAGCCACGCAACCGCCTGGTATTGAACTGCGAGTCAGCGTGGGAACAGACGATGCCCCGGCACTCTGGAAGTACCATCTCAAGTTCCGCAATCATCCGCAGAGACATCTGCCGGAGGTCCTGGAAGAGAAGGTGTATCACCGCAAAGAATTAATTCTTCAACGACCCGACAAGGAGGACAAAAAGGATCGGGACCGGCTTACACAAACGCACCTGGAACAGACGGCGGCGAACCAGGAATTCCGCGAGCTCAACAAGTTTCTGCAATCGATTCGCTACCTGCATATCGTCCCGCACCTGGTACGCGACCCCGAACGCTCCATCGGTAAGAGAGATGATCCGTTTGGCGGTGATTTCCTGGAAAAAGTAGCCGCGGCGCCCAAGAGAACGCGCGAGGCGCGATTGCGCAAGATCAACAAGGCTTTGCAGCTTGCGATCCCCCAGTTTGAAGGCTTGAATTTGCAGCAGGATGCGGCGAGCGGACGCTGGCACCTGGAAGTGCGTTTTCGCCATTGGCGGTCAGCGGCCGGAAGACAGTACGAGGGCTCGCTCTCAGACGGCACCCTGCGTTTAATCGGCCTGCTCTGGGCCCTGGCGGAGGGCGGCGGCCCGCTGTTACTGGAAGAACCGGAACTCAGTCTGCACGATGACCTGGTGCGCCGCCTGCCCGGCATCATGGCGAAGCTGCACCTGCAGACCGGGCGCCAGGTGTTGATCAGCACGCACTCCCCGGTCCTGCTCGCCGATGAGGGCATCGGCCTGGACGAGGTGCATGTCCTGGCTCCCGGACCACAGGGGACGAGCATCGAGCTCGCTGTGGACGACCCCGATGTCTGTGCAATGACGGAAACAGGGGGTATTGCGTTGGGGGACATCATTATGCCCCAGGCGGCTCCCGAACAGGGGTATCTGTTTGATTTTTCGCCCTGATACTCTCTTATGGTGGATAGTGCTGGTGTTAATGTTAATCTTGCCGTGGAGGGCATCATTGATGGGCACGTTGTTCTTGAACTTTTTCAAGAAACAGAGATCAGGCCCGGGAAGCGGCATGTTTGTCGCGGAGTCAATAAGGTGACAGGGTTGAGAGAAGTATGAACTCTGTGTTTGGGCCGCTGCGCCAGATCTCTTACGTGGTCACCGATATCGACGAGGCCATCGAACGCTGGCATCACCAGGTGGGCCTGGGGCCCTTTGCGGTGGCGCGGGAGTGCGCGCCTTTCCAAAATGCCACGTACCGGGGGCAAAAGATCGATGAGCTGGTGATCAACCTGGGTTTTGCCTACATCGGCGAGTTGCAACTGGAGCTGATCGAGCAGTGCAATGATGCGCCGTCGATTTACCGGGAGGCCCTGGAGCGGGGGCGCACCAGCCCGCATCACTACGGGGTGTGCGTGGAGGATTTTGCGGCGCAGCGGCAGCGCGCCCTGGAGCATGGTTTTAGCGCGGTGGTCGACGTGGCAAGCCCGGGGGCCCGCATGTCGTACCTGGAGTCCCGTGAAATCGAAGGGCTGATTTTCGAATTGATCGAATGGAATGAAGCCACGCGCGGCTATTTTGACGGTGTTCAGCAATTTCTGTCGCAGGTCGACCCCGCGCAACTGAAGCACGAGTTCCCGATCTGACAACGGTTTGCACTGACCCGCCCCCGGCGGCTTCCGATGCTCTTCATCGCAGTCACGGGATGGTCAATATGCAATCACCGCCGCCGCTATATTAGGGTGAGGTCAGGGCGAGGTTTATGAGACATGGATAAAACAGTACCTGGGTCGAGCAACCCGACGGCACAAAACGGCGTGCCAAGCCTGGAGGACTTGATCCAGCTTCGCTTGTCGCGGCGTGCATTCACCGGCTCCCTGGCACTGGGCGGCATGCTGTTGGCTGGCGGGTGCGTCAGGATGCCGGGTACCGGCCCGGCACCGCCCAGCCGCCCGCCCGGCTTCCGGTTCGAGGAAATCTCCCGCGGCACAGACCACTGGCACCATCTTCCGCCCGGCTATAGCGGCCCGGTGCTGCTGCGTTGGGGCGACCCCCTGTTCGACGGGGCACCCTCCTTTGAGCCCATGAACCAAAGCGTTGCCGCACAACAACTCCAGTTTGGTTACAACAATGATTTTGTCGGCTTTATTCCGCTCGCCGATCCGCAAAAGAGGCAACGGGGCCTGCTGTGTGTCAACCATGAGTACACCACGGGGGAGATGATGTTCCCGGACTGGAAGAAACAATTAGACCAATGGAATACGGCGGTTCTGCGCCAGTATTTCGGCATCGAGATGGCGGCACACGGCGGTTCGGTGGTCGAGATTGTCTTGGATGAGGATACTTGGAGAGTGCAGCTCGATTCCGGGTACAACCGCCGCATCACCGCCACGACGCCGATGAGGCTCACCGGTCCCGCTGCGGGACATCGGCGATTGCGGACGGCTGCCGATGCCACGGGAACACGGGTCGCAGGCACTTTGAACAATTGCGCCGGCGGCATTACGCCCTGGGGTACCTGGCTCATGGCGGAGGAAAATTTTCACCTGTATTTCCACGGCACTTCGCTGCCCGACAATGCCGGTGCGGAACGGGAAAATCATGAGCGTTACGGGGTTCTGGGCGACGCCTGGGGCCGGAAAAAACCGTGGGGCAAGCTACCTGATTTCCACCGTTTCAACCTGTCGCAAACCCCCAATGAGGCCAACCGTTTCGGCTGGATCGTGGAAGTGGACCCCCTGGACCCCACTTCCATGCCGCAAAAACGGACTGCCCTGGGACGGTTTAAACATGAGGGTGCGGAAACGGTGCTTGCCCCCGATGGTCGCCTGGTGGTCTACATGGGGGATGATGAGCAGTACGAATATGTCTACAAGTTCATCAGCCGGGACCGGGTCGACAGGAAAAACCGCCACCGCAACCGGGACTTGCTCGATGCGGGGACGCTGTATGTCGCGCGTTTTGCGGAGGACGGAAGCCTGCAATGGCTGCCGCTGCAGTTCGGGGAAGGCGGGCTGACTCCGGCCAACGGTTTCCATTCCCAGGCCGATGTGCTGATCGAGACGCGCCGGGCTGCAGACCTGCTGGGTGCCACGCCGATGGACCGGCCGGAAGATGTGGAACCCGAGCAGCAGAGCGGCTCGGTCTGGGTGATGCTCACCAATAATGTGGTGCGCAAGGAGTCTGAGGTTCATCCCGCCAACCCGCGCGCTAAAAACACCTTCGGGCACATTATTGAAATCATCGAACCGCGCACGGCGATTTCAGTGCACTGTCATCGCACTGGAACATCCTGGTGCAGTGCGGCGACCCGGGCAAACCGGAAATCGGTGCGACGTGGGACCCCGCAACCTCTGCCAATGGCTGGTTCGGTGCCCCGGACAATTGCGCCGTCGACCCGACCGGTCGCCTGTGGGTCGCCACCGATGGCAACCAAAAAACCAAGACGCCGGATGGTCAGGAGGCGGCGGATGGTCTGTGGGCGGTTGCCCGTTCTGCGGGCGGTCAGGCGATCGGGCGCGCATTTTTCCGCGCGCCGGTCGGTGCCGAGGTTTGCGGGCCGCGCTTTACGCCGGACGGCAGAACCCTGTTCCTGGCCGTGCAGCACCCGGGGGAGGGAAGCTCTTTTGCGAAGCCTGACACGCGCTGGCCGGATTTCGAGGATGGCATGCCGCCCCGCCCCTCGGTGCTGGCCATTCGCCGGGATGATGGGGGGCCCGTGGGCGAGTAGACCGCAGTCCTGCCCGTGCGCTGCTGCAGTCCTGCCCGTGCGCTGCTGTAGTCCTGCCCGCGTGCCGCCGCACCCGCCCGCGCTATTTTTTGTGCCGGAAGGAATTCCCCCGGGTCTTCGGTGCGTCCCGGAACTCAGAACGGCTTGGTCGCCCCCAGGAAGCCCAGGCCGGCGATGCCGACCCAGTAGACGTAGGCGATGCCGCGAGCGATGCGTATGGAGCGCTCCAGCTTGGCTTCGACGGCCACATCATCGCCTTCCTGCTCCAGCTTGCGAAACAGCAGGGTCCATTCGCGCATGATGAAGCGCAGTTCCAGGCCCATGACCAGCAGCAGGGCATAGACCAGCACCTTGATGGAGAACCACAGTTGTCCGGCCTCGGCCTTGAAGGGGCCGTATCCCAGCAGGGAGGTGATGCTGAGGATCAGCAGTAGCGGGATCATCACGAAGCGCATCCATTCTTCGATCTTGTTGAGAAAGATGCCGGTGTCGGTTTCGCGATAGACGAAGCCGGCAAAATTCAGCGCGATCCACGAGAGGAAGAACAACCACATCAGGGCGAGCCAGGCAGTACCCGGCGGCACAATGCCCCACAGCACGCCCATATGCAGGCCCAGCGGCAGCAGCAGGATGATGCCGGTGCGGGCCAGGATGTCGATGCGGTAGGTGGTCTCCATGTGCCGGCGCCGTTCATCCATGGGCAGTTTGCGATTGATGACGTTGTAGGAAGTCTGGAATACGCCCCATTCCCCGCCCAGCCAGTAGACCATGGCGATGATATGCAGCCAGCGTAACACGTCGATTTCAGCGAAAGGCATGGTTTTTCTCCCCTGTCGGCAGGACAGCGATTTTCAAACTGTGGTGTGCGCCCGGGCCTCGCCCCGGCGCATGGCATCGGTTGCTTCCGCCCCCGGCTCTAAGGCCTCTATGTCTCGGGCAAAGTGTTCACAGCCCAGGCGCAGTGCCTGCGGGTAGATGTCCCGGGCGCGGAACAGGTGCAGCAACTGCCGGGTGAGCAGTGCGGGGGAGGGCATGGCTTCGGTGAGCGCAATGCGGTGTGCCGCATCGCGCTGGTTCCAGGGGTGGTAGAGGCAGCGCTCGCTCAACATGGACCAGGCCTGCAGCAGGTGTCCGCCATCCCAGCGCGTCTGGATGTCGGGTGCCAGTTCGGCATTCCAGGGCGGGGGCGTGAGGCCGTGCACGTGCACCGCCTGCACGCACTGCGGTTCCCGGCGCCGGTATTCGCAGGCCAGGGCGGCACCCAGGCCGCTGGCGTGCACGGTGCATTCCCCCACCGAGAGTTCCCGCAGCAGCCATTGCAGCCAGTCGGCGAGGGCGTCCAGGCTGAGTTCCGTGTCCGGAAGACGGTCCGAGAGGCCGTGCCCGGGCAGGTCGGGGGCGAGTTGACGGCACTCTGCCGCGGGATTGTGCTCGCACATCAGGGGGTGCCACTCCCAGGCGGCGGCACCGGCGTCGTGCAGGTAGAGCAGTGTCTCTCCCTGTCCGGGGCCCGCACTCAGCACATGAAATTGCGCCTCCCCGGAACGCAGGTAACGGTCCTGGCCGGGCAGTGCCGGCGGTGCCGGCGTCTGGCGCGCATCGTCCTTGAGTTCGCCCACGGCCGCACCGAGTGCCGCAAAACGCTGCTCCGGTTCCGCCCCGCAGTGTACGACCCGGATGTGTTCCGGCCAGCGAGTCGTGTCCAGGGCGCGGTTGTATCTTTGCAGCAGGCCGCCCTCCCGGTGAATGATGCGCACCGGCCGGGTGATCGGCAGGATGCGTTCGAAGTCTTCGTTGAGGAAGGCGGCGCGGTAGGCCAGTGCGTATGCTTCGCCCGCCTGCAGGCAGCCCATGGTCATTGCATGCAACGCCTCCGGGAGCAGGGGTGCGGCGATGCGCGCCTCGGGTGTGGCGTCGAACCAGGGAAAGAATTCGAACATGTAGCGCGCCTGGTGCCAGGCGGCCAGCAGGTGGGCACCGTCCGCCCGGGGCTGCAGATCAAGGAAGTAATGCTGCAGGATGTTTTGCCGTTCGGCGTCTTCGAAGTGGGCGACATTCTCCAGGATGACGAAGTCGGTGCGCTCGGGAAACAGTTTGCAGAACTCGATGACAATTTGCGCACCGGTGGCACTGCCGTACAGTCCGGCGGTTTCGAGTTGCAGGGCATCGACCAACTCTTTGAATGCCCGTGCATAGTCGACGATGTCCTGCGGCGTCTCCGGCAGCGGGTCGGAGAAGCCGTAGCCGGGGGTGTCGGGGGCGATGACCGTGGCCTGGTGTGCCAGTTCACGTATCAGCGGCTCCAGTGCCTCAGAGGACTGTGGCGAGGGATGCAGCAGCAGCAGCGGCGGCCCGCTGCCGGCGCGGCGGTAATGGACCTGCCGGCTGCCGCCCGCGGGGCATTCCAGCGTGACAAAGTGGCGTTCAATCCAGGGTTCTTTCACGGGTTGCGCCCTTTCTGTGCGGCCCTTTTCAGGGCTTGTCCCGGTGGGTGTCCAGGCCCAGGGCCTGCGGATTGAGCCGCGCTTCGGGGTCGACGGCGTCTTTGATCGCCTGCACCAGTCGCCAGGCCTCGGGTTGCAGCACCTCCCGGTAGGGGTAGGACTTGCCGAGTTGCAGGTGAATGGCACCCTGCTCACCCATGACTTCGATCAGGCCCTTGCGCAGTGCGACCACGCTGCGGCGCGCCTCCAGGTCTTCCGGGAAACCCTTGAGCCGGGACAGGAAGTCCGGTTCCAGGCTGCGGCGATGAATTTCCGTCAGGGCGTCATGCCAGAAAAACACGGGCTCCACCACGAAACAATGGTTGGACACGGTGGCGAACAGGTAGCCGGTGTGCACGTGGTAGGGTTCCATGGCCGGGCCCTGGCCCTGGAAATACTCCTCGATGCGCGTGACGGTTTCCACTGCCTTCGAATGTGGCACCAGGCTGTGTACCGGCACCCAGCGTTCGCCCTCGGGGCCGACCATGTTGTTGACCGGGGCAAAGGGGTTGGCCCGCACCAGCCGCGGGATGCTGTCGGGCAGTTCCCGGCCGCCATGGCGTCGGCCGATGGCGCGCACTTCCCGCAGTGCTTGCGCCGCCGCCGCTTCGCTGGCCTCTTCGATGATGATGTGGCAGGAGTAGGCGACATCTTTCATGTAGCGGCGCCCGGCCAGCAGCATTTTTGCGCCGTCCCGCAGTGCCCGGTACAAGCCGCCGGCAAACTTGAGTGCGCCCAGGAATTGCCGGGCGTCTTTGACCAGGGATTCGCGCTTCATGCGCTGTTGTTGCAGGTAGGGGTCGAAGCCGAAGCATTCCATGGCCAGCTCGCTCCGTGCGATGTCGCTCATCGCCGGCAGCATCTCCCGGTAATCTGCAAAGGCGAAGGAAACGTAGCGTCTGGCCGGCAGTTCGCGCATCAGTCGCAGGGTGGCGTGGGCCTTGAAACCCAGGGCACCGCAGTCTGCGGTAAACACTCCGCCCAGGTCCGGGCCGTAGTGGCGGGCGAAAGGAGTGGCGTTGCGCTTGGCCGCCGAGCCGGTGCGCAGCACCGAGCCGTCCGCCAGCACCACGTCCATGGACAACACCGTGTCCGCTGCACTGCCGTAGCGGCCCGAGCCCCAGAAAATGCTGTTTTGGGAGAGGCTGCCGCCGACCGTTGCCCGAATGCCGGACAGGGTGCCCCAGTACGGGGTGCGCAGGCCGACGGCTTGCAGGGCCTGGTGGAGTTCCCGCCAGGTGATGCCGCATTCCACGGTGACATACATGTCCTGGGCATTGATCTCCAGCACCCGGTTCATACGCCCCGTATCGACCAGCACCGAGCCCGGTTCTGCAGGCACGAAGCCGCTGCTGTAGGACATGCCCCCGCCCCGGGGAATCACGGCGCAGCCGGCGGTGCTGGCGGCAGCTACCGTCTGTGCCAGCTGCCCGATGTTGTCCGGGCGCACCACCACGGCGGCGGGCAGTGCCTGGGTGAAGACGTCCTGGGCGTAGAAACTGCACTCCTCGGCGTCGCGCAACACGTGTTCTGCGCCGTTGACCTGTTCCAGGGTGGCGATGAGTTCCCGGAACCAGTTCTCATCCTGGGGTGTAGAGGGCTTCGGGGCGGGTTCGGCGTTCATCGGCTGTGGCGGGTCGGCGGCAACGGGACGGGCGGCCCGAGGCCGGGATGCGAGAAGCCATGACGGCATTGGCGATCGTCGGGGGGGAGGTGGTGGGGGGGAAGGAGGTGCATGCGCAGTTTCGGGAGCAGAGGTCTTATAGATATATCATAATGCCTTAAGGCCGCGGCGACAGCGGGCGGGGGTTCCCGGCCCCGGCACGGCCGCCGCTGTGCTGCGGGTGTGGTGTCTGCGGGGATGGGCCGCCGCTGTGCTGCGGGTGTGGCGTCTGTGGGGATGGGCCGCCGCCACGGCAGCCCTGGCGGCCGGGGCCGGATGCGGCGGTTTGGGGGATAATTGGCATTTTTAGCATTGCGGGAGACCGGCATCCATCATGAGCAAGAACACCCAGGTACTATTGGCGGAGCGTCCGGAGGGGATGCCCGAAGCAAAGAATTTCCGTGTCGCGGAGACGGACATGCCGCAAGCCGGGAAGGACCAGGTACTGTGCCAGACTTTGTACCTGTCCCTGGACCCGTACATGCGCAGCCAGATGGCCGGTGTGCACCTGTCGGGCGGGGTGGAACCCGGGGAGTGCCTGCGGGGTGAGACGGTCAGCCGCGTGGTGAGTTCTTCGACGCCGGACTTTCAAGAGGGGCAATTGGTGCGCTGTTTTGGCGGCTGGCAGGCATACTCGGTGCACTCTCCCGGGGAGCTGCACCCGCTGCGTGACGATATTCAGCCGGTCTCGTATGCGCTCTCACTGCTGGGCATGCCCGGCTTGACCGCCTACGCCGGGCTGATGTGGCAGGCCGTGCCCAGGGCCGGGGAAACGGTGGTGGTGCCGGCTGCGATCGGTGCGGTCGGTGCGGTGGTCGGGCAACTGGCCAAGATCGAGGGCTGCCGTGTGGTCGGGGTCTCCAGCTCTGAGAAAAAATGTCGTCTGGCGGTGGAGGAACTGGGTTACGATGCCTGCATCGACCGCAACACGGAAGACCTGGCCGAACGCCTGGATGCATTGTGCCCGGACGGTGTGCACATCTATTTTGACCTGGTGGGCGGCGAACTGCTGCATGCGGTCTCCAAGCCCGGCCGCCTGGCCATGGGCGCGCGCATTATCCTGTGCGGCATGATCTCTGAGTACAACAAGGGCACGCGCGCCCTGGGGCCGGAGCCGGGCAACTGGCTGATTGCGCGCGCCACGGTACACGGGCTGGTGGTCTACGATTTTGAAGACCGGCGCGATGAGTTCATCGACGCCTGCCTGCCGCTGATCCGCGAGGGCAAGCTAAAAATGCTGGAAGACGTGGCGCAGGGGCTGGAGCAGGCACCGGCGGCTTTCTCGCGCATGATGAACGGGGAAAATATCGGCAAGGCGGTGGTTAAGCTCGCCGACTGAGACCGGACACTCCACGGCGACCGGTTTCTCTCCCGCCCGGCTCACCCGGAAGCGACTTCCCCCCCGCACGCGCGGGGATAGACCCCACTTTCTCTCCCGCCCGGTTCACCCGGAAGCAACCCCGGCAGGGAACCGGCTGGGCACCGGGGTGCCTGCCTCAGTCCCGCTGCACTTCCACCAGTTCGTAGGAGCTTTGCATGTAGCCGCCGACCCGGGCCTTGAGCAGCAGGTACTCTTCGTCAGCGGTGCACCAGACTTCGTAGGGCGGGTGCTCTTCGGGCAGTCCTTCGGCGGTATCCTCCACCCGGAAATGCCGCGCCGCAAAATCCCCGGCCTCCACGGAGACCGGTTCCTCTCCCAGGTAGACCAGGCTGAAGCGGCTCTGGTAGAGGATCGGGCCGGTCGCCCCGCGGTGGTCGGGGGAGCACAGGTAGATATTGTCCTGGAACTGCTTGCCGGGCCCTTGCGCCAGGTCGTACAGCTTCATGAGCAGGGCATCGCCGATGATCGGGTGGGTCTGCAGCCAGCGCACCGGCCCCGGGGTGCGTATGCGCTGGGTGATGCGGCCCTCGTTGCGAGTGTATGACTCGCATTCGGCATGGTCCTGGTCAAAACGCATCCAACCGCTGCCGGCGAACTCGCCGCCTACCGTGATGCGGTAGCTGCAGTCCAGCGGGCTGGCATCGGCGTGTCGGATTGCCAGCACGGTGTCGCGGATGACATCCGGGGCGTCGTCAATTTCGCAGTGGGCGTACAACAGGTCCACCCCGTCTGCCTGCCGTGTCAGGCTGAAGTATTCCCGGCCGCGCTCGGCCCCCTTACGTTCTTCGGCATCGCTGGTATAGCGGATCAGGCCGCGCAGGGTTTTGTGTTGCCGGCCCAGGGCGATTTCCTCCCGCGGTGCGGCACTTCAGCCCAGGAAGGACTGGCCGCCGTCCAGCACCAGGGACTGGGCGGTCATGTACGAGGCTTCGGGTTTGCACAGAAAAGCCACGACCCGCCCGATGTCCTGTTCGCAGTCGCCGACCCGTCCCAGGGGCACGGTCTGTAAAAAGGCCTCGGCTTCTTCGGCGTTGCTCTCGCGCCACCATTTCATGGCCGGGGATTCGGCCAGCGGCAGGATGCAGTTGACGCGGATGCCATCGGCGGCCCACTCGTGCGCCGCCGCCCGGGTCAGGCAGCGGATGCCTTCCTTGGCGGCGGCATACGCACCGTAGCCGCGCATGTCCCAGCGCAGGGCGGAGGAGGAGGCGAGGTTGATAATGATCCCGCCGTTCTTCTTCAGGTGGGGATGACACAGGCGCATGAAACGCAGGGTGGCGAGCGGGCCGGAGTCGATGCCGTCCTGGAACTGCTGGTCGTCCATGTCCATCAGCGTTCCCAGCGGCACCACCTGGGCGTTGTTGACCAGGATGTCCAGGCGGCCAAAGTGTTCGACCGCGCGCTGCACGCAGTCTTCCACCTGCTGTGCATCCATCACGTCGCAGACGATGGGCAGGCCCTCGCTGCCGCGCCGGCCGATCTCTTCGCAGCTCGCCTGCAGCTTGGATTCGGTGCGTCCGGCGGCCGCGATCTTCGCCCCCTCGGCGGCCAGGGCGTAGGCGATGCCCTGGCCCACTCCCTGCCCGGCACCGGTAACCAGCGCGACCTTGTCTTCCAGTGCACCCATGGATGGTTCCCCCTGTTGTCTTTCGTTTGCCATCAGCTGCTCAGCGGCCGGCGACCAGTATACGCGGCATTGCCCGGCTCAACTGAGGCGCGACTGACCGCCGTCCAGCACCCAGGACTGGGCGGTGACGTAGGAGGCCTCGGGTTGACACAGGAAGACCACCACCCGGCCGATATCCTGCTCGCAGTCGCCGATGCGTCCCAGCGGCATCGCCTGCAGGTACGCCTGCGCCGCCTCGGGATTGTTCTGCTCCCACTCTGCCATGCTGGGCGAGTTGGCCACCGGCAGGATGCAATTGACGCGAATGCCGTCGGCGGCCCATTCATGCGCCGCCGCCCGGGTCAGGCAGCGGATCGCCTCCTTGGCGGCGATGTAGGCACCGAAACCCCGCACATCGCCGTTCAGGGCCGAAGAGGTGGCGAGATTGATGATCGAACCGCCGCTTTTTTTCAGTTGCGGGTGACAGAGTTTCATCAGCCGCAGGGTGGCCAGCGGGCCGGAGTCGATGCCCTCCTGGAAATGCCGGTCCCGGGTCTGCAGCAGCGGGCGCAGGTGGATGATCTGGGCGTTGTTGACCAGGATGTCCAGGCCGCCGAAATGCCCGACGACGGCGGCGACGCAGTCCTGCAACTGCTGCCGGCTGCACACATCGCAGACCACCGGCAGGGCCTCTGCACCCCGCTTGTGCAGTTCTTCACACGTCGTCTGCAGCTTGGATTCGGTGCGCCCGGCCACCGCGATCTTCGCCCCCTGGGCGGCCAGGGCGTAGGCGATGCCCTGGCCCACGCCCTGGCCGGCACCGGTAACCAGTGCCACCTTGCCATCCAGAGTTTTCATCGCTTGTGCCCCCGAGTTGCTATCGGCATCCGCATCATGGTCCCGCCCCACTCTCAGCGCAGCCGGGATTGCCCGCCGTCCAGCATCAGGGACTGGGCGGTGATGTAGGAGGAGTCCGGCCCGCAGAGAAAGGCCACGACCCGGCCGATATCCTGCTCGCAGTCGCCGATGCGCCCCAGCGGCATGGACTCCAGGAACGCCTCCATGGCCTGTGGATGCGTCTCGCAGAACCACTCCATGCCGGGCGAGTTGGCCACCGGCAGGATGCAGTTGACGCGGATACCGTCGGCAGCCCACTCGTGCGCCGCCGCCCGGGTCAGGCAGCGGGTCGCCTCCTTGGCGGCGATGTAGGCACCGAAACCCTGCGCGCTGTTGCCCATCGCCGAAGAGGTGGCGAGGTTGATGATCGAGCCGCGGCTTTTTTTCAGGTGCGGATAACAGAGTTTCATCAGTCGCAGGCTGGCCAGCGGCCCGGAGGCGATGCCGTCCTGGAAGTCTGCGTCCGTGACTTCCAGCAGCAGGCCCAGGGGAGCGATCTGGGCGTTGTTGACCAGGATGTCCAGGCCGCCGAAATGTTCGATGACGGCCTCTGTGCAGTCCTGCAATTGCTGGCGGTCGGTCACGTCGCAGACGATGGGCAGGGCCTTGCGCCCGCGCCGGCGAATTTCTTCGCAGCTGACATGCAGCTTGGATTCGGTGCGCCCGGCCACCGCGATATGCGCGCCCCGGGCGGCCAGGGCGTAGGCGATGCCCTGGCCCACGCCCTGGCCGGCTCCGGTCACCAGTGCCACCTTGTCTTCCAGCATGCTCTTATGCGTGTCTCGTCTCGATTCCCACGGGTAGACAGTATATGCGGTTTGCATCTGCCGGCCCGGGTGCTGCCCGAACGCCGGCCCGGCACCCGGATGGCCCGGAGGGGACCGATGGGCCCGATGGGGAATAGTACAATTCCCGCAGCGTGGATGTCTGATGTAAATAAGGGGCGGGTATGCCACAAGCGCAAAACGAAGAAGTTGATGTCGTGGTCATCGGCTCCGGCAACGGCGCCATGACCGCCGGGCTGGTGGCACACGACCAGGGCGCAAAAGTTCTGCTGCTCGAGAAAACGGAGCTGTTCGGCGGCACCAGTGCCACTTCGGGCGGCGGCGTCTGGATTCCCAACAATCGCTACGCCAGGGCCGCCGGTGCCGACGATTCACCGGCAGATGCCCGCGCCTACGTGGACCACCTGACGCCTGAGGACACGGCACCGCCGGAACTGATCGAGACCTACCTGCAGACCGGTCCGGAGATGATCGACTACCTGCATGAAAATACCCGCTGGGTGCGCTACCGCAACCTGCCCTATTACCCGGATTATTTTCCGCATGCCCCGGGCGGGCGCAGCGGCAACCGCTCCATGGAGCCGGAACCCCTGAGCGGTCACAAGCTGGGGCGCGCCCTGCGTTACCTGAGACCCCAGCACCCGCAGACCCAGATGCCCGGCGGCATCAATTTCACCCAGGTGGAGGGCCAGGTGCTGTTGGGTGCGCTGCCCGGCTGGCAGTTGCTCACCGCCAAGCGCCTTTTGGTCTACGCCCTGGACCTGCGCGCGCGCTGGCGTTCGCTGCGCGATTACCGCCTGACCATGGGCAACGCCGGGGTGGCGCGCCTGTACCTGTCGCTTCAAGACCGCGAGGTTCCGCTGTGGCGCAACACCGCCTTCCAGGAGCTGGTCGTCGAGGATGGCCGGGTGGTCGGCGTCACCGCCCTGCAGCAGCAGGCGGGAGAGGCGGAACCCAAAACGCTGCAGATCCGCGCGCGCAAGGGTGTCATCCTGGCCGCCGGCGGTTTCGAGCGCAACCAGCAGATGCGCGAGGAGTTTTTGCCGCATCCCACCAAGACGCAGTGGAGTTCCGCCAACCTGTACAACACCGGGGATGCGCACCGGGCGGCGATGGCGGTGGGTGCCGCCACCCGCCAGATGCACTGGGCCTGGTGGGCGACCACCGGCGTGATTCCGGGACGCGACAAGGCGCAGATGATGATGGTGGAAAAATCCATGCCCGGCAATTACACGGTCAACCGCAAGGGCAAGCGTTTCAGCAACGAATCACAGAACTACGTGGGTTTCGTGGAAGACATGTTCCGCACCTACGAGGCGGGCGACCCCTGCATCCCCTGTTACATGATTTTCGATGCGGATTTTCGCCGCAACCGTCCCTGCGGCCCGCTGGTGCAGGGAAAATTCATGCCGGATTGGGCGGTGCCCCGCTCCTGGTGGACGCCGGATTTCCTGATGAAGGGACGGACTTTGCGCGAGCTGGCGCAAAAAGTCGGCATCGATGCGGACGGGCTGGAGGAGACGCAGCGCCAGGTCAACGAGTATGCACGCACCGGCAAGGACCTGGATTTTCAGCGCGGCGATTCAGTCTACGATCGTTATTATGGCGACCCCACCTTCAAACCCAATCCCTGCCTGGGGGCCTTGAAAACCCCGCCTTTTTATTCCATGGCACTGTTCCCCGGGGAGATGGGCACCGCCGGCGGCCTGGTGATCGACCGGGATGCCCGCGTGTTGCGCGCCGACCGGGAACCCATCCCCGGGCTGTATGCCACCGGCAACTGCACCAGTGCCCTGCTGCCCCGCTATCCCGGCCCCGGTGCCACGCTGGGCCCGGCGATGGTGTTCGGCTACCGGGCGGGGCTGCATATTACGCGGGAGCAGGCCTGAGCCGCCCCGCCCGCCTAAGTGCCCGTGCCCGGTTCAAGGCAGTTCGGGCAGGGTTTGGATGATGTGCATGGTGTCGACACTGAGGCGCACCACCTTGCCCAGCAGCTCAATGATATAGCGCGGCTCGTCCGACCACTGGTTGGGGTCGTTGCGGATACCGCTGTCCTTGTGAATGCCGGGTTGGTAGCGTTCCATGACCCACTCCACGGCACTCTTGCCGTTGACGATGTACTCATAAGCATTCAGGGGGATGCCCGCTAGGGTGATGTGGTCGTTGTAGCGAATGGTGGATTTGTCCGGCTTGCGAGCGGTGCCGCCAAAACGCATCTTGCGCACCCGGTAGTGCCCTGAGAGTTCGCCGCCGGAATCTTGTTCCCGGATATCCAGCGGGTACGGCTGCAGTTGTTCGTAGCCGGTATGCAGTTCGGCCAGCTGCCGCCCGGCGTCGCTGAAGGCTGAGAAGTCTGCGGCGGTTTTGGCGTAGGGAATACGGGGCAGCATCTTTTTCAGGTTGGCGGCAAAACGCCGCTTGTATTCGGGGCTGTGCAGCAGGCCGTAGACATAGTGGAAGATCGCATCGCCATCGATCTTCTGGTCGGCGTAGTGTTCCCGGAACCGGGCCACGGTTTCAGCGGGGATATTATCCACCGGCTGCCATTGCTGGCCGCCGCCGTACAGTTCCCCCTCCACCGGTTCATAGCGGTAGCGCGGAAAACATTGACTGGCATTAAGAACATTAAGGTCTGGGACTATATCCACTATCAGGGCAGAAAAGTCCTTTGGCACACCGATTCCTGGAATACAGATCACCCGGTTGACAGTATCGGGGGTCGGAAATATACGCGGCTGCTGATAGCGGCTGTTATTCCATTGGGCATTAAAATACAGCCACTGTTTACAAAATGGTCTGTAGATGGCATGACGCAGTTGCTCCGATCTGAATTTACTGGTTTTATTTTTAACCAGTTCGTCCAGATTTGAAAGATCCCAGTGAATTCGAGTCGAGTCGTAGTTGACAAACTCCCTGGCCTCAGGTTTCCCGCCACTGCTTTCCTGCGTACAAGCCTGCCGATAACGTTGCACTTCACTGTTGTAGAAATCGATGCAACACCGCATATTGGCAGTGACTTCCTGCCCGGAAAAATTGTAGACCCAGGCATCCCGATTTGTTTTAACACCATTACTGAACAGCGTAAAAATACTGGCAACCGTCTCTTCCTTGCGTTTGTTCGCCTTGTCTCCCAGCGGCAGCCAATGCATGAATTGCGGGTCGCGCTGGTTGATCCAGTCGTGCTCGGCATTGGGCGTGATGACGGCCCAGGGAATCTTGGCAGCACTTTTGGCTTCCCGGATCGCTTCAAGTTTCTGCTTGTGAGTGAGGTAAT
Organism: Gammaproteobacteria bacterium; assembly: GCA_965215045.1. Taxonomy (GTDB): domain Bacteria; phylum Pseudomonadota; class Gammaproteobacteria; order JABABF01; family JABABF01. Next base: position 794,813 of record OZ244031.1, on the reverse strand, counting down.
CACCGATGTCATGATAATGAATCTGGCAGTCCCCTTTGTATTGTGAATTCTTTACCAGGAAGGAAATCACAATACCGGTTCGGGTTCCCTGACCGAACACATTATCCTTCTCTTTACGGCGCTGTTCCCCTGAAGTCCTGGCATTCCCACGCAGGTTGAAACAATAAATACTGCTGAATTCGTCCTGCAGGCATTTGCGAAACCCATCCTGGGCACTGCCGTCGAGCCAGCCGCCGTTGCTGACGTAGGCGACGATGCCCTCCTCGCCGATGCGGTCGCTGGCCCAGCGAAAAGCGCGAATATAAGAATCGTACAGTCTGTTCTTATTGGTTACAGTTGAATAATGAGCATAACTTCCCCGGACACTCTCATCCAGCTTTGGGTATTTCAGATTCCAGTTTGCATCATTCTGACTTCTCTGTCCGGCTGAATAGGGCGGGTTGCCCAGCACCACGCGGATCGGCGTTTGCTTTTGCCTCTGCACCCGCTTGGAGTTGACCGGGAAAATCCTGTCCAGCATATCGCCGTCCCGCTCATTGATCTGAAAGGTGTCGGTCAGCACAATGCCGGCAAAGGGCTCGTAGGCTATATCTTGTGCCTGCTGTTGTTGTACAGCCGCCTTGCCCTTTTTCTTTTGCACCATCTGGCGTTTCCGGTCGTGGTAGGCCTCCTCTATATTGATGGCGGCGATGTAATAGGCCAGCAGCACGATCTCATTGGCGTGCAGCTCTTCGCCGAACTTGCGCTCCAGGTCCTTATTGTCAATCAATGAGGACTGCAGCAGTCGGCTGATAAAGGTGCCGGTGCCGGTGAACGGGTCCAGTATATGCACGCCCCGGGCACCGATGCCCTTGCCGAACTCCTGCTGCAGCAGCCAGTCGACGCTGTGCAGTATGAAATCCACCACCTCGACGGGCGTGTAGACAATGCCCAGTCTCTCCGCCATCTTGGAAAAGGCGATCTGGAAGAACTTCTCATAGAGTTCGATCACCACCTTCTGCCGTCCCGCCGCATTGTCGATGCCGCTGGCCCGCTGACGCACACTCTCATAGAACTCTTCCAGGGAACGGGTCTCGGCCTCCAGGTTCTGCTCATACAGCAGCTCCAGCATGGTCTGCATGGTCTTGGAGACCGGGTTCTTGGCGGCGAAGTCATAGTTCTCAAACAGGGCTTCAAACACCGGCCGGGTGATCAGGTGCTGGGAGAGCATCTCGATCGCATCTTCTTCGCTGACCTCGGGATTGAGGTTCTGTTGCAACTCGGTGAGAAACTCTTTGAACAACTCCCGGTACTCCGCCTTGCCACCCTGCACCAGGGTGTTGATGCGCGTGCTGTTGCGCCGGGCGATGTCCGCCACGTCCTTGGCCCAGTCCTCCCAGTAGCGGCGGTCGCCGCACTTGAGCACCATGCGGGCGTAGATCGCATCCCGCCACTCCTCCACGTCAAACTTGAGCAAGCCCTGCTGCAACTTCTCCCGTTGGGTCCGGGCGGTGTAAGCACCTTCCTCTTCCTCCACACCCTCTGTGCCGATCACATCGATGAGAATTTTCTCACTGCGCCCCTCGTTCAGATCGATGCGATTGATCTCCGCATTGAACTGGTCGTCGTGGGCCCGCAGTGCCTGCAACACCTGCCAGATCACAGCGTAGCGGCTGTCATCCTTGCCCAGCACCTGCTCCGGTGCTTCATCCGCCGGCACCGCCACCGGCAGAATGATGTAGCCGTATTTCTTGCCCTCCGCCCTGCGCATCACCCGCCCCACCGACTGCACGATGTCGATGATGGAACGCCGCGGGTTCATGAACAGCACCGCATCCAGGGCCGGCACATCCACCCCCTCCGACAGGCAGCGCACGTTGCTCAGGATGCGGCATTGCCCGGGGTCCGTGGGGTCGCGCAACCACTGCAGGTGCTTGGTACGCTCCGCCGCCCCCTGGGTGCCGTCCACGTGTCGGATCTCACAGTCCAGGCTCTGTTCTTCCGGGTATTTCTTCTGGTACTCCTCGATGATATGAGTGAAATGATCCCGCACCAGCTTGGAGTCATCGATGCGCCGGGAGAATGCCACCGCCCGCTGCATGGGCTCGGGGTCCAGGGTGCCGTCTTCCCCGGCATTGCTGATCTTTTTCGCCAGGCCGTTCCAGCAGCCGATAATCCTGCCGGCATCATCCAGGTTGAGCTCTCCGTTTTGGGCGAGCAACTTTTGCACGGCATCGCTGACATGCTGCTCATTGACCCCCAGGATGAGCACCTTGTAATCGCTCAGCAGGTCTTGTGCCACCGCGGCGGAGAAATCCAGCCGGTGAAACTCCGGGCCGTAGGTCTCCTTATCGTCCATGGAATACACCTCCGCTTCCAGCTCCTTGCCTTTGCGCTTGGCCGACTCGGCGTAGATGCGCGAGGTGGCAGTCATGTACAGCCGCTTGTCCGCCCGCAGCCGCTTTTGATCATGCACCTGCAGAAAATAAGACTTCTCTCTGCCCTTCTGTTCCACGCCGGTGGTGCGATGTGCCTCATCGCAGATCACCAGGGCGAACTCCGGTGCGCCCTGGTCCTGTGCCCGGGAGACCACCTCGATGGAATGGTAGGTGGCAAAGACCACCTTGATCGGCTGTTTTCCATTGCCCTTGTCTTTTGAGTGGCACAACTTTTGGGCCAGCCGCTCGCTGTCCGTGGTCGCGGGGAACACCAGTTCGTGTACCGAAATATCCTCGCTCTCCCGACCCACCTTGGTGTCCGAACACACCGCAAAAAAATCCGCCTCCGGGGAGAACTGCGCACTCCACTCCTGCAGGGTCTGGGAGATCAACGCCAGTGACGGGGCCAGGAACAGCACGTTGCCACCCCGGCCGCGCAACATCCGTTCTGCGATCTTGAGCGAGAGCAGGGTCTTGCCCGTGCCGCAGGCCATGATCAGCTTGCCCCGGTCGTGTTCCTTGAAGCCGGCCAGCACATCCTTCAGTGCCTTCTGCTGGTGCGGGCGCAGTTCCTTGTGCTCCTGCTTCTGCACGCGCCGCCACAACTCCTTGTGGGCGCGCGTGCGCAGCAGTTCCTCCAGTTTGGCATCCTCGGGCAGCCCGTCAGCCAATTGATGGAAGGTCCGGTAAATCCCTTGCACACGCTGATTGGCCAGGGAACGTCTGGCCGTCGCCGACAGCTCGCCGCCGGTGCTCACCAGCATCATCTCGCTGAAAACGATCGACCGGTCTGCCCCCAGGCGCTCGTTGGCAGCCGCCAGGAAGGAGGCGATCTCGCCTTTCTGCAGCGCGTGCTCTGCCTGGAAGAACTTGCACTGGATCGCGCAATAGGCACTGTCCCATCTCTCGGCCACCAGGTCGATGCCGGTATCGCGGCCATCGAGCCCCTGATGCCTGGCCCACTCCCCCCAGTGCCAGACCTTGCGGTAGTGCCGACGATAGATCGGGGACACCGAAAGACAGGCCCGAACCAGCTGCTCGAACTTGCTCCCCTGGTCCACCTTGTCGTAAGACTCCTGGCGCAGAACCTCCAGGAACCCGTTCACCCGTTCAGCAGCTATGCCCATGACATGCACCTCCCCCTTTCTGATGCAGTGCGGGTCGGCAGGCCCGCCAATCAGCTTTCCTTTCCATCTTCTTGCAGAAACCCCGGCGGCACGACCGCAAAGGCCGCACTGCCCGGTGTGCAATCCCTGCCACTCCGGCAAAGTATAGCCTCATACGCCTGTGTCCCCGGTTAAGAACTTGCGCGCTCCTCACCCGTGGACGCCAAATTATGGTAGTCTTATAAATACAGGCAGCGGCTCCCGGGGTCGCTCGGGGGAGATGGAGTTTAAATATGAACAACAGCGAATGGCGACGATGGCAAGCATGAAAACCAAGACAGCAATTATCGGTTCCGGCAATATCGGCACCGACCTGATGTTCAAGATCCTGCGCACTTCGGAGACCCTGGAGATGGGGGCACTGGTCGGTATCGACCCCGAGTCCGACGGCCTGGCGCGGGCGGCAAAACTGGGCGTGCCGACCACCCACGAGGGCGTGGAAGGCCTGATGAAGATGCCCGGTTTTGAAGACATCCGCATCGTCTTTGATGCGACTTCGGCATCGGCACATCGCGCCAATCACGAGGCCCTGCTGCCGCACGGCAAACAGATGGTGGACCTGACGCCCGCAGCCATCGGCCCCTACACCGTGCCCGTGGTCAACATGGAGGAGCACTTGCCGGAACAGAACCTCAACCTGGTCAGCTGCGGCGGGCAGGCGACCATCCCCATGGTGGCGGCGGTCAGCCGCGTCTCCCCGGTGCGTTACGCCGAGATCGTCGCCTCGGTCTCCTCGCGCTCGGCCGGCCCGGGCACGCGCGCCAACATCGACGAATTCACCCGCACCACGGCCCGCGGCATCGAACAGGTGGGCGGTGCCGAGCGCGGCAAGGCGATCATTATCCTGAACCCCGCCGAGCCGCCGCTGCTGATGCGCAACACGGTGTTCACACTCTGCGACGAAGTCGACGAGGCGGCGATCACCGCTTCCGTCTCCCGCATGGTGGAGGAGGTGCAGGACTATGTCCCCGGCTACCGCCTGAAACAGGAACTGCAATTCGAGCGTTTTAGCGCGAGCCAGCCCCTGCATATTCCCGGGCGCGGCGATTTCGGCGGTCTCAAGACCTCGATTTTCCTGGAGGTCGAGGGCGCGGGCCATTACCTGCCGGCCTACGCCGGCAACCTGGATATCATGACTTCCGCAGCACTCGGCACCGGGGAGCGCCTGGCGCAGCTGAAGTTTCTGCAGGCCGCAGACGAGAAGGCCGCCTGAGGCGCACCGGGAGTTGCAACCATGAACGCCATGAACAAGACCGAAGCAATCCTCAAGGGCGAGCAAAAACTGTACATCCAGGATGTCACCCTGCGCGACGGCATGCACGCGATCCGGCACATGTATGGCATCGAGCATGTGCAGGACATCGCCCGGGCCCTGGATGCGGCGCGCGTGGACGCCATCGAAGTGGCGCACGGCGACGGTCTGTCCGGCTGCAGTTTCAATTACGGTTTCGGGGCGCATACCGACAAGGAGTGGTTGCGGGCCGTGGCGGATGTGCTGGAGCACGCCAGGTTGACCACCCTGATCCTGCCTGGCATCGCGGTCAAGGAAGACCTGAAATGGGCGTGGGACCTGGGAGTGCGCTCGGTGCGGGTGGCGACGCATTGCACCGAGGCGGATGTCGCCCGGCAGCATATTGAATTCGCGCGCGAACTCGGCATGGATACCGTGGGTTTCCTGATGATGTCGCACATGGCCGAACCGGAACCGCTGGCCGAGCAGGCGGTGCTCATGGAATCGTACGGTGCCCAGTGCATCTACGTGGTCGACAGCGGCGGGGCACTGAACATGGACGATGTGGCCGCGCGCTTCCAGGCCTTTGACCGGGCCTTGCAACCCGGGACCGGGCGCGGCATTCACGCACACCACAACCTGGCCCTGGGGGTGGCGAATTCGATCGTGGCGGTGAAGAACGGCGCGGACCGCGTTGACGCCTCCCTGGCCGGCATGGGTGCCGGGGCGGGCAATGCGCCGCTGGAAGTGTTTGTCGCCGCGGCAGACCGCATGGACTGGCAACACGGCTGTGATCTCTACCGGCTCATGGATGCCGCCGATGACCTGGTGCGTCCGCTGCAGGACCGCCCGGTGCGCGTCGACCGCGAGACCCTGTCGCTGGGCTATGCCGGCGTGTATTCCAGCTTCCTGCGCCACGCCGAGACCGCTGCCCGGCGCTACCAGCTGGAGACACGCGATATCCTGGTGGAACTGGGGCGCCGGCGCATGGTCGGCGGCCAGGAGGACATGATCGTCGATGTCGCCCTGGACATGGTCAAGGAGCGCGAGGGCGGAGTGCGGGAACCGGCACCGGTACAAAAACAAAAACGGCATGCGGCTGGTTAGACCCCGGCCCGGCCCCGCAGCACCCGGCGGCCCCCGGCGGGGCGGCGGGAAGAAGCCGCTGCGGGAGGCCCGAACCCGGGCACTGCTGCCCGGCATGCCAAGCCTGTCGCCGGGCGGTATCCTGTTCCTGGGGCTGGTGCTGCTCATGGCCGGCACGCGCTTCGGTCATTTTGGCACCCTGCTGTCCCTGCCCGATGCCTCCTGGGCGATCTTTCTGCTGGGCGGTTTTTACCTGGGCCGCTGGGAGTTCTTTGGACTGCTGTTCCTGGAAGCCGTGCTGATCGACTGGTGGAGCATCGCCCTGGGAGGCGTCTCCGGCTGGTGCATCACCCCGGCGTACCTGTTCTTGTTGCCCGCTTATGCCGCGCTGTGGGGCGGGGGGGTCGGTGCTGCGCGGGCCTTGCGCCGGGGACGCCGCATGTTGCCGCTGTTCGCCGTTCTGCCGCCACTGGCCGCAGCCCTGGCCTTCGGCATCTCCAACCTGGGCTTTTACCGCTTCTCCGGCCACTTCGGCGAAATGGGCGTACTGGAATACGCCGCGCGGGTCTCGGGCTACCTGCCGGGCTACCTGGCGACCACCGCCGGCTGGGTGGCGGCGGCGGTGCTCCTGCACGGTGCGGTGCTGCTGTACCGTCAGAGTGCCCGCGGCTGGGGCAGTGCGGGCGGGGCCTGATTCTCAACTCTTTGCGTCGCCGCCCAGGAAGGCGGCAAAAGCCTGCTGAGCCTCTTCTGAAGACAGCAGTTCCGCAAATCCCCGGATCTCCCGGGCAAAGGCCTCCTGCGAACTCCCGGCAAACTCATGGCGCATCAGCTGCTTGGTGGTGCGCACCGAGACCGCAGACAGAGAGGCCAGGCGTTTGGCGGTTTCCGCCGTTTCCCGGTACAGCTCCCGGGGAGGAAAAATTGCATTGATCAAACCCGCTTCCAGGGCCTGGCGGGCATCGAGCTTCTCACCCAGCAACAGCATTTCCGCCGCCCGGCGCGGGCCGATGCAGGCCGCCAGGGAAAAACTGGAACCCGCCTCGGGGCAGACGCCCAGCGTGGTAAAAGGCGTGACAAAGTAGGCACTCTCATCGGCGTACACCAGGTCACATTGCGGGAGCAGGGTGGCACCGATGCCGATCGCCGGGCCGCTGACCGCCGCCAGCAGCGGCTTGGGAAACGTGGCCAGGCTCTCCATGAAATCCCCGGCGGCGGAAGCCCCCTGACCGCTGCCGGCGGCAGCCAGGTCGGCGATGTCATTGCCCGCGCAAAAACAATCATCGCTGCCGCGAATGACCACGGCGCGCACCGCATCCTCCCGGGCGGCGTCCGCCAGGCCCTGATGCAGTGCCTTGTACATCGCCCCGGTCACGGAGTTCTTCTTCTCCGGCCGATGGAAACGGATTTCCATGACCGGGCCTTCGGTGTGGATCAGGATGTTTTCACTCACGACAATGCCCCTGCAGTGCAAATATCTACTATAGCAAGAGCGGCCCGCTTGCTTCTTTGACTCCCTCTCTTCCCCACCCCCACCTCCGTTCTTACTCCGTCCTCACGCCGCCCCCGCTCTCACCCCGCCCCCGCTCATACCCTCGCCCTCATCCTCCGCCCTCGCCCCGTTCTTACTCCGCCCCCGTCCTCATTCTCCGCCCCCGTCCTCATTCTCCACCCCCGCTCTCGCCCCGCCCCCGCTTTCACCCCGCCCCCGCTCATACCCCCGGACGATGAGCCTCCAGATGACCCTCCCGGGTCTCATAAGTTATGGACTTATACAGCGGTTTGACTCCCTCGCGGGAAAGTCGTACAGTATCAAGCAAGTTGCAAAACAAGGGAACACAGGACGTACTGCAGAGCAGGAGTGAATATTACTTTCACCCTCTGAAAAGAGGCTAAAAGGAGATTGTCCCCATGGCACAACTAGAATTTGAAGACCGCAAAGACATGAGCGAAGACCTGAGGGTATCCGGCTTTGACACCCCGCAGGCCCGCAGTATCCTGCGGGTGGTGGAGGGCATGGTGAGAAATCTGCCCACCCGCGCCGACTGGAAGCGGAGCGAGGAGAACAACAGGAAGATGCATGAAGAGGCTGCCGAGAACAACAAGAAACTTCTTGAAGAGGCTGCCGAGAACAACAAGAAATTTCAGGCAGAGGTCGACCAAAAATTGCAACAGATGCAGCAATCCATCCAACAGATGCAGCAATCCATCCAAAATATCTTCCTATGGCTGCGGTGGGGTATCACCATCTTTATATCTATGTTCCTGGCCGTAGTGTCCGCAGGTGCTCTCAGGGGCTGGTTTGATTGACTGCAAGTTTGCCTGTGATGTCGACGCCTCCTTCACCCCCGGACGATGAGCCTCCAGATGACCCTCCCGGGCCTCATAAGTTATGGACTTATACAGCGGTTTGACTCCCTCGCGGGAAAGTCGTACAGTATCAAGCAAGTTGCAAAACAAGGGAACACAGGACGTACTGCAGAGCAGGAGTGAATATTACTTTCACCCTCTGAAAAGAGGCTAAAAGGAGATTGTCCCCATGGCACAACTAGAATTTGAAGACCGCAAAGACATGAGCGAAGACCTGAGGGTATCCGGCTTTGACACCCCGCAGGCCCGCAGTATCCTGCGGGTGGTGGAGGGCATGGTGAGAAATCTGCCCACCCGCGCCGACTGGAAGCGGAGCGAGGAGAACAACAGGAAGATGCATGAAGAGGCTGCCGAGAACAACAAGAAATTTCAGGCAGAGGTCGACCAAAAATTGCAACAGATGCAGCAATCCATCCAACAGACGCAGCAATCCATCCAAAAGATGCAGTACACCATCCAACAGATGCAGCAATCCATCCAACAGATGCAGCAATCCATCCAAAATATCTTCCTATGGCTGCGGTGGGGTATCACCATCTTTATATCTATGTTCCTGGCCGTAGTGTCCGCAGGTGCTCTCAGGGGCTGGTTTGATTGACTGCAAGTTTGCCTGTGATGTCGACCCGCTGCCCGGGGCCCGGCCGCCCACCCTCGGTTTGATTGACTGCAAGTTTGCCTGTGATGTCGACGCCTCCTTCACCCCCGGACGATGAGCCTCCAGATGACCCTCCCGGGTCTCATAAGTTATGGACTTATACAGCGGTTTGACTCCCTCGCGGGAAAGTCGTACAGTATCAAGCAAGTTGCAAAACAAGGGAACACAGGACGTACTGCAGAGCAGGAGTGAATATTACTTTCACCCTCTGAAAAGAGGCTAAAAGGAGATTGCCACCATGGCACAACCGAAATTTGAAGACCGCCAAGACATGAGCGAAGACCTGAGGGTATCCGGCTTTGACACCCCGCAGGCCCGCAGTATCCTGCGGGTGGTGGAGGGCATGGTGAAAAATCTGCCCACCCGCGCCGACTGGAAGCAGAGCGAGGAGAACAACAGGAAGATGCATGAAGAGGCTGCCGAGAACAACAAGAAACTTCTTGAAGAGGCTGCCGAGAACAACAGGAAGATGCATGAAGAGGCCGCCGAGAACAACAGGAAGATACATAAAGAGGCTGCCGAGAACAACAAGAAATTTCAGGCAGAGGTCGACCAAAAATTGCAACAGATGGACCAAGCCATCCAACAGATGGACCAAGCCATCCAAAAGATGCAGCAAGCCATCCAACAGACGCAGCAATCCATCCAAAAGATGCAGTACACCATCCAACAGATGCAGCAAACCATCCAACAGATGCAGCAATCCATCCAAAATATCTTCCTATGGCTGCGGTGGGGTATCACCATCTTTATATCTATGTTCCTGGCCGTAGTGTTCGCAGGTGCTCTCAGGGGCTGGTTTGATTGACTGCAAGTTTGCCTGTGATGTCGACGCCTCCTTCACCCCCGGACGATGACCCTCCAGATGACCCTCCCGGGTCTCATAAGTTAAGAACTTGTACAAGAGTTTGTCCCGCGCCGCGGTTTTGCTTTACAATACGCGCCGCCCGGACGGACGAGCCGCGGGCGCAACGGGCGAATGAGCACTGAAACCATGTATGCAGTCATCGAGAGCGGCGGCCAGCAGCACCGCGTCTGCGAGGGCGAGGTGTTGCGCCTGCAGAAGCTCGACCTGCCCGAGGGCAGCCGCATGGAATTTGAGCGGGTGCTCATGGTCGGCGAGGGCAGCGAGGTGAAAATAGGCGCGCCGCTGCTCGCGGGCGGCAAGGTCAGCGCAGAGGTAATCGCGCATGGCCGGGCGGAAAAAATCCGGGTGTTCAAGTACAAGCGCCGCAAGAAATACCGGCGCAGCCAGGGGCATCGCCAGTGGTATACCGAGGTGCGCATCACCGGCATCCAGGCCTGATGCGAATGGTGGCGGCGAAGCGGGTATCGATAGGGGGTTGACAGGCAATGGCGCATAAGAAAGCGGGCGGCAGCACCAGGAACGGCCGCGATTCCGAATCCAAACGGCTGGGCGTGAAGCGCTTCGGTGGCGAGCGGGTGCAGGCCGGCTGCATCATTGTCCGCCAGCGCGGCACGCGGGTGCACGCCGGACACAAGGTCGGCTGCGGGCGCGACTACACCCTGTATGCCAAGGCGGACGGCGTGGTGCGTTTTGCCGTGCGCGGCCCGCGGGGCGGTCACCGGGTGGTGGATGTCCTGCCGCAACCGGAGCCCGAGGCGGTCTAGCCTGTTCCCGCCGGCGTCGGCGATGCCGCAGCCCCGACGCCGGGGGCTGGTGTGCGAACATGAAATTCATAGACGAAGTCGAGATCGACGTCCGTGCCGGTGACGGGGGCGACGGCTGCCTGAGTTTTTGCCGCGAACGGCATCGCCCCAGGGGCGGTCCCGATGGCGGCGATGGCGGTGATGGCGGCAGCGTGTACCTGTACGCCGATGCCGGGCTCAACACCCTGGTGGATTACCGGCATCAGCGCCTGTTTCGAGCCGCCGCCGGCGAACCGGGGCGCGGTGCGGATTGTCGCGGTGCCAGCGGCGAGGACCTGGGCCTGCGGGTGCCGGTCGGCACCTGTATCCAGGATGTGCACACCGGGGAGACCCTGGGCGACCTGGTCGCTGCCGGCCAGCGCCTGCTGGCAGCCCGGGGCGGACAGCGCGGGCTGGGCAATGCGCATTTCAAGTCTTCTACCAACCGGGCACCGCGCCATACCACCCCGGGCACCCCGGGCGAGGAGCGCCGCCTGTGCCTGCAACTCAGGCTGCTGGCCGATGCGGGTCTGCTGGGCATGCCCAATGCCGGCAAGTCCTCCCTGCTGGCGGCGGTATCCGCCGCCCACCCGAAGATCGCCGATTATCCTTTTACGACCCTGTGGCCCAGCCTGGGCGTGGTGCGTGTCGGCGAACTGCAGAGTTTCGTGCTGGCGGATATCCCGGGGCTGGTGGAAGGTGCCGCCCGGGGCATTGGATTGGGCGTGCGGTTTTTGCGTCACCTGAGTCGCACCCGCCTGCTGCTGCACGTGGTGGATTTCGGTTCCGTCCCGGTATCCGCAGCGGCCCGGGCGGTGCGCACCGTGCGGGCGGAGTTGGAGGACTACAGCCCGGAGCTGGCCCGCCGGCAGCAGTGGCTGGTGTTAAACAAGAGCGACCTGTTGCCGGCGGCGGAGGCGGAGCAGCAGCGACAGGCATTGTTGGCGGAATTGGGCTGGGAGGGTGAGGCTTTCCTGGTCTCGGCAGCACAGCGCAGCGGTGTGGCTCATTTGTGCCAGCGGGTGATGTCCTGGCTGGAGGAGCATCCGCCGGCGGCACCGTCTGCACCGCCCGAGCCGGTATTCCAGGAGCACGCAGACCCGGTGCAGGAGGCCGGGACATGAGCGGGCGGCAACGCATTGCCCGGGCACAGCGCTGGGTGGTCAAGATCGGCAGCGCACTGATTACCGGGGAGGGCCGTCCCCTGGCGGCGGAAGAAGGTAGGGGCGGGCGGTTGACCGGAGACGGGCGCGCACAGCTCACCGAACAGGGTGTGCGCCTGCACCATGAACGCCTGCAGGACTGGGCCGGGCAGGTGGCCAGCTTGCGCCGCCAGGGGCGTGAACTGATCCTGGTGTCCTCGGGTGCCGTGGCGGAGGGCGTTATCCGCCTGGGCTGGCAACAGCGTCCCAAGGCCTTGCATGAGTTGCAGGCCGCCGCTGCCGTGGGCCAGGCCGGGCTGGCGCATTACTGGGAGACGGCCCTGGGGAATTGCGGTTGCCGTTCGGCACAGGTTCTGCTCAGTCGCGGGGACATCGAGGCCAGGCGCCGCTATCTCAATGCCCGCGCCGCCCTGCTGGCCCTGTTGTCCCTGGGCGTGACGCCGGTGGTTAATGAAAATGACACGGTCGCCACGGAGGAGATCCGCCTGGGAGACAATGACACCCTGGCGGGACATATCGCCTCGCTGGTGGATGCGGACCTGCTGGTCATTCTCACGGACCAGCCCGGGCTTTGTGAACGCGACCCGCGGCAGGACCCCGGTGCGCCGCTGATCCCCGAGGCACAGGTCGATGACCCGGTGCTGGACCGGGCTGCCGGAGAGGGTGCCGGTCACCTGGGCCGGGGCGGCATGCGCACCAAGATCGGTGCGGCGCGCCTGGCGGCGCGCACCCTGGCGGACACGGTGATCGCCGACGGCCTGGAGCGGGACCTGCTGTTGCGCCTGGCAGAGGGAGAGGTGCTGGGCACCTGCATTTACGCCCGCGATGCCGAAGCGGCCGACGCCGACTCTGCGAGTGAACGCAAGATGGACAGCCGCAAGCGCTGGCTCGCCGGGCTCGAGGCCGCCGGCAGGGTGTGCATCGACGATGGGGCGGTGGCGGCACTGCGCCGGGGTGGTGCCAGCCTGTTGGCGGTCGGGGTGTGCGAGGTGTCCGCAGAAGAGCGTTTCGGCCGCGGCGATGTGATCAACTGCTGTGACCGCAGCGGGGCGGTGGTGGCCAAGGGCCTGGTGAACTACGATGCCTCAGATCTGCGACAAATCCAGGGGCTGCCCAGTGCGGAGATCGAACAGTGCCTGGGATACCGCTACGAGGAAGAATTGATTCACCGCGACAACCTGGCGGTGCTCTGAGTCTGCCGCTTGCGGAATCCGAAGCAGCGGTGCTGGAGGGGCTGCGGTGGGAGTGCCCGGGTGTGGGCGGAACGTTTCAGGAGGCCTTGGAATCCGCGGCGGGGGCGTCCGGGGCCATGGCCCGGATATGAGCGTGCAGACGCCGCTTGTAGCGCGAGACCTTGTTCTTGTGAATGATTTTTTTACCGGCGATGCGATCCAGCAATGAGACCGCCTCCCGGTAGGCACCGCGGGCGGCTTCCTGGTCGCCCGAGCGAATTGCCGCCAACACTTTTTTGACGGCCGTGCGGCCGGCGGAACGGCGGGTGGCATTGTGCGCCCGGCGTTTTTCGGCCTGGCGGGCGCGCTTTCTTGCTTGCAGGCTATTGGCCACGGATGTTCGTGCTCCCGATGCGGTAGAGCCGGCGGATTATGGGGGAAATCCCGGCTTTGTCAAGTCAGCGCATCGCAGCCGGCGGCCGCGGTGCTGGTATGTCCCGCCCTCACACCACGGCCCGGTGGACGTCTTCCAAGTTTTGCAGGGGGTAGTGTGCCGGGTAGGGGTGTTGTGCGGTGCCGCTGTCCACGGCGGCCTGCGCCACCGCTGCGGGCACCACCGCCAGCAGGCGCGGGTCCATCGGTTTGGGGATGATGTAGTCGGGGCCAAAACTGAGTTCCTTCAGCTTGCAGGCCTGCAGCACCCCCTCCGGTACCGGCTCCCGGGCCAGGGCCGCCAGGGCGTGCGCCGCCGCTGTTTTCATCTCCTCGTTGATACGCCGGGCACTGACGTCGAGTGCGCCGCGGAAAATGAAGGGAAAGCCCAGCACGTTGTTGACCTGGTTCGGGTAGTCGGAGCGCCCGGTGGCGAATACCAGGTCGTCCCGGGCTTCCAGGGCCAGTTCGGGCTTGATTTCCGGGTCCGGGTTGGAGCAGGCGAAGACGATGGGCCGGGCCGCCATGCTGCGCAGCATGTCCGCACTCAGAAGGTTGGCACCCGAGAGCCCCAGCACGATGTCGGCGTCTTGGCAGGCGTCCGCCAGGGTGCGGCGTTGGGTGCGGTTGGCAAATTCGGTTTTGTACGGGTTCAGGTCGTCGCGCCCGGTGCTGACCACGCCCTTGCTGTCGACCATGAACACGTTCTCGCGCTGCATTCCCAGCGTGAGCAGCAGGCGCGAGCAGGCGATGGCGGCGGCACCCGCACCGATGCACACCATGCGCACCTCCTCCATTTTCTTGTCCTGGATTTCCAGGGCGTTGAGCAATCCGGCGGCAGTGACAATTGCGGTGCCGTGCTGGTCATCGTGAAAAATCGGAATATCACAGGCTTCGATCAGCTGGCGCTCGATCTCAAAACAATCCGGTGCCTTGATGTCCTCCAGGTTGATGCCGCCGAAGCTGATGGAGATGCGCGCCACCGTGTCGATGAAAGCCTTCGGGTCGGTTTCATCGACTTCGATATCGATCGAATCCACGCCGCCGAAACGCTTGAACAACAGGCTTTTGCCTTCCATGACCGGCTTGCTGGCCAGTGCGCCCAGGTTGCCCAGGCCCAGGATGGCCGTGCCGTTTGAGATCACCGCCACGAGATTGCCCTTGCCGGTGTAACGGTATGCATCCAGGGGCTCCTTGCTGATTTCCCAAACCGGCTCGGCGACTCCGGGGCTGTAGGCCAGTGCCAGTTGTTCCTGGGTGTCGGCGGGCTTGGTCAGGTGTACCGCAATTTTCCCCGGTTGCGGCTTGGCGTGATAATCCAGGGCGTCCTGCCGGCGTTTCTGATCAGACATCTCAATTTATCCACCTTGTATCTTTGCTCAATCATTCATCATAAGTATAAAGGGAGGTGCTGACAAATATGAGCGGGAATGCGCTGTCGCCACCGGCTGTGCGCACCACCGGCGTCCGCAGACCTCCTTTTCCCGGTCTCACAATGCCGGACTCTCCAGCATGGCGGGATGATGCAGCACCAGCATCATGGGTTTATAACCGCGTTTTACCGCCCTGCTGCCGCTGCGGTTGCTGAGCCAGCCGCGCACCACGATGTCTTTACCGGCCAGTGCCGTGACCCCGTTGGGGAAATAATTCATGCTTTTGCGCGGCACGAGGAGGACGACCGGCCCGTCCAGTTCCAGCCACCAGGAGCTGCGCCCGGCACTCACTTTTTGCACCCGGCCGGCAATGCGTCGAAAACCCTCATCCCGCGCCGTGATAGAGCGCGCCGGCCGCGGGGCGAAGTGGCGGTGTTTCCACACCCCGCGTCCTTGCCGTCGGGCCTGCTGTTCGGCGGCTCGAAGGCATTCCAGGCGGTGCAGGTCTGGCGGGATGGCGGTGAAAAACCCGAGTCCCCGCTGCAGCAGGTCCTGGGACAGGGAGCGGCCATCCCTGCGGAACACGGAGGCCAGGGTGCGTCCATGACGGTCGCGGGTCCTGGTGCCCATCTCCAGGTAAATGCGGTGCTCGTTGCCCAGGAAGCTGTGCGCGGCGCGGCGCGCTGCATCGCCCAGCGGCTCGGCCCGGGTATAGGGCCCCTCCAACTCCGGCGTGTTCAGCCCCAGTACGCGCACCCGCTCCCCGCTTTCCGTGAACAGGGTGTCGCCGTCGTACACCTTGCGCAGTTGCACGGGACGCAGCTTTTTCTGCGGGGCACAGGAAGGGTGGAGCACCGCCTGCGCAGCCGGGACTGCCCGCGCCTCCGTTGCGGCGGCGGGGGTGGCAGAGCAGCACAGGCACAGCGTGAGCGCAGCACCCTGCAGAAGTCTGCGTCGGGGGGCTGCGGGTTCTCGGTGCACGGGTTTGCGGGAGCGGGCGCCGGATGACGCCCCGGCCGGCGATGTTTCAGGCCGAAGTGTTGTCGCCCTGTCCAAAACGGCGCCGGAAGCGCTCCACCCGCCCGCCGGTGTCGACGATTTTCTGCTGCCCGGTATAGAAGGGATGGCAGTTGGAACAGACCTCCACGTGAATGTCTTCACTGAGCGTGGAACCGGTCTGGATGCTGTGGCCGCAGCTGCAGGTGATCTTGATGCTGTGATAGTCGGGGTGGATGTCCGGTTTCATTGCAGTGTGCCCAGTGATTGCCAAGGGGCGGCCCGGCGGATTATAGCAGACGGAAAAGCTGCGGGGCAGGGGTTTAAAAGGGCGGCAGACGTATCTAAATTTTTGTTTTTGCATTCACATAAAGTTTTGCCAAACACTTTATTTTGATGAATGACAGATTGCCGGGGAACACTATCATTATGAGTGTCGAGTGCGGGAGGGAGGCGCGGTCGGCGCGGGGGCCAATGGAAGGATCGTACTGGAGACGAAGGGCAACCGAACATGAAAACTGAAGGCGGGGAGAACAGGGGTGCAGGAGTATGGCACCCCGGCAGGTCCTGGCAGGCCAGGCCGGCTAAACAGGCTAGACAGGCCAGACAGGCGGACGGCTGCAGCAGCGCATTCCATGCACATTCCAATATCGGGATACCGCAGCGGTACGGGTGCGGCTTTCGCAGGAACCGGCACAAAAGCCAGTATGAGGGACGGCAGAAAGTCCAGTATGAGGGCCGGCAGAAAAACCGGCGCGAGGGCCGGCAGAAAAGCCGGGGCAGGGGATGAGGCGCATACCACTTCGACAGGCAGCTGCTGCGGTTGAACCGCAGCAGGGTTCGGAACTGCCGGCGGGCAATAGTCCTGCAGCGGGTGCCGGCGTGTCGGGCGTCCTGCAGCAGACTTCACAGCAGACTCCACAGCAGACCGTGCAGGAGCCGGGGCAGGGGATGAGGCGCATACCACTTCGACAGGCAGCTGCTGCGGTTGAACCGCAGCAGGGTTCGGAACTGCCGGCGGGCAATAGTCCTGCAGCGGGTGCCGGCGTGCCGGGCGTCCTGCAGCAGACTTCACAGCAGACCGCACAGCAGACTTCACAGGAGACCGTGCAGGAGCCAGCCCAGGGGGCCGCAAGCCCGCGCTACGCCACGCGGGGGAATTTTTCCATGCGCACGGATAGTCCGCCCCCTGGTCTATTAACAGCCACAGAACCCGAAGGGGATTTTGCTGTGCCCCTTGCGCCAAATACCGCGATACAGGGGGCTCCTTCCGCAACATCTTCCGCGCCACCTCCCGCAACGTCTCCCGCGGCCTATACCGTGACACAGGGGCCTCTGACATCTCCCACGCCCCCTTCCGCAACATCTTCCGTGCCACCTCCCGCAACGCCTCCCGCGGCTTATACCGCGACACAGGGGGCTCCTTCCGCAACATCTTCCGCGCCACCTCCCGCAACGTCTCCCGCGGCTTATACCGCGACACAGGAGCCTCCTTCCGCAACATCTTCCGCGCCACCTCCCGCAGCATCCGCGCCCCCGGCACCGCATGTCACGGCAGCGGCGCATCTGGCGGCCGCCGAAGATTTTCCGTTCACCCTGGATGCGGCGGACGGTTCTCTGCCCGCTCCGGCCCAGGCCGTCTTTGCTGCGCCAGGGCCCGGCGTATCCGGCAATGTGCACGCAGCGGCAGAACACTGCGCCGGCACATCCGGGCCGCAAAACACGCCTTTTATTTCCGCACAGCACGACGGTTCTCAGGAGGGCGGTTGTCTCCTTGTCCGTAACTTACCGTTCGTGTCCAATCCTGTGCGGCCCAGGGAAGGGAGGATATCCCTCCGGTTCCTCTCCTCCCGCCTTTTTTATCTCAGCCTGGGGATGCTGCTGGCCCTGGGAGGCGTGTTCTTAGTGAGCCACCGTTCGGGGGCTGACCCCGGCCATGCACAATTCCGCGGCTCGTTTCCCGCGCACATTCCGGCGCCAGCCTCCGCTGCCCTGGCCCCGGTTCCCGGTCTGGCCCGCAACGAGGTGCCGCCGGCAGCGGCCCCGCTGGACCTGAAACGCAGCGAGGTGCTGCGCAGTGAAACGCGCAAGTTACGCAAAATGCCGTACGAGGCCTGGGAACTCAACGAGCAGGAGTGGAGCAGGTACCTGGAACTGATGCGCGGGCCGCGCGGTCTTTGGAGTCCGCAACTGGACCCGGTTTCGGTGCTGGGAGTGCATGCCACCAGCGATGAAGAGCGCCGGCTACTGGCCGAGCGTTTCGTGCTGATGCAGGACCGTCGCGTGCAGGGGGAACTCGCTTTTCAACGGACCGTGAACGAGGTCCTGGAACGGTTTTACGGCGAACTGCCGGTAGTGGATACGCCGCCTGCAACCCCCCCGGTGCCGCCACCGGCTGAGAAGACGCCGGCGACCGCCGGCGATGAATTGCTGTTGCTGGCCCCGGTTTCCTGTCGCCAGGAATGCCGGGAGTTGCTGCGCCGGGCACAGAGTGCGGTGCGCGAACAGGGACATCCCCTGCATATCTATCTCGCCCAAGCGGTCGATGATGAGGCCATCCGACACTGGGCCCTGGGCATGGGCGTGGACCGCCGTGCCGTGTTTGAACGCCGTATCACGCTCAACCACCAGGACGAAGTGTTGCGGCGCCCGGATTTACGCCGCTTTGCCGGCACAGAGCCGCGACTGTTATTGCGGCGCAACGGCTCTTTGCAGGAGTACCTTCCATGAAACGACAACATTTTTTCCCGGGCTTTGCCCTGTGCGCGCTGCTTGCAAGCCTGCAGGTGCCGGTTCCCGGCATTGCCGGGGAGCGGGTCGACCCGTTCCAAGTGCTGTTTCCCGTGCACACGAAACAGATGCGTCTATCCATTGCCGGGAGCATCAAGAAGATGATGAACCTGGAGGGCGCGGTGTTTTTTATCGGTGACGACCGTCATTCCCGCGCCTGGCTGTCGCGCCGCCGCCGGCAACTGGTCAAGGAGAAAGCCAGGGGCCTGGTGGTGCAGGTGCGCAGCGAGGAACGCCTGGCGGAACTGCGTTCGCTGGCCCCGGAGCTGCAGATGATCCCGGTACACATCGACCAGGTCATGGATTATTTTGATATCCGGGTGTACCCGTCCCTGTTATTGGGGGGCGTGCCGTGAACTTTTGTGCCCGGGTTGACCCATCCCGGTTGCCGGGAGGAGGGGCGATGAACTTTTGCCGCCTCCTGTGCACCTGCCTGTGCCTCCTGTCTTTTTTGTGCCTGGCACCGCCCCGCGCCCTGGCCGGGGAAAAGGAGCACTTGTTGCAGTTGGCCGGGGAACTGGATTTTATGCTGCAATCCGTGAGTCGCGCGGAAGCCGCGGCACCGGCGGGCGGCGACGTGCTGTTTGATTATGCGGCGTTGCGCGCCGACCTGCGCCGGGTGCGCCGGGCAATTTTAGATCATGCCTCGGAACCGTCCCGGCGGCCCAGGCAACTGGCACCGCTGCGGGCGCGCTACGGACGTTGAAAGAGGACGGGCGAATGGATGACAGGGAGCGCGTGCGAGATATTTTTGAGCGGGTCTCGGGCATCGGGCTGCAGGGCAGCGAGGCGTTGCTGTCGGGGGTCGCCACCGCCGCGGCGGTGTTCCTGGTGATCGCGGTTGCCCAGGCGGCATTTCGCCGGTGGTCGGACACCGGGGAGGACGGCATCGATGAAATGGAATTGCTGGCTTACTTGCTGCGGGCACTGCTGTTGCTGTTCGTGCTGGGAGCAATGATGTTTTACATGAAACGCAGCACCGGGAGCGAATGATGTCAAAGTTCGGGTTCTTGTCACCGATGTGCCGTGCGGGGCGGATGATGGTCCGCCCCCGGTTCTTGTCGCCGCTGCGCCGTGCGGGGTTCGCCTGCTGGCAGGCTTGTGCGGTGCTCTTGTTCTGTCCGGCGGCGTCGGCGCGCCTGGTGGTGCCGGAGCTGCCGACCGTGGAGGGCGTGAACCTGGAGCAGGGGCCCATCGGGGTGCTGGAAGGCATTTTCGTCTATTTCATCTACCTGCTCGCCGCAATGTCCGTCGCTTGGGTGGTGTTGTCGGTCGGCCGCCGCGTGATCGGTGAATTCAACGCGGCGCGTCATGAGACCGGGGATTTCGGCCGGGTGATCCTCACCGCGGCGGTCGGCATCGCCATCATTATGTTTATCGTGTTTCTCGCCAATTACCTGAATGGAATCATTCAACGCTGAATCGACAACGGAAGAGGCGCTGAACACCGCGCAGTTGTCGGAGTTTATTAACACGGAACCGGCGGTGTTCCTGGGTTGCACCACGCCGGAACTCAGCACCCTGCTGGGTGCCTCGTCCCTGCTGTGTTTTCCGCTGCTGGGTGGGCTGGGCCTGTTGCTGGGCAATTTTTCCCTGGGCATTGGTGCGGCCGCCCTGGGCGTCCTGCTGTGTTTTGCGTTGGGCGCGCGCCTGCTGCGTCATCTCAAGCGCGGCAAACCCGACCACCATTTGCGCTTGTGGTGCATGGTGCAACTGGCGCGCCTGGGACTGCGCCGGGGCCTGGTCGTACGCAGTGGCACCTGGGGCGCGGGCCTCCCGCTGCGCAAAGGGCGATGAGCCGCCTGCTCCATGCGCTGTCTGCGCGTGACTCGCATATCTGGACGCTGCGCATCGCCCTGGTTTTCCTGTTTGTACTGCTGTTGGCACTGTCGCTGGTGCTGCACCTGACGCAGCGTCGGATCACGGTGCACGTCCCGCCCGACCTGAGCCGGGGCAGCGTGTTGCGCGCCGGTGAAGTGCCGCTGCCGAACGTGTACGCTTTTGCCCTGACGGTGTTCCAGGCACTGAATTTCTGGCCGCGCGATGGCAGCACTGAATACCCGGCACTGGCGGAAAAATACAACTGTTACTGCACGCCGAACTTTCGCCGCTGGCTGGCGAGCAACGTGCAGACCAAGAAGCGGCGCGGCGAATTACAGCGCAGTCGCGGCCTGTTCCCGCTGGGTGGTTACAGCACCGGGAGCGTGCGTCGGGTGGCGGCGGACACCTGGGAGGTGCGCCTGGACCTGGGTCTGCGGGAGTGGGTGCAAAATCGCGTGGTCAAGGATGTCGCCCTGCGCTACGTGTTGCGCGTGACCGGTTTCGACGTGTCCGCAGAATGCAACCCGTGGGGACTGGCACTGGACGGGCACGCACAGGCACCGCGGCGCGTGGAGGCGGACTGATGAGCCGGGAGGACTGGCACTGGACGGGCACGCACAGGCACCGCGGCGCATGGAGGCGGACTGATGAGCCGGGGTGCACTGGCACTGGACGGGCACGCACAGGCACCGCGGCGCATGGAGGCGGACTGATGAGCCGGGGTGCACTGGCACTGGTTCTGTGCTGCCTGACGGCGGGCTTGTATCCCGCCCCGGGGCACGGGGAGACCTTGTTTTGGGATGGAGTTCCCCTGGATGTATCCCTGCGCACCGGGGTGGAGCGCACGGCATTGTTTCCGGTGTCGGTGCGCGAGGTGCGACTGCCGGAGAGCGTGGTTGCGCAACTGCGCACGCAGTCTGTCGGACGCGCGGTGCACTGGCGGGCGAGTGCGGATTTTGACTCGGTGCGGGTGATGGTCCACACCATGGGGGGCGGGGTGTACCTGCTGAACCTGCACGCCTCCGCCAACGGCTCGGTCGAGCCGCTGCGTATTCACGACCCGTACGCAGGGACGGGTGCCGACGCCGGGCGACAGACCGGCAAGCCGGCGGAATTGCTGCTGACGCGCTTCGCCGCCCAGCAGTTGTATGCACCGGAGCGGCTGTTGCCCGCGGAACAGGAACTGAGACGCTATGCGACCGGCGCATACCCGCAGAAAATTCCATTGATTCGGGGCGTCGATTTCACTTACGAGATCCTGGGCGGATGGCGCGGCTACGGCCTGCATATCACCGCCCTGCGGGTGACCAATCATTCCTCCCTGCGGGTGCCGCTGGACCCGCGCTTTTTGCAGCACAATCGTATCCGGGGCGACTGGCGGGCCTCCACCTTTCATCACCGGTGGCTGGAGCCGGCCGGCAGCGGTGGAGAGGCGGATACCACGGTGCTCTACCTGGTTTCCGATGCGTCCTTCAGGCGCAGCCTGGCCCGCGCCCTGCCGCCCGGGGAGGAGCGGAGTCCGTGAGCCGCGGTGCGCACCTGGTGCGGTACTGGCGGCCGCTGCTGCTGGCTGTCGCAGTGGGGCTGTTCGTGCTGTTGTCGGCCTACGGTGCCGGACGCGGTGCGCGGGAACAGGCCCCCGAGCCCGGTGTGCCGGCACAGTGGAACGTCCAGAGCGCGGAGGGCGATACCACGGCGGAGACCATCCGCACGCTGATCGCCCAGGTGGATTCCCTGGAACGACAATTGCAGCAGATGGATGAGCAGCAGCAGCGCCGACAGGCGGCCGCCGCCGCAAAACCGCCGCCGGCACCGAAAATGCCCGCTGACCTGGCCCGGCAGTTGCAGCACCTGGACGGACGCCTGCAGCGCCTGGAAGAACGGCCTTCCGCGGTGCCGGCCCAGGCTCCCCTGCCCGTGGGTTCTGCGCCTGCGCCGCGCTACCTGAGCACCCCGGCACTGGATGCGGGCCGTTCCGCTGCCGACGCTTCGGTGCCCGAGTCCCGCCCGCGATTAACCATTCCGGTCAACACGATCTTTTTTGATGCGCTGGCACTGACCGCCCTGGTGGGACGGGTGCCGGTGGACGGCAAGGTGCTGGACCCCCTGCCGGTCAAGGTGCTGGTCGGCGGGGAGAACATCACGGCGGGTGGCCACAGCATCCCGGGCTTGTCGGGCATGCTGTTTTCCGGGACCGCGATCGGGGACTGGACGCTGGAGTGCGTCAGCGTGCGCCTGCACAACGCCACCTTTATTTTCGCCGATGGTTCGGTGCGGCAACTGGGCACCGATACCGACGCTCCGAAAGAGGCCGCAGACGGTGCCGCCATCGCCTGGCTTTCCGACCCGCAGGGGCTGCCCTGCCTGCCCGGGCGGTTGATCAGCAGCGCGTTTTCCGACGCCGCGCAGCGGGTGCTGCTCAGTGCTGCCGAAGGTTATGCCGGCGCGCGCGGGCGCGCGGCGATCAGTGAAATCGCCTCGGCCCAGGGGCATGTGCTGCGCGCCCTCAGCGGCAGTGCCAGCAGTTATTCGCAACACGGGGCGGTGCAGAGCGCGCTGGCGGAGTGGCGCAATTTTGTCAGCGAGCGCTATGAAGCCGGGTTTGATGCCGTGTACATCGCCCCGGGCACGAAGGTGATCCTGCATGTCGCGCGCCAGCTGGAGATCGATTCCACCCCCGGCGACCGCAAGCTGGTCTATGAAACTGCGCCGGGCCGGGACGATGCGCGTTTTGATTGAGGGGGGTGTGGCATGGGCCGGGGCGATGCGTGTTTTGATTGAAGGGGTGCGGCATGGGCCGGGACGATGCGCGTTTTGATTGAGGAGGGTGCGCCATGGGCCGGGGCGATGCGCGTTCCAGAATGATGCGCGCTGTGTCTGAAACCAGGCGCGGATGGCCGTGCCTGGTCCTGCTGCTACTGCTGGGCGGTTGCACCGCTTCGCTGCAGGAAGCGGCCCTGCGGGACGGGCGCGATATGCGCTCGGTGCTGCACGCACACCTGGGGAATTCGGCACCGCCGCTGGTGCCCCGGCGTCGGGAAGTGGGCGCATCGCCGCAGCATGTCCGGGAGTTCCGGCGCTTGCCGAACCCGACCCTGCTGATGTGGATTCACCCTCATTTTGTCGGCGACAACGAGGCGCCGGTGCCGGGTTATGTCACCGCCTTCTTTCTCTATGTGCGCGACCATTTTGCCCTGCCCGGGGAGTGGGCACCGCCGTGAACGGGAATTCCGCCCGCAGCCTGTTGCGGGGGCTCGCGGATTTCTGCCTGCGCGGCAATCCCCTGGCCGTGCATCGGCGTCCCCGTCTGCGCGATGCGGCCGCCGCTTACCGGGAGTCGCCTTCTTTCAGTGAACTGCTGCCCTGGCTCGATATCCTGGAGGACGACAGCGTGCTGCTGGAGGACGGTTGCAGCCTGGGTGCGGTGCTGGAACTGCGGGCGGTCGACGTGGAGGGCAAGTCGGCGCATTTTTGCCGCGCCCTGCAGAAGTCCCTGCAGCAGTTGCTGGGCGACAGTTTCCCCGAACACGAGCGCGCCCCCTGGGTGTTGCAGATCTTTTGCTTTCTCGATGAAAACGGCTTGCGCGAGGATGCGAAATCGCTGGTCCATCATGCCCCGTCTTCCGGTGCCGGCCCCTGGCGCGATGAATTCCTGCGCATCCTGGGAGAGCATGTAGAGGATATTTCCCATCCCCGGGGACTGTTCTGCGACCCCCTGAACGAGGAGCCGTGGCGCGGTTCCCGGCGCCGGGTACTGGCCTGTCTCTACCGGCGCCAGTTGCGGGACGCCGCCGCCGAACCGGGGCAGGCGCAACACGAGCTGGCCCGCCAGGTGCGGCGTTTCAGCACGCAACTGGAAACGGCGGGCATCGCCAGTCGCCGTTGCCGGGCGGAGGAAATCCGCAACTGGTTGCGGTGCTGGTTTCACACCGCACCGGCCGCGGCGGAGGAACAGGCACAGCACGATGTCCCGCGCAGTTTTGACTACAGCCTGGCCGATGCGCTGTGTCCTTCCCGGGTGCGTTCTGAGGCCGGGCCGGGCGTCTGGCATTTTGGCGAGCGCGTGCATCGTGTGCGGGTGCTGCAGCGTCTGCGCGGCGTGCCGCAACCCGGGCAACTGTCGGCGGAACGCATGGCCGGCAAGAGGACGCAATGTCTGCTGGAGCAGTTGCCGCCCGGTGCCGTGCTGACATTGACCCTGGCGTTTACCCCGCAGGATTTTGTACTGACGCACTTGGAGCGCATTGAACACGGTGCGGTGGGCGATGGCGAGGCGGCCGAGGCGGGGCGCAGCTCGGCACAGGACTGCCGCCGGCGCATTGTGCGTGGCGACCGCGTCTACCCGTTTTCACTGGCGGTGTTCCTCCGGGCGCAAAACACTGAACAACTGGCCGAGCAGAGTACCCGGCTGGACGCCCTGTTCCTGGCCAACCGCCTGCAATTGGTGCCCGCCGATGTCGACCCGGTGGCCCTGGATGCCTGGTTGCGGTATTTGCCGATGGGTTACCGCCCCGCCCTGGACCAACTGCGCCGCCGCAACCGTTTCATCTATGTTTCGGATGCCGCCGCCCTGTTGCCGGTCTACGGCCGCGCCACCGGCAGCCGGCGTCCGGGGCTGGTGTTTTTCAACCGCGGCGGCGAATTGTTTGCCTGTGACCCGCTGAGCATGGAAGACCGTACCAAGAACGCCCACCTGTTTGTTTTCGGCCCCACCGGTGCCGGTAAATCGGCCCTGCTGGTATACCTGCAGATGGTGTTAATGGCCTTCCAGCGTCCGCGGCTCATCGCCGTGGAGGCGGGCAATTCCTTCGCCCTGCTGGCGCGTTTTTTGCACAGCCGCGGCTTTCGCACCCTGGACCTCAGCCTGGGTGCGGGCTGCGGCGTCTCCCTGCCGCCCTTTGCCGCCGCCCTGCAGCTGGGGGCCGACACCGGGGCCGACACCGGGGCGGTGGCGGGGCGCGACGTGCTGGGCGAACTCACACTGATTGCGCGTCTTATGGTCACCGGCGGCCACGCGCAGGAGGAGGCGGTTTTCAGCCGCAGCGACCAGGCGGCATTGCAGCAGGCACTGCTGCAGGCGGCGCGGCAGGTGCGGGCCAGGAATGGCGACACGGTGCGGGTCTCGGATGTCTGTGCGGCCTTGCGTGAGCGCGGCACAGAAAGGCAGCGCCACGGCGGAGACGGGGGGCGGCTGGCAGAGATGGCGGAGGCCATGAGCCTGTTTACCACCGGCCTGGCCGGCGAGTTGTTCGACCGTCCCGGGCAGCCCTTGAGCGATGCGGATTACCTGCGCTTCGAGATGGGTGTCCTGGGGGCCGGTCAACACCCGGAACAACTGGCCGTGGCCTGGCTGGGGCTGGTCAATGCGGTCGTGGCACTGGCACAGAGGACGCAACACGATGGCCGGCCGATTATCCTGCTCACTGACGAGGCGCACGTGATTACCGGCAATCCACTGCTCGCCTCGTACCTGGTCAAGATTTCCAAGCTGCTGGGTCGGCGCCTGGGATTGTGGCTGTGGATGGCCACCCAGAACATGAAGGACTTCCAGGGGGAGGCCGAGAAAATGCTGGCGATGTTCGAATGGTGGCTGTGCCTGTGCGTCGGCGAGGGCGAACTGCGCGAACTGGAGCGTTTCCGACACTTGGAGGAAGATGAGCGGGGGATGTTGCTGGGTGCGCGCAAGGCACCCGGCAAGTACACCGAGGGCGTGTTGCTGGCCGACACGGTGCGGGCGCGGTTTCGCAACGTGCCGCCGGCCCTGTGCCTGGCCCTGGCGCAGACGGAAAAAGAAGAGAAAAGCGAGCGCGCCCGGCTCATGGCCCGCCACGATTGCAGCGAGTTGGAGGCGGTCTTCATGATCGCGCGTGAAATTGCCAGCCGCCGCCGGGATGCCCGCCAGGCGGACGGGCGATGAAAATGCGCGGCATGCTGCTGTGCCTGGTGCTGTTGCCGGCGGCTGCGGCGGCGGAATTGCGGGAGCGGGATATCCTGCGTGCGGCCGCCGACCGCGAGTGCCTGCAGTACCGGCTGGAGGGCCTGTGCTTCTGGCAGGATTGCGGGCCGGCCGGATGCCTGGTGCGCGTCTCGCCGCGCATCCGCCACTACCTGCCGGATGCGGTGGTCACCGCCTGGTCCACCCGCCCGCCCTGGAAGTACAGCGCCCGCTTGAATCGCATCGCAGACGGGGCGGGTGGATTGTCGGCCGCCGGCCGGGGTGCCGGCAACCTGCGGTTCCTGCACGCAGAACTGGTCGGCAGTCCGGCACTGGCGGTGCTGGACGCCCCGGTGGCGGCGGGCTGGTTGTGTCCTTCTGCGGCGCGGCCCCTGGAGCCTTATTTCCTGAGCAACATGGATTTTGCCGGTTGGCGTTTGGTGAGCCCGGATATCGTGTCGGCACCGGCGGCCCTTGCGGGCGGACGCACGGTCGGCCGTTTCCCCGATGCCTGGGGACCGGTGTATCCGCGCCATGGTTTCGTGCTCCAGGCGGATACCCGGCGCGCGGCTGCGGTCATCGCCCAGCGCGCCGCCGATATCAGCACGCACGGCGGGGCGGGACATGTCTACCGGCAGCTGGGTTCCGGCTGCGGTCGGGGTTGCGAGGGGCCGGTGCCGGTGCGCGAGAACGATGCGGCGGGCGGCAGGTGGCAATTGCTGTTTCCGGGGCGGGGTGCCTGCCGGGTGTTCGGCGACGCCGACGCTTTGCCGGCGCACGATATGCGGGAGCAGTACGCCTGGCACCTGTGGCGTCCCTACCGCTGCTGTGAACCGCGCGGACAGAAATTGCTGGGGACGTTTTCCCTGGCGGGAGATGCGCCGTGAAGGGGCGCAGCATTTTCTGTTGCCTGGCACTGTTTTCACAGTCGCTGGCGGTGCCGGTGGCGGCACTGGCACCGACCGGTTCGGCGGACTGGTACTACCGCATGGGCGGCGGCCGGCCGGTATTGAATTTCGGCTCCGGTTTCGATGTGCACAAGGGGCACTTCGACGCCAGCTACGAATGGCACCTGGATGCCTGCGGTTTTGAGCGCAAGGAATCGGTGCGTTCCCAGTTGAATGACCTGCGGGACAATCTCTATGCGCTGGAGCAGAGCGTGGTCGAGTCGGCGCGCTCCCTGTTGCGGGTCAGTGCGATGTCCGTGCTGCAGCGCGCCAACCCGGGCCTGTACGACCTGGTCACGCGCGGTATTCTCAGTGCGAGCGCGAATTTTGATGCCGCGGTCAAAAACTGCCGGCAGTTGCAGCAGGATATGGATGCGGGACGCAACCCGCTGCAGGGTTGGATCCAGGCGGCCGTGCACGCGGAATGGGCGCATGCCCGGCAGGCGGGCAAGGACCCGGTGGCGGTGCAAAAAGAGGTGGAGCGCGCGCCCGCCCGGAGAGGCGTCGCCTGGCTGGGCGGCAAACGCGCCGGCGGTGAAGGGCAGCCGCCGGTGCGGGTCACCGCCGACGTGGTCAGTGCCGGTTACCGGCAGTGGACGGAGATGGGGCGCCGGGCCCGGCAGGAAACAGCCGCGCAGGAGGAGGTGGCACCGGTGCTGGTCGAACAGCTCTGGGCGAGCCCGGAGGAGGCCGCCGAATGGACGGTCACGGTGTTGGGGGAGACGGAGATCCGTCTCTGCCCGGGTTGCAAGCCCCTGCAATCGCGCGCCGGTGCCGGCCTGCACGCGGAGGTGCACCAGGGGCGGGACCAGGCGCATCGACGCCTGGCGGCCCTGCTGCAGCAGCGGGGCCGTCCCGACGCACAGGAACTGGAAGCACTGGGCAATCCCGCCATGGGACTGGCCCTGAGCGTCGGGCTGCTGCAGGGACTGCGCGAGGAGACGCCGGCCAACCGCGCGATTCTCAGTGAGCGGCTGGCGACGGAGATCGCCCTGGCGCAGGCACTGCAGAAGTCCCTGGCGGCGCGGCACCTGTTGCGCATCGGCCGGCGCGCCCCCAATGTCCTGGGCAACCGCGCGGCCCTGGAGGAGGTCGAGCGCCTGTTGCAGGGCCTGGACGACGAGATTGAGAACATCCTGTTTGAGCAGCGCGTGCGCCGTGAAGCCCTGACCGGCACCGCGCGCATCATCCTGGAACGCCGCCGGCTGCGCCATGCCGGGGCGATGCTCTCCAGTCCGCCGGCCCCGCCGTTGCAGGTGCCGGCAGGCGAGGCAGCGGCCCCGCCGTCTGCGGCCGGCCCGGGAGCGCGCTGATGTACAGCAGCGGCAATTTCTTGGAGTTGCTCAGCAGCTTCAGCGGCTGGCGGCTGTACAACCAGTTGTGGCAACTCTTGGTCGACACCGGCATCGCCTACCTGCCCTTTGCCGCCCTGATCCTCTCGGGATTGCATAACGCCGCCCTGCAGTCGTCTACTGGCAGCGTGGGACTGCAGGCCCTGCGCCTGACCGAATTGCGCCTTTATATCGCTTTCGTGATCGTATTATTTGCCGTGGTTCCCACCGTGCCGGTGCAACCCCGGACGCTGGTGTACGCCGAACAGTCCTGTGTGTTGAGCCGCGGTGAATTGCAGCGCAGCATGAGAGAGGAACGCCCCGGGGAGCGCGATGCGGGCTACGAGGCATTGCGCTTGGACGGCGGCGGGGCGCGGGTGCCCCTGTGGTGGTGGTGGCTGAACAGCATCGGACAGGGGCTGACCGCCGCCGCCATCAATTCGATTCCCTGTCATATCGACCTGCGGCAGTTTTCCGTCGACATCGCCGCGAACACGGTGCGTTCCCCGCACTTGCGCGAGGAATTGGAGCGCTTTCACCGGGAGTGCTGGCGTCCGGCGCATCGGCGCTTCCTGCACCGGGCTCCCGGCCCGTCGGCGATTGCGCCGTCTTCGGGACTGTCGCCGCAAGAGGACCTGGCCTGGGCGGGTTCCTCCCTGTTGCTCTCCACCCCGGGGCTTTATGACAGCCTGTACCCGGAACAAGCCGTGCGCTCCTTCCCTTACGACCCGGAGCGCGACGGGGCTTTTGCGCCGCCGGAATTGGCCAGCGGCGGCTGGCCCTCCTGCCGCGACTGGTGGAGCGACGCCGAGCGCGGTCTGCGTCCGCGCCTGCTGGCGTCGATGGATGAGGGATTGCTGGGCCGGTGGCATCATCGCTTTGCGCGCGGGCACATCTCTGAAGACAAGTTGCTGCACGCCGTGTTGCGCGCCGACCGGGAAATGCAATTTGCCGCACAGAGCTCGTTTGCAGCCCCCGGGGCCTGGGGCCTGTTGCAGGAGAGCGTGATGAACCTCCTGGCGAGCCGCGGTGCCTGGCGCAGCCTGCCCGAGGCGATGGTGATGTTCAAGCTGTTGCGCGACAGCGCGCCGATCATGCAGGCACTGTTGCAGCTGCTGCTGATCGTCTCCCTGCCCCTGTTGCTGGCGGTCAGTGCCTATCGCCTGGAGGTGATGCTGCGCCTGAGTTTTGTCTTCCTGTCGCTGATTTTCTGGAGTTTCTGGTTCAAGATGGTGTACTGGGTCGACAACACCCTGACGGAGGCACTGCTGGGAGAGCAGTGGTTTTTCCAGGTGGCGGGAATGCCTTTTCGCATTCTGCTGCAGGTGGTGTTGTTCGGGGTCTATATATTGTTTCCGCTGTTGTTCACCCGCTTCATGAGCGAGGCCGGGCACGGCGTGGGCGTCGGCATTGCCCACGCATTGAGCGGCAGCAGTGCCCTGTCTTCTGCGCGCGAGGCGCAACGCGCGACGAAGCGTCGTTCGCGGCGCCGGGGGCGCCGGCGATGAAACCCGGGACGGCGGGCAGCTGCAGAACAGGCTGCGCGGCTTCAGAGTTCCTTGATCTTGTCTTGCAACTGGTAGAGAAGCTGCAGGGCGTCCTTGGGCGTCATGGTATCGGGCTGCAGGGCGGCGATCATGTCGGCCAGTTCCTCCAGCACCGGGTTTGGCACCGCGGCCGGCGGGGCGGACGATGCGGCCGGCGTTTCGCCGTCGGGGCGTTCCAGCTGTTGCAACTTGTGTTGCGCCTCGCGCAGCACCGGGGGCGGGATGCCCGCCAGTTTTGCCACCTGCAGGCCGTAACTGCGGCTGGCCGCCCCCTCCTGGACGCGATGCAGGAAGACAATGCGGTCCTCGTGCTCGGCGGCGTCCAGGTGCACGTTGGCGATCTGCGGGTACTGCTTCTGCAGTGCGGTCAGTTCGAAGTAATGGGTGGCGAACAGGGTGAAGGCGCGGATTTTTTCCGCCAGGTACACGGCACTGGCCCAGGCCAGGGACAGGCCGTCAAAAGTGCCGGTGCCGCGTCCGATCTCATCCATGAGCACCAGGCTGTTTTCCGTGGCGTTGTGCAGAATGCCGGCGGTCTCACTCATCTCGACCATGAAGGTGGAGCGCCCGCCCGCCAGGTCGTCGGAAGAGCCGATGCGGGTGAACACCCGGTCCAGCAGTGGCAGTTGCACCTCGCTGGCCGGGACGAAACTGCCGATGTGCGCGAGCAGGGCGAGCAGGGCGATCTGGCGCATGTAGGTCGACTTGCCGCCCATGTTCGGGCCGGTGATGATCAGCATGCGGCGCTCGGTATCGAGTTGCAATGCATTGGGGATAAAAGGTTCCTCCTGGACGTGTTCCACCACCAGGTGGCGGCTCTTCTCGATGCGCCATACGCCCTGTTCGTTGAACACGGGCCGGCACAGGTCCAGGGTCTCGGCGCGTTCGGCCAGGCTGCTCAACACATCGAGTTCCGCCAGGGCGGCGGCGGTATTCTGCAGCGGGTGCAAGGACTCGTTCAGCGTGTCCAGCAGTGCCTCGTAGAGAACACGCTCCCGCTGCAGGGCGCGTCCGCGGCTGCTCAGCACCCGGTCTTCGTGTTCCTTGAGTTCCGGGGTGATGTAGCGCTCGGCGTTCTTCAGGGTCTGCCGGCGCATGTATTCCGGCGGCGCCTGGTCGGCGCGTCCGCGGCTGATCTCTATGTAATAACCGTGTACGCGGTTGTAACCGACCTTGAGGTTGTCGATGCCGGTGCGCTGGCGTTCGCGCAGCTCGAGTTCGCGCAGGAACTGGTCGGCGTTATGGCTCAGGCTGCGCATTTCGTCCAGCTCTGCATCATAACCTTCGGCGAATACTCCGCCCTCGCGCAGCACGGAGGGCGGATTGTCCGGCAGGGCGCGCTGCAACAGCGCTTCCAGCCCGGTGAATTCCGTGACCTGTTCGCGCAGCTCTTGCAGCCGCTCAGGCAGTTCCTCTGCCAACGCCGCCCGCACCCCGGGGATTGCGCCCAGTGCCTTGCGAATGCGCAGCAGGTCGCGTGGCTGCGCCGTGCGCAGGGCGAGCCGGGTCAGCAGCCGTTCGCAGTCGCCCACGGCCTGCAGGCCCTGGCGCAGTGGCTCGTGGCGGCCCTGCAGCAGGGCTTCGACAGCGTCCTGGCGCTGTTCCAGGGTCTGCCGCTGGCGCAGGGGGCGATGCAGCCAGCGCAGCAGCAGGCGGGTGCCCATCGGCGTCACCGTGTGATCGATCACCGACATCAGGGTGTTATTGCGCCCGCCGCTGAGATTGGTGTCGATCTCCAGGTTGCGCCGGGTGGCGGCGTCCAGCACCACGCTGCTCTGCTCCTGTTCCCAGGCCAGGCCGCGGATGTGCGGCATGTCGGTGCGCTGGGTATTGTGCGCGTACTGCAACAGGCAACCGGCGGCGCACAGGGCGGTCTTGAGATGGGCGCAGCCAAAACCCTGCAGGGAGGCGGTTTCAAATTGCCGGTTCAGCTGCCGGA
Organism: Gammaproteobacteria bacterium; assembly: GCA_965215045.1. Taxonomy (GTDB): domain Bacteria; phylum Pseudomonadota; class Gammaproteobacteria; order JABABF01; family JABABF01. The sequence goes on along the minus strand of OZ244031.1, from coordinate 762,792 downwards.
TGGCACCCTCTTCGTCGAATTCCCAGGGCGGACGCTGCTTGATGCGAGCGTATTTTTCCAGGCCGGGGAGCTGTGCCTGGTCTTCTGCGATCAACAGTTCGGCGGGTTGCAGCCGCTGCAATTCCCGGTACAGGGCCTCCCGGTCATCGACTTCGTTGACGGTGAAACGCCCGCTGTTAATATCCAGGCAGGCGATGCCGAAATGGCCGTCCCTGGCCTGGTGCAGTGCGAGCAGGAGATTGTCCCGGCTTTCATCGAGCAGGGACTCTTCGCTGATGGTGCCCGGGGTGACGATGCGCACCACCTGCCGTTCGAGCGGTGCGCCGGGGTTTTCCGTCTCGCCCATCTGTTCGCAGATCGCCACCGATTCTCCCAGCCGTACCAGCTTGGCCAGGTAGTTGTCCACCGCGTGCACCGGCACGCCGGCCATCGGCACCGGCTGGCCGCGGGATTGCCCGCGCGCCGTCAAGGTGATATCCAGCAGTTCGGCAGCGCGCTTGGCGTCATCGTAGAACAACTCGTAGAAGTCGCCCATGCGATAGAACAGCAGGATATCGGGGTGTTCCCTCTTGATGCGTATGTACTGGCGCATCATCGGCGTATGCCGGGCGGCATCGATAGGGGAGGAGAGGGCGAGTTCCGGCATGGAGATGCTGAGGGCGCGGGAATGATCGCGGCGGGCTGTGCCCGGCGCGCGCTGATGCGAACCGGCGGCAGGAGCGTGGCAAAACCTGGGGGGTATTCTATACTGCACGATGCGGCGTACACTTCGGCGTTGCACTCGTGTCCCTAAATGCGGGGGAATCAGCATGCAGATACCGGTGCGCTACGCTAAGGGAGGCGAACCATGATCCTGGAACAGGCCAAAAAACAGGCGCTGTTACTGGGGCGCCACCTGCGTTCTGCGGGCTGGCGACTGGCGACGGCAGAGTCCTGCACGGGCGGCGGCATCGCCGACCTGGTCACTTCCATCCCCGGTGCCTCGGAGTGGTACGTGGGCAGCGTGATCTCTTACGCCAACCAGGTCAAGCGCGAGCTGCTGGGCGTCCAGGAGGAGGTGTTGCGCAGCGAGGGAGCGGTCAGCGAAGCGGTGGTGCGGCAGATGGCCGATGGTGTATTCCAGTTGATGCGTGCAGAACTCAGCGTGGCGGTCAGCGGCATTGCCGGCCCCGACGGGGGCGACGAAGACAAGCCGGTGGGCACGGTCTGGTTTGCCTGGCACTGCAAGGGCGAGAGCACCATTGCCGAACTGTGCCTGTTCGAGGGCGACCGCCAGCGCATCCGCGAACAGGCGGTGTTGCAGGCCCTGCACGGCCTGGTGGCACTGGTTCGGCGCCCTGGAATCACGGGGCGCAACGGTGGCCCCGCCCGGGCCTGAAGCGGGCCGGGGTGTATATAATTTTCATTACCGCAACATCGCACGGGAGTTGAAGGATGGAAGACAAAAGACGCAAGGCATTGGAAACGGCAATCAACCAGATTGAGCGTCAGTTCGGCAAGGGCACGGTCATGCGACTGGGTGACAGTCAGCAGGTGGCGGTCTCGGTGATTCCCACCGGTTCGCTGAGCCTGGATGCGGCACTCGGCATCGGTGGTCTGCCCAAGGGACGGATCGTGGAGATTTACGGGCCCGAGGCCTCGGGTAAAACCACCCTGAGCCTGCAGGTGATCGCCTCCTGTCAGAAGGCCGGGGGGGTGGCGGCTTTCGTCGATGCCGAGCATGCCCTGGACCCCATCTATGCCGGGAAGATCGGCGTCGATACCGAGAACCTGATTATTTCCCAGCCGGATTCCGGCGAACAGGCCCTGGAAGTCACCGATATGCTGGTGCGTTCCGGTGCGGTGGACGTGCTGGTGGTGGACTCGGTGGCGGCACTGACCCCGCGCGCTGAGATCGAGGGCGAGATGGGGGATACGCACGTCGGTTTGCACGCACGCCTGCTGAGCCAGGCGATGCGCAAATTGACCGGCACCATCAAGCAGGCCGACTGCCTGGTCGTTTTTATCAACCAGATCCGCATGAAAATCGGCGTCATGTACGGCAACCCGGAGACCACCACGGGCGGCAATGCCTTGAAGTTCTATGCCTCCGTGCGCCTGGACATACGCCGTATCGGAACGGTCAAGGAAAAGGATGACATCATCGGCAACGAGGTGCGGGTCAAGGTACTCAAGAACAAGTTGGCACCGCCGTTCAAAAAGGCGGAGTTCGCCATTCTTTTCGATCGCGGCATCGACCGAAGCGGCGAGATCATCGACCTGGGCGTCGACAGCGGGCTGCTGGAGAAGTCTGGTTCCTGGTACAGCTACAAGCAGGGAAAAATCGGCCAGGGGCGCGTCGCCGCCACGCGCTGGCTGCAAGAGCACCCGGAGACCGCGGAAACCATTGAACAGGCGGTGCGCGAGAAACTGATGTCCAGCGCGCCGGCGGATGCCGCACCGGGGGCCGGGGAGTCCGAGCGCGAGGAAACCCTGCCTGCGAGTTGAATGCCGGTATGGTGGACGCTTCGCTGCAATTCTCGCCACAGTTGCATCGCTATGCCCTGGATTGCCTGGCACGGCGCGAATACTGCCGCTCCGAACTGCAGAGAAAGCTGGCTGCACGCGGTGCCAATGCCGCTGCGGTGGAGCAGTTGCTGGCGGTGCTGGAACATGCCGGGCAACTGGATGAGGGGCGTTACGCGGAGGCCTTTGTGCACGCCCGCGCGCGCCGCGGTCACGGCCCGCGACGCATCCGCCGGGAATTGGAGCAGCGCGGCTTGGAGCGGAAGGCGATCGATGCCGCCCTGCACAAAGACACCGTCGCGGCATACGATTGGCAGGAGCGGGCCCGCCAGGTACGGCGCAAGAAGTTCGGCGACACGCCTCCCGGAAATTTACAAGAACGCCTGCGGCAGATGCGCTACCTGGAATACCGCGGTTTCGACCACGACATGAGTGCCGCTGCCCTGGCAGAAGACGAACCGCCGCGGGAGAAATGAAGATGAACAGCGTCGCCGAGATCCATCACGCCGTGCTCAACCTGCTGAACCGCTACGCCGAGGCGGTGGATGACGGGGACTTTGCCGTTTTGCGCGAACTGTTTCGACACGCCGAGCTGTACACGGGCGATGAATCAACCCCCTCCTATTCGGGAGCGGACGGGGTGGAGCAGATGTTCAGGAGTTTTCCCATTTACTACGATGAGAGCGAGCAGCCGGTAGATGCGCCCCGGGTCCCGGGCACGCCGCGTACCACTCACCTGATCAGCAATGCCGTGGTCGAGGTGGCCCCGGACCTGCAGAGTGCTGCGGCGCGCTCCCGGTACACGGTGTTTCAATGCCTGTCCGACTTCCCGCTGCAGCCCATCATCCAGGGTCGTTATGACGACCGCTTTGACTGCAGCGGCTCAGAATGCCATTTCGTCTCACGCCGCTACAGGATGGATTTCGCCGGCGACCTGTCCCGGCACCTGCAACGCATGCCGGATTGAGGCACGCTGTCGCAGGGGGCACTCTCCGTCCGGGTCTACACCCAACTCCCGCGCAAGGCTGTCGCGCGAGGCTGTTGCGCAAGGCTGTTGCGCGAGGCTGTCGGGCAAGGCTGTTGCGCGAGGCAGTTGCGCCAGGCTGTCGCGCAAGGCTGTCGCGTAAGACTGTCGCGCCAGGCCGTCAGGGCTGTATTGCCTGCAGCAGGCCGGTGGTTTGCGGCACCCGGCCTCAGCCCGCCTCTGACTTGATGGTCACGACGCGCTTCTGCGGTTGTTCCGGGACCTGTGATTTCAAGCTCACGTGGAGGATGCCGTTGGTGAGTTCGGCGCCTGTCACTTCCGTATGTGCCGTGAGACTGAAGCGCAGCTCAAAGCTCCGACGCACCAGTCCCCGGTGCAGGTAGCGGGGCGCATTCCCCTCTTTCTTGGCGTCCGCCGCAGGTTTTTCTTCGGCATTCGCACTGATGTGCAACACTTCCCCGTCGGTGGAGATTTCCAGTTCGTCCCGTTGGAATCCCGCCACGTTCACGGAGACCTCGTAGGAACCGTCTCCGTGCTCCACGATGTTGTAGGGTGGAGAAGCAGCCGAGCCCCGCGGATTGACCAGGGCGTCCATCACACTCTGCGGAAATCCATCCCAGTCGGAGGAGTGCCACAGGGGTGTCAGTTTGAGTGCGTTCATCGTCTCGCCTCCCTTGTTATGGTTGGGCCTTGTTCTGTTAGCACAGCTTTTGCGGCTGCGACCCGGTGCGCATTCAGCGGGCGAACCGGGCAATTTCCTATATGGGGAAGGAGGATGATTTTTCAAGGGAGGCGGTGAACACCGGGCCGCTGCCGACAATGGCATAATGTAAAATTCGGCGGAATTATTCGCGGCGGGGCCATTAATCATGAGCGAGTTGCAGGCACTTGCGCACCGGATTGCGCGCCTGGAAGATGCCGAGGCGATCCGGCGTTTGAAGTATCGCTATTTCCGCGCCAGCGATGCCAAGGATGTGGAGACGTTCCGCGATTGTTTCGTCGAGGGGGAAATCGCGCTCGACTACGGGCGTATCGGCTGTTTCAAAAATCGCGATGATCTCAGTGCGGTTTTCTCGCGCCTGGCCTGTGCGGAGCACATCGTGGAAATCCACCATGCGCAGAACCCGGAGATCGATGTGCTCGACGAACACAATGCGCGGGGAACCTGGGGTTTGTATTACCAGTTGATCGACACGCACTCCAAGAGCATTACCCAGCTGGGCGGTCAGTACCGGGACGAGTATCGCAAGACGGAGCGGGGGTGGCGCATCTCGGCCTCTGAATTCCATGTCTATTCAACGCAAATCCTGGACTTTTCCAGCGGGGATACCCTGCGGCCGCTGTTTGCCGGGCGCACGGCACCCCAGGCCATCGATGACCCGGAAAAGCAGGCCCTGCCCAAGGAGGAACCCGCATGAGCACAACCAATGATTTTCCCGCGGGCTGCGCGCTGGTGATCGGCGGCAGCGGCGGTGTCGGTGCCGTGATCTGCGAGGAACTCGCCCGCGCCGGCACCGATGTCGCGCTCAGCTATCGCAGCAACGAGGCGCGTGCCCTGGAGACGGCCGAAAAGGTTCGAGCCCTGGGACGCCAGGCGGAGTGTCACGCCCTGTCGATTGCCGACGCCGCACAGGTCGGGCAGGTGGTCCAGGATATAGTCGCACGGCAGCGCGTGCACACGGTGGTGGTCGCCGCCGGTTCGGACATCGAGCAGGCACTGATCTGCGAGCTGCGTCCGGAACAATGGCGCCAAGTGGTGGATGCCGACCTCAACGGTTTTTTTAATATTGTCCACGCCACCTTGCCACATCTCAAGAAAGAGGGCGGTTCCTACGTGCATATCAGCTCTGCCGGCCTGCACCGCTGGCCGGACCGGGACGTGCTCTCGGTGGCACCGAAGGCGGCGATCGAGGCACTGATCCAGGGCATTGCCAAGGAGGAGGGACGTTACGGGGTGCGCGCCAACAGCGTCGCCCTGGGTGTGATCGAGTCCGGCATTTTCCTGCGCCTGCAGGAACAGGGGGTCTTTGACGAGGCGTGGACGCAGGCGGTCCAGGCCGGGCTGTGTCTCAAGCGCTGGGGGCAGCCGGAGGAGGTGGCGCACGCGGCAGTTTACCTGGCCTCTTCCCGCGCCGCCTACGTGACCGGGCAGATCATCTCGGTCGACGGCGGTTACGGTGTCTGAGTACCTGTCGTGAGCGGCGCAGTATTCGCCGATCCCGCCGCCCTGCTGGCGGCGTCGCCGGGTGCGCTGGGACACAGCGAGTGGCTGCCTATCGACCAGCAGCGGATCGATCTCTTCGCCGAGGCCACGGGGGATCACCAGTGGATTCATGTCGACCCGGAACGCGCCCGCAACGGCCCTTTCGGTGCCTGCATCGCACACGGCTACCTGAGCCTGTCCCTGGTCAATTATTTCTTGCCGCAGCTGTGCCGGGTGGAAACCTTTTCCGTCGGCGTCAATTACGGCTGTAACCGCGTGCGTTTCCCGGCACCGGTCAAGGTCGGCAGCCGGGTGCGGGGTGCCGGCGAACTGCTGACGGTAGAGGAAGTCGCAGATGGCGGGGTGCAGGCCGTCATCCGGGTGACAGTGGAGATCGAGGGCGGGGAGCGTCCGGGCTGTGTGGCGGATACCATCAGCCGCTTTTACTCCTGAATCATGAATCGGTTTGGTTCCCGGATGCAATCATGAATGCCAGCGTCTCGCACCGTATCCTGGATTACCCGGTGATCGATTGCGACAATCATTACTACGAGCCCGACGATTGTTTTACCCGGCATATCGAGCAGAAATACAAATCCCGCACCGTCTGGACCGACCGCAGCCGCGCAGACGGCATCGGCCGGATGATGCTGGGCCGGGAGCGTCTCAATTTTTTTAGCGTCGGCGTGGCGGATTACATCGGCCGGCCGGGTGCAATGGAGGCCTTCTTCCAGGGAGATGACGCGCGAGCGAACCGGGTCAACATGGACCCGGTGGCGACGGCGGATTACCCCGCCTTCACGGAGCAAAAGGCGCGCCTGGCACTGATGGATGAGCAGGGGGTGCAGAGTTGCGTGATGATTCCCACCCTGGGTGTCGGCGTCGAGTACCAATTGCGCGACCACCCGGAGATTCTCTATCCCAGCCTGCGCGCTTTCAACCGCTGGGTGCACGAGGACTGGGGCTGGGGCACCGAGGGACGTATTTTCTCGGTCGCCGTAGTTTCCCTGTTGGATGTCGACGAGGCGGTGTGCGAACTGGAACGCCTGTTGCGGGAAGGACTGCGGCTGGTACACATTACCGCCGGCCCGGTGGCCGGTAAATCACCGGCCGATGAGTACTTTGCCCCGTTCTGGGCGCGGGTGCAGGAGGCGGGACTGAAAGTGGTGCTGCATATCGGCGAGACCGGGTGCAATGAACATTATGCGGCACCCTGGGGCGAGCCGGCGCGTCCGCCCTCGCATCGTTTTACCGCCTTTAATACTTTTGTCGGCATCGGCGCCCGCAGTATCACCGATTTTTGCGCCTCGGTGATTTTCCACAACCTGTTCGAACGTTTTCCAGGACTGGAATTCCTGGTCGTGGAATTCGGCTCCGCCTGGGTCCGGGACCTGCTGAGCAGCATGGACAAGATTTATCGCCTGGGAGACCACAAGAGCCGCTGGCGTTACGGCAAGCCGGAGCGCAAGCCCAGTGAGAGCTTTCGCCGGCACTTTCGCGTCACGCCTTTTCACGAGGATGACATCGCTTCCCTGGCACAGTGCATCGGTATGGAAAATATTATTAACGGCTCTGATTTTCCGCACCCCGAGGGCCTGGAATGGCCGATGGAAATGGCGTACCGGCTCAAGGATTTTTCCGCCGCCGATGTGCGCCTGGTGATGCGTGACAATGCCTGCAGGATCCTGGGTATTGAACGCTGAAACCGGGAATGCCGCGGTGCGGCCTGCAGCCACCGTGACGCTGGTACGAGACGGCCGGGGTGGCTTGGAAACCCTGTTGCTGCGCCGCAGCACTAAAGTGGATTTTATTGCCGACGCCTGGGTGTTCCCGGGCGGAGCGGTGGACCAGAAGGACGTCCCCCGGGGATGTGCAGCCGATGGCCAGGAAGCGGCACGATGCGCGGCGGTGCGGGAGGCGCAGGAGGAAGCCGGGCTCGTGCTGCCCGTAGAAGCCATGATTCCCATTGCGCACTGGACAGGGCCGCGGGAGAGCCCCCGCCGTTATGCGACCTGGTTTTTCCTGGCGGGCGTGGACCCTGGTGAGACGGTGAAAGTGGACGGCGGGGAGATCGTCCATCATCGCTGGTACGCGCCCGGGGAGGCACTGCGGGCCCGGCAACGACAGGAGATCAGTTTTCTGCCGCCGACTTACGTCACCTTGCTCTGGTTGAGTACATTGCCCGATGTCGCTGCCGCCTGCGCGCATTTTCAATCCCGTGCGCCGCAACATTTTGTGCCGCGCCTGGCGTTCACGGACGCCGGGGCATACAGCCTGTACCAGGAAGATACGGCTTACGAGGACGGTCAGCTCGACCGGCCCGGCCCGCGGCATCGTTTCTGGATGGGCGAGGAATGGAAGTACGAGGCGGATTTTTGAAATTCTGCGGACGCCATCCGCGCTTGCATTTTGCCGGCATGCCGTCCGCTCCTGCTAGGGGATATCCAGGGCTTCTCTGCGGTTGCGATATCTTTCCAGGTCCTTGGGGGCCAACAATCTGAGTACGCAGTACATCATGCTTGCCCGGCACCAGGCGGCGGCGATTTTTAGCAGGATTTTGCTCTTTGAATATTGTGTTTGCCGCCGCCAAAGGGTTTGTTCAAATCGCGTTCTATGAAATGAAATCTTGCACTCCACGGGATGATAGATTTTTTTGACTTCCGCCCCCTTGTACACAAGGTGCGGGACAATATATTCCCCGTGCTTCCAGCCGCTATCTTTATAGAGCAAACGCCCGCGGGAGAGGAACACTCTCGCCGAGTGTTGCAGGATGCGTTGTTCCACGCAAAACAGGAAATAGTTGTCCCTTCTCCTTGAAGGGGGGGGGGGGGGGGGGGATTGGGATTGGGGCGTACCAGTTGCACCAGGCGGGGGAAGTCCGTGTAATGCAGGAGCCCGGGCCATTGTTTGCGCAGGGCATGCAGCCAGTGTCGGCTATTCTCATCACTCATCAGGTACAGGGGCGCATCGGGTGCTACACCGGCTTGTGCCAAGGCCCGTGACACGGCCCCGGGGGAAGTCATGGCCCTGACTGCCGGGAATTTCAAGGTGTCTCCCCGGCGGATGTGCACGGCGCAGTAGTGCGGCGGCAGTTGGCGGATGATATCTGCGGCGCGCTTCCGGACTCTCGGGGAGGGTTGCAGGATGACTTTGCAAGACCCGGCGCTTTTTCCCAGCTCCAGGTCTTGGGCGGGCGGTGCCTCATGCGCAAAGCTTTCCACCGGCAACGGACTCATTTCCCGGTACCATACCGGGGTATAAAAACGCCGGGCGACCAGGCGGAAGTGCCGGTTTTGTGAGGCGGTGACCGGTTCGCCGGCAGCGATTTCCAGGGTCTCCTCCGCTGGTATCTTCAGCTCCCGCAATTGTTTTTCATGGATCGAGCCCAGCGACAGCATCCGGGTCTTGCCGTCCAGCTTGCATACCAGTTCTATATTCTGTGTATCCAGGTACTTGCCGAGAGGAAACTTGCATGGAATGCCGGCATTATGCGACAGGTCCAACGGGGCAATGCGAGGGAAAACCGGTGTGCGTCCCAGCCAGGCGGCCTCCTGGCACAGGGTCTGCAATTGTGTATATAGATGCCTTATGCCGACTTGCTGCCAGGCAGGGGCGGAGACGGTCCCGTGTTCGTAGTACAGCAGGTAGCGCATTTTTTCTTGGTCAAAGGATCAATTCAGATGCCGTCCCCGGAAACTCAGGACGGGATATTGAGTGCTTTTCTGCGGTTGCGGTATCTTTCCAGGTCCTTGGAGGCCAACAATCTGAGTACGCAGTACATCATGCTTGCCCGGCACCAGGCGGCGGCGACTTTTAGCAGGAGTCTGCCTTGTTTGCGCGGTGTTTTCCACTTCCGCCCGAGAGTTCGTCCCAATTTTGTTTTATGACGTGAAATCTTGTATTCCACGGGATGATAGTTTTTTTTGACTTCCGGCTCCTGGTACACAAAGTACGGGACAATATATTCCCCGTGCTTCCGGCCGGTATCTCTATAGAGCGGGTTCCCGCGGGAGAGGAGTGCTCTCGCCGAGTGTTGCAGGATGCGTTGTTCCACGCAAAACAGGAAATAGTTGTCGGCCTTTCTCGAAGAGGGTGGGCGTACCAGTTGCAGCAGGCGGGGGAAGTCCGTGTAATGCAGGAGCCCGGGCCATTGTTTGCGCAGGGCATGCAGCCAGCGCCGACTCTTCTCATCACTCATCAGGTACAAGGGCGCATCGGGTGCTACACCGGCTTGTGCCAAGGCCCGTGACACGGCCCCGGGAGAAGTCATGGCCCTGACTGACGGGTACCTTAAGGTGTCTCCCCTGCGGATGTGAACGGCACAGTAGTTCGGCGGCAGTTGGTGGATGATATCTGCGGCGAGCTTCCGGACTCTGGCGGAAGGTTGCAGGATGACCTGCAAGACCGGGCGCTTGCTTTTGGGTTCCAGGTCCGAGGCGGGCAGTGCCCCGGGGGCAAAGCTTTCCACCAGCAACGGACTCATTTCCCGGTACCATACCGGGGTATAAAAACGCCGGGCGACCAGGCGGAAGTCCCGGTTTTGTGAGGCGGTGACCGGTTCGCCGGAAGTGATTTCCAGGGTCTCATCCGCTGGGATCTCCAGCTCCTGCAATTGTTTTTCGTGGATCGAGCCCAGTGACAGCGTCCGGGTCTTGCCGTCCAGCTTGCATACCAGTTCTATATTCTGCGTATCCAGGTAATTGCCCAGGGGAAACTTGCATGGAATGCCGGCATTATGAGACAGGGCCAGTTTGGCAATGCGAGGGAAAACCGGCGTGCGTCCCAGCCAGGCGGCCTCATTGCACAGCACCTGCAATTGTGAACATCGATGCCTTATGCCGACACGGTTCCAGGAAGGGGCGGAGACGGTCCCGTGTTCGTAGTACAGCAGGTAACGCATTTTTTCTTGGTCAAAGGCTCAATTCAGATGCCGCCCCCGGAAACTCAGGACGGGATATTGAGTGCTTTTCTGCGGTTGCGGTATTTTTCCAGGTCCTTGGAGGCGAACAATCTGAGCACGCAGTACATCATGCTTGCCCGGCACCAGGCGACGGCGATTTTTAGCAGGATTTTGCTCTTTGGATATTGTGTTTTCCGCCGCCAAAAGGTTCGTTCAAATTGCGTTCTATAAAGTGAAATCTTGTGTTCTGCAGGGTGATAGTTTTTTTTGACTTCCGGCACCTCGTACACAAGGTGCGGGACAATATATTCTACGTGCTTCCGGTCGGTATCTTTATAGAGCAGGCTCCCCCGGGAGAGGAGTGCTCTCGCCGAGTGTTGCAGGATGCGTTGTTCCACGCAAAACAGGAAATAGTTGTCGGCCTTTCTCGAAGAGGGTGGGCGTACCAGTTGCACCAGGCGGGGGAAGTCCGTGTAATGCAGGATCCCGGGATGTTGTTTGCGCAGGGCATGCAGCCAGAACCGACTCTTCTCATCACTCATCAGGTACAGGGGTGCACCGGGTGCTACACCGGCTTGTGCCAAGGCCCGTGACACGGCCCCGGGAGAAGTCATGGCCCTGACTGCCGGGAACCTTAAGGTGTCTCCCCGGCGGATGTGAACGGCGCAGTAGTTCGGCGGCAGTTGGCGGATGATGTCTGCGGCGAGCTCCCGGACTCCCGACGAGGGTTGCAGGATGACCTGCAAGACCGGGCGCTTGCTTTTGGGGTCCAGCTTCAAGGTGGGCAGTGCGTCAGTTGTAAAGCTTTCCACCGGCAACGGCCTCATTTCCTGGTACCATACCGGGGTGTAAAAACGCCGGGCGACCAGGCGGAAGTGCCGGTTTTGTGAGGCGGTGACCGGTTGGCCGGAAGCGATTTCCAGGGTCTCGTCCGCTGGTATCTTCAGCTTCCGCAATTGTTGCTCGTGGATCGGGCATAGTGACAGCGTCCGGGTCTTGTCGCCCAGCTTGCATGTCAGTTCTATATTCTGCGTATCCAGGTACTTTCTGAGAGGAAACTTGCATGGAATGCCGTCATTGTGAGACGGGTCCAGCGGGGCGATGCGCGGGAAAACCGGGGTGCGTCCCAGCCAGGCGGCCTCCCTGCACAAGCAATGCAGTTGCTGGAACAGATGACGCATACCCACTTCACTCCAGTGAGGAGTGCGGGGGGTCTCCACGTGGTACAGCAGGTAATGCATTTTTCGCGGTTAAAAATTCAATTATAAGATGCCGTCCCTGGAAACTCAGGCCGGGGTATTGAGTGCTTTCCTGCGGTTGCGGTATCTTTGCAGTTTTTGGGGCATGAACAACCTGAGTCCACAGTAAATCATGATTGTCCGGCACCAGGCAGCGGCAGTTTTTACCAGGATTATGCTCTTCCGGCGCGATGTTTCCGGCCCCCAAAGGGTCTGTTCAAATTGCGCTCTATAAAATGAAATCTTCCGTTCCACGGGATGATAGATTTTTTTGGCTACTGGCATCTTGTACAAAAATGGCGGGATTATATATTCTTCGGGCTTCTGGTCAGTGTCTCCATAGAGCAGCCCCCCGCGGGTGAGCAACACTCTCGTCGAGTGTTGCAGGATTTGCTGTTCCACGCAAAACAGGAAATGATTGTCGGCCCCGTGGGGGGGGTGCACCAGTTGCACCAGGCGGGGGAAGTCCGTGTAATGCAGGAGCCCGGGCCATTGTTTGCGCAGGGTATGCAGCCAGTGCCGGCTCTTTTCATCACTCATCAGGTACAGGGGTACATCGGGTGCTACACCGGCTTGTGTCAAGGCCCGTGACACGGCCCTGGGAGAAGTCAGGGTTCTGATTGCCGGCAACATTAAGTTGTCTCCCCGGCGGATGTGCACGGCGCAGTAGTTCGGCGGCAGTTGGCGGATGATGTCTGCGGCGAGCTCCCGGACTTCCGGGGCGGACTGCAGGATGACTTGCAAGACCTGGTTCTTTTTTTCCTGCTCCAGGTCGTGGGCGGGCGGTGAGTCATGCGCAAAGCTCTCCACCAGCAACGGTCCTTGCTTACGGCGCCACAGGCTAAAGTCACAGCACCGGACCAGCAGGCGGAAGCGCTGGTTTTGTGAGTCGGTGACCGGTTGCCTGGAAGCGATTTCCAGGGTCTCATCCGCGGGTATCTTCAGCTCCCGCAATTGTTCTTCGTGGATGGAGCGCAGCGACAGCATCCGGGTCTCGCCGCCCAGCTTGCATACCAGCTCTATATTCTGCGTATCCAGGTACTTGTGGAGAGGAAACTTGCATGGAATGTCGTCATTGTGCAACCGGGCCAGGGGGGCGATGCGGGGGAAAACCGGTGTGCGTCCCAGCCAGGCGGCCTCCCTGCACAGTGCCTGCAATTGTGAACTTAGGTGCTTTATGCCAACGTAGTCCCAAACGGGGTCGGAGACGGTCCCGGCATCGTAGTACAGCAGGTAGCGCATTTTTGCAGTCAAAAATCCAATTATAAGATGTCACCCCTGGATTCAGACAGGGATATTGAGTGCTTTTCTCCGGTTGCGGTATCTTTGCAGTTTTTGGGGTGTGAACAACCTGAGTACCCAGTAAACCATGATTGCCTGGTACCAGGGAGTGCCATGTTCTACAAGGTGTTTTATTTTTTTAAAAAGATTTTGCTGCGTTTGGAGAGATTGTTCCAACTGGGCGCGCCTGAGTGGAACCAGGTATTCCGCGGGATGATGAACTCTCCCAACCACCTTGTACCTGTAACAGTGCACGGGCAGGATGTATTCTGTACCTTTCAAGTCTTCTGCATGGACCGACCCCGCCTTGCTAAGAAATCTTCTTGCCGCATGTCGCAGGATTTCCTGCTCCACGCAAAACAGGAAATAGTTGTCCCTTCTCCTTGGAGGGTCGGGGCGTACCAGTTGCACCAGGCGGGGGAAGTCCGTGTAATGCAGGATCCCGGGTCGTTGTTTGCGCAGGGCATGCAGCCAGCCCCGGCTCTTCTCATCGCTCATCAGGTACACGGGTGCACCGGGTGCTATGCCGGCCTGTGCCAATGCCCGTGACACGGTCCCGGGAGAAGTCAGGGTTCTGACTGCCGGGAACTTTAAGGTGTCTCCCCGGCGGACGTGAACGGCGCAATAGTCCGGCGGCAGTTGGCGGATGATTTCTGCGGCGAGTTCCCGGACTCCCGCGGCCGGATGCAGGATGACCTGCAAGAACCGGTCCTTTCTTCCTGGCACCAGGTCCCGGGCAGGCAGTGTGTCATGGGCACAGCTTTCCGCCAGCAGGGGGTAGCCCGCTTCGTTCCACATGTCATGGGCCGGCACTCTCCGGACCACCAGGCGGAAGCACCGGTTTTGTTCGGCAGTGACCGGTTGCTTGTAGTCGATTTCCAGGATTTGCTCCGCGGGTATCTGCAGCTCCCGCAATTGTTCTGCGTGGATGGAGCACAGCGACAGCGTCCGGGTTTTGCCGTTCAACCGGCAGACCAGTTCTATCTTCTCCGTATCCAGGTACTTACGGAGGGGAAAATTGCATTCGAGCCCAAAATTATGGTGCGGTATCAGCGGGATGATGCGGGGGAAAACCGGAGTGCGTCCCAGCCAGGCGGCCTCCCTGCACAGCACCTGCAATTGCGATCGCTGATGGCTTATGCCCTTGGGTGCCCAACCCAGTTGCTCGCTGCCATGGCGAGGATTGTACGCATAATACAATAGGTATCGCATCCTTAATAATATCCTGCATGCAGATATGAAATTATACTTTCCAGCCTGGAAAAAAGATTGCATAAGAATGTACAAAGAAGCGGTTCACTGGCGCGGCGCATTTTGACAACAGCGATGATATCGCGGCTTGTCGGTCGACTCGAATGGATGCCGGGTGAGTCCTCGCCTGGCTGCGGTGGGCAATGATCCGGCGGCGTCGAGCGGGTATTTCCCGGGCTTCTTCGCCATGAGTGCGGGTCCGACCATGATCACACCGCGCCGTTCCGCTCTTTTTGTTCCCGCGGATAATGAACGCGCCTTGCACAAGGCGCGTTCATTATCCGCGGATGTTGTGATCCTGGACCTGGAAGACGGTGTGGCACCTGCACACAAGGGAAGAGCGCGGGATGCGGCGGCAGCGGCCCTGCCGGGAGATGACTGGTGCTGCCGTGAAAAGGTGTTGCGCATCAACGGTACAGACAGCGGACAGTGGCGGGAGGACCTGGAGGCGGGCCGGGCGGCGGATGCGGTGTTATTGCCCAAGGTGGAGAGCCCCGGACAACTGGCCGAACTGCAATCGGCACTGGATGAACTGGGGTTGGACGCTGCCACCTGGATCATGTGTGAGACTGCACTGGGTGTGGTGCGCCTGGGCGAAGTGCTGGGCACCGGGGGGACCGTTGCCGTGGTGGTCGTGGGCACTTCCGACCTGGGCTGCGATTTGCGCATTGCCGATGCGCCCGGCCGGCCCGGGCTGCTGACGGCACTGGGACAGTGTGTTTTGCAGGCGCGCGCCCTGGGTGCGGATATCCTGGATGGCGTGCACCTGGACATCGAGGATGATGCCCGGTTGCGCGAACTCTGCATACAGGGCCGGGCCCTGGGCTTTGACGGCAAGACGTTGATTCACCCGTCACAGCTTGCCATCGCCAACGAGGTTTTCGCCCCGGGGGAGGAGGAGGTGCGGGCGGCACAGCGTATCATCGAGGCCTGGCGGGAGGCCCGGGCACAGGGGCGCAGTGTAGCGGTGACAGACGGCCGCCTGGTCGAACATTTGCATGTGCGGCAGGCACAGCGCATACTGGAAATTGCAGCGGCGCTGGCGGTCGCTTCCGGGCCGCCAGAAAAGTTTGCCGAGCGATGAAATTTGAGGGGGAAGCAGCCATGAAAATTTTGCCACCAGGCACCGGGTTGGGACGGCGCGTATTCATGAGCGAAGCCGTGCGTTGTGCCGCGCTCATCGCCGCAATTCCGGGACTGGTTGCATGCGGCCGGGCTTCTGCACCGCGCAATTTTTCCGAGTACCGGGAGTGCGACGCCCTGGATCTCGCCACACTGGTGCGGCGCGGTGAAGCGGAGCCGCGGGAACTCCTGGAAATTGCGATCGGCGCGGCCGAACGTTTGAATCCGCGCTTCAATTTCATGGCCATTCCCCTGTACGAATACGCCCGCCGTCGAGTGCGGGAGGGCATTCCGCGCGCGCCCCTGGCGGGCGTGCCTTTTTTACTCAAGGACCTGGGCATCCACCTGGAAGGCACGCGCATGACCTCCGGTTCCAGGCTGTTTCGCAACGAGGTGTCCGACCACACGAGCACCATTGTCAAGCGCTACCAGGAAGCCGGCCTGGTGGTTTTCGGCAGGACCACTTCCCCGGAATTCGGCGCCACTCCGACCACGGAATCACTGCTCTTTGGGCCGACGCGCAATCCCTGGAATCCCGCCCTGAGTTCGGGTGGCTCTTCGGGCGGCTCGGCGGTTGCCGTGGCGGCCGGGGTGACGCCCGTGGCCAGTGCCAGCGACGGCGGCGGTTCCATCCGTATCCCCGCCTCCTGTTGCGGCTTGTTCGGTCTCAAGCCGAGCCGGGGGCGCACGCCGTACGGACCCGTGGACCTGGAGGGCGGCGGCGGCCTGTCCGTGTTGCACGTCGTCAGCCGCAGCGTCCGTGATAGCGCCGTCCTGCTGGACCTCAGCAGCGGGCCCGAGCCGGGTTCCCCGCAACTCCTGCCGCCGCCGTCCCGTTCGTACTTGCGCGCCAGCACCCGTGATCCCCGGCGCCTGCGCATCGCGGTGGTTGAAGACACGGGCGTCGCCGAACCCTTGCACGAGGATTGCCGCACGGCACTGCTGGAAGCGGCCGAACTGTGTGCTCGCCTGGGACACGAGGTGGAGACGTACCCCGGGCAAAAGCTGTCTTTTGAAAAACTGCCCGAGGCCCTGGGAACCGTGATGTCTGTGCGCAAACTGCGCATTCTGCAGAAGTTGGAGAGGGAGCGCGGCCGCCCGATATCGGAGCGGGAACTGGAGCCGATCAACTTTGAGATCCTGCAGCAATCGCGGGCCATTACCGCCGTCCAGTACGCCCGGGCCCGGGCGACCTTTCATGAAACGGCGCGCGAAGTCACGCAGAGCTTCGCCGGCTGGGACCTGGTACTCAATCCGACCATGGCATCACCGCCTCCGCCGCTGGGGCATATTTCCCTGGACCAGGACATGGAGCGCTTCTCCCGCGTGGTCGTGCCGTACGCGGTCTACACGGCACTGTACAACATCACCGGTCAGCCCGCCATGTCCGTGCCACTTTACTGGAACCGGGAGCAGCTGCCGATCGGCGTGATGTTCTCCGCCCCGCGCAATGATGAAATGACCTTGTTTCAGCTGGCCGGACAACTGGAGCGGGCGCGACCCTGGTTCGGGCGCGTGCCGTCCCTGGCATAAAACGCATCAAACGGCCGGGTGCCGGGCTGCGGGGTTCAGGAGAGCAATACGTCTCGCGCCTGGTTGACGACACTCGCCAGGCGGCTGCTGCCCTTGTGGTCCGGGTGTAATTTCTGGACCAGGCGGCGGTGCGCCAGGACGATGTCCTCCCGGCTGGCACCTTCCTGCAGCCCCAGCACCGCCAGTGCCTCTTCGCGACTCATCTTGCGGCCCGGGTTGATCCCCGGGGTGGAGATCGTCTCGCCACGGCGCCGGAAACGCTGCCGCAGCCAGTAGAAAAGTGCTGGCGAGAGCCGCCACAACACCGGCCGCAGGGCGCGCAAGCCGGCGAGCAGGGCGGCGATCAGCCCGCCCAGCCAGTGGATGCGCCCGGTGAACGCCAAGGCCAGGATCGCGATGATGGCGAGGCTGAAGATGACCGGCCAGATCATCCGGCGGCCGTGTTTGCGATACATCGCCCTGAGCCACAGGGCGAGCAGCAGGAAGGCACCGGCGATGAGTAGAATGCGAATCATATTTTTGTGCGGGCGGCCCCCTGCCAGACCGGCTCGGTGCCCCTATTCTGCTACACTAACGAAAAGTGGTCGATGTATACAAGGGGGACACCATGTATGACCTGGTAATTCGCAAGGGCAAGGTGGTCGACGGCACTGGCAGCCCGGCCTTTTTTGCCGACGTGGCGGTGCAGGATGGCAAGATCGCTGCGGTCGGTGCCGGACTCGGCGGCCGGGGCCGCCGCGAGATGGATGCCCAGGGCCGCCTGGTCACCCCGGGCTGGGTCGATGTGCACACTCACTTTGACGGCCAGGCCAGTTGGGACCCGATGCTGGGCCCGGCATCCAACCAGGGCACGACCACGGTCATCATGGGCAATTGCGGGGTGGGTTTCGCGCCCTGCAAACCGGGGGAACGGGATGAACTGATCGCCGTCATGGAAGACGTAGAGGATATCCCGGGCACCGCCCTGACCGAGGGCATTACCTGGGAGTGGGAGAGTTTCCCCGAATACCTGGATGCGCTGGACCGGCGTTCCCATGCTATCGATTTAGGCGCGCAGGTGCCGCATTGCGCGGTGCGCTGTTACGTCATGGGCGAGCGCGGTGCCGCCAATGAACGCGCGACAGCGGAGGATATTGAGCAGATGGCGCAGATCGTGCGCGAGGGCATCCAGGCCGGTGCAACGGGCTTTACCACTTCGCGCACCAAGTTGCATGTCACGCGCACCGGCGAGCTGATGCCGGGCACTTATGCGGACGAGGACGAACTCCTGGGCCTGGGCCGCGTGCTGGGTGAGTTGAACGCCGGGGTCTACGGCCTGGTCTCCGATTTCGATGACTGGGAACGGGAGATGGACTGGATGAAACGGCTGGCGCTCCAGACCCGGCGACCGGTTAATTTTGTCTTGTTCTTCCGCTATGAAAGCGATATGCCGCGGGTGCGCAAACAGCTGGAATACGTGCGTCAGGCACAACAGGAAGGGGCCCTTTTAATTCCCCATGTCGGTGCCCGGCCGGTCAATATTCTCATGAGTTTTGACGGCACCGTGAACCCGTTCATGTTCTGTCAGAACTTCGCCCCGCTGATGGAACTCTCCCGCTCAGAACGCCTGGCCCGGCTGCGCGACCCCGAGGTGCGTGCGGCGATCCTGGCGGAACCGGCCGCAGCACCTGAGACCGGGGTGCAGGGCACCCAGGACATGCTGGACATCATCGTCGGCGGTTTCGACCGCATGTACGTGCTGGGAGATCCGCCGGATTATGAACCGGATGCGGAGCAGAGCGTGGCCGCCATCGCCGCGCGCCAAGGGCGCGATGCGCGGGAAATGGCCTACGAAATCCTGTTGCGCAATGACGGCCGGGAGTTGATCTACTTTCCCAATTTCGGCTACGAGAGCGGCGATCTCTCGCGCCAGATGGAAATGCTCAAGGATCCTTTGACGATCGTCAGCCTGGCCGACAGCGGGGCGCATTGCGGCGTCTTGTGCGACGCCTCGGTGCCCAGCTACCTGCTGAGTTACCTGGTGCGCGATCGCACGCGCGGCGAACGCCTGCCCCTGGAGTGGGCGGTGCGCTCGCACACGCGCGATACCGCCCGCTGCGTGGGCCTGGAGGACCGCGGCACCCTGGAGCCGGGCATGAAGGCCGACATCAACATCATCGACTTCGACAAGCTGCAACTCGATATGCCCCGGATCGTCTACGACCTGCCGGCCGGCGGCCGACGCATGTACCAGACGGTGCAGGGATACGAGGCGACGATTGTCAGCGGTGAGCCCATTTATGAGCACGGCGAGGCGACCGGTGCCCTGCCCGGTGCCCTGGTCCGGGGGAGTCGTCCGGCACCGTCTTCATGAGTGCCCGGGGCGTCGGGACCCCGGTTCCCGGCATCGAGGCCCGGCACCTTGCCAATGTCCGGGGCCGCCCGCGCTGGCACGGTGAATTCTGGACCGCCGCACAGCGCCAGTCCTCGCGACTGCATGAAATCAGTTACCGGGCCTGTTTCAAGGCCCAGCTGCCGGAATTTTTCATCGACCGGCTGAGCCGTCCCGGCGAGCGGGTCTACGATCCGTTCATGGGCCGGGGCACCACGCCCCTGCAGGCGGCCCTGATGGGGCGCATCCCCGCCGGCAATGATATCAATCCCCTGGGGGTGATGCTGGTGCGCCCGCGCCTGGCACCGCCCGCACTGCAGGAAATTTGCGAGCGTCTTCGGCAGATCCCGTGGCGGCAGCGGGTCTCCACCGCCGGCGAACCCGTGGAAGACCTGGAGGTTTTTTATCACCCCGACACCCTGGGCCAGCTGCTGGCCCTGCGACATTGGCTCGGCGAGCGCGAAGAAGCGCGGCGTTTCGATGCCGTCGACGACTGGATTCGCATGGTGGCACTGAACCGTCTCAGCGGCCACTCCCCGGGGTTTTTCTCGGTCTATACCATGCCGCCCAACCAGGCGGTTTCCGCCGTCTCGCAGAGAAAGATCAACCGCCGCCAGGGGCAGCGACCGCCGCCGCGCGACGTGCCGGCCCTGATCCTGAAAAAGAGCCGGCGCCTGCTGTCTTCCGGTATCCCCGCCGCCGCCGGACACCCGCGCCTGTTTAGTGCCCCGGCCTGGGATACGCCCGGGCTCGGCGATGCCTCGGTCAGCCTGATCGTCTGTTCACCGCCGTTCCTGGACGTGGTGGATTACGCCGGCGACAACTGGTTGCGCTGCTGGTTTGCCCGCGTGAGCCTGGATGAGACGCCTTTTTCCATGTACCGCGATGTGCGGGAGTGGAGCGCGTTTGTGCGCCGCTGCTTCGTGGAGTTCGGGCGGATTGTGCGCCCCGGGGGACACGTCGCCTTCGAAGTGGGAGAGGTCAAAAAGGGGGCGGTCGAACTGGAGCACCACGTCATCGACGCCATCGGCGGCCTGCCGTTCACGGTGCCGGGGGTGCTGGTCAACGAGCAGCGTTTCAGCAAAACTTCGAATTGCTGGGGAGTGTCGAACAATCGGCGCGGCACCAACTCCAACCGCATTGTGCTGGCACAGCGCACTGCCTGATACGCGGTCTTACCAGCTGCCGGGCACCTTGCCGCCGGTTGCATCCTCGATACGCTGCAGCCAGGCGAGCAGACCGGGGCGCCGCTGCACGGCCTCTGTGCCCTGCTGGCTGTCGCGGATGCAACTGACCATGGAATAGACGCTGATATCCGCCAGGCTCAGCTGCTCACCGACCAGCCAGTCGCTGCCCTGCAAGCGCTTGTCCACAGCGTCCAGGTGCCGGTCGACCTCCTGCAGCACCTGCTCTTTTTTCTTGCGCCCGATGCCCTGGTCTGCCAGCAGTTTGCGCAGACCGCGGGGAATCAGACGTTTGAGCATCATGCGCGTAAAAGGCTTGTCATTCTCCAACATGCGCGGCAGGTTGCGGCCGGCATTCTCGGGCAGTGAGAAACGCAGGTACATCTCGTAGAAATAAAGACTCTCGTCCGCCCAGTCTTCCATGATGTGCACCAGTGCCGCCTGTTCCGGTTGTTCCGGCACCAGCGGCTTTTGCGGAAAGTTCTGCTCCAGGTAGTGAGCGATATCGGTGGAGTCGCCGATGAATTTTCCGTCGTGTTCCAGGCAGGGCAACTTGCCGGCCGGGTAGATCGCCTGGATTTGTTTGCGCGACATCAGCGGGTACTCCCGGACCTGGTACTCCAGTCCTTTCCAGTGCATGATGCGGCGGATCTTGTCGCAAAAAGGGGAGATTTCAAACTGGTGCAGGATGAGCATGTTCTGTCTCCTTCACAACCGGTGGCCGGGGTGTGGGTGTGTCAGGGGTGTGTGTTTAAGATTATCGCACAGCACCGCCGGACGGCAGCCCCGTTCAGGGGCTTGCGCCCCAGCCCCCGGATGCCCGGGGCCTGGAGCGGTATGGGCGGCATGGGCGGTATGGGCGGTATGGGCGGTATGGGCGATATGGGCATAGACGGCGGGCTTGTTCACGGGCCCGGTGGAGAATCGGGCCGGGCCGTGCTGTCAATGCCCAGGACCCGGAGCAGGGCGGGCAGCGTTTGCGGGCCCGGCAGCGAGCGGTGCGGCTGCCCCCGGGGGTCCAGGATGCGGGTGGTCGGAACCACCTGCACCGGCGGCCATCCCAGTGTGGGGCCCGGGTCTTGGAGCAGCACCGGGAAACGAATGTCCAGCTCCTGTATCTCGGCCTGCAATACCGCGCCCTGCTTTGCATCGACATTGACGCCCAGCACTGCCACCTGTGCACCATACGCTGCGGCCAGACGATTGAGTTCCGGGATTTCTTCGCGACAGGGTGCGCACCATTGCGCCCAGTAATTGATCAACAACCATTTGCCGCGGTAATCCCGCAGGGAGATCGTCTCGCCGTCTGCGGCCCCGAAAGTCGCGCGCCCCGCCCGGTCACATGCGACCGGTGTCGCCAGCAGCAGCAGGCAGAGCGTCCCCGCCAGGAATCGTATAATCGCGCAGCGCATTTCCGGCAATTTCGTCGGCCACCCGGGAGGGGAACATGGAAAAAATAAAAATCTATCACAACACCCGTTGCTCGAAGTCCCGGCAGACCCTGGAACTGTTAAAGAGCCGCGGCGTAGAACCGGAGGTGGTTCTCTACATGGAACAGCCCATCGACCGGAAGACCCTGCGGGAATTGTTGCAGAAGCTCGGTATCACGGCGCGGGAATTGCTGCGCAGCAACGAAGAGGCCTGCAAGAAGAGGGGGCTGCATCGTCCGCAGACGAGCGAGGCGGAAATCATCGCCGCCATGGTCGGGGAGCCGCGGCTGATCCAGCGCCCGATCGTGGTGCGGGGTGCGCGCGCCGTGCTCGGACGGCCGCCGGAGAACGTCCTGCAGTTGCTTTAGGGGGTCGGCACTTCTACAATGGCACCCGCGCGTTTGCGGTGTTCGCCGGCCAAGCACCTGCGCTCCAACCCGGGTTGAAAAATGAGGTGGCCGGCGGCTTGAATGGGAAACCGGTGCCTGCCCCCGATGCACAATCCGGTGCTGCCCCCGCAACGGTGATCGGCCGCGCAGTTGGCCGTCAGCCCGACACCAGCCCCGAACGCATGCATCACAGGTCTGAAACAGGCGTGTGAGCAAAGTGCAGCGGCGGGCTGCGCCGGATTTCTTCCAGCTTCCGTACTCCCGTCATCGGCTCCTCGTCTCCCCGGATGAGCAGTGGTGCGGCGTGCGTTCTTGCGCTGCCTCCGGTGACACTGCGCCGCTGCTCAATTTTTGCGTGGCGAGGCCAGGGCATGCAGCGGCAGAAATCTCTTTATACACTGGTGTTGGGCCTGGGACTGGCGGGGCCGTTTTTGACAGTCTCCGCCCGCGATGCCGTGCCCGAACCGGAACAGACGATTGTCAGCACCGCCCGCATCCCGCAACCGCTGTCTGAGGTTCTGCGTCCTTTTTCCTCCCTGGATCGCGATGCCATCCAGCGCGCGCATGCCCGGGACCTCACGGAATTGTTGCAGGGCCTGCCGGGCCTGCAATTCGGACGCACCGGCGGTGCCGGCGGCCAGACCAGCCTGTTCTTGCGCGGCAGCGGCTCTACGCAGGCCTTGGTGTTGCTTGACGGGGTGCGCATCGCCAGTGCTTCTGCGGGCTCGGCGCCCTGGGAATCACTGGCACTGCAGCAGGTAGAGCGCATCGAGGTGGTGCGGGGTGCGCACTCCGCTCTCTACGGTTCCGACGCCATCGGCGGGGTGGTGCAGATTTTCACGCGCGCTGCGGGAGAAAATCTGCAGAGCCTGCAAGTGGGCGTTGGCAACCGCTCGCGTATCGAGAGCGCGGCGCGCATTTCCCGGCAGCTGGGCTCCCATTGGTGGTCCCTGGGTCTCGCCCAGGCCGGCACGCAGGGTATCGACCAGTACCGGAATGCGGCCCCGGACCCGGTCAACGACGACCCGGACGCTTTCCGCGAGCACTCGCTGAAACTTGCCGCGGGCGGGGAATGGGACAATGGCACCAGGTGGCGCCTGGATTACCTGGAGATGCGCAATGAGGCCGAGTATGACTCTGTTTTCCTGGCGTGCACGCCGGGTTCCGATGCCGCGCGCCTGGGCACAGACGGTTGTTTCCCCGACCGCCGCAATGAAAACCTGCTCAGCGTGGGCGGTGCCGAGATCGAATTCCCGGTCGCCGAACGCTGGACTGCCAGGCTGCGCCTGCATCGCACCCGCAATGACAACGAGAACCCCGGGCGCAGCATCCGCACCCGGTATCCGCCCCCGGACTTTTTGCCGACGCCGGTGCTGGATGCCGGGGGGCGATTGCTCATCGATGACTCGAGCACGAATTTTGATACCTTGCGCGACTCCGTTTCCTGGCAGAATGAAATGAACCTGGGCGAGAGCCGGGAACTGGTGTTCGGCATCGATTATTACCGGGACCGCCTGCACGGTGCCGCCTACCAGCACAACGGCCGGCGGGTGCGGGACCGGGAAAATACCGGCATTTTTGCCGAGTACCTGCTGCGGGCGGGAGCACACAGCCTGGTGCTGGCCGGACGCCTGGTCGACAATGAACAGTATGGGCACCAGGATGCCGGCAGCATCGACTGGGGCCTGCACTTTGCCGAAGGGCTGCTGTTTGCGGCCTCTGTCGGCAAGGCGTTCCGGGCCCCCACTTTTAATGATCTCTATTTCCCGGGCGGCTTCGGCAACCCGGACCTGGAACCGGAGGAATCGCTGCACTACGAATTGAGTCTCAAGGCCCCGGGGCTTGCGCGGCACTGGGCCGTGTATTTTTTCGCCAGTGAGGTGGACGATGCCATTGTCCTGGACGCCGGCTTCGTGCCGCAAAATGCCGGCGATGCCGAGCTGCGGGGCGTGGAATTCGAATACGGCCGGCACTGGAAGCACTGGGCGGCCACCGCCTCCTTCAGCTTCCTGGACCCGGAAGACGCGCGCCAGGCGGCCTTTGCCCGCCGCGCCCGGCGCGAATTCAAGCTCAAGCTGGACTATGGAGTCGGGAAGCGCTGGTTGGGTGCCGAGCTGCTGGGACGCGGCGAACGCTATGACACCGGGGGGCAGAGATTGTCCGGGTATGCGACCGTGTCCGCCTACGGCGGAGTGCAACTCAACCCCGAGTGGCGCTTGCAACTCAGGCTCAGCAACTGGTTTGACCGCAACTACACCCTGGTCGACGGGTACAACACCGAGGGCTTTGGCGTGTTCGTGTCATTCACCTGGAGCCGGCAAGGCACTGGGACTGGCAGCGGGGCTGGTGCCGGAAGAGGGATTTGAACCCCCGACCTTTTCATTACGAATGAACTGCTCTACCAGCTGAGCTATTCCGGCGCGGGCGCCGGGAATTATACGGCTTCCATGGCCGCCCGGACTGAACCCGACATTTACGCCGCCCACCCGGGTGGTCACAAGATGTGCACGGCCGCCCGGCCTGCAGGTGGCATTCACAAGTGGTGCGCAAGGCCGGTGTCTGCCGCCCGGCCTGCCCGATTGATTTTTCCGTCATGCATCCCCATATTGAAACCCGTGGTTTCCATCCCGCTATGGCCGGTATGGAAAAAAACGCCTGCTCCGCATAAAATACCAAGCGTGACGCAATACAGACTGCCGTAGAGGCCTGATCCATGCGCATCATCCTATTCCTTGCAACCAACTTTGCCATCCTGCTGGTGGCGGGGCTTGTGATGTCCCTGCTGGGCGTCGGACAATACCTGCAACCCACCGGCTTGGACCTGCGCCAGCTGCTCATATTTTGTGCGGTGTTCGGCTTTGCCGGTGCCTTTGTCTCCCTCTGGTTGTCCAAGTGGTCGGCAAAGATGGGAACCCGCACGCAGATCATCGAGACACCCCGCAATGATACGGAGTGCTGGCTGGTGGAGACGGTGCGGGAACTGGCGCAGCAAAAGGGCCTCGGCATGCCCGAGGTCGGCATCTTTCCCGGGGCGCCCAACGCCTTTGCCACCGGAGCCAATCGCAACCGGGCACTGGTAGCGGTCAGCAGCAGCATGTTGCAGCAATTCCCGCGGGAGGAGGTGCGGGCGGTGATGGCGCATGAGATCGGTCATGTGGCCAACGGCGACATGGTGACCCTGACGTTAATCCAGGGAGTGGTCAACACCTTTGTCCTGTTTTTCGCCCGCATCATCGGTTGGGCCGTCGATCGCCTGGTGTTTCGCAATCAGCACGGTCTGGGCATGGGATACTGGATGACGACCATCATCGCCCAGATTTTCCTGGCTATTCTCGCTTCCTTTATCGTCGCCTGGTTTTCCCGGCGGAGGGAATTTCGCGCCGATGCCGTCGGCGCACAGCTGGCAGGGGCACCGGCGATGATCGGAGCACTGGAGCGTCTGCGGGGCGACCCGGGCCGCCAGGCGGAGGAATTGCCCGATGAAATGGTGGCCTTTGGCATTAATCCCCGGCGCCGCTCGCCCGGCTGGGTCGCGCGTCTGGGCAGTACTCACCCCCCCTTGGAGAAGCGTATCGCCGCCTTGCGGAATATGCGTTGATGTCGTGCCCTCCAAGACAACGGAACCGGGGGGGATCGCACAGTGGTTCAGCCGTGAGGGTGCGAGTCCCGTCCTGATCGGCAGTCGCTGTGCTGCGTGCGGGGTTTTTTATTTCCCTCCCAATCTCCTGTATTGCCGCAATCCCGATTGTGACAGCGAGGACCTGCAGAGCCTGGAACTGAGCAGCCAGGGCCCCCTGTGGTCTTTCAGCAAGCAGCACTACCCGCCGCCGCCGCCCTTTGTCACCCCGGAAAATCCCGCGGAGTTTGAACCGTACATTGTCGCGGCGGTGGAATTGCAAAGCGAAAAGATGATCGTACTGGGACACCTGGCCCGGGGCTTTTCCGAACAGGAGCTGGAACTCGGTATGCCCATGCGCCTGGTGGTGGAACCCCTGCAGGATGTGTCCGGGGAGCCGCTGGCCTGGAAATGGCGTCCCGGGGAGGGTTGAGAGATGGAGCGGGCGGAAGTAGCGGTGCTGGGTATCGGCATGCATCCCTGGGGCAAGTGGGGGCGCAATTTTGTGGAGTATGGAGTGCATGCCGCGCGCCAGGCACTCAGCGATGCGGATATCTCCTGGCGCCAGGTGCAGTTTGTCTGCGGCGGCGGCACCGTGCGCAACGGTTATCCCGGCTATGTCGCCGGTGCCACTTTTGCCCAGGCCCTGGGCTGGCAGGGTGCCCAGGTGGCCAGCTGTTATGCCGCCTGCGCTTCCGGCTCACAGGCGGTGCAGACGGCCTGTGCACAGATCCTGTCCGGGCAGTGTGAATTGGCCCTGGTGGTCGGTGCCGACACCACGCCCAAGGGTTTCCTGGCACCGCAGGGCGGTGAGCGGCCCGCCGACCCGGACTGGCTGCGTTTTCGTCTCGGCATCACCAACCCGGTGTATTTTGGCCTCTATGCGCGCCGGCGCCTGGAACATACCGATGCCACCCTGGAAGACCTGGCGCAGGTCAAGGTGAAAAACGCCGCCCACGGTCAGCACAATCCCGACGCCCGTTACCGCAAGGCCGTGAGCCTGGAAGAGGTCATGGCCTCGCCGGAGGTGGCCTCGCCGCTGCGCCTCCTGGATATCTGCGCCACCAGTGACGGCGGTGCGGCCGTGGTCTTGAGCAGCCTGGAATTCGCCCGCCGCCGGGGCGGCAAGCATGTGCAGCTGGCCGCGGTCTCCACCGCCACCCCGGAATTCCCCGGTGCCAGCGTGGAGATGCCGGAGCTGGCCACGGATTCATCGGTCGCCGCCCAGGCGCGCGATTTTCGCGCCAGCATTGTGCGCCGGGCCTACGAGATGGCGGGCATGGGGCCGGAGGACCTGTCCCTGGCCGAGGTCTACGACCTCTCGACGGCGATGGAATTAGACTGGTACGAAGACTTGGGGCTGTGCCCTGCCGGGGAGGCGACGCGCTTGTTGCGTGACGGCACTACCGCCATCGGCGGTGCCCTGCCGGTGAATCCCAGCGGCGGGCTGGCCTGCTTCGGCGAGGCGGTGCCGGCACAGGCACTGGCGCAGTTGTGCGAGGTGGTGCGGCAGTTGCGCGGTGTGGCCGGTGCCCGCCAGGTGGAAAATGCCCGTTGCGGCATCACTGCCAACCAGGGCTTGTTCGGGCACGGCTCCTCGATGATTGTGAAAAAATGAAGACTCCCGTCTCCCGTTCATCCACCGGCTGGGCGCGATTTTTTCGCGGCCCTTGGAAAGTGCTGATGCCGCTGGGGCTGGTCGGGCTCAGCTTCCTGATCATGGTGCTGCTGGTGCTCAACAAGAAGCCCCTGGTGGAAGAACCGCCCCGGATCGAAGGTATTCCGGTGGAGGTCGCTGAAATCCGGCAGCAGGGCCAGCGGGTCGAGGTGTATTCCCAGGGCACGGTGCAGCCTACGGTGCGCACGGAGCTGGCCGCCGAGGTGCCCGGGCGCGTGGTCGAAGTTTCGCCGAATTTCGTGGTCGGCGGTTTTTTCAAAAAAGGGGAGGTGTTGCTGCGCCTGGACGACCGGGATTTTCAGTCCCGGCTCACCCAGGCCGAGGCGGCACTGGCTTCGGCGCAGAGTCGCCTGGCCCAGGAGAAAGGGCGCGCTGAGAGTGCGTACCGCGATTGGCTGGGACTGAACCGCGACAATCGCGGCAGCGAGGCGACCGAATTGGCCCTGCGCAAACCGCAATTGGCCGAGGCCCAGGCCCGACTTCAATCCGCCGGCGCGCAATTGGAAGAGGCGCGCCTGGCCCTGGAGCGGACCGTGATCCGCGCCCCGTACAATGGCCTCCTGCAAGAGCGCCAGGCGAATGTCGGGCAGTACCTGAGTGCCGGCAGGGAACTGGGCGTCATCTACGCTACCGACTCCGCCGAGATCAGCCTGGCACTGCCGGAGAACAAGCTCAAGTACATCCATGTGCCGGCCCCGGGTAACAAGTCCCCTTCGGCGGTGCGCCTGTACGCGGAACCCGGTGCTCAGAACCGCCACTGGCAGGCGCGCCTGGTGCGCAGCGGCGGTGTTTTCAATGAGAAAAACCGCACCTTGTCGGTGATCGCGTACGTCGAAGACCCGTACGGGCTGCGCCGGCCCGGGCCGGGGTATGAACCGCTGCGTTTCGGTGCTTTTGTGCGCGCGGCGATCGAGGGCCGTTATTTTCCAAAACTGGTCACGCTGCCCAACAGCCTGCTGCGTCCCGGTGACAAGATCTGGGTGGTCGACAAGCAGAACCTGCTGCAACACCGCAGTGTGAGCGTGTTGCAGACCAACAGTACCCGGCTCTATGTGAGCTCGGGATTGCAGGCCGGCGACCGGGTCTGCCTGACGCCGCTGGGCAATGTGCTGCCGGGCACGCCGGCGCGCGTGGTGAGAAACGTGCCGGCCGGGCAGATTTTTGAACCGGGCGGTGCCGGGAACCGCGGCACCCCGCCCCAAGACGCGCGCAAGAACGGTGCCGGGGTCGGCGATGGAAGTACCTCGGTGCGGGGGATGCCGCCGGCCGGGGGGACTTGATGAAACCGCACACTCCCCTGCCGGAGGAGCTCGCCACCGCTTCCCGGCGCGGGGTGATCGCGTGGTTTGCACGCAACCCGGTGGCCGCCAACCTGATGATGGTGTTCATCGTCAGTGCGGGCATCCTGTCTGCGTTTTCCCTGCCGACCACCCTGGTGCCGAATTTCACCGTCTACTGGCTGCAGGTTGAAGTCAGTTACCCGGGGGCGTCCCCGGAAGAGGTGGAGCAGTCCGTGGGCTTTAAGATCGAGGAGGCACTGCGGGAGATCGAGGGCCTGGACAAGATGTTTGTCCGCTCCTATCGTTCCCGGGCCCATGTGATGATCAAGGTCGACCCGGAATACGACATCGGCGTGGTACAGGCGGATGTGCGCAGTGCCATCGACGGCATCGCCAGTTTTCCCGAGGATGCCGTTGACCCGGTGGTCAGCCGTGTCTCTCCCCTGGCACACGCCGTGCAGATCGACCTGACCGGTGATATCGATCCTTCCAGCCTGCGCGAGCTCACCGACCAGATCGAGGAGGAATTGCTGCGCCTGCCCGAGATTTCCAAGGTGGAGCGCTACGGCTCCTTCGATTATGAAATCTCCGTGGAGGTGCAAGAACACCTGTTGCGCAAGTACGGTCTGTCGCTGGAGTTCGTGGCCCAGGCCATCCGGGCCTCGGCCCTGGACCTGCCCGGCGGGGTCATTCGCACGGAGGGCGGCGATGTGCTGGTGCAGGTCAAGGGGCGCCGTTACACGCAGCGGGAATTCGAGCAACTGCCGCTGCTGAGCTTCGCCGATGGCACCCACCTGCAACTGGGAGACGTCGCGGTCGTGCGCGACGGCTTCAAGGAGGACGTGGTGGTTTCCCGCATCAACGGCAGGCCCTCCATCGGTATTGCACCGCAGGCGCAAAACAACCAGGACATCGTCGAGGTGACCCGGGCGGCGACCCGCTACGCCGAGGCCAAGAGGAAAACCCTTCCGGACAGCGTCGACCTCGTGATCTGGGCCGATGTCTCCACCTACGTCTACCAGCGCCTGCAGATGATGCGCCGCAACCTGTTGCTGGGTTCCCTGCTGGTGTTCCTGGTGCTGGCCCTGTTCATGGATATCAAGCTGGCTTTCTGGGTGATGATGGGCGTGCCGATCAGTTTCGCTGGTGCCTTCATGCTGATGCCCACCGAGCCTTTCCAGGTCACCTTGAACCTGATCAGCCTGTTCGCCCTGATCCTGGTACTGGGTATTGTCGTCGATGATGCGATCATCGTCGGGGAGAGTGCCTACAATTTTGCCGAGCACCATGGGCATAGTGTAGACAGCGTGGTGGCCGGTGTACAAAAAGTGGTGGTGCCGGCCATCTTCGGCGTGCTGACCACGATCGTCGCCTTCATGCCCACGGTGCTGGTGACCGGGGATTTTCGCGCCTTCCCCAACGAGATCGGTTATGTCGTCGTCTTGTGCCTGGCGTTTTCGATACTGGAATCCAAGCTGATTCTGCCCGCGCACCTGGCGCATACCCGGCCCTCCACCGCCCGGTGGCTGGCCCCGGTGCGCCGGGTGCAGGGCTTTTTCAATTACCTGTTAAAACATTATGTGATCGACGGTTTTTACAACACCTGGATTGCGCGTTGCATCGAGCATCGCTACCTGACCATCGCTATTTTCAGCTCGATCCTGATCCTGGCCCTGGGCCTGGTCGGCGGCGGCTTGATTCGTATCGTGCTGATCAATGTCCCGCCCGGTGATTTTGTGCGCGCCGAACTGGAAATGGTGGAAGGTACCCCGGAGCAGCAACTGGTCACCAACATGGAGAGTATCGAGAGTATCCTCTACGAGGTGGAGAAAGAAGAACAGGCCCGGGGCGGGCAGGCCTTTTTAGAAAACGTCAATATCCTGGTCGAGAACAAGAAAGGGCAGATCTTTGTCGAACTCCTGCCCAAGGAACAGCGCGCCCTGAGCTCCCTGGATGTGCTGCAGCTGTGGCGTCGGGCAGTCGGGGAGATCCCCGGTGCCAAGGTGCTGGCCTTCGGCGACGATGACGGCGGCCCGGATGTCAGTCGCGCGGTCGCCCTGCGGCTGGTGGGCAATGATCGCCTCAAGCTGGAACAGGCCTCGCAGCTGGTGGAACAGGAACTGGCGGGCTTTGCCGGCATCTTTGATATCCGATCGGATTTCAGCGACCGCAACGAGGAGATCGTGCTGCGCATGAAACCCGGTGCGGAGACCCTGGGCTTGAGCCTGGCCGAGATCGGGCGACAGGTGCGTCACGCTTTTTATGGCGTGGAGGCGCAGCGTATCCAGCGCGGCAATGATGAGATCAAGGTGATGGTGCGCTATCCGCGCGCGGAGAGACGCAACATCAACACGCTGCAGAACATGCACATCCGCACCCGGGACGGTGCCGAGATCCCCCTGTCCCTGGTGGCGGACGTCGAAGCGCGGCCCGGGCCGGTGCAGCTGGTGCGCATCGATGGCGAGATCGCGGTCAGCATCTCCTCCGATGCCGACCGCGCCGTCACCATTCCCGCGGAAGTGGTCGGTGAACTCATGCGCCGCCTGAAACAGAAACTGCAAGACGAGTACCAGGTGCAACTGCGACTCGACGAGGAGAGCAGTGAAGAGAGCGACATGGTGACTTTCATGATCGTGGGTTTTATTCTCGCGATGATGGCGAACTACTGCCTGCTGGCGGTGCCGCTGCGTTCTTACCTGCAACCGGCGATTGTCATGGGCGCGGTGCCTTTCAGCATGATCGGGGCGACCATCGGTCATGTGATTTTCGGTCTGCCGCTCAGCATGTTGTCGCTGTTCGGCATTATCGCTGCCTCGGGCGTGGTGATTAATGACGGTCTGATCCTGGTGGATTTTGCCAACCGCAACCTGGCGGCCGGCAAGAGCCGCAGCCGCTCGGTGATCGAAGCGGGCAAGTACCGTTACCGCGCCATCATGTTGACCTCGCTGACGACCTTTTTCGGCCTGCTGCCGATCATGCTCGATGAATCCGCGCAGGCGCGCTTTATTATTCCCATGGCCATCTCCCTGAGTTTCGGGGTGTTGTTCGCCACCATCATCACCCTGTTCCTGCTGCCCTCGCTCTACGTCGCACTCGATGACGGGCCACGGTTTTGGAGTGCCGTGCGCCGCCTGCTGAGAGGCGGACCCGGGGAGGTATCGCCGACGCCGGTCGCCGCCGCTCGCCAGGGCGCAGCCCGCATCTGAGCACCGCCGCTCGCCGTCGCTCGCCCCGGTTCGCACTGCCGTTCGCCAAGGCGCAGCCCGCATCTGGGCACCGCCACTCGCCAGGGCGCAGCCCGCATCCGGGCATCGCCGCTCGTCCCGGTTCGCCCCGCCCCGGGCAACGTGCCTGCGGTGCGTGCCTGCCTAGGCCTTGTGCGCTTGTTCCAGGTAGTGGTGCGTGCGCATTTCCCGCAAGCGGCTCGCGGTGCGCTGGAAATCCGCCTCCAGGTGCTGACCTTCGTACAGTGCCTGGGGCTCTGCATCGGCGGAGAGTGCCAGCTTGACCTTGTGATCATAGAGGATGTCCACCAGGTGGATGAAACGCCGGGCGATGTCCTCAGACCCGGGAGCAAACCGCGGCACCCCACTTAACAACACCGCGTGGAATTCCCGCGCCAGTTCGATGTAATCATCCTGGCTGCGCGGGCCGGCGCACAGCTCGGGGAAATCGAACCAGGCGACATCATCGCCCAGGCACCTGGCGCGCAGCATGCGCCCGTTGATCTCGAGTTCCGTGCGGCTTGCGCTGCTGTCGGTCGCCAGTTCTGAGAAGCTCCGGGCCAGTTGCCGCTCGGCATTTTCATCTGCCGGGCAGTGATAGAGCGGTGCCCGCTCCAGGGCGCGCAGCCGGTAGTCGACGCCGTCTTCCAGCTGTACTGTGACGCAGTGCCGACACAGCAGTTCGATGGCCGGCAGGAAGCGCTGACGCTGCAGGCCGTCGCGGTAGAGATCTTGCGGTGCGGTGTTGGAAGTGGCGACCAGGCACAGGCCTTGGTCGAACAATTCCCGCAGCAGGCCGCCCAGGATCATCGCATCGCCGATGTCTGTGACCAGGAATTCGTCCAGGCACAGTACCCGCAACTGCCTGCTCATGCGCGCGGCGATTTTTTGCAGGGGATTTTTTTCGCCGGCACAACGCCGCAGTTCCCCGTGCACACCGTGCATGAAGCGATGGAAATGGACCCGCTTGGCAGGCACGGACAGGCTGTCATGGAACAGGTCCATGAGCTGGGTTTTGCCGCGACCCACGCCGCCCCAGAGATACACGCCGGGCGGTGCCGGCGGCTTCCGGCTCAACCGGAAAAAACTTTGCAGCAGGCGTCGCAAGAAGCCGCGCTCCCGGGACTGCAGGGCGCGGTACAGGCGTTCAAAATGTGCCAGTGCTTTCTCTTGCGCGGGATCGCTGCAGAAGACGGCGCGCTCCAGGTTGCGCCGGTAGCGTTCCGAGGGGCCGGGCTGCAGATGCCCGTCCCCGGCGGTGCCCGTTCGCCCCCGGCCCACGTTCAGGCCTCTGCGGCTGCCCGGGCCCTGCGCATTTAGGCGGGGTTGTCCAGGTCCAGGAACTTGTGCCGGATGCCGAATTCCTGCGCCAGGTATTCCCCCAGTGCCTGCACCCCGTAACGCTCGGTGGCATGATGCCCGGCGGCAAAGAAATGCAGGTGATTCTCCCGCGCCTGGTGCACGGTCCGTTCCGAGACTTCGCCGCTTAAGTAGGCGTCCAGGCCCAGGGCGATGGCGTGTTCGATCCAATCCTGGGCGGCACCGGTGCACCAGCCGATGGTGCGCAGCTGCCGTTCGGCCGGGCCGATCGACAGCGGGGTGCGTTGCAATCGCTCTTCCAGCAGGGCGGCGAATTCTCCCGCCGGCATCGCGCGCGGCAGTTCGCCGGCCAAACCGATGCCCCGTGGATCGTCGGGCTGCAATGGGCCGCGAACACGCAATCCCAGCACCTTGGCCAGTTGCGCATTGTTGCCGTATTCGGGGTGCGCATCCAGTGGCAGGTGGTAGGCGAGCAGGCTGCATTCATTGTGCAGCAGTGTGGCGATGCGTCGCCGTTTCATGCCGGTGATGGCCGCCGCCTCTCCGTTCCAGAAATAACCGTGATGCACCAACACCGCATCGGCTTTCTCGCGCACCGCGGCCTCCAGGAAATCCATGCTCGCCGTCACCCCGCTGACCAGCACGCCGACCCGCTCCCGGCCCTCGACCTGCAGGCCGTTGGGACAGTAATCCCGGAAGTGCTCCGGTTGCAGGATTTGCCCGATGTGCTGCACCAGTTCCTGCAGGGCGACGGCACTCAAGACGGTTCTCCTGTGGTGCGCCGTTGCCCGCCCTCGGCCCCGGGTTCTGCAGCGGCCGGTTGCAGGCGGCATTCGGCGGCGCGCGCATGCGCCTCGAAGCCCTCGGTCCGGGCCAGGATCGCGGCGGTGCGCAGCAAGCGGTCCGAGTGTCGGGGGGCGACGCCCACCAGGGAAATGCCGCGCACGAAGTCCTGCACCCCGAGTGCCGAACTGAAGCGCGCCGTTCCCGCGGTCGGCAACACGTGACTCGGTCCGGCGCAATAATCGCCGATCACCTCGGCGGCGTGATGTCCCAGGAAGATCGCGCCCGCGTTGTGCAGTCGCGGCAGCAGGCGCTGCGGCTCGGCCACCGCAAGACACAGGTGCTCGGGGGCGATGCGGTTGCTGATCTCCGCGGCCTCCTTCAAATCGCGTACCCGGATCAGTGCCCCGTGCTGTTCCAGCGATTGTCGAATCAACTCCGCGCGCTCCATTTCCGGCAACAGCGCGGCGATGCGTTGTTCCGCCCGCTCAAGGAAGCCGGCGTCGGGACTCAGCAGCAGGGCTTGTGCGTCGATGTCGTGCTCCGCCTGCGCGAACATATCGAGTACCGCCCAGTCCACCGCGCCACTGCCATCGGCAATGATCAGTACTTCCGAGGGGCCGGCGATCATGTCCAGGCCCACCTGGCCGTACAGCAATTGCTTGGCCGCCGCCACGTAGCGGTTGCCGGGCCCGGCGATCTTGTCGACCCGGGGTATGGTGCGGGTGCCGAAAGCCAGTGCCGCCAGTGCCTGCGCCCCGCCGATGCTGAAAATGCGGTCGACTTCGGCCAGGGCGGCGGCGGCGAGAAGCGAGTCATCGATCTTGCCGCCCGTGGCCGGCGTGGCGAGGATGATTTCTGCGACCCCGGCGACGCGCGCCGGGATCGCTGTCATGAGCACGGTAGAGGGATAGGCGGCCTGTCCGCCGGGTGCGTACACACCGACGCGTTGCACGGGTCGTTGCGCCTGGCCCAGGATCCATCCCTCTTCATCGCGATAATGCCAGTCGGCACCCTGGGCTTCTCTCTGGCGCTCGTGGTACTCGCGGATACGGCGCGCTGCAAACTGCAGGGCGCGGCGTTGTTCCCGGGGCAGGGTTTGCAGGGCCTCTCGTGCGCGTGCCAGCGGGATTTCCAACCCGGCCGCATCCTGCACCGTGTGGCGGTCATATTGCACGGTGTATTCGAGCAGGGCCTGGTCCCCGTTGCGGCGCAGCTGGTCGATGATCGCGCGCACCTCGTCCAGGGTCTTTTCATCCCAGGCCCGGGCGCTGTGCGCCATCGCTGCGAGACTGGCCTCGAAGTCATCATCGGTGCTGTGCAGCTTGCGGATCATGGTGCATCCCGCGCTGCGGCCACATCGGGCAGAACGCCCTTGAGTGCTTGCAGCAATTCTTCGATCTCCCGGTGGCGCAGGCGCATCGCCGCCTTGTTCACGGCCAGCCTGGCACTGACCCGGGCGATCAATTCGCGCTCGACCAGGCCGTTGCTTTCGAGGGTGCGCCCGGTCTCGACCAGGTCCACGATCTGGTCGGCAATCCCGCTGTTGGGAGCGAGTTCCAGGGCCCCGTACAAGGGAATAATCTGCACCTGTTCCCCGCGTGCGGCGAAAAACAGCCGGGCCGTATTGACATGCCGGGTCGCCACGCGCAAGCGCCGGACGCCGGGTTCAAAATCAGCGCGTGCGGCACTGACCAGGCGGCAGCGTCCGGTGCGCAGGTCCAGCAGTTCGTACAGGCCGCCGCCGCCGGCTTCCATGAGCATATCGCTGCCGACGATGCCCGCCTGGGCGGCACCCAGTTGCACGTAGGTGACGACATCGGCACTGCGAATGACCAGGAAGCGGTAGTGCTGGCACTCGGAATGCAGCACCAGGCGCCGGTCATCCGCTTGGCGGACGACCTGGATGCCCGCTTTGCCCAGCAGTTCCAGGTTCTCCTGCAGGATGCGTCCCCTGGCCAGGGCCACGGTCAGCGGGTGTTCGTCCCGGGGCACGATTTTATTGGGTCGTGCGGGTGACACGGGCACCCAACAGACGCAGTTTTTCTTCGATCCATTGGTAGCCGCGGTCAATGTGGTGAATGTCGATGATTTCGGTGATGCCCTCGGCCACCAGGCCGGCGATGACCAGGCTTGCAGAGGCGCGCAGGTCGCTGGCGTGCACGGTGGCCCCGGACAATTTCTCCGTGCTCTCCACGTACACGGAATTGCCCTTGCAATTGACCTTGGCGCCCATGCGTTGCATCTCTCCAATGTGCGCCGTGCGATGGTTGAACACGTTGTCGGTGATCACGGAATCCCCTTTGGCGATAATGTTCATTGCGGTGAATTGCGCCTGCATATCCGTGGGAAACCCCGGGTAGGGCGCGGTTTGAATATCCACCGCCCGCGGCCGCTTGCCCTGCATGTCGAGCAGGATGCTGTCGCCATCCGTCTCGACCCGGGCACCGGCGGCGCGCAATTTCTCCAGCACGATTTCCAGGGTGTCATTGCGTGTGCTCAGCAGTTCTATTTTGCCGCCGGTGGCAGCCGCGGACACCAGGTACGTGCCGCTTTCGATGCGGTCGGGAATGATCCGGTGATGGGTGCCGTGCATTTCCCGAACGCCTTCAATTTCCAGGGTGGATGTGCCGATACCGGTTATTTTTGCGCCCATCTTCAACAGGCAGCTGGCGAGGTCCGTGACCTCGGGTTCCAGGGCGGCCCCCTCGATGACGGTGGTGCCGCGGGCCAGGCAGGCGGCCAGCATGACATTTTCCGTGCCGCCCACGGTCGGCCGGGAAAAACGGATCTTCGCCCCGTGCAAACCCTTGGGTGCCCGCGCGTTGACTTCCTCGGTGTTGTCCTCTTCG
The DNA here is from genome assembly GCA_965215045.1 of Gammaproteobacteria bacterium. GTDB lineage: Bacteria > Pseudomonadota > Gammaproteobacteria > JABABF01 > JABABF01. The sequence continues at coordinate 725,647 of OZ244031.1, read as the reverse complement.
AATACGGCGCCCATTTTTTTCAGGGCTTTCATGTGCAGGTCCACCGGCCGCTCGCCGATCAGGCAGCCGCCGGGGTAGGGCACCTGGGCCTGGCCGCAGCGGGCCAGCAGGGGGCCCAGCACGAGGATGGATGCGCGCATCTGCCGGGCTTCCTCCAGGGCGCGGACCCGGTGTTGGACCTGGTCCGCGCGGAATTCCATGGTATTGGAGTGGCTGAGCAGGATTTCCACACCCAGGGACGCCAGCAACTGGTTGAGCAGTGCCACGTCATCCAGGTGCGGCAGGTTGTCGATGGTGAGCAGGTCCCTGGTCAACAGGCTGGCAGCCATGATCGGCAGGGCGGAGTTCTTGGAACCGGCGATCACGACCTGCCCCTGCAGGCTTTGCCGGCCCTCGATGCGCAGACGCGGCGAACCGTTCCACTGGTCGATGTTGTTCATGGGGAGTTCTTGTTTTTCCCGCGTCCGGCGGCCGTCGCCAGGAGCAGTGGCAGGCACAGGAGCGCACCGCTCAATGCTCCCCAGAGGTGTGCATCGACCACCACCGGTCCCCCCGCCAGTGCGGCAGTGCCGGGAGAACTGCCCCACAATTGTTCGGCGCATATTTTCAGCACCAGTCCCGCGGCCAGCAGCAGGGCGAAGCGGTCGGCCCGCCGCAACAGGCGAAAGGCGACGATGGGCGGCACCATGCCGTGCAGCAGGCCCGACATGCCCACGTACCAGGAGATTTCGGGATTGAATACCAACAGCCCCGCGCCGACGCCCAGGCTGCAGCACACGATCCCGAACCACCATGCACGCATCGGCATATCGCCCGCGTACAACCACAGCAGCAGCGCAGCCCCCATGTTCAACAGGGCGTGTCCGGGAGTGAGATGCGTGAAAGAAGCACTCAGCAACCGGAACCATTCTCCTCCCAGCACCGCCTCGCGCCGGTACTCCAAGGCCGTTTCCACGCCGAAGAACAGGATCAGCACCGGTGCTCCCAGGAGCAGGGCGGGTACGGCCAGTTGCCCGGCCCGTGGCAGAGGAAATGCGTCCATCCTCACACGCGGCACGGCGCGGTCGTTCATTTCTTCGCGTTGACGGGCGTCGATACTTTTCCCGTTTCCCCCTGGGTGTCCCAGTCTGCAATCACCCGGTCCAGGTCGCCGGCATGTTGGGCGACGGCAGCCTGGAACTGGGTGCGGTACAACTTGCCCAGGTTAAGTTTCTCGATGGCGATATTGTGCAGGCGCCATGCGCCATCGCGGCGTTTCATCTGGTAATAGATGGTAAACGGGTTGTCGCCCAGGCCGTACAATTTTTGCACCACGACTTCCGTGTTGGCGGAGGAGGCTTTTTTCGGTTTGACGGTCTCCACGCGAATCACGTCCGCCACGGCCAGGAAGGCGTTGCCATAAGCCTGCACCAATTGCTTGCGAAACACCTGGGCGAAAGTCCCGATTTGCCGGTCCAGGTGCTGGCGCTGCTGCGGTGAGAGAGAGTCGCGGTGTGCTGCCGATGCGTACTGACCCATGACGCCGCGGGCAAAGCTCTCGAAGTCGATGGCCGTTTGCAACTGGCGTTCCACCCGTTGAAAAAAAACATGTTCCCGGCCTTTTTTCACGGCCCTTGCGCCGTTGACGATATCGCGGGTCAGGCTTTGCACGGTCTGCCAGGCACTGTCGCCGGCGGGCTTTTGAGCATGCGCCGGCACCGCTGCGGCTGACAACAGCAAGAGTGCTGGCAGCGCAGCGGAAAATGCGTGCAGGCAGAAGCGTTTCATCAGATGAATATTTTCCGGGTTGCATATAATAACGGATTGTCGCCGGGGAGCGCTCCTGTATTTTTCATGGGATACGCAGACGGGTTTTGGCCCCGGTCCGGATTGGCTTGAAACACCGGCATGAGTCTCGTTTTCGCCAGTTTTGTCGCCGGGCTGTTGCTGTTGGCCTGGAGTGCCTTCCGCACGGTGGATGGGGCACTGGCCCTGGCGGGGCGCCTGAACGTGTCGGCGGCATTCATCGCCTTTACCGTGCTCGCCCTGGGCACCTCGCTGCCGGAACTGGCGGTCTCGGTCTACGCTTCTGTCAAGGGCGACAGTGCCATCGCCGTCGGCAATGCGCTGGGTTCCAATATCGCCAACATGGGAATGGTTTTGTCCCTGTGTATCCTGTTGCGCCCGGTGTTCCTGGAAAAAACGGTTTTGCGCCTGGAATTGCCGCTGATGCTGCTCGTCGTCGGCGGTGCCAGCCTGGTATTGCTCGACGGGCACCTGGGCCGCCTGGAAGGTGTTGGGCTGTTTCTCCTGCTGGTGCCGGCGGGCTGGTGGCTGTTGCGGGGTGATGGGAGAGAACAGCAGCTCGTGAAACCGGGTGTCACCGGGAGCACGGTGCGTGAAATCGCTCTGTTGCTGTGGTTCCTGTTGTTGCTCTGCCTGGGGGCGGAACTGCTGGTGAGCAGTGCCGAACAGATCGCCCTGGAATTCAATATCGATCCCTTTGTGATCGGGCTCAGCCTGGTGGCGGCGGGCACCAGCCTGCCGGAACTGGCGGTCTCCCTGGCGGGCATCTGGCGCAACAACGTCGGCATCATGGTCGGCAACCTGCTGGGTTCCAATATTTTCAACCTGCTGGGCGTGATGGGGCTCTCGGTCATAATCACCCCGTGGCAGGCCACTTCCCCGGTGTTCCTGTTACGCGATTACGGCACCATGGTGGCACTGTGCCTCCTGCCGGTGCTGTGGCTCGCCGCCGGCTACTGCTTGCGGCCCGCTGCGATGCCGAGCCTGCATCGTCCGTTGGGTGCGCTGTTATTGACAGGCTACGGCCTGTACCTGTACTTTCTTTTCTTCTGGTCATGAGAATGCAAGGCGGGGCGTAAGACGGCCGATGAATGATAAACAGGCACGTGAATTGATTGCCGTCGGCCGGCGCACGGTGGTCATGGAACGCGATGCGGTGGCGGGACTGGAACAACAGATCGGCCCGGAATTCGCCCGCGCCTGCGACATCCTGTTGCAGTGCCAGGGGCGGGCGGTGGTCAGCGGAGTGGGCAAATCGGGACACATCGCGCGCAAGATCGCCGCGACCCTGGCCAGCACCGGCACCCCCTCCCTGTTCGTGCACGCCGCCGAGGCCGGGCATGGCGACATGGGGATGATCACCACCCGGGACGTGGTGCTGGCACTCTCTCATTCCGGTTCCGCCCCGGAACTGCTGGCCCTGGTCCCCCTGTGGAAACGTCTGCAGGCACCCGTGATCGCCGTGACCGGCAACCCGCAGTCACCACTGGCGCAAGCCGCGGAGCTGCACCTGGACACCGGGGTGCGCGGCGAAGCCTGTCCCCTGGACCTGGCACCGACCTCCAGCGCGGTTGCGACACTGGCACTGGGAGATGCGCTCGCCATCGCCCTGCTGGAAGCGCGTGGGTTCAGTGCCGAAGATTTCGCATTTTCACATCCCAGCGGCGCGCTGGGCCGGCGGCTGTTGCTGAAGGTTGGCGACGTGATGCATTCCGGGGAGGTGCTGCCCAAGGTGCACATGCAAACGCCGTTGGCGGAAGCACTAAAGGAAATCAGCGCGCGCAGCATGGGCATGACCACGGTGGTCGACGACGAGGGCGTGCTGCGGGGCGTGTTCACCGACGGCGACCTGCGCCGTGCAATGATGGGCAAAACCGGGCTGCACCAGACCCCGATCTGCGAGTTGATGACCGCGGGCGGGCGGGTGATTTCCCGCGACAGCCTGGCCGCGGAGGCGATGAACCTGATGGAGGAGCACAAGATTACCGTGCTGGTGTGCGTCGACCGGGACTCGCGTCCCATCGGCGTGGTGCATTTGCACGACCTGTTACGCGCGGGCCTGGCCTGAGCGGCTTTCCCGATGCCCGGCCTCGACGCCCTGCTGCCGCGCCTGAAGGCCCTGCGCCTGTTGAGCCTGGATGTCGACGGGGTACTGACCGACGGACGCCTGTATTTCTCTGCCGCGGGCGATGAGTACAAAGTTTTCCATGTGCGAGACGGACAGGGGATTCAGCGCCTGCAGCAGGGCGGCGTGGCGGTGGCCTTTCTCAGTGCGCGCGAATCGGCGGCGGTATCCAGGCGCGCTGAGGAACTGGGCGTGTCCATGGTGCGACAGGGATGTGCGGACAAGGCGGCGGGCCTCGCCGATTTTTGCCGGACGCTGGGTTGCACGCTGGACTGCGCCGCGCACATGGGCGATGACCTGGGCGATCTCGCGGCACTTGCGGCCGCGGGCTTTGCGGCCGCGCCGGCGGATGCGGAAGCCGCGGTGCGCGAAGCGTCGGACTGGGTCGCGCAATGCCGGGGCGGGCGGGGTGCGGTGCGGGAGTTGTGCGAGTTGATCCTGGCTGCGCGCGAGCAGGACCCGGACTAGGGCGATGCGTCCCCTGCGTCGCCTGATCGTACCGGTACTGCTGGTCGGTGCCCTGTTATTTTTCCTGGGTGCCCCGTACCTGGACGAGGCGCCGCCGGCGAGCGATGGTTTCGCCGCCTCTCCCGTGATGCACGGCTTTGACGGCGCGCGTTACGATGCGAACGGCGTGCGTTACCGGCTGCGGGCTGCGCGGGTGCGGGGTGCGAGCACGGGGCGGCAAATTTTGCAGCAGCCCCGCTTCAGCAGCCGTGAAGCCGACGGCGGGCAGTGGGAACTGCGGGCTGCGCGCGGAGAATTACAGGGCGAAACCCTGCGCTTGTACGAGCGGGTGCACGCCGATCACCGGACACCCGGCGGGGTGCCGTTGGAAGTCCGGGGAGAGCGCATGGAATGGACCCGGGGCGCGCCGCTGCAACTGGAAGGTGCCCCGGCACTTTTTCATCATCGACTGTCGCAGCCGGTGCGGGGCGGTGCCCGGCACCTGTATTTTGATCCGCGCGACAACCGCCTGCGCCTGGAGGGAGAGGCCGTGTTGGAACGCCCGGACGGCGTGTTGCGCAGCGAGAGCCTGGAGTATTTTGTACGCGCGGAATAATGCCCCATGAACGTTCTGCAAGCCTTGGATTTAAGAAAAAATTACCGCGGTCAATGGGCCGTGGACGGGGTTTCATTGCGCGTTGAAGCCGGCCAGGTGGTCGGTCTGCTGGGGCCGAACGGCGCCGGCAAAACCACTTGTTTTCAATTGATCACCGGCATGGAACGCCCGGATTCGGGGCGCATCCTGCTGGGAGAAAAGGATATCACCGCCTTGGCGATGCACCGCCGCGCCCGCAAGGGTGTCATCTACCTGCCCCAGGAACCCTCGGTGTTTCGCCGCCTCTCGGTGCGCGATAACCTGCTGGCGGTGTTAGAGACGCGGCGCGGGCTCAAGCGCGCACAACGCGAAAAACGGGCGCGCGAACTGTTGCGCGACTTTGCCCTGGAAGAGAAAGCGGAGTTGCGCGCCGGGGTGCTGTCCGGTGGCGAACGCCGGCGCACGGAGATCGCCCGCGCCCTGGCCCTGGAGCCTCGTTTCCTGCTGCTGGACGAACCCTTCGCCGGCGTCGACCCGATCGCAGTCGAGGAGATCAAGCGGCTGGTGGGCGATCTGCGCCGCCGGGAGATCGGCGTTTTGCTGACCGACCATAACGTGCGCGAGGCATTGGACCTCTGCGATTACGCCTGCATCCTGCGCGCGGGAAGCCTGCTCGCCGCGGGCACCCCCGCCCAGGTCATCGAAGATCCGCGTGTGCGCGAGACGTACCTGGGGGAGCGTTTCCGGGCGGTGTGAGTCCGCGGCTGGAGGGGGAGGGTGTGCCGCGCCCGATTTGCATCGTCCTCTGCAGCGGATTGGTTACAATATAAAAAGTTCTACGCCGCGGTTGCCTCGCCATGCAACAGGAATACAGCTTCTCCGTATCGGCGCCCAGCATCGAGTCGGTGCTCTCCCCGGAGAGGACGCGGATTGATTTCGCCGGCGGCAGTTCCAAGAAAGCGCTGGAAAACGTCGCGGATTTTATCGCCGCGAGAATCCCGGGCATCGATGCCGGCGAATTGTTCTACCGCCTGGTCGGTCGCGAGAGAAAGGGCAGCACCGGGCTCGGCAACGGGATCGCGATTCCACATTGCCGCATCGCCAATTGTCCCGGCTCCTACGGTGCCCTGTTGCGCCTGGCCGAGCCGGTGGATTTTGCCGACCCCGGCGGCGTGCCCGTCGACCTGCTGTTCGTGCTGCTGGTGCCGGAGGAAAACAACGAAGAACACCTGCAGGTGCTGGCGATGCTGGCGCGCCTTTTTGATAACCGGGAAGTCTGTGCCGCACTGCGCGCAGCGCGCACCGACCAGGAGTTGTACCAGGCGGCATTGCGAGGCGCACGGGCGTGAATTCTCCCGCGGAAAATTCCCGGCATTTCATTGTGCTGAGCGGGCGTTCCGGTTCGGGGAAAACCGTGGCCCTGCGGCAGTTGGAAGACGAGGGTTTCTACTGCGTGGACAACTTGCCCACGGCCCTGCTCGAGGGACTGCTGGGCCTGACCTTGCGCGGTTCCGTGCCGGAGTACTGGAAGGCCGCGGTCGCCGTCGACGTGCGCAACCTGGACAGCAATGTCGAGTACGTGGTGGAGATTGTCCAATCGCTGCGGGACCAAGACGGCTTCCAGGCGAGCATTATTTACCTGGATGCCGATGACCAGACCCTGCAGCAGCGTTTTAATGAAACCCGGCGTTCGCATCCGCTGAGCTCGGAGAATTTCAGCGTGCAGGCGGCACTGCAGCGCGAGCACAAGCTGTTGGAACCGGTGCGCCGGGCCACTCCCCTGGTGTTGCGCCTGGATACCGCCAAGCTGAAGTTGCACGATTTGCGCCGCCGCATCCGGGAGGTCATCGACGTCGACCCGCACGGCGGCCCGTCCCTGGAATTTCGTTCCTTTGGCTTCAAGAACGGTGTGCCGGGCGACGCCGACCTGGTTTTTGACGTGCGTTGCCTGAGCAACCCGCACTGGCAGAGCGAGCTGCGCGCCCGCAGTGGGAAAGACCAGCAGGTCGCAGAGTTTCTCGACCGGCAGGAAGATGTCAGGAAGATGCTGCAGGCGACCCGCGACTGGTTGAGCGAATGGCTGGCTTGCGTGGCACTGGAAAACCGCAGTTACGTGACGGTGGCGATCGGCTGCACCGGGGGCCTGCATCGCTCGGTGTATTTCTGTGAAAAGCTGGCCCGGCATTTTCGGCCGCAATACCCGGGCATGCGGGTGCATCACCGCGATATTCCGGTCAAGGCGCATGGCGGCTGAAAAAAAAGCGGGCAGCTCCAGGCGTTCGGCGGCCGGCGGCACGCTGAAGGCCCGGGTGGAAGTTGTCAACAAGCGCGGACTGCACGGTCGCGCCGCAGCGCGCGTGGTCACGGTGGCCAAGTGGTTTTCCGCCGAGATTCGCTTCACTTTCAAAAAGGAAATCGACGGTCGGAAAGTCACGGAGACCGCGGATGGCAAGGAGATCATGAAGCTCATGATGCTGGGTGCCCCGACGGGCAGTGTGCTGGAGCTCAGCGTTTCCGGGGAGGACGCGCCAGAGGCACTCGCCGCCCTGGAGGCATTGTTCGCCGCCGGTTTTTTCCTGGGCAGGGAATAGGGGAGTTTTCGCGGTGGGCCGCCCACCCATGAATGCCCCGGATCCTCCCCTCGCCTTGTCCCGCGAGCAGGAGCGGTTGCAAGCCGTGGAAAACCTGCTGCGCGATGCCGCGGAACGGGGCGGTCTGGAAGGCAGCGCAGTGGACCTGCAGCAGATGGCGACCCTGTTGAAAAACCTGCCCGCAGCGCGCATTGCCGCACTGCTGGCGGCCTCGCCACCCAAGACCCGGCGTTTTCTCTGGGAACTCGTGCCCTTGAACCAGGAGGCCAGGGTAATGCATTACATGGAGGCCGGGATTCGCGATGACCTGCTGCGCGACATGAACACCGCGGAACTCTCGGTGATCGTCGACGGCATGGAGGCGGACGACGTCGCCGACCTGCTGCAGACCGTGCCGGCGCGCATCACCCATGAAGTGTTGGAAATGATGAGCGCGCAGAACCGCGATCGCGTGCAACGCGTACTGGATTACGCGGACGACAGCGCGGGGGGGCTCATGAACACGGACGCGGTGGCGGTGCGTTCTTCCCTGAGTGCGGACGCCGTGCTGCGCTACTTGCGCCGGTACGAGGAATTGCCACCGCTGGTGGGCGAGCTGTACGTGGTCGATCGCAAGGACCGTTTCGTCGGTGTGCTGCCGCTTTCCCGCCTGCTGTGTTCGCCGTTGCAGACCACGGTGCGGGAGATGATGATTACCGGGCAGGTGGAGATCATCCCGGCACTGGCACCGGCGGGCGAAGTGGCGGAGCGTTTTGAGCGCTACGGCCTGCTCGAGGCGCCGGTGGTCGACGAACAGGGGGTCCTGTTGGGGCGCATTACCGCCGATGACGTGGTCGAAATTATTCGCGAAAAAGCAGCCCGCCCGCTGTTGGGCAGGGTCGGCCTGCTGGGCGGCGAGGAAGATACCTTTATCACCACCCTGCGTGCCGCGCCGCGCCGCATGGTGTGGCTGGGCATCAATCTCGGCACGGCATTTATCGCCGCGGCGACGATCAGCCTGTTTGAAGAGGCACTGGACAAGGTGGTGGCACTTGCCATCCTGATGCCGATTGTCGCCAGCATGGGTGGCATCGCCGGCAGCCAGACCCTGACCGTGGTCGAACGCGGCATTGCCCGGGGGCACCTGGGCGGCCACAACGCGCACTGGCTGCTGAGCCGGGAAATGCAACTGGCGGCACTCAATGCCTTACTCTGGTCCGGTTTCGTGGCACTGGCGGCCTCCCTGTGGTTTCGCGACCCGATGATCGGGGCGTTGATCGCCGCCGCCCTGGTCATTAACCTGACTGCCGCTGCGCTGGCCGGCGTCTTGTTGCCGCTGGTGCTGCGCTGGCTGGGCATCGACCCGGCGGTGGCGGGCAACGTGGTATTGACCACGATCACGGACGTGGTCGGTTTCATGTCTTTCCTGGGCCTGGCAACTCTCGTCTACGGTTGAGCCGCGGGCCCTGCGCTGGCTGGGCATCGACCCGGCGGTGGCGGGCAACGTGGTATTGACCACGATCACGGACGTGGTCGGTTTCATGTCTTTCCCGGGCCTGGCAACTCTCGTCTACGGTTGAGCCGCGGGCCCTGCGCCTCGAGGGTGACTATTCCTTGATCTGGAAATTGATGCTCTCTGCGGTGCCCTGCACCCGGTAACTTACCGTAAACACTTTTTCGATCTGGTCTTCGAAAATCCGGTTGGTGACCCACAATGCTGCCGCCCCCGCCGGGGTGCCGCCCAGCAGCAGGGAATACCAGGGCAGGTTTTGCGCCACCGGCAGGGTCACGTCCAGTTCTCCATCCAGGCGACGCTGCAGCATGTCCAGGGTTCCCAGGAGACGAAACTTGCCGTTGTTGCTTTCGACAACCAATCCTTCCTTTTCAATCTGGAGCACGCCATTTTGCAAAAAGATACCGCCGTGGATTCTCTCGTACCCCATGCCCTCGGCGGACAGGGCCGAAATGCTGGGCTGCAGGCGTCGCAGCAGTGAGTCCAGGTTCAGCAACTGGAAAAATTTTTGCGCCGGGACATTTCCCAACTGCAGGAAGTGCCCCTCGTTCAGGTTGGCGCGCAGTTCCCCGACGCTCTTTTCAATGGCAAATTCCGTGAAACCGCCGGGCCAGACCAGGTTGGCCACCATGCGATTGTTGCGCCTCTGGCGTTCGTCGGGACAGTTATAAGCTTCCAGCAATTCCTCCAGGTCGCAGAAACTCAGCACGCCCTCGAAATGGGACAGGTCGCGCTCCGTCTCCCAGTAGAGGGTGCCGTCGATAATGCCGATGCCGCGGTACTCCCCATCCAGTGAACGCACGCCCGCGTGGTCCCCGTCCTTGAACAGGGAGAAACTCAGCTCGCTTCCCAGGGGGGTGCCCCCCAGGGACAAGCGCTCGATTTTCGTGCTCACGGGCACGGTCCCGCCGCCGCCCCATCCCGTGAATTGCATCTGCGGCAGGTGCAGGTATTCCAACTCTGCAGCGATGTTCTGCCCATCCCCGCGAATGGTCCCGGCGGCACCGGCACTGCCCAGTTGTATTTCAAAATTGGATTTTTCCACCCGCACTTCGGCGGTGCCCTCATGCCAGGCTTGACCGCCCAGGAGGCTGTTGGCAAAGAGCAGCTGCAGCTGCAGCTTGTTGTTTGCCAGCCGCGCTCCGCCTTCCACCTGCTGCAGTTGCAGGGACATGGGCAGTTGCAGGGAGAGGCCTTCGAACTCGGTGTCCAGGTCGATGCGCAGCTGGGAGCGCAATTCCCGGCGCAGGGGGCCGCGTATCCTCAACTGGGCCTCGGTCACGCTGCCGCCGTGGTCTTGCCGGTACAACCATTCCGGCAGCGGGCGCAGCACCACTTCCGGCACGTGCGCCAGTGCCGTGGCAAAGTCGAGTTGCGGGGCGTACATGAGCAGGTCGATCTCCGGCGACCCGGCACCCGGTGCCGGCAGTGTCAAACCGATTTGCGCTTCGATGAAGTGTCCGCTGGTGCTCAGGATATCCAGGTTCTGCGTATCGAACAGCCATTGCCGGTCCCCCTGTTTCCAGGACAGGATGCCGGAGACTTGTCGGTAACGTCTGGGCGGATACAGGGCCGGCAAATGGAAATCGAAATCCTCACCCTGGAAAGCGAATTCTCCCTCGTATCCCCGCATGTGCAGGCTGCCGTCAAGTGTGGCACCTCCCGGCAGGGCGCGCCACGGGGAGAAACGTAAATCTTCCACCTGGGCCCGCAGTTGCCAGGAGCTTCCCGGGCCGCTCAGCGGTGCCTCGATTTGCAGCTCGTGCAGGTGGGCGCTCGGCTGCAGACCGTCCACCGCCCGCAGGAGAGGGGGCGGCAGCAGCTGGAAAGTCTGCAGTGCATGCAGGGCATCCTGCAGGGCGATCGCATCGATGCCGGCCCGCCATTTTCCCCGGTTGCGTTGCAGCTCACCGGCCAGGGAAATATCGCGCTCGGCGAGCAGGAATTGCAGTCGCGGGAAAAATACCTGCCAGTCGCTGGTGTCGTGCACTTCGGCGCGCAACTCCGTCTTCAGATCTTGCAGGAGCACGCTGTCCTGTCTGCCGGGGACCCGGGCCCTTGCAGCGACCAGCTGCGCCTGGAGTGCTTGCGGCGCACCGGCCCGGTAGTGCCACCAGAAGCTGCCGTGCGCATCTTCGAATTGCAAGTCCCCGGTCAGCTGGAGCAGGCCCGTCTCGTGCAGGGTTGGCAAGGTTTCGGCGAGGGGGAACTGGGCGTAGACAGCCGCTTTTTGCAGCGTGTCGTGACGATATTCCAGGCGCCCCTGCGTGTGCAGGGACTGTTGCCCGGTGTGGGCGTCGAGCGCGAATTCATGGTATCCCCGGTGACGGCGGATACGCACCAGGGCCAGCTCGTATTCCTGTGCGCTTTTGCCCGGGACCTGCAGTGAGACCCGGCAATCGCGTATATGCAGGGCGTCGATCGCAGAGACGAGTCGCGACAGGGACTGCCGCAGGAAGTCGCCGCGGTCGGGAGACGGCATCAGGTACGGCAAGCGCAAGGTCAGGGAGCAGTTGCGGGTATCGAGTCGGGACAGGCGCGGTGCCAGGTGCAGCAGGCTGCTCCAGGGACTGATATTGAGCCGCAGTTCCCGGGCGGTGAAAAGAAAATGCTCATCCTCGATGCGCAGATTGCGCGCCGTCAGCCGGGGATGGCGGACGCGTCCGTTGCCCTGCAATTCTTCGACCTGCAACGGTCGCTGCAGGTATTTTTCCAGTGCCGCGACCAGTTCGGGTCGCCGCTGGTCGATATTCTCGACCAGGTAACGTAAGCCCAGGGAATACAGTGCGCCGGCCAGTGCCGGGACCAGCAGCAGCATGGAAAGAAAAACCAGCGAGGGGCGCATACCGTGTTGTCGGCCTCAGACCGTGGCGTGTCTTTGGTGGGGCAGGAGAAGATGCAAGGGCACCCACAGCAGGGCGCCGACCAGTGCCGGCAGACCGAAGAAGAATTCGGCGGGCAGTTCGAACAGCAGGTGGATGGCACCGGCGCACAGGTCCGGTGCCAGCAGCAGGAAAAAAATCAGCGGTGCCTGCTGCACGGGGCTGCCGGCAAAGTACAGGCGTTTGTGCAGGGCAATTTCCAGGCGCATGAGCAGTGCCATGCCCAGTGCGTAGCACCCCCAGGGGCCGCCCAGCAGCATGTCCAGTGCCAGGCCGGCCGCCCAGGCCCCCGCGATGCCGATGGAACCGGGCCGATGAAAACCCCAGTACAGGAGGGCGAGGCCCACCCAGGAGGGCCACAACCATTGCATCCAGGCGGGCACGGGATACACGCTGAGCAGCAGGGCGGCCAGGAACGTCAGTGCGAGCAGCCAGCGCGCGGCAGCCGCCCGCGGGGAGTCGAGAAAAAGGTTCACGGTGCTTCTTCCGCGGCGAGCAACAGCAGGCGCCGGCTGCGCCACAACTGCGCGATGGGGCGCGCCTCTACCGAGAGAAAGGGTTTGTCAGCCTCCCGCTGTATGTCGCTGACCCTGGCGACCGGGTAACCGCCGGGAAACCGGCCTCCCAGCCCCGAACTCAGCAACCGGTCGCCGATGCGGATATCCGTGGTATGCGTGATATGGCGCAGCACCAGGGTTCCGGAGCCGTTGCCTTCGACGATCGCCCGCACCCCGTTGCGTTCGATATACGTCCCGATCGCGTTGCGGCTGTCGGTGAGCAGCAGCAGACGGGAACTGTGCGACCACACCCGGGTCAATTGCCCCATGATGCCGCGCCCGTCAATGGCTGCCATGCCGACCGCCGCCCCGTCATCGGCACCGCGGTCGAGTTGCAGCCAATGGCGCGAGGGTGCCGTGGAGATATTGCGCACCGTCGCCGGCAGCATTTTTTGCAGGGGACGCCCGGTGCTGTCCTGCAACAGTTGCAGCAATTCCCGGTTTTCTTCCCGCAGTGCCTCCAGGGTTTGCAATTGCGCCCGCGTTGTCAGCAGTGTCTGGCGCAGTGCCCGGTTTTCTTCCTGCAGGAACCGGCGTTGCCTGAGCACCCGGGCGAGGGCGTGCCGGCTGTTGCCGGGTGCTGCCACCAGCCAGTGCAGCGGGGTGCCTAAGAATTCCGCCGCCGCGCGGGCCGGTTCGAGCACTGCGGGGCGCCAGCGCTCGGCACCCAGCAGTGCCAGGGAGAGAAGCATGGCAATGAGGAGCCGGAGGTCCGGCGCATGGGATTGGAAGAACAGCGTTCTGATGAGAGGCAGCCCCGTACGGCCTAATCGTCACTGAATTCTATTTTGTGATTGTCCAGGAGTTCCAGGGCGATGCCGCCGCCCCGGGCGACGCAGGTCATGGGTTCTTCGGCGACAACCACTGGAAGTTCCGTCTGTTCGCTGAGCAGCTTGTCCATGCCGCGCAACAGGGCACCGCCCCCGGTGAGCACGATGCCTTTCTCGGCGATATCGGAAGTCAGTTCCGGCTCGGTATTTTCCAGGGCTTTCTTGATGGCATCCTGGATCCCCAGCAGGGGCTCCTGCAGTGCCTTGAGAATCTCGTCGCTGGTGATTACCAGTTCCTGGGGCAGCCCCCGGGCCAGGTTGCGCACGTGCATACGGTATTCGCGACTGGAACTGTCATCATTGTAGGCGAGGCCGATTTCGTGCTTGATCTTTTCCGCGGTGGCCAGGCCGATCACGCTGCTGTATTTCTGTCGCACGTAGTTGACGATCGTCTCGTCAAACCGGTCCCCGCCCAGGCGCACCGAATCCGCGTAGACCAGGCCATTGAGAGAGATCACGGCGATTTCCGTTGTGCCGCCACCGATATCGACCACCATGCATCCGGTCGGAGAATCCACCTCCAGGCCGGCGCCCAGTGCTGCGGCCATCGGTTCATCCAGCAGCATCACCTTGCGGGCACCGGCGCTGAAGGCCGACTCGCGAATGGCGCGCCGCTCCACCTGGGTGGATTGACAGGGCACGCAGATCAACACGCGCGGGCTGGGCCGAATGAAAGTCATTTTGTGCACCTTGGCGATGAAGTGCTGCAGCATTTTTTCCGTCAGTTTGAAATTGGCGATCACCCCGTCCTTGAGCGGACGGATCGCCTCTATGTTCATGGGCGTGCGTCCCAGCATTTGCTTGGCGTCGCTGCCGACCGCCTCCACGGTGTCCTGGCCTCCCTGGCGTTTGCGGATGGCGACCACGGAGGGTTCATTCAGCACGATGCCGTGTTCGGGCATGTAAATCAGGGTGTTGGCGGTGCCCAAATCAATCGACAGGTCACTGGAAAAAAATCCGCGAAGTGCCTTCAGCATGGAGATCGACCCTCGTCTTTAGAATGATTTTGCGTCCGGCGTCGGCAGACGGCGGCAGCGCGGGCAGCCGCGAGGTTCAGGCGCGTCGTACCCGGCGTTGCATTGTACAGGTACAGGCGACACCGTACGCTGACTGCCAAGACAGGCCCTTAGGATGCGCTGCAAGTTCCCGGGACGGGGTCGCTGGAGTCGGGGTGCGCAGTTCCCCAACGCTTTGCGGCGTCGCCTAACTATGGGATACTGTGCCCCGATGCGTTCGGGAGGCAGCGGCGCATCGCGCCGGCGAGCGTCGCGAATTCAACACCAGGGGGAGACCATGGCTTCCGACAGTGACGGACCCAACTTGGAACACCTGGCCGCACTGGCGAAATTGCGCCTGCAGCCCGAGTTGCGTGCGCGGCTGGAACGCGATTTCGCCGCGATCCTGGGCATGATCGAGCAGATGCAGACCGCGGACACAGAGGGCGTGGAACCCCTTGCGCACCCCTTGGACCTGCAACAGCGCCGCCGCGAAGACCGGGTGCAGCAGGAACTTGCGCGCGAGGAACTGCAGCGTTGTGCACCGGAGCTGCGCGAGGGTTTTTATGTTGTTCCGCGGGTGGTGGACTAGGTGTCCTGGCATACGCATAGTATTGCGGAACTGGGGCAGGGACTGGCGCGGGGCGATTTCTGCAGCGCGGAACTGACCGACTGCTTTCTGCAGCGGATCCGGGAGCTGAACCCGCATTACAACGCCCTGGTGACGATCACCGAAGAGCTGGCCCTGGAACAGGCACAGCTCGCCGACCGCCGCCGGGCTGCCGGGGAGAGCGGTGCGCTGCTGGGCATCCCGATCGTGCACAAGGATATCTTTTGCACCCGGGGCGTGCGCACCACCTGCTCTTCACGCATGCTGGAAAATTTTATGCCGCCATACAACGCCACGGTGGTGGAACGCCTGGCAGCGGCGGGTGCGGTCATGCTGGGCAAGGCCAACATGGATGAGTTTGCCATGGGCTCTTCGAATGAGAACAGCATCCATGGCCCGGTGCACAATCCCTGGGATCTGCAGACGGCACCGGGCGGCTCATCGGGCGGCTCGGCGGCTGCCGTGGCGGGGCGCCTGTGTGCGGCGGCCACGGCGACAGACACCGGGGGTTCGATCCGGCAGCCCGCAGCCCTGTGCGGCGTGACCGGGCTCAAACCCAGCTACGGGAGGGTATCACGGCATGGCATGATCGCCTTTGCCTCCAGCCTGGACCAGGCGGGGCCGATCGCCCGCAGTGCCGAAGACGCCGCCCTGTTGCTGAATGTGATGAGCGGTTTTGATGCGCGGGACTCGACCAGCGTGGACTTGGAGGCGGAGGATTTTTACGCGGCCCTGCAGGCACCGCCGCCGACACTGCGTATCGGCGTGGTGCGCGAGTGGATGGAAGAGGGAACCGCCAGTGCCACCCGGGCGGAGGAGGCGGTGCGGGTCCTGGAGGGATTGGGACACCGCGTGTTGCGCTTGAGTCTGCCGCGCGCCGCCCTGGGTCTGGCCGCCTATTACGTGATCGCTTCCGCCGAGTGTTCCAGCAACCTGGCGCGCTACGACGGGGTGCGTTACGGGTATCGCAGTGCGACGGTTGCCGACCCGGACGTGGAGACACTGTTTGTCAACAGCCGCAGCGAGGGTTTTGGTATCGAGACGCAGCGCCGGATTCTGCTCGGTGCCTACGTGCTGTCCAGCGGTTACTACGAGGCCTACTATCGCAAGGCGCAGCAGCTGCGCCGCCTGATTCGCGATGAGTTCGACGCCGCTTTCCGGGAAGCGGACGTGTTGTTGGGGGCGACCTCAGCGGGGGCGGCTTTCCCGCTGGGTGCCAAGCTCGATGACCCGGTGCGCATGTACCGCGAAGACCTGTTCACCATTCCCGCCAGCCTCGCCGGCTTGCCGGCATTGTCGGTGCCGGCAGGTTTTGAGCAGCAGAAGCCGCTGGGTGTACAGCTGGTGGCACCTTATTTCCAGGAGGCGCGCCTGTTGGCCCTGGCGCATCAATTCCAGGAGCACAGTGACTGGCATTTGCGTGCCCCCCCGGAGCCGGGGCCGGACTGATGCGCTGGGAACCGGTGATCGGCCTGGAGGTGCACGTGCAGCTCGCCACGCGCTCCAAGTTATTTTCCTCTTCCGCGGTCGATTTTGGTGCCCCGCCCAATACCCGGGCCTCGGCCGTCGACATCGCCCTCCCCGGTGTCCTGCCGGTGCTGAACGGCGAGGCGGTGCGCATGGCAGTGCTGTTCGGGCTGGCGGTCGATGCCCGGGTTGCCCGGCGCTCGGTGTTTGCGCGCAAGAATTATTTTTATCCCGACCTGCCCCGGGGATACCAGATCAGCCAGTACGAGGAACCCCTGGTGCAGGGCGGGCACATCAGCTTTCAACTGCCCGATGGAGAGCAAAAGGAGACGCCCCTGGTGCGCGCACACCTGGAAGAGGATGCCGGCAAATCCCTGCACGACCGTTTTGCCGATTGCACGGCGATCGACTTGAACCGCGCCGGCGTGCCGCTGTTGGAAATCGTCACCGCACCGGCGATGCACAGTGCGGCAGAGGCTGTGGCCTGCCTGCGCGGTCTGCATTCCCTGGTGTGCGCCCTCGAAATTTGTGATGGCGACATGTCGCAGGGTTCCCTGCGTTGCGATGTCAATGTCTCCCTGCGTCCCGCGGGAGAGACCACCCTGGGCGTGCGCACGGAGACCAAGAACCTGAACTCCTTTCGTTTCGTGGAGCGGGCGATTCTCGGGGAAATTGCCCGGCAGACCGAAATCCTGGAGAGCGGGGGCCAGGTGCGGCAGCAGACTCGTCTCTATGATGAACTGCGCGATGAATCGCGCCCGATGCGCAGCAAGGAGGAGGAACAGGATTACCGCTATTTTCCCGACCCCGACCTGTTGCCGCTGTGCATCGAGGAGGAGGAGATCGAGCATTTGCGCAACTCGCTGCCGGAATTGCCCAGGGCGCGCTGTGCCCGCCTGGCCCGGCAGTACTCCCTGGGGGAAAAGGAGGCGGCGGCCCTGGCCGCAGACCGTGATACGGCGGATTTTTTTGAGCGGGGCATGCAGCACTGCGGACATGCCAGGTCGCTGGCGAATTGGATTTGCGGGGAACTCACCGCCTGGCTGCACCGGCATGACTGCGCCATTGCCGATGCGCCGGTTGCGCCCCGGGAGCTGGCGCAACTGGTCGAACGGATCGCCGACGGAACCATCTCCGGGAAAATCGCCAAGGAGGTGTTTGCAGACCTGTGGCAGGAGGCGGGAGAAAAGCAGGGGGAGGGGGTGAGAGAAAAGCAGGGGGAAAAGCAGGAGGCGGGGGAAGTAGAAAGCCAGGCAGAAAGCCAGGAGGGCCAAAGAGTAGACGCGCTCATCGAACGCAAGGGTCTGCGGCAACTCAGTGATGATGCGCTGCTCACCGCCCTGGTCGAAGAGACCTTGGACCGGCATGCAGAACAGCTGCGCAAGTACCGCGCCGCCCCCGCGGAAAAACGCAAGAGGATGCTGGGCTTTTTTGTCGGCCAGGCGATGAAACAATCGGGCGGCAAGGCCAACCCGGAACAGTTGAATCGAATCCTGGTACAACGTCTGGAGCGGGAAGAGGGAGAGGCCGGGGGTTCGTGACTGCAGAAAAAGAGGGCGCATCCAAGCCGCGCAAGGATAAGAAGGTCGTCGTCGACGAGGTCTGGACCCCGGAGCGGGTACGCAGTTTCCTGGACCTGGAACCGCCGCAGGACTGGGATGCGGATTTCAACGTCCTGTTGCGCGCCTATCGCAGCATGCGCGCCGAAGATTTTGCCCTGTTCATCGACATGTTTGTCGCCGCGGGGCGCTCCCTGGACGCCCGCGGCCCGCACGGCAAAACCATCCTGGAAATTGTCACAGAGCACCCCAATTCTGCCGCCTACGCCCGCAGCCTGCAGGGTGCCGGCACCGGGAAGTAGCCACCCGGGGGGCCGTTGCGATTTATGCAGCGGCCGTTTTATCTACGGCCCCTGACTTGGGGCGCAGGAAATAAAAGCCCCGGGCGCCGTTGCGATTTATACGCCGGCCTGACGCAGGATTTCCAGGCAGTGGTGCCGGTTCAGACGGGGGCCATACCGGGAGACCACCTGCGCCGCCGCCAGTGACGCCAGCTGTGCCGTCTGCTCCACGGGCAGGGCGCGCACCACGCCGAACAACCAGGCACCGGCAAAGGTATCCCCGGCCCCCGTGGTGTCCACGGCCTGCACCCGAACCGGGTCGATTTGCAGGGTTTGCCCCCCTTCCAACAGCAAGGAACCTTCGGCGCCCCGCGTGACCAGAACCTGGCGTGCTGTTTTGCGCATCGCGGGCAGGGCCGCAGACAGGGTTCTAACCCCCGCCCAATGGAGTGCCTCCTGCTCATTGCAGAACAGCAGGTCCACCCCGTCGCCCAGGATTTTTTGCAGGTTGTCGCGATGGTTTTGCACCATGCCCGGGTCGGAGAAACTCAGTGCGAGCTTGACATCATGCTGCCGGGCGATTTCCCGTGCCCGGAGCGCCGCTTTCGTGTTCCGGTCGTGCACGCCCAAGTAGCCCTCCATGTATAACCAATGGGACGCCGCCAGTGCCTCGCCCCCCAGGTCATCGGCGGAGAAATTTTTATTGACCCCCAGGTAGGAGTTCATGGTGCGCTCTGCATCCGGGGTTAACAGCACCAGGCATTTGCCCGTGGTCCCGCCCGACTCGCAGGTGCCGTTATGCATCACCCCGGCACCGTGCAGCCCCTGGCGGAAGAAGTCCCCGTCGTCGTCGTCGGCGGTGCGGCAGGAGAAGAACGTGCGTCCCCCGAAGTGACTGACGGAGATCACCGTGTTGGCGGCGGAGCCACCGCAAAAATGTTGCGAGGTATCCGCTCCGGCCTTGAGCAGGGCCAGGAGTTCCAGTCGCCTGGCATCATCAATTTCGACCATCCAGCCCTTGCGGATGCCGACCGAGTCCAAGAATTCATCCTGCACCTTGAGCTCGGTATCGACGAGTGCGGCACCGATCCCGTATACATCGTATTTCTTCATCGCTCGCTTCAGCGGTTCATCGTCCGTCATCGACTCATGCGC
The DNA here is from genome assembly GCA_965215045.1 of Gammaproteobacteria bacterium. Taxonomy (GTDB): domain Bacteria; phylum Pseudomonadota; class Gammaproteobacteria; order JABABF01; family JABABF01. Next base: position 706,276 of record OZ244031.1, on the reverse strand, counting down.
CCTGTGCACGGCGGTCGTTGGCACCCGCCGCTGTTGTCCCGGCTTCCGGGCCGACACCGCCCGGCCTCTCCCCGGCTCATGGCCCGAAGCATCTACACACCCTGCGGCCAGCGGCCCGTGGTGGCTACGGGTGGACTCGAACCGCCGACCTCGGCATTATGAGTGCCGCGCTCTAACCAACTGAGCTACGTAGCCGCAAATAAGGCATTTTCAAGGGATAGAGGGCGTCTGTCAACCTTTGGGCGGGTTTGAACCAGCGGCAGACCGGCTGGGAATTATTGCATTTTGCCGCCGGCTTCATTAGAATTTGCCGCTTGATTTGCCAGCCGGTTTTAAAAAAAATGCGGACTTTCAGCGCGAAAGCGTCCGGGCACAAACAGGATTGGCGCCTGGTCGACGCCGAGGGCCAGATCCTGGGACGCCTGGCCGCCTCCCTGGCACATCACCTGCGCGGCAAACACAAGCCGGAATATACACCGCACGTCGACGTGGGTGACTACATCGTGGTGGTGAACGCGGAGAAAATTGCGGTGAGCACCGAGCAAAAAGCCGAGCACAAGCTCTACCACCGCCACAGCGGTTACCCGGGTGGGCTGAAGAGTATCGCTCTCAAGGACATGCGCGCCAGGCGGCCGGAGCAAATGCTGCGGCTGGCGGTGCGGGGCATGCTGCCGCGCACCTCGCTGGGGCGCGCGATGTTGAGAAAACTCAAGATCTATGCGGGGCAGGAGCACCCCCACGGTGCACAGCAGCCGCGGCCCCTGCAGTTTTCGAACGTTTCCACCGATGGCTGAAACTCCTGTTTATTACGGCACCGGGCGGCGCAAAACCTCCACGGCGCGCGTGTTCTTGCGCCCGGGTGCCGGCAAAATTACGATTAACAACCGTTCGCTCAAGGAGTACTTCGGGCGCGAAGTGGCGCAGATGACGGTGATGCAGCCCCTGGAACTGGCGACCGTGGTGGACAAGTTTGATCTTTGCATTACGGTGCGGGGCGGCGGCAGTTTCGGCCAGGCCGGGGCGATTCGCCATGGAATTACCCGCGCCCTGCTGCAATATGATGAAACGCTGCGTCCGGTGCTGCGCGAGGCGGGGTACGTGACACGTGATTCACGGGTGGTGGAACGCAAGAAAGTGGGCTTGCGCAAAGCGCGCAAACGTCCGCAGTACTCAAAACGCTGATTTGCCTTTTACCAGCGGCGCGCCTTTAGCGAAGCGGATGGATTTTCCGGGGCAAGCTGTGCAGCGGCGGAGAGTATAAAAAACAGTGGGTGAAGAGCAGAAGGTCAACCGGCGTCGCCGGCGTTTCCTGACGGTGGCCACTTCCGCGGTTGGGGCGGCCGGCGTCTCCGCCGCCGCGATTCCCTTTGTTTCCTTCTGGCGTCCCAGTGCCCGGGCCCGGGCCGCCGGGGCACCGGTCAAGATCGATATTGCCAAGTTGGAGCCGGGGCAGATGGTGGTGGCCGGATGGCGGGGCCGCCCGATTTACGTGGTGCGGCGCACGGCTGCACAGCTGGCCACCCTGGAGGGCATGAGTTCCATACTGTCAGACCCGGATTCCCTGCGTCCACAACAGCCGGACTATATACAGGGGCCGGGGCGCGCGCTCAATCCCGAGTACATGGTGCTGATCGGCCTGTGCACCCACTTGGGATGCGCGCCGAAATTTCGCCCGCAAATTGCCGCCGAAGACCTGGGTCGGGACTGGCCCGGCGGTTTTTTCTGCCCCTGCCATGGTTCGCGTTTTGACCTCTCCGGTCGCGTCTACCGCGGTGCACCGGCGGCACCGAACAACCTCGTGGTGCCGCCCTATCGCTATGAGAATGAACGCCTGCTGGTGATTGGCGAAGACACCGACCCCGGGACCCTGTCCTGATGGTCATACGCGCACTGACCGGTCTGCGCGACTGGGTGGATGAGCGGCTGCCCATCCGGCGTGCCTGGGATACACACCTCGGCAAGTACTACGCGCCGAAGAATTTTAATTTCTGGTATTTTTTCGGAGTATTCAGCCTGCTCATCCTGGTGCTGCAAGTGGTGACCGGGATCTGGCTGACGATGAATTATGAGCCGACCGCTGCGGGGGCCTTCCGCTCGGTGGAGTACATCATGCGCGATGTGCACATGGGATGGCTGATCCGCTACCTGCATTCCACCGGTGCCTCCGCCTTTTTCCTCGTCGTCTACCTGCACATGTTTCGCGCCCTGCTGTACGGTTCGTACCGCAAACCGCGGGAATTACTCTGGATTATCGGCATGGTGATTTACGTGCTGCTGATCGCCGAAGGCTTCCTGGGGTACGTGCTGCCCTGGGGCCAGATGTCTTACTGGGGTGCCCAGGTGATCGTGTCCCTGTTCGGTGCGATCCCGATCATCGGTGAGACCCTGCTGGAATGGGTGCGCGGCGATTACCTGATCTCCGACATTACCCTGAACCGCTTTTTTGCCCTGCACGTGGTCGCCGTGCCGCTGCTGCTGGTGGCGATGGTGTTTTTACATATTCTCGCCCTGCACGAGGTCGGTTCCAATAACCCGGATGGCATTGAAATCAAGGAGCACAAGGATGCGGACGGCGTCCCCCTGGATGGCATCCGCTTTCACCCGTACTACACGGTGCACGATGTTGTCGGGGTGACCATTTTCCTGTTCTTTTTCCTGGGCGTGGTGTTCTTTGCCCCGGAACTGGGCGGCTATTTCCTGGAGAAGGCGAATTTTGAACAGGCGAACAACCTCAAGACCCCCGAGCATATCGTGCCGGTCTGGTATTACACGCCGTTTTATTCCATGTTGCGCGCCACCACGATCACATGGTTGGGCCTGGATGCGCGCTTCTGGGGTGCCCTGGTGATGCTGCTCGCCATCGCCGTGATGTTTCTTTTGCCCTGGTTGGACCGCAGCCCGGTGAAATCGATCCGCTACAAGGGCCCCATTACAAAATTCGCCCTGGGTTGCTTCGTGTTCAGTTTCCTGGTGCTGGGATACCTGGGACTGATCCCCGCCAGCGGACATTTCCTGGGCCTGGAACTGTGCTGGGAAGGGAGGAGTGCGGAGGTCTGCATCCTGGAGAATACGGACGTGGCGCAATACCTCACGATCCTGTATTTTGCTTTCTTCGTGTTGATGCCATGGTACAGCCGCATCGATCGGACACGGCCGGTCCCGGAGCGGGTGCGTTGCTGATGCCCAGGCCGTGGTTGCTGCTCCTGTTCCTGCTGCACCCGGGCCCGGCGTGGCCGGCCGGTGCCGAGGGCGTGGCCCTGGACCACGCCACGGTCGACATTCACGACCAGGCCTCCCTGCAACGGGGTGCCGGCCTGTACATGAATTACTGCATGGGTTGTCATTCCCTGGAACTTGCCCGTTACGAGCGCACCGCCCTGGACCTGGGCATTCCGCTGGACCTGGCGGAGCAGCACCTGATTTTTGACGGCAGTAAAATTGGCGAGCTCATGGAAAATGCAATGCCGGCGGAACTCGCCCAAAAATGGTTCGGGACGGTACCGCCGGACCTCAGCCTGACCGGACGCCTGCGGGGTGCCGACTGGCTCTACACCTACCTGCGTTCTTTCTATGAAGATCCCGCTCGTCCCCTGGGCGTCAACAACCGGCTGTTCCCCAATGTCGGCATGCCGCACGCCCTGCTCGAGTTGCAGGGTCTGAACCGCTGCGCCCCGGGCCCGGTGCTGGCACCCAATCTCGGTATCAAGCGTGACCCGCTGACCGGGGCGGACCTGCTGGAAGATCCCTGCGGGCGTTTTGAAACCGTCGTCCCCGGGCGACTGGACGTTGAGGAATACGACCAGGCGGTCGCCGACCTGGTGAACTTCCTGGTTTATGTCGGCGAACCGGCGGCCCTGGTGCGTTATCGTATGGGCGTCTACGTGATGCTGTTCCTGGGCATTTTCCTGGTATTCGCCTGGCTTTTGAAACGCGAGTACTGGAAGGATATTCACTGATGCATCTCTACTCTGATTACTCTCATTTGAGTCACCGCATCCGCTTCGCCATGGCCGAGAAGGAGGCGGAATTCGAGATTCATTACCTGGAGACGAAAGCCCAGGAATCGGCCTTTGCCGAGGTCTACCCACCCGGCATGCTGCCGACCCTGCGCATCCGTGAAAAGGTGATCCTCTACGATGTCGGGGTACTCATCAACTACCTGGAGGAACGTTTTCCCCACCCGGTCATGATGCCGGTTTACCCGGAGGAAAAGGCCGAATTTCGCCAGTTGATGGGGCGCATCGATCGCGACCTGGGCAGTCATTGCCAGGTGATTCTGCATGGTACGGCCCGGCAGGGCGAGAAGGCGCGCAAGGAATTCCAGGAAAACCTGTGGTCGCTGCTGCGCGTATTTGACGAGCAGCCCTGGTTCATGAACGATGAATTTTCCATGCTCGATTGTTGCCTGGCACCATTGTTATGGCGCTTGCCGCAACTGGGTATCCCGGTGCGGGAGAGCAACCATACCCGCCCGATGTTGCGTTACATGAAGCGCGTTTTTGCCCGCGAAAAATTCATGACGACGCTGTCCGTGGCCGAGCGCGACATTCGTCTCAAGTAAACGCAGACATTCCACCTCAGGCCGCGAATGCGTCCTGGATCCAATCGCTGATGTGCACGGCACCGCGCGCGTCGTAAACGGCGCATAGCACGTCGAAGCGGCAGGGGCGATCGCCGTGCCCTGGCTCAGACTGCAGGAAATGCCGGGCCGTGTGCACAATGCGCCGCTGCTTTTCCCGGTGCACGCTGGCGGCGGCACCTCCCCAGGCGTTGGAATTGCGCAGCCGCACTTCGATGAACAGCAGGGTGTCTCCCTGCAAGCCGACGATATCAATTTCACCTTGCCGGCAGTGGTAGTTGCGCCGCAATATGCGCACGCGGTGCCGGCGCAGCCAGCGGGCTGCCGCCGCTTCGGCGCGCCTGCCGGCGTTCGTTGGCCGGTGCCGGTTGGCGGAAGTTGTGCCGGCGGTGCGGGTGCGGGCCGCTGCGGTCTTCATTTTTCTTCCGCCGATACAAAGTAGCCCGGTGCGTAGCGTGCAACGCCCTTGTCGACCACGGCCCAGGGCAGACGGCGGCGTATCCTGCCGCGCCTGTCGACGGACAGGCGACCGGAGGCACTGTACAGGCTGGTTTGCTTTTCCGCGCCCAGCGTTTTCAACCATGGCAGAAGTTGCCAGGCGGTGACGCCGATGGCGTGCATGCGGGTGAAATCCGGCTGTTGGGCCGCCTCCATGGCCTGGTGCAATTCCCCCCGCTCCAGCAACCATGGCGTCTCGGTAAAAACAATTCCATCCAGGTCCGCGTTCTTTTTGCGGTCCATGCTGCCGTCGTAAATGCGCGAGATGCTGAGCACCGGAAGATCTTCTGCGCGGTGGAACTGCAGCACCGGTCTGAGCAGTCGCGCGGTTTCGGCGTCGGCCAGCAAGACGACCACGTCCACGTCCCGGCGCGGCCTGGATTCGGTTTGCAACTGCATCTTCAGCCGGTTTTCCAGCAGCCGGGCGCGCACCACGCTCTGGTTCAATCGCAGGGCGTTGCGCACCACCCTGGAAATGTTCCGTTCACTGGTGTAGACGCCTTCCCCGCTGAGGGTGCCGCCCCCCGCCGTCCAGATCTCGACAAAGCGGTCCGCGGTTTTCAACGACCAGTCATCCTCCGGGCGCAACAGCAAGGCATTGCGCCAGCCGCGGCGCTCGGCCGCCGCCCCCAGTTGTTGCAGCTCGTCTTCTGCGTGCAGGCTGAACTGGTACAGGTTGGAGGTACCGCCGGACTCGAGGCGGTTCAGTGCCAGCACGGGGACCGACAGGCGCACCCTGGCCAGTTCCTGCAACTTTTCCGGGCGCAGCGGGCCGATCACCCATTGCGCGCCTCTCTCTACCGCCTGCAGGTACAGCGGTTGCACTTCTTCCCGGCCGGTGTCGAAGATCTCGAGGATGGGAACCGTCTCGCCGCGCGCCCGGGCCGCATAGCGCGCGGCGATGACCCCGTCGCGCACTGCGTCGCCGGCATCTCCCAGGGGGCCGGTCAGGGGCAAAAGCAGGGCGATGCGATTCGGACTGCGCGCCGGGGCGCGCCGCAACAATTGCACTTCCGGCGGTGGGTTCTGCAGGGCGGGATGGTTTTGCCAGCGGCCGAAGACTGTAAGGCGCTGTCCGGGGTCCCGCCCGGGCTCCCGCACCAGCAGGGCCAGTTCCAGCCAGCCGCCTCCCACTTCGGCCAGCACCCGGGGCAGGGTATCGGCGTGTCGTCGCAACTCTTCCGGGGAGGCGTTCATGAGGATTTCCCAGATCGCCTTGCGATTGTCGCGTTGCTTCCTGCCCGGGAGCAGGGGGTCGAGCTGTAACAGGGTATTGAACACCTCCATGGGTTGTGCCAGCAGCGCGTGGGCGCGGGCGCGCATCAGGTAAATCAGGGCCTGGTCTTCTGTCGCCAGTCCCGGGAACAGGCGCGCCAGCAGCGGGTCGCGCAGCAGGTTCAGAGTTTTTTGCGCCTGCTTGTCCTCCAGCAGCACTTGGGCATACTGTATAGTGAAGTCCCTGAATTCCTCGCTTTTGAGACGCTCGGTATCCAGGTCTTCCAGCACCTGTCCCGCCCAGGACAGGTAGCCGTTGTCGCCCAGGACCTTCGCTACCTGCAAGCGGTGCCGTTCGCTGAAGGGACTGGGCTCCGTGTTGGCCAGGTAGAGCAACTGCTGAATCTGTTCCACCGTGCTGCGCGATACCGTGTCGAAGCCGGTTTTTTGACCGCCGGTCTGGCAGGCGGCCAGGAGCGAGGCGCAGGCGAAGAGCAGAAGCGATCCGGCTTGGGGGAGGCGGTTGATGGACATTGAACGGGCTGTTTTGTACGTGGTGGCGACGCCCATCGGCAATCTCGGCGATATGACGCCGCGCGCGGTGGAGGTCTTGCAAAAAGTCTCCCTTATTATCGCCGAGGACACCCGGCACAGTGCCCCCCTATTAAAACATTTTGGAATTTCCACCCCGGTGCGCGCCTACCATGACCACAGCACCCCCCGGGAAGTGGAGTTCTTTCTGCGTCGGCTGCGGCGGGGCGATTGCCTGGCACTGATCGCAGACGCCGGCACGCCGCTGGTCTCCGACCCCGGGTACCGACTGCTGGATGCGGTGCTGGAGGAGGGTTTGACGGTGAGGGCGGTGCCGGGGCCCAGTGCCCTCAGTGCCGCCTTGAGTATCGCCGGCATCCCCGTGGATCGCTTTGTATTCGAGGGGTTCCTGCCGGCACGCACCGCCCCGCGCCGCCGACGCCTGGAGGAATTGGCGGGGGAGAGACGGAGCCTGCTGTTTTTTGAAGCCCCCCATCGCCTGCTCGCCTGTGTCACGGACTTGGCGCACATCTTTGGCACCCGGCGCCGGGTCTCCCTGTTGCACGAATTGAGCAAACGTCATGAAAGTGTGCGGCGCAGCTCCCTGGGTGCCTTGTGCGAGACGCTGGAACAAAACCCGGACTTGCAGCGCGGGGAGAATATCCTGTTGGTCGCCGGGGCGCCGGCCGCCCTGCCGCGGGAAAGGGAGGCGCAGCGGGTACTGGATATTTTGCTGGAGCAGATGCCGCCCTCCCGTGCTGCGACCCTGGCGGCGCGCATCAGCGGCAGTGCGCGTGCCACCCTCTACAAGAAGGCACTCGCACGGCGCAAGGATTGAGCGGGTGTGCAGCGGCCGGGCCTGCACGAGGCCCGGTGCTCTCCCGCGGATGATGACTCTCCCGAGTCTCATATTTATGGACTTATACAGCTGCTTGCAGCGCGCACGCTTCCCGGGTATCCTGTTGCCTGCAGAGTCGGTCGGGCAGTCGCTGCGCCCGCAAGGGGTGCAGAGGAAAGTCCGGGCTCCACAGGGCAGGGCGCCAGCTAACCGCTGGGGAGCGTGAGCTTACGGAAAGTGCAACAGAAAACATACCGCCCGGCTGCGGCCGGGTAAGGGTGAAAAGGTGCGGTAAGAGCGCACCGCGCGGATGGCAACATACCGCGGCAGTGTAAACCCCGTCCGGAGCAAGACCGAATAGGAACCCGATGATGCGGCCCGCATCCGGGTTCGGGTTGGTCGCTAGAGGCCTGCAGCGATGCAGGTCCCAGAGGAATGGCTGCCGGCGCCGCTTGCGGCGTTACAGAACCCGGCTTACAGACCGACTCTGCTTCGCTGTTTGCCGGTCGCAGTGTGTGCCCGCCCGCGGTGTCAGAGTTCCGCCCGCGGTGTCATACGCCCGCCCGCGATGCCAGAGTTCCGCCCGCGGCCAGACTTGCGTCTCGCGGTGTCATACGCCCGTCCACGATGCCAGAGTTCCGCCCGCGGCCAGACTTGCGTCTCCCAGTGTCATACGCCCGCCCGCGATGCCAGAGTTCCGCCCGCGGCCAATGCGGTGTCATACGCCCGTTCTGCCCGCGATGTCATACGTTCCGTCCGCGATGCCATACGCCCGTTCCGCCCGCGGTGCCAGAAACCGCCCCGCGGCTCTTGCACTAAAATGATCTTTTGCCGCACCGGCCGGAGATAAACGTGAGCAAAGCATTTGTAGCAGTATTGATGGGTTCGGCCTCCGATACCCAGGACATGCAGGGTGCTGCCGAACTCCTGCAGAAGTTCGGCATTCCCCATGAATGGCGGGTGCTCTCGGCGCACCGCACCCCGGATCGCACGCGGGACTATGTGCTGGATGCAGAGCGTCGCGGTTGCGCGGCCTTTATCGCCGCTGCCGGCATGGCGGCCCACCTGGCCGGGGCGGTAGCGGCGCAAACCACCCGTCCGGTGATCGGCGTACCGCTCGCCGCCTCCAGCCTGGGTGGCATCGATTCCCTGTTGTCAACGGTGCAGATGCCCCCGGGCATGCCGGTGGCCGCGGTGGCCATCGGGGCCAGCGGTGCCAAAAACGCCGCACTCCTGGCGGCACAGATTCTCGCCCTGTCGGACGAGGCACTGGCCGAGCGCTTGCGCAAGGACCGCGAAGAGCGCGCCGCCGCCGTGGTGCAGGCCGATACGGAACTACAACAGAAATCCTGAAATGATCGGCTCCCCACGCTTGCGGCGGGCGGCCGAAATCCTCATGGAGGGCGGTGTGCTCGCCTATCCCACCGAGGCCGTCTGGGGCCTGGGCTGCGACCCGTATTGCGCCGATGCGGTCTTCAGGCTGCTGGAACTCAAGGGCCGTGACCCCGCCCGGGGTCTGATCCTGGTGGCGGCGGACCTGGAGCAGCTGGAACCTTTGCTGGCGGGTCTGCCCCCGCGCTTACTGGCCGTGCTGGAGCGCAGCTGGCCCGGTGCGGTCACCTGGCTGGTTCCGGACAACGGCCGGGCACCGGCCTGGATTCGCGGCGCGCACTCCACGGTGGCACTGCGTATTCCCGCGCATCCGGTCGCCCGGGCCCTGTGCCATCTCGCGGGGATGCCGCTGGTTTCCACTTCGGCCAACCGGTGCGGGTGTACGCCGGCGCGGCATGCCTTCCAGGTGCGGCGGCATTTCGGCCGCGCCGTGCACCTGGCACCGGGCGTGGTCGGGAGTCGAACCCGCCCCAGTGAAATTCGCGAGCTGCAAAGCGGGGAGGTGTTGCGGCGTGGCTGAACAGCAGGTGGATTTTGCCGCGGTCGCCGACTGGTTGCGAAACTGGCACGAGGAGATCTGCCAGGGTTTTGCCGCCCAAGACGAGGGCGGTGCCTTTGTCCGCGATGAATGGCGGCACGAGCAGGGCGGCGGCCTGTCCTGCGTGCGCCGGGGCGGCCGGGTCTTCGAACAACTGGGAGTGAATTTCTCCCAACTGCGCAATATCCTCTTGCCCACCAGCACCGCGCGTCCACAACTGGAGGGCGTTCCGTTTTGCGTCGCCGGCGTATCCATCGTCGCGCATGCCCGCAATCCGCATGTGCCGGCCTCGCATGCCAACCTGCGCTGTTTCGCCGCGGAGTCAGGGGCGTCGAACTGGTGGTTTGGCGGCGGCTATGACCTGACGCCCTGTTACGGCTACGAGGAGGATTGCCGGCACTGGCACCGGACGGCCCGGGATGCCTGCCTGCCCCTGGGGGCGGATATCTATCCGCGTTTGAAACAATGGTGTGACGAGTATTTTTACCTGCCGCATCGGCAGGAGACACGGGGCGTCGGCGGCCTGTTTTTCGACCACTGGGTAGAGGGCGGGTTTGCGCACAGTTTTTCCCTGTTGCGGGCGGTCGGTGAAAGTTATGCGCGGGCCTACCTGCCGCTGGTGCGTCGCCGCCGGGACATGCGCTACGGTGCCCGCGAACGTGCTTTCCAGGCATACCGGCGCGGACGCTACGCGGAATTCAATCTTCTTTTTGATCGCGGCACGCGCTTTGGCCTGGAATCCGGGGGGCGCACGGCCTCGATCCTGATGTCACTGCCGCCGTTTGTGCGTTGGCAGTACGACTACCGGCCGCCACCCGGCAGTGTAGAAGAGCGCCTGGAGAAAGAATTTCTCCAGCCGCGGGACTGGCTCGATGACTGATCGTTACGCGGTGTTCGGCAACCCGGTGCGGCACAGTCTCTCGCCCCGGGTGCACCGCGCCTTTGCAGAGCAGACCGGGGAACAACTGGAATACGAGGCCCGGGAAATCCCACTCGACGGTTTCGCCGCCGCCGCGGACGCTTTTTTCATGGCCGGCGGGCGGGGTCTCAACATTACCCTGCCGTTCAAGGGTCAGGCCTTCCAGTACGCCGCTTCCCTGAGCGAACGTGCGGAGCGGGCGGCGGCGGTCAATGTTCTGCACCGCCTGCCGACAGGAGACGTGGGCGGGGACAATACCGACGGCCCCGGGTTGCTGCAGGACCTGGGCGTCAACCTGGGCTGGGAACTGGAGGGTCGGCGTGTCCTGGTGCTGGGGGCGGGCGGTGCCGTGCGCGGGGTTATGGCGTCGCTGCTGCAGGCCGGGCCCGCACAACTGCTGATCGTCAACCGTACGCCGGAGCGGGCGCAGCAGTTGGTGAGCGGGTTTGCCGTCCCCGGGCTGCGCGCCGGCGGCTATGGAGAACTGCATCGGGAAGCGCCTTTCGAGTTGCTCATCAATGGCAGCAGTGCCGGACTGCAGGGAGAGGTGCCACCGCTGCCGGACGGCATCCTGTGCGCCGGTGGAAACGCCTATGACATGAGTTACGGCCGGGGTGCCCTGCCCTTTATGCACCGCTGCCGGGAACTGGGTGCCGCACAATGTTGTGACGGCCTGGGAATGCTGGTGGAACAGGCGGCGGAGTCCTTCCTGGTCTGGCGCGGGGTGCGCCCGCAGACCCGGACATTGATCGAGACCCTGCGCAAGGAACTTGCAGACTGAATCCCGGTCTTGCGCCCGCGCCCGTCGCCCCCGAAGGGTGCACGGACCGTGCGGCGTTTCAGCGTTCGGGCACCGGGACTTGTTTGAACGGCAGCAGGTCGCATGGACCGTGCGGCGTTTCAGCGTTCGGGCACCGGAACTTGTTTGAACGGCAGCAGGGTGCTCGCGGCCTCCAGGTAGCGCTGCACCTGGTATTCCTCCCGCTGCAGGTAGTCCCTGACCGCCTCCTGGAACTCGCGCGGCCGGAGCCAGTGACAGGAGTAACTTTTCTCGGGGCTGAAGCCGCGCAGGATCTTGTGTTCCCCCTGCACCCCGGGGTCGAAATGCTGCAGGCCGTTGTCGATGCAGTACTCGATTCCCTGGTAATAACAGGTCTCGAAATGCAGGCAATCGATGTCCTCCAGGCAGCCCCAGTAGCGCCCGTACAAAACCTCGCTTGAGCGCAGGCACAGGGCGGCGGCCACGCCCTGGCCCCGGCGTTCGGCCAGGATCAGCACGATTTGCTGTCCCAGGGTGCGGGCGAGCCGGGTAAAAAAATTTCGCTCCAGGTACCCGCCGTGTCCGCTGCGCCTGGCGTAGGTGTCCTGGTAGCAGGCATAAAACAGGTCCCAGTCCGCCGCACTGGCCTGCTCCCCGGAAACCGTTCGCAGGCGCGCGCCCTGTTCGTGCACGCGCCGCCGTTCACGGCGAATGCTCTTGCGCCGCCGCGCATTGAGACTCTGCAGGAAGTCCGCGAATTCCGCGTAGCCCCGGTTGTGCCAGACAAAATGCACACTCGTGCGGCGCAACATGCCGCACTCGGCCAGTGTGGCGACTTCCCCCGGCGTCGCAAACAACAGGTGCCAGGAGGAACAACCGCGTTCCCGGGCCAGTTCCAGTACTGCCTCGTGCAGTTTGCACAGCGTTTGCCGGTGCTCTTCGCCGGCCTCGCTGCCGCAACGCGGGCCGCTGGCGGGCGTGAACGGTACGGCGGTGAGCAGCTTGGGATAATAAGAGAGGCCGCGGCGTTCGAAGGCGGCCGCCCAGTTCCAATCGAAGACGAATTCACCGTAGGAGTGCATTTTTTCATAGAGGGGCATCACCGCCACCGGCCGCTTGCCGCGCCAGGCAACCACATGCCGGGGGCTCCAGCCGCGCTGTTCACAGACGCTGCCGCCCTGTTCCAGGGCCGCCAAGAATTCATGGCGCAGGAAAGGATAGTCGGTCCCGCACAGGCGGTTCCAGTCCGCCGCCGGCAGTTCCTCTATGCCGTGCAGGAAGCGCAGTTGCAGGGCGTCGCCCGATGACGCCGCCGCTGCAGTATTTACCGGCGGGGAGCGGTCGGGGGTATTGTGCATCGACGGTTTGTCCACGCGATGTTCAGCGCGCCAGCGACAGTGCGATGCCGGCCCACACGGCGGCACCGACCCAGGTATTGTGCACAAAGGCGCGCAAACAGGCGTCGGCCTCCCGCTTGCGGACCAGGTACTGCTGGTATGCAAACAGCAGGGCGACGGCACACAGGGCGGCAAAGTACGGGGCACCCAGTGCAAACGGCACGGCGCAGTACGCCAGCAGTGCCAGCACCAGCAACTGCAGCGTCGCGGTGAACCACCGGTCCATGCGTCCCAACAGCAGGGCGGAGGAATGCACGCCCAGCGGGCGGTCCTCCTCGCGGTCCGCCATTGCATAGAAGGTGTCATAGCAGAGCACCCACAGCACCACGGCGGCGAACAACGGCCACGCTGTACCGGGCACCGCGCCCCGGGTCGCCGCGAAGACCATCGGCACGCTAAAGGCGAAGGCGACGCCCAGGAACAGCTGCGGCAGATTAAACCAGCGTTTACTGAACGGGTAGACCAGGCTCAATGCCAGGGCGGCCAGGGCGAGCAGGACCGTGAGCCGGTTGGTTTGCAAGACCAGTGCAAAGGCCAGGCCCAGCAGCACCGCGCACAGCACCAGTGCGCCCGGCAGGCTCACGGCACCGGTCACCAGGGGGCGCGTCCGGGTGCGCTGCACCCGGAGGTCGAACTCGCGGTCCGCGCAGTCGTTGACGATGCAGCCCGCCGCGCGCATCAGCCAGGTTCCGGCGACAAAAATCCCCAGCAGCCTGGCGGAGGGCAGGCCGTCGTGTGCCAGGAACAGGCTCCACAACACCGGCCACAGCAGCAGGAAAAAGCCGATCGGACGGTCGCCGCGCATCAACTGCCACCAGGCGCGGAAATGCAGTCCTGGCTTCACCGGGATGCCCGCTCCAGCCAGCGTTGAAAACCGGGCAGGAAGCATTCGCTCAGCAGCAGGGGCGCGCCGCGGAAAAAGAACAGGGAGCGACGCCCCCACACGGGCTCATCCCAGTGCAGGGTGGGGGACAGGGGTGGATGGCCGCCGTACAGTGGGGCGACTTCAAAGGTGCTGCGCTGCATACCGGGCACCTGGTACAGAAGCCTGGCGATGGGGTTGTCGCTGAGCCGGTGCATCGACCGCAATATGCGGCGCGGCAGGGTTTGTGGTGCCACGGTGCGCGCCAGCATCCAGGGTTCCCGGGCGCAGTAGATCTCCACTTCCCGGATGATGCACAGGCGGCGCGCCGGCATGGCCAGCAATTGTCTCTCGGCGGGCTCGGGCGTCCCCCAGTGCTGGCAGAGCAGCCGGATGTCGGGCGGGGCACCGCTCGCCTTGCGGATCAGCCGGCTGGTGGAACTGCCGTCCAGCAGCCAGCGGCGCACCGTCCAGGGCAGCTCGGCGGCGGAAAAACGCAGCGGCTGCAGCCAGTGGGGCGTCGCGGCGGGGACGGGAATGCGGCTCACGGTCTGCAATGTACTGTGTACAATATCGGGCGAATGGCGTTGAATCGCCAATTATAAAACTTGGAGTCCGACGCCTGGTGCAGCAGTACAAATGCGTAAATGGGAATGTATTGTTTGCGGCTGGGTGTACGATGAGGCCCTGGGTGCACCGGAGGAAGGCGTTGAACCGGGCACGCGCTGGGAAGATGTGCCGGAGGATTTTCTCTGTCCCGAGTGCGGGGTCGGCAAGGAAGATTTTGAATTAATCGAAGAGGAGGAAACGGCGGCGGCACCGGCTGCAGAAACGGCCCCGGAGGCCCCGGCCCAGGCACCGGTGGTGATTATTGGCACCGGGCTTGCAGGCTATAACACGGCGAAGGAATTTCGCAAGCATGACAGCGCGACACCGCTCACGTTGATCACCTCCGACGACGGCAGTTTTTACTCCAAACCCATGCTGTCTACCGGCTTTACGCGCAAGACCACGGCCCGGGACCTGGCCACTGCCAGCGCCGAAAAAATGGCGCAGCAATTGCAGGCCCAGGTGTTGTGCTTTACCGGGGTCGAGGCTATCGATACCGCCGGGCACACACTGCACCTGGACAATGGCCAGACAGTTTCCTACAGCAAGCTGGTGCTGGCCTGGGGCTCCGAGGCCGTGGAACCGCCCCTGGAGGGAGACGCCCTGGAGCTCGTGTACTCGGTGAACAGCCTCATGGACTACGATCGCTTTCGCGCGGCCCTGGAGCAGGGCGGGGTGCGCAAGCTGTTGATCATCGGTGCCGGACTGATCGGCAGCGAGTTTGCCAATGACCTGTGCAATGGCGGTTTCCAGTTGGAAGCGGTGGAGCCCCTGGGACGCAGCCTGCCGATCCTGCTGCCCGAACCGGGGGGCAAGGCGGTGCAGTCGGCCCTGGAAGAACGGGGGGTGGTCTTTCATTTCGGCACCGTGGTGCAGAGAGTGGACCGGGCCCCGGACGGGGACGGCATTATCGCCACCCTGGACAACGGCGAGAAGGTGTCTGCAGACCTGGTGGTGTCGGCGATCGGCGTGCGCCCGCGCACGGAATTGGCCCGGCGGGCGGGCATCAAAGTTAAGCGCGGCATCGTCGTCGACCGCCTGCTGCAGACCAGCGCGGAAGATGTCTACGCCCTGGGAGATTGCGCCGAGGTGGATGGCCTGGTGCTGTTTTACGTGGCACCGCTCATGGCCTGCGCCCGGGCCCTGGGCCAGACCCTGGCCGGTACCGAGACCCGGGTGCAGTACCCGGGCATGCCGATTACGATCAAGACGCCGTTTTGCCCGGTGGTCGTGGCACCGCCGCCCCAGGATGCCGAGGGCGAATGGCAATACCGGGAAGACGGGCAGAATATCGTCGCCGAATTTCGCGACCGGGGCGGCCAGTTGCTGGGCTTCGCCCTGACCGGCGAACAGGGCATCAAGGAAAAGTTGCGCCTGCAAAAAGAGCTGCCGCCCCTGCTGGCCTGAGTTTCGCCCCCGTCTTCTGCATCATGTCGCGCCTGAAAAACATCCCGCTGTACTGGCAGATCCTGGCGGCACTGGCCCTGGCAGTCCTGGCCGGTGTGCTGACCGAGTCCGACAGTTTTTTGCATGCCGGGTATTCCTTTATCGGCACACTCTTTCTCAATGCATTGAAAATGGTGGTGATCCCCCTGGTGGTCGCCTCCGTGATCTGCAGCATCTCCGGCATTAGCGGTGCAAACTTCGGCCGCCTGGGCGGCAAGACGCTGGGCTATTACCTGGTCACCAGCACGCTGGCCATCCTGATCGGCCTGTTGTGCGTCAACCTGTTGGAACCCGGGAAGGCGGGCGACGAGCAGGTCCAGCTGCTGGGTGCCGATGTCGACGCCGCCCAGGTGCAGCGCGTGCTCGAAGAAAAAGTCAGCAACCGCGGGGGCGGCGACATTGTCGGCGTATTTTTGCGCATGGTGCCGCCCAACGTGATCGCAGCGGCGGCGGATGGCCAGCTGCTGGGGCTGATATTTTTCAGCCTGCTGTTCGGTTTTTTCATGAGCCGCAGCAGCGGCAGCGCATCGGGCCTGTTGCACGAGTTCTGGGAAAAAGTCCTGGATGTCATGATGCGCATGACCATGTGGATCATGATGTTTGCACCGCTCGGGGTGTTCGGGCTGGTGGCGGACACGGTCACCGAGACCGGTTTTGCCGCCTTCCGGCCCCTGCTGTGGTTTTTTATCTCCGTGGTACTGGCACTCTCGCTCCAGGTGCTGGTGGTCTACCCCCTGCTGCTGGCACTGGTCGGCAGGGTCAGCCCGCTGCGCCAGTTCCAGGCGATGTCGCCGGCACTGCTGACCGCGTTTTCCACCGCCTCTTCCTCGGGCACGCTGCCGGTCACCATGGAATGCGTGCGCGTGCGCGCCGGGGTTTCAGAGCGCACCTCCGGCTTCGTGTTGCCGCTGGGTGCCACGGTCAACATGGATGGCACGGCACTGTATGAATGCGCGGCGGTGTTGTTCATCGCCCAGGTGTACGGGGTGGACCTGAGTTTCGCCCAGCAATTCCTGATCGTGCTGACCGCCCTGTTGACCTCGATCGGCGTCGCGGGGATTCCGGCGGCGAGCCTGGTGGCCATCACGATTGTCCTGGGTGCGGTCGGCCTGCCCCTGGAGGGAATCGGCTTGCTGTTTATCACCGATCGCATTCTCGACATGATGCGCACCGCGGTCAACGTGTTCGGCGATTCCTGCGGGGCGACGGTCATCGCCCGCAGCGAGGGCGAACACCGGGTACTGGAAGAGCCCCCGGAAATAGCCCAGGCGAGGCAGCAAGAATTCTGAGCGCGCGGCGGCTGCCGGCCCCGCCCCGCTCAGACCTCGGCGTACTGTTGGGCATCGCCGGTCCAGCGGCGGATCAGTGCTTCCACGTGTTGCGGGTGTTGTTGCGAGAACTCGTCGCCGTAACGGCGCACGGCCTCGAGCAGGCCGGCATCACGCCGCAAATTGGCGACCCGGTATTCCACGAGACCGGTCTGGCGCGCACCCAGGACTTCACCGGGGCCGCGCAGATCCAGGTCTTTTTCGGCAATCTTAAAGCCGTCATTGTGGTCGCGGATCACGCGCAGGCGATCGACCCCGCCCTCGCCGATGGCGGTGCTGTACAGGAGCACACAATGGCTCTGCCGTTCACCGCGCCCGACACGCCCGCGCAACTGGTGCAACTGCGCCAGTCCCAATCGTTCCGGGTTCTCGATGATCATGAGCCCGGCGTTCTGCACGTCGACGCCGACTTCGACCACGGTCGTCGCCACCAGCAGGTCGATTTTCTGTGCATTGAACTCCGCCATCACCTCCGCTTTCTGTTGCGAGGAGAGGCGGCCGTGGACCAGCCCCACGGATAATTGCGGCAGGCGCGCGCGCAGTTCCCGGGCAGTGGTTTCAGCCGCCTGGCACTGCAGTACATCGGATTCTTCGATCAGGGTGCATACCCAGTACCCCTGTTGTCCGCCCATGCACGCCAGGCGCAGTCGCTCGATCACCTCCGCGCGCCGCGCATCGCTGACCAGGGCCGTTTTGACCGGCAGCCGCCCGGGCGGCAGTTCATCGATCCGGGACACATCGAGGTCGGCGTAGGCGGTCATCGCCAGGGTGCGCGGGATCGGGGTGGCGGTCATGATCAGCTGGTGCGGCGAACCGATGCCGCTCTTTTCCCGCAGCTGCAAGCGCTGGTGCACCCCGAAGCGGTGCTGTTCATCGATGATCGCAAGTCCCAGGCGGGCAAAGCGCACGTCTTCCTGCAACAGGGCATGCGTGCCGATTGCGATCGAGGCCTCGCCGCTGGCGAGGCGTTGCAGTTCAAGCTGCCTTTTTTTGCCCTTGATCCTGCCGGTCAGCCAGGCGACTGGCACGCCCAGCGGCATGCACCAGCGGTCGAAGGACCGGTAATGCTGTTCGGCGAGAATCTCGGTGGGTGCCATGAGCGCGGTCTGGCAGCCGGCGGCATGGGATTGCAGGGCGGCCAGGGCGGCGACCACGGTTTTGCCTGAGCCCACGTCTCCCTGTAACAAGCGCATCATCGGTGTCTCACCGCGGAGGTCCCGGGCGATTTCACGGCTGACCCGGCGTTGGGCACCGGTCAGCTGGAAACCCAGGGAGCCGAGAAATTTTTCCTGTATTTCCGGTGCCGGGGGCAGACCGGGTGCCCGGGTGCGGCGCGTTTCACCGCGTAATTTCCTGAGGCCCAGGTAATGGGCCAGCAGTTCTTCAAAGGCCAGGCGTTGCCGGTAGGGATGCCCGTCGTCTTGCAATTCCGTAAGCGGGGTGTCGGCCGGCGGGGCATGCAGGTAATGCAGTGCCTCCTCCAAGCCGATCTGGCGACCGCCGAATTGCGGTGCTCCATGCAACCAATCCGGCAGTGAGCCGGCTTGCAGGCCCTGCAGGGCAAACTTGCTGGCCCGGCGCCAATCATACTGGCTGATGCCCTCGGTGCTGGGATATACCGGGGTCAGGCTGCGTTCTAATTCCGGTTCCTGGTCTGGTTCCAGTAGCGTGTACTCGGGGTGATAGAGCTCCAGCCCGTTGCGTCCCTGCCGCACTTCCCCGTAGCAGCGCAAGTGCCCGCCCTCGCGCAGCATGCGCCGTTGCGTGTCGTTGAAATGATAAAAGCGCAGGGTGACGACACCGCTGTCGTCGCCCAGGATACAGGCGAGGCTGCGCTTGCGTCGCCGCCCGTAGGCGATATCGTTTTTGAGAATTTCTCCCTCGATGACGGCGCGCACACCGGGGCGCAACTGGCGAATGGGGGTGCGCCGGGTGCGGTCCTCGTAGCGCAGCGGCAAGTGAAACAGGAGGTCCTGGAGCGTGTGGACGCCGAGTCGGGCAAAATATTCCGCCTTGCGGGCACCGATGCCCGGCACTGCCTGGATTGAAGTATTATCCCAAGCGTTTTTTGGCATCTTGAAATGGCGGAGATGAAGCACAAAACATTTTACCCGTCTGCCGTCCTGCAGCCGCCGGCCCCGGGGGGCACAGGCGATGGCGACTGAGGAACTGCACAGCCCGCGGGTGCTGATCGCCGGTTGCGGCGATGTGGGCTCTGCGAGCGGCCTGCTGCTGGCCGAACAAGGCGCCCGGGTGCAGGGCTTGCGCCGCCGGCCGGAGGGCCTGCCGGCGGCGATACAGGGTCTGCAGGCGGACCTGCGGGCAGCGGAAGAATTGCGCCGGGTGTTGCGGGGCAAGGCTTTTGATTACGTCATTTCCTGCGCCGCCGCCGGGGAATTCTCCGATGAAGCGTATCGCGCGGTGTACGTCCAGGGACTGGCCAACCTGTTGCAAGCACTGGCACCCGCCCAGGCACCGCGGCGTATCTTCCTGGTTTCCAGCACCCGGGTCTACTGCCAGGACGGGGGCGAATGGGTGGACGAAGACAGTCCCACCGCAGCAGAGGATTTTGCCGGCCGCCGCCTGCTGCAGGCCGAGGAACTGCTGCGAGATTGCGGTTGGCAATACACCGTTGTGCGTTGCGCCGGAATTTACGGGCCGGGACGGCTGCAATTATTGCGCCGGGTGCGTGCCGGCCAGGGCTGCCGGCGCGAGCCGCCGCTGTACAGCAACCGCATTCACCGGGACGATTGCGCCGGTATCCTGGCGCATCTACTGTTGCGGGATTGGCGCGGGGAAGCAGTGCGAGATTGCTATCTCGCCGTCGACTGTGAACCGGCACCGCTGTGGGAGGTCATGGCGTGGATTGGCGAACAGGTGGGCGTCACGCTGCGGGAGAGCGGGCCGGAGGGCACCCGGGGGCGGCGCCGCAGCCGGCGCATGAGCAATCGCCGGCTGCGGGAGAGCGGTTACGTCTTTCGTTGTCCGGACTACCGCAGCGGTTACGCGGAGCTGTTGGCGGGAGAGGAGATTTAATCGCCCGGCCGCCGCTGTGCGTTCACAATGCCAGGATCGCCTCGATTTCGATCGCCGCGCCCCTGGGCAGGGCGGCCACGCCGACGCAGGCGCGCGCCGGGTAGGGCGGGGTGAAATAGCACTCCATCACCTCGTTGACGACGCTGAAATCGGCGAGGTCGGTCAGGGAGATATTGATCTTGACCGCGTTCTGCAGGCTGCCGCCCGCGGCTTCCGCCACCGCCTGCAAGTTGTCGAAAACCTGCTCTGCCTGGGCGCGGATGCCGCCCTCCCGCAGTTCCATGGTCCCGGGAACCAGGGGGATCTGCCCGGAGAGATAGACCGTGTTGCCGCTTTGCACCGCATGTGAATAAGCACCGATCGCCTGCGGTGCGGTGCTGCTGTGGATGGCCTTGGTGTCGTTCATGGATGCGATGGGTCCTGTGCGCCGCAGTATACGCAGGCGATGAATCAGCCCTGTTGGCGCGTGACGCGACTGACCGCCTTGATCCTGCGCAGGCGGCGCAAGATGCGCGCCAGGTGAATGCGGTCGCGCACCCCGATCGACAGGGAGACCATGCTCATGCGCTCGTTGCGTTCACGCAGGTCCAGGTGCTCGACATTGGCGTCCATGTGGTTGATCAGGTTGGCGAGTTCCACGGTCAGCCCGCGGGAATGTTCCGCTTCCACCAGCAGGCGAGCGGTGAATTCTCCGCTGACCTCCTCCGACCAGCTCAACGGGATCAACTCCCTTTTCTGGTTACTGCGCACGAGGTTGGGGCAGTCGCTTTCATGCACCACCAGGCCGCGTCCGGCACTGATGTGCCCGGTGATCTGGTCCCCGGGCACCGGGGAACAGCAACCGCCAAAATGTACCATGACACCCTCCGTGCCATGGATGTACAAGGGTTCATGGCGTGAGCGGATACCGAGACCGAAGTAGCGTCGCAGCTGCTGCCAGCGACTGTTTTCCTCCTGGGAAATATCCACGAGTTTTTCCGCCACCAGTCCCGCCACGCGGTTGCCGAAGCCGATGTCCGCCAGCAACTGGTCGAGGTCTGGCGTGCCGCTATCCTGGACCAGGCGCGCCTGGTCCTTTTCCGGGAAATCCCGGATCGAGGCGTCCATCATGCGCAGGGAGCGTTCCAGCAGCTGCCGCCCCAGCACGATCGCGTCTTCCCGCCGGCGCTGCTTGAGGCTGTGCCGAATATGGCTGCGCGCCTTGCCGGTGGCGATGAAATCGATCCAGGCCGGGTGTGGAGACGCATCGGGCGAGGTAATGATCTCCACCGTCTGCCCGCTTTGCAATATGGTGTGCAGTACCGCCGGTTTCTTGTCGACCTGGCAGCCGACGCAATGATTGCCGATGTCGGTATGGATCTCGTAGGCAAAATCCACCGGGGTGGAGCCCATCGGCAACTTGATAATGTCTCCCTCCGGGGTAAACACGTAAATTTCATCGGGGAACAGGTCTTCGCGCATATGTTCCAGGAACTCGGCCGGGTTCCCGGATTCCTGCTGCAATTCCAGCAGGCTCTGCATCCATTTGCGAATTTGCAACTGGTTCAGCTGCACCGAGGGCTCGTCGTCGCCCAGCTTGTACAAGTCGTGGGCGGCAATGCCGTGTTCGGCCATTTCATCCATGGCGTCGGTGCGAATTTGAATTTCAACCTGTATGCCGTACATGCCGAACAGCACGGTGTGCAGGGACTGGTAGCCGTTGCTCTTGGGGATGGCGATGAAATCCTTGAAGCGCGCCTCCAGCGGTTTGTACAGGTTGTGTATCACGCCCAGGGCGCGATAGCAGCTGTCGACGTTCTGCATCACGACGCGGAAGCCGAACACGTCCATGAGCTCGGAAAAAGAGCGGTGCCGTTCGCGCATCTTGCGATAAATGCTGTACAAGTGTTTTTCCCGGCCGGTCACCACGGCGGAGAGTTCCGCTTTTTCCAATGCGCCGCTGATTTGGCGCCGCACCTGTTCGACGAGTTCCTTGCGATTCTGGGCAGTTTTGCGCACCGCGGAGCGGATACACTGCGCGCGCATGGGATGCAGGGCTTCGAAACAGAGATCTTCCAGCTCCCGGTACAGGTTGTTCATGCCCAGGCGCAGCGCAATGGGCGCATAAAAGTCCAGGGTTTCCCGCGCAATACGCTTGCGGCTTGCGAGCGGCAGCGCACTGATGGTGCGCATATTGTGCAAGCGGTCCGCCAGTTTCACGAGGATGACGCGGACGTCCTGGGTCATGGCCATCACCATCTTGTGCAGGTTTTTTTGCTGTGCCTGGTGCCGGGAGGTGCTTTCCATGTGGTCGAGTTTGCTCACCCCGTCGACCAGCCGGGCAATGGTTTCCCCAAATTCCTGTTGGATGCTCTCCCGGTCCAGGTCGCAGTCTTCCAGGACATCATGCAGGATGGCGGCGGTGAGTATCTCGTCATCCATGCGCATATCCGCCAAGATGTGTGCGACCGCGATCGGGTGCGTAATGAAGGGCTCGCCGCTGCGCCGCCGCTGCCCCCGGTGGGCTTTTTCTGCGTACTGGTAGGCGTTTTGCACGCGCAGCACTTGCCCCGCGTTCAGGTAATCGCCGAGCTTGTGCGCCAGGGCGTCTATATTTTCCTGGAGGGCCGGGGTGGACATGTCTCTGCTCGATGCGGACGACGGGACGGTCTTATATTATGAAAAATTTATCCGCCTTGCACGGGTCGGCAAACTCCGCAGGTAGAAATGTCGGTGCCGCCGTGTGGGTGACGGGTCGGGTGGAGTGTGTCAGCCCGCGGTCGGGAATGTCGGTGCCGCCGTGTGGATGACGGGGCGGGTGGAGTGTGTCAGCCCGCGGTCGGGAATGTCGGTGCCGCTGTGTGGGTGACGGGTCGGGTGGAGTGTGTCACCCCGCGGGCGGAAATGTCGGTGCCGCCGTGTGGACGACGGGGCGGGTTGGATATCCCCCCGCGGGCCGGACGCTATTTTTCGCTGCCGGGGCCTGTGCCTTCGGAATGCCCCGATGCGGTTTCCTTGTTCTTTGCAGTTTCTTCTTCCGCGGCGGCGCGGATTACTTCGTCCTCCCCTCCTTCTTCCTCATCGTCGTCTTCATGTTCGGCGGGTGCGGCAAAAGCGGTGACCGGCTCGGGGGCCTTTTCAATCAACTTGCGAATCTCCTGGTCCAGGTCTTCCTCTCCGGTGAGATCCTGGTGCAGGATATCCGGTCCGATGCGCTCCGCCTCGATCTCCCGCAGGGCGACCACGGTCTCCTTGTCATCCTCCGTGGGGACCAGGGGAACACCGCCGGCCTGCAACTGGCGGGCGCGCCGGCTGGCCGCCAACACCAGGTCAAAGCGGTTGGCGAAGTGTTTGAGGCATCTTTCAATCGTGACGCGGGCCATTTGCGCAGAACCTTCCGAACTCGGGGCAGCGCATTGTAGCGGGGATGCATTTTTGAGGCAAACCGGCATCGTTGACTGGCGCGTGCAAACACGATGCCCCGGGCACCGTCCGTGGAATTCGGTGATTGCCGCGGACGTTATGGCCGGGACAGTTGCCGCGGGGTCTCAGGAGTCGCCGATCAATTCTTCAATTAATTCCTGGTTCGTGCGGCTGCTGTAGGCGCAACGCAGGCGGTTGCTCAGCACGATACAACACAAGTCCGACAGGGCCCGGTCAAAATTCCTGTTGATGACCAGGTAATCGGCCTCGTGCAAATGCTGCATTTCCCTGGTGGCGCATTCCAGGCGGGTGGAGATCAGCTCGGGATCATGCCCCCGGGTGCCGAGGCGTTGCCGCAAGTCGTCTTCGCCGGGCGGCAGCAGGAAAATGCCGACGCTTTGCGGCATTCGCTCGCGTACCTGTTGTGCGCCCTGCCAATCGATTTCCAGGATTACGTCTTCTCCACGGGCCAGGGTCTGTTCCACCCATTCCCGGGAACTGCCGTAGCAATGACCGAATACCTGGGCGTGTTCCAAGAAAACTTCGCGCCTTAGCATGTCTTCGAAAACTTCCATGCTGACAAAGTGATAATGCGTTCCATCCTCTTCGCTGGAACGCGCGGGGCGGGTGGTGTGCGAGACGGAAATCCGGAGCCCGGAAATTTTTTGCGCCAGTGCCGCCACCAGGCTGCTTTTGCCGACCCCGGAAGGTCCGGAGATCGTGTAGAGAACGCCCTGTTCGCCCATCGATATTCTTGCAGTTCCGCGTATTGTCCTGTAGTGCCTGGCATCATATTTTAGCCGTTCCTACCGCCGGTTTCCCGGGCCGTGCCGGCCGCCGTCGATTCCGGCGTCGATTCCCGGGTCCGCGTATGGCTCGTCGCCGGTGGCTGGTTATAATGTGTCGCGCCTTTCCGTTGCCGTTTTCCGCCATGCCCAGGTACCAGGGCCGCCGCCCAGAGCAATTGCGCCCGGTGCGCTTGCAGCGCGGGTTCATTCCCCACGCGGAAGCTGCGGTGCTGGACCTGGCGCAGACCGGCATCATCGCGCTCCTGGAAAAACAACAACAGGCACTTGCCTTGTCGCTGCAGCCCTGAGACACACCTGGCATGGACCGCGATCATTTCTTGCGTCACGCGCTGCAATGCGGTGCACTGCGCTTCGGCAACTTTCGTCTGAAATCCGGGCGCGAGAGCCCTTATTTTTTTGATCTCGGAGCCTTTGCCGACGGCGCGGGCCTGGCCTTGTTGGGGGAATGCTGTGCGGGCCTGGTCGAGCGCGTACAGCGGCAGGGCGGTTTGCGCTTTGAGCTGCTGTTCGGCACCGCGTACAAGGGCATTCCCCTACTGGTCGCAGCGGCGCTGTCTTTGCAGGGCCGGCGCATCAATCTTCCGTGGGCGTTCAATCGCAAGGAGCCCAAGCGACACGGGGAGGGCGGCGGGATGGTCGGCGCCCCCCTGCAGGGACAGCGGGTGCTGATCCTGGATGATGTGCTGACCGCCGGCACGGCGGTGCGGGAGGCGGTGGCGGCATTGCGGGATGCGGACGCCCATCCCGTCGGCCTGGCGGTGATGCTGGACCGCCGGGAACGGGGTGCCAGCGGCAAGTTGGCGGCACGGGAGTTGGAGGAGGAATGCGAGATACCGGTATTTGCGCTGGCGACGCTGGATGACCTGTTCGTTTTGCTCAGTGAGCCGGAACAGGTGCGGGCACTGCAACGTTACCGGGAGCAGTATTCCGCCAGCTAAACGGCGTATTCAGGCCTCGGGATGCGCCTTGATCAGCGTGCCCACCCCTTCGTCTGTCAGGATCTCCAGCAATGCCGCATGCGGCAGGTTGGCGTCGATGATATGTGCCCGGGGCACTCCGCCCTCGATGGCGTGCAAGATGGATAAGACCTTGGGCAGCATGCCTTCCTGGATGATGTCCCGGTCGATCATTTCCCGCACCTGCAGGGCATTCAATTCTTTTTGCAATGTGCCCTGGTACAAGATACCGGGCACGTTGGTCAGCAGGATGAATTTTTCCGCCCGCAGGCCCTGGGCGATAAACCCGGCGGCGGAATCGGCATTGACGTTATAGGGCCTGCCTTGCGCGTCGTGACCGATGGGCGAGATCACGGGAATCTTGCGCTCGGCATGACAGGATTTTTGCAACTGGCGCACGTCGATGGAACACACCTCCCCGGTCCTTTCCCCGGCCCTGCCGTCCGCCGTGGTCTGCGCGCGAATCAAGCGGGCGGAACAGTCGGCGAAGGAGGCGACCTCGCCGCCCGCCGCTTGAATCGCCTCGCTGACTTCCAGGTTGACTGCGGCCAGGATCTCCTCCACGGTGGCGGCCACGCGGGCGTCGGAAAAGCGTAAACCATCGACAAAACGGGTCTCGATGCCCTGTTCGGCGAGCCGGGCCGTGATGTGTGGCCCGCCGCCGTGCACGGCCACAGCGCAGATGCCGTTGCGGTTCATCAGCACGAGGTCCCTGGCGAAACTCTGCAACAGGTCCCGGTTGTGCAAGACATTGCCGCCCAGCTTGGCGACGATGTACAGCCCCCGGTAACGATCGAGCCAGGGCAGTGCCTGGTGTAAAATGCGCGCCAAGTTAATCGCTTCTTCTTTATGCACGGTACGAGCGTTGTTCCTGCAAGGGAGAATTATTTTTTCCGGGACCCTGGCGACGCTTGATGAGCCAAGATTCAATTCCCAGACAAATCCCGCATATTATCCACCAAACCTGGAAAAACGCCCGTGTGCCGCCGCGCATGACTCGCTGGCAGGAATCCTGGCAGCGCAATCATCCCGCCTGGGAATATCGCCTGTGGACGGATACGGACAACCGCGACCTGTTGCAGCGGCATTACCCGTGGCTGCTGCCCGTGTACGATCATTACCCGGAACCGGTGATGCGCGCTGACGTCGCCCGTTACTGCATCCTGCATCATTGCGGCGGGGTGTACGTGGACCTGGATTTTGAATCACTGCGCCCGCTGGACGAACTGGTCGCCGGTCGCGAGCTGTTGGTGGGCCTGGAGCCCGAACGGCACGCGGAGAATGCGCCCGCGCGCGCGCGCCGGCTGGAACGTATTTTGTGCAACGCGTTTCTCGCCTCGACGCCGGGTCATCCTTTCTGGGAGACGGTATTCTCCGAGCTGTTGCATTGCTGCCGGGAACCCGATGTGCTGGATGCCACCGGGCCGTTCATGTTGTCCGCCGCCTGGGAACAGTTTCCCGGACGCAGCGAGGGTGAGCTGGTCGCTGCCCGCTTGTTGTATCCCGTTACCGCGGAGGAAGCCGAGGCGGGCCAGGTGGAGGTACTGTTGCCGAAACGCAACGCGCAGGGCGAGGCGTTTGCCGTGCATCACTGGGAGGGCAGCTGGATTCGCCGCCGTCCAGCGGCCCGGTTCGCGCGCCGTCTCGTGCATCATTCCAACGCCTGCACCCGGACGTTCATGCGGTTCTTGTACCCGTTGTTACGGAATGCGCGGCGCCTGGCTGGCCGTCTCCTGCGCCGGCCGCGCCGGCCTGTTGCCCCGCCCGCCCGCGTCGAGACGATGCCGAAACGCGAACTGGACGCGGCAGAGTTGCAGCAGAAGATCCTGGTCGCCGTGCCGGTTAAGAATGCCGCGCGTTTCCTGCCGGTACTGTTTGCCGGCTTGCAACGGTTGACGTACCCGCACCGGGGGCTGTCGCTCGTTTTCCTGGAAAGCGATAGTGATGACGATACCTGGGAAGTCTTGCAACAACACCGGGAAACCCTGCAGCGTGAATACCGTGCCGTGCGCTTGTTCCGCGAGAATTTTAATTACCGCACCTGGCGCGAGCGCAATGACGCGCGGGAACAATTACAGCGCCGCGCAATTCTCGCGCGCAGCCGCAACCGACTGTTGCAACTGGGCCTTGACGACGAGGACTGGGTCCTGTGGATTGACGTGGACGTGATGTGGTGGCCGGCCCGCGTCCTGGAATGCATGCTGGCGATTGACCGTGACATCGTCGTTCCGCATTGCATTACGCCCGCAGGCAAGACCTTTGACTTGAACACTTTTCGCATCCGGGAAGGGATGCAAGAGAGCGATTGGGCCCCGTACCTGCAAGACGGCCTGCTGCAGCCGCCGCGGGGTTTTGGCCGCCTGTATCTCGATGAACTGCGCAACGGTGATTGCGTGGAGATCGATGCGGTGGGCGGAACGATGCTGCTGGTCCGTGCCGACCTGCATCGCCAGGGCCTGGTCTTCCCCGAAGCACCGTATCGCAATTACATCGAGACGGAAGGCCTGGCGATGATGGCCAGGGACATGGGAGTGGGTTGTTGGGGCATGCCCGACCTGGAAATTATTCACCCCCTGTATTGAGCACACACGGCAGACTTTTCCCATGTACACGGTACATTGGCCGCGCGGTGCACAGTTAAAACGCGGTGCGCGTTTTGAAATCGGACTGGTGATACCGGTCTACGAACGACCCGAGTACTTGCTCCCCAGTTGGAAGGCCCTGCAGGAATCGGACCTGGAAGGAACGCTGGTCATGGCAGTTGATGATGCGAGCCGGCAGCCCGGGTTCCAGGAAATATTCGAAAACTTGTCATTGCCGGAACAGCCGTTGCTCCTGGCGCAACGATCGGAGCACGGCAGCTTCGGCACGGGGCGAAACCTGCGATTTGCCTTCGATTTTTTCTGCGAGCATTTCGATTGCAAGTATTTTGCACTGCTTGACAGTGACACCATAATGCGACCGTACTGGTTGCACCGTTTGCGGGAAATACATACTCGCCTGGCACAAGATCATCCGCGCTTTTTCCTGACCGGATTTCATACTTACAATCATCCGGTACTGGAAAATTCCACTGACTATCGACGCAAGCAGACCATTGGCGGGCTCAACCTGTTTTTCACCCCCGAACTCTACCGGGAGGTGTTGCGTTCTTGCCTGAGATGTACAGCGCACGCCGGCACAACGCACTGGGATTGGAGACTTGTACGTAATTGCCAGAAGCAGGGCATTCCAATTTTTTGCACGCGCCCCTCCGTGGTGCAGCATATCGGCAGGAGAGGTGCTTGGTCCCGGGGCTCGCTTTTTTTCGACCGGGCGTTGGATTATGCGCTGCCAGAGCCGTTTGCCTTCCTGGTCCACAACATTTTAAAAGCCATACGCCTCCTCCATAAAATATTTTCCCAGTCTTTTACCGGGCGTTCTTGACCGCGGGAGACACCCCCCGGTCTTGCAAGTCGCGCAGTTGTTCGGCGGTGCTTTGTTCGCGTAACGCTTGGCGGAACGCATCGATATCACCGTCCAGGATTTCCGGCAGCCGATGCAGACTCAGCTTGACGCGGTGGTCGGTGACCCGTCCTTGCGGGAAATTGTAGGTGCGGATCCGCTGGGAGCGGTCCCCGCTACCCACCAGGGAACGGCGCTGCTCGGTGCGCTGCCGTTGCCGCCGTTCCCGGACGGCGGCCTGCAGTTTTGCCTGCAGTAATCGCAGTGCCTGCGCCCGGTTTTTCAATTGTGAACGCTGCTGTTGACATTCTACCGTCAGGCCGCTCGGCAGGTGAGTGATGCGCACCGCCGAATCCGTCTTGTTGACATGTTGTCCGCCGGCTCCCGAAGCGCGGAAGGTTTCGATGCGCAGATCTTGTTTCCCGATCGCGACGGCGTCCGTTTCATCGGTTTCCGGTAACACCGCCACGGTGCAGGCCGAAGTGTGTACGCGCCCCTGCGATTCGGTTTCCGGGATGCGTTGGACGCGGTGCGTGCCGGATTCGAATTGCAACCCGGCATAGACCTCGTCCCCCGAAATATAACTGATAATTTCCTTCCATCCCCCGTACTCGCTCTCGTTGCCACTTAGGATTTCCACGGTCCAGCCGTTTTTTTCAGCGTAGCGCGAGTACATGCGAAACAGGTCTGCGGCAAACAGCGAAGCTTCCTGGCCGCCGGTCCCGGCGCGAATTTCCAGGAAGGCGTTACGCGCGTCTTCCGCGCCGATATTTTGCAACAACAGCTGCTGCAGTTCTTCCAGCTTTTGTTGTGCGCGTTGGCTTGCGGATTGCCATTCCTCGGTTGCCAGGGCGCGCACGTCGCGATCGCGATCTTCGCGCAGTTCCCGTGCGGCTTCCGCCTCCCGGACGTGGAACCGGTATTGTTCATAGCACTTGACCGCCGGTCCCAGCCGTTTGAATTCCCGCGATAACTTTTCCCGTTGCCGGCGATCGGCGGGCAGTTGCGGTGCGACCAGCATTTTTTCCAATTCCGCACGCCGCCGCTGCATGTCCTGCAGGCGTTTTTCCAGTTCGGGATTCATTGCTCTTCCCCCGGGTCGTCCGCTGCAATGCCGAGCAGTTCCCGCGCCTCGGCGAGGAGACGGTGGTTTCCCGAAGCACCCGCCCGGCGCAGGCCGACGGTCGGTGCGTGCATCAGCTTGTTGCCCAACGCGTGCGCCAGTTCCTCCATCACTTTGCCGGGGTCTTCACCCTGTTCCAATTGTCGCCGGGTGCGTGCCAGTTCCCGCGTTTTCAGCTCTTCGACCTGGCGGCGCCAGCTCGAGATCAGCGTATCGGCACTGCGTTCGCGTACAGTGCGCCGGTATTGGTCCACCCCTGCGGCAATGATTTTTTCCGCGTGTTGCGCCTGGGCGGTGCGATGCCGGGCACCCTGTTCCACCAACTCGCGCATGTTGTCCACGTCGTACAGGTAGACGTCTGACAGGGTGCGGACCTCGGGTTCGATATCGCGCGGCACGGCGAGGTCGATGGCCAGCAGCGGACGTCGTCGGCGTCGCAGCGCATCCCGAACCATGCCGGCATCGATCACCGGACGCATGCTCCCGGTACAGGAGACCAGCACGTCCGCGCCCCGGAGACGCTCCTTGATTTCAGACAGGGCGCCCGGGACGGCAGATATTTTCTCCGCCGCCTGGCGGGCACGGTCCGCGGAACGGTTGAGAATGCAGAGCCGGGACATGCCCTGGTCCGCCATGCGCCGCGCAATCGCTTCGATGATTTCCCCGACCCCGACAAAAACAATGTCCCGTTCCTCAAGGTCGGTAAACAAGCGGCGTACCAGGATCAGGGTCGCAGATGCCAGGGTCACCGCGTTTTCGCCGATACGAGTCTCGCGCCGCACCTGCTTGGCGATACGAAAGAGGTGCTGGAAGAGAACGTGCAATTCGCTGCCCGCGGCACCACATTCCCGGGCGATGGCAAAGGAATGTTTGACCTGTCCCAGGATCTGCGCTTCACCGAACACCATGGAATCCATGCCGCAGGCGACGCGGGCCAGGTGTTGCATGGCCTCCTGTCCCGTGTAATTGTAGGAATGCGCCTCCAGCAGTGCCCGCGGCGCATTGCGCTGCTGCTCCAGCCAGTACAATAGCTCCTGGCGGCCGTTTTCGGCATTTCTTACGATCTCTGTACGATTACAGGTGGACAACAACATCGCCTCCCGGGTGCCGGGAAGCCTGCAGATGCTCTTCAATGCGGCGGGAATTTCTTCGCCGCCAAAGGCGACGCGTTCGCGCAGTTCCACGGCGGCGGTTTTGTGGCTGATGCCCGTAACCGACAAAGGCATTCTGAGATTGACGCAGGCGAGAGAAGCGTCAATTTTAGCAGTCCGCAGGGCGGTCCTCGCCGCCGCCGGCGTTGCGCTGCCGGTGCTCGCCTGCCTGGCCCTGGTCGCCTGCCAGGTGCTGCTGCCCGAAAATATTGTCCAGCAGGAGAAGGGGGACACCTGGGAGGTGCAGGGCCGGTTGGTGACCGAGCTGGG
Source organism: Gammaproteobacteria bacterium (assembly GCA_965215045.1). Taxonomy (GTDB): domain Bacteria; phylum Pseudomonadota; class Gammaproteobacteria; order JABABF01; family JABABF01. The sequence continues at coordinate 675,173 of OZ244031.1, read as the reverse complement.
ACAGCGCAAACAGGCACTGAGTTTCCATTGGCGGTGGCAGGGCCAGGAGTACGTCTTCCAGGGCAATGACCTCCTGGGAGGCCTGCTGTTTCGCATCCAGTTCACCGCAGAAGAGGGGCTGCGCCTCACGCGGCGTGACGGCACGGTGCAAAGTGCCGCAAGCGAGGACGAGTTGATGCGCCAGTTGTTGGGGCGCGTCGTTCCCATTCGCAGCTTGCAGCACTGGATCCGGGGACAAGCCGACCCCGGGCTGCCCATCCAGGCGGAGGTGCGCAGCGGGGCTTTCTTGCAGCAACTGCAGCAGGGCGGCTGGTACTTGCAGTTCGCGCGCCACCAGCAACTGGAGGCATGGGCCCTGCCGACGGCCATTCGGGCACAGGGCGGGGACCTGCGTTTGCACCTGCGCACCTGGAACTGGAAGGTGCCGGGCATAGCACCTTGATGTCCTCCGCCTTCCCACACCCACTCCATCGAGGTGGGCTTCCCGGTCGGGGCATAGCACCTTGATGTCCTCCGCCTCCCTGCACCCACTCCATCGAGGTGGGCTTCCCGGTCGGGGTGCAGCACCTTGATGTCCTCCGCCTCCCTGCACCTGGCGGCGCCGGCCAAGATTAACCTCTTCCTGCGCATTACCGGCCGTCGTCCCGATGGCCGGCACGCCCTGCAGACGGGATTCCAGTTTATCGATCTGTGCGACACATTGGAGTTATCGTGCGGGCGGGAGCAACGCTTGCAGCTGTACTGCGATGCAGAGAATTTACCGGCGGAGGACAACCTGGTGCTGTGTGCCGCCCGTCTCCTGCGCGCCGCTTGCGGCACGTCCAGGGGGGCGGAGTTGCGCCTGCATAAGCGCATTCCCGTCGGCGGCGGGCTGGGTGGCGGCAGCTCCGACGCCGCCGCCGTCCTGGTGGGCTTGAACCACCTGTGGTCCCTGGGACTGTCGCGCCGTCAACTGGCGCAGCTGGGTCTGCAGCTGGGTGCCGATGTCCCGCTGTTTGTTCACGGCCGGGCGGCCTGGGCCGAGGGGGCGGGGGAACTGCTGTACCCGCTGGATTTTCCCGAACGACAGCTGCTGGTGCTGGCACCGGGTGCGGTGTCCACCGCCGAAATATTTGCTTCTCCCGGTTTGACACGGGACAGCAAGCCGATAAAAATAACCGTTCCGACCGGCGGTGACGCGCGAAATGATTGCGAACAAACAGTGTGTGAACGGCATCCCGAGGTCGCCGGCGCGCTCGCCTGGTTGCGGCAGTTCGGTGACGCTTCGCTGACGGGGACGGGCGGGTGCGTGTTCGCGTCGTTTACCGGGCCGGCGGAGGCCGACGCCCTGCTGCGGCGCCTGCCTTCGAAGTGGCGCGGGTACCGCGTGCGGAGCCTGAACCGCTCGCCGCTGTGGCAGGGAATGCCCGGGCATTGAGACGGTGCGGATTCCTGGGGCGTGGCCAAGTGGCAAGGCACCGGGTTTTGATCCCGGGATTCGTAGGTTCGAATCCTACCGCCCCAGCCAAACTGTCCGGCCCGGGATGGATGCATTTATGTTGAGTGGGGAGTGGTGCCGGTGTCGAACAACATGATGCTTTTTTCCGGTAACGCCAACCCGGAGTTGGCGGGGAAAATGGCGTACATCCTGGGCCTGAGCCTGGGCCGGGCGAACGTGGACCGTTTCAGCGACGGCGAAATCGCCGTGGAAGTTTGTGAAAACGTGCGCGGCAAGGATGTGTTTGTCGTGCAGTCCACCTGTGCGCCGCCGAATCGCAACCTGATGGAATTAATTCTGCTGGTGGATGCACTGCGCCGCGCCTCGGCCTCCCGGGTGACGGCGGTGGTACCGTATTTCGGCTATGCACGGCAGGACCGCCGGGTGCGTTCGGCGCGGGTTCCGATCAGTGCCAAGGTGGCGGCCAGCATGATGGTCAGTGCCGGGGTCAGCCGGGTGCTGACCGTGGACCTGCACGCCGAACCGATCCAGGGCTTCTTTGACGTGCCGGTGGACAATGTCTACGGTTCCCCGGTGCTGATTGAAGATATACACAACCAGAGTTACGGCGACCTGGTGCTGGTGTCCCCGGATATCGGCGGCGTCGTGCGAGCCCGGGCGATCGCCAAGGAATTGAACGACGCCGAGCTGGCGATTATCGATAAACGGCGCCCGCGCGCCAACGAGTCCGAGGTCATGAATATCATCGGCGAAGTCGCCGGCAGGGTGTGCCTGGTGGCGGACGATATCGTCGACACGGCGGGTACCCTGTGCACCGCTGCCGCGGCACTGAAAGACGCCGGTGCCGAAAAGGTGATCGCCTATTGCACGCACCCCGTGTTGTCGGGTTCGGCACTGCAAAACCTTGAAGCCTCCCGCCTGGACCAGCTGGTGGTGACCGACACCATTCCCCTGGGCGAAGAAGCCGCCCGCAGCTCCCGTATCCGTCAACTCAGCATTGCCAAGCTGCTCGCCGAATCGATACGGCGGGTCAGCAACGAGGAGTCGATCAGCGTGCTGTTTCGCTGAGCCGGCGGCACCAGTTCAACGACATCGGGCACTCCCTGGCCGGGGGTGTGCACCGATGCGGGGCGGGAGAATCCTACAGTGGCGGCGGGCAGGCCCAGTACGCCGGCTTGAATAAAATTGCGGCAGCCGCTTTAATTATGCTCCCCAAAATCACTATCCCCTGGCGACGGCCAGGTTCATCTTTGTCGTCGGCCCCTCAGAAAGCGGAGAACCTACCATGACGAAAATGCACGCGCTCAATGCCGAGTTGCGCCCGGGCCGGCGCAGTGCCGATGCCCGCCGCATGCGCCGCTTGCACGGGCGGATGCCGGCGATTATCTATGGCGGCGATGCCCAGCCGTGCGCCGTGTGGATTCTGCACAAGGAGATCGCCAAGGCGATGCAGAACGAATCCTTTCACACCCAGGTGTTGACGATCTCCGTGGATGGCAGGCAAGAGCAGGTGCTGCTCAAGGATTTGCAAAGGTGTCCGGCACGCGAGGAGTTCCTGCACGCGGACTTTTTGCGTGTCAGTGCCGGGCAGCGGATTACCGTTCGGGCACCCCTGCGTTTTCTCAACGCCGAGCGTTGTCACGGCGTCAAGATCGAGGGCGGCATGCTCAGTCACGCGGCCACGGACCTCGAAGTGCGCTGCCTGCAGGAGAACCTGCCCGAGTATATTGAAATCGACGTCGCCGAGCTGAATGTCGGCGATACCATTCATATCTCGGACCTGCAGCTGCCGGAGGGAGTGGAAAGCGTGGCGTTGGCCCAGGGGCCGGAACATGATTTGCCCCTGGTTAACGTGTTATCGCCCAGGGGCGGGGTGCAGCAGGACCTGGAGGAAATGGAGAGCGAGGAGCGGGCGGAAGCGGAAGCGGCGGAAGCGGCGGAGGCACCGGAGGGCGAGGAAGAGCCGGTGGAAGAGCAGGACCAGGAGCGAGCCGCCGACGCCGGCAAGGAGGAGGACGCCGACTGAGGGTGGCAGACCCTGGTCCCGGACGCCGTGCTTATGCCGGTACGGCTGCTGGCGGGGCTGGGCAACCCGGGCACGCAGTACCGGGATTCGCGCCACAATATCGGTGCCCGCTTTGTCAGCCGGGTTGCAAAGGAGCGGGCGGTCCGCCTGCGCGAACAATCGCGTTCCTGGGGCAGGGTGGCGCGCTTGCCCGACACGGGTGTGCTCCTGCTGGTTCCCTCGGTGTGGATGAACGAGAGCGGCAAGTCCCTGGCCGCCGTGTGCCGCCGGCATGGACTGGAGCCGTCGGAGCTCTTAGTGGTGCACGATGAATTGGATTTTGCGCCCGGTACGGCCCGGTTCAAATCGGGGGGCGGGCACGGCGGGCACAATGGTCTGCGTGACATCATCGCCGCCCTGGGGGGGCGAGGAGATTTCCACCGGCTGCGCCTTGGTATCGGGCATCCGGGAACGGGTGTAGAGATGCGCTCGTACGTCTTGTCCAAGGCACCGCCAGCCGAACAGCACTTGTGCGAGGAGGCCGCACAACGGGCACTGGAAGTATTGCCGGTTGCACTGCGGGGAGACTGGCAGACGGCGATGACGCGCTTGCATACGGTTTGAGAAGACGCCCCGGGTTGGCGACGGGTTCATGGGAACGCATTGCGGCATCGTCGGCTTGCCCAACGTGGGGAAATCCACCCTGTTCAACGCCCTGACCGGGGCCGGTGCGGCGGCCGAGAATTTTCCTTTCTGCACCATCGAACCCAATACCGGCGTGACACCGGTGCCGGATGTACGCCTGGATAAGATTGCGGAGATCGTGCAACCGCAGCGCAGTGTTCCCGCTTTCATGGAGTTTGTCGATATCGCCGGCCTGGTGGCGGGTGCTTCCCGGGGCGAGGGCTTGGGCAACCGTTTCCTCGCCAACATACGCGAGGCAGATGCGATCGTGCACGTGGTGCGCTGCTTTTCCGGTGAAGATGTCTCACGGGCCGGGGGCGGTGCCGACCCGGCGGGGGACGCCGAAATTATCAATACCGAGTTGGCATTGGCTGACCTGGAAAGTGCGGAAAAACAATTGCAGAAAAAAATACGGTTGGCGAAGGGCGGGGACCAGGAAGCGCAAAGAGCGGTTGCACTGCTCGAAAAAATCCGCGTCCGGCTCGATGAGGGACAACCAGTGCGCGGCATGAAGGCGGATGCCCGGGAGCGCGAGCTGATCCGCAGTTTTCATTTGCTGACGGCCCTGCCGGTTTTGTACCTGGCCAACGTCGATGAAAATAGTGCCGGGGAAACGCCGGAACTGGCGGCATTATGCGAGCTCGCCGCCAGCGAGCAGGCCCCCGTGCTGGCACTGTGCAACAAGCTCGAGGCGGAGATCATGGAACTGCCGCCCGCGGAAAGGGGGGAGATGCTGGCTGGCCTGGGGTTGGAAAAACCGGGCCTGGAGCGGCTGATTCTCGCCGCTTACCAGTTGTTGGGGCTGCACACTTTTTTTACCGCGGGGGCGAAGGAGGCCAGGGCGTGGACCTTGCCCGTGGGTGCATCTGCCCTCGAGGCGGCCGCCTGCATTCATACGGATTTCGCCAGGACGTTTATCCGCGCAGAGGTGATGGCATACGAGGATTTTATCCGTTACGGCGGGGAGAATGGCGTCCGCGAGGCCGGGAAACTGCGCCTGGAAGGCAAGGAGTACCCGGTCGTCGATGGCGACCTGGTGCATTTTCGGGTTTCCGCCTGAAAGCGGGCCCGTTTCAATCGCCGAAGCGGTAGCCGAACAAACGGATATCGCGCGCGTATTTCTTTGCCACCAGTCGGCGCGTCTCCTCGTTGTAGTATTGCGTGTAATGCTCGTGCGCACCCGGGTTGGTCCATGGCAGTTCCACCCCGGAGACTTTTTGCCTGCACGCCGGTGAGAGCCGCGATACAAGTTGTTGCATGTCGCGGGCAAAGTTTTCCACGCGCCCGACCAGGTCCATCGCCGACGGTCTGAAGAACCAGTGCTGCGGCAGGAAGTGCGGTTCCATCTTCCGCGCCGGCAGCCGGTACACGAAACGCACGAAGTCCGGGAAGTCCATACCCCGAAAATTAATCCCGGGATAGTATCCTTTCAACACGACATCCAGGAATTCCTCATCGGGGCGGGCGATTTTTTCCACGTAGCAGGAGAGCAGCCGTTCCCAGGGATTGCGTACGAAGCTGAACCTGAACAGGTGCCGTTTTTCCCGGAGTCCCAGCTGGAGACGCAACATGTCGTAGGGGGCACCCAGGGCCCGCAGGTGCAGGTCGACGTTGTAGCCGGGGTTGTGCAATTTTTCCCGCCCTGTCAGTCCCTCGGCGTACAAAAGAAGAGCGTGCACCGAGGAACTGGCATTTTTAGGAATCGGGTAGAAAATAACCCCGGCCCCGGGGTACTTCCCCACCCGGCTGTTCCGGTAGTGGAAGAGCCTGGAATTCGCCGCATACCAACGGGACCGGGCTCTCATTTTCTTGCCGGGTCCGGTGAGCAATTCCAGTGCCATTTTATACATCTCACGAAAATTCTCCGGTGCCGCTCCCGGGCCCTTGTCGGGAGTGGCGGGGTGGTGGTGGGCGGGTGTTGTTGTCGAGTTTTTGCCTCAATCGCCGAAGCGATAGTCGAACAGCCGGATATCGCGTGCGTACTTCTTTTCCACCAGTCGGCGCGTCTCCTCGTTGTAGTACTGCGTGTAATGCCGATGCCCGCTTTTTTTCAGCTGCGGGATTTCCAGGTCGGCGATTTTTTCCCGGGCTGCCGGAGAGAGGTGCGCCAGCAGTTGTTGCAGGTCTTCCGAAAAGTTTTCCACGCGCCCGACCAGGTCCATCGCCGACGGCCTGAAGAACCAGTGTTGCGGCATGAAATGTGGTTCCATCCGCCGTCCGGGCAGCCGGTGCGCGAAACGCACGAAGTCTGAAAAGTCCATGGCCTGGAAATTGTAGCCCGGGTAAGTCGCTTCCAGTTGACGGAGGAACCCGGTATTGGGATCGGGATTGATTATTTTTTCCATGTAGCAGGAGAGCAACCGGTCCCAGGGATTGCGCACGAAGCTGAACTTGAAAAATTTCCGTTTTTCCCGCCACCTGACATGGTAGCGCGACATGTAATAAGGATATCCCAACTTCCGCAAATGGGCATACACCTTGTAATTCCTGTCTTGCAGCACCTCCCGCTCTACCAGTCCCTCCGCGTACATCAGCAGCAGGTACAGCGTCGAGCTGGCATTTTTCGGCACGGGATAAAAAAGTGCGCCCGACCGGGGATAGAGGCCCACCGGCTTGCCGTGATAGGCGGAAAACATGGATGCTTCCCCGTACCCCCCGATTTTCCTTTTCAACTTCGGGTAGCGGTACGAACATTTGATTTCCAGGAGATGGAACCAATCCTGGTCGCTGAACAGGGGTATTTTTTTGCTCCGCCCGTTCATGCCCTTCACTCGTTCAACAGCATCGATTGCAGCAAATCCTCGTACACGGAGACCAGGAGTTCCACGTCTGCTGCCGCAACCCACTCGTTGACCTGGTGGGCACTGCAGTTCAACATGCCGAACTCCGCCACCTGGGCCCCCAGGGGTGCGACGAAGCGCCCATCCGAGGTGCCGCCCCCGGTAGAGAGCGTCGGGGTGAAGCCACTGTGCCGGTGCACAATGCGTTGCATCTCTTCGAGCAGGCGTCCGTCCCGGGTAATGAAAGGACGGCCGTTGGAATACCATTCCAGGGTGTGGTGCAACTCGTGGCCGGAGAGGATCTCTTCAGTGCGCCGCACAATGGTCGGCTCGTCCAATTCGGCACTGTAGCGGAAATTAAACTCGGCTCGCAAGCTGCCGGGACTGACGTTGGCGGCCCCGGAGCGAGCGTCCACGTTGGAAAATTGGAAGGAGGTCGGCGGGAAATGCTCATCCCCGTCATCCCAGTGTTCTGCGAGCAGTGCCTGGAGGGCGGGAAGAGCGCGCGGGATGGGATTGTCCGCCCGGTGCGGGTAAGCGATGTGGCCCTGCACGCCGGGAACCTGCAACACGGCGCACAGGGAGCCCCGCCGTCCGTTTTTAATAGTGTCACCGACGGCATTTTCACAGCTGGGCTCACCGATCAGGCACCAGTCGATCGTCTCCCCGCGGTTTTGCAATTCCTGCATGACGCGCTGCACGCCGTCCCGGGCCGGGCCCTCTTCATCACTGGTGACCAGGAAGCCCAGGCGCCCCCCGTGTTGCGGGTGGGCGGCGACAAAGTTTTCACAGGCGACCAGCATCGCCGCCAGCGCGCATTTCATGTCCGCGGTGCCGCGCCCGTACAGCCGTCCGTCCCGTATGTCGGGCGCAAAGGGCGGCGTGTCCCATGCCTGCTCGGCACCCGGCGGCACCACGTCCGTGTGTCCCAGCAGCAACAGCAGCGGTCCGTCTGTGCCGTGCAAGGCCCAGAGATTGCTCACCTCGCCGTAAGGCATGGACTCGGTTTTAAATCCCGCCTGGTCCAGGCGCGCCGCCAACACTTCCTGGCATCCCGCATCCCGCGGCGTGATGGAAGGACGGCGCAGCAGGTCCAGCGACAGTTCCAGGGCGGGCGAAGCCGGCATGGCTCAATTATTTTCGTGCAGGCTGGGATTCAAGCTCGCCGGCCGGGGATTGGGCAGGCATTCCAGGGCACCGCTGACTGAATTGCGCCTGAACAGCAGGTTGGGCTGCCCGGCCAGTTCCCGCGCCTTGCAGTGACGGAGTATTTTCTGTTCGGCGTCCAGCACGGCGACCACCGCGCCCGCCGTGACATAGAGGCCGGCCTCGATGGTGCAATTGTCGCCCAGCGGGATCCCGGCGCCGGCATTGGCGCCGACCAGGCAATTGCGCCCGATCGAAACCGGTGTCTGGTTGCCGCCGGACAGGGTGCCCATGATCGAAGAACCGCCGCCCAGGTCCGCACCGGGGGCCACCGTCACCCCGGCGGAAATCCTGCCTTCGACCATGTTCGGGCCTTCGGCGCTGGCATTGAAATTGATAAAGCCCTCGTGCATCACCGTGACGCCCTCGCCCAGGAAGGCACCCAGGCGCACGCGGGCGGCATCGGCGATGCGCACCCCGGGAGGAACCGTGTAATCGCATAAGCGCGGGAACTTATCCACCGAGTGCACGCAGAGGAAACGACCGGCCTGGCGCGCCCGCAGCTGCCGTTCTGGCAATTCTTCCAGGTCGACCGGTCCTTCGCTGGTCCACGCCACGTTTGGCAGCAGGGCGAACAGTCCGTCGAGGTTCAACTGGTTCGGTCGACACAGGCGCCGGGAGAGCAGCTGCAGTTTCAGGTACGCCTCGGGCGTCGAGGCGGGCGGGACGTCTTCTGCGAGCAGGGTCAGGGCTACCGGGTTTTGCCCCGGGGCGGTCCCAGGCTGTAATTCCGGCACCGGGATCCCCGCCGGCAATTCCCGCCGCAGTTCCTGCAAGCGGGCATCATCCAGGGATTGCACCAGGTTCCCGCCCGTCCAGGAAAGCACCCGGTGCAGGGCGGTGCCGAGTTCTGCGCCGGGGTGCAGCAGCGGATGCGGGTAGAAAATTTCCAGCCATTCGCCCCGCTGGTTCTGGCTGCCGATGCCGATGCCGAAAGCGAATATTTCATTCCCGTCCGAGGATTTCCTGGCGGCAGGTACAGACACGGGCTTCGAACGGGAGGACACTTTTTTCATTATAAATTTTTCAGGCGGGCAGTGTTTGCACTGCCTTGCGGCGCCGGGGATAGCAACTGCGGCAGATCTCGCAAACCGTTCCGTCACAGCCCCGGGCCGAACAGTGCTGCCGTCCGTAAAAGATGATCTGCAGGTGCAGGTCGCGCCAGTATTCCGGGGCGAACAGCACTTTCAGGTCCCGCTCCACACCCCGCACGCCGCCCTTGCCGCTGCTGAGTCCCCAGCGTTGCGCCAGGCGGTGAATATGCGTGTCCACGGGAAAGGCGGGTTGTCCAAAAGCCTGGCACACCAGGACGCTGGCGGTCTTGTGACCGACGCCCGGGAGTGCCTCCAGTGCTTCCAGGTCCCGCGGCACGGCACCCCCGTGTTGTTCCACCAGGATGCGCGACAGCGCGGAGATCGCCTTCGCTTTCTGCGGTGCCAGGCCGCAGGAACGAATGGCGTCGTGGATGCGCTGTAGCGGCAGGCGCATCATTTTTTCCGCGGTATCCGCCTGGGCAAACAATGCCGGCGTCACCTGGTTGACGCGCTCGTCCGTGCACTGCGCCGACAACAGCACGGCGATCAGCATGGTGTACGGATCGCGGAAATGTAGCGGCGGTTGCGGGTCGGGATAGAGTTCGGCGAGCCTTTTGCGGACCCACTCCGCCCGTTCCTGTTTACGCATTTTTCCCGGGCACCCGGCGTATCCTACGGGGCCCCGGTTGCGCCCGCCGCCGGCGCAGCTTTTTTCACGGTGCCGCCGTGCGCCCCGGCCCGCACCGCTTGCGCCCGGCGGCGCTTGCCGTGCAGCTGGGCGCACACGGCGTCCTCGATTTTCCGGCGCAGGGCCGCATCGAGAATCGGTCGCTGCTGGCGGTCCGTCAGGTAGAAGACGTCATCGACTCGTTCCCCCAGCGTGGTAATGCGTGCACCGCGCAACTGCAGGCGGAATTTTTCCAACACGCGCGCAATCCGCGCCAGCACGCCCGGGCGGTCCGCCGTGACCACCTCGAGAATGCTGTACTTGCCGCTCGCATCCGTTTCCAGCACGGCGGTGGTCGGCGTTCGAAACTTGCTCAGCCGCGTCGGGGTAATGCGTCGCACCGGGAGCGTCGCCTCCCGGGGCGTGCGCAGTTTCTTGCCCAGGGCGAGACGAATTTCTTCGAGACGTTGTGGCGGGGATGCCGCGGCGTCGCCCTCCTGTTCGAGGACGAAAAAACTGTGCATGCTGTAGCCGCGCGCGCTAAAAAAAATGTGGGCGTCCTGGACGTTCAACCCGGCCCGCTCCAGTGTGCCGGTGATGATTGAAAACAGGCGTTCGTGTTCGGGCGCATGGACGAAGATCTGGATGATGCGCGCGGCGTCAGACTCTTCCCCGCCGTTGCGAATCATGACCAGCGGGGTGTTATCGTTGTCGTGTGCCAGGATGCCGGCACTGTGCCAGGCGATGTCGGCCGGTTTTTCACGCAGGAAATATTCCTCCCCGATTTCGCCCCACAATTTTTTAACGCGCCGACCCGGGATTTTTTGTCGGCGCAAAATTTCCAGGGCGCGCTGCCGGGAGGTCGCCGCCCACTCTTCGCGGAGTTGAAATTTTTCCGCACCGCGCAACAGGAACCGGCGCGTGAGTATGTACAAATCGCGCAGCAGGGTGTCGCGCCAGGCATTCCACAGGGCGGGGTTGGTCGCACAGACATCGGCGACGGTCAGGGCGTACAGGTAATCCAGGCGCTGGCGATCACCGACGATGCGGGCGAATTCACCGATCACCTCCGGGTCTGAAATGTCGCGGCGCTGCGCGGTCATTGACATGAGCAGGTGATGCCGCACCAGCCAGGCGACCAGTGCGGTGTCCGCCTCTCCCAGCCGGTGCCGGCGGCAGAAGGCGATGGCGTCGCGCTCGCCGAGCCGGGAATGATCCCCGCCGCGGCCCTTGGCAATATCGTGGTAGAGGGCGGCAATGTACAGCAGTTCGATTTTTGGCAAGCGGCGCACGATCGCGGCGGCAATCGGGAAACGCCGCCGTTGCTCGGGCTGGTTGAACACGCGGATGTTCAGGATGATCTGGATGGTGTGTTCATCGACGGTGTAAATGTGAAACAGGTCGTGTTGCAGCAGTCCGGAAATTCTCTTGAACTCGGGCAGGTAGGAACCCAGCAGGCCGCAGCGGCTCATGCGATGCAATTGTCGCGCCACCTTGTGCGGCGAGCGCAGCAGTTCGATGAACAGCCGCGTGTTGCGCGGGTCCCGGCGGAAATCGGCATCGATCAATTTGCGGTGTTGACGCAGCAAGCGGAGCGTGCCGGCGCGGATGCCTTCGATTTCGGGGTTGTTGGCGATCAGCACGAACATTTCCAGCAGTGCGGACGGGTTCTCGCGAAAGACGTCCGGCCGGCTGACCTCGATGTGCTGGTTGCACACCCGGAAGCGGGCGTTCAGGCGGCGCGTCCTGACCGGCACGCACCCCCAGATCACCTGCTCGTGAAAATTCTGCAGCAGCACTTCGAAGAGTTCATCCAGCTGCGCCGCCCGGCGGTAATAGTCGCGCATGAACTGTTCCACCGCGAGGCGGCCGCGGCGATCGCGGTAACCGAACCGGGGTGCCAGTTGTCGCTGGGTTTCGAAATCCAGGCGATCGCTGCCACGTTTTTTCAGCACATGCAGTCCGTAGCGCAGGTGTTGCATGAACTCCCGCCCGCGTTGCAAGAGACGCAACTCCGCGTCGTCCAGCAGGCCGGCTTCCACCAGGGTACGCAAGCCGCGGGCACCGAAATGGCGCTGGGTAATCCAACCGACCAGTTGCAGGTCGCGCAGCCCGCCGGGAGAGTTCTTGACATCCGGCTCCAGGTTGTAAATCGCGTCGGCATAACGGCGACGGCGCTCGTTGCGTTCCGCCAGCTTGGCCTGGAAAAATTCGGCACTGGGCCACATCCGCTCGGCGCGGGTCTCTCGCATCATGCGCTGGTGCAGAACCGCGGAACCGGCGATACGCCTGGATTCCATGAGATTGGTGATGACGCTGAGCTCGCTTTCGGCGATGGCGCGGCACTCCTGCAGGGTGCGCACGCTGTGCCCGACGTCGATCCCGCTCTCCCACAGCAGGGCAATCAACCGTTCGATGCGCTCGCCGTATTTTTCTTTCCCCTCTTCATCGCGCAACAGCAGCAACAGGTCCACGTCGGAGTGCGGGTGCAGTTCCGCCCGCCCGTAACCACCGACGCCGACCAGGCTCAGTGCGCCGCGTTCGGCGGCACCGTATTCGCGCCATACCCGCTGCAACAGCCGGTCCATGAAACGTGCGCGTGCTGTGAGCAGGGGCCGCACGGCCGCACCGGGGCGAAAGCGGGCGTTGAGCAGCCGGTCGCTGCGCTGCAGCAGGGCCCGGCAATGCTTTGCGCCGACCGTCTTAAGACGCGCCGGGTCCGGCAGCGCAGTGCCGTTCTCACTCATCTGATCATGCCGGTGCCGCGCAGTGAAAATTTTCCTCGGAGCGTGCAGTCAGCACCTCGCAACCCGCATCGGTCACCGCCAGGGTGTGTTCCCATTGCGCGGACAGCTTGCCGTCTGCGGTGTCCACGGTCCAGCCGTCCCGCGGGTCCAGCCGCACTTCGTGCGTGCCCAAGTTCAGCATCGGTTCAATGGTGAAGGTCATCCCCGGGGCGAGGCGCAGCCCCGAACCCGGGGTTCCATAGTGCAACACCTGCGGTTCTTCATGAAAGGCCCGGCCGATGCCGTGGCCGCAGAAATCGCGCACCACGGAATAGTGGTTGCTCTCGGCGTACGTCTGGATCAGGTGGCCGATGTCACCCAGGCGCACCCCGGGGCGCACCTGGGCAATGGCGCGATAGAGTGCCTCCTGCGTGACTTGCACCAGGCGCCGGGCGTGGGCGGCGGCCTTGCCAATGACAAACATTTTGCTGGTATCGCCGTGAAAATCGTCCTTGATCACCGCCACGTCAATATTGAGAATGTCGCCCTTCTTGAGAATTTTCTTTTCCGAGGGAATGCCATGACACACGGTCTGGTTGACCGAGGCGCAGACCGAGCGCGGGAAGCCGCGGTAGTGGAGCGCAGCGGGCGTGGCCTTTTGCACCGTGGTAATGTGCTCGTGACAGATGCGGTCCAGCTCCCCGGTGCTGATCCCGGGGCGCACATGTTCGCCGATCATCTCCAGTACTTCCGCCGCCAGGCGCCCGGCGGTGCGCATGCGCTGCAGTTCCTCGGCGTTTTTAATCGAAACGGGCACGTTTTTCTCGGTTGGGGAGGGCGGTATTATAGGAGGATATGCTGTATACTTTCGCGCCGCCGGGCGAGTTTCGCCCGGTTCGCCGCTTCTTGGTCCGCGCGTGCAAGCCGTGTGTTCACCGGCGTTGCCGCACGGTACGTGAGCGATGCTTGGCGAGGATGAAACATGGTCAGCACAGTCAGTCTGCGCGACCTGCTGCAAGCGGGCGTGCACTTCGGGCACCAGTCCCGTTATTGGAATCCGAGAATGGCACCGTACATTTTCGGCGTGCACAACAAGATCCACATTATCGACCTGGAAAAATCCCTGCCCGCCCTGGAACGGGCATTGAAGTTCGTCGCGGAAGTGGCGGCACGCCCCGGTGGGCGCGTTCTTTTCGTGGGTACGAAACGCGCGGCGGCGAAGGCGATCCGGGAACAGGCCGAGCGCGCGGCAATGCCGTACATCAATCACCGCTGGTTGGGCGGCATGCTGACCAATTACAAGACCATCCGCCATTCCATTCGCCGCCTGCATGACCTGGAGGCGCGCAGCAGGGAGGATGGTTTTGCCAGCCTGCCGCGCAAGGAAGTGCAAAACCTGCGGCGGGAAATGGCCAAGTTGGAGCGCAATGTCGGCGGCGTCAAGGACATGCCCGGCCTGCCGGATGCCCTGTTCGTCGTCGATATCAGTTACGAGCACATTGCGGTCAGCGAGGCTTCGCGCCTGGGCATCCCGGTGATCGGGGTGGTCGACACCAACAGTGACCCCCAGGATGTCGATTACGTGATCCCCGGCAATGACGATGCGATTCGTTCCATCCGCCTCTACGTGCAACTGGTCGCCGACGCCTGCATCGAGGGCCGGGAAACGACGGCGACATGAATGCGCATTCGCGCAGTGCAGTTTACTGCTCTCCGTCCTTGATGCGGCGGAGCACGGGGTGATGAGCGAGATCAGTGCCGCCGCCGTCAGGGACTTGCGCCAGCGCACCGGCCTGGGCGTGATGACCTGCAAACAGGCACTGGTGGAGACGGGCGGCGACCCCGAGCAGGCCGTCGAATGGTTGCGGCGCAATAGCGGCCTGAAGGCGGCGAGCAAATCCGGGCGGGTGACTGCCGAAGGTGCGGTCATGGCGCAGCTGGCTGCAGACAAGGGTTTCGGCATCCTGGTTGAAATCAACTGCGAGACGGATTTCGTCGCCCGCGACCAGAACTTTCTCGATTTTTGTCAACAGGTGCTGTCAGGGGCCGTCCAGGCACGGGAGACAGACCCGGGGCGGCTCGTGGACGGTGCCCTGGAAGAACAGCGCCAGGCCCTGGTGCAAAAGGTCGGCGAGAATATCAGCGTGCGGCGCATCGCCGTTCTCGAAGCGCACAAGGCGCAGCTCGCGGCATACGTGCACGGCAACTCCCGCCTGGCGACCCTGGTGGCGGTGCAGGGGGGCGATGCGCAACTGGCCAGGGACATCGCCATGCATGTCGCCGCCCAGGCACCGCAGGCACTCCAACCCGAAGAGCTGCCGCCCGAACTCGTAGAGCGCGAGGAACGGCTGTACCTGGAACAGGCCGGTGCCGAGGGCAAGCCGCCCGCGATCGCAGAGAAAATTGCCGCCGGCCGTCTCAAGAAGTTTCTCGCCGAACAGAGCCTGGTGCTGCAGCCTTTCGTGCGCGACCCGGAGCTCAGCGTCGGCGAACTGGTGCAGCAGCAAGGTGCCCAGGTGCAATCCTTCGTGCGTTATGCCGTCGGCGAGCCCCTGGAGCGGGAAGAGACCGCTCCTGCCGGGCCGGCGGCACATTAATCGGGCAGCGGGCGGAAATTACGGGAAGCGGCCGGGATGAGCGTGCAGGAGATTCAAAAAGACGCGGAACGCCGCATGGCCAAGAGCCTGGAGGCCCTGCATCTCAACTTTAACAAGGTGCGCACCGGCCGTCCGCACCCCAGCCTGCTCGACGGCATCCACGTCGATTATTACGGTGCCGATACGCCGCTCAACCAACTGGCGGGGATCAGCGTGGAGGACGGCCGCAACCTGGTGGTCGCCCCCTGGGAAAAAAACCTGTTGCCGGCGATCGAAACCGCGATTCGAAATTCTGAGCTGGGTCTGAATCCCACCGCCTCCGGCGACGTGGTACGGATCCCGATGCCGCCGTTGACTGAAGAGACGCGCCGGGATTTCGTGCGCCAGGTGCGCCACGAGGCCGAGACGGCGCGGGTCTCGGTGCGCAATATCCGCAGGGATGCCAATCACGCGCTGAAGGCACTGATCAAGAGCAAGGAACTGGGCGAGGACGAGGAACACCGCGCCGAAGACCAGGTTCAGAAAATTACCGATCGCAGCATCGCCGAAATAGACCAGGTTCTGACGGAGAAAGAAGCCGAACTCATGGAAGTCTGAAACGGCTGGCTGTTTTCCATTCCATGCATCTTTTTGTCGCCCACGGAACCGGGAGCAGCTGATGCCCGCGCGCGGTTCTTCCGCCGACCAGGCCCCGGCATCACCACGGCACCTGGCCATCATCATGGACGGCAACAACCGCTGGGCGAAACAGCGCCAGCTCCCGGTATCCCGCGGCCATCGCGCCGGGGCGGAAGCCGCGCGCGCCATCTTGCGCAGTTGCGCACGGCACGGCGTGGAAGTCCTGACCCTGTTTGCATTCAGCAGCGAGAATTGGCAGCGTCCGCAGGTGGAAGTGCGCGGACTGCTCTCGCTGATGAACCTGTACCTGCAACAGGAATTGCAGGCCCTGCACGAGGAGCAGGTGCGCCTGCGCTTCATCGGCGACCTGGAGCCCTTCGGTGCCGCCCTGCGCCGGCAGATCGAAGCGGCGGAACAGCTGACCGCCGAAAATAACGGGCGCACCCTGGTGGTGGCCGTGGGTTACGGCGGCCGTTGGGATATCGTGCGCGCTGCGCAACGCATCGCAGAGCAGGCGGTGCAGGGTCAACTGGATCCGGCGGAAATCACCGAACGCCGCTTCGCCGAACAGCTGTGCATCGCCGACCTGCCTGAACCCGACCTGTGCATTCGCACCGGCGGCGAGCAGCGCATCAGTAATTTTCTCCTGTGGCAGTTCGCCTACACGGAGTTTTATTTCAGCGACTTGCTGTGGCCCGATTTTGATGAGCAGGCATTGACCCGGGCCATGGAGGCTTATGCCCGGCGTCCCCGGCGTTTCGGGCGCCGTCCCGAGAGCCGGTCGTGAGCGAGGCGAGACGCTGGTGGACCGGGTCGCTGCTGGCGTTGCTGTTCGTGCTGACGTTAATCGCACCGCCCGTGGTTTTCTTCCTGGCGGCAACGACGGTTTTTTGCCTGGCGGCCTGGGAATGGGGCGGTCTCAGCTCCTTGCAGTGCTGGCGCCTGCCCTACGCCCTGGCCGTGGGCGCGGGGCTGTTGCTGCTCTGGCAAGCGGGAGATGCGGCCGCGGTTACTCTCAGTGTTCTCGCCCTTGCCTGGTGGGGTGCCGCGCTGTGGTGGGTATTGCGTTACCCCAGGGGCGCGGGCTTATGGGAGCACGCGGCCCCGTGTTGCCTGGCGGGTGTGGCGGTCCTGGCACCGGCGTATGCCGCGCTGCTGGCACTGCGCAATGAAGCGACCGTGCTGCCGCTGGCTTTCCTGGTGTTCCTGGTGGCACTGGTGGATGTCGGTGCCTGGCGGATCGGCAGCCTGCTGGGACGGACTCCGCTACTGCCCCGGATCAGCCCGGGCAAGACCCGCGCCGGTTTCTGGGGCGGCATCCTCTGCGCCCTGGTGCTGCTCGCCGTCACGGTGCCATTCTCGGACCAGGGGCCGCGCCTGGCCCTGGCCGGTGCCGCCGCGGCCTTCGCCGCGGTGTTGGGAGACCTGCTGGAGAGCCTGTTCAAACGCCGGGCGGGCGTCAAGGACAGCGGTGTCCTGTTGGCCGGGCACGGCGGCATCCTGGACCGCATTGACAGCCTCTGCGCCGCGGCACCGGTCTTCTTCGCCTGCTGGCGATTGTTGTGAAAAAGCGCAACAACGTGGTCATCCTGGGTGCCACCGGCTCGATCGGTGACAGTGCCCTGCAACTGCTGGCACAGCACCGCAAACGTTACCGGGTGTTCGCCCTGGCGGCGCGGCAGAACACCCGCAAGATGTTGCGCCTGTGCCTGGAACACGCACCGTCTTATGCCGTCATGCATTCCGCCGCCGCCGCCGCCGAACTCGAGGCGGGCCTTGCGCGCGCGGGTACCGATGTCCGGGTGCTGGCGGGGGCGGAAGAGTTGTGTGCCATCGCCGCACACGAGGAGGCGGACATCGTGCTGGCGGCGATTGTCGGCCTGGCGGGCCTGCCCTCGACGCTGGCCGCCGCCGGGGCGGGGAAGAGAATCCTGCTGGCGAACAAGGAGGCCGTGGTTTCCGGCGGCGACATCCTGATGCGCGCCGTCGCCGAGGGCGGGGCGGAACTGCTGCCGGTGGACAGCGAACACAGTGCGGTATTCCAGTGTCTGCCGCGGGGCAAGGTGCCGTCTGACCTGCGGCGCGTCGTGCTGACCGCCTCGGGCGGCCCCCTGCGCACCCTGCCCCTTTCTGAGCTCGCCGCAGTCACCCCGGAGCAGGCCTGTGCGCATCCCACCTGGGACATGGGGGCGAAGATTTCCGTCGACTCGGCGACCCTGATGAACAAGGGACTGGAATGGATCGAGGCCCGGCGCCTGTTTGAGCTGGCACCCGAACAAGTGGAAATTCTCATTCATCCGCAGAGCATCCTGCATGCCCTGGTGGAGTTTGGCGACGGTTCGGTGCTGGCGCAGCTGGCGAACCCGGACATGCGCCTGCCGCTGGCGGCCGCGCTGGCCTGGCCCAAGCGCATGGCATCGGGCATTGCACCGCTGGACCTGGCACAGTTGGGACGCCTGGAATTCGAGGCACCCTCCTTGCAGCGTTTTCCCTGCCTGGGCCTGGCCATGGAAGCCGGCCGGGTCGGGGGGGATTCTCCGACCGCCCTGAACGCCGCCAACGAGGTGGCGGTGGAGGCTTTTTTATCCGGACGCCTGGAATTTACCGGCATCCCGGCGATCGTGGAGTGCGGCCTGGCCGCAGTGAGTGGCCGGGCACCGCAAAACCTGTCCGAGGTGGAGGCGGTGGACGCCGAAAGCCGGCGCCTGGCACAGGAGGGCTTGCGGCAGCGTCGGCGATGAACTGGTGCCCCGGGGTTTTGGCGCAGCGGCACAATACAAACGGGAAATTTTTTATATAATGCACCGCCGGAGTCACGTGGCATCCGCAGCGCTTGGGAAGAGTGCCCTGGCCGGAGTGCCGCAACGCATGGAAAAACGGATCGAGATCAAGAGGGCACCATGGAAAACATAATCTATATCACGATACTGGGGCTGGTCTCCCTGAGCCTGGTCGTCGTCGTGCACGAATTCGGCCATTTCTGGGTGGCCCGGCGCTGCCGGGTATCGGTGCTGCGTTTTTCCGTCGGTTTCGGCAAACCCCTGTTTTCCTTTGAAGACAGGTACGGCACGGAATTTTGCGTGGCGCCGATTCCGCTGGGCGGTTACGTGAGCATGGTCGGGGAGGGGGGCGGCGGGGTCGACATTCCCGCTTCCCTGCAACCCTATTCTTTTGCCAACAAGAGCGTGGCGCAGCGGGCGGCGATCGTGGCGGCGGGACCGCTGATCAACATCCTGTTTACCATCCTGGTCTACTGGGGGCTGTTCATGGCGGGGATGCCCAGTACGCTGTTGCTGGTCGACGGCGTGCAGCCGGATTCCCCGGCCGGCAGGGCCGGCGTGGTCGCCGGGCAACGGGTGCTCAGCGTGGACGGCAAGCGGGTGGACAGCTGGCGGGACGTGAAGCTGCAACTGCTGTTGCGCCTGGGTGACAGCGGTGTCATCGAGCTCGGCTTGCAGGCCCCGGACGCCGGGATGGAGCAGCTTGCCCAGGTGCAGGTGGAGCACTGGCTCAGTGAACTCGATGAGCGAGACAACCTGCTGGAACTCCTGGGCATCATGCCGCGGGTATCCATCCCGGCGCGCATCGGTGAGGTGATGTCCGGCAGCCCGGCCCAGCGCGCCGGTCTGCGCCCGGGTGACCTGGTTCTGTACACCGACTACCAGAAGATTTCGAACTGGACGGACTGGGTGAGCATCCTGCAGAATCGGCCCGGGCAGGAAATCGAAATGCGGGTCTTGCGCGATGACCGGGAGTTGCAGCTGTATGTCACGCCCGAGGCGGTGCCGAGCGGGGGTGGGTCGGTCGGCCGTATCGGCGTCGCACTGCACCAGGACCCGGACTCTGCCCCGGGCGTTGAATTCCGGCGGCGCTCTCCGCTGCCCGCCCTGGGTGCCGCCCTGGAGCGCACCCTCGACCTGACGTTGTTCACCATGGAGGCACTGGGCAAGCTGGTCACCGGTGCCCTGTCCAGGGAACACCTGAGCGGACCGATCACCATTGTCAAGGTCACGGGCGAGGCCGCAGAAGCCGGGTGGCGCCGCTGGTTCGAACTCATGGCACTGATCAGTCTCAACCTGGGCATCATCAACCTGCTGCCCATTCCCCTGTTGGACGGCGGGCACCTGGGCTACCTGGGTTTCGAAGCCTTGCGCGGCCGGCCGGCACCGAAGAGACTCCAGGTCTGGGGCATGTTGGTGGGCGCCCTGATTCTTGCCTGCATCATGATTTTCGCCATTTACAATGACCTCGCCCGCCTCTGAGGCTGGCCGCTGCATGCGTGTGCGAGGCCTGGTCGCAGGAGGTGGAACGGTGCGCCGGGTTCAAGTTGTGGCACTCGTGTGCCTGCTCCTGTCCCTGGCACCCCCTGTCGCCCTGGCCGAGGATTTCGTGGTCGAGGACATTCGCCTCGAGGGCCTGCAGCGCGTTTCCGCCGGCGCCGTGTTCTCGGTGCTGCCGCTCGGGGTGGGGGAGCGCACCAGCGCGGGAAAACTGCGCGAGATAATCCGCGCGGTGTTCGCCACCGGCAACTTCAACGACGTGCGCCTCAAGCGCGATGGCAACGTGCTGGTTTTACAACTGGAGGAACGGCCCTTTATCAGCGAGATCACGATCAGCGGCAACCAGGCGATCAAGACCGAGGACCTGCTGGAAGGTTTGAATGACGCGGGCATCGCCGCCGGGCAAGTACTCAAGCGCGCCACCCTGGAGGGCATCCGCCAGGAACTGCGCCGGCAGTACTCCTCGCGCGGGCGGTATGATTCAGACGTGCGCGCCGAGATCGAGGAGCAACCGCGCAACCGGGTCGCTATCGAATTAATGATCGATGAAGGACGCCCGGCCCGCATTCGCCGCATCAGCATTATCGGTAACACGGTGTTCAGCGACCGGGAACTGCTGGAAGATTTTGAAAGCCGCACCGCCAGCGGTTTTTCTTTCCTGTCCAAGCGCGGGCAATACTCGCGGGAGACCCTGGGTTCTGACCTGGAACGGCTGGAGGCGCGTTACCGCAACCGGGGATATGCGCGTTTTTCCATTCCCTCGGCGCAGGTCTCGGTCACCCCCGATCGCCGCAGCGTGTACGTCAATATTGTCGTTGCGGAGGGCGAGGTGTACACCGTGGAGAAAGTGACGGTCAGCGGCACGACGGTACTGCCGCGGGAAACGCTGCAGAGATTCCTGCGCGCCCGCGAGGGGGAGCTGTATTCCGAGCAGGCGGTGACCGGCACCGAGGAGTTGCTCAAGGCGGTGTTCAACAACGCGGGGTATTTTGATGCGGAGGTGCGCGGCGTCCCGGAAATCGACGATGAAGAACACAGTGTCAGGCTGCGTTTTTTCTGCGAGCCGGGGCCCCGCACCTACGTGCGGCGCATTGAATTCACCGGGCACCACGGTACGGACGATGCGGTCCTGCGGCGCGAGATGCGGCAGATGGAAGGGGCACCGGCTTCCCGCCAGGCGATCGACGCCTCCCGCCTGCGCCTGGAGCGGCTGGGATTTTTTCGCGGCGTGGAGGTGGATACGCTGCCCGTACCGGGCAGCGAGGACGAGGTGGACGTGGTGGTGGAGGCCGAGGAGGAATTTTCCGGCAGCCTGCAATTCAGCCTGGGGTACAGCGAGACCTATAACCTTTTGTACCGTTTTCTCCTGGAGCGGCGCAATTTTTTTGGCACCGGGCGCACGGTACGCATCGACTTGCGCGAGAACCGTGCCAGCTCGGTGTACGGCGTGCGCCTGTTCAATCCTTATTTCACCCGCGATGGCGTCAGCCAGAGCCTGGATATTTATCACCAGGAGCGCGACCTGGACGAGATCAGCATCACCCGCTACGCCACCACGGGCAGCGGCGTCAGCCTGGGCTTTGGTTACCCGATCAGCGAGACGGAGCAGCTGAGTTTCGCCATCGGCTATTCCACCACGGAAATTATCTCCGGCACGGCCCCGGTGCGGGAGATCCGGCGTTCGCCGCTGCCGTACTCCGACTTGCAACCGTACTATTGCGAACTCGACGCCCGGGGTTTTTGTACCAGCCTGGCCCTGCTGCGGGAAAATGATCCCCTGCTGCTGTACCCGGAGCCGGGGTTTCTCGATGAGCACGGTGAGGACTACGAAAACTGGTTGTTCAATCTCAGTTGGAGACAGTACCGCCTCAATCGCGGACAACTCGCGAACCGGGGCTACGAACAAAACTTTTCCATGGAATGGAGCCTGCCCGGCAGCGACCTGGAATATTACAAGCTGCATTACTCCGTCGACTACTTTCGTCCCCTCAATCAAACTTTTACCCTGCGCCTGAAAGCCGCCCTGCGTTACGGCGACGGTTATGGCGATACGGAGAGACTGCCTTTTTATGAAAACTTTTTTGCCGGCGGTCAAAACACGGTGCGCGGTTATGAAACCAGTACCCTGGGGCCTCGCAGTACGCCCGCCCTGCGTTACCAGACCATTCGCATCGACGATGACAGCGACCCGGGCACGCCGCCCAGGGAGGCGTACCTGCGCTATCACGGGGAAGACCGGTTGGCGACGGAACAGGTGTTTTTCACGGATGAACCCGACCCCTTCGGCGGCAACTTCTCGGTGGTCGGCAATGTCGAATTGTTGTTCGCCCTGCCGTTCGTGCCCGACCCGCGCACGGTGCGCAGTGGTTTTTTCTTCGACATCGGCAATGTTTTTGATACCGGCTGCGGTGCCACCCAGCTCGGGTGCCAGGATTTTGATGCCGGGGAATTTCGTTATTCCCTGGGTTTTGGCCTGGTGTGGTTGACTGCCCTGGGTCCCCTGCGCTTCAACTTTGCCCGGCCTTTCAATTCTGCTGATTATGACGAGGAGGATACCTTCGAGTTTTCCCTGGGCACCGGTTTCGGATTTTAGAGACTGCCCTGGGCCCCCTGCGTTTCAACTTTGCCCGGCCTTTCAATTCTGCTGATTATGGCGAGGAGGACACCTTCGAGTTTTCCCTGGGCACCGGTTTCGGATTTTAGAGACCGCCCCGGGAGGGTGCGGCGGATAAAAGGGTCGGTTTCAGGTTAAACTGTAGCGTGTCAGGGCAACGAGGGAATCCCGGTCACAATGAGCAGAGCCGCAATCGCATTGGTCGTTCTTTTATCATGCGGCGCCCTTGTCCCATTGTCTGCGGCCCAGGCCGCCGCCGCGCGCAAGGTGGCGGTGGTGAACCTGGAGCGCGCCATCTACACCACGCGCGAGGCCCAGCAGCGTATCGAGAAATTGCGCCAGAGCGGCGATTACGTCAGCCAGAAAAAAAAGGTCGATGCGCTGCAGGAACAGGGTCGTGAACTGGTGGAAAAGTTCCGCAAGGATTCATCGACGATGAGCGATGCGGCCAAGAAACAGGCGGAGCGCAAAATCAGTTCACTGAGTGCCGACGTGGAATACGAAGTCAAAAAGTTGCAGGGCATGGAGCAGAGCGTGTTGCAGGACTTGAAGGAGGAGATGACGCCCCGGGCGCGAGAGGCCCTGGACGAACTGATCAAGGAAGAGGAAATCGGGCTGTTGTTGCGTGACGTGCCCCAGGTGCAGGTGGTGTTGTTTGCCGTGGGCGAGTACGACGTCACTTCGCAACTGACGGACCGCCTCAATCGCAGCCGCTGATTTTCCTGCATGTCCGATCCTGTTCCCGGTTCGAATTCGCGTTCCCCATCCTCCGCAGCACCGGGAGACTGCTGCGCCGGCTCGTGATGCGTGAAAGCCTGAGCCTGGGGCGTCTCGCCGAGATTCTCGACGCCGAACTGCGGGGCGACGCCGGACGCAGCATTCGCGGCCTCGCCGCGCTGGATGCGGCGGGAGACGAGCAACTCAGTTTTTACAACGGCCAGCGCGATTACCGCGAGGCCTTGCGGAACACGCGCGCCGGTGCGGTGCTGCTCGCTGCGAACGCCGCCGCCGACTGCCCGGTGGATTGCCTGGTGCTGGAGGACCCCTACCTGGGATACGCGCGCAGCTCCGCGCTGTTCGCCCCCGTCGTACAACCCGCTGCCGGCGTGCATCCCAGTGCCGTGGTCGAAGCGGGCGCGGTGGTCGCACCCGGGGCCAGCATCGGCCCGCATTGTTTTGTCGGCGAAGGGGCGGAGATCGCAAAGGCGCGCCTGGACGCCGGGGTCAGCGTCGGGCGGGATGCGCGGGTTGGCACCGGCTGTCACCTGCACGCGGGCGTCGTGCTGGAGCCGGGCGTGGTCCTGGGGTGCGAGGTAACGGTGCACGGGGGTGCAGTGCTGGGTGCCGACGGTTTCGGTTTCGCTTTCGGTGACCGGGGCTGGGAAAAAATTTTTCAACTGGGCGGCGTGCGCATCGGTGACGAGGTGGAAATTGGCGCGCAGTCGACGATCGACCGCGGGGCACTGGGCGACACGGTGATCGGCACCGGTGTCAAAATCGACAACCAGGTGCACATCGCACACAATGTGCAAGTCGGCGCGCACACGGCCATTGCCGGGTGCACCGGCATTGCCGGCGGCGTGCGCATCGGCACCCGCTGCCGCATCGGCGGCGGGTGCGGGATCAGCAACGGCTTGCGCATCGCCGACGGGACGGTCATTCATCCCGGGAGCACGGTCTACCGGGACATCGAGGAAGCGGGTGCTTACTGTTCCGGTGCCAGGCTGCAACCGGCCCGGCACTGGCGGCGCACCTACGCCGCCACGTCGCGCCTGCCGGAAATATTGCGCCGCATTGACGCACTGGAGAAAAAGGCGAATGACTAAAATCCCGGCACCGGTGATGGGGATCCGGGAGATCCAGGAATACCTTCCGCATCGCTACCCGTTCCTGTTTGTCGACCGGGTCGACGAGTTGGAACCCGGGAAATACATTCGCGCCTGCAAGCATGTCACGGTCAACGAACCGTTTTTCCCCGGGCACTTTCCCGGACACCCGATCCTGCCCGGCGTACTGGCGGTGGAGGCCCTGGCCCAGGCCTCGGCCTTGCTGGGTCTTAAGACCATCGACGAGCGCGGCCTGGGCGGTGCGATGTGTTACCTGACCGGCGTGGACGGGTACCGTTTCCGACGCATGGTCTATCCCGGCGAACAGCTGGAGTTGTATTCCGAGTTGCGTTCCATACGCAGCAACATGGGGCGTTTCAACTGCCGGGCCTCGGTAGACGGGCAAGAGGTGTGCTCGGGCACGATCATGTGCGTCTACCAGCCGAGACCGGAGGCGGAGTGATGGCGGACATTCATCCACAGGCGATTGTCAGCGACGAGGCCGAGCTCGCAGCTGACGTCCGGATCGGCCCTTTTTGCGTGGTCGAAGCCGGGGTGCGCATCGGTGCCGGCAGCGTGCTGCGCTCCCACGTCGTGATGTGCAGCGGCACGGTCCTGGGAGAGCACAACCAGGTGTTCCAGTTCGCCACGCTGGGGGACAGCCCGCAGGATCTCAAGTACAAGGGGGAGGCTTCGACCCTGGAAATCGGCGATCACAACGTCATTCGAGAAGGCGTGACCATACACCGGGGCACCGCCTCTGACCGCGGGGTCACCCGGGTCGGAAATCACAACCTGATCATGGCGTACTGCCATATCGCGCACGATTGCGTCCTGGGCGATCACATCATCATGGCGAATAACGCCTCCCTGGCCGGTCACGTGAACATCGGCGATTACGCCAACCTGGGGGGCTTCACCCTGGTGAAGCAGCGCTGCCGGATCGGGCCCCACGTGCACTCCGGCAAGAACAGTGCCATCATTCACGACGTGCCGGCCTTTTTGCTGGTCGGCAGGAGCCCGGCGCAGGCGGCGGACATCAACCACGTGGGGTTGCGGCGTCATAATTTTTCCGAGCGTACTATCAAGACTCTGCGCGAGGCGTACAAGATTTTTTACGTGCGCCGGCACAAGAAAAAACAGGACAAGGAACAGGCACTGGAAGAAATGCGGACCCTGTGCAGCGAATGTCCCGAGGTCGAAACCTTTATTCGCTCCATCGCCCAGGGCGACAAGATTATTTCTTCTCATTCCATGTTCCGGGGCACCGGCGTGGTGCCCGGCAAGTGACGGCGGTCTCATCCCCGGCCTCCCGCGCTCCCGGTGCAGGGCTGGTGCGCATCGCCGGTGTCGACGAGGCGGGTCGCGGTCCGCTGGCGGGAGAGGTGGTCGCCGCGGCAGTGATCCTGCATCCGCGGCGTCCGATCCCGGGACTGGCTGACTCCAAGCGTCTCTCCGCCGCGCGCCGCGCCGCACTGGCCCCGAAAATCAGGGAACGCGCGCTCGCCTGGGCACTGGGTACAGCCAGTGTCGCAGAGATCGAACGGCTCAATATCCTGCGGGCCAGCCTGCTCGCCATGCGGCGCGCGACGCTGGCACTGCACCCGCAACCGCAACAAGTACTGGTCGATGGGCCGCATTGCCCGGATTGGGACGGGGCGCCGCCTTTCCCGGTGCGGGCCGTGGTCCGGGGCGATGTCCTGGAACCTGCGATCAGTGCCGCTTCCATACTCGCCAAGCAGGCGCGCGATGAGCAGATGCAGGCCCTGGACCTGCGCTATCCCGGCTACGGTTTTGCCAGGCACAAGGGCTACCCGACCGCCGCCCACTTGCAGGCCCTGCATTGCCTGGGGCCCTGCCCGGTCCACCGGCGCGGCTTCGCCCCGGTGCGCCGCCTGCTGTCTTCGTAGCGGCGTTTCCCGGGCGTTCCCCGGGTGTTTTCCTGCGCCGGTGTCGGCGCACATATACAGCCTATTCCCGGTGCGCACCCTGCTGTCTTCGTGGCGGCGTTTCCCGGCGTTTCCCGGGTGTTTTCCGCGCCGGTGTCGGCACACATATACAGCCTATTCCCGGTGCGCACCCGCCCGGGAGCGGTGCTCAAAAACCATCCATTTGACGCGCCTGCACCATGCCTCCAAAATAGGAGCTGCCCACCCGCCGGGGGGCGGGGTCTGCCGCGGAGGACCCAGGCTTGTCTGCCGCACAGCAGGCCCATCCACAGGGGGGCGGGGCACTCCGGTTGATACGGGCGGCAAAGGGGGCCGCCACGGTCATGGCAGTTGAATTCGTCCATCTGCGCGTCCATTCCGAGTTTTCCATCATCGATGGCCTGCTACCCCCGGAACAGTTGCCGCAGGCGGCGGCAGAGCTCGGTATGCCCGCCATTGCTCTGACCGACCACTGCAACTTTTTTGCGCTGATCAAGTTCTACCGGGCGGCGTTGCAGGCCGGCATCAAGCCGATCCTGGGCTGCGACTTGCGCCTTGCGGCGGGCTCGCCGGAGGAGCGTTCGGGGTTCAGCCTGCTGGTGCAGGACCGGGACGGGTATCGCAACCTGTTTGCCCTGGTCTCGCGCGCCTGGCGGGAGGGCTTGGAGCATGGCGTCCCCCTGGTGCACCGGGAATGGCTGCACCCGGAATCATGCCGGGGCCTGATCGCCCTGTCCGGCGGGATGGAGGGGGAAATCGGCCGCGCGCTCCTGGCACAGCGCAAGGCACAGGCCCGGCGGCTCCTGCAGGAGTGGACGCAGCTGTTCCCGGACGCTTTTTACCTGGAACTGCAGCGCATCGGCCGCCCGGGAGAGGAGGAATACCTGGAGGCGGCCCTGGACCTGGGAGCTGAGCACGGTATCCCGGTGACAGCGACCAACGAGGTGTGTTTTTTGAAACCCGGGGAATACGCTGTGCACGAGGCGCGCACGTGCATCAGCAGCCGCGAGATCATCGATGACGCCAAGCGGGTGCGGCGCTACACCAGGCAACAGTGCCTGCGTTCTGCAGGGGAGATGGCAGAACTCTTTGCCGACATTCCATCGGCACTCACGAACAGCGTGGAAATCGCGCGCCGCTGCAGTGCCGCGCTCTCCCTGTCGAGCAATGCCATGCCGCGCTACCCGGAAATCCCCGCGGACACCAGCGAGATCGAACTGCTGCGCCAGCGCGCGCGTGCGGGATTGCGCGAACGCCTGGACGGGGGAGAGCCGCCACAGGAGTACCGCGAACGCCTGGAGTATGAACTGGACGTCATCGACAATACCGGCTTCGCGGGATATTTCCTCATCGTGATGGATTTTGTCGGCTGGTCGCGGGAGCAGGGCATCCCGGTCGGCCCCGGGCGCGGTTCCGGTGCCGGCTCGGTCACTGCCTGGGCGCTGAAGATCACCGATCTTGACCCCCTGCAGTACGGGCTTCTGTTCGAACGTTTTCTCAACCCGGAGCGGGTGTCGATGCCGGACTTCGACATCGATTTCTGCCAGGAACGCCGCGACGAGGTCATCGATTACGTGCGGCAACGCTACGGCGAAGAGAAGGTCGCCCACATCATCACCTTCAATCGCATGGAGGCGCGCGCCGCGGTGCGCGACGTGGCGCGCGTGTTGAACAAGCCCTACGCGCTGGGCGATCGCATTGCGCGCCTGATCCCGGCGAGCCTCGACATGAGCCTGGAAAAGGCCGTGCGGGAATCATCGGAACTGGCCCTTATGCTGCGCCGGGAACCCGAGGTGCGCGAGGTGTGGGACCTCGCCCTGCAACTGGAAGGCCGGGTGCGCAATGCCGGCCGCCATGCCGGCGGCGTGGTTATCGCGCCATCGCAACTCGAGGATTTCGCGCCACTGTATTGCGACGCCCCGGGTGCCCCCCCGGCCCTGCAACTGGACAAGGCGGATGTCGAACGCGTGGGATTGGTCAAGTTCGACCTCCTGGGCCTGCGCACGCTCACCGTCATCGAACGCGCACTGCGGTCCATTCGCACGGATGAGGCCGCACCCCGGGATGCCGCTGACATTCCGCTGGATGATGCGGATACCTACGAGATGCTGGGACAGGGTCGCACGGTGGCCGTGTTCCAACTGGAGTCAGCGGGAATGCGCGACCTTTTGCAGCGCTATCGTCCCAACGTGTTCGATGACATCATTGCGCTGGTTGCGCTTTACCGCCCGGGGCCGCTGCGCAAAAAAATGCATATCGACTTCGTGGAGAGAAAGCACAAGAGGCAGAAGACCCGCTACCTGTTGCCGCAGTTGGAACCGGTGCTCAGCAACACGTACGGCGTGTTCTTGTACCAGGAACAGGTCATGGAAAGCGCGCGCATTCTCGCCGGCTACAGTCGCGGGCAGGCGGACCTGCTGCGGCGCGCCATGGGAGCAAAAGACAGTGCGGAAATGGCCCGCCACCGCAAGACCTTTATCGCCGGTGCGGTGCAGAACCAGCTGCCCAGGAACAAGGCGGAAAAGGTATTCGACCTCATGGAAACTTTCAGCGAGTACGGCTTCAACCGCTCGCACGCGGCGGTCTATGCCCTGCTGGCCTACCAGACCGCGTGGCTCAAGCGTCATTACCCGGAACAATTCATGGCGGCGGAGATGAGCACGGTGGCGGAAAACACCGACCGCCTGTCCCTGCTGGTCGCAGAATGCCGCACCCTGGGTATCGAAGTGCTGGCCCCGGACCTGAACCGGGGCCAGGAAAATTTTGCCGCCGCCGGCAAGGGCCGGATCAATTACGGGCTGGGCGCGATCAAGGGTTTCGGGCGCGGTGCCGCGCGCAGCCTCGTCGCAGAGCGCGACCAGAACGGCGAGTTTCGCGACTTGTTCGACTTCTGCCAGCGCCTGGACTTGCGCAAACTGGGGAACATGCCCGCACTGCAGGCACTGGTTAAAAGTGGTGCCGCGGACTGTTTCCACCGCGAGCGCTTCGAACTGATGGAAATCCTGCCGCGCGCCGTGGAATTCGCAGAGCAGAGCGAGAGGGAGGGTGCCAGCGGCATGGACGATTTTTTTGGCGGCGCGGCACCGGCACTCGAAGAGGAAGACGCCGCACCGGCCGGTCCGGGAACTGCGCCGGCGCAGAAATGGAGCCAGTCGCGCCTGTTGCGGGAAGAATACGCGGCACTGGGCCTGTATCTCAGCGCGCATCCGGTCGATGCGTACCGGGAGGAGATGCGCCGGATGCAGTGCACGAGAATCGCCGACTGTGCGGGGCGGCATGTGCGCGTGATGGGACTGGTCACGGATTGGAAAAAAATCGGCGACGGCGCGTTGATCGTGAACCTGGAAGATGACAGCGGTGCCCTGGAGATGCGGCTGTCCCCGGCAGACCGTGACAAGTATGCGGAGCAGCTCAAGAAACTGGCGGTGTTCATGGTCACGGGAAAACTCGAAGACAACGAGAGAAGCTTCAACGGCAAGCAACTGGTACCGGACAAGATTGCCAGTGCCGAAACGCTGCGTTATCGCTCGGTCTCGCAACTCGAGCTGCGCCTGGATGCGTCCTCCTGCACGGAGCAAATACTGGTTGAATTGCAGGAGTTGTTACAGCAGCATCGGGGCGGGAATTGCCGCCCCTGCGTGCTGTATCGTAACGGCGGCACCGAGGGCGTGTTCCGTTTTCCCAGCGAATGGAATATCCAGCCCAGCGAGGAATGTCTTTTGCAACTGCAAAACCGTTTTGGTGCAGACCGCGTGCGCTATCTTTGATTCAACCGCCGACACCGCCCGGTTCACTATATAATTGCAGACCGGTGCCAGGTTCCCGGCACCCGTACGAACCCCCATGAATTCCGATTACCTGGACTTTGAACAGCCGATCGCGGAGTTGCAGGAAAAAATCACCGGCCTGCAAAAAGCCGCCGCCAACGGTGCTCCCGATTGTGCGGAGGAAATCGAGCGGCTGCAGGACAAGAGCGAAAGGCTGACCCGGAAAATTTATTCCGGCCTCACGCCCTGGGACGTCGTGCGCGTGGCGCGACATCCCCGGCGCCCCTATGCCATGGATTACATCGAACGGATTTTTTCCGATTTCCATGAACTGCACGGTGACCGGCATTTTGGCGATGACCCGGCACTGGTGTGCGGGCTGGGACGCCTGGGGGAGACGCCGGTTGCGATCATCGGCCAGGAAAAAGGCCGCAATACCGAGCAAAAAATCCACCGCAATTTCGGCATGCCGCGTCCGGAGGGCTATCGCAAGGCGCAACGGCTGATGCTGCTCGCCGAACGTTTCCAACTGCCGGTGCTGACGTTGATCGATACGCCGGGTGCCTACCCGGGCATCGATGCCGAAGAACGCGGCGTCAGCGAGGCGATCGCCTCGAACCTGGCACTGATGTCCCGGCTGCGCACCCCGCTCCTGTGCGCCGTCATCGGCGAGGGCAGTTCCGGCGGTGCCCTGGGGGTCGGCATCGGGGATCACGTGTGCATGTTGCAATATGCGACGTACTTCGTCATCTCCCCGGAAGGTTGCGCCAATATCATCTGGAAAACCTCGGAAAAAGCACCGGAGGCGGCGGCGGCGATGGGCCTGACCGCGGCCTCGCTGCTGGAACTCGGCATGGTGGACAGCATCCTGGAAGAGCCGGTCGGCGGTGCCCACCGGGACTACGAGCTGGCCAGCCGGCGACTCGCCGAACACCTGCAACAACAGCTGCGCGAATTGCAGCAGGCACCGCTGGAAAAGCTCCTGGAAAAACGCTACCAGCGGCTGCGTAGCAGCGGCAACCCATGAACTCCCGGGCGGCGCAGCGCGCGGCTGCCGCGGGCGACAGCCTGGCACAGCAGGCGTACGGGCAACTGCGGGCCTTTAGCGACCGCCGGCGCTGGTGTCTGGGTTACAGCGGCGGCATGGATTCCTCGGTGTTGCTTCACCTGCTGCAGCAAATGCGCGCGCGCGAGACCATCCCGGAATTGCACGCCCTGCACGTGCATCACGGGCTCAGCAGTGCCGCGGATGACTGGGAGCGACACTGCCGGGAGCAGTGCCGGCACCGCGCCGTGGATTTTCACTCGGTGCGCGTGCAGTGTGACGCGACAGGCGGCCCGGAAGCCGCCGCGCGCCGTGCGCGCTACCGGGCTTTCGCCGATTTCCTGCAGCCCGGGGACCTGCTGTTGCTGGCGCATCACCTGGATGACCAGGCCGAGACCCTGCTGCTGCGCCTGTGCCGGGGGCCGGGCGGCGCATTCGCCGGGATGCCCGCGTCGCGTCCACTGGCGCGGGCGGAACTGGCGCGTCCGCTGCTGAATTTCCCGCGCCGTGCACTGCGCGAGTATGCCGCCGCGCACGGGCTGGACTGGGTGGAGGATGCGAGTAACCGCGACGATTCCCGCGATCGCAACTGGCTGCGCCGGCGCGTGCTGCCGATGGTCGAGCAGCGCTGGGGTGCTTACCGTTCGAGCTGGGGCCGAGTCGCAGAACAGGCTGCCGAGATGCAGGCATTGAACGAGCAATTGGCGATGCTGGACCTGGGCGAGCTGCCGGCGGCGGCGGTGCTCCCCACAGAACGCCTGCAATGCCTGGTACCGTCCCGCCAGCGCAACCTGCTGCGCTACTGGTTGCATGGTCTGGGTTGCCGGGCACCGGGCGGCGGACGCCTGGATGAGATCTTGAAGGAGATGTTGGGGGCCGCCCCGGATGCGGCGCCCTGCATCCGGCTTGCGCACGGGCAGTTGCGCCGTTACCGGGGCTGCATTCATTGGTTGCCGCTCGACCCGCCCCCCGCCCTGGGCGAACACGGCTGGGACCCGCGTCAACCCCTGCGCCTGCCCGGCATGGGAGAGTTGCAGGCGGCGCCCAGCCAGAGCGGCGGTTTGCGGGCCAGCCCCCGCTTCAGAGTGCACTTTCGCCGGGGCGGGGAGCGCTGTCACCCGCAGAGCCGGCGCCATTCCCGGCCGCTGAAAAAATTACTGCAGGAATACGGTGTACCTCCCTGGCTGCGGCGCCGGGTGCCGCTGGTGAGCGTCGACGGTCAACTGGCGGCGGTCGGGGACCTGTGGGTGTGCCGGGGTTTTGCCGCTGCGCCCGGAGAGGCGGCGCTGCGCCTGCACTGGCAGCCGCCGGGAGGCACAGGGGCGACCGTGCGCTGAGGTCCAGGGAGGTATCACCGGGCACAGGGTACAATAGACACTCATGGAAAGCAGCCTCGAATCCGTTCGCAGCAGGCAGGGTGCACGGTATTCGTATCTCCCCGGCACGGTGCGGATGCCGTGGCGATGACGCACTATATTTTCGTGACCGGCGGGGTGGTTTCCTCCCTGGGCAAGGGCATTACCTCCGCTTCGCTGGCCGCGGTGTTCGAAGCGCGCGGCCTGCCGGTCACCACGATCAAACTCGACCCCTACATCAATGTCGACCCGGGCACGATGAACCCTTTTCAGCACGGGGAAGTGTTCGTGACCGAGGACGGTGCCGAAACTGACCTGGACCTGGGCCACTACGAACGTTTTCTCAAGGCCAACATGGGGCGGCGCAATAATTTCACCGCCGGAGGTGTATACCACGAAGTCATTCGCAAGGAGCGCAAGGGCGTCTACGAGGGCGGGACGGTGCAGGTCATCCCGCATATCACGGATGAAATCAAGCACCGCATCGCCCAGGGGGCGGGCGATGCAGAACTCGCCCTGGTCGAGATCGGCGGCACGGTGGGCGATATCGAATCGCTGCCTTTCCTGGAAGCGACCCGCCAATTGCGCCTGGAGCTGGGACCGGCCCGCACCCTGTTTGTTCACCTGACCCTGGTGCCCAGGGTGCAGACCACCGGCGAAACCAAGACCAAGCCCACCCAGCATTCCGTCAAGGAAATGCGCTCCATCGGCCTGCAGCCGGACATCCTGGTCTGCCGCTCTGAACAGGATATTGACGATGCCGCACGGCGCAAGATCGCCCTGTTCACCAATGTAGAGGAGCGCGCCGTGATCTCCGTGCCGGACAGTGACAATATCTATCGCATTCCGAGACTGCTGTGCAAGCAGGGCCTGGACCAGTTGATCACCGAAAAGTTCGGGATCGCGGCACCCGCGGCAAACCTGGATGTCTGGGACCGGGTGGTGCAGAAAAGCGAGGCACCGGACTTCCAGTTGACGGTGGGCATGGTCGGCAAGTACATGGACCTGGCGGACTCCTACATCTCGATTAATGAAGCCCTGGGCCACGCCGGTATCCAGGCCGATGCGCGCGTGAACATTCGCTACGTCGATGCCCAGGAATTGGCGCAAGGCGACTGCTCCGCCCTGGAGGGGACGGATGCGATCTTAGTGCCGGGCGGTTTCGGTGCGCGCGGTGTAGAGGGGATGATCGTGGCGGCGCGCCACGCACGCGAGGAAGGCGTCCCCTATTTGGGCATCTGCCTGGGAATGCAGGTCGCGGTGATCGAGTACGCGCGCAATGTCGCGGCCCTTGCGAACGCACACAGCACCGAGTTCCAGCAGGACACTCCCCACCCCGTGGTCGCCTTGCTCCACGAGTGGGTGGAGCCCGATGGCAGTCGCCAGCAGCGCGGTGCGGCAGAAGACCTGGGCGGCACCATGCGCCTGGGCACGCAGACCTGCAGCCTGCAGCGGGACTCGGCGGCGTACCGGTGTTACGGGAAGACCAGGATCCACGAGCGCCACCGCCACCGCTATGAATTCAACAACGGTTACCAGCAGGCCCTGGAAGATGCGGGTCTTCGCTGCAGTGCCTGGTCGGAAGGCGAGCCGCCGCTGGTGGAGATGGTCGAAATTCCCGCGCATCCCTGGTTCGTGGGTTGCCAGTTTCACCCGGAGTTCCGTTCCAAGCCCTGGCAGGGGCACCCGCTGTTCAACGGCTTTATCGCCGCTGCCCTGCAGCGCAGCGCATCCTGATACCGCCCGATGTCTGCCGTCCCCCAGCGCAGCGTCCGCATCCGCGACCTGGAGCTCGGCAACGAGGCCCCCTGTGTCCTGTTCGGCGGACTGAACGTCTTAGAGGATGAGGACCTGGTCTACCGGGTTGCCGAACACTTCGCCGAATGCTGCCAGCGGCTCGGCATGGACTGGGTATTCAAGGCGTCTTTTGACAAGGCCAATCGCAGTTCCCTGGACTCGGCCCGGGGCCCCGGGCTGGAGGCCGGTCTGCGCATGCTGGAAGAGGTGCGCCGGCGCACCGGGGCACCGCTGATGACGGATATTCACCTGCCGGAGCAGGCGGCCCCCGTCTCCCAGGTGGTCGATGTGCTGCAGATCCCGGCCTTCCTCTGCCGCCAGACCGACCTGCTCACGGCTGCCGCTGCGACCGGTGCGGTACTGAATATCAAGAAGGGGCAGTTCCTGGCCCCGGAAGATATGCGCCACGTGCTGGACAAGTGCGTGCGCTCCGGCAACGAGCGTCTCCTGTTGTGCGAGCGCGGCAGTTCCTTCGGCTACCACAACCTGGTGGTGGACATGCTGGGTTTTGATGTGCTCAAGAATACCGGCTTCCCGCTGCTCTTCGACCTCAGCCACTCGCTGCAGTACCCCGGTGCCGGCACGGACGGGGCCCGGGCCGGGGGGCGGCGCAGCCAATCGCTCTCCCTGGCCCGTTCGGCACTGATGCAGGGGCTGGCGGGGCTGTTCCTGGAGACGCATCCGGAGCCTGGGCAGGCACTCTGCGATGGCCCCTGCGCCTTGCCCCTGCACCTGTTGCAGCCCTTCCTGGAACAGGTGCAGCAGGTGGACCGGCTGGCCAAGAGTCTGCCCGCACTGGACATCCAATAAGAGCGCGCCATGAGCGAAATCGTCGAACTGCGCGCCATGGAAATCCTGGATTCCCGCGCCCGGCCCACGCTGCGCGTCGAAGCCCGACTGGGTTGCGGTGCCAGCGGTGCGGCCTGCGTGCCCTCGGGTGCCTCCACCGGCTCCAGGGAGGCGTTGGAATTGCGCGACGGCGATGCCAGTCGCTACCACGGCCAAGGCGTGCTGGGTGCGATGCACAATGTCAACGGGGAACTGCGGCAGCTGCTGCAGGGCCATCCCGCCGCCGACCAGGAGGCAGTGGACCGCAGTATGTGCGAGGCGGACGGCACGCCGAACAAGGCCCGCCTGGGTGCCAATGCCATCCTGGGCGTTTCATTGGCCGTGGCCCACGCCGCCGCCGCCGCCGCCCGTCTGCCGCTGTACGCGCATATCGCGGCCCTGTGCGGCAATGAAGAGCTGGTGTTGCCGCTGCCGATGCTGAATATCCTCAATGGCGGGGTGCATGCCGCCAACAGTATCGATATCCAGGAGTTCATGGTTCAACCCCGGGGTGCTTCCAGTTACAGTGAAGCCCTGCGCTGGGGCGTCGAGATTTTTCATGCGCTGAAGAGTTTTTTAAAGCAGCGGGGACTCGGCACGGCAGTCGGCGACGAAGGCGGTTTCGCCCCCGAACTGCCCTCGAGCCGGGCGGTGCTGGATGCCCTGGTGCAGGCAGTGGAAGATGCCGGGTTGCGACCGGGGGCCGAGGTCGGGCTGGCACTGGATTGTGCGGCCACGGAGTTTTATGCGCAAGGGGCCTACCGTTTGCAGGGCGAGCAGCAGAGTTTCACTGCCGCGGAATTCAGCGGCTGGCTGGAGGGGCTGTGTGAGCAGTATCCCGTGCATTCCATCGAAGATGGTATGGCCGAAGATGACTGGGAGGGCTGGAAAACCCTGAGTCGCAGGCTTGGCGAGCGCGTGCAACTGGTCGGCGACGACCTGTTTGTCACCGACAGCGAGACGCTGCGCCGGGGCGTGCGCGAGGGAGCGGCCAACGCGGTACTGATCAAGCTCAACCAGGTCGGCACCCTGAGCGAGACCCTGGAGTGCATTCGCTGCGCCCGGGAGGCGGGTTATGCGGCAGTGGTCTCACACCGCTCCGGGGAGACCGAGGACGTCAGCATTGCCGATCTCGCAGTCGGTGCGGGCACCGGGCAGATCAAGACCGGTGCGCCCTGCCGCTCCGAGCGCACGGCCAAGTACAACCGCCTGTTGTGCATCGAGCAGGAACTGGGCACCCGGGGGCACTGGGCCGGTGCTGCGCCCTGAAGCGGCGCGCATCCACTACAGGATTCCTGACGCATTTTTTCATCGCCGGCGGGACGGAAGTTTTTTTTCGCAACGCGTCGCCGAATCCCAAACGCGCAGTTGCGCCTCAGTTGTGCGTGACGCCTTCCAGCATCGGCACGAAGTTCACCGCCTCCACGGTCTCGCATTCCAGCTTTTCTCCCCGGCGCCGGCAACAACGCAGACGCTGTTTTTCCTCTCCGACCGGGACCACCAGCCGGCCGCCCTCCTTGAGTTGCCGGACCAGGGCCTGGGGCAGTTCGGTGCAGGCGGCAGTCACGACGATGGCGTCAAAGGGTGCTTTTTCCGGCCACCCCAGGTGCCCGTCGCCGAAACGAAAATGCACCCTGTGAATGCCCAGGCGGTTCAAGCGCCGCCTGGCCTTGCCGAGCAGGGCGGAGATACGTTCCATGCTGTACACCTGCCGGGCCAGGCGGGACAGTACCGCCGCCTGGTATCCCGAGCCGGCGCCGATTTCCAGCACGCGCTCCGGTATCTCCCCGGCAATGGCCAACTCGCTCATCAGTGCGACGATATACGGCTGGGAGATCGTCTGGGCGTGGCCGATCGGCAGGGCGGTATTTTCATAAGAGCGATGTGCCAGGGCGTCATCGACGAACAAGTGACGCGGCACTTCGCGCATCGCCTCCAAGACCCGGGAGCCGCAGACCTCGGATTGCGCCAGTTCCTCCAGCAGGCGTTCGTGGCTGCGCGACGCAGGCCCGTTGCGCCCCGCCGCCGGCCCGCGCCTGGATTTCACGACCGTTTCCCGATCAAGGCCACCGCCAGTGCCGCCACCGCCTCGCCACGCCCGATGGTACCCAGTCCCTCCAGGGTGCTGGCCTTGATGTTGACCTGCTCCACCGTCAATTGCAGGTCGGCGGCCAGGTTCTCGCGCATCTGTTCCTTGTGTTCGGCGATGCGCGGGGCCTCGGCCAGCAGGGTCAGGTCGACGTTCAGCGGCTGCCAGCCGTGTTCTTCGAGCATGCTGCGGCAGCACCGCAGGAGGATGCGGCTGTCCGCATCGCGCCAGCGCGGGTCGCTGTCGGGGAAATGATCGCCGATATCGCCCCGCCCGGCAGCCCCCAACAAG
This sequence comes from Gammaproteobacteria bacterium, assembly GCA_965215045.1. Lineage (GTDB taxonomy): Bacteria > Pseudomonadota > Gammaproteobacteria > JABABF01 > JABABF01. Next base: position 637,598 of record OZ244031.1, on the reverse strand, counting down.
GCGTCGCAGGTCGCATGCAACAGCACATCCCCGTCCGAATGCGCGCGTACCCGGAACGGGGCCGAGATGGTGACTCCGCCCAGCACGATGGCATCCCCGGGCTCCAGCGGGTGCAGGTCGAAGCCCTGGCCGATGCGCATGCTCACGGCACCGCTCCGGCCCCGGCTTCCGCCTCCATTTCCGCCAGGCAGGCGCGGGCCAGCAGCAGGTCTTCCGGGTCCGTGATCTTGTGGTTTAACACGCTGCCCGGTGCCAGCTGCGGCGTATGGCCGGCGCGCAGCATGGCCGCGGTTTCATCATCGGGGAATTCCCCCGCCACCAGCGCATCCTCCAGTGCCTGGCGCAGGGCGGCGTAGCGAAACATCTGCGGGGTTTGCACGCGCCACAAGTGGCGGCGCTCCGCCAGGTCGACGAGGCGCGTTCCCTCGCTATCGCCAAGACGCAGGCTGTCGCGCACCGGGATCGCCGGGGCACCGCCGACCGGATGCGTGCGCAAGCTCTCAAACAGTGCCTGCACAGAAGCACCCGGTGCACAGGGACGCACCGCATCGTGCACCAGCACCCAGTCGCTGGCAGCGGCACGCCCGGCGAGGTGGTGCAGGCCTGCCAGCACCGACTCGGCGCGCCGGGTGCCCCCGGCGATGCATTCCACTGCGGCACCTGGCGGAATCATGGTGTCGCGCCAATGCGCATCCTCCTGGTCCAAGGGTACGATGACGGCATCCAGGGGGGCGCAGAGCAGCTTGCGCAGACTCCATTCCAGCACCGTGTACGCTCCCAGGCGTTGGTACTGCTTGGGAACCCCGGTACCGAAGCGCAGTCCCCGGCCGGCGGCGGGCAGAATGCCAAAGGCGTGTTCCGTCATCGGCGCCGGCAAAACCGCGCGCACCCGCCCCGTGGATCAATCTTCCTCGATAATCCAGACAAAGGTCTCATCGCGGCGAATCATCCCGAGCTGGTAGCGTGCGCGCCCCTCCACCGTGGCCGTGCTCTGATCCTTGTGCAACAGGCGTGCCGCCAGGGCGCGATTGCGCTCGCGCAAGGACTCGTTATGCTCGCGCTGTTCGGCGATCTTCTGCTGGTACAGGTGGTTCTCCCGGAACAGTCCATCCGCCTTCCACAAGCGGAACTGCAGGCCGGCAAAGACCAGCAGGAGCAGGGCCAGGCACAGGGTTCTCATTCCAGGTCTACGCCAGTTCCGCGCCGCCGGGGATCAACAGACCTCGAACAGACCCGCGGCACCCATGCCGCCGCCGATGCACATCGTCACCACCACGTAACGCGCCCCGCGCCGCCGTCCCTCGAGCAGCGCGTGTCCGGTCAGCCGGGCACCGCTCATACCGTAGGGATGGCCGATGGCGATGGCACCGCCGTTGACGTTGAGCGTTTCGTTGGGAATACCCAGGCGGTCGCGACAGTAGACCAGCTGTACCGCAAAGGCCTCGTTCAATTCCCAGAGTTCGATGTCATCCATCTTGAGACCGTGCTGTTTGAGCAGCTTGGGCACCGCGAACACCGGGCCGATGCCCATCTCGTCGGGGTCGCAACCCGCCACCGCCACCCCGCGGTAAATTCCCAGGGGCTGCAAGCCGCGTTTTTCTGCGCTTTGCGCCTCCATCAGCACGCATGCCGCGGCGCCGTCAGAGAGCTGGGAGGCATTGCCGGCCGTCACCGTGCCGTCTTCCAGCACGTTTTTCAATGCGGCCAAACCCTCCGCCGTGGTGTCGGGACGCAAGCCCTCGTCCTGCTCCAGGCTCACTTCCTGCTCTGAAGTTTCCCCGCTCTCCTTGTCCGTGACAATTTTGACCGCCTGCACCGGCACCAGTTCCTCCTTGAGATGCCCGGCCTCGTTGGCCGCCACCGCCCGCTGCTGGGATTGCAGGCCGTAGGCATCTTGCTGCTCGCGGCTGATCTTGTAACGTTTGGCGACTACCTCTGCGGTCTCCAGCATGGTCATGTACATGTTCGGCTGCAGTGCCAGCAGTTCCTCGTCCTGGCGTCGGTGGATGTTCATTTTTTCCGTCTGTACCAGGCTGATGGATTCCAGGCCGCCACCCACCGCGATCTCCAGCCCCTCCTGGCAGATCGAGCGGGCGGCAATGGCGATGGCCATCATGCCGGAGGAACACTGGCGATCGACCGTCATCCCGGGCACCGAGCTCGGCATGCCCGCGCGCAGTGCCACCTGGCGTCCGATATTCATGCCGGTCGCACCCTGCGGCAGGGCGCAGCCCATGATCACGTCCTCTACCTCTTCCGGCTGCAAGGCGGCGCGCTCCACCGCCTCCCGGACGGCGAAGGCCCCCAGGGTGGCACCGCCCAGGTTGTTGTACGCGCCCCGGTAGGCCTTGGCGATCGGCGTGCGCGCGGTGGAGACAATCACCGCCTGGCGGGCACCGCTCATCGACCCGGCGGGGTGCCCGGGCACCGGTTTTGCCGCCTGACTGCCTTCATCTTGTTACTCCGCCAGGTGCAAGGCCAGCCATTCGGCGACCAGTGCCGGTTTTTGCTGGCCCTCGATTTCCACCGTCACTTCGATCTTGAGCATCAGCTGTCCGGGAGAGCGCTCTTGCACCGACAGCAGGCGCACCCGCCCCCGCACCTTGCTGCCGACCCGGACCGGGGAAATGAAGCGCACCTTGTCGAAGCCGTAGTTGATCACCATTGCGGCACCGGATGCGATCTCCACCTGGTTTGTCATGCAGGGCAGCAGGGACAGGGTCAGCAGGCCGTGCGCGATCGTACCGCCGAAGGGGGTGGCAGCGGCGCGCTCGGCATCCACGTGGATGTATTGATGATCCCGGGTGACATCGGCAAAGCGGTTAACCAGTTCCTGGTCGATCGGGAGCCAATCGGAACAGCCGAGTTCCGTATCGACCCTGGCTTGTATTTCTTCCAACTGCATCCGCTCTCTCTGCAGGCGTACGGAACACGGGGTGAAAAAGGGCTCTCTATTGTAACGCCAATCACGGGTTGCAGACCGCCATTTGCATTTTTCCCGCAATGGTTGCATGATGTGTACCCGTTCCGTTTTGTCGCTTCATGGAGAGCGGTGCAAATGTCAAGGAAGTACAGTCGTACAAGGAAGCGCGGACGCGGTTTCAGCCTGATCGAATTGATGATCGTCGTGGCCATCATTGGCATTCTCGCCGCTGCCGCCGCCCCGCAATACCAGACCTACACCCAGCGCAGCCGGGTGAACAACTCCCTGTCCCTGGCGCGCCCCGTGCAACTGGCGGCCGCCGAATACGCACTTCTGAACGCCGCCCTGCCGCCGTCCGCCGAGGCACTATTGCCCTTTGGCGTCAGCCTGGAGGGCGAAGAACACCACTCGGAGTTCGTCAGTGCAGTGCGTTACGAGGGCGGGGAAAACAGCCGCATCCTGGTTCTCTACCGCGACTTGGATACCGTGCCGGCGGATATCCGCGGGCGCGTCCTGCACCTGGACCTGGTACTGGATGCGGCGGGCCGGATGCGCGTTTCCGTGGGGGAGGGCACCACCCTGCCGGCCAAGCTGCATCCGCGCCTTTGAGGTCCTGGGAGGCGGTGCAAATGAATGATACCGCCCTGCCCGTATTCCACTGGCGCGGCACGGACAGCAGCGGCCAGGCCTGCCGCGGCGAATTGCAGGCCGCCGATCCCGGCACGGCGCGGGTCCTGCTCTACCGGCGCGGCATCCATGTTTTGGCCCTGCGCCGGCACTCGGGACGGCGCGCGCGGGAACGCCGCTGGGCGCCTGTTCTCAGTGAAGAGCGCAGCATCGTCCTGATGCAACAGCTCGCGGCCATGCTGGAGGGCGGTCTGCCCCTGCTCAAGGCCCTGGAAATTCTGCAGCAGACCGCCGACCGCCCGGCCCTGTGCAAACTCTTGCAGGAGATGCGTGCCGAAGTAGTGGAGGGCGCACCGCTCTCGGAAGTCATGGCGCGCCGCCCGCGCTGCTTTGCCCCGGGCGACTGCCGCCTGCTGGCAGTCGGTGAGCGCACCGGCCTGCTGACGCGGATGTTGCGCCGCGCCTGTGAACAGCAACAGCAGCGGCGCACCCTGCGCCGACGCCTGCGCCAGGCACTCTTGTATCCCGCTGCGGTCACCGTCTTTGCACTGGTGCTGGCCGCGATCCTGCTGCTCTGGGTAACGCCCCGTTTCGCCGCCACTTTCGACGATTTCGGTGCCCAACTGCCGGCACTCACGCGCGCGGTCATCGCGCTGTCCGAGGGCCTCGCCGCCCATGCCCGGCTGCTGTTGGCCGGGTTGGCCTTGAGTGTCCCGGTTGTTTTACTGGTGCGCCGTCTGCCCGGGACCAGGCTGCGCACGGAGGGCCTGCTGTGGAGACTGCCGCTGTTCGGCGTCCTGCTGCGGAGCACGGCCCTGGCGCATTTCTGCCAGTTGTGCGCTGCGGGATTGCAGGCCGGTGTCCCGCTGGTGGAAGCCCTGGAGATCGCCGCCGAAGGCAGTGACAGCGGCGTGTTGCGCCGGGAAGCGCAGGCACTGCGAGAGCGCATGTTTCGCGGTCTGAGCCTGTCGGCCAGCCTGGGAGAGAGCACGCGCTTCCCGCCCCTGGTGCGGGGCATGGTTGCAGCGGGTGAACAGTCCGGACAGTTGGCGTCGGCACTGCAATTCCTGGGCCGCCATTACGGTGAAGAGCAGGAGATGCTGCGCATACGCCTCGTGGCACTCCTGGAGCCGACCCTGATCGCGTTCCTGGGATTGCTGCTGGGCGGTTTCGTGTTGGCGATGTACCTGCCGGTGTTCCAGTTGGGTGCTATTCTATGAAGCCCGGGCCAACACCGTGTTTTCTGAATCCCTGCCGCTCTTAACAGGAGCCTGCACCCTGCTGGGCCTGCTGCTGGGCGTACCCCTGGGTATGCTGTCCTATCGTTTGCCCGTGCTATTGCTCTGGGAAGAAAACAATGAGCGGCTGCGACTGGCCGGCGAAGTGCCCCCGGCCCCGCCGCCGTTCCGCTTGTTTTCCCCGCCGTCCAACTGCACACACTGCCGGGCCCGCCTGCGTCCCGGCGAATGCATCCCGCTGTGGAGTTTTTTCCGGCACCGGGGCCGTTGTGCGCACTGCGGGATGAAGATTTCCGCCCGCGCCCCCATCGTGGAAGTGCTCTGCGCCCTGGTGTTCGCACTCTGCGCCTGGCGCTTCGGCTTTTCCTGGATGCTGCCGGCGGCATTGCTGTTCAGTGCCTGCGTGTTGCTGCTGTGCCTGGTCGACTTTGACAGCATGTTCCTGCCGGACGGTCTCAGCCTGGGGCTGCTGTGGAGCGGCCTGTTGTGCAACAGTTTCGGCCTGTTTGTACCGCCACAATCGGCATTGTGGGGGGCGATCAGTGCCTGGCTTGTACTGTGGGCCCTGTACTGGGTGTTCTACTGGGTGAGCGGCCGCGAGGGCATGGGCTACGGGGATTTCAAGTTTGCCGCCGCCCTGGGTGCCTGGCTGGGTTGGGCGGCACTGCCCTCGCTGCTACTGCTGGCGAGCCTGTCCGGTATTTGCGCGGGCATGGCCGCGCGCCTTCTGCGTCGGCGTGCAGCCGGGGCACCGATTCCGTTCGGTCCCTTCCTGGGCCTGGCCGGCTGGGTGCTCCTGCTGTGGGGCGAGCCATTCGATGCCTGGTTGCAGGCACTGCCCCCGTTTGGCGGCCTTTGAAATGTGCGGCCCCGGGATGCCATTCAGGGCGCAACCCGCATCGGGAACCGCCCAGGCGGCGGCCGGTGGAGACCCGGGCTGATGTACGTAGTGGGCCTCACCGGCGGCATTGGCAGCGGCAAGAGCAGGGTCGCCGGAGAATTTGCCTCCCTGGGCATTCCCGTTGTCGATGCCGACCAGGCCTCCCGGGCGGTGGTGCGCCCGGGGATGCCGGCACTCGCTGCGATCGCCGCTCACTTCGGTGCCGGGGTGCTGAACCGGGACGGAACCCTGAACCGCGCGCACTTGCGGGAGCAGGTCTTTGCCGATGCCGTGCAGCGCCAGTGGTTGGAGGCACTGCTGCATCCCCTGATCGAAGAGCAATTGCGCCTGGAACTGGCCGCCGTCCAGGGCAGTTATGCACTGCTGGTCTCCCCGCTGCTCCTGGAGAGCGGACAGCATACCCTGGCCGACCGGATCCTGGTGGTCGACACACCGGAGGAAATGCAAGTCCAGCGCACCGTGGAGCGGGACGGCGTGCCGGAGCAGCAGGTGCGCGCGATCATGGCGGCGCAAATGGGACGGGCGCAGCGCCGCCAGGCGGCGGACGAAGTGCTGGACAACAGTGGAGAGCCGGAACAGATGCGTCGCCAGGTGCGGGAATTACACCGCCGTTACCTGCAGTTGGCAGCCCGGGCCGGGGACTGAGCGGGGTGAGTGTATGGAGCGGGTGAAGGGAATCGAACCCTCGTTATCAGCTTGGGAAGCTGAGGTTCTGCCATTGAACTACACCCGCTGACCGGGGCTGGCTCCTGCACGGGGGCGCATAGTTTAGCAGTCGGCGGGCACGCCGCCGCCGTGCAGGTGGCCCGAGAGGATTTTGATGAGCTGGCGCACAAGATCGCAGACGGCATCGATATGCCCATGGCGGGCCCCTACAACTCAATATGGGATGACCGGGAAGACGAACCGCTGGATTAAAGCTTGTATCCGGCAGCGGTTCGGGCACCCCGTCCGTGTCCCCCCAAAAGTAGCCCAATCTGTTATGATAAGAGGCAAGTTGAACACATTCAGGGGAGGCTGGGGCCGATGCTCCCTATCTTTGAGAATCTCACCGAGTTGTGGCGTTGGCTGCACGTGTTGTTTGGCATTGTCTGGATTGGCATGCTCTACTACTTCAACTTCGTCCAGACGGAGTATTTCAAGGAGGCCGAGGCGGGCGCAAAATCAGACGCCCTGCAAAAACTGGCCCCGCGCGCCTTATGGTGGTTCCGCTGGGGTGCCGCCTTCACCTTCCTGACCGGCTTGCTGCTGTTGCATGCGATCCTGGACCGCTGGAACATCTATATTCTCTTCGGCGCCCTGCTGGGCACCCTGATGGCGGCCAATGTCTGGTTCGTGATCTGGCCCAAGCAGAAAATCGTCATCGCCGCTGCTTCAGGCGAGGGTTCCCAGGACCCGGCACCGGCCCTGGCGCGCGCCGGTTGCGCCTCGCGCCACAATACCCTGTTTTCCGTTCCGATGTTGCTGTTCATGGTGAGTTCTGCGCACCTGGGCGGCGGCGGTTCGGAGCTGTTCATGAACAACTGGACCAGTTCCCTGGTCGGCGTGGTGCTGATCGCCCTGCTGGAGGTGAACGCGCTGCTGGGCAAACCGGACTACGTGCGGATCGTCTCGGTGCGGGAGGTGATCATCATGGGCTTCGTGTTGAGCGCGGTGCTGGCGGCAATCGCAGAATTTCTCTGATATGGGGCGGGCCAGGCCGTCCCCCTGCGCCCGGTGCACCCTGATGCGGGGACGCTTGGGCGGTGCGTTGTGCACCGCCGGTTGGCATTGATGCAGCCCGGTCCATGAGCACCCCGATCTCTGCGGAAGACTTCAGCGCCAGCGTCGCCGATGCGCTGCAGTTCATGTCCTATTACCATCCTCCCGATTTTCTGCGGGCGATCCACGAGGCGTACGAACGCGAGGAATCCGCGGCGGCCCGGGATGCGCTGGCACAGATTCTCAGCAATTCCCGTCTCTGTGCCGAGGGTCATCGCCCGGTGTGCCAGGATACCGGCATCGTCGTCGCCTTCGTGGAGGTCGGCATGGACGCGCACTGGGATAAGAAGGCGCGCCAGGCCTCGGTTGCGGCGCTGGTCCACGAGGGCGTGCGCCGGGCCTACACTTTTTCCGACAACGTGCTGCGCGCATCGATCGTCGATGAACCCGCCGGCCGGCGCAAGAACACGGGCGACAACACGCCCGCGGTGGTGCACGTCGAACTGGTGCCGGGCGACACGGTGAAAGTCTTCCTGGCGGCCAAGGGCGGCGGTTCTGAAAACAAGGCGCGGCTGGCGATGCTGGACCCCGGTGAGAGCATCGCCGACTGGGTGGTCGACACGCTGCCCGGCATGGGTGCCGGCTGGTGCCCGCCCGGCCAGCTGGGCATCGGCATCGGCGGCAGTGCGGAGAAAGCCGTGCTGTTGGCCAAGCGCGCCCTGATGGAGCCGATCGACATCCACGAGTTGCGCGCCCGGGGCCCGCAAAATTACCTGGAGGAACTGCGCCTTTCGATCATGGAGCGGGCCAATGCCCTGGGCATCGGTGCCCAGGGACTGGGCGGACTCAGCACCGTGCTCGATGTCAAGATCCTCGACTATCCCACCCATGCCGCCTCGCTGCCGGTGGCCCTGATCCCGAACTGTGCCGCCACCCGGCATGCGCATTTCACCCTGCGCGGGGGAGAGGGGCCGGCCCTGCAGGAACCGCCGCAGTTGTCCGACTGGCCGGAGGTGCACTGGCAGCCGGCAGAGGATGCGCGGCGGGTGGACCTGGATACCGTGCGGCGCGAAGACATCCAGGACTGGAAGCCGGGGGAGACCCTGCTGCTCAGCGGCAAGTTGCTGACGGCGCGGGATGCCGCCCACCGCCGCCTGCGCGAACTCCTGGAGGACGGGGGCGAACTGCCGCCCGGGGTCGAGCTGCAAAACCGTTTTCTCTACTATGTAGGGCCCGTGGACCCGGTGCGTGACGAAGTGGTGGGGCCGGCCGGCCCCACCACGGCGACGCGCATGGACCGCTACACGGATTTCCTGCTGGAACACACCGGTCTGCTGGGCATGATCGGCAAGGCCGAGCGCGGCCCGGAGGCGATCGCCTCCATTCAAAAACACCGCGCGGTCTACCTGATCGCCGTCGGCGGAGCCGCTTACCTGGTCGCCCGCGCCATCCGCGCCTCGCGGGTGGTGGCCTTCGAAGACCTGGGCATGGAAGCGATCCACGAGTTCGAAGTGCGCGATATGCCGGTGACGGTGGCCGTCGACTCGCGCGGCGAGTCGGTGCATCGCAGCGGCCCGGAATACTGGCGCAAGGAATTGGCCCGGCGCAGTGCGGCGCAGGCCGTGGAAGTGCGCTGAGTTCCGCCCCTTGTCCGCACCCGGCCCCACTTTTCTCTGGTACGACTACGAGACCAGCGGCACCGACTGGGCGCGGGACCGCATCATGCAATTTGGGGCGGTGCGCACCGACCCGGAATTGCAGGTCCTGGGAGAGCCGCTGTGCTTGTACTGCCGTCCACCGCGCGATTTCCTGCCCCATCCCGCCGCCTGCCTGTTGACCGGCATCAGCCCGCAGAAGGCCGAGCGCGAGGGCCTGCCCGAACATGCCTTCGCCGCCCGCCTGCACGGGGAATTCAGCCTCGAGAACAGTTGCGCCGTCGGCTACAACAGCGTGGGCTTTGACCGGCACTTCACGCGCCACCTGTTCTATCGCAACCTCTATGACCCCTACGCCCACGAATGGCAGGGTGGCAATTCCTCCTGGGACCTGCTGGACGTGATGCGCCTGTGCCGGGCCTTGCGTCCCGAGGGCATCCACTGGCCCGACTACGAGGAGGAGAGCCGGGCGGATTTCCGGCTGGAATCCCTGGGGGCCGCCAACCTGGAGCGCGAGCTGCGAAGTCACGATGCCCTGGGGGATGTGCAGACCACGCTGGAACTGGCGCGCCTGCTGCGCGCCAAACAGCCCAGGCTTTTCGACTACGCATTGCGCTTGCGCGACGCCAAAACCGCCCGGCAGCAACTGCCGCTGGATGGGCGCACCCCGGTGCTGCATGTCGCCACCCCCTACGGCAACGCGCGCTGCTGCACCTCCCTGGCACTGCCCCTGTGCGAGGTGCAGAGCCGTCGCCACGCGGTGGCGATGTTTGATCTCTGCAGCGATGCGCGCGCCTTCCTGGACCACGATGTCGGTGCAGTGGAAAACCAGTATTCCGGGGCACCGGGTCTGCACCTGCTCTATCTCAACCGCTGCCCGCTGTTCGCCCCGGCCAACATGCTGGACGATGCAGCGGCTGAGCGGCTGGGCATCGACCGGGAGCACTGCCAGGAGCAGCTCCGCATTCTCAGCCAGGTGCCGGACCTGGAACGCCGGGTGCAGCAGCTCTGGCCGCAACGGGAGGAGGGTGGCCAGGCGGATGACCCGGAGTTGTCCCTCTACGGCGGCGGCTTCCTGGATGATCGCGACCTGCGCCTGCTGGAACAGGCGCGGGGTGCCCCACCGGAACACCTGGGCCAGCAGAGTTTTGACTTCAAGGATCCGCGCCTGGTGGAGTTGCTGTTTCGCTGGCGCGCGCGCAATTTTCCCGAGACACTGGACGAGGAGGAGCTGCAGCGCTGGGAGGAATACCGCTACCGGCGTCTCACCGACCCCGAGGGCGGCGGCAGTATCGTGCTCGAAGAGTACCTGGAGATGCTGGAACGGTTGCAGGACGGCAGGGAAATCGCGGGGGACGCCTCCCGGCGCGCCATCCTGGGCGAGTTGCAGGAGTGGGCGGATATTGTCACCGCCTGAGCCTCGGTCTCCCGGCGCATTGCGGCATCCCGCGGGTATGCGCCGCACCCTGTAGTAGAATTTCCCCGCTTCACAGCGCGCTCCTGTATGGAATTTGCCGGCTCCCATATCTTGTCCGTCAGCCAGTTTGAACGCGCCGACGTCGAACGCATTTTCCAGGTGGCGGACGGGATGGACGCCTACGCCCGGCGCCGGAAGCGCAACCGGGTCCTGGACGGCGCGATCCTGGGCAACATGTTTTTCGAAGCCAGCACCCGCACCCGGGTCAGTTTCGGCTGCGCCTTCAACCTGCTGGGCGGCAGCGTGCGCGAGACCACCGGTTTTGAACATTCGGCGATGGCCAAGGGCGAGTCTCTCTACGACATGGCGCGGGTGCTGAGCGGCTACATCGATGTGGTCGTACTGCGGCACCCGGAAGAGGGTTCGGCGCAGGCTTTTGCCGATGCCAGCCGGGCACCGGTGATCAACGGCGGCGACGGCAGCAACGAGCACCCCACCCAGGCACTGCTGGATCTCTACACCATCACCCGTGAACTGCGCGGGCGCCGTCCGGACATGGATGGCCTGCGCATCGCCCTGGTCGGCGACCTCCGTTACGGACGCACCGTGCATTCCCTGTGTCGGCTGCTGTGCCTGTACCGGAATGTCACCCTGAAACTGATCTCCCCGCAGGCACTGCAACTGCCGGAGGAGGAGTTTGAACGCCTGCAGAGTGCCGGCCACGACGCGGTATGCACGGAAAACATGGAAGAACATATCGCCGATGTCGACATCATCTACGCCACCCGCATCCAGGAGGAACGCTTTGCCCATCCCGAGGAGGCCCTGCAGTACCGCCGTCTCTACCACCTGGATGAGAGCGTTTACACCCGGCACTGTCGTCCCAACACGGTGATCATGCACCCGCTGCCGCGCGATGCCCGGGGTGCCGAACTCGACACGGACCTGAATGAGCATTCCAACCTGGCGATTTTCCGCCAGACGGACAACGGCGTTCTGATCCGCATGGCACTGTTCGCCCTGTTGTTCGACGTCACAGAACAACTGCCGAAGCACGACATTCCGATGCATTGGCACTCGCGCCGGCGTGAGTGAGCCGCGTGCGCCGCTGCTGCGCTCCGGCATCGCCGTCGGCGCACTGGGCGGCCTCTCGCGCCTGCTGGGATTGCTGCGCGATGTGCTGCTGGCCCTGTTGCTGGGTGTCAGCCTGGTCAGCGATGTTTTCTTTGTCGCCCTTTCGCTGACCCAGCTGCTGCGCGGCATGGCACTGGAGGGGCCGCTGGCGCAATCCCTGGTCTCGGTGTGTTCCAGTGCCCGCCTGCAGGGCGGCCTGACCCGGCTGCGACGCCTGGGTGCCGTGATGTTCAGTGCCTTGACCGGCATCACCCTGCCCGTTGTGCTGCTGGGCCTGCTCCTGCCCGCCCTGCCGGTGCTGTTCTTCGGCGCCGGCTTCCTGGGCGATGCCGAGCGCCGCGTCCTGGCGATCCTCATGCTGCCCCAGGCCCTGCTCTACCTGCTGCCGGCGGTATGGATCGGACTCGCCGCCGCCCTGCAAAACAGCAGCGGGCGCTTTGCCATCCCCGCCGCTACCCCGGTGTTGTTCAACCTGGTGATCATCGCGGTGCTGCTGCTCACCCAGACGGGGCCGGAAGCCGCTCCCCGGGCACTGGCTTTCTCCATTCCGCTGGCGGGCCTGCTCCAGGTGCTGTTCCACCTGGGGGTGCTGACCCGGCTGGGCCTGCTGGCCCCGCCGAGCCTGGAGTACAAGAACCCCGACTTCCGGCGTTTCGGCCAGCTGCTGGGGCCGGCCCTGCTCACCGTGCTCACCGTCCAGGCGCACGTGCCGATCAACAATCTGATCGCCTCTTTCCTTGAGACCGGCAGCATTTCCTGGTTGAACTACGCCAACCGGCTTTCCATCCTGCCGGTGGGGCTGGTCGGCGTCGCCGCGGTCACCGTGCTGATGCCCAGCCTGTCGCGCCTGGCCACTACCGGTGATGAGGCGGCCTTCGGCCAAACCCTGCGCGGCGGTCTCAGCATCATCGCCCTGCTGGGCCTGCCGGCGATGGCGGGCATCTTCCTGTTGGCCCGGCCCATCGCTTTCACCCTGTTCCAGTACGGCAACATGCAGGTGGACGATGCCACCCGCATCTCCTGGACCCTGCAGATCCTGGCCCTGTCCATCCCGGCCTCCATGCTGATCAGCCTGCTGGCCGGTGCCTTCTTTGCCCGCCAGGATGCCCGCAGCCCGCTGCGCATCGCACTGCTGATGCTGCCCGTGAGCCTGGGTCTGAAACTGCTGCTGGTGGTGTTGGCGCAATTGCTGTTCTACAGTGCCTGGCTCGGCCTGGCACTGGGTGTGAGCCTCGCCTCCTGGTGCAATGCGTGGCTGCTGTGGCGGGGACTGCAACGCCGGGGCGTCATCCTGCGGCCGTCCATCCCGGGCGCAGCGGGACGCGACGCCCTGCGCATTGTGCTGGCACTCCTGGGCATGGTACTGGCCCTGTGGTTCAGCGGCATCCCGCAACTGCCATGGGAGGTGCTGGGCTGGCAGCAGAGGGTGCCGAACCTGGTCGCCGCTGTCGCCGGTGGCGTGCTGCTCTACTTCGCCCTGCTCTGGGCACTGCGCTGGAAGTTTCCCGCCATCCGCATGCCGGGGCGCTGAGCTGGAAGTTTCCCACCACCCGCCTGCCGGGGTGCTGAGCTGCGGCGGGAAGCCGCGGACCATTTTCCCCCCGTGCCCGGGATTGCCAGGCGTCGACTTCCACGGTGCCCGGAATTGGAGCACCGGCTGCCACGAGTCCGGGTCGCGGTATGTGTGTGTTGTGCGCTCTCTCAGCCAGCCGGGTTTTGCGCAAGGCCCAGCATCTCGCGCACCAGTCCGGCGAGTTTCAAGGTGCTGCCGTCATCTCCCAGCACCTGGCGCAGTTCCCGCAGTTCCCGCCGCAGCTGTCGGTTCTTCTGCGTATCTTCCAGCAGCGGCATGGCTTCCCGGCATATCGCATCGGCATTGGCCTCGCCCTGTACCAGTTCCGGCACCAGCCTTTTGCCGGCGACGATATTCACCAGGCCGATATGCGGTGTCTGCACCAGTCTTCTCACGAGCCAGTACGTCGGCGGCGACAGCTTGTAAATGATCACCATCGGCGTCTGGCACAGGGCGAGTTGCAGGGTACTGGTGCCGGAGGCCGTGATCGCCAGGGCGCTTTCGCGCATCAGGGCGTAGGGTTCTTCACGCACCAGTTCGCATTGCACACCGTGTGCGGCCAGCTGCTGTTCGACAAGTGCAGCCGGGATGCCCGGGGCCAGCAGCAGTGCAAAGCGCACCCGCTCCGTGCGCCGGGCGATCCCGGCCGCAGCCGCGGTGATCACCGGCAGCAACCGGCGCACCTCGGTGAGACGGCTGCCGGGCATCAGCAGCACGCGCTGCTGCCCATCGTCCCGCTGGACGGGAGGTACCGCCGCGGGCAATTGGTCCAGCAGGGGGTGGCCGACATAGCGCACGGGAATGCCGGCATCCCGGTAAATCTTCTCCTCGAAGGGAAACACCACCGCCATCATGTCGATGCGGCGGGCGATGGTGCGGATGCGTCCCGCCCGCCAGGCCCACACCTGCGGACTGATGTAGAACAGCGTTTTGATGCCCAGGCGGCGGGCGGCGGCGGCCAGCTTGAGGTTGAACTCGGGGTAGTCCACCAGCACCAGCAGATCGGGCGTCTCCTCGCGCAGTGCGCGCACCAGGCGGCGATACGCCCGGCGCAGCTTGGGATAGTGTGCCAGCACCTCGAACAGGCCGACCAGCGACAGCTCACTGGCATCCACCAGTCGCCGCAGTCCCGCCCGTTGCATCTGCTCCAGTCCCATGCCAAAGCAATCCAGGCGGCCGTTGCCGGGCGACGCCCCCAGTGCCTTGATCAATTCCGCCGCATGCATATCGCCCGACGGTTCGCCGGCACTGATCATGATCTTGCGGGGGCTGTCATTCATCACCGGTTTCAGTGCAGTGCCCGGAGCGTCGCCGCGGCAACCCGCAGGGCGTCCTGTTCTGTCAACTCGGGAAACATCGGCAGCGACAGGCACTGGCGCGCAACACGCGCCGCCTGCGTGCAATCGACACTGCGGCATACCCCGCGCAATGCGGCTTCTTCAGACAGCGGCGTCGGGTAGTAGATGCGGCTGCCGATGCCCTGTTCGGCGAGCGTTGCCGCCACGGCGTCGCGCTGCTCGCAGACAATCGTGTACTGGTTGAAGACGTGTTCGCATCCGGCGGCACACACGGGTGTTTGCAACTGCTCTTGCAGGGTCCGGGTATACAGTGCGGCGAGCGTGCACCGCTTGCGGTTGAAGTCGTCGATGTGCCGGAGTTTGACGCGCAGGATCGCCGCCTGGATTTCATCGAGGCGGCTGTTGTAGCCGATAATTTCATGGCCGGTGCCGTCCGCGCTGCCATGGTGACGCAGCTGCCGCAGTTGTTGTGCGAAGTCCGCATCATCGGTGGTGATCATGCCGGCGTCGCCGCAGGCCCCCAGGTTCTTACTCGGGTAAAAACTGTGACAGCCGGCCAGTGACAGGGCACCGGCAAAGCGTTCGCGATAACGCGCCCCGAAGGCCTGGGCGCAGTCCTCGACCAGGATCAGCCGATGCCGTTCGGCCAGCTGCGCCAGGGCGTCCATGTCCGCCGGGTGGCCGTACAGGTGGACCGCGAGGATGGCGCGGGTCTTGTCAGACAGTGCCTGTTCCACGCTCTCCGGGGCGAGCGTGAAGCTCGCGGGGTCGATGTCGGCCAGCACCGGCGTGGCACCCGTATGTAACACCGCCTCGGCAGTGGCGATGAAGGAGAAGGCACTGGTGATGACCTCGTCTCCGACGCCGATCTCTGCCGCGCGCAACGCCAGGTGCAGCGCATCGGTGCCCGAGGCGCAGCCGACCGCTTCGCGCACGCCCAGGTAGGCGGCGATCTCTTTCTCCAGTGCCGCACCTTCAGCACCCAGGATAAAGCTGCCGCTGGCCAGCACCCGGTCGACGGCGTCGTGCAGCTCCTTGGACAGTGCGCGATGCTGTGCGCCGAGGTCGAAGGCGGGGACCGGTTGCACGTCTTCAGTCTTGCAGGGCGGCGGCGACCCGGATGGCGGCATCGAGTGCGCGGCGCCCCTCGTGTCCCCCGACCAGGGGCGGGTGCCCGTTGCGTATGCACGAGAGGAAATGCTCGATCTCCATGCGCAGGGCATCGGCCCCGGGGAAGGAGCGTTCCTCGTACTCGATATCGCGCTTATCCCCCTTGCGGCAGGCGACGTAGCGGTGATTTTGCAGGTCGATGGAGAAGTAGCGATCCTTTTTGAACAGGCGCAGCTTGCGCTCCACCTTGCGGCTGATGTGGCTCGCCGTGATGTTGGCGGTGCAGCCGTTGGCAAAGGCGATGCGGGCGTTGGCGATATCGGTGTCGGCCGAGAGAACTTCCACGCCGCTGGCCCGGATTTCCGTGATCTCAGAACGCACCAGGTAGAGGATGAGCTCCAGGTCGTGGATCATCAGGTCCAGGATGACACAGGTGTCCCGGTTGCGCGGGTCGTTTGGCATCAGCCGCGTGCTCTCTACAAACATCGGGTCGAGCAGCGCATCTCCCAGCTCGAACAGCACCGGGTTGAAACGTTCGATGTGTCCGATTTGCAGGAGGCGCTGGCGGCGTTCGGCGATGTCGATCAGTTCGTCGGCTTCGGCAAGCGAGATCGCCATCGGTTTTTCGACCAGCACATGCGCACCGCCCTCCAGGAAATCGTGTGCGATCCGGTGGTGAGTGGAAGTGGGCGTGACGATGCTGACCGCATCCACCTGCCCCAGCACCTGGCGGTAGTCGGCGACGGGGGCGGCACCGTGCCGGGCGGCGACCTGTTGGCAGAGTGCTTCTTCGACATCGCAGACCCAGGCCAGCTCGCAATCCGGCAGCTGCGCATACTTGTCGGCATGGAACTTGCCGAGATGACCGGCGCCGACGACGCCGCATTTGAGGGTGGACATGGAAACTCGCCTGGACTCACCCGGAAACGCCGGGCATCAGCAGTCAAAAACCGTGCGCGGGCACGCCACCTTGGAGTATAGCAGCAGGGAGACAGCGGGCGTCGCAGCCCCCGGTGCCGTGCAAACCCCGTCCCGCCGCCCGCCCGGGGCCGCCTCCCAAACGCGGGGGGCGTGCAGGTCGGACATCTGAGTGAAGGCGGCGGCTATAGTCGGGGCTACCCCCCAAACGCGGGGGGCGTGCCGGGGTGTCCGGATCTTCATGGCAAGAACCTCTGCCGGTGCCACTGGCCCCGACACCCCGGTTCATCGGCTGTCGCGGTCTTCGCGCAGCAGTAACACGCTGTCTTCCTGCGGGCCGGGAGGCGTCATGTTCAGGATGCGCTTCGTTTCGGCGAGGAGCGCAGCGCGGTCCGGACGCGCTGGGCACCGCAAAACATCCTTGGGCCCCTGTTTTCCTGACAGGTATTCGCGCAGGAGGCTATGCTTTTTCTTCATCACTGACACTCTCCCAAAAGGGAAATTTCTGAGGTATAGTTACCAGTATTATCGCCTATACTGTATATTATTGATCGGTGAGATTCTCGCTGATGACCTCGATCTCAGAGACGAGAATGAGGATTTGGGTGGTACTTTCGGAGAGAAATCTTTGTGCAGACACACAAATGCTGAAAAGGCTGGTTCTAAGCCCAGTCAGCAGCTTCCTGAAAAATTACGTCCGGTTGACCGTAAGGGGGGAATATAACTGCCATGTCTGCGCCTGATTTCGCTTCTGTTGGTTCTGAAACAGGGAAGATCGATGTCCATCTTAGTTACAAGATTATTGAGCTGTTTTCTGAAGGTCTTTATACAAGTCCGAACAAGGCCGTGGAGGAACTGGTCGCCAATTCCTTTGATGCCGGTGCGCGCCGGGTGCAGGTCCTGCTCCCATCCAGTTTTAATGATCCGGATGCTGCGATCGTGGTGTTCGACGACGGCGAAGGTATGGGTATCGATGGTCTGACCAGGCACTGGCGGATCGGCTTCAGTAATAAGCGAGAATTGCCGCAGTCAGAACTCCCTCGCGGTCGTTCACAGATTGGGAAATTTGGCATCGGCAAGCTGGCGACTTATGTACTGGCCGAGCGCCTGACGCATATCAGTCAATACCAGGGAAAATACTACTCTACCTCCATGGATTATGGGGCGATTGTCCAGAACCATGGTCAGGGTATTGAATTCCAAGAGACTCCAATTCAGATTCCGCTCCGGGAGCTGAGCCCTGCACAAGCAGAACAAGCTATCCGGCAATGGACTGAGAGCAGCGAGTTCAAGACGGCCGGAATTTCGCTTTTTGGTAAAGGAAGCCCTTCATCTTGGACGGTTAGTATTATGTCTTCACTTAAAGACAAGGCACATGAGATCAAAAGGGGTCATCTGGAGTGGGTGCTACGGACTGCGCTTCCGTTGCGTGATGATTTCAAAGTCTGGCTGAATGGCCGGCAACTTACACCGAGCAAAGAAAGTAAAAAACCGCTCCTGCATTGGCAACTGGGTAAGGGCCTGGTGAAGCTTCACAGGCCCGGCCCCAAGGATATTAAAGTGACGAAAAACCCTCCCGGACTTGATATACCGGGGTTGGGTCGTGTTTGGGGTTATGCAGAGGCCTACAAAGACCTTCTGACGGGCGGAAAGTCAGACGAGATTGGCCGTAGCCATGGATTTTTTGTCTACGTGCGTGGTCGCCTTCTCAATGTTTCTGATGGACATTTCGGCATCTCTCCGGATGAGCTGCGACATGGAACTTTTGGCCGTTTCCGATTGGTAATTCATATAGATAAATTGGATGATGGCTTGCGCTCCAACCGGGAGACAATTGAAGACGGTCCGCTGCTTGAAGCCACGCAGAATGTACTTCGTGCGATCTTCAATGCAGTTCGACCTAAAATTGAGGCTCATGATCTCGGTGAAGAGCCGGGTGCAAAACTGTCGCGCAGGATCGCCGCCAGTCCAGCGGGTTTGTCACGCACGCCAATTGTCACTTTGTGTCGGGCTGTTATGGAAGGTAAAAGCGAAGCCCGTTACCTGATTGTCCCGGAATATGATTCTGTTAAGAAAAAGAAGGAATTTCTCGCTTCCCTTGAAAAACGGGCGCGTAAGGCTGAGCACTTTGTTGCCGACGTTGACATCGATTTCAGTGGAGAATCTCGTGATGCGATAGTGAAATTTGACACGGTATCCGGCACTTTGTTATTGAATGGGTTTCATCCATTTATTTCGGTTTTCCATGATGCATTCAGTGATAAAAAAGTGAGGGAACCCTTGGAACTGATGATGATGGCCGAAGTGCTCAGTGAGGCACAGCTCCACGTGCAAGGCATTGAAAGAACTACGATCGATGCATTTCTGTCGGAGCGTGACCAACTTCTGCGTAGTCTGGCAAATGAATCAGGAAGGCAAAGTGCCGTTTCCATTGCCCAGGCATTGTCTGAGGCGCGCAATGACCCCGTGCAGTTGGAACAGTGTGTCAACGCAGCATTCCGGAGCCTCGGCTTCGAGGTAAGTTCTTATGGTAAGCCAAATGAACCAGATGGAGTGGCTTCCGCTTATTTGTCCCCAAGTGCTGGGGGAGAACTACAGCATTACAGGGTGAGTCTGGAAGCGAAGAGTAAACAGGCTCCTGCTGTGAAGGTCTCGGCACACAGTGTCAATATCTCGGCTATTGCGCGAAATCGAGATGAATTTAAATGTGATCATGCCGTTATTGTGGGACCGGCATTTCCGACAGCACGCGGGGAAAATTCTGCGTTAGCCAAGGAAATCCGCATAGATAGAGAAAAACATGCGGGGTCGGAGAAACCGCGCACGATTACGCTGATCAATATAGATGATTTAGCGAAACTGGTTCGTTTGTGTCCCGTAAAACAAATCGGTCTTAAGAAATTGCGTGAACTTTTTCAAGAATGCAGTCTCCCTGAAGAAAGTGCCCGATGGGTTAAAAAAATTGAAGGGATGAATGTTGAACAGCCTCCATACCGGGAGATTTTAAAAACCATTGCCCAGCTGCAGAAGGAGTTTTCAGGGGAGCGGGTGAGTTATGCTGCATTACGCGTTGCCCTGCGGCACCTGCCTAATCCCGTCAAATATGAAGTGGATGCAGATCTTGCCGATGTGTGTACCGCAATGTCACAACTGGCCCCGCGTGCAATTCATGCAGATAGAGAGAAAGTCGAACTCGACCAAAGTGTGGATAATGTGATGACTGCTCTTAAAAAGGCCCTGCATGATTCTTTAGCAAATGAGTGATAATAGAATTTGAGGGGTGGATATGACGCATCAAGCAGACCACAAAACGGTTCGCTCGATATTGGGGCGGGAACCGGTGCATCCGTTTCCGGCACGTATGGCCCCAGGCTTGGCCTTGAAGGTCTTGGAGAATGGGCAGAGCGAGAAACCTCTACGTGTTCTTGACCCGATGTCCGGTTCCGGTACCGTGCTTGCGGTAGCACATTTCATGGGACATCGGGCAATCGGCAACGATGTGGATCCCTTGGCGGTTTTAATTTCCAAGGTGTGGACGACCCCCATTGATTTACAGCAGGCAAAAGCAGCAGCCGATAAGGTTTTGGCAAACGCTCGTTCTATTTTTAAATCGCTGCCGAAGCGGAATGCATACCCCAGGGATGCAGATGATGAAACCCGGAAATTTACCCGGTATTGGTTTGATGACTATGCACGTCGTCAACTTGCAGCACTTGCCAAAGCCATTTCCGAAGTTGAAGATGCAACAGTCAGGGATGTTTTGTGGTGTGCTTTTTCGCGTCTTATCATCAGCAAGCAGTCAGGGGCGTCGAGGGCCATGGATTTGTCGCACAGCCGACCGCACCGGGTTTTCGCACGCGCACCCGCAAAGCCTTTTCGCAAGTTTTTATCTGCCGTCAGTTACGTGGCAAAGAATTGTATTCACAATGGGGATGATTCTGGACCGCCTGCCAAGGTCTATGAAGGTGATGCCCGCCATTTGCCTTTGCAGGACGGATCGATTGACTTGGTCATCACATCTCCACCGTACCTTAATGCAATCGATTATTTGAGGTGCAGTAAATTTTCCTTGGTCTGGATGGGTTATTCAATCCACGAGTTACGTGGCATCAGGTCTGAGAGTATAGGGACGGAAAAGGGGGCGGATGCAGAAGACAACCAGCAGGCTGCCTTGGATGTTCTCTCCCGACTGGAATTACGTCCCGAGCTGGAAAAGCGACACGAGGCCATACTGCTTCGGTATATTGACGATATCCGGGACACTGTAAAGGAAACGGCCAGAGTGCTTGTCAGCGGTGGCAAAGCAGTGTACGTGGTTGGTGACAACACAATACGAGGCACATTCATACGCAATTCTTTGATTGTGAGATGTGTTGCAGATGAAGTAGGGTTGGGCTGTACAGATAAGAGTTTCCGGGAATTGCCGGCAAATCGGCGCTACCTGCCGCCACCATCGACACAAGAAGATTCCGCTGCACTCAGTGGCCGTATGCGTCGCGAGGTGATTCTCACATTTCAAAAAGCGGCGTAATTCTTTATGCCGGTCACTATTGCCCCCCAAACGCGGAGGAAGTGCCGGGGCGAGTAACTCTTAAACTTCGGGCGGGCCTTCAGGAGGGATCGGCGGCCTGGCGCAGCTGCCGGGCACATTCCACCATGTTTTGCAATGCCAGCTTGACTTCCTCCCACTGGCGGGTCTTGAGGCCGCAGTCCGGATTGACCCAGAGGTTTTCCCTGGGCAGCACTTCCTGGGCCTTGTGCATCAGGCGTTGCATCTCGCCGGTGTCGGGCACCCGCGGGGAATGGATATCGTAGACACCGGGGCCGATTTCCGCGGGATACTGGAAGGCCGCGAAGGCATCCAGGAGTTCCATGTTGGAGCGGGCGGTCTCGATGGTGATGACATCGGCGTCCAGGTCTGCGATCGCCTCGATGATGTCATTGAACTCGGAGTAACACATGTGGGTGTGAATCTGGGTTTCGTCGGTGACGGCACTGGAACTGAGCCTGAAACATTCGACGGCCCATTGCAGGTAGGCCGCCCAGTCGGCACGGCGCAGCGGCAGGCCTTCGCGGAAGGCCGGCTCGTCGATCTGGATGGCGGCGATGCCCTCGGCCTCTAAGTCGGTGACTTCCTCGCGGATGGCGAGTGCGATCTGGCGTGCGGTCTGTTCCCTGGGTTGATCATCGCGCACGAAGCTCCATTGCAGGATGGTGACGGGGCCGGTGAGCATGCCCTTGATCGGCTTGTCGGTCAGGGATTTGGCATACCGGGACCAGGCGATGGTCATGGGTTCCGGCCGGCTGATGTCGCCGAAGATGACCGGGGGCTTGACGCCGCGGGAGCCGTAACTCTGCACCCAGCCGTGTTGGGTGGAGGTGAAGCCGGTCAGCTGTTCGCCGAAGTATTCCACCATGTCGTTGCGTTCGAACTCGCCGTGCACGGGCATGTCGATGCCGATCTCCTGCTGGAACTCCACGCAGGCCCGGGTCTGCTGTTCGAGAAACTCCTGGTATTTCGCTGCAGAGAGTTCGCCCTTGCGCCATTGGGCGCGCGCTGTGCGCACTTCCTGTGTCTGGGGGAAGGAGCCGATGGTGGTGGTGGGAAACAGCGGCAGCCCCAGTCGTTCGCGCTGCCTGGCCTGGCGCGCGGCAAAAGGGCTGTGGCGTTTGAGATGCCGGGGCCGGATGCCCGCCACCCGTTCTTTGACCTCGGGATCGTGGATGCGCGTGCTGTTTCTGCGCGCATCCCAGGCACTGCGATTGGCCTCGAGTGCGGTCTGGGCATTCTCTGCGCGGGCGAGTTGTGCCAGTTCGCACAGCTCGACCAGTTTCTCATCGGCGAAGGCCAGCCAGTTCTTGAGCTCTCCGTCCATCCGGGTCTCGTTCTGCAGGGTGATGGGGCAATGCAGCAGCGAGCAGGAGGGTGCCAGAAGCAGCGGGGTGTCCGGGCGCAGTTCCTGCACCTTGCGGATGAGCACCAGCGATGCCTCGTAGTCATTCTTCCAGATGTTGCGTCCGTCGACGACGCCCAGGGAGAGAGTGCGTTCTGCGGGCAGTGTGCGGGCGACGGTTTCGACTTCATCGGCACCGCGCACGCCATCGATGTGCAGGGCGGTGCAGGGCAGCTTGCAGGCGAGCTCCAGGTTGTCACCCAGCGGGCCGAAATAGTTCGCCACGAGGATCTTGAGATCGGGCAGCTGCCGGGCAAAGGCTTCGCAGGCGTCGGCGAGGATTTCTTGTTGTCGTGCTTGCAGGTCCAGGGAGAGGATGGGTTCGTCGATCTGCACCCACTCGGCGCCCGCCTGGGCCAGCTGTTGCAGCACTTCCAGGTAGACGGGCAGCAGGCCCCGAAAGAGTTCGAAGCGATCGAAGTCGGGGTTTTGCGCATCGTGCACCTTGCCCAGCGTGAGGTAGCTGGCCGGGCCCAGCAGCACCGGCTTGGTCTGGATACCCAGGGCTTTGGCCTCGAGAAAATCCTCCACCGGTTTGCGGGTGCTGAGTGCGAACCGGGTGTCCTGCTGAAACTCGGGGGCGATGTAGTGGTAGTTGGTGTCAAACCACTTGGTCATCTCGCTGGCGAAGGCCGGTGCCTGGTTCGCATCCCGGGCGGTGTCGGTAGCGACCCGGCTGCGCTCGCCGCGGGCGACCAGGAAGCTGGTGTCCAGCTCGACTGCACCGCCTTTCCAGCCGAAGCGCGGCGGGATATTGCCGACCATGCAGGAGAGGTCCAGCACCTGGTCGTACAAGCTGAAATCGTTGCTGGGCACGAGCCCGATGCCGGCGTCCTGCTGTTTGTGCCAGTTGCGCTGACGCAGTTCCGCGGCCGCCGCCTGCAATTCCTCGCGCGAGGATTTACCGTTCCAGTACGCTTCGACTGCGCGCTTGAGTTCGCGCATTTCTCCGATGCGCGGATAGCCCAGGTTGTGCGTGTGAATGTTAATTTCGCCCATGCAAAAAATTATACCGCAGCGTTCCCTGTGGCCGGCGGGGAAGTGCGATATTTCCCGGGGCGTTTCACTGTGTGTGTGGGGTGGGGGGGCGTGGGCGTGGCGTGGCAAGGCCCGTCCCGGTGCGTTCCGCCCTACGGTGCCCCTATGGTGTGTTGTCGGTGACTCCGAGTGCGGCGTAGGCCAGTGCCCTTGCGGCGCGGTAGTCGGGTTTGCCCGGCGGGGTGCGCGGGCACTGTTCGCTGAGCACCAGTGCCCGCGGGCACTTGTAATCGGAGAGCAGTTCCTTGCAGTGGGCCTGCAGTTCTTCCAGGCTCGGACGGGTGCCTTTTGCCGCTTGCACCACGGCGGTCACCTGCTGGCCGAAACGTTCGTGCGGGGCGCCGACCACCACGGCATCATAGACGGCGGGGTGTTGTTTGAGCACACCTTCCACTTCTTCGGGAAAGATTTTTTCGCCACCGGAGTTGATGCATTGGGACCCCCGTCCCAGGAGTTCCACCGTGCCGTCGGGATGCACGCGCGCATGGTCGCCGGTCACTACCCAGCGTACACCGTCTGCGTCGGTGACGAAGGTGCTGGCGTTTTTTTCCTCGTCCTTGTAATAGCCCAGGGGGATGTATCCGCGGCAGCAGAGGATGCCGGTCTGTTCGCTGCCCGGGGCAATGGCTTGCAGGTTTTCATCGAGCACGGCGGCATCATCGTGCATTTTGAAACGGATGCGATCGTCGGCACCGCTCAGGTCTTCCACGCTGCCCAGGCGACCGGTCTCGGAGGCACCAAAACTGTCCAGGATCATGGCATGGGGCAGCAGGCGGTGCAGCCGGCGTTTGAGTGTCGGGGAGAGCATCGCCCCGCCGGTGCCGAACGAGACCAGCGTGGAGAGTTCGTACTGGTGCTCTTCCATGGCATCGGCCAGCGGCCGCGCCATCGCATCGCCGACCACCATCAGGGACATGGGTTTTTGTTCTTCCACCAGGCGCAGCACCTTGTGCGCATCGAAATGGGCTTCGCAGTAGAGGGTGATCGCACCCCCGGAGAGCAGGACGATCTTAGTGATCCAGGAGCCGCCGCCGTGCATCATCGGCGCACAGCACACCACGGTCATGGGTGTGCCGTCGCGCACGATCCCGGATAGCTCCGCGGGCGTCTTGACCGGTTCACCCAGCGGGTTGCCGCCCATCAGTGCGGCGAAAAAGATGTCCTCGTGGCGCCACATCGTACCCTTGGGATAGCCGGTGGTACCGCCGGTGTAGAGAATGTAGAGATCGTCGTCGCTGCGGGGTGCGAAGTCGCGTTCGGGAGAGGCGGCGGCCAGTGCGGTCTCCCAGGCGATGGCGTCGTTGCCCGGGTCTTCGGTGCCGGCCTCATCTGCCAGGACGAGCAGCGCACCGGGGGCGAACTGCCCTGTGCGCGCCTCGGTGACCCGCGGGGCATAACTGCATTCGTACACCAGTGCCTTGAGCTCGGCGTTGTCAAACATGTAGCGCAGTTCTTCGGCCATGTAGCGGTAGTTGATGTTGATGGGTACGGCGCGCAGCTTGTAGGTGGCCATCATCGCCTCGACCCATTCCATGCGATTGCGTGCGTAAATGCCCACATGATCCCGGGCGCCGATGCCGGCGCTTTGCAGGTGGTGGGCGCAGCGGTTGCAGCGCGCTTCGAGTTCGGCATAGCTGCGGCGCTGTTCGCCGGCGGTTACCGCCGGGCGTTCCGGTGCGGTGTCGACCACGGTCTCGAAGGAGTCGGCGATGCTGAAAGTGCGGGCGTTCACGGCTGGATTGTGCGGTTCGCGGGTGCGCAATTCGGCACCGGGGTCGAGGTCCTGTGAAGCCGCGCTCAACCGAATTTCTCGGGCCAGATCGTCGGGCGGTCTTCGTACACCGGTTGGCGTTTTTCCCGGCGCGCCCGCTTGGCTTCTTCGAGGTTGGTGGTCACGCCCAGCAGCAGCTGGTTGCGGTCTTCGAAGTCGATCGCCGCCTCCATGCTGGATACTTCCAAGTTGCTCCAGCACAGGCGCTTGGTCATTTGCACGCCCAGCGGACTCAATTCGCAGATGCGTTGCGCCGTCTGCATCGTATCCTCCATCAGTTGTTCGTCATCGACCGTGCGGGCGACGAGACCGATGCGCTCGGCTTCCCCGGCCTCTACTTCCCGGCCGCTGAGCATGATCTCGCTGGCGCGCGAGGCACCGATCAGGCGCGGCAGGATCCAGCTGGCACCGAGTTCGGTGCTGGTGAGCCCGTTGACGATGCCGGTGCTGTTGAAGCGCGCCGAACGCGCGGCGATACGGATGTCCGCGCCCAGGCACAGGCACATGCCGCCGCCGTAGGCCGGGCCGTTGATCGCGCAGACCACCGGCTGGCGCATGGCGCGCATCGCGGGCACCACCCGTGAGAAATGGCGTACGGCATGTATGGACAGTTGCGGGATCGTCAGGCCCTGGACATTGGGGATCATCCCGGAGTCGTCCAGGTCCAGGCCGGAACAGAAGCCACGCCCCTGGCCCGTGAGGATGGCGACCCGGCACTCGTTGTCCTCGCTGACCCGGGTGAAGCAGTCGAACAGTTCCTGCATCAGTTCGGCATTCATCGCATTCAGCTTTTGCGGCCGGTTGAGACGGATGATACGAATGTATTTTTCCGGTTTTTCGATCAGTACAACGGGCATGGGGGTTCCTGTCTTTAGCGCATTCCATACCATACACGAACTCCCGCTTTTATGCAGGGAGCGAGGCGAGTGGGCGCAGAAGAGGGGAGGTGCGGGGGCGAGGCGAGTAGGCGTGAGGGGGAGGTGCGGGGGTGAGGCGAGTAGGCGCAGAAGAGGGGAGGTGCGGGGGCGAGGCGAGTAGGCGCAGATAGAGAGGGGGGCATAAGGGGTGCGGGGGTGAGGGATGCAGTCCGCCGGTTGCGTATAAAGGGTTGTATGGGAAAATAGCCTGTCCTTGCAAGGGGGAATACCATTATGAAAATTGGCAACGTTCTGATTGCACTCGGCGTCGCCGTGGTTTTGTTAACCAGCGGCTATGTCTTCGGCAGTATGGCGACGAAACGGCATGCGCTCATGCGCGCCCATTTCATGGGAGCCCATAGCGCCATGCATCACCGGGGGCCGATGTACGGCCGCACCGGCTGTCACGGCTACCACAAGGGTGCCTGTGGTCATAAGAGTGCCTGCAGCCACAAGAGCACCCGCGGCCACAAGAGCGCCTGCGGCCACAAGATGGGCGGTTGCAAGAAGCGCATGGGTGGCAAGTGCCACAAGAGCAGCAAATACGCCGGCGGCAAGAGCAAGAAGCATCACGGCACAATGCTCTGGGATCTGAACCGGGACGGCAGGATCAGCCCCGGGGAGAATACGAATTTCGCCCTGCGGCGGTTTTACACCCATGACCGGGACAGTGACGGGGTTCTCAGCCTGGAAGAATTCGCGGGCGGCAAGAAGTCACGTCATCACGCCCGGGTCGAGGAAATGTTTGGCCGACTGGATGCAAACGGCGATAACGCGCTGGAACTGGAGGAGGCGCGTGCAGCGGCCCGGCAACATTTCCGCGATGCCGACCGCGATGGAGATGGTTACCTGGACAGACAGGAGAAGAAGCTGGGGCTCATGGCCCTCTACGGGATGGATACTGCAGAGCTCTTCCAAAAGGCGGACCGCAACGAGGACGGGGCACTGAGCCGCGAGGAATTCCAGGAATGGGTGCAGCCGCGTCGCTCACGCAGGGCGCGCTGAGCGTCGGCGTCTGAGGCTTTTGGCGGGGTCCCGCTTGTTCCCCCCACAGGTGGGGCCCTTCTTCTGAGCGCACAGGGCCCGGGCAGTCGCAAGGGCGTGAGTGTGGGCGAAGACCGGACGGTTGCCAATGGCGGCGGGCGGCCTGGCGCGCCTCCCGGGTTTTGCATTCGGGCGCATCACCTGGTGGACACGCCGCAAATGGCCTCTCCCAATCATCATGCGCGCCCGGACGTCCGGGATATCAGCCTGCTGATCATTCACTGTATCAGTCTGCCGCCGGGAGAATTCGGCGGCGGCTATATCGACCGGATGTTTTGTAACAAGTTGCGCGCCGAAGACCACCCCGCCCTCGCCGCACTCTGCGGTTTGCGGGTCTCCTCCCACGTGCTGATCAGCCGCGATGGGCGGGCGCGCCAGTATGTGCCTTTTGACCGGGCGGCCTGGCATGCCGGGACCTCGCGGTTTGAAGGCCGCAGTGCTTGCAATGATTTCAGTATCGGCGTGGAACTGGAGGGTGCGGAAACAGTCCCCTTCACGGATGCGCAGTACGAGTGCCTGGTCGCACTGAGCCGCTGCCTGTTGCGGGAGTATCCGGCGTTGACTCCCGAACGCATTGTGGGACATGCCGACGTGGCCCCGGGACGCAAGAGTGACCCCGGTGCCACCTTCGACTGGGACCGGTACCGGGCCGCCTTGTCCGTTGCGGCATGAGAAGTGAAGAAGCTCTGATGTTAGCTATTGCCCGGGGCGAACACGCCGCCTTTGACGAATTGGTACAGCGTTACGGAGAGAAGCTCTACCGGGTGGCCTGGCGGGTGGTACGCGAGCGCACCCTGGCCCAGGACGTGGTGCAGGAAGTGTTGCTCAAGGTCTGGAGCCGTCCCGCCTGGCGGCCGGGAGGGGCCCGGCCGGGAACCTGGCTTTATCGTTTGACTCTGAATGCGGCGATCGACCAACTGCGCCGCCGGCGGCCGGAAGAGACACTGTCCGGGACGGAGCCCGGGGCACCGGATGTCGCGAGCGGCAATGAAGAACTGGCGCACACGATGCATCGCCTGATGGAAGAACTGCCGCAGGCCATGCGCGAAGCCTTGTGGCTCTGTTATTTTGAAGGTATGAGTCACGCCGAAGCCGGGGCCGTGCTGCGGCGTTCTGCCAAGGCGGTGGAGTCCCTGCTGGCGCGCGGGCGGCGCGCCTTGCGGGAGAGTTTCCGGCGCCAAAACCTGCGTTTCGAGGACTTGCATGATGACTGAAAACCGAAGTTTTCCCAGCCTGCGGGCAGCGATGGTCCCGCCGCCGATGGAACGCTCCTGGCAAGAGCGCCTGGGCCGGGCGGTGCGCGCTTCTTCCCAGTCGCCGCGCCTGGGTGCCCGCGCCTGGGTGTTGTGGTCTTCACCGGCGCGCTGGGTGCCGGCGTTTGCTTTTGTCCTGGCCGTATTGTGGACCGGGGTCCTGTTGGGTGCTCTCTCCCTGCCGGACGAGGAGCTGTTACCACCGTTTGCCGTGGAGACGGAGACTGCGCTGCCGTGGGCGGCGCAATTGGACGCAGAGAACGGGGCGGCGGCAGAGAACGGGGACGGGGAAACCGACGATCTGTTCGAGTACTTTGAATACCTGCTGGAGGAAGGGGACGCGGACGAGTTCCAGGACTGGTCCTTGTACGTCGGGTTGTGAGTATTTGCCGGCGGGCGGCAGCGCGCGGCGGAGCCGGTGGTGGCCGCCCGGCTGCGCGTCCGGCACCGGCCCCGACCCGGGTTTTGCCCTCTTAGAAAAAACGCAGGGACAGGTCGGCGGCACGACAATTCTTGGTCAGTGCCCCGCTGGAGATGCGCGCCACACCCGTTGCGGCGACTTCGCGCACGTTGCGCTCATCGATGTTGCCGGATGCTTCCAGCACGATTCGGTCCCCGGCGATGCGCACTGCCTGGCGCAGCTCCTGCAATCCGAAGTTATCGAGGAGGGCGATGTCGGCTCCGGCGTCGATGGCTTCTTCGAGTTGGACGCAGTTTTCCACTTCCACTTCCAGGGTTTTTTCCGGGTGCTGACGTCGCGCTTGGCGGACTGCGGCTGCGATCGAACCCAGGGCGGCGATGTGGTTTTCCTTGAGCAGGTAGGCGGCGGCCAGGTGCGCGCGATGGTTGACGCCGCCGCCGGCGCGCACCGCGTATTTCTGCGCGCTGCGCAGACCGGGCAGGGTCTTGCGTGTGTCCATGAGCAGTACGGGCAATCCCGCCAGTTCTGTCACCAGTCGATTGCAGAAGGTGGCAATGCCGGAGAGCAGTTGCAGGAAGTTCAGCGCGGTGCGCTCCCCGGCGAGCAGTGCCCGGGCCGGGCCTTCCAAGTGCAGGATTTCACTGTTGGCCGGCAGTAGTTCGCACTCGCTATGCCGCCATTGAAGCTGGACCTTCTGGTCGAGCTGGGCAAAGGTTTCTTCCACCCAGGGGGTACCGCACAGCACCATCTCTTCGCGGCAGCTCAACACGGCGCGGGCGCGGTGTGTCTCTGCAACCAGGGCACCGCTCAGGTCTTCCCCGGCATGGTCTTCGGCGAGTGCAAGGCGCACCTGCTCGCGAATTTCTTCGGCTGGCGGCGGTGCCACCCGCGTCTTGTTCACCGGGCCGGTGCTGCCCGCTGGGGTGTCTGTTCGGCTTCGGCTTTGGCTTCGGCTTTGGCCTCGGGGTCGTCAGCACCGGCGGCGGGGTCGAGTATTTTCGGCGTCTGGGTGCCCAGTCGTTGCGCCAGTTGTTCGACCACGTGCGGCAGGTCGACCGGCGACTGCAGGCGGATGCCGCGTTTTTGCAATTCACTCTGCAGGCGGTTCAGCACCGGCGGATGGATATGGCAGCGCAGCATCGCTTCGACGTCGGAGAACACTTCCTCGGGACTGCCGTGGGCCTCAAAACGGCCGCCCTTGGCCATCAGGTGCACGGTGTCCGCCAGTGGCGGCACGGTCTCGATATTCTGGTTGGTCATGACGATGGTGACACCCTGTTCGCGGTTGACCTGGTTCAATATGTCGATGATCTCCCGGGTGCAGACCGGGTCGATGTTGGTGAAGGGTTCGTCCAGCACCAGCAGTTCCGGACGGGTCACCAGGGTGGAGGCCAGCGCGACCTTGGCCAGTGAACCGCCGCTGAGGCAGTGAGGGGCGCGGTCGCGCAGGCTGTCGATACCGAAGCGTTCCATGATCGTTTCCACGCGCTGCCGCACTTCGCCTTCATCGCGTTCATAACAGCGCAGGGAAAAGGCGATGTCGTCGTACACGGTAGGGCCCAGCACCTGGTGTTCGGCCTCTTGCAGCACGAAGCCGATGCGCCGGCGCAATTCTTTGAAGTCCCGGCGTGGATGCAGGCCCAGCACTTCCACGGGCCATTCCTTGCGGGTGCCTTTCAGGCCGATCATGTGCGAGAGCAGGGTGGTTTTGCCACTGCCGTTGCAGCCCAGCAGCACCGCGCGTTCGCCGTGTTGCACGCGCATCTCGCCGCCGTGGAAATGCAGTTCCGTGCCGTCTTCGTGGCGGAACCGGAAGTCGCGGACGCAAATGGCGTGGGTGCTCACAATTGTTGCCAGCGGACTGTGAATAAAACCAGGGCGGCGACACCTACCGCCAGGGAATAGGCGGCCTGTCGCAGCGGGCTGCATGGCGGCGCGCTGTAGAGCAGGGCCTTGCCATCGTAGCCGCGCAGCTGCAGGATGCGCGCATAGTGTTCGGAGAGTTCGTAGGCGCGGATGAACAGCAGTCCCAGGGCGGTGGCCAGGCAGTGCAACTGGTGCAGGGGACGCCAGCGTCGGGTGGTGTTGCGCAGGCGCAGGGTGTTGAGAACGTGTCCCAGGGTGTCCAGCAGGATGAACAGGGAACGGTAGAGCAGCATCAGGCTCTGTTGCAGGCGCTTGGGCAGCAGCAGGCCGGCACTGTGCATAATCGCCGGGTAGGGCGTGGTGAGGATCAACAGCACGCCCAGCAGGGCGCAGGCCAGTACCTTGCAGAGCATGAAGACCAGGGCCTGCACGTTGCCGAAGCCACCGCCGACGGCGATCAGTGCGATGAACAGTGCGGGATACACGGAGAGCAGCAACAGTATCCGCAGGGGAATGCGCAGTGCTGCGGCCGCCCCCAGTAACAGGGCGAAAAACACCAGCACGGTCTCCAGCTGCCGCGCGCTGATCATGGCGGCGAGCAGGAGGACCACCAGCAGCATCTTGCGTCCGGCGGGCATGCGGTGGGCGATGCTGTCGCCGTTGTGCGCCAGGTGGTCGACCAGTGCGATGTTCATGACCAGTCTCTCAAGGGGGCCATCCGGGCACCAGGTGCGGGCGCACCCGGTGGACGTAGAGCACGCAGAGCCCGGTGACCATCATCTCCAGGACCCCGGCCAGCAGTGCCATGGGCAGAAAGACGGCGACCAGGCGCAGCTTGTGGAATTGCTCTGTCGCGAAGTCGCCAGATTGCACGATCAGAAGCAGTGCCAGCAAAGAAAATAACAGGGAACACAGCAGTGCGCCGGCGGTGGCGAAAGCAGCGCTGCCATATACCGACAAGCGCGCGCTGCGGGCGGTGAATGCAAGACGGAAACCGTAGAACAGCCACCAGCCCATGATCGGTTCGATGCCCAGCACCAGGCTGTTCAGGGCGATGGCACTGAGGCCGCCGTGCCCGAACAATGCGAGAATGCTGACACTGAGAAAGGCGGTGAGCAGGCCGACCCATGGGCCGGCCAGGATGCCGACCAGGACCAGCAGGTTCAGGTGCACGGGCAGCGGCACGGACATCGCCGCCACCACGAACGGTACAGAGATGCCCAACAGGATGGTGTCGCGCTGCCGATGCCCCCACAGTGCGAGAAACAACAGGGCGCACAACAGCACCCAACTGGCGGCCAGCAGCCAGGCGGGCAGCACGCCGTCCGGGACATGGAGATGGGACATGGGGGGTGGTCGGTTAAACTTCGCTACTTTAGCATACACCCGGTGCCGGCATTTTTAAGACTGTTTCGACGTGAATCAGACCAGCAGAAATACCCGTTGCCCGCCGCTACCGGCCGGCTCCAGCCCCGGACTGCGACAATTTTCTGTCCGGTGGACGCACTAGCGATGCGCCGCCGGGACCGGCACCGGGCCGCCCCGGTAGCGACCGGGTCCGCCCGGCGATGAAAGGGGCACCCGGGACGGCGCAGTTCCCGCTCTCCGTGGTCTCGGGGCTGGCCGGCCTCTATGGACTGCGCATGCTGGGGCTGTTCATGATTCTGCCGGTTCTGCCACTCTACAGTGGCGACTTTCCCGGTGCCAACGCTTTTAGCATCGGCCTGGCACTGGGCGCCTACGGTCTCACCCAGGTGCTGCTGCAGTTTCCCCTGGGCCGGCTGTCCGACCGCTGGGGGCGGCGGCCGGTGCTGCTGCTGGGGTTGGGAATTTTCCTGGCGGGCAGCCTGTTGGCGGCACTGGCGGACTCGATACAGGGAGTGATCCTGGGCCGCTTGTTGCAGGGTGCGGGAGCGGTGGCGGCAGTACTGCTGGCCTGCGTGGGTGACTGGGTGCCGGAGGAACGGCGCCTGGGGGCGATGGCGTTGATCGGTGTGAGTATCGGCGGCTCTTTTATCCTGGCACTGGTCCTGGGCCCCCTGGTCGATGCGCACCTTGGTCTGCCGGGCGTGTTTTTCAGCAATGCGGGCCTGGCCCTGGCGGGCATGCTCCTGGTCTGGTGCTTGTTTCCCGGGGATGCACCACCCCGGGCCCGGGTTTCCCTGCCGCTGCTGCACCTGCTGCGGCGTTCGTCCTTCGCCCTGTGGTGTTCGGGCATTTTTGTTTTACACGCGGCATTGACCGCGAGTTTCATGGTCATCCCGCTGCTGCTGGTCGAAGTCCTGGGAGCACCGGCGCGGGAACACTGGAAATGGTACCTGGGAGTGCTGGGCGTGGTGGGTCTGCTCAGCCTGCCGTTCCTGTTGCGCTCCCGGGCCTCTGCCCGGGCGGTGCACAAGACGCTGTCCTGGTCTGCGCTGCTGGCAGCCGTGGCGCTGGGATGGCTGGGAGTCGGCCCCGGGAGTTGGCAACTGCTCCTGTGCCTGGTGCTGTTTTTTACCGCCTTCAGCCTCATGGAAGCCGCCCTGCCGGTCCTGGCGGCCGGCGAGTACCCGGAACTGCGCGGGGCGGCGATGGGCTGCTACACCACGGCGCAATTCTCAGGTTCTTTTATCGGCGGTGTCGGTGGGGGAGCGGTACTGATGTGGTGGGGGAGGCCCCTGTTGCTGGGCCTGGGTGCCGGTCTGCTGCTGGCCTGGCTGCTGGTTTTTTTCCTGTTGCAAGTGCGTTGTGACCGTCCCGCCGCTCCCCGGGAGACGCAGTGAAGCAGGATGCACAAGTAGTGTTATAGTAGAACAGTTTTCAGCCGGGTACGGGACTTTAGGATTCGCGAGGGGACAGTCTCTTCGCATTCATTCGACTACCACAGGAAACCAGTGGAGGAACAACAATCATGGCAAGAGGAAAAGGATCTGTAAACAAGGTGATTCTCGTCGGTCGCTGCGGTGCTGACCCTGAATTGCGCACCCTGCCTTCGGGCAGCCAGGTCGTCAATCTCAGTGTCGCCACCACGGAGACGTGGCGCGACCGGGACAATAACCCCCAGGAACGCACCGAATGGCACCGTGTGTCCATGTTCGGCAATCTCGCGGAGATCGCCGGAAACTGGCTGCGCAAGGGCTCGCTGGTGTACCTGGAAGGCTCGCTGCGCACCCGCAAGTGGGTCGGCCAGGATGGGGCGGACCGCTACAGCACCGAGGTCATGGTCGACCAGATGACCATGCTGGGCGGACGCGGCGACAGCGGCGGCGTTCCGGCATCGCCCCCGGAGCCGGCGGCGGAACAGTCATTTTCTGCACCGGCCGCCGGTGCGGGAAAGACGGCTTCTGCGACCGCACCCGGTGCGGCAGCTGCAGAGGAGTTTGTCGAGGACGACATTCCCTTCTGAGACGCTGCCCCCGCCATGTCCGGTGCCCGCGCAGCGCAGAAAAAAATCCCGCTGCGCATCGCCGTACTGACGGTCTCGGACACGCGCAGCGAGGCGGACGATCACTCGGGGCATTACCTGTGTGAACAGCTGCAGCGGGAGGGACACCTCCTGCATGACAAGCGCATCGTCGCCGATGACCCGCAGCAGATCCGGGACACCTTGAATGGCTGGCTCGCCGAACCCCGGGCGCAGGTAATCCTGTGCACCGGCGGCACCGGTTTTTCCCGCCGCGACTGCACCCCGGAGGCGGTGCAGCCCCTGCTGGACAAGGAGATCCCGGGCTTCGGTGAACTGTTTCGCCATCTCTCCCTGGAAGAGATCGGCTCGGCGACGATCCAATCGCGCGCCCTGGGGGGACTGGCGGGCGACGTCCTGGTTTTTTGCCTGCCGGGCTCCACGGGTGCCTGTCGCCTGGCCTGGGAAAAGATTCTGCGCGAGCAGCTCGACTCGCGGCATCCACCCTGCAATTTCGCCATGCTGTTACAGGGTTTCTCCGCTCCATGATGCAGGTGTCCCAGGCCCTGCAACTGATGCGGGCGGCACTGCAGGCGACGCGCAAAACCGAGCGGCTGCCGCTGGCCCGGGCGCACGCCCGGGTGCTGGCCCAGGCCCGGCATGCGCAGGTCGATGTCCCGCACAGCGACAACAGCGCCCGCGACGGGTACGCGGTGCGTTGTGCCGAACTCCTGTCCCTTCCGGCGGAACCCTTGCGGGTTTCGCAGCGGCTGCCGGCGGGCGCGCTGGCCGCACCCCTGGCACCGGGCACGGTGGCGCGAATTTTTACCGGCGCACCGATTCCACCCGGTGCGGATGCAGTGGTTCCCCAGGAGGAGGTCGAAGAGCGCGGCGGCGCAATCCGCTTCTCTTCGCTGCCGCAACCGGGTGCGCACGTGCGTCCGGCGGCTGAAGATATCCGCGCCGGTGCACTGTTGTTTGCAGCGGGTCACCGGCTGCGCGCCCAGGATCTGGGGCTGCTGGCGGCGGCGGGCGTCGGCGAGGTGCAGGTCTTCAGCCCGCTGCGCGTGGGTGTGCTCTCCGCCGGCGACGAGCTGCTGGAACCCGGGGCACCGCTACAGGCCGGTCGCAGTTACGACGCCAACCGCGGCATGATCACCGGGCTGGTGCAGGCCCTGGGCATGGAAGTTGCAGACGGCGGCATTGTCGCGGATGAGGACCGGGCCTTGCGCGAGAGCCTGCAAAGTCTCAGTGCCCGCACGGAGTGCGTGATCAGCAGCGGCGGCGTCTCGGTCGGTGAGCGCGATTGCGTGCGCCGGGTGTTGGAGGAGATCGGCGTGCTGCGCTTATGGCGCATTGCCATGAAGCCGGGGCGGCCCTTCGCCTTCGGGGAGATCGATGGCAAGGCTTTTTTCGGCCTGCCGGGCAACCCCGCCTCGGTGTTCGTCTGCTTCTGCGTGCTGTTGCGTCCCTGCCTGTTGGCCCTGCAGGGACAGTCCCGGGTCGACACACCCTGGTTTAGTGCGCGCGCGGCCTTCGCCCGTCCGGCCGCAAAGCGCGAGGAGTACCTGCGTGCGCACCTGGTCGCCGCTGCAGACGGCGAGTGGGAAGTGCATCCCGATGCGCACCAGGGCTCCGGGCTGTTGTCTGCGGCAGCGCGCGCCGATTGCCTGGTGCGGGTGCCGGCGGACGTGGGGACCAGGGTGGGCGACCGCCTGCAGGTACTGCCATTCAGCAGCCTGGGTATCTGAATTTCACGGGTACAATACGCGCCCTGCGGGGCTGTGTTTTTGTGTTTTGCGGGCACATTCCCCTGCCCGGTGTGGCAGCACCCGCACGGAATCATCGGATTGTCCAGGAAATAGAGCATCGGTTCAGATGAGCGTACGCATTGCGGTGAACGGCTACGGGCGCATCGGGCGCTCGGTGGTACGCGCCTTGTATGAAAAGCGCATGCGGGAGCATCTGCAACTGGTGGCGATCAACGAGCCCGGCACGCCCGGGGCACTCGCCCACCTGACCCGCTACGATACGGTGCACGGCCGCTTCAACTTCGAGGTGCGGGAACAGGACGGCAGCCTGTGCATCGATGGCGACGAGATGGCATTGTTTTCGGAGAAGACGCCGGCGCGCCTGCCCTGGAAGACACTCGGCGTCGACGTGGTGTTGGAATGCAGCGGGCGCTTTAGCAGTCGAGCGGAGCTGCGGACGCATCTTGCGGCCGGGGCGGGGGCGGTGCTGCTCTCCCACCCGGGGGAACAGGCCCTGCCCGCCGTAGTGCTGGGCGTCAATGACGCACTGCTTGCGGAGCATCCGCTGCTGGTCTCCTGCGCTTCCTGCACCAGTAACGCCGCTGCCCTGGTATTGCAGTGCATCGACGATGCCTTTGGCATCGAGGCGGGCCTGGTGACCACGGTGCATGCGGCGATGAACGATCAACCGGTGCTGGACTCTTTTCATACCGATGAGCTGCGCCGCACCCGTGCCGCCATGGCCTCGGTCATCCCGGTGGAGACCGCCCTGGCACAGGGTATCGGGCGACTCCTGCCGCGGCTGCAGGGCCGCCTGGCGGCGATTGCCGTGCGGGTGCCGACCCTGAATGTCTCGGCCCTGGACCTGTCCCTGCAATTGCGCCGGAACGCAGACGCCGAAGCGGCGAACCGTGTCCTGGAAGAGGCCGCCCGGGGACGGTTGGCGGGTCTGCTGGGATGCGTGCAGGAGCCCCTGGTGTCCTGCGATTTCAATCATGACGCCCGCTCGGCAATCGTCGATGCGGGTCTCAGCCGCAGTGCGGGCCCGCACCTGTTGAAACTGTTCGTCTGGTTTGATAACGAGTGGTCGTACGCCAACCGCTTGTTGGAGGTGGCGCGGAAGATGGGAGAGGTGTCCGGACGGCACACTGATAAAGTATGATTTTAAAAGCGCAAAATATGCATAATTTTTCACATCAGCTTCGGCGGTCTCCATCACGTCTCTCGGCCCGGCAGTGAATACACACCAAGAATTGGCGGATGCCTTGCGTGTGCTGAGCATGGATGCGGTGCAACGCGCGCGCAGCGGTCACCCCGGCATGCCGATGGGCATGGCGGATATCGCTTCCATCCTGTGGCGGGATTACCTGCGCCACGACCCCACGCATCCCGAGTGGCCCGACCGCGATCGTTTCGTGCTGTCCAACGGTCACGGCTCCATGTTGCTGTACTCGCTGCTGCACCTCAGCGGCTACAGCCTGTCCCTGGATGACCTGCGCAACTTTCGCCAGCTGCACAGCAAGACCCCGGGGCATCCCGAGTACGGACAGACCCCGGGCGTGGAGGCGACCACCGGCCCCCTGGGGCAGGGGCTGGCCAACTCGGTGGGCATGGCACTGGCCGAGAAAATGCTGGCCGCGCGTTTCAATCGCGCCCGTTACAAGCTCTTCGATCATTACACGTACACCTTCGTTGGCGATGGCTGCCTGATGGAGGGCATTTCCCACGAGGCCGCTTCCCTGGCGGGCACCCTGGGCCTGGGCAAGCTGGTGGTCTTCTATGATGACAACGGGATTTCCATTGACGGCCGGGTGGAGAACTGGTTCACGGATGACACGGCGATGCGTTTCAAGGCGTACGGCTGGCACGTGGTCGAAGACATCAACGGCCACGACGAGAAGGAGGTGCGCCAGGCTATCGACGAGGCGCGCGCCGAGATGGAGCGGCCGAGCCTGTTGCGCTGCAAAACGGTCATCGGTCGCGGGGCACCGAACAAGCAGGGCACCGCGGCGGTACACGGTGCCCCCCTGGGTGAGGAGGAGGTCACCGCCACGCGGGAAGCCCTGGGCTGGGGGGCTTCGCCCTTCGTGGTGTCGAAAAATATTTACCGGGCCTGGAACGCACAGAAAAAGGGACGCAAGCAGTACGAGGAATGGAAAAAAATGTTGCGCAAGTACTGCCGCCAACACGAGGAGCGCGGGCGGGAACTCATGCGCCGGCTGTGCGGAGACCTGCCGCGGGACTTCGACCGGGAAATGCGCAGCTTTATCCGCGAATGCCAGGGACATCCGTGCGAGGAAGCCACGCGCAAGCAGTCCCAGGTGTGCCTGGAGCAGTTCTCGGTAGGCCTGCCGGAATTGGTCGGCGGCTCTGCAGACCTCAGTGCCTCCAACGGCACCCGCCGCAAGAGCAGCATTGCCGTCAGCGACGAGACGCCGGACGGCAACTACATTTACTATGGCGTACGCGAATTCGCCATGAGTGCCATTCTCAACGGACTGGCCCTGCATGGCGGCTTTATTCCCTTTGGCGGCACCTTCCTGGTGTTCTCGGATTACGCGCGCAATGCATTGCGCCTGGCCGCCATGATGCGCATTCGCAGCATTTTCATCTACACCCATGACTCCATCGCCCTGGGCGAGGACGGCCCGACGCACCAGCCGGTGGAACACCTGGCCAGCCTGCGCATGATCCCCGGCCTCTCGGTCTGGCGTCCCGGCGACATGGTCGAGACGGCCACCGCCTGGCGCGCCGCCCTATCGCGTCGAGACGGGCCGACCGTGCTGGTGCTGACCCGCCAGGTCGTGCCGCCGATCCCGCGCGATGAGAGCCGCCTGTGTGACGTGGAAAAGGGTGCCTACATCCTGCACGAGCCGGAGGACGGCACCCCGGAAGCGGTGCTGATCGCCACCGGTTCCGAGGTGTCGTGCGCCCTGGAGGCGGCGCGCCTGCTCGCTGAAAAAAAACGCCGCGTGCGCGTTGTATCGATGCCCTCGGCCGACGCGTTCGAAGCCCAGGAGCCGGAGTACAAGGAGGCGGTGCTGCCCCGGGCCCTGCAGCCGCGGGTGGCGGTGGAGGCCTCGCACCCGGATTGGTGGCACAAGTACGTGGGCCTTGACGGCGCAGTGGTCGGGGTCGATCGTTTCGGTGCTTCCGCACCGGGCAAAATGCTGGTCGAACACTACGGTATCACCGCCCCGGAAGTGGTCAAGGCGGTGAATAAGCTGCTGTCCTGAATGTGCGCGCAATGACGGATGTTCCCCTGCGGGGGAAGCGCCTCTTGTTGCGGCTCGATTTGAATGTCCCGCTGGAAAACGGGCGCATTCGCTCCGAGGCGCGCATGCGCGCGGTGCTGCCGACCGTGCGCCGTGCACTGGACGAGGGAGCGGCACTCCTGCTGATGTCGCACCTGGGGCGGCCCCGGGCGGGAGCACCGGCGATGGACAACGCCCGCTACAGTCTGCGTCCCGTGGCGCAGCGCATGGCAGAACTGCTGGGGCGCGAATTGCCGCTGGTCGAAGATTGGCTGGAGAATGCGCCGGAAGTGGCACCGGGCGAGGCGGTGCTGCTGGAAAACGTGCGCTTCCTGGAGGGTGAGACCCGCAACAGCCAGGCACTCGGCCGGCGCATGGCGGCACTGTGCGATGTGTTCGTGATGGATGCTTTCGCCGTGGCACACCGCGCACACGCCTCGACCTGCGCAGTCGCAGCACAGGCACCACTGGCCTGTGCGGGGCCCCTGCTGCTGCATGAACTCCAGGTGCTCTCGCAGGCCCTGGAGGGCGGGCCGCAATCGTCGCGGCGGGTGATGGCAGTGGTCGGCGGTGCCAAGGTCGGCACCAAGCTGCGACTGTTGCAGAACCTGGCCTGCAAGGTGGACCACCTGGCGGTCGGCGGCGGGATCGCCAACACCTTTCTCGCTGCCGTCGGTCGGCCGGTCGGCGCTTCCCTGTACGAGCCGGAACTCCTGTCGACTGCGCGCGAGATCGCCGCCCTGGGTTCGCTGGTACTGCCGCGGGACGTGGTGGTCGCCCGCACTGCAGACCGGGACGGTGCGGCATACCCCCGGGCGGTAGAGGCGGTGACGGCGGAAGAGGCGATTTTTGACCTGGGCCCGCGCAGCACGGCGCACATCGCCGAACTGTTGCAACAGGTGGACACGGTGGTCTGGAACGGCCCCCTGGGCATGTTCGAAGATGCGCGCTTTGCAACTGGCACCGGTGCCCTGGCCGCAGCCCTGGCTGCGAGTCCCGCTTTTACGATTGCCGGCGGCGGCGATACCCTGGCGGCCGTGGAGCATTTTGGCGTCGCCGAGCGTATCGATTTCCTGTCCACCGGCGGCGGTGCCTTCTTGCACTGCCTGGAGGGCGGGGAATTGCCGGCGGTGGCGGCACTGCGGGGTGCGAGCGGCCCCGCCCGCGGATGATCTTCCCGCCTCTCGGCAGTTGAGAGCCGGTACAAGAATTTCGTCTGCACCGCCCGCTTAAGTTACAATCGGCAATATTGTCCGCAGGAGAGAAAAATGCCACTCATCAGCATGCGCCAATTGCTCGATCACGCCGCCGAACACGACTACGGTGTGCCCGCTTTCAACGTCAATAACCTGGAACAGATGCGCGCGATCATGGAGGCCGCTGCACAGACCGAAAGTCCGGTCATCGTCCAGGCCTCCGCCGGGGCGCGCAAGTACGCGGGCCCGAATTTCCTGCGCCACCTGATCCTGGCCGCGGTCGAGGAATTCCCGCGCATTCCGGTGGTGATGCACCAGGACCATGGCGTTTCGCCGGCGGTATGCCAGCGTTCCATCCAACTGGGTTTCACCTCGGTGATGATGGATGGTTCCCTGCAGGAGGACGGCAAGACGCCGGCGGATTACGAGTACAACGTGCAGGTCACCCGGCAGGCAGTGGCCATGGCACACGCCTGCGGCGTCTCCGTGGAGGGCGAGCTGGGCTGCCTGGGCTCCCTGGAAACCGGGGTTGCCGGTGAGGAGGACGGCATCGGTGCCGAGGGTAAGCTGAGCATGGAGCAGTTGTTGACTGACCCCGAGGAAGCCGCGGACTTCGTGCGCAAAACCGAGGTCGATGCGCTGGCTATCGCCATCGGCACCAGTCATGGCGCCTACAAGTTCTCACGCAAGCCGACCGGCGATATCCTCGCCATTGAGCGTGTCCGGGAGATCCATGCACGCATCCCCAACACGCACCTGGTCATGCACGGCTCTTCCTCCGTGCCGCAGGACTGGCTCGAGGTGATCAACCGCTACGGCGGCGAAATTCCCGAGACCTACGGCGTGCCGGTGGAGGAGATCTGCGAGGGCATTCGCCACGGGGTGCGCAAGGTCAACATCGACACCGACTTGCGACTGGCCTCCACCGGCTCCATCCGCCGTTTCCTGGGCGAACATCCGGCCGAGTTTGATCCGCGGAAATACCTGGGTGTTTCCCTGGCGGCGATGAAGGAAGTGTGCGTGGCCCGTTACGAGGCCTTTGGCACGGCGGGACAAGCCGCAAAAATTCGCGCCATCAGCCTGGAGGACATGTGCGGGCGCTACAGCAACGGCGAACTGGCCCCCAGGGTGAATTAAACCGGGGCGACATCCCCGGTCTGCATCTCCTGCACCCCGTCTTGCGTCGCCAGCAGCAGGCGGTCTGCCGGACGCAGTGCAAAAATTCCATTGCACACGACGCCGCTGATATCATTGAGACGGCGCTCCATCTCTACCGCCGGGTGCAGCTCCAGGCCGCGCACGTCGAGAATCACGTTGCCGTTGTCGGTCACGAAACCCTGGCGATACACCGGGACGCCGCCCATGCCGACAAGAGTGCGCGCGACCAGACTGCGGGCCATCGGCAGTACCTCCACGGGCAGGGGGAAAGCACCCAGTGCGTCGACGTACTTGGTGTGGTCGGCGATGCAGAGAAATTCCCGGGCGGCGTAGCCCAGGACTTTCTCCCGCGCCAGGGCACCGCCGCCGCCCTTGATCATCTGCAGCATCGCATCGATTTCATCACAGCCGTCGACGAACACCGGGATTTCATCGACGCTGTTCAAATCATGCACCGGGACCTGGTGTTCGGCCAGTCGTCGGGCACTGTTTTCGGAGGCGGCGACGGCACCGTCGAAGAGGTGCCGATGCGGGGCCAGCTGGTCGATGAACAGGTCGACGGTGGAGCCGGAGCCCACGCCCAGCACGCTCGAGTTGCGCAGCCGCGGCAGGATGCTCTGTACCGCGGCGGCCGCGGACTGTTTTTTTAATTCCTCGCGCTGCATTTTCGGGGAGCACCGGGCACCTGGCAGTTTCTCTTGCGGTATTATGCGCCTTTTTTTAACGGGCGGACATATTCCGGCGGCGCATGGCACATCCCCTGCTACGACGAATCGAACGGGCGCGTGAACGCCTGCGCGACGTGGCCGTGTGTACGCCGGTCACGTCGGCACCGCTGCTGTCGGCGCGCCTGGGACACGAGGTGCTGCTCAAGCGGGAAGACCTGCAACCGGTGTTTTCGTTCAAGCTGCGCGGGGCGTACAACAAGATCGCCGGCTTGGGTCCCGCGCGTCGCGCCCGGGGCGTCATCGCCGCCTCGGCCGGCAACCACGCCCAGGGCGTGGCCTACGCCGCGGCCCGGCACCGGGTGGCGGCCCGGATCGTGATGCCGCGCACCACGCCTTCCATCAAGGTCGCCGCGGTGCGGGCGCGCCGTGCCCGGGTGGTACTGCACGGCGACAGTTATGACGAGGCCGCCGCCCACGCGCTCCAGTTGCAGGCACAGGAAAAAAGCGTGTTTATCCCGCCGTACGATGACCCGGAGATTATCGCCGGGCAGGGCACGGTGGCGGCGGAGATCGATGAACAGTGCCCGGGGGAGCTGGGAGCGGTGTTTATCCCGGTGGGCGGCGGCGGCCTGGCTGCAGGCATGGTCGCGTGGCTGCGCTGCCGGCGTCCCCGCACCCGGGTGTACGGCGTGGAACCCGAAGACGCAGCCTGCCTGGCCCGGGCACTGCAGAGCGGGAGGCGCGTGCGTCTTTCCCAGGTCGGCCTGTTCGCAGAGGGGGCGGCCGTGGCGCAAATCGGCCGCGCGCCTTTCACGGTGTTCAAGGAATTCGCCCTGGACGGGGTGATCACCGTGAGCATCGACGAGATCTGTGCTGCGATCAAGGATATTTTCGAAGACACCCGTTCCATCGCCGAGCCGGCCGGCGCACTGGCCCTGGCGGGACTGAAGAAGTACGCCCAGGCCCGGTGCCGGCGCCGCATGAGCCTGCTGGCGGTGCACAGCGGTGCCAACATCAATTTTGATCGACTGCGGCACATCGCCGAACGCACCGAGGTCGGGGAGCGCCGGGAGGCGGTGTT
Source organism: Gammaproteobacteria bacterium (assembly GCA_965215045.1). Lineage (GTDB taxonomy): Bacteria > Pseudomonadota > Gammaproteobacteria > JABABF01 > JABABF01. The sequence continues at coordinate 594,346 of OZ244031.1, read as the reverse complement.
CAGCGTGCAGATCCCCGAGCGTCCCGGCAGTTTTCACGCCTTCTGCCGACGCCTGGGCAAACGTTCCATCACCGAGTGCAATTACCGCTGGGCGCCGGGAGACCGGGCGCAGTTTTTCCTGGGCATCGCGGTGTCTCCCGAACGCGATGAGCGCGCCGAGGTCTACGCCTCCCTGCGCGCCGCCGGCTACCCGGTGCACGATATGACCGACAACGACCTGGCCAAGCTGCATATTCGTCACATGGTCGGCGGGCGCACCCCGGGCGTATTGCGTGATGAGCGTTTGTACCGGGTGCAATTTCCCGAGCGACCCGGCGCGCTATTGAATTTCTTAGGCCGCCTGGGCACGCGCTGGAACATCTCCCTGTTCCATTACCGCAGCCACGGTGCCGCCTACGGCAGGGTGCTGGTGGGTGTGCAGGTTCCGCGGCCGCAAAAACAGGGTTTTGAAAAGATCCTGGATGAGATCGGTTTTCCCTACCGGGAGGAGACGCAAAACCGCGCCTACCGGGATTTCCTGCGCTGAAGCCCGCGTTCTGCACCCTGCCGGAACCAGTGCAGGGCGCGCTCGGTGCATAATCCATCCAGGGGCACGTCCCAGTCCATGGGCGTGATCCCGGGCAACTGCTGCAGCGAATGTCCCAGCCCCAGCAGGAGGGGTCGGCTGCCCGGGCGGCTCCCCAGGCGAAAAGCGAAGCTGCGGTCGTAGAGACCGAAACCGCGTCCCAGGCGATTGCCCCGCGCATCGCAGGCGACCAGGGGCGCGAGCACCAGGTCCAGGCGCCGGGGGGAGAGCGCGCGGCCATGGGGTGCGGGAATGCCGTGTTGACGCCGCCGGCAGGCCCGCCCCGGCCGCCAGCGCACAAAATTGATATCGCCCCGGCGCATGACCGGCAGGTAGATTTTTTTGCCGGGGGCGGCCCGGCGCACCAAGACGGCGGGGTCGATTTCCCCGTCGACGGCGGTAAAGGCGGCTATCCTGAGTGCCCTGCGAAAGGGGAACCGGCGCCGCAACAGGGAACACAGCCGCTGCGCGTGCCGGCGCCGCTGCCATGCCGGCAGTGCCCGCCGCCGGCGGCGCAAATCGAGGCGTATGGTCTGGCGTTGCCGGAGCAGTTCTTCTGTGCTTGTGCGCATGGAGGCGTTTGCCGTCAGACCCCTGGTGCATTCCCCGCCCGTACCATTGCCTGGAAGCGGGAGTGCCGGTACGGGCGGTGGACGGCGTCCCTTTCGCATGCCCCCGGCTTTCTAACGCCCCGCGGGGAGCGGGTCGCTGGAGAGGTGTCTCCCCGCACGTACCGTTGGCGTCCGGCCCTGGACCTTGGGTCCAAGGTGGAGAACATCGCGGGTTCCTCAGGCTTCCCCGGTGCGGGGCGTGCACATGGAACCACTGCCTGGGTGTTCTCCCGGTTGCTTTTTAACGGCCCGAGGGTGGTTGCGCCTGACAAATATGGCAGGGAGGCACGGGGGGATTATACGCCGGATCCGCCGGGGCAAATCCCCCCGGGATTTTATTGGTCCGCCGCCGGCTCTTCCTGCTGCAGCACCCGGTCAATTTTGAAACCGATGCGCTCTAAGATTTCGTGTCCCCCCGGTCCGTCCTGCACCCGCTGCAACTCGTTGCTGGCATTGAGGGCCACCATCACGAGAATCTGTTCCAGGTTGTCCAGCTTGCCCGTGCTGTAAATAGCCTCGACCTCTTCGTTCAGACGCTTGGCGGCGTTCAGCAGGGCCTCTTCCCGGTCCTTGGGACAACTGACATGAAAAACCCGGTCCAGGAGCCTGATTTCGAGGGCGTTGCTGCTCACAGCTCTCTTTCCAGGCTGCGCATGCGACTGATCATCCCCTTGACCCGGTTGAGGGCCGCCTCTTTTTTCCCCTGGAGCAGGTGTTGTGCCTGGTGCAGACGCGCCTGGTCCTCCCTGAGCACGCGGTTCTCCTTCCGCAGCTTGAGGCACAGTTCCAGCAGGTTATCGACCTTTTGTTCCAGTGCCTCAGCGTCGAAAGATTCTCTTTCCGACATCAGATCCCCCTGATTTTTGAGCGCACTATAGAGGAGAGAGCAGCGCGGGTCAACCGCCCCCGGGGTCGAGCCCCGCCACCGGTAAAGCCGCTATAATTCTCACGATGATTGGCCGAAGTTTTCTTGTCTGCCCGTACCCGGGTGCTTCGTTGTGGCGAGACGGTTGAAGCCTGCCGCCGCCCCGCCCGGGCTGCGCAGCGCGCCCTATACCTGGCAGCGCGCAGTGGAACAGGCAGTTGCAGAACACGGGATTCCCACTCGCTGGCCGGAAGCCGTGACAGGGGAGGCCGCGGCCTTTTCCGGGTCACCGGGCACAAGCGAAATGCGCGGTCGATTTGACTTGCGCGACCTGGAATTAATGACCATCGACGGCGCCGATGCGCGTGATTTTGACGATGCGGTCTGTTGTCATCCCGAGGCCGGGGGCGGCTTTCGCCTGTGGGTGGCGATCGCCGACGTCTCCTCTTATGTGCAACCCGGCACGGCACTCGATGAGGAGGCGCGCCGGCGTGGCACCTCGGTCTATTTCCCGCAGCGCGTGATTCCCATGCTCCCCGAGGCCCTGTCCAACGGGCTGTGTTCTCTGAACCCGGACGTGGAGCGCCTGTGCCTGGTCTGTGAACTGCAGATCAGCACCGGGGGCCAGGTGCAGGATTTTTGCTTTTTTGAGGCCGTGATGCGTTCCCGGGCGCGCCTGACATACGAGGAAGTCGCCGCCCTTTTGCAGATGGGGGGGCGCAAGGCGGGGGCCGGGTTGCAGCACCAGCGCGCCGCCGTGCTCGAAACCCTGCACCACCTGCACGCCCTCTACCGGGTGTTGCGCAAGACGCGCTCTGCGCGCGGTGCCATCGATTTCCGCGAACGCGAGTACCTCCCCCGTTTCGATGAGGCCGGGATCATCGAGGCGGTGATGCCGACGCCGTACAACGAGGCCTACCAGTTGATCGAGGAGTGCATGTTATGCGCCAACGTGGCAGCGGCAGAGCTGTTGCAGAAATGCCGGCTGCCGGCACTGTTTCGCGTGCACGAGCCGCCCGCCGCCGACAGCCTGGAGGAACTGCGGCGCTTCCTGTCGGGACTGGGCCTGTCCCTGGCCGGGGGTGCGAATCCCAAGTCTGCGCATTTTCAGAAACTGCTGCAGCAGGTCGAGGACAAACCCCAAGCGGAAGTTGTGCAACTGGCAATGCTGCGGGCGATGAACCGCGCCCGCTACCAGGCGCAAAATTGCGGGCATTTCGGCCTGCACTATGCCACGTACACGCATTTCACCTCGCCGATTCGCCGCTATCCGGACCTCTTGGTACACCGTGCGCTCCGCAGCCTGCTCCACAGTCAAAAGGAGCACCCGCACGTGCGTCCTCACCCGCAGGCCGCCCTGCAGGCGCGCCGCACTTTTCTGCCGCAGGCGGACATGAAGACGCTGGGGGGCCATTGTTCGGAAACCGAGCGCCGGGCGGAGCAGGCGTCCCGGGATGCGATGCATTACCTCAAGTGTTCCCTGTTGCGCGATCGTGTCGGGGATGAATTTGAAGGCATCATCAGCGGGGTCACCCATTTCGGGCTGTTCGTGCAGTTGCAGGAGATCGGGGTCGACGGCATGGCACATATCAGCGAACTGGGCCATGAGTATTTTCATCATCGGCCGGAAGAACTGCGCCTGCAGGGCGAGAAAAGCGGCATCTCGTACCAGCTGGGCCAGGCCGTGCGGGTGCGTCTGCTGCGGGTGGATGCGGCTGCCGGACGCATTGCGCTATGCCCGGCGGATTTTGACGGCGTGCAACGCCGCAGGCGTCGCCGCTGAGCACCGGGGTGCAACCGGGGACCGGGCGGACATGCAATGGGTGCAGGGCTTTCACACGGTGCGCGCCCTGCTGGAAGGGAGTGCCTCCCCGGTATGCGAGGTACTGTTGCGTCGGGGGCGGGATGATCGGCGCATAGAGGAATTGTTGCGCTGTGCTACACGCGCCGGGGCACCGGTGCGCCGGGTGAACAAGGCGGAACTCGATCGTCTCAGCCAGGGGGGACCGCACCAGGGGGTCATGGCCCGCGTCCGGGATGGCGCGGAGGTTCACGATGAAAACTGGTTGACGGAGCGTCTGGCCGGCGAACCGTTGCCGCTGGTGCTAGTGCTGGACGGTGTCAGCGACCCGCACAACCTGGGTGCCTGCATGCGCTCAGCCGCCGCTGCCGGGGTTACTGCAGTCGCAGCACCCCGGGCGCGCGCAGCCGCGCTGACGCCCACCGTGTACAAGGTCTCTGCCGGTGCGGCCGCAAAGACGCCCTTTGTGCGTCTCAGCAACCTGGCGCGCTGCCTGCGGAACCTTCGTCAAAGCGGGGTGTGGGTAGTCGGTGCCGATGCCGGTGCCCGCAGTTCTCTCTACGAGCTGGACCTCGACGTGCCGCTGGCCCTGGTGCTGGGTGGCGAGGGGCGGGGACTGCGGCGCTTGACCCGCGAATGCTGCGACGTCCTGGCACGGTTGCCGATGGCGGTGCCCTCCATCCCCCTCAATGTCTCGGTTGCCGCGGGCATCTGCCTGTTTGAGACGCTGCGCCAGAGACGGGACGGGGGACACGGCAGGCCCCGCGGCAAGAAGAAATAGCGGGTTCCGGTTTCTGGTCCCGGGGGCAGTTCGGTACAATACGACACCCGGTGTCGGCGTTCTTTGTCCTTTGCGGGCGGGATTCGGCGGAACGTGCCGTACCAGGCACGCCCAAGCAGGTGTTGGTCGGCGTCCTTGTTACATTAAATCACGCCAGGTATTCATGGCTTCAGACAAAGTTACATTCCAGGGCTCGCGCCAGTGGTTTACCCATCTCGCCCAGTACACCGTGGTCGGTGGGCTGGCGGCTGTTTGCGACGTGACGGTGTTTACCGTCCTGGCGAACTTCCTGGGCATCAATTACCTGGCGGCCACCGCGGTGTCTTTTATCGCCGGAACGGTGGTCAACTTCCTGGCATGCCACAAGTTTGTGTTTCGCTTGAGCGGGCATTCATTGGCGGTCGCCTGGTGGCGCAAGCTGTTCTCCGGTTGTGCCGCGCTGCTGGTAAACCTGTTCCTGATGTACCTGCTGGTGGACCTTTTAGGCTTCGGCAGGATGCGCAACGAGGATTTCCTGCTGCTTGACGGGTTGGTGCTCGCCCGGGGAATTGCCATCGGCGCAAGTTTTTTCCTGAATTTTCTTTTAACCAAGTACTACGCGTTCCGGGATTATTGAATGACTTTTCCCGGTGGCACCCATGCCTGTTCTCAAACCCGGATACAGGGCGTCGCCTGGGGGCGAGTGAAATACAAGGGCGGCACAGTGGTGCGTATGTACCCGGCCGCGATCCGTGATGTCGTCTTCGAATAAGAGAGTCGTTTGCATAGGTGGCGGTCCGGCCGGGCTGACCGCGGCTTACCTGTTGTCGCAGAAGGGTGTTTCCGTCACCGTGCTGGAAGCCGACCCGCACAGCCTGGGCGGCATTTCCAGGACGGTTTCATACAAGGGTTTTTGTTGTGATATCGGCGGCCACAGGTTTTTCAGCAAGTCGGCCGAAGTGGAGAGATTGTGGAATGAAATCCTGGACGAGGACTTTATCCTCAGACCCAGGAAGTCGCGTATTTACTACCAGCAGAAGTTTTTTGATTATCCGCTGAAGCCGGTCAACGCGCTGTTCAACCTGGGGGTTTTCGAGTCCGCGCTTTGTGTTCTCTCCTACCTGAAGGCGCGCCTGCTGCCGGTCAGGGAACCGGTTAATTTTGAACAATGGGTCAGCAACCGGTTCGGGCACCGGCTGTTTTCCATTTTTTTCAAGTCCTACACGGAAAAAGTGTGGGGCATGAAGTGTTCGGAGATATCCGCTGACTGGGCGGCACAGCGTATCAAGGGACTCTCCCTGTGGTCGGCGATGAAGAACGCGCTTTTCGGGAGCAGGGGTTCTTCCGGTGGCGAGGTGATTAAGACGCTGATCGATTCATTTCATTATCCGCGCAAGGGGCCGGGGATGATGTGGGAGAGTGCGGGGCGCAAAATTCAACGCCAGGGCGGGGCGATCGCCATGGGGCGGAAGGCCGTGCGGCTTCACTGCCTGGAACATGGCTGGGAGATTACGGCGCGTTCGCCGGACGGTGCCGAATCCCTGCACGAGGCGGATTTTGTCATATCGTCCGCCCCCATCCGGGAAATTTTCGCCTGCCTGGAACCCGCCCCGTCAACGGTCGCCGCCGCTGCCGCCAATGCCTTGAATTACAGGGATTTTCTGATCGTGGGGCTGGTAGTGAAAGAGCGGGAGATTTTCGATGACAACTGGATCTACATACACGATCCCACTGTGCAAGTGGGCCGGATACAGAATTTCAAGTCGTGGTCGCCGGACATGGTTCCCGGAACCGGCAGGAACTGCTACGGGATGGAATATTTCTGTTTCGAAGGGGACGGTCTCTGGTCCAGTGCCGATGAAGAATTGATCCGCCTTGCGAGCGGCGAGTTGATGCGCCTGGGTCTTGCCCGTTCCGGCGACGTCACGGATGGTTTTGTCGTGCGGCAGAGAAAAGCGTACCCGGTCTATGATGGCGACTACGCAGAAAATGTCGCAGAGGTCCGCCGCGAAATTGCCGGGCAATACCCGGGACTCTGCCTGGTGGGAAGAAACGGAATGCACAAGTACAACAACCAGGATCACGCGATGATGACTGCCATGCTGACGGTGGAGAACATCCTCGCCGGCAAGGATATTTACGATGTCTGGCAGGTTAACCAGGATGCCGAATACATAGAGGAACAGGCGGATGCCGAGCAGGGCGGCAGGATGATGCCCGCCAAGAGCGATGAGAGCTCGGCCGCGGGGTGCTGAGCAGCAGTTTCTTGCTTATGGGATCCGGGAGAGTGTATGAGGCAGGGGAAGCTTAGTGGGTGACAGACAACTGCAGTTGTAAGTCAGTTACCGAGAATGCCCAGGCCCAGTAAGCTCAGGAGAACACCCAAGAGAGATACCATGGCGATTAAACTCCACCGTGTCCATAAGTTGGTCTCTTTGATAGCGTCTTGCAATTTTTCCTCGGACCCTTTAATAGCGTCTTTTAGCTCTTGCAATTTTTCGTCAGACCTTTTGATAGCGTCTTGCAATTTTTCATCGAGCCTTTTGATAGCACCTTGCATCTCCTGAAATTTTTGGTCGGATCTTTTGATCGAGGCTTGCAATTTTTCGTCAGACCTTTTGATAGCGTCTTGCATCTCCTGAAATTTTTGGTCGGATCTTTTGATCGAGGCTTGCAATTTTTCATCGAGTGCTTTGATCGAGGTTTGCAATTTTTCCTCAGACCTTTTTATAGCGTCTTGCAATTTTTTGTCGAACTCTTTGATGGCGTCTTGCAATTTTTCATCGGACCCTTTAATAGCGTCTTGCAATTTTTCATCGAGTGCTTTGATCGAGGTTTGCAATTTTTCCTCAGACCTTTTTATAGCGTCTTTTACCTCTTGAAATTTTTTGTCGAACTCTTTGATGGCGTCTTGCAATTTTTCATCGAGTGCTTTGATCGAGGTTTGCAATTTTTCCTCAGACCTTTTTATAGCGTCTTGCAATTTTTTGTCGAACTCTTTGATGGCGTCTTGCAATTTTTCATCGGACCCTTTAATAGCGTCTTGCAATTTTTCATCGGACCCTTTTGATAGCACCTTGCATCTCCTGAAATTTTTGGTCGGATCTTTTGATCGAGGCTTGTAATTTTTGATCGAACTCTTTATCACGCTTCTTGCGGTGCCGTTCGATCAGTGCAATCAGGCGCTTGGTGGACCTATATCGCCCCCGGTTGAGTTTGGCGGCCTCTTCATGCATATTCCTGTTATTTTCCGCGGCCTCTTCATGAAGTTTCCGGTTATTCTCCTCGCTCTGCTTCCAGTCATCGTAGGTGGGCAGGTCCATGTCGTCCTTCAGACTTGCCATCATCCGCAGGAGACTGCGGGTCTGCGCGGCATCAAAGCCCGATGCCTTCAGGTCCTTGCTCATGTATTCGCGGTTTTTGAGTTCTGGTTCTGCCATGATGACAATCTCCTTTCAGCTCCTTTCAGAGGGTGAAAACAATATTGCACGGCACATCCTATGTTCCTGCACCGATGCTTACTGGGTGTTACTGTATGACTTGTTTATGAGAAAGTCAAATCGCAGGTTTCCGCTCGCGGGGTAGCCCTGTGAGGGCTACCCCGCCGCTCCCCCGGTACCCAGCCCGCCCGGCTTCGGCTCCGTCCCCGGCCTTCGGCTCCGTCCCCGGCCTTCGGCTCTGCCCCCGGCCTTCGGCTCTGCCCCCGGCCTTCGGCTCTGCCCCCGGCCTTCGGCTCTGCCCCCGGCCTTCGGCTCTGCCCCCGGCCTTCGGCTCCGTCCCCGGCCTTCGGCTCTGTCCCCGGCCTTCGGCTCTGCCTCGGCCTTCGGCTCCGTCCCCGGCCTTCGCTCCTCACCCTGGCCCTGGCCCTGCCTCCCGCCCCCGTCCCCCGGTTCTTGTCCCGCTCCCCGGCACTCTTGTAAACGCCGCCTTGACATAACTTAATTATCAGCATACTATCGGGGTGGGTAAAAGTGGTTATTGGTGGTAAATAAATGTTAGAGGTGGTATAAAAGGGGGCAAACCGGGGGTCTACTAAGCAGCGTGTTTCAAGGCGTCTACTACAGCAATCTCGATGACAAGGGAAGGCTTGCCATACCGGCCCGGCACCGGGAGCTGTTGCAGCAATACGAGAGTGAGGCCCTGGTGGTCACCGTGCATCACCAGACTCATTGCCTGGTGGTGCGTCCCCTGTCGGTCTGGGAACGCCTGGCGTTACAGATTCAGAGGCTCCCGAACGTCAGCCCGGAGGTGCAGTTGTTTCAGCGCAAGTTATTGGGCTATGCCCAGGAACTCGCCCCGGACGGTAACGGCCGGGTGTTGCTGAACACCTCCCTGCGAAAATATGCGGGGCTGGAAAAAAGGGCGGCGGTGGCCGGGCTGGGAGAACGCCTGGAAATCTGGGACAGCACCGCCTGGGACCGGGAGATGGGCCGGCCCATGGACAGTGTTCCGGAAGAACTGGGCGACTTGTCCCTGTGAGCGGCGATTGATGTGTCCACGGTACACCAGAGTGTTTTACTGGAAGAGAGCTTGGCCGCCTTGGAGGTGCGCCCCGATGGCTGCTACCTGGATGCCACCTTTGGCGGCGGCGGCCATGCCCGGGCGATCCTGGCTCGCCTGGGGCCTGAGGGCCGTCTTTTTGCCACGGACCGCGACCCGCAGGCGGTGGAGCGGGGCATCGCCCTGGCCCAAGACCCGCGGTGCGTGGTGCACCAGGCATCTTTCGCAGAACTCGGCAATTTCGGACAGCGGCACGGCCTCACCGGCAGGCTGCAGGGTCTGCTCCTTGATCTCGGGGTTTCCTCCTTCCAGTTGGAAGCCCCCGAGCGCGGCTTCAGCTTTATGAGAGAGGGCCCCCTGGACATGCGTATGGACCCCGCTACCCGGCCCGATGCGGCCACCTGGCTGGCCGCGGCATCCGCAGCGGACATCAGCCGCGTGTTGCGTAACTACGGAGAGCAGCCCGGGGCGCACCGTATCGCTTCCGCCATTGTGCGCCACCGGCGTCATGCCCCATTGCAGACCACCACTGAACTGGCGCAACTGGTCCGGGAAGTTGTCCCCGCCTCCGGGTCTCGGCATGCCGCCACGCGGGTGTTCCAAGCACTCCGCATTCACATCAATCACGAATTGGAAGAGCTGCGCGCCGCATTGCAACACGGCCTGGAGCTGCTGGCACGGGGCGGACGCCTGGTCGTGATCAGTTTTCATTCCCTGGAAGACCGGATAGTCAAGGAGTTTATACGTGTGGCGATGGGTCGGCAGGCACCGCCACGCGGACTGCCCGTGCGGGAGACGGAACGGCCTGCGCCACAACTGCGTACCTGGGGCCGGGCCCAGGTTCCCGGGGAGGCGGAGCGCGAGGCGAATCCGCGTTCCAGGAGTGCCGTGCTCAGGGTGGCGGAGCGTCTTTGAGGTACGGGGGCTGAATGCAATGGGCGGGGCGGGAAAACGGCGGCAAGACTTGCCCTGGCGCGGGTTCCTGCTGGGCGGCCTGGTGCTGGTCTCCGCCCTGGCAATCGTGATGCTGAGTTACCAGAACCGCATTCTCTACCGCGCATGGCAGGGGGAACTCGAGCGCACCGGGGCGTTGGAGTTGGAATGGCGCCGGCTGCTGCTGGAGGAGAGTGCCTGGTTGGGACGGGCGCGCATCGAAAAACTGGCGCGCGATGAACTGGACATGATCGTGCCGCGCGGCGACCGGGTCAGGGCGTTGCGGCTGGAACGGGAGACGCCGCGATGAGACGGCGTCCCAAGTTGCAGCCCCGCTACCCGGCCCCCTGGACCCGGTGGCGTTTCTGCCTGCCGGTGCTGTCCCTGGCGGGCTTGTACCTGTGTCTGGCGTATTACGCCCTGCACTTGCAGCTCATTGATCCGAAAGCAGACCGCGGGGCTTATTTCCTGCGCCAGGAGGGCGAAGAGCGGGCGGTGCGCACGATCCCCGTACAAGTGCATCGCGGCATGATCAGCGATCGCCGCGGCGAGGTGCTGGCCGTCAGTATTCCCTCCCTGACCCTGGGCGTGCATCCCGCCGGCCTGCCGGCCGCAGAACTGCCGCGCCTGGCTGCGGCCCTGGCGCGTGATGAGGGGGAGCTGGGCGAGTACCTGCACGCGCGCAGTGAGCGGGAATTTGTCTACTTGCAGCGCCTTATGGAGCCGGACGTCGCCCGGGGGATCCTGGACTTGCAGATCCCGGGCGTACAGGCCCGCACCGAGTACCAGCGTTTTTATCCCGCGGCCGAAGTCACTGCGGGGGTGGTGGGTCTCACCGACATAGATGGCAGGGGCTTGGAGGGCATCGAATTTTCCCATGACAAGTGGTTGCGCGCCACACCCGGCAGCAAGCGGGTGCTCCAGGACCGTTCCGGGCGCATCATTCGCGAACTGGGGAGCGTGAAGGTCGCGCGCCCGGGAGGCGACCTGCGGCTCAGCCTGGACTTGCGCGTGCAATACGTGGCCTACCGGGAACTCAAGCGTGCCGTGCATCTCACGGGTGCCCGGGGCGGCTCGGTGGTGGTGGTGGATGTTCCCAGCGGCGAAATCCTGGCCATGGTCAACAGTCCTTCGCACAATCCCAATGACCGCCGGGAGTTGCAACTGGCTCACCAGCGCAACCGCGCCGCCGTCGATCTTTTTGAGCCCGGTTCGACGATCAAGCCTTTTGCGGTGCTCGCTGCGCTGGAAAGCGGCTTGTATACGCCCGACAGCCTCATCGACACGCACCCGGGTTACCTGGACCTGGGCGTCAAGATCCTGCATGACACCCGGAATTACGGTGCCCTGGACCTGGGCGGGATTCTCGGCAACTCCAGCCAGGTCGGGATTGCACGCCTGGTGTTGGGGTTGCGCCCGGATGCGCTCCCCGCGCTGTTGCAACGGGTCGGTTTTGGCGTCGCCCCCGGTGCCGGCCTGCCGGGAGAGAGCGAGGGGCGCCTGCCCCGGCGCTCGAATTGGCGGAATATCGATCGGGTCAACCTGTCCTTCGGCTACGGCATGTCCACCACCGCTTTGCAACTCGCCCAGGCCTATGTGGTACTGGCCGCAGATGGCTGGAAGCGCCCCCTGCGCCTGTTGCACCTGGCGGCGGACCAGGCACCGGCGGGCAAGCGGGTGTTGAACCCGGGAAGTGCCCGGAAACTGTTGCAAATGCTGGAGGAGGTAGTGCGTGACGGCGGCACCGGGGCCAGGGCGCAGGTCTTCGGTTACCGGGTGGCGGGCAAGACCGGCACCATTCGGCGCTACGATCCCGGGCAGGGCGCATATTCGGACAATGAACACCAGGCGCTTTTTGCCGGTGTCGCCCCGGTCAGTGCCCCGCAGGTGGCGGCGGTCGTAGTCATCGACAGCCCCCGGGGCGATGTCTATTCCGGCGGCAGTGTCGCCGCGCCGGTGTTTTCCCGGGTGATGGACGTGGTTTTGCGGTTGTTGAATGTCCCGCCGGATAATCTGCCCGTGGCACCGCCGCTGGCCAGCCGGGTGGAGCGGAGCTGATGGCGATGCCGGCACGGCGCGAAGAGACCGGGGTGTCGCTGTCGCAGCTGTTGCCGGAACTCGGCGGGACGGCGGCGCGCATCCCGGTGCCGGGTCTGGCTGCAGACAGCCGGCGCATTCGCCCCGGAGATGTTTTCCTGGCCTGCCGCGGGGAACAGGGAGACGGCAGGGACTACCTGGGGGATGCCGTTGTCCGCGGGGCGGCAGCACTGGTGGTGGAGCAGGTTCCCGGCGTTCCCGCGCCCGAATTGGCCGGGGTACCGGTGTTTGTGCTGCCAGAATTGCGCGCCCGGCTCGGTGCCCTGGCAGACCGGTTTTACGACTCCCCCGCCGCGCAACTGGAATTGATCGGGGTGACCGGCACCGACGGCAAAAGCAGCAGCTGTGCATTTCTCGCCCAGGCACTGGATGCGCTGGAGCGTCCCTGCGGCCTCATCGGCAGCCTGGGTTGTCATCTGGGTGGCGAACTGCTGGAGGAGACCGCCCTGACCACCCCGGATGTGCTGGACCTGTATCGCCTGCTGCACCGGCTGCGGGAGCACCGCGCCGCCTGGGCCGTGCTCGAGATGTCTTCCCACGGATTGCAGCAGGACCGGGCCCGGGGTCTGCAGTTCCGGGCGGCACTATTTACCGGCCTGGGTGCGGACCACTTGGAGTACCACGGCAGCACACAGGCGTATCTCGCCGCCAAGACCCGCCTGTTCTGCGGTGCTGGCCTGCGCTGTGCGGCCCTGAACTGGGATGACCCCTGCGCCCCGCAAATTGCCGCGCTGATGCACCCGGACGTGGAATTGATCTCCTGGGGTGCCGCACCCGACGCCCGCATGCGCGCCCGGGCACTGGATGACGGCGTGTTGCGCATCAGCGGCGATTGGGGCGATGCCGAGCTGCACACTTCCCTGCCCGGTCAATTCAACCTGCGCAACCTGTTGGGATGTGCGGCCATCCTGGTAGGCTGCGAGATCCCCCTGGCACAGGCGGTGGAGGTCTTGCAGGGCGTCCATCTGCCCCCGGGCCGCATGCAAGTGCTGCCGAATCGCCTGGGCCTGGAGGTGATTGTCGACTACGCGCACACGGCCATGGCCCTGGAACAGGCTTTGCGCACCCTGCGCGTCCGTTGCCAGGGACGCTTGTGGTGCCTGTTCGGTTGCGGCGGTGAACGCGATCGCGCCAAGCGTCCGCAGATGGGGGAAGTCGCCGAACGCTGGGCCGACCAGGTGGTGCTGAGTGCCGACAACTCGCGCGGTGAAAAGACAACGGAAATTATCGCGGAGATACAGGCCGGCATGAGTCTCCCCGCCAAGTGCCAGGTCATCGAAGATCGCGGCCAGGCCCTGGGCCAGGTCATCGAGCTGTTGCAGCCCGGCGATGCCTTGTTGATCGCCGGCAGGGGGCATGAACGTTTCCTGGAAATCGAAGGCCAGCGCCTGCCATTTGACGATGTGCAGGAGGCGGGTGCCTGCCTGCGCCGCCGTGAAACGGCCGGGGAGTCGGCATGATGCGGGCACTGCGCTTGTCGGAGATGGCGGCGACCGTGTCCGGGCAGTTGCACGGGCGGGATGCGCGGTTTGAGAGCGTTTGCATTGACAGTCGCAGCCTGCGGGCGCAGCAGTTGTTCTTTGCCATCCGCGGTGAGCACTTTGATGGCCATGATTTCCTGCCGGAGGTGGAACGGCGCGGGGCGGCCGGTGCCGTCGTTGCGGGGGCACCGGTACCGCGCCTGGGCTGCGTGCAGGTCGCTGACACCCATCGGGCACTGGGCCGCTTAGCGGCCTGGAATCGCGGTGAATTCACGCGCCCGCTGGTCGCCGTCACCGGCAGTGCCGGCAAAACCACCTGCAAGGAAATGATCGCCGCCGTGCTGCGCATCCGCGGGGAAACCCTGGCGACGGAGGCCAATCACAACAATGAGATCGGCGTGCCGCTGACCCTGTTGTCCCTGCAGGCCGGGCACGGTGCCGCGGTGGTCGAAATGGGTGCCGCCCGCGAGGGGGAGATCGCCTTCCTGTCCGCCCTGGCCCGTCCCGATATTGCGGTCATCACCAATGCGCTGCCGGCACACTTGCAGGGCTTTGGCGATCTGGATGGCGTGGTGCGGGGCAAGGGTGAAATCCTGGATGAGCTGCCCGCCGGCGGTGCCGCGGTGCTCAATGCCGATGACCCGGCGGCCGATGCCTGGGTCGCGCGTTGCGCCGGACGGCGCATCATCTTTTTTGGCACCGCGGAGCGTGCCGACTGCCGCGTGATGCAACTGCAGCATGCGGCCGGCACCGCGGCGTTCACGCTGTGCATCGGGGAGCGGCAATGGCCGGTGCAACTGCGCCTGGCCGGGGTGCACAATGCGCTGAATGCGGCTGCCGCCGTCGCGGTGGGTACGCTCCTGGAACTGGACCCCGCGCGCATGATCGAGGCACTGGAATCCCTGCCGCCGCCCGCAGGACGCCTGCAGCGCGTGCGGGAGTCCGGGCCGGCGGTCATCGACGACAGTTACAACGCCAGCCCGGAGACGGTGCGGCGGGCGATTGACGTGCTCTGCACCTATCCCGCCCCGCGCCTGTTGGTACTGGGCGAAATGGCGGAACTGGGCGAGGCCGCCGCAGAGCTGCACCGCCAGGTGGGAGAGTATGCCCGCACGGCAGACATCGAGGCACTGTTCTGTTGCGGGCCGCTGACCCGGGCGGCGGCGGAAAGCTTTGGTGCCGGGGCACGGCATTTCCCCGCACAGCCGGAATTGCTGGAGCACCTGGAACTGAGTGCCGCGGATTTTTCCGCGATCCTGGTCAAGGGCTCGCGCGCAGCGGGCATGGAGCGCGTGGTGCAAAAGTTGTGTGCGATGCCGGAACCCGGGGGGAGCGCATAATGCTGCCTTGGTTATTTGAGTGGCTGACGCAGTACGTCGGCGCGTTCCGGGTGTTTCAATACCTGAGCTTGCGCGCGATCTGCAGCGTGGTCACCGCTTTCCTGATCGTGCTCTGGCTGGGGCCGTACATTATTCGCAACTTCAGTGCCCGGCATATCAGCCAGTCGATCCGGAACGAGGGGCCGCATACCCATCTCAGCAAGACCGATACCCCGACCATGGGCGGCATGTTCCTGCTGCCGGCGATCGTGGTCAGCACCCTGTTGTGGTCGAGCCTGGACAACTGGTACGTGTGGCTGGTGCTGGCACTGATCCTGCTCTTCGGCCTGATCGGCTTTTGCGATGATTATCTCAAGCTGTCGCGGCGTAATTCTTCGGGGCTGACGGTGCGCGTCAAGCTGTTCTGGCAATCGCTGGCCTGTCTGCTGGTGGTGGGCCTGCTGTTCTTAGTCGTCCGGGAACTGGAAGGCGGCACCAGCCTGGTGGTGCCCTTTTTCAAGAATTTCTATCCCGATCTCGGCGTATGGTACATCCCGTTCGCCATGCTGGTGATTGTCGGCACCAGCAATTCGGTCAACCTGACCGACGGCCTGGACGGACTCGCCATTCTGCCCGTGGTGCTGGTCGGTGCGGCCCTGGGCGTGATCGCCTACCTGACCGGTCATGCGGAATTCGCCTCCTACCTCTACATTCCCCATATCCCCGACACCGGGGAACTGGTCGCTTTTTGCGCCGCACTGGGCGGTGCCGGACTGGGTTTCCTCTGGTTCAACACGTATCCCGCGCAAATTTTCATGGGCGACGTCGGTGCCCTGGCACTGGGTGCGGCCCTGGGCATCATCTCGGTCATCACGCGCCAGGAACTGCTGCTGTTCATCATGGGCGGCATTTTTGTCATGGAAGCGATCTCGGTGATCGTGCAGGTGTCTTCTTACAAGCTGACCGGGCGGCGCGTGTTCATGATGGCACCCCTGCACCACCATTTCGAACTCAAGGGCTGGCCGGAACCCCGGGTGATTGTCCGTTTCTGGATTATCACCCTGCTACTGGTGCTGGCGGGCCTGGCGACCCTGAAGTTACGCTGATGCACGCCGCGACCTTGCCGAACCCGCAACAGGGCGACCGCGTTCTGCCGGCGGTATTCGCCTGCCTGCTGGCCTTCGGCCTGGTCATGGTCTGCTCCTCGTCGATGGAATACGCGGTCGAAGTCAGCGGCAGTCCCTGGTTTTTTATTGCCCGCCACGGCGTGCACCTGGGCGTGGCATTGTTCCTGGCCATCATCGTTTTGCGAATACCGGTGCGCTACTGGCAGCGCTGGAGCGGCTGGGCCCTGGCATTGGCACTGCTGCTGCTGGCCCTGGTGCTGGTCCCGGGCGTCGGTTTTGAAGTCAACGGCAGTCGTCGCTGGCTGCCGCTGGGACTGCTGCACGCACAGCCCTCGGAACTGATGAAATTCTGCCTGGCGCTGTACCTGGCGGACTTCCTGGCGCGGCGCGAGCAGAATCCCGGGCTCTCCTGGCGTCCGTTGCTGCTGGTCTTGCCGGTGATCGCATTGCTGTTGCTGGCCGAGCCGGATTTTGGTGCCGTGCTCGTGCTCAGCTGCATGAGCCTGGCGATGCTGCTCCTGGGAGGGATGAAGCTGCTGGCTTTTATCATTCTGGGTGCCGTTTCCGCCGGCAGCCTTGTCCTGTTGGTCGCCGTTTCTCCCTACCGCCTGGAACGCCTGCAGGTTTTTTGGAATCCCTGGGCGGAGCCGTACGGCAGCGGCTACCAGTTGATTCAATCGCTGATCGCCTTTGGCCGCGGTGGATGGTTCGGCAGCGGCCTGGGCAACGGCATTCAAAAGCAGCTGTACCTGCCGGAAGTGCACAACGATTTTATTTTCGCCGTGGTCGCCGAAGAGTTGGGCCTTGTGGGAATCCTGGGCCTTGTGGTCCTGTTTGCGCTGCTGGTCTGGCGCATGTTCCTGGTCGCCTGGCGCGTCCGGCAAAAGGGTGCCCATTTCGCCTCTTATCTCGCCTACGGCGTGGCAGTGCTGTTCGCCGTACAGAGTTTTATCAACATGGGAGTCAGCATGGGCCTGTTGCCGCCCAAGGGTCTGACCCTGCCTTTTATCAGTTACGGCGGCAGCAGCCTCGTAGTGAGTGTCCTGTTCGTGGCACTCGTGCTGCGCATCGATTATGAATGCGCGGCTATCCGCCGTCATCGGAGAATATGAGGGGGCGTCCCGTGGTAATGATCCTGGCGGGCGGCACCGGCGGACATGTGTTTCCGGCACTGTCGGTAGCGGAGCAATTGCGTGCGCGCAATATCGACGTCCACTGGCTGGGCGTCGGCCGCGAACTGGAGATGCGCCTGGCACCGCAGGCGGGTCTCGCCTTCGACACGATCCCGGTCGGGCGTCTGCGGGGTCTGGCCCCGGGTGCCTGGCCCCGGGCCGCCTGGAAATTGGGTCGTGCCCTGGTGCAAACCCTGCGCCTGATGCTGCGCGTGCGTCCCGATTGTGTCCTGGGCATGGGTGGCTACAGCGCGGGGCCGGGCGGCCTGGTCGCCGCCCTGTTGCGCTGTCCCCTGCTGATTCACGAACAAAACGCGATCCCCGGCCTGAGCAACCGTATTTTGCACCGCTTCGCCCGGGAGGTGCTCGAGGGATTTCCCGGCGCTTTTTCCGATCCGGATGCGCGCTTCGTGGGCAATCCCGTGCGCGAGTCCCTGACCCGCCTGCCGCCGCCTGCAGAGCGCCTGGCCGGACGCAGTGGTGCCTTGCGACTGCTGGTCCTGGGTGGCAGCCAGGGAGCGGCACCCTTGAACCGGACGGTGCCCGCCGCCCTGCGGCAACTGCCGGATGCCGAGTGCCCGGAGGTCTGGCACCAGTGCGGTTCTGCCATGCAGCAGGAGGTGCGCAGAGCCTGGGGGGACATCCCGGTGCGGGTCGATGCCTTCATAGAGGATATGGCCCAGGCGTACCATTGGGCTGAACTGGTGTTGTGCCGCTCCGGTGCCATGACGCTCTCGGAATTGGCCGCCGTCGGCCTGGGTGCGATATTGACGCCGCTGCCGCACGCCGCAGATGACCACCAGAGGATCAACGCGGAATATTTTGTGCGTGCCGGTGCGGCGCGCCTATTGCCGGAAGAGCAATTAAATGCGTCGTCCCTGGGTGCCGTGCTCGGGGAGTTGGGAGCAGAGCGCAGTGCGCTGCTCGGTATGGCGGAGGCGGCGGCGCGTCTGGGTCAACCGGAGGCGGCCCGGCGGGTCGCCGATGCCTGCGAACGGATGCTGGGGAGAAATCATGCAGGGGCTTGAGCGCGAAACGACATGGCGCCAGATTCCGGAAATGCGCCGTGTGCGGCGGGTGCATTTCGTCGGCATCGGCGGTTCCGGGATGTGCGGCATTGCCGAGGTTCTGCTGCACCAGAACTACGAGATTTCCGGCACCGATATCAGCGAGGGTGCCGAGGTCAGGCGGCTGCGTTCCCTGGGAGTGGATGTGCACATCGGTCATGATCCGGCACAGGTCGAGGGTGCCGACGTCGTCGTGGTATCGAACGCGGTGGACGAGGCGAACGTGGAATTGCATCGGGCACAGGAACTGCGGATTCCGATCGTGCCCCGCGCCGAGATGCTGGCGGAACTGATGCGCTTTCGCCACGGCATTGCCGTTGCCGGAACGCACGGCAAAACCACGACCACCAGCATGGTCTCCGCGGTGCTGGCCCAGGCGGGCGGCGACCCGACCTTCGTGATCGGCGGGCGCCTGAGCGGGATCGACACCAATGCCCGCCTGGGTAGCGGGCGTTACCTGGTGGCCGAGGCCGATGAGAGCGACGCCTCCTTTTTGCACTTGCAGCCGATGGTGACGATCCTGACCAACCTGGAAGCGGACCACCTGGAGAATTACGGCGGAGATTTTAACAGTCTCTGCAATGCGTACGTGGAGTTTTTGCACAACCTGCCTTTTTACGGCCTGGCAGTGTTGTGTATCGATGACCCGACGGTGCGCGCCATGGTGCCCCGGGTGGGGCGTCCCCTGCGCAGTTACGGTTTTTCCGCGGACGCGGACTTTCGCGTCTGCAATTTTCGCCAGGAGGGATTGCAAGCTCACTTCGACGTATGCCGGCCCGAGGCGGCGACGCCGCTGTCGCTGCAACTGACGGTTCCGGGCCGGCACAATGCCTGCAACGCCGCGGCGACGGTGGCGGTAGCCGCCGAAGAAGGCGTCAATGACGAGCAGTTGTGTCGCGCCCTGCAAAATTTCACCGGCGTCGGGCGCCGTTTCCAGGTCGACGGCCCCTTTGCGTGGGACGATGCGGACCTGATGTTGGTGGATGATTACGGGCACCACCCGACCGAGCTGCGCATTACCATCGACATGGTTCGTGAGATCTGGCCGGGGCGGCGCCTGCTCATGGCGTTTCAGCCACACCGCTACAGTCGCCTGCGCAACCTCTACGAGGACTTTGTCGATGTGCTCTCCGGGGTCGACACGCTGTTAATCCTGGAGACCTACGCGGCGGGCGAGGTGCCAATCCCGGAAGCGGACAGCCGCAGCCTGTGCCGCAGCTTGCGGCGGCGGGGACGGATCGAGCCGATTTTCGTGCCGGAGTTGCAAGAGACGGCGGACACCTTGCTGCCGCTGTGCCAGGGTGGAGACGTGCTCCTGGTGCAGGGTGCCGGCAGCATCCACCTGGTGGCCGAGGAATTGCGCCGGCGCCTGCCGATGCAGCAATCTGCCCCGGTGCACCTGGAGCCCGGGGCCTGATGGAGGGGAAGCCAGTGGCGGTATTGTGCGGCGGACAGTCCCCGGAACGCGACATTTCCCTGCGCAGCGGGCAGGCCGTGCTGCGCGCGTTGCAGGAGGCGGATATCGCCGCGCTCGCCGTCGACCCCGATGAGCGTTTGTTGCACACGCTGCAGGACGGGGAATACCAGCGGGCCTTTATCGCCTTGCATGGCAAGGGCGGGGAAGATGGCAGTGTGCAGGGCTTGCTGGATGCCCTGGGTCTGCCGTATACCGGTAGCGGCATGGCGGCGTCCGCCCTGGCGGGCGACAAGATCCGTTGCAAGTATGCCTGGTTGGGTGCCGGTCTGCCGACGCCGGCTTTTATGCCCCTGGGCGAGGACAGCGATTGGGAAGAGGTGCAGCGCACCCTGGGTCCGGTCTTTGTCAAACCCTCTCACGGCGGTTCCAGCCTGGGGACCGCGTACGCGGAGAGCGTCGGGGAAATCGCCGCTGCCTGGGCGGCCGCCCGCGTCTACGACCCGCAAGTACTGGCCGAGAGTGCCGTGAGTGGTGCCGAATACACGGTCGGCATCCTGCACGGGCGGGCCCTGCCTGCCGTGCGTATCGATAGCGCGCGGAATTTTTATGATTACGCGGCCAAGTACGAGGATGCCGGCACCCGTTTGGTGTGTCCGGCGGGTTTGAGCCAGGAGGAAGAGACCGGGTTGCGCGCCCTGGCGTTGCAGGCCTTCTCCGTGCTGGGTTGCAGCGGCTGGGGCCGGGTCGACCTGAGGCGGGACCGGGAGGGGCGTTTCCAGTTGCTGGATTTGAACACGGTTCCCGGCCTGACGGAACGCAGCCTGGTGCCCAGGGCGGCACGGGAGATGGGCTTGGATTTTGGCCCCCTGGTGCTGGAGATTTTGCGCACCGCCGGGGAGGCGACGGGCTGATGCGCCGGGGTGCCGCCAACAGCATACGCTCGCCGGCCGCTCGCCGTCGGCGGCTGCAGGCCCAGGTGCGGGACGGCAACCCGGGCGTGTCCCGGTGGCAGGCCTGGCTCTGGCCCCTGCTGCTGTTCTCCCTGGCGACCGGTTTCCTGCTGTATTCCCGTTTATTGCCGGTGCCGGGCGTGCAGATTGAAGGACAGCTGCACATGTTGAGCCGTCAACAACTGCTCCAGAGCCTGCAGCCGCACCTGCAACGGGGCTTCCTGGGCCTGGACCTGCAGCAGGTGCGGCAAACACTGGTGCGCATGCCCTGGGTGCGGAGTGCGCACGTGCAGCGCACCTGGCCGCCCGGCATCCTGTTGCGGCTGGAGGAGCAGCGGCCGTACGCCCGGTGGGGGGAAGAGCACTATATCAACGAGCAGGGAAATATTTTTCCGGCCACGAGCCGGGAGGCGGGACTGCCGGCACTGAATGGTCCCGAGGGACGGGAGCGGGAGGTGCTGTCCCGCTACCGTGAATTATCACCGTTGCTGGCCGGGGCCGGATTGTCCTTGCGGGAGCTGTGGCTGGACGGCCCCTGTTGCTGGCGCATGCGCCTGGAATGCGGCGGAGAAATCGTGGCGGGTCTGCCGGGCTCTGCCGACGATGTGCAGCGCTTTGTCGCGGTCTATCGACGCCTGGCGGAGGAATCCGGCAGTGTGCTGGCGCGCGCGGATTTACGTTATCCCAATGGCCTGGCGATCGCCTGGCATGGCACTTCCCCTGGCGATTGCCGGCGGCAGACGCCAGGGAACGGAGGTATGCCATGAGAAAACAGTCGCCGGGAAAAATTTTCATCGCCCTGGATATCGGTACCAGCAAGGTGGTGACGATTGTCGCCGATGCGGTGGATGCATCCGACATCGAGATCCTGGGTGTTGGCACGAGCGTTTCGCGCGGGATGAAAAAAGGACTGGTGGTCAACGTGGAGGAACTGTCCGAGGCTATCGGCAAATCGGTTGCCGAGGCCGAGGCGATGGCCAACCATGATATTGTCCATGCCTTTGTCGGCATTTCCGGTGCCCATATCAAGGGCGTTTCCTCGCACGGCCTGGCTTCTGACCGCCGCCGCAAAATCAGTGCCCGGGACGTCGCGCGTGCCATCGACACCGCCAAGCAGCTGTTCCAGAGCGATCACCGCTTGTTGCACGCCATCCCGCAGGAGTTTATCGTCGATGGCATGGGCGGCATCCGCGACCCGCGGGGCATGTCGGGGGTGCGCCTGGAAGCGAAAGTGCACCTGATCACCTGTGCAATTTCCGCCCTGCAGAATATCGAACACTGCCTGCAACGCTGCGAGATTGAGGCCGAGCAGATTATCCTGGAGCAACTGGCATCGAGCTGCGCCGTGCTCAGCGAAGATGAGCAGGAACTGGGTGTGTGCCTGGTCGATATCGGCGGCGGCACCACGGATATCGCGGTATTCCGTGACGGTTCCATCCAGTACACGGCGGTGATTCCCATCGCCGGCGATCACGTGACCAATGACATCGCCGTCGGTCTGCGCACGCCGACGCGCTACGCGGAGGAACTCAAGTGCAAGTATGGCTCTGCGACCCTGCGCGACCCCGCCAACAACGAAAACATCGAGGTGCCCGGCGTCGGCGATCGTCTGCCGCGCATGATGTCGCGTCAGACGCTGGTGGACATCATTCACAGCCGTTACGAGGAATTGTTCGAGATGATCGGGGCGCACCTGCAGGACCGCGGCTACAGTACGGAGAAAATGGTGTGCGGGGTGGTGTTGAGCGGTGGCGGTTCGATGGTGCCGGGCGTGGCGGAACTCGCCGAGGAAATTTTTCACACCCAGGTCCGGCGCGGTGTGCCCCAGGGCATACGGGGTTTTGAAGACATGCTGCAATCACCGATTCATGCAACCGGTGTTGGCCTTTTGCGTTACGGCTTGCAGCATCTCAATGACGACGCCGAAGCGGAGGCGGAGGGTTTTTTCCCGCGTCTCTGGCAACGGCTTCGCGGCGGTTTTTAATTTTCTTCGGCTCCCGCAACGAGAGGTAGCAAAATGGACAAGCCATTTGAAGTGATCAGTTCCCCGCAACAGCAGTACAGTGCCCTGATCCGGGTTATCGGCGTGGGTGGTGGCGGCTGTAACGCGGTTAACCACATGGTGCGCCGCGGCGTCGAGGGGGTGCAGTTTGTCTGCGCCAATACCGACGTGCAGGCCTTGAGCCGCGTGGAGGGCGCAGAGATTCTGCGCCTGGGTCAACAGACCACGGGTGGCCTGGGTGCCGGTGCCAAACCCGAGAAGGGCCAGGCGGCGGCGATGGAGTCGCGCGATGCGATCAGCGAACTGCTGCGCGGTTCCAACATGATCTTCATCGCTGCCGGCATGGGCGGGGGCACTGGCACCGGCGGCGCGCCGGTGGTGGCCGCCACCGCGCGCGAACTCGGCATCCTGACGGTGGCGGTGGTCACGCGCCCCTTCTCGCACGAGGGGCCCGCCCGGGCTGCCGTCGCCGAGGCGGGGATTGCGCAACTCGAAGAAACCGTGGACTCCCTCATTGTCGTCTCCAATGACAAGTTGTGCGAGATCATGGGCGAGAAGCCGGTCATTGAGGCATTCAGCAGTGCCGACGAGGTGCTGCACGGGGCAGTGCGTGGCATCGCCGAGTTGATCACCGTTCCCGGGCACATCAACGTGGACTTCGCTGACGTGAACACGGTGATGTCCGAGGCCGGCACGACGATCATGGGCAGTGGCGTCGGCAGGGGCAAGGACTGTGCGCGGGATGCAGTGGAAAATGCGATCAGCAGTCCCCTGCTGGAAGACAACGGACTGGAGAATGCGCGCGGTCTGCTGGTCAACGTCACGGCGGGCCCCGATTTCCTGATGAGCGACATGAGTGTCATCGGCGACCGCATTAACGAGATTGCCGCCGAGGAAGCGAAGATCATCTCGGGCCTGGTGGTCAACCCGTCGTTGAAACAGGAGGTGCGCGTCACGGTAGTCGCCGCTGGTTTGCGCATCGACGGCCGGCCGCAGACGGACGCTGAAACGCTGCGCTCGCGTCCGCCACTGCAGCCGGTTCCCATCCGCGGCAACCCGGACTACGAAAACTTCGAGCCGCCCGCTTTTATTCGGCGCCAGGCCGACTGAGCATCCGTTCGCGCATACACGGACAACGGGGTTTTGCATCCCTCCCGGTGCGCCGCCATTGATCGCATCGGGGGAGCGTCTTAGTCGTTGCCGAAGTTTCCGGCCAGGGGGAGAATATATTGCGAGTAGATTCTCTCACCCTGCAGGATTTCCTCGCGCAGCCAGGGTTTTTGCTCCAGTTCCCGCAGTGCGAGTTCCTTGCGGTGGGGGGGTGATATATTCAGGCGAGTGGGGGTGAGTTCCCGGGTGGCGTCCAGGATTTCCGGGTGATAGCCCAGTTGCTCCAGCATCACGCGACACAAGTCTTCTTGCAGTTGTTCATGGCGCAGGAACCAGCCCCTGGCAAGGTCCTGGTGCCAGCACTCGTCCGCAAAATATTCCTCGATCGCATCTGGCGGCATGGCAAAGATTCGCCCGGGATCCCGGTGCACGAACATCAATGTGCGACAGCCCAGGCTGCCCAAAGCCAGGCGGTTGTCGACCTCGACAGAGAAATGTTGGGCAACAACGTTACGCCGATAAAAATGATGCATGAAATAATAAAAACCTTCGAAGCTGATATTTTCCCAGGCTTGGGTGCCCAGTTCCCTGCCCAGGTGTTTTTCCAGCAGCACGCAGGCGGCCTCATGTTGCGGTGAGCCGGGCGTGTGCAGGGCCCGGTCCACGGTCTGCAGAATTTTGTACCTGTCCAAGTAACCGCCCATTTTGGTGTTGGTGACGTAAAGATAGCGAGAAAGGTACCAGCGCAAGGGATCGCGCAAAATGCTGATCGCTGGCAAGGCCCGCAGTGTGGCAGGCAACCGGCAATAGAAGCTATGGTGTGGATGGGGGTTCAGGCAGCCGAAACGCAGCAACTGCAAGCGGCGTGTCCAGTTCAGGGCCGGGCGCAGTCTTGCAGCGATGCGCGGGTGGCGACTCAATTCCCGGTGCATTTCTAATCGTGCCGCCAGGCTCAACAGGTCTGCGTTCCTGACAAAGGTGGAGGCGTAGACGGTGCCGGTCTTGGGGATGTTGAGCAGGATGAAGGGCTCGGGCGGACGGGAAGCTTTCGCTGGCACCGGTTGTTTCCCTTTTTCAACTTTTAATGGGAGGGGGGGGGGGGGGGGGGGACATTCTGGGGTTCTCTTTGACTCATTGCAGTGCTCCGGCCAGGGGGAGGATATATTGCGAGTATATTCTCTCACTTTGCAGGATTTCCTCGCGCAACCAGGGTTTTTGCTCCAGTTCCCGCAGTGCTGAGTTCTTTGCGTTGGCGGGTGATACATTATGGCGACGGGCGGGTGCCATTTCCCGGGCGGCGTCCAGGATTTCCGGGTGATAGCCCAGTTGTTCCAGCATCACGCGGTACAAGTCTTCCTCCAGTTGTTCATGACACAGGAGATAAACCCTGCAGAGGTCCTGGCGCCAGCGTCCGCTGGCGAAATATTCTTCCACTTCTTCTGCGCGCATGGCGAACACCCGCGCGGGTTCCCGGTGCAGGTAAGTCAGTGCCTGGCAGCCCAGGGGGCCGATCGGAAAGTCTTCCGCCAGGGGGATGTTAAAAAGTCCGTGGTTCCGCCAACGACGTTCAAAATTCTGTTTGAAATGCTGATGAGCTTCCAAGCTGATATTGCACCACGCATCAATACTGAGTTTACCGCCCAGGTATTTTCGCACGAAAGATTTGCACTCTTCTCTCTCCAGGTTCTGCAATATAGAGCGACAAAATGGAGCTTCGCTATGCGTTTCGCTAAGGTAGATGGATACTTGCCAGGATATGGGTTGGCGCAAGACAGCTGATTGCGGGCAGGGATTGCAGGCGGGGCGGCGAGCGGGAATAGGGTGTGTGCTGTCTCATTAAGATTCATGTATCCATGAGGGAGGATCGGCTTCAGCCAGGCTTGTCTTTCCCGCCACCACCTCCTGGTGGAAATGCGAGAATGCTGGAGGGTGCGCATCATGCCAAACAGGGACGCCACACTGAGCAGGTCCGCACGCCTGACATACTGGAGGGCGTAGGTGGTGCCGGTCTTGGGGATATTGAGCAGCACGAAGGGTTTGGGCAGCCGGGGAGCTTTTGCCGGTGCCGGTTGTTGTCTTTTTTCAAGTGATGGGGAGGGGGGGGGGGGGGCATGGGGGGAGACACTATTGTTCGCAGTGGCTTTTAATAGCCGCTCGGATCCGGGTTGTCTTTGACTCATTTCGGTGCTCCGGCCAGGGGGAGAATATATTGCGAGTAGATTCTCTCACCTTGCAGGATTTCCTCACGCAACCAGGGTTTTTGCTCCAGTTCCCGCAGTGCGAGTTCTTTGTGCCGGGAGGGTGCTGCATTCGGGCGGGGGGGCGTAATTTCCCGGGCGGCGTCCAGGATTTCCCGGCGGTAGCCCAAGTGCTCCAGCATCACGCGGTACAAATCTTCCTGCAGTTGTTCGTGGCGCAGGGAATAAACCTGGCAGAGGTCCTGGTGCCAGCGTCCGCTGATGAAATATTCTTCCACTTCTTCTGTGCGCATGGCGAACACCCGCGCGGGTTCCCGGTGCAGGTAAGTCAGTGCCTGGCAGCCCAGGGCACCGATAGGGAAGTCTGCCACCAGGGTGCTGTTGGAAGAATCATGCACCCTCCAATGTCTCCTGATATCCCGCCTGAAATGTCCAAAGCCTTCCAGGCTGATATTGCACCAGGCACTGCGACTGACTTCACCCCCCATGTATTTTTGCACGAAGGATTTGTACTCCGGACTTTGCAACTTTAGCAATCTTTGGCGATAGTCCAAGCCTGCTCTCGTATGGTAAAGATAATCAGACAGGTACCAGGACACGGGTTCTCGCAAGATGGTGACTGCAGGCAGGGCTTGCAGCTGGGCCGGCAACCATGAATAGGGTGTGTGCTGCTCATTAAAGTTCATGTGTCCATGAGGGCGTCCTGGCTTCCGCCGGGTTTGTATTTTCCACCCCCACTGCTTGATGCAGATGGGGGAATGCTGGAGGATGCGCATCATGCCGAACAGGGATGCCACGCTGAGCAGGTCTGCATTCCTGACATACCGGGTTGCGTAGGTGGTACCGGTCTTGGGAATATTGAGCAGTACGAAAGGTCTGGGCAGCCGGGGAGCTTTTGCCGGCGTCGGTTGTTGTCCTTTTTCAAGTGATGGGGGCGGCATTCGGGCTATTGTTCGTAGCGGTTTTTAATAGCCGTTAGCATCCGGGTTGTCTTTGACTCATTGCGGTACTCCGGCCAGGGGGAGAATATATTGCGAGTAGATTCTC
Source organism: Gammaproteobacteria bacterium (assembly GCA_965215045.1). Classification (GTDB taxonomy): domain Bacteria; phylum Pseudomonadota; class Gammaproteobacteria; order JABABF01; family JABABF01. The sequence goes on along the minus strand of OZ244031.1, from coordinate 567,324 downwards.
TCACTTTGCAGGATTTTCTCGCGCAACCAGGGTTTTTGCTCCAGTTCCCGCAGCGCGAGTTCTTTGCGCTGGGAGGGTGCTGCATTCGGGCGGGAGGGCGTGAGTTCCCGGGCGGTGTCCAGGATTTCCCGGCGGTAGCCCAAGTGCTCCAGCATCACGCGGTACAAATCTTCCCGCAGTTGTTCATGACGCAGGAACCAGCCCCTGGCAAGGTCCTGGTGCCAGCACTCGTCCGCAAAATATTCCTCGATCGCATCTGGCGGCATGGCAAAGATTCGCCTGGGCTCCCGGTGCAGGTAAGTCAGTGCCTGGCAGCCCAAGGGGCCGATTGGGAAGTCTTCCGCCAGGGGGACATTAGAAAAATCGCGCATCAGCCAGTGTCTCAATTTATCCTGCCTGAAACGCCAAAAGCCCTCCGGGCTGACATTGCACCATGCGTCGGAACTAACTTCACCCCCCATGTATTTTTGCACGAAGGATTTGTACTCCGGGCTTTGCAACTCTAGCAATCTTCGGGAACAGTCCAAGCCTGCTCTCGTATGGTAAAGATAATCAGACAGGTACCAGGACAGGGGTTTGCGCAAGATGGCGATTGCAGGCAGGGATTGCAGCTGGGCCGGCAACCGGAAATAGGTCGTGTGGTTCCTGTAAGAGTTCATGTATCCATGAGGGAGTCTTGGCTTCAGTCGGATTTGTATTGTCCACCACCAGCGTCTGAAGAACCGGGAACGCTGGAGGATGCGCATCATACCGAATAGGGATGCCGTACTGAGCCGGTCTGCATGCTTGACATACTGGATGGTGTAGATGGTGCCGGTCTTGGGAATATTGAGCAGGATGAAGGGTCTGGGCAGCCGGGGAGCTTTTGCCGGGGCCGGTTGTTGTCTTTTTTCAGTGAGGGGGGGGGGGGGGCATTGGGGGAGACACTATTGTTCGCAGCGGTTTTTAATAGCCGTTCGCATCCGGGTTGTCTTTGACTCATTGCGGTACTCCGGCCAGGGGGAGAATATATTGCGAGTAGATTCTCTCACTTTGCAGGATTTCCTCGCGCAGCCAGGGTTTTTGCTCCAGTTCCCGCAGTGCGAGTTCCTTGTGGTGGGGCGGTGATGCATTCAGGCGGGAGGGCGTGAGTTCCCGGGCGGCGTCCAGGATTTCCCGGCGGTAGCCCAGTTGCTCCAGCAGCACGCGGTACAAGTCTTCTTGCAGTTGTTCGTGGCGCAGGAACCAGCCCCTGGCGAGGTCCTGGTGCCAGCACTCGTCCGCAAAATATTCCTCGATCGCATCTGGCGGCATGGCAAAGATTCGCCTGGGCTCCCGGTGCACGAACATCAATGTGCGACAGCCCAGGCTGCCCAAAGCCAGGCGGTTGTCGACCTCGACAGAGAAATGTTGGGCAACAACGTCACGCCGATAAAAATGATGCATGAAATAACAAAAACCTTCGAAGCTGATATTTTCCCAGGCTTGGGTGCTCGGTTCCCTGTCCAGGTATTTTTCCAGCAACACGCGGGCGGCCTCATGTTGCGGTGAGCCGGGCGTGTGCAGGGCCCGTTCCACGGTCTGCAGAATTTTATACCTGCCCGGATACTCTCTCTCTTTGATGTTGGTGACGTGAAGATAGCGGGAAAGGTACCAGGACACGGGTTCGCGCAAAATGCTGATCGCTGGCAGGGAACGCAGTGTGGCGGGCAACCGGCAATAGAAGCCATGGTGTTCTTGGTGATTCATGTAGCCGAAATGCAGCAATCGCAAGCGGCGTGCCCGGTTCAGGACCGAGCGCAGTCTTGCGACGATGCGCGGGAGCTGCCTAAATCTGCGGAGCATTCCTAATCGTGCCATCAGGCTCAGCACGTCTGCGCGTCTGGCAAAGACGGCTGCGTAGTTGCTGCCGGTCTTGGGGATGTTGAGCAGGATGAAAGGTCTGGGCAGCCGGGGAGCTTTTGCCGGGGCCGGTTGTTGTCTTTTTTCAGTGAGGGGGGGGGGGGGGGGGGCATTCGGGCTATTGTTCGCAGTGGCTTTTAATAGCCGTTCGCATCCGGGTTGTCTTTGACTCATTGCGGTGCTCCGGCCAGGGGGAGAATATATTGCGAGTAGATTCTCTCACTTTGCAGGATTTCCTCGCGCAGCCAGGGTTTTTGCTCCAGTTCGTGCCAGGCGCGTTCTTTGCGTTGGTCGGGAGATACCTTCATGCGGGCGGGGGTGAGTTCCAGGGCGGCATCCAGGATTTCCCGGCGGTAGCCCAAGCGTTCCAGCATCACGGAATACAAGTCTTCCCGCAGTTGTTCGTGGCGCAGGAGCCAGCCCCTGGCGAGGTCCTGGTGCCAGCACTCGTCCGCAAAATATTCCTCGATCACATCTGGCGGCATGGCAAAGATTCGCCCGGGATCCCGGTGCACGAACATCAATGTGCGACAGCCCAGGCTGCCCAAAGCCAGGCGGTTGTCGACCTCGACAGAGAAATGTTGGGCGACAACGTCACGCCGATAAAAATGATGCATGAAATAACAAAAACCTTCGAAGCTGATATTTTCCCAGGCTTGGGTGCTCGGTTCCCTGTCCAGGTATTTTTCCAGCAACACGCGGGCGGCCTCATGTTGCGGTGAGTCGGGCGTGTGCAGGGCCCGTTCCACGGTCTGCAGAATTTTATACCTGCCCGGATACTCTCTCTCTTTGATGTTGGTGACGTGAAGATAGCGGGAAAGGTACCAGGACACGGGTTCGCGCAAAATGCTGATCGCTGGCAGGGAACGCAGTGTGGCGGGCAACCGGCAATAGAAGATATGGTGTTCATGGTGGTTCATGTAGCCGAAATACAGCAATCGCAAGTAGTGTGCCCGGTTCAGGACCGAGCGCAGTTTTGCGACGATGCGCGGGAGCTGCCTAAATCTGCGGAGCATTCCTAATTGCGCCGTCAAGCTCAGCATGTCTGCGCGTCTGATAAAGGCGGAGGCATAGTTGGTTCCGGTCTTGGGGATGTTGAGCAGGACGAAAGGTCTGGGCAGCCGGGGAGCTTTTGCCGGCGTCGGCTGCTGTTCTTTTTCAAGTGAGCGGGGGGGGGGGGGGGGGGGGGGCATTCGGGCTATTGTTCGCAGTGGCTTTTAATAGCCGTTCGCATCCGGGTTGTCTTTGACTCATTGCGGTGCTTCGGCCAGGGGAAGAATATATTGCGAGTAGATTCTCTCACCCTGCAGGATTTCCTCGCGCAGCCAGGGTTTTTGCTCCAGTTCCCGCAGTGCGAGTTCCTTGTGGTGGGGCGGTGATGCATTCAGGCGGGAGGGCGTAATTTCCCGGGCGGCGTCCAGGATTTCCCGGCGGTAGCCCAGTTGCTCCAGCATCACGCGGTACAAGTCTTCCTGCAGTTGTTCGTGGCGCAGTAGATAAACCTTGCAGAGGTCCTGGTGCCAGCGTCCACTGGTGAAATATTCTTCCACTTCTTCTGCGTGCATGGCGAACACCCGCACGGGTTTCCGGTGCAGGAAAATCAGCACTTGGCAGCCCAGGGGGCCGATCGGAAAGTCTGCCGCCAGGGTGACGTTATAAAAATGGTCCATCCACCGGAGCCTCCTGATATTTTGCCTGAAATGCCAAAAGCCTTCCAGGCTGATATTGCGCCAGGCGTCGAGACTGATTTCACCCCCCATGTATTTTTGCACGAAGGATTTGTGCTCCGGGCTTTGCAGCTTTAGCAACCTGTCCAAGTCTTTGCTCGTCGTAGTGTAAAGATAATCAGACAGGTACCAGGACACGGGTTCGCGTAAGATGGCGATTGCAAGCAGGGATTGCAGCCGCGGTGGCAACCATGCATAAGGTGTGTGCTTCTCATCAAAGTTCATGCATCCATGAGGGAGTCTTGGTTTCAACCGGGTTTGTTTTTCCCACCACCACTGCCTGGTGGAGACGCGGGAATGTTGGAGGATGTGCATCATGCCGAACAGGGACGCCACACTGAGCAGGTCCGCACTCCTGACATACTGGGTAGTGTAGGAGGTTCCGGTCTTGGGGATGTTGAGCAGGATGAAGGGTCTGGGCAGCCGGGGAGCTTTTGCCGGCGTCGGCTGCTGTTCTTTTTCAAGTGAGCGGGGGGGGGGGGGGGGGGGGGGCATTCGGGCTATTGTTCGCAGTGGCTTTTAATAGCCGTTCGCATCCGGGTTGTCTTTGACTCATTGCGGTGCTTCGGCCAGGGGAAGAATATATTGCAGGTAGATTCTCTCACTGTACAGGATTTCCTCGCGCAGCCAGGGTTTTTGCTCCAGTTCGTGCCAGGCGCGTTCTTTGCGTTGGTCGGGAGATACCTTCATGCGGGCGGGGGTGAGTTCCAGGGCGGCATCCAGGATTTCCCGGCGGTAGCCCAAGCGTTCCAGCATCACGGAATACAAGTCTTCCCGCAGTTGTTCCTGGCGCAGTAGATAAACCTGGCAGAGGTCCTCGCGCCAGCGTCCACTGGCGAAATATTCTTCCACTTCTTCTGTGTGCAGGGCGAACACCCGCGCGGGATCCCGGTGCAGGTAAATCAGTGCCTGGCAGCCCAGGGCGCCGATAGGGAAGTCTGCCGCCAGGGTGATGTTAAAGAATTTACGGATTCGCCGGCGACGGACGAAATTCTGTCTGAAATGCCGATGCGCTTCCAAGCTGATATTGCACCACGCGTCAATACTGAGTTCACCGCCCAGGTATTTGTGCACGAAAGCTTCGCACTCTTCGCCCTCCAGGTTCCGCAATATAGAGCGGCAAAATGGATATTCGCTACGCACTTCGTGCAGGTAATTGGATACTTGCCAGGATATGGGTTCGCGCAAGATGGTGACTGCGGGCAGGGAACGCAGGTGAGGCGGCAACCATGAATAGGGTGTGTGCTTCTCTTCAAAGTTCATGTATCCATGAGAGAAGCCCGGCTTCAGCCTGGCTTGCACCTTTTGTGCCCGGTTCTTGGTGCTGCTTAGCTTCAGCCGGGTTTGCGCATCTCGCACCCGGTGCCTGGTGGTACCCGGTCTCAGCCGGGTTCGTGCATCTCGCACTTGGCGTCTGACGATGTGGGCAAGTAGTCCTTTCCGCCGTAAGATGCGTGTCATACCCAAGATTAATGTCATGCTGAGCATGTCCGCATACCGGACATACTGGGCGGTGTAGGTGGTGCCGGTCTTGTTGATCAGAAGCAGTATGAAGGGCCGGGGCAGGCTTAGGTGAGGGGCTCGCCGACATCGGGCGACGCCCGGGAGCCGCCGTGTGCCCGTGGACTGCAGTGTTTCGCTCATCGCACTTCGGCCAGGGGGAGAATGTATTGCGCGTAGATTCTCTCATCCTGCAGGATTTTCTCGCGCAACCAGGGTTTTTGCTCCAGTTCCCGCAGTGCGCGTTCTTTGCGCCGGGAGGGTGCTGTATTCTGGCGGGCGGGCGTGATTTCCATGGCAGCGTCCAGCACTGACTGCGGGCAGGGATTCGGCGGTAGCCCAGTTGTTCCAGCATCACGCGGTACAAGTCTTCCCGCAGTTGTTCCTGGCGCAGGAGATAAACCTGGCAGAGGTCCTGGCACCAGTGCCCGCTGGCGAAATATTCTTCCACTTCTTCTGCGTGCATGGTAAATATCCGCCCGGGTTCCCGGTGCAGGAATCCCAGCACGTGGCAGCCCAGGGCACCGATAGGGAAGTCTGCCGCCAGCGTGAAGGCATCTTGTATCCGCCATTCTCTTATGATATCCCGTCTGAAATGCCAAAAGCCTTCCAGACTGATATTGTGCCATGCGGCGGGACTGACTTCACCCCCCATGTATTTTTGCACGAAGGATTTGCACTCTGGTCTTTGCAGCTTTTGCAATCTCTGGGTATGGTTCACGTCTGAGTCTTTTCTCGTCCGGTAAAGATAATCAGACATGTACCAGTCTACAGGTTCGCGCAAGATAGCGATTGCCGGCAGGGATTGCAGCTGGGCCAGCAACCATGCATAAGGTGTGTGCTTCTCATCAAAGTTCATGTATCCATGAGGGAGTTCCAGCTTCAGCCGGGTTTGTATTTTCCACCTCCAGAGTCCGAAGACCCGGGAACGCAGGAGGATGCGCATCATACCGAATAGGGATGTCGTACTGAGCAGGTCTGCATTACTGACATAATGGACGGCGTAGGTGGTTCCGGTCTTGGGAATGTTGAGCAGGATGAAGGGTCTGGGCAGCCGGGGGGCTTTTGCCGGTGTCGGTTGTTGCCCTTTTTCAAGTGATGGGGGTGGGGTCAGGGAGGGAACTATGGTTCGCAGCGGCTTTGAATAGCCACTCGCAGCCGGGTTGTCTTTGACACATTGCGGTGCTCCGGCCAGGGGGAGAATATATTGCAGGTAGATTCTCTCGTCCTGCAGGACTTCCTCACGCAACCAGGGTTTTTGCTCCAGTTCGCGCAGTGCGAGTTCTTTACGTTGGTTGGAGGATGCATGCAGGCGGGGGGGCGTGATAGCCCGGGCGGCGTTCAACACTTTCCTGCGGTAGCCCAATTGTTCCAGCATCACGCGGTACAAGTCTTCCCGCAGTTGTTCCCGGCGCAGGAGATAAACCTGGCAGAGGTCCTGGCGCCAGCGTCCGCTGGTGAAATATTCTTCCATTTCTTCTGCGTGCATGGCGAACACCCGCCGGGGCTCCCGGTGCAGGAAGCTCAGCACGTAGCTGCCCAAGGTGCCGATATGGAAGTCTGCCGCCGGCGTGAAGGTATCGAAATTCGGCCAGTGTCTGATGATATCCCGTCTGAAATGCCAAAAGCCTTCCAGGCTGATATTGCACCATGCATCGGAACTGACTTCACCCCCCATGTATTTTTGCACGAAGGATTTGCACTTCGGGTTACGCAATTTCTGCAATATCCTACGATGTGGTGCAGTTGTCCTGTGGATGTAATCAGACAGGTACCAGGACACGGGTTCGCACAAGATGGTGACTGCGGGCAGGGATTGCAGCGGGGTCGACAACCTTGAATAGGGCGTGTGTTGCTTATCAAAGTTCATGTGTCCATGAGGGTGTCTTGACTTCAGACGGGTTTGTCTTTCCCACCACCGACGCCTGGTGGAGATATGGGAACGCTGGAGTCTGCGCACCATGCCGAACAGGGACGCCACACTGAACAGGTCCGCATGCCTGACATACTGGATGGTGTAGGGGGTTCCGGTCCTGGGAATATCGAGCAGTATGAAGGGTCTGGGCAGCCGGGGAGCTTTTGCCGGTGCCGGTTGTTGTCCTTTTTCAACTTTTGATGAGGGGGGGGGGGGGGGGGCTTGTTAGCAGCGGCTTTTACTAGCCGCTCAGATCCGGAAAAATTTTCACTCTTTTGACTCATTGCGGTGCGCCTCCAACTAAAACATCTTCTCGTTCAATACCAGATGTAATGCTGCGAGCATAAAATTTTTATTATCACATGAACCCTTACAGGACCTTGGGCCCCGTTACTGACATTGCCCCGGGAACCGGCTGGCGGCGGGACTGCGGCGGCAGGTGAGAGCATATCAGGTTATACTTGGGCTCACTGTTTTATATCCCTTTCCATCCATGTCCCTGCAACGCACGCTGAAATACGCGATCGGCGCTCGCGGCAACTCGATGCACGACTACGGGACGGTCAATATTCACCTGCGTCCGGCAGCGGCTAACACCGGGGTCGTCTTTCGTCGCGTCGACCTGCACCCCAACGTGGAGATTCCGGCACGCACGGAATTCGTCAGCGACACCCGCTTATGCACCCGGCTCAGCAGGGACAATGCCAACGTGCAAACGGTGGAGCACTTGTTATCCGCCCTGGCGGGTTTTGGCATTGATAACGCGTACGTGGATATCGACAGCGAGGAAGTGCCGATTTTCGACGGCAGTGCCGGGCCTTTTGTATTGCTGATCAAGTCGGCCGGCATTGCCACCCAGGATGAACCCAAGATGTTCCTGCGGATCAAGCGCAAGGTCGCCGTGCGTGGGAAAAACGGGGAGTACGCCGAGCTCCTGCCTTACGAGGGCTATGGCCTGGACGTCTCCATCGATTTTCAGAACCGTGTGATCAGCCGTTCCCGACAGGATGCCAGCGTCACTTTTTCGACTACTGCCTTCGTCCAGGAAATCAGCCGCGCGCGCACCTTCGGTATCCTGTCTGAACTCAAGCAATTGCAGGAACAGGGCTTGGCCCGGGGTGGTACCCTGGAAAATGCGATCCTGGTCGGCGATGATCGGATTTTCAATCCCGAAGCCCTGCGCAGCGATGATGACTTCGTCAAGCACAAGATGCTGGATGCGGTCGGCGATCTTCATCTCCTGGGCCGCGGGTTGATCGGCATGTACCGTGCGCACAAGCCAGGGCACACGCTGAACAACAGGTTGCTGAAAAAATTACTGGAAGAAAAAAAGGATGCCTGGGAGGAGGTGGTCTTTCACGATGCCCCGCCGCCGGTGCGCTATGACGGCTTTCCCCTGACGAACGGCCGGGCACCCATGAAGATGGACGGCTAAGCGCGCGGATGCGAGCTTTCAGCGCGCGATGCTGAATTTTTTTCGCAGTATTTTCGGCAGTCGCAACGAACGCAATCTCAGGCGTTATCGGCGTACCGTCGCCCGGATTAACGCCCTGGAGGATGAATACCGGGCCCTGCCAGACGTCGCGTTGCGGGACAAGAACACTGCGTTCAAATCCCGTTGCGCCTCTGGTGAGAGCCTGGACTCCCTGCTGCCAGAGGCCTTTGCCGCCGTGCGCGAGGCGAGTCGGCGCACCTTGGGGATGCGTCATTTCGACGTGCAATTGATCGGCGGCATCGTGCTGCACCAGGGCAATATCGCGGAAATGGCGACCGGCGAGGGCAAGACCCTGGCCGCCACCCTGCCGTTGTATCTCAATGCCCTGGACGGCCGGGGCGCACACCTCGTGACCGTGAACAGTTACCTGGCAGAGCGGGACGCCGGTTGGATGGGGCCGATTTACGAGTTCCTGGGCCTCAGCGTGGGGGTGGTTCTCCCGGGGCAGAACCCGGAACAGCGCCGCGCCGCCTACGCGGCCGATATCAGTTACGGAACCAACAATGATTTCGGCTTTGATTACCTGCGCGACAACATGTGCTTCAGCCTCGAGGACCGTGTGCAACGCGGCCTGTATTACGCCATCGTCGACGAGGTCGACTCCATCCTCATCGACGAGGCGCGCACCCCGCTGATCATTTCCGGTGCCACCGAGGACAGTTCCCGCTTGTACCTGGGTATCAATCGCCTGGCACCGAAGCTGCAGCCGGTGGTGGACGAGGAGGGTGCGGGGCATTACCGGGTCGATGAAAAGAAAAGACAGGTGGAACTCAGCGAGGAGGGACATTCCTACGTGGAAGGCTGGTTGAGCCGCGAGGGATTCTTGCGTGAAGGCGATTCGCTGTACGCCGCCGGCAATTTGCAACTGCTGCATCACGTGCACGCCGCCCTGCGCGCGCACGCGCTCTATCGCCGGGATGTCGATTACATCGTGCAGCGGGGTGAGGTGGTACTGATCGATGAGCATACCGGGCGCACCATGTCCGGCCGGCGTTTGTCCGAGGGTCTGCACCAGGCCCTCGAGGCGAAGGAGGGGGTGGCCATCCAGAGTGAGAGTCATACGCTGGCCTCGACCACTTTTCAAAATTATTTCCGCCTGTATGACAAGCTTGCGGGTATGACCGGCACCGCCGACACCGAGGCGGCGGAATTTCACCAGATCTACGGGTTGGAAGTGATTGTGACGCCGACCAACCAGCCGGTGTGCCGCCGCGATGATAATGACCTGATCTACATGCGGCGCGATGAAAAATTCGCCGCCGTGGTCGAGGATATCCGCGAAAACATGGAGCGCGGTGCACCGGTGCTGGTCGGCACTGCTTCGATCGAGAACTCGGAGCATCTTTCGCGCCTGCTGCACGAACAGAAGATCCCGCACGAGGTGTTGAACGCCAAGCAACACCGGCGCGAGGCGGAGATCATCGCCCAGGCCGGGTACCCGGGTGCGGTGACCATCGCCACCAACATGGCGGGCCGGGGCACGGACATCGTGTTGGGCGGCAACGTGGACGCGCAGATTGCCGCTGCCGACAACCCGGAACCCGGGCAGCTCGAACAATGGCGCGCGGAGTGGCGTCAGCGCCACGAGCAGGTCGTGGCAGCCGGCGGCCTGCACGTGATTGGCACCGAGCGCCACGAGTCACGGCGCATCGATAACCAGTTGCGCGGCCGTGCGGGACGCCAGGGAGACCCGGGGGCTTCGCGATTTTACCTGTCGATGGAAGACGACCTGATGCGTATTTTTCTTTCCGAGCGCGTCAAGCAGTTCATGCAGAACCTGGGCCTGCAGCCCGGGGAGGCCATCGAGCATCGCATGTTGACCAGTGCGATCGAAAAAGCACAGCGGCGTGTCGAAGCGCACAACTTCGAAATTCGCAAGCAACTGCTGGAATACGATGACATCGCCGACGTGCAACGCAAAGTCATCTACGGCCAGCGCATTGAACTGTTGCAGGCGGAGTCGGTCTCGGAGTCGGTCGCCGCCATTCGCGCGGAAGTGCTGGATGATTTGTGCGTTCGTTGCATTCCGCCGCAAAGTGTCCCGGACGAGTGGGACCTGGCCGGGTTGCGCGGCGGCCTGGAACAGGATTTCAATCTCTCCCTGCCGGTGCAGGAATGGTTGCGTGCAGACGATGGGCTGTACGAGGACGACGCCTTGCAACGGCGCATCAGGGCGGAAGTGGAGCGGGTGACGGATGAGCGCGCGGCCCGGCTTGGCGAGGATCTGCCGCGCCTGGAAAAATACCTGATGTTGCAGGTGATCGACACGACGTGGAAACAACACCTGGCGGGCATGGATCACTTGCGCCAGGGAATTCACCTGCGCGCCTACGCACAGCGCAATCCCAAGGAGGAATACAAGCGTGAGGCGTACACCATGTTCCAGGAGCTGCTGTGGCGGATCAAGCAGGACCTGGTGCGCCTGTTCTCTCACCTGCAACTGGAGCAGGCCGACGAGTTGGAACGCGAGGAATTGCGCCGCCGCGAGGAGGAACGGCACCGTGCGGTGGAGTGCCATGCCGAGATGCAACCACTGGTTGCAGCCGTCGCCTCCGGCAGTGATGTCGTCCCGCAGGGTGTGGCCCCGGCCCGCCCGGCGTCCGCCCCGGCTCGTCCGTCTCCCGTCGCCGATGGGCCGCCTGCCACCGGACAACCGGCGGTGCGCAAGAGTCCCAAGATCGGGCGCAATGCGAGTTGTCCCTGCGGTTCCGGTCGCAAGTACAAGCATTGTCATGGGCGCTGAGAGCTTGCCCGCGGTCATTGCCGGGGTGCGCCTGGGCGCGGCTGCCGCCGGCATTCGCCAGTCGGGGCGGGACGACCTGGCAGTGGTGGAACTGCCGCCGGACACTACCGTTGCGGCAGTGTTCACCCGCAATGCTTTTGCCGCCGCCCCGGTGCAGGCGGCACGCGAGCACCTGCGTCGCGCAACGCCGCGCTGGCTGCTGTTCAACAGCGGCAACGCCAATGCCGCTACCGGTGAACAGGGATTGCAGGACGCCCGGCACTGCTGTGCGCATCTCGCCGAACTCGCCGGGGCCCGGCCGGAGGAGGTACTGCCTTTTTCCACCGGGCTGATCGGTGAAGCACTGCCCGTGGACAAGTTGTGTGCCGCCCTGCCACGGGCCCTGGAGCAGCGCGCCGAAGACGGCTGGGAGCGGGTCGCGCGCGCCATTATGACCACGGACACCTGTCCCAAGACAGCATCGGGCAGCCTGTCCCTGGCATCCGGCCCGGCGCATCTGTGCGGCATGGCCAAGGGTGCGGGAATGATCCGCCCGGACATGGCGACGATGCTGGCCTTCATCGCCACCGAAGTCCGGGCACCGTCCGACTGCCTGCAGAGGAACCTGGAGCTGGCGGTGGAGCGGTCTTTTAACCGGATCAGCGTCGACAGTGACACTTCCACCAATGACAGCTGTGTGCTGGCCGCTACCGGCACGGGCCCGGAAATCGTACCGGGCAGTGCCGACGAAAATGCGTTCCGCACCGCCCTGGAAGCCCTGTGCTTGGACCTGGCGCGACAGATCCTGGCAGATGGCGAGGGGGTGGAACGCGTTTTTGCAGTGGAGGTCCGCGGCGGCACCACGGCGGAGGAATGCCTGGCAGTGGGGCGTGCCATTGCCGATTCCCCGCTGGTCAAAACCGCGGTGCATGCCGGGGATCCGAACTGGGGCCGGATCCTGGCGGCGGCAGGTCGCGCCGGCGTGTCCCTTGCACCCGGTGAGGTGTCCCTGTTCCTGGGCGAGGTGCCGGTGTTCTGTGCGGGAGAGCGGGTGCGGGAATATACCGAGGAGCAGGGACGGCAGGCGATGCAGGGACGCGAGATCTGTATCCGGCTGGACCTGGGGCGGGGCGAGTGCAGCGAGACGGTTCATGGCACCGAACTGTCGGCGGAATATGTCCGCATCAATGCCGAATACCGCAGCTGAACCGGATTTTCTGCAGGTCGCAGTCGGCGTGGTGCGCCGGGATTCACAGGTTCTGATTGCCCGCTGCCCACCGCTTCCTGGTGCGGCGGAACTCTGGGAATTTCCCGGCGGCAAGCTCGAGGCGGGGGAGACGGTGTACGGGGCACTGTGCCGGGAATTGGCCGAGGAGTTGGCGATCGAAGTCCTGAAAGCCAGTCCCTGGTTGTGTTTTCGCCATCTTTATCCAAAACGCGGCGTGGAACTGCATGTCTGGCGGGTTTTGCATTTTTCCGGTGTTCCCCGCGGGCGGGAAGGTCAGATTGTGCGCTGGATGCCGGTGCAACAACTGGGGGAATTGGAATTTCATGCGGGCAACCGTCCGATCCTGGCGGGATTGCAGCGGGAACAGGAGCCCTGATCGTTTTCCTGCCGCCCTGTGTCACCGTCCCCGCGGGGAACTGAGACACGGCCATTCGTGTCCGGTGTCGCCGCAGGCCGCCGCCGCCGCAGGTCGCCGCCACAAGTGCCCCCGCAGGCCGCCGCCACAAGTGCCCCCGCAAGCCACCACCCGGCAGGGGACAGACAGCGTATTTTTCCCGCTCCGGGCGTTGGAGAAACCGGGCTCAAGACTTGCTTGGAGTATAATCGCCCCATCTGATGATGGGGAAAACCGGCAACAATGCCGGTTTTTTTTCCTGTATCGAAAATCATGATGAAAAACGGCTTGTACCATCACGACCAGGCGCGGGATAGCTGCGGTTTTGGCCTGGTTACCCAAGTGCGGGGTGAGGAGAGCCACCGGCTGTTGCGTACTGCCATCGGGGCCATGATTAACATGAGCCACCGGGGCGGGATCAACGCCGATGGCGGGACCGGTGATGGCTGCGGCCTGTTATTTCGCAAACCGGACGCTTTTCTGCGCGCGGTAGCGGCGGAAATTCCCGCTTGCACCCTCGCCCCGCTCTATGCGGCGGGCAATATTTTTCTCAGCACCGAACCGGCGCGCGCGGCCCATGCCATTGCCGTACTGGAGCGGGAACTGTGCGCGGAAGGCCTGGTCCCTGCCGCCTGGCGCCCACTGCCGGTCCGGGAGCAGGTCTGCGCCCCCTTGGGTCGCAGCAGTCTGCCGCGCATTGAACAGTTGTTTGTCAACGCGCCCGACGGCTGTGATGAACCGGAGTTCGGGGTGCGCCTGTTCCGGGCGCGGCGGCGCGCCGAGCACGCCCTGGCCGGGGATGAAGATTTTTACGTGTGCAGCCTGTCGCCGCGGGTGCTGGGCTACAAGGCATTGGTGCTGCCCGCGCAGTTCCAGGAGTTTTATCCTGACCTGGCCGATGAGCGGCTGCGTTCTTCCATCTGTGTCTTTCACGTGCGCTACTGCACCAATACCCTGCCGCGCTGGAACCTGGCACAGCCTTTTCGGATGTTGGCGCACAACGGGGAGATCAACACCATTTTTGCCAACCGCAATTGGGCCGAGGCGCGCGCCGGAAAATTCTGCTGCGAACGCCTGCCGGATATTGAGAGCCTGTCCCCGCTGGTCAACCGCGAGGGTTCGGATTCCTCCACGGTGGACAATATGCTGGAGTTGCTGCTGGCCGGGGGCATGGACCTGTTCCGTGCCCTGCGCGTGATGATTCCGCCCGCCTGGGAAAACCATCCGCTGTTCGACGAGGAGAACCGCGCTTTTTACGAGTATCACTCGATGCACATGGAACCCTGGGATGGGCCGGCGGGCATTGTGCTGACCGAGGGGCGGTACGCGGTCTGTCTCTTGGACCGCAATGGTTTGCGCCCGGCGCGCTGGTTGATGACCCGCGATGGTTTCCTGCTCGCCGCCTCGGAGTCCGGCGTGTTGCGCGAGGCGGCGGAGAACATCACGCGCATGGGGCGCGTCGGTCCCGGCGGCATCCTGGTGGTCGACACCGAAACGGGGGCGATCCTGGAGACTCCCGAGGTAGAGGCGCGGCTGAAGCGGGAGCACCCCTACGGCGATTGGTTGCGCCGTCATTCCCGGACGCTGCCGGACACGGAGCAGACGGTGCTGGACCTGCTGCCCGAGGGATTGCTGGATGTTTACCGCAAGCAGTTCCAGGCCAATACCGAGGAGTACACCCAGATCCTGCGCCCCTTGGCGGAGGGCGGCCAGGAGCCGGTCGGTGCGATGGGAGATGATATTCCCATGTCGGTGCTGTCGCGCCAGGTGCGCCCGCTCTACGACCTGTTTCGCCAACAGTTCGCCCAGGTGACCAACCCGGCCATCGATCCCCTGCGAGAGACCGTGGTCATGTCACTGGGGGTCTGCCTGGGACGCGAACGCGGGGTGCTGGAGCCGGGCCCTGCGCATGCCGAGAGAGTTTTCCTGTCTTCCCCGGTGCTGACGCCGGCGGAATTCGGCGCATTGCAGGACCTCCCGGCACCGTTTGTCCCGCATCGCATCGACTGCTGCTATGACCCCGCGGAAAAAAACCTGTCCACCGCCATCGGGGATATCGCCCGCCAGGCGGTCGCCGCGGTGCAAAACGGCAGCGTGCTGCTGGTTCTTTCAGACCGCGCCATTGCCCGGGACCGCCTGCCGGTGCACAGCCTGCTCGCCGTGGGCGCGGTGCATCAGCACCTGGTGCAGCAGGGGCTGCGCTGCGAGGCAAACATCGTTGCGGAAACCGGCAGTGCCCGGGACCCGCACCAGGTCGCCACGCTGTTCGGCTTCGGGGCGACGGTGGTCTACCCGTACCTGGCTTTCAGCCTGGTCGCCCTGGTTGCAGACCAGGCGCGCGGGGTACTGTCCCTGGAAGAGGTGCAGAGAAATTATCGCGCCGGCATCGGCAAGGGCTTATTGAAAATTTGTTCCAAGCTGGGCATTTCGACCATTTCCGGCTACCGGGGAGCGGCGTTGTTTGAGACCATCGGGCTCGCTGATGAAGTGGTGGCACTGTGTTTTCAAGGCGTGGAGAACCGCATCGGCGGCATGAATTTCTCCGACCTGGAAGAGGACCTCAAGATCCTTTCGAACGAGGCCTGGCGCCAGCGCCTGCCGGTGCCCGCCGGCGGGCTGATGAAGTACATGCAAAACGGTGAGTACCACGCCTTCAACGCCGACGTGGTGCAAAGCCTGCGCCGTGCGGTCACCGGTCGGAAGGAACAGGACTGGCGCGAGTACTCGGCACTCGTGAACCAGCGGGATACGGCGATGTTGCGCGACATGCTGGCACTCCGTCCCGCCGCACGGCCCCTGCCGGTGGCGGAGGTCGAAGCCACCGAACAGATCCTGCCGCGTTTCGACACGGCGGGCATGTCCCTGGGTGCCCTGTCTCCCGAGGCCCACGAGACCCTGGCCGTGGCGATGAATCGCCTGGGCGGACGCTCCAACTCGGGGGAGGGCGGCGAAGACCCGGCGCGCTACCACGATGAGCGCTGTTCCAAGATCAAGCAGGTGGCTTCGGGCCGTTTCGGGGTGACCCCGTACTACCTGGTCAACGCCGAGGTGTTACAGATCAAGATCGCCCAGGGCGCAAAACCCGGCGAGGGCGGGCAATTGCCCGGCGGCAAGGTCAACGAACTGATCGCCCGCCTGCGTCACTCGGTGCCGGGCGTGGGCCTGATCTCCCCGCCCCCCCACCACGATGTCTATTCCATCGAGGACCTGGCCCAACTGATCTATGACCTCAAGGAGGTCAACGAACAGGCACTGGTCTCGGTCAAACTGGTCGCCGAACCCGGGGTCGGCACCGTGGCGGCCGGGGTCGCCAAGGCCGGTGCGGACCTGATCACCATTTCCGGCTACGACGGCGGCACTGCGGCCAGCCCGCTGAGCTCGATTCGCTACGCCGGCTCGCCCTGGGAACTGGGCCTCAGCGAAACCCAGCAGGCCTTGCGTGCCAATGGCCTGCGCGGGCGTATCCGCCTGCAGGTGGATGGCGGCTTGAAAACCGGCCTGGACGTGATCAAGGGTGCCATCCTGGGTGCCGAAAGCTTTGGTTTCGGCACTGCGCCGATGGTGGCGATGGGTTGCAAGTACCTGCGCATCTGCCACCTCAACAATTGCGCCACCGGCGTCGCCACTCAAGACCAGAGGCTGCGCGAGAAGCATTTTATCGGCGAGGTGGAGATGGTGATGCATTTTTTCCACAGCATCGCCGAAGAGGTGCGCCAGCACCTGGCGGTGCTGGGTGCCCGCCGTTTCAGTGACATCATCGGGCATCCCGAACTGCTGCGGGCCCTGCCCGGCGACAACCCGCGCCGCAACCGGATCGATTTCCGTCCGATCCTGGTCCCGGGCGATGCCCCCGAGGAAGAGGCGCGTTACTGCGAGGTCCCGCGCAACGTGGCGCGCGGCGACCGCAGCCTGGCAGAGCACCTGTCCCGCGAGGCGGAACCCCTGGTGCAGGCCGGTGGCGGCAGTCTGCACTTGCCGATCTGCAACACCGACCGCGCGGTCGGTGCCCGCCTGTCCGGGCGAGTCTCTCAACTGCACGGCGCGCGCGGTGCCCTGGATTGCCCCATCGAGCTGCGTTTCACCGGCACGGCGGGGCAGAGTTTCGGTGCCTGGAATGCGCCCGGGCTGCACCTGCACCTGGAGGGGGATGCCAACGATTACGTGGGCAAGGGCATGGCCGGCGGGCGCATCGTGTTGCGGCCCCCGGCCGGGGCCGCCTTTCTCGCCCACGAGACGCCCATTGCCGGCAACACCTGTCTTTACGGGGCCACCGGCGGAGAGTTTTTTGCCGCCGGACGCGCCGGGGAGCGTTTCGGGGTGCGCAACTCCGGTTGCCATGCGGTCATCGAAGGGACGGGAGACCACTGCTGTGAATACATGACCGGCGGCATCATCGTTGTGTTGGGCAAATGCGGCATCAATTTCGGTGCCGGGATGACCAACGGCATCGCTTTCGTGGTCGATGAACAGCAGGATTTCCACCTGCGCTGCAACACCGAGCTGGTGCGCATTCTGCACCTCGGGGCATTGTCCGGGGTCGGCGCGGAAGATTTCCTGTTGGAACTCCTGGAAGAGTTTGTGCGTTGTACCGACAGCGTTTCGGGCCGGGATTTTCTGCAGAATTTTCGCCGCCGGCGCAAGCAATTCCGAGTCGTGGTACCGGCCAGCGAGGTGGAGAATCTCGATGCACTGCTCGCCAGGGAGCGGGCGCGCCGGCAGCCGGAGACGGGGGACGCGGGGGAGGAACTCATCGCACGGGCGGCGGTCTGAGGCGTCCGGAGGCCCATGGTGGAGAGGATAGAAAAATCGGATTTTCGCTTCCTGGATGTCGCGCGCCGGGAACCGGAAAAAATTCCGTTGGCGGAGCGCCGTCGGGAATTCGTTGAAATTTACCAGCCCTTCGCCCAGGAGAATGCGCGCGTGCAGGCCGACCGCTGCCTGGATTGCGGCAACCCGTACTGCGAGTGGAAATGCCCGGTGCACAACTACATTCCGAACTGGCTGGCCCTGCTCCAGGAGGGGCGCATCCTGGAAGCGGCGGAGCTGTGCCACCAGACCAATACCCTGCCCGAGGTGTGCGGACGCATCTGTCCCCAGGACCGGCTGTGCGAGGGCGCGTGCACACTGGAGGATGGTTTCGGGGCCGTGACTATCGGTGCCGCCGAAAAGTATATTGTCGATACCGCCCTGGCCCAGGGCTGGCGCCCCGACCTCTCCCATGTCCGGCCCACCGGCAAGCGGGCGGCGATCATCGGTGCCGGACCGGCCGGCCTGGGCTGTGCAGACGTGCTGGTGCGCAACGGCGTGCAGCCGGTGCTCTACGATCGTTACCCGGAAATCGGCGGCCTGCTGACCTTTGGCATCCCGCCGTTCAAGCTGGAAAAAGAAGTCATGCAACTGCGCCGCAAAGTGTTCCAGGAGATGGGCATGGAATTCCGTCTCAACACCGAAGTCGGGCGCGACGTGGAAGTCGGGGAATTGCTGCGGGAGTACGATGCGCTGTTCCTGGGTATGGGCACGTATCAGGCAATCCGCGGCGAATTCCCGGGCGAGGACCTGCCCCAGGTCTACCCGGCCCTGCCGTACCTGGTCGCCAGCGTGAACCGGACGCTGGGCCTGGAAAACCGCCCGGAACAGTACGTGGACCTCTGTGGCCAGCGCGTGGTGGTGCTGGGTGCGGGTGATACGGCGATGGACTGCAATCGCACCGCCATACGCCAGGGCGCAGCCAGCGTGCACTGCGCGTATCGCCGTGATGAGCAGAGCATGCCCGGCTCCCGGCGTGAGGTGCAGCATGCGCGCGAGGAAGGCGTGCAGTTCCTGTTCCAGCACCAGCCGGTGGAGGTGCTGGCCGAACAGGGAAAAGTCAGCGGGGTGCGCTTTGCGGAAACCCGCCCGGACACGGCCCACAGCGGTCGGGACAGCATCCCGGAACTGGTCCCGGACAGCGAGGAAATCCTGCCGGCCGATGCCGTGCTGGTCGCCTTCGGTTTTCGCCCCAACCCGCCGCCATGGTTGCGGGAGATCGGAGTCGCACTCCATCCCGATGGGCGGGTGATCGCCCCGGAACACCCGCAGGGTGCAGATGGCCTGCCGATCAACAGCCCGCACAGTTCGGCGCATCCCAGCGTGATGCAGGGGCACACCCCGGATTTCCTGCCATTTCAGACTTCCTGCCCGGGTGTTTTCGCCGGCGGCGACATGGTACGCGGTGCCGACCTGGTGGTCACCGCCATCTGGGAGGGACGCCAGGCGGCGGAGAGCATGCTCGAGTACCTGGAAGTCGCACGGGAACCGTTGGCCGGCCCGGCGCCGGTGGCATCGGCGTGAGTCCTGCGCCGCCGGCGCCCACGCAGAACAGCTGCCTGTTGCGCGCACTGCGCCGGCAGCCCACCTCGCACACCCCGGTGTGGCTGATGCGCCAGGCCGGGCGTTACCTGCCGGAATACCGCGCCCTGCGTGAGCGGGCCGGCAGTATCCTGGAATTGTTCCGCAACCCGGAACTGGCTTGTGAGGCTGCGCTGCAGCCGCTGGCGCGCTATCCCCTGGATGCGGCGATCCTGTTCTCAGACATCCTGACCATTCCCGATGCCATGGGGCTGGGCCTGTACTTTGTCGACGGCGAGGGCCCGCGTTTCGCCCGCCCGCTGCACGACCCGGAAGATTTTCGCGCCCTGCGCGTGCCCGACCCGGAGGAACAACTGGCTTACGTATTGGAAGCGGTACGCCTGACGCGCCGCGCCCTGGATGAGAGCACACCCCTGATCGGTTTTTGCGGCAGCCCGTGGACCCTGGCGACCTACATGGTGGAGGGTGGCAAGAGTGATTTTCGCCGGGTGTTGCAATTGGTGCGCGAAGAACCCCTGCGCATGCACGCCCTGCTGGAACTCCTGGCCCGGGCCGCGGGCCGTTGCCTGGACGCACAGCGTCGGGCCGGGGCCCAGGCCCTGCAAATCTTCGATTCCTGGGGCGGCGTGCTGGCTGCTGCGGACTACGAGGAATTCTCCTTGCGCTGGATACGCCGGACCCTGGAAGAGCTGCGGGTTGAGGAGAATGCAGTACCGGTGATCGTCTTCGTGCGCGACCGCGGCCGTTCCCTGGAGGAGCTGGCGCAATGCGGATGTGCAGCGGTGGGCATCGATGAACACGTCGACATCGCCGCTGCCCGGCGGCGCGTCGACGGGCGGGTGGCGGTGCAGGGCAACCTGCCCCCGGCACTGCTCTGCGGGCCGCCGGATGCGGCTGCTGCCGGCACCCGGCAGATCCTGGACACCTGGGGGGGTGCACCGGGGCACGTGTTCAACCTGGGGCACGGCGTCTCGCCCGATGCGCGGCCCGAGACCGTGGCGGCAGTGGTGCAGGCTGTGCGGGAGTGGCGCCGGGACTGAAAGAGGGCAGTGGCGCGGGGGCTGTATTCGGCCCCGGACGCTCAGTCCTTCTCGGAGTCTTCTTCCATGTCGGCGCGCAGGCGGTGGTCCATCGCCAGTGCCGGTGCCGGCACCTGGGGATGACCGACCTGGCGGGCCGGCACGCCCGCCACGGTAGTATGCGGTGGCACGTCCTGCAGCACCACGCTGCCCGCCCCGATTTTTGCACCGGCGCCGATGCGGATATTGCCGATGATTTTTGCGCCCGCGCTGATCAGCACCCCTTCCTCCACCTTGGGATGCCGGTCGCCCTGTTCCTTGCCGGTGCCACCCAGCGTGACATCCTGCATGATCGAGACATTATTTTCGATCACCGAGGTTTCGCCGATCACGATGCCCGTTGCGTGGTCCATCATGAGACCGCTGCCGATCCAGGCTGCGGGATGGATGTCCACGGCAAAAATTTCCGAGCTGCGACTCTGCAAAAATTTCGCCAGTACACGGCGTTCCTGGTTCCAGAGCACATGCGCGCAGCGGTGCACCTGCAGGGCATGAAACCCTTTGAAATACAGGAACGGCTCCAACAGGGTGGTGCAGGCCGAGTCGCGTTCTCGCACCGCCGCCAGGTCGGCGCGCATGGCAGCCCCGACCCCGGGGGCACTGCGAAAGCCCTGTTCCAGTAGTTGTTCCACGGGCGGTATGCCCTCATCGGCGCAGTCGAGTTTGCCCTTGAGCAGGGCGGCCAGTGCCGTTTCCAGGTCCGGTCGTTGCAGCACGGTCTTTTGCAGCCAGGGACCCAGTGCCGCATCCCGCTCCATCTCCTGGATGGCTTCCTGGCACAGTTCGTCCCACAGGGCATCGTCGCTCATGTCTGGATTTTGCCGGCCGAGGTGGGTGGAAAAATCACTATTATAAATGCGGGGTGCGCCCGGGTTCGGCTGAGTCTCCTGTCACGCACCGAGCTGGCAATGCCGGGCATACGCGGGGGTGCGCCCGAGTTCGGCCGCACCCCCTGTTACACGGCCTTTATCGGCCGGCTTGTTATATGATAGGTGCCCGCACTCGAGGGGGCTTCATCGATGGATGCATTGTACGACTGCCGTTTGACGCTGGCCGACGGCACGGAAAAACCCATGGCGGAGTACCGGGACAAGGTGCTGCTGATCGTCAACACGGCCAGTAAATGCGGTTTTACGCCGCAGTTTGCCGGCCTGGAGCAATTGCATCGCAAGTTTGCCGACCGGGGGCTGGCCGTGATCGGCTTTCCCTGCAACCAGTTCGGTGCCCAGGATCCGGGCAGCATCGGCGAAATCGTCGACTTCTGCCACAGCAATTACGATGTCAGCTTCGAACTCGCTCAAAAGACCCGGGTCAACGGTCCGCAAACGCACCCGCTCTATCGTCTGCTCAAGAAGGCCGCCCCGGGGCTGGCTGGCAGCCAGGCGATCAAGTGGAATTTCACCAAGTTCCTGGTCGACCGCAATGGCGAGGTGCGGGGACGTTTTGCCCCGATGACCCCGCCGCACAAGATCGAGGACGCTGTCGGGCAACTGCTCTAGGAACCCGACTTTTTCTGCCCGTTGCCGGCGGCGGTCGGGCAACTGCTCCAGGAACCCGACTTTCCCCGCCCCGCCCGCCTGGGGGCGTAACGGACGGAGGCAGATGACGATTACGAGCCTGGCACCCCGCCCCGCCCGCTTGGGGGCGTAACGGACGGAGACGGATGACGATTATGAGCCTGGCACCCCGCCCCGCCCGCCTGGGGGGCATAACCCGGTAAGCCTCCGGGCGGTCTCACCATTCCTCGGGCTTGCTCAGGGTTTTTCCACCTACCGTCAGGGTCGGGGGCAGCTGGCTGTCCCGCAGGATTCCGACATCGAGCGTGGCGCAGAGATCCGCGGCATTTTTCAGTTCCGACGTGCCCGGGTTGCCGGCCGGGAAAAACACGTGCACCCGCTTGTCCCGAAATTCTTTCTTGACAGCCTGGATTGCGGGTACCAGGTCGGTGTCCGCCGACAATACCAGGGCGATGTCGTAATGGTTGTGCATGGCCTGGCACAGCATTTCGATGGCGATGCCGACGTCGGTTTGCTTTTCTTCGTAGCTTTCCGTGTTGAGGCCGCATTTTTCGCAGAACCGGTCCCGACGTTTAAACTGGCCCAGGATGACCTTGACGCCAAGTTCTTTTTGCACTTCGTTGAACAGTTGATGCCGTTTGCGCTGTCCCGGTTCGTGGCGGAAGGCGGTGAAATAAAACACGTCTTCCAGGGTCTCGCCCTGCCGCAGAAGGTTTTCTCCCAGGCGGCTGTAATCCAGCCAGCGGTACTTTTGCAAGGCGGGGTCTTTGACCAGGGAGTGATAGACGTTGAAACCGTCTATAAAAAGAATAGCGCGCTCCATGCCTGGCAGTCTAGCACGCCCGGCCCGCCGGCCCTGCTCTTTGCGGCATAATACCGCGCACAGTTCACATCACAGGGGGCGTGCAGAACGTGAGCGAAAACTGGAAGAGCCTGTCGGCTGCCGAGTGGCGGAGTCGCCTCAGCGATGAAGAGTACCGCATCTGCCGCCAGCAGGGCACGGAGCCCGCCTTCAGCGGTGTGTACTGGGATTGCAAGCGGACCGGCACGTACTTGTGCAAGTGCTGCCAGGCGCCGTTGTTTTCCTCTGCCGAAAAATTTGACTCCGGCACCGGCTGGCCCAGCTTCACCCGGCCCCGGTCGCAGGAGGCGGTCTGCGTCCTGGAGGATACGAGCCTGGGCATGGTGCGCCAGGAGCTGCGTTGTGCGCGTTGTGACAGCCACTTGGGACATGTTTTTGCCGACGGGCCGCCACCCGGGGGATTGCGTTACTGCATCAATTCCGCCTCCCTGCAGCTGGAGGAAGCAGCGCACTCGTGAACGCTCCGCCGGGCGATGCCCCGTTGCTTTCGCTCTGCGATCTGCATTGCCAGCGCGGCGGACGGAGCCTTTTTACCGGCCTGCAACTCTCGCTGCGGGCCGGCGAGTTGATGGAATTGCGCGGTGCAAATGGCAGTGGCAAGACCACCCTGCTGCGCATGGCCGCGGGCCTGTTTCGTGACTTTGAAGGCGCGGTGCGCCGCCGGGGTGCCCCTTGTTACCTGGGGCATCGCCCGGGGCTGAAACAGGCGTTGAGTCCCAGGCAGAACCTCGCCTATTTTTGCGCCCTGCACGAAATCGACCCGGGCGGCATCGATGCGAGCCTGGAGGAACTGGGGCTTCGGGAACTGGCGGATACGCCCTGTGTCCAGTTGTCGGCGGGCCAGCGCCAGCGGGTGGCACTGGCGCGCCTGGGTCTGAGCCGCGCCGGGCTGTGGCTGTTGGATGAACCTTTTGCCGGCCTGGACGGCGGGGCCTCGGAGGTACTGCAGCGCATGTTGGCGCGGCATGCCGACCAGGGTGGCGGCGCCCTGGTCAGCGTGCACGGGACGGGTGCTGTTCCATCGGGCTTGCAAACCCGGCCCCTGGTATTCTCTTCGTTGCCGTCGCCGCCCGCCTCTTGCGCAGCACCGGCCCCCGGGAGGAACGCGCCTTCACTGCTGCACGGTTTCCTGGGTGCCTTGCGTCGGGATTTGCGGCTGTTGTTCCGGGAGCGCAACGGCCTGCTGCGCCCGGCGTTTTTTTTTCTCGCCGCCGTGATGCTGTTCGCCCTGGGACGCGGGATACAGACCGCCTTCCCGGTGCCGGCAGCACTCAGCGCATTGTGGGTTGCCGCCCTGCTGGCGACGGTGCTGGCCGGGGACGAATTATGTCGCGGCGACCTGGAGGACGGCAGCCTGGACCTGCTGCTCACCGCGCCGACTCCGGCATGGGTCCCGGCCCTGGCACGGATACTCGCCTCCTGGCTGGGCGTCGTGCTGCCACTCGCCCTGTTGGCCCCGGTGGCGGCATTGCTGTTGTCGCTGCCGGCGGCACCGACGCTCTGGCTCTCCCTGCTGTCAGGCGGCATTGCGCTCTCGGCCCTGGGCGTGACCGGGGGTGCGCTGACGGCGGGGGCCAGCACCGGCGGCGGCCTGCTGCTGGGACAGCTGTTTTTACCGCTGGCACTGCCGATACTGATCTTCGGGGTCGCCACGGCGGAGGCCGCCCTGGGCGGTTTTCCCTGGCTGCCGCCGTTCAGCCTGCTGTCCGCCCTGTCCCTGGGTGCCCTGCTGCTGCTGCCGGCGGCGACCGCCGAGGGCTGGCGCATTGCCGCAGAGCAGTAGCAGGGCGTCGCAGTACCGAGCGCAGATTATAATTGCCCGCCATGCTGCACCGGCTCGCATCTGCCCCTTTTTTCTATCGTTTCAGCACCCGGCTGTGGCCCTGGTGCGCGGCGTTTTCCCTGCCCTTACTGCTGGGGGGTGCCGTGTGGGCACTGTTGTTTGCTCCGCCCGATGCGGTGCAGGGGCACAGTTACCGGATTGTCTTTGTGCATGTCCCCCTGGCGTTTTTTGCGCTTGGCAATTACCTGCTGATGACGGTAGCGGCCCTGGTAGTGCTGGTCTGGCGTCTGAAGCTGGCCGAAGCCGCTCTCTACGCCGCCGCGCCGGTCGGTGCCTGGCTGAGCCTGGGTGCGATTCTCACCGGCGCAATCTGGGCGCGCCCGACGTGGGGGGCGTGGTGGGTCTGGGACCCGCGCGTCACCTCGATGGTGGTGTTGCTGTTCATCTATATCGGCATCACGGCCCTGCGCCGCGCATACTCCAACCCGGGGACGGCGGTGCGCGCCTGTGCAATCCTGGTGCTGATCGGCAGCGTGGACCTGGTGATCGTGCATAAATCCGTGGACTGGTGGTACAGCCTGCACCAGGGTGCCACTTTCAAGCTGGGGGCAAAACCGGCGATGGCACCGGAGATGTGGCGTCCGCTGTTGCTGATCGGGATCGGTGCCAGCGGCCAGTACGCCGCGGTGCTGCTGCTGTGGATGCGCAACGAGGTGCTGTTGCGCGCCGGGGGCACACGCTGGGTCGCGGGCTTGTCACGGCCGGGTGCCAACTGATGCCGGCACCCCAGTTCGACAGCCTGCAGGCCCTGTGGCAGATGTCCGGCGTCGGCCAGTACGTCTGGCTGTCCTGGGGCCTGACCCTGCTGCTGGGCGCGGGCCTGCTGCTCGCCCCGCTGCTCCTGCACCGGCGCCTGTTGCGCCGGCCGCCCGGTCGGGAGGGCTATTAATGCATCCCTTGCGCAGACGCCGCCTGCTGGCGGCAGTGTTGCTGCTGTGCGGCAGTGCCGCGGTCACCGCCTTGGTACTCTACGCCCTGCGTGAGAATATCAACCTGTTTTACCCGCCCGCAGATTTTGTCGCCGGCGAGGTTCCCACGGGACGCATGGTGCGCCTGGGCGGCATGGTACTGCCGGGCAGCTTGCAACGGCAGGGGGTGCAGATGCGTTTTCGCGTCGGCGACAGCACGACCTGGGTGCCGGTGCTGTATTCCGGGCTGGCACCGGAACTGTTCGGCGAGGGGCGCGGCGTGGTGGCGACCGGGATCTGGGAGACGGACGGCGTGTTTCACGCGGCGAGCCTGCTGGCCAAGCACGATGAGAATTACCGCCCCCCGGAAGAGGGCATGCCTTGAGTCCAATCCCGGAAGCGGCGCATTTCGCCCTGGTGCTGGCGTTTTTTCTCTCGCTCGCCCTGGCGTGGTCGTCCTGGTGCGGCCGGGGCGGCGGACAGGGGGTCGCAGGGCGACTGAAACTGCTGAGCGGTGTGTTACTGGGGCTGGTGGGGTTTTCCTTTGCCGGCCTGGCGTATGCTTTTTTGCGGGATGATTTCAGCGTCGCCCTGGTCGCCCTGCACTCGCATTCCCGGCTGCCCGTCCCCTACAAGTTCAGCGCCGTATGGGGCAACCACGAGGGCTCCCTGTTGCTGTGGGTCCTGGTATTGTCCGCCTGGACCCGGTTGTTGGCCGGCAGCACCGCCCCGCTGGTCCTGCGCGCCGGTGCCCTGGCAATCCTGGGACTGCTGTTGGCCTCGTTCATCGGCTTCTCCCTGTTTACTTCCAACCCTTTTGCACGCCTTTTGCTGTTGCCGCCGGCCGAGGGCGGCGACCTGAACCCGCTGCTGCAGGACCCGGCGATGGTTCTGCATCCGCCCCTGTTGTATATCGGCTACGTCGGCTTTGCGCTGCCCTTTGCACTGGCGGTCAGTGCCCTGCTGCACGCCGGCACGGAAGCCCGCCGCTGGGCGCAATACGCCTTCCCGTGGGCGGCCCTGTCCTGGGCATTTTTGAGTCTCGGCATCGCTCTCGGCAGCTGGTGGGCGTATTACGAACTGGGCTGGGGCGGATGGTGGTTTTGGGACCCGGTGGAAAACGCTTCCTTCATGCCCTGGCTGGCCGGCGTGGCGCTGTTGCATTCCCTGCGGGCCTCCATGCAACGCGGACAGTTTCACGGCTGGTCGCTGCTGCTGGCCATCGCCTGTTTTGGTTTCAGCCTGCTGGGTGCTTTCCTCGTGCGTTCCGGGGTGCTGGTTTCGGTGCACAGTTTTGCCGCCGACCCCGCGCGGGGTTTGTACCTGCTGCTACTGCTGGTCACCGCCCTGGGCGGGGCACTGGCCCTGTTTCGTTTTCGCGCCCCGGTTTTCAGTTCACCGCCGGCCTTTGCGCTGCTGAGTCGGGAGAGTGCCCTGCTGCTCAACAACCTGCTGCTGGTCACGGCCTGCCTGACGGTACTGGTCGGCACGCTGTTCCCGCTGGTCATGCAGTCCCTGGGCCGGGGCTTGTACTCGGTGGGCCCGCCGTATTTCAACACGGTGTTCGTGCCCTTGCTGCTGTGCATCAGTGCGGCGATGGGCCCGGCACCCGCACTGCACTGGGGACGGGCGTCCCTGCCACCGCTGTTGCGCCGTTTTGCCGTGCCCCTGGTTTTCAGCCTGGCCCTGGGGATCCTGTTGCCATGGTTCTGGGATGGACGCCCCAATCTCGCCGCGGGCCTGGGCGTGGCGGCACTCAGCTGGCTGAGCCTGGGTGCGCTGCGGGCGGCGCGTTCGGGCAGTCGCGCCATGTTGCTGGCGCACCTGGGTTTTGCGCTGTGCGGTTTCGGCATCTGTTTCAGCGTCGTCTACGGGTTTTCCCGCGACCTGGCACTGGTTCCGGGAGAGCGGCTCGCCGTCACCGGCACGGCTTATGAACTGCGCCTGGCCGGTGAACGTCCGGTGGAGGGTGCGAATTACCGCGGCGTCGAATTGCTCCTGGAGGTCTTTAGAGACGGCGTCCTGGCGGCGGAGCTGCGTCCGCAAAAACGCCGCTACCCGGTGCGCGACCTGGAACTGAGCGAGGCGGCGATTTCCGCGGGCTTGCACCGCGACCTGTACGCGGTTGCCGGCGCGCGCCTGGCACAGGACGGGGGATGGACCGTGCGCTTTCAGTACAAACCTTTTGTGCGCCTGATCTGGCTGGGGGGCGCACTGATGGCGGCCGGCGGATTCTGGGCCGTGGCGGGCCGCAGGAGGCGCCGATGAGGTATGCGGCGTTGGGGCTCCCGCTGTTGTTGCTGGCGGTGCTCAGCTGGTTCTTGTGGCGGGGGTTGCTGGAAGGCATGCCCGTCTCGCCGAGCGGGGTGCGGGTGGGCGTACCCCTGCCACAGTTTTCCCTGTCGGATTTGCACGGTGCCCCGGTGAGTAACCGGGACCTGCCCGCTGCGCCTTTTTTGCTGAACGTATGGGCCAGCTGGTGTCCGGGTTGCGTGGTCGAACACGGGCTTTTACAGGACGCTGCACGGGGCGGTGTGCCACTGGTATGCCTGGATTGGCGCGACCCTCCCGCCGATGCCTTGCGCTGGCTGGAACGCTGGGGCGATCCCTGCCGTGTGCACATTTCCGACCCCGAGGGACGGCTGGCCCTGGAGTTGGGAGTGAGCGGTGCCCCGGAGACCTTCGCGGTCGACGGGGCGGGAGTCGTGCGGGCCCATCACCTGGGCGTGCTGGATGAGCCCACCCTGCAGGACTTGCTGGCCCTGTTGGAGGAGGCGCGATGAGGCACCGGCATCGATGTGCCTGGATGCTGTGCTGCCTGCTGTACTGGGCCGGGACGGCTGCGGCCGACAGTGCCGTCGAAGTGCGGGATTTCGCCGATGAAAGCTTGCGCCAGCGTTTCCAGGAACTCAGTGCCGAGCTGCGCTGTCCAAAGTGCAGCAACCAGAGTCTCTACGAGTCGGACGCCATGATCGCCGTCGACCTGCGCCGGGAATTGCATCGCCTGTTGCACGAGGGGCTGGAAGACGAGGCGATCCTCGATTACATGACCGGGCGCTACGGCGAATTTATCCGCTATCGCCCGCGTTTTTCCCGCGACACCGCCCCCCTGTGGCTCGCTCCCCTGCTGCTGGCGGCGGCGGGCCTGGGAGGTTTTGCGTTGTGGCGCAGACAGGCGGGAAGGCGCGCCGCCCCGCCGGCTTCGGCTTCTGCGCCGGCACCGGCTGAGGGCGGCGGACTGCGGGGCTTGCTGCTGGCGGTGCTGTGCGCCGCCCTGGCCCTGTATGGAGCCCGGGCCTGGCAACACTGGCAGGATTGGCGTCTGGGCCAGGAGTTTCGTGCGCCGGGGCCGGCGGCTGCGGCGAGCCTTGCGCGTCTCGAAGCCCGTCATCTGCGGCAGCCGCACAGGCGCGAGTACGCATTGCTGCTGGGCCGGGAGTACCTGTTGGCGGGCCGCTACCGGGAGGCCCGGACATTGTTGGAGGAGGTCCTGCAACGCACTCCCGAAGATGCCGCCCTGCGGGCACTGGCCGAGCTGGCCGGGCGGCTCCAGGCGGCCGCAGAAAGACGCGCACCGTCGGGGGCGGCCGATGAACCCGGTGCGCCATAAGTCCCGCGATGCGGGTACAATGTATTTTTGAGGGCATTTTTGAGGAGACCTCGTTGTTCTGCCCGGTATCCCGCTGCTCGACATGCGCTTGAAAAACATCCGGCTCAGCGGCTTCAAATCTTTTGTCGAACCGACGGATATTTCCCTGCCGGGCACATTCTCCTGTATTGTCGGCCCCAACGGGTGCGGCAAATCCAATATCGTCGATGCGGTGCGCTGGGTGATCGGCGAAAGCTCTTCGCGCCACCTGCGCAGTGCTTCGATGGCCGAAGTCATTTTTAACGGTTCTGCCGACCATAAACCCCTGTCCCGGGCCGCCGTCGAACTGCTGCTGGACAACAGTGATGGCACTTATGGTGGCGCGTATGCCCGCTATGCGGAGATCCTGGTGCGGCGCGAGGTGCACCGGGAAGGGGAGTCGCAGTATTCCATCAACGGGGCGCGCTGCCGGCGGCGCGATGTCGTCGATATTTTCTTGGGCACCGGCCTGGGCCCGCATAGCTACGCGATCATCGAACAGGGCATGATCGCGCGCATGGTCGACGCCCGGCCCGAGGAGCTGCGGGTGCTGCTGGAGGAGGCCGCCGGCGTCTCCCGTTACCGCGAGAGACGGCGCGAGGCGGAGCGCCGCATTCGCGGCACGCGGCAGAACCTGGAGCGCCTGGAAGACCTGCTGGAGGAACTCGCCTCCCGCTTGCGGCGTCTCAAGCAGCAATCCGGTGCCGCGGAACGTTATGCCCGCTACCGTGAGCGCGAACGCCGCGCGCGGGCGGACCTGGCCGCACTGCAGGTGCGTGCCTGCCTGGTGCGCATGGAGATTTTGCAACGCGAATTGCGCGAGCGGCAGAATCGCGTGGAAGAGGCGACCGCCGCCTTGCGCGCCCATGAAAAGGAGATCGAGGGTTTGCGTCAGCGCCGCGATACCGGTAGCGACCAGCTGAACCGGGCGCAGGCTGCGCTCTACGAGATCAACGCCGACGCGGTGCGTGCGGAGGAGGCGATTCGCAGCCGCAAGGAGCGCGATGCGCAACTGCTGGAAACTTTTGCAGCGACGGCCCGCAGCGCGGAGCAACTGCAAGAACAGATCAGCACCGACCGGCTGCAACTGGAAGATTGGGGCGCGCGCATCGCGGAACTGGATGCGGGGCGAGCTGCGCGTGAGCGGGAACGGGAGGCCGCCGGCACTGCCCTGGAGGCTGCGCAAGCGGCGGTGAAGGAATGCGGAGAACGTCGGGATGCGGCGCGCGAACACGATCTGCAAACTGCGCATCGCCTGGAGCAATGCCGTTCGCGCAGCGAATTACTGGAAGCGGAGTCCGGGCAGTTGGCGGCGCAGATCGCACAATGGGAGACGGCACCGGCAAAGCCGCAGGACCCGGCACCGGCGCGCGAATACACGGCGGCGCGCAAACGTTGCGAGAAACTGGAACTGGCCCTGCACACAGCCGTGCAAGCCCTGGAGAAAAGCCGCACCGAAAGCGAGGCGGCGGCGGAGCACCGGCGGCAGGCGCGGGCGCTGTTTGAACAGTGCCGCGGTCGCAGCCAGGCACTGGAACTCCTGTTAGGACAGCAGCAGGAGGGCACCGGCAGCGAGGTGCTGGACGCCTGGCTGGAAAAATTGTCGCTGGCAGATGCCCGGCCCCTGTCGCAGGTGCTGCAGGTCGATGCCGGTTGGGAGATGGCAGTGGAGTTGGCCCTGGGTGGAGACGGGGCCGCCCTGTGCGTGGATGAGTTGTCCGGACTCGCCGCCCGCCTGTCGGCACCGGCACCGGAAGCGGTGGAATTCGTGCAGTGCGGTGCCGCCGGGGAGCCGGGGCCATCGCGCGATTGGACGCCGCTTGTGCAGTATGTGCGCGGTCCTTTTCCCCTGTCACCCCTGCTGGATGGCGTCTATGCTGCAGCGGACTCGGC
Source organism: Gammaproteobacteria bacterium (assembly GCA_965215045.1). Classification (GTDB taxonomy): domain Bacteria; phylum Pseudomonadota; class Gammaproteobacteria; order JABABF01; family JABABF01. Next base: position 536,384 of record OZ244031.1, on the reverse strand, counting down.
CGCGGCACTGGAGATCTGGCCACAACTCCGGGTCGGGGAAGCCGTGGTGTGTCCCGAGGGCCTGTGGCTTGCGCCGGGCCGGGTGCGAGTCGCGGGGGAGGCGGCCGGCGGTCTGCAATTGCGCGCCGTGCTGGAGGATGCTGCCCGGGCACAGGACGAGGCGGAAAAGCAACTTGTTGCCGCAGAGCGGGAATTCACGCGCAGCGAAGGTGCCCGGCAGACTGCGCAAGACAAGCATGAAAAGCAGCGCCAGGCATTGGATGCGGCCCTGCGCCGGGCCGAGGTCCTGGCCGAGCGCCAGCAGCGTTGGCAGCAATCCCACGAGCAGCGTGCGCAGATGCAGGAGATGATCGAAGGTGCCCGGAAGCGGCGTGAACAACTGGGCGAGGAACTGGTGCAGTTGCACGAGGCGCGAAAAGAAGCCGACCGCGCCCTGGCGGAGAGCACTGTCGCCCGCAACCGGGTCGAGGCCGAACAGGCGGAATTGGAACAGCAGCGCGCGGCGGCGCAACGCGAATTTACCGCCTGTGAAGAGGCACTGCAGGAGGCGCGCCTGGAGGGCGAGGGACTCGCCGCGCGGCGCCAGGAAGTCGAGAGACGGGTGGCGCATTTCGAACGTCAGCTGGAGGAGACCCGGGCGCGGCACCAGGAAATGCAAGGCGGCCTGGAACAGTCGGAAGAACCCTTGCAGGAGATGCGCGAGGACCTGGACCGGCAACTGGCACAGCGCGCCGGGGCCGAGGAGAAATTAAAAAAAGCGCGCGCGGAGCTGGCGGCGACGGAGGAAAAACAGCGCGCCGCCGAAAATGCGCGCGATGAGCAGGCGCACACGATCGAGGGCCTGCGCGATGAACTGGAGCAGGCGCGCCTGCAGGCGGCGGCGGTCGAGCGCGAGCGCGATACGACCGTCGAGAAAATCACCGAACTGGGGCTTGCGGCGGAGACCGTCCTGGAGGAACTGCCGGAGGATGCCCAAGAGGAAGAACTGGAGCGCGAGGTGCAGCGCCTGCAGCACCGCATCGAGCGCATCGGCCCGGTCAACCTGGCCGCGGCGGAAGAGTACCAGGCCGAGGCGGAGCGCCGGGAACACCTGGACAAGCAGTACTCGGAACTGGACCAGACCTTGTCGCTGCTGGAGAAATCGATTCGCGACATCGATCGCGAAACCCGGCGCCTGTTCCAGGAGACTTTCACGCGCGTGAACGAGGGCCTGGAGGCCGTGTTTCCGCGCTTGTTTGGCGGCGGGCGGGCGCAACTGGAAATGGAAGACACCGACCCGTTGCAGTCCGGCATCCGCATGATGGCGCGTCCGCCGGGCAAGCGCAACACCGGGGTGCAGCAATTGTCCGGCGGGGAAAAAACCCTGGCGGCACTGGCATTGATCCTGGCGATTTTCCGTCTCAACCCCGCGCCTTTCTGCATCCTGGACGAGGTCGACGCGCCCCTGGACGATGCCAATATTTTGCGTTTCGTGCAGCTGGTCCGCGAAATCTGCGAGCAGGTGCAGATTATCTGTGTGACCCATAACAAGATCACCATGGAGGATGCACAACACCTGATCGGCGTCACCATGGTCGAACGCGGGGTGTCGCGGGTGGTCAGCGTCGACATCGCCGAAGCCCAACGGCTGGCCGAGCCGGCCCTGCAACAGGCCGCCGGCTGAGCCGATGGATGCAGCGGGGACCGCCCCGGGCCAGGAGGCGGCCGCACTGCGCGAGCAACTGCAGCAACACGAGCATCTCTATTACGTCCTGGATGCGCCCCGTATCTCCGATGCCGAGTACGATCGCATGTTGCGGCGTCTGCAGGAACTGGAGGCCGCGCATCCTGAATTGCAAACCGCGGATTCGCCGACTCAACGCGTCGGCGGCACCGTGCGCAAGGGCTTTAGGGCACTGGAACACCAGACCCCCATGCTGTCATTGGACAACGCCTTCTCCCCGGGTGAATTCGCGGACTTCGTTCAGCGCGTGCAAAAATTCCTGCACAAAAAAACCGGCGAGCAGGAAGTACCCGAACCGGAGTGGTTCTGCGAGCCCAAGCTGGACGGGGTGGCGGTGAACCTGCTGTACCGGGACGGCGTGCTGGCCCAGGCGGCGACCCGCGGCGATGGCAGCACCGGCGAAGATGTAACGGCCAATGCGCGCACCGTGCGCAGCATTCCCCTCAAGCTGGAAGGTGCGCCGCCGGCGTTGCTGGAAGTGCGCGGCGAAGTCTACATTTCGCACCCGGTATTTGCCGAACTCAACCGCGGCATGGAAGAGAAGGGCGAAGAGCCTTTCGTCAATCCGCGCAATGCCGCCGCCGGCAGCCTGCGCCAACTGGACCCGGGCCTGACGGCGGAGCGCTCGCTGGCCTTTCTCTGTCACGGCGTCGGCACCAGCTCAGACGGCGAGTTGCCGGCCACCCAGATGGAATTGCATCGGCAGCTGCGGGACTGGCACCTGCCGGTCTACCCGGATTGCCGCCTGTGCGTCGGGCCGGAGCAGTGCGGTGCCTATTACCGGGAATTGCTGCAGTGCCGGGAAGAGCTGGATTTTGCGGTCGACGGCGTGGTGTTCAAACTCAACCCGCGCCGCTTGCAGCGGGAGCTGGGCGTAACCGCGCGCGCACCGCGTTGGGCGATCGCGTGGAAGTTTCCGGCGGAAAAGGCGATGACGCGCGTGCTGGACGTGGAATTCCAGGTCGGTCGCACCGGCGTGCTGACCCCGGTGGCGCGCCTGGAGGAGGTGTCAGTCGGCGGTGCCAAGGTGCGAAACGCCACCCTGCACAATGAAAAGTACCTGCAGAAGCTGGACCTGCACGCCGGCGACCGGGTGGAAGTCTGGCGTTCGGGTGATGTCATCCCGCGCATCGCCCCGGCCCAGGACCCGCAGCGCCCGCCCGGTGCTCCCCGGCTCGGGGCACCTGCACACTGCCCCAGCTGCGGCGGCCCCTTGGAATGGGAGGACGAGGAGGCACCGTCCCGGCATTGCCCGAACACCGCGGCTTGCCCGGCGCAGCTGCAGCGCCGGCTGTTACATTTCGTCTCGCGTGCAGCACTCGATATCGAGGGCATCGGCAGCAAGATGGTTAAAAAGCTGGTCGGTGCCGGCGGGGACGGACAGGCGGCACCGGTACAGGATGCGGCCGACTTGTACCACCTGGATAAGGAGACTCTGCTCACCTGCCTGGGCGGTGGTGAAAAAGAAGTCCTGGTGTCCAAGCTCCTGGAGGCCATCGAGCGCAGTCGTCATACCACGCTGGAGCGTTTCTTGTACGCACTGGGCATTCCGCTGGTCGGGCAGAGTGCCGCGCGTTCCCTGGTGCGGAATTTCGGCAGCCTGGATGCGATCCTCGCCGCCTCCGCAGAAGAGTTGGGCGCACCCCAGGGAGATTCCATCGGCGAGATCACGGCGCAAAAACTGCGCGCATTTTTCGATGATCCACACGCCCGACGGTTGATCGAACGTCTGCGCGCCGAGCTGCATTGGGAGGAGGGCACTGCACCGGTGTCGGCCGCGCCGCTGGCGGGCAGGATCTTCGTGCTGACCGGGACCTTGCAACAGCTGCGCCGGGAGGAGGCACAGCGCATGCTTCGGGACCTGGGTGCCGGGGTATCGGTCAGCGTATCTGCACAGACCTCGCGCCTGGTGGTCGGTGACAAACCCGGGAAAAAACTGCAACAGGCGCAAAAACACGGCGTCAAGGTAGTGTCTGAGAAAACGTTGATCGCATTGTTGCGACGGTTCGGTGCGCTGGCGCGGCATTAAAATTTTCGCGCTCCTGGGAGCGTTGTCCCTGCTGTCCACCGCTTGCACGGCACCCCCGCCCTCTGCACCGCACGACGTGTGCGCGATTTTTGAAGAGCGGCGTTCCTGGTACCGGGCGGCGAAGCGCGGCGTCCGGCGCTGGCAAATTCCGGTGCCGGTGACCATGGCGTTTATCTACCAGGAGTCCTCCTTCCGGGCCCGGGCCAAGCCGCCCAGGAAACGCTGGTTTTTCGGCTTGCTGCCCGGGCTGCGGCGTCTTTCCAACGCTTACGGGTACGCCCAGGCACTGGATGAAACTTGGGACCTCTATCGCCGGGATGCCAGGCGTCGGGGGGCGGACCGCAACAATTTCCGCGATGCGGTGGACTTTGTCGGTTGGTACAATCGCCAGAGTGTGCAACGCTTGGGCATTGACCCCGCCGACGCCTATAACCTGTACCTCGCCTACCATGAGGGCTGGGGCGGGTACCGGAAGCAGGGCTGGCGGAACAAGCAGTGGCTGCTGCAGGTGGCGAACAAGGTCCAGGCGCGCGCCTGGGAGTACGAGCGGCAGTTGGGCGGGTGCGAGGAAAAACTGGCGCGGCGGCGTTGGTGGAGCCTGTGGTTATTCTGACCAAAGTTTGTGTACGATACGCGCCGTTTAATCCAGCTGCGCGGGAAATCGAAACAATATATGCGCATCATGCTGTTGAGAGTGTAGAATAACCCTGCCTGATCCCGGAGAAGGCTCCCGTGAAACCCACCGATATTCAAGACCCGGAATATTTCCACAAGGTAGTGGATTGCCAGTACGCCTGTCCCGCGCATACGCCGGTGCCGGAATACATTCGCCTGATCGCAGCCGGGCGTTACACGGACGCTTACATGATCAACTGGGAGTCCAACGTGTTTCCCGGCATCCTGGGGCGCACCTGCGACCGGCCCTGTGAACCGGCCTGCCGGCGCGGCCGGCTGGAAGGAGAGGAGGAGCCGGTGGCGATCTGCCGTCTCAAGAGAGTGGCCGCCGATCACAAGGAGGATATTCGTCCGCTGCTGCCCGCGGCGAGTGAGAAGCCCAACGGTAAACGCATTGCGCTCATCGGTGCCGGGCCGGCTTCCCTGACCGTGGTGCGCGACCTGCTGCCACTGGGTTACGAGATGCACGTGTTCGACGACCAGGCGGAAGGAGGCGGCATGATGCGCAGCCAGATCCCGGCGTTCCGCCTGCCCCAGGAAGTGCTCAAGGAGGAGGTGGACTACGTGTTGAACATGGGTGCGGTCACGCATTTCAATACCTGGGTCGAAAGCATGAAAGACATGCTGGCCCGGGACTACGACGCGATTTTTGTCGGCACCGGGGCCCCGCGCGGCCGGGACCTCGACATTCCCGGGCGCAGCGAAGCGGCCGCCAATATCAATATCGGCATCGAATGGCTGGCGAGCGTGGCATTCGGACACGTGGAAAAAATTGGCCGCCGGGTCGTGATCCTGGGCGGCGGCAATACCGCGATGGACTGCTGCCGTACCTCGCGCCGCCTGGGTGGCGAAGATGTGCGCGTGGTCGTGAGAAGTCCTTTCGCGGAGATGAAGGCCTCGCCCTGGGAGAAGGAGGATGCGATGCGCGAGGACATTCCGATTTTCGATAACCACGTGCCGCTGGAATTCGTCTGCGAGAACGGTCGCCTGCATGGGGTGCGTTTTGAGAAGGTGCGCGCGGAATATGACGACCAGGGACGGCGTTCCCTGGTTCCCACCGGGGAGCCGCCAGTGCTGATGGAATGCGATGACGTGTTGATGGCGATCGGCCAGGAGAATTCTTTTCCATGGATCGAGCGCGACCTGGGCATCGAGTTCGACAAGTGGGACATGCCAAAAATTGATACCGAGACTTTTCAATCGTCCCTGCCGCAAGTGTTTTTCGGCGGTGACTCCGCCTTCGGCCCCGAGAACATCATTACCGCGGTCGCCCACGGTCACCAGGCGGCGATCTCGATTCACCGCTTCTGTCACGGCGGCGACATCTCGGACCGCCCGCCCCCCGGGGTGACGATGTTCAGCCAGAAGATGGGAGTCCACGAGTGGAGCTATGACAGCTGGGTTTCCGAGGAGGAACGCTACATCGTCCCGCACGCCGACAAGCGGGTTTCCCTGGCGGACCGCCACGTGGAGGTGGAGTTGGGTTTTGATCGCGAGGATGCCTGGAGCGAGGCGCAGCGCTGTCTGAACTGCGATGTGCAGACCGTGTTCGATGCGGGTCGCTGTATCGAGTGCGACGCCTGCATGGATGTCTGCCCCATGAGCTGCATCAATTTCACCCCGGACGCGGAGGAAGAGGAATTGCGCAAGACCATGCCGGCACCGGCGAACAACCCGGAGCAGGATCTGTACCTGGCCGACGGTCTCGCCACGGGGCGGGTCATGGTCAAGGACGAGGACCTCTGTCTTCATTGTGGATTGTGCGCCGAACGCTGCCCGACCGGCGCGTGGGACATGCAGAGATTTCTCTATCACGTAACTCGCGCCGCAGAAATCGACGCGGCGTGAGCCCGGCAGCCCGGTTCCGTTCCTGAGCAAGACGAAGAGGCGAGAGGTGGACGCGCAACGGCGCCTTGCGGCGGTCAATGACTTCGTAGTGAAGTTCGCCAATGTCAACGGCACGGGCTCGGCCAGCGCGAACCGCTTGTTCGCCCGCGCCGTGTTCCGCATGGGCATCCCGGTGACGCCCAAGAATATTTTTCCTTCCAACATCCAGGGACTGCCCACCTGGTACGAGGTGCGTATCAACGAGTCCGGGTGCCTGGGTCGTCGCGGCGGTGTGGACCTGGCGGTCTGCGTGAACCCGCAGAGCATGGAACAAGACCTGGCCGAGCTCGAGGGAGGCGGTTATTTTCTCTACGATTCCACCAAGCCCCTGGTGCCGACATTGCACCGCGAGGACGTGCATTTCCTGGGCATTCCGATGATGGAGATCTGCATCCGGGAATACGAGGACCCGCGCCAGCGGCAACTGTTTAAAAACATGATCTACATCGGTGCGCTGATCGAACTGCTGGACATGGACATGGAAGTGTTTAAACAACTGATCACGGAACAGTTTGCCGCGCGGGAAAAACTGGTGGTTCCCAACGTGCACGCCCTGGAACTGGGACGTCGTTTTGCGCGCGAACATTTCGAATGCCCGCTGGGCTTGCGCGTGGAAAGACGCGAGGTGCTGGGCGATGCAATCCTGCTGGATGGCAACACGGCACTGGCACTGGGTGCGATCTACGGTGGCGCCACGGTGGCGGCCTGGTACCCGATCACGCCTTCCACCTCGGTGATCGAGGCTTTTGAACGCTATGCAAAACGCCTGCGTATCGATGCCGGCAGCGGCGTCAGGAAATACGCGATCGTGCAGGCAGAGGACGAGATCGCCGCCATCGGCATTGTCATCGGCGCGGGTTGGAACGGCGCGCGCGCCTTCACCGCCACCAGCGGGCCGGGGGTGTCGCTGATGGGCGAATTCCTGGGCCTGGCCTATTTTGCCGAGGTGCCGACCGTGCTGTTCGATGTGCAGCGCGCCGGCCCTTCCACGGGCATGCCGACCCGCACGCAGCAATCCGACCTGCTGGCCTGCGCCTACGCCTCGCACGGCGACACCCGCCACGTGTTGTTGTTTCCCTCTACGCCGAAGGAATGTTTTGATTTTGCCGCGCTCTCCTTTGACCTGGCCGAGCGCCTGCAGACCCCGGTCATCGTGCTGAGCGACCTGGACCTCGGCATGAACGACAATGTTTCGCCGCCCCTGCATTGGGATGACCAGCGGTGCTATGATCGCGGCAAGCTGCTGGACACCGAGGCACTGGAGACGCTCAAGGAACCTTTCGGGCGCTACCTGGATGTCGATGGCGACGGTATCTGTCATCGCACCCTGCCGGGCGCGCACCCGGAGCGCGGTGCTTTTTTTACCCGCGGTACCTCCCGCGATCGCTACGCGATCTACACCGAGGACGGCGGTGCTTACGCCGACAACATGCAGCGCCTGCTGAAAAAATGGGAGACCGCCAAAACCCTGGTGCCCGAACCGGAGTTGATCGCCTCCGGCCACAGGGGAGGGCACGGGGTGATCTGTTTCGGCTCCAGCCGCGCGGCACTGCTGGAAGCCTGCGCTGCCCTGGAAGCCGAGGACAACGCGTTGGATATCTTGTGCATTCGCGCTTTCCCGTTTCATGAACAGGTGCAACAGTTCCTGGACGAGCACCGGCGGATTTTCGTGGTGGAACAAAATCGCGATGCCCAGATGCGCACGCTGCTGTTGAACGAATGCCGGGCGGCACAGGAACAACTGGTCCCGGTGCTGCATTTTGATGGCACGCCGATCACCGCGCGTCACATCGCCGCAGAGGTGCGCCGGCATTGCCAGGCCGAGCGCAAGATCACCCCCTTGCATCCCGTTTTAGAACCCGGTTCCGCGCGCGGGGCCGAGACGCGCCCATGAGTTACATCAACCCGGGTTTCCGCCATCCGGACCTGCCGGTCAACGAGATCGGCTACACGCGCCGTGACTACGAGGGCGCGCTGTCCACGCTGTGCGCGGGTTGCGGGCATGACTCGATCAGCGCGGCGTTGATCCAGGCTTTTTTCGAATTGTCCATCGCCCCGCACAAGGTAGCCAAGTTGTCGGGCATCGGCTGTTCGTCCAAGACCCCGACCTATTTCCTGGGTAATTCCCACGGTTTTAATTCCGTGCACGGCAGAATGCCCTCCATCGCCACCGGTGCCAACCTCGCCAACCGCGACCTGATCTACGTGGGCATCTCCGGCGACGGGGATAGCGCGTCGATCGGTATCGGGCAGTTCGTGCACGTGGCCAGGCGCAACCTGAACATGCTCTACATCGTGGAAAACAACGGTTGTTACGGCCTGACCAAGGGGCAGGATTCCGCCACTGCAGACCTCGATTCAAAGAGCAAGTCCGGGCCGCCCAACCTGTACTCCCCGGTGGACTTGTGTGGCGTGGCGATGCAACTGGGTGCGGGCTTTGTCGCGCGCTCCTTTTCCGGGGACAAGGAGCAGATGACGCCATTGATCAAGGCGGGGCTGGTGCACCAGGGTTTCTCGTTCATCGACATTCTTTCGCCGTGCGTGACCTTCAATAATAATCCCGGTTCCACCAAGAGCTACGATTATGTGCGCGAGCATGCACAGCACACCGGGCTGCTGGACTTCGTGCCGGAACGGGAGGAGATTCGCCACCAGTATGCACCGGGGGACCTGGCCCAGGTGGCATTGCACGACGGCTCCATGGTGTGTTTGCGCAAGCTGGACCGGGATTACGCTCCCCTGGACCGGGACAGTGCCCTGGGGGCCATGCACGAGGCCGAAAAGCGCGGCGAGATTTTGACCGGGCTGTTGTACATGGACGTGGAGAGCAAGGACCTGCACCACTTCCTGGAAACCGATCGCAAGCCTTTGAATACGCTGCGCGAGGAAGAACTGTGCCCGGGACAGCGCGCCCTGGAGGAGATTAACCTGAGCCTGCGTTAAGCGGCCCCACACCGGCGTTGCCAGGCCGCTCGTGCGTCCCCTGCAGCAGCGTAGACTGTCCCTTTTCTGCACCGTGTTGCGCGGCCCCGCACCGGTGTTGCCAGGCCGCACCCCCACTCCATGAAGCGGTGCCAGGTTGGCCGGGTGGCCGTCGTCCCCGCGTTTTCCCCGACCTCAGTTTGGCCCCTCGTCGGGGAATTCCGCCAGGCCCGCCACCTCGGGATTACGGCCCTCTAAGATGGCGCGCATGCGTTTTTCAACGGGTTTTTCACTGCCGGAATGGGTGAACACGTAGAAGCGATTTTCACGCACGGCGGCGAACACCCGGTCGGCGACCGTCGCCGGCGGTAACGGTGCGGCAAAGAATTCCTTGGATACTTCTTCTGCAAACTGCAGCAGCTCTTCGGTTTCCTTCGCACTGCGATTGCCCGACAACTGCGGCGGGCGGTTGCGCTCGGCCAGGGGCAGCCGGGTGTCGACGACACCGGGACACAACACCGAGACGCCGAGCGGACTTCCGGCATTGCGCAACTCGTTGTACAGGGTTTCCGACAGGGTGACGATGCCGTGCTTGCTGACATTGTATGGTCCACCCATCTCGGGCACGGAGATCATGCCGGCCAGGGAAGCGGTGTTGAGGATATGCCCCTGTTCCTGTTGCATCATCTCCGGCAGGAACAGGCGCACCCCGTGAATTACACCCCACAGGTTGACGCCCAGCACCCATTCCCAGTCCGCCAGCGGCGTCTCCCATGTCGAGCTGCCGGTGGCGAGCACCCCGGCGTTGTTGCACAACAGGTGCACGGTGCCAAAGCGTGAAAGACCCTGTTGCAGCAGTTTTTCCACGTCCCCGGCCCGGGACACATCGCAGCACAGTGCCAGGACTTCTGCGCCGCCTTCCTCGAGATTTTCCCGGGCGGCCTCCAGGGGCTCCTCCTCGAGATCGGCGAGGAGCAGGCGCATGCCCTCTGCGGCGGCGCGTTCGGCGAGTGCCAGGCCGATGCCGGAGGCGGCACCGGTGATCACCGCGGTCTTGCCGCGGAAGTCCCGGATCATGTTTTTCTGTTCCGCACGGCGCGCGTCATGTTTTTCTTTTCCGCACAGTGCGCGTCATGTTTTTCTGTTCCGCACGGTGCGCGTCATGTTTTTCTTTTCCGCACGGTGCGCGTCAACGGCATGCAAGTGCGTGCGGGAGAAAAGCGCGGGGCGGTGGGATGCGCGCGCCTGCTCTCAGGTCCGGTGTTCCAGCGGGAATTCTTCCGCACTTTTGACGTCGGGATTGCCCCCCTCGAGAATGAGGCGCATTCTTTTCTCCACTTTCTCTTCGCTGCCCAGGTGAGTGAACACGTAGAAGCGATTGTCGCGCGCGGCGGCAAACGACAGCTCGGCGACCGCTTCCGGGTCCATCGCCCCGCGGAAGAAATCCTGGTAAGCCTCCTCCGCCTGGCGCAGGACCTCGCGGGTTTCCTCCTCGCTGCGTCCATCCACCGCACGGTTGCGTTCGGCGAGATGAATGCGGGTGCGCACGAAGCTGGGACACAGCACCGAGACGCCGATCGGACTTTCGGCGTTGCGCAACTCGTTGTACAGCGTCTCGCTCAGGGTGACGACCCCGTGCTTGCTCACGTTGTACGGCGCGATGTCGGGCACGGAGAGCATGCCGGCCAGGGAGGCGGTGTTGAGAATATGTCCCTCCTCCTGTTTCATCATCTCCGGCAGGAACAGCCGCACCCCGTAAATCACGCCCCACAGGTTGACGCCCAGCACCCATTCCCAGTCCGCAAGTGGCGTCTCCCAGCAGGCACCGCCGGCACTGACGCCGGCGTTATTGCACAGGAAATGCACGGCACCGAAGCGCGAAAGACTCTGTTGCAGCAGCTGTTCCACGTCTCCGACACGGGAGACGTCGCAACGCAGTGCCAGGACTTCCGCACCGCCTTCGCCGAGATTTTTTTCAGCGGCGGCCAGCGCCTCCTCCTCCACATCGGCGATCACGATGCGCATGTTCTGGGCGGCGGCGTGCCGGGCCAGGGCCAGGCCGATGCCGGAGGCACCGCCGGTAATCACTGCGACCTTGTCTTGGAAATTCCGAATCATGTTTTATCCCCCGATGAATTGCGTTGCAGTATAAATGCGCTGTGCCGGAATGCAAAATACCGCCGGCACCGGAATGATGTCACAGGGGTCGGACCCGGGTGCTACCTGCACCGCGATATTAACCGGTGAGCGGGAGAATGCCACAGGGGACGGGTCTCATAATTGCAGCAGCTGTTTGCCCTGGTTCTCCCCGCTGAACACGCGCAACAGGGTGCGCGGAATATTTTCAAAACCGTGCTGGATATCGTAACGCACCCGGATCTCATCTGCTTCCAGCCACTGGCGCAACTGGACGATCGCCTCGGGCATGGTATCCAGGTATGAACTGAGCAAAAACCCTTCCATCTTCGCCTCCTGCAGGACCAGCCGCACCAGGTTCGAGGGTCCGGGGACCGGTTCGTTGTAGGCGGCGATCTGTCCGCACAGAACGATGCGTCCGCCCTGTGCAATATTGTCGACCGCCGCTTCCAGGATCGCCCCACCCACGTTGTCGAAAAACACGTCGATGCCATCCGGACACAGCTCCGCCAGCCGGGACAGCGGTTCTTCCCGGCGGTAATTGAGCACCGCATCCAGGCGGCATTCGCGCAGCAGCCACTCACATTTTTCTTCACTGCCGGCGATACCGATGACACGGCAGCCCTGCAGGCGCGCCAACTGTGCCGCCACCGAGCCGGTGGCACCGGCGGCGGCGGAGACCACGACTGTCTCCCCCTCGCACACCTTGGCGATGCGCAACATCCCGGTCCAGGCAGTCGCCCCCGTGCCGCCGCAAGCACCCAGGGCGTGCTCGGGGGACAGGCCGTCGGCGACCGGCATGGGCAGGAACTCTGTACCGGGGCCGGCCACGGCGTAACGCTGCCAGCCGAACATGCCCTGCACAAAGGCACCTGCCGGGTAGTCCGGGTTGGTAGACTTTTCCACTTGCGCCAGGGATACGGCGCGCATCGGCTCTCCCAGCGGCGAGGGTGGCAGGTACGTGGGACGTTCATCCATCCAGGTGCGCATCGCCGGGTCGAAGCTGAACCACTCGTTGCGCACCAGGATCTGGCCGGCGTCGAGATCGGGTTCGGGAATGGGCACCTCCCGGTAGAGAAAATTTTCTTCGGTCACCGCCCCCTGCGGGCGTTCGTGCAGGAGCCACTGTGGATTGATGTTCTCGTTCATTGCAGGTTCCGCAAAATTTGCGCCAGGCTTGTATAAAAATCGCCGTGGGTATGCTCGCGCTGCCACACCAGTCCGACCCGGCGCGAGGGCGTCGGATTGAACAGCGGAATGTAGCGTATGTTCGGGTGCCGGTCTGCGGCCATCTTCGGTGCCAGGGTGATGCCGGCACCGGCGGCGACCATCTGTTTCAGGGTCTCCAGGCTGGTGGCGCGAAATTCGCCGTCCTCGGTGATGCCGTTGGCGCGGCATACTTCCAGTGCCTGTTCGCGCAGGCAATGACCTTCCTCCAGCAGCAACAGGCGGTGCTCGCACAGCTCGCGCAGCTGCACGCGCCGGCGTCCGGCGAGCGGGTGCTGGCGGTGCACTGCGAGCAGGAACGGTTCGCGCAAAATCTCCGTGCTCGCCAGGCCGGCGACCGTGACCGGCAGGGCGAGCAGGGCGGCATCGATGCGCCCGGCGCGCAGCTTGTCATACAGGCGCGGCGTTTTTTCCTCCACCAGTCGCAGTTGCAGGCGCGGACATCGTTTGTGCAACCGCGGCAGAACGCGGGGCAGCAGGTAGGGGGCAATGGTGGGAAAGACGCCCAGCCACAACTGCGATTCTTCCGGGTGGCGGGCCCGCCGTCCCAGCGAACACAGCCTTTCGTATTCGCGCAGGATGTTTTTCGCCTGCTCTGTCACCTCGCGCCCGGCCGGCGTCAACTGCACCCCGCGGCGTTTGCGGTGGAAGATCTCCACGCCCAGTTGCTTTTCCAGTTTGCGGATCTGCAGGCTCAGGGTGGGTTGGCTGACCTGGCAGCGGGCGGCGGCGCGCCCGAAATGTTCCAACTCGGCCGCCTGCACCAGGTATTCAAAGTTGCGCATGTTCATCGTTCGGGTTTATTGGCGGAGGTCAGAGAGCAGTGCTTCCAGCTGTTCTGCAGGGAGTGGGCCGCTGTCCTGGCGGTACTGCGGATGGTCGCAACCGAAGACCAGTTTTGCACCATCGGTCAATGCCTCGATTTCCGACACCGCAAAAGAATAACGCAGGAAATGCACGGCCGAAGTTTTCTCCTCGTTGCTGCGCTGCATGTCTTCATCTGCCTGGGCGTAGGCTTTCTCCCCGTCTCCCACGCACCGCCACAACAAGTCTTCCATGTTTTTCAGGCGTCGCAGCTGCAGCCGGCGTTCGGCCGCCTCCTCGTACTCGATGAGCAGGGTCGCCCGCAGGCAACCGCCCCCGGAAATCAGCGGGTTGTAAGCGGCGAGTTCCTGGTCGATGCCCTCCCTGGAGCTGATGTTTTCGATGCGTAGCATTTCCATGACCTGGTAGAAAATCGTATCCCGGTTCTCAAAACACAGGGTGAGATGATCGCCGATGGCGATGCGCCGCCGCGCCTTGATCGCCATCACTTCGCGGCGCAAGGCAACACGCCGCTGTGCGTACGTCTCCAGGTCCCAAAGATCCCGGGGCTGTAATTCCGGTGCCGGGGACTGGTTCATGTTTTTTTCTCCACCGGCACCGCACTACAGCCTTTAAATCTGGTAGGCGCGTCGCAGGATGCCCAGGGGATGTGCGGGCAGTTCCCCGGAGTCCAGGCCGTGGGCGATGTGTTGGGCGGCCAGCGGACAATCGCTGGTGTATTCGGCGGCACCGCTCTCCGTGACACGCCGCGCCACCGGGGCGACCAGCTTCATCGAATTTTCATGGGTTTCCCGGCGCACCGCGTACGTGCCGTCATGCCCGGTGCAACGTTCGATGACGGTGATCTCCGCACCGGGGATCAGCGCCAGGATATCGCGGGTTTTACTGCCGATATTCTGTACCCGCTGATGACAGGCGGCCTGGTAGGCCAGCGTGCCGATCGCGGCGGGGAAGGAAGTGTTGAACAGGCCGGCGCGATGTCGGTGATGCAGGTATTCGAAGGGGTCAAAAACATGTTGCGCCACTTTTTGCACCGCCTCGTCTTCCGGAAACAGCAGGGGCAGTTCCTGGCGGAACATCAATACGCAGGAGGGCACCGTGGACAAAATATCAAAGCCCTCGTCCACGGCTTGGGCCAGCAGGGGAATATTCCGATCCCGGGTGCGTTCCACCGCTTCCAGGTCGCCCAGCTCCATTTTCGGCATCCCGCAGCAACCCGCCTCGCGCAGAAGCTGTACCGGGATGCCATTGTGTTCGAACACCGCCACCAGGTCTTCGCCGATTTCCGGGCGACTCCAGGTGGTGTGACAACTGGCGAACAACATCACCTTGCCGCGCGTTGGTCCCGCCGCCCGCGGCGTGAGCGCGGCGGGGCGATGTTTTGCCAGCCGTTTGAACAGGTGCCGGGCCTCGTAGCGCGGCAGGCGCGCATGGCGATGAATACCGAACAGTTTTTCGCCCAGCCAGCGCAACAGCGGGATGTGCAGCAGACGGTTGAACAGTGCGCCCAGGCCCGGGCGGGCCAGGACGACGCCCAGCTTATGGGTGGCGGTAATGACATGATCCCGCAGGGGGGCACCCCGGGTGCGGAACTCGTGCGCCTTGGCGCGCAGCATCAGGTGGGGAAAATCGACCTGCCAGGGATGGGGTGGCACGTAGGGACACTTGGTCTGGTAACAGAGATCGCAGAGATAACACTGCTGGGAGACCTTGGTGTAATCCCCGGGGGCGACGCTCTGCACATCAAAATTTTCCGACTCATCGATGAGGTCGAACAGTACCGGGAACGATTCACAGAGACTGACACAGCGGCGGCAGCCATGGCAGATATCGAAAACCCGCTCCAGTTCCCGGTGCAGGGCCGCCTCATCGTAAAACTCCTCTTGGCGCCAGGCGATGGGATGTCGTTGCGGGGCGTCGAGACCGCCTTCACCGGTTTGCGTGCTCTTGTTCATGGTACTCCACCGCCGGCCCGGGGGCCGCCCCAACGGGGCAGGCTGCCGGGTATTGCGGGGCCGGAAAGCGCCCTTGCCCTGCGGCAAGAACGCCCGGGGTTATTTTTCTGCGAGGTACTGGTCCAGGGTTTTCTGGAACTTGCCGGCGTGACTGCGCTCTGCCTTGGCCAGCGTTTCAAACCAGTCGGCAATTTCAGTAAAACCTTCATCGCGCGCGGTTTTGGCCATGCCCGGGTACATGTCGGTGTACTCGTGTGTCTCACCGCTGATCGCCGAGCGGAGGTTGTCCTCCGTGTCGCCGATCGGTTCGCCCGTGGCCGGGTCGCCGACCTCTTCCAGGTATTCCAGGTGCCCGTGAGCGTGCCCGGTCTCCCCTTCGGCAGTGTCGCGGAAGATACGCGCCACTTCGGGCGCGCCTTCGACATCCGCCTTGGAGGCGAAGTACAGGTAGCGGCGATTGGCCTGGCTTTCGCCGGCAAAAGCATCCGCCAGGTTCTCGGCTGTTTTCGAGTCTTTAAGTGCCATTGTTTTGCTCCAGTGACTTCGTTCAATGCATGCTGTGTGTCACGCACGCCGCATTAAGATACCAGAATATTCATAAATAGCAACAGCATTTAAATATGTTATACGATAAGTTTTATCTATGAAAAATTCTGCCTGTTCCCGGGCCGGGTATTGCCGCCCGGGTTCCAGGCTTCGGGTTCATACCGGTGCCATCGCCCGGGTCTTGCTGGCCGGCAGTGGCACAGCTCATTTAAGAATTCTGCCCCGGGTTCAGTGCCCACCGCCACGGTTTCCCCGGGATGTTGCCCGCCCCGGAATGAATAATTTTGAAAAGGAATACAGGGAAAGGTTGATTTTCAGGTATTGCAGTAACAGGAAGCGCCGCGTGTGAACCCGGGATTTTTCGTCCAGGTTTAATAGTTCAGGGTACCGGTGTAACATCATGTTTCGAAACCACGCAACACGCTCTTTCATTATCTCCAGCAGACGGGTCCTGATGCTGCGTTTATATTGAAACAGGGTCCTGGTCAAAGGCACCCTGATGGTGTCTTTTCTTTGCAATATTCTACGCATCTGGGAACGCCGAATGATGTACGCTCGTACATAAGCCCCGCCGACCCAATCATCGAGAGCTTTAAAATTAACCAATTTCGTTTGCCCCTGGTAGAAATTGCGTAAGGGCTTCGCCTTGTACGGGGAAAAAAATACCGGGGGCAGTCTCCCGCGATGCACCGACCGGTCAAGATCCATTGACGGCATTCGATATTCCTCCTGCAAATGATCGCCATGAAACCAGGCCGGGAAATCCTCGTCCAGCAATATATTATCTTCAAGGATGATTGCTTCCGGCGCCCCGGTTTCCAGTGCGGACCGGTATGCTTTCAGGTGCGAGAGATAGCGGCTGATTTCGCGGATGGGCAAGGCGGGGTCGAATGCCTTGCTCGAAGTCGAGATATGCCTGGAAGCCTGCTCCTCATCGACGGCGGCGATGATCTCGAAGGGGATCTTGCCCGCATCGAGTGGCTGTTTGATCATATCCAGCTCCCGGGTATCGCCTTCCCGGTTGATGATGAATACAGGCAGACGCTCCTTGCTGTTCCTGCGGGGCAATTTTTTCCCTTTTTTCAACAAGGCCTGTTCTATTTCCCGGGTGTTCTGCCGTTCTCTCCGGGTCACATTGTCCGGCCGGTTGTCTGAAATTTCAGCGTGAATGTGCTCTGCCAGCATCCTGTAATTGGCATCCCCGACCTTTTTGTAAACCATCCAGGGCAGGTACAGGTTATAGTGCCAGTCGAACAGCAGGTGGTCCGCACTTACTATCATCCGTTTCTCCTCCTGTAAAAGCCGGCGTGCATAAGGCAGGCTCATGATGTAGGCGTACGCACCGTACATTGTGTCGATGCGGCAGCTCATCTTGTAGCCCTTGGGAAGGGGCCGTTCATGAAACCGGGAACAGGAATCGTACAGCTCACCCTTCTGCAATACATAGTTGATATTTCCGCCCAGATGCAGGACCCGGCATTTCTCTGGCAATTCGCAACCGTGGGTCACGGCGGCAAAATCCTCGTGGAGCCGAATATCATCCTCGAGGATGATCGCCTCGGGGAGCTGGCGTTCCACCATGGTTTGAAATGCTTTCATGTGCGAGCGGTAGCAGCCGGCTTCAGGTGCGCGAATGCGGCCCAGGCTCCGGGCGTTGATTTTCTCTATCTCCTGTTCGGGGATCAGCTGCCCGTCGATCGCTTCAATCACTTCGTAGGAGAGCCCCCGGTCCTCCAGCTGTTGTTTCATGGAGGCCAGGCGTTTGAAGTCCCGCTTGAGATTGATGACAAAGATGGGACGCCGTTGCCGCCCGGGTGCGGGAGTTTTTTTCGCCGGGTACTGTTCTGCACCTGCTCCCGGCTTCATGGTTGTATTAACTGGTTGGCGAGATGATTGCGCAAGTTCAGGAACATACGGCCTCCCCGACCTGGAATGAACCCTGGTACAGGGCGAGATTTATTATAAAGCGGCTGCCGGGACCCCCCGGATGATAACCCTCCAGATGACTCGGCATTTGCCCGCTTTGTGCCGCTGGCTACGGACACCCCCGGATGATAACCCTCCAGATGACCCTCCCGGGTCTCATAAGTTATGGACTTATACAATACATTACATTGACAATTCCCTGCGTATTCTATGTAATACCCCGTACCTGTATGAAATGAGTCTGGGAATTTGTACAAGTATTCCCGACGTCATCAGTTTTTGGCAACAATTTGCAACTGGATTGTTGTCGATTTTCGAATGCGTCCACTGTTGTATGCTCGGCCCCGTCCCGTGCGGGCGGCCTTCTTTTTATTGTTTATGCTGTGCCCGCTGTGGGCAGTCGCCCCTGTTCTGCCCGCACAGGCGCAGCAGCAGGGTGCTTTGCGCCTGGAAGGAGGCGGTGTAGAGGAGCTTGACGGGGCATTCTTTCTGCCCGAGGCACAAAATTCCACCTTACGGGTGACGCTGTCTGCCCTGGAACCGAACCGGCGCGTCCAAGTTGCCGTCCATGTAATACAGGGCCGGGCGCAGCTGGAATGCATTGCTCCCCTGGAGGACGAATGTGTAACGGCGGCGCATCGGCGGGAGGCGTCTTACACCCAGGACCGGGCCGTGGCACTGGCACTCAGGGTGATGCCCCTGGCGGATGCATTACAGCTGGAGGACACCGAACTGGTTGAGTTGTTGGCGATCGGCAGGGATCTGGCAAGCGGTGAAGAAATTTTGCGGGAGGTACTGCCTTTCAGTGTTCCGCGACAGGGCTACCGGGTGGCAGCCGTGCGCATTCTGACGCCGGCGCCGATTTATGAATTTATACCGCTGCGGCTCGAGGCGGAACTGAATGCCCCGGCCTCGAGTGAAGCCACGGTGGCACTTTTATTTCTGACGGAAGCAGTGGGAGTGAGTCCCGTTGCTGTCAGCATTCCGATACCTCCCGGGGCGTTCCGTGGAACCGTGGAGGTGGACCTGGTGGATGCCCTGGTGAATGCCCGCCCGTCTTCCGATCCCACTTTTTATGTTTTTTATGTGAGCTTGCTCTCCGGCTTTGCCACCGGCGGGGGCAGCTTGTCTGCCCCTCCCGTGCAGGTGTCGTCTCCGTTTCCGCCGCCTGGTGACCAGGCACTTCTTCAATTCACCGTGTACAACCAGGAGGTGGGACTTCGTTGGCACCAGGGGGCGCTGGAGTTTACGGCGGGTGAGCCGCCGGTGTTGAGTGCGGGGGAGGAGGCGCGTTTGACGGTTGACCTGATACGACCGGAGCAGTACCTGGACGTGCAAATATTCCAGTTCATCACCGTGGATGACCGGGAGGCACTCGGCCATGGTTTAGCGGTTCCCTCGCCTTTTTCCGGCTCCCGTGGCATCCGCTTTCGTACACCGTTTCGGGCACTGGCAGACGAGCGGCCACTCCCCCGGCGGGCGGCTGGAATACAGCTGCGGATCGTTGCCGAACCCGACCCGGCCCAAGCACTGGAACCGCTGGTCATTCGGCGCATCAGTCTCACGCTGCCGCGTGCCAATTACCGGGTGGAGTCCTTGCAAGTCCCGGCGACGGTGCCGGCAGATGTCCCGGTAGAGGTGGGGCTGGTGTTGAATGCGCCGGCGCCGGTACCGGTGAACGCGGTGTTGCGGGCGACGATTGATGGCCCGGGGGACCGTTCAGTAGCCGGGAATGTGCATATTCCCGCCGGTCAAAGTGAAGGCTTTACCCGCATGAGCTTGCCCGAGTCGAGTGCGCATCGGCAGTGGGTATGGGATGTGCAGCAGGCCTTGTTTGCGCCGCCCTCGGTACTGGACGGTGACCAGTTGAACTTGTTGGAGGCGGCCCCGCCGCCGGCGGTGCATTCCCAGGTACTCAGTCGAGAGCAGACGCTGGCAGACTTGCACCTGGAGGCCCGACTCACGGGGGATACGGGGCAGGTGGTGAGTACCCTGGTCGAGGGGGAGACGGCCGTGTTGCAGCTTTCGGTGTCCCCCTTGCTTGAAAACCAGGTTCTGCAGCTCCGTATTGACGAGACTTCCGGCGAGCTGCTGTTGGGCGGGGCCCCTTCCACGAATGTGCAATTCACGCATTCTGTGCGGATGGCCACGGTGCTGGTGCAGGCACGCGACGATGATGTGCCGGAGCCGCAGGAGACAGTGACACTGCGCTTGAGCACGCGGGACCCGGAGCTGGGGCCCGGACCTGCGCACACACTGCAGCTGGATATTCCTTACAACGATTACCGGGTGGAGGAACTGGAGTTGCAGGAGCGGGAACTGCGCGTGGCCCGGCCCGTGCAACTGACGGCGGGATTAAATGCCCCGGCCCCGGCGCCCGTGGACTCGAAACTGGATATTCTGCGCGCTGAGGTGCTGGTCCGGGAATACGAGTTTCGCTTCCCGGCCGGGCGCAGTTCCACCAGCCTGTTCGTGACTCTGCCGATGCCGGGGGACTATACATTCCGTGTATCCGGGGCGCGGTTTAGCGACCTGCCAGGTGCGGCGGCGGGTGCCCAGCTGCGCCTGCCGGTCACCGCCCCGGCGGTTGAGGCGGAATTACACGACTCCGTGCAATTCCGGGCACTGCGGCTGGTCGATGCGGCAGCCGGGATTTTAAAACAGTCGCAAGACAGCTTCGTGCTTGCCGAACGCACTGCCGGCGGCCAGTTGGAGCGGACGAACAGTGCCGCCCTGGAGGTGGAGTTGGAGAACCGCTTCCCCGGCCAGCAGGTTCAACTGACCGTGCTCTTGGAAGACGGGAGTGGCGCCGCCCTGGGAACAGGCGAGGCGGGTTCCGTGGGCTTGCAACGGCTGGACTATCTCATGAGCAGTGAGCGCGCCGTGGTGGGCCGGGTGATCGCCCTGGAAGATGCCTTGAGCCCGGAGCCCGCCCAGGAAGTGACACTGAGTGTCAGCGGTCTCATCCCGGGCACGGGGGAGCGCATCGCGACCGCGACCCTGAATTTTTATATCCCGCACCACGGCTACCGCTTGCCCGCACCGGAACCGGTTCCGCCCAGGGCATCCAGCAACCTGGTTCACATCCCCGCGGGAGTGTCCTTTGGCGTGGAGGCATTCCTGGCTGCGAATCTCGATGCCCCGGCTGACTTGGAAGTCATTTTCCATCTCGGCAGTTGTCAGGGTGCAGGGCTTTTCCCGCATGTCATTCCCGCCGGTGGGAACCGGGTGTTGTTTCTGCGGCAGTATTCCTCCTACAACGAGGCGGGGGCAATATGCCAGGCAGGTGTTCACAGCGCGAGATTTCTCGATGGTTTGGGCGAGGCGGTTGCGGTCGATTCCCGGTTGTTTGACTTTGCCCTCTCCAATGTTTATGGAGGGCCGGGTGAGCCCGACGAAAGCCAGCGGGGGTATGCGGCGACAGTGGAGCTGGTGCCATTGGAACCGGGCGTTTTGCAGGAGGGCTCGACTGCATTATTGACATTCACTTTCCGGGAATTGAGGGGGATTGCGCGCGATACGGTACTGCTGGTCAATGCTTCCATTCCTTCTGCCGTGCGTTTTTCCCCGGTGGGGGATATCCTGGGCTGCTCCCGGGGCAGCTGTGCCGGGGAATTGTCTCTGCCTGCCGGGTCGACCTATCGGGGTTCTGTGCAGGTGTATTTGCTCGATGATGATATTGCGCAGCCCCGCCGGGAAGTGCAACTGAGCGTCAATTTAACCGATGCTGCACGTTCGGATGTACTCGGGAGAACGGGTACGAGCCTGGTGATTCCACGCAATGATTATGCGGTGACAGGGTTGCAACTGTCAGCCTCCCGGGTGGGTCCGGGGCAGGATCTGAGCTTGGGGGTGGAGCTGAATCATGCGGCGTCCGGGGCACCGGTCGTCGTGTTGGTGCAGGAGAGGGTAGCGAACGGTGACGAGCGGATGCACTCCATACAGGTACCCCAAAACATGGCTTTCGGCGAGATTTCGTATTCCTTGGACCGGGCGGGTAAACATCAGTACAGGGTATTGAGGGGATATTTTCTCGAGACCGCAGGGGGCACCGGCTTGGGCGACCAGCTCGAACTGTCCGTGGCGGCATCTTCGAGCACATTGGTGGTGCAGCCTCCCGTGCAACTGACGGCAGTGTTGCAGGACGGCACCGGACAGCTGCTGACTGAACTGGTGGAGGGGCAGACGGCGACGGTCCTGGTGAGTGCGCAGCATCTGGAGACCTCTCAATCGGTTGTGGCCTATTTACTTAATCCTGCAAGGGGAGAGGATATACGTTTACCGTCCGCGGACTTGCTGCTGACATCGGACAGGCCCCGGGCGACTGTAGAGTTGCAGGTGGTGGAGGATCATGTGCCGGAACCCCGGGAAGAAATCGTACTGCGATTGCATTGGGCTGGTGGCGGGGAGAGCGTGGAGTTGTATTTTGCCATTGCGCGCGAAGATTACCGGGTGACGCACCTGGAGGCCCCGCAGAGAGTGCGGGCCGATGCGGGGGTGGAACTGGAAATCACGCTGAACGCCCCGGTGGAACGCGGGGAATTGCTTGTGCAGCTCCTCGGGGTCACGGCCGATGGTGCGCTGCTGTCCGACCGGCTGTGGCGCATCCCGGTAGTCAACGAGGAAGTGGTCGCAGAGAACGTCCCGTTGTCGATGATGGGACGCTATGAAATTCGCGTGATGGGGGCGTATTTTGACAGCCTTCTGAGTGCGGGTGCCGACGAGCGCGAAATGCGCATCGACGCGCAGCCGGTGCGCTTGGAGGCCGACGCTCCATTGCAATTTATGTTGCGCCTGGAGGACTCTGCAGGGCGTGAGCTCACGCAGTTGCAGGAAGGAGAACGGGCCCTGCTGCGGACGAAGATTCTCAACCGTCTCCCGGGCGAAGTTCTGCAGCTGACGGCGGAGATCGCAGCGGGCGATGAGGATGCAGTACTGGAGTGTACTGCGGGTGCTTTCGCACTGCTGCAGTGTCTTGCAGGCTCGGCCCGGACGGTGTCCTGGGTGCAGGCGGGTGCATCCACAACCGCGGTTGCAGTGCTTGCCCTGCCGGATATAGAGGGCGTGGAAGACCGGGAAGAAGTGCTATTGCACATCGGCGGTTTCGTCCCGGGTACGGGCCAGCGGGCGTCGACAGCCACCCTGGGTTTTACTGTTCGGCGCCACGGTTACAGGGTCGACGCCCTGCGGGTCTCTGCGCCGCCCCCGGTTTACGTCGGGGCGCCGGTGGAACTGTCGGTGGTATTGAATGCCCCGGCTCCCGCTACTGCGCAGTTCACGATCGCAGTGTTTGGCCCGGACATGATCCCGCCGCGGACGGTCCTGGCATCTGCCGGGCAGAGAACCGGAACCGCGGTCGTGCGGCTGCCGCAGCCGGGGACCTACACCGCGCTCGTGCTGGATGCGGAGTTCCGCACCGCTCCCGGGGAGCTGTTGTTGCCCTTGTTGCAGACGGAATTCCAGGTGCGGGAGGCGCAGTTCGAAGTGGATGTCCTGCTGCATCCGCCGGTGCTCAACGAAGGGGGACGAAGCACGCTCACAGTGTTTGTATCCAACCTGTCGGGAACAGACGCAGAACTGCTCCTGGTACCGGGGGCCAGTGAGACGCCGGTGGACTTTTCTCAGACCCGGCTGCCTATCACCGTGCCGGGCTTTGCACAGCGCGTTCCGGCCACCGTCACACTGAGTGTGCGCGATGATCGAAGACCGCAAGCGCGGCGGGATATTCGTCTGGGCGTGAACCTCTGGGATGTGAATGATGCGGACGGTGCGGTGGTGGGGGGAGGCGAGGCGATTGTGCAGGTGCCACGCCACGGCTGGGTGATGAGCATGCAGGCACCGGCGGAAGTTACAACCGGTGTATGGCCGCCGGTGACCCTGCACCTGAATGGAAATGCGCCGGTGGCGGTGGAAGCGGTGGTGGAGCTGACAGCCATCGGGGCGAGCGAAGCGGCTGCGAGCATAGAGATACTTATGCCGGCTGGAGTTCGCATGCAGCGCGCATTGCTGCCCCCGTTGCCGGTCGGGAGGTACACGCTTGCAGTGCGCCAGGCGCGTTTTGTCACCGGTGTGGAGGGAGAAGACCAGCCGTCCCCGGACCTTCCGGTGCCGCAATCGTTGCGCTGGGTGTCCCCGCCCCCGCTGTTGTCGCTGTATCCCCGGGTGCGGGAAATAGCGGCGGAGAGCGGTGCGGTGCAATGGACATTGGGTGCTGGCAACCTGGATACCTACCTGGCCGGGAACCAAACCCTGACCGTGAGCATCGATGCGCTCCAGGTGGATGGAGATGTGTACCCGGACCTGCGCTTGTCTGCCTCGACTCTCGTTTTGAGCCGCGCGACGCCGACCGCCACGGTGCGGGGCTTGTTGCCATTGGGCCGCGGGCCGGAACCCGGGGAGGAGATCGTCTTGCGGGCCCGGGCCCCGGGAGCGTCCGCGGCGACGGCGCGCCTGTTCATCGCGCGTCGAGGATACGAATTGCGGGTCCTGCACGCGCCATCCGTGGTGGGCGTCGACAATGTTTTCATGGTGGGAGTGGAGTTGAATGCGCCGGCACCCACCGTGGTGCAGGTCGTCCTGGGTGCGCGCTCACTGCAGGGGAGGGAGCAGCGGACCCGGGCACTGCAGATCGCGCGCAACGCTACCACGGGATGGGTTGGATTCCAGTTGGGTCATGCGGGAGAGTACGAATTTTTTGTGTCGGGTGCGAGCTTCGTGGAGGCTGGCTCTGCGGGTGCTGACCAGCGTTCTATTCCGGCGCGGCTGGTGAGACCTGTCGTGCAGGTGATTCCTGCTCTCAGATTTTTGGCGCACGATGCGGCACCGGAGGCGCACGAGGGCGACAGGTCGGTATGGACTCTGCAGGCAGACTCCCTGGTGTTTTTCCCCGGGTATGAAACTTTCGAAGTGGAAATCGGCATTGCGGAGTCGGACGGAGACACTGTTGCCGATGCGGTTTTGCTGTCCCCCTCCAGGGCGACGTTGAGCCAGTCTACGCCCTCGCTGAGAGTGGAAGTACTGATGCAAAGGGATGAGATACCAGAGCCCAGGGAGCAGGTGCTGGTCACGGCCAGTGTAGTGGGCCTGCCGGATACCAGCACGGCCACGCGCGCGTTTATCCCGCGCCACGGGTATGCGCTCACGGGCCTGCGTGCACCGCCCCGGGCGCATGTGGGAAGGCCCCTGCAAGTCGAGCTGCAGTTGAACGGGGAAGTAGCGGTAGCGGTGCATGCGACGGTGCGGGCGACGATGGGGGCTGCGACCAGGGAGGCGGGGACTGCGATCGAGCCGGGCCGGAGTACGGCGCTCCTCACGTTCAGGGACCTGGGGCAAGCCGGGGACTGGACCTTGGCGGTGGTGGAGGCGATGTTTCGCTCTACACGGCCCTTGGACCAAGAGGCGGTGGAGCTGCTGGCGACCACGGCGAGGGTGAGCGTGAGTGAAGCGTTGCAGCCGTACCTGCTTGTAGAGGAGGCATTGCTGACCGAGGGGAATGAGACCTTGTTGACGGTAGGGGCGACGAACCTGTTAGCCGGGATGACATTGCAGTTGCGCCTGGAGACCCGGTCGCCTGCACATGCGCGGGATGTGGGTTTTGTGCGGGGAATGGAGGTGCTGATGATCACCACGGTGAGCTTGACGTCGGCACTGCCGTCGACGCAGCTGAGGGTGCGAGCACTGGAAGATGATTTGCCGGAGATTAGGGAGCATATCGTGCTCAGGGCAAGTGTTCCGGGCTTCGGGGAGACGGGCACGACGACGTTGACGATACCGCGGCACGGGTACGTGATCGAGAGTTGGGAGTTGTATACCACGGAGCCGGATGGCACGGAATTGCCACCGGATCATCTGGCCTCGAAGAGGGTCTGGTGGTCGGCACAGCGTGTGCATGCGGGGGATGAGGTGTATTTTCTGGCGCGCTTGAACGCGGTGGCACCATTGCGTCTCGATGTGGTTGTCAAGCGGATTGCGGGAGGTTTCGTGGGCCCCCAAGGTGTGCTTGAGATTCTTCCGGGGCAGCGGGTGGGTTGGATGCGCTTGCACTTGGGAGGTCGCGCGTTTTACCGCTTGAATGCGGCACTCGCACTCTTTTCTGATTATGATGAACGCTACCAGGAGTATTGGGATGAGGACCAGTTTTGGCTGTCTGAGGGGAGGGGCAGGGAGTTGTGGTTCGAGGTATTCTCCGCCCAGCCGGGATTGGAGTTGCTGATGGGCGTATATTGGCCCAGAGAGGTCATGGAGGGGAGTACAGTGCGGTTTACGGCGCGGGGGGACAGTTTGCGCCTGGGGACGACGATGACGGTGCAGGTCGATGTGCCGGACTCCGGGGATGTGCGGACGGTGTGGGGGGGGAGTACCACGGTGCATTTGACGGTGGATGCGTCGCGGCATGTGCTGGCCTTGCATGTGTTGGAGGACGGTGTTCCGGAGCGGCGGGAGGAGATCGTGATTCATGGGCGCGGGTTCGTGGGGGAGAGGGTGGTCGAAGCGCAGACGATGTTCACGGTGCCGCGTCATGGATACGAGGTGCAGGGTTTCAGAGTGGCGGCACCGGAGATTCTCTTGGGAGAGGAGCTGAAGTTGCTTGTGGAGTTGAATGCACCGGTGCCGTCGACGGTGTCATTGCGCGCGCAGCTGCGACCGGTTTCGGGGGCGGGTGCCGTGGAGGATATGGAGTGGGAGATAGGGCCTGGCAGGAGTACGGGTACCGTGAGTTTGCGGCCGCAGGATGCGGGGTCCCATGTTGTGGAGTTGAAGGGGGCGGTGTTTTTGCAGTGGACGGGCCGGGACCAGCAGCGCTTGCCGGGCGTAGGTGCAGAGGCGACATTCCAGGTATGGCGGGCGGGGATAGGGGAGGAGAGTGTATTGAACTTGCAGTTGAGCCGGGAATATATGCCGGAGGGGACGACGGCGTCCCTGTCGGTGCGTTTGGGGAGTATCCTGGGTGAAGAGGAAGTGCGGGTGCGGCTTATGCAGGTGGTTGGGACGACGGGGACGGTGGACGTGAAATTTTTCCCGGACCAGGTGGTGTTGAGACCGGGGCGCCGCTCCCAGGGGGTGAAGATGAGGCTGTTGCAGGATGGGATGCCGGAGCCCCGGGAGACGGTGGTGTTGCGTGGAGTGGCGCAGGTCCGCGGGATTGAGTTGCGGGGGGAGACTTCTTTTGTGACGGCGCGTCACGGGTACGGGGCACAATTCCGCGCAGAGCGGGAGGAGCTGAGAGCGGGGGAGAGTGTGGTTCTGCAGTGGGAGCTCAACGGGCCGTCTCCGGCATTGTTGCGGGTAACGCTGCGGGTTCATGCCCCGGGTATGCCGACCTGGTGGGAGGTCATTCCGCTGTCCCGGGGGAGTCGTCTTGTGCAGTACGAGTTTGTGGCGGGTACAGTGGGCGAGTACAGGGTCCATGTGCAGAGCACTTACTTTGATTCGGCCGTTGACATTCCCTATTTGCCGTTTACATCAGGGGGGGTCGACCAGTTTGTCGTGAACACGAATCCGCGTATGCTGAGTGTGCAGGTGCGGGAAGGGGCACCGGGGTCCTCTCCGGGGACTATGAGCTCCACGTCGTCGCGGGCACCCAACGACGCGGCCAAGCAGTCAGGTCACGGGTTTGCCCGGCACGGGGGCGGGACCGGCATGGACGATGCACGGGGAGGGCGGGAAGACGGGCCGCGGAAAGATTTTGCGTGGCAGGTGTCGTCGGGGATGGTGGTGTTGCGGGAGGGGGAGGAGTTCCAGTTGGAGTTGCGGGTATCGCGGCCCCTGGAGGGCAAGGAATCGGTATCGGTGGAGGTGGCGGAGCTTCCGGTGCAGTACGCGGGTGACTTGGAGTTGGGAAGTATGATGCTGGGGCTTTCAGCGGCGAGTGGCGAGAACACGGCATTGCGGGTGGCGGCGGTGCGTGATGGCCGGGCGGAGCCCGTGGAGAGGGTGGATTTGTTATTGCAGGGGGAGACAGTTTCAGCCACCGGCAGCAGGGAATGGGAGGAGGTGTTGGAGGTGTGGATTCCGCGCAATGAGTACGCGGTGAGCACGATGACGGTGCGGGCATCGGCGGCGCATCCGGCGGATGAGTTCGTGGTGGAGGTGGAGTTGAACCGGGAGGTGCCGGCGGACAGCACGGTGGAAGTGACAGTGAGTGCGTTTGCGGGGCAGACGGATGAGCTGCGGGGCAGGGTGCGCCTTTCGGTCATGCCGGGGGCTGCGAGCGGGAGCCGGCATCTCATCCTGCCCCGAGTGGGGGTGTATACGCTGGCGGTGACTTCCGCCTCGTTCATGCTGTCTTCAGAGTGGAGGGGGCAGGAGGAGTTGGAGTTGGCGGCGATGGGTGAGCCGGTGAGCGTGCATGCGCTATTGGATTATGAGGCCGTGTCCGTGGATGGCTGGTTCAGGGACCTGCAGCTGCTGTGGTTGCAGACCCGGTTTTTTGACCAGCGCCCGGGGGTACCGGGCGGGGTGGAGCTGTGCACGGAGGAGGCGCGGACCTCGTCGACACTGGCAGGCCGTCTGCCGTGCCTGGACGTGTCCGGGGACGGCCTGGTAGACCGTACGGATATGTTTTTGCTATGGGGTTATATGAATCTCTACGCACAGCTGCTTGCAGGGGAGGTGGAAAAGAGCCTGATTGCGGATTTCACCCCCCTGGTGGACAGTCCGGAAGAGATGTTGGATGAGGTGATACTGCGCATACAGGGTTTGTATCCGCGCACCCGGAGGGTGTGCCGGGAGTTTGCCCTGGATTGCGACTGATACCGCAGCTCCCCGGCGACCGCATCTGCCTTGGAGCGGGTCGCCACCGGCCGAAGTCCCGGCGGTGCAAACCGTGGCCTCTTGGCCGGTGCTGCCTGGGTGCCTGCCGCCTGCGGCACCGGGCCTTTCATTCCCGTATAAAATTTCCCGCTGCCATGCGGCGACTTGCGGACGCCCGGTAGTTTGGTCATGAAAAAAATGCACGGCGGTGGATACTGAACCCGGGACGGGGCGTGACACCGCCCCGGAGGAATTGCGGTGCTGGTGCAGTGAACAGCTGGGGGTGGCCGCAGAACTGCAGGCCCTGCCGGGCGATGCCGGCTTTCGACGCTATTTCCGCATTGTCTCTGCCGCGGGCCGCCTGGCGGTGCACGCCCCTCCCGAACTGGAAAAAGTCCCGGAATTCATCGGCGTCGCCGCCCTGTTCCGGGCGGCCGGGGTGCGGGTTCCAGAGGTGTACGCGGTCGATGCCGGCCGCGGCTTCCTGCTGCTGGAAGACCTGGGCGAAGAGTTGTTCCTGCAGGTCCTGGCGCACTCCCCGGAGCGCAGTGAGACGTTGTACCGGCAGGCACTGGAACTCCTGCTCATGATCCAGGCCGCCCCCCGGGAGCACGCCGGCTTTCGCCTGCCCGCCTACGACGAGGCGGAGTTGCAGGCGGAGATGGCCCTGTTTCGTCCCTGGTTCGTGGAGAAACTGCTGGGCGGCTCGGTGTCGAAGCCGGAGCAGGCCCTGCTGCGGGAGTTGTTCTCCCGGCTCGCTGCCGCCGCCCGCCAGGGGCCACGGGTGCCGGTGCACCGGGACTATCACTCCCGCAACCTGTTGTTGCTGGCGGACGGTGCCCTGGCCACGGTCGATTTCCAGGATGCCGTGTGGGGTTCTGCGGTCTACGACCTGGTCTCCCTGCTCAAGGACTGTTACGCGCGCTGGCCGCGCCGGCAGCTGGAGGCCTGGGTGGTGCTCTACCGGGAACTTGCCGCCCGGTGCGGCCCGGGCGTGACAGAGACACACGAAGAGTTCCTGCGGTGCCTGGACCTGGTCGGTTTGCAGCGGCACCTGAAGGTTCTGGGCATTTTTGCCCGCCTGCACCTGCGTGACGGCAAGAGTGCCTACCTGCGCGATCTGCCCCGGGTCATCGGCTATGTGCGGGAGTGCTGGCAGACTTGGCCCGAACTTGCGGACTTTGGTGAATGGTTTGAAAGGTGCCTGGAACCGCTGCTGCGCCGGCAGGCCTGGATGCGGGAGAATGCGGCGTGAGACGGGCCATGATCCTGGCGGCCGGTCGCGGCTGGCGCCTGCGTCCGTTCACAGATACAACGCCGAAGCCGCTGCTCCCAATCGGCGGCAAGCCCCTGTTGCAATACCACCTGGAAGGCTTGGCACAGGCCGGGGTCCGGGATGTGGTCATCAACCTCTGCTGGCTCGGCGAACAGATCGAACACTGGGCGGGGGACGGCAGCCGTTTCGGCCTGCAACTGCATTATTCACGGGAGACCGGCACCGGCCTGGATACCGGGGGTGGCATCCTGCGGGCCCTGCCCCTGCTGGGTGATGCGCCGTTTGTCGTTCTGAACGGGGATATCTGGACAGATTACCCTTGGGAAAAACTGCTGGCCCACCGCCTGGCCGCCGACCGACAGGCTCACCTGGTGATGGCCCCCAACCCCGAGGGCGAGACGGGAGATTTCGTATTCTCCGGCGGGATGCTGCAGGAAAACGGAGGCCCCCGGCTGACGTTCACCGGCATCAGCCTGTTGACCCCGCAGCTGTTCAGCGACGCTTCGCAGGAGCGGTTCCCGTTGCGCGCCGTGTTGCACCCTGCCGTGCGCCGGGGGGCGGTGAGTGCGGAGTGCTATACCGGGGAATGGCGGGATATCGGCGTCCCGCAGCGTCTGCAGGCACTGCGGGCACGTCATGCGGACACAGCGGGATGACAGCCTGTTGGCAGGCTGTCATTTTGCATTGTTCGGCATAGAAAACCGGCGTCTGGCAGGACTTTTTCTGTGCTAAACTTTCCTGTTGCCATTGTCTAGGGGATGTGTGTACAACGGCCCCTATTTTTGTGCGCACTTGTAACAGCAATTTATGATTACGAAGTGATCAGCAGTCTAATTCTTTCAGTGAAGCAGGTGCCCCGGGGGGTCGTATTCATACTGGCTATAAGTTTGGGGGTGCTTGTGAGTGCAGATGTGGCGGCGCAGACCGGGCCGCCGCAGCTGCAATTGGAACTGCAGGAGAGCATGCTGTCGGAGGAGGGCACCGGGAGCATGACGTCGTTGACGGTGAGCGTGACGGGCCTGGCATTGGGCAGCACACTGGATGTGAGCATACGCTTGGTGGAAAATGATGAAGACGGAATGGCGGACCTGGTTTTTGCGGGGCGGGAGGGCAGTGTCCTGGAGTTGTCCCTGGAGGGGGCCCGTCCCTCGACGGTGGTGAGATTGCAGGTGGTGGATGACGGTCGCCCGGAGCCCCGGGAGAACGTGATGATCGAGGCGACTGCACCGGGTGCGGTGCCGGCAGAGGCGTTGCTGGTCATTGGTTTTAACGATTACCGGGTGAGCACGCTGACGGTGACGGCCCCGGAGCGGGTCTACCTGCAGGAGACGCAGGTGGAGTTGACGGTGGAATTGAACCGGGCGGTGCCGGCAGGGGCGGTGACGGCGAGCGTGACGGTGAGGGCCAGGCCGGTGGCGATGCCTGGATATGCTCTTGTGGATCCCACGCAGTCGGTGGAGTGGGAGCTGCTCCTGGCGGCGGGAGAGCGGCAGAAGAGTGTGGCGGTGCAGTTGCCGGCGGCGGAGCGGTATGAATTTGCGGTGCGTATGGCGCGTTTCCGGGTGGCGGAGGACGCAGACCAGTCGGTGCTGGGGCGGGAGACGGCCACGCACAGGGTGGAGGTCTGGCGTGCGCCGGCGCGTTATTACCTGAAGGCCAGTAATCCGGGGAGGGTCAGGGCCAGTAGTGGGCTCAGGTACCAACACTTCGGGAGAACATTGGCCCGGTCCGGGGAATGGCTGGCGGTCGGCAGTCAATTTGAAGAAAACCTTGGAGAGGATATGGGAGAAAACGGGGCCTCGGCTATCGTTTCTTCGCCAACTATCTATATTTACAGGCGGGAGGGGGACCACTGGCGGGAGGTGCAACGTCTTTTGGGACCGAATGACAGCCTGTTTGGTTTCTTGCCCATGACAATGGACGGGGAATGGCTGGCGGTCAGCGTTTTGAACCTGTCCAACGGCGTTCTATTGAGCGAGGTGTTCTTGTATCGCCGCAATGAGCAGGGGGTGTGGGAAGAGCAGCAGCGGTTGCCGCCGGAGGGTGGCGGGTTTGGGTATGTTATTGAGATGTCGATGGCTGGGGAGCGGCTGGCATTGGGTTTCAATGGCGGAGGGGGGGTGCAGGTGTATGGCAGGAATGGCTCGCAGTGGCAGCGAGAGCCGGGGCGGCTGAGCTGGCGGTATCAGGATGAGCCGGTGCGGTCGGGGGGAGAGAATATTGGAAGTAGTTTTGGGAGTTCGTTGTCGCTGGACGGAGACCTGCTGGCGGTGTCGATACCGGCACTGACATCGAGTACCGAAACGGAGGCGGTGCGGGGAGCGGTGCGATTGTATCGGCGCGGTGCGGATGGAACCTGGAGGCTTGAGGGTACGGACTTGCGGGCGCGGGTATTGGCCGCGGGGATGAAGGAGAGGGAGCCGGCACTGGGGCTGGGATATGGAGACTTGGCACCGAATGAGAGCGTGTCGCTGCAAGGGAACGTGTCGCTGCAAGGGGATTTGCTGGCGGTGGGAGCACCGTTGATGGGCGAGGGTGGCGGTCCGGGGTCGGGACGGGTGTATGTGTTTGAGCGGGGTGGGGACGGGATTTTTCGCCTGGCGGCGGAGTTAAAGCAGCCGGATATGAATCGCCTGTTGGGCGGGATGGAAAGGAATTCCGGGTTTGGCACTACCCTGGAGTTGGAGGGGGATTTGCTGGTGGTGGGTGCGCCGCAAGAACCGGATGGCGTCCGCAACTTGGAGGGGGTCGGGGCCGTGTATGTCTTCCGGCGTTCGGCAGACAGCGGTTTGTGGTGGGAGGCGGCGCATTTGCGCCCGCAGAATCCCACACCGGGGCTGTGGTTTGGCCTGTCTTTGGCACTGTCGGAGGGGGTGTTGGCGGTGGGTGCCCGATATGAGCCCGGCAACCGTCACAGCGTGGAGGGAAATTACAATTCGGAGATGCCGGATTTCTCGGGTGCGGTGTATATGCACCGTTTGGCGCGCCTGGAGTTGCGCTTGGAGGGGAGGGCGTTGAGCCAGGTCCTGCGGGAAGGGGAGCGGGGTGTGAGCTTACAGGCATCGGTGGATTTTGTGCCGGCGGGCGTGGACCTGGAGCTGGGCGGCTCGGGGGTGTCGGTTGTGGTGCGGGTCTCCAGTGCCACGGCCCTGGCGGGCGTGGACCCGGCACTGCTGGAGTTGGATGGGGTGCAGCGGGTCTACCTGGGTGGGACACCGCAGACGGAGGGCCTGGGTTCGGGGTTGCTGGGGCGGGATATGCGAGGGCGCGCGACGCTGCTGCCGGAGGGCGTGGTGCTGGACCTGGAGGGCGGGGACCTGGAATTCGATTTCAGTGCGAACGTGGTGCTGAGTGCCATGACGTCGACGGCGTCGGTGGGGACGGTGGATGTGCCGGAAGACGATGATGTGGAGCCGCGGCAGGGGATGTTTGCGGCACTGCGGGCGTTGCCGGATGAGGGGAACCCGTGGTTGCGGCCGCTGCGGGATATCGTGCTGCTTGCGACCGGTTTCAGTGATTACGTGGTGAGCACTTTGAGTCTGTCGGTGGAACAGGTGGAAGCGGGCGACTTGTTTGGTCTGCAGGTGGGGTTGAACGGGATGGCTCCGACCACCTTGACGCTCACGGTGCGCGCGGTGCTGAGCGGGAGTGCGAGCTCGGTCACGCGGGTGGTTCGGATTCCCGCGGGTCGGGAGAGTGCGGCGGTGCAGTGGAGTCTGCCCCGGGCGGGGAATTGGCAGTTGTCGGTGGAGACGCCGCGGTTTCTCGGGGGAGAGCAGGGCGTGGACGAGTTGGAGGCGGGGGTGGGTGCGCTCGCCCGGCAGAAGAGCTTGCGGGCGTTGCTGGGGGTGAGCGCACTGCAGACGCCCGGACGGGTGGCGGTGGACGCGGCGTTCACGACAACTGTGACCCTGAACGTGGCGGCTCCACAGGTGGTAACGGGCACGGTTACCGCCACCCTGGGTGAGCAGTCGGTGGAGCGGGAGTTCCGCATCGCTGTCAACGAGATGAGTGGGACGGTGGACTTTGGCATGGGTCTGCCCCAGGCGGGGGTCTGGACTTTGACGGTGACGGTGGCCACCATGCAGGGAGTGGCACTTGCGGTTGCGGGTGATGCGCAGAACGTGCTGCTGATGGCGCTGCAATTGAACCTGGCCCTGGAGCGGAATGTGCTGTCAGAGGATGGAGATAGGAGCAGGACAACCCTGACGGTGAGTGCGACGGGCCTGGCATCGGGGAGCACCCTGGGTGTGCGGGTTGCCGAGATGCAGACTAACGGGGGCGGGATTCCCGAGCTGCTCCTGGACGGTGCGCCGCAGAGGATGCTGATCCTGGAGGGCGGACAGGTGCAGCAGCTGCAGGTGCGCGCTGTGGATGATGACCAGGCGGAGCTGCGGGAGAGCCTGACGATCGAGGCGACGGCACCGGATGCGAGGCGGGCGGAGACGACGCTTGTGATCGGTCGCAATGACTACGAAGTGGTGAGATTGGAGGTCCAGGGTGCGGCTCAGATCGATTTGGAGTTTGATCAAACGAGCTATTCGCGGATGGCGGAAGTGCATCTAAATGCACCGGTGCCAGCGACAGTGCAGGTAACGGTGCGGGCCCAGGACCATTACCCGGAGGGGGCGCGAGGCGAGTTGATCCTGGAAATTCCTCCGGGGGAGAGCCGGGGCACAGGCATTCTCACAGTTGCGAATATCAACGTTCCCAACGGGGGATTTTTACGTGAATATGCAAGCCACCATCTGATCGGTGTGAGTGATGCACGTTTTGTGGACCCGGGCCAGGAGGGCGACCAGGTGGAACTCGGATGGGAGCGGGCGGAGTCTGCGCAAATCTACGTAGCTTCCAACGATGACCCGCCCAGGTTTTATTATTTACAGGCCAGTGGTTTTCGTTTTCCAGACAGTTTCTGGGGGCAGCGTATCGCCCTGGGCAGCGGCTTTCTGGCCGTGACCAAGCGTATTTCCGGTCTCCGTGATAACCAGGCTGTTCAGATTATTACTCGGCGCCCCGATGACAGTTGGGAACAGCTGCAAACGGTCAGAATAATCCGGTTCCAGTCGGGAACCCGGATATCGCTGGAAGCAAACGAGGGGCTGTTAGCGGTGGGAGCCTCGTGGTATCCCGGTATGGAACCGGCACTCCCGGATAATTGCATAGACAATGAGTTCGCCACCTTAACCAATCTATGTCTGCACAATGGAGAGGATGTGGTGGTATTCGTGGTAGATACGGGAGGCGGGTTCAGCGTGGATGATGACGAATTTGAGGAGGGAATAAGATTGCGAGGGCTCAGGCGGTTGCTTCCACAGGAGGACAGGGCCGCCGTCCAGGGCTTTGGTTCCGTCCTGTCTTTCTCCGGGCAGTACCTGGCAGTGAGTGCCCGGCTGTCCGGCGAGGACGTGGTCTACCTTTTCCGGCGCAGCGTCGCCGGGGTCTGGGCCTGGCAACAGCGCCTTGCGCCGCTGCCCCAGGAGGCGAATACGGGTTTTGGCCGCATGTTGGCACTGGATGGGATCAGGGGCCGCCTGGCAGTGGGGTTGCCGGGCATGCCGGCCGCAGACGAGGCATTGGCCGGTGCGGTGCGTATCTTTGAACGCAATCAAGCGGGGATGTGGGAGAGGAGAGGGCCCCTGTTGCGGGTGCGGCCTGCGGGCTTCGGGAGTGCGCCGCTGATGCGGGGCCTGCCCTCTCAATACGAGGCCGGGAAGATGCTGGCACTGGACGGAAATACTATGGCGATCGGGGCGCCATCTACAGACACGGCCCGGGCGGGCGGGCGGGTATACGTGTTGGAACGGGGCGGCGACGGGGTCTGGCGCCTGGTGGCGGAGCTGTCTTCCGGGGAGTTGTCGGGTGACATGTTTCACAACCTGTTTTTTGATGAGTTTGCGACGAGCGTTTCGCCGCGCAACGGTTTTGGTGCCACGCTCGCCCTGGAGAACGACGTGCTGGCGGTGGGCGCCCCGGAAGAGCCGTATGCGATTGCCGGAGCTCGCTTTGCCAACACAAGAGAGAGCGGTGCCGTGTACGTATTTCGCCGGGAGGCGAGCATCGGGGCCTGGTGGCAGGCATTGCGGCTGCGCTCGGAACCGTCCGCAATAGGTTTTAAAAGCCTGGAAGACCACTTCGGCACTGCACTGGCACTGGGTGGAAACCTTTTGCTTGTGGGTGCGCCAGGGGATTCGGGAACCGAGCGGAGTTTCGAAGGCGGGATTTACTCGGTGGATAACAGGCAGCGTCACTACGGTGCGGTGTACATCCACCGCCTGCTGAAACTGGAATTGGCGATCTCGGGACAGGGAGGGGCCGGGGAGGGGGACACGGCACTTTTTACGGCGCAACTGCCGTACCTGCCCGCCGACCAGAGCGTGGTGCTGGAGGCCGGGCTGGTAGGCGTGGGCACAGAACCGGAGCGGGAATTCTCCCTCCGGGACCTGGAACAGGGCATCGTCTACCTGGATGAGTCCCAGTTGTTCCATGTACAAGATATGCCCGCATCTTCCCCGTTGCAAATCATCGATGGACAGCTGCGGGTGAACGTAGAGCAGGCCCGGATACTGGACAGCACGGAGACCGCCCTGGAATTGGAGAGCACGGAATTTGCATTGACGGAGTTGAATGCGGCATCTACGGCCGCCGTGATTGGCAGTGTGCGGGTGCGGGAGGATGAGAGCGGCCCGGAGACGCGCCAGGGGGTGTTGCTCGGCTTGAAGGTACAGGATCGCGGTCAAAATTTCCGGCGGGTGCCTGGAGAAAATCGCGTGGAAATTCATCCGACGCTGCGCTACGGACTGAAGCCGTGGGTACAGGTGCTGTCGGACCGGAAGTTCTTGTGGCTGGGCCGTAACGGTTACGAGGTCAGCACGCTGACGGCGTCAGTGTTTGCCATTGCAGGCCATCCGCTGTCGGTGACGGTCGGTCTGAATGCAGTTCCAGGGCTGCCTGTAGAGGTGGAGGTAGGGGCGTTTCTCACCGTGGATGACACCGCCCCGGTGGATACGACGACGGTGATCATTCCGGCTGACATGCAGCGGGGTCGGGCCCCGCTGGTGCTGCCGCTGACCGGGAATTACGTGCTGCGGGCGACCACGGCGAGCTTCCTCGACCCGCGCCCGGGAGACCAGCGGAGCGTGCCTGTGCCGCAGAACCTGCAGGTTCCCCGGTTGTTTTTGCAACCCGGGGACATCCTGGTACTGTCACTGGAAGATGGCTCCGGGAATCGATTGACATTTATGCCGGAGCCACCGACCGAAACTGCCACAGTGACCGGGGAGTTAGAGGTGACGCTGTCCTCGGATGCCCGTGCCGTGAACTGGCTGCAACAATTGCCGGGGGAGTCATTGGAGGTTTTCATCAGGGTGGAGCCGCCGTACCAGGCTGATCTCCGCCTGTCATCGGAGCCGCCGAATCCGGGGGACCCCGGACTGTCATCGCTGGGGCCGTTCGAATTCAGGCAGGACAACAACCAGCACGGTGTGTCGGTTTTTACAGTCGCCGATGAAGTGGCACCGGAACCCAGGGAAAGGGTGGTGATTACCGCGTACGCCCCCAGCATCTCGGGTCTGGACAGCCAGATCATCGTGCCCATTCCGCGCCACGGCTACGCGCTGGGCCTGGAGACGGCAGCATCCGGGGTGCTACTGAATGAACCGTGGGTGGTGACCGCGCGCTTGAACCAGGTGGCACCGTCGACGTTGAGCCTGAGCTTGGAGGCCAGCGGGCCGGGCGGGGTATTCACACGCCAGGTGGAGATTGCAGCGGGTTCTGCGTCGGCGGTGGCAGATTTCCTGCTGGGGCCGATGCGGGAAGGGGAATACGAGTTGTCGGTTAGCACGGCGGTATTCCTGGTTGCCCTGGAGGGTGACCAGCGGTACCCGGATATCGATACGGCGATGGCGAGCGTGATGGTGGAGCGTCCCGGGCTGGTGCTGTCCTGGTCGCCGCCGGAGTTGGAGCTGGTGGAGGGCAGCAGTCCACAGCCCCTGGTGCTGGAGGTGGAGAACCTGGAGTATTACCTGCAGACGGGTCAGGACCTGGATGTGAACCTGTTGTTGTCCGGCCCCCTGGCCTCGGAACTCCAGTTGCTGACGGCCTCGCCGGTGGTCTTGAGCGTGGATGCGCCGACGGCGCAGATTCGGGTGTGGGCGTTGCCGGATGATGTGCCGGAGCCGCGGCAAGCCTACACGTTGACGGCGATGGCGATGGCGGGGGGTGTTACCAGCTCGGCAGAGCTCCCCCTGTCCGTGGTACGGCACGGCTATGTGGTGTCGCGGGTGGAGATTGCGCCCGTGGAGGTGCCTTTGGATGTTGAATTCACGCTGTCGGTGGAGTTGAATGCGCCGGTGCCGTCGACGGTGATGGTGCTCGTGCAGTTGCGGAGTCCGGGAGAGGGAGAGGGTCTGTTGGGAGTGGTGTTGGAGGAGCTTATGAAAGTGGAGTTGCCGCCGGGTTCGACGCGGGGTCGGTTGGTGGTCGACCCGACACCGGCGGGGCTATCGTTGGGCGATGGGGTGTATCACGCCCGGATGATAGACAGTTCCTTTAGCGAACCGGCACTGGGTGCGGACCAGGACAAGCCGGCGGATGGCACGGGGGGGCGTGCGGGGTTGGTGCGCCTGGGCCGGGTGGTGGAATGGCAGGGGACTGTGAGTGCCCCGGGGGGTGTGGCAAGTCTGCAGCCGGGGGCGATGCCGGAGGTGGAGTTGGCGGAAGGGGGGACGGCGAGCGTGGCCCTGTCAGTGCAGAACCTGGGCTCACGGCATCCGTTCTACGGCTCAGACGAGGTATTTGCGGTGCGCTTGTCGGGCGTGAGTGGGCGGGAGAGCGATCTTGCGGCGCCCATCGTGGAACTGGAACTGTCGCAGAAGGACATTGCGAACATACCGGTTACGACGGACAGCCTGACAGTGCGGGTGCGGGATGATGATGTGCCGGAGCCGCGGGAGGAATTTGTATTGCGGGTAGAGGGGACGCCAAGCTACGGGGTATCGCCTGCGGACCTGGCTTTTGTGCTGAACATCCCGCGTCACGATTACGCCGTCAACACCCTGGCCCTGACGGCACCCGTGGTCTATACCGGGGCGATGTCGTCGGCGACCGTGACATTGAATGCGCCGGTGCCGGCGGCGGCACTGGGTGCGGATATCCGCTTGGAATTGGAGAATGAGGCGACGGGCGAATTGCGTCCGACGACGGTGCGGATTACGGCGGGCATGACCCGGGGTTCGGCCCCGCTGCCGACGAATATAGCCGGCACGTACATGGTTTCCGTGGCGCAAGCGATATTCCTGGAGGGCGAGGAAACAGACCAGCCGGGGCCGGATTTTACCGGCATTTCAGACGTGCAATTGAGGGTGCAGGTCCTGCCGCTGGTGGCGTCGTTGACCGTGCCACCGTCGCCGGTGCGGGTGACAGTGCGGGAGCCGTTCACGGCGACGGCGACCCTGGGCGTGGCGGTACCTGTAGCGGTGGCGGGGACGGTGACCGCCACCCGGGACGGGCAGCGGCCGGTGGAGCAGGGCTTCCGCATTGCTGTCAACGAGATGAGCGGGGCGGCGCACTTTGCCGACGGTCTTCCGGTGGCGGGAAATTGGACCCTGACGGTGACGACAGCGCAGTTGGCGGATGGTACGCCGCTTGCGGTGGGCGCCGGTGCGCGGAATGTGCCCTTCGAGATACCGCCGCTTGCGTTTCGCCTGGAATTGGTTTCGGGTTCCCTGCAGTTGGCGGAGGGCGGAGCGGCGAGCGTGGTGGAGATCGGGGTGGAAAATTCCCCGCCGGAGGTGGGTTACCGGCTGAACGTGGAAGTTTTGCCGGCCGGCCAGGCGAGCGAGTTGGAGGTTTTGGAGCGGGACGGCACCGGCTTGGGGGAGAGAACGCGTTACCTGGGCAGAACCTCGCCTGCGTATACCTTTGACGTGAGGGCGGTGGACGAGGGCGATGGACAGCCGGAGGACACACAGGTGGTGCAGCTGCAGGCGAGTATCGATGTGGACGGGGTGGAGCTCAGGCGCACACTGGGTTTTGAGATCTTGCGCAATGCTTATGTGCTGGAGGATTTGCAGCTTTTGAACCCGGGGATGATTCATACGGGTTTGCCGATATTATTCCAGGTGGGGATGAACGGGTCGGCCTCCAGTGATTTGCAGGTGGAGGTGGAGTTGAGCACGGCGGGTGGAACGGTGGCGTCTTCGCAACTGGTGATGGCGGCCGGGAGGACCACGGCGACGGGCGTGTTCCAGTTGCCGGGGGAGGTGGCGGCGGGGCAATACCAGTTGTCGGTGAGCGGGGCGGCTTTTGTCGATGGTGTAGGGACGCCCACGGTTACGGCACCGCTGGCCCCGGTTACTGTGCTTGCGGCGGTGGTGGAGCTGGAGTTGCTATTGGCGCGTGCACTGCTGCAGGAAGCCGAGCGGACGACGCTGACCGCGCGGGTGACGAACCTGGGCGGCGCAC
Organism: Gammaproteobacteria bacterium; assembly: GCA_965215045.1. Taxonomy (GTDB): domain Bacteria; phylum Pseudomonadota; class Gammaproteobacteria; order JABABF01; family JABABF01. The sequence continues at coordinate 496,041 of OZ244031.1, read as the reverse complement.
GGGATGTGAACTTGCAGGCCGTGTCTGCGGATGGACGCCTGGTATTTACGCCGCTTGGCTCTGCGGATGTCCGGCTGGGTGGGGGTGTTGTGACGGAAGTGCTCTTCACCGTGGAGGTACAGGCCGACGGGCGTGCGGCACCGCGCATGGCAGTGCCGTTGGAGGTGCATCTGCGGGATGGGGATGCATCAGGGGAGGTGCTGGCATCGGAATTGAGGTCGCTGACCGTGCCGCGCAACGATTACGCGGTGAGCACGTTGACGTTGACGGCACCGGGGCGGGTCTACCTGCAGGAGACGCAGCTGGAGTTGGAAGTGGAATTAAACCGGGCAGTGCCGGCGGGGGCGGTGGCGGCGAGCCTCACAGTTACAGCGACGCCGGTGGCGGCACCCGGGGCGAATCTTGTGGATGCCACAGAGCCGGTGAAGTGGGAGTTGCTGCTGGCGGCGGGAGAGCGACAGAAGAGTGTGGCGGTGCAGTTGCCGGCGGCGGAGTGGTATGAATTTGCGGTGCGTATGGCGCATTTCCGGGCGGCGGAGGATGCCGACCAGTCGGCGCTGGCACTGCGGGCGGCCACGCACAGGGTGGAGGTCTGGCGTGCGCCGGCGCGTTATTACCTGAAGGCCAGTGATGCGGGTGCGAACCGCAATTTCGGCGCAGTGCTCGCCCGGTCCGGGGAGTGGCTGGCGGTCGGCAGTCCCGGGGGCCAGGTCTCGGCTACCGGTTCTTCGCCGACTGTCTATATTTACAGGCGGGAGGCGGGGGATCGCTGGCGGGAGGTGCAACGTCTTGCGGGCAGGCAGGGCGGCGGGTTTGGTGCGAAGCTGACAATGGACGGGGAGTGGCTGGCGGTCAGTGATTTGGCCCCCGGGTCGGGGAGGGCGAGCGAGCTGTTCTTGTATCGCCGCAATGAGCAGGGGGTGTGGGAGCAGCGGCAGCAGTTGTCGCCAGGGGGTGCGAGACTTGTTTTTGCGCTGTCGCTGGATGGGGAACGGCTGGCTGTGGGTTTCAATAATGGCGGGCAGGTGCAGGTGTATGCTCGTGATGGGTCAGAGCAGTGGCAGATGGAGGCATTTATGGCCGGTGGCGATGCCAGGTCCGGGGCCATGGTGGCGCTTGTCGGCGACCGGCTGGCGGTGTCGATGCCGGCGGTGGCAGCGGATGCCGCAACGGGAGCGGTGCGGGGGGCGGTGCGATTGTATCGGCGCGCTACGGATGGCAGCTGGAGTCCCGAGGGTGAGGACTTGCGGGCGCGGGTATTGGCAGCGGGGGTGACGGAGGGGGAGCTGGGGCTGGGGCATGGAGGCTTGTCGCTGCAAGGGGATTTGCTGGCGGTGGGAGCGTCGTTGATGGGCGAGGGCGGTGAGGGTGCAGAGGATCGCCGCCCGGGGCGGGTGTATGTGTTTGAGCGGGGCGGGGACGGAATTTTTCGCCTGGCGGCGGAGTTGAAGCAGCCGGATATGAATCGCTTGTTGGGCGGGACGGGAAGGGATTCCGAGTTTGGTGCCTTCCTGGAGTTGGAGGGGGATTTGCTGGCGGTGGGTGCCCCCCAAGAACCGCATGGCGTCCGCAACATGGAGGGGGTTGGGGCCGTGTATGTATTCCGGCGTTCGGCAGACAGCGGTTTGTGGTGGGAGGCGGCGTATTTACGTCCGCAGAATCCCACACCGGAGCTGGGGTTTGGCCGGTCTTTGGCACTGTCGGCGGGGGCGTTGGCGGTGGGTGCCCCGAATGAGCCCGGCAACCGCCACAGCGTGGAGGGGAATTACAGCCCGGGGGCGCAGTTGGCTGCCGCGGGTGCGGTGTATATGCACCGTTTACCGCGCCTGGAATTGCGCCTGGAGGGGAGGGCGTTGAGCCAGGTCCTGCGGGAAGGGGAGCGGGGTGTGAGCTTGCAGGCATCGGTGGATTCTGTGCCGGCGGGCGTGGACCTGGAGCTGAGCGGCTCGGGGGTGTCGGTTGTGGCGCGGATTTCCAGTGCCACGGCCCTGGCGGGCGTGGACCCGGCACTGCTGGAGGTGCAGCGGGTGCAGCGGGTCTACCTGGGCGGGACACCGCAGACGGAGGGCTTGGGCTCGGAGTTGCTGGGCCGGGATATGCGAGGGCGCGCGACGCTGCTGCCGGAGGGCGTGGTGCTGGACTTGGCGGACGGGGAGCTGGAGTTCGATTTCAGTGCGAACGTGGTGCTGAGTGCCATGACGTCGACGGCGTCGGCAGGGACGGTGGATGTGCCGGAAGACGACGATGTGGAGCCGCGGCAGGGGATGTTTGCGGCACTGCGGGCGTTGCCGGATGAGGGGAACCCGTGGTTGCGGCCGCTGCGGGATATCGTGCTGCTTGCGACCGGTTTCAGTGATTACACGGTGAGCACTTTGAGCCTGTCGGTGGAACAGGTGGAGGTGGACGCCCTGTTTGGTCTGCAGGTGGAGTTGAACGGGATGGCTCCGGCGAGCTTGATGCTCACGGTGCGTGCGGTGCTGAGCGGGAGTGCGAGCTCCGTCACACTGGTGGTCCGGATTCCCGCGGGTCGGGAGAGTGTGGCGGTGCAGTGGAGTCTGCCCCGGGCGGGGGATTGGGAGTTGTCGGTGGAGACGCCGCGGTTTGCCGGGGAAGCGGGGGTGGACGAGTTGGAGGCGGGGGTGGGTGCGCTCGCCCGGCAGAGGGTGTTGCGGGTGTTGCCGCGGGTGAGCCTGCTGCAGACGCCCGGGCGGGTGGTAAAGAACGCGACGTTCACGGTGACAGTGAGCCTGAACGTGGCGGCTCCACAGGTGGTAACGGGCACGGTTACCGCCACCTTGGGTGCGCAGTCGGTGGAGCAGGAGTTCCGTATCGCTGCCAACGAGATGAGCGGGACGGCGGACTTTGGCATGGGTCTGCCGGTAACGGGGAAGTGGACCCTGACGGTTACGACAGCGCAGTTGGGGGATGGTACGCCGCTTGCGGTGGGCACCGGTGCACAGAGTATACCCCTGACAGTGACGGACCCGCCTGTGATTCTCATGGAGCTGTCACGGGATGTAAATGTACTGCCGGAGGAGGGAGACGGGAGCATGGCGGTGCTGACGGTGCGTGTAACAGGCCTGGCATTGGACGACACCCTGGATGTGAGCATCCGCCTGCTGGAGTATGATGGCGACGGGATGGCAGACTTGGTTTTTGCGGGCCGGGAGGGCGATGTCCTGGAGTTGTCCCTGGACGGTGCCCGGCCATCGACGGCGGTGAGCTTGCAGGCGGTGGATGATGACTTGGCCGAGCCTCGCGAGCAGGTGGAACTCAGGGCGAGTGCCCCGAACGCTATTCGGGCGGCACTCGGTGTATCCATCCCGCGTAACGGGTACAGGATTTCCGCTTTGACAGTTGCACCGGGACGGGTGCGAATATACCAGCCGCTGCACGTGGACGTGAGGCTCAACGAGGCGGTGCCATCGCCCCTGGAATTCATCGTGCAGGCGACGGCAACGGAGATCTCGGTGCGGGAGCAGTTCACGATCCCCGCGGGTTCGACACGGGGGGGCACGATATTTGTCTATGACAGGGGCAGTGCACTGACCGAGCCCGGGCTCTACACCGTGGAAGTGGTCGCTGCAAGCTTTACGCAGTTTATCGCTGGAGACCAGCGGAGCCTGTTGGAGGAGGCACCCTCGCCCAGTGTGCCCGTGACAGTGACCCCGCGGGTCAGTTCCCCACTGCAGCCCCGGCTGTTTGCGCAGTTGGAGGAGGTGCTGTTGCACGAGGGGACGGGGGCGGGGGATATGACGACCCTGACAGTCAGTGTGGACCAGCTGTTTCCGGGCGAGGTTTTCACGGTCAGCATCACGGTACCGGAGGCGAGTACCCGGGATTTGAGTTTGCGGCCGGAGAGCCTGGTCTTTACGATGGACGCCCGCACCGGGACGGTAACGGTGCAGGTGATCAATGACGATGATCCGGAACCCCGGGAGACGATCGTGATTGAAGTGAGTGCCCCGGAAGCGATAACCGGGACCGCGCAGCTGACGATCCCGCGCGATGACTATGTCGTGTTGAGCCTGGGGCTTTCCGTGCCGCAGGTACGCTTAGACCTGGATGCCTACTTGGTGGTGCGGTTGAATGCACCGCCGCCGGTTCCCTTGACGATCAATGCCCTGCACTTCTCCCCCGGTTTCAGATTGACCCCGGGTTGGTTCATTGACCCGGGGGATCCGAGTGATACATATCAAACGTTTCTTAATCACCAGCTGGGAGGAGCCGGAAATCATAGTGCGGAGATCACGAGCGCATCTTTCGATGTGTCCCTGGAGGGCGACCAGGTAAACTTGGAATTTCCCGCGGAGCGTCTGAATTTCCAGGTGTTGGGGCCGGTGGGTCTGGACCTGGACTTGACCGGACTCCTGCAGGGAGAGGCTGCAGAGGGCAGCACGCTGGAACTGACGGTCAGGGCCACCAACCTGCTCATCGGCGAGCTGCTGACGGTAAACATCGATGTCACGGAAGAGCGTGCGGCGGACCTGCGTTTTTCCACGACGACATTTCGACTGGGCAGCGACTCTTTGAGCCGTGTCGTGGAAGTGTCCGTACTCCGGGACGGGATGCCCGAGCCCCGGGAGCCGGTGCAAACCACGGTAACAGCGTCTGCCGGTGCGCTGTTGCTGAGACAGGAGGTGGCTTATGCGATTCCGCGTCACGGTTACGCCGTGAGCGACCTGAGGCTGTCGGCATCGGCGATCGGTACCGGGGAGGTATCGACGGCGCACCTGACATTGAATGCGCCCGTGCCGGCGGATGCGCAGGGTGCGGATATCCAGTTGGGGATTTTGAATGAGTGGACGGGCGAGTTGCGGGCGACGACGGTGCGGATTGCGGTGGGCATGGACCGGGGTTTGGCCCTGTTGTCGACGGATGCTGTGGGCTTATACACGGTGTTCGTGCAGGATGCGGTATTTGTAGACAAGGGTTCAGGAAGCGACCAGCGGGGACCGGATTTTGCCGGGATTTCGCCGGTGCAATTGAGGGCCCAGCTGCCGGATGTGGTGTCGTTGAGCGTGCCGGTGCAGCCGGTGCTGGTGAATGCAGCATTTGAGGTAGAAGTGCGCCTGGATGTGACTGCGCCACAGAATGTGGCGGGCACGGTTACTGCGACCATGACCGGGCAGACGGATGTGCAGCAGGGCTTTAGCATCGCTGCGGACGAGACAAGCGGGACGGCGAACTTTGACATGGGGTTGCCGGTGGCGGGGAATTGGACCCTGACAGTGACGGCACACTTGACGAATGGTACGCCGCTCCTGGTGCAACCCGATGCGGAGGGCGTGGTGCAGGTACAGGCGCAGCGCATCGAACTGACGGCCAGTTTTGATGAATCCATGCTTTTGGAGGAATTCGAACTTGAGGAGGGCGAGACAACCCGGTTATACATCGGTATCCGCAGCCTGTTGGGAATGGAGGATGCGCATCAGGATGTTGGTTTTTATGAACTGCCCTTGGTGTTCGAAGAAACTGGCGCACTGGAATCTGTGGAGCTGCAGCGCTTGCGTACCAGGGCCGGCGTTCGGGATCTGAGGACACCGGATAGGCGGGTGTATGAGCTGCGGGTGCGGGATGACAATATCGCCCGGCCCAGGCGGGACATCGAATTCTCGGTACATTACGAGGTGCTGGAGACAGGCGAGATCTGGGCGGAGACCCCGCCCTTGCGCCTGACGGTGCCGCGCAATGACTACCGGGTGGCGCGCTTGGAGATGCTTCCGTCGCAAGTGGAGCAGGATCAGAGCTTTGCCGTGGAGGTGGCACTGAATGCCCCGGTACCGTCCTCGGCACAGCAGGGAGTGCGCCTGACGGTGGAGGCGCGCCAGCAGGACGGGGAGATGTTGATCACCAGTGCGGATACGGTTGTGCCTGCCGATGAGGTGTCGGCGCGCGCCTTCCTCGCCCTGCCCGCACCGGGCACCTGGACCCTGACCGTCAGCACTGCCTCCTTTGCCCTGGCAGATACTGTTTCCCTGGACCAGGTGGGAGTATCCCTGGCACCCGGGGTCCAGGCATTGCAGCTCAGGGTGTTTGCACCGCAGCTGGAGTTGGAGGGGCGTCCGCGGCAGTTTGTGGTGCGGGAGAGCGAGACCGTGGATTGGACGCTGAGTGTGCAAAACCTGGGCGCGGGCGAACTGCCGAGCACGCTGACCCTGGGTCTGGAGCTGTCGCCGGAGGAATACACGCTGGACCTGGAACTGCTGGATTTTCCGGACACGGTGCAGCTGACCGTGGATGCGCCATCGGTGGTAGTGCGCCTGCGGGCGATGCAGGACGAGGTGCCCGAAGCCAGGGAGGTGTTCCAACTGCGGGCACTCCCGCTCGATGTCCCGGAACTGGCAGACCTGGAGGCGGAACTGGCGATTGTGCGTCATGGCTATGCGGTGAGCACTTTGAGCCTGTCGGTTGCCAAGGTGGAGGCGGGGGTGGACTTCATGGTGATGGTTTCTCTGAACGGCTTTGTGCAGAGCCAGTTGCAGCTGGTGCTGGAAGCCACGGGTGCCGGCCTGGGCACGGTCATGCGGAGTGTTGTTATCGACCCCGGTGGCATGATGCAGAGTGTGTCCTTCTACCTGCTGGAGGTGGGGGATTACGAATTGCGGGTGACGACGGCCTCCTTTGTGCAGGCGGAGGCGGGAGACCAGGAACTGGTTCCGGTGGCGAGCGATGTGTCGATGATTCGCGTGCTGCCGCTGCAGTTGCGGGCCAGCCTGGAGGCAATTGAAGTGCCGGAGGGAGAGTCCACCCTTCTGCAACTCAATGCCAATTCCCTGGAACGATTGTTGCAGCCGGGTGAACGCTTGGAAGTGCTTGTGAGCACTGATCGCCCCGATGACACTACCCTGTCCTCTTCGGTTTCTTTGTTAGCCACCGGGGGGGAGGTGGACCAGAGGGGGGTAAGAGTGGACGCCATTGGTGACGGGATGGCAGAGCCCAGGGAGACCGTGAACCTTCGCGTGCGTGCCCACCGGATCGTGACTGCGGGCAGTACTCCCCTGCGCAGTATCGTGGTGCGGGGGACGACGGTGAGCATGGTGATTCCACGTCACGGCTATGCGATCACGGCCCTGGAGGTGGCGGCGGAACATCGTGCACAGACACCTCTGGAAGTGGAGATCGCTTTGAACGGGGTGGCGCCGGTGGCGGTGAATGGGACCCCGCAGGCCACCTTGGCAGATGGAACGGTCATCCGGGAGCCGCCGGTCGAGATCGTCGCACCGGGACAGGGCATGGGCCGGATGACTTATGCCGGCCTGGAGGCGGGCACCTGGACCCTGACGGTGTTGGCTCCGAAGTTCAGCTCATCCGGGCACTTGGACCAGGTGGGTCTGGAGCTGCTGGTGCCGCCACCGCAGGTACGGGTGTTGGGGCCGGTGGTACTACGGCTGGTGAGCCTGGCGGAAGGCAATACCTTGGCGGAGGGGCAGACGGCGACGCTGCGGGTCAGTGCCGAGAACCTGCTGCGGGGGCAGGAGTTGCGGGTGGAGTTGCGGGTGGATGCGCTGTATGACACAGACCTGTTCTTGTCCCGGGCCCTGGAACTGACATTGACGACTGTTACCCTGACGGCGTCGACGCCGCAGGCGCAGGTTGTAATGCGGGCGGCGGCGGACACGGTGGTACCAGAGCCCCGGGAGAGTGTAGTGATCCGGGGCAGTGCCGTGGAGATCGAGGGTCTGGAGGCGAGTACAGAGGTGGCAATTCCACGTCACGGCTATGCGATCACGGCCCTGAAGGTGGCGGCGGAACAGCGTGCACAGACACCCCTGGAAGTGGAGATCGCTTTGAACGGGGTGGTGCCGGTAGCGGTGGCCGGGACCCTGACAGCCACCCCGGAAGGAGAGGGTGAGAGCCGGGAGCAGCGGTTCCGTATCGAGGCGGGAGAGAGTACAGGCCAGGCGACATTCGCCGGGCTGCCGGCGGGCATCTGGACCGTGACGATAGCGGAGGGTGAGGCGGAGTTTGAGTCGTCGGAGCCCTTGGACCAGCAGCGTCCGGAACTGCGGGCACCGCCACGGCAGACGCGCCTGCTGGGGGATGTATTCCTGCAGATTGTGAGTTTGGCCAGAGACAACATCCTGGCGGAGGGGAGTTCGACGGGGGTGAGGGTGCGGGTGAGGAATCGGGGTGCCGATCCGCTGTCTGCGAGGCTGCAAGCCGTGTCTGCGGATGGGCGGTTGGTATTCAGTCCGGCCGCCCCGGTGGCCATTGCACTGGGTGCGCTGGGTGCTGCGGATGATACGACGGAGGTGCGCTTCATCGTCGAGGTGCCGGCGAATGACCGTGCGGAGCCGCGCACACAGGTGCCGTTGGAGGTGCAGCTGCAGGACGGGGAGGGGGATGTGCTGGCGTCCACGATGAGCTTTCTGACCGTGCCGCGCAATGGATACGAGCTGGTGCTGAGTGTGCCGGCGGGCCTGGTGGTGGCTATACCGTGGACGGTGAATATGCTGCTGCAAAGCCGCGGTTCAGGGGAGCCGGCGAATGCGCCGGTCCCCCTGAACCTCTCGCCCAGGGGCAACAGGGTCGGCGACGGCAAGATCATAGACGACTTACAACGTCTTAATAATGTACAGATGGCGGCGGGTTCGTCGACGGTGTCGGCGACCATCGTGATACCGGCCGGAGATGCGGGAGAGTACGAGGTGTGGGTGAGGCTGGGAGAATTCCTGCAGACTCTGGATGGCGATCAGCGAGCCCCGTATTTTGATGCGGCGCGGGTGCGCGTGACGGTTTTGGAGGAGCGCCTGCCCCTGAACCTGGTCGCGTCTCCGGCGCCATTCGAGGTGGAGGAGGGGGAGGAGCGTGTCGTGATGCTGACGGTGGAGAACCTGGTGTATTACCTGTCGGGGAACCAGACCCTGGATCTGAACTTGTCGTTGGGCGGGCCGGACGACCTGGTGTTGCTGACGGTCTCGCCGGTGTCCGTGAGTGTGGGCGCACCGACGGTAGAGGTCCAGGTGCAGGCGGTGGCCGATGGGATACCGGAGCCCAGGGAGACTTTTGCCCTGGAGGCGACAGGGAACCTGTCAGACTCTTCGGTGCTCTTCCTGGTACCAGTGTCGGTGCCGCGTCACGGTTATGCGATCACGGCTCTGGAGATTGCGGCGGAGCAGCTGGCGGGGACGCCGCTGGAAGTTGTGATCGCTTTGAACGGGGTGGCACCGGTGGCGGTGGACGGCACCCTGACCGCCACCCCGGAAGGGGGCGGGGAGGCCCTTGAACAGCCGTTCCGTATCGAAACGGGAGAGAGTACGGGCCAGGCGACGTATGCCGCCGGCCTGCCGGCGGGCACCTGGACCGTGACGATCGCAGAGGGGGATGCAGAGTTCGTCTCGTCTCTTGCCCTGGACCAGCCGCGTCCGGAACTGCGGGTACTGCCACGGCAGACGCGGCTGCTGGAGGTGATGCAGCGGCAGATCGTCCTGCACATCGTGTTGCAGCGGGATAATATGACAGTGTTAGAATTGCCCGAAGGCAGCACGGCTGTTCTGATTGTACGAGCTGAGCACTTGTCGCCGGTCGGCGATCCTCTGCGGGTCGTTCTGGGTGCCGAGCCCATGGCGGAGGTGGAGTTTTCGATTTCCACACTCGTCTTGGAGAGCAGTGCCCCGATGGCGATGGTGTTGGTCACGGTGCTTGACGACGACTTGCCAGAGGCGGCCGAGACGGTAACAATTACAGCGAGTGCGGCAAGTGCACAAACAGGCACTACAACATTTGCTATTGAGCGCAATGATTACAACATGCTGAACAGTCTGACCCTATCGGCGCAGATCATTGTCAGTACTGCATTCATGTTGACTGCAGGGCTGGACGGGCCGGCGGCCTCCACGGTGGATGTGACGATCGATCTGGCGCGCCAAACCCCGGTGCAGATGTCTGAAGAAGTGATGCTGTCCATTGGCAGGGGTGAGCGAAGCGGCAGCCTGTCTCACACTCTGACTGATGCGGGCAGCTACCTGGTGTCGGCGACATCGGCGACTTTCCGGGATACGGGGGCACCGCTTGCGATCGCAGATGCGGCCAGGGATGTGCCACTGCAGGTGTCAGATTTCATCCTCGAATTGACTTCGGGTTCCCTGCAGTTGCAGGAGGGGGGAGCGGCGAGCGTGGTTACGCTCAGATTGGAGCCCCTGCCCCTGCCGTTTGCGGGTTCGATTTCGGGTCCGGGTTACCGGCCGTACATGGAGGTTTTGCCGACCGGGCGGGCGAGCGAGTTGGATCCCCTGCTGGGGCGTGGAGTGGGACTTGGAAGTGGAGTTCGTTTAGAGGGGGGTGCGGAAGGGCTCTTCCTGGGTACCGGGACACCTTTTATTACGGTGGACGTGCGGGCGGTGGACGAGATGGATGGGCTGCCGGAGGATACGGAGGTGGTGCAGCTGCAGGCCAGTATCGATGTGGACGGGGTGTTTGTGACTCGCACCCTGAGTTTTGAGATTTTGCGCAATGGCTATGAATTGAACCGGCTTGCGATTATCGGCCAGGCACCTCATTATGTGAATGAGCCGATGCGCTTTGAGCTGAGCGTAAATGCCCCGGCCTCCAGCGATCTGAACGTGGAGGTGGAATTGAGCACACCGGATGGCACGGTGGCGTCTGTACCACTGGTGATTGCGGCGGGTGACAGCATCGCCCGCGGCATGGTAACGCCGCCACTGCCGGGTGAGTACATCCTGCGGGTGGTCACGGGGAGCGTGTCCTTTGCCGATGGCGTGGGCACGCCGACTTTGACGGCCGCCCCGCAGGAGTTCCAAGTGCACGACGAGTTGCAGCTGCAGCGGCCGCGGCTGCAACTGTCCCTGGAGCGGCAGACGGTGGCCGAGGGCGAGCGGACGACCCTGGCGGTGAGTGTGACGGTATTGCCGGCCGGCAGTTCTTCCCTGCAGGTCCAGCTGGATGCCAGCCCGTCCGGGGAGCTGGAGTTTGAGGGCGGCAACATGGTGACATTGACGGCGGGTATGCTGTCGGTAGAAGTTGTGCTGAGGGTACTGCAGGACATGGTGGCACCGGAGCCCGGGGAGATGGTGCGGATTACGGCGAGCACGGCGGAGCCACCGGGCCTGCCGAGCACATCCACGCTGTTGGCCATTGTGCGCAATGGCTACGAGCTGAGCGACCTGGTTCTGCCGTCGCCGCCATTGTTTACTGGCCGGCCCTTTGAATTGGGTGTGACTTTGAACCGGGCGGCACCGGGCAGTGATGCGGAGGTGGTCCTGGGCCTGTTCCGGGAGTCTGAGAGGATACCCGTGCGGGCGACAGCGACGATTACCGCCGGTGCTTCAACAGGCGTCGTGAGCGTAGCCCTGGTGCGCACGGGCACGTACACGGTGCGGGTGATAGACGCTTATTTTGTCGATGGTGAAGGGGAATTGGCCTTTCTTTCTGCACCGACTGGCACCTTGCTCATCGATCTGCTGCGCATCGACCTGACAGCCAGTTTGGATGCGACCGAGCTGGTGGAGGGTGAGAGCACCCTGTTGCGCATCGGTATCCGCAGCCTGTTGGGCATGGAGGATGAGCATCAGAATGTTGGTTTTTATGACTTCTTTTTCGCGTTCGCGCTCGAGGAAAGTCACGCGCTGGTAGTTGCGGAGAGACGGAACTTGCGTACCAGGGACGGCATCCAAGACCGGGTGACTCCGGATATGCGGGGGTTCATAGTGCGGGTCTTGGACGACAATATCGCCCAGCCCAGGCGAAACATCGAACTCTCGGCAAAGTACGAGGTGCTGGACACAGGCGAGGTCTGGGCGGAGACCCCGCCCGTGCGCCTGACGGTACCGCGCAATGACTACCGGGTGGCGAGTTTGCAGTCGCCGCCGCGGGTGGGGCGGAATGAGAGCTTTGCCGTGGAGGTGTCTCTGAATGCCGCGGTTTCGTCCATGGCACAGCAGGGCGTGCGCCTGACGGTGGAGGCGCGCCGGCAGGGCGGGGAGATGTTGCTCATCAGCACGGATACGGTCGTGCCTGCCGGCGAGGTGTCGGTGCGCGCCTTCTTTTTCCTGTCCGAGATCGGCACCTATACCCTGACCGTCCGCGATGCCTCCTTTGCGCTGGAAGACACTCTTAGCAGGGACCAGGTGGAGGTGCCCCCGGCCCCCGATTTTCGGGAACAGCAGCTCAGGGTGCATGTGCCGCGCTTGGAGTTGGAGGGGCGTCCGCGGCGGCTCGTGATGCGGGAAGGCGAAACCCGGGAGTGGACGGTCAGTGTGAAAAACCTGGGCGTGGAAAATCTGCCGAGCACGCTGAACTTGCGCTTGGCATTGGCACCGGAGGAGTACACGCTGGACCTGGAGGTGCTGACTTCGGAGACGACGGTGCAACTGACCGTGGATGTGCCATCGGTGGTGGTGCGCCTGCGGGCGATGCAGGACGAGCTGCCCGAACCCCGGGAGGTGTTCCAACTGCGGGCACTCCCGCTCGATGCCCCGGAATTGGCAGACCTGGAGACGGAACTGGCGATTGTGCGCCATGGCTACGAGCTGAGTACCCTGAGCCTGTCGGTTGCAGAGGTTGAGGTGGGGGCGGACTTCATGGCGGTCGTTTCCCTGAACGGCTTTGTGCCGAGCGAGTTATTGCTGGTACTGGAAGCGAGGGGAGACGGTCTGAGCACGGTCACGCGGAGTGTCTTTATCGATCCCGGCGGTATGATGCAGAGTGTGTCCTTGTACCTGCGGGAGGCGGGGGATTACGAATTGCGGGTGACGACGGCCTCCTTTGTGCAGGCGGCGGCGGGAGACCAGGAACTGGTTCCGGTGCTGAGTGAGGTGTCGACGCTTCGCGTGCTGCCGCTGCAATTGCAGGCCAGCTTGGGGAAAACCGAAGTGCCGGAGAGAGATTCCACTATCTTGAAAGCCGGTGCCAATTACCTGGAGCGGTTGTTGGAGCCGGGTGAGTACTTGGAAGTGGAGGTGCTTCCTGATCGCCCCGATGACGTCGTCTTGGGGACGGCCTTTTTATTGTCCGCCGCCATTTTGGAAAAGACACTGCCAATCAGCATTCAAGATGACAGGAAGGCGGAGACCCGGGAGACCGTAAACTTCCTCGTGCGTGCCGGCAGGGTAGTGGATGTGAATAACGTCTTGCTGCGCCGTATCGAAGTACGGGGGGCGTTGTTAAGCCTGGAGATCCCGCGCAATGATTACGTGTTGAGTTTGGGTGCCCTGGATGTGCCGGGTACCGGGGAGCTCCAGTTGCGCACCGGGCACGTATTGGAACTGCGGGCGGCGTTGAATGCGGTCTCCTCGCCCGCGGTCAGCATCAGCCTGGAGTCGTCCAGGGATGGCATCTCCATCACGGAAATGCGCAGCTCCATCGACGCCGGACACAGTTCGGTATCCTTCTCCATCAATTTGGACCAGCCGGGGAATTACCTGTTCCGGGTCACGACGGCCAGCTTTGCGCAGTTCACGGGCCTGGATCAAAGGTATCCCGTACTGCCGCTGGAGGCCTTGGCATTGGAAGTCCTGGGAGAGGTGGTGTTACGGATTGTGAGCCTGGCTGCAGGGGATACCCTGGCGGAGGGGCAGACGGCGACGCTGCAGGTCAGTGCTGAGAACCTGCTGCGGGGGCAGGAGTTGCGGGTGGAGTTGCGGGTGGATGCACAGGCAGCATCAGACTTGCACCTGTCGGAAACCCTGGGGCTGGTATTGACTACTGTTACCCTGACGGCGTCGACGCCGCAGGCGCAGATCGTGATGCGGGCGGCGGCGGACGGAGTGGAGCCGGAGGCCCGGGAGAGGGTGGAGATCCGGGGCAGTGCCGTGGAGATCGAAGGCCTGGAGGCGACTGCGGAAGTGTCGATTGCGCGTCACGGCTATGCGATCACGGCCCTGGAAGTGGCGGCGGAGCAGCGTGCGGGGACGCCGCTGGAAGTGGAGATCATTTTGAACGGGGTGGTGCCGGTGGGGGTGAATGGGACCCTGAGGGCGACCATGGAAGGGAGTAGTGAGGTCCGGGAGCAGCCGTTCAGTATTGAGACGGGAGAGAGCACGGGCCAGGCGACGTATGCCGACCTGCCGGCGGGCACTTGGACCGTGACGATAGCAGAGGGTGAGGCGGAGTTTGCGTCGTCTCTTGCCTTGGACCAGCAGTATCCGGAACTGCTGGCGGTGCCCCGGCAGACGCACCTGCTGGGGGATGTATCACTGCAGCTGGTGAGTCTGGCGACAGACAATACCCTGGCGGAGGGTCAGACGGCGACGTTGCGGGTCAGTGCTGAGAACCTGCTGCGGGGGCAGGAGTTGCGGGTGGAGTTGCAGGTGGATGCAGAGTTCGCGACAGACCTGTTCTTGTCCCAGACCCTGGAGCTGACATTGACGACTGTTACTCTGACGGCGTCGACGCCGCAGGCGCGGATCGTGATGCGGGCGGCGGCGGACACGGTGGCACCGGAGGCCCGGGAGAGTGTGGAGATCCGGGCCAGCGCATCCGTGGAAGATGCGAGCTTGGAGGCGAGCACAGAGGTGGCGATTGCGCGTCACGGCTATGCGGTAACGGCCCTGGAGCTTGCGGCGGAGCAGCGTGCCCAGACACCGCTGGAAGTGGCGATCGTTTTGAACGGGGTGGTGCCGGTGGCGGTGAACGGGACCCTGACAGCCACCTTGGAAGGGAGCGGTGAGACCCGGGAGCAGCGGTTTGCGGTCGATGCGGGACAGAGCACGGGATATGCCAGCTTTGCCAGCCTGGAGGCGGGCACCTGGACCGTGACCATAGCAGAGGGTGAGGCGGAGTTCGAGTCGTCCCTGGTCCTGGACCAGGAGCGTCTGGAGCTGCTGGCACCGCCGCGGCAGACGCGGCTGCGGGACATGGTGGCACTGCGGCTTGTGAGCCTGGCCGCGGGGGATACCCTGGTGGAGGGCCAGACGGCGACGCTGCAGCTCAGCGCAGAGAGCCTGCTGCGGGGACAGGAGTTGCGGGTGGAGTTGCGGGTAGATGCACGGGCAGCGAGCGAGCTGTTCTTGTCCGAGACCCTGGACCTGACATTGACGACCGTGACCCTGACGGTGTCGACGCCGCGGGCGCAGATCGTGATGCGGGCGGCGATAGACACGGTGGCACCGGAGCCCCGGGAAATCGTGGAGATCCGGGGCAGTGCCGTGGAGGCCGAGGCCCTGGAGGCGACTGCAGAGGTGGCAATTGCGCGGCACGGTTATGCAGTAACGGCCCTGGAAGTTGCAGCGGAACATCGTGCCCAGACGCCGCTGGAAGTGGCGATCGCTTTGAACGGGGTGGTGTCGGTGGCGGTGAATGGGGCCCTGAGTGCCACTCCGGAAGGAGGTGGGGATGCACGGGAGCAGCCGTTCAGTATCGAGGCGGGAGAGAGTACAGGCCGGGCGACGTATGCCGACGGCCTGCCGGCGGGGAGTTGGACCGTGATGGTTACAACGGCGAGCTTTGCGTCGTCTCTTGCCTTGGACCAGCAGCGTCCGGAACTTCTGGCGGTGCCCCGGCAGACACGCCTGCTGGAGGATGTATCACTGCAGCTGGTGAGCCTGGCGCCAGACAATACCCTGGTGGAGGGCCGGACGGCGACGCTGCGGGTCAGTGCAGAGAACCTGCTGCCGGGGCAGGAGTTGCGGGTGGAGTTGCGAGTGGATGCGCAGTATGACACGGACCTGTTCTTGTCCCGGGCCCTGGAGCTGACATTGACGACCGTTACCCTGACCGCGTCGACGCCGCGGGCACAGGTTGTGATGCGGGCGGCGATAGACACGGTGGCACCGGAGCGGCGGGAGATGGTGGAGATCCGGGGCAGTGTATCCGTGGAAGGTGTGAGCCTGGAGGCGAGCACAGAAGTGGCGATTGCGCGTCACGGCTATGCGATCACGGCCCTGGATGTTGCGGCGGAGCATCGTGCCCAGACACCGCTGGAAGTGGAGCTCACTTTGAACGGGGTGGCACCGGTGGCGGTGAATGGTACCCTGAGTGCCACTCCGGAAGGAGGTGGGGATGCACGGGAGCAGCCGTTCAGTATCGAGGCGGGAGAGAGTACAGGCCGGGCGACGTATGCCGACGGCCTGCCGGCGGGGAGTTGGACCGTGATGGTTACAACGGCGAGCTTTGCGTCGTCTCTTGCCTTGGACCAGCAGCGTCCGGAACTTCTGGCGGTGCCCCGGCAGACACGCCTGCTGGAGGATGTATCACTGCAGCTGGTGAGCCTGGCGCCAGATAATACCCTGGTGGAGGGCCGGACGGCGACGCTGCGGGTCAGTGCAGAGAACCTGCTGCCGGGGCAGGAGTTGCGGGTGGAGTTGCGAGTGGATGCGCAGTATGACACGGACCTGTTCTTGTCCCGGGCCCTGGAGCTGACATTGACGACCGTTACCCTGACCGCATCGACGCCACAGGCACAGGTTGTGATGCGGGCGGCGATAGACACGGTGGCACCGGAGCGGCGGGAGATGGTGGAGATCCGGGGCAGTGTATCCGTGGAAGGTGTGAGCCTGGAGGCGAGCACAGAAGTGGCGATTGCGCGTCACGGCTATGCGATCACGGCCCTGGATGTTGCGGCGGAGCATCGTGCACAGACACCGCTGGAAGTGGAGCTCACTTTGAACGGGATGGCACCGGTGGCGGTGAATGGGACTCCGCAGGCCACCTTGGCAGATGGAACGGTCATCCGGGAGTCGCCGGTCGAGATCGTCGCACCGGGACAGGATATGGGCCGGATGACTTATGCCGGCTTGGAGGCGGGCACCTGGACCCTGACGGTGTTGGCTCCGAAGTTCAGCTCATCCGGGTACCTGGATCAAGTGGGTCTGGAGCTGCTGGTGGCACCGCCGCAGGTACGAGTGTTGGGGCCGGTGGCATTGCAGATTGTGAGCCTGGCCGCTGGGGATACCTTGGCGGAGGGGCAGACGGCGACGCTGCGGGTCAGTGCCGAGAACCTGCTGCCGGGGCAGGAGTTGCGGGTGGAGTTGCGAGTGGATGCGCAGTATGACACAGACCTGTTCTTGTCCCGGACCTTGGAGCTGACATTGACGACCGTTACCCTGACCGCATCGACGCCACAGGTGCAGGTTGTGATGCGGGCGGCGGCTGACACGGTGGCACCGGAGCCCCGGGAGAGTGTAGTGATCCGGGGCAGTGCCGTGGAGATCGAAGGCCTGGAGGCGACTGCGGAGGTGGCGATTGCGCGTCACGGCTATGCGATCACGGCCCTGGAGGTGGCGGCGGAACATCGTGCACAGACACCCCTGGAAGTGGAGATCGCTTTGAACGGGGTGGCACCGGTGGCGGTGAATGGGACCCCGCAGGCCACCTTGGCAGATGGAACGGTCATCCGGGAGTCGCCGGTCGAGCTCGTCGCACCGGGACAGGGCATGGGCCGGATGACTTATGCCGGCCTGGAGGCGGGCACCTGGACCCTGACGGTGTTGGCTCCGAAGTTCAGCTCATCCGGGTACCTGGACCAAGTGGGTCTGGAGCTGCTGGTGCCGCCACCGCAGGTACGGGTGTTGGGGCCGGTGGTACTACGGCTGGTGAGCCTGGCGGAAGGCAATACCTTGGCGGAGGGACAGACGGCGACGCTGCGGGTCAGTGCCGAGAACCTGCTGCGGGGGCAGGAGTTGCGGGTGGAGTTGCGGGTGGATGCGCTGTATGACACGGACCTGTTCTTGTCCCGGGCCCTGGAGCTGACATTGACGACCGTTACCCTGACGGCGTCGGCACCACAGGCAGAGCTTGTGATGCGGGCGGCGGCTGATGGTGTGGAGCCGGAGGCCCGGGAGAGAGTGGAGATCCGGGGCAGTGCCGTGGAGATCGAGGGTCTGGAGACGAGTACAGAGGTGTCGATTGCGCGTCACGGCTATGCGATCACGGCCCTGGAGGTGGCGGCGGAACATCGTGCGAGGACGCCGCTGGAAGTGGAGATCGCTTTGAACGGAGTGGCACCGGTGGTGGTGAACGGGACCCTGAGGGCGACCATGGACGAGAGCGGGGATGTCCGGGAGCAGCGGTTTACGATCGATGCGGGACAGAGCATGGGGCAGGCGACGTATGCCAGCTTGGAGGCGGGGGTCTGGACGGTTACGATAGCGGAGGGCGAGGCGCAGTTCGAGTCATCTCTTGCCTTGGACCAGCAGCGTCTGGAGTTGCGGGCACCGCCACGGCAGACGCGCCTGCGGGAGAGGGTGGTGCTGCGGCTTGCGTTTGTGGACGGGAGGAATATCCTGGTGGAAGGGGGGCAGACGGCGACACTGCGGGTCAGCGCAGAGAACCTGCTGTCGGGTGCATCGCTCAGGGTTTCATTGCTCGCCCTGTCTGCGGGCGAGCTGGAGTTCTCCGACACGGAGTTGCTGTTGAGCCAGGCGATACCGCGGGCGGAGCTGACGGTGAAGGCATTGGAAGATGGTGTCCCCGAGCCCCGGGAGAGGCTCATGATTCAAGCGAGTGCGATGCGGGCGACCACGCCCACGGTGGAGGTGTCTATCGCGCGCAATGGGTACGCGGTTGCCGAGTTGAATGCCCCGGTGCAGGTGCGCGCCGGCACACGGGTACCGGTGGAGCTGGTGTTGAATGCAGAGGCCCCGGCGGTGGTGGGAGCGACGGTGCAGGCGACGATGGCCGGCGGCGTAACGGTGCAGGGGCAGCTGGTCATCGAGGCGGGTGCCCGGACCGGGCGGGTCAGCCTGTCGTTGCCGGCGGAAGGGGAGTATGAGCTCGGTCTGCAAGGCGATGCAGCGTTTGGGTCGACGCCCATGGATTTGGCCGAAGACCAGCGCGTATTGCTCAATGCTTTTGCTCCCCGTTCTGTCAGTGCCCTGGGTGGGTTGGCACTGAATGTGGAACTGGTGGGGGCCTCGGAGATGAACGAAGTGGCGGAGGGGAGCACTGCTGATTTGCGGGTCAGTGCCAACCTGCTGGGCGGTGAGTTGGAAGTGACGCTGAGCATCGAGGGTCCGGGCACCGGGCTGCAGTTGGAGAGGCTGGAATTGAGCCTGGATGCGTCTGCCCGGACGGCGACGGTGGAGGTCAGGGCGGTGGCGGATGGCTTGGCCGAGCCCCGCGAGCAGGTGGAACTCACGGCGAGTGCCCCGGGTGCTGTGCCGGATGCGCTCAGTGTCTTCATCCCGCGTAACGGGTACAGGATTGCCGCTTTGACGGTTGCGCCGGGACGGGTGCGAATATTCCAGCCGGTGCGCGCGGAAGTGAGGCTCAACGAGGCGGCACCCTCGAACCTGGAGGTTGTCCTGCAGGCGGCGACCACGGGGGTCTCGGTGCGGGAGCAGCTCATGATCCCCGCGGGTTCGACCCGGGGGAGCACGACTTTTGTCGATGGCAGTGCGCTGACCGTGCCCGAGCTCTACGCCGTGGAGGTGGTCGCTGCCAACTTTACGCAGTTTATCGGTGGCGACCAGCGGAGCCTGTTGGAGGAGGTGCCCTCGCCCAGGGCGCACGTGACGGTGACCCCGCGGGAAGGTTCCTCGCTGCAGCCCCGGCTGTTTGCGCGCTTGGAGGAGGTACTGTTGCACGAGGGGACGGGGGCGGGGGATATGACGGAGCTGAGGGTCAGTGCGATCAACCTGTTTCCGGGCGAGGTTTCCACGGTCAGCATCACGGTGCCGGAGGCGAGTACCCGGGATTTGAGTTGGCAACCGGAGATCCTGGTCTTTACGGCGGACGCCCGCACCGGGACGGTCATGGTGCAGGTGATCAATGACGATGATCCGGAACCCCGGGAGACGATCGAGATTGAAGTGAGTGCCCCGGGAGCGGTCCCCGGGACCGCGCGACTGACAATCCCGCGCGATGACTATGTCGTGTTGAGCCTGGAGCTTTCCGTGCCGCAGCTGAGCCTGGATGTGGGTGCCGAACTGGTGGTGCGCCTGAATGCGCCGCCACCGGTTCTTGTGGCTATCAACGGCTTTCACCGGGACCCCGGCGGTTTCATCGTGCCCTTGGAGTGGCTCATTGACCCGGAGGAGGGCCCGAGTGATACGGATGAAAGAATTCTCCGCCTGCGGACAGCCGGAGATCATGCCACGGAGATCGTGTTCGCATTTTTCGATGAACTGGAATACCTGGAGGGCGACCAGGTGGACCTGGAGTTTCCCGGGGAGCCCCTGGAGTTCCAGGTAACGGAGGAGGGGGCGGGCCTGCTCCTGGAATTGTCCGGGACCCTGCAGGGCGAGGCCGCAGAGGGCAGCACACTGCGCCTGACGGTCAGGGGCGTCAACCTGTCCGGCGGTGAGGCACTGACGGTGAATATCGATATCCCGCCAGGGCGTACGGCGGACCTGCGTTTTTCAACGACGACATTCCAATTGAGCAGTGTCTCTTCGAGCCGCACCGTGGAGGTGTTCGTGCTCCGGGACGGGCTGCCCGAGCCCCGGGAGCCGGTGCAAATCACGGTGACCGCGCCTGTCGGTGAGCTGTCGCTGAGACAGGAAGTGGCGTTTGCGATTCCGCGCCATGGTTACGCCGTGGAATCCCTGGCGGCGCATCCCGACCAGCTCTCTGTGGGCGGGACGACCGAGCTGCGCCTGGAATTGAACGCCCCGGTGCCGTCGGCAGTTACCGCTGTGCTGAACGTGAGACCGGCACTGACCGGGGGCGGCGGCACAGAGGAACGGCTGGAATTGGCGATCGCTTCGGGCCAGCCCTCCGGCAGCCTGCCTGTGACCCCGGTGCGCACCGGGGACTACGAACTGGAACTGGTGTCGGTGCTGTTTGCCGACCCCGGTGCGGGCACGGACCAGGCCGGGGCGGAAGGTGCGGGTGTCAGCGCCACCCTGCGCGTATTGGAACCGGCGGAGCTGACACTGAGCCTGAGCGAGGTGTTTTTGCTGGAGGGCGATACGGTGACCCTGACGGTGCGCCTGGAGAACCTGGGCGACCGTAGGGTACAGGTCATGCTGGAAACCGTTGGCCGGACGGACATTGTCTTTTCCTCATCGACGGTTTTCCTGGATGCGGACCATTCGACGGCGGCGGTAACGGTGGAGGTGCTGGTCGATATGCTGGCGGAACCCCGGGAGTCCATCGTGTTGCAGGGGCGTGCGAATGTGGGCGGGGAGGAGATTGTGACTACCGCCGAGTTTACAGTGCCGCGCCACGGCTATATGGCGTTGTTACAGGTGCAGCCGCAGTCGCTGCGCCCGGGGACGACGGTAACGGTGGTAGTAGAGTTGAATGCGAGGGCACCGGAGGAGGCTACGACGTTTTTGGATATCAGTTTTTCGGGTGCTTCCCCGGAAGGACCCCTGCTGCGGATTGCGGCAGGTGAGAAAATCCTGCGTTACCAGTTTATTCCACAGCGCACAGGGAATTACAGGATTTCGGCGCGCAAACTGACTTTTGAATCGGCTGCTGGTGTGCCCACTTTGCCGGAGGAGAAGCAGGACCAGTTGGAGATCGATGTGGTGCCGGAATTTGTCGACCTGCCGGTGTTGGAAGACAGCCGGATCAGCTTGTCCCTGGCCCGGGAGTCCCTGCAGGAAGGGTCTGCAACCACCCTGACGGTGAGTGCTGCAAACCTGTTGTCGGAAGAGGTCCTGATGGTCAGCCTTGTTGCCGAGCCGGCAGCCGAGGTGGAATTTTCACTGACCATGGTGGAATTGAGCACGAAGACGGCGCAGAAAACTGTGCAACTGGTGGCGCGCCTGGACACCCTGGCACCGGAGCCGCGCCAGAGAGTGTTGATCAGGGCGTTTGAGATGGACCGCGCAATAGCACCGGGGGTGGTCGCCCTGCACATCGCCCGTCACGGCTATGCGTTCACGGCCCTGGATGTCGCGGCGGAGCAGCGGGAGGGGACGCCCGTGGAAGTGGAGTTCGCTTTGAACGGGGTGGTGCCGGTGGCGGTGAATGGAACCCTGAGAGCGACCATGGAAGGAGGGGGAGTGGAAACCCGGGCGCAGCCGTTTACGGTCGATGCGGGACAGAGCACGGGCCAGACGACATTAACCGGCTTGGAGGTGGGGGTCTGGACCTTGACGGTGGAGGGTGCGAAGTTCGAGTCCTCTGCTGCGCTGGACCAGCGGGACATTCCGTCTGCGGCAGAGTTGGTGCGTCCGCAGATCAGGGTGAGGGCGGCGCAGCCGCGCTTGTCCCTGTCCCGGTCTGAGCTCGTCGAGGGCGAGACGGCGACCCTGAGTGTGACGCCGGACACCCAGCTGCTCACCCGCGTGAGATTCCGCCTGGAGCTCGCAAGCGATGATCTGTATTTCAACCCCGGGGCGTCGACCACCGTCGAATTTGAACTGGGGCCGACCACCCCGGACTTCATGGTCGACCTGATGGCACGGCAGGATGATCTGCCGGAGGGCCGGGAGCGGGTGCGCATCAGCTTGAGCAGACTGCACCCGGTGCCGATGGTGGTGGCGAGCACGGAGACAGTCATTGTGCGTCACGGCTTTGCCGCGAGCCTTGTGGGCTTGCCGGCGGAGGCGGTGGCGGGCGGCCTGTTGCGGCCGGTCGTGCAGTTGAACGGCACCGTTCCGGCAGGTGCCGCAGTGCGGGTCGTGGTCGCTTGGAGTGTCAGCTCGGGTGCGACGACGGTTGAGTTGGATAGCAGGGAGCTGCGTCTTGTCGGGGCTCAGAGTTCTGCCGTCATCGATCGAGTGTGGCTTGCGCGCGCGGGCGAGTATGAATTCACCCTGCGTTCTGCGAGTTTTGAGTCATTCACCGGCGGGGACCAGCGGGACCTGGACGGCGTGCCGGCGACGCAGATGGTGAGCGTGTCAGAGCCGCTCGTGCGGGTGTCTCCATCCGAGCTGGTCACGGGCATTGACACCACGGGTGTGGAAGATACAACGGTGCGGGTGAGAGTGCAGGTGGGCGAGCTGCAGCAGGGTGAGGAGCTCAGGGTGACGCTGCGGCACGACTTCGGGGCGGATCTGCAATTTGTGAATGAGAGCGCTGATCCGATCGAGCCACCGGTTTTCGTGTTAAGTGCCTCGACGCCCTCTGAAGCGGTGTGGGTGCACTTTATCGCCGATCACCTGGCCGAACCCCGCGAGAGCTTTATCTTGTACGTGGATGCGGTGAGTTCACTGGAGCCCACAACACAGACCGTGGCGGTGTTGCTCACCATCCCGCGCCATGGCTACGAAATCCGCACCTTTAACATCCAGCCCGTGTACGGCTGGGAGGAGGAGAGGCACGGAGTTACGAGTGCCGAACAGATTTACGCCAGCGATGAGGGTGCTGAAGATCCCCTGATAGAAACAGAGTGCAGGGATCGAGTCAGTGACAGCCTGTTACCAACTGAGTCGTGCCACGAGGGGGAAATCCTGGTTACCGTGGCTGGCAGCACAGACACTTCGACCGAGGATTGCCGGGCGGGCCGCTGCGGCAGTATGGGTGCGGTGCTGTGGCCCGATGATGTGGTGTTACTGGGCTGGGAGAGACGGGGACGCGTCTTCGCCCGCACCCGGACCCGGGTGGTGGGAGATGGCGTGTCCGCACAAACCGATGTGCTCCTGCCCTTCCGCCTGCCGCAAGCGGGTGATTATGAGCTGGTGCTCACGGGTGCCCGCTTTGCCAGTGCGGAGCCGGGCGACCAGCGGGAGCTGCCCTTCTCTGATGATGTGGCACCTCGCCCGATCGAGGCCCTGGCACCATTTGCATACGCCTTAGCTCTGCGTGCCGGCGACCGGGTGGTTGAGGAGCGTCGCGAGATATATCGTATGCCGCTGAATTTTAAAAACGCCGTAAGAGCAAACAGCCTGGCATTGAGTATGGAGATAAGGGTATTACATCCTCCTTTCCCTGCTCCCACAGGAGCGGACCTGACCTGGTCGGCTGATTTTCCTCTATACAACACCGGTCGTTTAGGAAGCTTACCGATAGTAGTACTTTCGGACGATATCCCCGAGCCGGCCGAGACTTTTGAGTTAAGGGTTCATGGGACGATGATTAGTGCCCATCAAACGGGTGCACAAGTGGTTTTCTTCCGCCAGCACCGCGAGTCCCGGATAACCATTGCGCGCAACGACTACGCAGTGACGGCCCTGGATTTCATGAACCCGGGCGGCACGCTGTATGCGACGGCACCACTGCCGGTGAGCCTGACATTCAATGGCATGCTGCCGGCCCCGGTGGAGGTGGAATTCCAGGCGGCAGAGGCGGGGGACCCGGACAACCCGGTTTCCATCTTCCGCACGCTGCCGGCCGCAGACCCCTTCACCCAGCCCGTGGATGCCGCCCGGTCGACGCCCGTGAACCTGCCCGTGAGCCTGGCCCTGCCGTCGTCTGGCACCTGGACCGTGTCGGTGGCCTCAGCGCGCTTTACCGCTTTCGAATACGCCGAAGACCAGATGGACTTGCCTGTGCCCGACACCTCCGTTCAGATCCGTGCACTCGAGGCACCGCTGTCCCTGGACTTGTTGCTGGCCCCGGCAACGGTTGCCGAGGGCACCCGGACGCGCCTGACCGTGTGGGTTCGCAATCACCAGGCGGAGGATGCAGAGGATCTGAGCTTGTACCTGTCGACGCGCGGGGAAGGGCCGTTGCTGCGCCTGGAAAGCAGCATGCAAAATTTCCCGGTCGAGGTCGACTTTCAATCAACGGTGCCGGCGGTCGCTGATGGCACAACCTTTGCCTTCCCCCAGAATGTGCTGCTTCAGGTGGCTGATGACGAGTTGCCGAATCCCCGCACCCCGCCGCTCATTCTGCAGGTCGTGGTACGGGATGATATGGGCAATCCCCTGGCGAGTGCCGAGGAGCCGCTGACGGTGGCGCGCTCCGACTACCGGGTGACGGGGCTTGAGTTGCTGGATGGTGTGAGCCACACCCCGTTGCCGGGCGGAGCGGGCCTGTCGTTGGGGCAGGACTTCATCGCCGTCGTGAACTTCAATGCGGGCCTGCCGGTTACCGCAACCTGGACCTTGGAAGCCAGCCGTGCCGATGGCGAGATGCGCTCCTGGGACGGGGGTGAGGTTCCCCCCGGTGCCCTGCGGGCGGAACTTTCGGCGCGCCTGTCCCGGCCGGGCACCTGGACCTTGAGCGTGCGGGCGCAATTCCAATCCGGGGTGTACACGGGTGATGCGGTGGACCAGGAGCGGCTGGATACAACCGCACCGGAGGCGCAATTTACCATCATGGGGCTGCCGATTATCCTGCGGGCGGAATTCGACCGGGCACTGGTGCGAGAGGGCGAGACGGCATTCCTGAACCTGGAGGCGGAGAACTTGGAGCTGACACTCAAGACCCGCCTTGAATCGGTGCCCGGGAGCGACATAGGGGGAGACGGAACTGACCTGCCCTCCGATGTTTTTGCCATGCTGTTTGAGGACCTGCACTTGAGGGCGAACAATCCGCGCGGGCAGTTGCGGATACCGGTCCTCCAGGATCAACTGGCCGAGCCGCGCGAAATCCTGGGGCTCACCGTCGTTGAGGCAGCACCCTTGTCGGGGGGAGTGGGTTCAGCCCCATCGCCAGACATCCTGGAGGAGGACGTGGAGTTTGGCGACGCCAGTGTCACCCTGACGGTCCCGCGGGAGGATTACGCGCTGTACCTGGGGGGGCCATCCGACCCGGTGCGTGCGGGGGATGCACTGGAGGTGGAAGTGCGCCTGGGCAGTGTGGCATCTGCGGATGATTTGCAGCCGGCACCATCCACCGTGAACCTGAGCCTTGCAATTGACGGCGGTGCCGGCCCGGATTCAGAACTTTCTCCGCTGCAGGCAGAGCTCCTGCCCGGTTACAGCACCATCAAGCTAACCCTCCGCCTGCCGTCTGCGGGCGTGTATACGCTGCGCATCAGCCAAGCGCAGTTCGCCTCCGGTGAGACAGGAGACCAGCTGCAACTTGCATTGCCGGCACAGGCGTTCGGCCCGATTATCGTCGAAGAGGCACTGGTACCGCTGCATGTGATGTCCTTGAATGCACCGGCTGTGTTGCGGGCGGACGAAGCGTTTGAGGTGGAGTTGCGCCTGGATGTGCCTGCACCCCAGGCGGTGGCGGGCACGGTAACTGCGACCTGGGAAGGTCGGTTGGTGGAGCAGTCCTTCAGCATCGCTGCGGGCGAGACCAGCGGGACGGCGAGCTTCAGCATGGGTCTGCCGGAGGCGACTTTGACAATCACACCTTGGACCCTGACGGTAACGGTGGCGCAGTTGGCGGATGGGAGTTTGCTGTCGGTGGGTGCCGGTGCGCGGGATGTGTTGTTGCGGGTATTTATGAGTTTGCGTCTGGGGATAAATTTGGTGGATGCAGGGGGTTTTGTGCTGCAAGTGTTGTCGGAGGGGAGTACGGCACACGTGTCTGTGGCACTCTCGCCACTGATGCCGGATGAGGTATGGGCCCTGGATTGGGAGGGCAGTGTTTCTGTCGAGTTCGAGATACCCGAGGGGCAGGGGATTTCTCCGCTGGAGCGGGCACTGGGGCTACAACCCTCGCTGAACTTCTTTGAGCAGATGGATTTTACGAGGGCACCGGGTGAGCGGTTGCTGCAGGCCAGCAGGGGGGCGTTGGAGGCGACGTTGATGTCGGCGTTGAGGGCAGAGGTCGTGGCGCTCGATGACGGGAAGGCGGAGGAGAGGATGACCGTGTGGTTGGGCTTGTCTGCTTTTGAGGGGTCGGAGGCCACGTATCGCCTACCGGGTGAGACCACGGTCACGTATGAAGCACGGATGCGGGGGCGTGCGAGGATCGATTCGCAGTTGCTGTCACTAGTGCAGATCCCGCGCAACGATTATGCGGTGACCGGTTTGACAGTCACGCCGCAGTTGTTCGGGGTCGGGGAGCAGGCGACGGTGGAGGTGGTTTTGAACAGTACGCCCGTATTATCGGCGGTGGAGGTGGATGTGCGGGTTACGCACGAGGGGGGTACGAGCCGGAGCGTGAGGGTGGGGGTGGAGGCGGGCAGGCAATCGGGCACAGCGCAGTTGCAGTTGTCCGAGCCGGGTTCGTACCGGGCGTCGGTGGTGGAGGCGATGTTTGCGGATGCGGGGGAGGAGGGGGACCAGGTGGAGTTGGAGGATCGGAGCCTGGAGCAGCAGGTGGAGGTGGTGATGCGGGTAGAGGCGTCCTTGAGTCTGGACCGTGAAGTGTTGCGGGAAGGGGAGACGGCCCTGCTGACGGTGCGGGCCTTGAACCTGATGCCGGGTCAGGAAGTGCGGGGGTTGCTGGCGGCTTCGTCGACCGGGCAATTGGTATTTTCGCCGTCGACCTTTACCTTGAATGGGGACACGGCGGTGGTGGTGCGGGTGCAGGCGGTGGATGATGAGAAGCCGGAGCCGCGCCAGGGGGTGGAGATCCTGGCGTACGCGATGGATGGTGGAGCGGAATGGGGTCGGACTTCGGTGGTGTTGGGGCGCAATGATTATGCGGTGTCCGAGCTGGTAATTTTGTCAGAGCGTGTGGCGGATGAGGACGATGTGCTTTTGGTTCGAACCCGGCCGTGGCTTCCCATCATCAGGTATGCGAATTTACGTGTGAGGTTTCGGGTGGGTTTGAATGCGCCGGCACCGGGGGCGGCACGGGTGCAGGTGGGGGCGTATGACTATCACAGGTCCAGTTACCATCGGTCCGATGAATTGGTTTTTGATCACTTGGGTAGAGAGGTGGATATAGGGGAGGGTGAAGAGAGTGCAGAGATTAATCCCTATGTGAGTTTGAAACTTGTCTCCAGGAACATCAATCACCGACCTGCTCCTTATATAAGCGGAGGATGGTTTATTCGGCTCAACAGTGCCCGTTTCAGGGAATGGGAGGAGGGCGACCAGGTGGAGCTGTTGCTGCGGGCGTCGCCGGGGACTGTCAAGTTAGTCGGGGGGGTGAGGGAAGAGGCTTTGTATTATTTGAAATCCGGGGATGTATGGGCCGGTCATTCTTTTGGCTGGCGGCTGGCCCTGGATGGGGAGAGTGGCATTCTGGCGGTGGCGGGGGGGTATACCACGCAGACGAGATTTTTGTATGCTTATACTGTTGATGAGGAGGGTTGGTTCAATAGAGGGAACGTATTAAACAACACTGACTCTTGGGTGAATCATCCGGACACGCAGGTATGGCCGGCGGTTTCAGGTCAGTTGTTGGCGGCGGGGGTGAGCGGCAATCCGGAGGCACCGGAGCCTGCGGGTACTGCGTTTGTCTGGCGGCGGGATGGTTCCCGCTGGCGGCAGGAGGCGCAATTGACGGGTGTGCTGACGGAGGAGGAGAGAGCGGGGTTGCAGGAGTTTGGCACGGTGTTGTCCTTGGATGGTGCGCGCTTGGCGGTGAGTGCCCGGCGTGCGGAGGGGGAGGTGGTGTATGTATTTCATCGGGGCAGTGACCGGACGTGGGTTTTGGAGCAGCGTCTGTTGCCGGGTTCGGGTCAGGGGGGCATGGGTTTTGGGGCGCACCTGGCCCTGGACGATGCCGGGGGTCGTCTGGCGGTGGGTATGCCGGGGGTGCCGGCCCAGGGGGATGTGCTGGGCGGTGCGGTGCAGATGTTTGAGCGGGATTCGACGGGGACGTGGGTGGCGGGTTCCCTGTTGCGGGTGCGTCCTGCGGGCAGGGGGAGTGCTCCGCTGATGAATCGTGTGTCCCTGGAGGGGGTGTCGGATTCCGGGGGTGCACCGCTTTCGGCGATGCTGGCCCTGGAGGGGGATGTGCTGGCGGTGGGTGCGCCGTCGACGGCGACCGGGCAGGCGTCGGGTCGGGTGTATGTGTGGGAGCGGGGTGGGGATGGGCAGTGGCGTCTGTCGGCGGAGTTGTCTTCGGGGGAGTTGAGCGGGGAGATGTTTTACAGTCCGTGGTTGGACCGGACTGCGGTCGGCGGGGTGTCGCAGCGCAATGCTTTCGGGTTTTCGGTGTCCCTGGACGGGGATGTGCTGGCGGTGGGTGCCCCGCAGGAGGGGTATGGGTTTGCGGATGGGGGGTTTGCGGATTTGCGGGAGAGTGGTTCGGCGTATGTATTCCGGCGCGAGGAGTCCAGTGGTGCCTGGTGGCAGGCGTTGCGGGTGAGGGCGGAGAATCCCGGGGCGGAGAATTGGTTTGGCATTTCCCTGGCGGTGGATGCGGGTCAGTTGCTGGTGGGTGCTCCGGGGGAGTCGGGGGGTCCAGACAGTTATGGTGGCGGAGTGTTTTATGACCGGGAGGCACCGGGTGCGGGTGCGGTGTATATCCACCGTGTGCCGCATCTGGTCTTGAGGGTTTCGCAGGGTGGCGGTGCGCCGGAGGGTGTGGAGTTGAGTTTGACGGCGGGTGTGTCGCCGGTGAGGCGCGGGTTTCCTGATGTGTCCCAGAGGGTGTGGCCGCCGGGTCAGAGGATGGGGGTGGGGATTTCCCGTGTGGGGGTTGGGGATGGTGCGGAAGATGGTTTCGGGTTGGGAGCGCTGGAGCAGGGGGTGGTGCGCCTGGACGGGGAGCAGTGGTTGCATGTGGGCGGGGTGGATGCGGGACGGGGTTCGCCGGCGGTGGAGAGCCGGGAGGAGGGGCTGGTGGTGTTGAGCGAGGCGGGGTTGGTTTTGGATAACCAGCAGGTGGAGCAGCAGGCGGGGGTGGAGTTGCGGGAGGGGGTGGTGTTTTTGGCTGAAGCGACGCAGCGCAGGGTGGTGGGCGGTGTGCGGGTATTGCCGGATGCCCTGAGTCCGGAGACGCGCCAGGGGGTGTTGTTTGCGTTGACGGTGGCTGACCGGGGTTCCAAGTTCATACTGGATGAGGACGGTGAATTGGCGATTAATCCACAGTTTATCGGCGGTGGCATAGAGCCGTGGTATCAGCCTTTGGCGCGGCACGGTTTTGCCTGGTTGGGTCGTCACGGGTATGCGGTGAGCACGATGACGGCATCGTCGGACCAGGTGCTGACCGGGGATGCGCTGCGTTTGCGAGTGGGATTGAACGAGGCGGCGGGTCTGGAGGCGTTGGCGGAAGTGGAGGTGTTGCGGGACGGGGAGTTGACGACGCGGGTGGTCATCACGGTGCGGATTCCGCCGGGGATGCGTTTCGGGGATGCGGAGTTGATGTTGCCGGAGGCGGGGCAGTATGTGCTGCGTTTGACGAAGGCGACATTTACGGCCCCCCGGCCGGGGGATCAGCGTGTGCTGCCCTTGCTGCAGCCCCTGCAGCTGGACCTGGCAGTGGAGGCGTTGTTCTTGTCGATGTCCCTGGACCGGGAAGAGTTGCGGGAGGGGAGCACGGCGCGCTTGACGGTGCGTGCGGTGGGTCTGGAGCCGGGCGAGGAGCTGATGGTGGGGTTGAGTGTGCTGTCGCCGCACGGGATGGAGCTGGAATTTCTTAGCGATACCGTTAGCTTATCGACTCCCGGGCGCACGGTGGCCAGTGTCGAGCTGCGGGTGCTGGATGATGATCTGCCCGAGCCACGGGAACCCATTGTTTTGAGTGCATCCGGCAACTCCGCTCAGCGTCTTGCACAAAACCTGTCCCCGATTACGGGCCGCCTGGTCGTGGAGCTTGCGCGCAATGATTATGCACTGAGCCGTTTGGGCCTGTCGGCATCGGAGTTGCGTGCGGGCACTGCTCTGCGGGTGGAGGTGGAATTGAATGCGCCGGTACCGGAGGCGGCACTGGGTGCGGATATCCGGGTGGGCTTGGAGCATGAAGGGACGGGCGAGTTGCGGGCGAGCACGGTGCGGATTGCGGTGGGCATGGACCGGGGTTCGGCCCCGCTGCCGACGGATGTTGCGGGCACATACAGGGTGTTCGTGCAGGATGCGGTATTTGCCGGGGGTTCGGGTGGCGACCAGCGGGGGCCGGACTTTGCCGGAATTTCGCCGGTTGGATTGACGGTATTGCCGCCGCCCGTGGTTCTGAGTCTGAGCCCGGACCAGGCTGCAGTGCCAGTAGGCGAGCAATTTACGGCGACCGTGGCCCTGGACGTGTTAGCGCCGTCGACGGTGGTGGGGACGGTGCGGGCGGTTCTGGGCCTGGAGGTGGAGGAGACGGTTTTGCGGGTACTGCCCGGCGAGTCGGAGGGGACGGCGCACTTTGCCGGCGGTCTGCCGGTGGCGGGGAATTGGACCTTGACGGTGACGGTGGCGACCCTGCGGGGGATAGCACTGGCAATTGCGGATGCGGCACGAGATGTGCCGCTGAGCGTGCTGGGCCCGCTGGCGTTGCGCATGGAACTGGTTTCGGGTTCCCTGACTTTGGCGGAGGGTGGAGCACCGAGCGTGGTGGAGCTCGAGGTGGAGAATTCCCCGCTGGAGATGGGTTACCGGCTGCACGTGGAGGTTTTGCCGGCCGGGCAGCTGAGCGAGTTGGACACCCTGGAGGCGAATGCTTTCGGTTCAGTCTACACTTTCGAAGAGGGGGCGGTGGGGCTATTCTTGGGTGGAAATACACCTGTGGCCACGGTGGCCGTGATGGCGGTGGATGAGGGCGATGGACTGCCGGAGGACACCGAGGTGGTGCAGCTGCAGGCGAGTATCGATGTGGACGGGGTGTTTGTGACGCGCACCCTGAGTTTTGAGATCTTGCGCAACGGCTATGTGCTGGACGATTTGCAGCTTTTGAGCCCGGGGCCGATTTATGCGGGCGTGCCGCTCGCATTCGAGCTGGGGATGAACGGCTCGGCCTCCAGCAACCTGAACGTGGAGGTGGAATTGAGCACACCGGGTGGCACGGTGGCGTCTGTGCCACTGGTGATTGCGGCGGGCGACAGCACCGCCCGCGATATGGTAACGCCGCCACTGCCGGGTGAGTACACCCTGCGGGTGGTCACGGGGAGCGTGTCCTTTGCCGATGGTGTGGGGACGCCGACCGTTACGGCGACGCCGCAGGATGTCACTGCACAGGAGCGTCCGGTCCTGGTGTTGATCAGTGCCCTGGAGGTGTCGCCGCTGCCGAAGACGGCGGGACTGGACCGGGAGCTGACAGTGGTATTGAGTGTCGCTGCGCCGGCGACGGTGTCCGTGGTGGTAAGGGCGACTCCCTTGGCACCGGCTGCCAGCATAGATTTTGCCTTGAGCATTCCCGTGAATTCCATGCGGGCCAGCCGTGACTTCCAGTTGCCGACCCCCGGGACCTGGACCTTGTCGGTTACGGAGGCGGTTGTCGAGGGTACTTCGGAGATGCTGGATATTGCGGAAGCGGCACGGGATATCCAGGTGCAGGTGCTGGAGTTCATCCTCGAATTGACCTCGGGTTCCCTGCAGCTGCAGGAGGGGGGAGCGGCGAGCGTGGTTACCGCCCGATTTGCGGACCCCCAGCCGGATGCGGGTTACCGGCTGCACTTGGAGGTTTTGCCGGCCGGGCAGCTGAGCGAATTGGACACCCTGGAAGTGCATATCGGTGCCAACATCTACACTTTCGAGGAGGGGGCGGCAGGGCTGTTCCTGGGTATAGGGACGCTTGATGTTACGGTGGACGTGATGGCGGTGGACGAGATGGATGGACTGCCGGAGGACACGGAGGTGGTGCAGTTGCAGGCGAGTATCGATGTGGACGGGGTGTTTGTGACTCGCACCCTGAGTTTTGAGATCTTGCGCAATGGCTATGTGCTGGATGATTTGCGGGTTTTGAACACCGGGCCGATTTACGCGGGTTCGCTGCTGGAATTCCAGGTGGGGATGAATGGCTCGGCCTCCAGCGATCTGAGCGTGGCGGTGGAGTTGAGCACGCCGAATGGCACAGTGGCATCTGTGCCACTGGTGATTGCGGTGGGTGACAGCACCGCCCGCGGCACGGTTAGGCCGCCGCAGCCGGGTGAGTACACCCTGCGGGTTACCACGGGGAGCGTGTTCTTTGCCGATGGCGTGGGGACGCCGACCGTGACGGCGCGGGCGGTCGAGCTGATGATCGCCGAGGTGCTGCCGCAGGTGGTGTCGTTGAGCGCACCGGCTGCGGTGCGGGTGGCCACGGCATTTGAGGTGCGGGTGGGGCTGGATGTGCCCGGCTCCCAGGCGGTGGCGGGCACGGTTACTGCGACCATGGCTGATCAGACGGATGTGGAGCAGCCCTTCAGTATTGCTGTGGACGAGACCAGCGGGACGGCGAACTTTGCCAGCGGTCTGCCGGTGGCGGGGAATTGGACCCTGACGGTAACGGTGGCACCCCTGCAGGGGATAGCACTGGCAATTGCGGATGCGGCGCGGGATGTGTCGTTGAGCGTGCTGGGTCCGCTGGCATTGCGCATGGAACTGGTTTCGGGTTCCCTGACTTTGGCGGAGGGTGGAGCACCGAGCACGGTGGAGCTCGAGGCGGAGAATTCCCTGCCGGAGGTGGGTTACCGGCTGCACGTGGAGGTTTTGCCGGCCGGGCAGCTGGGCGAGTTGGACACCCTGGAGGCGAATGCTTTCGGTTCCGTCTACACTTTCGAAGAGGGGGCGGTGGGGCTATTCCTGGGTGGAAATACGCCTGTGGCCACGGTGGCCGTGATGGCGGTGGACGAGGGCGATGGACTGCCGGAGGACACGGAGGTGGTGCAGTTGCAAGCGAGTATCGATGTGGACGGGGTGTTTGTGAGGCGCACCCTGAGTTTTGAGATCTTGCGCAATGGTTATGTGCTGGATGATTTGCAGGTTTTGAACCCGAGTTCGATTTACGCGAGTTTGCCGCTGGAATTCCAAGTGGGGATGAACGGCTTGGCCTCCAGTGATCTGAACGTGGAGGTGGAATTGAGCACACCGGGTGGCACGGTGGCGTCTGTGCCGCTGGCGATTGCGGCGGGTGACAGCACCGCCCGCGGCATGGTAACGCCGCCACTGCCGGGTGAGTACACCCTGCGGGTAGCCACGGGGAGCGTGTTCTTTGCCGATGGCGTGGGGACGCCGACCGTGACGGCGCGGGCGGTCGAGCTGATGATCGCCGAGGTGCTGCCGCAGGTGGTGTCGTTGAGCGCACCGGCTGCGGTGCGGGTGGCCACGGCATTTGAGGTGCGGGTGGGGCTGGATGTGCCCGGCTCCCAGGCGGTGGCGGGCACGGTTACTGCGACCATGGCTGATCAGACGGATGTGGAGCAGCCCTTCAGTATTGCTGTGGACGAGACGACCGGGACGGCGAACTTTGCCAGCGGTCTGCCGGTGGCGGGGAATTGGACCCTGACGGTGAAGGTGGCGCAGTTGGCGGACGGCATGCCGCTTGCGGTGGGTGCCGGTGCGCGGGATGTGTCGCTGAGCGTGCTGGGCCCGCTAGCATTGCGCATGGAACTGGTTTCGGGTTCCCTGACTTTGGCGGAGGGTGGAGCACCGAGCACGGTGGAGCTCGAGGCGGAGAATTCCCTGCCGGAGGTGGGTTACCGGCTGCACGTGGAGGTTTTGCCGGCCGGGCAGCTGGGCGAGTTGGACACCCTGGAGGCGAATGCTTTCGGTTCCGTCTACACTTTCGAAGAAGGGGCGGTGGGGCTATTCCTGGGTGGAAATACGCCTGTGGCCACGGTGGCCGTGATGGCGGTGGACGAGGGCGATGGACTGCCGGAGGACACGGAGGTGGTGCAGTTGCAAGCGAGTATCGATGTGGACGGGGTGTTTGTGAGGCGCACCCTGAGTTTTGAGATCTTGCGCAATGGTTATGTGCTGGATGATTTGCAGGTTTTGAACCCGAGTTCGATTTACGCGAGTTTGCCGCTGGAATTCCAAGTGGGGATGAACGGCTTGGCCTCCAGTGATCTGAACGTGGAGGTGGAATTGAGCACACCGGGTGGCACGGTGGCGTCTGTGCCGCTGGTGATTGCGGCGGGCGACAGCACCGCCCGCGATATGGTAACGCCGCCACTGCCGGGTGAGTACACCCTGCGGGTGGTCACGGGGAGCGTGTCCTTTGCCGATGGCGTGGGGACGCCGACCGTGACGGCACGGGCGGTCGAGCTGATGATCGCCGAAGAGCTGGTGCTGCCGCAGGTGGTGTCATTGAGCGCACCGGCTGCGGTGCGGGTGGACGAAGGGTTTGAGGTGCGGGTGGGGCTGGATGTGCCCGCGTCCCAGGCGGTGGCGGGCACGGTTACCGCGACCCTGGCCGGTCAGGATGATGTGGAGCAGCCTTTCAGCATCGCTGCGGATGAGACCAGCGGGACGGCGAACTTTGCCAGTGGTCTGCCGGTGGCGGGGAATTGGACCCTGACGGTGACGGTGGCGCAGTTGGCGGACGGCATGCCGCTTGCGGTGGGTGCCAGTGCGCGGGATGTGCCGCTGAGTGTGCTGGGTCCGCTGGCATTGCGCATGGAATTGATTTCGGGTTCCCTGACTTTGCAGGAGGGGGGTTCGACGAGCACGGTGGAGCTCGAGGCGGAGAATTCCCTGCCGGGGGTGGGTTACCGGCTGCATGTGGAGGTTTTGCCGGCCGGGCGGGCGAGCGAGTTGCCCCCCCTGCTGGGGAATGGAGCTTACCGTCTCGAGGCGGGGCCGAACGGGATCTTTCTGGGTACAGGGACGCCTTTGATTACGGTGGACGTGCGGGCGGTGGACGAGATGGATGGACTGCCGGAGGACACGGAGATGGTGCAACTGCGGGCCAGTATCGATGTGGACGGGGTGTTTGTGAGGCGCACCCTGAGTTTTGAGATCTTGCGCAATGGCTATGTGCTGGATGATTTGCGGGTTTTGAACACCGGGCCGATTTACGCGGGTTCGCTGCTGGAATTCCAGGTGGGGATGAATGGCTCGGCCTCCAGCGATCTGGGTGTGGAGGTGGAGTTGAGCACGCCAGGTGGCACGGTGGCGTCTGTACCACTGGTGATTGCGGCGGGTGACAGCACCGCCCGCGGCACGGTTAGGCAGCTGGCACCGGGTGAGTACATCCTGCGGGTTAGCACGGACAGCGTGTCCTTTGCCGATGGCGTGGGGACGCCGACAGTAACGGCGTCAGCATTCGGCCCGATTATCGTCGAAGAACTGTCGCTGGAGGTGATGTCGTTGAGTGCACCGACTGTGTTGCGGGCGGACGAAGCGTTTGAGGTGGAGTTGCGCCTGGATGTGCCTGCACCCCAGGCGGTGGCGGGCACGGTAACTGCGACCTGGGAAGGTCGGTTGGTGGAGCAGTCCTTCAGCATCGCTGCGGGCGAGACCAGCGGGACGGCGAGCTTCAGCATGGGTCTGCCGGAGGCGACTTTGACAATCACACCTTGGACCCTGACGGTAACGGTGGCGCAGTTGGCGGATGGGAGTTTGCTGTCGGTGGGTGCCGGTGCGCGGGATGTGTTGTTGCGGGTATTTATGAGTTTGCGTCTGGGGATAAATTTGGTGGATGCAGGGGGTTTTGTGCTGCAAGTGTTGTCGGAGGGGAGTACGGCACACGTGTCTGTGGCACTCTCGCCACTGATGCCGGATGAGGTATGGGCCCTGGATTGGGAGGGCAGTGTTTCTGTCGAGTTCGAGATACCCGAGGGGCAGGGGATTTCTCCGCTGGAGCGGGCACTGGGGCTACAACCCTCGCTGAACTTCTTTGAGCAGATGGATTTTACGAGGGCACCGGGTGAGCGGTTGCTGCAGGCCAGCAGGGGGGCGTTGGAGGCGACGTTGATGTCGGCGTTGAGGGCAGAGGTCGTGGCGCTCGATGACGGGAAGGCGGAGGAGAGGATGACCGTGTGGTTGGGCTTGTCTGCTTTTGAGGGGTCGGAGGCCACGTATCGCCTACCGGGTGAGACCACGGTCACGTATGAAGCACGGATGCGGGGGCGTGCGAGGATCGATTCGCAGTTGCTGTCACTAGTGCAGATCCCGCGCAACGATTATGCGGTGACCGGTTTGACAGTCACGCCGCAGTTGTTCGGGGTCGGGGAGCAGGCGACGGTGGAGGTGGTTTTGAACAGTACGCCCGTATTATCGGCGGTGGAGGTGGATGTGCGGGTTACGCACGAGGGGGGTACGAGCCGGAGCGTGAGGGTGGGGGTGGAGGCGGGCAGGCAATCGGGCACAGCGCAGTTGCAGTTGTCCGAGCCGGGTTCGTACCGGGCGTCGGTGGTGGAGGCGATGTTTACGGATGCGGGGTTGGAGGGGGACCAGGTGGTGCTGGAGGATCGGAGCCTGGAGCAGCAGGTGGAGGTGGTGATGCGGGTAGAGGCGTCCTTGAGTCTGGACCGTGAAGTGTTGCGGGAAGGGGAGGTGGCCCTGCTGACGGTGCGGGCCTTGAACCTGATGCCGGGTCAGGAAGTGCGGGGGTTGCTGGCGGCTTCGTCGACCGGGCAATTGGTATTTTCGCCGTCGACTTTTACCTTGAGTGCGGACACGGCGGCGGTGGTGCGGGTGCAGGCGGTGGATGATGAGAAGCCGGAGCCGCGCCGGAGCGTGGTGCTCATGGCTCACGCAATGGGTGGTGATGTGGAATGGGGTCGGACTTCGGTGGTGTTGGGGCGCAATGATTATGCGGTGTCCGAGCTGGTAATTTTGTCAGAGCGTGTGGCGGATGAGGACGATGTGCTTTTGGTTCGAACACGGCCGTGGCTTCCCATCATCAGGTATGCGAATTTACGTGTGAGGTTTCGGGTGGGTTTGAATGCGCCGGCACCGGGGGCGGCACGGGTGGCCGTGGGGGCGTATGACTATCACAGGTCCAGTTACCATCGGTCCGATGAATTGGTTTTTGATCACTTGGGTAGAGAGGTGGATATAGGGGAGGGTGAAGAGAGTGCAGAGATTAATCCCTATGTGAGTTTGAAACTTGTCTCCAGGAACATCAATCACCGACCTGCTCCTTATATAAGCGGAGGATGGTTTATTCGGCTCAACAGTGCCCGTTTCAGGGAATGGGAGGAGGGCGACCAGGTGGAGCTGTTGCTGCGGGCGTCGCCGGGGACTGTCAAGTTAGTCGGGGGGGTGAGGGAAGAGGCTTTGTATTATTTGAAATCCGGGCATGTATGGGCCGGTCATTCTTTTGGCCGGCGGCTGGCCCTGGATGGGGAGAGTGGCATTCTGGCGGTGGCGGGGGGGTATACCACGCAGACGAGATTTTTGTATGCTTATACTGTTGATGAGGAGGGTTGGTCCAATAGAGGGAACGTATTAAACAACACTGACTCTTGGGTGAATCATCCGGACACGCAGGTATGGCCGGCGGTTTCAGGTCAGTTGTTGGCGGCGGGGGTGAGTGGCAATCCGGAGGCACCGGAGCCTGCGGGTACTGCGTTTGTCTGGCGGCGGGATGGTTCCCGCTGGCGGCAGGAGGCGCAATTGACGAGTGTGCTGACGGAGGAGGAGAGAGCGGGGTTGCAGGAGTTTGGCACGGTGTTGTCCTTGGATGGTGCGCGCTTGGCGGTGAGTGCCCGGCGTGCGGAGGGGGAGGTGGTGTATGTATTTCATCGGGGCAGTGACCGGACGTGGGTTTTGGAGCAGCGTCTGTTGCCGGGTTCGGGTCAGGGGGGCATGGGTTTTGGGGCGCACCTGGCCCTGGACGATGCCGGGGGTCGTCTGGCGGTGGGTATGCCGGGGGTGCCGGCCCAGGGGGATGCAGTGGGCGGTGCGGTGCAGATTTTTGAGCGGGATTCGACGGGGACGTGGGTGGCGGGTTCCCTGTTGCGTGTGCGTCCTGCGGGCGGGGGGAGTGCTCCGCTGATGAACCGTATGTCCCTGGAGGGGGTGTCGGATTCCGGGGGTGCACCGCTTTCGGCGATGCTGGCCCTGGAGGGGGATGTATTGGCGGTGGGTGCGCCGTCGACGGCGACCGGGCAGGCGTCGGGTCGGGTGTATGTGTGGGAGCGGGGTGGGGATGGGCAGTGGCGTCTGTCAGCGGAGTTGTCTTCGGGGGAGTTGAGCGGGGAGATGTTTTACAGTCCGTGGCTGGACCGGACTGCGGTCGGCGGGGTGTCGCAGCGCAATGCTTTCGGGTTTTCGGTGTCCCTGGACGGGGATGTGCTGGCGGTGGGAGCCCCGCAGGAGGGGTATGGGTTTGCGGATGGGGGGTTTGCGGATTTGCGGGAGAGTGGTTCGGCGTATGTATTCCGGCGCGAGGAGTCCAGTGGTGCCTGGTGGCAGGCGTTGCGGGTGAGGGCGGAGAATCCCGGGGCGGAGAATTGGTTTGGCATTTCCCTGGCGGTGGATGCGGGCCAGTTGCTGGTGGGTGCACCGGGGGAGTCGGGGGGTCCAGACAGTTATGGTGGCGGAGTGTTTTATGACCGGGAGGCTCCGGGTGCGGGTGCGGTGTATATCCACCGTGTGCCGCATCTGGTATTGAGGGTTTCGCAGGGTGGCGGTGCACCGGAGGGTGTGGAGTTGAGTTTGTCGGCGGGTGTGTCGCCGGTGAGGCGCGGGTTTCCTGATGTGTCCCAGAGGGTGTGGCCGCCGGGTCAGAGGATGGGGGTGGGGATTTCCCGTGTGGGGGTGGGGGATGGTGCGGAAGATGGTTTCGGGTTGGGAGCGCTGGAGCAGGGGGTGGTGCGCCTGGACGGGGAGCAGTGGTTGCATGTGGGCGGGGTGGATGCGGGACGGGGTTCGCCGGCGGTGGAGAGCCGGGAGGAGGGGCTGGTGGTGTTGAGCGAGGCGGGGTTGGTTTTGGACAATCAGCAGGTGGAGCAGCAGGCGGGGGTGGAGTTGCGGGAGGGGGTGGTATTTTTGCATCAAACGACGCCGCAGAGCGTGGTGGGCGGTGTGCGGGTATTGCCGGATGCCCTGAGTCCGGAGACGCGCCAGGGGGTGTTGTTTGCGTTGACGGTGGCTGACCGGGGTTCCAAGTTCATACTGGATGAGGACGGTGAATTGGCGATTAATCCACAGTTTATCGGCGGTGGCATAGAGCCGTGGTATCAGCCTTTGGCGAGGCACGGTTTTGCCTGGTTGGGTCGTCACGGGTATGCGGTGAGCACGATGACGGCATCGTCGGAGATGGTGCTGACCGGGGATGCGCTGCGTTTGCGAGTGGGATTGAACGAGGCGGCGGGTCTGGAGGCGTTGGCGGAAGTGGAGGTGTTGCGGGACGGGGAGTTGACGACGCGGGTGGTCATCACGGTGCGGATTCCGCCGGGGATGCGTTTCGGGGATGCGGAGTTGATGTTGCCGGAGGCGGGGCAGTATGTGCTGCGTTTGACGACGGCGACATTTACGGCCCCCCGGCCGGGGGATCAGCGTGTGCTGCCCTTGCTGCAGCCCCTGCAGCTGGACCTGGCAGTGGAGGCGTTGTTCTTGTCGATGTCCCTGGACCGGGAAGAGTTGCGGGAGGGGAGCACGGCGAGGTTGACGGTGCGTGCGGTGGGTCTGGAGCCGGGCGAGGAGCTGATGGTGGGGTTGAGTGTGCTGTCGCCGCACGGGATGGAGCTGGAATTTCTTAGCGATACCGTTAGCTTATCGACTCCCGGGCGCACGGTGGCCAGTGTCGAGCTGCGGGTGCTGGATGATGATCTGCCCGAGCCACGGGAACCCATTGTTTTGAGTGCATCCGGCAACTCCGCTCAGCGTCTTGCACAAAACCTGTCCCCGATTACGGGCCGCCTGGTCGTGGAGCTTGCGCGCAATGATTATGCACTGAGCCGTTTGGGCCTGTCGGCATCGGAGTTGAATGCGGGCGGTGAGCTGGGGCTGCAGGCGGAGTTGAATGCGCTGGCACCGAGCACGGTGGGGGTCAGCGTGCAGTGGCGGGACCCGCAGGGGGGGCAGCGGGTGTTGTCGCTTGCAATCGGTCGGGGTTCGATATCCGGGCAGACGGTGCAGCCGGGTCTGCAGTTGCGGGGGATGCACGAGTTCTTTGTGCTGTCGGACGGTGCGGTGTTCCTGGACTTTGACAGTGCAGGGCCGGGTGACCAGCAGTTGTTGGAGGTCCGCAGTCAGACGCAGACCCTGACGGTGCGGGATGCGGTGGTGCTGTCGGCACAGTGGGAGAGTGGCGGGACGCAGCGCGTCCTGGCGGAGGGCGAGTCGGAGACACTGCAGGTCGAGACTCGGAACCTGTTGCCCGGCAAGGAGTTGGTCGTGGAGTTGCTGCGGCTGTCGGGGACGGCGGCAGAGGTGGACCTGGAGTTTTCGGCGACGCAGCTGGTATTGAGCAGTGCGGTGCCCACGGCGAGTGTGACGGTGGGTACAGTGGCCGATGGGGAGGCCGAGCTGCGGGAGAGTGCCCGTCTGCAGGTGCGGGCACAGGCAGAGGGGCTGTCGGCGACGGTGGAGTTGGAGATCGGTCGCAATGATTTCCGGCTGAGCACACTGACGGCGGCGGCGGCGGTGCACACGGGCGAGCCCCTGGCAGTGGCAGTGGAATTGAACCGGGCTTCGCTCTCGCGCGTGGACGTGGGGGTGGAGATCCGCGATGTCCTGACGGGCTCGATAGTGCGGGAGGAGATGCTTGTGATCGCCGCGGGTTCGGCATCGGTGCGGGGGATGCTGGCGGCACTGCAGGAGGCGGGGGAGTACGAGTTGCAGCTCACGAGTGCCAGCTTTGTAACGGTGCAGGAGGCGGACCAGGTGTATCCGCAGCTGACGGCGTCCACGGTGCGGGTAAGGGTGCGCGGGGAGCTGCGCTTTTACCTGAGATTGGTTTCGGGTTCCCTGCAGTTGCAGGAGGGGGGCTCGACGAGCACGGTGGAGTTCGGGGTGGAGAATTCCCTGCTGCCCGCGGATCAGGGTTATAGGACGCGCCCGAATTTTCCGGCCAGCGAGTTGGAGACGCTGGTAGCGGGAGGTGGGAGTTTGGGTGATACGACCTACTATGTGAATAGTGCGGAGAACGTGGCGGGTACAGGCCATACGAGTTCGATCACGGTGGACGTGCGGGCGTTGGACGAGAGGGATGGCCAGCCGGAGGACACGGAGGTGGTGCAGTTGCAGATCGGGTTCTTCGTTGGGCCCGTGGTGGCGGTTACGCACACCCTGAGTTTTGAGATTTTGCGCAGCGGTTATGTTGTGGATGATTTGCAGGTTTTGAACCCGGGGGCGATTTACGCGGGTTCGCTGCTCGAGTTGCAGCTGGGGATGAACGGTTCGGCTTCC
Source organism: Gammaproteobacteria bacterium (assembly GCA_965215045.1). Taxonomy (GTDB): domain Bacteria; phylum Pseudomonadota; class Gammaproteobacteria; order JABABF01; family JABABF01. The sequence goes on along the minus strand of OZ244031.1, from coordinate 454,300 downwards.
AGTGATTTGCAGCTGGAGGTGGAGTTGAGCACCCTGGGGCGGACGGTGTCGATGGCACAATTTGTGCTTGCCGCGGGACGGACGACGACGACCGCCGAGCTGCGTCTGCCGGCGGAGGTGCAGGCCGGGCTGTACCGGCTGGCGGTGAACGGGGCGGTGTTTGCCGATGGCGTGGGGACGCCGACCGTGACGGCGCAGTTGTTCCGGGCAGTTACCGTGGAAGAGCCGAACGTGGTGCTGGAGGCCTTGAGCTTGGAGCGTACGCTGCTGCGGGAAGGGGAGCAGACGACCCTGACGGTGCGGGTGAGCAGCCCGGGCGTGGAACGGGCCGTGAACCTGCAGGCTCTGTCTGCGGATGCGCGCCTGGTATTTACGCCACGCGGCTCTACGAATATCCTGCTGGTTGCGGGGGCTGCGACGGAGCGGTTCTTCACCGTGGAGGTGCGCCCCGATGATCGTGCCCAGCCGCGCATGGAGGTGCCGTTAGAGCTGCGGGTGCGGGAGGGGACGCGCCAGGGAGATGTGCTGGTCTCGGCAGTGGCATTGCTGACCGTGCCGCGCAACGGCTATGTGCTGAGCCTGGAGACGCCGTCTGAGGCACTGCTGGACCAGGATTGGACCGTGAGATCGCGGTTGAATGCGGTTACGTTGTCGCCGCTGCGCCTGAGCTTCTCGGTGCTGGGGCCGGGTGGGATATTCACGCGTGAGGTGGAGATCGGTGCGGGTTCGGAGTCGGTGGGGGAGGAGGTCCGGTTGGGACCACTGCAGGAAGGGAGGTACCAGTTGCAGGTGCTGAGTGCGATGTTCGTGAATGTCCAGCAGGATGACCAGCTGTCCCCGGATTTTCGTGCGGCGACGGCGAGCGTGAATGTGCTTCCTCCGGCCCTGGCCATGTTCTGGTCGCCGCCGGTGCTGGAGTTGGCGGAGGGCCAGGAACAAGAGCTGGTGCTGGGGACGGAGAACCTGGGATATTACCTGCAGTCGTGGCAGACCCTGCAGGTGGACCTGTCATCGGCGGATGCCGAAGAACTGCGGGTGCTGACGGTCTCGCCGGTGCCCTTGCGCGTGCGGGAGTCGACGGCGCGGGTGCGGGTGCGGGCGGTGGCAGACGGTCAAACGGAGCCCAGGGAGAGATTCCAATTGACGGCGACGGCGATGTTATTGGTGATGGGTGAGTCGATCTCGGCGGAGGCGATGGTGTCGGTGCCGCGTCACGGCTATGCGGTGTCGCGGGTGGGGGCTGTGCCCGTGGAGGTGGCATCGGGCAGTACCTTCACGCTGTTCGTGGACTTGAATGCGCCGGTGCCGGCGACGGTGACGGTAAACGTGCAGTTGCGGGGTCTTGGAGAGACGATGTCGGAGTTTGTGGAGGTGGAGACGCCGCGGTATTCGCAGCGGGGCCAATTGGTGGTCGGCGCGATGCGGGCGGCGGAGCTGGGCGATGGGGTGTATCACGCCCGGGTGACGGGCGGTTCCTTTGTCGACCCGGGCCGGGGAGCGGACCAGGTGGACCTGGTCGATGACACGGGGGGGCGTGCGGGCTTGTTGCGCCTGGGCCGGGTGTTGGAATGGCAGGGAACTGTGAGTGCCCCGGGGGTTTCGGCAGATCTGCAGCCGGGGGCGATGCCGGAGCTGGAGTTGGCGGAAGGGCAGACGGCGAATATCAACCTGTCGGTGCAGAACCTGGGTTCGAACTTTGCATACTACGGCTCAGACGAGGTATTTGCAGTGCGCCTGTCGGGTTTGAGTGGGCGGGAGAGCGATCTTGAGGCACTGGCCGCGGCACTGGAATTGACGCAAATGAGTGCTGCGGACACGGCGGTTACCAGGAACCAGGCATTGCAGTTGCAGGTGCGGGAGGACGAACTGCCAGAGCCCCGGGAGGAATTCCTGTTGACGGTGGCGGGGACGCCGACTTACGGGGTATCGCCCGCAGGACTGGCATTCGTGCTGGCGGTGCCGCGTGCGGACTACCGGGTGGAGCAGTTGCAGGTTTCGGATGCGGTGGTACAGACCGGGGCGTCCCTGGAGCTGCGTGCCGTGCTGAACGCAGCGGCACCGGTGGCGGCGACCCTGACCCTGCAGATCATGGAGAGCGGCGGCGAGTTGCGCTTGGAGGAGTTGCGCCTGGAAGCCGGGGAGCGCACTGCCAGCCGGAGCGTGCCGGCGGCGCGTGCGGGTTCGTACAGCGCAATACTGCAGGAGGGTCGTTTTGTCTCGGGGGTGGGCGGCGACCAGCAGGTGCTTCCGGCGCGCTCCGGCCTGGGGGTGAGCTGGGAGGTGGAATCGAGACGGGTGCAGTTGAGCGCGCTGCTTGAGGGTCGGGCACAGCGGGTATTGGCGGAGGGCGGGACGACGAGCCTGACGGTGAGTGCGCAGAACCTGCCGGCGGAAGGTGTGTTCGAGATTCGCCTCACACCGGAGCGTTCCGGGGAGTTGGTGTTGTCTGCATCGACGGTGGAACTCAGTTTCACGACGCCATCGGCGATGGTGGAGGTGGAGGTGGTGCCCGACGGGGTTACGGAGGGCCGGGAGAGTGTGAGGATTGAAGTGAGAGGCTCAGATACGGGGGGAGTGAGGGAGTTTGAGAGCACGCAGGTGGTGGTGGTCATTCCGCGTCACGGGTATCGCTGGACGGGGATGCGGGTGGTGCCGTCCGAGGTGGAGTTGGGAGGAACGGTGGAGGTATTCCTGGACTTGAATGCAGTTCCGGATACCACCAGGCATGCGACGGTGCAGGCCAGCCTGGCATCGGGGACTTCGCAGACCATAGAGGTGCAGCACCCCGGGAATAACAGGAGCGCACCGTTCGCAGAGGCGGGAGATTACGAGCTGCGCCTCAGGGAGTCTTCGTTTGCAGAGGTTCTGGAGGGGGATCAGCCGGTACCGGATGGCGGGGAGTTGTTGTCGGCGCGGCTGCGGGTGCTGGCACCGGTATTGCGCCTGGCCCTGGGTCGGGACGGGCTGCCGGAGGAGGGTGCCGGCAGCACGACGATGTTGACGGTGAGTGTGGAGAACCTGGCGTCGGGGTACCCCCTGGATGTGAGCATTCGCCTGGAGGAGAGTGATGGGGACGGGATGGCGGACCTGGTATTTGCGGGACGGGAGGGAGATGTGCTGGCACTGGGCTTGATCGGTGGCCAGTCATCGATGCTGAATTTGCAGGCGGTGGATGACGCCCTGGCGGAGGGCCGGGAGAGTGTGAGGATTGAGGCGACTGCAGCGGGTGCGCTGCCGGTGGAGACGGCACTGGCGATCGGTTTCAACGATTACCGGGTGAGCACGCTGAACCTGTCGGTGGAGCAGGTGGGTGTGGGCGTTCCGTTTGGCCTGGAGATGGAATTGAACGGGGAGGCACCCTCGAAGTTGGCACTCACGGTGCGGGCGGTGCTGGAGGCGGGTGTGACATCGGCGAGCCTGGGGGTCGAGTTTCCCATGGGCCGGGCGAGCACGGCGACGCAGTGGAGCCTGGCACAGGTGGGAGATTGGGAGTTGTCGGTGGAGGCGGGGCGGTTTGCCGGGGAAGCGGGGGTGGACGAGTTGCAGGCGGAGGTGGGTGCGAATGCCCGGCAGAGGCCCTTGCGGGTGTTGCTGGGGGCGAACCAGCTGCTGCTGCCGGTGCGGGTTTCAGTGGGTGAGGCGTTCACGGCGACCGTGGTACTGGGCCTGGTTGCACCGTCGACAGTGGCGGGAACGGTGCGGGCGGTTCTGGGCCCGGAGATGGTGCAGAGCAGTTTCAGCGTGTTGGCCGGTGAGATGGAGGGGACGGCGAGCTTTGCGGGAGAGCTGCGACCTGCGGGGATTTGGAGTGTGTCGGTGACGGAGGCGACACTTCAGGGTGGGGGAGATGCTCTTGCGATCGCAGATGCGGTGCGGGATGTGCCGCTGGAAGTGGTGGAACTGCGCCTGGCATTGGGGCGGGATACGCTGTTGGAGGAGGGGACGGGAAGCACGACCAGCCTGACGGTGAGTGCGGCGGGCCTGGCGTCGGGGAGCACCCTGGCGGTGTCGGTTGTGCTGCTCCCGCCGGGCGGGGATGATCTGCGCCTGGACGATGGTGTGCTGCAGAGGGAGCTGGTCCTGGAGGGCGGGCAGGAGCAGCGGCTGCTGGTGAGTGCCGTGGATGATAGTGAAGCGGAGCCCCGGGAGCTTCATTTAATACAGCTGAGGGCAGTGGGCCTGGCACCGGAAAACATCACGCGGGGTGTGTGGATTGCGGTGGCGGAGATGTCGGTTGCCCGCAATGATTATGCGCTGTCCAGGCTGAGTCTGGCGGCACCGGAGCTGCACATCGGCGGTGAAGTGCAGGTGCGAGCGGAGTTGAATGTGTCGGCACCGGCGACCGTGCAGATCAGCGTGCAGTGGCGGGACCCGCAGGGGGGGCAGCGGGTGTTGCCGCTTAGGCTCAACAGGAACAGCATTTTTGCAGCTTCGGCGGCACAACAGGTGGACGCCCTGGGGATGCACGAGTTCTTTGTCCTGCCGGGCGGTGCGGCGTTCCAGGATTTTGCCGGTGCAGAGGCGGGTGACCAGCAGTTGTTGGAGATCCGCAGTGAGACGCAGACCCTGACGGTGCGTGGTGCGGTGGTACTGTCAGCACAGTGGCAGAGCGGCGGGATGCAGCGTGTCCTGGCGGAGGGGCAGACGGCGACCCTGCAGGTGAGGGCACAGAACCTGTTGGCCGATGAGGAGTTGAACGTGGAGTTGCGGCCGCTGTCGGGGACGGCGGCGGATGCGGAGCTGGAGTTTTCGGCTGCGCAGCTGGTGTTGAGCAGTGAGATGCCCACGGCGAGTGTGACGGTGAGTGCAATCGATGATGGTTTGGCGGAGCCCCGGGAACGTCTGCTGATTGAAGCGTCGGCACCGGGTGCACAGACGGTCATGGTGAGCGTGGTGGTACCGCGCAACGGCTATGTGCTGCAGGGCTTGGAGCTGCGCCCGGGGATGGTGAACGAGGGCGAGGAGGTGGAGGTGGTGGCGGCCTTGAATGGTGTGGCACCGGCGGACCTGGAGGTGTTGACCCTGCAGTGGGTGCAGGCTGGCCAGACGCCGAATGCCGGCACGGTGGCGCGCACGGATATGATGCGCTTTTTGGCGGGCCGGCGCACCGCCACGTTGACGTTGCAACCGGGGCTGCCGTCGCTGATAGATGCGCGGTTCGATCGCAGCGGGTTTTACCGGCTGCAGGTGCAGGGGGGCGAGTTGCGTTTTGCCGCGGGCGAGCCGGGCGACCAGTTGGCGATTCCCGCCCGGGCGCATGGGCGCTTGACCGTGGCCCCGCCGGTGAGGTTGACCCATACTGCTGTGCCTGTCTTTGGGAGACCTCCCTTCCGCTGGCCCCAGCGCTTGGCGGAGGGGGAGAGCTACCCCAATCCCGATGTGGATCGGCTCATTGGGTTGGGTGTTTTGCCTCTGAGTGCCGCGCTGCAGCCGGAAGAGCAGGCGCCGTTGCGCGTGGAGATTGTGCCGCCCGAGAGAGCGGACGATGTGAGGGTACGGTGGCGGCCAGCGGGATTTCGGCGGGGCTTCCGACCGTTCCCGTGGAATGAGTTGAATATTGCCGCGGGGGAAATCATCCCGGTAACAAGAAGACATAATAGTTACAGGTTGACTATTATGGCGGTGGACGATGGCCAGCCGGAGGACACGGAGCGGTTTCAGTTGCGTGCCACTGTAGTGGTGGGGGGGACGACGGTGCATCTAACCCTGAACCCCTCCCTCGTTCCGCCTCCTGCGGGCCAGATCCCGCTGACTTTTGAGATTCCGCGCAACGAGTATGCGCTGGATGATTTACAGGTTTTGAACACCGGGCCGATCTACGCGGGTGCGGTGCTGGAATTCGAAGTGGGGATGAACGCCCAGGCCCCCAGTGATTTGCAGGTGGAGGTGGAGTTGAGTACGCCGGGTGGCACGGTGGCGTCGGCACCACTCGTGATTGCGGCGGGGCGGACGACGGCGACCGCTGCGCTTCTGCTGCCGGAGAATGCGGTGCCAGGGCAACACCAGTTGTCGTTGAGCCGGGCGACTTTTGCCGATGGCGTGGGCCACCCGGTGCTCGAGGCTGCAACGCAGGATGTCACTGTACAGGGGGCCCAGGTGCGTATGCGCACGACCCTGAGGCCGCAGCTGGTACCTGAGGGCGGGCAGGCCACCCTGACGGTGGAGGTGAGCAACCTGGGCGATGAACAGACCGTGGTTTTGCAGCTTTTGGCTGCGGATCGGCGACTGGTGTTCATGCCGGATGTTTCGGCGGAAATTGAGCTGGAAGCGAGGGGCGGGTCGGGTGCGACGACGGAGCGGACCTTCATCGTCGAAGTGCAGGCCGACGAGCGTGCCGATGCGCGCCGGGAGGTGTCGTTGGAGGCGCGGGTGCGGGAGGGAACGCTCGAGGGAGATGTGCTGGCCTCGGCAGTGGCATTGCTGACCGTACCGCGCAACGGCTATGTGCTGAGCCTGGAGACGCCGTCTGAGGTGGTGCTGGACCAGGAGTGGACCGTGAGATTGCGGTTGAATGCGGAGGCACCGTCGACGGTGAGCCTGACGGTCGAGGCACTGGGGCCGGGCGGCTCATTCACGCGTGAGGCGGAGATCGGGCCGGGTTCGGAGTCGGCGGCGGTGAATTTCCAGCTGGGGCTGATGCAGGAAGGGGAGTACCAGTTGTCGGTTACGACGGCGACATTTGTGACGGCCCTGGAGGCTGACCAGCGGTATCCGGGTATCGACGCTGCGATGGTGCCTGTGAGAGTGGTTCCCCCGGCCCTGGTCTTGTCCTGGTCACCGGCGGTGCTGGAGTTTGAAGAGGGACAGGAACAAGAGCTGGTGCTGGGGGCGGAGAACCTGGAGTATTACCTGTCGATGGACCGGGAACTGGCTGTGGAGCTGTCATTGCCGGCTGCAGCAGACCTGCAGTTGCTGACGGTCTCGCCGGTGCTCTTGAGCCTGCAGAGCTCGACGGCGCGGGTGCGGGTGCAGGCGGTGGCGAACAACGTGCCGGAGCCCAGGGAGACTTTCGAATTGAGGGCGACGGCGAGGCCGGGTGGCGTCCGGACCTCGACGGCGGCCGCCCTGACGGTGGCGCGTCACGGTTATGCGGTATCGAGTGTCCGAGTGGAACCCGTGGAACCGGTCCGGGGCAGCACCTTCACGCTGTGGGTGGAGTTGAATGAGTGGGTGCGGTCGGCGGTGATGGTGAACGTGGAGTTGCGGGGCCTGGGAGAGGCGTCGGAGAGGTCGGTGGAGGTGAAGGTGCCGCTGGCTTCGAGGCGGGGCCGGTTGGTGATCGACCCGACGCCGGCGGGGGTGTCGCTGTCCACCCAGGGGGTGTATCACGCCCGGATGACGGGCGGTTCCTTTGTCGACCCGGGCCTGGGAGCGGACCAGGTGGAGCTGCTCGATGGCACCGGGGGGCGTGCGGGCTTGTTGCGCCTGGGTCTGATGGTGGAATGGCAGGGAACTGTGAGCGCCCCGGGGGTTTCGGCGAGCCTGCAGCCGGGGATGACGCCGGAGTTGGAGTTGGCGGAAGGGCAGACGGCGAACGTGGAGTTGTTAGTGCAGAACCTGGGTTCGCACTTTGCGTACTACGGATCAGACGAGGTATTTGCAGTGCGCCTGTCGGGCGTGAGTGGGCGGGAGAGCGATCTTGAGGTGCTGGCCGCGGCACTGGAATTGGTGCAACCGGGTGCTGTGAACATGCCGGTGGGCGAGGAGTTGCCGGTACAGGTACGCTCAGATGGAGAGCCGGAGCCCCGGGAGAAATTCCTGTTGACGGTGGCCGGGACGCCGACTTACGGGGTATCGCCCGCAGAGTTGGCATTCGTGCTGGCGGTGCCGCGGGCAGGCTACCGGGTGGAGCAGTTGCAGGTCGGGGATGCGGTGTTGCAGACCGGGGATGCCCTGGAGCTGCGTGCCGTGCTGAACGCCGAGGCGCCGGTGGCGGCGACCCTGACCCTGCAGATCATGGAGAGCGGTGGCGAGTTGCAGGTGGAGGAGTTGCGCTTGGAAGCCGGGGAGCGTACCGCTCGCCTGACGTTTGCGGCGATGAATACCGGGGAGTATCGCGCGGTGTTGCAGGAGGGTCGTTTTGTCTCGTGGGTGGGCGGCGACCAGCAGGTGATTCCGGCGCGCTCCGGCCTGGGGGTGACATGGGAGGTGGTATCGAGACGGGTGCAATTGAGCGCGCTGCTTGAGGGTCGGACACAGCGGGTATTGGCGGAGGGCGGGACGACGGCCCTGACGGTGAGTGCACAGAACCTTCCGGCGGAGGGTGTGTTCGAGATTCGCCTCGTGCCAGAGCGCTCCGGGGAGTTGGTGTTGTCTGCATCGACGGTGGAACTCAGTTTCACGACGCCATCGGCGATGGTGGAGGTGGAGGTGGTGTCCGACGGGGTCACGGAGGGCCGGGAGAGTGTGCGGGTCGAGGTGTTTGGCACGGATGTCGGGGGAGTCAGGACATTTGCGAGCACGCAGGTGGTGGTGGTCATTCCGCGTCACGGGTATCGCTGGACGGGGATGCGGGTGGTGCCGTCCGAGGTGGAGTTGGGAGGAACGGTGGAGGTATTCCTGGACTTGAATGCAGTTCCGGATACCACCAGGCATGCGACGGTGCAGGCCAGCCTGGCATCGGGGACTTCGCAGACCATAGAGGTGCAGCACCCCGGGGCTAATAGGAGCGCACCGTTCACGGAGGCGGGAGATTACCAGCTGCGCCTTAGGGAGTCTTCGTTTGCAGGGGTTCTGGAGGGGGACCAGTCGGTACCGGATGGCGGGGAGTTGTTGTCGGCGCAGCTGCGGGTGCTGGCACCGGTATTGCGCCTGGCCCTGGGTCGGGACGGGCTGCCGGAGGAGGGTGTCGGCAGCACGACGGTGTTGACGGTGAGTGCGGAGAACCTGGCGTCGGGGTACCCCCTGGATGTGAGCATTCGCCTGGAGGAGAGTGATGGGGACGGGATGGCGGACCTGGTGTTTGCAGGCCGGGCGGGAGATGTGCTGGAACTGGGCTTGATCGGTGGCCAGCCATCTACGCTGGGCTTGCAGGCGGTGGATGACGCCCTGACGGAAGACCGGGAAAGTGTGAGGATTGAGGCGAGCGCAGCGGGTGCGCTGCCGGTGGAGACGGTGTTGGCCATTGGTTTCAACGATTACCGGGTGAGCACGCTGAACCTGTCGGTGGGGCAGGTGAGTGCCGGCGTTGAGTTTGACCTGAAGGCGGAATTGAACAGGATGGCCCCGGCGACTGTGACGCTCACGGTGCGGGCGGTGCTGGACGGGGGTGTGACGTCGGTTACGACGGCGTTCAGGGTTCTCCGGGGGCAGGCGGTTGCGGCTGCACAGTGGAGCCTGGCACAGGCGGGGGATTGGGAGTTGTCGGTGGAGGCGGCGCGGTTTGCCGGGGAAGCGGGGGTGGACGAGTTGGAGGCGGAGGTGGGTGCGAATGCCCGACAGAGGAGCTTGCGGGTGTTGCCGGTGGTGGGCGAGTTGCGGTTGCCGGTGCGGGTGGCAGCGGGTGTGTGGTTCGAGCTTACGGTAGCCCTGAACGCGGCGGCACCGCAGGCGGTGGCGGGCACGGTGACCGCGGTTTTTGAGTCAGCAGAGGTGCACAGCATTTTCAGCGTGTTCGCCGGTGAAACGGAGGGGACGGCGGTGTTTGCGCTGGGTCTTCGTCCCGCGGGGGTTTGGAGTGTATCGGTGAGCGCAGCGCAGTTGGCGGATGGTACGCGGCTTGCGCTGGCAGATGCAGTGCGGGATGTGCCGCTGGAGGTGGTGGAACTGCGCGTGGTATTGGGGCGGGATACGCTGTTGGAGGAGGGGACGGGAAGCTCAACGAACCTGACGGTGAGTGTGGTGGGCCTGGCGTCGGGGAGCACCCTGGCGGTGTCGGTTGCGGTGGTGGAGGCGGACCGGGACGAGGCACCCGATCTGCTGCTGGACGATGCCTTATCGAGGATGCTGAGCCTGGAGGGCGGGCAGGCAGAGCAGCTGCGTGTGAATGCCGTGGATGATCTGGAAGCGGAGCCCCGGGAGAGCGTGTTGCTGCAGGTGAATGTGGTGGAGCCTGCGGGGCTGGATGTGGAGGTGGAGCTGGCGATTGCCCGCAATGATTATGCGCTGTCCAGGCTGAGTCTGTCGGTACCGGAGCTGCACATCGGGGGTGAAGTGCAGGTGCGGGCGGAGTTGAATGTGTCGGCACCGGCGACCGTGCAGATCAGCGTGCAGTGGCGGGACCCGCAAGGGGGGCAGCGCGTGTTGCCACTTACGCTCGGCAGGAACAGCATTTTCGCGGCTTCGGCGGCACAGCAGGTGGACGCCCTGGGGATGCACGAGTTCTTTGTCCTGCCGGGCGGTGCGGTGTTCCTGGACTTTGACAGTGCGGGGCCGGGTGACCAGCAGTTGTTGGAGGTCCGCAGCCAGACGCAGACCCTGACGGTGCGAGATGCGGTGGTGCTGTCGGCAGAGTGGCAGGGCGGCGGAACGCAGCGCGTCCTGGCGGAGGGGCAGACGGCGACCCTGCAGGTGGAGTCCCGGAACCTGTTGGTCGATGAAACCCTGGTCGTGGAGTTGCGGCCGCTGTCGGGGACGGCGGCGGATGCGGGCCTGAAATTTTCGGCTGCGCAGCTGGTGTTGAGCAGTGAGATGCCCACGGCGAGTGTGACGGTGAGTGCGGTCGATGATGGTTTGGCGGAGCCCCGGGAACGTCTGCTGATTGAAGCGGTGGCAGCGGGTGCAGAGACGGTCATGGTGAGCGTGGTGGTACCGCGCAACGGCTATGTGCTGCAGGGTTTGGAGCTGCGCCCGGGGCTGGTGAGCGAGGGCGAGGAGGTGGAAGTCGTGGCGGCCTTGAATGGTGTGGTACCGGCGGACACGGAGCAGTTCACCCTGGAGTGGGTGCAGGACGGCCAGACGCCGGATGCCGGCACGGTGGCGCGCACGGATAGGATGCGCTTTTTGGCGGGTCAGCGCACCGCCACCTTGAGCCTGCAACCGGGGCTGGAGACCCTGATAGACGAGTTGACTGGGCGGAACGGGTTTTATACGCTGCAGCTGCAAGGTGGCGAGTTGCGTTTTGCCGCCGGCGAGCCGGGCGACCAGTTGGCGATTCCCGCCCGGGCGCATGGGCGCTTGACCGTGGCCCCGCCGGTGATGTTTATCCATAATGCTAGCGAGCCTTCTTCTTTTTCCGTAGTGAGATGGCCTGCTCCCTTGGCGGAGGGAGAGACGTACACCAATGTCACTAGGCTCAACTGGATTAAGTTTAGTGTTGGGCCCCTAAGCGATGCCGTGCTGTTGCCGGGAGAGCAGTTGCCGTTGAGAGTGTGGATTGAGCCGCCCGAGAGAGCGGACGATGTGAGGCTGCGGTGGAGCCCAGCAGGATTGCCCCGGTTTACTGAGTTGAATATTGCCGCGGGGGAAATCCTCCCGGTAACAAGAAAACGTACGAGTTACAACTTGACTATTATGGCGGTGGACGATGGCCAGCCGGAGGACACGGAGCGGTTTCAGTTGCGTGCCACTGTCGTGGTGGAGGGGACGACGGTGCATGCAACCCTGCATTCCCTCTCCGCTCAGCCTCCTGCGGGCGAGATCCCGCTGACTTTTGAGATTCCGCGCAACGAGTATGCGCTGAATGCTTTACAGGTTTTGAACCCGACTGCGATTTACACGGGTTCACTGCTTGAATTGCGGGTGGGGATGAATGCCCCGGCATCCAGTGATTTGCAGGTGGAGGTGGAGTTGAGTACGCCGGGTGGCACGGTGGCGTCTGCACCACTCGTGATTGCGGCGGGGCGGACGACGGCGACCGATGCGCTTCTGTTGCCGGGGGATGTGGCGGCGGGGCCGTACCAGTTGGCGGTGAGCGGGGCGGTTTTTGCCGATGGCGTGGGCCACCCGGTGCTCGAGGCTGCAACGCAGGATGTCACTGTACAAGAGCGCCAGGTGCTGACGCAGGTGTCCGTCAGGCCGCAGCTGGTACCGGAAGGGGAACAGTCTACGCTGACGGTGGAGGTGAGCAACCTGGGCGGTGAACAGACCGTGGTTTTGCAGGCTTTGTCTGCGGATGCGCGCTTGGTACTGACGCCGCACGGTTCTACAAGTATCCTGCTGGGTGCGGGGGCTGTGACGGAACTGCTCTTCACCGTGGAGGTGCAGGCCGACGAGCGTGCCGATGCGCGCCGGGAGGTGTCGTTGGAGGTGCGGGTGCGGGAGGGAGCACTCGAGGGAGATGTGCTGGCCTCGGCAGTGGCATTGCTGACCGTGCCGCGCAATGGCTATGTGCTGAGCCTGGAGACGCCGTCTGAGGTGGTGCTGGACCAGGTGTGGACCGTGAGAACGCGGTTGAATGCGGCGGCACCGTCGACGGTGAGCCTGATGGTCGAGGCCCTGGGGCCGGGCGGCGAATTCATGCAGGAGGCGGAGATCGGGCCGGGTTCGGAGTCGGCGGCGGTGAATTTCCAGCTGGGTCTGATGCAGGAAGGGGAGTACCAGTTGTCGGTTACGACGGCGACATTTATGACTGCCGGGGAGGCTGACCAGCGGTATCCGGGTATCGACGCTGCGGCGGTGCGTGTGAGTGTGGTTCCCCCGGCCCTGGTCTTGTCCTGGTCACCGGCGGTGCTGGAGTTCGAGGAGGGGCAGGAACAAGAGCTGGTGCTGGGGGCGGAGAACCTGGAGTATTACCTGTCGATGGATCAGGAACTGAACGTGGAGTTGTTGTTACCGGCTGCCGTGGAACTGCAGTTGCTGACGGTCTCGCCGGTGCTCTTGAGCCTGCAGAGCTCGACGGCGCGGGTTCGGGTGCAGGCGGTGGCGGACAGCGTGCCGGAGCCCAGGGAGACTTTCGAATTGAGGGCGACGGCGATGCTGGCGGGCGTCCGGGCCTCGACGGAGGCCGCCCTGTCCGTGGTGCGTCACGGCTATGCGGTGTCGCGGGTGGGGGTTGTGCCCGTGGAGGTGGCATCGGGCAGTAGATTCACACTGTCTGCGGAGTTGAATGCGCCGGCACCGTCGACGGTGACGGTGAACGTGGAGTTGCGGGGTCTGGGAGAGGCGTTGGAGGAGTCGGTGGAGCTGAAGGTGTCGCGGGCTTCGAGGCGGGGCCGCCTGGTGATCGACCCGACGCTGGCGGGAATATCGCTGTCCACCCAGGGGGTGTATCACGCCCGGATGACGGGCGGTTCCTTTGCGGTGCCGGCCCGGGGAGCGGACCAGGTGGACCTGCTCGATGGCACAGGGGGGCGTGCGGGCTTGTTGCGCCTGGGTCTGATGGTGGAGTGGCAGGGAAGTGTGAGTGCCCCGGGGGGTTCGGTGAACCTGCAGCCGGGGGCGACGCCGGAGCTGGAGTTGGCGGAGGGGCAGACGGCGAACGTGGAGTTGTCGCTGAGCAACCTGGGCTCGCAACAGGCGTATTACGGCTCAGACGAGGTATTTAGCGTGGTGTTGTCGGGTGTGAGCGGGCGCGAGAACGATCTTGGCGCGCTCAGCCCGGGTCTGGACCTGGCACAACTGGATTCTGTAAATACGGCGGTGAACGGGAACCTGGAGTTGCAGGCGCGGGAGGACGGGTTGCCGGAGCCCGGGGAGACATTCCTGTTGACGCTGGCGGGGACACCGAGCTACGGGGTATCCCCGGAGGAGCTGGCATTCGTGCTGGTGGTGCCGCGCAATGGCTACCGGGTGGAGGAGTTGCAGGTATCGCCCGCCGTGCTGCAGACCGGGGAGCTCATGGAGTTGCGTGCAGTGCTGAATGCCACGGTGCCCGTGGCGGCGACCCTGACCCTGCAGATTACGGAGACCGGGAGCGGGTTGTTGCGGGAGGAGACCTTGCAGCTTGCGGCCGGGGAACGCACCGCCAGCAAAAGCGTGTTGGCGGAGAGAGCCGGGAATTATCGGGCGGTGGTGCAGGGGCGTTTTGTTTCGGCGAAGGGCGGGGACCAACAGGTGATTCCGGCGCGAGCGGGCCTGGAGGCGTCGTGGGAGGTGGAGCTGAGGCGGGTGCGCTTGAGTGCGTTGCTCGAGGGTCGGGCGCAGCGGGTATTGGCGGAGGGTGAGGCGACGCCCCTGACGGTGAGTGCACAGAACCTTCCGGCGGAGGGTGTGTTCGAGATTCGCCTCGTACCGGGGCGCTCCGGGGAGTTGGAGTTGTCTGCATCGACGGTGGAACTCAGTTTCACGACACCATCGGCGATGGTGGAGGTGGAGGTGGTGTCTGACGGGGTGGCGGAGTCCCGGGAAAGCGTGCGGCTTGATCTGAGCGGTCCGGATGTGGGGGGTGTCAGGACGTTTGTGAGTACGCCGGTGGTGGTGGTGGTGCCGCGTCACGGGTATCGCTGGACGGGGATGCGGGTGATGCCGTCCGAGGTGGAGTTGGGAGGAACGGTTCAGGTGCTCCTGGATTTTAATAGGATTCCGAGTACTACCGTGCATGCGACGGTGCAGGCCAGCCTGGCATCGGGGACGTCGCAGACCATAGAGGTGGAACACCCCGGGGCTAACAGGAGCGCACCGTTTACGGAGGTGGGGGATTACGAGCTGCGTCTCAGGGAGTCGATGTTTGTTCAGACCCTGGCGGGGGACCAGCCGACACCGGATGGCGGGGAGTTGTTGTCGGCGCAGCTGCGGGTGCTGGCACCGGTATTGCGCCTGGCCCTGGGTCGGGACGGGCTGCCGGAGGAGGGTGCCGGCAACACGACGGTGTTGACGGTGAGTGCGGAGAACCTGGCGTCGGGGTACCCCCTGGATGTGAGCATTCGCCTGGAGGAGAGTGATGGGGACGGGATGGCGGACCTGGTGTTTGCAGGCCGGGCGGGAGATGTGCTGGAACTGGGCTTGATCGGTGGCCAGCCATCTACGCTGGGCTTGCAGGCGGTGGATGACACCCTGACGGAAGACCGGGAGAGTGTGCGGATTGAGGCGACTGCAGCGGATGCGCTGCCGGCGGAGACGGTGTTGGCGATCGGTTTCAACGATTACGTGGTGAGTACCCTGAACCTGTCGGTGGGGCAGGTGGGTGCCGGCGTTGAGTTTGACCTGGAGGCGGAATTGAACAGGACTGCCCCGGCAACTGTGACGTTGACGGTGCAGGCGGTGCTGGCCGGGGATGTGACGTCGGTTGAGACGGCGTTCAGGATTCCCCGGGGACAGGAGCTTGCGGCTTCCGAGTGGAACCTGGCACAGGCGGGGGATTGGCAGTTGTCGGTGGAGGCGGCGCGGTTTGCCGGGGAAGCGGGGGTGGACGAATTGGAGGCGGAGGTGGGTGTGAACGCCCGGCAGCTGCGCTTGCAGGTGTTGCCGGTGGTGAGCGAACTGCGGTTGCCGGTGCGGGTGGCGGTGAGCGAGACGTTCACGGCGACGGTAGTGCTGAATGCGGCGGCGTGGCCGCATGCGGTGGAGGGGATGGTGCGGGCGGTCCTGGGTTCGAATGTGGTGACGAGAAGTTTCAGCATATCGCCCGGTGCGTCGGTGGGGACGGCGGTGTTTGCGGGGGGTCTGCAGCCTGCGGGGATTTGGACGGTATCGCTGTTGAGTGTGCGATTGCAGAGCACGGAGACGCCGCCACTGCCGATCGCAGATGGGGTGCAGGATGTGTCGCTGGGGGTGTTGGAGTTGAACCTGGGATTGGTGCGGGATACGCTGCCGGAGGGGCACACGGTGACGTTGACGGTGCGTGCGGCGGGCCTGGCATCGGGGAGCCTGCTGCCGGTGTCGGTGGTGGCAGTGGAGAGGGACCGGGACGGGCTTGCCGACCTGCACCTGGATGGTTTGCTGCAGAGGATGCTGACCCTGGAGGGCGGGCAGACGCAGCGGGTGCAGCTCAACGCGGTGGATGACGGGGAGGTGGAGATGCGGGAATCCCTGTCGATACGGGTGAGTGCGCCAGAGCCCCCGGGACTGGAGGCGGAGGTGGTGCTGTCGATCGGTCGCAATGATTATGCGGTTACGAGGCTGCGCGTGCCCGCGGAATTGCGGGTGGGCCAGCAGACCGCGGTGAGCGTGGAATTGGTGGATACGGTGCCGTCGACGGTGGAGGTGCTGGTGCGCCGGCAAAATCCGGATGGCACGCAGGCGAGGGTATTGACCGTGCAGGTGGGGACCGGGTTGAGGGAGGGCAGCGTGCAGACGGAGGTGTTGCGTGCGACGGGTGAGTACCGGTTTGGCGTGGAGGATGCGTATTTCATAGACGGTGCGCCCCTGGCAGCCGACCAGGTGAAGTTGCCGGACCGGAGTATGGAGCAGGTACTGGTGGTGAAAGGGCCGGTGGAACTGAGTGCGGAGTTGCGCGATGCGCGGGGGCAACCGGTGTTCGAGTTGAGCGAGGGGGCGACAGCGACTCTGCGGGTTCGCGCCCGGAACCTGTTCACGACCCAGGTGCTGATGCCGGTTTTGAACCAGCATTTCATCGGTGGCAACTTCAGTAGTGAGCTGGATTTCGCCGGCGAGGATTTGCAGCTGGGAAGCAGGATGGTATCGTCCGGGACTGTGCTCCTGTCGGCGCAGACGCCGGAGCAGACGGTGCGCCTGACGGTTGCGGAGGACGGGCTGGCGGAGGGTCGTGAACTCCTGGAGTTGCGCCTTACGGAGACGACGGAACGCCTGTCGGCGGCGGTGCAGTTGGCGGTGGTGCGCCACGGGTATGAGCTGCGGCTTGCCGGAGCGCGGAGAGGACGCCAGGGGACTGAGGTGGAGTTGCGGGTCCTGTTAAATGCGGAGCTCGGGGCATTGGAGGGAGTGACGGCGGGTCTGGAGGTATTGCGTCCCGGTGCGGGGGTGGCGGAATCGCTGGGAATGGTGCGGTTCACAGGGGAGCTGGAGGTGAGCCGACACGTGCGGGTGGAGGAGCCGGGTGATTATGAGTTTCGTCTGAGTTTTGCGGATTTTGATCTGCCGGCGGTGGGTGCGGACCAGGATGCGCCGGAGTTGGCAGTGGACCGGAGGACCGTGGAGGTGAAGGCACCCCTGGCTTTGAACGTGCGCCTGGAGAACAAGAGGGATGTGTTTCATGCCCTGCTCGATACCGGGTTTACCGAGTTGAACGGACGGTATTACTTGAAGGAGAGCAGGTCGAACCTGGCGGCTGGTCGCGGTGGCTGGGTGAGGGTGGATATGGAGAATCGTTTTGCCGGGCAGCAGTTTACGATTATGGCGCGGGTGGTGGGTGCAGTCACTGGGCGCGGTCCTTTCCGACGCTTAGGTTGTGAGGCGGACATTTTGGGCGGGGTCAACGAGGCACTGCTGGACAATGCCGCTGCGGGGTCTGGTCGTGCGGACACATCCGATATTGCGCACTCCTATACCCAGAGAAGGAACACGACCGATGACCGGGTGACCAATCGTAATAGGGATGGTTCTTATGTCCTGAGCATGTTTGCCTGTTCGGACGACTTTATGCGGTCCGGGTATTTGATAGAAGGTGAAACATATATCCCAACCGCAATTCCGCCGGACCGTCCGGAGGATACGGAGGAGATCTTGTTGCGCGTGACGGCGGTGGACCTGGACCGCAACAGCTTGGATGCCCCGCTGACCACGACGGTGAGCGTATTCATTCAGCGTCATGGTCACGAGGTGGTTGCAGCCCGGGTGTTGACCACAGACGATATTTACCCGGGTCTGGAGGTGGAGGTGGCGGTGGAGTTGAACGCGGCGGTTTCCAGCACCGCGACCCTGGAATTGCTGGCGATGCATGAGGGCACGGCGAGCGAGGTGTCTTTCCCGGTGACTGTGCCGGCACACCAGCAGATGGGAACGGGGGTGGTGAGGGTCCCGCATTCGGGAACCTACACGGTGAGCGGTGTGCCGGGTTCAGGTCGTTTTGCCGATGACATCGGCGAGTTGGAGGTGCCGGCGAACCTGGGAGAGGTGAGTTTCACGGTGCTCAGGTCGCAGCTGGTCCTGCGTGCGAACCTGGCCCGGGTCGTGGTGCCGGAGGGCGGGATGACCACCCTGGAAGTGGAGTTGCAAAGCCTGGGCACCGTCGGGAACCTGGAGCTGGAGGTGGAGGCTGTTGCGGGGGTGAGCATCACCGGCGATCTGTCGGTGCCAGTGAATGATAGAGAAACGGTGCGCCGGCAGTTGCAGCTGCAGGTGCTGGAGGATGATGTGCCCGCGCCGCGGCGGGATAGGCTGCAGATCAGGGTTTCCGCACTTCTGTCCGGGGTGCCATTGGCCTCGGTGGCGGTGTCGCCGACACTGACGATTCCGCTGAATGACTATGCACTGGAATGGAGAGGGGTGCCGCCTCGATTGCTTCGGGACAGTGCACCCGGGGTGGGTCTGCGTCTGAATGCACCGGCACCGGCACCGGTGGCAATTACGGTGAGACTGACCGCTCCTTCTTCTGCGAGTGAGGAGTTGCAACTGGACCTGGACCCGGGAGAGGAGGAGGTACAGCTTGTGTTTTCGCCGCCGACGGAGATGGGCACCTACGAGTGGGCGGTGACTGCTGCGAATTTTGCTGGCGCGAAGCCGGGCGATATGCCGCCAGCACTGCCTGCGCCCCTGATGCTGGAGGCGGGCGATCCGCCGC
Organism: Gammaproteobacteria bacterium; assembly: GCA_965215045.1. Classification (GTDB taxonomy): domain Bacteria; phylum Pseudomonadota; class Gammaproteobacteria; order JABABF01; family JABABF01. Next base: position 435,783 of record OZ244031.1, on the reverse strand, counting down.
TGGCACTGGAGTTGAGCCCGCAGAATTTGCCGCCGGATTTGTGGGCGGCGGAGGGCAGTATCGTGCGCTGGACCCTGGCCGCACAGCAGCTGCGCTATCACCTGGAGGCGGGTGAGACCCTGCCGGTGAGTTTGAGCGTGAAGGGCCTGGCGGGTGCGGATGCCGCGGATTGGCTCTTGCGCAGTGCAAGGCAGGTGGAGTTGAGTCTCGAGGTGCCGACGGCGACGGTGGAGGTGGAATTGCTGGATGAGCGGATGCCGGAGCCCAGGGAGGAGCTGCTGGTGCGGGCGACGGCACCGGGTGCCGGGGAGGCGACGGCGCAGGTGTTCATCCCGCGACATGGTTATGCGTTGATGGAGGTGTCGGTGTCGCCGTCGGAGACGCAATTGAATGGGCTGACGACGGCGACCCTGGTGTTCAACGCGCCATTGCCAGTGGAGCTGAGCGCATCGCTGAACTGGCCGGGCGTGGAGGCGAACACCATGACCGTGAATATTCTGCCGGGCCTGGGCACGATGGTGGAGGTGCCGGCGGGTGTGGATCGTGTGCAGATTGGGCTGGGTCTGGAGGTGCTGGATACGGGGGTGCGCCGTTCGGTGCCGGTGATCCATCACGTGGGCACCGATGAGTTTCCGCGTTTCGTGAGTTCGGCACCGGGCGACCAGGTGGTGTTGGAAGATCGGACTGCAGATGCGGCGTTGCCGGGCAATCATGTGCAGTACAGCGCGGTGGCGGTGCGCCTGGGGGTGAGAGTGAGTCTGCACCTGGTGAAGTTGAGTACGGGCGGGGTGCCGGTGTCGACGACGAGGGCCCTGGAGCTGTCGCAGGGCGAAAGTACGGAGGTGACCCTGGAGTTGCGCCACCTGGGTGTGGGGGACCGGAGTTTTGACGGCGCATCGGACGAGGAGTTCCTCTTGCGCACGGAGTTGCAGGCGCAGCCGCCGGAGGCCCAGGAAGCGGTGGACATGCTGGTTTCGCTGTCCCCGTCGACGCAGGTGCAGGTATTGCGGCGTTCGGTTCCCGGCTCGCATTTTCATGTGCGGCAGGCCTTCGGGTTGGGACTGACGGATTTGACGGGCGGACAGCCGCGCCGGGAGTTCAGCGTGGTGTGGTCGGGGATGCCGACCTACGGGGCTGCAGTGGAGCCGGTGGAGTTGCGAGTGGCGGTGGTGCGTCACGGGTACCAGGTGAACCTGCTGAGCGCGCCCCCTGCGGTGGAGGCCGGTGAAAGATTTGCGCTCGAGGTGGGGTTGAACGGTGAGGTGCCGGCGGCGGGGCTGGTGCGGGTGACGGTGCAATTTTCCGGCCCGGGTGTGCCGGTGGAGAGGGAGTTGCAGATTATGGCCGGGGAGAGCATGGCCCGGGCGCAGATGATGCTGCTGGAGGCGGGGGTCTACAGTCTCCGGGTGCGGGAAGCATATTTTGAGGCCCAGCAGACGTCCGGGGACCAGCGGGACATTCCGTCAGCGGCGGAGTTGGTGAGTCCGCAGATCAGCGTGAGGGCAGCGCAGCCGCGCTTGTCCCTGTCCCGGTCCGAGCTGGCCGAGGGCGAGACGGCGGTCCTGAATGTGACGCCGGACACCCGGGTGCTCATCCCCATGAGCTTCCTCCTGGAGCTCGCAAGCGATGATCTGTATTTCGGTGCGGGTGCGGCGTCGGTCATTGAATTTGCACTGGGGCCGACCACCCCGGACTTCACGGTCGACGTAACAGCGAGGCAGGATGAGCTGCCGGAGGGCCGGGAGCGGGTGCGCATCAGCTTGAGCAGACTGCACCCGGTGCCGATGGTGGTGGCGAGCACGGAGACGGTCATTGTGCGTCACGGCTTTGCCGCGAGCCTTGCGGGCTTGCCGCCGGCGGCGACAGCGGGCGGCCTGTTGCGGCCGGTCGTGCAGTTGAACGGTGCCATTCCGGCAGGTGCTGCGGTGCGGGCCGTGGTCGATTGGAGTGTCCGCTCGGGTGCGACGACGGTTGAGGTGGACAGCAGGGAGCTGCGTCTTGCAGCGGGTCAGAGTTCTGCCGTCATCGATAGAGTGTGGCTGGCGCGCGCGGGCGAGTATGAATTCACCCTGCGTGCTGCGAGTTTTGAGTCATTCACCGGCGGGGATCAGCGGGACTTGGACGGCGTGCCGGCGACGCAGATGGTGAGCGTGTCGGAGCCGCTGGTGCGGGTGACTCCATCCGAGCTGGTTGCGGGCATTGACACCACGGGAGTGGAAGGGACCACGGCACTGGTGAGAGTGCAGGTGGGCGAGCTGCAGCAGGGTGAGGAGATTAGGGTGACGCTGCGGCACGATTTCGGGGCGGATGCGGAATTTGTGAATGATGACGGTTCCAGGAGAGCGATGCCGGTTTTCGTGTTGAGTGCCTCGACGCCCTCTGAGTGGGTGTGGGTGCGCTTTATCGCCGATCACCTGGCCGAACCGCGCGAGACCTTTAGCCTGTACGTGGATGCGGTGAGTTCACTGGAGCCCGCGACCCGGACCGTGGTGGTATTGCTCACCATCCCGCGCCACGGCTACGCAATCCGCAACCTGAACGCCGTGCCTTCGTACCAGATTTTTCGAGATAACCCTGACCCCATGGAGCAGATAAACAACAAGATTTATGCGGACCATATACCGCTGAACATCCTGGTTACCGTGGCTGGCAGCACAGACACTTCGATCGAGGATTGCCTGGCGGGTCGCTGCGGCAGTATGGGTGCGGTGCTGTTTCCCGATGATGTGGTGCTGCTGAGCTGGGAGAGGCGGGGACGCGATTTCGCCAGCACTGAGATACGGGTGGTGGGAGACGGCGTGTCCGTGGAAACCGAGGTTACCATGCCCTTCGATCTGCCGCAGCCGGGTGATTATGAACTGGTGCTCACGGGTGCCCGCTTTGCCAGTGCGGAGCCGGGCGACCAGCGGGAGCTGTTCCTGGCCGATGATGTGGCACCGCACCAGGTCGAGGCCTTTGCGCCACCGGTGATCACTTTGAGCTCATTGCCGGCTCCGGTGGTGGAACGGAGAGTAATCCTAAGATTTCCTATAAGTACCTCAAATGTGTTCGGTACATTGGGGGTCCGTGTTGATCGAGCGCGTCCCTTGGGTTCTCAACCGGGGGCTGACTTATCAGTTTCTGATAGTAGTACGCTATATCGTCGTGGTGGGCAATTCCCAATAACCATATTTGCGGACGATATCCCCGAGCCGGCCGAGGCTTTGACGTTCAGCGGCCGGTGGCACCTGGGCTTCGGTACATCGGCTCCTGATCATCCCGAGCACTTCTTCTACCAGCATGTCGAAATCCAAGTAACAATCGCGCGCAACGACTACGCAGTAACGGCCCTGGATTTCACGCACCCGGGCGGCACGCTGTATGCGACGGCACCGGTGCCGGTGAGCCTGACATTCAATGGTATGCTGCCGGCCCCGGTGGAGGTGGAATTCCAGGTGGCATCGGCGGCGGACCCGGGTAATCCGAGCACTTTCTCCCGCACGCTGCCGGCTGCAGCCCTCTTCACCCAACCCGTGGATGCCGCCCAGGCGACGCCCGTGAGCCTGCCGGTGAACCTGGCCCTGCCTGCGGCCGGCGAATGGACCGTGTCGGTGCTGGGAGCGCGCTTCACCAGCTTCGAATACGCCGAAGACCAGATGGAGTTGGACGTGTCCGCGGGCACTGTTGAAATACAGGTCATCGAGTCGCCGGTATCCATGGCCTTGTCGCTGAGCCCGGACCCGGTTGCCGAGGGTAGCGAGGCGAACCTGTCCGTGACCGTGACCAATCACCAGGCGGCGGCACGGGAGCTGAGCCTGGCCCTGTCGGCGCGCGAGGGCAGGCAGTTGTTGCGCCTGGCAAGCAACATGATCGCTGTATCGGTGCCGGCCGGTGTCAACAGTTCCGTGACCGTGAATGTGCCGTTCCAGGTGCAAGATGACGAGTTGCCGAACCCGCGCACCCCGCCGGCACTCATTCTGCAGGTTGTGGCACGGGATGATATGGACAACCGCCTGGCGGGTGGCGAGGTGCCGCTGACGGTGGCGCGCGCCGACTACCGGGTGACGAGTCTGGAGCTGCTGGATGGTGTGAGCCGCAGCCCGTTGCCGCAGGGTGTGAGCCTGTCGCTGGGGCAGGACTTCATCGCCGTTGTGAACTTCAATGGAGGTCTGCCGACCAGTGCGAGCTGGACCCTGGAGGCCCGCCGTGCAGATGGCCAGACGCTATCCTGGGACGGGGGTGAGGTGCCCCCCGGTGCCCTGCGGGCGGAACTTTCGGCGCGCCTGTCCCGGCCGGGCACCTGGACCTTGAGCGTGCGGGGGAAATTTCAATCCGGGGTGTACACGGGGGATGCGGTGGACCAGGAGCGGCTGGATACAACAGCACCGGATGCGCAGTTTGCCATCGTCGGGCTGCCGATTATCGTGCGGGCGGAATTTGACCGGGCACTGGTGCGGGAGGGCGAGGAGGCATTCCTGAACCTGGAGGCGGAGAACCTGGAGCTGACACTCAAGATCCGCCTTGAATCGATGCCCGGGAGCGACATAGGGGGAGACGGAACCGACCTGCCGTCCGATGTTTTTGCCATGCTGTTTGAGGACTTGCACTTGAGGGCGAACAATCCGCGCGGGCAGTTGCGGATACCGGTCCTCCAGGATCAACTGGCCGAGCCGCGCGAAATCCTGGGGCTCACCGTAGTTGAGGCAGCACCCTTGTCGGGGGGCGTGGGTTCAGCCCCGGCTACAGACATCCTGGAGGAGGACGTGGAGACCGACGATGCCCGTGTTGCCCTGGCGGTCCCGCGGGAGGATTACGCGCTGTACCTGGAGGGGCCCTCCGGCATGCTGCGTGCGGGAGTGCCGCTGGAGGTGGAAGTGCGCCTGGGCAGTGTTTCGCCCGCGGATGATTTGCAGCCGGCACCGTCCACCTTGAGCCTGACCCTGGAGGTTGACGGCGGTGCCAGCCTGGATGCAGAACTTTCTCCGCTGCAGGTGGAGCTCCTGCCCGGTGACAGTATGGCTTCGGTTGTTCTGCGTCTGCCGTCTGCGGGGGTGTATACGCTGCGCATCAGCACTGCGCGCTTCAGTGTTAGTGAGCCGGGAGACCGGCAAGCTGCATTGCCGGCACCGCTGCGTCTTGACGGGGTCGGCCTGGAGTTGGAGTTGGTGTTCGGGGAGGAGAGGGAGCTGGAGGAGGGGAACACGTACGGGGTCTCGCTGCTGGCCCGCAACCTGCTGCCGGGCGAGGAGGTGGAGGTGAACCTGGATGTGCTGCCGAACGAACTGGACCTGGCATGGGTTCTGGATGCCGTGACCGTGTCGACTCCCGTGGGCACGGAGGCCGGGACCCGGCTCGATCTGCAGGTGTTTGATGATGGCATGCCCGAGCCCCGGGAACGTTTCGTACTGCGTGCCTCCGGCAACTCCGATGAGCGTGGTGTGCTGTCCCCGGTCACGGTCAGCCTGGACGTGGAGCTGGCACGCCACGGCTACGCCGTGAGCACGCTGAGTCTGTCGGCCTCGGAGGTGCTTGCGGGCGAGGAGGTGGAGGTGGAGTTGGAATTGAATGCACCGGTGCCGGCGGCGGTGCGGGGTGCGGAGGTCCGGGTGGGCCTGGAGCATGAGGGGACGGGCGAGTTGCGGACGACGACGGTGCGGATTGCGGTGGGAGACCGTGTCGGTTCGGCCCCGCTGCCGACGGATGTTGCGGGCCCCTACGTGGTGTTCGTGCAGGATGCGGTATTTGCAGACCGGGGTTCGGGTGGCGACCAGCGGGGGCCGGATTTTGCCGGGACGTCGACGGCCGGATTGACGGTGTCGCTGCCGGTGGTTCTGCAGGCGGTCCTGGACCGTTCGGTACTCCGGGAAGGGGAGAGTACGACTTTGACCCTGAGCGTGCAGAACCTGGTTCGGGGTGAAATCGTGGTGGATGTGAGTATTCCGCGGTTCCGGCTGGATGTTTCCCTGGATGCCTCGCGCTGGCGTCTGAGTGCGGAGCGTCCCTCGGTACAGGTGCTCGTGACGGCAAGAGATGACAATCGCTCGGAGCCCCGGATCATCATACCCTTGGAATTTCGCGGCGACGGGCTGATGGCGGTTGCCCCGTTGAGCATTGCCCGCAACGACTACAGCGTTCTCTCTTTTAGCCTGCGGGACGCCCTGACGCGTTCCCTGTTGTCCGAGGCTGTATCCGGTCGGGAACTTGTGCTGACCATAAGATTGAGCCAGCGCTTGTTTGCCGGGGATCAACTGGAATTGATGTTGCAGACACAGAACCTGGAGACGATGGAGCGGACCACGGAGACCTTCACCCTGGTGGGGAGTGACCGGCAAAGGGTGGATGCCGTCATAGAGATGAGACGTTTGTTCCAGCCGGGTGCTTATGAATTTTCCGTGCGGGATGCGCATTTCCTGGATGCCGCGGATGCACTGGACCAGGTGGACGTGCCGACGAGCAGGTTTGCGACACCGATCCCGTTGCGGGTGGTGCCCGTGCAATTGCGTTTCAGTCGCCTGGTGCTGACAGAAGGAGAAAGTGGTGTTTTGTCGGTGGGTGCCGGGGCGTTGCCCGGGGGCTTTGACATCGAGGTGGAGCTGGTCCTGGAGGAGAATTTGGATATGGTGCTGTCGGCGAGCCGGGTGAGTTTGAATGTTGCGAACCGCACGGCCACGGTGGGCGTGAGGGCCGTGAACGACAACCTGCCCGAGGCGCGCGAGTTTTTCACCGTGACGGCCAGTCCCGTGCCGGGGGAAATCGTGGTGTCGGCGAGCAGTGCGCAGCTCGCGGTGGGCCGTGATGATTACGCACTGGATTCGCTGAGCCTGTCGCCGTCCGTGGTGGTCGAAGGGCGTCCTGTGAGCGTGGAAGTGGTATTGAACGCACCGGCCCCGGCCCCGGTGCGCGTACAGGCGACCCTGGAGAGCGATCAGGTGGATGCCCTGGCGGAGGTCGTGGTCGGGGAGCGGACGGCGCGGCTGACGATCACGCCGTCCCGCCGCGGCGTCTACCAGGTGCAGGTGACGGCGACCTTTGTCGTCTCGGCAGCGGATGGCAGGGACCAGGAAGCGATCGGCTCCGGTGCCCGTACGCTGACGGTGGAGGAGTCCCACATTCGTCTGCAGTTGGAGCTGCCGCGGGTCGTGTTGGGCGAAGGATCGACGATGCGAGGGACCGTGGAGGCGCTGGGCATTCGTGCGGGTGAGACAGTGCTCGTGATGTTGGAGGCGGATGTCGCGGATCAATTGCGGTTCGTGCCGGAGATGGTGGAGTTGAACGCAGACAGCCGGCGGGCTGCGGTGGAAGTCACGGCGGTGGATGACACCCGGAGTGAAGAGCGTCTGCCGCTGGTCATTACAGCCCGTGCGGCAGGTGCCATGCCGAGCACACGACCCCTGGCGATCGGTCGCAATGACTATGTGATCGAGACCCTGCGTCCCGTGCCGGCACGGGTGCGCACGGGGCAGCGTTTCCAGGTGGAAGTGGGTTTGAACGCCCCGGCCCCGGAAGACGTGTTCCTGGAAATCGGTCTGCCGGGGCAGTCGGTCCCGGGCAGAATTTCGCGGTCTGAGAGCACGGTGGTATTGAGATTCAGTCCCGTCAGCCTGCCCGGTGCCCACACCTTGCAGTTGCTCAGTGCGGTGTTTGACGGCGTGGCGGCTGTGGGTGACCAGACAGAGCTGCCGCTGGGTGCGCGCGCGGCCGAGGTGGATGCCAGGCAGGTACAGGTTTTGCCGGCGGTGCGCCTGGAAACCGGCCTGGAGAATGCCCTGGGCGAGCCGGTTGGGCGGCTCCGGGAAGGGGAGCAGGCCCTCCTGGTGTTGTCGGCGAGCAACCTGACACCGGACGATGTGCTGTCCGTGGAATTCGATGCCGGCACCGGGAGTGCGGAATTGCTGTTCCAGGAATTGTCATTGCGCCTGGATGGGCGGCATGCGTCCCAGGCGGGCACCCTGGGGCGCACTGTGCGGGTGGAGGCGGTGGATGACGTGGAACCCGAGCGGTCGCAGGGCTTCGTGTTGGCGGTGCGGACGAGGGGAGCACTGGTGCAGCTGAGCACGCATGCCCTGACGGTTCCACGCAATGATTACCGTCTGGATACCCTGCTCCTGTCGGCTGCGGAGATCTCGGAAGGTGATGCGGTGAGCGTGGAGCTGGAATTGAATGCGCCGGCACCGGCCACGGTTTCGCTGACGGTGCAGGCGGCATCACGGATGGAGGGCGGTGCGTTCCGGGAGGCTTCGGGCCAGGTGCCGCAGGGCCACCTCACCGGGAGGGTGAGCTTGTCCGGATTGGTCGAGGGCGAATACACGGTGCGGGCACAGGAGGCGGTGTTCACCGACGTGGATGCGAGCAGCGATGAGCAGTACAGCCTGCTTGCGGAGACGCCGTCTCCCGTGGCCTCCTTGCGGGTGCGGCCGCCGTTGTCCCTGGGTTTGAGCCTGGCAGACCGGGTGTTGCGGGAGGGGCAGTCCACGAGCCTGAGCCTGATGGTGCAGAACCTGCTGACCGGGCAGACCCTGGAGCTGCAGCTGACTTCAGCCCCCGGCTTCCAGGTATTGTTCCGTCCGCCGGGGCCGTACATCCTGGATGCTGCCAGGGAGGAACTCACGCTGCGGTTGATCGCCGTGGATGACGAACAGCCCGAAGCGCGGCAGGCGGTGTTGATCCGTGCCGCGGTCGGGTCCGAGGTGCAGGCCGAACTGGAGCTGACGATCGGGCGCAGTGATTATGCACTGAGCACCCTGAGCCTGTCGGCTGCGGAAGTCTCTGTGCTGGGAGAGTTGGGGGTGGAACTGGAATTGAACGCGCCGGCACCGTCCACGGTGCAGGTGCAGGTGCAGGTGCAGGGTGCGGAGGGTCTGGTCACCGGGGAACTGGAAATCGGGCGCGACCGGACTTCGCAGAGTGCCGTGTTGGTGGCGCCCTCCACGCCCGGGACCTACCGCGTCTTCGCCAGCAGTGCGCGCTTCCAGGACATGGATGAGACGGGCGTCAACCAGGCGGACCTGCTGGCACTGCAGCCGTCTCCGGAGAAGTTGCTGCGGGTGCTGTCGCCCGTGGTCCTGGAAGCGGAGTTGGAGGAGATGGCCCTGCGGGAAGGCGCACAGACGAACTTGTTCCTCCGGGCGCGCAACCTGCCCGCGGGCCAAAGCCTGGAGGTGCAATTGACGGTGGACCTGGCATCCGACCTGGCCTTCGAGCCGCCGGGGCCGTTCACCCTGAGTGCATCGACGCCTCTACAAACCGTGCGCGTGCGGGCACAGGATGATGCGGAGGTGGAGCCCAGGGAGACTGCGACCCTCCTGGTGCAGGCTGGGGAGATTTCGACCCGGACCCGCCTTGCGATCGGGCGCAGTGATTACGAGCTGCGCTCCCTTGTGCTGTCCCGTGCCGAAGCCTTCCCGGGCGGTGTGACGACTTTGCGCGTGACCTTGAATGCCGTGGCACCGGCCGCGGTCGAGGTCTCCGTGGCGCAGTTTGCACCCGATGGGACCATGCTCCTGGATACGCTGCAGGTGGCGCAGGGACAGGAGTACGGGGAGTTGGGGGTGTCGGTACCGGGGCAGACCGGTGAATACCGGTTCCGCGTCGCCAGTGCCTTCTTCCGCGAGCAGGCCCCGGCGGAGGAACAGGTATTCCTGGCGGATGACAGCACCACGCAGACGCTGCGGGTGCGGGAGGCACCGCCGGTACCGGGGGTGCCGCAACTGGTGTTGCGCCTGCTGGACCGGGAGGGGAATCCACTGGCTGCATTGGCCGAGGGGCGGACGGCGACACTGCAGGTCCGTGTCACGGAGCTGCAGGACACCGGGGATTTGCCGGTATTGCTGCAGCAGGCGGGCGGGGGCAATGATTTGTTCTTCGGGGATGGCGAGCAGGAGATGCGCGTGCGCCTGACGACGAGGACGGCGACGGTGCGGGTGACCCTGGGTGTGCGCGAGGATGACATGGCGGAAGGACGGGAGCTGCTGCAGCTTCGGGCCCGGGCGGAGGCCGGGTTGGCGCGGGAGGCGGTGCTGACCCTTGCGGTACCGCGCCACGGGTACCGGGTGAGTGCGCTGCAGGCACCGGCGTCGGTGCGGGTGGGCACCCTGGAGTTGCAGGTGGGTTTGAATGCACCGGTGCCGCCCGAGGCCCTGGAGGCGGTACTCGGGGTGGAAGTATTCCGGGACGGCCGGTTGTTGGCGGAACTGACGCAGGAGTTGCAGGATCTGCGCCTTGCGGTGGGTCAGCGCACCGGCACGCTGAGCGTGCCGGTTGCGACGACCGGGGTTTACGGGTTCCGGGTCAGTTCCGCGCGTTTTGCCCATGCCGGCAGCGGGGCGGACCAGCCGGGGCCGGACTTCGCCCGCCTCTCCACCCTGAACGTGACGGTGCGTGACGCCTTGCGCCTGGAGCTGTCATTACGACCTTATCAAGTGGGTCATTCATTGTTTGGGACGGGACCGGGGGCGGATATCCTATTTGTCCAGGAGGATCATCCGAACTCCGTGGTGGGTTCTATCGCCGACGGTGCTGTTATGGATGTACTGATGCACAATCGTCATCCGGGCCAGGACTTCGATGTCAATGTGCAGGTGCAGACCCTGCATGATCAGGTGCGCCTGCAGTGCCACCCGCGTGCACCCTCGGAAGCTGGCTGTTCCACTGCGGGGGCTCATGAGATTTCCTACGTGCAGAGCCGGGAGACGATGGGAGTGGTGAGGGTGCGCGCCAACCGGGATGACATTTCGCCGGAGGATACCCGGCGGGTGCGGGTGTCCGTCAGTGCCATCGACCGGCAGACCGGGGAGCGCGCGCCGACGGCGACCGTGTATGTCCACCTGGAGCGCCACGGCTACCGGTACAGCCGTTTGTTCCTGGTGACGCCGGAGCCGCTTTATACGGGCGTGCCGGTGGAGATCGGGCTGGTCCTGAATGCGGTCGCCCCATCCACGGTGCGTACCTCGGTAGCGGCACCCACCCCCGAGCACATCTTTATATACCGCGGCGAGAGAACCGGGACCGTGACTTTCGAATACGGGAGTCCGGGGGTGTATACGGCAAGTGTTGGCTTCGTCCACCAGGCGGCACGTCAGTTTTTGGATGGGGATGACCGGGAAATCCAGACCTACTATACAACAGACAATCCGGAGGATCGGCGGTTGTTGCGGTTCACGGTTTTGGCGTCCCCGCTCGATGCCAGCGCGCAACTGGCGGACTCCCTGCTCGCCGAGGGTGAGCGGACCACCCTGACGGTCACTATCCGGAAAGAAGCGGGCGTGTCGAGGCCCCTGGTCTTGGAGCCCGAGGCGAGCCCGGCCGAGGGTGTGGTCTTTGAGGGTGTGCCAGACCGGATCACGATACCCGGCGCGAGCACCCGGCATACGACGAGCTTCTCCCTGATACTGAGGCCGAACCATGATCCCGAACCCCGGCGGCAGGTGAGGGTGCGCGTTTTCATCAAGACTCCCCGGGGCACCGTGCAGGCGGCACCGATAGTGACACCGCCCCTGACGATCCCGCGCAATGACTATGCCCTGGAGTGGAACCTGCCGCCCAAGTTGCGAGTCGGGGAACTCGTGTTCGCGGGGATCGATCTGAACCGGGCGGCCCCGAGCACGGTGGATGTGACGGTGAGCCTGGTGGGTCCGGGGTACCGGCAGGAGCGGGAGTTGCAGATCGTGGGCGGCCGCAAGTTTGCACCGCTGGTGGAATTTCCGGCACCGACCAGTGCGGGTGCGTACCGGTTTGCGGTCAGCACTTCCAGTTTTGCGCTCACGCTGGCCGGTGACCAGCCGTGGCCGGAAGCCCCCGCTGCGGTACAACGGGAGGTGCCTGTGCCGCCGCTGCAACTGGTATTGACGGCGCAGAACCTGCCGTCGGGGCAGTGGGCGGCGGAGGGGGACACGGTGCGCTGGATTCTGGGTGCCCCGAACCTGGTGCATCACCTGGAGGCGGAGGAGAGGCTGACGACGAGCCTTCGCATCGGGGAACTGGGCCTGGATGATGGCCAAGTGGATGTGCGCCTGGGTCAGTCCCAGGTGCATTTGACCCGGTCGATGCCTACGGCGACGGTGACGGTGGAAATCCTGCGCGATGCTATGGCCGAGGGCCGGGAAGAGTTCCTGCTCACGGCCAGTGCACCCGGTGCCAGCACGGGAAGTGCGAGCCTGTTTGTACCGCTGCACGGCTATGCGGTCGAACGCCTGGTGTTCGAACCCGTGGAGGCGACCCCGACGCAGAGCGTGAGCCTGGAGGTGGAATTGAATGCCGCGGTGCCGCACACGGTGACGGTGTCGGTGGTGTTGGCGAGTGCACAGGCCGGCATCCGCAATTTGCCGGATTTGCGAGTGTCCCCGAATGAACGTCTGGTGCGCTATACCTGGATACCGGACCCGGCTCCGGCCGTGTATCACGGGCGATTGCTCCGTGCCGTGTTCCCGGGCGACCGGAGGCCCGGGGACCAGCGGGAACTGGCGGATCGCACCGGGGCGTCTGCGCTGTTGCGCAGGGGCCTGGTGGTGGAATGGGACGTGCGGGTCGATGGCACCCTGGTACCGCAGGCGGCCGGATCGTTCCTGCGCCAGAGGGTCAGCGAGGGCCAGCCCCTGCGGGTGGATGTGGAGGCCAGGAACCTGGGTTCACAGGACTCGCTCTACGGTTCGGACGAAGAATTCCGTGTGCGGCCGGTGTTGCAGCCGGTGCATGCGGGTGTCGTGACGGCGGAGCCGTCCAGCCTGACCCTGCGCCTGCAACTGCTGGAGCCTCCGCAAGCCAGCCTGCAATTGACGGTGGTCGATGACGGCGTGCCGGAACCCCGGCAGGAGATAGAGCTCACGTTGTCGGGGACGCCGAGCTACGGTGCATCGCCACCGCCGGCGCACCTGCTGCTGGAAGTGCCGCGTCACGGGTACCAGGTGCAGGATCTGAAGCTGTCGAGTGCCGCGGTGCAGACGGACGAAGAGTTCTACGTGGAAGTGGAGTTGAACGCGGTGGTGCCGGCCCCGGTCTTGCTCATGCTGCGTTACAGTGCCACGGACGTGCCGCAGAACCTGGAGTTGCGCGTGGCGGCGGGGGCCAGCACGGGGCGTCGGTTCGTATCCCTGCCGGATGCCGGGAACTACCGCTGGACGGTACAGGATGCGCGTTTCCTGGAGTCGGAGCCGGGCGACCAGGAGTCGCTGCCCGTGCGCACGGGCGTGGGGGCGCAGCTGGACGTGGGGGTGCGCCGGGTGCTCTTGAGCGCCTGGCTGGACGGCGGGCCGGAGGTGATACTGACGGAAGGGCAGACGGCGACGCTGCGGGTCAGTGCCGGGAACCTGCCGGCGAACGGGTCCTTGCGCGTGGACCTGGCGACGGATGCCGCGGAGCTGGGATTGAGTTCCTCCCGCGTGAGCCTGAGTGCAGAACACCCGGTGGCCACGTTGACGGTAACTGCGCGCGCCGATGGGGTGCCGGAGCCGCGTGAGAGAGTGGAGCTGCGGGTGAGTGCCTTGGACATTCCCGGCGTGCAGGAATTTGTCCCGGCGTCGGTGGCGGCGGTGATACCGCGTCACGGGTATCGTTGGACCGCGATGCGGGTGGTGCCGTCCGAGGTGGTCCTGGGGGGGACGGCCCGGGTGTTCCTGGAGTTGGATGGGTTTTTGCATACGACCGTGAATGCGACGGTGCGTGCGAGCCTGGCATCGGGGACTTCGCAGACCATAGAAGTGGAGCTTGAGAGGTCTGGCGACAGCGGCCTGAGTGCCCCGTTCACGGAAGTGGGAGAGTACGAGTTGCGCCTGGCGGATGCCATGTTTGAAGAAACTTTGGAGGGCGACCAGCCGGCACCGGACGGCGGGGAGTTGTTGTCGGCGCAATTGACCGTGTCGCCGTCTCTGGGCCTGGAAGTGATGCTGGCGCGGGAGGTGGTGCGCGAGGGAGAGGGCACGACCCTGCACATCAGCGTGTCGGGTCTGCCGGCCCGGTACAGCCTGGTGATGGAGGTGGTGTTGGATGCGCAGGCGGCGGGCCAGTTGGAGATTGTCGGCTCCAGCACGGTGCGTTTGAGTGCGGCGATGCCGACGGCAGCGGTGCCGTTGCGCGCCCTGGACGATGCATTGCCGGAACGGCGCCAGCTGGTGGGCATCGAAGTGCGGGCGGAGGAGGTTGCGGGGCTGGGTGCGCAGACGGTGTTGGCGATCGGGCGCAACGATTACAGGGTGGCGGACCTGCAGCTGGCACCGGAGCAGACCGTGCAGGGTGTGGAGGTGCGGGTGCAGGTGGAATTGAATGTGCCGGTGCCGGCGACGGTAACGGCACTCGTGCAGGCACTGGGTGCGGATAGTACCATCACGGCGGAATTGCTTATTGCGCAGTATACGAGTTCCGCCAGCGTGTTCATAGAGCCGCCGGCTGCCGGGGTGTACCGGGTCTCGCTGGGCAGTGCCCGGTTCACCGGGGATATGCCGGCTGCCGGGGACCAGGTGGACCTGCTGCAGACGTTGGCCTCGCCGGTGCGGGAACTGCGAGTGGATGCGACGGTCCTGGAGGCGAGGTTGAGCCGCCGGGTATTGGCGGAAGGGGAGAATGCGACCCTGACGGTTCGCGTGAGCAATCCGCCGGCGGGAGAGGCAGTGCGGGTGCAGATCGAGGGGGGTGACAGCCAGGGGCAGTGGAGCCTGTCCCGGGAGCACCTTCTGCTGAGTGCGACGACACCACAGGACACGGTGCAGCTGCGCATTACCGATGATGCGCAGGCGGAACCGGATCGCGCGCTGCACCTGCAGTTGATCGCCGTCGGCCGGCCCGACGTGGAGGCGAGCTCGGTGAGCGTGACGCTGCTGCGCAGTGATTACCGGGTGGAGGCGATACAGGTGAGTCCGGCGCAGTTGCGCCCCGGCGACCGGATGTCCTTGCGGGTCATTCTCAACGAAAAGGCACCGGTACCCGTGGACCTGGAAGTGCAGGCGCAGGTGATGCCGCAGTCGGGTGCCAGTGAAGTGGTCCCGATTGTATCTTTACGGGTCGCCGCCGGAGAGACCAGTGTGACGACCACCTTGCTTGCCGGGCAAACGGAGGGGAACTATCGCTATTCGGTTGCCGATGCGGTGTATGCAGACGGCGTGGGAACGCTGGCCTTTGCCGGCGTGAGTGTCTCCCAGGAGGTGCTGGGTCCGGTGGTGCTGGCAGAATTGCAATTGATGCGCGACGGGGAAGCGGTGCAGTTCCTGCTGGAAGGGAGCACTGCACTCCTGCGCATCCAGACCCTGAACTTACTGCAGAGCGAGACGGTGGAATTCCGGGTTCTGCATGATGGTGGCACCAGCCTGCGCCTGTCTTCGAGCATCGTGGAATTGAGCGGGAGCATGCCGATGCAGACCGTGGTCGTGACGGCGGTGGATGACTTGCGGGCCGAGCGGCGCCAGGCGGTGGAAATCCGGGTCGGGGCCTTGAACCTGGGCGGGGTGGAAGAGAGGACCATCGGACTGAGTATCCCGCGCAATGATTTTGCCGTGGCGGCATTGCGGGTTTCACCGTCAGAGGTGCCGGGTGCGAGCACGGTGACCGTGGAAGTGGAACTGAATGGGGAGGCACCGGTGGCGGCCACCGGCAGTGTGCGCTTGATACTCGATAACGAGATGGCGAGCGAGATCGGTCCGCTGGCACTGAGCATAGAGGCGGGCCGGAGCACGGCGAGTGTGGAAGTGAGGCTGTCTGAGATCGGGCTCTACCAAGGGGAGTTGGGTGCCTTCTCATTCGTGGAGGGTCTGGAATCGGAGCGGGAGATCGCAGACGAGGCGGTCCTGGGCCTGGTGCGCGTGGGCGTGCAGGTCGAGTTGACTGTCGACCCGGTGGAGTTGCAATTGGCAGAAGGTCAGAGTGCGAGGCACTCAACATCATGGCGGAGAACCTGGGCGGGGTTTGGTCGCGAGAAGTTCTGGAGATCATGGTGAGCACCGGGGAGGACCTGTCCGCCGATCGCGTGCTGCGGCTTTCCAGGGGAGACCCGGTGTCGCTGGAGGTCCTGGCGGTGGAGGATGGTCTGGCGGAGCCCCGGGAGACCGTGGGTCTGAGTTTGAGCGGCAGTTCGCAGTACACCCGGGTGCCGGTGACGGCAGAGATGCAGGTGGTGATACCGCGGCACGGGTACACGGTGAGGACCATGACGGTGACCGCCTCCACCGTGCGTCCCAGCGATGAGTTCGAGGTGGAATTGTTATTGAATGCGCCGCTGCCGTCGGGCATGGGTGCCAGTATGGTGCAGATGACGGTGCTGGCTTTCGTGCGCGATACGGCGGAGGTGGCGAGTTCGAGGACCGTATCGATCCGACCCGGGGAGAGCAGCGGCCGCACGACGATTTACATGACCCGTGTATCCACGTATACCCTGTCGATTTCCGATCCGGTCTTCACCCATGCGCAGCCGGGGGACCAGCGGGAGCTGGAGGTGGAGGCCCTGGACCAGGTGGTCAGCGTGCATGCGCTCATGGACTATAACAATTCCGCCCGTGGCGAGGGCACCCGGTACGGGCAGGTCGAAGAGATCCGCAGTTATTTCCAGGAGCGTCCGGAAGGTTTCCGGGTGCCGGCCGGTGCCGGGTTCTGTACCGAGGAGGCGCGCACCACCTTCACCCTGGAGAGTCGTTTGCCGTGCCTGGATGTGACCGATGACGGCTACACGGACCTTCTGGACCTGGAGGTGATTTATCAGTACCTGAGGACTTACCAATGGATACTGCAGGGCCTGGTACCCAAGAACTATTTCCTGTTTTCCACGGAGTTGTATGACGCATTGAGCGATGAGGAGGTCGACCTGCTGATTGAGAATGTGCAGGGCACTTACCCGCGCACCCCGCCAATATGCCGGGCCTTCCAGCTCGAGTACTGCGACTGAGAGGCCGAGACGGAGTAAGCACCTGCCTCCTTTCGCAGACAGGAGGCCTCGCGCATTGGTGCCCGGGAAGCCCACACGGCAAAACCATGCTTGTTCAAGATGCCGAGGGGGGTGCTCGCGGATGATGACCCTCCAGAATCCCATATGTTATGAGGAGGTCGACCTGCTGATTGAGAATGTGCAGGGCACTTACCCGCGCACCCCGCCAATATGCCGGGCCTTCCAGCTCGAGTACTGCGACTGAGAGGCCGAGACGGAGTAAGCACCTGCCGCAGTTTGGGCGGTTGGCCCTGTCGCCTCAGGGCAGGCTGAACTTTCCCTCGGCTTCGATATGCACTGGCCGGGTGCAGAACTCCTCCTGCATCATCCGCTCTATCACCCGGGGGTCCTCGCACTGGGCCACGGTGCGCCTTTTCTCCGGCCCCGGCAGGGTGCAAATCGCCACTGCAGAAACCGGCTTCTCTCCCTGGTGTAACACCGTGTAACCGGCAATTTCCGCCGTTCCCAGGTAGTCGGTCTCCAGGTCATACTTTCGTTGATAGGAGAGCTTGCGCATTTTCTTGTCCGGTTCCCGGGTGTCGAAAGGGCGCGTCGGTGCCCGGGAAGCCCACACGGCAAAACCATGCTTGTTCAGGATGCCGCTGACACAACTGACCAGGCCCGTGCTGCCCGGCTTGCCCCGCAGGCATTGCGCCATCCTGGCAGTGGACTGCAATACATAATTATTGAGGGGGCCGCCGGCAAAACGCATGCCGCCGGTGATGGTCGGTATCTTCTCCGGGCTGAGGGGGAGGCCCAGTTCCAGGGCATGCAGTTGCAGTGCGGCGGGGAAGCAGCTGTACAAGTCCAGGAAATCCAGTTCCTCCCGCTCCACTTCGGCCAGCTCCAGTGCCGCTTCCGCCGCCAGCCGGGCACCGGGGCTGCGATGCAGGTGTTCGCGCTGGGCCAGGAAAACCATGCGATTGACCTCCGCTGCCGCCAGCGGAAAGACCCAGCGTTCTTCGGCGATGCCATGCCGGCGGGCGACACCGGCAGAACACAGGATCAGTCCGGCCGCCTGGTCCACGTTCCATTGGGAAGCGTGTAACTTGGTGTAGGGGAAGGCGAGCATGGCATTTTTCCCCTGCCCGTCGATAAGCTGTTCCGGTGTGTATTCCCGCTGCTCCCAGGCGTCCTCGTTGGTCGCAGCGATGCGACTCATCGCAGAGACCAGGGCGGCCACTTCCTCGCGATGTTCCCGGATGCCGAGCCCCCTGGCATGACGCAGGGCACTTTCGATCACCGCGTACGCGGCCACCGGCATCACCAGGCCGCGCTCGTTTTCCAACTCGGAGGAAAGCGGGTAGCCCGACTGCAACCAGATGTCCGGCGTATCCTCCTCACCCGGGTCCGGGTCTTCCAGTTCGATGCCCGCCCGGGCGGCACACAGCGTCCTGTACCTGGCCTCCCCGCCTGTGATCAGCACCACTTGTTCAGTGCCCTCGGCGATCGCCCGGCAGGCCCGGCTCAGGAGGCTGTGTTGCAGGACGCCGATTTCCGCCAATGCGCTGCGGGCCTGCACGGCCCCGATTTCCGTGGCGAGTCGGCGGCCGGGGTCGCCGTATTCCCAGAATCCCTGCGGCACCTGGATGCTGTCCGCCTCCCGCAGCAGGCCGGTGACACCGGCATCCTGCTCGGCCCGATGCAGGGCCTGGAGCATCAGGGCCAGCGGTTCCAGGGCCTGTTGCGGGTCCTCCTGCTTTTGCATCACCGTGCCGGCACCGACCAGCAGCGGGGTGTTGTCTGGAAGCTTGGAATACAGGGACATCGGGAATGGGAGAGCGGCTGACAGGGTTTCCGCGCACACGGCGTATACAAACAGCATAGTATAATTCTCCGCCGCCAGCAGTTGGCGTCCGCTTCTTGCCCCGTCCCATGGTCATGCCCCCGGAACCATTGCCGTATTTACTTTTGCGCCGCCGCCAGGGTGCTCACAAGGTACCTCGATATCCACTGGAACCATTCCCGCATAAGCCCTGGCGCCGCTGAAAACGCGCGCCGAACGGCCTGCAGCCGCCGTTTTAAACAGCAGGGGATTTCCATGACCGACCACCGACAATACGAAGAGTTTGCCCGCCAGGGTTTCAGGCGGATTCCCCTGGTGCGTACCCTGCCGCGGGAGACTCACACCCCGCTCAGCGTCTACCGGGCCCTGGGCACCGGTAAAAATTCCTGCCTGCTGGAGTCCGTGGAAAAGGACGGCAGCTGGGGTCGCTACTCGATTATCGGGCTGCCGGCGCGCACTGTCCTGGAGGTGCGTGACGGCAACTTGCGCGTCCTGGATGCAGACGGTGCGGTGCAGGAGACGCTGAGCGGGGTGGATCCCTTTGCGGCGGTGGAGGAGTTTCGCCAGCGCATGAACGCCCCGTCCATCGCTGAATTGCCCGCTTTTTACGGCGGACTGGTCGGTTATTTCGCCTACGATGCCCTGCGTTACGTGGAGCCGCGCCTTGCAGCCTCTGCGCCGGCGGCCCACCCCCTGCAGACGCCCGACGTGCTGCTGCTGGTGGTGGAGGAGGCGGCGGTGCTGGACGCCGTGGAGGAGAACCTCAAGCTGGTGGTGCACGCGGATCCCCGGGAGGAGAACGCATGGCAGCGCGCCCGACAGCGCCTGGATGCGCTCGAGGAACAGCTGCGCCGGCCACTGCCCGAAGAAGCCCCGCTGGAGATGCATTTTGCCGCGAGCGACCACGCCATTGAAGAGGAGGCGGTGTGCACCTCTGGCTACGAGACGTACGTGGCAGGGGTGGAGAAGGTGCGCGAGTACATCCTGGCGGGAGACGTCATGCAGGTGGTGCCCTCCCGGCGCATGTCCTTGCCGTTTGCCGCCGCGCCCTTCGACTTTTATCGCGCCCTGCGCGAACTGAACCCCTCGCCGTACATGTATTTCCTGGACTTCGGAGAGTTTTACGTGATCGGCAGTTCCCCGGAAATCCTGGTGCGCCTGCGCGGTGAGCAACTCAGTACCCGGCCCATCGCCGGCACCCGCCGCCGCGGTCATGACCCCGCGGAAGACCTGGCGATGGAACGGGAACTGCTCTCCGATCCCAAGGAACTGGCCGAACACCTGATGCTGATCGACCTGGGCCGCAATGACCTGGGGCGGGTCGCGCAGATCGGCTCCGTGCGCGCTACCGAGAAGATGGCGGTGGAGCGCTACTCTCACGTCATGCACATTGTCTCCACGGTGACCGGCGGGATACGCGAAGGCCTGGGTGCCGTGGATGCCCTGCGTGCCACCCTGCCCGCCGGCACCCTGAGCGGTGCGCCCAAGATCCGCGCGATGGAAATCATCGACGAACTGGAACCGGTGCGCAGGAGCATGTACGGCGGTGCGGTCGGTTACCTTTCCCTGCATGGCAACATGGACATGGCGGTGGCGATTCGCACCGTGCTCCTGCGCGACCAGACCCTGTACATCCAGGCGGGAGGTGGCATCGTCGCCGATTCCGACCCGGACCTCGAATGGAAGGAGACCTGCAACAAGGCGCGAGTGATGCTGCGTGCCGCCGCGGTCGCCCGCAAGGTGGAGACCCGCACATGATCCTGATGATCGACAACTACGATTCCTTTACCTACAACGTGGTGCAGTACCTGGGCGAACTGGGCCAAGAGGTCGAAGTGGTGCGCAATGATGCCCTGGACATTGCCGGCTTGCAGCAGTTGCGGCCCCGGGCGGTGGTGATCTCGCCGGGGCCCTGCACCCCCGACGAGGCGGGGGTCTCCATGGAGGCGGCGCGCGCCTTTGCCGGCGTGTTGCCGGTGCTGGGCATCTGCCTGGGGCACCAGAGCATCGCCCAGACCTGGGGCGGACGGGTCGTGCGCGCCCGGTGCGTGATGCATGGCAGGACCTCGCCCATACACCACGACGGCCGGGGCGTATTTGCAGGCCTGCCGAATCCTTTTACCGCCACCCGCTACCACTCCCTGGTCGCAGCCTGGGAGCCGCTGCCGGAGTGCCTGGAGGTCAGTGCCTGGACCGAGTGCGAAGACGGTGCGCGGGACGAGATCATGGGCCTGCGCCATCGCAGTTGCGACGTGGACGGAGTGCAGTTTCATCCCGAGTCCATCGCCAGCGAACACGGGCATGAACTGCTGCGCAATTTTTTGCGGGAAATTGCCCGTCCCGCCGGGGAAGTTGCCCGCCCCACGGGGAAAACTTCCCGTCCCGCCGGGGAAATTGCCCGCCCCACGGGGAAAACTTCCCGTCCCGCCGGAGAAGTTGCCCGCCCCACGGGAGAAACGAAATGACCATGCAACAAGCCCTGCGCACCCTGGCACAGGGCCGGGACCTGGAACACGAGATGATGCAGGCGGCGATGCGCGAAATGATGAGCGGCGAGACGACACCGGCGCAGATCGGCGCCTTCCTGATGGCACTGCATCTCAAGGGTGAGACCGTCACCGAGATTCACGCCGCCGCAGAAGTCATGCGTGCCCTGGCCGTGCCGGTGCAGGTCGGGGACCGAAACCTGGTGGACACCTGCGGCACCGGCGGAGACGGGGCCTCGCTGTTCAACGTGTCGACCGGGGCGGCACTGGTCGCCGCCGCCGGCGGTGCGCGCGTCGCCAAGCACGGCAATCGTGCGGCCAGCAGCCACAGCGGCAGTGCCGACGTCCTGGAGGCCCTGGGTGTGCGTATCGACCTGGCACCGGAGGCAGTGGCGCGTTGCATCGAGGAGCTCGGCATCGGCTTCCTGTTCGCACAGCACCACCACGGTGCGATGAAACATGCGATCGGCCCGCGCCGGGAACTGGGGCTGCGCACGATCTTCAACCTGTTGGGCCCGCTCAGCAATCCCGCTGCCGCTCGCCGCCAACTGCTGGGCGTGTTCGACAGCCGCTGGTTGCGCCCGCTGGCCGAAGTGCTGCAGCAACTGGGCAGCCTGCACGTCCTGGTGTTGCACTCCGAGGATGGCCTGGATGAGATCAGCATTGCGGCCCGCACCCGGGTCGCAGAGCTGCGGGACGGGGTCATCCGCGAATACGAGATCGACCCCGAAGAGTATGGCCTGCGTCGCCAGTCGCTGGAGGGTTTGCAGGTGCAGAACCCACAGCAGAGTGCCGCCCTGTTGCGCACGGCACTGGCCGGGGAGGGGCCCGCCGCCGAACTGCTGGCCCTGAATGGCGGTGCCGCCCTCTATGCGGCGGACCTGGCAGTAGACCTGGGGTGCGGGGTCGAGTTGGCGCAGGATACTCTGCACTCCGGGCAGGCCCTGGAGAAATTGCACGAGTGGGTGCAATACAGTGCCATGCTGGCCGAACCGCGAGACCCATGAAAAAAGTTTCCGGCATCCTGGGCCGGATCCTGGAGCGCAAGCGCGAGGACCTGGCCGTGCAGCGTCGCCGGCATCCGCTGGAGGAATTGCGCCGCCGGGCGGAACAGCGGGACGATTTTCGTCCCTTTGCCGGGGCACTGCGTGCGCACAGCAGTGGCGGCGGATGCGCGGTGATCGCCGAGATGAAAAAAGCCTCCCCCAGTGCCGGAGTGTTGCGTGAAAACTATGCACCGGCGCAAATCGCCCGACGCTACCAGGAGGCCGGTGCCTGCTGCCTGTCGGTGCTGACCGAGTGCCATTTTTTTCGGGGTGCCCCCGAACACCTGCCCCGGGCCCGGCAGGCCGTCACACTGCCGGTGTTGCGCAAGGATTTCCTGTTCGAAGAATACCAGCTTGAAGAGAGCACCGCACTGGGTGCCGACTGCATCCTGCTGATCGCCGCGCTGTTTGCGGGGGAACAGGCGCAGTTGCAAGACCTGGCCGCCAGTGCCCGGCAGCGGGGCATGGACGTGCTGGTGGAAGTGCACGATGCCCGGGAGTTGGAGTGCGCCCTGGATACACAACTCAGCGTGCTGGGTATTAATAATCGCGACCTGCGCAGCTTTGAAACCCGCCTGCAGACCACGCTGGAACTCCTGCCGCAAGTCCCGCCCGAACTGCCGGTTGTCAGCGAAAGCGGCATTCAGAGTGCCGACGATATACGCCTTTTGCAGCGGGGAGGTGCGCACTGCTTCCTGGTCGGCGAGGTGTTGATGCGGGCTTCCGACCCGGGAGCGGTGCTCAGTGCACTGCAAAACACCCCCGGATAAGCCTCCCGGGGCCTGTGTGTCAGGAACTTGCTACACCGGTTTGACATTCCCACAGGAGGCGAATATAGTGTGATGCAACAAGGGGCAAGGATTAGCAATCACAGGACGCGCGTATGACTTCCACCCTCTGGAAAGAGGCAAAAAGGAGATTGTCACTATGACTGAACCAGCGTTTCGAAACCGCGAAGACATGAGAGAATACCTGAAGTCAGCCGGCTTTGACGACCAGCAGATCCGCAGTATCCTGCAGGTGGTAGCGGAGCTGATGAAAGAACTGGACCCGCCCACTCGCGCCGACTTGGCGAAGAGTGAGCAGCGCAGCGAGGAGCGTCATGAACAGGCCGAGAAACGCAGCGAGGAGCACGAGAAACGCAGCGATGAGCGTTATGAACAGCTCAAGGCACTCATCGAGATGCATCATCAGGCCAGCGAGGGGCGTCATCAGATCAGCCTGGAGCGTTATGAACAGCTCAAGGCACTCATCGAGGCTCATCGTCAGGACAGCGGGGGGCGTCAGGAACAGTTTGAGAAACACAGCGATGCGCGTTATGAACAAGCCGAGAAACGCAGCGATGAGCGCGAGAAACGCAGCGAGGAGCGTTATGAACAAGCCGAGAAACGCAGCGATGAGCGCGAGAAACGCAGCGATGAGCGCGAGAAACGCAGCGATGAGCGTTATGAACAAGCCGAGAAACGCAGCGATGAGCGTTATGAACATCTCGAGAAAAGAATGCAGGCACTGGAAGACGCCGTCCAACGGCTCTTCGTATGGTTCAGGTGGGGTTTCATCGTCCTTGTATCTCTCCTGGGCACCATTCTGGGCATACTGATCGCCAGTGCTCTCTAAGAACACGCGCACACTGCAATGGGGAGACCGAGATGAAAGAGACCATGAGTGCCGAGTTACGCTGGGAAGGGGAGGCGGCTTTTTGCGCGCGTTCGGGCAGCGGCCACGAACTGCGCATGGACGGTCCCGCCGAGCACGGTGGCAAGAACACCGGTCCCCGGCCGATGGAGACCCTGTTGCTGGGCCTGGGCGGTTGCGCCGCTTTTGATATCGTGCACATCCTGCAGCGCGCGCGCCAGGACGTGCAGGCCTGCGAGCTGCACCTGGAGGCGGAACGGGCCGATGAGGTCCCCGCCGTGTTTACACGCATCCGTATGCATTTCCGGGTACAGGGCCGGGACCTGGCGGAAGCACAGGTGGAGCGGGCGGTGCGCCTGTCGGCGCAGAAGTACTGTTCGGCATCGATCATGTTGCAGCGGGCGGGAGTCGAGATCAGTCACGACTGGGAGATCCGCCCGTGAGCACCGCCCCGCCGATCCTGGGCCTGCGTCACGTGGCCCTGCGCGTGCCGGCACAACATTTTGACCAGACCCTGGATTTTTACACCCGCCTGGTGGGTATGAAACTGGAATGGCAGCCGGATGAAGACAGCGCGTACCTGAGTTCCGGTGCTGACAACCTGGCCCTGCACCGCGTGCTGCACGAGCTGTCACCGGACAGCAGCATCGACCACGTGGGCTTTGCCCTGCACCGGGAGGAAGACGTCGATGCCTGGCATGATTTCCTGCTGCAGGCGGGGGTGTCCGACGTGGGCGAAGTGCATCGGCACCGGGATGGTGCGCGCAGTTTTTATTGCCGCGCCCCGGACGGCACGCAATTGCAGTTCATCCATCACACCGGGATGAAAGACGCGGGCTGAACCCCGGCTGTTTTTCAACCCGCTTTTGCTCTTTCCCGGTACGCGCAGCCCGCTGCCGGTTCAATGCCCGGCCAGGTATTTTTCCGCATCGAGAGCCGCCATGCAGCCCAGCCCGGCGGCGGTCACGGCCTGGCGGTAGACAGAATCCATGACATCGCCGGCAGCGAACACGCCGGGTCTGTCGGTGGCGGTGAAATTGCCGCTGTGTCCGCCCTGCGTCTTCAAGTAGCCGTTCTCATCCATGGCCAGCTGGCCCTTGAAGATCCCGGTGTTGGGCGTGTGTCCGATGGCGATAAACACTCCCTGCACTGCGAGTTGCAGTTCCTTTTCGCCAATGGTGCTGGCCAGCCGCACCCCGTTGACTCCGCCCTGGTCCCCCAGCACTTCGGCCAGGGTGCGGTTCCAGAGCATGCGGACTGCCCCTTCTTTTTCCCGGGCGAACAGGCGCTGTTGCAGGATGTGTTCGGCGCGCAGGGCGTCGCGCCGGTGCACCACGTGCACTTGCGAGGCAATGTTGCTGAGATAGAGTGCTTCTTCCGCGGCGGTGTTGCCCCCGCCGACCACCACCACCGGCTGGTCGCGAAAGAAGAACCCGTCACAGGTGGCGCAGGCACTCACCCCCCTGCCCAAGTAGGCTTTTTCCGAGGGCAGCCCCAGGTAACGGGCACTGGCACCGGTCGCGATGATCAGGGCATCGCAGCGGTAGCGGTTTTCCTCACCCTCGAGCAGGAACGGGGCACTCCCCAATTCGGCACCGCTGAGCTGCTCGCGGATGACTTCCACCTCGAAGCGCCGGCAATGTTCGATCATCGCCTCCATCAGTGCCGGCCCCTGCAGTTCGGCTGCGCCGCCCGGCCAGTTTTCCACGCCGGTGGTGGTTGTCAGCTGGCCGCCCGGCTCATCCCCGGTGAGCAGCACCGGTTGCAGGTTGGCGCGCGCCGCATAGACCGCGGCACAACATCCGGCGGGGCCGGAACCCAGGATTAGCAGGCGGCAGTGTCGTGCCCCAGGTGCGGGACTCATCGCCGCGGGACCGGCGGCGGCTGTCCCCCGGTGGCGGCGGGGTGTGCTGTGCCCGGCCGCCGGCAGCTGCCGGCCCTCACCGGGGGCGGAAGGCGGCGCGCCCGGCCGCCGGTGCAACAGGCATCTTCGCTGTGGCTTGCTACAGGCGGTAACTGCTGGCCGTCATCAGGCGCGAGACGCAGCGCATCAGCCCCTGCACCGGTGCGGGCAGCCTGCGACCCCCGCTTTGCAATGCGGTGTCGACGTGTTGAGTCTCCTCCTCCAGCATCTTTTGCAGGATGCTGCGGCTCGCCGTGTCTGCCGCGGGCAGGCGTTCCAAGTGTTCGCGCAAGTGTTCGCCGACCTGTTCTTCGGTAGCGGCCAGGAAGCCCAGGTTCCAGCGGTCTCCGGCCAGCCCGGACAGTGCGCCCAGGCCCCAGGAGAGTCCGTACCAGGCCGGGTTCAGCAGGCTGGGACGGCTTTTCAGTGCCTTCAGGCGTTCCTCGCACCAGGCGAGGTGGTCGGCCTCCTCCAGGCAGGCCTCGCGCAACTGGCGGCGGACGGAGGTATTGCGTGCGGTGAAAGCCTGGCCGCGGTAGAGAGCCTGGGCACAGATTTCACCGCTGTGATTGACGCGCATCAGTCCCGCGGCATGGCGACGCTCGGTCTCTGCCAGCACGGGCGGCGGCGTCGATGCGGCGGGGGAGGGGCGCCGGGCACTGACCCCGCCGCCCAGGCTGCGCAATGCGCCATCCAGTTCGGTGATCAGTCGATCACGCCACTTGCCCCATTTCAGTCTGTCTGCTTTCATGGTCGGTCCTCCTCCCGGGCGATGGCCCGGTGGCCGATGTCCGTTCTGAAGTACGCATGCTCCCAATGGACCTGCGTACACAGGCGGTAGGCGGTGCCCTGTGCCTCCCGCACGGTGTCTCCCAAGGCACAGGCGCACAGCACCCGTCCGCCGGCGCTGACCGGTACCCCGTTCTCAAGGCGCGTGCCAGCATGAAAGATTATACTCCCGGATGGCGTCTGCTGCGGCAGGCCGATGCGTTCCCCGCGCGGGTAGGCATCGGGATAGCCGGCGGCGGCCAGCACCACGCCCAGGGCGCAGCGCGGGTCCCATTCCAGCTTGCAGTGCTGCAGTTCTCCCGTGAGTGCCGCCTGCAACAGGGAGTAGAGATCTGAGCGCAGGCGCAACAGCAGCACCTGCGCCTCGGGGTCCCCCAGGCGGCAGTTGTATTCCAGCACCCGCGGATTGCCCGCGGCATCGATCATCAGGCCCGCATACAGGAAGCCGGTGAAGGGGCGGTTCTCTGTGCGCATCCCGGCGATGGTCGGCTCGATGATAGTCTGCATGATGCGTCGCTCCAGGGCCGCATCGACCACCGGGGCGGGAGAATACGCCCCCATGCCGCCGGTATTGGGACCCCGGTCTCCCGCATCCCGCGCCTTGTGATCCTGGGAACTGGCCAGCGGCAACGCGTACTCCCCGTCCGCCAGCACGATAAAACTGGCTTCCTCGCCCTGCAGGAACTCCTCGATCAGTACCCGCCTGCCCGCCTCCCCGAAATCCCGGCCGCTGAGCATGCCATGCAGGGCCGCCAGTGCCCGGGTGTGGTCGGCGACGATGCGCACGCCCTTGCCGGCGGCGAGACCGTCGGCCTTGAGCACCAGCGGCAGCTCGCAGCGCCGGATAAAAGCCTCGGCTTCGGCCTCCTCGCCGGTGCTGAAACTCCGCCCCTGCGCGGTCGGGATCCCGTGCCGGTGCAGGAATTCCTTGGTGAAGATCTTCGAACCCTCCAGGCGGGCGGCCGCAGCGGACGGCGCAAAACAGGCCAGTCCCCGTTCGGCAAAGCGATCGCCGATGCCGGCGACCAGCGGGGCCTCCGGGCCGACCACGCTGAGATCGATGTTCTGCCGGTGTGCGAAGTCCAGCAGTCCGTCGATGTCGTCTGCGGCCAGCGGCACATTCTCGATGCCCTGGGCCAGGGCCGTGCCGGCGTTGCCCGGTGCTGCAAATACCCGTTCGACCCGGGGAGATTGGGCGAGTTTCCAGGCCAGGGCGTGCTCCCGTCCACCGCCGCCGATCACCAGTGCCTGCGCCACGGACAGGGCCTCAGTGGCGGAAGTGACGCCTGCCGGTGAACAGCATCGCCATCCCGTGTTCATCCGCAGCGGCGATCACCTCTGCGTCCCGCTTGGAGCCCCCGGGCTGGATCACCGCGCGAATGCCGTGTTCCGCTGCGGCGTCGATACCATCCCGGAACGGGAAAAAGGCGTCGGAAGCCATCACCGCGCCCTGCAGCGACAATTGCAGGTCCGCCGCCTTGAGTGCGGCGATGCGCACGCTGTAGACGCGGCTCATCTGCCCGGCACCCACGCCCAGGGTGCGGTGTTCCCGGCACAAGACAATGGCGTTGGACTTGACGAAACGCGCGATCTGCCACGCAAACAGCAATTCATCCCGCAGTGCCTCGTCGACGGGTTTGCGGCTCACGGTCTGCAGTTGTTCCGGCTGCAGACCACCTTGGTCCCGCTCCTGGAGCAGCAGGCCGCCACTGATGCAGTGGTAATGCAGCACCGCCTGTTCCGCCTCCTCTTCCGCCTTCAAGACGCCGCAACGCAAGGCGCGCAGTGCCGGCTTCGTCGCCAGCACCGCCCGTGCCTGGGCGGTGATTTCCGGGGCGATGATCAGCTCGGCGAATTGCCGTCCCAGGACCGTCTGCGCGGTCTCTTCGTCCAGTGTGCAGTTGAAGGCCAGGATGCCGCCAAAGGCCGCCTCCGGGTCGGTTGCATAAGCGGCCTCATAAGCCGCTTGCGGCGTCGCAGCTTGCGCCGCCCCGCAGGGATTGGCGTGCTTGACGATGACGCAGGCCGGCACCGCCAGGCCGCGCACGCATTCCAGGGCGGCGTCCGCATCCGCCAGGTTGTTGTAGGACAGGGCCTTGCCCTGCAGCTGTTCGGCGGTGGCGATACAGTTGTGTGCGATCGTTTCCTGCGTGTAAAAGGCGGCGCGCTGATGGGGATTTTCCCCGTAGCGCAGCACCTGCCGACGCTGGAACCGGGGCTGGAACCGCAGCGGGAAGAACTCCGCATCCGCCGCCGCCGCTCGCGTTCCGTCCTCGCCCTCGCTCTTCCCCTGCCGTGCGGCAAACCAGTCGCGGATGGCGGCATCGTAGGCCGCGGTGTGCTCAAACGCCTCCCGTGCCAGCCGCTGGCGCGTGGCAGCGGAGATACCGCCGTTTTGCAATTCCTCCAGCACGCCCGCGTACTGCTCCGGGGAACTCAGCACCGCGACGTGTGCATGGTTCTTGGCAGCAGCACGCAGCAGGGTGGGGCCGCCGATGTCGATCTGCTCCACCGCCTCGGCCAAGCTGCAATCCTCGCGTGCCACGGTCTGCTCGAAGGGGTAGAGATTGACCGCCACCAGCTCGATGGGTGCAATATCGTGAGCGGCCAGCGTTTGGGCGTCCGCATCGCCGCGGGCGAGAATGCCGCCGTGAATGCGCGGGTGCAGCGTCTTGACCCGTCCGTCCAGGAGCTCGGGAAAGCCGGTGTACTCGGCGACCTCCTGCAGCGGCAGACCGGCCTCCCGCAGCAGGCGGTACGTGCCCCCGGTGGCCAGTAGTGAGACGCCGTGCTCGTGCAGGCACTGCGCCAGTTCCACCGCGTCTTTCTTGTCACTGAGGGAGAGCAGTGCGCAGCGCACGTGCAACGGGGTGCTCATGGCAGGAGTCCGGGGCAGGGCAGTGCGCAGCGCACGTGCAACGGGGTGCTCACGGCAGGAGTCCGTGCCGGCACTGCGCCAGTTCCACCGCGCCTTTCTTGTCACTGGGGGAGAGCAGTGCGCAGCGCACGTGCAGCGGGGTACTCACCGCAGGAGTCCGTGCCGGCGCAGTTTCTTGCACAAGGTGTTGCGATGCAGCCCCAGGATGCGTGCGGCCCGTGAATGATTGCCCCTGGCGTGTTCCATCACCGCACTCAGCAGCGGCAGTTCCACCTCGTCCAGCACCATGCGGTATACACCGAAGATCTCCTCGTCCCCCAGGTCCCGGAAGTAGCGTCGTATGCTGTCGTTGATAGAAGAGCGCAGCGCACCGGGCGGGTATGTGGTGTCGCCGTCGCTTTCGTTTTCCCGCCGTGGAGGTGGCACTGCAGCACCGCCTCCCGTGGTCTCGTTCCGGGCTGGAGCGGGGTTTCTGCGGGCAGGCATATCTGCGGTCAGACGGGCTCGGGGTCGGAGAATGCGCGGGGGCGGAATTGTAGCAGTTCTGCCATAAGCCCGGGTTTCAGGACTTTTGCGCGGGCAGGGCGGCGACCTCGCTGCGCTGTGCTTGAAGTTTTTGCAGGGCGGCGCTGTCGGCCGCCAACTGCTCTTGGGCTTTGCGCACCACCTGGGCCGGGGCGCGCTGCCTGAACTCGGGATTGCGCAGTTTCTGCTCGTTGCGTCCGGTCTCCCGGCGCAACCCCTCGATCTTCCGGTCCAGGCGCTGCAACTCGGCGTCGCGGTCGATCAAGTCTGCCATCGGCACCAGGAGTTCCATCTCCCCCGCCAATTGGGTGGCGGCGGGCGGCGGCGTCTGCCCCGCCTCCAGCAGACGCACGTCCTGCACGCCCGCCAGTCGGCACAGGGCCGACTCGTGCCGGCGCAGACGCCCGGTATCGGCGTTGCGCAGCAGCAGCGGCAGCTTGCGGGTCGGCGGAATGTTCATTTCGCCGCGGATGTTGCGCACCGCGTTGACCGCCGCCTTGAGCCATTCCAGTTCTTCCTCGGCCTCGGCATCCCGCAATTCAGGGCGCGGTGCGGGAAAGGCCTCCAGCATGATCGTCTCGCCCCGCATGCCGCCCAGGGGTTTCAGACGCTGCCAGATTTCCTCGGTAATGAAAGGCATGACCGGGTGGGCGAGACGCAGAACCTGCTCCAGCACCGAGACCAGGGTATGGCGCGCCGTCTGCGCCCGGGCCGGCGCGACAGTGTCATCTCCCAGCAGCGGTTTGCACAACTCCAGGTACCAGTCGCAGTACTCGTGCCAGACGAACTCGTACAGTGCCTGCGCCGCCAGGTCGAAACGGTAGCGCTCCAGCGCATCGCGCCAGCTGCCGATCGTATGTTGCAGGCGCGAGACGATCCAGCGCTCGGCCAGGCCGGGTTGCGCGCCGTTCGCAGGCGCATCCGCGCACTGGTTGATGACGAAGCGCGCCGCGTTCCACAGCTTGTTGCAGAAATTGCGATACCCCGCCACCCGCTGCATGTCGAAGCGGATGTCGCGGGTGGTGGTGGCCAGGGCGCAATAACAGAAGCGCAACGCATCGGCACCGTGTGCGGGAATGCCATCGGGAAATTCGCGCCGCGTGCTGCGGGCGATGTGCCGGGCCTGCTGCGGTTGCATCATATCGGCGGTGCGTTTTTCGACCAGCGCATCGAGACCGATGCCATCGATCAGGTCGATCGGGTCCAGGACATTGCCCTTGGACTTGGACATTTTCTGACCGCGGGCATCGCGCACCAGGCCGGTGACATAGACCTCGTGAAACGGCGTCTCATCCAGGAAGTGCAGGGAGCTCATGACCATCCGCGCCACCCAGAAAAAGATGATGTCAAAGCCGGTGACCAGCACGCTGCCGGGATGGTAGAGCTGCAGTTCTTCGGTCTGCTCCGGCCAGCCCAGCGTGGAAAAAGGCCACAGGGCCGAGGAAAACCAGGTATCCAGCACATCCTCGTCCTGGCGCAGCGGCAGGTCCGGGTCCAACTGGTAGCGTCGCCGGACATCGTCCTCGTCATGGCCCGCGTACGCCCGACCCGTTTCGTCATACCAGGCCGGCACCCGGTGCCCCCACCACAACTGGCGGCTGATACACCAGTCCTGGACCTCGTGCAACCAGGCAAAGTACGTGTTCTTCCAGTTGTCGGGGATAAAACGCAGGTGCCCGCTCTCCACCGCCTCCACCGCCGCCGGTGCCAGCTTTTGGGTGCGCACGAACCACTGGTCGGTGAGCCAGGGCTCCAGCACCTCACCGGAGCGGTCGCCGCGCGGGATTTTCAGGCGATGCTTTTCCACGTGCGCAAGCAGGCCTGCGGCCTCCAGGTCCCGGACGATCTGCTCTCGTGCCTGGAAGCGCTCCATGCCCCGGTAGGCCTCCGGGCCGTGCTCGTTGACGTGTGCCCGGGCGTCGAACACGTTGATCACCGGCAGACCGTGTCGCTCACCGATCTCGGCATCCTGGAAACTGTGCCCCGGGGTGATCTTCAGGCAGCCGCTGCCGAACTCCCGGTCCACGCCCTCGTCGGCGATCACCGGGATCGTGCGCCCGCACAACGGCAGTTCCACGCGGCGGCCGATTTGGTCCCGGTAGCGTTCGTCCGCGGGATGCACAGCGACCGCGGTGTCTCCCAGCAGGGTTTCGGGACGGGTAGTGGCGACCGTCAGCCAGCCGTCGCCCTCACACAGCGGGTAGCGCAGGCTCCAGAGGTGGCCGTCCTCTTCGGCGGCCTGCACCTCCAGGTCAGAGACCGCGGTCTGCAGCACCGGGTCCCAGTTCACCAGGCGTTTGCCGCGGTAGATCAGCCCCGCATCGAAGAGGCGGATGAACACCTCGCGCACCGCCCGCGACATGCCCTCGTCCATGGTGAAGCACTCCCGCGACCAGTCGATAGACACACCCAGGCGGCGCATCTGTGCGCCGATGGTACCGCCGGACTGGTTTTTCCATTCCCAGACCCGGTGCAGGAATTCCTCGCGCCCCAGTTCCTTGCGCGACAGGCCCTGGGCTTCCAACTGGCGTTCCACCACCATCTGGGTGGCGATGCCGGCGTGGTCGGTGCCGCCCTGCCACAGCGTGCGCCGCCCGCACATGCGGTGATAACGCACCAGGATGTCCATGAGCGTCTGCTGAAAACCATGGCCCATGTGCAGGCTGCCGGTCACATTGGGCGGCGGCAGCATGATGCAGTAGGGTTCGCCATCGCCGCGCGGTGCAAAACAACCCAGCCGCTCCCAGTGTTCGTACCAGTGCTCGACCTTCTGCGGCTGGTAAGTGGCTTCCATGGCGTTTTCGGTTGCGCTGCTCATGGAAGCTGCCGGCGGTCGCCGACGATACACAGACACCGGGGTATTCGATTAACGTACACGACCTTTGGTAATTTCGTGGGTGTGGGTCTCATAACCGTGTTCCCGGTAAAACTTCAGACGCCCGGCGGCCTGGGCCTCGCTCCCGGCGACCAGGATTTCGGCGATGCGCTCGCACCGCGGTGCTGCACTCTGCAAAGGCCCCAGCAGTATCAGCAGCCGCATTGCCTCCCGCTTGCCATCGTCTGTGCCGTCCGCCGGGTCCGGGGTGGTGTCTTGCATAAGGTCCTCCGCCGGGGGTTCGGCCCTCGTATCGTCTGCGGTGCGGTCCCCGGCTTGTGCGTCCTCATCGATACTGTCAATGCACACCGGGCAGTCCCGGGACCGGGCGCTACCCGCCAGGGCGTGGGGCACGAAGCTGCTGCGGCGAAATTCCCACAGTGCCCGGTCCAGGGCGGCGGCACGGTCACGGTCCGCTGCCCGCAAGCGCACCGTGTATCCCCGCAGGAAGGCTTTTTCAGTGAGGTGGCAGGCAAATTGAATGCCGCCGTCGGCACTGTGCTGCAGGCGGTAGATATCCGCGCGCGGCATCAGGATTTGCGGTCTGCGCGTTCGAACAGGAACTGCATCAGCAGCGGCACCGGCCGCCCCGTGGCACCCTTGTTCGGGCCGCCGCCGTGCCAGGCGGTGCCGGCGATGTCCAGGTGCGCCCAGGGACAGTCGTCCTCCACGAAGCGCGCCAGGAAACAGGCCGCGGTGATACTGCCGGCCTCGCGCCCGCCGCCGATGTTGGCGACATCGGCGAAATTGCTTTTCAAGTGACGCTGGTATTCCTTCCACAGCGGCATCTGCCAGGCGCGGTCCCCGGCGGTCTCCCCGGCCCGGCACAGGGCCTGGGCCAGTTCCGGGCGGTTGCTGTAGAGGCCGCAGGCCTCGCTGCCCAGGGCGATGACACAGGCACCCGTCAGCGTGGCGGCATCGATCATGCATTCGGGCTTGTACTGGCGCTGGGCATAGTGCAGCACATCGCAGAGCACCAGGCGCCCCTCGGCATCCGTGTTCAGCACCTCGACCGTGCGGCCGGACATCGCGCGCACCACGTCGCCGGGCTTGGTGGCACTGCCGCCGGGCATGTTCTCCACGGCACCGACCAGGCCGACCACGTTCAGCGGCAGGCCCAGTTCCGCCGTGGCCTGCACGGCACCAAAGACAGAGGCCGCACCGCACATGTCAAATTTCATCTCATCCATGGCCACGCTGGGCTTGATGCTGATGCCGCCGGTATCAAAAGTCACGCCCTTGCCGATCAGCACGATGGGCGGACGCTTGGCTGGCCCGCCGCGGTATTCCAGGGCGATCAGCCGCGGTGGCTCGCGACTGCCGCGGGCGACCGAGAGCAGGGCACCCATTTTCAACGCGCGCATGCGCGCCTCGTCGAGGATGGATGCTTTCAGGCCCGGGTACTTGCGCGCCAGGGTGCGACCCTGGTCGGCGAGAAAACGCGGCGTGCAGATATTGGCGGGCAGGTTGCCCAACTCGCGCGCCAGGTTGGCGCCATTGGCGACCGCCATGCCGCGTTGCAGTGCCCGGCGCTCCGGGTTGCGAACCGCGTCGGGAACCGCGATCACCAGTTCCTTGAGACGAGTCTCAGAGCGGGGTTTTTTCAGGGTTTTCCTGTAGCGGTACGCCAGGTGCAGCGTGATGCGCCCGACTTGCTGTAACTGCCAGTCGCGTTTGCGCCCCTGGACCTCGAGCTTCTCCAGCCACAGGCAGGCGCGCTGTGCCGGCGTGCTCATTAATTTTTGCAGGCCTTTTTGCAGCATGCGGATGAACTCCTGCTCGCTGAGAGGCTTGTCCCCGGCACCCAGCAACAGCAGCCGCCGGGCCGCAATTCCCTGCGGTGCACGGGCCAGCAGCAGCGAGGTCTCGAAGGCGGCGCTGAAATCGCCGTCCTTGAGCAGACTGCGCAATACGCCGCCCGCGGCCTTGTCCAGTGCCGCCGCACCGGGCGGCAGGCGCCGCGCATTCTTCGGCAGGAACAGGGCCAGGCAATCCCCGGCAGCACCGGCCGGGTCGGACATTTTTTTCAGACTGCATTTCATCGCAGTGTTTCCCGTGACTGGTAGAGAGCGGAAATTATACTTGGGCATTGCCCGGGGTCTCTATGGCAATTCAGCGTAAACTATGCCCCGGGTGGTCTGGAGGCGGTCTGGCCGATCTTGAGATGGTGGAAAGCAAGCTGACACGTGAGCGCATGCCGTGCGCCGGGGGCGCGCCGCTGCCGGGTGCGAACGAATTGTCTGCGGGGACGCGCGCAGCCTCATGACCGGTACCGCCAAAGCACCGCCGCTTAAAACACAGGGGATTAAGACGAAGCTGGTCCCGTTTATTCGCGACCATATAGCATGGGATGGCGTGGGCCGCTGGGTAGAACCGTTCCTGGGCTCCGGTGCCGTGCTGTTCAATATCGCACCAGGGAAAGCACTCGTCGGCGATTCGAACGAACACATCATCGCACTCTATTCCGGAATCCAGGATGGCGCGATCACCCCGTCCTCCGTTCGTGCACACCTGGAAGCGGAAGGCGCGCGCCTCGCCGACGAAGGCGAAGCGCATTACTACCGGGTTCGGGACCGGTTCAACGAAGCCCGGGAACCCTTGGATTTCCTGTTCCTCAATCGATCGTGTTTTAACGGACTGATGCGATTTAACAGGAGAGGGCGGTTCAATTCGCCATTCTGCCGGAAACCGGGGCGCTTCCGTCCCGCTTATGTCACGAAGATCGTCAATCAGCTCCAGTGGGTTGCCAACACGATGCGCGGCAGGGCCTGGCAGTTCCGGTGTACTGATTGGAGAGACATCATCGGGCAGGCCCAAGAGGGCGATTTCATCTATATTGATCCGCCTTATGCGGGTCGGTCCACGGATTATTTCAACCAGTGGAGCGATGATGATTCCGCTGCGCTTGAAAGGGCGTTGAAGCACCTGCCCTGTGGCTTCCTCTATTCCATGTGGGCTGAAAACCGGTACCGCCGGAACGATCGATTGTTCGACACTTTCTCCGGCTACGAGATTCAAACCTTCGAGCATTTCTACCACTTGGGATCTTCGGAGAACCTGCGCAACAGCATGACAGAAGCACTCGTCATCCAGGGAGAGGGTCGATGATCATTAAGACCCTGCAGACCGGCTCGTCTGCGAGCACCTGGCTTGTACTTTTCCGGTGCTACACAATACCGATGAAATGCCGATGAAAATATTTCGCGCCATCTTCCTGGAACTGCTCTGGAACTCCCTGCTGGTCTCCGCCGTGCTCGTGGCGGTGGTCGCACTGCTGCGTTTCGCCCGTTACCTGGACAGCGCCGCAGGTGGCGACATCGCGGTCTCGGTACTGCTGCCGGTGCTGCTGTGGCGCATCCCGGAGTTTTTAGGCCTGTTACTGCCCCTGGGTGCCCTGCTGGGCGTACTGTTCCTGCTGGAACGCATGCGCGCAGACGGTGAACTCTCCATTCTCCAGAACTGCGGTATCGGTCCGGGACGGCTGCTGCTCTACTGCCAGTGGACCGCACTGCTGCTGTTGGGTATCGTGCTGTTCCTGGGCCTGTACCTGGAGCCCCTGGGCAGGGCGCGCCTGGAAACCCTGCTCCACACCCCGCGCATCGCAGAGCAGGTGCGCACGCTGGCCGCGGGGCGTTTCCTGCAGGACGGCAGGGCTGCGTTCTACGTCGAAGAGGTACAACACACGGGACAGGAAGCGCATCTGCAGGGCGTATTCCTGGCCGATGCCTCCGGGCCGGGGGCACCCGCGGTGACCATCGCCGCCCGGGGCGCACTTCGGGACCTGGAGGATGCCGCACTCTCCCTGCACCTGGAGGACGGCCTGACGTACCGCCACCTGCCCGAAGGGACACCAGATCAACCCGCACGGTCCGGTGTCTTCGAACTCAATCATTTCGACAGCCTGGATTACCCGCTGTCCGCACCGGGCAGGGGCGCGGGGCCCGCGGGCCTGCGCGCCGCATCCAGCCGGGCGTTGGCGGCGTCTGCGGACCCCGCCGCCCGGGCCATGCTGCACTGGCGCCTGGGCCTGCCCCTGCTGGCACCGCTGGCAGTGCTGTTCGCTTTTGCGCTCGCCGCCCCGGGGGCGATGCGCCGCGCGCGTACCTCCTGGTCGCTGGTGGCCGGCGCACTGGTCTATTTTCTTTATGTCTATGCACTGGGCACCTGGCGGGACCTGGCGGCCGCCGGACAGCTGCCCCTGCCATTGCCCCTGTACCTGCACCTGCACCTGCCGGCATTCGTGCTGACACTGCTCCTGCTGCGCTACCAGCTGCGCCGGGCCCGCACGCCATGAGACGTCTGCGGGGCTACATGTTCGGCATGGTGCTGGGGGCCGTGTGCACGGCCTGGCTGATCCTGCTGGGTCTCTACACCCTGGCGGAGTTCCTGCAACAGGCGGAGGTCCCGCAGGCGCAATGGGAGGCGAATTCCATGCTGCGCTACCTGTTGCTGCATCTGCCGGAGGCGGCGTTGGAAACCCTGCCGTACGCGGCCCTGCTGGGCTGCCTGTTCCGGGTCGGTGCACTGCTGCACACCGGTGAATTGACCGCCCTGCGCGTCGCCGGCCTGGGGCCTGCGGGTATCGCCGGCCTGGTGCTCTACCCGGTGTTCGGCCTGTCCCTTGCCGGTCTCGCCCTGGCGCAATTTGTCGTCCCGCACGGCAATGCCGGTGCAGAGGCCCTGCGCGAGAGTGTGCGCAATGCGGTGCCCGTGCAATCGCTGTGGCACCGGGAGGGCGGGGATTACCTGTATTTCCGCGCCGCAGCCAGCGGTGCCTCCCTGCGCGACTTCGTGCACTACCGCCTGGATGCGCAGCACCGGCTGCGCGGAGTGCTGCGGGCTGAGCGGGCGGATTACGATTTTGAACGCGGGGGCTGGAACCTGCAGCAGGTGCACGACATCCGTATCACCGGTCAAGACCTGGAACAGACCCGCAGCCAGGACCTGGCCTGGGGTGCCGGCACACTGCGGCCCGAAGCACTGCGCCTGCTGCTGTTGCCGCCCCCGCAGTTGTCCCTGGACCAGCGATGGCGGCATGCGCACTGGTTGCAGGACAGCGGCGTCGATGCAACCCGGCACCTGCTGCGCTTCTGGCGCGACCTGTTGCAGCCGCTGAGCACCGCCGGCCTGGCACTGCTGGGCCTGGCGTTCCTGTTCGGTGCCCTGGGCGGGGAGAGTGCCGGCATGCGCATCGGTGTCGGGGTGCTGGGCTGTTTCCTGTTCGCCTTCGTGAGCGAGACCGCCAGCTCGGCGGCACTGGTCTATTCCCTGTCCCCGTTCTGTGTGGCACTGCTGCCCCCGGTGCTGCTGTTTGGATTAGGGGCCTGGCTTTTGCGGCGCGCCTGACGCCGCCTGGACGGCAGGCGCATCATGCGCGTGCCGCTGCGGCGGTCGTGCCAGCAGCAGCGCTCGGCATCGACCCAGGCGACCCAGTAGCCCAGGCCCAGGCAGGCCAGGGAGAGCGAAGCGGCCAGGCAGCGCAACAGCCCCCGACCCATGCCGGGCCGTTCTCCTGCCAGGGTTTGCAGGCGAATGCCCCAGGCGCGCATGCCCGGCGTCTGACCGGCCAGACGCCAGAAACCGGCGAAATACAACAGGGCCGTGGCCAGCAGGGCCAGTTGAAACAGGAAGCGGCCCAGCCGGGACTCGCGCAGGGCGAGACCGGGCTCGCCGCCATCTGCGGCGCTGATGCCGAGTGCCAGGGCCGTGACCAGGAACAGCAGTGCCACGACCAGCAGGGCGTCATAGAACAGTGCCGCAAAACGCAGACGCAGCGGTGCCGGGCGCAGTGCCGGCGGGGCGTCCGCAGGGATGTGTGAGGCGTCTTCTCTACTCATCGGTGTGATGCAGTGCCGGCGGAGCGTTCGCAGGGATATGTGAGGCGTCTTCTCTACTCATCGGTGCGATGCAGTGCGGGCGGAGCGTTCGCACAATGCGTTGTGGTTCATGGGGGCGTTCTCCCGTCTGCGCAGGTACCATACAATAACCGGCCCCGTGCGATGTCCCGGAGAAGTGTACGATGAGTGAAGCGTTTATTTATGATGCGGTGCGCACCCCGCGCGGCAAGGGCAAGGCCGGTGGCTCGCTCTACGAAGTCAAGCCCATCGACCTGGTGGTCGGCTTGCTGGAGTCACTCAAAGAGCGCAACGAACTGGACACCACCCGGGTGGATGACGTGGTGCTGGCGACCGGGGAGCCGGTCGGCGAACAGGGACAGAACATCGCCAAGTCCGCACTGGTGATTTCCAGTTGGGACAACGTAACCACCGGGGCGCAGTTGCACCGCTTTTGCGCCGGCGGCCTGGATGCGGTCAACACGGCGGCCATGAAAGTGCGCTCCGGCTTCGAAGACCTGGTCGTGGGCGGCGGCGTCGAGTCGATGTCGCGCCTGGGTATCGGTGCCAGCGGCGGGGCACTGGGCGACCCCTGGACCATGATGAACGAACGCAATGTCGGCATTTCCCAGGGCGTGGCGGCCGACCTGATGGCGACCCTGGACGGTTTCAGCCGCGAGGACGTCGACGCGTATGGACTGCGTTCCCAGGAGCGTGCCGGGGCGGCCTGGGACAACGGCCACTTCGAACGTTCCATCGTGCCGGTGTGCGACCTCAACGGCGTCCCGGTACTGGAGCGGGATGAAACCATCCGCGAGACCACCATGCAAAGCCTGGGCACGCTCAAACCCTCCTTCGAAGCCTTCGGTGAATTCGGTCACGACCAGTACCTGAAGTTCCGCTATCCCGAAGTGGAAAAAATCAACCACGTGCACACCCCGGGCAATTCCTCGGGCATCGTCGACGGGGCGGGGATGGTGCTGGTCGGCAACGAACAGGCCGGCAAGGACCTGGGGCTGGAACCCCGGGCGCGCATCGTCGTGTGCGCACTGACCGGCACCGAACCCACCATCATGCTGGCCGGCCCGGAACCCGCCACGCGCAAGGCCCTGGCCCGGGCGGACATGCAACCCGAAGACATCGACCTCTACGAACTGAACGAAGCCTTCGCCGCCGTGGTGCTGCGCTACCAGAAACTGCTGGACATCCCCGATGAGAAAATCAACGTCAACGGCGGTGCCATCGCCATGGGCCATCCGATCGGTGCCACCGGTGCCATGATCCTGGGCACACTGCTCGACGAACTGGAACGCCGCGAACTGCGCTTCGGCCTGGCGACCCTGTGTGCCGGCGGCGGCATCGGCATCGCCACCATCATCGAACGGCTTTGAGCCGGGCAACAGGAGAGACGCCGATGAGTTACATTCGCCTGGAAGAGGGCAAAGACGGCATCGTCGAACTGATCTTTGACCAGCCCGGCAAGTCGGTCAATGTCATGGGCGAAGAATACGATACCGCCATGAAAGAGGCCATCGCCGAACTGGAAGAACGCCGGGAGCAGATCCGCGGCGTCTACCTGCGCAGCGGCAAACCGGGACAGTTTTTCGCCGGTGGCGACGTCAAGGCGATGCTGGAGATGGACCAGCACCCCGATGCCCGGACCCGCCGGCAGATGTTCGAAGGCATCCTGGCGGCCAAGCAACCGCTGCGACGCCTGGAGACACTGGGTGTGCCGGTGGCGGTCGGTATCAACGGCACCGCACTGGGCGGCGGCTACGAGATCTGCCTCGCCTGCCATTACCGCGTCGCCCTGGATCAGCCCGAAATGCGGCTCGGCCTGCCCGAGTCACAGCTGGGACTGATGCCCGGTGCCGGCGGCGTCGTGCGCCTGACCCGCCTGTTGGGACTGCAGGCGGCGTTTACCCTGATCAGCCAGGGGCGGCGACTGCGCCCGGCACAGGCATTGGAAAAAGGCCTGGTGCACGCACTGGCCGCAGACGAAGAAGAGATGCACCGCCTGGCCCGGGAGTGGATCAAAAGCCACCCCGATGCCGTGCAACCCTGGGATGAGAAAGACTACCGGATCCCGGGCGGGGCACCCGGCGATGACGCCCTGCAGGGGTTCCTGTACCTGGGGCCGGTCAACGTGATGAACCATACCCACGGCAAGATGCCGGCCCAGAAAGCGATCTTCGCCGCCGTGCACGATACCGCCCGCGTCGACTTCGCCGCCGCCGAAAAGGTCGAAGCGCGGTATTTCCTGCACCTGCTGCTGGACCAGACCGCACGCAACATGATGACCGCGTTCTTCGTGCAGATGAACGCCGTCAACAACGGGGCCAGCCGGCCGCAAGACATCCCACCGTGCGAATTCCGCAAGATCGGCGTGCTGGGTGCCGGACTGATGGGCGCCTCCATCGCCCTGGTCGGAGCGAAGGCCGGCCTCGAAGTCGTGCTCAAGGATCGCGACCGGGCGGCCGCCGAAAAAGGCCGCGACTACTCGCGCACCGCCTGCGAAAAAGACCGCCGCATCGATGAACAGCAGGCACAGCAGATCCTCTCGCGCATCCACGTCACCGAGGACGCCGCAGATTTCGCCGACTGCGATGTGGTCATCGAGGCAGTCTTTGAAAACCGCGAAGTCAAGGCCGAAGTCACCAGGGACGTGGCCCCGCA
Source organism: Gammaproteobacteria bacterium (assembly GCA_965215045.1). Taxonomy (GTDB): domain Bacteria; phylum Pseudomonadota; class Gammaproteobacteria; order JABABF01; family JABABF01. The sequence continues at coordinate 394,474 of OZ244031.1, read as the reverse complement.
CCTGGGAGAGAACGCCGTGTTCGCCTCCAACACCTCCGCGCTGCCGATCACCGAACTCGCCCAGGCCAGCCCGCAGCCGCACAAGTTCATTGGCATGCACTTTTTCTCCCCGGCGGAGAAAATGCCCCTGGTCGAAATCATCTGCGGCGAGAAAACCGATGACCAGGCTCTGGCGATGGTCTTTGATCTCTCCCGCCGCATGGGCAAGACCCCGATCGTCGTGCACGACGGCCCGGGGTTTTTCACCTCGCGCGTGATCGGCAAGCTGATCGGCCAGTCGATGCGCATGCTGACCGAGGGCGTGCCGCCCGCACTGATCGAAAATGCCGCCCTGCAGGCCGGCTGCCCCGTCGGGCCGCTGGCACTGCTCGATGAAATCACCCAGCAGACCTCGCGCGAAGCCATGGAACAGGCGCGCCTGGACGCCGAAGCGCGCGGCGAGAAATTCGAAGAGCCGCCGGAAAGCATCCTGATCAAGCGCATGGTCGATGAGCACGGGCGGCGCGGCAAGATACACGGCGGCGGTTTCTACGAGTATCCCGAAAAGGGCAAGAAGCACATCTGGCCGCCCCTCCAGGAAATGTACGCAGACGGGCCGCACCGCGATATTCCATTGCAGGACGTCCAGGACCGGCTGCTGTTCGCCGAAGCACTGGAAGCTGTGCGGGCGATGGAACAGGGCATCATCGACAGCGTGGCCGACGGCAACATCGGTTCGATCATGGGCATCGGCTTCCCGGCGCACACGGGCGGCGTCTACCAGTTCATCAATGCGCGGGGTGTCGAAGCCTTCGTGGCGCGCTGCAAGGAACTGCAGGCCCGGTACGGCGAAGAGTTCGCACCGCCGGCCCTGTTGCAGAAAAAGGCAAAGCAAGGCGAAATCTTCGCCTGAAGCCTCAAACGCCCGCTGCCAGGACACCGGGCCGGTTACCGCCCCGGACGATGGCCCTCCCGGGTCTCATAAGTCAAGAACTCATACAGGCTGAAGCCGGGCCCTGCTGTTCTGAGCCTGCCCCCCGGTGCCCCTTGGAGGTGCCATTTTGCCCGTCCCCGGGCTGAGTTTGCACAAGTTCAGAAACATAAGGGCCTCTTTGCCCAAGGGTGAAGAGAGCATTCTTTCTTCCTCTGACACGCGCGTGCACAACCATGAACAGGGCGTGGTATAGTGGAGCGTACTGGCACAGCCTGGTAAACCTTTAGGGGTGAAACAACCATGAGTCACTACTTCGAAGTACCACAAGAGTACAAGCATTTGAAGGTGCTGCCTGAATCCCTCGATGAGTACAACGACGGTTCCGCCTGGATGATGAGTGAGATGTGTGGGCTTGCTTATGAGTGTTTCAAGCCTCCAAAAAAGAAGGGGGTACCACAGGAGACGCGGCAGGTGCAAGGTGATGTGCTAAAGGACGCACTAGCCAAGGTGGGTTTTTGCTTGGTAGAGACCTTCGACAACGACGATACACAAGCATTCCTGGCGAAGAACAAAGAGAAGAAAATTGCGGTTCTCGCTTTCCGTGGAACCGACGATTTTGATGATTGGTGGACTAATTTTAAAGTGCGTTTCTACGAGGAAGATAACGGCGTCAAGATTCATAGAGGTTTTTACAAGGCCTACCAAAATGTAAAGCCAAGTATACGTGGGGTTGTTGTCCCCCCGCCCCCGCCCCCGCCTGCCTCTGGCTCGTCTGCCTCTGGCTCGTCTAACCCAGGCTCGTCTGACCCAGGCTCGTCTGACCCGGGCTCGTCCAACCCTGGTTCGTCCAACCCAGGCCCGTCTGACCCGGGCTCGTCTAACCCGGGCTCGTCTAACCCAGGCCCGTCTAACCCTGGCCCGTCTGACCCAAGCTCGTCCAACCCTGGCTCGTCCAATCCAGGCCCGTCTGCCCCGCCTGTCCGGGTAGAGTCAAGTATACGTGAGGTTATGACTGCAGAGAATCTATCGGCTGATAACTATTCCCTTTATATCACTGGCCATTCGCAGGGTGGTGCCTTGGCCCTCATTGCGACCCGGGATCTAGAGGAGGAAGGAACGTTCTCTGATCGTACGGTTTGTTATACGTTTGGCTGTCCGCGTGTGGGCAATGAAGAATTTGGGGAAGAGATTGATGCCCCCGTCTACCGCATTGTCAACGCTGCAGATTGGGTCCCTCTACTCCCGCCACCTTTTCTGCGATTGAGGCTCTTACTGATAATCCCGTTTTTCTATTTAGGCTCCGGCTACAAGCATCACGGTGTCCTGCGTTATTTAACCAAATGCAAGGACGATTATTCCGATCTCAAGCTTAAGAAGTTTGATCTCAATATCGCCTCTTATGTCATGCGTTGGCTGCGCAGGATAAGGCTAAAAACTGCGTTTGAAGACCACAAGATCAAGGAATATAGAAGAAAATTGAAGGCTTGCGCCCAGAAGTAAAAATATCCGTCCTGGCAGGCCTCATCGCCAGCAAATTGAATTGACCGGGTAAAAGATCAGTCATTACCGAGATCCTTGGCACGGGGTCTCCAACGTCTAGGCGATGCCGATTTCTGGTGCTATTTCCGCATCGCCTCGCCCCTGAGAGCACGGTGGCTTCCGCCTGCCCGCTTATGACGAGGCGGAGTTGCAGGCAGAGATGACATTGTTTCGCCCCTGGTTCGTGGAGAAATTGCTGGGCGGGTCGGTGTGCAAGCCGGAGCAGGGTCCACCCCCGGACGATGAGCCTCCTGAGTCTCATATGTTATGGACTTATACATGCTCTTGACATGTTAGAGCAGTGCAGGTATAAACTGCACAAAATCCCCTGACTTGCCTTAACACATTGGCAATAACAGGGGAATGACAAACATGATTTGCGGGGGAAAACCATGCAATCCAACCTGAAGAAGCTGTACTTCAAAACCGTCTTTTTCTCTGCGGCCCTGCCTTTGGCCCTTTCTGCGGCCCTTGCACCGGCACCTGCCGACGCCCAGCAGAGCGTCAGCCTGGAAGAGGTGATCGTCACCGCCCAGAAACGCGAGGAAACCCTGCAGGAAGCGCCCCTGGCGATCACTGCATTCACGCAGCGGGACCTGGAAGACCTGGGTGCCGTCGAGTTCGGCACCGTGGCCAACAAGGCTCCGAACATCATCCTGCGCAAACAGAGTGCCAGCCACTCCAACTACGCCTTCGGCATTCGCGGCGTCTCCGCCGGTGAGACGGCACTCGCCGTGGACTCGGTGGTGGGCCTTTATATAGACGGCGTCTACCTGGGGCGCCTGACCGGCAGTGCCTTCGACATCTCCGACACCGAGCGCGTCGAAGTCCTGCGTGGCCCGCAGGGTACTCTCTACGGGCGCAACGCGACGGCCGGGGCGATCAATATCATTACCAACAAGCCCAGTGAGGATTTTGCATTCCGCAATTACCTCACCGCCGGCGAGCGCGGCCTGTTGCGCAACCAGACCACCGTCAATACCGGGTATTTCCCCTTTGCGGGCGGCATGTTGTCCGCGCGTCTGAATTTCTCCAAGTGGGAATTTGACGGACTCGTGGAGAATGTTGCAACCGGCCAGGATGTCGGCGACATTGACTCCGATGCCGGGCGTCTGGCCCTGCGCTGGGACTCCGGGGACGGACTGCTGGTCGACTACAACTACAGCCTCTCGGACAAGACCGGCAATTCACAACTGGGGCAGATTACCAATATCAACACCTTTGAAAGTTTTCTTGCCGGGTCTGCTGCAGCCGGAAAGACAATAGCTCAGGTCTCACAGGAAGTAACAGCGGAAGTAACAGCGGAAGTAACAGCGGAAGTAATGGCGGGGACAGTCGCTGCGGAGGATGCCGCGGCTGAGATTGGTGCCAGGATTGGTGCCATGGTTGGTGCCCGTATTGGGGCAGCGCTGGCAGCCGGCGGTACATTACTTCAATTAGGAGCTATAGATGCCCCAACTACAGAACAGCAGATGGCTTTGGGCACAGCTTCAGCGGTTCCCGGTGCTCAGACTTTTGCCGGTGAATTTGGTCGGGTGACTGGTCTGGTCAACGCTCTGGAGCCGTTCCCGATTTATGCGCAGGCCCGGGCCGCATCGCATAATGACCGCCTGGGTGTTCTGCCTGTCCGGCGTTCCCAGCCTGAGACCTCGGAGTTCGAGGCACACGCCCTGACCGTGGAATGGGAAATGCCCACCGGGATCGTGTTCAAGTCGATCACCTCCTACCGCGAGTGGGATTCCGAGTTGCCGAATTTCGGCAATGATTTCGGCACCTTTGTCTACGATGGACCGAACGAGGGCGCGGTTGTCGACGCTAATGGTAACAGCAATTGCACGGGGGATTGCGTGTACCGTTTGAACAAGGAAAACGGTGAGGTCGAGTTGGCAGCGAAGGGTGAACTGGTTTCCCTGTTCACCGCCCAGCGCAGAAGCAGCCAGGAGCAGTTCACCCAGGAATTCCAGTTCAGCGGCACATTCCCATTGCTGGACAGCCAGCTGGACTGGGTGGGGGGCTTTTATTATTTCCAGGAGAAGGCCGATGAAGTCAACCCGCAACGCAATGCTCTTCCGGGGCCGTCGCTGCCCTTCTTTGGGGGTTTGACCACTGCCCAGGACCGTTTTATGGAGGGTAGCTACCATGGCAAGGGCTCAGGTTCCCTGTGCGGGGACCCGAACCTGAGCGGGGGCGTCCTGACACTGGCTTTGGCAGGGGGAGCGATTGGCAGCTTGGCCGAAGCCTGCCTCAATGCAACGGTCATCGGCGGCGGTGGCGGTGTCTTCAATTACGGCACGGAAAACGAGGCCTACGCCTTTTACTGGCAGGGACAGTATGCCGTGAGTGAACTCACCAACCTCACCGTGGGTCTGCGTTACACGCAGGATGACAAGGAGGGGTACCTGGAGAGCGTGCCGGTGTTTTCCGCGCTGATCACCTCGCCCACGAAAACAGTCAGGGATGATGACAGCTGGAACAAGTTCACCTGGGATGTCAGCCTGGACCACCAGCTGACGGATGAGGTCAACCTGTATGCCCGGGCCGCTGCCGGTTATCGCGCCGGCGGCTACAACGTGCGCATCAACATCATTGAGAACTTTGGCGATCCGGTGGAGCAGGAGAACATCCTCAGCTACGAACTGGGTGCCAAAACGCAGTGGTTTGACAATCGCCTGCGCGCCAACCTCACCCTGTTTTATGCCGACTACGAGGACAAGCAGACTTCCACCTTTGCTCCGTCCCTGGCCGGTGCCACCAGTGTCATTTCGAACTTTGGTGAGCAGACCAACCAGGGGGCAGAGTTGGAAATCCTGGCGCTTCCCGTCCCGGGTTTGACCCTGGGGCTGAACTACGGCTACACGGATGTGGATATCAAGGAGGCGGGCCCCGGCGAAGACCCGGACACACAGACCCCGCCCTACGTGCCGGAGACCACGGTCTACACGTGGGCGCAGTACGAATTCGCTCCCAGTGATTACGGCACCTTGTCGGTGCGCGTCGATTACGACTATGCGGATGCCTTCACGATCAGTGCGGCAGTGCCTCTGGATGACACTGCCAACCGCGCCACCGAACGCGCCCTGTGGGGTGCCCGCATCAGTCTCAACGACATCCCCCTGGGAGATGCGGACCAGGGCCGGTTGAGCCTTGCACTCTGGGGCCGCAACCTCAAGAACGAGGAATACCGGGAGTTCGTGATTCCGTTCGGCACCTTTAATACCGGTGCCTACGGCGAACTGCGCAGCATCGGCATGGACATCGTCTACGACTACTGAGTCCTGCCGCCCGCACCCGCTCCCGCATCCGTAACACGCACAGCGTCCTTGACGTCCCGGCCCCTGCCGTTCCGGCGGGGCCGCTTCTCCAATTTCCGGCGGCCCGAGTGCGGCTTTTGCACTGCCTGTTTATCTTAGAATAGACGCTCTTGCCTGTATCGAGACCGACCGGGGGTGCAATGAGCGATAAGTTGACAGAGGAGTTGGAAGAACAGAGAAAGCAGCGCCCGACCCCCAAGCTCAGCAACCCGGAACAGACCCGGGAACGCCTGCAGGACTGGTTTACAGGGCGCATGCCCGAAGCCCGCGCCCTGCGCATCGCCGATTTCAGCATTCCCGAAGCCTCGGGAATGTCCAACCTGACCCTGTTGTTCGACCTGCACTGGACCGAGGACGACACCGCCCGGCAGTGTTCCTGCGTGGCGCGCGTGCAGCCCAGCGGCCAGAAGCTGGTGTTCCCCGAGTATGACCTGGGCATGCAGTACCGGGCCATGGACCTGCTTCAGGATGTCATCCCCGTGCCGCCACTCATGGGCTTGGAAGAAGACCCGGCAGTGCTGGGCGTGCCGTTTTACGTGATGCAAAAGGTGGAAGGCGTGGTGCCGCCGGACATTCCGCCCCTGCATATGGCCGGGTGGGTCCACGATGACACCACCCCGGCCGAGCGCGAACATCTCTGGTGGAGCGGCATCGATGCGGTGTGCAAGCTTCATGCCGTGGACTGGCGCCAGGCGGGTTTTGATTTCCTGCATCACCCCGAACGCGGTGGAGAGCGGGCACTGGACCAGCAGCTGCATTACTGGGAGCATTACCTGCACTGGGCGCGTGAAGGCCTGCCGCATCCCGAGTATGAACGCTGCATGCAATGGTTCCACGACCACAAGCCGGAGGAAGAGGACACCGGCCTGTGCTGGGGGGACTGCCGCATGGGCAACACCATGTTCACCCCCGACTACAGCGGCGTGGCGGCCATCCTGGACTGGGAGATGGTCACCCTGGGCAACCGCGTGCAGGATATCGCCTGGTGGTGGTTCCTGGACGAGTCGATGAGTGCCGGTTTGGGCATTCCCAGGCTGGAGGGTTTTCCCGGCGAGGAAGAGCACATTGCATACTGGCAGAAGAAGACCGGCCTGGATGACAGTGCCTATCGCTATTACAAGCTGTTCACCGCCTTCCGCTTCGGCATCATCATGACCCGCACCGCCCTCTGCAGCGGCAATGAAGACCCGGTCGGCAGCAATTTCATCACCCCGATCATGGTGCGCCTGCTGGAGGAGATGGGCGGCTGAAGCCGGGCTTCGGCCCTCCCGCACCGCCCGGACGGGTGCCAAGTGGTGCGCCCGCGCTATCCCCCGCAAGAGCGGGGAAGCCTTGCACAAGTTCAGAAACATATGGGACTCTTTGATCAAGAGTAAACCCTGATGCAGGGCATGGGGACCCGGAGTCTCGGATGGGGGATTCGGGGATACTCCCGGGTTCCTTATGTTAAAAACTCATACATCCGGTGAAGAGAGCATTCTTTCTTCCCCTGTCACGCACATGCACGACCATGAACGGGGCGTGGTATAGTGGAGCGTACTGGCACAACCTGGTAAACGTTTAGAGGGAGGTCAACAATGAGTGAGGCAATAAAGAGTAACTACTTCGAAGTGCCGGAGCACGAGCATTTGAAGGATCTGTCCGCCCCCCTCAATCAGTACAACAACGGTTCCGCCTGGATGATGAGCGAGATGTCCGGGCTTGCTTATCAATATTTTGACCCCCCCAAAAAGAAACAGAGTTTGTGGAGACGGGTTGGCCGGGGGATTACTTGGGTTTTCCGGAAGATTTTTAAAAATGAGGAGGCGCAACAGGAGAAGCGGAATCTGGTGGACGAATGTCGGCTAGATCAAGAACTAGGTAAGGCGAGTTTTAAACTGGTAAAGGCCTTCGACAACGACAATACACAAGCATTCCTAGCAAAGAACGAAGAGAAGAAGATTGCGGTTCTCGCTTTCCGTGGAACCGACGAGTTTGCTGATTGGGTGACTAATTTTAAAACAAAGTTCCGCAGAGTAGGTAAAGGCGTTAAGATTCATAAAGGTTTTTACGAGGCCTACCAAGATGTAGCGAAAAAGATATATCAGGCTACGGACACGCACTCGCCGACACCGCCCCCACTCCCGCCTGATCCTAATCCTAATCCTAATCCTAATCCTAATCCTAATCCTAATCCATCTGTCCTAGTAGAGCCAAGTATACGTAAGGCTATGGCAGAGAATCTATCGGATGACTATTCCCTTTATATCACTGGCCATTCGCAAGGTGGTGCCTTGGCTCTCATTGCAACTTGGGATCTGGAGCAAAAGTTCCCTGACCGTACTGTTTGTTATACATTTGGCTGTCCGCGTGTGGGCAATGAAAAATTTGTGGAAAAAATTAGCTCCCCCGGCTACCGCATTGTCAACGCTGCAGATTGGATTCCTCTACTCCCTCAATTCCCGATGTCTTGGCTGGAATTGATATATTCATCAATAAACCCGCGTTACCTGCTTTACCGGTTTTTAGGTTCATTTTTACCTTTTGTGGGCCGCCGCTACAAGCATCACGGTGACCCGTATTATTTAACCGAATGCAAGAAGGCCGATTGTTCCGATCTCGATCTTGAGTCTGATCGAGATTGGGAGGATAGTATAGACCTAAACGATCCGTTTAAAGACCACAACATCGATGAATATAGAGGAAAGTTGAGGGCTTATGCCATGAAGCAGAATCCGCCGTCGGCCTCATCGCCAGAATCAAATTGAATTAACCTGATAAAAAATCAATCATTACCGAGTTCCGTAGTCCGGAGTCCCCAGTGTCCGGGCGATGCCGGTTTCCTCTGGCATTTCCGCATTATCTCCTCCGCGGGCTGCTTTGCAGTGCGCTCGACCCAGAACTGGAAAAAGCCCCGGAGTTCATCGGAGTCGCCGTCCTGTTCCGGGCAGCCAGGGCGCAGGTTCTGAAGATGTATGTGGTCGATGCCGGATGCGGATTCCCGCCGCTGAAAGACTTGGGCGAAGAGTTGTTCCTGCGGGCCTTGGCGCATTCCCCGGAGCGCAGCGAAACGCTGTACCGGCAGGTAATGGAACTCCTGGCCCTGTTTCGTCCTTGGTTCGTGGAGAAACTGCTGGGCGGGTCGGTGCGCGAAGTCGGAACAGGACCTGCTCCGGGAGTTGTTCTCCCGGCTCTCCGCCGCCACCTGCCAGGGGCGACACGGCTATGTGCTGACCTTGGTGGACCTGCACAGCCGGTTTGCGTTCGCGCTGGGGACGCACTCGCATACGAGCACCACCGCGGCCCTGTTCCTGGAGCATGTCCTGCTGGTGTTCCCGGGGACTGTGGAGGCAGTATTGAGCGATAACGGGAGCGAGTTCCAGGAGACCTTTGACAAGGACCTGGAGGAGCGGGGGATCCGGCATTGTGTGACCCGCCTGAAATCCTCGAAGATGAACGCACACGCGGAGCGTTTCAATCGGACGGTGCAGGAGGAATTCGTGCAATTTGAGCAGGATTTTCTGTTCACGGACGTGCCGTTATTCAACGAGAACCTTCTGGACTGGTCCGAACTTGCGGACTTCGGTGAGTGGTTTGAAAGGTGCCTGGTGCCGCTGCTGCGCCGGTAGGACTGGATGCGGGAGAATGCGGCATGGGGCGGGTCATGATCCTGGCAGCCGTTTCGGCCTGCAACTGTATTATTCACGGGAGACCGGCACCGGTCTGGATACCGGCGGCGGCATCCTGCGGGCCCTGCCCCTGCTGGGCGATGCGCCGTTTGTCGTTGTGAACGGGGATATCTGGACGGATTACCCCTGGGAAAAACTGCTGGCCCACCGCCTGGCCGCCGGCCGGCAGGCTCACCTGGTGATGGCCCCCAACCCCGAGGGTGGGACGGGAGATTTCGTATTTTCCGGCGGGATGCTGCAGGAGGACGGAGACCCCCGGCTGACGTTCACCGGCATCAGCCTGTTGTCTCCAGGGCTGTTCAGCGATGCTTCGCAGGAGCGGTTCCCGTTGCGTGACTTGTTGCGCCCTGCCGTGCACCGGGGGGCAGTGAGTGCGGAGTTGCTATACCGGGGAATGGCGGGATATCGACGCCCCACAGTGCCTGCAGGCACTGCGTCTGCGGCAGGCGGATGCAGTGGGGTGACAGCCTGTTACAGCCCCTGTCATTTTTCCCCGCTCGGCGATACAGAAATGATCGCACAAGTTCAGAAATATATGGGACTCTGTGATATGCTTCTTACAGAAATGAAGGCATGGGCTGTTGAATATGAATCAAGACAATCACGAAAAGGGGCAGACGCTTTCTGCCAACGCCAAGAAGAAAAAACTCCAAAAGGTTTGTGAGAATCTCATGAAAAAAATAATGGTTTTTGGTAATTTTTCTCTTCAAGACTTATATAGCCTTTTAGATTTCCTAAAAAGGAATACTGGGTATGCAATTTTGTTCTTGGTGCTAGGGGTTTCTTTGATTATTGCGTATTGGGAATGCAAGGAGGACATCCGCCTCCTGCATTACTACTGGTTTTCCGATTCAAAGAAGCTTGTGGGCGAAAAGGATGCCAAAGGGTGGACACTGCTGCACCAAGCTGCTTGGGAAGGGTACCCCAAGACCGCCCAGAAACTGCTTAACAACAATGCGGAGGTAAATGTAAAGAATCAAGAACATAAGAACAGCCCGCTGCACTTGGCCGCTTGGAATGGGCATACCGAGGTAGTTAAGCAACTGCTTAAAAAAGATGCGGGGGTGAATGCAACGAATAAATATGCCTGGACACCACTGCACGCTGCTGCTTGGAACGGGCACACTGAGGTCGTTAAGCAACTGCTTAACAACAATGCGGAGGTAAATGTAAAGAATCAAGAACATAAGAACAGCCCGCTGCACTTGGCCGCTTGGAATGGGCATACCGAGGTAGTTAAGCAACTGCTTGAAAAAGATGCGGGGGTGAATGCAACGAATAAATATGCCTGGACACCACTGCACGCTGCTGCTTGGAACGGGCACACTGAGGTCGTTAAGCAACTGCTTGAAAAAGATTCGAAGGTAACTGCAAAGAATCAAGAACATAAGAACAGCCCGCTGCACTTGGCCGCTTGGAATGGGCATACCGAGGTAGTTAAGCAACTGCTTGAAAAAGATGCGGGGGTGAATGCAACGAATAAATATGCCTGGACACCACTGCACGCTGCTGCTTGGAACGGGCACACTGGAACCATCGAAGAACTAATCACATCTCCCATATCTAAAGACGATATAGAGATAGACGCAATGACTAAAAAGGGTGATACGCCACTGGGCTTGGCCACCCACGAAGGGCACACAGAAAGCGTCCAGGTACTGCTCGATGAAAATGCGTCCCAAAAGATTGAAGACGGCGGGGGCGGGACACCACTGCACTGGGCCGCCAAGAAGGGGCACACCAAAATTGCCCAGATGCTGATCCAGAAAATACAACTTGCGCAGGTGAACGCAGAAGGGGCAAACGGATGGAGACCTCTGCACTGGGCTGCTTGGAAAGGGGCTACCAAAACTGCTGAGGTACTACTCCAGGCAAGGGCGGATGTGAATGCAAAGAATAAATATGGCGACACACCACTGCACTGGGCTGTTCGGAAGGGAAACCTTGAAACCGTACGGATGTTGCTGCTCCAAAAAGAGGCGTCCGTGCACATAAAGAATAACAACGGCGAGGGACTGCTGCACTGGGCTGTCTGGAAAGGGTCTATTGAAATTGCTCAGGTATTACTCGAGAGAGGAGCGGTTGTGGATACAAAGACGAACAATGACTGGACACCACTGCACTGGGCTGCCCATAAAGGACTCATGGAAGTTGCCTTGATGCTGATTCAGGCAGGGGCGGATGTGAACGCAAAAGGGGCACTTGACTGGAGACCGCTGCACTTTGCCGCTAAGGGGGAGCACGAAGCAACCGTCAAACTTCTGGTCAAGTACGGGGCGAATGTGAGTGCAAAGTCAAAGTCTCGAAATGCTCAAACACCGCATTCTTTGACTAATTCCAAACCAATCAGAGATATACTGAAACCGAAGGGTGTTCGAACACGAGGCGATCCTCTTTCTGGTGGGGGTGGATACAATTGAGTGGCCCCGGGTGCGAGTTCCAGGGGGTCTTTGACGAGGCTCTAAAGGAGCGGGGGAGCCGTGCTACCACTGGTATGTCTTGCTTTTCTGCAGGGGTCGCCCCCCGGATGATGACCCTCCTGAGTCTCATATGTTATGGACTTATACACCTCCTTGACAGGTACAGGTGGGAATGGCATTATTAAAGCCAATTAAAGAAAGGGGGCTGCGTATTTATCTTGATTGCACTCCCGGCCGACCAGCGAATGGGGGACAGCACCATGCGGGCATTCAGGCAGCGGTTTTTGAACTTCGGCACAGAAAGTTGCGCACAGCGGGGTGACCTGGGGCGGTCTGAGCCCGCCATGGTGGCGCGCATCCAGGCATTCAATTCAATGAACCCGAGGTTTTTCCCGGTACTGCTCCTGCTGCTGGCCTGCGGTGCCGGTTGTGCGGCATCCGGTGGTGTCGAAGAAGTGAGCGAGGGCAGTCTGCCGGAAGAGAGTGAGATTGTCGTGGCGCAGACTGACGCCGAACCGGAGCAAAGGACGGACCGTCGGGAGAGCAGGTCGGAGCGCCGGGCGAGGAGAGACCTGGAACGGCGCAGCAGGGAGTTGGAGCAGCGGGAGGAAGAGATGACCCGGCGGGAGAGAGGGCTGGAGCGGCGCGAGGGTGCCCTGGGACGGCAGCAGACTGAAGTGCAGGAGCGCGAGAGCGAGGTGCAACAGCAGGAGCGGGCAGTAGAGCGCGAGAAGCGGGAGATTGAACGGGAGAGGAGTGCATTGGAAACGCGCGAACGTGAAATACAGCAGCGCGAGCGCGAAGAGCCGGCGGACCGGGATGACGATGACATGGACCGGGAGCGTACCACAGAAGAAACGGACCGGGATGTTGATCCCGCACCTGCACCACAACGGATGTGGCTGTATGTTCTGCTGGCAATTCTGATTGGCACCGGCCTGGGGTGGTGGCTGGGCAGAGGCAGAACCCAGGAATAAAAGCGTATCTGCAGCAGCACAAAAACATCCTGCGCTGACCGGTGCAGTGCTGCCCCGGCATCGACAGTTATTGACGCTGCGTTTTCCGGGCTTGCAGTTTGCCGGCCCGGTTTTGTTTCGCAACATCTGTCTTCCCAAAAATTATCTGAGGTTTCCGTGGATAGACTCGAGGTGCAAAATTTCGGCCAGTACGACGGATGTCTTTCCGATACTTATCCTCAACTTATACAGGCCCCTGCACAAGTTCAGAAACATATGGGACTCTTTGATCAAGAGTAAACCCTGATGCAGGGTATGGGGACCCGGAGTCTCGGATGGGGGATTCGGGGATACTCCCGGGTACAGAAACTCGCCCGGATCCTCGATATGACCACTGCGACTGCGGAACAACGTCTGCATGCTCTCCAGCACTGGGAAAAATACGGTATACAAGCCGCCCAGGATGCCATTGGCGTCTCCCGGTCCACGCTCTACCGGTGGCGCAAGCAGTTCCGGGAAGCCGGCTCCATCGTGGCGCTGAACCCGCGCAGCCGAGCCCCCCGGCGGAAGCGTCTGCGCTGGAACTGGCCGCGCCCGGTGCGGGAACGCATCCTGCAGCTGCGGTGCCGGCATGCCAACCTGGGCAAGGACAAGGTGCATAAGTTCTTGCACCCCTGGTGCGAGGCCCGCGGGTATCCCGTGCCTTCTGCGAGTACCATAGGCCGCCTGATTGCCGATCATCCCTCGCGTGTGCGCGTCACCTCTCCCGCAACCTGGACCGTCGCGGCCGGCCGAAGCCCCGGCGGCGCAAACGGCGGGATCTCAAGCCGAAAGGGTTCCGGGCTGCGCACTGCGGGCAGATGGTGGGGGTGGATACGATTGAGTTGTTCAGCCAGGGGCGGCACCGGTATGTGCTGACCCTGGTGGACCTGTACAGCCGGTTCGGGTTCGCGCTGGGGACGCACTCGCATACGAGCACCACCGCGGCCCTGTTCCTTTCGCATGTCCTGCAGGTGTTCCCGGGGTCTGTGGAGGCGGTGTTGAGCGATAACGGGAGCGAGTTCCAGGGGGCCTTTGACAAGGTTCTGAAGGAGCGGGGGATGCGGCATTATGTGACCCACCCGAAATCCCCGAAAATGAACGCACACGCGGAGCGTTTCAATCGGACAGTACAGGAGGAATTCGTGCAGTTTGAGGAGGATTTGCTGTTCACGGACGTGCCGTTGTTCAACGAGAAATGCCTGGAGTGGCTGCTGCTCAACAACACCGAGCGACCCCATCACTCCCTGGGCAATCTCAGTCCGTTGGAGTTCCTGATCCGGGAGCAGGGTCCACCCCCGGATGATGACCCTCCTGAGTCTCATATGTTATGGACTTATACACGAACTTATGCAATTATACAAAAACCGATACAATTCTAACCCTGTGGACGGGAAAACTTGGAGCTTTTGAATATGATGAATGCGAATAGGGTGCAGCTGGTTCTAGAGTCTATTCTGAAACTTGGGAATCTAATAAAAACACACCCCGCACGCAGTATAGGAATTCTGCTAGTAGGGCTGTTTTTGATAGCAATCATCTTTACTACTCTGAGACTTGCTTTATTCAGGGATGAATACAGCAACACACGGACACACTTGGCTGTCCAGAAGGGGCATTCCCTAACCGTCCGCTTCTACATCTATATGGGTGCGGCTGCTGTAGACTCAAAGAATGACGGAAATGAAACGCCGCTACACATTGCCGCTGAGCACGGGCACACCGAAATCGCCCGGTTGCTCATCAAGGCCAAGGCAGCTGTAAACCAACTGGATGATAAGGGCTTTACGCCGCTGCACATTGCCGCTGAGCATGATCACACCGAAATCGCCCGGTTGCTCATCAAGGCAGAGGCAGATGTAAACCAACTGGATAAAGATAAGGGCTTTACGCCGCTGCACATTGCCGCTGAGCATGATCACACCGAAATCGCCCGGTTGCTCATCAAGGCCAAGGCAGCTGTAAACCAACTGAATGATAAGGGCTTTACGCCGCTGCACATTGCCGCTGAGCATGATCACACCGAAATCGCCCGGTTGCTCATCAAGGCAGAGGCAGATGTAAACCAACTGGATAAAGGTAAGAATTTTGCGCCGCTGCACATTGCCGCTGAGCATGATCACACTGAAATCGCTCGGTTGCTCATCAAGGCAGAGGCAGATGTAAACATACAGGGTGAACAAGACAAGACGACGCCGCTACACATTGCCGCTGAGTACTGTCACATCAAAATCTCTCAGATGCTGCGCCGGGCAGGGGCGGACTTGACCATACAGGATGGGGAAGGCAAGACGCCGCTCGAGGTCATTCGCTGCTCCATGCAAGAAATACTGAGCCTAGAGCCTAGACAAAGACAACAGCGATGAGTCCTAAGGGGGGCCTTTGACAAGGTGCTGAAGGAGCGGGGGAGCCGGCATTGTGTGACCCGCCCGAAATCCCCGAAGATGAACGCGCACGCGGAGCGTTTCAATCAGACAGTACAGGAGGAATTCGTGCAGTTTGAGGAGGATTTGCTGTTCACGGACGTGCCGTTGTTCAACGAGAAATGCCTGGAGTGGCTGTTGCTCTACAACACCGAGCGACCCCATCACTCCCTGGGCAATCTCAGTCCGTTGGAGTTCCTGATCCGGGAGCAGGGTCCACCCCCGGATGATGACCCTCCTGAGTCTCATATGTTATGGACTTACTACACTCGCTTGCACCACAACGGACGTGGCTGGAGGTTCTGCTGTCTTTTCTGCTCAGCAGCGGTGGCGTTGGCGGCCTGAGAGGGTGGCTGAGAGGCAGAAGGTAAAGGCGAAGCCTAAGGCAAAGTATTTGTCCGCAACTTAATACATTTGCCCTTGACAGCCTGGTAAAGGGGGGTGTATAAACTGCCGCACAAATTCATTACTTTAGTTATGAAGTGATGACAAAACAGTGACAACTTTGATACGACCCCGGGGGGGAAACAATGCAAAGCAAGTCTGGAGCTAAATTCAATTTTCTGCCGGCAATCCTGTTGTCGGCCGGCGTCCTGTTTACAGGCGAGGCCGTTGCACAGCAGGGTGTCCTGGAAGAGGTGCTCGTCACCGCTGAAAAGCGGGAGCAGAGCATCCAGGAACTGCCGATCAGTATTGAGGCCTTTGATGCCGAACGTCTGGATACTTTGCAGATCTCGAGTTTCGGCGACATCTCCCAGCATGTGCCGGGCCTGTATGACGGCCCCAACTCTGCGGATGTGGGCGGTCTGAAAATTTATATTCGCGGTGTCGGCAGCGGTGACCCGCAGGTGGGCTTGGACTCGCGTCTGGCACTCTACGTGGATGGCATCTACGTGGGCAAAACCGTGGGCCTGGCCTTTGATGCGGTGGACCTGGAACGGGTGGAGGTGCTCAAGGGGCCGCAGGGCACGCTTTACGGGCGCAACGCCGTGGCGGGGGCGATCAACTTGATTTCCAAGAAAGCGGACCCCGAGGCCTTCGATGCCAAGGCATCGGTGTCGGTGGGCAACTACAGCTCGATCAAGGTGAAGGGCTTTGTCAATATTCCGCTCAGTGATCGCTTGGCAGTCAAGTTCAGTGCTTATCTCTCCGAGTTGGACGGCTGGGTGGAGAACAAGGGCGTCGGGGAAGACTTCGCCGGCCATGAGAGGGAAGGGGGGCGGCTGGATGTCGCCTTTATTCCCAACGAACAGATGCGTTTTGATTATTCCTGGGAGTTCACGGACTCGGAGAACCAGCCGTTGTTTTACCAGTCGGTGGATACCCCTTTCCGGCCTAGTGCCCTTAGTGGATTAACGTATGCTCGATATCTTGCCGCCCCGGAGTCCGGCCGGCAGGATGAGGTGAATGCGAACTTCGGGCTTGATCGGGGTCTAATGGGGAGTGACTTGGGAATAGAGTCCGCAGAGGTCGAAACCGAGACTCACACGCTGCTGGGACGCTGGGACTGGTCGGAGGACCATTACACCAAGCTGTTGATCGGCTACCGTGAAGTGACGGCCCGGCGTTTCAATATTTTCTGGCCGGAAGTCGATGCGGATTGTGTCGCCGGCACCGGCCCTGCCCCCGGTTCTGACGAGGGAGCGGCCGACTGTGAATCATTGGAAGCCTTTTTCAATCGTGTTTTGTTTACAGGAGTTCCTATGCGAGCAGATCCTCTACCAGTAAGAACAGATCTTTTTAGCTTTCAATCGGATGCCGAACAGGCTGCTTTCCTGGCCGGCGTCAGTTTGGCCGGCAACTCGGCGGTGGGTGGGGACACCCTGATGGAGCCGGCGGAGAGCTGGAGCATCGAGTTGAACCAGATCGGCACCCTGTTGGATGGCAGACTGGAATACACGGCGGGGGTGTACTATTTCAAGGAAGAGATTGAGAATTCTTCCGAACCCTACCCGCACGGAGCCTTTGGTTTGCTGGGCGGCCACAGTGGGGGCTTGCTGACGTACTGGGGCACCTATCTCGCTGCAGTAGCACCTGGTTCAGCACTTAGAATGGGAGTCAGTCAAGGTGTTGAAGCCAACAGAGCCATGATCCGCCAGGGGGTAGCCGCGGGGATTGCCTGCGCTCAGGCGAACGGAATGTATGATGGAGCCACAGGGATGTGTAGTGCTTTAGATGCTGCGGCTTTGCAAACTATGGTTACTGGGATATTGAGCAACGCAGGTCTGCAGAGTACGCTGGATACACAGACAGATGCTGCGGTTAATGCCGCAGTTGAGTCAGGAATTAGAGGCGTAGCCAAAGACCAGGGATTGGCTGCAATGAGAACTGCACGCAATGGCACCAACCCGGCCGGCTGGGAGTTGGATACCGAGGCCTGGGCGGTTTTCGGACAGGTAACTTATACGCCGGAGGGATTTGACGACCGGCTGCACCTGACCGCGGGTATTCGTTATTCCTACGATGACAAGCAGGGTACATTGCAGCCCGCCTTCCCGTACCCGCGTGTTACCGAATTGCCGCCCGAGGTGCTTGCTGCAGTAAACAGAGTGGAAGTACAGAATGCCGCGAGGGCGAGGCGTGATGCGATAACGTATGAAGCTGCAATAGACCCGCTGGAAGGAGACAATGACTACGACAGCCTGGACCCGATGGTGCGTGTGACTTGGGACGTGGATGAAAATTCCATTGTCTATGGCAGCATATCCCGGGGTTTTCTCTCCGGCGGGTATAACATCGCTCTTGCCGGGGCGGGTGGCTTTGAGTTTGACAAGCAGAATATCCTGGCGTACGAGATCGGCTACAAGGGCGACCTGATGGATAACCGGCTGCGCCTCAATGCGGCGGCCTTCTATTATGAAATGGATGACGACCAGACTGCCGATACCAACCCGGCTGACCCGACTTCCCGGGCTATCGCCAATGTGGACACTACTTTTGAGGGGGCGGAGATTTCCATGACGTACGTGTTCAGTGAGGCACTCAGGGTCAATTTGCAGTACGCGTACCTGGATACGGGAGTGGACCCCTTTATCAGTAACTATAATTCCCAATCTGAAATAGACCCGATTACTATGAGGGATGACCGGACCAAGCCGCTTCGGGCTGAGAACCAGAGAAGTTCCACCGGTGCCCCGGAAAACTCGGTCAATATTACCGTCGACTACACGGCACCGCTGGAACAGGTGCTGCCCTGGATGGGACGCGAGGGCGAGTTCCACGCTCACCTGGGTTACAGCCACGTGGACGAGTCCTTTGGCAGCAACCACAACCCGCGGGACCAGAATGACCTGTTCAATGTCGAGGTCGGTTTCACCATGCCGCATGAAAACGGGATGCTTAAAGTGGCGTTGTGGGCACAGAACCTGTTCGACAATGAATATATTATCGACTCGCTCGTGGGGCGTAAAGATGAGGGCATTCGTCTTTTCAGATGCTTGGACGCCAATGGTGCTCCTGCCCCTTCAGGAGACGAGTGTGTAACCACCGAGCTCGCTGATACGCGCGATATTGAGGCGGGCAGTGTAGGCAGCTTTGGCTACGACACCGTGATTTACGGCTCGCCCCGCACTTGGGGTCTCACGGTCAGTTACGACTACGAGTAATTCTCCGGTGCTGTCGCAGGCTCCTGCGGCACAGCACCGCAGCACTTCATCTCTTATGGGGTGCCCGTCTACCGGGCACCCTTTTTTTCTTATACCCCGGCGTCTGCCCCTCTAGCCAGGGCCGCAGGGCTTTCTTCCATATCTCCAGCTTGTCTTTCCTGCTGAGCCGGGCGTATGCGGGGCTGCTGGAAGGCAGGCGCAACAGCTGCGGTGCAGCCCCTTGTTTTTCTGCCGCCGCTTGCAGTGCCGGCAGCACGCGGTGCAGGAAACCCTGGTGTGCCTTGCCGCCGTTACAGGCTACCAGGCGGATGCCCGGGTAGCGTCGGAGCAGGGCGGGGATTTCATTGGCGACTTCACTGTGCGGGGCGATGGCGGAGTCCAGGCTGCCCCGCCGTTCGCAGCGGGCGAATACGTCCCAGAGTGCGACCCCGCCCCGCTTGAGCATGGCGAGCCGCCGGCGATAGTCCCAGTGCGGGTCTCCGCCCAGCAATTCGGCCATGATGCTCCAGAAGGCATTTTGCGGGTGGGCGTAGTACTGTCCCTTGCGCAGCGAGGCGAGGCCGGGCATGGAACCCAGCACCAGGATGCGCGGATTGCGGCCCAGCACGGGTGGGAAGCTGTGCACGGTGAGTTCGGCGGCCCCGGTGTCTCCCCGGCCTGCGCCTCCCCCTGTGCCTCCCCCTGCATCTGGCCCTGCACTTGGCCTGCTCCTGGATGCGGGGATCATTGCAGCGGGTAATCGGCCACGGAGGTGTAGCGCGCCCCGTCCGGGAGAAGCCGGGATTCAATCAGCGAGAAAGAGTGCACCATCCACTCCACCGGGGCGGGCGTCTCCAGTGCTACCGCCTGGCGCACGCCCCGGAACAGGCTCAGGTGCGGCTGGAAGCCTCGCAGGGGGCGGTGGCCACACTCGCGCAGGGCGGCCTGCAGTTCCCGGTGCAGGGCCTGCAGTTCTTGCGGGACTTGCTGCGGGGCGAGGTGGATGATACCGGCGCGGGGGAAAGCACCGTACTGGTCCAGGCACAGGGGAAAGATGCGCGCCCGCACGGAGGCCGCCGCCCGCAGGCAGCAGGCCTCGCGCGGGGCATCGCAGTTGCCGAGAAAGGCGAGTGTCAGGTGAAAATTGTACGGGGGGACTTTCCTGCCGGGCACGGCGGGCAGCATCTGCAGCTGTTCCAGTTCCCGCCGGGCCGCCGCATCGGGCCAGATGCCGAAGAACAGGCGTTTGCCGCGGGATGCCTTGGCGGCCCGTGCGGTTTTGGCTTGGTTTCCCGGGCGCGACTTGTGCGGCATGGCAGGGTGGACGGGCAGGTATCGTCCAGAGTGTACCTGAACGCCGCCGCACCCCGACGCCCGCGGTGTAGCAAGTTCTTAACTGGTGGGCCCCGGGAGGGTCCTCATCCGGGGGCGAGGGAGGCGTCGGCGATACCGAGCACCGCAGTCAATTAAGCTAATTCCCGAAAACAGCGAAGCCCACTATGGCCAATAACATGGATACCACGGCCAGAAATGTAGATAGAAAGACGATGAGACCCCACCGCATCCATACGTAGATATCGTGGATGGTTCGCTCCATCTTTTGCAGTTTTTTGTCGACCTCAGCCTGAAATTTCCTATTGTTCTCGGCGGCCTCTGCGAGGAGTTTCCGGGTGTTCTCGGCGGCCTCTTCATGCATCTTCCTGTTGTTCTCGGCAGCCTCTTCATGCATCTTCCTGTTGTTTTCCTCGCTCTGCTTCCAGTCGGCGCGGGTGGGCAGGTTTTTCACCATGCCCTCCACCACCCGCAGGATACTGCGGGTCTGCGGGGTGTCAAAGCCGGATGCCTTCAGGTCTTCGCTCATGTCTTGGCGGTCTTCAAATTTCGGTTGTGCCATGGTGACAATCTCCCTTTAGCCTCTTTCCAGAGGGTGAAAGTAATATTCACTCCTGTTCTGCAGTACGTCCTGTGTTCCCTTGTTTTGCAACTTGCTTGAATACTGTACGACTTGCCTGCGGGAGAGTCAAACCGGTGTGGCAAGTCCAAGTGGTGCGGGCCGCAAGGCCCCCGGCAATGGGGTGCTCAGCGGCAGTCCTGCAGGTCCCCGGCCCGGTTGCGGATGTGTCCGCCGGCGGAGACGCTGATGCGTTTTGCCAGGGCGGGCTTGGCGTTCCCGGGGCAGTAGTGGATGCTGCCGCCCAGGGAGGCACTGCCGTCTGCGGCAAACAAAAGGCGCGGTGCACCGAATGCGCCCCGCAGGCGCAGACCGGCCCCGGTTGTCTCTTCCAGGCGCAGGTGCTGGAGCAGGGTTTGGGCCCCGGAGCCAGCGTGGATACGCAGGCCCCGGCCCCGTCCGTCCGCAGCACAGGCTCCGGTGCCGTCATCCAGGCAGACGGCGACCGGGGTGCCCTGCAGCAGGGCTGCCTGACGTGCGAAGTGCAGGGCTTGTTCGATGCGTACCGCGGCCTGCTCTGAGCGTCCCGTTTCGATGCGCGCGCGCAAGACGCCGCTGGCCGCTGTTGCCAGGGAGGCGAGAATGCCCAGTGCTACAATCAGGGAAAGCAAGCCAAAGCCGCTGTTCTTTACTCGTTCCATGATGCCATTTCCCGGCCCGCATCTTAGCAGACGATGAACAGCTGTCGACTGGTACTGGCGCAGCTCAATCCGCTGGTGGGCGACCTGGAGGGCAATGCGAAGCAGGTGCTGGAGGCGGTGCGCCAAGCCAGGGAACAGGAGAGTGCGGACCTGGTGGTGTTCCCCGAACTCATGCTTACGGGCTATCCGCCCGAGGACCTGCTGCTGCGCGCAGACTTCATCGCCGCCGCCCAGCGGCAACTGGAGCGGCTGGCGGGGGACCTGGGTGCCGATGCACCGGTCGTGGTGCTGGGCTATCCGCGCCGCCACAACGGTGCCTTGTATAACGCGGCCGGCGTGCTGGAGCGGGGTGTGGTGGTGGCGGAATACGCCAAGCAATGTCTGCCGAATTACCGGGTCTTCGATGAGAAACGCTACTTCAGTGCCGGTGACCGGCCCCTGGTGTTCCAGTGCCGGGACATTCCCGTCGGTCTCAGCATTTGCGAGGATCTCTGGGAGGAGGCACCGGCCCGGGCGGCGGCCCAAGCCGGGGCGCGCCTGTTGTTGAACATCAACGCCTCGCCCTTTCATCATCACAAGCAGGAGGAGCGCCGGCAACTGTTGCAGCGTCGGGCCGCGCAACACGGGCTGCCGGTGCTCTATCTCAACCTCGTGGGCGGACAGGATGAGCTGGTCTTCGACGGCGGCTCCATGGGTGCCGATGCCGGGGGACGCCTGTGCATGGCGGCACCGAACTTCGAGTGCGGGCTGTACCCGCTGCAGCTGGAATGGGACGGGCGGAATTGCATCTTGCAGGACGGCATCATGAACACTCCCCTGTCGGAGGTGGAGGCCATGTACCAGGCCCTGCTTCTGGGCGTGCGGGACTATGTACGCAAGAACCATTTCCCCGGCGTGCTGATCGGTCTGTCCGGCGGCATCGATTCTGCGCTGACCCTGGCGGTGGCGGTCGAAGCCCTGGGTGCGGAGTGCGTGCGTGCGGTGATGATGCCCTCCCGCCATACCGCGGCGATGAGTCGGGAGGATGCGGCACTGCTGGCACAAAACCTGGGGGTGCACTTTGGCGAGTTCTCTATCGAACCCATGTACGAGTCGTTCCTGCAGTCCCTGTCCGCTGCGGAGGACGCTGCCGCGGAGGGTGTCACCGCCGAGAACATCCAGGCGCGCTGCCGCGGCACCCTGCTGATGGCCTTGTCCAACAGCAGCGGGGCACTGGTGCTGACCACCGGCAACAAGAGTGAGACCGCGGTCGGCTATTCCACCCTGTACGGCGACATGGCCGGCGGCTTCAACGTGCTGAAGGATGTCTCCAAGACCCAAGTCTACGCCCTGGCACGGCATTGCAACCGGGAGCGGCAGATCATCCCGCAGCGCATCCTGGAGCGGGCACCCTCAGCGGAGTTGCGTCCCGACCAGAAGGACGAGGACAGCATGCCGCCGTACAGTGTGATCGATCCGATCCTGGAGGCGTACATCGAAGACGATGCCGCCCTGGAAGAGATTGTCGCCGCGGGCTTTCCCCGTCCGGTGGTGCAGCAGGTGTTGCAGATGGTCGACCGCAACGAGTACAAGCGCCGCCAGGCTCCGATCGGCATCCGTCTCAGTCCGCGGGGTTTCGGGCGCGACCGGCGCTACCCGATCAGTTCCGGTTGGCGCGGCTGGGAGAAAGCCTGAGGCGGGGGTTCAGAAGGGCGCAGGTTCAGAAGGGCGCGGAGTTCAGAAGGGCAGAGGAATGCAGGTGCAGAGGAACGCAGATTCAGGGCGCAGGTGCAGAAGGGCAGAGGTGCAGAAGAACGCGGCTTCTAAAAGGGCCGGCGCGCCTCTTCCATGCTCACCACGCGAGCGCGAGGCTTTTGCGCCCCACCCGCCGCCAGCAGGAAACGCCACTGGACGGTGCCGAACGGATGGCCGGCGGTGTCGAGCCAGTTGCGCACCCCGGGGTTTTGGGCGGCGACGACGATGCGGTAGCGGTTGCCCTGCTGCAGTTCCATCTGGGTGCGGTTCAGCGAGACCTGTCGGTAACGGTAATCGTCGGTTTGCATGAAACGGTTCCAGAGCACCACGTTGGCGAAGAAACATTCGGGCAGTGCGCCTTCCAGCAGCAGTGCCTGTCCCGGCTGCAGCAGGTAGGGCCCGGCCATGTAGGTGTTGTCGATCGCACCGGCACCGATGTCGCCCTGGTTGGGGCCGAAATGCACCGGCTCTCCCATCTGGTTGGGAATAACCGACCACCACCTGGGCACGCTGTCCGGGGTCTGCGTCGGCATATCGAGCGAGGTGATGCGGATGAAGCGGGTCACGGCGCGCACCCTGCGTGCCATCTCGGCATCGTCCGGCAGTGGGGCGGGCCCCGGCTGAGGTTCCAGGGCTTCGATGTGCAGTTCGGGGCGCACTTCCGGGTTGGCCGCTGCACTGGTCTGCAATTCGTAGTAGTGGCGGTTGATCACCTGCACCGCCCCGGGGCCGGTGCGCAGCCAGTTCCGGCCGCGGCGTTCGGGGCCCAGGATCAGCTCGTAGCTGCCATCGCGCGCAAACAGGATGTCGCGATGATTGATATGAGAAATGGCCGGCGAGTTCCAGTTGCCGTCGTGGTCGCCGCCGTGCACGGTGTAACTGATGTACTCGCGCCCCTTGCGCTGTCCCGTGATGCGATAGTAGCGATCGCCCCGCAGCAGTGCCGAGTAATAAAAAGCGTCTGGATTGTCGCCCAGGAACTTGCGGGTGGCGGATACCATGCGCACGAACAGCGGGCGTTCCGGGTCCGCTTCCATGTAGAGTTCCACGCCGGCACTCAAAAGGTGCAACAGGAAGCGGTGTCCCTCGATGACATCCAGTGGCGAAGTGGCGGCGCGTTCCGGCTGCAGGTACTGCGCATCAAATTCCCGCAGCATTGCACCCAGTTCGGCGACGGCCTGGCGGGTTTGGGGTGCCATTGCCACGGGTGTTGCGGCGTCGGTGTCGGCACCGGTGGGAGCCGGGGCGGGAGCCGGGGTGCCGCGGCCGGCGGCGAGTGCCGGGGCGGCGAGTCCGGTGCCGCCCAAGAGTGCCAGCAGGCCGCCGCCCAGGCCGGCGTTGCGCAGCAGCTGCCGGCGGCTGTCATCGGCGGGTGCGTCGCACCGGGAGCGGGTGGTCTCCAATTGTTCGCCCGGCTGCCAACCACGGTTATCGGCGGTTTCGTTGCGGCCTTGGGACGGTGCAGGCACGCCCCCGGGCATGGCACCGGAGGTGCTGGGATTTTTCTTCATGGTTTGAGCCTCTGTTTTTGTGCTGCCCGGCGTTCAAAAGAGTAGGCCTCCGTCTCCGGCCACTGGCGTTCGTACAGGGAGCGGGTGTCGAAGGAGAGGCGCGGCGGGAACATACCGGCCAGTACCCGGGCCCAGCCCGAGGGTTCTGGCCGCTGTGCGGAGGCGACCCAGTTTCCCTGTGCATCGAGTGCGGGGTGCTCGGGATAGTTCTGTGCCAGTGCGATGCGGGCGTCTTCGGCCAGGTCGTCGATACCCAGCTTGTAGTATGCGTAGATCAACACGGCCAGGGCGTCCGGCATCGCCGGTGCTCCCTGGAAGTTGCGCACCACGTACTGCGCGCGCTTGGCGGCGGAGAGCCAGACCTGGTTTTGCAGGTAGTAGTTGGCGATGGTGACTTCCTGGCGCGCCAGCAGGTTGCGCATCTCGATCATGCGTTTGCGGGCGTCTTCGGCGTACGGGCTGTCGGGATTGCGCTGCAGCAGCTGGCCGAAATATTCCATCGCCTTGCGCGCTCCCGCCAGGTCGCGTTTGCTGGTATCCAGCGGCAGGAAGCGGTCGAACAATCCGCGCTGCCTCTGGAAAGCCGCCAGGCCCTGGAGGTAATAGGCGTAGTCGATGCGCGGATGACCGGGATGCAGCAGGATGAATTGTTGTGCTTTTTCCACCGCCTCTTCAAAACGGCTGCTGCGGTACAGGGAATACATCATTTCCAGCTGCGCCTGCTCGGCGTAGGGACCGAAGGGAAAAATACTCTGCAGGTATTCCAGTTGCTGGATGGCGAGGTCGTAACGCCGGGCGTCCAGAAAGCGGCGCGCCTCCTGGTAGATGGCTTCTTCCTGGGGTTCTTTTTCGGCACTTTTGGTGCCGTTTCGCGCACAGCCGGAAAGAGCGAGTGCCAGCAGGACGGCGCATATAATGACGGGTGCTTTCCTGCCGTTTGAGGCGAGCGGGACAACGATGTTCATAATCTTTCCCAATGTATCACAGATAGGGAAGCCGTGGAAAAATTGAGGCACAAGGCCGCTTCGAATGCGCCTTCCCGCGCGGAGCAGACACGGGTGCGGGAGCGGGCGGTGACGCCGCAGGCACTGGCCGGGCAGCGCTTTGACCGGGTGGCCGCGGCACTGTTCCCCGCGTTTTCGCGCACCCGCCTGCAGTGCTGGATTCGCAGCGGCCAACTGCGCGCAGACGATGTCTCCCGGCGTCCCCGGGAACCGCTGGCCGCCGGGACGGTGCTGAGCCTGGATGCGGAGCGCCCGGTCGATGCCGACGCCCCCTGGCATCCCGCGGCCCTGGATTTTCGCCTGTTGTACGAGGATGATGCGCTGCTGGTGGTCGACAAGTTGCCGGGCATGGTGGTGCATCCCGCACCGGGACACCGGGAGGATACCCTGGCCAACGCCCTGTTGCACCGCTGTCCGGAACTGGAGGCCGTGCCGCGCGCCGGCATCGTGCATCGCTTGGACCGGGACACCGGCGGCCTGCTGATGGTCGCGCGCACGCCGGACGCTTATGCCAGCCTGGTGCGGCAGCTGCAGGAACGGACGGTGCGCCGCGAATACCGCGCGGTGGTCAACGGCGTGCTGAGCGGCGGCGGCAGGGTCGATGCGCCGCTGGGGCGAGACCCTGGGCGCCGCACGAGGATCGCGGTGTGCGAGGACGGCAGGCCGGCACTCACGCATTACCGGGTGCGCAAGCGTTTTCGCGCGCACAGCGATTTGCAGCTGCGTCTTGCCACCGGGCGCACTCACCAGGTGCGCGCACACCTGGCGCACCTGGGATATCCCCTGACCGGGGATGTGCTCTACGGCGGGCGTCTGCGCCTGCCCCCCGCCGCCGGCCCGGAACTGCGGCAGGTGCTGCGGGGTTTCAAACGCCAGGCCCTGCACGCCGTGCGCCTGGGCGTGCGTCATCCCCTGAGCGGCGAGACCCTGCAGTGGGAAAGCGATTTGCCCGCAGATATGCAGAGGCTGCTGCGGGCCCTGGCGGCGGACTTGCGGGCGGCGGAAGAGTCCTGAAGATGCAGCGGGCAAACCCCGCACAGGCAATACTCTCCCTGCAGGTCTCTGCACACCCCGCTGCGCCGGCCAAGCGGTATCTCTGGACGGAGCGGAGCGGGACACACCCCGCTGCGCCGGCCAAGTGGTGTTCATGGACGGGGTGGGGCGGAACACACCCCGCTGCGCCGGCCAAGCGGTGTTCATGGATGGGACAGGTCAGGACGGGACACACCCCGCTGCTGTACTTGATTTTTTGGCATTGCGCCCTATATCTGGTCTGCGCACCGTTTACACGGAGCGACAACTTGAAATGAGGGTTCCCTGGACATGGCACAAGAACAATTGACCGGCACCCTGCAGAAGGCACTTGCCGCAGCGCAATCGCTGGCACTGGGACGGGACCACGCTGAACTCGATGCCCTGCACCTGCTGTCGGCTCTGCTGGACAGCGGCGGCGAGAGTACCGCCCTGCTCAGTGAGGCCGGGGTGGTGCCCGGGACCTTGCGGGAGGCGGTGGGCAAGGCCCTGGATGCACTGCCGCGGATAGAGCGTCCGACCGGGGAGCTGCGTCCCTCGCGGGAATTCCAGCAGGCCCTGAACCTGGCGAACCGCGAGGCACAAAAGCGCGGCGATCGTTTTATTTCCAGCGAGTTGGTGCTGCTGGCCCTGTGCGAGACCGGCGGGGCGGCCGCGAAACTGCTGGGCGAGGCCGGGTTGCGTGCAGACGCCTTGCGCGCAGCGGTGGACCGGATGCGGGGCGGGGAGACGGTCCAGGACCCGGAGGCCGAAGAGAGCCGCCGCGCCCTGGAAAAATACACCATCGATATCACGGAGCGGGCCCGCGCCAGTGAGCTCGACCCGGTGATCGGGCGCGATGACGAAATTCGCCGCGTGGTCCAGGTGCTGCAGCGCAGGACCAAGAACAACCCGGTGTTGATCGGCGAACCGGGCGTGGGCAAGACCGCTATCGTCGAGGGACTGGCACAGCGCATTATTAACGAGGAGGTGCCGGAGGGTTTGCGCGATAAGCGGGTGTTGTCGCTGGATATCGGCGCATTGCTGGCCGGGGCGAAGTTCCGCGGCGACTTTGAAGAACGCCTGAAGGCGGTGCTCAAGGAGATCGCCCGCGAGGAGGGACGCATTGTGCTGTTCGTGGACGAACTGCACACCATGGTGGGTGCCGGGGGCGCAGAGGGTGCCCTGGATGCGGGCAACATGCTCAAACCGGCCCTGGCGCGCGGCGAGTTGCACTGCGTCGGTGCCACCACCCTGGATGAATACCGCCTGCACATCGAAAAGGACGCGGCACTGGAGCGGCGTTTCCAGAAGGTGCTGGTCGATGAACCGGGGGAGGAGGAGAGCATCGCGATCCTGCGCGGGTTGCGCGAACGTTACGAAACGCATCACGGGGTCAGCATCAGCGACCCGGCGATCATCGCCTCCGTGCGTCTGTCACAACGTTACATCACCGACCGCAAGCTGCCGGACAAGGCCATCGACCTGGTCGACGAGGCGGCGAGCCGCATTCGCATGGAGATGGATTCCAAGCCGGAGACCCTGGACCGCCGGGAGCGGGACCTGGTGCGCATGAAGATCGAGCGCGAGGCACTGAAGAAGGACGAGGACGAGGAGAGCAAGCGGCGTCTTGCCGAACTGGATGAGAAAATCACCGCGGCCGAGAACGAGTACCGGGAAATGGAGGCGCGCTGGCAGCGCGAGAAGTCGGTCCTGGCCGATGAGAAAGATTTAAAAAAACAGTTGGCCGATGCGCGCCAGGAACTCGAAAATACACAGCGCGCCGGCGAACTGGGTCGGGCCGCCGAGTTGCAGCACGGGGTGATTCCGGAACTGGAAAAAAGCATTGCCGAAAAGGAGTCGGGGGCGCGCAACGGGGAGGGTCGCGAGCAGGCCGAGCCGCTGTTGCGCAACCGGGTCACGGAAGAGGAGATCGCCGAGATCGTCTCGCGCTGGACCGGGGTGCCGGTGGCGAGGATGCTGGAGGGGGAGCGGGAGAAACTGTTGCGCATGGAAGAGGCATTGCACCGGCGCGTCGTCGCCCAGGACGAGGCGGTGAAAGCGGTGGCCGATGCGGTGCGCCGTGCGCGCGCCGGCCTCTCCGATCCCAATCGTCCGAATGGCTCCTTCCTGTTCCTGGGGCCCACCGGGGTCGGCAAGACCGAGCTGTGCCGCAGCCTGGCGGAATTCCTCTTCGACAGCGAGGAGGCGATGTTGCGCATCGACATGTCGGAGTTCATGGAAAAGCATTCCGTCGCCCGCCTGATCGGTGCTCCCCCGGGTTATGTCGGCTACGAGGAGGGCGGCCACCTGACCGAGGCGGTGCGTCGCCGGCCCTACTCGGTGCTGTTGCTCGACGAGTTGGAGAAGGCGCACCCGGACGTGTTCAACGTGCTGTTGCAGGTGCTGGAAGACGGCCGGCTCAGCGACGGTCACGGGCGCACCGTGGATTTTCGCAACACGGTGCTGGTGATGACTGCCAATGTCGGTGCTTCGCTAATCCAGGAATACGCGATCGGCTTTCATTCGGACAAGAATGGAGAGGCGGGACGCGAAGAATCGTACAAGGAAATGAAACAGACGGTGCTCCAGGAATTGCGCAATCATTTTCGTCCGGAGTTCATCAATCGCATCGATGAGATCGTGGTGTTTCATTCCCTGCAGAAGGAACATTTCCAGGACATCCTGGACATCCAGCTGGCCTCGCTGCAACGGCGCCTGGACGAACGCGAGTTGCAGCTGCACCTGGACGACAAGGCGCGGGAGTGGTTGATCAACCGCGGCTACGATCCCGCCTTTGGTGCCCGCCCGCTGCGCCGGGTGATCCGCCAGGAACTGGAAAACCCGCTGGCGCAACAATTGCTGGACGGTGTCTTCGGCCCCGGGGACACGGTGCGAGTCGGGGTCGGGGGCGATGCGCTGGAACTGCAGCGCCACCCGGCGTCCAGCGATGAAAAACTTGCGCCGGCGGCGGCGGGCTGAGTCGGTGCCGGGCAAGCTAAACCGGCGGCGCACCGCTCCGCCTGTATAATACCGCGCCTTTTGCTCGCGCGATGCACTGAATGGGAAATTATTTTAACGAGCTGCCGTTTCGCCGCCAGGTGGCGCAACTGGGCAAATGCCGTTTCATGGAGCGCTCTGAATTTTCCGGCGGCGTGGACCGTTTGCGCGACCAGAAAATCGTCGTCATCGGTTGTGGTGCCCAGGGGCTGAACCAGGCCCTGTGCCTGCGCGACAGCGGCCTGGATGTCGCCATCGCCCTGCGCGAGGAGGCGATCGCCGAACAACGTCAATCCTGGAAAAATGCCACGGAAAATGAGCTGCCCGTCGGCACGCTTGCCGAGCGCATTCCCGCGGCGGACCTGGTGTTGAACCTGAGCCCGGACAAGCAGCATGCCGCGGTCATCGCACAGATCGAGCCGCTGATGAAACAGGACGCCTGTCTTTCCTATTCCCACGGTTTCAATATTGTCGAACAGGGGCAGCGCATCCGCGCGGACCTGACGGTGATCATGGTCGCCCCCAAGGGGCCGGGCACCGAGGTGCGGCAGGAGTACCTGCGCGGCTTCGGCGTGCCGACCTTGATCGCCGTGCACGAGGAGAACGACCCGCGCGGCGATGGCATGGAGATCGCCTGCGCCTACGCCTGCGGCATCGGTGCCGAACGCGCCGGCGTGCTGGAGTCTTCCTTTGTCGCCGAGCTCAAGTCAGACCTGATGGGCGAGCAGACCATTCTCTGCGGCATGCTGCAAAGCGGTTCACTCTTATGCTTTGCGCGCATGAAAGAGCTGGGCATTGCGCCCGAACATGCGGCCGCACTCGTGCAGTACGGCTGGGAGACCCTGGGCGAGGCACTCAAGCGCGGCGGCGTCACCCTGATGATGCAGCGCCTGTCGAGCCCGGCGCGCATTCGCGCTTTCCAGCTGGCGGAGCAACTGAAGGAGATCCTGGCACCGCTCTACCGGCAGCATATCGATGCGATCATGAACGGCGAGTTTTCCGCGGAAATGATGCGGGACTGGGCGGCCGACGATGCGCGTCTTCTGCAATGGCGCGAGCAGACCGCCGCCGAAGAATTCGAGCGCACCGCTACCGAACGGCTGCCCGAACAGCAGCACTTCGACCAGGGCATCCTGATGGTGGCGATGGTCAAGGCGGGCGTGGAACTCGCCTTTGAAATCATGCTCCAGACCGGCATCAAGCCGGAGTCCGCGTATTACGAATCCCTGCACGAGACGCCGTTGATCGCCAACCTGATCGCACGGCGCAAGCTGCACGAGATGAACAAGGTGATCTCCGACACCGCCGAGTACGGCTGCTACCTGTTCGCCGAGGCCTGCGTTCCGCTGTTGCAGGATTTCATGGCTGCCGTGGATGCGGACATCCTGGGCCAGGGCCTGGACCCCGCGGCGTTTGCGGAACTGGACAACCTGGAATTAATCGCGGTCGATGAACGCATTCACAATCACCCGGTGGAAGAGATCGGGCGGGAACTGCGCCGGCACATGAGCGCGATGAGAAACACGCCCTGAGAGGGAACAGCATGGGATATCCCAAGAAGCACCGTGGACGGCGCAAGGTCGGTTCCACGAAGCGCCGCAATCGCAAGCGCAACAAGAAGAAATAAACGCTTGCGCGGTCTCTTCAGTCCTCCGGGGATGAAGACGGCCGGTCGTCCAAGTTGATGCCGCAGACGCCGCTGCGCACCATTTCAATCATCTCCTTTTCGCCGGCAGCCTGGATGAAGGCCCCAAGCTGTTCATCGTCCCCGGTCAGTTGCACGATGTACACCTCCTGCGTCTCTTCGACAATTTCGCCGGCAAACTGGCCCAGGGCCTCTTCCAGGTGCCGGCGCGCCGCCTCATCACCGACCCGGAACTTGAGCAGCACCAGTTCCCGTTCCACGTAGCGGGCACTGCTGAGATCGTCCACCTGCACCACGTCCAGCAGGCGGTCCAGGTGACTGCAGATCTGCGTGATGATCTTGTCGTCACCGATGGTGCTCAGGGTCAGGCGGGACAGGGTGTTGTCTTCCGTGGGTGCCACGTTCAGGGTTTCGATGTTGTATCCGCGCTGGGAAAACAGGCCCACCACGCGCGACAGCGCCCCGGGTTCGTTTTCCATGAGCAGGGAGATCACGTGTCGCATCAGCTGCGCTCCGTTTTGTTCAACCACATATCGCGCATCGAACCGCCCGGTGCCACGAACATCGGGTACACGTGTTCTTCCGGGTCCACCAGGATATCCATGAACACCAGTTGCTCTTTCATGGCGAAACATTCTTCCATCTTGGGGCGCAACTCCGCCGGGGATTCCACGCGCATGCCCTCGTGTCCGTACGCCTGGGCCAGGCGCACGAAGTCGGGCAGGGAATCCTGGTAGGTGCTGTGCGAATAGCGTCCGCCGTACTGCATGTCCTGCCACTGCTTGACCATGCCCAGGGCCTGGTTGTTGACGTTGATGATTTTCACCGGCAGGCGGTACTGCAGGCAGGTGGACAATTCCTGGATATTCATCTGGATGCTGCCCTCGCCGGTGACGCAGGCCACGGTGGCACCGGGTTCGGCGAACAGCACGCCCATCGCCGCCGGCAGTCCGAAGCCCATGGTGCCGAGTCCGCCGGAGTTGATCCAGCGCCGGGGCTTGTCAAAGCGATAGTACTGGGCGGCAAACATCTGGTGCTGTCCCACGTCGGCAGTCACCCAGGCGTCGCCGCCGGTGACCTCATAGAGCGTTTCGATCACCTGTTGCGGCATGATGACATCGTCTCGCAATTCGTAACGCCGCCGATGCAGCAGGCCGTGTTTTTCGCGCCATTCCTCGATCCGCTGCCACCATTGCTGCAGGGCTTTTTCATTGCTTCTCTGCGGGTTCTCATCCAGCCAGTGCAACATCTGTCCCAAGACGGCGTTGGCGTCGCCGACCAGTGCCGCATCGACGGGGATGATCTTGGCGACCGAGGCCGGGTCCACGTCGACGTGAATAATTTTTGCATCGGGGCAGAAGCGGCTGGGCGTGTTCGTGATCCGGTCGTCAAAGCGCGCGCCGACCGCCAGCAGCACATCGCAGTGATGCATCGCCATGTTCGCCTCGTAGTGGCCGTGCATGCCGAGCATTCCCAGGAACTGCCGGTCGCTGCCGGGGTAGGCACCGAGTCCCATGAGCGTGTTGGTCACCGGGTAATCCAGGCGTTGTGCCAGTGTGCGCAGGGCCTCCGAGGCATCGCCCTGGATGACGCCGCCGCCGGTGTAAATCACCGGCCGCTCGGCCTGCACCAGGATCTCCATCGCCGCCTGCAGGACCTGCGGCTCGCATTCCACGTCGGGGTGGTAGGAACGGATCTGCACTTCACTGGGATACTCGTAGGGAAACTTGTGTGCGGGGTCGGTGCGATCCTTGGGAACGTCGATCACCACCGGCCCCTTGCGCCCGGTGGTGGCGATATAAAAGGCTTTCTTGACGATGTCCGGAATCTGGGCGGCGTCCTGGACCAGGAAACTGTGTTTGACCGCCGGCCGGGAGACGCCGATCATATCGGTTTCCTGGAAAGAGTCGGTGCCGATCAGGGGGGAGGGCACTTGCCCGGAGATGATCACGAGCGGGGTTGAATCCATGTACGCGGTGGCGATACCGGTCAGCGTGTTGGTCGCCCCGGGACCGGAAGTAACCAGTGCGACTCCCGGGTGCCCGGATGCCCGGGCATAGCCGTCGGCGGCGTGCGCTGCCGCCTGTTCATGGCGCACCAGGATGTGTTCGACTTCCTCCTGGCGAAACAGCGCATCGTAAATATGCAGGGCCGCGCCGCCGGGATAACCGAAGAGGATCTTCACGCCTTCGTCACGCAGGGAGCGCACCAGCATTTCGGCGCCGGACAGCATCTCCATGGGATTTTCCTGTGTAGCGGGGGAGGGTGTAGAGGAGGGGGGTGTCAGGGGGGTGTAGCAGGGGGTGTAGAGCAGGGTGTAGCGGCGGGGTGTAGCGGCGGGGTGTAGAGCGGGAGGGTGTAGCGCGGGAGGGTGTAGCAGGGGGGTGTAGAGCAGGGTGTAGCGGCGGGGTGTGTAGAAAGGGGAGGGCGTGGGCTTAACAATTTATTGTACAGGAAAATCGGGCTGTACAGGCACGAATGCGAAGCCGCGGCTGCTCTTGTCAAATTTTTGTGGCTATGCCATAGTAACAGCACATTCCGCACTGGGCGGAAACCTTATCGCAATCCCGGGAGGAAATTTCGATGAAAAAGAAAAAACGCATGGTGAAAAAACCATTGGCCGCGGCGCTGGGGACGGCTTTCCTGTCTTCTGCTGCATTTACGGCGATGGCTGCTGAAGCCCCGAATCCTTTTGTCGCCAATGACCTGCCCAGCGAGTACGAGTTGGTGGGCCAGATGGGCAGGAAGGATGAAAAAGAAGGCAATTGCGGTGAAGGCAATTGCGGCGAGGGCAATTGCGGTGAGGGCAATTGTGGCGAAGGCAAGTGCGGTGGTGAAGGCAAGAACGAGGGCAGCTGCGGCGAAGGTCGTTGCGGCGGCAAGTGAGCCCCGGGGTTTTGCCTCACGGCTGAATCCTTGACCGAAATGCAGGGCGCAGGCCTGGGCCTGCGCCGCCCCCTGCTTAAGCAGATTCTCGCGGCGCCGTCCGGGGCCTTTGATTTCCTGGAAGTCGCACCGGAGAACTGGATCGGCTTCGGCGGTGCAAGGGCCCGCTCCTTTGCCGGCTTGGCGGAGCGTTATCCCGTCGTCCTGCACGGCCTGTCGCTGAACCTGGGCGGCAGTGCCCCACTCAACGAGGGCCTGATCAATCGCATCGGTGCCTTCATGCGCCGTCATGCCTGTCCGATCTACTCCGAACACCTGACTGCCTGCGGCGACCGGGGGCAGCTCTACGACCTGATGCCCATCCCCTTCACCGGGGAGGCGGTGCATCACGTGGCGGCGCGCATTCGCCGGGTGCAGGAATTGCTGGACTGCCGTATCGCCGTGGAAAACGCTTCGTACTATGCCGCCCCCGGCAAACAGATGAAGGAAATCGATTTTCTGTGCGCGGTACTGGAAGAGGCGGATTGCGATTTGCTGCTGGACGTCAACAACGTGCGCGTCAACAGCATCAATCACGGTTACGATGCCCTGGAGTTCCTGAAGGGTATCCCGGCCCGGCGCGTTCTCTACCTGCACACGGCAGGACATTATCACGAGGCCCCGGACCTGCGCATCGATACCCACGGTGCAGCGGTGCCCGAAGAAGTCTGGCAGCTGCTGGAACACGCGTACCGCATCGTCGGTGTCAAGCCCACGCTGCTGGAGAGAGATTTTAATTTTCCGCCTTTTGCCCGGTTGCTGGAAGAACTGGAACAGATCCGCGAGATACAGGGACGGGTGCGGGAGGAGACCGGTGCCGCTGTTTGCTGAGGAAGAAGAAGCGTCGGGAGAGTTTGATGCGGTGCAGGCGCAGCTGGCCGCCTGGATTCGCGATCCCGACAACGCACCCGCACCGCAGGGTGTTGAACGCCGGCGCCTGGAAGTTTATCGCGATCTTTTTTACAACAACATCGAGGGTTTTATCCGCGCAGCGTTTCCGCGCCTGCACTCCCTTTACTCCGAGAAGCAATGGCGTCGGCTGGTGCGCTCTTTTATCGCGGTGCACACCTGCCGCAGTCCCTACTTTCGTGAAATCAGCCGCGAGTTTCTTTCGTACCTGGAACATGAACACTGGCGCACGGAAGCCGACCCGCCGTTCCTGCTGGAACTGGCCCATTACGAGTGGGTGGCCCAGGCCCTGGAATTCGCCGATGCGGAGTTCCCCGAAGCCGGCATCGACCCGGCGGGAGACCTCCTGGAAGAGGCACCGGTTGTCTCTCCCCTGGTGTGTTCCCTGCATTACCATTTCGCCGTGCAGAGTTTTTCTCCCGGGGTCAAAAACCTGCCCCCGGAGGAAACTTTCCTGTTCGTGTACCGTGACCGCAGCGAACACATCGGTTTCATGGAAAGCAATGTTCTGAGTGCACGCCTGCTCGCCCTTCTGGCAGAGGGTGGCACCGGCCGGGAGGTCTTGCACAAGATCGCCGGGGAATTTCCCGACATCTCCGAACCGGCGATCCTGCAGGGCGGAGAGGAGACGCTGCAAAAGTTTCGTTCCCGTGATATTGTATTAGGGACTGTCTACCAGTGACGACACGTTTCTTGGCACCAGCATCCTCTTTTGCTTCGCGTCCGCCCTGCCGCGCGTTCGCGCCGGCCGCGGTATTCTTTTGTCTGTTCCTGGTTGCCGCACCGCCGGCCCTGGCCGACTCGTCGGTGCAAGATCCCTGGGAACCTTTGAATCGCAAAACGCATTCTTTCAATGACTGGTTCGACGATCACCTGCTGCACCCGGTCAGCAAGGCGTACCGCGACTATATGCCGCATGGAGTGCAGGTCGGGGCCGGCAATTTTTTCTACAACCTTTCAGAGCCCGGGAAAATTCTTAACAGCCTGTTGCAAGGGCACTTCGGGCAGGGTCTCAAGCACACGGCGCGCCTGTTGGTGAACTCGACCATTGGCATGGGGGGACTGGTTGACATCGCAACCCCGATGGGACTGACCCGCGGCACCCGGGACAAGACCCTGGGGCACACCCTGCAGAAGTGGGGCGTTGGCAGCGGCCCGTACCTGGTGCTGCCTTTCCTGGGACCCAGCACCGTGCGCGACGCACTGGGTCGTCCGGCGGACGGGGCACTCAATGGCACGACCTATTTTGAAACGCAGACCGCCGCCTCTTTTGTTGCATTGCGGGCGGTCGATGGGCGTGCGAAGATTCCCGAGGCGGAAGGCCTGTTGGGTGCCGACCCGTACATTGCATTCCGGGAACTGTATTTTTCCAATCGCGCTCCTTCTCCGCGGGGCAACGAGCCGGACGCAGAAGAAGAGGCGGAGGCGATTTTTGACGATGATTTTTGAGTTGGACGAAGACGAACCCGACCCTGAACCTGCGCCAGGGGCGGCATCTGCGAGGCGGCAAGCCGGGCGCAGTCCCGCGCTGCCCAACCCGTTTTTTTGCGGGGACCTCGAGTTCCGCCATCGTTTTATTTCCCGCAAGCGCACCAGCGGTGATTTCTTGTATTACCGCGGCTGCACGGAGGAGCGGACGGCCCTGCTTTTCGGCGACGTCTCGGGCAGCGGCCAGGAAGCGGCCCGGGTGGCCGAACATTTGCGCGGTCGGTTTGCCGCCTGGAAGGAGGAAGAAGCACCGTTGCTGGAGGCACTCGAAGGCCGGCCCTCCCGCTTGTTGCACGGCCTGGACCGGGAGTTGCGCGGCCTGGACTGCGGGCGTTATGCGACCGCTTTTGCCGGCGTGCTGGATGCCCGCCGGCGCATCCTGCATTACAGCATTGCCGGGCAGTGGCCGATGCCGGTGCTGCGCACCGTCTCCGGCGTCCGCACCCTGAAGGGCAGTGGCCCGCCCCTGGGCATGTTCGAAGATTGCGCGTTGAAGGATTATCGCCGCAAACTGCCCGAGCATTTTTTGCTGGTGTTTTGCACGGACGGCGTGACCCAACGTCCCGACCGGGCCATGACCGGTGCCGGTGGCGCAGCGCAAAAGCCGACTGCGGCGGAGGTCAGGCGCGCACTGGTGCGGGAGACGACGGCGGAAGCCGGGTCGGACGACGCCTTGGTATTAACTGTATCGAGCCGGCCCAAGAAGGTGGAGAAACGCGCGTGAACAACCCGAAGGTGCAGATGCTGGTTGCCGCGCATCGCGGCATCCAGTGGTTAAAACTGGTCGGCGATATCCGCGTCAGCCTGTGTCCGACGCTGGAGGCCGGTTTTCAAAAAGTGCTGAAGCGCGAACCCTTCGGCGGGGTGGTCGTCGACCTCAGCGAGGCCGAAGGCCTGGACAGCACGGCACTCGGCATGCTGGCGCGCTTCGGTGCCCGGGCGCAGGAGAATTGCGGGCAGATGCCGGTCCTTGTTGCGCCGCGGGAGGACATTGCGGCCCTGCTGCGGCACATGGGTTTTCAGCGGGTGTTTGATATTTGCGAGGAACTGCCCGACGAGGTCGGCAAGCTGCGGGCGGTCGGGGCGAAACCGCCGGTGCAGAGTGAGAGCGATATTCGCCAGCAGGTGATCGATGCGCACCACGCGCTGATCAGTCTGCGCGAGGGCGAGCCGCATCCTTTTACCGAACTGCTGCAGCACCTGGAGGAATGAAGGACGGCCGGCGGGCGGCGGTGGCTGTGTGAAGCAGGCGGCGACTGTCGCGTAAAACTTCGATGCCGGCGTCCGGGCGCATGCCGCGGGTGCTGAGGTAATGCCGCCA
Source organism: Gammaproteobacteria bacterium (assembly GCA_965215045.1). Taxonomy (GTDB): domain Bacteria; phylum Pseudomonadota; class Gammaproteobacteria; order JABABF01; family JABABF01. The sequence continues at coordinate 356,481 of OZ244031.1, read as the reverse complement.
ACGCGCACCGCCGGGCAGGTCCCGGAACAGTCCCAGGATATGGCGCAGCATTGCGTGCAGCCGTACGCCTTGCCGCAATTGCTCTTCCACGTACGGAATGAACTTGTCCAGGACTTGTTGCGCTCCGGAGCAGGGCGGTGTCCGGGCGTAAAACGTGCGGTCCACTTCCAGTAACAGTGCGGGGCGATGATAGAGCGAACGTCCCAACATCACCCCGTCGACCTTGCGGAGTTGCTCCAGGCTTTGCGCCGGGGTGCTGAGGCCGCCGTTGAGAATAATTTGCACGTGCGGAAAATCCTGTTTCAGGCGTTGTACACGCTCGTATTGCAGTGGCGGGAGTTCCCGGTTCTGGCGCGGGCTGAGTCCCTGCAGCCAGGCCTTGCGGGCGTGCACGATGACAGTGCTGCAGCCCGCCTCCACGCAGCGGGCAATGAAATATTGCAGGGTGTCGTAGTCGTCCTTGCGATCGATGCCGGTGCGGCATTTGAGGCTGACCGGCAAGCCCGCGCTGGTTAACGCGCGCACGCAGTCCGCCGCCCGTTCGGGGTCCTGCATCAGCCGCGCGCCGATCCCCGCGCACCCGGCGCGCGAACTGGGACACCCGGCGTTGAGATTGAGTTCCAGGTACCCGTGCTCCAGGGCGGCGGCGGCACAGGTGGCCAGCGTCCGTGGTTCACTGCCGCCGAACTGCACGCCCAGCGGTTGTTCGGCCGGGTCAAAAGCGAGCAGTCGTTCGCGATCGCCGTGCAGGACGGCGCGCTCGCTGATCATCTCGGTGTAGAACATGGCCCGGTGTGACATCAGGCGCATGAAGTAACGGCAGTGGCGGTCGGTGCGCGCCATCATCGGTGCGATACAGAAACGATGCCGGTCCTGGATGGCGGACACTCCTGCCGGATCCCGGGTCTGCATATAATGAAGACGAAACATTTTTTTCTTGTCGATGCATTGTACTTTGATTGTGTGTAACACCTGTGGCCGGCACGCATTGCGTATCTCGCCCGGACCGGGCGTGCGAGCCGGCGCGCCGGGGACATGAGCGTACGCACCCGCATCGCCCCCTCGCCGACCGGGGCACCGCACCTGGGCACCGCCTGCACGGCCCTGTTTAATTTCTGTTTCGCCCGTTCCCGGGGCGGAAGTATCGTGCTGCGCATGGAAGACACCGATCGCACCCGCTCCCACCCGGTGTTTGAACAGCAGATCATCGAGGCCCTGCGCTGGCTCGGCTTGGAATGGGACGAGGGGCCGGACATCGGCGGCGAGCACGGCCCCTATCGGCAGAGCGAGCGCGCCGAACTCTATCGTCCTTATGTCGAACAACTGCTGGAAGCGGGACATGCTTTTTATTGTTTTGCCACGCCGGAAGAACTGGAACAGATGCGTCGCGAGCAGATCGCAGGCGGGCAGACGGCGCGCTATGACGGACGCGCCCTGCAGTTGTCCGCAGAAGAAGTGCAGCAGCGGCTGCAGGCGGGAGAGCCGCACGTGGTGCGCATGAAAATCCCGCAGGAAGGTACTTGCACGGTGCCCGATTTACTGCGCGGCGAAGTTTCTTTCGACTGGAGCCAGGTCGATATGCAGGTGTTGCTCAAGCGGGACGGCATGCCGACTTACCACCTGGCCTGCGTGGTCGATGATCACCTGATGCAGATCAGCCACGTGATTCGCGGTGAAGAGTGGCTGAATTCCACGCCCAAGCACCTGCTGCTCTACCAGTTCTTCGGCTGGACACCGCCCGAGTTCTGCCACCTGCCGCTGTTGCGCAATCCCGATCAAAGCAAGTTGAGCAAGCGTCGCAATCCCACCGGACTTAATTACTACCGGCGCAGCGGTTTCCTGCCGGAGGCGTTGCTGAATTACCTGGGGCGCATGGGCTGGTCGATGCCGGATGAACGGGAGAAATTTTCACTGCAGGAGATGATCGAAGCCTTCGAGTTGCAGCGTATCAGCACGGGCGGGCCGGTGTTTGATGCGGCGAAGTTGCGCTGGCTGAACGGCGAGTGGATTCGTTCGCTGTCAGAACAGGAATTGTCGCACCGCCTGGAAGAATGGGCCTTGAACCGGGATTTTCTCAATGGATTATTGCCGCAGCTGCAACCGCGCATGGAGCGCTTGAGTGAGATCGGTGCCCTGGCGGGTTTCATGCTGGGCGATGAGTTGGCACTGGATACCGATTCCTTCTCCGCTTGCGAGTTGGATGCACAGGCATTGCGGGAAGTGTTGCAATTGTGCATCTGGAAACTGGAGACGCTGCGCATCTCCTGGGAGCGCGAGACGATCTTTGCCGCCCTGCGCGGCCTGGCCGGGGACTTGGACATCGAACTGCGGGACTTCCTGGTGCCGCTGTTTATCGCACTGACCGGTAGCCGCGCCTCCTTCTCCATTGCCGACGTCCTGGAACTGCTGGGACCCGACTTGGGCCTGTACCGTTTGCACAGTGCCCTGGAGCTGCTGGGCGGGTTGTCGCGCAAGAAAACCAAGGCCCTGGAAAAACGTTTTCTCGCATTTGCCGGGGAAGATCGGTAGGGCACCGCCACGCACCGGGCGGCGTTTGAAATCGCACCGGGTGTCCGCAGCGGGCAGCGTGGTTCAGCAGCCGGTGGCACCGGCCTTGCAAAGCACGTCCAGGGCTTTCTGGTTGTGTCTTTGAGCGTAGTACAGCGGTCTCACACCGCGCGTATTGCGGGCGTTAATCGCAGCACCGGCATTGACCAGGGTCGTCGTCACCTGCGCTTTCTTGTTATAGCGGGCTGCATGGTGCAGCGGCGTCTCGCCGTTTTTATCCCGCGCATCCACTTCGGCACCGGCTTCTATGAGCACGCCCAGCAGCTCCGGCTTGGAAGTGTAGGTGGCGGCCTTGTGCAGGGGCGTCTGCCGGTTGCGGTCCCGCGCATCGGGTTCTGCCCCGCCTTTGAGCAGGGCGACGGCCACCTCCGGCTTGTTGCTGTAACGTGCCGCCCGGTGCAGTGGCGTCCAACCGTCCCGGTCCCGCACATCCACTTCCGCACCAGCCTTGAGCAGTTGCTCGACCAGTTCCGCATCCCGGTTGGAAGACGCCGTGTAGTGCAACGGCGTCAGGAATTTTTTATCGGCGACATTTACTTCCGCCCCGGCTTCGAGCAGGGCGAAAGCGAGCTCGGACTCCGGGTTGCGGGTCGCCTCGTGCAAAGGTGTCTCGTGATCGTCGTCCCGCGCATTGAGATCATTGCCCGTGCTTTTTTCCAGGATGAGATAAATCACCCACGGGTTCCGGTTGCGCGCCGCCTCGTGTAACGGCGTCTCGCCCTGCTTGTCCCGCGCATTGATCTTTGCACCGCCTTCCAGAAGGGCCGAGAGGACCTTGATGTTCGTGTTGGATGCCGCCGCTTTGCGCAAGGGGGTTTCGCCCTTGTCATCCGTGGCGTTGACCTCCGCCCCCGCATCGAGCAGCATCCAGACCAGGTTGCTGTTCTTGTTCTTGGCTGCCGCCAGGTGCAGCGGCGTCTGTCCCTGGTCATCGCGTGCATTCACCTTGGCACCGGCATCCAGCAGCACGACGGAGATGGCGACGTTTTGATTTTGCATCGCCCGGTGCAAGGGAGTTTCTCCCCGCTGAGCCCGGGCATGGATCTTGCCGCCCTGGTCCAGCAGCAGGGCGATGAGCAGGGGGTCCTGGGCATAGCCCGCCGCATAATGCAGCGGCGTCCAGCTGTTTTTGCCGCGGGATTTCGCCTGGAAAACCCCTTGGGCCAAGTCTTCTTGCACCCGTGGCAGAGTCGCCGAAGACCAGTAAGAAGTTTTGTCCCATTTTTCAGCCGCCCCGGCCGCAGGCCAGGGGCCGGCATACAAAACCAGGACTGCAATGAGTGTGCAGAAAAAACGGTAAAAAGACATTTGGACGGCTGCTGCCAGGACGGTAGCGCGATGTTTTCCAATTTTAAAATTTTTTGCAGTTGCAGTCAAATTGCACGCAACAGGAAACCTGGTTTTCCGTGTTGCAGCCTTGTTTACAGGCTCGCAGGGCGACCCGGTGTCTCCTGGAGCCAGGTGGGGATTATGAGGCGGGAGAAGCGGCGGGAGATACCCCCTGTCCTTGTGCAATCTGCGGGACTGCAATAATATGCGGCGTATTGCGGCCGGGGCCATAGCTCAGCTGGGAGAGCGCAACGCTGGCAGCGTTGAGGTCGGCGGTTCGATCCCGCCTGGCTCCACCGCGTTTTAAAATCAGCTGTCGTCCCCGGCACCGGGCAGCAGGGCCAGGTAGGCGCGCACCGCATTTTCCATACCCAGGCGCAGGGCGTCGACGGTCAGGGCGTGACCGATGGAAACTTCCAGGAGTCGCGGGATGGCGGCGACAAAAATTCCCAGGTTGTTGAGGTCCAGGTCATGGCCGGCATTGACACCCAGTCCCGCCTGGGCGGCGGCTTCGGCGGCCCGCTGGTAGGGTTCCAGGATGGCTTCCGGTGCTTGTCCGTGCGCATACGCCTGGGCGTAGGGCCCGGTGTAGAGTTCGATGCGCTGGGCACCCAGCACCGCGGCCCTGGCAACCTGTCCGGGTTCGGGGTCCATGAACAGGCTGACACGTATGCCGGCATCGCGCAGGGTTTTAATCAGGGGTTCCAGGCGCGCCCCGTCTTTTTCCAGGTCGAAGCCATGATCGGAGGTCAACTGGTCTGTCGCATCGGGGACCAGGGTGCATTGCACCGGACACGTCTCGCTCACCAGGGACATGAAACCGGGATAGTCGCCGATGCCCTCGCGTTCAGCGGGGGCGGGGCCGGCGAACGGGTTGCCTTCCACGTTGAGCTCCGTCTCGCCCAGCAGGCGTCGCAGGGTGCGCACATCCCGGGCACGCACATGACGCTGGTCGGGGCGCGGATGCACGGTGATGCCGTGGGCACCGGCCTCCAGACAACGCCGTGCGAATTCCCCCAGGTCGGGCTGCCCGCCATCGCGGGCGTTGCGCACCAGGGCGATCTTGTTCAGGTTGACACTAAGACGCATGACCGGGGCAGCGAAAGCGGTGAACTACTGCGGTTGCCGCCCCCCGGTGCCGCCCCCGGGGTCCAGCCCGCGGGACGACGTTTACTCGTTTTCGATGGAGACGCTGTTGACGATCACGTTCTCCACTGGCACGTTTTGGTGCCCGTCGCGGTTGCTGGTTCTCACGCCGGCGATTTTGTCGACTACCTGCATGCCCTTGACGATTTTGCCAAAGACGGCGTACCCCGCATTGCTGCTATTGGCGTCCAGGTTGGGATTGTCCCGCAGGTTGATAAAGAATTGCGAAGAGGCACTGTGGGGATCGGCGGTGCGCGCCATGGAAATCGTCCCGCGCAGGTTTTTCAGCCCGTTCCCCGCTTCATTCCGGATCGGCGACCGGGTTTCTTTTTGTTGCATTTCTGCATTAAAGCCGCCCCCCTGGATGACAAAGTTGGGAATCACGCGATGGAAAATCGTGCCATCGAAGAAACCGTCCTGTGCATATTTCAGGAAGTTTTTCGCGGTGATGGGTGCTTTTTCCATGTCGAGCTCCATGCTGATCTCACCCATGGAAGTGTCAAATACAAGCACGGGACTGGAAACCTCTTCTTGCTCAGGATCGCCGCCGCAGCCGTTTAATAAAATCGCTGCGGCAAACAAGAAACTGCCGGCAAGGATACGGGACACGGAAATGTTCATTCTGGCCTCTCATGTTCAGACTGCTTCATTCGGTGTGCGGCGATGGCCGCTCAAAACCACATATACATTATAAGCGTATGCCTGCTGTTTTTGCAGGTGGTTTGCCGCAATTGCAAACCGGTACTGCGAAAGCTCCTGTTTCCAGCAGCCGGCATCCGGGCGTTTCGTGCCAAACAAGGTATCATAGGCACCCCTTTAGTACCTGCCCCGTCTCCCATGAAACAGGACCCGTCCCCGGCTGCAAGGCGCCTGCGGCAGGCGGAAATGCCTTTTGCCATTGTGCGCGGCGAAGCCCTTTCCGAGCCACCGGAGGACTTGTATATCCCGCCCACCGCCCTGCGGGTGTTCCTGGAAGCGTTTGAAGGACCGCTGGACCTGCTGCTCTACTTGATCCGGCGCCAGAATATCGACATCCTGGATATAGACCTGGTGGAGCTGACCAACCAGTACCTCAAGTACATCGAGTTGCTGGACCGGATGCAGATCGAACTCGCCGCCGAGTACCTGGTGATGGCGGCGACCCTGGCGGAACTCAAATCGCGTGTGCTGTTGCCGCGCACCGGGGAAGAGGAGGAAGAAGAGGATCCGCGGGCCATGCTGATCGCGCGCCTGCAGGAATACGAACGGTTCAAAAAAGCCGCCCAGCAACTTGATGCGTTGCCGCGCATCGACCGTGATTTTTACCGCGCCGAAGCGGAGCCGCCGCCGCAACTGCAACCGCAGATTCTGCCGCAGCCGGACATCGACGAATTGCTGCGCGCCATGTCGGGAGTGACGCGCCGTTACGAGGCCCTGCAGACACACCGGATCATGGCGGAGCCGCTGTCGACCCGCGAACGGATGTCGCGCATCCTGACGCAGTTGTCGGCTACCGAGTTCACGGAATTCCCGCATCTTTACAGCCGCACCGAGGGCCGCGCCGGCGTGGTGGTTTGCATACTGGCACTCATGGAACTGATGCGCGAGAGCCTGGTGGAGGTGGTGCAGACCGAGGCCTTCGGACTGATTCACGTGCGTGTTGCAGCGCGTGATTGATGAACAGCGAAACCGGGGAAATCGTACGGGTGGTGGAGGGGGCACTGCTGGCCGCGGGACGGCCGCTGAGCCTGCAGAACCTGGAAAACCTGTTCCCGCCCGCAGAACGCCCCGGGCGTGAAACCCTGCGGGGGGTGCTGGAACAGATTGCCGCCGAATGCGAGGGACGCGCCGTGGAACTGCGTGAAGTGGCCGGCGGTTTTCGCCTGTGCGTGCGCGAAAAATACAGTCCCTGGGTCGGGCGCTTGTGGGAGGAACGCCCGCCGCGTTATTCCCGCGCCCTGCTGGAAACCCTGGCCCTGGTGGTGTACCGGCAGCCCGTTACCCGCGGCGAGATCGAACAGGTGCGCGGGGTGGCCGTCAGCCAGAACATCATTCGCACCCTGCTGGAGAGAGAATGGGTCAGCGTGGTCGGACACCGGGAAGCACCGGGGCGCCCGGCACTGTACGCAACCACCCACAGATTTTTAGATGATTTTAATCTCAAGAGCCTGGACGAGTTGCCACCCCTGGAGGAAGTGCGGGAATTGACCCGGGAGGAGGGGGTGCCGGAATTGGATTTCCCCGCTGCCGAGTCCGCAGAGGGCGAGGGGGAGGGAGACGAAGAAACCGCCTGGGATGAGGATGCCGCCGGGACAGACGAGAGCAGAGAGGAGGAGGCAGTGCTGCGGGATGCGAAGGATTGAAAGCTCGGCGTCCCCGGCCGGCAAAGAACGGGGCGTCATCGCCGGCATCACAAAAATTACAGAAAGTGCTCGCTGCCAGCGGGTTTTGTTCCCGGCGCGAAGCCGAGCAATGGATCGCTGCCGGCAAAGTGCGGGTCGATGGCCGGCGCGCCGTACTGGGACAGCGCGTCTCGGGACGCGAAGAAATCCGGGTGGGCACCCGTCGGGTGCGGGGCAGACCCGCCGCCCTCCCGCGTGTTCTGCTTTATCACAAACTGCCCGGAGAAATTTGCACCCGCAGTGACCCGCAGCGCCGGCCGACCGTTTTCGACCGCCTGCCGGAACTGCATGCGGGACGCTGGGTCGCAGTGGGACGCCTGGACATCAATACCACCGGCCTGCTTTTGTTCAGCAATGATGGGGAACTGGCCGAACGCCTGATGCATCCGCGCGCAGGCATCGATCGCGAGTACGTGGTGCGGGTTCGGGGGCGGGTCGACGAGGGAGTGCTGCGGCGTTTGCGCCGCGGCGTGCAACTGGAGGATGGGCGCGCATTTTTCAGTGACATACAACCCGGCGGTGATGGCGGGGCCGCCAACCGCTGGTTTTACGTGGTTTTATCCGAGGGTCGGAACCGGGAAGTGCGGCGTCTCTGGGAATCCCAGGGAATCCAGGTCAGCCGCCTGAAAAGGGTGCGCTTTGGCAACTTGTTTTTGCCGGCCTCCCTGCGCCGGGGGAGATGGCGGGAACTCAGGCCGCGCCAGGTGCAGCAGTTGATTGCGAGCCTGGCATCGCCGCCACCGAGCCGGGAACGGACGCCCGCCCGACACAGCCAGTCCCGGGGCAGGGACACCGCCCGGCAGGGTGGTGCTCGTGATCAAGCAGCCCCCCGACACAGCCAGTCCCGGGGCAGGGGTGCCGATCAACAGGGTGATGCCAGGGATCGAGTCTCCCCCCGGCGCAGCCAGTCCCGGGACAGGGACACCGCCCGACAGGGCGGTGCCAGGGATCGAGCCTCCCCCCGGCGCGGTCAGTCGCGGGGCAGGGACACCGCCCGACAGGGCGATGCCAGGGATCGAGCCTCCCCCCGGCGCGGTCAGTCGCGGGACAGGGGTGCCACCCGGCAGGGCGGTGCTCGTGATCAAGCATCCCCCCGACACAGTCAGTCTCGGGGCAGGGACACCGCCCGACAGGGCGATGCCAGGGATCGAGCCTCCCCCCGGCGCGGTCAATCGCGGGACAGGGGTGCCACCCGGCAGGGCGGTGCTCGTGATCAAGCATCCCCCCGACACAGTCAGTCTCGGGGCAGGGATACCGCCCGACAGGGCGATGCCAGGGGTCGGGACTCCCCTCGGCGCGGTCAGTCTCGGGGCAGGGATACCGCCCGACAGGGCGATGCCAGGGATCGAGCCTCCCCCGGGCGCAGCCAGTCGCGGGACAGGGGCACCGCCCGGCAGGGCGATGCCAGGGATCGAGCATCCCCCCGACACAGTCAGTCTCGGGACAGGGAAGCCACCCGACAGGGCGGTGCTCGTGATCAAGCATCCCCCCGGCGCGGTCAGTCGCGGGGCAGGGGTGCCACCCGGCAGGGCGGTGCTCGTGATCAAGCATCCCCCCGACACAGTCAGTCTCGGGGCAGGGATACCGCCCGACAGGGCGATGCCAGGGATCGGGACTCCCCCCGGCGCGGTCAATCGCGGGACAGGGGTGCCACCCGGCAGGGCGGTGCTCGTGATCAAGCATCCCCCCGACACAGTCAGTCTCGGGGCAGGGATACCGCCCGACAGGGCGATGCCAGGGATCGAGCCTCCCCCGGGCGCAGCCAGTCGCGGGACAGGGGCACCGCCCGACAGGGCGGTGCCAGGGATCGAGCCTCCCCCCGGCGCGGTCAATCGCGGGACAGGAGCACCGCCCGACAGGGCGGTGCCAGGGATCGAGCCTCCCCCCGGCGCGGTCAATCGCGGGACAGGGGCACCGCCCGACAGGGCGATGCCAGGGGTCGGGCCTCTTCCCGACGCAATCAGCCCCGGACCAAGACGCCTACCCCGCACAACAGGCCCCGGAGACAGGGCGGCTCCCGGCGCAACAAAGCCCTCTATTCCACCTAAAGTTATTTCTATAAATTGTTGAAATAACATATTTATTGACTCTCATCCATCGGTGCGGAGGGGTGGAGGCAGCACCGGGGGGTCAGGCAGACCAAGCCTGTTCAGCACAGTGCTGGGGAATATGTAAACGGCATGACATACCCTGATGGGATTGTCTCGTTCCGGGGCTTATTCAATCACGGCTATAATGGCACCTATTCCAGCATTGCAGCACCAAGCATAATGGGGCGATATGTTGAAGAGTTCGCCGCCCGGCAATACCGGTGCGGATACGAGCCTCTTTTACGTGACCTGGCAATCCGCAACAGCCGGGACATATTGGGCTAGTCGCGTCTTAGCGGGGGAAACACCAATGCCTGGTTCTGCCACCAAGAAACTTGAGTCGGTACCGACCACACTTGATACTCCGGACAGGAATGTTTTTTCTGACGGGCGCACTGTACAAGCACCGAGTATTGATTTGCCGCGTGGCCTGAAAATCAATACCCGTCTGAAAATGGATGGCATGAAACTGCTGGAAAAACTGCCAGCCGAAAAGATCCCGGTTGCGTTCTTTGATCCGCAATACCGCGGCATACTGGACAAGATGGGCTACGGCAACGAGGGCAAGAAACGCAGCCAGCGGCGGTGTGCTTTACAGCAGATGAGCGAGCAGATCATAGCTGACTTTATCAAGGCGATCGACCGCGTACTGATACCGTCCGGCCATCTGTTCCTGTGGATTGACAAGTTTCATTTGTGCAACGGATTCCGCGAATGGTTGACCGGCACCGAGCTGGATGTTGTGGACCTGGTGAATTGGGATAAGGTCAAAATCGGCATGGGCTACCGGAGCCGCCGCAGGACCGAATACTGCATTGTGTTACAGCGCGAGCCGCGCAAGGCAAAAGGAGTATGGAAAGTCCACAATATTCCGGATACCTGGGACGAAAAGGTGAGCAATGGAAGCGGCCACCCGCACAAGAAACCGATCGGTTTACAAGGGCAATTGATCGCCGCCGTAAGTAATCAGGGAGACATTGTTATTGATCCCGCCGCGGGTGATTTTACGGTGATGGAAGCCGCACACAGGCACGGGCGTAATTTTTTAGGTTGCGACCTGAACGGCTGAATGGCGCGCCTGGAAGACACCAAGGTCAGGGAGACATCTGGCGGTTACAACAGGTTATTGGGTATCCCGGAACTGGGGATCCTGGTCAGCCGCATACAATCTGCCGTCATATCGTCCGGTTCGGAATTGGAGCGCATGATACTGGAGCGCGTCCAGTGTGTGGACAACCTGGATAAATTCCTGGAACAGGAAATCATGCCGGACGGCGTGCTGGTAGCGACCAAGCAGCAAATCAAAAAATGCGAGGCGATTGATTTTCCAGGTTCAGAGCCGGACTTTCTGATTTTCAAGCGGCGCAAAGAGAAGCAGAGGTGCTACGTGGTGGAGTTGAAAGACGGTCACCAGTTTGATACGAAAAAGGCGAGTGCAGAGCGACAGGCGATACACTCATTCATTGAGCGGAGTGCTCACCAGTTGCAATACCGCGTATCCGCCCATTTTTGCTGTTTCAACCAGACCGATCGCAAGCTCATAGTAAGCGGCTTCAAGGGCAAGATCACGGAACGGGAAGCGATGACCGGCCCGGAATTCTGCGAACTGCTGGAGCTCGACTACGAGGAAATCTTGGCAGTACGGCGGAAAGCCCAGCCGGAAAATGTGCGTTTTTTCCTGTCCGAATTGGTAAAAATTCCACAAATCCGCGATGCCTTGAAGCAGTTGCTCAAAAACGGCGACAGTTAGGATTAGGGAGAGTTCTCTTATTTTTTGGCGACCTGGGCGAGCAGTCTTTGGCCGTGCACCTGGCGGCTGTCCGGCCCTGCCAGGTACAGGTATGTCCCCATGATCTGTTCCGGCTGCGGGTTCTGCTGCGGGTTTTCTGCGGGGAAGGCCTGGCGGCGCATCCGGGTATCGACCACGCCGGGGTCGATCACATTCACACGCACGCTGGAGGCGTGTTCCAGTTCTTCGGCCAGGACTTGTGCCAGGCCTTCGACGGCGAACTTGGAGACGCAGTAGGCACCCCAATAGGCGCGTCCCCGCAATCCCAGTCCGGAGGATGTAAAGATGATCGAGGCGTCTTCGGCGGCTTCCAGCAGCGGGAAGAGGCTTTGGCTCAGCACCAGGCCGGAGTTGAGATTGACTTCCAGGGTCTGTCGCCAGAGATTGAGATCGGCCTGCATCAGGGGCGTCTGTTCTCCCAGGAGTGCTGCGTTGTGCAGCAGGCAGTGCAATGTGCCGCACTCCTGTTGTAAGCGTTCATACAAGGCCTCGTACTGTTCGGACCCGGCATCGGCCAGGTCCAGGGGATGTACCAGTGCCCGGGGATATCCATCCGCTGCGATTTGCCCGGCGGTCTGTTCCAGATTTTCCGGCTTGCGTCCCAGCAGGATCGTGCGGGCACCGTGGGCGGCATATACCAGGGCGGCGGTGCGCCCGATGCCCCGGCCGGCACCGCTGACCAGGATATTGCGCCCGGCGAGCAGGTCTGCGGCAGGGCGGTAATTCCGTGGTGCCGTGGCAGCACCGGTCTGCGAGCGGTTTTTCATTTGCCGTCCAGCAGGCGTTGCAACAGGGCATCGAGTTCCGGCACATCCTGCAACACGTAGTCGGCACCCCAATCGTGCACCAGTGCGTCAGCATGGAGGTAGCCCCACCCGGCCACGGCGGTCCGCACTCCCGCTGCGCATCCCGCATCGATGTCGCGTCGATGATCACCGACGTACAGCACCTCGGTAACGGGCCGCTGCATTTGCCGGCAGGCCAATAGCACGGGTTCCGGCGCGGGCTTGGCGTGTTGCACGTGATCGGGGCAGACCAGCACCGGGGTATGGAGCTGCAACTGCCGAAGCAGCGGGCGTGCGAGATGTTCCATCTTGTTGGTGACAATACCCCAGGGAACTTCGCGTTGCTCCAGCTGGTGCAGCAAGCGGGAGATCCCGGGGAACAGGCGGCAATCCCGGCCCAGCACCCCGGCATAGATTTCCAGGAAGTGCTGGCGTTGTTCCTCCACTTCCGCATCGTCTTCCAGTTCGAGGGCGAAACGCACCAGTGCGCGTGCCCCGTCTGAGACCATGGGCCGCACCTGTCCGGCGGACAGGGGCGGGAGTTTCCATTCCTGGCGCAGGCGATTGAGACTCAGGGTGAATTCTGCGGCCGAGTCCAGGAGGGTGCCGTCAAAGTCGAAAAGTACAGCGCGCAGCACGGCGGGAGCGGTCTGTGGATGCGGGATGCGGTTTTCAGTTGCGAACGGCGCGCGCCATGTAATTGACAAGGACGCGCTCCCGCAGCTGGAATTCACCGGTCAACGGCTGGTACTGCACACCGCGGAACTCCTGGGCTTGCAAGCCGGCATCCCGCATCCATCTGCCCAGTTCTGCGGGACGCACCAGTTTTTCGTACTGGTGGGTGCCGCGCGGCAACAGTCTCATGATGTACTCCCCGGCGACAATGGCGAGCAGCCAGGCGAGCGGGCTGCGATCGATGGTCGAAAAATACAGTGTGCCACCCGGTGCGCACAGTGTGGCGCAGTCCCGCACCATGGCGGCGGGGTCGGGCACATGTTCCAGCAGTTCCATGCAACAGACCACCTCCCAGCTGCCCGGTCGTTCACGCGCCAGTTCCCGGGTGCCGGTGTGCAGGTATTCGATTTCCAGGCCTGACTCGACGCAGTGTGCGCGCGCCGCATCCAGTGCCTGCTCTCCCAGGTCGATGCCGGTCAACTCTCCGCCCCGCTGTGCCAGTGCTTCACTCAGCAAGCCGCCACCGCAGCCGACGTCCAGGACTTTTTTGCCGGCCACCGGGGAGTGCTCGTCGATGTAGTTGGCACGCAGGGGGTTCAGCTGGTGCAGGGTGCGAAAATCGCCGTCCCGGTCCCACCAGTCTGCGGCGTGCTTTTCAAAGTGCTGCAGTTCTTCGCGATCGAGATTCTCGTTCATTCCATGTACTCCGGCAGACTCGGGGCAATTGCGTGTGCGCGGGCAGCCGAGCGTCCCGACGCATTGGCATATAATACGCCGTCTTAAATCGCAGGGGAACCGGCCCGGAAACTTTTACACGCCGATGGTTGTAATCCGATTGTCCAGAACGGGGGCGAAAAAACGTCCTTTCTACCATTTCACCGTGGCCGACAGCCGCTTTCCCCGCGATGGTCGTTTTATTGAACGGGTGGGTTTTTTCAATCCGATCGCGCGCGGTGAGGAACAGCGCCTGCGCCTGGATGTGGAGAGGGTGGATTACTGGTTGAGCCGGGGTGCGCGTCTTTCGCCACGAGTGTCTGACCTGTTGAAAGAGGTGCGGCTGGACGAGCAGGAGCTGGACCAGATGAACGCCTACCGCAAGAAGAAAAAAAAGTCGCGCAGACTGAAGTTGCGCGCCCGCGTTAAAGCGTCGGCGGAGAGCGAAGGCGCAGCGGTGGGGGGTGCGGCGGCGGCCACGGCGGGAGCGGCGGCGGCGGCGGAAACGGGGGAGGGCGAGACGCAGGAGCAGGCGGCGGCGGCGGAAAGCCCAGAAGAGTCGGCGAGCACCGAGCCGGAGCAGGCGGCGGAAGAGAAGACAGAAGAGAAGACGGAGGAGGGCGAGACGCAGGAGCAGGCGGCGGCGGCGGAAAGCCCAGAAGAGCAGGTGAGTGCTGAGCCGGAGCAGGCGGCGGAAGAGAAGACAGAAGAGAAGACGGAGGAGGGCGAGACGCCGGAACAGACGGCGGCGGCGGAAAGCCCAGAAGAGTCGGCGAGCACCGAGCCGGAGCAGGCGGTGGCAGAGAAGACAGAAGAGAAGACGGAGGAGGGCGAGACGCCGGAACAGACGGCGGCGGCGGAAAGCCCAGAAGAGTCGGCAAGCACCGAGCCGGAGCAGGCGGCGGAGGAGAAGACAGAAGAGAAGACGGAGGAGGGCGAGACGCCGGAACAGACGGCGGCGGCGGAAAGCCCAGAAGAGTCGGCAAGCACCGAGCCGGAGCAGGCGGCGGAGGAGAAGACAGAAGAGAAGCCGGAGGAGGGCGAGACGCCGGAACAGGCGGCGGTGAAGGAAAGTACCGAAGAGCCGGCGAGCACCGAGCCGAAGCAGGCGGCGGAAGAGAAGCCGGAGGAGGGCGAGACGCCGGAACAGGCGGCGGGAAAAAAGGACTCGAACTGAGTTGCCGCTGGCGGGCGGTCCCGCAGTTTTCGTACAGTTAGTTTCCAGGGAGGCGGACAATGGCGGAAGAATACGTTCTCCTGGGCAGGATCAGCGCCGCTTTCGGCGTGCGCGGCTGGCTGAAAATCACTTCCTGGACGGAGCCGCCGGAGAAACTCCTGGAGTATCCGCAACTTTTCTGCCGGGTGCCGGACCGGGAATGGCAGCCGCTATCGCTGGCCGATGGCAGGGTGCGCAAGCAGGGATTGGTGGTGCGCATCAGCGGCTGTGAAGATCGCACTGCGGCGGAGGAATACCTGGGACGGGAGTTGGGGGTGCGCTCCTCTGCTCTGCCGGCATTGCCGGAAGGATATTACTGGCGTCAGTTGGAAGGGGCGGAGGTGTGGACGGAAGTGGAGGACGGGAAGGTCCTGCTGGGATGTGTGGAAAAGATCATGGAAACCGGTGCCAATGACGTGCTGGTTTTGCAGCCCTGTGCCGGCAGCTGCGACCGGAAGAGACGCCTGGTTCCCTGGTTGCCGGGGCACACCGTGTTGCGGGTGGAGCTGGAGGACAAGAGGATCTGGGTGGATTGGCCGCCGGATTTTTAAACCGGCACCTGTCTCCCTGTCGATGGTGCGGGCACTGTTCGTGTATACTTGATCGGATGTTCTTTTCTTTGCACAGACGCACTCTCTGTTCCCTGGTCTTCGCCCTGGCCCTGGCCGGGGGCTCCCTGCTGTCATCGGCACATCTGCACGACGAGCATGAGACTACTGCGGAACAGCATCCGGACAGTTGTCTTGCCTGTTATGTGTTGAATGCAGATATCGATTCAAGTCCTGTAATTTCCCCGGCGTCCACTGTGGCGCCCTACACCTGGTCCGGGACGCAAAGCCCGGCACTGACGCACTCTCTTTCCCACTCTTACCAGGCGCGCGCGCCCCCGGTTCTCTCCTGAATCACTGACTTTTCTGTTTGTATTCCAAGGTGGAATGCAGGCTTGTGTCACGATCTGGAGAAACCGATGAAACGCCTGTTATTTACATTTTTTTTATTGCCGGCCGGTCCGGCGTTCAGCAATGAAGCGATGCTGGAGGAGCTGATTATCACGGCCTCTCCGCATGAGAAAACAGTGCAGGAGTTACCCGACTCTGTCGATGCGCTGAGCGGTGAGGAGTTGCAGAGGGAGTTGTCCGCCACCCTGGGGGGCACGCTGCAGAACCGCCTGGGTATTCACTCTTCGTCTTTCGGCCCCGGGGTGGGCGTGCCCGTGATCCGCGGCCTGGGCGACAAGCGCGTGGAGATACTGCAGAACAACACGGTGATGGGTGACGTCTCTGATCTCAGTGCCGATCATGCGGCCGCCGTGGATACCCTGCTGGCGGATCGCATTGAAATTCTGCGCGGCCCGGCGATTTTACGTTATGGGATCGGTGCCATCGGCGGTGTGGTCAACGTGATCGACAACCGTATTCACACGGAGGCGTTTACGGGCTATGAAGGTGCCTTGGCCCTGCGCTGGAATGACAATGGCGGCGGGCGTATGTTTTCCGGTCGTTTCGATGCCGGCATGGGTCCTTGGGTTTTGCATTTGGGTGCATCGGATCGCTATAGCGGCGATACGGAAATTCCAGGTCCCGCGGCCCTGGAGGCTGAGCCGGAGGAGGTGGTTTTGGGTTTCGTGGAAAACACGGATGTGGAAGCGGAGTCACAAAACCTGGGCTTGTCCTGGATCGGTGATTTTGTGCGGGCGGGTCTGAGCCTGGCACGTATAAAAAACAACTATGGCATTCCGCCCGGCGGCCATGGACATCACGAGGAAGAGCACGGGGACGAACATGAGGACGAGGATGAACACGGCGATGAACACGGCGATGAACACGGCGATGAACACGAGGACGAGGACGAACATGAAGATGAACACGGACACGGGGAGGATGTGCAGGTGCGCATCGATATGGAGCAGGATCGCTGGGAGGGCAGGCTGCTGTTCCTCGAGCTGGGCGAACTGCTGGATCAACTCGACCTGGAATTCAGTTACACCGACTACGAACACAGCGAGTTGGAAATCGAAGACGGTGTCGCCGAGACGGGTACCCTGTTTGAAGTTCAGTCCATGGAATTGCGTTCGGAGTTGACACACAAGGAGATGTCCGGTTGGCTCGGTGCTTTCGGCTTGCAATACAGTGAGCGTGATTTCGAGGCCGAGGGAGCGGAGGCCTTTGTGCCGCCCTCGGATACCGAACGCCTGGGGCTTTATGTGCTGGAGGAGCGGCAACTGGGCGAGGCGGTCCTGGAGTTGGGCTTGCGCTGGGACCGGCAGGAAATCTCCTCTGCGGACGCACCGGATACCCGGCACAACAGCCTGAACCTCAGTGCCAGCTGGCTCCAGCCCCTGGGTGCCGGCCGCCTGGGTGTCCTGGTCTCGCGTTCGGAACGCGCCCCGGTCGCAGAAGAATTACTGTCTGAGGGTGAACACGTGGCGACGGGAACCTATGACCTGGGAGATCCGGGACTGGACGAAGAGTCGGCACTCAACCTCGAACTGACCTGGACGTATTCGGGTGCTTTCGAGACCCGGGTCAGCGTCTACCACAATCGCTTCGATGACTATATTTACCAGGCGGACACCGAAAGACGTTTCAGTCACGATCTGGAGGAAGGCGGCATGACGGGTCTGGATGCCTGTTCGGATATGCTGGCGGATTTCGATGACAACCAGGAGGAGTTCGATGAGTCGCCGGAATGCTTTGTATACAGGCAGGAAGATGCGCGCTTCAGCGGTGTGGAATTCGAAGTCACCCTGCCGGTGCTGCAGGATGCGCACGAGTTGCGTCTCTGGGGCGATTATGTGCGGGCGGAGTTTTCCGATAGTGGAGACGTGCCGCGCATTCCGCCGGGACGCCTGGGTCTGGGCTGGCGCTTTGCGCATCGGGAGTGGAGTGCGGACTTGGACCTGGTGCGTGTCTTCGCACAGACCCGCCCGGGAGAGAACCAGTCCCGGACTTCGGACTATGTGCGGGCGGATGCCGGGCTGCGCATGCAGCGCGAAGACTGGAGCCTGTTCTTCGAGATGCGCAACATGGGCGACCAGGAGATTCGCAACGCCGTGAGCTTTTTGCGGGAAGTGGCACCGGAGCCCGGGCGGGAGTTGATCGCGGGTTTCACCCTGAAGTTTTGAGACCGGTCCCGGGGCGTTCCCCAAGCGTCCCGGGCCTATTGTCCGAAGCGCGCACCGCCCTCGCGCAACCATTGCAATTCTTCTTCGGTATCGCTGCGCCCCAGCACGGCATTGCGGTGCGGGAAGTGCCCGAAGCGTTCGATGATGTGCAGGTGCTGCTCTGCGTAGCGGCAGTAATCTCGCATGATCTCCCGCCATTCGCCGGGCGCATTCTGTGCTTGTTCCCGGTACAGGGCGACGCCCTGTTCCTGGGTCTGCAGGTCTTCGCTGTGCTGGTAGGGCATCAGGGCGAAAGCACTTTCACAGTACCCCAACTGTGCAAGCCGTCCCGAAGCCGCCAGGCTGCGGGCCAGTGCCAGTGCATCACCGTCGGAGTCGAAGGCCTGGGACTGGCCCCGGTAGAGGTTGCGCGGCAGCTGGTCCAGCAGCAGGATCAATGCCAGGCAGTCTTCATTGTCTGCCGCCCAGTGTTCCAGGATGCCGCCCTGGGCTGCGATCACCAGGCTCATGAAACGCCTCTCGAGCTGGCGATCGAAACCGGGGTCGGCACCGAACCAGGTCTGGTTGCGCCCCGGCACCGCGGCCGGTTCCAGGGGTCGGGGACCAAACCAGAATTCGAGCAGTTCGCAGGCGGCGGGATCATTCATGCGGGGGCTCCGGTGTGTGTGCGTCTTTAGACCGGCGGCGCAAAAATTGTATACCGGACTTTTGTGCGCGCGATGCTTAGAATAGGATGCGCGGCAGGGGTGCGGCGCCCGCTGCTTGCAATTCACCGGCCGGCGCCGAGTGCACGGGGCACGACGATGTTATTTTTCCCGGAGAGACCGGGCAGCCAGGGGGGTATTGCGCCTTGCCGGCGTCCTCCATGTTTTGCTGCGCCCTCTTCCCGCGTGCGGCGACCCCGGCACCCGGGCGAGTGCCTCGCCCGGAGAGATCTGTCATGAGCGGTACTGCTGTGCGCATGCGCTTCGGCGTGGTCAGCCTGTTCCCGGAAAGCCTGGACATGTTGCGTGACTTCGGCGTGGTCGGTCGCGCATTGCGCGACGGTCTCCTGGAGTTGCATTGCTGGAATCCGCGCGATTACACCGAAGACCGACGCCGCGATGTCGATGACCGCCCCTACGGTGGCGGGCCGGGCATGGTGCTGACGGCACCGCCGCTGGCAGCGGCCCTGGATGCGGCGGGCGAGGTTCTGGGTGCTGAGACGCCGGTGCTGTACCTCTCTCCCCAGGGCAGGCGCATCACCCAGGACGATGTGCAGGCATTGGCGCAAAAACCGGCACTGCTGCTGTTGGCCGGACGTTACGAGGGCGTGGATGAACGGCTGGTCGAACAGCGGGTCGATGAAGAATTGTCGCTGGGAGATTTTGTTTTGAGCGGCGGGGAACTCGCGGCACTGGCATTGATCGATGCGGTGGCGCGCTTGGTTCCCGGGGTCCTGGGCCATGAAGAGTCCGCCGCCCGGGATTCCTTTAGCGATGGACTCCTGGATTGCCCGCATTACACCCGTCCGGAAGAATTCTGCGGCCGCAAGGTTCCGCCGGTGCTGCTGGGCGGCGACCACGAGGCGATTCGCCGCTGGCGTCGCAAGCAGTCGCTGGGGCGCACCTGGAAGCGCCGCCCGGAACTGCTGGAGGGTCTGCAGTTGGACTCCGAGGCGCGTCGCCTGCTGGACGAATACATCCAGGAGCAGGGCGGTGCGAAGACGGGGGGCTGAAGTTTTCGCAAGCCTATATAATATGCGGCTTCCCAACTTCCACTTTTTCCAGGCTGCCAGGCCTGCAGTCGCGCCGGAGACAATCATGCGCAGACCGGAATTGATCGATCAGCTGGAGCGTGAGCAATGCCGCACGGACCTGCCGGGCTTTGGCCCCGGCGACACCCTGGCGGTGCAGATCCGGGTGCGGGAGGGGGAGCGCGAACGCTGGCAGGTTTTCGAGGGCGAGGTGATTGCGATGCGCAATCGCGGTCTGAATTCCTCTTTCACCCTGCGCAAGATTTCTCACGGCGTGGGCGTTGAGCGCAGCTTCCAGACGCACAGTCCGCTGCTGGGCGAAATCAAGGTGCGCCGGCGCGGCAAGGTGCGCAAGGCAAAACTCTATTACCAGCGCGGGCGCACCGGCAAGGCGGCGCGCATCCGCGAGCGGCTGGATTGATGGATTTTCCCCTGCTGGACGAACACCTCTCCACCCTGTGGGAGGAGCGGGGCCTCAGCGACAATACCCTGGAAGCGTACCGCCGCGACTTGCAGGCTTTCCTGCTCTGGGTGCATAAGCGCGGCAGCGATGGCCGGGAAGTCAGTGCCGCACTGATCCAGGAATACCTGGCCCTGCGCCTGCGCCGCGGGCACTCCGCATCCAGCGTCGCCCGCCTGCTGTCCAGCCTGCGCAGTTTTTATCGCGCCCTGTTGCGCAGCAGAAAAATCAGCGCGGACCCGGTGGCGCAAATTGACAGCCCGCGCCGGGGCAGTCCCCTGCCCAAAACCCTGGACGAGGATGAAGTGGAGGCCCTGCTGCATGCGCCGGACACCGACACGTCCCTGGGCTTGCGCGATCGCGCCATCCTGGAATTGCTCTACGCCTGCGGGCTGCGGATCAGTGAACTGCTGCAGATGCAGCTCTCGCAATTGAATTGCAACCGGGGCGTGCTCCGGGTCCTGGGCAAGGGCGGCCGGGAGCGGCAGTTGCCCATTGGCGAAGAGGCGTTGCTGTGGACCCGGCGCTACCTGGACGAGGCGCGCCCGGAATTCCTGGACGGGCGCCAGAGCGAGTGGTTGTTTCCGGGACGCCGGGGCCGGGCGCTGAGCCGCCAGGCTTTCTGGTATCGAATTAAAAAATACGCGGTGACGGCCGGCATCGGGCGGACGGTTTCTCCGCACGTGTTGCGCCACGCCTTCGCCACGCACCTGATCGACCACGATGCGGATTTGCGCGTGGTGCAGATGTTGCTGGGGCACTGCAATGTCAGTACCACCCAGGTGTATACGCACGTGAGCCGGGAGCGCTTGCGTGAAGAGCATCGCCGCCACCATCCGCGCGGCTGAGAACAGGCGCGCGATGAAGTTCCCCGCCGCTTGCCGGACCCTGGCACTGGTCCTGGCACTGGGTTTTGCCGCACCCGGCAGCACCGAGACTCCTGCCCCGGCACCGGACAAGGATGAGCGGGCCGAGCGCGAACAGGTGGAGCATCGCGTGCGCCCCCTGCTCCAGACCCTGTTCCCCGACCTGGAATTAATCAGCCTGCGCCATAACGCGCTGCCCGGCCTGCTGGAGGCGCAGCTCAGCTCCGGCATGTCGGTCTACCTGAGTCCGGACGGCAGGAATTTCCTGGTCGGCGAGTTGTACGAGATCGGTGAACAGGGCGTGGTGCATGTCTCCGAGGAAGGCCGCATGCGCTGGCGCAAAAAGGTGCTGGCACCGGTGCTGGAACGGGCCATCAGCTTCACCCCGCAGAACCGCAGGACCCGGGCCGGGGTCACGGTGTTCACGGACGTGGACTGCGGCTACTGTCGCCGCATCCACCAGGATGTGCCGGACCTGAACCGCAGCGGCATCGAGGTTCGCTACCTGGCGTTTCCGCGTGCCGGCATCGGTTCTGAGACCTATCGCAAGATGGTCTCCGCATGGTGCTCCGACGACCAGCAGCGGGCGATGACCCGGCTCAAGAGAGGTGCCCGGGTGCCGACCCGGCTGTGTGCGGGCAACCCGGTAGCAGAGCATTACCGCCTGGGTCAGCGCCTGGGAGTCACGGGCACGCCGGCGCTGCTGACCGATGATGGCAGGATGGTGCCCGGCTATCGCCCGCCGGAGCAGATGCGGCAACTGCTGGGACTCAAGTGAGCGCCCCGTGCCCGGGCGAGGCGGGCGGCAGGTGAGCACCCTGCGCGTGGGCCTGTGCGGCTTGGGCACGGTGGGCGGGGCGGTCTTCCGCCTGCTCAGTGAAGATGGGGGACGCCTTGCGGAACGCGGAGTGGAACTGGTGCACCTGGCTTCCCGCAGCCTGGGCGAGGAGCACAAGCGCGCCTCCGTGCGTTGCAGTTCCCGGCTGTTGGCCGTGGCCGAAGACCCGGAGCTCGACGTGGTGGTGGAATTGGTCGGCGGTGTCAGCGATGCGCGAACACTGGTGTTGCGCGCCCTGGAGCAGGGCAAGCACGTGGTCACCGCAAACAAGGCACTGCTCGCCGAACACGGCGATGAGATTTTCGCCGCCGCCCGCACCCACGGGCGGCAGATTGCCTGCGAGGCCGCGGTCGCCGGTGGCATCCCGGTGTTGCGCGCCCTGGGTGAGGGCCTGGTCGCCAACCGGGTGCGGCGCATCGCCGGCATCATCAACGGCACCAGCAACTTTATTCTGAGTGCGATGCGCGAGCGCGGGACGGGCTTTGCCGAGGCGGTGCAGGAGGCGCAGCACCTGGGCTATGCGGAGGCGGATGCGAGCCTGGACACGGGCGGCGGCGACGCTGCACACAAGCTGGTCCTGCTGGCCGCCCTGGCATGGGGCGTGCCGCTGCCGGCAGACGGCACCGCCGCGGGCAATTGCATCGGCGGGGTTTACTGCGAACCGCTGGAATTCCTGGAGCGGGAAGACTTCGCCTGGGCGCACGGCTTCGACTATTGCATCAAGCCGCTGGCGGTGGCGGAGCGCTGCTCCGAACCGGATGGCGTGATGCTGCGCGTGCACCCGGCACTGGTGCACAAAAGGCACATCCTGGCGCGGGTGGACGGGGTGATGAACGCCGTGCTGGTCGAGGGCGACGTGGTCGGCGAGACCTTGTATTACGGTGCCGGTGCCGGCGGGGAGGCCACCGCTTCGGCGGTACTCGCCGATTTGTGCGCACTGGCCGCAGGTCGCGGCGGGATGATGCCGCCGCGCGCCGGTTCCATCGCCGTGCTGGCCCCCGACACCCTGGTATGCAAGCGCTACCTGCGCTTGCGGGTCAGCGACCGCCCGGGGGTGCTGGCCGCCGTGAGCCGGATGCTGGCCGATGCCGGCATCAACGTGCTGGAGGCGCAACAGAAACCGGATGCCGGCACTGCGTCCACCGCCACGCTGGCACTGCTGCTGGACCAGACCGCCGAACAGCACCTGCTGCGGGTGTTGCAGGAAATCGAGCGGCTGGAGGAAGTGCGCGCCGGGACCGTGCACCTGCGCGTGGAGAGTTTTGGAGCGGTGCCGGCATAGTACCGGTGCGGGGTGTAGAGTACCGGGCATCGGGAACCGAAGAGGTGTTGAAAACTTGAACCGTTATCCCTGGTGGAAAAACATGCTGGTGCTGGCTGCGGTGGGCCTGGGCTTGATTTACGCCCTGCCCAACGTGTTCCGCGCCGACCCGGCGGTCCAGATCAGCGGGGAGAGCAGTGCCGATGTGCTGGGTCCGGAGATGTTGCAGCGGGCACTGCGCTCGCTGCGGGATGCGGGCATTCCCGTGTTGCAGCACGAGTTCGGCGAGCGCGGTATCCTGCTGCGCCTGGGCAGCCCGGAGTTGCAACTGCGGGCGCGCGAACAGGTGCAACAGGCACTGGGCCCCGCGTACGTGGTGGCATTGAACCGCGCCGAGAACACGCCGCAATGGTTGCGCGCCCTGGGGGCGCAACCGATGAAACTGGGGCTGGACCTCAGCGGCGGCGTGCATTTCCTGCTCGAGGTGGACACCGGGGCGTACATCGACAACATCCTGGGCAACTATGCCGGCGACCTGCGCCGCGCACTGCGCAAGAAGGGCTTGTCGGCGCGCGTGGAATACACGCCGGGGGAGCGTGAGATTCGCATCCTCCCGGACGGCGGCATGCGCCAGGGGGTGCGCGAATTGCTCGGGGAGGATTTCGGCGAGCTGGGCCTGCAGGGGGGCAGGGAGGAACTGGAGATGCGCGCCAGCCTGCCGTCCTCTGTGTTCACCGATTACGAGAACTACGCGGTGGAGCAGAACCTGACGATCCTGCGCAACCGGGTCAACGAGCTGGGGGTGGCCGAACCCCTGGTTCAACGTCATGGCCGCAACCGCATCGTGGTGGAATTGCCCGGCGTGCAGGACACTGCGCAGGCCAAGCGGGTGCTGGGCAAGTTTGCCAACTTGGAGTTTCGTCTCGAAGCCCGGCCCGGGGAGCCGCTGTTCAATCGCGAGCGCTTCCTGTTTCGCAACGCCGCCCAGGGCGGTGCCTGGCTGATCCGCGACAGCATCGTCAAGGGCGACAATGTCACCAACGCGCGTCCCGGCTTCGATGAAAATGGCCGCCCGATGGTCAGCATTTCCCTGGACACCCAGGGCGGGGCCTCGATGCACCAGGACACGCGACATAACGTCGGCCGGCGCATGGGCGTGCTGTTCATCGAACGCCGCACCCGCACGCCCGAGACGCGCGACCCCGAGGCGCGCCGGGTGGCGATCGGGGAGAAATACGAACAGAAAAAAATCATCAGCCTGGCAGTGATTCGCAGTGCCCTGGGCTCGCGCTTCCAGATCGAGGGCCTGGACTCGGTCCAGGAAGCCAACGAACTCTCCCTGCTGCTGCGCGCCGGTGCCCTGTCGGCCCCGCTGGAATTCGTCGAGGAACGCACGGTCGGCCCCTCGCTGGGTGCCGAGAACATCCGGCTCGGCGTGCGCTCGGTGCAGATCGGCCTGGGCCTGGTGCTGCTGTTCATGCTGTTCTGGTATCGCGGTCTCGGGATCGCCGCCGACATCGCCCTGCTGGTCAACCTGATGCTGCTGGTGGCGGTGATGTCGCTGTTGTCGGCGACCCTGACCCTGCCGGGCATCGCCGGCATCGTGCTGACCGTGGGCATGGCGGTGGATGCCAACGTGCTGGTTTACTCGCGCATCCGCGAGGAAATCAGGGGAGGACTGTCCGTGCAGCAGGCGATTCACGCGGGTTACGAACGCGCCGTGGTAACCATTCTCGACGCCAATCTCACCACCTTGATCGTCGCCGTGATCCTCTACATTGTCGGCACCGGCCCGGTGCGCGGTTTTGCCGTCACCCTGTCGGTGGGCATCCTGACGTCGATGTTCTCGGCGATCATCGGCACGCGCGCGCTGGTCAACCTCATGTATGGCAACCGCAGGACGCGGGAGTTGAAGATCGGCAGGGAATTTCGCCTGGGAGTTCGACATGCCGACGCGAGATAAAATCCGTTTTGATTTCATGGGCCGGCGTCGCACGGCGACCATCCTGTCGCTGACGCTGTTGCTGATCTCCCTGGTTTTCCTGTCCTGGCAGCAGTTGAGTTTCGGCCTCGACTTCAGCGGCGGCGCCCTGGTGGAGGTGGAATACCCGCACAGTGCCGACCCGGAGCAGGTGCGCCTGCACCTGGAAGAAGCGGGTTACGAGCAGGCCGTGGTGGTGCATTTCGGCTCGGAGCAGGAGATCCTGATCCGCCTGCCGCGCGATGCGGTGCACACTTCCGGTGCCGACCTGCTCGCCGTGCTGGCGCGACACACGCCACAAGTGCAACTGCGGCGGCTCGAATTTGTCGGCCCGCAGGTCGGGGCGGAATTACGCGAGAAGGGCGGGCTCGCCCTGCTCACGGCCCTGGGACTGGTGATGCTCTACATCGCCTTTCGCTTCCAGTTGAAGTTCGCCGTCGGTGCCGTTACCGCCCTGTTTCACGACGTGCTGATCACCCTGGGTTTTTTCGCCGTGTTTCGCTGGGAGTTTGACCTGACCGTGCTCGCCGCCCTGCTGGCGGTCATCGGTTACTCCCTGAACGACACCATCGTTGTCTCCGATCGCATCCGCGAAAACTTCCGTCAATTGCGCCAGGGTGCCCCGGAAGAGATCATCAACATCTCCCTGAACCAGACCCTGGGGCGCACGCTGATCACCTCGCTGACCACGCTGATGGTGTTGATGGCACTGCTGCTGGCCGGCGGCGAACTGATTCGCGGCTTTGCCATGGCCCTGGGCATCGGCGTGCTGGTCGGCACCTATTCCTCGATTTACGTGGCGGCCAACATGCTGCTGCTGCTCAACATCTCCCGCGACGATTTAGTGGTGAAGCAGAGCGAGATCGAAGCGCCCTGAAGCCCGCTGCTCACTGCAGTTCCGCCAGGTGCCGGTGGATGATCGGCAGCAGTTCGCGAAAGCAGCGCGGTGTGCCGCAGACCACGTTGCCCGAGCCCAGGTAGTGGTTGTCGCCGCGGAAATCGCTGATCATGCCCCCGGCCTCGCGCAGCAGCAGGGAACCGGCGGCGATGTCCCAGGGTTTCAGGCCGATCTCCCAGAACGCATCCAGGCGTCCGGCGGCCACCCAGGCCAGGTCCAGTGCCGCCGCCCCGGTGCGCCGGATCCCCGAGACCACGCCGGACATCTCCGAAAGGCAGGCGAAGTAGGCCGCGCCGTATTCCCGGTGACAGGCCACGGTGGGGGTGCCGGTGCAGACCAGGGCCTGGCGCAGGTATTCGCAGCCGCTGGTACGCAGGCGGCGGCCGTCGACAAAGGCACCCTGGCCGCGGCTGGCGGTGAATTCCTCCTGGCGCATCACATCGATGACCGCCGCGTGTTCCGGCTGCCCCTTGTGCAGGCAGGCGATCGATACCGCGAAATGGGGGAAATCGTGAATGAAATTGCTGGTGCCGTCCAGGGGGTCGATCAGCCACTGCCACTCGGCGTCCCCCGCTGACTCGCCGCTCTCCTCGGCGAGGATCGAGTGCCGGGGAAAGGCGCGGCGAATGTGTTCCAGCACGCACTCTTCGGCGGCGCGATCCACCGCGGTGACAAAGTTGTTGGTGCTTTTTTCTTCGACCCGCACACGTTCGGCACCGTGCGCGGCGCGGCGAATAATCCGGGCCGCCTCGCGGGCGGCACCCAGGGCGATGTTCAGCGTCGGATGCATCTGCCGTTTGCAGGTGAGAGAGAATGCGCCGGCGTTATTGTCAGGCGCGCCTGCGCTTGGGCTATTATAGGGGGATGCGTTTTTCCGCCGGCGATTCATCCGCGTCACTGCTGGAGCGGGTGCGCATCGTGCTGGTCGGCACGACTCACCCGGGCAATATCGGTGCTGCGGCGCGGGCGATGAAAACCATGGGACTGTCCCGCCTGTACCTGGTGGCACCGCGTTTTTTCCCGCACGAAGAGGCGGCGGCCAGGGCGGCGGGCGCAGTTGAATTGCTGGATACCGCGGTGGTGACCCGCACCCTGGACGAGGCGGTGGCCGACTGCGGCTTCCTGGTCGGCAGCAGTGCCCGGGTGCGCAGCATTCCGTGGCGCTTGTTGCGCCCGCGCGAACTGGGTGCCGAGCTCCTGCAGCAGCCGCCGGACTGCGAGATTGCCCTGCTGTTCGGACGCGAGGACCGCGGTCTGCTCAACCGCGAATTGCAGCGTTGCCATTGCCACCTCTACATTCCGACGGATGCGCACTACGGTTCCCTGAACCTGGCGATGGCCGTGCAGCTGGTATGTTACGAACTGCGGCTGGCGAGCATCGATGTGGAGGCGGCACCCGCCGTCCAACAGCGCGATGAACCGCCGGCGACCGCCGCTGAACTGGAGGAGTTTTATGCGCACCTGGACCAGCTGCTGCAGGATATCGATTTTCTCAATCCGCGTGTCCCGCGGCGGCTGCGTCCCCGGCTGCGGCGGTTGTTCAGCAGGATTCATCCCGATCGCATGGAAGTGCGCATGCTGCGCGGCATCTTTCATGCGATCCAGGAGGTCGCAGACCGGGCGGGGGTAGCGGGGCGGGGCAAACGGGAGAAAAGAACTCGGACAACGAATTGACAAATTATTTTTATGCGACTATAAGCGGGGGCAACACCAGTATGGGCTGCCTATGTTGTCTAGCAGCGGCCGGTACTGTGACCAGTTGGTACAACTGCTCGGCAGTTTTCGGCCAGAATGGAATAAAAGAAATGTCGCCAAGACATCAGGGAGAGGGCCTAAATTAAAAATCTGCACTTTATTGCCCCGCACTTTTCTGCCGGGGTGGGTGCTGTGGGTCGGTGCCGGGATATTCAGCCTGCCACTGCTGGCGCAACAGGGCGGGGATTTGGAGCCGCTCGTGCGGGTGGAGCCGTTGGAACTGGTGGTGCCGGTGGCCCCGGGTCAGGCACCTTACCCGGAAAATACCACGGTGCGATTTACAGTGCGCCTGGACCATCCGCAGGAGTTGGAGAATGATGAACAGGTAACGGTCCGCTTGAGGCACAACTTCGGAGCGGATGCGGCATTGCATGACGGGGTGGACCGCTTCGTGTTGAGTGCTACAACCCCCTCCCGGGCGGTATGGGTGCGCTTGACCGGGGACAACCTGGCCGAGCCGCGGGAGAGTTTCAACCTGTACGTGGATGCACTGAGTTCACGGGATGGTGCCATCCTTGAGACTGTTGCGGCGGTGCTCACCATCCCGCGTCACGGTTATGCGGTGAGTGCCCTGTCCCTGTCGTTTGGCGAGCTGCGGGAGGGCATGCCGGTCACGGCGACCGTGAGTGTGAATGCACCGCTGCCGACGACACTGGGGGTGGAGGTGGATGCCGTGTTGTATGCAGCCAATTCACGGACTTTCGTGTTCAGCATTCCGCGGGGTTCCATGCAGGGGCGCGTGTTGTTGGACGGTCTGAGAGCTCTGGGTGACTGGAGCATCCGGGTGGTCAGTGCGCGCTTTGTGGAGGGGTTGGAAGGGGACCAGGAGCA
Source organism: Gammaproteobacteria bacterium (assembly GCA_965215045.1). Lineage (GTDB taxonomy): Bacteria > Pseudomonadota > Gammaproteobacteria > JABABF01 > JABABF01. The sequence goes on along the minus strand of OZ244031.1, from coordinate 328,039 downwards.
CCTGGATGTGCGCGCAGCTCCCCGGATGCTGCACCTGACGGCAGAGCCGATCAAGCTGCAGCTGGCACTGGAGAGAGCGTCCGTGCTGGAAGGGGAGGATAACCGGCTGATGGTGAGTGCAACGGGTCTGCTGGCATACGAGTGGCTGTATATCTCCCTGGCAGTGGATGCTGCGCATGCGTCCGATGTGGAGATGCCGACGGCGCGTTTCCGGCTGACGGGGGCGGTGCCATCGACACAACTGAGGCTGATCGCAGTTGCGGATGCAGTGGCACCGGAGCCGCACGAGACGGTGCGGATTACGGCGCGTGCAGAGGGTGCAGAGGGTGTCGCACCGGTGACGGCGACGCTGCTCATCCAGCGGAACGGGTATGCAGTCGATGCTTTGCGCATTTTGAACAGCGAGCCGATTTACCAGGGTGTGTCCCTGGATATCGAGCTGGAGTTGAACGGGGCACCGGAGGTGGAGGCGATTGTCTATATTGTGATCAACAACGCCCGCTTCCGGGACTGGCCCGTCACCCGGTGTTTTGGTACCCTGGGGCGTGTTCGCATTCCCGCCGGGGAGACCGCGGGTCGGGCGATGATTGCCTTGACGCAGCAAGAGATGGATAGTCGCAATCGCGGCAGCTTTAATATTTACTCCCTGCAGGATGCGATTTCTCGTGTAGGAGGTTTGTTGACCGCGAATCACCATGGCATTTTGTTGTGCCCCAGAAACTTCCCCGTCAACGTCTATTTTGCCGACCAGGAGGGCGAAGCTGTGTCCATGCCTCGAGGTGCCGTGCCCACCTCCAGTCCCGATCCCTGGCAGCTTGCCTGGGCGGTGTTCGAAGTGGAGCAGGAGCAGTCCCCGTTTGCCGAAGAGAACGTGCAGCTGACGTGGACCCCGGCGGACCGCCTGCTGTTGCCTGCGACCGAGAGCCTGGTTTTAGACGTGGAATTGATCAACCTGCCCGCGGGATATTCAGACTGGAGAGTAATGTTCTTCCCCGTTGGGGGTGCCGGTATATTGGAGAGCGGGGTTGGGGTGACGGGGAGTCACCCGGACTTCACCGGTACTTTCACCCCGGTTTCACACAACGGCGTCGGGGCACCGCACCGGGAAATTGATGCGGGTGCCCGGATCACGGCCCGCGATTCCCAAAACCGGCTTATCGTCTTGTACGAAGTGGGGGACCGGGTGACCCGGGTGCGTCAGAATTACCGGGCCGGCCTGGAGATACTGACCCCCAGGGCTCGCATCGGTGCACCTATTCCCATGCGCCTGCATCTGAATGGGCCGGCATCGGCCGTGGACGATCTGCAACCCATCGGCATCATGGGCGATTGGACGCTGGTGTTGCAAGACAGCGGCAATCGGGAGCTGCAGACCCTGACTCCTGCGAATGCCCAGGACCTGGGGGTGAACTACGGTGCCGGTGAGAGTGCGGCCGACTTTGAATTTCCGCCACTGGAGACACCGGTTGCGCCCACCGCAAGCCGTGCATGGTTCCGTCTTTCCGGGGAATTCACCCACTCCCGGACCGGGGACCAGGAACAGTTGAACCATCCCGACGAGTTTCTGCAGTTGCCCGGCACCGGGGAACCGGCCTCCGTGGGCCTGGTGCATGAGGCGGAGTTGCAGCTGGAGTTGCGCGACCGGGCGGATGCGCGCGGGCAGACGGTATTCCTGGAGAGGGAGGAGGGCAGCCTGCGCTTGCGTGCCTCTTACATGTTGCCCGGTGAGACCCTTGCCCCGCAGTTTGCGCTGGCCCCGGGTTCCCCGGTGCAGATTTACTTTTTGGGGGAACCGGGGGTGTTGACGGTGAGCACACCGCAAGTTGCGGTGCGGTTCCGGGTGATCAATGACGAGCTGGCCGAGCCGCGCACCACGGTGACCATTACCGTGGACGCCCCGAATGCAGCGGCGGCCCGGGTGCAGATGACGCTGGCACGGCAGGACTATGCGCTCACGGCCCTGCGCGTGTCACCGCGGCTGACGGCACCGATGATGCCGGTCACGGCCACGGTGAGTTTCAACAGCGTGGTGCCGGCACCGGTGCGGGTGCACTTGCGGGCCGTGCATGCATCGAACGCGGGTACTGCACAGGGCTTCCAGTTCAGGGTCCCGGCCCATGCCTTGCAGGCGAGCGGGCGGCTGATCGGTCCGGCGGAATGGGGTGTCTGGGAGGTGTCTGTGCAGGAGGCTGTATTTGAGCAGTCCCGGGACCGGGACCAGCAGCGCTTGCCGGTGCGTGCATTGGCAGAGCGGCTGGTCTTGACGGGACGGGCCCTGGACCTGGTCCTGGAGCGGGAGCTGCTGTTGGAGGGGGAGACGACGAGCCTGACAGTGAGTGTAAGGAATCTGCCCCTGGACCGGGAGTTGGAGGTGTCGCTGGATACCGATCGGCCGGCGGAATTGCAGCTGTTGCGTCGGGAGGTGCGCCTGACGCCGGCGGTCCCGGCGGTCGTGGTGCCGGTGCGGGCGGTGGCGGATACAGTGAGTCCGGAACCCCGGGAAACCGTGCGGATTACGGCGCGTGCGGGGGATGCCGCCCTGCCGTATACCCGGGAGTTGGTCATTGCGCGTCACGGCTATGCGGTGAGCACCCTGCGGGTGCCGGCAGAACACAACCGGGCCTTCAGGCCGGCCCTGGAAGTCGAAGTGGTTTTGAACGGTGTGCTGCAGACGCCGGTCAATGTGACGGCGACGGCGACGCTGGGTGAGATGGAGAGCCGGGGTCGGGGAGTGGTGGCCGCCGGCAGCAGAACCGGGCGCGTGAGTATCCCGCTGCCGACGACGGGGAGCTGGAGGGTGGAGGTGGTGGCGGCTGCGTTTGCATCGCCCCTGTTGAGCCTTCTGGACCAGCGGCGGCTTGCGGTGCTTTCGGCTGCGGCGACGGTGCGGGTTTATGTCCCGCGGATGCAACTGGTTCTGGAGCAGAATCCCCGGCCCGAGGCGGTGCGGCTCGAGGAGCGGGAGGGGCGGTATTACCTGGATGAGTCACCCCGGGAGTCGGGTGTGTTCCGTTTATTGAGTCATCCGCTGAAGATTGTCTTCATCGGCCGTGTTCCGGGGCAGCGATTTGATGTAAAGGTGGAGGTGGTGGGTGCTTTTGACCGGCGGAATGGTCTGAGTCGGACGGGATGTGAGGAGGACGTTTTGGGCGGCATCAACGAAGCGGTGGTGAATGATCGCAGTGGGGACATAATAGTTGGTGATAATGCGGTGGCGTCGTTGAGTTACCGGCATCATCGGAATACGGACTCGCTCTTGCTCCCGAAATCGGGCGGCCCGTACTCGGTGGGCGTGCGGGCCTGTCATGACGATCGTGTGCGCTCCGGGGTGGTCGACGGGGAGATCGTGGAGGGCATAGTTCCGGCGGATCGCCCGGAGGATACCGAGGAGGTGATACTGCGGGTGAGTGCGGTGGATGCAGCGAGCGGCGTGAGGATCCCGACGCAGACCTTGAGTTTCTGGATTCCCCGTCATGGCTATGAGATCGTGTCGGCGCGGGTGCTGACCAGTGAACGGGAATACGTGTATCCCGGGGTTCCGGTGCAGGTGGGGGTGGAAATGAATGCAGGGGCATCGAGCGCGGCGTCTGTGACCCTGTTTGCCGCCCATGAGCACGGGATGCAGGTGGAGTTCCAGGTGCTCATTCCGGCATGGAGCACCACGGGTCTGGGTATCGTGCGTATGCCGGCCCCGGGCACCTGGAGCTTCACACTCGGGGAGGAGCCGGGACGTTTCCTGGACAGTGTGGGTACTGTGCCGGCGGCCCCGGATTTCAGGCCCGGCCGTTGGATAGTGAAGCGGGGGCCGCAGCCGCCGGCGGCGTACCACCTGAAAAGCGGGAATGCGCTCTCGGGGGCCGGGTTTGGTGCCCGGGTGGCACTTTCCTCGGATACCCTGGCGGTGGGTTCGCCGGCGGCGGGCCGGGTGCATATCTATAGCCGGGATGCAGCTCGGGAGTGGGGGTTTGTGCAATATTTGTTTTCGGCGGGCGGAGACCGGTTCGGGGAGCGGGTGGAGTTGGATGGCGATGTGCTGGCAGTCAGTGCCCCGCTGGCGGATGGCGGCCGGGGAGCGGTGTATGTGTACCGCAGTGACCCGCAGGGGCAATGGCATCGGGAGCGGCGTCTGCAACCGGTGGATTTGCCGTCCGGGGCGCAGTTTGGCCGTTCCCTGGCCCTGGACGGGGAGGGTCTGGCGGCGGGTGGTTATGCGCGGGGTCTGCAGCCGTTGCATGAGGCGGATTGGCGGTTTTATTTTCCGGTGGCGGGCACGGAGGTGGTGTACGTGTTCGGGTATCGCCAGGGGCAGTGGTTGCAGGAGGGGCATTGGCGTGAGGCCGGGCAGGGTTTTGGCTATGCGCTGGCCCTGGACGGGGACACCCTGGCGGTGGGGATGCCCGGGGTGTCGTACACGGAGATTGTCGATGGGGCGGGTGGCGGGGAATCCCATTATCTGCAGGGTGCGGTGCAGATGTATGAGCGCGATGCGTTGACCGGTGTGTGGGAGCCGGGCCAACGGGTGCGACAGGGGGGTGCCTGGGTCGGCTCCATGATGCTGCGGCAGGTCGCTCTCGACATTGCGCGGGTGAACAATTCCCAAATGGAGGAGGAGGATGTCGTCGGGCGCGGGCTGGGCTGGTCCGTGGCCCTGGACGGGGATGTGCTGGTCACCGGTGCACCGTGGATGGGTGAGTCGCAGAGGCCAGAGCTCCGGGGGCTGACGGGATTTCGCGCCAACGGGCGCGTGTATATATTTGAACGTTCTGCGGGAGGGGCCTGGGTTTCATCGCCCGGGGCGGTGCGCCAGGTGGAGGGCACGGCGGGTCTGCAGACCATCGCCGGGCTGGCCCCGGACCCGGCCCGGGAGTCGACGGGGACTGCGTCGCTGGACTTTTTCGGCGGCCGGGTTGCATTGTCGGATGGGTTCCTGGTGGTGAGTGCCTACCAGGAGGCTGTTGTGAGGAGTTCCCCCGATGCCGCGGCGGTTCCCGGACCGGGTGCCGTGTACGTGTTTCGGCGTTCGCCGCGGGATGGCGTATGGTGGCAGACGGATTACTTGCGGGCGCAGAACGCCGCGAGTTCCGACGGTTTCGGGCGCGGCCTGGCACTGGAAGGGATGCAGTTGGCGGTGGGTGCCCCGGGAGAGGACGGGGACCGGGACAGTGGCCCGGGGAGATACAACAACCGGCTCATGGATGCGGGCGCGGTGTATATGCATGAATTGCTGCCGGAGGTCAATGCATTGCAGCTGTCGGCTTCGAAGGTGGGGGTGCTGCAGTCTTTTACGGCGGCAGTGGCGTTGAGCGGGGCATTGCCGCAGACGGCGACGATCCGGGTGGCGGCGCGCACAGCAGCCGGTGTGCAGCCGCTGTCCAGCATCGTGGTATTGACGATCCCCAGGGGCGGGCACCGGGGGGAGCTGCGATTTGCGGATGGGCTGATGACAGCGGGGCTGTACGAGGTATCGGTGGTCGGGGCGGAGCTGGTCGACGGGCGGCGGCTGGCCTTGTTTGCACCGCCACGGCCCCTGACGGTGGTGTGGGCGGATTTGCAGCTGTCCGCGGGGCGTACCCTGCTGGCCGAGGGTGAGGCGACCACCTTGACGGTGAGTGTGATGGAACTGTTTGCAGGGCAGAGCCTGGCGGTGGAGCTCACGGTGTTTTCTGCAGTCGATGTGCGGGTGTCGCAGCAGCGGCTGATGTTGCATTTCGGGGGGCGCACGCAGACGGTGAGTGTGCGGGTGCCTGACGATAGCACACCGCGGCGCAGGGAACAGCCGCGGATTCAGATCAGTGCCCGGGGTGCCAGGCCGGCCACGCTCACGCTGAGCATTCCGCGCAATGACTATGCGGTGATCGGTTTTGCGGTGCCGGCGAGGGCACGTGTGGGGTTTCCCGTGCCGGTGGAACTGCAGTTGAACGGCGCGGTGCCGGTGGCGGTGAACGTGATGGTGCAGGCGACGAGGGGGCCGGCACTCAGGGAGGTGGGGGCGACGATTGAAGCGGGTCAGAGCACGGCGAGGCTCACATTCACGGATTTAACGATCGGGGACTGGACCTTGGACCTGCACAGAGCGCGCTTTGTGGAGCTGCTGGAGGGGGACCAGGAGCGCTTGGATTTGCGAGTGCCTCTGCGGATGCTGCGCTTGCACGAGGCACTGTTGTTGAGCCTGGAGTTGGTGCCGGCACCGGCGGAATTGCCGCTCGCCGTGCTGGCGGAGGGAGACACGGTGCGGCTGCGGGTGAGTGCGGAGAACCTGTTCCTGGACCAGCGATTGGAGACGCGCTTGCAGGTGGAGGCACCGCATGAGCTGGACCTGGGCTTGTCACAGGCGCAGCTCGATGTGCCGGTGAGGAGTGTGTTTCTGACGGCGGCACAACCCGCGACCCAGGTGCGGGTGATCGCGGTTGCGGACACGGTGAGCCCGGAACCCCGGGAGCGGGTGCGGATCACGGCGGCTGCAGCGGGTGCGCATACCGTGGAGCTGATGGTGGATATTCCGCGTCACGGGTATGCCTTGACGGGTCTTGTGGTGCCGGCAACGCTGCGAGTGGGTTCTCCTGTGCCGGTGGAAGTGCAGTTGAACGGTGCGGCACCGGTGGCGGTGCAGGCGACGGTGCGTGTGACGCAGGGTACGGAATCCCGCCAGGCGGGGGTCGAGATCGAAGCGGGCCGGCGCACGGCAATGCTCGCGTTCACAGGTTTAAGTGCCGGGGACTGGCGATTGGAGGCTTCCAGTGCCGTGTTTACGGTCGGGGAGGCCTTGGACCAGCGGCACCTGGAGCTGCCGGCTGCACCCCGACTGCTGCGCTTGGGTCGCGATGCGGTGCTGTTGAGCCTGGAGTTCGTGGAATTGCCGCCTGCCGTGCTGGCGGAGGGGAGCATGGCACAGCTGCGGGTGAGTGCGCTTCACCTGTTCCCCGATGAGATCTTTTCACCGCGGTTTAGGGTGCGCCCGGATGCTCCGCTGCAGGTACATTTTCCGGGGGGACCGGTGGTTTTGACGGCGACCACACCGCAGCGTACGAAGCTCTTGCAGGTGGTGAATGACGATCTGGCTGAGCCGCGCACCACGGTGACCATTACAGTGGACGCCCCGAATGCAGTGGCGGCCCAGGTGCAGTTCACGATTCCGCGGGAGGATTATGCGCTCTACCTGGACCAGCCCCCCGTCCTGGTGCGCGCCGGGGTGCCGCAGCAGGTGGAACTGCATCTGGGCAGCATTGCCCCCGCAGATGAGCTGCGGCCGGCACCGTCCACTGTGAGCTTGAGCCTTGCGCTCGACGGCGATGGTCTGCTGAACTCACAGCCCTCCCCCCTGCAGCTGAGCATTCCGGTGACTCGGAGCACGGCTTCGTTCACCTTGCTCCTGCCATCTACGGGCGTGTACACGCTGCGCATCGACCAGGCGCGCTTTGAGACCGGTGCACCGGGTGACCAGCAGCACCCGGTGTTGCCGGCACCGGTGGCACTTGGGGGGCTGGGCCGGCTCGACTTGGAGCTGGAGCTGGTGGATGCCCGGGGCCGTTCGCTGTCGGCGTTGCCGGAAGGGGGTACGGCGACCCTGCGGGTACGGGCACGGGGCCTGTCGGCGGGACAGAGCCTGCAGCTTGCGGCCGGGTTGCTGGAGGGTGGCGGGGTCACGGCCGGTGAATTGCTTTTTGGAGACGGAGCGGGTTCGGCATCCCTGGTACTGGATGGCGAGTCGCCGGGGAGTGTGCAGCTGCGGGTGCCCGACGATGAGGAAACGGAGCCGCGGGAGACGGCGGTGATCCGGGTACGTGTGGTCAATGTGCCGAGCTTGAGCCTGGTGTCGGAGCTGCGGCTGTCGATCGGGCGCAGCGACTATGCGATCAGCACCCTGGGTCTGTCGTTCACCGAGCTGCGGGAGGGGATGCCGGTTACGGCGACCGTGAGTTTGAATGCGCCGGTGCCGACGACACTGGGGGTGGAGGTGAATTTCGTGTTGGATGAAAGCAATTCACAGGCTTTCGCGCTCAGCATTCCGCGGGGTTCCCTGCAGGGGCACTTGTCAGTGGGCGGTCTGAGCGGAACCGGCACCTGGAGCGTTCGGGTCAGCAGTGCGATATTTGAGGAGTCACTGGAGGGGGACCAGGAGTACCCGGATTTGCGCGCAGCTCCCCGGATGCTGCACGTGACGGCAGAGCCGATCAAGCTGCAGCTGGCACTGGAGAGGGCGTCCGTCCTGGAAGGGAGTGCGGATAACCGGCTGATGGTGAGTGTGACGGGTCTGCTGGCATACGAGTGGCTGCATGTATTCCTGGAAGTGGACAGCGGGCATGAGAACGACGTGGAGCTGCCGACGCCGCGTTTCAGGCTGACGGGGGAGATGCCATCGACAGTGGTGCGCGTAATTGCAGTTGCGGATGGAGTGGCACCGGAACCGCACGAGACGGTACCGATCAGGGCGAGTGCACCGGGTGCACCGGGTGTAGGGGGCGTATCGCCGGCCACGGTGCCACTGGTTATTGAGCGGAACGGGTATGTCGTCACTGCATTGAACGTCTATAGGACACCCGTTTACCAGGGTGTGTCCCTGGAACTTGAGTTGACGTTGAACGGGGCACCGGAGGTGGCGGCGAATGTGTATGTTGTGATCAACAACGGGCAGTTTCGAGACTGGACCAGCCCGCAGTGTTTTGGCACCCTGGGGCGTATTACCGTTCTCGCCGGAGAGACCAGGGGTCGGGCGATGATCGCCTTGGAGCAACAAGAGGTGGATGAGCGCAATCGCGGCAGCTTTAATATTTACTCTCTGCAGGACGCGATTTTCCGTGCCGGACATGAGGGCGTGCGCATGCAGCACGGTTTGTGCACCGCTTTCCCCGACAACCATTTTGCCGACCACGAGGGCACACCGGTGACCATGTCCCAGGGAGCCGTGCCTACCGCAAGTCCCGCCCCCTGGGATTATGCGTGGACGAAGTTCCTGGTGGAGCAGTCCCCGCTTGGCGGGGAGAACGTGCGGGTGAGCTGGACGCCGGCGCAACGCATCCTGTTGCCGGGGGTCGAGAGCCTGGTTTTGAGCGTGGAATTGGTGCTCCTGCCCTTGGAGTATTCAGACTGGAAACTGGAGTTCTTCACCGGAGGGGACGGTGTGCTGGAGCCCGAGAGACAGTCCATTTCGGGGACCACGCACACCATGACTTTCACTGCGGTGCAGTATGACGGGGTTGCGGTACCGCACCGGGAGACTGATGCGGGTGTTCAGATCATGGCCCGCGATTCCCAAAACCGGCTTGTCACCATGTACGAAGTGCGCGGCAGGGTGGTCAGGGTGCGTCAGAACTACCGGGCCAGCCTGGAAATATTGACACCCAGGGCTCGTATCGGTGCCCCCATTCCCATGCGTCTGCACCTGAATGGACCGGCATCGGCTGTGGACGATACACATCCCATCGGGATCGTGGGCGATTGGACCGTGGTGTTGCAAGACAGTGGCAACCAGGAGCTGCAGACCCTGACTCCTGTGAACGCGCAGAACCTGGAGGTGAACTACGTCGCCGGTGAGAGTGCGGCTGACTTCGAGTTTCCGCCACTGGAGATGCCGGTTGCGCACACCGCAAGCCGTGCATTGTTCCGTCTTTCCGGGGAATTCAGCCACTTCCGGAAAGGGGACCAGGAACAGTTGAACCATCCCGGTGCGTTTCTGCAGTTGCCCGGCACCGGGGAACTGGCATCCGTGGGCCTGGTGCACGAGGCGGAGTTGCAGCTGGAGTTGCACGACCGGGCGGATGCGCGCGGACAGACGGTATTCCAGGAGGGGGAGGAGGGCAGCCTGCGCTTGCGTGCCTCTTACATATTGCCCGGTGAGACCATTGTCCCGCAGTTGGCACTGGCCCCGGATTCCCCGGTGCAGATTTACTTTTTGGGGGAACCGGGGGTGTTGACGGTGAGCACACCGCAAGTTGCGGTGCGGTTCCGGGTGATCAATGACGAGCTGGCCGAGCCGCGCACCACGGTGACCATTACCGTGGACGCCCCGAATGCAGTGGCGGACCAGGTGCAGCTCACGTTCCCGCGGGAGGATTATGCGCTCTACCTGGACCAGGTCCCCAACTCCGGGCGCGCCCAGGTTCCGCTGCACCTGGAAGTGCGCCTGGGCAGCATTTCACCCGCGAATGATCTGCGGCCGGCACCGTCCACTGTGAACCTGGTCCTTGCAGTCGACGGCGGTGCCCTGCTGAACTCAGAGCCCTCCCCCCTGCCGCTGAGCATCCCGGTCGGCCGGAGCCTGGCTTCGTTCACTCTTGTCCTGCCGTCTACGGAAGTGTCGTACACGCTGCGTATCTTGGAAGCGCGCTTTGCGTCCGGCGCACCGGGCGACCAGCTGCACCCGGTGTTGCCGCAACCGCGGCTCCTGGAGGGGCTGGACCGGATTACCCTGGAGGCAGAGCTGGTGGATGCCCGGGGTCGTTCGCTGTCGGTGTTGCCGGAGGGGGGTACGGCGACCCTGCGGGTACGGGCACGGGGCCTGTCGGCGGGGCAGAGCCTGCAGCTTGCGGCCGGGTTGCTGGAGGATGGCGGGTTTGCGGCCGGTGAATTGTTTTTTGGAGACCAGCCAGGTCCCGTGTCCCGGGCATTGGAAGGCGAGTCGCCGTGGAGGGTGCAGGTGCTGGTGCACGACGATGAGGAGCCGGAGCCGCGCAAGACACGGGTGCTCCGGGTGGCTGCGATCGGTGACCCGAGTCTGGCGTCGGATGTGCCGATTGTGATCGGGCGCAGCGACTATGCGATCAGCACCCTGTCCCTGTCGTTTGGCGAGCTGCGGGAGGGCATGCCGGTCACGGCGACCGTGAGTGTGAATGCACCGCTGCCGACGACACTGGGGGTGGAGGTGGATGCCGTGTTGTATGAAGCCAATTCACGGACTTTCGTGTTCAGCATTCCGCGGGGTTCCATGCAGGGGCGCGTGTTGTTGGACGGTCTGAGAGGTCTGGGTGACTGGAGCATCCGGGTGGTCAGTGCGCGCTTTGTGAAGGTGTTGGAGGGGGACCAGGAGCACCCGGATTTGCGCGCACCCGCCCGGCTCTTGCAGCTGACGATCGAGCCGGTGGAACTGCATATCGCACTGGAGAGAGCGTCCGTGCTGGAAGGGGAGGATAACCGGCTGATGGTGAGTGCAACGGGTCTGCTGGCATACGAGTGGCTGTATATCTCCCTGGCAGTGGATGCTGCGCATGCGTCCGATGTGGAGCTGCCGACGGCGCGTTTCCGGCTGACGGGGGCGGTGCCATCGACACAACTGAGGCTGATCGCAGTTGCGGATGCAGTGGCACCGGAGCCGCACGAGACGGTGCAGATTACGGCGCATGCAGAGGGTGCAGAGGGTGTCGCACCGGTGACGGCGACGCTGCTCATCCAGCGGAACGGGTATGCAGTCGATGCTTTGCGCGTCTTGAACAGCGAGCCGATTTACCAGGGTGTGTCCCTGGATATCGAGCTGGAGTTGAACGGGGCACCGGAGGTGGAGGCGATTGTCTATATTGTGATCAACAACGCCCGCTTCCGGGACGGGTTCGGCTACAGCTACAGCCACAGGTGTTTTGGCACCCTGGGGCGTATTCGCATTCCCGCCGGGGAGACCGTGGGTCGGGCGATGATTGCCTTGACGCAGCAAGAGGTGGATACCCGCAACCGCGGCAGCTTTAATATTTACTCCCTGCAGGACGCGATTTCTCGCGTAGGAGGTTTGGGAGTGTTTTTCCAGCATGGTGTGTGCAGCAGCTTTCCCGCCAACATCTATTTTGCCGACAACGAGGGCACCCCTGTGTCCATGCCTCGAGGTGCCGTGCCCACTTCCAGTCCCGATCCCTGGGAGCTTGCCTGGGCGGTGTTCGAAGTGGAGCAGTCCCTGTTGACCGAAGAGAACGTGCAGCTGACGTGGACCCCGGCGGACCGCCTGCTGTCGCCTGCGACCGAGAGCCTGGTTTTAGACGTGGAATTGATCAATCTGCCCGCGGGATATTCAGACTGGAGAGTGATGTTCTTCCCCATTGGGGCTGCCGGTATATTGGAGAACCGGGTTGGGGTGACGGGGAGTCACCCGGACTTCACCGGTACTTTCACCCCGGTTTCACACAACGACGTCGGGGCACCGCACCGGGAAATTAATGCGGGTGCCCGGGTCACGGCCCGCGATTCCCAAAACCGGCTTATCGTCTTGTACGAAGCGCGTGACCGGGTGACCCGGGTGCGTCAGAATTACCGGGCCGGCCTGGAGATATTGACCCCCAGGGTTCGCATCGGTGCCCCCATTCCCATGCGGTTGCACCTGAATGGGCCGGCATTGGCCGTGGACGACATTCTGCAGACCATCGGGATCATGGGTGATTGGACGGTGGTGTTGCAAGACAGCGGCGACCGGGAGCTGCAGACCCTGACGCCTGCGAATGCCCAGGACCTGGGGGTGAACTACGCTGCCGGTGAGAGTGCGGCCGACTTTGAGTTTCCGCCACTGGAGCCGCCGGTTGCGCCCACCGCAAGCCGTGCATTGTTCCGTCTTTCCGGGGAATTCACCCATTCCCGGACCGGGGACCAGGAGCGGTTGAACCATCCCGACGAGTTTCTGCAGTTGCCCGGCAACGGGGAACCGGTATCCGTGGGCCTGGTGCACGAGGCGGAGTTGCAGCTGGAGTTGCGCGACCGGGCGGATGCGCGCGGGCAGACGGTATTCTTGGAGGGGGAGGAGGGCAGCCTGCGCTTGCGTGCCTCTTACATGTTGCCCGGTGAGACCATTGTCCCGCAGTTTGCGCTGGCCCCGGGTTCCCCGGTGCAGATTTACTTTTTGGGGGAACCGGGGGTGTTGACGGTGAGCACAGCGCAAGTTGCGGTGCGCTTCCGGGTGATCAATGACGCCCTGGCCGAGCCGCGCACCACGGTGACCATTACCGTGGACGCCCCGAATGCAGCGGCGGCCCGGGTGCAGATGACGCTGGCACGGCAGGACTATGTGCTTACGGCCCTGCGCGTGTCGCCGCGGCTGGCGGCCCCGATGATGCCGGTCACGGCCACGGTGAGTTTGAACCGCGTGGTGCCGGCACCGGTGCGGGTGCACTTGCGGGCCGTGCATGCATCGAACGCGGGTACTGCCCGGGGTTTCCAGATCAGGGTCCCGGCCCATGCCTTGCAGGCGAGCGGGCGACTGGTCGGTCCGGCGGAATTGGGTGTCTGGGAGGTGTCTGTGCAGGAGGCTGTATTTGAGCAGTCCCGGGACCGGGATCAGCACCGCTTGCCGGTGCGCGCATTGGCAGAGCGGCTGGTATTGACGGGACGGGCCCTGGACCTGGTCCTGGAGCGGGAGATACTGTTGGAGGGGGATACGACGAGCCTGACCGTGAGTGTCAGGGATCTGCCCCTGGACCGGGAGATGGAGGTGTCGCTGGATACCGATCGGCCGGCGGAATTGCAGCTGTTGCGACGGGAGGTGCGCCTGACGCCGGCGGTCCCGGCGGTCGTGGTACCGGTGCGGGCGGTGGCGGATACCGTGAGTCCGGAACCCCGGGAAACCGTGCGGATTACGGCGCGTGCGGGAGATGCCGCCCTGCCGTATACCCGGGAGCTGGTCATTGCGCGTCACGGCTATGCGGTGAGCACCCTGCGGGTGCCGGAAGAACACAACCGGGCCTTCAGGCCGGCACTGGAAGTCGAAGTGGTTTTGAACGGTGTGCCACAGACGCCGGTCAATGTAACGGCGACGGCGACGCTGGGTGGAATGGAGAGCCGGGGCCGGGGAGTGGTGGTCGCCGGCAGCAGAACCGGGCGCGTGAGTATCCCGCTGCCGACGACGGGGAGCTGGAGGGTGGAGGTGGTGGCGGCTGCGTTTGCACCGCCCCTGTTGAGCATTCTGGACCAGCGGCGGCTTGCGGTGCTTTCGACTGCGGCGACGGTGCGAGCCTATGTCCCGCGGATGCAAGTGGGGCTGGAGCAGAATCCCCGGCCCGAGGCGGTGCGGCTCGAGGAGCGGGAGGGGCGGTATTACCTGGATGAGTCACCCCGGGAGTCGGGTGTGTTCCGTTTATTGAGTCATCCGCTGAAGATTGTCTTCATCGGCCGTGTTCCGGGGCAGCGATTTGATGTAAAGGTGGAGGTGGTGGGTGCTTTTGACCGGCGGAATGGTCTGAGTCGGACGGGATGTGAGGAGGACGTTTTGGGCGGCATCAACGAAGCGGTGGTGAATGATCGCAGTGGGGACATAATATCTGGTGATAATGCGGTGGCGTCGTTGAGTTACCGGCATCATCGGAATACGGACTCGCTCTTGCTCCCGAAATCGGGCGGCCCGTACTCGGTGGGTGTGCGGGCCTGTCATGACGATTATGTGCGCTCCGGGGTGGTCGACGGGGAGATCGTGGAGGGCATAGTTCCGGCGGATCGCCCGGAGGATACCGAGGAGGTGATACTGCGGGTGAGTGCGGTGGATGCAGCGAGCGGCGTGAGGATCCCGACGCAGACCTTGAGTTTCTGGATTCCCCGTCATGGCTATAAGATCGTGTCGGCGCGGGTGCTGACCAGTGAGCGGGAATACGTGTATCCCGGGGTTCCGGTGCAGGTGGGGGTGGAGATGAATGCAGGGGCATCGAGCACGGCGTCTGTGACCCTGTTGGCTGCCGATGAGCACGGGATGCAGCTGGAGTTTCAGGTGCTCATTCCGGCAGGGAGCACCACGGGTTCGGGTATCGTGCGTATGCCGGCCCCGGGCACCTGGACCTTCACACTGGGGGAGGAGCCGGGCCGTTTCCTGGACGGTGTGGGCACCTTGCCGGCGGCCCCGGATTTCAGGACCGGCCGTTTTTATTTTGTAGTGAGGCATGAGACGCTACCGGCGGCGTACTACCTGAAAAACGGGAATGCGCTCTCGGGGGCCGGGTTTGGTGCCCGGGTGGCCCTTTCCTCGGACACCCTGGCGGTGGGTTCGCCGGCGGCGGGCCGGGTGCATATCTATAGGCGGGACGCAGCTCGGGAGTGGGGGTTTGTGCAACAGTTGTTTTCGGCGGGCGGCGACCGGTTCGGGGAGCGGGTGGAGTTGGACGGCGATGTGCTGGCCGTCAGTGCCCCGCTGGCGGATGGCGGCAGGGGGGCCGTGTATGTGTACCGGGGCGACCCGCAGGGGCAATGGCATCGGGAGCGGCGTCTGCAACCGGCGGATTTGCCGTCCGGGGCACAGTTTGGTCGTTCCCTGGCCCTGGACGGGGAGCGTCTGGCGGCGGGTGGTTATGCGCGGGGTCTGCAGCCGTTGCATGAGGCGGATTGGCGGTTTTATTTTCCGACGGCGGGCACGGAGGTGGTGTACGTGTTCGGGTATCGCCAGGGGCAGTGGTTGCAGGAGGGGCATTGGCGTGAGGCCGGGCAGGGTTTTGGCTATGCGCTGGCCTTGGACGGGGATACCCTGGCGGTGGGGATGCCGGGGGTGGCGTACACGGAGATTGTCGATGGGACGGGTGGCGGGGTCTCCCATTATCTGCAGGGGGCGGTGCAGATGTATGAGCGCGATGCGGTGTCCGGTGTGTGGGAGCCGGGACCACGGGTGCGGCAGGGGGGTGCCTGGATTGGCTCCGCGGAAATTCGGGATACCGCCCTCATCAGGGCGCGGGAAGTCAATCCCCGGGCGGAGGAGGAGGACGTCGTCGGGCGCGGGCTGGGCTGGTCCGTGGCCCTGGACGGGGATGTGCTGGTCACCGGTGCACCGTGGATGGGCGAACCCCAGCCGGAGGGGCTACAGGCACTGACGGGACTGCGCGCCAACGGGCGGGTGTACGTGTTTGAACGTTCTGCGGGTGGGTCCTGGGTTTCATCGCCCGGGGCGGTGCGCCAGGTGGAGGGCACGGCGGGTCTGCAGACCATCGCCGGGCTGGCCCAAGACATGGACCGGGAGTCGGCGGCGGCCGGTGTGCCATTGACAAGGGCGAATTGCCCGCTGGCCCAAGACCCGGGCCGTGAGTCGGCGGAAGCCGTGTCGCTGGACTTTTTCGGCGGCCGGGTGGCGTTGTCGGGCGGGATCCTGGCGGTGAGTGCCTACCAGGAGACTGCTGTGAGGGATTCCACTGATGCCGGGTCGGTTCCCGGACCGGGTGCCGTGTACGTGTTTCGGCGTTCGCCGCTGGATGGCGTATGGTGTCGGACGGATTACTTGCGGGCGCAGAACGCCCAGAGTGTCGACGGTTTCGGGCGCGGCCTGGCACTGGAAGGGAAGCGGCTGGCGGTGGGTGCCCCGGGGGAGGACGGGGACCGGGACAGTGCCCCGGGGAGATACAACAACCGGCTCATGGATGCGGGCGCAGTGTATATGCATGAATTGCTGCCGGAGGTGAGTGCATTGCGGCTGTCGGTTTCGAAGGTGGGGGTGCTGCAGTCTTTTACGGCGGCAGTGGCGTTGAGCGAGGCATTGCCGCAGACGGCGACGATCCGGGTGGCGGCGCGCACAGCAGCCGGTGTGCAGCCATTGTCGAGCACCGTGGTATTGACGATTCCCAGGGGCGGGCACCGGGGGGAGATGCGATTTGCGGACGGGCTGATGACAGCGGGGCTGTACGAGGTATCGGTGGTTGGGGCGGTGCTGGTCGACGGGCGGCGGCTGGCCTTGTTTGCACCGCCACGGCTCCTGACGGTGGTATGGTCGGATTTGCAGCTGTCCGCGGTGCGTACCCTGCTGGCCGAGGGTGAGACGACCACGTTGACGGTGAGTGTGATGGAACTGTTTGCGGGGCAGCCCCTGCCGGTGAATGTCGATATTACGGTTTTTTCTGCGGCCGATGTGCGGGTATCGCCGCAGCGGCTGATGTTGCATTTCGGGGGGCGCACGCAGACGGTGAGTGTGCAGGTGCGTGATGACACCACGCCGGAATTGCGGGAGCAGCTGAGGATTCGGGTGAGTGCCCGGGACCTGGGGCCGGCCACGCTCACGTTGACCATCCCGCGCAATGACTATGCGCTGACAGCTCTTGTGGCACCTGCAGAGCTGCGCGTGGGGGATCCAGTGCAGGTGGGACTGCAGTTGAACGACACGGCACCGGTGGCGGTGAACGTGATGGTGCAGGCGACGAGAGGGCCGGCACTCAGGGAGGTGGGGACGACGATTGAAGCGGGTCAGAGTACGGCGAGGCTCACATTCACGGATTTACCGGCCGGGGACTGGAGCTTGGAGATTGGCAGTGCCGTGTTTACGGCCGGGGAGCCCCTGGACCAGATGCACCTGGATTGGCCGGCGTCTCTTTCCCGGGTGCTGCGCGTGCTCGATGAGGTGCAATTGCGCTTGGAACTCGTGGAATTGCCGTTCGCTGTGCTGGCGGAGGGGAGCAGGGCACGGCTGCGGGTGAGTGCGGAGAACCTGTTCTCGGGGCAGGAATTGGAGGCGCGCTTGCAGGTGGAGCTGCAGTATGAGCTGGACCTGGGTTTGTCGCAGATACAGCGCGACGTGCCGGTGAGGACCCTGTTTCTGACGGCGGCACAGCCCGCAACCCAGGTGCGGGTGATCGCGGTTGCGGATACGGTGAGCCCGGAGCCCCGGGAACCGGTGCGGATTACGGCGACTGCAGAGGGTGTAGAGACCGTGGAGCTGACGGTGCATATTCCGCGCCACGGGTATGCGCTGACGGGTCTTGTGGCAGCTGCAGAGCTGCGAGTGGGTTCTCCTGTAGCGGTGGAAGTGCAGTTGAACGGTGCGGCACCGGTGGCGGTGCAGGCGACGGTGCGGGCGACGCTGGGCACGGAATCCCGCCAGGCGGGGGTCGAGATCGAAGCGGGCCGGCGTACAGCCACACTCACGTTCACAGCTTTAAGTGCCGGGGACTGGAGCTTGGAACCCAGCAGTGCCGTGTTTACGGTCGGGCAGGCCTTGGACCAGCGGCACCTGGACTTGCGAGCATCCTCCCGGGTACTGCGTATGCTCGATGCGGTGCAGTTGCACCTGGAGTTCGTGGAATTGCCGCTCGCTGCGCTGGCGGAGGGCAGCACGGCGCAGTTGCGGGTCAGTGCGGAGAACCTGCTCCCGGGCCAGGAATTGGAGTTGCGCTTGCAGGTGGAGGCACCGCATGAGGCGGACTTGGTATTGTTGCAGACGCAGCGCGACGTGCCGGTGAGTACGGTGCTTTTGACGGCAGCACAGCCCGCAACCCGGGTGCGAGTGATCGCGATTGCGGACCAGGTGGCCCCGGAGCCCCGGGAGCGGGTGCTGATCACGGCGAGTGCTGCGGGTGCCGTGCCTGCTGAACAGAGTGTACAAATCGGTTTCAACGGTTATGTACTCAGCACACTGAGCGTGTTCGTGTCGCAAGTGTTGGAGGAGGAAGAGTTCGGGCTCAGCGTGGAGTTGAATGGAGAGGCGCCGTCGCCCCTGGATATGACGGTGCGCGCGGTATTGCATGCGGACCGCCAGAGCTCGGCGACCTTGTTGTTGCGTATGCCGGCGGGGGAGAGACGGGTGACGGGTTTGTGGGTCGGCGGTTTGACGCAGGGAGATTGGGAGTTGTCGGTGGTGGATGATCCGTTGCCGCGGTTTCCTGCGGGGCTTGCCGGGGTGGATGAATTGAGTGCGGGGGTGAGGGCGCGCCCGTTGCGATTGACGGTGCGGCTGCCGGAGGTGGAGAGCCTGGTATTGCCGGAGCAGTCGCCCCAGGCGTGGGAGGTGTTTGTCGTGACGGCGGAGTTGAGTGCCCGGGCACCGGATACAGTGAGTGGGACGGTGAGGGCGACGCTGACCGGGCAGGTGCCGGTTGCGCGGAGATTCGTGATCGAGAAGGGTGAGTTGGATGGGACGGCGGAGTTTGCCCCGGGTTTGCCGGTAGCGGGGGTATGGACCCTGACGGTGCCGGCGGCGGAGTTGGCCGATGGCAGGCCGCTGGCGGTGGCGGCCGCCCCGCAGGCACTCCAAGTGCGGGCACCGCCCCCGCTGCAACTGCAACTGTCCCTGGAGCGGCAGGTACTGGGCGAGGGCGAGCAGACGACCCTGACGGTGAGCGTCCTGAACCTGCGGCGACCGGGCAGTTCCCTGCAAATTCAGCTGAATGCCAGTCCATCCGGGGAGCTGGTGTTCAGTACCGGCACGGTGACATTGACGACGGCGGAGCCGGGGGCAGAGCTCGTGGTGCGGGCGACGACGGACACGGTGGTGCCCGAGCCCCGGGAAATCGTGGAGCTTACGGCGCGCGGGCCATCGGGCCTGGAGGCTCGCACGCGCTTGGCGATCGCGCGCAACGGCTACGAACTGGATGCCCTGGTTCTGCCTCCGCCGCCCTTGTTTAACAACCTGCCGTTTGCATTGGGTGCGCGCTTGAACGCGGTTGCCCCGGGCAGTGATGCGCAGGTGCTCCTGGGCCTGTTCCGGGCGGACGGGACACCGCCCGTGCAGGCGACGGTGACGATTCCCGCCGGTGCCACAACCGGCGTTGTGCGTGTGGCCCTGGGGACGACCGGCAGGTACACGGTGCGGGCACTCGACGCCTGGTTTGTCGATGCCGAGGGGGAATTGGCCTTTCTCTCTGCGGCGGCCGGCACCTTGTCCATCGGGTTGTTGCGCATTGAACTGACGGCCGGCCTGGATGCGTTCGAGCTCGTGGAAGGCGAGAGCACCCGGTTGCAAGTCGGTATTCGCAGCCTGTTGGGCATGGAGGATGAGCATCAGGATGTTGATTTTTATATCCTGGGACTTTTTTACCCGGTCAGCGAGGAATTTCGGGCACTGAGATTTTTGGAGTTGGATGAGCGTACCAGGAACGGTCTTCCGGAGCAGGATACACCGGACCGGCGAGTGTATGAGCTGCGGGTGCGGGATGACGATATCGCCCGACCCAGGCGGGACATCGAGTTCTCGGTACGGTACCGGGTGTGGAACACTGGCGATATCTGGGCGGAAACCCCGCCCTTGCGCCTGACGGTACCGCGCAATGATTACCGGGTGGCGCACCTGGAGTTGCTGCCGGCGCAAGTGGAGCAGGACCAGGGCTTTGCCGTGGAGGTGGCACTGAATGCCCCGGTGCCGTCCTCGGCACAGAGCGGGGTGCGCCTGACAGTGGAGCTGCGTCAGCAGGACGGGGAGGTGTTGATCACCAGCACGGACACAGTGGTGCCTGTCGCCGAAATGTCGGCGCGCGTCTTCTTCGCCCTGTCCGAGCCGGGCACCTATACCCTGACTGTCCGCAATGCTTCCTTTGCGCTGGCAGACACCCTTTCCAGGGACCAGGTGGGGGTACCCCTGGCCCCCGGTTTTCGGGAGCGACAGCTCAGGGTGCTTGTGCCGCAACTGGAGTTGCAGGGACATCCGCAGCAGTTTGTAGTGCGGGAGGGCGAGCTCGTGGAGTGGACGGTCAGTGTGCGGAACCTGGGCGTGGAACATCTGCCGGACACGCTGAACTTGCACCTGGAACTGTTGTCGCCGGAGGAGGAGTACACGCTGGACCTGGAACTGCTGGATTTTCCGGAGATGGTGCAGTTGACCGTGAACACACCGTCGGTGGTGGTGCGCATCCAGGCGAAAGAGGACATGCGAACGCCCGAACCCAGGGAGGTGTTCGGGCTGCGGGTGCGCTCGCTCGATGTCCCGGAACTGGCGGACCTGGAGACGGAACTGGCGATTGTGCGCCATGGTTACGAGGTGAGTGCCCTGGAGCTGTCGGTTGCAGAGGTGGAGGCGGGTGCGGACTTCGAGGCGGAGGTCTCCCTGAACGGCATAGTGCAGAGCGAGTTGCTGCTGGTGCTGGAAGCCACGGGTGTCGGCCTGAGCACGGTCACGCGGCGCGTTGTTATCGCCCCCGGCGGCATGATGCAGAGTGTGTCCTTGTACCTGCGGGAGCCGGGGGATTACGAATTGCGGGTGACGACGGCCTCCTTTGTGCAGGCGGCGGCGGGGGAGCAGAAACTGGTTCCGGTACTGAGCGATGTGTCGATGATTCGCGTGCTGCCGCTGCAATTGCGGGTCAGCCTGGAGACAGCCGAAGTGCCGGAGGGAGAGTTCAGCCTGCTGCAACTCAAGGTCAATTCCCTGGAGCGGTTGTTGCAGCCGGGTGAGCGCCTGGAAGTGCTTGTGAGTGCTGATCGCCCCGATGACATTACCCTGTCTTCTTCGATTTCTTTGTTATCCACTGGAGGGGTGGCGGACCAGGGATCGGTGAGAGTGGGTGCCATCGATGACGGGATGGCAGAGCCCCGGGAGACTGTGAATTTCCGCTTGCGTGCCAACCGGACCGTGACTGCGGATGGCACTACCCTGCGCAGTATCGTGGTGCGGGGGACGACGGTGAGCATGGTGATTCCGCGTCACGGGTACAGGGTTGCCGCTTTGAACGTGGTGCCGGTGCAGGCACTACTATTTCGGCCGGTGCGCGTGGAAGTGGAGCTCAACGCGGCAGCGGCATCGACCCTGGAGCTCAGTGTGCGGGCGACAACGACGGGGCTCTCGGTGCAGAAGCAATTCACGATCCATAAGGGTTCGACCCGGGGGAGCACGGTCTTCGCCGGTGACAGTGCACTGACCGAGGCCGGGTTCTACACGGTGGAAGTGTTCGCTGCGAGCTTTACGCAGTTTATTGGTGGCGACCAGCGGAGCCTGTTAGAGGAGGCGCCATCGCCCAGGGTGCATTTGACGGTGAGCCTGCCGATAGTTCGGTTGTTCGCGCAGTTGGAGGAGGAGTTGTTGCCGGAGGGGACGGGGACGGTGCTGACGGTTAGTGCGGAGGACCTGCTCCCGGGCAAGATCCTGGAAGTCAGTATTACGACGCGCAACGTCACGTTTGCCGGGATGAATTACGACGACTTGAATGCCGACGACTTGCATTTGTCAGCGGGGAGCCTGCGCCTTTCGGCGAGTGCGCGGACGGCGACGGTCATGGTGCAGGTACACAACGATGCCGATCCGGAGCCACGGGAGACGATCGAGCTGCGGGCGAGTGCCACAGCTGCGAGACCCGGAACCGTGCAGCTGACGATCCCGCGCGCTGACTATGCGGTGTTGAGCATGGGGCTTTCCGTGCCGCGGGTGCGTCTGGGTATGGATGTCGACCTGGTGGTGCGTTTGAATGCACCGCTACCGGCCCGCGCGGCGTTTAGCGGTCAGCACGACTACCCCGGTGAAACCCGGCTTCTGAGTTGGTTCATTGCCCCGGAGAGTGTGGGACCGGGTAATGTGGTTACCAGGCCTCTCTTTCTGCCGGTAGCCGGAAATCATTTTGTGGAACTCACCACGGCATGGTTCTCTGGACTGACTCCCCTGGAAGGCGACCAGGTGAACCTGGAGATTCGCCAGGGGCACCTGGACTTCCAGGTGCTGGAGCCGGGGGCAGCCCTGTTCCTGGAATTGTCCGGGACTCTGCAGGGCGAGGCCGCAGAGGGCAGCACGTTGCGGCTGAAAGTCATCGGTGATGGACTGTCCAGTGGCGAGTCGATGATGGTGAACATCGAGGTCCCGGCAGAGCGTGCGGCAGACCTGCGTTTTTCCGAGACAAGCTTTAGCCTGACCCGTCTCTCTTCGAGCCGCACCGTGGAGGTGGAGGTGCTCCGAGATGGGCTGCCGGAGCCCAGGGAGCTGGTGCAAACCACGGTCACAGCGACTGTAGCTGCGCGCTTGCTGAGACAGGGGGTGGCTTATGCGATTCCGCGTCACGGCTACGCAGTGGAATCCCTGTCAGTGCGTCCCGACATTCTCCCCGTCGGCGAGGCGGCCGAGCTGCGCCTGGAATGGAACGCCCCGGTGCCGTCGACAGTCTCTGTTGTGCTGAGCGTGAGACCGGCACTGGCAGGCAGCGGTGCAGAGGAGCAGTTGGAATTAGTGCTCGCCCGGGGGCAGCACTTCGTCAGCCTGTCCGTGATCCCGGTGCGGGTCGGAGACTACGAACTGGGGTTGGTGTCCGCGTTATTTGCCGAGCCTGCCGTGGGCACGGACCAGCCCGGGGCGGAGTTTGCGGGAGTCGGGGCCACCCTGCGTGTACTGGAATCGATGGGGTTCACACTGAGATTGGACCGGCAGTTTTTGCAGGAGGGTGATACGGCGACCCTGACGGTGGGCCTTTTGGATCTGCCGGCCGGCCAGCAGGCACAGATCCTGCTGGAAGTCATCGGCCGGGAGGACGTGGGCTTCTCCACCCAGGTAGTGGTCCTGGATGCGCTCCGTTCGACAGCGACGGTTACGGTGGAATTGCTGGAAGATGAGGAGCCGGAACCCCGGCAGACAATCGTGTTGCGGGGGCGCGCGAATGTGGGTGGGTTGGAGCTTGCGGCTATCGCCCGGTTCCAAGTGGCGCGCCATGGCTATGCAGCGAGCTTGACGGTAGAGCCGTCTTCGCTGCGCCCGGGGACGACGGTCACGGTGGCAGTGGAGTTGAATGCGGTGGTGCCGGTAGAGGCGAGGAAGGCCGAGACGTTTTTGGATATCAGTTTTATGGGGATGGAGCCGGAGGGACAACCCCTGCTGCGTATTGCGGAAGCTGAGCGCATCGTGCGTTACCAGTTTGTTCCCCTGGTGGCGGGGGAGTACAGGGTTTCAGCATCCGACCTGGGTTTTGCAACGGCTTTGGGCGGGGAACTTGTTCCGGAAGAGCGGGACCAGGGCGAAATCGCCGTGGTTCCGGAATTCGTCCTCTTGCAGGTGCTGGAAGACAGCCGGATCAATGTGTCCCTGGAACGGGAGACCCTGCGGGAAGGTTCTGCAACCACCCTGACAGTGAGTGTTGCAAACCTGTTGCCGGACGAGACCCTGGCACTCAATCTTTCTGCGGAGCCGGCGACCCAAGTGGAATTCTCGCAGACGATGGTGAAATTGAGTGCCAGGACTGCACACAAGACTGTGCAACTTACGGCACACACGGATACCGAGACACCGGAGCCGCGGGAGTTGGTAGAGCTCACGGCACTCGGGCCCTCGGGCCTGGAGGCGACCGTGGAGTTGTCGATTGCGCGTCACGGCTATGCGCTCACGGCCCTGGATGTTGCAGCGGAGCAGCGTGCGGGGACACCGCTGGAAGTTGCGCTCGCTTTGAACGGGGAGGCACCGGTGGCGGTGGCTGGTACCCTGACAGCCACCCGGGAAGGGAGTGATGAGACCCGGGCGCAGCCCTTCCGTATCGAAGCGGGAGAGAGCACGGGTCGGGCAACATTCACCGGTCTGCCGGCGGGCACCTGGACCGTGAGCCTAGCAGAGGATGATGTGGAGTTTGCGTCCTCTCTTGCACTGGACCAGGAGCGTCCGGAACTGCGGGTGGCTCCGCAGCAGACGCGCCTGCTGGGAGATGTATCACTGCAGCTGCTGAGCCTGGCCGCAGACAACACCCTGGCGGAGGGGCAGACAGCGATGCTGCAGCTCAGTGCCGAGAACCTGCTACAGGGCGATTCCCTGCAAATCGACCTGGATGCCAGTCCGTCCGGGGAACTGGAGTTCAGTTCCAGCCGGATTACATTGACGCAGGCCGAGCCATCGGTGGGGCTTATGGTGGAGGCGGTGGCGGACGGGGTGGAACCGGAGGCGCGGGAAACCATAGAGATCACGGCGCGCGGGCCCTCGGGTCTGGAGGCGAGTGCGCAGTTGGCGATTGCGCGTCACGGCTACGCGCTCACGGCACTGGGTGTTGCGGCGGAGCAGCGGGCGGGGACACCCCTGGAAGTTGCGCTCGCTTTGAACGGGGAGGCACCGGTGGCGGTGGCCGGCACCCTGAGCGCCACCCGGGGAGGGAGCGGTGAGACCCGGCAGCAGCCATTCCGTATCGAAGCGGGAGAGAGCACGGGTCGGGCAACATTCGCCGGTCTGCCGGCGGGGGTCTGGACCGTGACGGTGGCGGATGGAAACGCGGAGTTCGTCTCGTCTCTTGCACTGGACCAGGAGCGTCCGGAACTGCGGGTGGCACCGCAGCAGACGCGCCTGCTGGGGGATGTATCACTGCAGCTGGTGAGCCTGGCCGCAGACAACACCCTGGCGGAGGGCCAGACTGCGATGCTGCGGCTCCGTGCTGAAAACCTGCTCGCAGGCGAGTCCCTGCAAATCGACCTGGATGCCAGTCCGCCCGGGGAACTGGAGTTCAGTTCCAGCCGGATTACATTGACACAGGCCGTGCCGTCAGTGGAGCTTGCGATGCTGGCGGTGGCGGACGGGGTGGCACCGGAGGCACGGGAAACCTTGGAGATCACGGCGCGCGGGTCATCGGGTCTGGAGGCGAGAGCGCAGTTGGCGATTGCGCGTCACGGCTATGCGCTCACGGCCCTGGAGGTGACGGCGGAGCAGCGGGCGGGGACACCGCTGGAAGTTGCGCTCACTTTGAACGGGGAAGCACCGGAGGCGGTGGCCGGCACCCTGGGCGCCACCCGGGAAGGAAGCGGTGAGACCCGGGCGCAGCCATTCCGTATCGAAGCGGGAGAGAGCACGGGCCAGGCGATATTCGCCGGTCTGCCGGCGGGCACCTGGACCGTGACGGTGGCGGATGGAAACGCGGAGTTCGAGTCGTCTGAGCCCCTGGACCAGGAGCGTCCGGAACTGCGGGTGGCACCGCAGCAGGCACGCCTGCTGGGGGATGTATCACTGCAGCTGGTGAGCCTGGCCACAGACAATACCCTGGCGGAGGGCCAGACGGCAGTGCTGCGGCTCAGTGCCGAGAACCTGTTGCCGGACACTTCCCTGCAAATCGACCTGGATGCCAGTCCGGCCGCGGAACTGGAGTTCAGTTCCAGCCGGATTACATTGACGCAGGCCGTGCCGGCGGTGGAGCTTACGGTGCTGGCGGTGGCCGACGGGGTGGAGCCGGAGGCGCGGGAGACCGTGGAGATCACGGCGCGCGGGCCATCGGGTCTGGAGGCGAGAGCGCAGTTGTCGATTGCGCGTCACGGCTATGCGCTCACGGCCCTGGAGGTGACGGCGGAGCAGCGGGCGGGGACACCGCTGGAAGTTGCGCTCACTTTGAACGGAGAGGCACCGGTGGCGGTGGCCGGCACCCTGAGTGCCACCCGGGAAGGGAGCGGGGAGACCCGGGCACAGCCATTCCGTATCGAAGCGGGAGACCACACGGGCCAGGCGATATTCGCCGGGCTTCCGGCGGGGGTCTGGACCGTGAGCATAGCAGAGGGTGATGTGGAGTTTGCGTCCTCTCTTGCACTGGACCAGGAGCATCCGGAACTGCGGGTGGCTCCGCAGCAGACACGCCTGCTGGGAGATGTATCACTGCAGCTGGTGAGCCTGGCCGCAGACAATACCCTGGCGGAGGGGCAGACGGCGATGCTGCGGCTCAGTGCCGAGAACCTGCTCACAGGCGATGCCCTGCAAATCGACCTGGATGCCAGTCCGTCCGCGGAACTGGAGTTCAGTTCCAGCCAGCTGACATTGACGCAGGCCGTGCCATCGGTGGGGCTTATGGTGGAGGCGGTGGCGGACGGGGTGGAACCGGAGGCGCGGGAAACCATAGAGATCAGGGCGCGCGGGCCCTCGGGTCTGGAGGCGAGAGCGCAGTTGGCGATTGCGCGTCACGGCTATGCGCTCACGGCCCTGGGTGTTGCAGCGGAGCAGCGGGCGGGGACACCGCTGGAAGTTGCGATTACTTTGAACGGAGAGGCACCGGTGGCGGTGGCCGGCACCCTGGGTGCCACCCGGGAAGGAAGCGGTGAGACCCGGGCGCAGCCATTCCGTATCGAAGCGGGAGATAGTGCGGGTCGGGCAACATTCGCCGGTCTGCCGGCGGGGGTCTGGACCGTGAGCATAGCAGAGGATGAGGCGGTGTTCGTGGCGTCTGAGCCCCTGGACCAACAGCGTCCGGAACTGCGGGTGGCACCGCAGCAGACGCGCCTGCTGGGGGATGTATCACTGCAGCTGGTGAGCCTGGCCGCAGACAACACCCTGGCGGAGGGCCAGACAGCGATGCTGCGGCTCAGTGCCGAGAACCTGCTCGCAGGCGATGCCCTGCAACTCGACCTGGATGCCAGTCCGTCCGCGGAACTGGAGTTCAGTTCCAGCCGGATTACATTGACGCAGGCCGTGCCGTCAGTGGAGCTTACGATGGAGGCGGTGGCGGATGGGATGGAACCGGAGGCGCGGGAAACCATAGAGATCACGGCGAGTGCCCCGGACGCTATGCCGGATGCGATCAGCGTATTCATCTCGCGTCACGGTTATGCGCTCACGGCCCTGGATATTGCAGCGGAGCAGCGGGCGGGGACACCGCTGGAAGTTGCGCTCACTTTGAACGGGGAGGCACCGGTGGCGGTGGCCGGCACCCTGACAGCCACCCGGGAAGGAAGCGGTGAGACCCGGGCGCAGCCATTCCGTATCGAAGCGGGAGAGAGCACGGGCCAGGCAACATTCGCCGGTCTGCCGGCGGGCACCTGGACCGTGACGGTGGCGGATGGAAACGCGGAGTTCGAGTCGTCTGAGCCCCTGGACCAGGAGCGTCCGGAACTGCGGGTGGCACCGCAGCAGGCACGCCTGCTGGGGGATGTATCACTGCAGATGGTGAGCCTGGCCGCAGACAACACCCTGGCGGAGGGCCAGACAGCGATGTTGCGGGTCAGTGCCGAGAACCTGCTCGCAGGCGATGCCCTGCAAATCGACCTGGATGCCAGTCCGGCCGCGGAACTGGAGTTCAGTTCCAGCCAGCTGACATTGACGCAGGCCGTGCCGGCGGTGGAGCTTACGGTGCTGGCGGTGGCCGACGGGGTGGAGCCGGAGGCGCGGGAGACCGTGGAGATCACGGCGCGCGGGCCATCGGGTCTGGAGGCGAGAGCGCAGTTGTCGATTGCGCGTCACGGCTATGCACTCACGGCCCTGGATATTGCAGCGGAGCAGCGTGCGGGGACACCCCTGGAAGTTGCGCTCACTTTGAACGGGGTGGCACCGGTGGCGGTGGCCGGCACCCTGAGTGCCACCCGGGAAGGGAGTGATGAGACCCGGGCGCAGCCATTCCGTATCGAAGTGGGAGAGAGCACGGGCCAGGTGATATTCACCGGTCTGCCGGCGGGCACCTGGACCGTGACGTTGGCGGATGGAAACGCGGAGTTCGTCTCGTCTCTTGCCCTGGACCAGGAGCGTCCGGAACTGCGGGTGGCAGCGCAGCAGACGCGCCTGCTGGGGGATATATCACTGCAGCTGGTGAGCCTGGCCGCAGACAACACCCTGGCGGAGGGCCAGACAGCGATGTTGCGGGTCAGTGCCGAGAACCTGCTCGCAGGCGAGTCCCTGCAAATCGACCTGGATGCCAGTCCGTCCGGGGAACTGGAGTTCAGTTCCAGCCGGATTACATTGACGCAGGCCGTGCCGTCAGTGGAGCTTACGATGCTGGCGGTGGCCGACGGGATGGAGCCGGAGCCGCGGGAAACCATAGAGATCACAGCGAGTGCCCCGGACGCTATGCCGGATGCGATCAGCGTATTCATCTCGCGTCACGGCTACGCGCTCACGGCCCTGGATATTGCGGCGGAGCAGCGGGCGGGGACACCGCTGGAAGTTGCGCTCACTTTGAACGGGGAGGCACCGGTGGCGGTGGCCGGCACCCTGAGTGCCACCCGGGAAGGGAGTGATGAGACCCGGGAGCAGTCATTCCGTATCGAAGCGGGAGAGAGCACGGGCCAGGCAACATTCGCCGGGCTTCCGGCGGGGGTCTGGACCGTGAGCATAGCAGAGGGTGATGTGGAGTTTGCGTCCTCTCTTGCACTGGACCAGGAGCATCCGGAACTGCGGGTGGCACCGCAGCAGACGCGCTTGCTGGGGGATGTATCACTGCAGCTGGTGAGCCTGGCCGCAGACAACACCCTGGCGGAGGGGCAGACGGCGATGCTGCGGCTCAGTGCCGAGAACCTGCTCGCAGGCGAGTCCCTGCAAATCGACCTGGATGCCAGTCCGGCCGGAGAACTGGAGTTCAGTTCCAGCCGGATTACATTGACACAGGCCGTGCCGTCAGTGGAGCTTGCGATGCTGGCGGTGGCGGACGGGGTGGAACCGGAGGCGCGGGAAACCATAGAGATCAGGGCGCGCGGGCCCTCGGGTCTGGAGGCGAGAGCGCAGTTGGCGATTGCGCGTCACGGCTATGCGCTCACGGCCCTGGGTGTTGCAGCGGAGCAGCGGGCGGGGACACCGCTGGAAGTTGCGCTCACTTTGAACGGGGAAGCACCGGAGGCGGTGGCCGGCACCCTGAGTGCCACCCGGGAAGGAAGCGGTGAGACCCGGGCGCAGCCATTCCGTATCGAAGCGGGAGATAGTGCGGGTCGGGCAACATTCACCGGTCTGCCGGCGGGCACCTGGACCGTGACGTTGGCGGATGGAAACGCGGAGTTCGTCTCGTCTCTTGCCCTGGACCAACAGCGTCCGGAACTGCGGGTGGCACCGCAGCAGACACGCCTGCTGGGGGATGTATCACTGCAGCTGGTGAGCCTGGCCGCAGACAACACCCTGGCGGAGGGCCAGACGGCGATGCTGCTGCTCAGTGCCGAGAACCTGCTACAGGGCGAGTCCCTGCACATCGACCTGGATGCCAGTCCGTCCGCGGAACTGGAGTTCAGTTCCAGCCGGATTACATTGACACCGGCCGTGCCGGCGGTGGAGCTTACGATGCTGGCGGTGGCCGACGGGATGGAGCCGGAGGCGCGGGAAACCATAGAGATCACGGCGCGCGGGCCCTCGGGTCTGGAGGCGAGTGCGCAGTTGGCGATTGCGCGTCACGGCTACGCGCTCACGGCACTGGGTGTTGCGGCGGAGCAGCGGGCGGGGACGCCGCTGGAAGTTGCGCTCACTTTGAACGGGGAGGCACCGGTGGCGGTGGCCGGCACCCTGACAGCCACCCGGGAAGGAAGCGGTGAGACCCGGGCGCAGACATTCCGTATCGAAGCGGGAGATAGTGCGGGTCGGGCAACATTCACCGGTCTGCCGGCGGGGGTCTGGACCGTGAGCATAGCAGAGGGTGATGTGGAGTTTGCGTCCTCTCTTGCCCTGGACCAGGAGCGTCCGGAACTGCGGGTGGCACCGCAGCAGATGCGCCTGCTGGGAGATGTATCACTACAGCTGGTGAGCCTGGCCGCAGACAATACCCTGGCGGAGGGGCAGACGGCGATGCTGCGGCTCAGTGCCGAGAACCTGCTCGCAGGCGAGTCCCTGCAAATTGACTTGGATGCCAGTCCGGCCGGAGAACTGGAGTTCAGTTCCAGCCGGATTACATTGACACAGGCCGTGCCGTCAGTGGAGCTTACGATGCTGGCGGTGGCCGACGGGATGGAGCCGGAGCCGCGGGAAACCATGGAGCTCACAGCGCGCGGGCCCTCGGGCCTGGAGGCGAGTGCGCAGTTGTCGATTGCGCGTCACGGCTATGCGCTCACGGCCCTGGATATTGCAGCGGAGCAGCGTGCGGGGACACCCCTGGAAGTTGCGCTCACTTTGAACGGGGTGGCACCGGTGGCGGTGGCCGGCACCCTGAGTGCCACCCGGGAAGGGAGTGATGAGACCCGGGCGCAGCCATTCCGTATTGAAGCGGGAGACCGCACAGGCCAGGCAACATTCGCCGGTCTGCCGGCGGGCACCTGGACCGTGACGGTGGCGGATGGAAACGCGGAGTTCGTCTCGTCTCTTGCCCTGGACCAGGAGCGTCCGGAGCTGCGGGTGGCACCGTCACGGCAGACGCGCTTGCTGGGGGATGTATCACTGCAGCTGGTGAGCCTGGCCGCAGACAACACCCTGGCGGAGGGCCAGACTGCGATGCTGCAGCTCAGTGCCGAAAACCTGCTCGCAGGCGAGTCCCTGCAAATCGACCTGGATGCCAGTCCGGCCGCGGAACTGGAGTTCAGTTCCAGCCGGATTACATTGACACAGGCCGTGCCGTCAGTGGAGCTTACGATGCTGGCGGTGGCCGACGGGGTAGCACCGGAGGCGCGGGAAACCATAGAGATCACGGCGAGTGCCCCGGACGCTATGCCGGATGCGATCAGCGTATTCATCTCGCGTCACGGCTACGCGCTCACGGCCCTGGATATTGCGGCGGAGCAGCGGGCGGGGACACCGCTGGAAGTTGCGCTCACTTTGAACGGGGAGGCACCGGTGGCGGTGGCCGGCACCCTGGGCGCCACCCGGGAAGGGAGCGGGGAGACCCGGGCGCAGCCATTCCGTATCGAAGTGGGAGAGAGCATGGGCCAGGCGACATTCACCGGTCTGCCGGCGGGCACCTGGACCGTGACGGTGGCGGATGGAAACGCGGAGTTCGTCTCGTCTCTTGCCCTGGACCAGGAGCGTCCGGAGCTGCGGGCACCGTCACGGCAAACGCGCTTGCTGGGGGATGTATCACTGCAGCTGGTGAGCCTGGCCGCAGACAACACCCTGGCGGAGGGCCAGACTGCGATGCTGCAGCTCAGTGCCGAAAACCTGCTCGCAGGCGAGTCCCTGCAAATCGACCTGGATGCCAGTCCGGCCGCGGAACTGGAGTTCAGTTCCAGCCGGATTACATTGACACAGGCCGTGCCGTCAGTGGAGCTTACGATGCTGGCGGTGGCCGACGGGGTAGCACCGGAGGCGCGGGAAACCATAGAGATCACGGCGAGTGCCCCGGACGCTATGCCGGATGCGATCAGCGTATTCATCTCGCGTCACGGCTACGCGCTCACGGCACTGGGTGTTGCGGCGGAGCAGCGGGCGGGGACACCGCTGGAAGTTGCGCTCGCTTTGAACGGGGAGGCACCGGTGGCGGTGGCCGGCACCCTGAGCGCCACCCGGGAAGGAAGCGGTGAGACCCGGGCGCAGACATTCCGTATCGAAGCGGGAGACCGCGCGGGCCAAGCAACATTCGCCGGTCTGCCGGCGGGGGTCTGGACCGTGAGCATAGCAGAGGATGATGTGGAGTTTGCGTCCTCTCTTGCACTGGACCAGGAGCGTCCGGAACTGCGGGTGGCACCGCAGCAGACGCGCCTGCTGGGAGATGTATCACTGCAGCTGGCGAGCCTGGCCGCAGACAATACCCTGGCGGAGGGGCAGACGGCGATGCTGCAGCTCAGTGCCGAGAACCTGCTCGCAGGCGAGTCCCTGCAAATCGACCTGGATGCCAGTCCGTCCGGAGAACTGGAGTTCAGTTCCAGCCGGATTACATTGACACAGGCCGTGCCGTCAGTGGAGCTTGCGATGCTGGCGGTGGCGGACGGGGTGGCACCGGAGGCACGGGAAACCTTGGAGATCACGGCGCGCGGGTCATCGGGTCTGGAGGCGAGTGTGCAGTTGGCGATTGCGCGTCACGGCTACGCGCTCACGGCCCTGAATGTTGCGGCGGAGCAGCGGGCGGGGACACCGCTGGAAGTTGCGCTCACTTTGAACGGGGAAGCACCGGAGGCGGTGGCCGGCACCCTGAGTGCCACCCGGGAAGGAAGCGGTGAGACCCGGGCGCAGCCATTCCGTATCGAAGCGGGAGAGAGCACGGGCCAGGCAACATTCGCCGGTCTGCCGGCGGGGGTCTGGACCGTGACGGTGGCGGATGGAAACGCGGAGTTCGAGTCGTCTGAGCCCCTGGACCAACAGCGTCCGGAACTGCGGGTGGCTCCGCAGCAGACACGCCTGCTGGGGGATGTATCACTGCAGCTGGTGAGCCTGGCCGCAGACAACACCCTGGCGGAGGGCCAGACGGCGGTGCTGCAGCTCAGTGCCGAGAACCTGCTGCCGAACACTTCCCTGCAAATCGACCTGGATGCCAGTCCGTCCGCGGAACTGGAGTTCAGTTCCAGCCGGATTACATTGACACCGGCCGTGCCGGCGGTGGAGCTTACGATGCTGGCGGTGGCCGACGGGATGGAGCCGGAGGCGCGGGAGAGGGTGGAGATCACAGCGAGCGGGCCATCGGGTCTGGAGGCGAGTGTGCAGTTGTCGATTGCGCGTCACGGCTACGCGCTCACGGCCCTGGATATTGCGGCGGAGCAGCGCGCGGGGACACCGCTGGAAGTTGCGCTCACTTTGAACGGGGAGGCACCGGTGGCGGTGGCCGGCACCCTGACAGCCACCCGGGAAGGAAGCGGTGAGACCCGGGAGCAGTCATTCCGTATCGAAGCGGGAGATAGTGCGGGTCGGGCAACATTCACCGGTCTGCCGGCGGGGGTCTGGACCGTGAGCATAGCAGAGGGTGATGTGGAGTTTGCGTCCTCTCTTGCCCTGGACCAGGAGCGTCCGGAACTGCGGGTGGCACCGCAGCAGATGCGCCTGCTGGGAGATGTATCACTACAGCTGGTGAGCCTGGCCGCAGACAATACCCTGGCGGAGGGGCAGACGGCGATGCTGCGGCTCAGTGCCGAGAACCTGCTTGCAGGCGAGTCCCTGCACATCGACCTGGATGCCAGTCCGGCCGGAGAACTGGAGTTCAGTTCCAGCCGGATTACATTGACACAGGCCGTGCCGTCAGTGGAGCTTGCGATGCTGGCGGTGGCGGACGGGGTGGCACCGGAGGCACGGGAAACCTTGGAGATCACGGCGCGCGGGTCATCGGGTCTGGAGGCGAGAGCGCAGTTG
The DNA here is from genome assembly GCA_965215045.1 of Gammaproteobacteria bacterium. GTDB lineage: Bacteria > Pseudomonadota > Gammaproteobacteria > JABABF01 > JABABF01. Next base: position 294,603 of record OZ244031.1, on the reverse strand, counting down.
GCGATTGCGCGTCACGGCTACGCGCTCACGGCACTGGGTGTTGCAGCGGAGCAGCGAGCGGGGACGCCACTGGAAGTTGCGCTCACTTTGAACGGGGAAGCACCGGTGGCGGTGGCCGGGACCATGACAGCCACCGGGGAAGGGAGTGATGAGACCCGGGCGCAGCCATTCCGTATCGAAGCGGGAGATAGTGCGGGTCGGGCAACATTCGCCGGTCTGTCGGCGGGGGTCTGGACCGTGAGCATAGCAGAGGGTGAGGCGGTGTTCGTGGCGTCTGAGCCCCTGGACCAACAGCGTCCGGAACTGCGGGTGGCACCGCAGCAGACGCGCCTGCTGGGGGATGTATCACTGCAGCTGGTGAGCCTGGCCGCAGACAACACCCTGGCGGAGGGGCAGACAGCGATGCTGCAGCTCAGTGCCGAGAACCTGCTACAGGGCGAGTCCCTGCAAATCGACCTGGATGCCAGTCTGTCCGCGGAACTGGAGTTCAGTTCCAGCCGGATTACATTGACGCAGGCCGTGCCGGCGGTGGAGCTTACGATGCTGGCGGTGGCCGACGGGGTGGAGCCGGAGCCGCGGGAAACCATAGAGATCACGGCGCGCGGGTCATCGGGTCTGGAGGCGAGAGCGCAGTTGTCGATTGCGCGTCACGGCTATGCGCTCACGGCCCTGGAGGTGACGGCGGAGCAGCGGGCGGGGACGCCGCTGGAAGTTGCGCTCACTTTGAACGGAGAGGCACCGGTGGCGGTGGCCGGCACCCTGGGCGCCACCCGGGAAGGAAGCGGTGAGACCCGGGCGCAGCCATTCCGTATCGAAGCGGGAGAGAGCACGGGTCGGGCAACATTCGCCGGTCTGCCGGCGGGCACTTGGACCGTGAGCATAGCAGAGGGTGCGGCGGTGTTCGTGGCGTCTGAGCCCCTGGACCAGGAGCGTCCGGAACTGCGGGTGGCACCGCAGCAGGCACGCCTGCTGGGAGATGTATCACTGCAGCTGGTGAGCCTGGCCGCAGACAACACCCTGGCGGAGGGCCAGACTGCGATGCTGCGGCTCAGTGCCGAGAACCTGCTCGCAGGCGAGTCCCTGCACATCGACCTGGATGCCAGTCCGTCCGGGGAACTGGAGTTCAGTTCCAGTCGGATTACATTGACACAGGCCGTGCCGGCGGTGGAGCTTACGATGCTGGCGGTGGCCGACGGGGAGGCACCGGAGGCGCGGGAAACCATAGAGATCACGGCGCGCGGGTCATCGGGCCTGGAGGCGAGTGCGCAGTTGTCGATTGCGCGTCACGGCTACGCGCTCACGACCCTGGAGGTGACGGCGGAGCAGCGGGCGGGGACGCCGCTGGAAGTTGCGCTCACTTTGAACGGAGAGGCACCGGTGGCGGTGGCCGGCACCCTGAACGCCACCCGGGAAGGAAGCGGTGAGACCCGACAGCAGCCATTCCGTATCGAAGCGGGAGATAGTGCGGGCCAGGCGACATTCACCGGTCTGCCGGCGGGCACCTGGACCGTGAGCATAGCAGAGGGTGCGGCGGAGTTCGTCTCGTCTCTTGCACTGGACCAGGAGCGTCCGGAACTGCGGGCACCGTCACGGCAGACGCGCCTGCTGGGGGATGTATCGCTGCAGCTGGTGAGCCTGGCCGCAGACAACACCCTGGCGGAGGGCCAGACTGCGATGCTGCAGCTCAGTGCCGAGAACCTGCTACAGGGCGCGTCCCTGCAAATCGACCTGGATGCCAGTCCGTCCGGGGAACTGGAGTTCAGTTCCAGCCAGCTGACATTGACGCAGGCCGTGCCGTCAGTGGAGCTTACGATGCTGGCGGTGGCCGACGGGGTAGCACCGGAGGCGCGGGAAACCATAGAGCTCACAGCGCGCGGGCCCTCGGGCCTGGAGGCGAGTGCGCAGTTGTCGATTGCGCGTCACGGCTACGCGCTCACGGCCCTGGGTGTGGCGGCGGAGCAGCGAGCGGGGACGCCGCTGGAAGTTGCGCTCGCTTTGAACGGGGAGGCACCGGCGGCGGTGGCCGGCACCCTGAGTGCCACCCGGGAAGGAAGCGGTGAGACCCGGGCGCAGCCATTCCGTATCGAAGCGGGAGACCGCCTGGGCCAAGCGATATTCGCCGAGCTGCCAGCAGGCACTTGGACCGTGACGATAGCGGAGGGGGATGCGGCGTTTGCGTCATCTGAGCCCCTGGACCAACAGCGTCCGGAACTGCGGGCACCGTCACGGCAGACGCGCCTGCTGGGAGAGGTGGTGTTGCAGATTGTGAGTCTGGCCGCAGGGGACACCCTGGCGGAGGGCCAGACGGCGGTGCTGCAGCTCAGTGCCGAGAACCTGCTGCAGGGGCAGGAGTTGCGGGTGGAGTTGAAGGTGGACACAGAGGCGGCGACCGAGTTGTTCTTGTCTGAGACCCTGGAGCTGACATTGACGACCGTGACCCTGACGGCGTCGACGCCGCAGGTGGAGATTGTGATTCGGGCGGCGATGGATGGGGTGGAGCCGGAGCCGCGGGAGAGGGTGGAGATCACAGCGAGTGCCCCGGGTACTATGCCGGATGCGCTCAGCGTATTCATCTCGCGTCATGGCTATGCAATCACGACTCTGAAGTTTGTGGCGGAGCAGCGTGCGGGGAAACCTCTGAAAATGGAGCTCGCTTTGAACGGGGAGGCACCGGTGGCGGTGGCCGGGACCATGACAGCCACACGGGAAGGGAGTGATGAGACCTGGGAGCAGCGGTTCCGTATCGAAGCGGGAGAGAGCACGGGCCAGGCGACATTCGCCAAGCTGCCGGCAGGCACTTGGACCGTGACAGTGACACAAATGGAGTTCGTGTCGTCTGATCCCTTGGACCAAAAGGGTCTGGAGATGTTGGCACTGTCACAGCAGATGCGCCTGCTGGGAGATGTATCACTACAGCTGGTGAGCCTGGCCGCAGACAATACCCTGGCGGAGGGGCAGACGGCGATGCTGCGGCTCAGTGCCGAGAACCTGCTTGCAGGCGAGGCCCTGCAAATTGACTTGGATGCCAGTCCGGCCGGAGAACTGGAGTTCAGTTCCAACCAGCTGACGTTGACGCAGGCCGTGCCATCGGTGGAGTTTATGGTGGAGGCCGTGGCGGACGGGGTGGTACCAGAGCCGCGGGAGTTGGTGGAGATTCGGGCCAGCACATCCGTGGCAGGTGTGGGTCTGGAGGCGACCGTGGAGTTGTCGATTGCGCGTCACGGTTATGCGATCACGGCACTGGAGGTGGCGGCGGAGCAGCGTGCGGGGACACCGCTGGAAGTGGAACTCCGTTTGAACGGGGAGGCACTGGTGGCGGTGGCCGGCACCCTGAGCGTCACCCGGGAAGGGAGTGAGGAGACCCGGGCGCAGCGGTTCCGTATCGAAGCGGGAGACAGCCTGGGCCAAGCGATATTCGCCGAGCTGCCAGCAGGCACTTGGACCGTGACGATAGCGGAGGGGGATGCGGCGTTTGCGTCATCTGAGCCCCTGGACCAACAGCGTCCGGAACTGCGGGCACCGTCACGGCAGACGCGCCTGCTGGGAGAGGTGGTGTTGCAGATTGTGAGTCTGGCCGCAGGGGACACCTTGGAGGAGGGCCAGACGGCGACACTGCAGGTCAGTGCCGAGAACCTGCTGCAGGGACAGGAGTTGCGGGTGGAGTTGGAGGTGGATGCAGAGACGGCGACCGAGTTGTTCTTGTCCGAGACCCTGGATTTGAGATTGACGACTGTGACCCTGACGGCATCGACGCCGCAGGTGGAGGTTGTGATGCGCGCGCATGCGGATGGCTTGGCCGAGCCTCGCGAGCAGGTGGAGCTCACAGCGAGTGCCCCGGGTGCTATGCCGGATGCGCTCAGCGTATTCATCCCGCGTCACGGTTACAGGATTGCCGCTTTGACGGTTGCGCCGACGCGGACGCGGCTCTTGCAGCCGGTGCGCGTGGTCGTGGAGGTGGAGATCAACGCAGCGGCGGCATCGACCCTGGAGATTATCGTGCGGGCGACGACGACGGGGGTCTCGGTGCGGGAGCAGTTCACGATACCTGTGGGTTCGACCCGGGGGCGTGCGGTCTTTGGTGGTGCCAATGCACTGACCGAGGCCGGGTTCTACACGGTGGAGGTGATCGCTGCGAGCTTTACACAGTTTATCGGTGGCGACCAGCAGAGCCTGTTGGAGGAGGTGCCCTCGCCCAGGGCGCATGTGACAGTGCTCCCGCCGATAGTTCAGGAGCCCCGGTTATTCATGCAGTTGGAGGAGGCGTTGTTGCCGGAGGGGACAGGGATGGGAGAGATGACGGTTTTGACGGTCAGTGCGCGAAACCTGCTCGCGGGCGGGAGACTGGAGGTCAGCATTACAACGCGCAACGTGACGCTTGCGGGGGTGAATACCGACGACTTGAATCCTGACGATGTGCGTTTGTCACCGGGGCACTTGGTATTGGAGGCGGATGCGCGGACGGCGACGGTCATGGTACAGGTGATCAATGACGCGGCTCCGGAGCCCCGGGAGACGATAGAGCTGCGGGCGAATGCCGCGGGAGCGATCCCCGGGACCGTGCACCTGACGATCCCGCGCGATGACTATGCGGTGTTGAGCATGGAGTTGTCTGTGCCGCATGCGCGTCTGGGCATGAGGCCCGGCCTGATAGTGCGATTGAATGCGCCGCCACCGGCTCTTGTGCTTATCAGCGGCATGCACTGGGACCCTGGCGGTTTCCTCGTGCCTCTGGATTGGTTCATTGACCCGGAGGAGGGTCCGAGTGATACGGTTGAAAGAATTTTCCGTCTGCGGGGAGCCGGAGATCATGCTGCGAAGATCGCGTTCGCATTTTTCGGTGACTGGGAATACTTGGATGGCGACCAGGAGGAGATGGAGATTCGCCAGGAGCGCCTGGAATTCCGGGTACTGGAGGAGGGGACGCTCCTGTTGCTGGAATTGTCCGGGGCCCTGCAGGGCGAGGCCGCAGAGGGCAGCACGCTGAGTTTAGAGGTCCGTGGTGTGGGCCTGGAGAGCGGCGGGTTGCTGACGGTGACCCTCGAGGTCCCGGAAGAGCGTATGGAGGACCTGCGTTTTTCGACGATGACATTTCGACTGGACCGTGTTTCTTCGAGCCGTATCGTGGAGGTGTCTGTGCTCCGGGACGGGCTGCCGGAGCCCCGGGAGCCGGTGCAGATTACGGTCACCGCACAGACCGGTGAGCGGATGCAGAGCCGGGAGGTGGATTTTGCCATTCCGCGTCACGGTTACGCAGTGGAAAGCCTGGGGGTGGAACCCGGGCATCTCAGCGTGGGCGGGTCGGCCGAGTTGCGCCTGGAATGGAACGCCCCGGTGCCGTCGGCAGTCGCCGCTGTGCTGAGCGTGAGACCGGCACTGGCGGAGGACGGCGGTGCAGAGGAGCGACTGGAATTGGTATTGGCCCCGGGGCAGTCCACCGGCAGTCTGTCCGTGAGTCCGGTGCGGCCTGGAGCCTACGAGCTGGAGTTGGTGTCGGCGTTGTTTGCCGACCCCGGTGCCGGCACGGACCAGCGGGGGGCTGCGGGTGTGGGTGTCAGCACTATCCTGCGCGCCTGGGATCCGGCGGGGCTCACACTGAGCCTGGACCAGTTGTTTTTGCGGGAGGGCGATACGGCGATCCTGACAGTGGGGCTTGCGCAGCTGCCGAGCCGCCAGCCGGTACGGATTCAGTTGGAAGTGGTCGGCCGGGAGGACGTGGTCTTGTCCACCCAGGTAGTGGTATTGGATGCACTCCGTACGACAACGGCGGTCACGGTGGAGTTGCTGGAAGATGGGCTACCGGAACCCTGGCAGACGATCGTGTTGCGGGGGCGCGCGAATGTGGGCACTGCGGTGCTTGCGGATACCACCCGGTTTCACGTGGCACGTCACGGCTATGCGGCGAGCTTGACGGTGAAACCGTCTTCGGTGCGTCCGGGGACGATGGTCACGGTGGAAGTGGAGCTGAATGCGGTGGTGCCGGTAGAGGCGATGGGGGTCTTGACGTCTTTGGATATTCGTTTTATGGGGAGGCGTTTGGAGCGATTACCCCTGCTGTATATGGCACCAGGTGAGCGCATTGTGCGCCACCAGTTTGTGCCCCGGGTCGTGGGCGAGTACAGGATTTCAGCATCCGACCTCGGTTTTAGAACGGGTTTTGGCGGGCCTCTGGTTCCGGAAGAGCAGTGGGACCAGTTCCATATTGATGTGGTTCCGGGATTCGTGGTCCTGCAGGTGTCGGAAGACAGCCTGCGCAATGATTATGCCGTGGTGGGGTTGCGGATTTCACCGGCGGAGGTTCCGGTTGCGAGCACGGTGACGGTGGAAGTGGAGCTGAACGATGTGGCCCCGGTGGCGGCCACCGGGAGTGTGACGTTGCACAGGGTACTCAACGGCGTGACGGTGAGTGAGCTCGAGTTGCAGCCGCTGACGATAGCACCGGGTCGGAGCACGGCGAGTGTGCAGGTATTGCTGTCTGCGCCCGGGGTCTACCACGGGCTGCCGGGTGCATTCTCTTTCGTGGAGGGTCTGGCATCGGAGCGGGAGATCGCAGACGAGTTGTCGGCTTCGGGCCTGGTGCGCGCGGGTCTGAAGGTCGAGCTGAGTTTCGAGCCGGTGCAGTTGCAACTGGCCGAAGCCCGGCAGGCGGCATTCGATATAGCGGCGATGAACCTGGGGGAGAGAGCCCTGTGGTCGGACGAAGTGCTGGAGCTCAGCGTGGACCTGCCGCCGGACGGGGAGGACCTGGAACTGATCAGTGCGTTGCCGCTGCAGCTGTCCGGGGGCCATGGGGCCACGGCAACGCTGGTGGTTCGGGCCCTGGAGGATGGTCGGGCGGAGTCCCGGGAGAGCGTGGTGCTGAGTTTGAGCGGTGAATCGCAGTACACCGTGGGGCCGGTGCCGGCGGAGGTGCAGGTGGTGATCCCGCGTCATGGTTATGCGGTGCGCACCATGACGGTGAGTGCCTCCCCCGTGTTTTCCGGCACTGGGTTCGTGGTGGAATTGTCATTGAATGCGGCGGCCCCGTCGGGCGTGGATGCCAGCACGGTGCAGGTGACGGTGCAGGCCCGGGTGGTGGATACGGCGGAGGTGGCGAGTACGGTGACCGTGTATATCCGGCCCGGGGCCAGCAGTGGGCGCACGACGATGGTCCTGGAGCGGGTATCGACGTACACGCTGTCGGTGACGACGGCGGTGTTCACGGCGGCCTTGGAGGGTGACCAGCGGGTCCTGGAAGTGGAGGCCCCGGAGCAGACCGTTCGTGTGCTTGCACCCATGAGTATGCCCGGCATGGGTGGCAGGGGCGATGGCATGAGGTTTGGGAACCTGGCAGAAGAGCTGGGCAGGTATTTCCAGAAGTATCCGCAGGCCCGGGTGCCGGCCGGGGGGGAGTTATGTACCGAGGAGGTGCGCACCGCCCCCACCGTGGAGGGGCGCCTGCCGTGCCTGGATGTGAGCGGTGACGGCTTCACGGATATCCGGGACCTGGAGGCGATGCGTCGTTCCCCGGGGCACTAAGGCGCTAACGGAGAGGGGCCATCCCGGGCTCTTCTGCTCAGAACTCACATATACTTGACAAAAATACTCAGGTATGTGGCATAATGCCCCTGACTGGAGCAGACTCTAACTCAAATGAAACTCACCACCCGGGGGCGTTATGCGGTAACGGCGATGCTGGATGTCGCCTTGAATACCGACGTTGCGCCGTGCTCCCTGCAGGCCATTGCCAGGCGCCAGGGCATCTCCCGTTCGTACCTGGAGCAGATTTTCCTGCGCCTGCGCCAGGGCGAGCTGGTGCGCAGCGTGCGCGGCCCGGGCGGCGGTTACCGCCTGTCTCGTCCCGCCGGGCAGATTTCCGTGGCGCAGATTATCCACGCGGTGGACAAGGAGGTGGATGTCACCCGTTGCGGTGGCGAGGGCAACTGCCAGGGAGGCGAGACCTGCCTGACGCATCACTTGTGGGCGGACCTGGGTTCCCGGATCCGTTCTTTTCTCGGTGAGATCAGCTTGGCGCAACTGGCGCAGCGGCGTGAGATCCGCACGATTTGTGAACGTCAGCAGCGTCGCCAGGCGGAGACCGTGCCGCTGCAGGCACCGCTGCGCGAGCTGACGGAACGGGATTTTGCGAGGATGTCCCGATGAAACTGCCAATTTATCTGGATTACGCGGCGACCACCCCGGTGGACCCGCGGGTGATCGAAAAGATGCAGGGCTGCATGGGGCCGGATGGCCTGTTCGGCAATCCCGCCTCCCGCTCTCACCAGTTTGGCTGGAAGGCGGAAGAGGCCGTGGAGACCGCCCGCCAGCAGGTGGCGGACCTGATCGGTGCCGACCCCCGGGAGATCGTCTGGACTTCCGGTGCCACGGAGGCGAATAACCTGGCACTGAAGGGTGCCGCCCATTTCTATGCCGAGAACAAGGGCCGGCATATCATTACTTCGAAGATTGAACACAAGGCGGTGCTGGATACCTGCCGCCACCTGGAGCGCGAGGGTTTTGAGATCAGCTACCTGGAGCCGGACCCCGAGGGCATCATTCACTCCAAGGCAGTGGCGGAAGCCTTGCGCGAGGACACGGTGCTGGTTTCGATCATGCACGCCAACAACGAGATCGGCGTGATCAATGATATCGCCGCCATCGGTGCCCTGACCCGGGAGCGGGGCGTGATTTTTCATGTCGATGCCGCCCAGAGCGTCGGCAAGATTCCCGTCGACCTGAGCCAGATGCAGGTTGACCTGCTGTCGTTCTCCGGACACAAGCTCTACGGACCCAAGGGCATCGGCGTGCTGTACGTGCGCCGCCGGCCCAGGGTGCGCCTGGAGGCGCAGATCCACGGCGGCGGTCATGAGCGCGGCATACGCTCCGGCACGCTCGCCACGCACCAGATCGTCGGCCTGGGCGAGGCCTGCCATATCGCCGCCCGGGAAATGGGTGCCGAGAGTGAACGCCTGCTGGGGCTGCGCGAACGCTTCTGGAAAGGCGTCTGCGATATAGAGCAGCTGTTTCTGAACGGGGACAAAGAGCAGCGCCTGCCCGGCATTCTGAACATCAGTGTCAACTTCGTCGAGGGGGAGTCACTGATCATGGCACTCAAGGACATCGGGCTGTCCTCGGGTTCGGCCTGCACCTCGGCGAGCCTGGAACCTTCTTATGTACTGCGCGCCCTGGGTCTGAACGACGAGTTGGCGCACAGTTCCCTGCGTTTTTCTTTCGGGCGCTTCAGCACCGAGGAGGAGGTGGATTACGCGGTGAAGGAATTGCGCCGGGCGATCGGAAAATTGCGCGACCTGTCCCCGCTGTGGGACATGTATCGCGCGGGCGTCGACCTCGATTCCGTTTCGTGGGCGACACACTGAATTTTTTTCGCTGGAGTTTAAGAGGGCAAGCTCATGGCATACAGCAACAAGGTCTTGGACCACTACGAAAATCCGCGTAACGTCGGCGTGCTGGATGAAAAAGACAGCAACGTCGGCACCGGCATGGTCGGGGCTCCCGCCTGCGGGGACGTGATGCGCCTGCAGATCAAGGTCGATAAGGAGGGTGTGATCGAAGACGCCCGCTTCAAGACGTACGGCTGCGGCTCGGCCATCGCCTCGAGTTCCCTGCTGACGGAGTGGGTCAAGGGCAAGACCCTGGAACAGGCTTCGGGTATCCGCAACACGGACATCGCCGAAGAACTGGCCCTGCCGCCGGTCAAGATCCACTGCTCGGTGCTGGCCGAAGACGCGATCACCGCGGCGATCCAGGATCTGAAAAAGAAACGGGACGAGGCATCGGGAGAGGAAGCCTGAGGCCATGAGCATCACCGTGACCGAGGCCGCCGCGCAGCATATTCAGAGCCAGCTCGAACAGCGCGGTCGCGGGGTGGGCATCCGTCTGCGGGTCGAGACCACGGGCTGTTCGGGCCTGTCCTGCGTGCTGGAATTTGTCGATACCCCGGCACAGGAGGACCTGCATTTCGAGGATCGCGGCATCGGCCTGTACGTGGACCCCAAGAGCCTGGCGTACCTGGATGGCACCGAGTTGGATTTCGCCCGCGAGGGTGTCAACGAGGGGATCCGTTTTAACAATCCGAACAGCAGGGGTGAGTGCGGCTGTGGAGAAAGCTTTTTCGTGGAGTGAGCCCGTGTGCCGCCGCTGCGGGAGAACGGGCCGATGTGCGCAGAGCCGCTGAAGGAGGGACGAAATTTCTTTGCGCTGTTCGGTTTGAAGACACAGTACCCGCTGGATTTTGTCGAACTGGAACGCCGTTATCGCCGCCTGCAGCAGAGCGTCCACCCCGACCGTTTCGTATCCGCCCCGGCAGCGGAACGCCTCTTGGCCACGCAACGCGCGGGGCTGTTCAACCAGGGATTTCAAACCCTGCGTTCCCCGGTGATGCGCGCCCGCCACCTGCTGGAATGCCGGGGCGTGGAGATGCAGGGAGAGGAGAGCCGTTCCCTGGGCCTGGTGGATGGCGGTGCAGTGGACGGGGAGGAGACGGAGTTCCTGTTGCAACAGATGGAATTGCGCGAGCACCTGGCGGAATTGCGCGGGGCCGGGGACCGGGCCGGACTGCAGACCTTGGAGCGGGAGTCCGGGCGGGAATTCGCCGAGTGGGAACAGCAGTTTTCAGAAGCGATCGAAAACAACGAGCTGGAAGAGGGACTGCGCATGTTTCGCAGAATGCAATTCACCGAGCGTCGCACCCGGGAGATCCGCGAGGCTCTGCAGGGAGCGGAGGTCTGAGTCCATGGCCCTGCTGAAGATCCGGGAACCCGGTGCTGCCGCTGCACCCGGGCCCGGGCGCAATATCGGTATTGACCTGGGTACCACGCACTCGCTGGCGGCCCTGGCCGAGAACGGTAAAGCGCGCGCACTGGTCGATGAACGGGGCGAGGACCTGCTGCCCTCGGTGGTGCGGTACCCGGACGGCGGCGGTGTCGAGGTCGGCGAGACGGCACGCCGCATGGCGGGCCAGGACCCGGACAACACCCTGGTCTCGGTGAAGCGTTTCATGGGACGCGGCACATCGGAGAGCGCGCGTTTTACCGCGGATGTCCCGCCGATTGTCGAGGAGCGCGAGGGCCTGGTGCATTTCCGGACGCGGGCCGGGGAGTGCAACCCGGTCACGGTGTCGGCGGAGATCCTGCGTTGCCTGGCACAACGTGCCGAAAACGCATTGGGAGAACCGCCGGAGGGGGCGGTGATCACGGTGCCCGCCTATTTCGATGAAGCACAGCGCAAGGCGACCGCCGATGCGGCGCGCCTGGCGGGCCTGAAGGTTTTGCGCCTGCTCAGTGAACCGACCGCGGCCGCCCTGGCCTACGGCCTGGATTCCGGTGCGGAGGGCGTGGTCGCCGTCTACGATCTGGGGGGCGGTACTTTCGACATCTCCCTGTTGAAATTGCAGCAGGGCGTTTTCCAGGTGCTGGCCATCGGCGGGGACAGCGCGCTGGGTGGCGATGATTTCGATCGCGCCCTGGCCATGGAGATCTTGCACCGCAGCGGCCGGCGGCGCGATGCCAACTGGCGCACCCTGCTGGATACGGCGCGCGGCATTCGCGAGCACCTCAGCGAGGTGCAGAGCACGACCGTCCAATGGGGTGACTGGCACGGTGAGTTGTGTCGCGAGGAACTGGAAGCCCTGATCGAACCGCTGTTGCAAAAAAGTATCGCCACCTGTCGCCAGTGCCTGGCCGATGCGGAGGTGGAAGCCGCGGCGGTGCGCCAGGTGGTGCTGGTCGGCGGTGCCACCCGCACCCCGGCGGTGCGCCGCGCGGTACAGGAGTTGTTCGGCAAGCCGCCGATGAGCGGTGTCGACCCCGATCGCGTGGTCGCCTTCGGTGCCGCCCTGCAGGCCGAACTGCTCTCCGGTGGCGGAGACGAGGTCTTGCTCCTGGATGTCACCCCCCTGTCCCTGGGCATCGAGATCATGGGCGAACTCGTGGAGCGCATTATTCCGCGCAACACCCCGATCCCGGCGCAACTGGCGCGGGAATTCACCACGGCACGCAACGGGCAAACGGCAATTTCCATTCACGTGTTGCAGGGCGAGCGCGAGCGTGTGGCGGACTGCCGTTCCCTGGCGCGTTTCGAATTGCGCGGCATCCCGCCGATGAGTGCCGGGGCCGCGCGCATCGAAGTCTCTTTCGCCATCGATGCCGACGGTCTGCTGCGCGTGGCGGCGCGGGAGAAAACGACGGGCGTGCACACCGGCGTCGAACTCAAGCCTTCCTACGGCCTGAGCGAGGAACAGGTCACGGCGATGCTGGAGGACTCCTTTGCGCACGCCGGTGCAGACCGCGATGCGCGCGCCCTGCAGGAGATTAACAGCGAGGGCCGGCAGTTGGCTGACGCCCTGGAAGATGCACTGGCAGAAGACGGTCGCGAATTGTTGAGCGAGGCGGAATACACGGAGTTGCGCTCGGGACTGGAGGAATTGCGCGCGCTCCTGGGCGGTACGGACGCCGCGCAAATCCGCGCCGGCGTGGAGTCCCTGAACCGGGCGTCGACGGCATTCGCCGAGCGCCGCATGAACCAAGCGGTGCAACGGGCCCTGGTCGGGGAAGAGCTGGAGCGCGCCCTGGAGGAACCGGAGGCATGAGCAAAATCGTCATCCTGCCCAATGAAAAGTTGTGCCCCGAGGGAGCGGTGGTCGAAGCCGAAAAGGGCGAGAGCATCTGCGAGGTGCTGTTGCGCAATGACATCCAGATCGAACACGCCTGCGAGATGTCCTGTGCCTGCACCACCTGTCACGTGCTGGTGCGCGAGGGATACGACTCCATGGAAATGCCCGATGAACTGGAGGACGACTACCTGGACCGCGCCTGGGGTCTGGAACCCTGTTCCCGGCTCAGCTGCCAGGCGCGGGTCACCGACCGGGACCTGGTCATCGAGATCCCGCGCTACACGGTCAACATGGTGGCCGAGCGCCACTGAGCGGCGGGTTGGATTTTTTTGCTGCGAGAAGAGGCTGAAAATGGACTGGAACGATACTTATGACATCGCCATCGCCCTGGATGAGCACCATCCCGATATCGACCCGCTCACGGTACGCTTTACCGACCTGCGGGACTGGGTGTGCGCCCTGGAGGGATTCGTGGGCGACCCCGAACGCTGCGGGGAGAAAATCCTGGAAGCGATCCAGATGGCCTGGCTCGAAGAACGGCAGTAATGCACTGCCAGGGCATATAATTAAAAGCTTTTGCGCCGGGGCCTCGCCAGCGATATGAGCATCGAGCAGACGCTTTCCATGATCAAGCCGGACGTGGTGGAGACGGGCCGGATCGGGGCGATCGTGCAGCGCCTGGAAGAGGGCGGCCTGCGGGTGATCGCATTGAAGATGCTGCACCTGGACCGGGAGCGCGCCCAGGCGTTTTATGCCGAGCACCGGGAACGGGATTTTTTCCCGAAACTGGTCGAGTACATGAGTTCCGGCCCGGTGGTGGTGCAGGTGCTGGAAGGGAAAAATGCCATTTTGCGCAATCGCGAACTGATGGGACACACGGACCCGCAGCAGGCGGCACCGGGCACGATCCGCGCGGATTTTGCCAGCAGCATCGACGCCAATGCGGTGCACGGCTCTGACTCTGAGACCGCCGCCCGCCGGGAGATCGATTTCTTTTTCGGGGAGGAGGAGTTGTGCAGCCGCTGAATGCGAACGCCCGCGCAAGCGCGCCGGTGCGCACGGAGCTGCTGGGTATGCCGCGCGCCGCACTGGAAGAATTCTGTGTCAGCCTGGGTGCCCGGCCTGTGCACGGGCAGCGCATATTGCGCGCCCTGTACCACGAGGGACAGTGCGAGACAGCGGCCATCACCGGACTCGGTCGGACGCTGCGGTGCCGCCTGGCGGAAAGTGCCGGCATCGACATCCCCGCATTCTCCACCCGGCAATGCGCCCGGGACGGCGTGCGCAAGTGGTTGCTGCAACTGGAGGACGGCGCGGCGGTGGAGACGGTGTTTATTCCCGCGGCCGGGCGCGGCACGCTGTGCCTGTCCTCCCAGGCGGGTTGCGCCCTGCGTTGCAGTTTTTGCGCCACCGGTGCCGGGGGCTTCCAGCGCAATCTCAGCACCGCGGAAATCATCGCCCAGGTGTGGCGCGCCCACGAGGCCCTGGAAGATTTCCGGGCGGGCTCCGGACGGCGCATCACGAATATCGTGCTGATGGGCATGGGCGAGCCGCTGCTGAATTTTGACAACGTGGCGTCGGCGATCGACGTGCTCTTCGATGACCTGGGCTTCGGCATCCCCGGCCGGCGCATCACCGTGAGCACGGCGGGCGTGGCACCGGCCATCGAGGAACTGGCGCGGCTGCCCGCAGCCCCGGCACTGGCAGTCTCCCTGCATGCGCCGACGGACGAGCTGCGCCGGCAGCTGGTGCCCCTGAACGGCAAGTATCCCATTGCCCGGGTCCTGGAAGCCTGTAGGCGCTACCTGGAAATTCTCGATCGTCCAAGGCGCCTGGTGACCTTTGAATACACCCTGATCGCGGGCGTCAATGACAGCCCGGTGCTGGCGCGGGATCTCGCGCGACTGCTGGCGGGCCTGCCCTGCAAGATCAACCTGATCCCGTTCAATCCCTTTGCCGGCTCCGCGTATCAACGGCCGACACCGGAGACGGTGCGGGTGTTCCAGCAGCTTTTGCAAAGGGCCGGACACCGCAGTTTTGTGCGCGCCACCCGCGGCGAAGATGTGGCCGCCGCCTGCGGGCAGCTGCAGGGGCGGGTGCAGCCCCGCACGCGCATCCCGGCACCGCTCAGCGTACAATCTGCACCGCTCGCACTGGCCTGTTGACGCCGCGCATCATGTTCAAAATCGATCCCGTCCCCCGCCGCCCGTCCCGGCGCATCATGGTCGGCGATGTGCCGGTGGGCGACGGTGCGCCGATCTCGGTGCAGAGTATGACCAACACCGAGACCTGCGATGTGCCCGCCACGCTCGCCCAGGTGCAGCGCCTGGCCGACGCCGGTGCCGATATCGTGCGCATCTCCGTGCCCTCCCTGGAGGCGTCGCGGGCCTTTGGCGAGATCCGCGCACAGAGCCCGGTGCCGCTGGTCGCCGATATTCATTTTGATTACCGGATCGCGCTCGACGTGCTGGAGCGCGGGGTCGACTGCCTGCGTATCAACCCGGGAAACATCGGCCGGGAAGAGCGCGTGCGCGCCGTGGTGGACGCAGCGCGGGAGCGCGGCGTACCGCTGCGCATCGGCGTCAATGCCGGTTCCCTGGAAAAGGAATTGCAGCGCAAGTACGGCGAGCCCAATGCCGATGCACTGGTGGAATCCGCACTGCGCCACGTCGCGATCTTGGAACGCCTGGATTTTCCCGACTTCAAAATCAGCGTCAAGGCTTCCGAGGTGTTCATGGCGATGGAGGCCTATCGCAAGCTGGCCGAAAAGGTGGAACAGCCCCTGCACCTGGGCATCACGGAAGCCGGCGGTCTGCGTTCCGGCATGGTGAAATCCGCCGCCGGCCTGGCCCCCCTGCTCATGGAGGGCATCGGCGACACCCTGCGCATCTCCCTGGCGGCCGAACCCGAGGAGGAGGTGCGCACCGGCTGGGACCTGCTCAAGGCCCTGCACCTGCGCAGCCGGGGAGTGCATTTCATCGCCTGCCCGGGTTGTTCGCGCCAGAACTTCGATGTCATCGACATGGTCAACACGCTGGAGGAACGGCTGGCAGACATCAGGACGCCGGTGGAAGTCGCGGTCATCGGCTGCTACGTGAACGGCCCCGGAGAGTCGCGGGCCGCGGAAATTGGTGTCACCGGCAGCTCGCCCAGGAGCCTGGTGTACCTGGATGGGAAACCGCTGCGCAAGATGGAGTCCGGGGAATTGCTGCAACAGTTGGAGGCTTTGATTCGGCGTCGCGCGGAGGAAAAATCTGCAGCACTGATCGCCAGCGGTTGAAGACCCCTGATGCAGAAATTCCAGGCACCGCGCGGGATGCAGGACGTGTTGCCGGAGGAGGCGGACTCGCTGCTCTTCATCGAAACCTCAGCGCGCGAGATCATGGAGTCTGCGGCGTATCGCGAGATGCGTCTGCCGCTGGCAGAGTCGATCGGCCTGTTCCGGCGTTCCATCGGCGAGCGCACCGACATCATGGAAAAAGAAATTTATCGTCTCAGCCGTTACGGCGATGCGGTGCAGGAGGAGGACGGGGAAGCACTCGTCCTGCGACCGGAGGGCACCGTGGGCTGCCTGCGCGCCGCACTCCAGCATGGCATGGTGCGGGGCGGGGTACAGCGCCTGTGGTACTGCGGCGAGATGTTTCGCTGCGAGCGCCCGCAAAAAGGCCGCCGCCGGCAATTCCGGCAGATCGGTGCCGAGTTGCTGGGCCTGCCCGGTGCCGAGGCGGATGCCGAATTGATTTCCCTGGGTGCCCGCCTGTGGCGCCGCCTGGGGGTGGAGCAGGAGGTGCGCCTGGAGATCAATTCCCTGGGAGACGCCGCTGAGCGCGCGCGCTACCTGGAACGGTTGTGCGCCTGGTTGGAGGAGCGCAAGGATGCACTGGATGCGGACAGCCGCCGACGTCTTGGGAGCAACCCGCTGCGCATCCTGGACAGCAAGCATCCACAGACCCGGGAACTGTTGCAGGAGGCGCCCGGACTCGAGGATTTCCTGGGTGAGGATACGCGCCGGCATTTTGCCGAACTGCGCGCGCTCCTGGAGCAGATGGAAATTCCCTACCGGGTCAACCCGCGGCTGGTCCGGGGCCTGGATTATTACTGTCGCACCGTGTTCGAATGGCTGGGCGAAGG
Source organism: Gammaproteobacteria bacterium (assembly GCA_965215045.1). Taxonomy (GTDB): domain Bacteria; phylum Pseudomonadota; class Gammaproteobacteria; order JABABF01; family JABABF01. The sequence goes on along the minus strand of OZ244031.1, from coordinate 277,865 downwards.
CCTGGGCGCGCAGAGCGCAGTGGCGGCCGGCGGCCGCTACGACGGCCTGGTGGCGCAGTTGGGCGGGACGGATACGCCGGCGGCGGGCTTTGCCCTGGGCCTGGAACGATTGGCACTGCTGCCGGGAGTGCGCACGGCCTCGCCCGCCTGGTGTCCGGACGCCTGCCTGGTGCTGGCCCAAGGCGCGCTCGCCGAGGAGGCACTGGTGTTGGCCGAGCGTCTGCGCGCCCAGGCACCGGGAGCGCGGCTGTGGGGACCGCTCTCGGGCAGCTTGAGCGCGCAGTTGAAAAAAGCGGTCAAGAGCGGCAGTCCCCTGGCACTGATCTATGGTGCCGAGGAAAAAGATGCCGGTGCCCTGAGCGTGCGCGCACTGCATGAGCAGCAGGGCGAAGGGGAACAGAGATCTGAAAAAATAGAGGCGGTGGCGGCACTCCTCAGACAGCTTTCCAGGAAAAATCGGCCGCCATCCGGAGTGGAGACGTGAACGAGACGACGACAGAACAGCAGTTAAACACCCTGCAAAGCTGGTGGCAGAGGTACGGAGTGGCACTCATTGTCAGTGCGGTGCTGGCAGTGGGCGGCTTCGTGGGCTGGGACCAGTGGCAGCTGTTCCAGACGCGCCAGGTTCTTAAGGCCTCGGATATTTACCAGCGTCTTCTGCTCCTGGAGCAGGAAGCACGGGCGGCTGCAGCCCGAGCACAAGCCCAAGCGGCTGAAGAGGGGGCGCAAGAAGAAGGGGAGGAAGAAGAAGAGGGGGAAGAAACAGGGGGGGAAGAAGAAGGGGGGGAAGAAGAAGGGGGGGAAGAAGAAGGGGGGGAAGAAGAAGGGGGGGAAGAAGCAGAAACCGCGGATGTGAACGAGGAGGAAGACCCGGCGGCACTCGCCCGGCAGAGACGGCAGCAGGTGCTGGAGAATGTTGAACGCTTGCGGCGGGAATTTCCCCAGACCAGCTATGCGCATTATGCATTGTTGTTCAAGGTGCGTTACATGATGGAGGAGGGGCGCCTTGCCGAGGCGGAGGAGACCCTGGAATGGGTGCGCATGCACAGCACGGACCCGGAACTGACCGCCCTGGCGACCCTGCGCCTGGGATACGTGCTGCATGCCCGCAATGAGCGGGAGAAAGCCCTGGAGTTGCTGCGCACTGCCTCGACCCACTCTTTCACGCCGATGTTCCGGGAGTTGATCGGCGATATTCTCTGGGAACAGGGCGACCCGGTGCAGGCATGGCAGGAGTACCAGGTGGCGCGGCGCCTGTACCGGGAGGGTGCCCGGGAAATTCCTCCCTCCTTGATCATGAAACTCCAGGAGGTGGCGGGAATCACCGCGCCCGAGTGATGGCGCATGCGGTTTTCCGGCACTGCTGCCTGCCGCTGATCTTGCTGACGGCACTGGGTGCCTGTACCGGGACCGGGGACGTCGACGGCGCAGCCGGGGAGGAGGCGGAAGGGCCGGCACCGCTCCTGCCGTTCAGCCCCCAGGTGCAGCTGCGGGAACTGTGGAGCCGGAAATTCGGCGATGGGCAGGGCCGGGAGACCCGCCTGCAGCCGACCCTGTTTGAGAACATTTTGTACGTCGCCGCACACAACGGCTTGGCGGGTGCCCTGTCGGCGGCCAGCGGTGAAGTCTTGTGGCAGTATCGCGCCCGGAACGAGCTCAGCGGTGCGGTCGGTGTCTCCCCCGAACTGGTACTGCTGGGCGATGTGGAAGGACATCTGCTGGCACTCAATCGCGCGGATGGCAGCCTGCGCTGGCAGCGTCTCCTGGATGCGGAGATCCTCTCAGCTCCCGCGGCCGATGCCGGGCGGGTCATCGTGCGTACCACCAATGACAACGTGTTTGCCCTGGCCGTGGAAGACGGTGCCGAGCTGTGGACGTACGAGAGCAAGCTGCCGCTTTTGACCTTGCGCGGTGCCAGTCCCCCGCTGCTCGTGGAGAAATACGTTTTCATCGGTTTTGACAGTGGCTGGCTGGCGGCACTGAACCCGGAAAACGGCGAAGAAGAGTGGCGCGTGCAGGTCGGTGAACCGGAGGGCAGTTCGCCCATCGATCGCCTGGTCGATATCGATGCGGAATTGCTGCTTGCGGGCGACCACTTGTACGCGGTCGCCTACCAGAGCCGCCTGGTTTCCCTGGACTGGCGCCAGGGCCGGGTGCGCTGGCTGTCCAACTTGTCCTCCCTGAACCGGCCCGCGCTCGGGTTCGGCAATGCCTACGTAACCACCGAGCAGGGTCTGCTGATGGCACTGGACCGGGACGAAGGTCGCCTGCGCTGGCAGAAGCAGAGCCTCCGGGGCCGGCTTCCGGGTCCACCCGTGGCACTGCTGGATTACCTGGCGATCGGCGATGCGGAGGGCTGGCTGCACCTGCTCTCCCAGGTCGACGGCAGCGTGGCGGCGCGCCTGCGACACGGACGCAAGAGAATTTCGGCCACGCCCCTGGTGCGGGACGACGTGGTCTATGTCCTGGGGGATGGCGGCAAGGTCGGCGCCTACCGGGCGCAGGCACTCTGAGCGGAGTGGCCCGTGCTTCCCCTGGTCGCACTGGTGGGGCGGCCGAACGTCGGCAAGTCCACTCTTTTTAACTGTCTTTGCGGCAGCCGCAGTGCGCTGGTCGCCGAATTGCCCGGCCTGACCCGGGACCGCCATTACGGTCGCAGTCGCTGTGGAGAGCGCGAACTGATGCTGGTGGATACGGCGGGCATGCTCAGCACTACCGGGGACGACCTGTCCCGGGCGGTGCAGCACCAGACCCGGGTCGCCATCGAAGAGGCGGAACTGGTGTTGTTCGTGGTCGATGCTCGCGAGGGCCTGTGCAGTGAAGACCGCGAGATTGCCACCCGCCTGCGGCGCGCCTCCCGTCCCTGGTTGCTGCTGGTCAACAAGATCGATGGCCTGCCATCTACAGATGCCATTCGAGCGGAATTCAGCCCCCTGGGCACCGGGCAGATGCTGTTGCTGTCGGCGACTCATCGCCGGGGTTTGGACGCCCTGCGGGGGGGGCTGGAGCAGGCCCTGCCCGATACCCGGGACGAGCGCGGCGAGGAAGACGGCGAGCGGGCGGTGCGGGTGGCCGTGCTGGGGCGGCCGAACGTCGGCAAGTCCACCCTGGTCAATCGCCTGTTGGGACAGGAGCGCATGGTCGTCGGCGAGCAGCCGGGGCTGACACGCGACAGCATCGACATCTCCTGGAATTGGGGCGGGCAGCCCTGCGTGCTGACCGATACCGCCGGCATCCGGCGGCGGAGCTCGATCAGCGGGGAAGCGGAAAAAGACTCCGTGTGGATGGCGCTGCGGGCGATGCGCCGGGCGGATGTGGCGGTGCTCATGCTGGACGCCGCAGAGGGCGTCACCGAGCAAGACCTGCGCCTGCTGGGATTGATCCTGGAAGGCGGCGTCGCCGTGGTGATCGCACTGAACAAGTCCGAACTGCTGGACCGGGAGCAGCGTCGCCGCCATCTACAGCCTCAGCTGGAGCGGCGCCTGCGCTTTGCGAGTTTTGTCGAACGAGTGCATATCTCCGCGCTGCGGGGCACGGGACTGGCCACCCTGCAGCGCGCCGTGCGTGCGGCAGAGGATGCCGCCGGGATGCGGGCGGATACCCCGCAACTGAACCGGATCCTGCAGGAGGCACTGGCCGCCCATCCGCCGCCGCTGCTGGGCGGGCGCCGCATCCGCTTGCGCTACGCCCACGCGGGCGGACGCCGTCCGCCGCTGATCGTCCTGCACGGCACAGGGGCAGCGCGCACCCCGGCCAATTACCGGCGCTACCTGGAAAATTATTTTCGCCAGCACCTGGAACTGGGCGGCTCCCCGTTGCGCCTGGCGTTTCGCAACACCGGGAATCCCTTCGCCCCGGCAAAGCCCGCTCGCCCGGCGTCTTCCCGCGGGCGCCGCCCTGCCAGGCGCGTGAAAAAGAAAGGGACTTAGAGGCGGTTCCGCCGCTTTTGAAGCCGGCGCGCGGGCGGGCTCAGTTGCGCTGGCCCAGGTAGAGCACGGCGTCGTCCTGGTCGATGTAAAAGTCGAAACGGCGCAGGTAATTCATGCCCAGCAGGCCCTGGGACTCCGGCAGGTTGCCCAGCGACATGAGTGCGATCTCCACGTCCCTGAACTCCGGCCCACCGACCACGCCAAAACGGTCCACGCGCACCAGGGGGGCGGGGACATTGCCGTTGGGAGTGTGCAGCAGCACACTGCGCACCCACCGGCTGGGCACTCCAAGTTGACGAAAAGTGCGGCGGTCGACCGCCGTGTACGAGGCACCGGTGTCCAGCAGCAGCAGGACCTCGGCACCGGAGATATTGGTGCGCACCAGGAAATGCTCACCGCTGCGGATCAGCGGCACCTGCACTTGCGACTCCTGGGCCAGGCGCTGTTCGATGGTCGCCGCCAGCTCCTGTGCCTGTGGTCCCCAGTCGGGGTCGTAGAGGATTTCCTCCAGCGTGTTGATCGCCTCGAAATGACGTTTCATCGCCAGCAGCGTCTCCGCCTGCAGGTAGCGATAGCGCGGGTTGCCCGGGTCGAGGCCGTGCATGAAATTGAGAAAGTCCAGCACCGGTTGCGGGTTCTTTTGCCGTTGCAAGCGGGCGATATGCTGCTGGAACACCGTCTGCACCGCATTGTCGATGACCGTTTGCGGAACCTCGTCCTGCGGTCTCAGGCGCAGGTCCAGCAGACGCTGCAAGGCATCCCGGGGACGGCCCTGTTGCGCGTACATGGCACCCTGGTAAAACACGGCCGGAGGGTCTTCCGTCTCGAGTTCCAACCAGGCGTCGAGCAGCCGCGAAAGCCTTTGAAGGTTATTCTCAAAAAGATAGTGTATGTAATTGATAAATATAGATTTACATGCATCAGCCCGCGGCCCTGCACGACAGTGTCGGCGATACAGGTGCAGGGCGGCCGCCTCTTGCCCCGCATCCAGCAGGCCCTGGATTTTTCGCATCACCGGCTCTTGTTCCCGCACGGCGGGCGCACCCAGCCCTCCGCCCTGGACCAGGGCACCCAAGGTCTGCCGCCCGCCGTTTTGCAAGGGCCAGGGTATGTCCCCTGTCCCCGGCGACAGTTGTGAGTCGGTGCGTCTGGCGTCTGCAGATGGAACCGGGTCTTGCGGTGCTCTGTGCAAAACCACGGCCAGGGTCACCGCCGCACCGAGGGCAAAAGCCAGGAGAGTGTAAAGGAGGTGCATCGCCTGGAATTATAAAACCTGGCGGCCCGTTTCAACGCAGATGCCTTGCGCACTCACCGGCACCGGGATGGGATAATATAATCCGCGTTTTCAACGGCATTTTGCCTCGATGTATGGACTTTCTTCCTCCGCCCGCCGATTGCGGTGCCTGCAGCAGCCCGGCCCGGCCCGGCAGGGAGAGTGGGACTGATGACTGAGCTGGCGAGCTTCCGGGCGCAGACGCGCGCCTGGCTGGAGCAGAACTGCCCGCCCTCCATGCGCGAGCCAATCCGCACCCCGGAGGAGCGGGTCTGGGCCTCCGGCAATATTGATTTTCCCAGCGAGGACGCCCGGCTGTGGTTTGAACGGATGCGGGACAAACACTGGTTTGCACCGGAGTGGCCGGAAGAGTACGGCGGCGGTGGACTGAGCCCGGAGGAGGGGCGGGTGTTGCGCGAGGAGATGGAACGTCTGCATTGCCGCCCCCCGCAGTACAGTTTTGGCATCACCATGGTCGGGCCGGTGCTGCTGGAATTCGGCAACGAGGAACAGAAGCGGGAATTCCTGCCGCAGATTACGCGCGGCGAAATGCGCTGGTGCCAGGGGTACAGTGAACCGGGTGCCGGCTCCGACCTGGCCGGTCTGCGTACCGCCGCCGTGGACCGGGGCGATCATTACATTGTCAACGGCTCCAAGATCTGGACCAGTGACGCCGACAAGGCGGACTGGATCTACTGCCTGGTGCGCACCGACCCCGAGGTGCCGAAACAGGCCGGCATCAGTTTCCTGCTGTTTTCCATGCGTCAGCCCGGCGTCACCGTCAAGCCGATTCGCCTGATCAACGGTCTCTCGCATTTTTGCGAAGTGTTTTTTGACGATGTGCGCGCCGAGAAACGTCACCGCCTGGGCGAAGAGAACCACGGCTGGACCGTTGCCAAGCGCCTGCTCATGCACGAGCGTGCGATGATGGCCGACCTGGCCGGGGAGACCCAGAACCCCATTATGCCGCTGGAGGTTGCGCGTGATAGCGTGGAGTGGGAGAACGGGCACATCGGGGATGAATACATGCGCCTGCGCCTGGCACAGCGCATGGTCGAACGCAATTGCATGGACCTGACCAACCTGCGCGCCAAACTCGAAATCGAGGCGGGCCTGCCGACCCGCACACCGCTGATGCTCAAGTACGCCGGTACCGAATTGGAAAAGCGGGACAAGAACCTGATGATGGAAATGACGGGCAGTGCCGGACTGGGTTGGGAGGGCGAGGAATCCTTTTCGGCGCGCAACCTGCGCCTGGCCCGGGAATGGATGTTCACGCGCGCCCACACGATCGCCGGCGGCAGCTCCGAGATTCAATTGAATATCATCGCCAAGCGGGGCCTGGACCTGCCCCAGCCCTGAAACATGAAACAGGATATCCGCGATGCGGGGGACGTGCGCCGCATGGTGGAGGGCTTTTACGCCAAGGTGTTGCAAGATGACATCCTGCGCGATATCTTCCTGGAAACGGCGCAGGTGAACTTGGAGGAGCATCTACCCAGGATCTGCAAGTACTGGGAAAAACTGCTGCTGGGTATCCAGGGCTACAGCCGCCACACCATGAATATTCACCGGCGCCTGCATGCAAAAAGGCCGCTGCAGGCGCATGAGTTTGAACGCTGGTTGCAATTGTTTTGCGCCAATGTCAATGAACAGTTTGCCGGTGAGACCGCCGAGCGCGCCAAGCGCGTGGCACACAATGTCGCTGCCAACATGCAGACCCGGATGGGCGTGACGCCGCCCGGTGCAGAGACCGGTGGCGGTCCGGGCCTGCGCTGAAATGCAGCCCCCCGGTCGCACTGTTCTGCCCGACCCCAGTCGCCCCGTTCTGCCCGACCCCGGTCCGCACTGTTCTGCCCGACGGTTCCGACCTGTCCCGGCCGCCTCGTTCCGCCTGTCCCGGCCGCCTCGTATTCCTTCCGCTGGCGACCACCCCTTCCTCACGGGTTCCGGGGTTGGCTATAATGCATCCCTTGAGTCCGAGTCCCGGGGGCCCATAACCGGGATGGGCGCAGATTTGAAACCACGAGGTAGTTTGCAGATTTTTAATCATGAGCGAAACCGGGAAAGAGTTGGAACAGCTGAGCCAGGAATTTGAACTGAGCTTTGATTACACGCGCTCCACCGGTCCCGTCATCGGGCATTTCCTGACGGAGTTGCGAGAGCGGCGCATCACCGGCGTGCGGGGTAGTGACGGGCGGGTGTTCACACCGCCGCCGGAATATCATCCCGAGACCGCCGAAGCACTCACCGAATTCGTTCCGGTCGGCGAAGAGGGCGTGGTGCAGAGCTGGTGCTGGGTCAAGAAACCGCTAGCCAACCACCTGCTGCAAAAACCTTTTGCCTGGGCGTTGATCCTGCTGGAAGGCGCCGATGTACCGATGGTACATATGGTCGACGCCGTCGAGGAGGCGAACATGAAAACCGGCATGAAAGTCCGGGCGCGCTGGGCTGCGGAACCCCAGGGACACATCAGCGACATCGCCTGTTTTGAGCCGTGTGACTGAAAGACGTGATGGAAGGGGGACTGCGGCATGACTGAGAAAAAAAACGAGGCGCGGGAGCCGGTGACGCAGATGATTGCACCGATCTCCCTGAAATACACGTACACGGCGGGTGCTGCGGCGACGCGCTTTTTGCACGAGATGCGCAAGGGAAGAATTGTCGGCCAGCGCTGCGAGGATGCCGAAGACGTCTACATGCCGCCCCGCGCCAGCTGTCCCAAGCGCGGCAAGCCGACCACGATCAGCGTGCCGCTGGACGGTCGCGGTTCGGTGGAAAGTTTCACCATCGTGCACATCCCGATCCCGGGCAACCCGATCAAGCCGCCGTTCGTGGTCGCGAACATTCTTCTGGACGGTGCGGCACTCTCCTTTATCCACCTGGTCAGCGAAGTGGCCAACGAAGACGTGCGTATCGGTATGCGCCTGGAGCCGGTATGGAAACCGGAAGCGGAGTGGACGTACAGTTTTGAGAACATCCGGTATTTCCGTCCGCTCGACGAACCCGACATCGACATCGACGCCCTGCGCAGGGAACACCATGCGTGAGGTAGCCATCGTCTCCCATGCGCAGTCGCAGAGCTATGCGGATGCCGGGGCACTGAACGAAGTCGAGTTGATAATGCCGGTGCTGGAAGAGGCCAAGAGTGCGGCGGGACTGGAACTCAAGGATATCGATTTCACTTGTTCGGGCAGTTGCGATTACCTGCAGGGCATGGCTTTTGCCTTTGTCGAGGGCGTCGATGCGATCGGTGCCGTGCCGCCGATCCGCGAGTCACACGTGGAGATGGATGCGGCGTGGGCACTGTTCGAAGCCTGGCTGAAAATCCAGATGGGACATGCCGACACGGCACTGATTTACGGTTTCAGCAAGGCTTCGGGCGGACAGCTGCCCCTGGTCATGTCCCTGCAGTTGGACCCGTATTACCTGGCACCGCTATGGGCGGACAGCATTTCCCTGGCGGCACTGCAGGCGCGCAGCATGCTGGACCAGGGCCTGATCACCGAGCGTGAAATGGCCGAGACCGTGGCGCGCTCCCGCGCCGCCGCCATGGACAACCCCAAGGCACAACTCAAGGGTGAGTTCACGGCCGAACAACTGCTGGCCGAGGAAACCCTGGTTGCGCCGCTGCGTCGCCACGACTGCGCCCCGCTCAGCGATGGCGCATCGGCGATGGTGCTGGCGGTGCGCGAGGTGGCGGAGAAACTCTGCGAGCGCCCGGCATACATCCGCGCTATCGAACACCGCATGGAATCCTCCTGCCTGGGTGCCCGCGAACTGGTGCGCTCCCCGTCCACGGAGGTCTCGGCACAGAGTGCCGGTGTCGGCCGCGACAAGGTGGACCTGGCGGAGGTTTACGCGGCTTTCAGTCACCAGGAAAAGATCCTGCGCCAGGCACTGGGACTGGATGAGAAAGTATTGTTGAATCCTTCCGGCGGCGCGCTTGCCGGCAACGTGATGATGGCGGCCGGGCTCGATCGCATCGGCGAAGTCGCCATGCGTATTGCCGCCGGTGAGGGCGACCGCGGCGTGGCGCATGCGAGCTCGGGCCCCTGCCTGCAACACAACATGGTCGTGGTCCTGGAGGGTGCGTGATGGGCGAGTGGGCGGCGGTGCTGGGCATCGGGCAGACCAAGTACAAGACGCGGCGTACGGACGTGTCCATCCACGGGCTGGTGCGTGAAGCGGCCGAGCGGGCCCTGCAGGACGCCGGCCTGGAATGGCAGGACATGGATGCGATCATCCTGGGCAAGGCCCCCGACATGTTCGAGGGCGTGATGATGCCGGAACTGTGCCTGGCCGATGCCCTGGGCGGTGTCGGCAAACCGGTGATGCGCGTGCACACGGCGGGGTCGGTGGGCGGCAGTACCGGGCTGGTCGCCGCCTCACACGTCCAGAGCGGGATATTCCGCCGCGTGTTGACCGTCTGTTTTGAAAAGCAATCCGAGTCCAACGCCATGTGGGCACTGTCGCCGAAGCGACCGTTCACGGTGCACGTCAACGCCGGGGCGGGCGGCAACTTCTCCCCGCATATACGCGAGTACATCCGACGCTCCGGGGCCCCGGAACACATCGGCAGGTTGGTGGCGGTCAAGGACCGTCTCAATGCGCTGAAGAACCCGCTGGCGCACCTGCAGCTGGAAGGCATCGACATGAAGATGGTGGAAGAGTCACCGATGCTCTGGGAACCGCTGCGTTTTCTCGAGAGTTGCCCGTCCTCGGACGGTGCCTGCGCGATGGTGATCGGCGACGAAAAAAGTGCCGGCGATTGTTCCAATACACCGGTCTGGATCCTGGGTGCGGCGATGCGCACCGAGCCGACCATGTACGCCTGGCGCGACATGGTGAATCCCCTGGCCGGACAGGATTGTGCCAGGGATGTTTTTGCCCAGGCGGGGATCAAGAACCCGCGCAAGGAAATCGATGCGGCGGAAGTCTACGTGCCGTTCAGCTGGTATGAACCGATGTGGCTGGAGAACTGCGGTTTTGCCGCGGAGGGCAGCGGCTGGAAGCTGACCGATGCCGGTGCGACCGAGATCACGGGTGACATTCCCTTCAACCCCTCGGGCGGCGTGCTGTCCTCGAACCCGATCGGCGCATCGGGCATGATCCGTTTCGCCGAGGCCGCCAACCAGGTGCGAGGCACGGCCGGCGACTACCAGGTCGAAGGTGCAAAGACCGCCCTGGGACACGCCTACGGCGGCAATTCCCAGTTCTTCTCGATGTGGGTGGTGAGTACCGAACGCCCCTGAGGCGAACCCGGTGCGGGGCGGACGACATGCCGCATTTCAATCTTGCCGACCTGATCGAAATCGTCATCGATACCGTGCCTGCCGAGCGCGAAGCACTGGTGTGCGGCGATGCCCGGCAGAGTTATGCCGAACTCGAGGCGCGGGCCAATCGCTTTGCGCATTACCTGCAACAGTGCGGCGTCACTCCCGGCCAGCACGTCGGTCTCTACCTCTACAACTGCAACGAGTACCTGGAGGCAATGCTGGGTTGCTTCAAGGTGCGCGCCGTGCCGATCAACATCAACTACCGCTATGTCGGCGAGGAACTGCTGTACGTGTTTGACAATGCCGATCTCGTCGCCCTGGTGCATGGCCGGGAGTTCATGCCGAAGATCGCAGAACTGCGAGAGCAAGCTCCCAGGCTGCAACATTTCCTGTTTGTCGAAGACGGCAGCACGGAAGACCCGGCAATGCTGGGTGCCCGGGAATACGAAGAGGCCTTGCAGGCACATTCGCCGGAACGCGATTTTGCAGAGCGTTCCGATGATGACCTGTTCATCCTCTACACGGGCGGTACCACCGGCCTGCCCAAGGGTGTGATGTGGCCGCACAAGGCACTGCTGTACGGCAGCCTGGGCGGTGCCGGTTTTTATCATCCCGACGGCCCGATTAAAAAACCGGAGGATATCGTCGTGCGCGTCACCGAGGGCCTGGAGATGCGCACCCTGCCGCTTGCCCCGCTGATGCACGGTGCCTGCTGGTGGTTGGCATGTATTTCCCTGCTGCTGGGGCATACCGTGGTGCTGAGTGAGAAGCGTTCCCTGGATGCCGTGCATGTCTGGGACCTGGTCGAGCGCGAAAAAGTCAACATGCTGAGTTTTGTCGGCGATGCGATGGCGATCCCCCTGCTGGATGCGCTGCGTGCAGAGCCCGGGCGCTGGAAGATCGATTCCCTGTTTGGCATCGGTTCGGGCGGGGCGGTGTTTTCCGACTGGGTGCAGGACGGCTTCCGCGAGATTTTCCCGAAGGTGGTGGTCACCAACTCCTTCGGTTCCTCGGAGACCGGTGCCCAGGGCCAGGACGACGGCAAGAACCGGGAAGAGGGGGGCCTGGGCCGCATCGCCCGCGGCGAACACGCCCAGGTGATCACCCGCGACGGGCGCATCATCGAACCGGGTTCGGGAGAGCAGGGTTACCTGGCGCGTTCCGGTCATGTGCCGATCGGCTATTACAACGCACCGGAAAAGAGTGCCGAGATCTTCGTCGAAGCCGGGGGGCGCAACTGGGTGCTGACCGGCGACCGGGCGACCGTGGACGCCGATGGCGGACTGGTAATTTTCGGTCGCGGCGTCAATTGCATCAACAGCGGCGGCGAGAAAATTTTTCCCGAGGAAGTGGAGATCGCGATCAAGCAACACCCGGCGGTGTTCGATGCGCTGGTGGTGGCCACTCCCGACCCGCGTTTCAACGAAAAGGTCACCGCCGTGGTGCAACTGCGCGCGGACTGTTCCCTGGACCTGGAGAGCCTGCAGCAGGAATGTCGCAAGCACGTCGCCGGCTACAAGATCCCGCGGGAGTTGCACGTGGTTCCGGAACTCACCCGCACCCCGAGCGGCAAGCCCGACTATCCAGGTGCCAGGAAGCTGGCACTCTCCGGTGCACACCTCGTGTCCTGATTAAATTTTCCCTGTTGCCACGGAGCATTTGCAATGCAAGAACTCGACATCAGCACCGAACATTGCCTGGTGCAGCAAAAAGACCGCATCATGATCATCACGCTGAACCGCCCGGAGAAAAAGAACGCGCTGAGTCCGGCGATGCTGATCGGCATGTACCAGGCCTGGCGGCGCCTGGACGAAGACGATGAATTGCTGTGTGCCGTGCTGACCGGTGCCGGCAATACCTTTTGCGCCGGCATGGACCTGAAGCAGGGCACGCGCGAGTCCACCGATGCGGCCGGTAAGGAAATACTGGAAATGATGAAGAAGGTGCCGAACCTGCACTGGCAGTCCCTGTTGCGTGAAGGGCAGCCGATGAAGCCGATCTTTCTCGCCGTGGAAGGCTATGCCCTGGCCGGGGGCACAGAGATCCTGTTGGGCACCGACATTCGCATCGGTGCCGAAGACGCCGTGTTCGGTGTCACCGAGGTCGTGCGGGGCCTGTATCCCATGGCCGGTTCGGCAGTGCGGGCACCGCGCCAGATGCCGTACTGCATGGCCGCCGAACTGGTGTTGCTGGGCGAACACTGGAGTGCACAAAAAGCACTGGAACACGGTTTGATCAACCGCGTGGTGCCCAAGGGCAAGGCCCTGGAGGAAGCATTGAAAATGGCAGAACAACTGTGCGAGAACGCACCGCTGTCGATCAAGACCATCACGCGCACCCTGCGCGAGTTGCAGGCCCATTACAACGAGGCGGAGGCCATGCAGAAAGTCGATGAGATAGGCGGCCCGGTCATCGCCAGCAAGGACGCGCGGGAGGGCATGAAGGCTTTCGCGGAAAAGCGCAAGGCCCGGTATACCGGCGAGTAGGCGCAGCCGATGGGACCGCTGCAGGGCGTACGCGTTGTAGAACTGGCCGGCATCGGTCCGGCCCCCTTCGCCTGCATGTTGCTCGCCGACCTGGGTGCCGATGTCGTGCGCATCGACCGCATCCAGGGCGGAGAGCTGTCACCCAGGGCGGCACCCGCCGACGTGCTGAGCCGCGGGCGACGTTCCATCGCCGTCGATCTGAAACAGGCTGCGGGCGTGCAAACCGTGCTCGACCTGGTCGAACGCAGCGATGTGCTGGTCGAAGGTTTTCGCCCCGGGGTCACCGAGAAACTGGGCCTGGGCCCGGGGCCCTGCCTGGAGCGCAACCCGCGCCTGGTTTACGGGCGCATGACCGGCTGGGGGCAGGAGGGACCACTGGCGCAGGCGGCGGGACACGATCTGAATTACATCGCCCTGACCGGTGCCCTGCACGCCATCGGCACCGAAGACTCGGGCCCCGTGCCGCCACTCAACCTGGTCGGCGATTTCGGTGGCGGCAGCATGTACCTGCTGCTGGGTGTACTGGCAGCACTGCTGCAGGCGCGGGAGTCGGGACAGGGGCAGGTGGTGGATGCCGCTATCACCGATGGCGTCGCCTCGCTGCTGGCCTCGCTGTATGGTTTTTTCGCCACGGGAATGTGGCGCGACCAGCGACAGAGCAACATGCTGGATGGCGGGGCGCATTATTACGGCGTCTACGAGTGCAGCGATGGCAAGTGGATTACGATCGGTTCCATCGAGCCGCAGTTCTATCGCCTGCTGGCGGAAAAACTGGAGACCGACCTGGGCACGGAAGATCTGTTCCCGCGCCTGGAGAGCAAGGACTGGCCACAACGCCGCGAACAACTGCGCGCCCTGTTCAAAACCCGCAGCCGCGAACAATGGTGCGAACTGCTGGAAGGCACTGACGTGTGTTTTGCCCCGGTGCTGTCCCTGGCAGAGGCACCCCGGCACCCGCATAACCGGGCGCGAGGCACATTCATCGAACGCGACGGCGTCGTGCAACCCGCCCCGGCCCCGCGTTTCAGCCGCGACCATTGCGAACCGGGCACCTCGCCGCCGGCACCCGGTGCACACACCGCGGAATTGCTGCGGGAACTGGGCTACAATAAACAGCGCATCCAGTCCCTCAAAGACGAGGGCGTTGTCGCCGGATGAATCGCAGCTCACTTCGCAAGCATTGAAACAAACGGAAAAACTCGCACCATGAAACTCGGCTTGCAACTCGGTTACTGGCAGAAGCAGCCGCCCCTGCACGCACTCGAACTGACACAGGAAGCCGAGCGCCTGGGTTACGACTCGGTCTGGACCGGGGAGGCCTACGGTTCCGATGCATTCATGCCCCTGGCATGGATCGGCGCGCATACCAGCAAGATCAAGCTGGGCACCTCCGTCATGCAGATCTCGGCGCGCACCCCGACCTGTGCGGCGATGACCGCCCTGACCCTGGACCACCTGAGCGGCGGTCGCCTGATCCTGGGCATCGGCGTCTCCGGCCCGCAAGTGGTGGAAGGCTGGTACGGCCAGCCCTTTGACGGCCCGCTGGAGCGCACCCGCGAATGGTTGCAGATTTTCCGCCAGGTGCTGGAACGCAAGCCGGTGGAGTTCCAGGGCGAACACTACCAGCTGCCCTTTAGCGGCCCCGGTTCCTGGGGCCTGGGCAAACCCCTGAAAAGTATTACCGAACCCTTGCGCAGTGATATCCCGGTGTACCTGGGAGCGGAGAGCCCGCGCAATGTCAGCCTGGCCTGCGAATGTTTTGACGGCTGGTTCCCGCTGTTCATGTCCCCCTGGTCCTGGGACGTCTACCAGGACATCCTGCCCAAGGCCAAGAAGGACTTCGACATCTTTATGCCCAGCATCTCCGTCAACATCAGCGACAACCTGGAAGAGGCACTGTTGCCGACCAAGCACACCATGGCCCTGTACATCGGTGGCATGGGTGCCAGGAACCGCAACTTCCACAAGGAACACCTGTCCCGGATCGGCTTCGCCGAAGAGGCGGAGAAAATCCAGCAGCTGTACCTGTCCGGTGACCGGGAGGGAGCGGTCAAGGCAGTGCCCGACCGCCTGGCCGATGCGCTGACCCTGTCAGGCCCCAAGGAACGCATTGTCGAACGCCTGGAAGAGTGGAAGAAAACCCCGCTCAAGGGCCTGGCCGTCGCACACAGCGGCGACCTGCAAAAGGATATTGAAACCCTGCGATTTTTTGCCGAAAGTGTTCTCTGAAGGAGGTTTGCACCATGAATATTTGCAAAATGCTTCGAAACGGCGCGCCCCTGGCGTTGCTTTTAATTCTGACTGCCTGTGCCATCCGGCCGCAGGACGTCGCACCCACCGCGGTATCGACGCTCAAGTATGCGGATTATGATTGCCGACAGATCGCCCAGGAGATCAATGACATCAGCAAGAAAGCCGGTGACCTGTACGAAGAGCTCACCAAGGAACGGCGGCAGGATAACTGGCAGGCCAGCCTGGGCTTCCTGGTTTTGCCCTTACTGCTGCTGGGTGGAGACGACGAGGCGACCGAAGAATACGCGCACCTCAAGGGCGAGTACGAAGCACTGCGGGCCAATGCCGTGGAAAAGAAATGCAGCATCGCCGCACTGTCGCCTGACGAAATACTCGAAAAACGCAGCAGGCGATAAACCCGCGACAGACGCCGGGCAGCGTCTCCGGGCGCTGCGGGCATCTACAGTGCCCCGCGGTCCGGGAAGTGTTGCCCGGGTGCAGCGCAGACTCGGCTCACCGCCGTGAACAGAAAGACCTGGCGAAGTCTTGCGGTGTTTGCACTGGCAATACATGCCACCGCCTGCTCCTGGGCACCGCCGCACATCGAAGCCGTGGCGGTGTCGCCGGAGCGCTACGCCGGCCAGGCATGCGCACAACTCGCCGTCCAGCTGCGCAAAACAGCGGAGCAGGCGAATGCGCTCTACCAGGGCTTTGTCGACCGCCGCAAGGCCAACAGTTGGAAAGCCACCGCCGCCATTATTATTTTTTCGCCCATCGCCTTTCTCATGGAGTTTGATGATGAGATGGAAGTGGAGCAATACGCTGTGCTCAAGGGCGAATACCAGGCACTGCGCACCAGTGCCGGACAAAAACGCTGCGCGCTCAATACCACTCTGCTGGAAGAGGAACTGGCACTCGCCGCTAAAGAAGACGCATCGCCCTGAGCTGTTTTCATCACGGGTACGGGATGTTGACATTTAGCGCGAATTAGTAGATAAAAATACCGTCATACTTGTGTGTCATGGAAACTAAAGAACAAAAGAGAGACCGGTTTCAGCGCATGGTGCCGAAGCGCGTCAATGTTGTGCTGGATAGGCTCCGGGTTTTGGGCAATTGCGCCAACAGGAACACTTATGACTATACCGAGGAGGACGTCAACAGGATTTTTTCTGAAATTGAAAGCCGCGTAGCAGAAATTAAAGCAAAGTTCCGCCTTCCTGAAAAAAAAAGCATCAAGCCAAAATTCGAGCTGTGAGCGGGAGCGGGCTCGAGAGATTCGCACTTGCACTTGCGCAAGCCGAAACAGAAAAGGAAGTCATCAACATTCTGAAGCAGGAGGGATACTGGGACCAGGATGAAGCCTGGCATGAATACGGGGATAGTTCCATGAACTATTCCACGATCGGCAACCAGCAGAGCAGTGCCGATAATGCGCTGGTTGAGAAGCTGATCAATTCCGTCGATGCGGTGTTTCTATGCGAATGCCTGAAACGCAAAATTGACCCGGAAAGCACTAAGGCCCCGAAAAGTATTGCCGAGGCGCAAAAAAAGTTTTTTGACATATACGACGGCAGACTGTCCAGCATTGATAGCGGACAGCGCTCCCGGCTGGCAAAGAACATCCTGCTGGTGGCCACGGGCAGCAAATCCCATCCCTCCTTTTCAGTCATAGATAAAGGCGAGGGGCAATCTCCCGAAGGCATACCGAAAACGATTTTATCTCTCACGCAGAGTAACAAGATCAAAATTCCCTTTGTCCAGGGAAAATTTGGTATGGGGGGCAGCGGTGTATTGCGGTTTTGCAGTCCCGAAAATCACCTGCTGTTGTTGATTTCCAAGCGCAATCCTGCAATTGATGCAACCATGGACGAGCGGATATTTGGCACAACAGATGACACCAGGGACTGCTGGGGGGTGACGGTTGTCAGATGCGAGGCCCCCAGAAGCGACGAAAAAATCTCCCGCTACACGTACTTGGCACCAGAAGGAAAAATCTTATCGTTTGAAGCCGACGAGTTGCCACTTCTGCCTGGCGATTATCCGGACAAGCAGGGCAGAGCTCTTGAGGCGGGGACTTTTATTAAGCTGTATGAATACCAAATAGGCACGGGATTAAAGACTGCTATTTATTTTGGCTTGTATAACCGGCTTTCTCTGCTCCTGCCGGGAGTTGCTCTGCCCATCCGGCTTATGGAGCGCCGTAAAGAGTATGAGGCTCACTCATACGAGGCCACTCTTGCCGGTTTGAGTGTGCGCCTGGATGATGACGGGGGTGATAACCTCGAACCGGAATTTCAAAAGCCCAGTACAGGTAGGATGACTGTTCAAGGCCAGAAACTGGATTATTCAATTTATGTTTTTAAAAAGGGTAAAAAAAGAGAAAATTATGCCCGCAAAGAGGGAATTGTATTTTCCGTCAATGGACAGGCCCATGGTTTTTTGGGAGAGACATTTTTCAGACGACAAGCAGTTAAGATGGACTACCTGTCTGACAGTATCCTGGTGATGGTTGATTGCTCAAAAATCACCAGACGAGGGCAGGAGCGACTTTTTATGCCCAGCCGGGACAGGTTGGCTGAGTCGGAAATCAGCGATTCAATTGAGCAAAAGCTGACCAGGATCATCAGCACTCATCCAGGGTTAAAAGAATTGCGAAACAGGAGGAAACAAGAGGCAACTGCAACTAAATCTGAGGCCATCAAACAGTTGGCTGATGCTGTGCAGGACCTGATTAAAAAGTCACCGACACTTCTCAAATTCTTTGATCGCGGTACGCGCATATCCAGTACGTATCCTGCTTCTTCCGCCGACGCACCTCATGTGCTTGTATCATTTGAAGGCAAAGAGTTTCCTACTTTCTTTAATCCTGTTAAAAAGCATACACGGAAAAAGCCGAAGCCCTGTGTGATTAATGGAAAATTTCGCGTTGAATATGAAACGGATGCAGAAAATGATTATTTTGACCGTGATAAAAATCCCGGCGAGTTGAGTTTGGGTCTCGACGGTGAACATATACGGGATAATGAATTAAACTTGTGGAATGGCATTGCCCATCTCACAATCAGCATTCCAAGAGATGCAAAAGATGGGGATATTTTGAAATTTTCCATAAAAGTGACTGATATTAGCCGGATAGAGCCTTTTACTGATGAATTCTGGGTTTCAGTTGTTAAAGAAAAAAAACTACCTGGAAAACCCGGATCCAAAAGGCCTCGAGGCTCTCAATTTAAAATGCCTGACATCACAGAAATAAGGCGGGAAAATTGGTGCGAGGACACATATAAGGACTTCAACTTTGATCAATTCAGTGCCTTGAAAGTCAAGGCTTCAGGAGAGGGAGAGGCTTATGACTTCTTTATCAATGTGGATAACGTGTACCTTAAAACCGAAATCAAGGATAATACTAAAACCGATGCCCAAACTCTGGAGAGCAGATTTGTTTGCGGCATGGTACTGTTAGGCATGGCTGCCCTTAATTCTGGGGGAAACAAGAACAAGAAGCCGGAAGCAAGCGGCACTAATCAATTGAGGGAAGATGGACCTGCTGTAGATGATCAAATTTCACAGTGGAGCCAAGCGGTAGCACCAGCCCTGCTACCGATGATTGCCCATCTTGGCGATGCAGACTTTACGGGTTTTGAATCCGAAGATACAGACGAGGACGACTTATAAGTAGTAGAGCAGGGGCATTTCCGCCCGGGAGTGTCTTATTTATCCCGTACGGTAGTATTTTATTGATTTATCCTCATTTCTATGCTATTTTTTACCGTACGGTAATTTTAGGACTTGAAACATGAACGACGACCAAGTGCCATACGGTGTGATCCGCACGGCCGCAGAACTGGGGCAACTGACGCGCGCACATCGCAAAGATCGGCAGCTGACACTGAAGACAATTTCCGGACTGTCAAGGCTGAGCCCCCGCTTTTTATCCGAGTTCGAGCGCGGCAAGGAGACCGCTGAGCTGGGCAAAGTACTAAAAGCACTGTACATTCTAGGACTGGAACTGACCGTCCAGCCTCGCAGATGGACATCGCCCTAGAGAAAATAGAGACTTTTCGCGGCACAAAGTCGTTGCCCTGCCGCTTTGACAAGACTCGGCACATCGCGGTCAAAATTATCAACAACCGCGGGCTCGAATCTGTGCGGGTACTGGAGGACGAATAATGCACTGGGTGTTGGTCTTGGTGCTGTTTTGGGCACCGGCGGTATGGCTTGTGGTTAAGGTGGAAAAAATGGAAAAAGGGCCGGCCCGGACGCTGCTGGAGATGGGGGGTGGCCTTCTGATACTGGTGGGCTTGGTGACTGCGGTATCCACGTGTATGGAGAGCGATCGTGTGGCAAGAGAGATGGAGTGGAAGGCGGTGCTGGAAAAGATGGAGCCGAAAGCGCGAGCGGCAGTACTGCTGGCCCGAGACAATCGCGACCGTATCCGGAAAGAGTTACAGGAGTTGGAGGAACAGATTGAGGACTGGCGCTATTTTGCGCGCAAAAAACAGGAGGCGGCAGAGAAGGAGATTGAGCCGCCATTGCGATTTCGAGAACAGTTATTTATGCAGGGAGCCTTGGGACGGCTGGAGGAGATGAGGGTGCGGGAGAAGAAGCTACAGTGGGAACTGCAGGAGGCGGAGGTGGAGCTGCAGAGAAAAATTCAGATGGGGGAGGCAGGTAAATAGAGCGTCAGTGGGATTTTTCGGGTGGTGCCCAGGGGCGGAATCGAACCACCGACACGAGGATTTTCAGTCCTCTGCTCTACCGACTGAGCTACCTGGGCAGTAGCGAATGGCGCATTATACAGAGGGGCTTTCAGCTGCCGTCCTGTTCTTTTTCCGGCGGTACATAGCCCTCCGCCTGTGCGTACTCTCCGCCACTGAAAAACAGTTTCATCTGCTCCTGCAGGAAGCGCCGCGCCTCGGCATCGCGCATGTCCAGGCGGCGCTCATTGATCAGCATGGTCTGGTGCCGCTGCCATTCTTCCCAGGCCTGGCGCGAGACATTGTCGAAAATATCCTGTCCCAGGGGACCGGGGAAGGGCGGGCTGTCCAGCCCTTCCATTTCGCTTTGATACTTGCGGCAATGCACGGTGCGTCCCATGGGCTCAGTCCTCTTTGCGCGTCTCTTCCGTCAATGCCTGCAACAGGCGTTGCACCGGTGCTGCCAGCCCCAGGGCGACGGGAGCGCGCGGATTATACCAAAGCGAATTCCCGGGTTCTTCCACGGTCTGCGGGGTGCGGGGCAGGCGCACGTGCAGCGGGTGAATCTCCAGTTGAAAATGAGAAAAGCTGTGATGCAGAACCGGCCCGGGGCTGCTCTCCGGCGCATCGTCCAGGAGTCCGGCACAACCGGGCGGGGTGTGCGTCGCCGCAGTGGTTTGGGGCGGACTCCAGAGACCGCCCCATAAACCCTGTCCCGGGCGTTTTTGCAGCAGGACTTCTCCGGCGGGGTTACAAATCAGCCAGAAATAGGCTTTCTTGCGCGGCAGGGGGCGCCTGGGGCGGGGTGCCGGCAGTTCCCGCTGTCGTCCCTGCAGTCGCGCCGCACAGCGTCGGCGCAGGGGGCAGCGCGGGCAATCGGGGCGCGGGGTGCAGATCGCAGCCCCCAGGTCCATGATCGCCTGGTTGTATTCGGCGCAGTGCTTGTGCGCAGTGAAGTGTTCGGCCAGGTGCCACAATTCGTTTGCCGTCCGGGAGCACCCGGGCCAGCCTTCCACGGCACCATAGCGTGCCAGCACCCGCTTGGCGTTGCCGTCTAAGATCACTCCGCGCCGGCCGAAGGCGGCGGCGAGTATGGCACCGGCAGTGGAGCGGCCGATGCCGGGCAGGGCCTGCAGTTCTTCCAACCGGCGCGGGAAGCGGCCGCCGTGTCGCTCACGGACCAGGCGGGCGCAGCGATGCAGGTTGCGGGCGCGGGCGTAATAGCCCAGTCCGCTCCACTCGTGCAGCACTTGGTCTTCGGTGGCGGCGGCGAGTGCGGTAACGGTGGGGAATTTCCGGGTGAAGGCTTCGAAGTACGGGAGCACGGCCGTGACCCGGGTCTGTTGCAGCATGATTTCGGCCAGCCAGACGCGGTAGGGACTGCGGTTTTTCTGCCACGGCAGCGTGCGGCGTCCGTGGCGCGCGAACCAGCGCAGCAGCGTGCGGCGGAAAGTCCGCGCATCTTCGGGGGAGAAATGCATTGCCTGCTTTTGTCTTGTGTCTTGCACCGTCGGCCTGTCGCACCGCTATATAATAGACGGCTCCTGCCGACCAGAAGAATCATGAGTGCACGCAGCGCGGAAGTGTCCCGCAATACGCTGGAGACGCGCATTGTCGTCGAGTTGCAACTGGACGGTACCGGCGAGGTGGAATTCGACACCGGCCTGCCATTCCTGGAACACATGCTGGAACAGGTTGCGCGTCATGGCCTGCTCGACCTCAAGGTATCGGCCCAGGGCGACCTGAAGGTCGATGCGCACCACACGGTGGAGGACATCGGCATCACCCTGGGTATGGCCCTGGCCCGCGCCATCGGCGAGCGCGCCGGGATTCACCGCTACGGTCATGCGTACGTGCCACTGGATGAGGCACTGTCGCGGGCGGTGATCGATTTTTCCGGTCGTCCCGGCCTGCAATTCAATGTCGCGTTCAGTCGCGCCCGCATCGGTGATTTTGATGTGGACCTGGTGCGTGAATTTTTCCAGGGCTTTGTCAATCACGCCGGAGTCACTTTGCACTTGGACAACCTGTGCGGTGAGAACAGTCATCATCAGGCGGAGACCCTGTTCAAGGCTTTCGGCCGGGCACTGCGCATGGCGGCGGCGGTGGACCCCGGGCGCGGTGCGGCAATTCCCTCCAGCAAGGGCGCCCTGTAAGCGCCTGGCTTCGCACCGGCAGCGCGGCCCCCATGCCCGAGCCGTATTGTGCGGTGGTGGACTACGGCATGGGCAACCTGCATTCGGCGGCCAAGGCACTGCAGCATGTCGCCCCCGAAGCCTCCTTGCGCATCAGTTCAGACCCGCGGGAGGTCGCCGGGGCGGAGCGCGTGGTGCTGCCCGGCGTGGGCGCAATTCGCGACTGCATGGCGGCATTCCGGGAGGCGGGAATGGATACGGTGATCGGCGATGTTGTGAAGGAGAACCGCCCCCTGCTTGCGATTTGCATCGGCATGCAGCTGCTGCTGGAACACAGCGAGGAGAACGATGGCGTGGAGGGGCTGGGAATCCTGCCGGGGCAGGTGCGGGCCTTCGCCCGCGGCGAGCGCGACGCCGGGGGACGGCCGCTCAAGGTGCCGCATATCGGTTGGAACCGGGTGCGGCAGACGAGCCGGCATCCCTTGTGGGAGGGCATTGCCGAAGACAGTTATTTTTATTTCGTGCACGGCTATTACGCCGAGTGCGGGGCGGCGACGGCGGGCGAGAGCGAGTACGGCACCTCTTTCAGTGCCGCACTCAGCCTGCGCAAGGTGTTCGGCGTGCAGTTTCACCCCGAGAAAAGTCATCGCGACGGCCTGCAATTGCTGCATAACTTCATGCACTGGAAAACCTGAGCCCATGCTGATTGTTCCGGCTATCGATTTGAAAGGTGGTGCCTGCGTGCGCCTGCGCAGGGGCGATATGGGAGAGAGCACGGTTTACGACCGGGACCCGGTGGCCGTCGCCCGACGCTGGGAAAAGGCGGGTGCCGGGCGTTTGCACGTGGTGGACCTGGACGGTGCGGTCTCCGGTGCGGCGCGTCACATCAACGTGATCTGCAAGATGATCGCCGCCTGTCCCGGCCTGGAGGTACAGGTCGGTGGCGGCATTCGCACGGTGGACACGGTCAAGGAGTATTTCATCGCCGGGGCGCGCAGGGTGGTGCTGGGGACGCGCGCCATTCGCGATCCCGAATTCACTCGCCGGCTGTGTCGGGATTTCCCCGGGCAGATCGTGGTCGGTCTGGATGTGCGCCAGGGGCGGCCGGCACTGGAAGGCTGGACGCAAAGATCCTCAGAAGACGTGATGCAACTGGCGCAGGAATTTTCGCAGATGGGTGTCGATGCGTTGATCTACACGGACATCGACCATGACGGCATGATGGAGGGACTGAACATCGCCGACACGGCAAACCTGGCCGAGGCGGTCGCCGTGCCGGTGTTTGCCTCCGGTGGGTTGCGTTCCCTGGAGGATGTGCGCGCCCTGCGCGCTGCGGGCAGTATTGCCGGCGTGATCGCCGGCCGCTCTCTCTATGAAGGCACGCTGGACCTGGGTGCCGCCCTGCGTCTGGCCGCGGGGGAAGACGCCTGAAACCGGGGCCGGGGAAACCGCCCCGGGTCTCACCAGTTATGGACTTATACAAGGGCTTGTCCCTTGGGATTGGGGTGGTATACTGCACCACTGCATAGGGGGACCTCAGGAGAGGAAAGTTGCAGGACGCTTTCACAGAGAGTTGTTTTTTCACCCAGGGAGGTTGCCATGGCAAACCCGGCATTCGAGAGACGCAAAGAAGAAGTGAGCAAAGATCTGCAAGCACTCGGTTTTAGCCCGGATCAGGCCAAGGTACTGATCCGGGCGATGACGGATACGATCGCGGGCTTGGGCCTGCTGACCCGCAGTGAATGGCAGCGGGCGCAGAAAAGCAACCAGGAGCGTTTTGACCGACTGGAGCTGCGCATGGACCGGCTGGAGCAGCGCATGCAGAAGAACTATGAGAGGCTGCTGCTGGTGCTGGGACTGGGCATTGGCTTCCTGTCGCTGCTGCTGGGCTTGCTCGGTATCGTTATCTGGTTTGCTTGACGGGGCAGGGGAAACCGGGGCCGGGGGAACCGCCCCGGGTCTCACCAGTCTTTTGCTTTACCACATCTCGTGTGCTATACAGGGTAATACGCTTTAGAGCGCAGCGGGGGAACATGCCTTTAACAGGCACTAATTTGTGGAGCAAACGCTGGGGATTGTTCCTCGGCGTCTTGCTTCTCAGTGCCTGCGGCAGCGGCGGCGGTTCCAATGAGGGTGACACCGTCCGCTTGGACCAGAGTTCGGGAAATCATTTTCGTATCAGCGGCATCGCCGATGTGGACCTGACTCCCAATGCGGTGCGGTCGGTCAGTACCAGGACGGGCGTGCCCGTAGACACGAGCGCGGGCATTCGGGTCTTTGCCAGCGATGAGGACCGCAGCGGAAACGAGGTCAGTTACAGCCTGGTCGATGATGCCGGGGGGCGCTTTGCCATCGATTCGGAGCTGGGCGTGGTGCGCACGGCGATGGTGTTGTTCTTCTCGACCACCATACCCGGCTACACGATCCAGGTGCGGGCGGAATCGGAAGATGGCAGCATGAGCATGGCCTCTTTTTTCATCGCGGTCTTGCCGCCCAACCTGTTCCCGGTCAGCCCGATCATGAACACCGATACCGCACCTGCTGCGCGCATACTGGAGTCCGCCCCGGCCGGCACTCCGGTCGGTGTGACGGTCGTTGCACAGGACATGGACACGCACGGCAACGAGGTGCGCTACAGCCTGCTCGATGACGCCGGGGGGCTGTTTGTCATCGACCCGATCTCGGGGGTTATCAGCCTCAGAAGTTCCGGGGTCCTGGATGTGCGCACCAGCTCGGAACATGTTGTGGTCGTGCAGGCCATGTCGGAGGACGGCAGCACCAGCATGGCTTCTTTTACGATCGAAGTGCGTCCCGCCCTGGTTCTGAATATTCATTTTCCGGCACCGGGCTCACTGGCGCACGTGGATGCCACCACCATGAGCGTGAGCGGCGGGGTGCGCCCCGCTGTCGGTGGTTCAACCCTCAGTGCGTTGGTGGTCAGCGACGGGACAGGCAGTTGGCCGGTGACCCTGCCCGTGCCGCCGGCTGAGGATTGGCAGGTAGAAATCCCGTTCAGCGGGCCCACAACCCTGACGGTCACGGCTACGGACTCCGAGGGCCTGTCGGTGAGCAGGGTGCTGTGGGTGGAGCAGGAGGTGGCACCGCAGATTACATTTTCTGCTCCGCTGGGCCTGGTCCTGGACGCCGACAACAATCGCATCCTGGTCGCAGACAATGGTCTGAAGGCTGTAGTGGCACTCGATATCAGCGGCGACTGTTCTTATGATTCGACGGTGGAAGACCCCCCGGAAAGCGGCTGCCTGATCAGCATCATCTCCGATGATGAAACGGGCAGCGGTGATGGCTTTGATACCCTGAGTGGCGGCATCGCCCTGGATGCCACCAGGGGGCGGGTACTGGTCGTCGATCTCGGGGCCAAGGCGGTGCTGGCCGTGGACCTGGCCAGCGGGGATCGCAACACCCTGGCCGCATGTGCAGACTTCAGTCCTTCCAGCAATGCTCCCAGCGGCATTATGATTGATAGCGGGCGCAACCGGGCAGTGGTCTCGAACTCTATTCCCGGGAGCACCGATGATCAGCTGATCGCCATTGACCTGGACAGCGGGGTCTGCACCGAGTTGTCCGGCCCCGCCGTCGGGGGCGGTCCCTCTTTTGAGGTGCCGAACCATATCGCAGCGGGTCCGGGCGACACCGTGCTGGTGCCTGATTCAGGGCGCGCCGACGACGCCCTGTTTTCCGTGACACTGGAAGCGGGCACCCGCACCGTGGTTTCCGACGGTGCCGCTCCGGGGGTAGGCAGCGGACCCGTATTTCAAACACCGCGTGCGGTTGTACTGGATGCGCTGACAGACCCGGCCAATCCCCGCGCCCTGGTGCGCGATGACAGCACCAGGGTCTGCGGGATTATCGCTGTCGATCTGCAGAGCGGGGATCGCAGCTATTTCTCGGTACGCGGCACAAGCCCCAGGTGTCCAGCCATGGTCGGCACCGGCCCGGCGATTAGCGGGAGAGGCGGCCTGATCATCGATACGCTTTCCACACCGCCCCGGCTGTTGGTCGCAGACGAGGACCTGGATGCGATCGTGGTGATCGACCTGGCGAACGGCAACCGCCGGCAATTGCACCCGGAAACCCCGGGGCCGCCGCCGATCCTCATTGGCAGCGGGCCCCGTCTCAGCGACCCGCTGGGCCTGGCACTGGACCCGATGAACAACCTGCTCTACGTGGCGGACAACGGTTTGGATGCGGTGCTGGAACTGAACTTGGGGGATCGCAGCCGGATGATCCTCTCCTCTGCTGTCATGGAATCGATGGTCGGCGAAGGCCCCGCTTTTGGCATACCCAGGGGGCTGGTGCTGGATGCCGAAAACAATCGCATACTGGTCATCGATTCCGAGACCGACATCTTGTATGCGGTCGATCTGGTCAGCGGCGAGCGCACGGCCCTGTCTAGCAATGAAATCGACCCTGGTCCCCCCAGCTTCGGCAGTCCCAGGGGCAGCATGGCCCTGGAGGATGCCATGACCGTGCTGGTGGCCGACACGGCGCGCGATACCCTCTACCGTGTCGATCTTGTGAGCGGGGTGCGCACGGCACTGGCCACGGCCAGCAATGCCGAGCTGGAGGGCATTCAGAACGTGGTGCTGGACCGGGCGAACTCCCGCGCCCTGGTCAGCGTATCGAGTGCTGCGACCGCCTCCGTGCTGGACGGCATTATCGCCGTCTCCCTGGCCGACGGTATGCTCACGCCTGTCAGCACTCCCAGGACGGGCAGCGGCACGATCATGACCAACCCCAGGGGCATCGCCCTGGATACTGCCAACAGCCGCCTGCTGGTACTGGATGCGGACCTGGGTATCTTGTTTGCCGTGGACCTGGCCAGCGGTGACCGCGAGATTCTCTCCGAGGGTGCTTACCTGGTGCTGGCGGGCAGCAATGCGCTGGTGCTGGATGCCGCCCGCAACCTCGTTTATGCCGTGCAGGAAGGCTTGCCGGAAGTCATCATGATCGACCTGGCCTCCGGGGTGCAGGTTGTCATCGGCAATTGATTCCAGGGGGCCGTGTCGAGATGATCAGAGAGACAATGCAGGCAATGCGGCGTCCGGGGCCACTGCTGGTGCTGGCGTGTTTTGGGATGGCACAGGCGGCGTACGCCCCGCACACCCTGGCACAGGAACCCACCGCGGAAGAGGTGCTGGAGGAGACGGTGGTGACCGGCAGTCGCATCAAGGGTGCGGCGGAGAGCGGTATTCTGCCGGTCTCCATTTTGTCGCGCGGCGACCTGGATGCCTTCGGTTCTGAGGTCACCGGCGACCTGTTGAGCAACCTGGCCCAGGCGGGTGCCCTGGAATTCAATGATTCCTCCGACGGCCCCAACAGTGCGCGCGGCGATGTCTCCACCGTCAACCTGCGCGGCCTGGGTGCCGGCAATACCCTGGTGCTGCTCAATGGCCGCCGCCTGGTGCAGCATCCTTTCTCCCAGGACGTGGATGAGACGCCGCGCAGCGTGGTCAATGTCAACGTGATTCCCGCCCCGGCCATCGGGCGTGTGGAGGTGCTCAAGGATGGGGCTTCGGCCCTGTACGGTGCCGACGCCTCGGCGGGCGTGGTGAACAGCGTGTTGCGCAGCGATTACGAGGGCTTCCGTATCAGCGTGCGCCACGGCGAGTCGGAGAGCATCGGCTACGCGGTGGATTCGGTGAATTTTTCCGGCGGCATGGAATTCAACGGCGGCCTCACCCACGTGGCGGTGTTTGCCTCTATCTACGGCAAGGACGGCATCTTCGCCCGCGAACGCGACTACGCGGCCAGCGTCGACAAACGTCCGCTGCTGCCCGCCTCCTGGGCCAACGACAACCAGTTCCGCAATCTTTCATCGCTCTCGCCCTGGGGGCAGTTCCAGGCCGGCGTGCTGGAGGCCGAGGGCATTTTCCGCGGGCAGAGAGTCTCCGCCGGTGGCGGTGCCCTGACGAACAGTGTGGGGGTGTTTCATGTGCAGCCCGCCGGCACGGCCGGCGAGCGCGCCCAGTTGGTTGTCGACGAGATCGGCCTGGATGACGGCAATATCAACAATGATTCTTCGCGCTACGATTTTAATATTCCCCGGCAGCTCTCGCCCGAGACCGATCGCTACAACCTGTTTGTGAATCTCTCGCACTCCATGGACAACGGTATGGAGCTGTTCGGCGAACTGGGCTGGTACCAGTCGGAAAGCCACAGTCAACGCGCCGCCCAACCCATCGACCAGGGACTGGCCTTTATCGTCATTCCGAAAACCAATTACTACAACCCCTTTGGCCCGGTAACTTTTGCCGGCGGTGTCACCAATCCCAACCGCCTGCCCGGCCTCGATGCCGATGTGCCCGCCGCGGGCCTGGACCTGTTGCTGGCGCGCTGGCGTCCCGTGGACCACGGGCCCAGGATTATCGACACCGAGTCTTCGATGTTCCGCTTCCTGGCCGGCGTGCGCGGCGTGTGGGGCGACTGGGACTGGGAGACGGCCTGGTTTCACAATTTTGCCGACGCCGAAGACCAGGCCAGCAACCGGATCAGCAAAACCCTGCTGGAAGAACAACTGGAACTCAGCACCCCGGAGGCGATTAATCCTTTCCACGGGCCCGGCGTCAATAGCCGCGAGCAGTTTGACCGGGTGCGGGTCAAGACTACCAATGAAGCGGAGTCTTCGATCAGCAGCTGGGATTTTCGCGTCTCGCATTCCAGCCTGTTCTTTTCTCCCTGGGCGGATGAGCCGGCGGGCGTGGCACTGGGCGTGGAGTGGCGGCACGAGGATTACGAGGATAATCGCGACTCGCGCCTGGATGGCACCATCACCTATCGTCAAGGCCTGGGCGGCGACCGCAGTGATGTGGCCGGGGTCAGTCCGACCGCGGATTCCGAGGGTGAGCGCAACGTGTACTCGGCGTACGGGGAATTGTTCATCCCGCTGCTCAGCCCCAGGCCCTGGGCACAGCGCCTGGATTTTCAATTCGCCCTGCGTTTTGAGTCCATGGACGATGTCAATGAAGATATTCTTAAACCCAAGTACGCCCTGGCCTGGCAACCCAGGCACTGGATGACCGTGCGCGGCACCTACGCCGAGGGTTTTCGCGTTCCCAACCTGCTGCAGTTGTATCGCGGCGATGTCAGCCGTCTGCGACTGGGCTTCGATGATTTCTGGCGTCAGCAGGCCGGGCTGGGCGACGCCGGTGGCGACATTTACCGGCGCCACGTGCGCGAGAGTAATGAAGACCTGGAATCCGAGGAGACGGAGACTTCGGGGTTGGGTCTGCGCTTCGATGTGCCGCTGCTGGATGTCCCCTGGCTGGGGAACCTGCTGGGGGACGACCCCCGGCTGCTGCTCAGCGTCGATTACTGGCGCTTCCGGCAGTTTGACGTGGTGGACAATTTTGGCGGTGAAGAACAACTGGCACTGGACTTCCTGTTGCGCAGCACCGGCGAGTTCAACCCGCTGGTGATTCGCACCGAGCCGACGGCCGAAGATATCCTGGCCTTTGTCAATGCCGGTCTGAACCCGGAGGATGCGGCGGGCAGGGTGCTCTACATTCGCGACCCGTATGTGAACCTGGACCCGCGCCTGGTCGAGGGCATCGATTACGCACTGCGCCTGGAAGTGCCGGCGACGCGCTACGGGGATTTCAACCTGCAGCTGGAGGCCTCGCGCCTGATGACTTTCAAGCAGCGTCGGGACAGTGCCCAGGACCTGTTGGGCAATCTCACGGGCGCAAATATCGATGCAGCCGAACTGGCCGACCTGCGGGCCAGCATTCAAAGTGATCGCCTGGAACTGGATGGCAACCCGCGCTGGAAAATGGCGGGCACGCTGAGCTGGCGACTGGGAGATTACGGTGCCGGCTGGTCCTTGAGTCGGGTCGATGGTTTTTATGACACCAGTGCTACTAATAACTCGACCAACGAGTTCTGGCGGGTGGACAGCTGGACGGTGATGAACGCCTATTTCGATTACCGCTTCAGTTACATGGATAAAAGATTGCGGGCGCGTTTTGGCGTCAACAATCTCGAAAACAAGGACCCGCCGCTGGCCGATGAGAGCAGGGGATATTTCACCACCTACCACAACAACCGCGGCCGGCATTACTATGTTTCGTTGCGCGTGTCTCTCTGAGGCGAGCGGCGAAATTCACAGGGGTGTGAACCCGAAGCAATTCAGCCTCGGCGCGCCGGCATCCGGAAAGCCCGGCACAACTTGCCACGGACGTACCAGCGGGAATTGGCAGCTGGTCCCCGCCTGCCTGGCGTGGTTGGCACTGTGCTTTTGTCCCACCGTGGTCGCGGCACCGCTGGCACCGGGCAAGAGTCATTTTGAGTTCCGGGACTGGGGCGGCCAGAGCCTGCGGGTATTCACCTCGGTGCCGAAGAAAGTAACTGCGGACACACCGGTATTGTTCGTGATGACCGGTCGCCGGCGCAATGCCGGCGATTATCGCGACCAGTGGCACAAGCTGGCACAGGAGCATGGTTTTATCGTGCTGGCACCGGAATTTCCCGAGCGCAAATATCCCGGGGAGATCTCGTATGACATGGGCAACGTGTTCCGTTTCCCGGAACGATTTAAAGTGCCCGCGCTCAAAAGCCTGAAAGCCGTGCCGCAGGAGCAATGGGCGTTCTCCGCCCTGGAGCCGCTGTTTGACCACGCCCGCAAAACCCTGGGATTGAAGGTGCGGGGTTATTCCCTGTACGGCCATTCTTCGGGGGCGGGCTTCGTGCACCGCTACCTGTATTACCAGCCCAGGGCGCGCGTAGAACGCGCCGTGGCGGCCAAC
The DNA here is from genome assembly GCA_965215045.1 of Gammaproteobacteria bacterium. Classification (GTDB taxonomy): domain Bacteria; phylum Pseudomonadota; class Gammaproteobacteria; order JABABF01; family JABABF01. The sequence continues at coordinate 247,075 of OZ244031.1, read as the reverse complement.
GGTGCCTGGTACCTGCTGCCGAGTCCCGGCCTCGAATATCCCTACGGTCTACGGGGTGCCAACATCAGCAAGCAGCAATTGAAGCGGGCCTTCTCCCGCGAACTGCTGATCATGATCGCCCAGGAGGACCTGGGCCCCCGCCGGCAGTATTTTGCCAATACCGCCCAGGCCAAGGCCCAAGGCCCGCACGTGGTATCCCGGGGAATGAATTTCCTGTTGCTGGCGGCAACCGCTGCGCACGGTTTGAAAATGCCGCTCAACTGGAAGATTGAATCCGTGCCCAATGTCGGTCACAGCAACAAGGCGATGGCACCGCACGCGGTGCGGCACCTGTTTCCGCGGTTGGACCTCGCAGTGCGCGCGGGTCGTTGATGGAACTGCGCAAGATCGGTTTGCCCCTGGGAGCCTTCGCCGGCCTGGTGATGCTCCTGCTGCCGCCGCCGGGAGAGCTGGAGCCGCTCGCCTGGCGCACGGCGGCGGTGGCGACGTGGATGGCGATCTGGTGGATGACCGAGGCGGTATCCGTTGCGGTTACCGCACTGCTGCCGCTGGTACTGTTTCCGCTGCTGGGCATCGGTGCGATCAAGCAGGTCGCCCCCTCTTATGCACACCCGGTGATCTACCTGCTCATGGGCGGGTTTTTGATCGCCATTGCCATGGAACGCTGGAACCTGCACAAGCGCATCGCTTTTGGCGTCCTGTCCCTGACCGGCACGGATGGCCGCTCCCTGATCGGGGGTTTCATGATCGCCTCGGCGATGCTCAGCATGTGGGTTACCAACACCTCCACCACCGTGATGCTGCTGCCGATCGCACTGGCGGTGATCACCGTGATCGATGAGAATGCGAGCTCCGACGAGCCGCGCGCAAAACGCCGCGGTTTCGAGATCGCCCTGTTGCTGAGTATCGCCTACGCAGCTTCGATCGGCGGTATGGCAACCCTGATCGGCACGCCGCCCAATGCCATGCTGGCGGGTTTCCTGGTGGACAATTACGACATGGAGATCAGTTTCTGGAAATGGATGCAACTGGGCCTGCCGCTCTCCGCCCTGATGTTGGGCTTGTGCTGGCTCTTGTTGACCCGGGTGCTGTTCCGGGTGCAGATCGCCGCCTCCTCGCAAACGGAGCAATTGCTCTCGCACATGCGCGGGGAGATGGGCGTGATCAGTTCCGCCGAGAAACGCATCGCCCTGGTATTTATCTGTGCCGCGGCGGCGTGGGTGTCGCGTGCCTACCTGAACCGGCTGCCGGGCCTGGAAAATCTCACCGATGCGGGCATCGCGCTGATCGCCGGCATCTCGCTGTTCTTGATTCCCAGCGGTGCGCCTGACGGCCGCCCCGTGCTCGTATGGGAGGATGGCAAGAAATTGCCCTGGGAGATCATCGTGCTGTTCGGCGGCGGCCTGGCCCTGGCGGCGGCGGTGGCCAGTTCGGGCCTGGCGGCGTCCATCGGCGAACTCGTGGGCCGGCTGAGCATGTTCCACGTGGCGGTGCTGGTGGTATGCGTGGTGAGCATGGTGATCTTTCTCACCGAGTTGACCAGCAACATCGCCACCACCGCGACTTTCCTGCCGATCCTGGCGGTCGTCGCCGTGCAGGCCGGGGAGAGTCCGCTGGCCCTGACCGTGCCGGCGGTGCTGTGTGCCAGCTGCGCTTTCATGTTGCCGGTGGCGACTCCGCCCAACGCCATTGTCTACGGCTCGGGGCGCCTGACGATTCCGCAGATGGCGCGCGCGGGGCTGGCACTGAATCTCCTGTGCGTCGTCGTGGTCTCGCTGGCGGCACTGTTCCTGGTGCCGCTGCTGCTGCTGAACTGATCGTCCCCTGCATGCTGGCACGCCGTATTATTCCCTGCCTGGACGTCGACGAGGGGCGGGTGGTCAAGGGCGTGCGGTTCAAAAATATTCGCGATGCCGGCGACCCGGTGGAAGTGGCGCGCCGCTACAACGAGGAGGGCGCAGACGAGATCGCAGTGCTCGATATCAGTGCCAGTCACCGCGGGCGCGGGGCGACCCTGGAGACGGTGGAGGCGATCGCAGGCCAGGTGTTTATCCCGCTGACGGTCGGCGGCGGGGTGCGCAGTACAGAAGACGTGCGCACCCTGTTGCGCGCCGGTGCGGACAAGGTCAGCATCAACACGGCGGCGGTGAGCGACCCGGAACTGGTGCGCCGCTCGGCGGATACTTTCGGCTCGCAGTGCATCGTCTCGGCCATCGATGCGCGGCGCTCGGGTCGGGGTGCGTCGGGCTGGGAGGTATTCACGCATGGCGGACGCAAGGCGACGGCACTGGACGCCGTGGAATGGGCGGTGCTCTTGAGTGGTTATGGTGCCGGGGAAATACTGCTGACCAGCATGGACCGCGACGGGACGCGCGCGGGTTTTGACGTGGAATTGACGGCTGCGGTCAGTGCCGCGGTCGATGTTCCGGTGATCGCCTCGGGCGGTGTCGGCACCCTGGAGCACCTGGTGGAGGGCTTCGTCTCGGGCGGGGCCGACGCCGTGCTGGCGGCCAGCATTTTTCATTTTGCCGAGTACAGCATCGGCGATGCCAAGAGTTTTCTCGCCCGGCACGACATCGCGGTGCGCGGCGGCTATTGAGGGTATTTCCTGGTCGTGCTTGCACGGCATCGCTAAAGCGGGTATGCTCGCCGCCGGTTTTAGCCGCAATCAAGAATGCCCCGTCAAAGTTCCATCCTCGCCCCCTCGATCCTGGCCGCGGATTTTGCCCGCCTGGGCGACGAGGTGCGGGCGGTGCTGGACGCCGGTGCCGACTGGATTCACTTCGACGTGATGGACAACCATTATGTGCCGAACCTGACTTTCGGGCCGATGATCTGCCGCGCCTTGCGCAAGGCCGGTATCCGCGCACCGATCGATGTGCACCTGATGGTGAGCCCGGTGGCGGAGATGGCCCGCGCCTTTGCCGAGGCCGGTGCCGACTGGATCAGTTTTCACCCGGATGCGGTCTCGCACGTGGATCGCACCCTGCGCCTGGTGCGCGAACTGGGTTGCCGGCCGGGACTGGCACTCAACCCCTCGGTGACACCGGAGGTGTTGCGTTATTCGCTGGAGGAGACGGACATGGTGCTGTTAATGTCGGTCAATCCCGGCTTCGGCGGCCAGTCTTTTATTCCCTCCACCCTGGACAAGTTGCGCGAGATGCGCCAGCTGATCGACGCCAGCGGCCGCGAGCTGCGCCTGGAAGTGGACGGCGGCATTAATGCCGACAACATCGCCGCCGCCGCCGAAGCCGGCGCCGACACTTTCGTGGCGGGTTCGGCGATTTTCGGCAGCGAGGACTACGGCGCGACTATCTCCGCCTTGCGCGCTTGTATTTAGGCCACATTTTTTTGCCGGCCGCGCGTGGCGGGAATGCGCACCGCCCGGCGACGGAGGCGGCCGGTATGCTACAATCGCCACGCCTTCCGTGAAACGGGCGTTCCTGCACAGAGATATTTTTTGAGTCCCGATGGCGGTCATGAAAACGCAGCGCCCGGTCAACCTGGACCTTGCCACCATCTCCCTGCCGGTACACGCCGCGGTCTCGATCCTGCATCGCATCTCCGGTGTCGCGCTGTTGCCGGGCGGAATTTTCCTGCTCTGGCTCATGGGCCTTTCCCTGGCCTCGGAAGAACAGTTTGAACAGGTGCGCGCACTGCTGAACGCCTGGTATTGGAAACTGTTTTTGTGGCTCGTGCTGGTCGCGTTGATCTATCATTTTTGCGCCGGCATGCGCCACCTGCTCATGGACCTGGGCTGGGGCGAGAGCCTGGCCGGCGGCCGTCGCAGCGCCTGGTTGACCCTCGTCTGTGTATTGCTTTTGAGCCTGTTTGCAGGGTGGCAGCTGTGGCCCTGAGCACGGCCGCCGCCCATGGACGCCGCGGCGTGCGGGACTGGTTGTTGCAGCGCGGCAGCGCCGTGATCCTGGGCTTCTACGCCGCCTTTGTCAGTATCTTCCTGTTGCTGCATCCCGAGCTCAGCTACACCGCCTGGCGCGAGCTGTTTGCCGCCGCCTGGATGCGTCTTTTCAGCAGCCTGGCCCTGCTGGCTTTCGCAGTGCATGCCTGGGTCGGGGTGTGGATCGTCTGCACCGACTACCTGACTGCGCGCACGCTGGGCACCTGGGGGAGGCCGCTGCGCCTGGCCGGCCTGTCCGCCGTGGTCCTGGCCCTGCTCGTGGTGCTGGGTGTTGGCTTGCGGGTGCTCTGGACATGAAAGCACCGGAGAAGATGGAGGTCGATGCGCTGATCGTCGGCGGGGGCGGTGCGGGCCTGCGTGCGGCCCTGGAGTTTTCCAGTTCCGGTCGCCGCACCGCCGTGTTGTCGAAGGTCTATCCCACCCGCTCACACACGGTCTCCGCCCAGGGCGGCATCACCTGCGCAATCGGCAGTGCCGACCCGGAGGACAACTGGCAGTGGCACATGTACGACACGGTCAAGGGTTCGGATTACATCGGCGACCAGGACGCCATCGAGTACATGTGCAGTGTCGGCCCGGAGGCGGTCTTCGAACTGGAGCACCTGGGCCTGCCTTTTTCGCGCACCGAGAACGGGCGCATTTACCAGCGTCCCTTCGGCGGGCAGTCCAAGGACTTCGGCAGGGGCGGACAGGCGGCGCGCACCTGCGCGGCGGCCGACCGCACGGGACACGCCCTGTTGCACACGCTGCACCAGAACAATCTCAAGAACCGCACCCTGTTTCTCAACGAGTGGTTCGCCATCGACCTGGTGATGAACCAGGACGGCGCGGCCTGCGGCGTGCTGGCGATTAACATCGAAAGCGGCGAGCTGGTGCACGTGCAGTCGCGGGTTACGGTGCTGGCCACCGGCGGTGCCGGGCGCATCTATGCCTCGACTACCAATGCGCACATCAACACCGGGGACGGTGTGGCGATGGTGCTGCGCGCCGGGCTGCCGGTGCAGGACATAGAGATGTGGCAGTTTCACCCCACCGGCATTTACGGTGCCGGTGTCCTGGTGACCGAGGGTTGCCGCGGCGAGGGCGGTTACCTGGTGAACCGCGACGGCGAACGTTTCATGGAGCGTTATGCACCGAACGCCAAGGACCTGGCCAGTCGCGACGTGGTGGCACGCTCGATGATCCTGGAACTGCTGGAGGGCCGCGGTTGCGGTGCGGACCGCGACCACGTGTTGTTGAAACTCGATCACCTGGGCGAGGAAGTACTGCATACGCGCCTGCCGGGCATCTGCGAACTGTCGCGCACCTTCGCCCACGTCGACCCGGTGCGGGAGCCGGTGCCGGTGGTGCCGACCTGTCATTACATGATGGGTGGGGCACCGACCGACGTGCGCACGCAGGTGTTGAACTGCGAGCGCAACGGCGGCGCACAAGCCGTCCCGGGACTGTATGCCTGCGGCGAGGTCGCCTGCGTTTCCGTGCACGGTGCCAACCGCCTGGGCGGCAACTCCCTGCTGGACCTGGTGGTATTCGGCCGGGCCGCGGGCATCTACGGCGAGCAGTTCCTGGGCGAGGGCGGCGAGCTGCGCCCCCCCGGTGCCTCCGACCTGGAACCGGTGCTGCAGCGACTGGAAAAAATCCGCACGGCCAGCGGTGAGAAGGCACCGCAACTGCGCCGGGAGTTGCAGCAGGTGATGCAAAATCATTTCGGCGTTTTTCGCCGCGGCGACGTGATGGAGCAGGGCATCCAGAAGATTCGCCAGTTGCGCCCGCGCATCGAGAACGCCGCCCTGGAGGATCACAGCGATTGTTTTAATATTGCGCGCATCGAAGTCCTGGAATTGCAGAACCTGCTCGAGGTGGCCGAGGCGACCGCCGTCGCCGCCGCACTGCGCACCGAGAGTCGCGGTGCGCATGCGCGCGATGATTTCAAGGAACGAGACGATGAAAACTGGTTGTGTCATTCCCTGTACTTCGCCGGGGAACAGGAACTTTTCAAGCGGCCCGTGAATTTCAGTCCCGAGACCCGGCCCGCTTTCGAACCCACTGCCCGGAGTTATTGAAGCCATGTCTGTTGCCCGAGAAGAGCTCCTGGAAGTCAGCATCTACCGTTATCATCCCGACAGCGATCGGGAGCCGTACATGCAGGACTATCGCTATGACACCGGCGGCCGGGACCTCATGGTGCTGGACGTGCTGGAAGACTTGCGCGTGGAAGACCCGGGCATCGCCTACCGCCGTTCCTGTCGCGAGGGTGTCTGCGGTTCCGACGGCATGAACATCAACGGCCGCAACGGCCTGGCCTGCATTACCCCGCTCTCAGAAGCGGTCAAGAACAACCGCCTGGTGTTGCGTCCCCTGCCCGGGCTGCCGGTGGTGCGCGACCTGGTCGTCGACATGGAGCAGTTTTACAAGCAGTACGAGAGGGTTAAACCCTGGCTTATTAACGACGAGTCGCCGCCTGAGACCGAGCGCCGGCAATCGCCCGCAGAACGGGAGCAGCTCGACGGCCTCTACGAGTGCATTCTCTGTGCCTGTTGCACGAGCAACTGTCCCTCCTTCTGGTGGAACCCGGAGCGTTTCGTCGGCCCCGCGGGACTGCTGCAGGCCAGTCGTTTTCTCAAGGACAGCCGCGACACCGCCACCGGGGAACGCCTGGCCGCCCTGGGCGATGCCTTCAGCGTGTTTCGCTGTCGCGGCATTCAGAACTGCGTGGCGGTATGTCCCAAGGGTTTGAACCCGACGCAGGCGATCGGCCAGGTACGCAACATGCTGATTGCGAAATCCTGAACGGGGACGGTGCCGATGAAATCCGAGACAATGCAGAAGTGGCGGGGCAACGCCCACTTTTTCGGTGCCAATGCCGCGTACATGGAATCCTTGTATGAAAGCTGGCTGCAGGCACCGCAGTCGGTACCGGCACCCTGGGACCGCTTTTTCCATGGGCTGCCGCGCGTCAACGGCGCGGAAGAGGCTTCCCATGCCGGGCTGCGCCAGGGCATCGCCCTGCAGGCGCGCCAGCGAGGTGCGGGCGGGGACGCGGATGCGGACCAGGTCGCAGACCATGATCGCCGGCAAATGCGTGTGACCAACCTGATCAACGCGTACCGCACCCGCGGGCACCGGCAGGCGCGGCTGGACCCGCTGGGACTGCAGACGCCGAACCGCTCCCGGGCCCTGGGCCTTCAGGCGCATGACTTGGAGGAGGCGGACCTGGATGCCTGGTTCAGCGCGGAAACTCTTTTTACCGGTCAGCGCCGGGCACCGCTGCGCGACATCATCGAGATGCTGGAGGCCGCCTACTGCAGTACGATCGGGGTCGAGCTCATGCACATCGATGATGCGGATGAGCGTTCCTGGCTGCTGCGGCGCGTGGAGTCAAGCCCGGGGCTCGCGCGGCGCACTGCCGAGGAGCAGCGCCACCTGCTGGAACAGTTGACTGCCGCCGAGGGGCTGGAGCGCTACCTCGCGACCTCCTATCCCGGTGCCAAACGTTTCGGCCTGGAGGGCGGCGAGTCCCTGATCCCGCTGCTGGACGAACTGGTGCAGAGTGCCGGTGCCGCCGGCATCGTCGAGGTGGTGATCGGCATGGCACATCGCGGGCGTCTCAACGTGCTGGTAAATATTTTCGGCAAGAACCCCGCCGAACTGATCCAGGAATTCGCCGGCAACAACAACCAGCAGCAGTCTTCCGCCTCCGGCGATGTCAAGTACCACCAGGGGTTTTCCTCCAACGTCCTGACCCCGGGCGGCGAGATACACCTGGCACTCGCGTTCAATCCCTCGCACCTGGAAATCGTCGCACCGGTCGTGTCCGGCTCGGTGCGGGCGCGCCAGGACCGGCGCCGGGATTTTCACCGGCTCAAGGTGCTGCCGGTGGTGCTGCACGGCGACGCCGCCTTCGCCGCCCAGGGCGTGGTCATGGAGACTTTCCAGATGTCCGGCACGCGCGCCCACCATATCGGCGGCACGGTGCATATCGTGATCAACAACCAGATCGGTTTCACCACCGCCAACCCGCTGGATGCGCGTTCGACCCAGTACTGCAGCGACATCGCCCATGCCGTGCGCGCCCCGGTGTTGCACGTCAATGCCGACGACCCGGAAGCGGTGGTCGGCGTCACGCGCCTGGCCCTGGAGTACCGCCAGCATTTTCACAAGGACGTGGTGATCGACCTGGTGTGTTACCGGCGCCACGGGCATAACGAGGCCGATGATCCGCGGGTCACCCAGCCGCTCATGTACCGCCGCATCCGCGAACATCCCACGGTGCGCTCTCTCTACACCCACCGCCTGCAATCCCTGGGAGTGGTCGACTCCAGGGAGTGCGCCGCCATGGAGAGCGAGTACCGCGATGCCCTGGAACAGGGGCAGCACGTGGTCAAAAGCCTGGTGCGAGAGCCGGATACCGCCTTGTTCGTCGACTGGTCGCCGCACCTGGATCGCAGTTGGCACGAGGCCTGCGACACCCGCGTGCCGGCCGCCAAGCTGCACAGCTGGGGCGCACGGCTGGGCAGTGTCCCGGAGGGCTTCAGCCTGCATCCCGGGCTCAAGAAACTGCTGGCGGCCCGGCGCGGCATGAGTGACGGGGAGCTGCCCGTCGACTGGGGATGCGCGGAAAACCTGGCTTATGCCAGCCTGCTGGATGCGGGAATTTCCGTGCGTCTGAGCGGCCAGGATTCGGTGCGCGGCACCTTTGCCCATCGTCACCTGGCCTTTTATGACCAGAAAACCGGGGCGGAACACGTCCCGTTGCACGAGATTGCCCGCGAGCGGGACGTCTTGTTTACGGCGCGCGACTCGCTGCTTTCCGAACTGGCGGCCCTGGGTTTTGAATACGGCTACGCCACCACGGCACCCGATGTGCTGACGATCTGGGAGGCGCAGTTCGGCGATTTCGCCAACGGTGCGCAGATCATCATCGACCAGTTCCTGAGCAGCGGTGAATTCAAGTGGGGGCGCCTGTGCGGCCTGACCCTGCTGCTGCCCCACGGCTACGAGGGCCAAGGCCCTGAACATTCCTCGGCGCGCCTGGAGCGTTTCCTGCAATTGTGCGCCCAGGAAAACATGCAGGTGTGCGTGCCGACCACGCCGGCGCAGATCTTTCACCTGTTGCGCCGCCAGGTGTTGCGTCCGCTGCGCCGTCCCCTGGTGGCGATGACGCCCAAGAGCCTGCTGCGTCACCCGGATGCGGTCTCCCGCCTGGAGGAACTGGGCGAGGGCTGCTTTTACCCGGTGATGCGTTCCGGGGTGGGCGTGGAACCCAAGCGGGTGCGGCGCCTGGTGCTGTGCAGCGGCAAGGTCTACTACGATCTTGTGAGCGGGCTGGCCGGTCGCGAGGACCTGGACGTGCTGCGCCTGGAGCAGCTGTACCCGTTCCCGGTGGAGGAACTGGGCTGGGAGTTGTTGCAGTATGAAAATGTCGCGGAGATGATCTGGTGCCAGGAGGAGCCGCGCAACCAGGGAGCCTGGTATACCACCCGGCATCGCATCTCCAACGTGCTGAACGCGGTCGGCATCCGGGCACCCCTGCAATACGCGGGCCGCGACTCTTCGGCCTCCGCGGCGGCGGGATACCCGGACTTGCACAAGCGCCAGCAGGCAGCCCTGGTCGCAGAGGCACTGGGGGACACCGCCTCATGAGCGGCGAGCTCGAGATCTGCGCGCCGGAGTTTCCCGAGTCGGTGCTGGAGGGTTCCATCGCGGTCTGGCATTGCGCGGTCGGCGATAACTTTCGCCGCGACCAGCTGCTGGTGGACATCGAGACCGACAAGGTGGTGCTGGAAGTGCGGGCCGTGGTCGACGGCCGCCTGGAGGAGATCCTGTGCCCGGTGGGGGAGACGGTGCATGGGGGGCAGCTGATCGGGCGTTGCACGCCGCACGCCGAGGTCCCGGAACCTGTACCGGCATCGCAGGGTGCGGAAGCCCCGGCGGCGTCTGGCGCACCCGCGGACACAATGGAACCCGCCCCCGCCACAGCGGCGGGGCCGGCCAGTGCCGCCGCCCGGAGGTTGCTGGAAGAACACGGCCTGGAGGCGGCGCAGATCCAAGGCAGCGGGCGCGGCGGACGTCTGACCAAGGCCGATGTGCTGCGCCACATCGAGGCACAACAGGGTGCGGCGGAAACAGCGGCCGCAGAACCGTCGCCGTCCGCTGTGCCGCCGGCGGCTGCAGAAAAACAGCCCGCGGCAGAAGAACAGCGCCCGCAAAAGCGCGTGCCGATGAGCCGCCTGCGTGCGCGCATCGCCGAACGACTGCTGGCGGTGAGCCGCGACACCGCGATGCTCACCACCTTCAACGAGGTGGATATGAGCGCGGTACAGGAATTGCGCCGCGCCAGCGGCGAGCTCTTTCAGCAGCAACACGGTGTCAAGCTGGGCATCATGTCTTTTTTCGTGCGCGCCAGCATCGCCGCACTGCAGAAGTTCCCGGTGCTCAATGCCTCGCGCGATGGCGACGAGGTGGTCTACCACGGCTTTTTTGACATCGGGGTCGCCGTCTCCACCGAGCGGGGCCTGGTCGTGCCGATCCTGCACGACGCCGACCACATGAGTTTTGCCCGCATCGAACGCCAGATCGTCGACTACGCCGCGCGTGCCCGGGAAGGCAAGCTGGAGCTGGAAGAAATTCGGGGCGGCACTTTCACCATCACCAACGGCGGTATATTCGGCTCCCTGTCGTCAACCCCGGTTCTGAACCCGCCGCAGGTCGGCATCCTGGGTATGCACGCCATCGTCGAGCGCCCGGTGGCGGTCGCCGGCCAAGTGCAGCTGCGCCCGATGATGAACCTGGCACTGAGCTACGACCACTGCCTGGTGGACGGACGCGAGGCGGTGTTATTCCTGGCGGAGATCAGGAAACTGGTAGAGCAGCCCGCGCTGTTGTTGCCCGATCTCCAGTTCGGCGGGCAGGAGAGCTGAGCATGGATTATCAACTCCTGGTCATCGGCGCGGGGCCCGGCGGCTATGTCGCCGCCATCCGCGCCGCCCAACTGGGCATGAGCGTGGCCTGCATCGAGAGTCGCGGTGCAGACGAGGGCACCGTGGTGCCGGGCGGGACCTGTCTTAACGTGGGCTGTATTCCCTCCAAGGCCCTGCTCGACAGTTCCCAGCGTTTTGCGTCGGCGCAACATCAGGCGGCCGAACACGGCATCCAGGTCGGGGAACTGGCACTGGACCTTTCGACCATGATGCAGCGCAAGAACCAGGTAGTGCAGAGGCTGGGCCAGGGCGTGACCGGCCTGTTGCGGGCCGCCGGCGTCGAAGTGCTGCCGGGCCGGGCGCAATTGTTGCCGCAGCGTCGCGTCCAAGTGCAGCACGGCGGACAGCAGCGCACCCTGCAGGCCGAGCACGTGATCCTGGCCTGCGGCTCCGTGCCGATGGAATTGCCGATCGCTCCCGTGGACGGCAAGCGCGTGCTCGACTCCACCGGTGCCTTGTCCCTGGACAAGCTTCCCAAGCGCCTGGGCGTGATCGGTGCCGGCGTGATCGGCCTGGAACTGGGCAGCGTCTGGTCCCGCCTGGGCACCGAAGTGGTACTGCTGGAGGCATTGGAGACTTTCCTGCCGGAGCTCAGCCGGCGCGTGGCGCGGGAGACGGAGAAGATCCTGCGCGCCCAGGGACTGGACATTCGCCTGGGTGCCCGGGTGGAGGGCGCAGAGAGCAAGGGCCGGGGCGTAACAGTGAATTTCAGCGATGCCGCGGGCAGCCAGTCCGAGCGCTTCGATTACCTCGTGGTCGCAGTGGGTCGCCGCCCGGCCACGGAAGACCTGCTGGCCGAAGGCTGCGGCGTGCAGCTGGAGGAAAACGGCATGATCCGGGTCGACGAGTATTGCCGCACCGATGCCGAGAATGTTCATGCGATCGGCGATGTGGTGCGCGGCCCCATGCTGGCGCACAAGTCCTCGGAGGAGGGGATGATGGTGGTCGAACGCATCGCCGGCAAAAAAACCAGGATCAACTACGATTGCATCCCCTCGGTCATCTACACGCATCCTGAGCTCGCCTGGGTGGGGCCCGCCATCGAAAGCCTGCAGGAGCAGGGCGTGGAGTGCAAGCGGGGAGAATTTCCCTTCGCCGCCAGCGGCCGCGCCCTGGCCGCCGGTGAGAGTGAGGGCGTGGTGGAACTGGCCGCCGACGCCGGGAGCGACCGCTTGCTCAGCTGTCACGTGGTCGGGCACGGTGCCTCTGAGCTGGTACAGCAGGCCGTGATCGCCATGGAATTCAGTGCCAGTGCCGAAGACCTGGCACTGACCGTGTTCGCCCATCCCACGTTTTCGGAGGCACTGCACGAGGCCGCACTGGCGGTCGACGGGCGTGCTATTCACATCGCCCGCAAGAGAACCGCCCGCAAGGGCAGCTGAGCAGGCACCGGTCGTGTTCGCCCATCCCGCGTTTTCTAAAGGCACTGCCCGAGGCCGCACCGGCGGTCGCCGGGTGTGCCATTCGCCATTCACATCGCATATCGCGCGCGAGAAAACTGCCCGCGGTCACAACTTTTTGATGACTTTTCGGGCAAAGCCCTGAACCCATGGCGGCAGGCGAAAATTTTTACCGCAGACTGGTGCGCCTCTCCGCCCACCGTCACGCCCAGCTGTGGCTGTTCTTAGTGGCGTTGACCGAGGCGGTGTTTCTGCCCGTCCCGCCGGATGCGCTGCTGGCACCGATGGTGCTGGCGCGTCCCCGGCGCTGGCTGTATTACACGCTGCTGTGCACGACGGGTTCGGTGTTGGGCGGGGTGTCGGGCTACATGCTGGGGCTGCTGTTCTTCGAGCTCATCGAACCCCTGCTGTTGCGTTTCCCCTCCTGGAATGACGCGTTTTTACGCGCCGAGGATTTGTATGCCCGGTGGGGCTTGTGGATCATCCTGGTGGCCGGCTTTACCCCGCTGCCGTACAAGTTTTTCGTCATCGCCGCGGGCGTGGCCCACGCCTCCCTGCCGGCCCTGGTCATCGCCTCGCTGCTGGGGCGCGGCTCGCGTTTCCTGCTGGTGGCGCTGATCTCTTATTTCTTCGGCACCCGGGCCCGCCACCTGTTGCGCCGCTGGGTCAGCGCGCTCAACTGGATCACGCTGGCGGCACTGGCCGCATTGCTGAGCTGGTATTTCTTCCTGCGTCACTGAAGCGGGTGCATCGCCGGCAGCCGGGCGGGGCTTCTATCTCCACCAGGCCGCCGGGTTAATCGGCCGGCCCTTGTGGCGCAATTCAAAGTACACCCCGTCATCCTCCGAGTTGCCGCCGGGCCCGGCGGTGGAGACGGTCTCCCCGCCCCGCACCCGGGCACCCAGCGGGTGCAGCAGGTCCTGGTTGTTGGCGTACAGGCTCATGTAATCCCCGCCGTGGTCCAGGATTAATAACAGGCCGAAGAAGTCGCCAAACCAATCGGCAAAGATCACCTTGCCATCGTGCACGGCGCGCACCGGGGCCCCGGGTGTGGTGCGCAGCCGGATGCCCTGCCAGCGCAGGCGTCCGCCCAGGCGCGGCTCGCCGAAGCGATTGGCCACGCCGCCCTGCACGGGCAGTGCCAGGCGTCCCCGCATCTCCCCGAAAGGCGTGGCACCGAAAAAAGTTTTGCGCCCCTCGCAATCGATGGTTTGCAGGAGTTGCTCCAGTTTTTGGGAGAGCTCGAAAATCGCCCCCTCGTACGCCTGCAGGGCTTCACCCTGCTCGCTGCGATAGCCCTGCAACTCCGCCTGCCGCTGTTGCAGTTCTTGGCGCTGGCGGTGCATGTCCCGCACCAGCGACTGCTGCTGTTCTTCTGCTTGCAGGAATTTCCTGAAGGTCTGCCGGTATTGCCCCAATTGTTGTTCGCGGGCATGGTGCAGGTAGTCCCGGTAACCGCGCAGGCGTACCAGCATCTCCGGTTTTTCGGAGCGCAGCAGCAACTGCAGGCCCTCGCTGGGCCCCAGTCGCTGGCCCAGGCGCAGCAGTTCGGCGATCTTTCCGCTCTCGGTATTGAAACGCTCCCTGAGCGGTGCATTGCTGTCGCGCAATGCCTGCAGGCGTCCCTCGGTGGTGGAGATGCGGGTCTGCAATTCACCGATGTCCTGCCGGGTCTCGCGAATATCGTCGGCGATGCGCTGCAGGTCGCGTTGCACCCCGTCCCGGTCCCGCTTCTGTTCACTGAGACTCTGGCGCAGGCTCTCTATAGCAGTGCAGCCCTCTGTAGCCGCCACGGCAGCGGGGTTCGCCGACAGCAGACAGAACGCAAACAGGCACAGTCTGCCGGCTGCGCCCCAGGGAGATGCCGGGCGTTCTTTCAAGGCAGTTCCAGCAGGGGTTTGCCGTTCATCTCGGCGGGAATTTCCATGCCCAGCAGGCGCAGCATGGTCGGCGCAATATCCGCCAGGCTGCCCTGGGAGATGAAGCGCGGCTTGCGGGCACCGGCGTAGACCAGCGGTACCTGCTGGCAGGTGTGAGCAGTGTGCGCCTGCTGCGTATCCGGGTTATCCATCATCTCGCAGTTGCCGTGGTCCGCGGTGATCAGGCACTCGCCGCCGGCCGCATCGAGTGCCGCAAGCAGTTGTCCCAGGCTGTGATCCACGGCCTCCACGGCCTTGACCGCGGCGGCAAACACACCGGTGTGTCCCACCATGTCGCCGTTGGCGTAATTGCATACGATCAGCTCGTACTCGCCAGAGCGGATCGCTTCGACCAGCCCGGCACTGAGTTCCGGGGCGCTCATCTCCGGCTGCAGGTCATAAGTGGCGACCCGGGGGGAGGGTACTGTCTTGCGCGTCTCCCCGGGGAAACACTCTTCCCGCCCGCCGCTGAAAAAGAAACTGACGTGGGCATACTTCTCAGTCTCCGCCATGCGCAATTGTCGCATTCCGCGGTTTGCCACGATCTCTCCCAGGGTATTTCGCAGCGGCTGCCGCGGGAAGGCGCAGGCCGTCTCCAGGTCTTCGGCATAGCGCGTGGTACAGACGAAAGAGTCGCGCTCGATGTGCGGGTGCACGGGGCGCGGGAAGTCGGTGAACTCCTCGTGTAACAGGGCGCGGCACAACTGGCGCATCCGGTCGGGGCGAAAGTTCATGCACAGTACAGCGTCCCCGTCGCGGATCACCGCCGGCTCGGCGGGGCCCACCAGGGTCGGCTGCACGAATTCATCGCTCTCGCCGCGTTCGTAGGCCGCCTGCAAGGCCTGCAAGGCGTCGGCGGCGTGAAATTCCGCCGTGCCCTCGCTCAGCAGTTGGCAGGCCTTTTGGGTGCGCTCCCAGCGGCGATCCCGGTCCATCGCATAATAGCGCCCGCACAGCGATGCGATGTGTGCCCGGGTTGCGGCGGTCTCCAGTTCGGCACACAGGGCGGCAGAGGCGGCCAGCGACTCCCGCGCACTGCGCGGCGGGGTATCCCGGCCGTCCAGGAAAGCGTGCAGGCAGATACGCACCGCACCGCGTTTTGCCGCCAGGCGCAATGCGGCCTCGATATGGCGCTGGTGGCTGTGCACCCCGCCCGGGGAGAGCAGGCCCAGGATATGGACCGTCGCCCGCTTGCGCACAGCGGCATCGATGGCACCCAGGTAGGCGGCATTGTCGAAGAAGCTGCCGTCTTCGATGGCCCGATCGATGCGCGCGATGTCCTGCAGGACAATGCGTCCGCCGCCGATGACCGTGTGCCCGACCTCGGAATTGCCCATCTGCCCGGCGGGCAGACCCACCGCCTCGCCCGAGGCCTCCAGCAGCGTGTGCGGTGCATGCTTCCACAGGCGATCCCAGTGTGGGGTGCGCGCGCTGTAGATCGCGTTGTGCTCTTTTTCTTCGCGGTGTCCCCAGCCATCGAGAATCACCAGCATCAGCGGTCGGTGTGGTGCTTGCATATTATCGGCAGATTTGATCCCGGGGCCGTGCCGCCGGGAAGGTCGCGCCCCGAACGGGTCAATGCCCTCAGATACAAAATTATAGCGTTCCGATTTTAAACCGCCTGTGCAGATGCTCCTCGATTGCAACGATGGTCCACAAAAACATCGTCCTGCAGCGTAAAAAGAGAAAAAAGAGTATGATAATTTGACTTGGATTATTGCCAGCGTATTCACTTATCTGCTGCGACGGCAGCGCAATTTCCACTTTTTTCGCCAGGATTTTTTGTGAACCAGGGAGAATACGCGCGTATGCAACGCATACAAGGCACGATGCACAGTTCCGCCGCCGGTGCTATCGCACTGTTGTGCCTGCTCTGGGCAGCACCGCTGTACCTGGTGAGCCCGGTGCCGGCGGTGGGCGGGGAGATGCAGGTAGAACCACAGGCCCTGCACCAGGAGGGTGGAGAAGAGGGCGGGGATGCGTCGGCAGGGCCACAGGCCCTGCACCAGGAGGGTGGAGAGATGCCGGCTTCACGGCGGGTCGGCCTGGAGCTGACACTGGAGCAGGACATCTTGCAGGAGGGGCAGGATACCGAGCTGCAGCTGCGCGCCACCCAACTGCTGGCCGATGAAACCCTGGAAGTGAGTATCACGCTCGACTCCCTGTTCAATACATGTTTTCCCGGGGCCGAAGTGCGGTTCACGCCCCCCGACAGTCCGGTGGAGTTGACGGCGCGGGATGCCGTGCGGAAAGTGAGAGTCATCGCCTGCCAGGACTTCACACCGGAGCCGCGCAAGACAGTGAAAATCTCACTGCAGCCCGACTTGCAACCCCTGCGTTCCGGGGTTACAACACCGACTTCCCGGGTCCTGTTCGTAATCATTCCGCGCAATGGCTACATCCTGGAATTGACTCGCGTGTCGTCTTCCGGGTCGATCGAGCAGGGAGGGACCGTGGAATACGAGCTGCGTCTGCACGCGCCGGCACCCAGCACGGTCGAGGCCACGGTGCGGGCTGCACCTCTGCCCGGCAGGTCGGGGGAGACGGTGGACGAGACGGCATTGATTCGCCCGGGAGCGACGACGGCGAGGCTCAGCATTACATTCGCACAGCCGGGTTTTTACGGCATCCGCGTAGCGGAGGCCCGGTTCACACGCACCGAGCCCGGTGACCAGCCCGGACCCGATACTCTGCAGGTGGACGAGATCCAAGCAGTATCCGCCCCTCCCGGTGCCGAGCCGCCTCCCGAACCACCGTCTCTCGGACCGCCATTTCCCGGGACGCCGCCTCCCGGGACGCCATTTTTCCCGACCCAGCCACCTCCCCCGCCGCGCCTGGTCAGCTTCACGGTGTCCCCGCCCAGGCTGGATGAAGCGGGAGAGGCCGTAGACCGCTCGCAGTTGAGCGTGAGTGCCGCCGACCTGGTCCAGGGCTCGCCCCTGGTCGTGTTCCTTTCCAGCGATCATCCGGAGGATGTCAGATTTTCCACGAACCGCCTGGTTCTGAGTGCTGCCTCCAGGACCGGGCGCGCAGAATTGCTGCTGATCCCCGACCGGGAGGCGGAACCGCGGGAAGTCGTGCAGTTGACGGCGCGCGCAGCGGGTGCCGGTATGCTGACAGAGAGCCTGTTCATTCCGCGCAATGGTTACTCAAGTGCAATGAGTCTTGAGCCGCAGCCGGCCCTGGCGGGTGCCCCGGTGCTGGTGAAAGTGAGCCTGAACGCGCCAGCCCCCGAAGAGGCTCGCTTCGGGGTGCAGGTGTTGCGTGGCCCGGGCAGGGTCGAAGTTTTACTGGAGGATTTTCGCATTCCCGTGGGCATGAGCAGCGGCAGTGTGAGTATCCGGCTGGCCGCGGGCGAGTACGAAGTCGTGCTCGTGTATGCCAGGTTCGTGGAGCAGGCCGGCCCCGGCGACCAGCTCAACCTGCTGGAGCTGCCGCCGCCGATGGCAGAAGTAATGCCGCCACCCATGGAGGAAATGCTGCCGCTCTCCCGGTCGCGCTCGCTGCGTGTCAACAGGCGCTCGATCCAGGGGGACGCTGCACTGCAGACGCCGAGCCTGGAGACGGGACGGACGATGAGCCTGGTGTCGGGCCAGACCGCGATCCTGGCGGAAGGGCAGACGGCGACCCTGGCTGTGAGCACACCCCAATTGTTGGAGGGTGAAACCCTGGCGGTGAGGATCACGGTCGACCGCCCGGGAAATGAATGTGCGGATGGTGCCGACGTGTTTTTCACACCCGGCAGGATGCTTACATTGAAAGCACCGGACACCGACTTGGAAGTGAAGGTGAGAGCCTGCCGGGATTTCCTGCCGGAGCCGCGCGAGACCGTGGAACTCACACTGCAATTTGAGTTGCAACCCGGGGGGCACGGGGTTAGCGTGCCGCCGAACCAGTTCTGGCACCTGGTGATTCCGCGCAATGACTATGTCCTGGAATTGCATCGCCAGTCGCCTTTCGGGCCGATCGGGCAGGGGGAGTCAGTGGAGTACGAGCTGGGCCTGAATGCGCCGGCACCCAGCACGGTCGAGACCACGGTGCGGATGGCGCCTTTGCCGGGCAGCACGGGAGAGGCGGTGGTGAAGGAGGTGCTGATTCTCCCGGGGGCGACGACAGCGGACTTCAGCATTACATTTGCACAATCCGGTCTTTACGGCGTCGGGATCACGGACTCCCGGTTCACGCACACCGAGCCCGGTGACCAGTCCGGCCCCGGTTTCCTGCGGGTGAGCGCGGTGCAGGAAGTATCCGCCGCTCCCGATGGGTCGCCGCCGCCCGCGCCCTCAGAGCCCCCGCGCCTGGTCAGTTTCACGGTCTCCCCGTCGCGGCTGGATGAAGTGGGAGAGGCTGTAGACCGCTCGCAGCTGAGCGTGAGTGCGGTCAACCTGGTCGCGGGCTCGCCCCTGGTCGTGTTCCTTTCCAGCGATCATCCGGAGGACGTGGAATTTTCTACGAACCGCCTGGTTCTGAGCGCCGCTTCCAGGACCGGGCGCGCGGAATTGCTGCTGATCCCCGACCGGGAGGCGGAGCCGCGGGAAGTCGTGCAGTTGACGGCGCGCACAGCGGATGCCGGCATGCTGACAGAGAACGTATTCATTCCGCGCAATGGCTACTCCAGTCGTATGAGTCTTGAGCAGCCGTTGCTCCGGGCCGGCGCACCGGCGCGGGTGCAAGTGAGTCTGAACGGACCGGCACCCGCCCGGGCGCGCTTCGGAGTGCAGGTGTTGCGTGAGCCGGGTGCGGTCGCAGTTTCGCTGCAGGATATTTACATTCCCGTGGGCATGAGTACCAGCAGTGCGGGTATCCTGCTGCCGGCCGGCAGGTACCAGCTGGTGCTGGCGTATGCCAGGTTTACGCAGCAGTCCGGCCCCGGCGACCAGGTCGAGCTGCGGACGCAGCCACCGCCCAGGGCGCAATTGCAGGTCGAGCCGCGGCGGATTGAATTGCGCGCCGAACTGGAGACGCAAACCCTGGCGGAAGGGGCGACGGCACCCCTGCGTGTGAGTGCGAGCGGCCTGGACGGGCTGACGGGCTTCAGACTTCGCATCGACAGTGACTCGGCTGCAGACCTGCAGTTCAGCCCGGATACCGTGCAACTGGCGGCCACGGCCCGCACCATGACGGTGAGCGTGCGGGCACTGCGCGACAATCGACCCGAACTGCGGGAGGCGTGGAGTATTCGCGTAGACCACGCAGATCCCCTGGCAGCCGACGTGGAGGTGCAGGCGGCCCAACTGATGGTGAGCATTCCGCGCAACGGTTACCGGGTGCAAAGCCTGGGCATCATATCGCGGGGCATCGTGGGTTACCCGGTGCAGATCGAGGCACTGCTGAATGCGCCGGCACCGGTGGGTGTGGAACTGCAGGCGCAGGTGAATTGTGTGCCCGGAACAGGATGCAGTGCAGTGACGCAGGACTTCGATATCCCTGTCGATGAGGACACGGGGCGATTTGAGCTCACGCTGCAGGAGCCGGGTTCCTGGCAGCTCAGGCTGTTGCGTGCAGAGTTCAGCGGGCCGTCTGCGCCGGGTGACCAGACCGGGCTGCTGGCGGATGCTCCCCCGGCACCGCTGCAGTTTCAACTGGGGCCGCGGCCGATCAGCTTGCAGGCGGAACTGGACCGGACAGGCTTGCGGGAGGGAGAGACGGCCGAGCTGGAGATCCGTGCCCTGGGCCTGTTGGGCGAAGATATCCTGCGCCTTGCGATCGCCGATAACCCTGCGGGAGAGTTGCGGTTTTCGACGAGGCGGGTGACTCTGCATGCGGCGGCCCCCACCATGACGGTCACGGTTGCGGTGCCCCCGAACCTGGCGGCCCCGGCCCGCACGGAAGTGATGATCACGGTGCGCACCCGGGGAACACCGTCGCCGCGCTTGGAACTGGTACCCGGGGCGGTGCAATTCGCACTGGAAGTGTTGCGTAACCGGGTGCCGCCGACGCTTCCCGCCCCGGGCTTGCGCGGTACGGCCCCGGGTGCATACACGCTGCAGTTGTCCTGGCCCCGGGCCCGGGACCGGGTGTTCCCGGGGGATGTGCCGGCACCGCTGACATCGGCCCGTGCTTACACCCTGTTGTACAGGGAAGCC
This sequence comes from Gammaproteobacteria bacterium, assembly GCA_965215045.1. Lineage (GTDB taxonomy): Bacteria > Pseudomonadota > Gammaproteobacteria > JABABF01 > JABABF01. The sequence goes on along the minus strand of OZ244031.1, from coordinate 226,771 downwards.
CTGGGCCCAGGATGTCCGGCATTCAGCCCCGGCTCCTACAGGCTGACGGCGACCGTGATGCCCGGTGCCGGCAGCGGCTTCATGGCCACCCTGGAACCCGTGCGTGCGAACACCCGCTACTGCTTCGTCTTGCAAATCACCGATGATGGCGGCAACATCACCCGCACCCCCGTCTTGGAATTGCAAACCCCGGAATATGACCCGGGTGCCGATAATGGGGGCATCGATGCCCTGCCGGACGACCTGGAGGCCGTATGCGGCACCCGGTGCACGGCAGTGACGGAACCCTCAGCAGACCATGACGGCGACGGCCTCAACAACGTGCTGGAGGCGTACCTGCAGACCGCAGACGATACGGATGCCTATCACAGCGGTGACGGCGATGACATTCCGGACATCGTCGAGTTGTATTACGCCGCCCGGCACGAGGACTCGCTGGGAAATGCGGTGCTCACGACGATCAGCTGTGATGCCGGCGCATGGCTGAGCCGGCTGTCCTCCTGCGCAGAATATCGAGATGCCCTGGAAGACATGCTGCTGCACATCGTCATGAATGCCGGGGGTGTCGGCGTGTACCGGGGCGGGGCGAGCGGCCTGGTGGACGATACCCCGGGCGGGGCGAACCGGGTCGATGAGCACACCCGGTTGGGTGCCGGCACACACTGGCTCAGCAGTCCGGACACCGGGCGGGTAGTGCGCCTGCAACTCAAGCCCCTGTTGTCCTCCCGGGCTTCGGGGGCGGTGATTGTCCCGGCGGGAGAGGTGGCTGAAGCCCGCACCGTCACCTATTCCGTCTCTGTCCTGCTGCAGGGCCCCCTGCCGCTGGGCGGCAGCAGAACGGTAGCGGGAAGTATCTGCCGCAGGCCCGCGAGTCCGGACTTTTCCCTGCGCACCGGCCTGCCAGTGCAAACCTGTCCCGACGGCTTTGCGAGTTTCAGTCTCAGCACCGATGCGCCGCTTCATGATTTGGCTCCGCTGTCCTGGCAAGTTACGGAAGAAGATCGCGACAAGCAATTGCAGCTCGAGCTGCGCGTGAGTGCCGGCACCGACCGCGTATCGATGCACAGCTTTGCCACGGGGAACACCCTGCCCGCCCTGGAGGCCGTGCTGTTATTCCCGGCCTCTTCAAGCCCTGCGGCCGGGGTGCGGCAAATGCTGGTTGCGTACCTGGTCGACAGCCGGGACCAGCGGGTGGGCAGTGCGGACAACGGCGAGCCGTGGCGCTTGCAGACAGAACCGCCGGAGGCGATTGACGATATCAGGCTCATCGATATCGAGGGGGTCAATACTGCCGGTGCCACCCGGCGGCAGACCCGGACCGTAACCGCATCCGCCGGACAGATCGTGTTGCCGGCGCGCTCGCTCGACGGTTTTTCCGACAGCCTGGTGCGCCTGGATTTCTACAGCGAAGAATTGACCAATCCCTGTGGTGTCTGCAGCACATCGCAGGCGGCCTTCCTGGGCCAGGTGTCTTTCCTGGTCGGAACAGAGGACCGGGATGGCAACCTGAGGCCGGACCTGGAGGAGACCGGCGGGGCGGCCCCGGCGAGTGCCACCGGGGAGAAGGGGCTGCCCTACAGTCCTGCGGGTGCCCCCGAACGCGAGTATTACCTGCGTGCCACACTGGGTCTGCGTCTGGGGGTGATCGCCGCCCTGGAGGAGTTGGGGCTGCCGCCCTCCCAGCTGCAGTTACAGATTCCCGACGAGCTGCAGCCCATCGACGAAGTGGTGTTGGATTTTGAAACTTTTTGCACAGAAGACCCCGACTGTCTGCAGGCGGGCGAACCGACGCGGCTGGTCTTCGAGTTGCGCAGCCGGATTCCAGCAGCCGCGCGTTACTACAAGCGCAGGGCAGGCACCGGGCACTGGTGCCAACTGGTGGCGCAGTACGACAGCACCCCGCCGTTGCCGGCCTCAGACGCATGCACGGAACCGCACCGGGAGGGCATCATGGACGGGCTGGCTTTTGCCGCCCCCGACTCCGACAGCGGGGAATGCCCCGCCCCGGGTGCTGCCGCCTACGATATCGCCGACAGCCCCGGTGCACAGAGACTGGGCCCCTGGCTGGACATTCCGCTGGCAAACGATCGCTGCGTGCAGTTGACAATCACCGATAACGGGCCCAATGACGCCAAGTTGCTGAGCGGGGTCATCGCCGACCCGGGTTTCCTGGCCGTGGGTGCACCTGCCAATCCCGCGCTCCCGCCCGTATCTTCACCGCCCCCTGCACCCGCTCCCACTCCTGCGCCGGCACCCGCTCCTGCGCCCGTCACGAGTGGGGGAGGTGGCGGCGGTGGCGGCGGCTCCGCGGACTGGCCGTTATTGCTGCTGCTGGGTGCGGTCCTCTGGTTCTGCCGCCGGCGGCGGTCCTTGTTCCCCCTGTAAACTGGGTGCAGAACCGCCGCGGGGCTGCCCGGGTCCGAAAATATCCGGGCCTCCCTGGGCCGGAGTGAGCGGGTGCGGGGCAGGGGGATCCCGGGTCTCGCGGCTTAAGAACTTATGCAGGGGTTTGCTTAGCCCGCGCAGCTTATGGGAAAATAATCCGCTTTAGCCGGCGCCGGTTCAGCGTCTTTTCCCTCTTGCCAGATACTGTATGAACCTGCACGAATACCAGGCCAAGCAATTGTTCGCCGAGTACGGGCTGCCGGTGTCCAGGGGCGAGGTGATCACGGCTGCCGGGCAGGCACAGGCGGCGGCACAGGGCATCGGCGGGGAACGCTGGGTGGTGAAAGCACAGGTGCACGCCGGCGGCCGGGGCAAGGCGGGCGGCGTGCAGTTGATCGATAGCACCGACCAGGCGCGGGCCTTTGCCGAAAAGTGGCTGGGACAGAAGCTGGTGACTTTTCAGACCGGTGCCGAGGGGCAGCCGGTGCACCGTATCCTGGTCGAGGAATGCACGGACATCGCGCGCGAGTTGTACCTGGGTGCCGTGGTCGACCGCAGCAGCGGTCGGGTGGTATTCATGGCTTCCACCGAGGGCGGAGTGGAGATTGAAAAAGTCGCCTCGGAGACACCGGAGAAAATTCTGCGCCAGGCCATCGACCCGCTCCTGGGCGCACAGCCCTGGCAGGGGCGCTGGCTGGGTTATGCCCTGGGACTGGAGCATCGCCAGGTGCGGCAGTTCAGCGATATTTTCCTCAAGTTGGCCAGGCTGTTCATGGACTGCGACCTGGCACTGCTGGAAATCAATCCACTGGTGGTCACCGCAGAGGGTGAGCTGCACTGCCTGGACGCCAAGATCAACGTTGACGTCAATGCGCTCTACCGGCAGAAAAAGATCGGCGAAATGCGGGACCGCAGCCAGGAGGACCCGTGGGAGGCGCATGCCGCGGAATGGTCCTTAAGCTACGTGGCCCTGGACGGTGACATCGGCTGCATGGTCAACGGTGCGGGCCTGGCGATGGGCACCATGGACATCATCAAGCTCTACGGCGGTGCGCCGGCCAATTTCCTCGATGTCGGCGGCGGGGCGACCAGTGAGCGGGTGGCGGAGGCCTTCAAAATTATTCTCTCGGACCACAAGGTGAAAGCGGTGTTGATTAATATCTTTGGTGGTATCGTGCGCTGCGACCTGATCGCCGAGGGCATTATCAGTGCGGTGCGTGAAGTGGGCGTGGAATTGCCGGTGGTGGTGCGCCTGGAGGGCAACAACGCCGAACGGGGTCTCGCCCTGTTGTCCGAAAGCGGCCTGGAAATCACTCCCGCCAGCGGCCTCCGGGAGGCGGCGGAACAGGCCGTGCAAGCGGCGGGACAGGGGGCTTCCCGATGAGTATCCTGGCCGACCGGAACACCCGGCTGATCTGCCAGGGCTTTACCGGTTCCCAGGGAACAATGCATTGCCAGCAGATCCTCGAGTACGGCAGCGGACTTGTCGGCGGCGTGACCCCGGGCAAGGGCGGACAAAAGCACCTGGGGCTGCCGGTGTTTGACACGGTGCACGCCGCGGTGGCCGAGACCGCTGCCGACGCCTCGGTGATCTTCGTGCCGGCACCATTTTGCAAGGACTCGATCCTGGAGGCAGTCGATGCGGGCATCCGCTTGATTGTCTGCATTACCGAGGGTATACCGACCCTGGACATGATCGATGTAAAACTTCATTGCGACCGGCGGGGCGTACGCCTGATCGGCCCAAACTGTCCGGGCGTGATCACGCCCGGGGAGTGCAAGATCGGCATCATGGCCGGGGACATTCATCTGCCCGGCCGCATCGGTATCATCTCCCGTTCGGGCACCCTGACCTACGAGGCGGTCAAGCAGACCACCGATGCGGGCCTGGGACAATCCACTTGCGTGGGAATTGGCGGTGATCCTATTCCAGGCAGCCATTTCAATGACATACTGAAAATGTTTGAAGAGGATTCTGAGACAGATGCAATCGTCTTAATCGGCGAGATCGGCGGTACAGCCGAAGAGGAGGCCGCTCACTTCATCCGTGAACAAGTCAGCAAACCGGTGGTGGCGTACATCGCCGGGGTGACCGCTCCGCCCGGCAAGAGAATGGGTCATGCCGGGGCGATCATCTCCGGCGGCAAGGGCACGGCGGCGGAGAAAATCGCCGCCCTGCAGGATGCGGGGGTGCACACGGTGCAGAGCCCGACGGAGATCATCGAGGCGTTGGAGGCCGCCATGAGCGGGGCCTCCGTCGGCTGAAGCCCTCACAGCGGTACGGCGCCTGGGGCGATGGGCGAAACTGCAAGGCAGTGCACGGTCACTGTGCTGGGCGGTGGCAGCTTTGGCACCGTGCTGGGGCACATTGCGGCACAGAACGGTCATGCCGTGCGCTTGTGGATGCGCGATGACGCCGTTGCCCGGAGCATTAACCGCGAACATCGCAACCCCAAGTACCTGGAAGATTGCGCACTGGACCCGGGGCTCAGCGCGTACACGGACCTGGATGCGGCACTCAGTGATACCGAGGCATTGTTTTTCGCCGTGCCGGGTGTCTCCTGCCGCGAGGTGGCGCGCCGGGTCGCCCGGTGCCTGCCGCAGAATTGCCCGGTGATCAGCACCACCAAGGGACTGGAGCCCGAAAGTGCCCTGCTCATGAGCCAGGTGCTGGAGCAGGAGTTGCCGGGGGCGCGTATCGGCGTGCTGAGCGGCCCCAACCTGGCCTCCGAACTGAGTGCCGGTCAACTGGCGGCGACGGTGATTGCCAGCCGCGAGCCAGAACTGTGCAACTTCGTGCAATCGCTTTTGCACTGCTCCCATTTCCGGGTCTATGACAGCACCGACATCTACGGCGTGGAACTCGCCGGCGCACTGAAAAACATCTACGCGATCATCGGCGGTATCGCCGCCTCCCTGGACCTGGGATACAACACGATCAGCATGCTGCTCACGCGCTCCCTGGCGGAGATGAGCCGTTTTGCCGTCAGCCAGGGTGCCGACCCGATCACCTTCCTGGGGCTGGCCGGCACGGGCGACCTGGTAGCGACCTGCCTGTCGCCGCACAGCCGCAATTATCGCATCGGTTACCTGCTGGGGCAGGGGCACACCCTGGAAGAGGCATTGGAGGCGGTGGACCAGGCGGCGGAGGGCGTCAACACCCTGCAGCTCGTGCAGCGCAAGGCCGGGGAGGAAAATATCTACATGCCCCTGGCGCAGGGCCTGTACCGCATCCTCTACGGGGGAGAGACCATCGATGCAGTCATCGGCGACCTGATGCGCTCGGCCGAACGCTCAGACGTGGAGTTCCCGAGTCGCCGTTGAAGGCGATAGCACCGTGCCCGGGGAACTGGAGTTCGAGTCGCGCGGTATCCGCCTGGCAGCCTGCACTTGGGGTGAAGAGGGTGCCCACCAGGTGCTGGCGATACACGGCTGGCTGGACAATGCGGGGAGTTTTGCCCGTCTCGCCCCGTTGCTTCGCAGCTGCCGGGTGGTGGCCCCGGACCTGGCGGGGCATGCGCTGAGCGAGGACCGGCCGCCGCAGGCCGGCTACAACATCTGGGACGATCTGCCGGACCTGCTGGCCCTGGCCGATGAACTGGGCTGGGAACGTTTCAGCCTGCTGGGACATTCGCGCGGTGCGGCCGTCGCCTCGCTGCTCGCTGCGACCAGCCCCGGGCGGGTCGACGCGCTGTTATTGCTGGATAATTTTCTGCCGGCCACAGAAGAACCCGAAAACGTAATCCGGCAACTGGGGGCGTACCTGCGCGAGTGTCTGACACCGCCACCCCTTGCGCGCAGCAGTGCGAACTTTGACGCCGCCCTGGCGCATCGGGTCAGGAAAAGCGGCTGCAGCCTGGAGACAGCACGCTTGCTGGCTCGGCGCGGATTGCGGCAGAATGCAGACGGCCGCTGGCAGTGGCGGCACGACCCGCGGGTCATGAGCGCCTCGGCCATGAAATTCAGCGAGGCGCAAAACCAGGCACTGCTCGACGCACTGCAGGCACCGGTCCTGGGATTGCTGGCCAAAGGGGGATTGGGACAGATGCCACAAGTGTGTCGGCAGTTCGAAGACTATGGCAAAGCCCAGTGGGAGATCCTGCCGGGCAGTCATCATTTTCACACCGGGGAGGAGGCGGCTTCCATCGCCGCGAAGATCGAGAATTTTCTGCGCCTGCAGCAGTTGCTCGCCTGAGTTGCGCGCCTCACTGTGCCCGCTCGCGTTCGCCGCTCGCCCAGCTGACGCGCCCCTATTGCCCCCCGCTGTGCCCGCTCGCATCCGCCGCTCGCCCAGCTGGCGCGCCCCCGCGCGCCTTTTTATTCCTGGTGCATGGACAGCAGCGAGAGGAACTCCATGCGCGTGCTCATGTTGTCGCGGAAGGTGCCCAGCATGGCCGAAGTTTTCATCATCGAGTTCTGTTTTTCCACGCCGCGCATCATCATGCACAGGTGCATGGCCTCGATGATGACGCCGACGCCGGAAGCCCCGGTCACCTCGTGCAGGGTTTCGGCGATCTGCCGCGTGAGTTCTTCCTGCACCTGCAGGCGTCGCGCGTACATGTCGACGATGCGCGCCACCTTGGACAGCCCGAGAATCTTCTGCTCCGGGATGTAGGCGACGTGACACTTGCCGATGAAAGGCAGAAGGTGATGTTCGCACAGGGAATACAACTCGATGTTTTGCACGATCACCATCTCCTGTGATTGCGTGGGAAACAGCGCATCGTTGACAATTTCGCGCACATTCTGGGTATAGCCCCGGGTCAGGAATTCCAAGGCTTTTGCCGCCCGTTCGGGTGTCTCCCGCAGGCCGGGACGCTGCAAATCTTCGCCGATGCTTTTGAGAATTTCCTTGTACGCTTCTTCCATGGATGCATTTTCTCCCCCGGGCATCTTTTTATTGTAGCACTGCATCCCTCCCATCCCGGGACGGCAAGTATAATTGCGCCCGGTTCCGAGTTTTCATCATGTCCGGCAATACCTTTGGTCTTTTGTTCGCCGTCAGCAGTTTTGGCGAGAGTCACGGCCCGGCCCTGGGCGGTATCGTCGACGGCTGTCCGCCGGGCCTGGAACTTTCGGAGCAGGATCTGCAGCAGGCACTGGAGCGCCGGCGTCCAGGGCGTTCGCGTTATACCAGCCAACGTCAAGAACCCGATGAGGTGGAAATTCTCTCCGGCGTCTTCGAAGGCGCGACCACCGGGGCGCCGATCGGTTTCCTGCTGCGCAACCGCGATGCACGCCCGCGGGACTATGAAGAACTGCGCGACAAGTTGCGGCCGAACCATGCCGATTACGCGTACCTGCAGAAATACGGCCGCCGCGACCATCGCGGCAGCGGACGCGCCTCGGCGCGCGAGACCGCGGTGCGGGTGGCGGCCGGGGCGATCGCCGCCAAGTTCTTGGGCGAGAAATGCGGCGTAGTGATTCGCGCTTGCCTCGCCGCACTGGGCGAGATCCGTCTGCTCGACGATGCCGCACCGGGCCCTTCGGTGCAGCAGTGGGAGGAGCGGGAGAACAACCCTTTTTTCTGTCACGATGCCGCGCGCGTGCCGGAACTCGAGCAGTACATGCAAAAACTGCACAAGGATGGCGACTCCATCGGTGCCGAAATTTTTGTCTGCGCCGCGGGCGTGCCACCGGGCCTGGGTGAGCCGGTGTACGGACGCCTGGATGCGGAGCTCGCCGCGGCACTCATGAGTATCAACGCGGTCAAGGCGGTGGCCGTCGGCGATGGCTTTGCGGTGGTGCGCCAGCGCGGCAGTGAACACCGGGACGCGATGAGTCCCGCGGGCTTTGCCAGCAACCATGCCGGCGGCATCGTCGGCGGCATCAGCACCGGCCAGGACATCCTGTTGCGCATTGCATTGAAACCGACTTCCAGCATTCGCCTGCCGGCGCAAACGGTCGACAGCAGCGGGGCGCCGACGGAGGTCTCGGTCAAGGGACGGCATGATCCCTGCGTCGGCCTGCGCGCCGTGCCGATCGCAGAGGCGATGAGTGCCCTGGTGCTGGCAGACCATTTTCTGCGTCACCGCGCACAGAACGCGGACGTGCAGCCACCCCTGGCACCCCTGCCAGCGGCCGCCGCATCCGGCGACACCCCGGAGAATTGATGCCCTACGCACTGCCGTACTGGCGTCTTTCCACGCTTTATTTTTTCTATTACGCAGTGCTCGGGGTCTGGTACCCGTTCTGGGGCCTGTACCTGCAGACGCTGGGCTACGGGCCGGCGGCCATCGGCGCGCTATTCGCCACCATCCTGGTGCCGCGCGCCGTCGCTCCCTACGTGTTTAACTGGTTGTGCACTGAACCCGCGCGCCGGCTCCCACTGGTGCAAATCAGCCTGCTGTGCTCCTGCCTGTGTTTTTCCCTGCTGTTTCTTTTTGAAGGGACCTTGTGGCTGGCATTGATCACCACGTTGACCAGTTTTTTCTGGTGCGGTGCCATCCCGCAGATCGAAGCCCTGACCCTGGAGTGGCACCGGGAGCGGGAACATCGCTACAGCCTGGTGCGCCTGTGGGGGTCCTTCGGTTTTATTGTCACCGTTTCGATCTGCGGCGTGTACTTCCAGTACCTGCCCATCCTGCATCTTCCCGTTCTGCTGTTGCTGATGTTGGCGGTGCTGTTTTTGAGTGCCCTGGCGACGCCCCGCCCGCCGGCACAGGAAGACAGCGCACCGGAACTGCCGGAGCCGGCCCGGGGTGTCATGATCTCCGCTGCTGCCGCCCCATCTGCAGACGCATCCCCGCACTTCTCCCGGCTGGCGTACTTCTTCGCCGGCTGCTGCCTGCTCTATATTTCGCACGGAACGTACAACGCCTTCTACAGCATTTACCTGGAAGACATCGGCTACAGCCGGCCGGCGATCAGTGCCTTGTGGTCACTGGGCGTGATCGCCGAGGTGCTGTTGTTCCTGGTTTGGCCGCGCCTGCTGCAGCGTTTTCGTCTGGAGCAACTACTGCTCCTGAGCGGTGCGATGATGGGCCTGCGCTGGCTGATCATCGGTTTTTCTGATGGCCGCTTGCCGCTACTGGTGCTCGCCCAGTTGCTGCACGGTGCCTATTACTGCGGCTTTCACGCCTCCGCCATCGAATGGTTGCGCCGCATCTACCCGGGCAAGCTGCTGGGGCGGGGACAGGCACTGTACCACTCCCTGAGTTTCGGACTGGGCGGTGCTATCGGCACCTGGAGCAGTGGTTGGTTGTGGCAACTGGGCGTGCAGCCCAGTTTCATGATCATGGTGTTCCTGGCGATGCTCGGCATGCTGGCCGTGCATTGTGCCCGCAATGCGCGCTTGCAGGAGGCGTCCCGTCTGCAGCGTCCCGCTGAGAATGCGGTGCTGTCGCGCAGGGACGGCGATTAATTTCAGGGAATCACATGCATAAAAGTACTTGACAATGCACGAAGCGTTGCCCTATTATCCAAAACACTGAACAGGGGCCTATGTGTGGTGAGTGTCAGCCCTTTTGAGTTTTCTGACCGATTTTCGGCTTGGAAACCAGCGTGGGAGCATTTTGCGTCGCGTTGGTGGCAAGGTGTCCGGCTATGCCTTTGGAGCGGGGGAAAGAACATCATTAACCACAAGGATCGGGTGGGCTTCCATCGTATGCAGGCTCAGGCCTGCGACCAGATGGATACCCTTTGCAATAGGCTTGCAGGGCGGCACATAAGCCACGCTGAGTTAATCGCGTAATGGGTGGTGCGGCTTCCCCCCGCTTTAATGAAATAGTCGGGGAGGTGGGGGCTTGCAGACCAGGACCGATAGCCACCTTTGGTGACTTGTTTTGTGGTGTTGGCGGCTTCCATCTGGCTGCCAAATCGCTTGGCTTGCGATGTGAATATGCCTGTGATATTGATACCGATGTGCGTGCGGCGTATGAGGCGAATTTCGGACTGTGCCCTGCTGGTGATATTACCCGTGCGAAGCCACACAAGATCCCGGATATTGACTTGATTTGCGCTGGGTTTCCCTGTCAACCATTTTCCATTATTGGCGACCGCAAGGGCACGGCAGACCCGCGTGGCACGATGTTTTGGGAAATACTCCGCATCGTCAAGGCCAAACAACCGGCGGCCGTTGTGCTTGAAAATGTCCGGCAACTGACAACCATCAGGGGTGGCAGCGTGTTTCAGCAAATCCTGTGCGACCTTAAAGCGTTAGGGTATTTTACAGATTGGCGCATACTCAACGCACTGGACTTTGGTCTGCCGCACAAACGCGAAAGAGTGCTGATTGTGGCGACTCGAAAGCGATTTGATTTCTTTCCCTGGCCTGCGAGCGATGTGCCAATGAAACCGCTTGCAGATGTGCTGGAAAAGAAGCCGGACCAGCGGTTTTTTGTGTCTGAGCGCATACGCCAAGCGCGTCAATCGGTGCATAAATCGTCGCATAAACCGGGGATATGGCACGAGAACAAAGGCGGAAATGTTAGCAGCCATCCGTTTTCCTGTGCCCTGCGTGCCGGGGCGTCATACAACTATTTGCTTGTTGATGGCGAACGCCGACTTACACCGCGTGAAATGTTTCGCTTGCAGGGATTCCCTGACACCTACCGTATCATCAGCAATGACTCGCAAGCACGCAAGCAAGCGGGGAATGCTATCCCTGTTCCATTAGCACGCGCGGCAATCGCTGGCGTCTTGGCCATTTATGAGCAAATTGCGCCTAAAGGGTAGTGCGCAACGGCGCAGCGGTCCCTACCCACTCGGGGAAATACCACTTGAGACCTCACTCATGGTGGGCAAACAGATTGTCCATCGTATGGCCATTGGACGCGCGGATATTACCGGAGATGACTTTGGCGAAATGTTTGCCAGGGCGGTCGGGGGCGAACATAGAAGCAAGCCTGTCGGGGTTGCAGATGTAGTGCTGAAAGGATGTGCGTGGTCGGTAAAGACCGTTCAAAACAAAAACCCGTTCACCCTGAGCACGCCATTGCGTCTCATATCGGGGCGCAATTCTCCAGATTATTCACTTGGCATATCAGACCCGCGCAAGGATTTGCAGGCCACCGGCAAGGCGGTGTTATCGATTTGGAACAGCCGCATCAACGAGGCACTCAGTCAGCACAACGAATTGCGGACGGTAGTACTGGTCAGAAATATGGCGGCAAAGGAGTTCGCCCTTTTTGAGGATGAAGTGAAGCGGTACATCCCGGACAACTACTCATGGGAACTCAACTCGAGAAAAAACCTGGTCGCGTTTGAGAAAGATACCAAGCGGCATGTGTTCACTTGGCAGCCGCACGGTGCGCAGTTCACAATTTTGCGGTCAATACCGCCTGCCGCGCGCAAGTTCCGCATTACCCGCAGTGTGCCGATCATCAAATTTGAGCACATCCTGAACTTTGTGGAATACCAAGACGACTGGATAGAGTTTCAATAGCCGGCGATAAATTTTAAGGTCGGCAGGCGGGGACTTCTTCGAAGGCCTGGATGTAATCGCCGCGTTGGAAAGAGAAATCCGCCGTGCCGACGCCGGCGTCCATTTCGTTCCACTCTCCTTCCGTGATGCTGATGCCGTTGTCATCGGTGACGCTGAAACTGTTGTCGTCCGCCTCGTACTCGCCGCTGAAGTCGAAGCGTGATTCCGATTGGGGTTCGTAGACGAAGCCTTCCAGGGTGCTTTCCGCAACACGCAACACCAGCAGGGTGCTGGTGCCGGGCAGGGCGACGGCCAGGTGCCATTCGGGCGGCTCCAGCTGCCGATCGATGAGAGCAGCGTAAAAATCCGGGGAAAAATTCCGGTTGCTGGTACTGATCTCATCCAGCCGGTGGTTGAAGCTGCCGCTCCAGGCATCGGCCAGGGGCGAGTCGTCCAGCTCCGATTGCAGGCGGAGCAGCATGTTGGGGCTGTGGTGCAGACTGCCCCGCAGTACGTACGCGTCGTTCTGTTCATCGTACACCGTGCCCGTGGCGGTGCGGTCGGCAGCCAGCACGAAAAACCCGCGCAGGCCTTCCCGGTTGTTCTCGTTTTCGATGATGCGCCAGGCTCCGACCGCCTGGCAGAGCAGGTTTGCATCCAGGCGCGCTCGCGCCTGCGGGGCACTGGGAACATCGTCATCGTATCCCAGTTCCTGGAACACGTCGGCAAAATCATCGATGATATTCGTGGTGGCCTGGAATACCAGGGTTTGCTCCTCCAGGTCTTCGGCCAGCGTGTTGTGCAGGAGGTTGTCCAGGCGGATGCCAAAAGCACTGGAACGATCGGCACCCTGCAGGAAACGCGAAATTTCCGTGGCCAGGTTCGCATTGTCCGGATGCAGGGAAGCCGGGCTGACCACGATGCCCGAAGTACTGGCCTCAGAGGCGCTGAAGCGGATTTCCCCCAGTTGCAGGCGGGCGGTGGCCTCCTGGGTGTTATCACCCAGGAAAAAACGCAGCGTGAACGCCCGGTTTCGCAGGTAATCAAAAGAACCGTCGGCATCGGTGGCACCCCGGCGCTGTAGCAAGTTGTTGGCATCCAGCAGCTCGTAGTACAGGTTCTGCACGCTCTCATCGATAAAACGCCCCTGGTAATAGAGGGTGCCCTGTTGTCCCTCTTCACCGTTCTCCTCATCGTCATCCTCGTGGCAGGCGCTGCCAGACAGGGCCAGCACGGCTATCAGAAAAGATCTGAATAATATTCTGTAAATATTTGTTATGGCAGGGTTTTTCATTACGGGGGCGTGCGGGTTCGTGGCGGGGGCGTGCGGTGTGGCGATCCCGGGGGCCGGCGGTGAGGCGAGCGGGTTCGTGGCGGGGGCGTGCGGTGTGTTCATCTCAGGTGCCGGCGGCGGGTGCCTGGGCGGCGGGGCCAAACTTGTGCTGGATATTCAATTCAAACACGCCGTCTTCGCGCGCCTTGCCCAGCAGGTCCCGCAGCAGTTGCTGCCAGCGTTGGCCGGCGTTCTCCCGGGTGCTGAGCTCTCCCCGCAGGTCCAGGTTTCCCTCCTTGTATTGCAGGAACAGATCCAGTTTCAGGGGTCCCTGTTCCATGTCCCGCACCTGGACTCCGACCCGGCCCTCCCCCTCATGCTGTGCATTGATTTCCAGGCCGCCCAGTGCCCATTCCTGGTTATTAAAGAAGATCCGCGCATCTTCCCACCCCGCATTGAGTTCCAGGGCCTGCACCCCGTTATCCCAGGTGAACTCCTGCAGGCGAATCCCCAGGGCACCCATCGGTGCCAGGTTTTGCGGCAGCCAGGGATGCACCAGTATGGCCTGGGTGAAAATCCGCGTATCCTGCAGACGCAATTCGCCGCCGGAACGCAGTTCGACCTGCCCCTCCAACTCCAGTTCCGGGCGCCGGCTCTGCCAGTGCAGGGCGGTTTTGCCGATCAGCAACCAGAGGGGATTGAAGCGCCATTCTCCCTGGCCCAGGAACAGCCAGTGCTGGCCGATGCGTATTGCCGTGCCGGCGGCGGTGCCCTGCCAGGCACTGCCGCTGACGTCCAGCAACTGCAGACCGGGTTGTTTTTGCATGAGCAGGGCTGCCAGCGGGCGCGCCGGGGCACCGGCGACCAGGAAGACTAAGAACAGCGCAGCACCCGCCGCAATCAGCACGTTCCGGTGCGGCAGCAGGCTGCGGCGCCTGGTTTCGCCGGCGGCGTTTTCATTCATTTCTGCAATTTCACCCGCAGGTCCACTTTGCCGGTTTCCCTGGCCGCGGTCAGTGCCAGCTCGCGCAAGTTGAAACCGCGTTGTTCCTCCAGGTCCTGCAACAGCATGCTGACCGGGGCGAACGGCGCATTTTTCAACCACAATTGCACCGCGCCGTCCTGGTTTGGCTGCAGGCGGTTGATCCGCAGATTGTGCCGGGCCACCGCGCTTTCAATTTCCTTTTCCGGGCTGCTCGTACCGTCTGCCGCCGTCGTTGTGCCGCGGTCCTGGCGCAGCAGGGTCACGTTGGCCAGCAATTGCCGCGCCCGGGCGACTTCAGTGACCACCTGGCGGTTGCTTTCGGTCAGTTGCCGCCGGGTTTCGTTCAAGGGTTCCCAGACGCGGGTGACCAGCAGGAAGGCGCACAGCAGGGCGGCGGAAACCGCCAGCAAAACCTGCTCCCGCACTGCAAGCTGTTCCCACCAGTCTTTCATGAGCTTTTGCTCTCCGCCTTGCGATTGCCGGACCAGCTGAATTCCAGGCGCACGCGAAACTGTCCTTTACGTTCATTGCTGTTCAGCAGGCGTGATTCCACGCCCAGCGTTTGCAAACGGTCGCGCACTTTTTGGATGTTGCTGAATTGCCTGGTCTCAAATTCCATCAGCAGCTTCCGTTCCCGGTCATTGTACCTGAGGCTCTGCAGTCGCGTTCCGGGGACGGCATGCAAGGCATCGCCGGCCATGCGCATCATACGCACGAAGTTGCTTTTCTGCAGCCGCTCCAGGTCTTGTAACTGCGCTTGCTCCTGTGCCAGGCGGTCACTGAGCGTGGCGATTTCCCGCGGCGGTGCCTCCGGGTAGGCACTGTAGGAAATCGCCGCTGTCGCCTGTTGCAGCCGGCGGTCTTCCTGGCGCAGTTCCCGGTACTCGGCACCCAGGGCGGCGGTGTACGCCAGGGCGATGCCCAGGAGCAGGCCGGCGGCGGCACCCCATTCTTGCAGCAGAGCGGTCCAGGAAAGTTTTTTCCTGAACTCGCCCTGCAGCAGGTTGAGCAGGGTCTTGAGTTCGGCGGAGGAGGGCAGCGGGGGCTGTTCCGCCTGTTCGGCAACGGGGATGTCCCGCAGGCTTTCAGCGAGTGCCTCCTTGAAGCCTGTGAGCTCTGCCCGGGTACCGTACCAGGCGATGGATGCGGGAAATTCATCCTCGGCCAGCAGCGTGAGGGCGGGCGTGATGATCTCCCGGTTGCAACTGAGCCCGCGTCCCTGGGCCGTGTGCACGGTCAGCCAGTCGTTGCACAGATGACAACTCCAGCCCCCGGGAGCTGTCGGCAGCAGTTGCTGCTCGGGGATGCAGAAACCGGGTTGCACACCGGCCTCCTGCAATTCTTCCAGGTGTTGTGCCAGCCAGTTGCGCCTGAGGATGGCGACAACGACGTGCTCCTGGTCGATGGCACCCAGTGCAAAATGCAACTTGTCGATATTCGAGGCCAGCTGTTCCTCCAGGAGATAGGGCACGGTCTGCAACAGGTGCTTGCGTTCGTCGGGATTGAAAGGGACGCGGTACAGGGATGTTTCCCGGGCGGGTGCCATCAGCACGATCTCCGGTGTTTCGCCGTTGGCAAGAAGTGCGGGAATTTCCGTCGCCTCCTGCAAGGTACCTTCCTCCGGGTCGGCGTCCCGTCTCCCGCGTTGCCAGCGGTAGACGCCGTCTTCTGCGGGATGCAGGAACAGCACGGAGGATGACATGCTCGCGTCCCGGATCAGAGATCGTGAAAACTGCGCATGATCACGTACAAATGTCCGCTGCGGTGACGCCGCACGACGGATTTCATACGCGTGGTGACGTCGGCCAGTTGCACCTCCGATTGCACTATGAAATCAGTTGAGTGGGTTGTCATGCCCGTCTGCCTGACCTTGCCGACCCAGGGCACCAGGCCGGCGAATTCGCCGACGTTGTTATAACCGCAGGAGTAACGGTAGGCGAAATTCTCCGGGTCGGACACCGGGTTTTGTTCCTCGGCGTCGCGCTCATAGAGTGCCTCCTCCACGTCATCGGCACCGATGGGGCGCAGTCCTCCCGTGTCGGGCAGTGCACGCAACACGGCGGGCGTGGCGGTATTGATGTTGATGTTGCTCCCCCCGTGTGGCCAGGCCCGGATGTGCGGGAGCAGGCGCCGGTAGAGATCCCGGTCGATGCCCGGAATAAAGCGCAGCTCGGTAACGCTGTTGAACGGTCCGTTCGATGTGCGATAGGGCAATCCAAGGCTCGCATAGCCATCGTCTTCCAGGCCGTTGGTGCCCTGGGTTTCCGAGTCCTCGTCCAGCCAATCCACCATCCTCTGGGTGATGCCAATGGCATCCTCTTCGCTGAGCCCCGGGGAGACGACCTGCAACAGGCGCACAAAACGTCGATGATGAATCGAGTACGGCACCGTGGCACTCAGATGATCGATGCCCCTCACGTGCAGGCGCATGCCGTTAATGTTGAAACGCGACTGGAGGTCGCGAATGCGGACCGAGATCGCACCGCCCGGGATCGGAAGTCGCACGCGGTCGTTCGCCCATGTCTCGCAGTGGCTGTCATGCCAGCGCGTATTGCTGCGGTCCTCCAGCAGGTCCTCGAGCAGCGTGTGCATGGCCAGCGCCTCGGCCGAGAGCAGGTAGAAATAGGCCTGTTCTCCGTACAGGTAATTGCGCTGGTAGCGGATGTTGGTCAGGTAGTCCCCGGTCATGCGCACCGACAGCGCAGAGACCATGCCGACCACGAACAAGGCGAGCAGCAGTGCAGCACCCCGGTTTTTTTTCCGGGTACCGCCCGCGATTGTCCACCTTCCGCTCCGTCCGCTCATGGTTCCGCTCCATCCAGGTCTATCTTTTGGTACCACCGGGACAGGTAGTTGTTGTAGCGCGGCCATTCGGCGGCCACGGCAAACAGGCGCCGCACCCGGCCCAGGTCTTCCAGTTCCATCTCCACGTCTACTGCGATCGGCAGGAAGGTGGTTTGAACGTCGGGGTGTACATTTTCTGTCCTGTGTACCTCTGACATGTCCGGCATCCAGCGATCGAGCCACTCGCTGCCCAGGGTCTCGTTCTGCTCGGCCAGGGGTCGCAAGAACTTGATTTGCAGGCTGTTGACATCGCTCAGCAGGGTGTTGCTGAAGGAAGCACTGTCTGCCGTGCGGTCCAGTATCGTCCAGGATTCCCGGATCAGCTTGTTGTCACGAAAATGGTAATGAACACGCTGCATGTTGCTGCGATTGCGCCCGGCCGGGTTTTGCCAGCCGCCGCGGGTCAGGGCCATCGCCCGATCATCGGTGCCATTGCCGAAGAAGCCGGTAATGGGCACCCCCTGTTCATTGCGAACTTTGCGTCGTTGAGACTGGCGCAGGTCGCGCGCCAGGATCATCATCGCCAGGTTGACCTCGCGCAGCCGCTCGGCATTCTCCTGGTTGCGTTCGTCGGCACTGATCGCCGCACTCAGCCCGGCATAGGCCATGGCACCCACCAGCGCAGTCAGTGAAATGGACAGCAGCAGTTCGAGCAGCGTGAAGCCGGAACGCCGCCCGCGGCGCTGCCGGGAAAAGTTTCCCGCGGCGTTCACGGCGAGCTGACCTGGTCCATGGCCTCGACCATGGCCTCGAAATCGTTCAGGTAGGTAACCATGCTCGCCACCACGGCGCGCAGCGGGTCATCATCTTTCCAGACCTGGACTTCGACCCGGTGGAAATGTTCGAGATCGGTGGGCTCAGTTTCCACTCCCCAACCCCAGCGCGTTTTCGCCATTTCCACGACGCCCTCGGCGCGTCCTTCGGGTATTTCGCCGGTTTCCAGGTTCAGTACGTGCAACTCGGTCAGGCGGTTCGACGCCACCCAGCTGGCGATGGTCCGCTCCCGCATGTAGGCGATGCCATCAATGCGTCCCATGATGCTGAACAGCATGGCGGGCAGGGCGAGACCGACGATCGCCACCGCGACCAATACTTCGATCAGGGCAAAGCCCCGGCGTCTCGGCGTATGCGCTTTCATTCCTCTTCCCGGTGCAACTTGATGCGTCCGATCATGTCGCCTTCCAGCAGGATCTCTCTCTCGCCGCCGTCCTCGTAGTCGCGCCGAAAGTACATGCGAAACGGGGTCACTTCGCCGCTGGACAGGAAAAACACCTGCGGCCAGCCCTCGTCCGTGTTTTCATCTTCCCGTTTCCTTTCCTCATCCTGCTCCTCGAGCTCTTGCCGTTCACGGTCTGACAAGGCAACAGACTCGTCCTCGACGTTTAATGCCAGGCGCACCCCGGATGGCAGCTGGCGCGCCTGCAAACCGTTCTTGCGGCTGTGCAGCCAGCGGTCGCTGCCGCTGTGATATTCCAGCCAGCGGTAGCGGTAGCGCCCGTCCGCATCCTCCAGTACTTCCAAACCAAACTGCCGGTCCTGCAACACCGCGTCTTCGCGCACCAGCTGGGTCTGGTCGTACAGGCGCTTGGCTTCCTCCCGCAGCGGGTCCTTACGGGCACCAAAACCCAGGGCGGCGGCCCCGGCGATGATACCGACGATCGCCATGACCACGAGGACCTCCAACAGGGAGAATCCGCGAGCGCTGCGCCGGGGCACCCGGGCATGGGTCATGGCGTGAGACCGTCACGGCGTCGCCTCAAGGCGACTGCCAATTGCCGATGTCCGCGTCCTCACCCTCGCCGCCCAGGTTGCCATCTGCACCCAGTGACAGGATGTCAAAGGGGCCGTGCTGTCCCGGTCTCCGGTAGAGGTAGTCCCGACCCCAGGGATCCTTGGGCAGCCGGTCCAGGTAACCATCCTGTTTCCAGTTGCGGGCATTGGAGGGCCGGTTCACCAGGGCACCCAATCCCTCCTGGGCGTTCGGGTAACTGTAGTTATCCAGGCGGTAGATCTTCAAGGCGGTCTCGATGGTGCGGAAATCGGCGTGCACCTTCTGCGTCCGGGCCTGGGCGACCCGTCCGAAGACCTTGGGTCCCACGTAGCTCATCAGGATGCCCAGGATGACCATCACCACCAGCACCTCTAACAGGCTGAACCCTTTCTTTTTGCGGGCATGAAACAGTTTCATGGCGTTTCTCCGGAGTGAAAAACAGGGATTTACTGTACTAAATCATTAAGTTCAAACATTGGCAACAGCACGGCCAGCACGATGGTCAGCACCAGGCCCGCCATGACCAGCACCATGAGCGGCTGGAAGGCGGACATCAGCGAGGCCATCATCATTTCCAGTTCGCGTTCCTGGTTGACCGAGGCGCGCTCCAGCATTTCCTCGAGCTTGCCGCTGCCCTCGCCGCTGGCGACCATCTGCACCATCAGCGGGGGAAACTGCTCGCTCTCGTCCATGGCCCGATGCAGGCTGCCGCCCTCGCTGACCTGGTCGGCGATGTCCTGGGCGCAATCCTTGAGGACCAGGTTGGAAAACACCTCGCGCGAGATGCCCAGTGCATCGAGCAGGGGTACGCCGCTGCGTGTCAGGATGCTGAGCGTGCCGGCAAAGCGCGCGGTTTCCAACTGGCGCAACAAGTCGCCGATAAAAGGCATGCGCAGCAGGGTGCCGTGAAACTTCTTGCGCCGCGATTCATTTTGCAGTGACCAGCGCGCTGCCACCAGGCCCCCGACAATGCCCAGGATGCAGTGCAGCCAGTAGGCGTTCAGAAAATCACTGGTCGCAATCAGGGCCACGGTCAACGGCGGCAGTTCCGCGGTGGTGTTGTCAAAGATGGTTACCAGCTTGGGCACGACGAAGGTCATCAGTGCGCCGACCACGGCGATTGCGACCACGATCAGGATCACCGGGTAGACCATCGCCGATTTTAATTTCTGTTGTGACTGCTGGCGGGTTTCCGTGTAGTCTGCCAGTTGCTCCAGCACCGGCCCCAGGTAGCCGGCGTGTTCGCCGGCGCGCACCATCGCCCGGAACAGGTTATTAAAAATCTTGGGATGTTCCCCCAGTGCCTGGGCAAAACTCAGTCCCTCCAGCACCCGCTCGCGCACCTCGAGCAGCACGCGCTTGAGTCGTTCGTTGCGACACTGCCGGGCGGAGGCCTGCAGGGTCTCGTCCAGCGGCAGACCGGCCTGGAGCAACACCGCGACCTGGCGGGTCAGCAGGGAGATATCATTGATGCCGATGCTGCGTTCAAACAGTTGCAGCGAGAACAGTCCACCGCCGCCCTTGCCGCCGGCACCGCGCGCAGAGGAATTACAGCGCAGCGGGCGCAGCCCCTGCTTGCGCAGCATGGAACGCGCCTGGCGTTCCGACTCGCCCTCGATGACGCCGCGTACCTTTTTACCGCGGACATCCAGCGCCAGGTAACTGTACGTGCCCATGTCAGTGCAGAGTGACGCGCAGCAGTTCCTCCAGGGTGGTTTCGCCGTTCAGAACCCGCTGCACACCGTCCTGGATAATGCTGTCGGCGTGCTGGTGGGCGTAACGTCCCATCTCCTGTTCGCCGGTTCCCTTGTTGATCATCTCCTTGAGAGTTTCATCCATGAGCAGCAGTTCGTAAATGCCGGTGCGGCCGCGGTACCCCAGGCCATTGCATTTTTCACAGCCCTTGGCGCGGTGGAGCACCAGGTCTTTTTTCGGCTCCAGCTGCAGGCGTTCCAATTCACTTTTGCCCGGTTGGTAGGGCTCGCGGCATTCGACGCACAACCTGCGCACCAGCCGCTGGGCGATCATCGCCACCAGGCTGGAGGAGAGCAGGAACGATTCCACGCCCATGTCCTGCAAGCGGGTGATCGCGCCGATGGCGGTGTTGGTGTGCAGGGTGGAGAGCACGAGGTGACCGGTCAGGCTTGCCTGCACCGCGATCTCGGCAGTCTCCAGGTCGCGGATTTCGCCGATCATCACCACGTCCGGGTCCTGGCGCAGGATCGCGCGCAGGCCGCGGGCGAAGCTCATGCCGACCTTGGTATTGACCTGTGTCTGTGCAATCCCTTCCAGCATGTATTCCACCGGGTCCTCGATGGTCATGATGTTGCGCGAACTCTCGTTGATCTCGGTAATGCCGGCGTAGAGACTGGTGGTTTTGCCGGAACCGGTGGGCCCGGTCACGAGAATGATGCCGTGCGGGGCGTGCAATACCTTGAGAAAGTTATTGTGCGCCTGTTCGCGCATTCCCAGCTGCTGCACCGAGAGCCGGCCGCCCTCGGTGTCGAGCAGGCGCAAGACCACGCGCTCCCCGTGTGCAGAGGGAATGGTCGACAGGCGGATGTCTACCGCGTGCCCGGCGATACGCACCGAGATGCGGCCGTCCTGGGGCACGCGCTTTTCGGCGATATCCAGCTTGGCCATGACCTTGAGGCGCGAGACCAGTAGCGGGGCGAGTCGCCGGTTGGGCGAGAGGATATCGTGCAGCACGCCGTCGACACGAAAGCGCACCGAGACATTGTCTTCGAAGGTTTCGATGTGAATGTCGGAGGCGTGTGCGCGCACCGCCTGGGAGAGCACCGCGTTAATCAAACGCACCACCGGCGCATCGTCGTCGCCCTCCATCAGGTCCGTTGCATCGGGAATTTCCTCGGCCAGTCGCGACAGGTCCTGGTCGGCATCCAGGTCGGCGGCAGCGCGCGCCGCCTCGGAGTCATCCTTCTGGTGCGCGCGGGTCAGGGAGGTCTGGAATTGCTGTCCCGAGACTTTTTCCAGGCCGTCCAGCGGTGCCTGTATATAGCGGCATACTTCGCCCAGCAGTTCCAGTCGCAACTCGCCTTCCCTGTGCAGCAGGATTAACTGCTCTCCGCGTTGTTCCAGGAGCAGGCCGTGGTTGCGCGAAAATGAGTACGGCAGGCGGGGCGGCAGTCGCGGGTCGCCGTTGGCGCGTCCGTCTGTCAACTCGCCGTTCTCTTCCATCTCCCCGGTGCTACCTGCGGCCGGCGGTGCAGGGCTCGCAGCAGACTCCTGCCGCGTCTGCTCCCGCAGTCCGGCCTGGTCAGTCTCCGCCGGCTGCAGCTCGTCCTGCGAACGGGCCTGGGCGGTTTCTTCAATTGTCGTTTCGAGCTTCATTATTGTCGGCGTCGTCTGCGTTGTCGGCGGCGTCTGCATTGTCGGCGGCGTCTTCTTCATTCAGCTCCGCCTCGATGACTTTCTTGCGCAGTTGCTGTTCCCAGGAGGGCAGCAACGGCGTCTGCAGGTCCTTGGCGAGTTCCAGGCCGGCCGCCTGCCGTTCCAGTTGCAGCTCGCGGAACCTGAGGTACTTTTCGCGCGTCTCCCTGGAGATGTCCTCGATGTTGCGAATGATGGTCGGGCGAATGAATACCAGCAGGTGGGTTTTCTCCAGGTCTACCGCGTTGCTGCGAAACAATCGGCCCAGCACCGGGATGTCGCCCAGGAAAGGCACCTTGCGTTCGGTTTCCTGCACCTCCTCGGTGATCAGCCCGCCCAGCACGATGATCTCCTTGTTGCCGGCGAGCACCGTGGTTTGAATCTTGCGCTGGTTGGTGATGATGTCGGCGGCCTGCTGGGAAGAACCGGTGACACTGGAGACTTCCTGTTCGATGTCCAGCAGCACGGTGTCGCCCTCGTTGATGTGTGGCGTCACTTTCATCGTAATGCCGACATCGCGCCGTGAAATGGTCTGGAAGGGATTGACCGAGGAGTTGTTGCCGCTGACGAAGGAACCGGTCAGGAACGGGACGTTCTGCCCGACCACGATCGAGGCCTCGGTGTTATCCAGGGTGAGCAGGTTCGGGGTGGAGAGAATGTTGACCCGCACGTTTTTCTGCAGGGCACTCAGCACGGCGGCAAATAACCTGTCGCTCTCGTTGAAATCCCCGATGCCCAGGCTGATGCCCTCGACGGCGGCGGCACTGGCACTGAGGCCTTCGACCAGTGCCCGGGCGGTGTCGGCACCGCTGGCGGCAACCGCCAGGCCGCGCAGGATGCTGGAACTGCCGCCGGCACTGAAACTGGTGAGGCCGTGGTCGCTGTCGGTCAACAGGAATTCCACGCCTAAATTGCGATCATCGGTATGGCGGATTTCCGCCACGATCGCTTCCAGCAATACCTGGGCGCGGCGGATGTCCAACTGGGTGATGATCGCCTCCAGGGTTTTAAGCAATGCGCCCTCGGCGGTGATGATCAGGGAGTTGGTTGCCTCGTGCGCTTCCAATTGCACCTTGCCGCGATTCTTGTTGCGGTCCAGGGCCTCGATGTTTTTAATCACCTTGTTCAGGATCGGCGCGAGGTCGGAGGCCTCCGCGTGCTTGAGATAGATCACGCGGGCGTTGCTGACCCGGCCGACCGGCGAGTCCAGCCGCGAGATCAGTTCCAGCACCCGCTGGCGCTGCGCCTCGCCGCCCTTGAGCAGGATGCTGTTGGTGCGCGAGTCGGTGATCATGACAAATTCCTGCCCGCCTTTCTGGATTTTTTCCAGGGCCTGCACCAGCCGTTCGATTTCCGTGGCGTCGGCAAATTGCAGTTTGATCACGTCGATCTGCTGTTCGGTGTCGAGGTCGATGCGCTCGATGATCTTGCCCAGCTTGGCGATATTGGCCGCACTGTCGGCGATGATGATCGAATTGGTGGGCGGGTACGCCGCCAGGTGACTCTGCGAGGGCAGCAGGGGCCGGATCACCGAGACCAGCTTGTTCGCCTCGATATTGTCCAGCGGGATCACCCGGGTGACAATCTCCAGGTTTTCGCGCCCGGTGACTCCCTCGCCGACCGGTCCCGGGTGGGTGCGCGCCGTCTGGGTCGGCACGATGCGGATGATGCCGTCCGGGGAATGCACGGCGGTGTAGCCGTGCACACTCAGGATGGCGAGAAACAGGTCGTAGAGTTCCTCGTCGTTGACCGGCTTGGAGGAGATCACCTGGATCTTGCCCTTGACGCGCGGGTCGACCAAGAACGTCTCCCCGGTGACCTCGGCAATGAAACGAATCATCTCCGTGATCTCGGAATCATTAAAGTTGACGGTGTACTCCTCCCCCGGTGCTGGCAATGGCTGCCAGCACAGTGCTGCGACCAGGCAGTAATGCAGGATGCGGAAACGTCGTCCCAGCCTGCCCAGGCGCAGACCCGGGGCCGCGTGTTCCGTGTTTTCTCCCGCTGCTGGCCCGGGTAGTGCTTCTCGGTTCATTGCAGTTTAACTACCAGTTCCACCGGTTTTTTCTGCCGCGTGATGCGAACTCGAATCTCGGTGTCATGTTCCAGGTTGTGCTGTACAGACTGCAAGCTGAGCAGGCTGTCCAGTTCGGTGCCGTTAATCGAATTGATTATATCGCCGCTTTTCAATCCCAGGGCAAAAAAATCACTGCGGCTGCGCTTGGGCCGGATCCGGTAGCCGATGGTGTCGCCGTCTTGACGCACCGTGCTGAAGTGCAACAGCTGCGCCAGGGTATCCGGTTTCTCCACCAGCCGTTTCTTGTACTTGGCAGCGACCGTTGTCGCCCGCTTGTTCTCCCGCATGTCGATCACCTTCAGGTTTTCGGGATCATCTTTCTGCTTGGGATCCTTCTTGGGGAACAGGTACAGCGTGGTGCTCAGTTCCCCTTCTTGCAGCACCACGTGATCCTTGGCGATGTTCGCGACCACCGTGTCTCGTCCCTCCAGCGTCTCGGCGATGTTATACCACTGCGCCTGGTTCTTTTGCGCGATGCTGGCGCGGGCGTTCTCCGGGTTGCCGGGATTCAAAATCACGCCGCGCAGCCGCAGCTCCTTGGTATCGATCTCCTTGGGCGGCGGGGGAGCACTTGTTTCAGCCGCGGCCTCGGGTGGAAACTTCTCCGCCTGGGGATTGCCGAACAGGCGCCAGTCGCCCAGGGCCTGCACGTCGGTGGGTGGCGGTGGCGGCGGTTGCAGTGTCGCGGGATGTACCAGGGAGGGTGCCAGCGGTGCCGGCGCCGCGGGTTCGGGCAAGGGCAACAGCAGCCAGGTGATTTTTGCCAGGTAGTACAAGCCCGCAACCAGGGCGGCCAGGATCAGCACCTCGCGCAGACGCGGCAAGGCTGTTTCCCGGAGGGTGCCGGCGTCGAGCAGGGTGCGGCAATAGTCCCACACCGCGACGATGCCCGTCCGTGCCGTTGCGTTTTCATTCATGAGGGGGAGGAATTTGAAACCCGCAGCATTATAACAAGTTCCGCCTCCGACTTGCATGCGTTCAGCGGTTGCCGCAGCGTCGATTTTTAACAATATGCGGGCTTTTTATATTAATGATTTGACTACAAATCCGGATATTGACATTTATCGGCGGGAAAGGATAATAGGGTCGCAAATGGTGGAGGAACATTTGCAACTGCAAGCGGCCCGGTCCGGGCCGGGACTCCGGGGGCGGCGCCGAACAGCGGTTGGTGCCCGGTCTTCCCGCCCAGCCGCAAGGCTTATGTCAAGTTGCAGTCCCGGCGCATGCTCCCGGTATCGACAAAACAAGGAAAATACCGCGAATTTCTGGTATCCTTGACAATTCCACAGGCAGACACCGCCCGCTTAACCGAAACACCCGCCATGCAAGTATCCTTGGAAACCCTGTCCGGCCTGGAGCGCCGCATGACAGTGCGCGTGCCCGCGGACCGCCTGCAGGAGGAGTTTGACGGGCGTTTGCGCCGCACCGCGCGCAAGGCGCGGGTGCCTGGTTTTCGCCCCGGGCGCGCCACCTTGGATGCGGTGCGCCAGCGCTACGGTGCCGGCATTCGCCAGGAAGTGGTCGACGAGATGGTCCAGGAGTCACTGCAGGAAGCCCTGCGTGACAAGCAGCTGCAACCGGCCGGCCGGCCCCAGGTCGAGTCCTGCAATGACACGGTACAGGGACTGGAATACGTGGTGAGTTTCGAAGTCTGGCCGGAACTGAAAAAGATCGACTGGCGCGGCTTGAAAGTAGAGCGCAAGAACGCCGCCGTCGACGAGGAGGACATCGAGCGCACCCTGCAGCGCCTGCGCCTGCAGAGTGCCCAGTGGAACGAAGTGCAACGCGGTGCACGGAAGGAGGACCGCGTGCGTTTTGATCATCGCATCGTCAATGACCAGGGCGAACAGCTGATGGGTGCCAGCGACAGCCAGGCACTGCTGGGGCGCACCAGGCTGCCGCATGACATGGAGGAAAAACTGCTGGGCATGCAGGCCGGTGAAAGCCTGGAATACCAGGATGTTTTCCCGGACAGCTGGCCGGACCCTGCCCTGCGCGGCCAGGCACTGACCGTGCACTTGGAAATGAAAGGCGTGGAGGAGGCGGAACTGCCGGCACTGGAGCAGGAATTTTTCTCCGCCTTCGGCATCGAGGAGGGTGGGGAAGAGGAGCTGCGGCGCCAGTTGCGCGAGCAGTTGGAACGGGCCGTGGAGGACGCTGTGCAAAGCGATCTCAAGAGCCAGGCACTGGATGCACTGGTGGAGCGTCATGCCGAGCTGCCGCTGCCCGGGGTCGTGGTGCGCACCGAGGCCGCGCGCTTGCGTGCGCGCATGGGGAAACCACCGGAACACAATGGCGCGGACGCCGGCGAGGACGGGGACGATGAGGCCGCCCGCCAGGCACTGGATGCGCCGTTCACCGCTATCGCCGAGCGCCGGGTGCGGCTGAGCCTGGTGCTCATGGAACTGGCGCGCGCCCTGGAAGTCAAGGCCGACCCCGAGCGCGTGCGCGCGGCCATCGAACGCGAGGCCGCCTCCTACCGGGAGCCGCAGGAACTGGTGCGCTGGTACTATTCCAACCAGGAGGCGTTGCAGGGCGTCGAGTCCTCGGTCCTGGAGGAGCAACTGGTTGAACGCATGTTGAAGGAAGCGAAGCTCAGCGAAAAAACGCTTTCCTGCAGCGAGCTGCTCGCAACGGAGGGGCCTTGAGCCGTACCATCATGTCAGGACCGCAGGCCATGAACCTGGTGCCGATGGTGGTCGAGCAGACCCCGCGCGGCGAGCGCGCCTTCGATATCTACTCGCGGCTGCTCAAGGAGCGGGTGGTGTTCATTGTCGGTCCCGTCGAAGACCAGC
This sequence comes from Gammaproteobacteria bacterium, assembly GCA_965215045.1. Classification (GTDB taxonomy): domain Bacteria; phylum Pseudomonadota; class Gammaproteobacteria; order JABABF01; family JABABF01. Next base: position 199,887 of record OZ244031.1, on the reverse strand, counting down.
TGGCCAACCTCGTGATTGCCCAGTTACTGTTTCTCGAAGCCGAGAATCCCGAAAAGGACATTCACCTGTACATCAATTCCCCGGGCGGGGCCATCAGTTCGGGTTTTGCCATCTACGATACCATGTGTTTTGTGCGCCCCGACGTCAGCACCACCTGCCTGGGACACGCGGCCAGCATGGGTGCCTTCCTGCTGGCCGGCGGTGCCCATGGCAAGCGTTTTTGCCTGCCGAACGCACGGGTCATGATTCACCAGCCCAGCGGCGGTGCCCAGGGACAGGCCTCGGACATCGATATCCAGGCGCGTGAGATCATGGCACTGCGCGAACGGCTGAACGCGCTGCTGGCCCAGCACACCGGTCAGAGCAGCGAGCAGATTCGCTCGGACACGGAGCGGGACCGGTTCATGAGTGCCGAGGAGGCAGTGGAATACGGCCTGGCGGACAAGGTGATTGCAAGTCGCGAAGGCGACGAAATGCCGACAACGGAAGCGAAGGAGAAGAAGTCATGAGCAAGAAAAAAGAAGGGGGCGGGACCCAGTACCTGTGTTCTTTTTGCAACCGGAACCAGAACGAGGTGCGCAAGCTGATTGCGGGCCCCGACGTGTTCATCTGCGATTCCTGCGTCAACCTCTGCAATGACATCATCCACGAGGACAACCAGGAGCAGGCGGAAAAACCCCTGTCCAGCCCGCTGCCCACGCCGCAGAAGATTTTTGATATTCTCAACGAGTACGTGATCGGCCAGGTGCAGGCCAAGCGGATTCTTTCCGTGGCGGTGTATAACCATTACAAGCGTCTGCGCTACCGCGAGGGCGACAAGCAGCGCGACGGGGGGGTGGAGATCGACAAGAGCAACATCCTGCTGGTCGGTCCCACGGGCAGTGGCAAGACCCTGCTGGCATCGACGCTGGCGCGCCTGCTGGAAGTGCCGTTCACCATCGCCGATGCCACCACGTTGACCGAGGCCGGCTACGTCGGCGAGGACGTGGAAAACATCATTCAGAAGTTGTTGCAGAAGTGCGATTACGATGTCGAGCAGGCGCAGCTGGGCATTGTTTATATCGACGAGATCGACAAGATTTCGCGCAAGTCCGACAACCCCTCGATCACCCGTGACGTGTCCGGGGAAGGTGTGCAACAGGCCCTGCTCAAGCTGATCGAGGGCACGATCGCCTCGGTGCCGCCGCAGGGCGGGCGCAAGCACCCGCAGCAGGAGTTCCTGCAGGTCGACACCAGCAACATCCTGTTCATCTGTGGCGGTGCCTTTTCCGGCCTGGAAAAAATCGTGCGCGACCGCACCGAGAAAAGCGGCATCGGCTTCTCGGCGCAGGTGCGGGCCAAGGACGAGAACCAGAGCTTCAGCAGTGCGATGCAGGACCTGGAACCCGAGGACCTGATTCGCTACGGCCTGATCCCCGAACTGGTCGGCCGCCTGCCGGTTGCAGTGTCGCTGGATGAACTCGACGAGGACACGCTGGTGAAGATCCTGGCAGAACCGCGCAACGCCCTGGTCAAGCAGTACCGGCAGCTGTTCGACATGGAAGACGTGGAACTCGATATTCGCGAGGATGGTCTGCGCGAGATCGCCGTCCTGGCACGCAAGCGCAAAACCGGTGCCCGCGGTCTGCGTTCCATACTTGAAAATATTCTTTTGGACACCATGTACCAGCTGCCGGATCTCAAGGGCGTGCAGCGCGTGGTGGTCGATGCACAGACCGTGCACAAGGAGAGTCCGCCGCTGCTGCTGTATGCGTCCGAGACTGACTCCGAAACGCCGGAGACCACTGCCCCGGAGTCCGACCTGATCGCCGACGAGCAGGGCAAGTATTTCCTGCGCGATCAACGTCAACACGGGGAGGAGGGGGGCTGAGTGCGGTCCGGTAGCCGGGTAGCCGGGTAGCGGCTGCCGGCAGAGCGTCGTCTTCGAGTGCCTTTGGATAAAAGCCTGGAACCATGAAAAAAGACAAAGCTGGAAAACGCATCCTGCCGCTGTTGCCGCTGCGGGACACGGTGGTGTTCCCGGGCATGGTGGCACCGCTGCTGGTCGGCCGTGAGAAATCGGTCGAAGCATTGGAGCAGGCGATGCAATCTGAAGAGCGCGACCTGTTCATGGTGGCCCAGAAAAAGGCGGAGCACGACGACCCGGCCGTCGAAGACCTGTACCAGGTCGGGGTTATCGGCGGCGTGCTGCAGATGATCAAGACCCAGAACGGCGTGATGAAAGTGCTGGTGGAAGGCCGCCAGCGCGCCTCCCTGTCCATGCCGGCCTCCCGCGGTGCCCGGAAGATTGACGCGACGATGCCGGTGATCGCCCTCGAAGAAGAGAGGGTTGCAGACCGGGAACAGGAGGCCCTGCAAAAGCAATTGCAGAACCTGCTCCAGGCCCTGCATACTTATGCCCAGGTCAGCGACAAGATCCCGGACACCATGGTCAAGGAAGTGCGGGGCATCGACGACCCGGGCCGGGTCGCCGACATGGTGGCCGGCGTAATGCCTTTTGACCTGCCGGTGCGGCAGGACATCCTGGAAGAACTGCGAGTCCTGTCCCGGCTGGAAAAACTGACCCGGCAGATCCATGTGGAAATCGGCATGCTGGACGTGGACAAGCGCGTGCGCTCCCGGGTGCGCAACCAGATGGAACGTTCCCAGCGCGAGTACTACCTCAACGAGAAAATGAAGGCGATCCAAAAGGAACTGGGGGACATGGACGGTGAGGGCGAGGGCGAAGCCGAGCAGCTGGAACGGCGCCTGCGCGAAAGCGGCATGCCCAAGTCCGCCCTGAAAAAATCCCTGGGCGAACTCGGCAAGTTTCGCATGATGTCCGCGATGTCTGCCGAGGCTTCCGTGCTGCGCTCCTATCTCGACTGGCTGGTCAACGTGCCCTGGAAAAAGCGCAGTCGCCTGAAACGCGACATCACCCATGCACGCAGGATTCTCGACGAAGATCATTACGCACTCGACGAAGTCAAGGACCGCGTCCTGGAATACCTGGCCGTGCAGAAGCGCGTGCGCGAAGTGCGCGGCTCGATCCTGTGCCTGGTCGGTGCCCCCGGCGTGGGCAAGACCTCGCTCGGCGAGTCCATCGCCCGCGCCACCCATCGCAAGTTCGTGCGCCTCTCCCTGGGCGGCGTGCGCGACGAGGCGGAAATCCGCGGTCACCGGCGCACCTACATCGGCTCGCTGCCCGGGAAAATCATCCAGAAGATGGCGCAGGTGGAAGTGGTCAACCCGCTGTTTTTGCTCGACGAAGTGGACAAGATGGGCATGGACTTTCGCGGCGACCCGGCCTCGGCCCTGCTTGAAGTGCTGGACCCGGAACAGAACCGCCGTTTCAACGATCACTACTTGGAAGTGGATTACAACCTCTCGGAGGTGATGTTTATCTGCACCGCCAATTCCCTCAATATTCCTCCGGCCCTGCTGGACCGCATGGAACTCATCCGCCTGCCGGGTTACACCGAGGATGAAAAAATGGAAATTGCGCGGCGCTACCTGCTGCCCAAGGCGATGAGAAATTGCGGCCTCAAGGAAAACGAGATCGACGTGCAGGCGGGGGCGATTCGCAACATCATCCGCTACTACACCCGCGAGGCGGGCGTGCGCTCCCTGGAACGCGAGATCGAAAAAATCTGTCGCAAGGTGGTGCTGGAACAAATCACTCGCAAGCGCAGAAGAAGAGGTGTGGCACCCGGTGCAGAGGACCGGGGATGGCGGATCAACTCGCGCAACCTGCACCATTACTGCGGCGTGCGCCGCCACGACTATGGGGCCACCGATACCCAGAACCGCATCGGCCAGGTGCGCGGACTCGCCTGGACCAATACCGGCGGCGACCTGCTGACCATCGAGGCGGCGGTCGTGCCCGGCAAGGCGCGGCAGGTGCTGACCGGTTCACTGGGCGACGTGATGAAAGAGTCGATCCAGACCGCCATGTCCGTGGTGCGCTCGCGCGCTGCGGGACTGGGCGTCAAGGTGGACTTCCTGGAAACCAGCGACGTGCATGTGCACGTGCCCGAGGGTGCGACTCCCAAGGACGGTCCCAGTGCGGGGATCTGCATGTGCACCGCGCTGCTGTCGGCACTGAGCAAGATCCCGGTGCGCAAGGAAGTGGCGATGACCGGGGAGATCACCCTGCAGGGGCGGGTACTGCCGGTGGGTGGCCTCAAGGAAAAACTGCTGGCCGCCCGGCGCGCCGGCATCACCGAAGTGGTGATCCCCGAAGAGAACAGGAAACACCTGGAAGAGATACCCAAGAACGTGCTCAAGAACCTGGACATCAAGCCGGTCGGCTGGATCGACGAGGCCCTGGAAATCGCACTGGAACGCATGCCCGCGGCAGTCGAAGAAGATATCGCCGCCCCGCCGCCCCGGCGCAGGAGCAGGAAAAGCGGCACCGTGCGCGCCCACTGAACTGCGGTCGTGTCGCAGCGCACTGCAGCGGCAGTGCATCCCGGGCCGGCGATCCCCTCGGCGATTTGCGCCCGACCCGCACTGCGGCAGTGCATTCCCGGGCCAACGATCCCCTTGGCGATTTGCGCCCGACCCACACTGCGGCAGTGCATTCCCGGGCCGGCGATCCCCCGGCGATTTGCACCGACCCGCACTGCGGCAGTGCATTCCCGGGCTGGCGATCCCCTTGGCGATTTGCGCCCGCCCCGCACTGCGGTAGTGCATTCCGGGCCGGCGATCCCCCGGCGATTTGCACCGACCCGCACTGCGGCAGTGCATTCCCGGGCCGGCGATTCCCCCGGCGATTTGCCCCCGACCCGCACTGCGTTGTTTGACGAAACTCCTCGCCGTTGAGTAACATTAATCGTTTGTGCCGGGCAGCTTCGAGTCCCCTTCGTCTAGTGGCCCAGGACTCCGCCCTTTCAAGGCGGCAACAGGGGTTCGACTCCCCTAGGGGACGCCATGAAAACGGGGGTTTTCGTTTTTAGCGGGGACATTGCCGACGGTTGCGGGAATAGCTCAGTTGGTAGAGCGCAACCTTGCCAAGGTTGAGGTCGCCGGTTCGAGACCGGTTTCCCGCTCCATCTTCCCATTGCCGGCGCCTTGTACCTGTCGCCGGGCCCTTGTTGCCAATGAACCCTGTCGCCGTCTCCATTTCCAACTTGTGCAAGACGTACCAGACGGGAGTGGAGGCACTCTCAGGCATTGACCTGGAGGTGGAGCAGGGTGACTTTTTCGCCCTGCTGGGGGCCAACGGGGCGGGCAAGTCGACCACCATCGGTGTGCTCTGCTCCCTGGTGCTCAAGAGTGCCGGCACGGTGCGGATTTTTGATATCGATATCGACCGGGATTTTGCGCGCGCCCGGCGCAACATCGGGGTGGTGCCGCAGGAGGTCAATTTCAATAACTTCGAACGCGCCCTGAATGTCGTCGTCACCCAGGCCGGTTACTACGGTGTGCCGCACAAGATCGCGCTGCAGCGCGCGGAGAAATACATGCGCCTGATGGACCTGTGGGACAAGCGGGATGTGCAGACCATAGAACTCTCCGGCGGCATGAAACGGCGGCTGCTGGTGGTGCGGGCACTGCTGCACGAGCCGCGCCTGCTAATCCTGGATGAGCCGACCGCGGGCGTGGATATCGAGTTGCGCCGCCTGATGTGGGATTTCCTGCGCGAGTTGAACAGTGCCGGCACGACGATTATCCTGACCACGCATTACCTGGAGGAGGCGGAAAACCTGTGCCGGCACCTGGCGATCATCGACCACGGTCAGATCGTACGCCAGGGCAACATGCGCGAGGTGTTGGACCTGCTGACGATGCAGACCTTCCTGCTGGACAGCCAGGAAGCACTCAGCGAAGCACCCCGGGTACCGGATTGCCAGGTGCGGCTCAGGGATGCGCACACGCTGGAGGTAACGGTGGACCGGCGCCACTCCCTGAACCGGGTGTTCCAGGCCTTGAGCGAGAGCGGGGTGGAGATCGCCAGCATCCGCCCGCGGGCCAACCGCCTGGAGGAATTGTTCCTGCGGCTGATTTCCCGGAACAAGGAAGCATGAGTCCCTACGAAATCTGGATTTCCTTCTACACCATCCTCACGCGGGAGGTGCGGCGGTTCATGCGGATCTGGGTGCAGACCCTGGTGCCCCCGGTGATCACCGCGGGCCTGTACTTCCTGATTTTCGGTGCCCTGATCGGCCCCCGCATCGGCCCCATGGCGGGTTTTACGTACATGGAATTCGTCGCCCCCGGCCTGATCATGCTGGCGGTGATCACCAACGCCTACGCCAATGTCACTTCCTCGTTTTTTGGTGCCAAGATGCAGCGCCACCTGGAGGAGGTGCTGGTCTCGCCCATGCCGCTGCCGCTGGCACTGGCCGGTTTCGTGTTCGGCGGGGTGATGCGGGGTCTGCTGGTCGGCGTCCTGGTCATGGCCCTGGCCTCCCTGTTTGTCGACCTGCACTTTCACAACCTGTGGGTGATGGCCTCGATCTTGTTTTTGACCTCCCTGCTGTTCTCCCTGTTCGGTTTTGTCAATGGCATTTTCGCGCGCAACTTTGACGACATTTCCGTGATCCCCACCTTCGTGCTGACGCCGCTGATTTACCTGGGCGGAGTGTTTTATTCCATCGAGCTGCTACCCTCGTTCTGGGCACTGCTCTCCATGCTGAATCCCATTCTCTACATGGTCAACGCCTTCCGCTACGGCCTGCTGGGTGTTTCCGACATCAACCTGGGCCTGGCCTTTGGCATGGTGCTGTTGTTCGTGGTGCTCGCGTACGCCTGCAGTTTGTGGCTGTTGCGCACCAGCCTGCGCCTGCGTCAATAAGCGGCCCGTGGAGGGGCTGAATTTCGCCCTGCAGGGGACCGCACTGCACTGGATGGCGGTGTTGTTTGCCGGTGCGCTGACCGGCAGTTTTCTCAACGTGCTGGTGCACCGTCTGCCGCTGATGCACCGGCGTCGGCGCTTGCAGGATGCGGGCGCAGCAGAACAGGCACGGCAACTGTGGCCGGGGCCGTACAACCTGTTCTGGCCGCTTTCGCACTGTCCGCATTGCCGGGTGCCCATTCCATGGCAACACAATATTCCGCTGCTGAGCTGGCTGCTGCTGCGGGGCATCGCTCCATGCTGTGGCGAGCGCATTCCCGCACATTATTTTTTCCTGGAACTGTTGACGGTACTGGCCTTCTGCACCAGCTGGCTGCGCTTTGGCACAGACCCGGTACAAGCCATGGCGATCATGGCTGCGCTGTCGGTGTTGTTGGCGATCGCTTTCCTGCGCCGGGAAGATGCGGCGGAACTGGCGGGCGAACTCTCGCAGCCACTGCTCTGGGGCGGTCTGCTCTTGGGTGCCCTGGGTCGGCTGGGCCCCCTGCCGGAGGCACTCTGGAGCAGCGGTGCATGCGCCCTGGCGGCCCTGTGTTGGAGTGCTGTCTCCATGGAGCAGAGACCCTGGGTGCAGCTGCGGGGCAGGGTGCTCATCGATGTGCAGAGCCTGTGGCTCGTGGCCGCCCTGGGTGCCTGGGGCGGTGCCAGTGCCGTGTTGGCGGTATTGTGTGCGGTCGTGGTGCTGCGCCTTTTGCCCGGCCCGGGTGGGCGAGCACCCCTGCCGCGGCTGACGGCATTGACAGGGATCGGCTGGCTTATGCTGCGGGGAGTCGCCTGAAGACCGGGGAGAGGCGCACGGGGGATTGGCTTGTGCACCGGCGTCTGCGGGAGAGCCGGGGTTTGGCTTACTCCATCAGGGCGGGGTTGCCCGGCGGCTTGGAGATCATGCCGCCGTCAGTCAGCAGCACGGAGCCGGTGGTGTAGGAACTGGCTGGACCGGCCAAGTACAGCACCGAACCCACGAGTTCCTCGGGGTCTGCGACGCGCCCCATCACGGTCGAGGATTCGCTGGCCTCGCGAAAGCCCGGGATGAGGTCTGCGGCCGATGTGAACAGGCGGGTCTCGTAGGGGCCCGGTGCCAGGGCATTGACGCGGATGTTCCAGGGCGCCCATTCCTGGGCCATGGTCTGGGTCAGGGCGTAGAGGGCACTCTTGTTGGCGCAGTAGACGCCGACGCCGGGACCGGGGCGCAGGCCGCCGATGGAGATCACGTTGATGATCGCACCGCCACCGGCATCGCGCATTTTCGGGGCGAGTCGCGAAGCCAGGTACCAGGGGCCGCGCAGGTTGACATCGTTGAGCTTGTCGAAGTAGGCCACGTCGACCTCATCCAGGTTGGCCATCCCGGGGTTGATCGCGGCATTGTTGATCAGCACGTCGACCTTGCCGCATTGTTCCAGGGATTGCGCGATCAGCTGGTCCAAGGCTTGGGGGTCGCCGACATGCGCGGCAATTGCCGTTGCCTTGCCACCGGCGGCGGTGATTTCGTCGACGACCTTTTGGCAGGCTTCCTGCTTGCGGCTGGAGATGATGACGGTCGCCCCGACAGCGGCAAACCCGTCGGCCATCGTCCGGCCCAGCCCGCGGCTGGAACCGGTGATCAGGACCGTCTTGCCGCTGAAATCAAACAGCTGGCGCGGGTCTTTCATGTCTCGTCCGACGCCTCAGACGGTGTCAAAGCTGATCGGCATTCTCTTGATGCCGTTGATGAAATGCGAGCGCAGCCATTCCACTTCGCCGGCGAAACGCGGGTTGCGCATACGCTGGATGCACTCTCCCAGCATCAGGTTCAGTTGCATGCGCGCCAGGTGCAGGCCCAGGCAGTAATGCTCACCGATACCGAAGGCGCGCAGGTGGTCCGCCACCGGTTCGCGTTGCGGGCGGGTGATGTCGAAGACGTCCGGGTCTTTGAAATACCGCTCATCGCTGCTGGCGGACTGGTAGAACAAGATCACCTTGTCGTCCTTGCGGATGGTCCTGTCGGCCAGTTGCACGTCTTCCATGGCCGTGCGCCGGAACATGATCACCGGCGAGTTGTAACGCAGGCCCTCGTTGACCGCATCGGGGAGCAGTTCCGGGTTGTCGACCAGCATCTGGTATTGCTCCGGGTGCTCGATCAAAAGACGCATGAGGTGACTGGTCTGGTTGCGGGTGGTCTCATTGCCGGCGACGATCAGCAGCAGCATGAAATTGCGGAACTCGGTCTCGGACAAGTGCTCGCCGTCGACATCGCCCCGGAGCAGGCGGCCGACGACATTGTCCTTCGGGTTCTCGCGGTTCTCGGCCATGATCACGTCGGCGTACATGTAGAGTTCGGTCATCGCGTTGACCTGGTCTTCCGGGGAGTGGCTGTACTCCGGATCGTCGTCGCCGATCATGGTGTTGCTCCAGGAGAAGAAGGTGGCGCGGTCTTTTTGCGGCACCCCCAGGAGTTCGCAGATGACCACCAGGGGAAATTCCGCTGCGATGTCGGCGACGAATTCGCACTTGCCCTCGGGCAGCACGCGGGCGACGATTTCCTGGGCGATGGTTTGCAGGTGCGGCTTGTAGCTCTCGACCGCCTTGGGTGTAAATGCACCGCGCACGATGCGCCGGTACTTCATGTGGCGCGGCGGGTCCATGCTCAGCATGATCTCCGAGCTCTGGAAATCTTCACCTTCCCGGGGTTCCTTGGGCATGACGCCCTTGACCTCGGAGGAAAACAACAGGGGGTTCTTGGAAATGAAATCGAGTTCATCCTGCCCGGTTACGGCCCAGTAACCGGAGTCGGTGTAGGGATCATCCAGCCAGCAGACGGGCTTGGTTTTGCGCAGCTCCGCGTACCAGTCGCGCGGCGGCCCACCGATAAACAGGTCGGGGTCCAGGAATTGAACGTGCGGACATTCACTGGGCATTGCCGCCATCGGGCATTGGGACTGCGCTTCTTCTGCGGATTGTATTTCCGCAGACCGTGCTTCGTTTTGCATCGTGTTTTGCCCTCGGTGCCTGGAGAAAATTTACGGGTCGGAATTATATAGTAGAAGCCATCCTGTAGTCGCATGTAATTTGTATTAAATATATCACTAATTACGAGGTGTTCCGGATTCGTTGACGGAAGTTCTCCCAGCGTTCCATCCAGCGTTCGCGGTGTTCCAGGAGGCCCACCCATGACTTGTGCCAGAAGAACTTCCAGTGCCAAACCAGGGTTTGGATACGGGAAAGTTTCCCGGGTTTGCATTGCTCTGCTTTTTGCAGCTCATACAGGGGGGGAAGGCGAGAGGGTGGAGAGAGAGAAGGCACGCACACGGTGTCCTCCTGTTCATACTCATACCCTAAGATTTCCAGGTCTTCCGCGTACAGTTCCTCCACCTGGCGTCTCGTGTCCCGGTCGTAGTACGTGCTGTAATGCCGGTATTGCTTGAGGGATCTGCTTTCCCATCTTATGTGGGGTATACGCGGTCGGGGCAGGTCCAGGATTCTTTGTACCTGGGCGAAATCCTCGGAGAAATTTTCCAGGCGGCCGATAAAAGAGCAAGGCTTTTTGTCGACGCGCGGCACGCCAAAATAAACGTCCGGATTGTAATCCAGCAGGAAGTCTTTTTGCGGCAGGCCGTGATAAGCCTCGTAGTTCAAAAGCCGGCGTTCAACCTGTAGAGGCCCGAATTTTGCCCCGGGCTTAGCCGGAAAACTGTCGTTATTCAAGAGCTCGGAAACCAGCTCGATGCATTCCTGGAAATTGCGGTAGGACACGTAATCATACTGTTCTTGTATTTTTATGCCGTGCAGGTAATAAGACACGAGACGGTCGTAGGGGTTGCGCACAAAGGTGAAAGAGAAATACCCGGGATACATGTTAAGAATTTGTGTCAACCCCCCGTGGCGCATGACCGGAAGGCGCCGAGTTTTGTGGGGGTCGTAGCCCCCGGCATAGTGGTAAAAGTACTTTTCCACCGTAGTGCCGCCGCACTTGGGAATATGAATAAACAGGCACTGGTAGAGGTGAGACAACATTTTTCAGTCCCGGGATTCGAGCATTGCAAACCGGGAAAACAAGCGGGTCGGAATTATATGGTAGAAGGTATCCTGTAGCTGCCGGTCACTAATTACGAGGTCTTCCGTGCTTGTTGACGGAAGTTCCTCCAGTTTTTCCCCAGGCGTCTGCGGTGTTCCAGGAGGCCCACCCATGACTTGTGCCAGAAGAACTTCCAGCACCAAACCAGGGTTTGGATGCGGGAAAGTTTCCCGGGTTTGCATTGCTCTGCTTTTTGCAGCTCATACAGGGGAGAAAGGTGGGGCAAATAGAGAGAAGGCACGCACACGGTGTCCTCCTGTTCATACTCATACCCTAAGATTTCCAGGTCTTCCGCATACGCTTCCTCCAACTGGCGTCTCGTGTCCCGGTCGTAGTACGTGCTGTAATGCCGGTATTGTTCCAGGGGTCTGCTTTTCCATCCTATGCGAGGTATGCGCTGCCGCGGCAGGTCCAGGATTCTTTGTAGCTGGGCGAAATCCTCGGAGAAATTTTCCAGGCGGCCGATAAAAGAACAGGGCTTTTTGTCGACGCGCGGCACGCCAAAATAAACGTCCGGATGGTAATCCAGCAGGAAGTCTTTTTGCGGCAGGTAGTGATAAGCCTCGTATTCCAAGAACCGGTATTCAATCTGCAGAGGCCCGAATTTTGCCGTCGGCTTAACTTTTAAATTGCGGTTCTTCAAGAGCTCCGAAACCAGCTCGATACATTCCTGGAAATTGCGGTAGGACACGTAATCATACTGTTCTTGTATTTTTATGCCGTGCAGGTAATAGGAGACGAAGCGGTCGTAGGGGTTGCGCACAAAGGTGAAAGAGAAATACCCGGGATACATGTTAAGAATTTTCGCCAACCCCTTGCCGCCGCGCATGGGCGGCAGGTGCCGAGTTCTTAGAGGGTCGTAGCCCCCGGCATGGTGGTAAAAGTACTCTTCCACCGTGGTGCCACCGCACTTGGGAATATGAATAAACAGGCACTGGTAGAGGTGAGACAACATTTTTCAGTCCCGGGATTCGAGCATTGCAAGCCGGGAAAACAAGCGGGTCTCAATTTTTAATATTCTTGGCCGGCGTTCATCACCGGCAATATGCCTGCCGGACACCGGTTTTCAGCCGCTGCCCAGGATGAGTCCGCTGGTAGGCACGCCGCTGCCGGCACTGACCAGCACGTGTTCGACATTGCGCACCTGGTTGGCCGCCGTGCCGCGTACCTGGCGTGCGGCTTCGGCGATGCCGTTCATGCCGTGGATGTAGGCCTCCCCGATCTGTCCACCGTGCGGGTTCAGGGGCAGCTCGCCGTCCCGGGCGTGGCGGCCTTCGCGCACGAAGGCCGCGGCTTCCCCGTACTTGCAAAAGCCGAACTCCTCCAGTTGCGGAAGAATGAAGGGGGTGAAGTGATCGTAGAGGATGGCGGTCTGGATGTCCTTGGGCCCCAGTCCGGATACCTGGTACAGGCTGCGCGCAACCAGTGCCATTTCCGGCAGGCGGGTGATGTCTGCGCGGTAAAAATTGGTCATCATTTGCGGGTCATCCATGGCGCCCTGGGCGGCGGCGCGCACCAGCACCGGCGGCTGTGGCAGGGCGCGGGCGCGCTTGGCAGAGACCATCACCAGTGCTACCGCGCCGTCGCTCTCCTGGCAGCAATCGAAAAGGCGCAGCGGCTCGACGATCCAGCGTGAGTCCCGATGCTCTTCCAGGCTGATCGGCTTCTGGTAGAACCAGGCCTCGGGATTCGTGGCGGCGAAGTCGCGTGCGGCCACCGCCACGCGCCCGAAATCCTCGGTCGTGGCACCGGTCTGGTGCATGTAACGCCGCGCGCACATCGCCACCCAGGAGGCCGGCGTCATGAGTCCGTACGGAAAATACCAGCCGAAGTTCACGGTCTCGAAGTTGTTCGGATCTTCGCGCAGCAGGCCGCCCTGGCCAAAACGGAAACCGGAGCGCTCGTTCATCGCGCGGTAGACCACCACCACCTCTGCCACGCCGGCAGCGATCGCCAGTGCCCCCTGCAGCACCGGTGCGCAGGCACCGCCACCACCGTAGGGGGAGCGGGAGAAGAACTTGAGTTCCCGCCCGCCGATGATCCGGTGCAATTCAATCTCGGGATTGTTATCCATCATGTAGGTGGACATGCCGTCGACCTCGGCGGGGGCGATGCCCGCATCCTCCAGGGCGGCGAGGATGGCTTCCACGGCCAGGCGGATCTCGGTGCGCCCGGATTCCTTGGAGAACTCGGTGGCACCGATGCCGGCAATGGCCGCCTTGTCGCGCAGGAAATGTCTGGCCACGGCTCAGTCCCCGGCGGCGGTGAATTCGACCACGGCCGTGCCGCTGACGTGGTTGCCCATGCTGTTCTTGCCGTACAGCTCCACCTCTACCGTGCGTTGTTTCTCGTCCCGGGCGGTAATTTTTCCGCTCATGCGCATGGTGTCGCCCGGGTAGTTCGGCACGCCCAGGCGAATGGCGATTTTCTTGAGACGCGAACCCGGCCCGCTCCAGTCGGTGATGTAGCGTCCGACCAGGCCGTTGGTGGTCAGGATGTTCATGAATATGTCCGGGGAGCCCAGTTCCTGTGCGAACTTCCGGTCGTGGTGAATCGCGTAAAAATCGCGCGAGGCGATGGCACCGCTGACGATCAGCGTGGGGGTGATCGGGATCTCCAGGGAGGGCAGTTCATCGCCGGGCTGCAGTGCGGCGAAGGCGGGTGTCTGGCTCATGCGGCAGGCTTTCCTGGTCTTCTCTCTACTGCGAGCGCGGGCGGAACTGGGGCAGTGCCAGGCCTTCCTCGACCTCGGGGTAGAGCACCTCCACGGGCAGGCCGATGCGTAGCTCTTCGGGCTTTGCTTCCACCAGGTTGCTGACCAGGCGCGTGCCTTCTTCCAGTTCCACGAGCACGATCGGATTGGGGTAGTCAAACGGCGGGATCGGCGGTTGGTGCATGACCGCGTAACTGTACACTTCGCCGCGTCCGCTGGAGACCACGACGCCCCACTCGGGCGACTGGCAGGCCGGGCACATCGGTGCCGGCGGGTGGCGCAGCGTGCCACAGGCCTCGCATTTCTGGATGCGCAGTTCGCCTTTCTCCACGCCCTCCCAGAAGAAGTTGTTGTCCTGGTTGCGCACCGGGCGCATGCGCCGCATCGCCGGCGGCTTGCCCGGCTCTTCGGCTGCGGCCTCGGTCGCAGGTCGCGGGTGGGGACGGAACTTGAACACCCGGAACAGCATGCGCCCGACCAATTCGTCCCGCTGGTTGAAATATTCCGAGATCTCGGTGACGAAAAACCCTTTGCCCAGGGCGGTGGTTTTTTCCTCGGACACCGACTCCAGGCGGGCGCGGTTCCAGACTTCGTCGCCTTCTTCCAGGTAGCGTTCGTACTCCTGTTCACAGTTGACCGCCACGATCGCCGGGTATCCCATGCTTTCGATCACGTCCAGGACTGCGAACACGTGGGCGTCGTCCGAGCCGGGTGCGGACTCCCGGTTGAGGTTATACAGGGTCCACGCCTGGAGCATGGCGGGCGGGGCGACCACCCGCTCAAAGCCGGCACTGCGGGCGGCTTCGGGGTCGGTGTAAATGGGGTTGCGGTCGCCCATGGCGTCGCACCAGTGCCGGATCATGGCCTGGTTCACCTTGTCCCAGGCACGGTACGGCCCGGATTCATTGCCCACGTATTGCTGCAGGTCCGGGCTGTTGTTCGCTTCTTGTTCGGGGCTCATCGTATCACCGGTCGGCCGGCGGCAATTATAGTAGGTATAATTTTGCCCGGCCCGGGTGCCGCCTTTGCCGCCCCCGGAAATGTCCGCTTGCCGGCCTGGAAACGCCCGGCGACCGGCCCGCCGCTCGCCGCCCCGCGTTTCGCTGCAGGCCCCTGGTTCGGGGCCGGAGTTGTGTTGATGAACCTGGCCGCCGCACTGGAACACGCCGCCCGCAATTTCCCCGAGCGCGAGGCGATCGCCTTCCAGGAACTGCGCCTCAATTTCAGCCTGCTCAACACGCTCGCCAACCAGGCGGCCGCCGGCTTGCGGGGACTGGGCCTGTCGGCGGGCGAAAAAGTCGCCCTCAGCTGTCCCAACATTCCCTGGTTCCCGGTACTGTATTACGGCATCCTCAAGGCGGGCGGGGTGGTGGTGCCGCTCAGCATCCTGCTCAAGGAGGAGGAGGTGGCCGCACAACTGCAGGACTCGGATGCGGTCTGTTACCTGTGTTTCGCCGATACCGAGACCCTGCCGCTGGCGAGCACGGGCTATGCCGCCTTCCGGCAGGCCCCCGGGGTGCGGCATTTTGTCTACATCCCGCCACCCTCGGAGAAGGAGTCGCCGTTCCCGGACACGCTGAGCCTGGGGGAACTGCTGGAGGAGCGGCCCGATACCTTCGACACGGTGCAGACCGCTGCCGATGACACCGCGGTCATCGTCTACACCTCGGGCACCACGGGGCGGCCCAAGGGGGCGGAACTCAGCCATTCCAACCTGGGCTGGAACGCCCACCTGGCACAGGGACTGTTCCAACTGGGAGTCGAAGATCGCGTGTTGACCGTGTTGCCGCTGTTTCACATTTTCGGCCAGAGCTGCCTGATGAACACCATGGTGATGGGCGGCGTCGCCAACGTGTTGCTGCCGCGTTTCGATGCCGAACAGGTGCTGCAGACCATGGCCCAAGAGGGGATCAGCATCTTCGCCGGGGTGCCGACCATGTACTGGGCGCTGCTGCAATGCACGGACGAGGCCTTGATCGACGCCGCACGCCAGCGCCTGCGCCTGTGCGTCTCCGGCGGCGGTGCACTGCCGGTACAGCTCGCTGAAGATTTCGAACAGCGTTTCGCTCAGCCGATCTACGAGGGCTACGGCCTGTCGGAGAGTTCCCCGGTGATCGCTTTCAACGCACCGCCGGCCCCGCCCCGGATCGGTTCCATCGGCCGGCCGCTGTGGGGCGTCGAGGTGCGCATCGCCGACCCACAGGGCAACCCCGTGCCCGCGGGCCAGCGCGGCGAACTGTTGTGCCGCGGACACAACGTGATGAAAGGCTATTACAAGAACCCCGAGGCCAGCACCCAGGCCCTGCGCGGGGGCTGGTTGCACACCGGGGACGTGGCGGAGTGTGACGAGGAGGGACGGCTCTACATTGTCGACCGCATCAAGGACCTGATCATCCGCGGCGGGCGCAACATCTATCCCCGGGAGTTGGAAGAGCTGATGACACAGCACGAGGCGGTTTCCCTGGTCGCCGTGGTCGGCGTGCCCGACTCGAAATACGGCGAGGAGATCAAGGCCTTCGTGGTGCTGAAGGAAGGCTGTGACATCGGCACCGAAGAATTGCAGCAATGGACCCGGGAGCGGGTGGCGGCGTACAAGTACCCGCGCCTGATCGAGTTCCGGCAGAGCCTGCCGATGAGTGCCACCGGGAAGATTCTCAAGCGCGAACTGCGCGATGTGCCGGCGTCGTGAGCACTGCACCGCCGCCGGCGTGCAGTACTATGCCGCACTGGGTTTGCCTGCTGTTTGACCGGGATTTTCCATGAGTGAATATCGCCCGCCGCTGCGGACATGCAATTCCTGCTGGAAGACGTGTTCGACGCCGCCGGTTTCTGGGATTCGCTGCCGGCCTTCGCAGACCTGGGGCCGGACCTGGCCCTCAGCGTGCTGGGCGAAGTCGGCAAGCTGGCCGCGGAGATGATCAGTCCGCTGCGCCGGACGGCCGATGCCCAGGGCGTGTGTTTTGCCGATGGCGAAGTAAAGACCCCGGACGGTTACCGGGAGGCCTACCGGGCACTCAGCGAAGGCGGCTGGGGCGGACTGGGCGGCAACCCGGCCTACGGCGGAGAGGGTATGTCGTACATGGTCTGCGTGCTGATCAACGAAATGCTCAGTGCTGCGGACAACTCTTTCAGCCTCTACAGCGGGCTCACCGACGGGCTGGCGGTGGCACTGGATGCGCATGCCAGCGAGGCCCTGAAGCAGCAATGCCTGCCGCAGCTGTACAGCCGCGCCTGGTCGGGTGCCATGTGCCTGACCGAGGCGCAGGCCGGCACCGACCTGGGGTTGATTCGCACCCGCGCCGTGGCGCGTGAAGACGGCAGTTACGCCCTCAGCGGTTCCAAGGTTTTTACCACGGCGGGCGAGCACGACCTCAGCGAGAACATTCTCTACCTGGTGCTGGCCCGGTTGCCGGACGCCCCGCCCGGCTCGCGCGGCATCTCCATGTTCCTGGTGCACAAGTTCCTGCCCGATGAGAGCGGTGCCCCGGGTGCGCGCAACGGGGTGCGCTGCCTGTCGGTGGAGGAGAAGATGGGCATCCACGGTTCGGCGACCTGTGTAATGCAGTTCGAAGACGCGACGGCGCACCTGGTCGGCGAGCCGCATCGCGGGTTGGCGGCGATGTTCACGATGATGAACTACGAGCGCCTGATGGTCGGTCTGCAGGGCCTGGGCTGTGCCGACGCCGCTTACCAAAAGGCGCGGGACTACGCCCTGGAGCGACTCCAGGGTCGTGCCGCCGGAGGCGACAAGAGCCCGGACCAGGCGGACCCGATCATCGTCCACCCCGATGTGCGGCGCATGCTGCTGACCCAGAAAGCATTCAACGAAGGCGCGCGCGCCCTGGGCGTGTACATCGGCATGCAGATGGACCTGGAAAAACACGGGGACGAAGAACAAAAACGCCAGGCCGGCATGATGGTCGAACTGCTGACCCCGATCGCCAAGGCCTTTTTCACCGACAAGGGTTTCGACTGCTGCGTGCTGGCACAGCAGGTCTTCGGCGGGTACGGCTACGTGCGCGAGACCGGCGTCGAGCAACTGGTGCGCGATGTGCGCATCACCCAGATCTACGAGGGCACCAACGGCATCCAGGCACTGGACCTGGTGCAGCGCAAGGTGACGGCCAACGAAGGCCTCTTCGTCGAGCATTTCATCGCCGGGGTGCGGCACTTTGCCGAGGCCGCCCGCAAGACGCAGGGCATGCAGGCTTTCCTGAATCCCCTGGAGCGGGCCCTTGCGCTGCTGGAACAGGACACCCGCCGGGTTGTGGAGCGGCGTGAGGCCGCCGATGAGACCGGGGCCGTGGCGGTGGCCTACCTGCACCTGTTCGGGCACGTGGCACTCGCCTGGGTCTGGGCCCGCATGGCGCATGCCGCCCTGGACCGGGGAGCGGGCGATGACCCCTTTTATGCCGCCAAGTGCAGCACCGCTGCGTTTTACATGCAACACCTGCTGCCGCAGATCCAGTCCCTGTCCAAGTCCATTGAACACGGTGCCCGGAGCATGATGGAACTGGCGGCAGAGCAGTTTTAAGATACTTGAATGTATTCTTATAACTAGTTGACAGACTTTATAAAATTCTATCCATCCCTGCCGTCAATACGCGCGCGCAGCAGCGGCCCGGCATAGAAGACCAGGACACAGGCAAAGGCGAGAATCCAGAGTAACTGGGAGGCCAGTACCAGGGCCGGGTAGGCGGCGGGCCACAAAAGCGGCGCAAAGGAGCGCAGCAGTACACCCGCCACCAGGAGCAGGAAGGCCGGCAGCAGGATCGGCGGCGGTGCATACACGTCCCGGCCGGTATGTCCCAGGCCCGTGCGTGCGATCATGCCCAGACTCATCATGCCGATGCCGCCGTAGCTCATCAGGTGCAGTGCCAGGGACGGGTCCATGCCCAGCCGGGGTGCCAGGGCGCGCAACAGGATGCCCAGCACGATCCAGGCGTAGGCCAGGAACAGCACCCACAACAGCGGCTGGCTCCAGATCCCGGGGCGATGCCAGAGCCACAGCTTGCCCGCTCCGGCAGCGGCGAGTGCCAGCCCGCTGTACAGGGCCAGGGGCGCAAAGCCCAGGATGTCGGCGAAGATAAATACGAAAAACAATACCAGCATCAGGATGTTCAGCCACACCGGCCGGGCGATGGCGGGTGCCTCAGGCAGGGCGCGCTCTATGAAAAAAGGCAGCACCCGCTGGGCCATCATCAGGATCAGGCCGATGACGATGTACAGACCCAGCAGCAGCAGCGGGCTGCCCCAGGCGGGCGGCAACACGCCCAGGGCCGCCAGCAGGAACAGGGTCTGGGCGATCCACAGGGCGCAGAGCTTGCCCTGGATGGCCCACTGGTGCTTGCCGGCCGCCTTGCGGATCGGTTGCTGGAAGGCCAGCAGCAGCAGCGGGTAGAACAGGGCGGCACAGACCAGGCCGACCCACAGTATCCAGTCCGCCAGGACCACGCTCCCCAGGCGCGGCAGCAACCACAGCGCAAACAGCAGCAGCAACGGCCCGCCGTGCAGGGCCCGCTGTCCGCTCCAGGTCTGCACCGCGGTCAACAGGAAACCGCTGATCACCGCCAGCGCATAGCCGAAGATCATTTCGTGGGCATGCCATTGCGCCAGTGACAGCTGGCTGAAGTTCACGGGCCAGCCGAAGCGGTACTGCCACAGCCACAGGCTCATGCTGAAGACGCTGTAGAGCAGTGCCGCTAAAAAGAAAGGTCTAAAGGCCAGGCGCAGGAATGGCGGAGAACTGAATGCCGCACCCCCCGGCGTCGGGGCCTCAGTGCGGACGTTCATGCGGGGCGGTGATGATGATGGTTTTCTAAAGTGCGCCGGTCTGGAGCGAGCGGCAGTGGATTATAACGAAGGCCCGGGCGATGCCCCCGGGGCTTCGTGCACTGCGTGCGGAAACATCGCACCCGAACCCGCAGTGCGCACTCTATATAATCCGGCGACGGAAATACCGCTTAGGGGTTGCAATTTCGTCTCAGGGTACTGGCAATTCCATCTCGGGACGGCACCTCGAAGCGCCGGCAATTCCGCCTCGGGGCATGGCAATTCCATCTCGGGGCTTCGGCAATTCCGCCTCGAGGCTTCGGCAATTCCGCCTCGGGGCGTGGCAGTTCCGCCTCGGGGCGTCGCTGACATGCGCGGCACCCGCCGCCCCGCTTTTGTTTTTCAACCCGGGAGAACCCCCATGTCGTATTACTACCTGTTGCTCGGCAACGCCATCCTGTTTGAAGTCGCCGGCACCCTGATGCTCAAGGCCTCGGGCGGTTTTGAAAAATGGAGCTGGGGCCTGGCGGCACTGGCGAGTTACGTGGTCTCCCTGGTGCTGATGTCCCTGTGCCTGCGGGTCATGAGCGTCGGCATTGTCTATGCGATCTGGACCGGTGTCGGCGTCACCCTGGTCTGCCTCGCCTCCTTCCTGCTGTGGCGCCAGCAACTGGACCCGGTAGCACTGACGGGCATCGCCCTGGTGGTGCTGGGCGTGGGACTGATCACCCTGAAGTCCGGGGCGGTATTTCAATAAGGTCTTGGGCGCACCGCCGGCACTCAGGGCCGGCAGCGGCCGACCACTTCTGCCCGCCGCCCGCCGCCGGACCGGTATCAGGCAGAGGCAGCGGGGGCGAAACCCAGCACCTGCAGGGCGTCCTCGGAGTAGGGCACATAGCGGCCGGCAGCGGGGTTCAGCACGTACAGCGCATCCTCGAACTGCCCCGGGTCGTAGCCCTGGCGCTGCAGGTCCACCTTGCGCAGCTTGTACGTGCCGGTCATGTCCATCTCCGGACAGATACGTACAAATTGCGGTTGCGCATAATGCGGCAGCTGTTCGCAGACCACCGCATAAAAAGCATCCGGGTCAAATTCACGGCCGGCTTTTAACAGCAGTGCCGCCATGCCGCAGCGCCCCTCGTGCCCGGGCACGTTGACCCCGTAGACATTGATGATCTCGATGTCCTCGTACGCGGACAGCTGCTGCTCGACCTCGGTGGTGGAGACGTTCTCCGACTTCCAGCGAAAGGTGTCGCCCATGCGATCGACAAAGTACAAATAGCCCTCGGCATCGCAGCGCAGGATGTCGCCGCTGTGAAACCAGCAATCGCCTTTTTCGAAGACATCGCGCAACAGTTTTTTCTCACTCGCCTGCGGGTCGCTGTAGCCTTCGAAGGGTGAGATCACCGTGCCGTCGGCACCGTGCACCTTGCTGATAATCTCCCCGGGTTCGTTCGCATCAGCCAGTTGCAGGAAACCGTTTTCATCGCGCGGGTAGACATCGTGCTCGACGTCGTAACGCACGATGCGCACCGGTACTTGCTCCCAGGAAGAGATGCGCCCGCAACTGCCCGGCGTGTTGTCGAGGTTGGTATAACCGGCGTTGGACTCGGTGGCACCCCAGCCCTCGTAAATGCGCACCTCCGTGCCGAAACGTTTCGTGAACCTGCGCCAGACATCCAGGCCCATGCCGGCACCGAACATGCAGCGCAGGCCGTGGTTTTTCTCCTCCGGCACCGGTGCGGTATTGACCAGGTAACGGCACATCTCGCCGATGTACTGCACCACGCTGACCCGGTAGCGGGCGACATCTTTCCAGAAATTGCGCGCGCTGAATTTCCGGCGCAGAGCCATCGGCCCGCCGACTGCCAGCACCGTGGAGAACAGCGACATCAGCGCCGCCCCGTGGTAGAGCGGCAGCACGCAGTAGAACACATCCCGGGCTGAGACCCCGGCCATGCCGATCCAGCGGTAGCCGGTGGACAGCCACTTGCCCTGGCTCATGCGCGCGGCCTTGGGATGGCCGGTGGTGCCCGAGGTATAGATGTAACAGGCCGTGTCCATGGTGCTGAGACCCTGACGGCAGTCCGGGGTGCAGACCGTCTGGTGCGCCGCCTCCAGGGCCTCCTCCCACGGCGTGAAACCCTGCGTCTCCGGTTCCGTCTGCAGTTCGGGGTCCGGCACCAGCACCGCCGGCAGCTCGCGGCAAGGACCTTCGGCAGAGCGGTAGAGCCCCGCGCACTCGGCACCGACGAACACCATCTGTGCGTCGACCAGTTGCAGTGCGTGCTCCAGTGCCTGGCCCCGCGCCTGGGTGTTGAGCAGGGCGACCGTGGCCCCGGTTTTGAGCAGCCCGAACCAGGCATAGAAAAACTCCGGGCGGTTTTCGAACATCATCGCCGCGCAATCGCCACAGCGGATGCCGTGCTGCAAGGCGACCCGCGCGTACTCGTCCGCGCGCGCATTCATCTGGGCATAACTGATTTCGCTGTCGCCCCAGAGCAGCAGCGGCTTGTCACCCTGGGTGGCGGCGAGTTCCTCCAGGCGGTCGGCGATAGTGAAATCGCTGCGCATGAAAATTTCCATGGAGCGCTGGTTGATGCCATCCATCACCGCCTGGTATTCGTCTCGACTCATGCCCATGTTTCGCACTCCCCTGTAAAAGTCCGGGTCGCAATCACACCGCCCCTGCCGGCGCACCCTCACGGCCGGCAGGCCGTGCCATGCGTACAATGGTACTATACGCTGTCCGGCGGCCGGTACGGCAGTTTGCACCGGGTCGGCATTTGCAGGGCGAAGGCGGGGAGAACCTACATGAGTGAACAACAATTGCAGCAGCTGCTGGACAAACAACAGATTTACAACCAGCTGGTGCGTTTTTGCCGCACCGTCGATCGCCTGGACCGCCCGGACTTTGAACAGCTGTGGTGCAAAGATGCGCAGGTCGCCTATCACGGGGCCTTCGAGGGCGGCTGGCAGGAATTTGCAGACTGGGTCTGGGGCATGTGCCAGACCATGCAAAGCCACTCGCACCAGATCGCCAACATGCTGATCGAAGTCGACGGCGAGCAGGCCAGCAGCGAGGCGTATGTCAGCGTGACCCTGCTGCCGCCGGCCGGCGAAGACGGCAGCGTCTCCGAGATCCAGCTGTGCGGACGCTACCTGGACCGCTGGCAAAAACAACAGGGCGAGTGGAAGATCCTGCAGCACGAACTGGTGAGCGATATTCAATCCGTCTACGCACCGCAAACTGCGGAGAGCTCAGAGGCCTCCGCCCGCGACCACAGCGATCTCTCCTATCGTGTTCTCTCCGCCTGAAGCGCACACCGCAGCCGCAGCCGGCCCGCCCTACGGTGCCGGCCCCGGGCCGGCCTGCATAGCCGTTCCCGAGCTCATGCCGCACCATCCGCACGCCGGGGCACAGGCAGCGCGCAGCAGAGATCGCTGCCGATGAGTGCCGGCACGCTGCAGGAACTGCTGGACCGGCAGGCGATTTGCGAAGCGCTGTGGCACTATTGCCGCACCCTGGATCGCGTCGACCTGGAAGGTGCCCATGCGCTCTGGTGCGAGGATGCGCAAGCCATCTATCACGGTATGTATGAAGGCAGCGGGCACGGCTTCGTCGACTGGGTCTGGGAGCAGCACAGCGGCATGCACCGGCATTATCACCTGATCACCAGCGTGCACGTCGAAACCGATGGGGACGAGGCACGCAGCGAGGCGTATGTCACCGTGACCCTGTGGATGATGCCCCAGACCCCGCCCACGCAAATCCGCGTCTGTGGCCGCTACCTGGATCGCTGGAGGCGGGAGCAGGGCGGCTGGAAGATTGCACACCGGGAATTTGTCGCCGACACGCAGTCCACCCATGCACCGCAGGCCATGGAAAGCGCAGCCGCTGCGACCCGGGACCGCAGCGATGCCTCCTACCGCTTTCTCAGCGATTGAGGCGTCCCGGGCAGCGGATATGCATCCCGTCTTTCACAGCTGTGCACCCGTTGTCAGCACCCGGTTTTTCATACCCGCAGCCCCTGCCCGCCGGTCTGCTTTCTGCACCTGTTTCGGGGCGGCCTGCATCATCCTGCTGTTTTGTGCTGCCAGCGGTACTGTCTTGGCCATGGGCCGGCAACAGTCCGCCGGTCCGCCGCCCTCCTCGTTGATCCCGTGGCAGGAACCCGTGGTCTGGGGCCGGGAATACCTGGGGGTCGTCTCCGTGCCCGACCCCTCCAACCTGGCTACTTACAGCCGCTTGACCGGCGAAGACTGCCGGGTCAGCCTGCGTCCCGCCCAGGGCTTGGATTTGTGGGTGCAGAGCAGTTTCTGGGAAGGCGAGAAACTGGCCCGGGCCGATGGCCTGCGGGGCGGAGACTTCTACTTGGGGCAGCTGGAAAACAAGCGTGTATTCATCCTGCAAACCCTGCCCGGGAAGATTCCCATTGACGTGACCTTCACCGGTTACGATGCCAGCGGTCAGCTGGTCATCGGCCGGACTCACCGGCCCAGGGAAAGAGTAAAAAACGGGAATCGCTCCTGCAGCGTGCGCTTTGATCGCGGTGCGCATGCGAGCGACTCCCAACACACACCACAGGGGCAACCGCCATGAGCAATCTCGCACAAGACTTCGACCGCCGCTACGGGCCCTGGGCACTGGTCTGCGGTGCATCCGACGGCATCGGCGAAGCCTTTGCCGAACAGCTGGCCGCAGCCGGACTCAACGTGGCACTGCTCGCCCGGCGCCAGCCGCTGCTGGAAAAACTGGCACAACGACTGCAGTCTGCGCACGGAGTGCAGACCCGGGTGATCATCGCCGACCTCAGCACGGAGCAGGCACTGGACGATATCGCCCAGGCCACCGACGACCTGGAACTGGGCCTGCTGGTCTACGTCAGCGGCTCGCCGACCTGCTTTTCCACCTTCCTGGAACAGGAGCGCGAGTACTGGGAGAAACTGACGGCACTGAACTGCCGCACACCCCTGCAACTGGCCTGGCATTGCGGGCGCAAGATGCAATCGCGCAAACGCGGCGGCATGATTTTCCTGTCCTCGCTGGCTTCTCGCAACGGTGCCAACGGCACCTCGGTGTACTGCGCCGGCAAGGCTTTCGACCATATATTCGCCGAATCGCTGTGGCACGAACTGGCCCCGCACGGCGTCGACGTGCTGTGCCTGATGGCGGGTGCCACCGATACGCCGACCGTCAAGGAGAAACTGAAGCTGGATTTCGAAGCCATGTTCCCGGGCATGAACATGGAGATGCCGGCCGCCGACGTGGCGCGCGAAGGTCTGGAATCCCTGGGCAGCGGCCCGCTGCGCGTGGCCGGCGAACAGAACCGGGCACTCTACCCGGAGCTGGAACCCGCAGCCCGCGCCGCCATGGTCGAGGGCGTGAGCGAGGGCATGTCGCGCATGCAGGGCAGGGATGATTACCGGCCGGTCTACGATGCGGAGAACAACAAGCTGCTGCGCTGAGCGGGCGCAAAGGTGAGCGCAGAGGTGCCCGGGCCACACCCGTTGCGCACTGCCCGCAGTCAAAGTGAGTCGCCGGCCGGAGTGCGGGGGCAATGAAAATCGCCATCATCGGCACCGGCATCTCCGGCCTGGGTGCCGCCTACCTGCTGCACCCGCACCACGAACTCACCATCTACGAAAAAGAACAGCGCATCGGCGGACACACCCGCACCGTGGAAGTCGATACCCCTGAGGGCCGCATGCCGGTGGACACGGGTTTCATTGTCTTCAACTTTCGCAACTACCCGCTGCTGACCCGCCTGTTCCGCCACCTGCAACTGCCGCTCAGCAAGAGCCACATGTCCTTCGGTGCGTGCATCGGCGACGACTGGCTGGAATACGGCATCGCCAGCCTGCGTGCCATGTTTGCCCAGCACCGCAACCTGTTGCGTCCGGCCTTCCTGCGCATGCTGCTGGACATCCTGCATTTCCGCCGCAATGCCCTGCGTTATCCCGAGACTGCCGCCGGGCTCAGCCTGGACGAATACCTGCACCATTTGAACTGCGGTGCCTGGTTCCGGGAATATTTCCTGCTGGCCATGGGTGCGGCGATCTGGAGCACGCCGCTGCAGCAGATGCGGGACTTTCCCGCCGAGACCCTGCTGCGTTTTTTTGACAACCACGGCATCCTGCACAACCGGGCACAACGCCCGCAGTGGTACACCATCCAGGGCGGCAGCCGCCAGTACCTGCAACGCCTCTGCAAACCCCTGCAGGGACGCATTCGCACCGCCTGTGCCGCCACGCGCGTGTTGCGCCATGCCGGGGAAGTCGAAGTGCAGGACAGCCGCGGCGGCAGCGCGCGTTTTGACCACGTGGTGCTGGCCTGCCACGCCGACCAGGCACTGGCACTGCTGGGCGACCCGGCACCGGAGGAGCGCGACATCCTGGGCCGCTTCTCCTGGCAGGATAACCGCATGGTGCTGCACAGCGATACCGGCTTTCTGCCGCGCCGGCGGGCGGCGTATTCCAGCTGGGTGTACCTGCGCGAACATCGCGAGCGCACCGCCGACATCAGCCTCAGTTACTGGATGAACAAGCTGCAGTCGCTGCCGACCCGCACACCGCTGATCGTGACCCTGAACCCCGCGCGCGAACCCGAAGCCGAACAAGTGCACGACCGCTGGACCTTCGCCCACCCCGTGTTCGACCGGGACACACTGCAGGCACAAGTTGAGATGCCGCGCCTGCAGGGCGTGCGCCGCACCTGGTACTGCGGTGCCTGGCTGCGCTACGGCTTTCACGAAGACGGTCTGCAGAGTGCCGTCGACCTGGCCGGGCATTTCAAAGTGCGTCTGCCGGCATGGCTCTGAACCCCGCACCCGGTACGCATTGCGCGGACGCCCCCGCACCAGGTGCGTCTTGCGTGGATACCCCCGGCCCGGCCCCCGCGTCCCGGCTGCTGCGTGCGCGCGTCATGCACAAACGCCTGCGCCCGGACTTCCGCCCGTTCCGCTACCGCGTCTACTACCTGCTGCTGCCACTCTCAGAACTGCACCCGGAGCGGTTGGGGCGCATCCTGGCCCTGAACCGCCCGGGACTGCAGAGCTTTCACGAAGCCGACCATGGTGCCCGCGACGGCAGTCCCCTGCAGCCATGGTTACAACAGATCCTGGAGTGCTACGGACTGCGGGAACTCGTTGCCGAAACCCTGCTGCTCGCCATGCCCCGCGCCCTGGGCCGGGTGTTCAACCCGGTGAGTTTCTGGTTTTGCCTGGATGCCGCCGGTGCACTGCGCGCCGTCCTGTGCGAAGTCAACAACACCTTCGGCGAGACCCACTCCTACCTGTGCCTGCACCCGGACCGCCGACCCATAGAGGCGTGCGACTGGCTGCAGGCAGAGAAACTGTTCCATGTCTCGCCCTTCCTGGAACGGCAGGGCCATTACCGCTTTCGCTTCTCGCTGCAGGAACAGCAGCTGGGCGTGTGGGTCGATTACTTCGCCGCAGACGGTGCGCGCCAATTGCTGACTTCGCTGACCGGCACCCTGCATCCGCTGGAGCGCAAACAATTGCGCCGCGCCTTCTTCGCCCACCCACTGCTGGGCTGGAAGACCCTGGGTGCCATTCACTGGCAGGGTCTCAAACTGTTCCTGCGGGGTGCCGGCTATCGCCCCAGGCCCACAGCACTGCCGCAGAAATGCAGTGCGAGTCTCCCGGCCGATGCTTTCAGCACCGGGGCAAAGCGACACTGAACCGGGCTTGGCGGTTTTGCATCATTGCCGCATCTTTTTGTTATCATAGTTTCTGCGATGCATCGGGGGGCGTCTGGCAACTGCACCGCTCCCTGCGAACGACCCGCCTCATAAAAGGAGCGTCATCATGCTCACCCGTAAAGCCCTCGAATTGTTCCTGCGTTCCGTGGAACACCTGGAATACGGCAGCCTGGAATTGCGTCTTCCCAGCGGCAGAACCTACCAGTTCCAGGGCACTCACCCCGGGCCCCGCGGCCAGCTGCACCTGTTCAGCGAAGACGTCATCCGCCGCATGCTCCTGGGTGGCGACCTCGCCTTTGCCGAAGATTACCGCGCCGGCAAGTGGGACACCCCCGACCTGCCGGCACTGATCGAATGCGGGCTGCGCAACGAGGAGAGCGTCGACCGCTTCATCCACGGCAACACCCTGCGCAAGCTCCTGGCCCGGGTGTCCTACCTGTTCCGGGCCAACAGCCGCCGCGGCAGCCGGCGCAACATCTACGCCCACTACGACCTGGGCAATGCCTTCTATTCCCTGTGGCTGGACCCCAGCATGACCTACTCCTCGGGGCTGTTCCGGGACCCGCAAGATAGCCTGGAGCAGGCCCAGCAGAACAAGTACGACCGCATCCTGCAGCGCATCGGCACCGCCGGTGAAGTCCTGGAAATCGGCTGCGGCTGGGGCGGTTTCGCAGAGCGCGCCGTCACTACCGCGGGCCATCGCATCCGCGGTATCACCATCTCCCCGGCGCAGTTCGACTACGCCACACAACGCCTGCACCCGTACGCAGAACAGGCGGAAATCCTGCTGCAGGACTACCGCAACTCCGAGGGTCGCTACGATGCCATCGTCTCCATCGAAATGTTCGAAGCCGTGGGCGAACGCTACTGGAAAACCTACTTCCGCAAGCTCAAGTCCCTGCTCCGGGACAACGGCCGGGCACTGGTACAGGCGATCACCATCGACGAGGTCCACTTTGCCCGCTATCGCAAGAGTGGCGATGTCATCCGCAGTTACATCTTCCCGGGCGGCATGCTGCCCAGCCTGACACGCTTCGCCCGCGAGGCCCAGCAGGCCGGACTGCAAATCGCCGACCGGCTGAACTTCGGTTCCGATTACGCTCGCACCCTGCAGTGCTGGCTGCAACGCTTCGACGACTGCCAGGGCGAAGTGCGCGCCCTGAAATTCGACGAGTCCTTTATCCGTCTCTGGCGTTTTTACCTGGCCTCCTGCATGGCGGCATTTCGCAGCGCGCGCACCGACGTGATGCAAGTCGAACTGCGCCATGCCTGAATGGGATGCCCGGCGAGCACCGGTGCAGGTATTTGCCAATTCCTTTGCCGGGCGCAGCTGAGCGCCTTCCTGCGGACCGCCCGGCCGGGCGCAGACCGCTGCACACGCACCGATGAGCCTGCGTCCCCGGCGGCGGGTGCTGCTGCAGTACGGCGTGCTGGCACTGCCGCTCGCCTTTGCCGGGCTGCCCGTCTACGTGCACGCCCCGGATTTCTACGCCCGCGAACTGCAACTCTCCCTGGTCAGCATCGGCCTGGTACTGCTGGGTCTGCGCCTGGTCGATGCCCTGCAGGATCCGCTGATCGGCAGCATCAGCGACCGCTTCGCCCATCGCCGGCACCTGATCATCCAGCTGGGTGCCGTGCTGCTGGCCGGCGGCTTCTGGATGATCTTCCATCCCCTGCAGAGTGCACCGCTCGCCTGGTTCACGGCCAGCATCTTTCTGTGCACCACCGGGTTCAGTATCGTCAGCATCAACCTCAACACCCTGGGTGGACTCTGGCGCGTGCTGCCGGAGCAGCGCACGCGCGTGACCGGCTGGCGCGAAGCCTTCGGTCTTTGCGGGCTGCTCGCCGCCGCCGCACTGCCGGGCTTCCTGGGCAGTGCCGAACGCCCGGCCGCCGCCTTCCACCAGCTGAGCCTGGTCTTCCTGCTGCTGCTGGTCCCGTGCCTGCTGCTGTTCTTCCGCTGGCTGCAGAACGCCGAGCAGTTTCGACAGGACACGGTGCCCGCGCGTCGCTGGGGCAGCCTGGCACTGCTGTTTTCCGGCAACTGGGAACGGCATTTCTTCGCCATCTACCTGCTCAGTGCGGCCGCCAGCGCACTGCCCGCCGTGCTGGTGATTTTCTTCATTCGCGACCGCCTGGAGGCCGAAGCCCTGACCGGCGGCTTCCTGGCCATCTACTTCCTGAGCGGGGCACTGGGCATGCCGCTGTGGCAGCGCCTGGCAGGGCGCATCGGCAAGGATCTCTGCTGGGTCATCAGTATGGCACTCGCCATACAGGTGTTCATCTGGGCCTTCACCCTGGAGCGCGGCGACACCGGCCTCTATGCACTGATCTGCATGTTCTCCGGTTTCGCCCTGGGCGCAGACCTCGCCCTGCCGCCGGCACTGCTGGCTGACCGCCTGGCAGAACGCGGCGTCCAGGCCCATGCCTCCTCCTACTTCGCCCTGCTCAGTTTCCTCACCAAGAGCGCGCTGGTACTGGCCACCGGCATCAGCCTGCCGCTGCTGGGCGCACTGGGCTACCAGCCGGGCCAGGTCGAAGACTACGCCATCACCCGCTACCTGAGCGTCGCCTACGCCCTGGTGCCCTGTGCCATGAAAGCCATCGCCCTTATGTGGCTCTGGTGGATATCGAACCCCCCGCGGATGGGCGGGGCAGGGACCCTCCCCGCGGCCGGGACACCGGCGAGTACCGATACCGAGTACCGGGTATGAACACCGGCACAACCCCGAAGAACGCCTGGATTATCGGTGCCAGCAGCGGCATCGGCAGAGCACTGGCCTTCGAACTTGCCGGGCGCGGCTACCGGCTGGCACTCTCCGCCCGACGCACCGCAGAACTGCAAGAACTGCAGCAGGGGCTGCCTGGGCAGGGCCACCTGGTACTGCCCCTGGACGTCACCGACCGCCAGGCGACCCGGGATGCCGCGCGCGCCGTCGCCGCACACTGGGAGACACTGCACAGCATGATCTTCATGGCCGGCATCTACACGCCGATGGCACTGGCCCGGCTGGACCCCGAAGAGACCGAAGCCATCCTGCGCGTCAACCTGCACGGGGCCTTTCATGCCGTCGCCGAGGTACTGCCGCTGCTGCTGCAACAGGGCAGCGGACAGATTGCACTGTGCGGCAGCGTCGCCGGCTACCGGGGCCTGCCCCGCGCCCAGCCCTACGGGGCGACCAAGGCCGCGCTGATCAACCTGGCCGAAACCCTGCGCCTGGAACACGGCGACCAACTGGACATCAAGCTGATCAACCCCGGCTTCGTCAAAAGTCGCATGACCGACAAGAACGACTTCCACATGCCGGCCCGCATCCGTGCCGAAGAAGCCGCGCGCAGCATCGCCCGGGGACTGGAACGCCCCGGTTTTGAAATCCACTTCCCCAGGCGTTTTACCCTGTGGATGAAACTGCTGCGCCTGTTGCCCGATGCCCTGTATTTCCGCATTGCGGGCAAACGAAAACGCCCCGGTGCCGACTGAAGCAGGGGCGGGAAAGACCGACATGGCACGGGGCAGACACTGGAGCGAACAGGAACTGCTGGTGGCACTGCATCTCTACTGCCGCCTGCCCTTCGGACGACTGCATTCCAGGAACCCCGAAATCATCCACTTCGCCAAGTTGCTGGAACGCACCCCGGGCTCCCTGGCCATGAAACTGGCCAACCTGGCCAGCATCGACCCCGGACTGGAGCGCAAGGGACTTTCCAGTGTTTCCGTGGGCGACCGCCGTGCCTGGGAGAACATGCAATCCGATTGGGAGCACTTTGCCAGAGAGTCCGAACGCGCCGTGCAACTGCTGCAACAGGAAGGGACACTCACAGAACCGCAATCGCCGCAGCCACAAGAGATGCACGATGAAACTCCCCCCTGGCAAAAGATGCCCGAACACACAGAGCGCGAGCAACTGGTCAAGGTGCGCACCGGGCAGCCCTTCTTCCGCAACGCAGTGCTGAGTGCCTACGACCGCCGCTGCTGCATCTCCGGGCTCAGCCTGGCGTCCCTGCTGGAAGCCAGTCACATCGTCCCCTGGAGCGAAGATCAGCACAACCGCTCCAACCCCCACAACGGACTGGCACTCTCCGCCCTGCATCACAAGGCCTTCGATGCCGGGCTGCTGACCATCGATGAACAGCTGCGCGTGTGCATCTCCAAGAAAGTGAAGTTCGTGGAGAAAGATCCCTTCCGCACGCGCGCCCTGCAACACTACCACGGACAGAAAATTCTCCTCCCGCGCAAATTCGCACCGAAGCAGGAATTCTTAGCCCACCATCGCGAGAACATCTTTGAAAAACACGCCCCCTGACGATGTGTATTTTTTCTACAGCCCCTTCTACCGGTGCACAAAATGTTATATAAAACGCAGTCCCCATCCAATAAAACCCGCAAATATCCATGGGTATTTATAGTTTTGATCGCCTGATTTATCATGGTATCCTTGTGTGCGAAAGCATATAAGAAGTCGTTCTAAATAATTATGGTGACCAATAAAACAAGTGACCTCGGAGAAGGCAAATTGGAGTTTATAAACTCTGAAGCCATAGAGGGTTTTACTTCGAAAGCGGTTACTGCTGACGATGAGGCCAACTCTGAGATCATCGTGCGGGAACTTATCCAAAACAGTATTGATGCCGGGAGGCTGACAGGTCGGGATAAAACAAAAGTTGTTTTTGTATTTGAACGTACTGCACAGAGCCAGATTCCAGGACTTACAGAATATCGGGCGGCTTTTTACGCCGCCAGACGACTATACGGTAGTGGAAGCGTTCATGAACAAGCACGAATTGAGCGAATATCTGAAAGTCTGAATCAGGCAGATATCCCGGTACTACATATTTTTGATAATGGCATAGGTTTGGGTCAAACACGGATGAATTCCCTGCTTGCAGATGGCTCAACTGATAAATATGGAGAGGCAGCTGGCTCGGCTGGTTCGTATGGACTAGGACATTTCACTGCATTTCCAGCATCAGATATGCATTACATTCTTTACGGTGGCGTCACCTATGATGGTGTGAAGACAATGTCGGCGCATGCTATTCTTGCATCACATGAAATGGATGATAAAGAAAAAGGGAAAGATGGTTATTACATTACTGGCAGACACAAAAAAAAAGATAAAGCAAAACAGAAACTGCGTTATTGTTTTCCTTCAAATTCTCAGATTCCTGCCTATGTACAAAAAAACTTGAATCATATACAGTCTGAATATACGACTGGCTCAGTGGTTTCAATTCTCGCTTTTAATAATTTTCGTGATGACATTGAGGACAAGGACGCAGCTCAATTAATAAGGATTGCAGCGGCCAAACATTTTTTTCCAGCTATTCATCGGGAGCGTTTAGAGGTACAAGTAAAGTATAATGGTGGGAAATTGTCATTAGACAAGGAAACTCTACATGAGGTGTTGCAGGAACAGCGAGAGGAAAAACGCTTAAGTAAAAAAGATAGCCTTATCAGCGGAAATAAAGCGTACTTAGCATATCAAACATTGCAGCAAGGAAAGCACAAGATTATTGAAACCAGTTCAGGTAATATAGATTTATACTTTCGTGACGCCGAGCCTGATGAGCGTACGCATATCAGTTTGTTCCGGAGTGGTATGTATATCTGTGATCGATTACCTCGGAATGCGCCTGTAACATATCAATCTTATGAACGATTTAACGCCATAATTCTTGTTGACCCACCGAGCACTAAACAAGAGATTGATGAGGCATTTCACTTAATTCGTGGTGCGGAGGGAGAAAAACACGCCACTATTATCAAGGATCGCTTGTCGAAATCTGAACGATCCAAGTTTGATCAGTTATTCAAAGATATTCAGCAGACCCTTCAAGATATGGCTGTCAAAGATGAGAGTGATTCATTTTCCCCAAGATTTATGTTGCTGGAATCGGACACGGAACAGGTGTCAGCAGGCCGCCGTTCTGGGAAGACACCCAGGAATAGACCGCTTACAAAACCTTTACCTTATACCCCTGTCCCAGAGCATATTGACGATAGTTCTGGCGAGGAAGGGGTGCAGGATCCTTTGCTACCCGGCCCCGGACCCAGACCTGTACCACCTGGTCCCCAGCCTAATCTTCGTAACCCCGTACCTTCTTTCCAACGTTCAGGTAGAAGGGTGGACGTCAAGGTGACAGCACGCCGTAATCAGCATGAATTGCGTATTTCATTACAGCCCCAAGCAGACACGAAGAATGCCGGGTTACGGCTTCTTCTTGATCGTGGGGCCGATCCTTCCTGCACTGATCCGCTACCCAGTAAGTTTATAGCCTTGAGACCTGATGCTACTGTTTCAGACAGGAAAATATCAGATACTGCCTACTGTAAAGAGAATGGATATGTATATGAAATTCTTTTGGGTTCATTACGAATGGGTCAACGGTATCCAGTTGTTGTTAATCTTCAAGAAAATATTCCAAGTAATGCTATTTTGGGGATAGAGTTGGTATCTCGTGAAAATAAGGAGATATCCTTATAATGTTAGTTACCCCGCGCATCTGTCCCTATCCCCTAATGGCGGATGGAATGTTGGATTATATTGAAGGAAATGAATATAAAACGGAAAGGGGCAATGGAATGCACAAAGATTTGAGCATTTGTATTGAACACCGTGTCACGGGGAACAATTTAGTCATGGAATTACTTTTAAGTGATCGTGCAGCATTTGCTTGTACAGTGATAGCTCCTTGTTGTGCATATCGTGAGATTTTTATCTCTCATGAATCTGCAAAACAGAATAATGGTGCTGTCATACAAAGACAGGAAATTATTTGTGATCCTAAGAAAGTATCTGATCCTATCAATTTTCGTCCTCATATTGTAACGAAGGAAGAGATCAGTGCATTTAGAGTCGAACCTCGACATGGCTTAGATGATATTTGGGAGGGAGAACTTATTAAATTTCCGCAAGCAGCAATACTGGCAATTGGTCCGTTTTTGAATCCCAAGCATACAACACAGAGTATCCTGAGAATAAAAAAGGATGATGGATTGCCTCATGGGTGTTTTGAAGTTGAGGAGTCATCAGAAGAAGGTTTTTATTTTTGTGTTCGAGCAGCCCCGGAACTCTATGACAGTCTCCAATATCCGGGAAACGCGATAAAGCATTGTAATAGCATTTATGCGGCAGCCCTGGCTCAAGGGTTTCAAATACTTCAGGAAAAATTCAGCACTGATAAAACATGGAAAGAATATGCTAATTTACGAACTCTTTATGCGATGCTGAAAGAGAAAGGATTGTCAACATGGGATTCAGAGAATTTTAGTGCCAACCGGGCGGTAGCGGCTTTCCATCCCCATGAAGTGGACACGAACTCGTCTGAGTAATTTGCAAAGAAAAGGTCTCTACTGATGTCAAATCGATACGCTCAAGAAATTCCACTGTATAGCGCAGCAGATCTCGAGAGTTGCCGTAAAGATCTTGTTGGGAAAAAGAAGGATGAAAATAAAAAGAAAGGCCAGAGGGGGCTGCAAATCAGATTTTTAGAGGCAGCCGAGGACGAAAATCCCAGAAAATTTTTTGATTGGTTTTCATCTTGTGCTCAAGATACTACGATTGAAGTTTCCTTCCGTTCAGAGAAATTTACTGATAAAAAATTGTTAGAGCCGTCTCTCGAAATAGAACAAGATATTTATCAAACTCTACGTCAGCTTCCTCCCCGTCTTGCGGCACTGCCATCTTTTTGGAACTCTTACCATTTAGCAATGGTTGAGCAGGATCTGATTGAGCCTGCATACTTGGCGGGGTCTCCGAGATCCTCAAAAACCGGACGTGAAAATCTGCAAGAAGCACTACAGGAACAGACGGAAGAATTATTGGGAAATTGTACGCGCTCTATTTTGCGCCACATGGGAGGATTACCAGAAAAACAAGGTAACACGAGCGTCTTTGTGGATTGCGGTATTGCCAGTGCCTGGTGGAGGGGACATATAAGCAGCCAGGTCGCCGAAGATATGAACTTGAAGATAGACGATGTATGGAAAACATTACAACTGAAAGAAGTATGGGATCAGTTAATGGGTTACAGCGTCAAGCGACTGACAGCAGTGAGTGACCGCATGATCCGCTCGGCACTCATTGCCCGCCTGATGCAGGAACCGGAAAAGAGGAGAAAAAAACGCTCGATCAACAAAGACTTATTAGAAAAAATAGGGACCCGCTGTGTTTATCAATCACTGGGTACTTTAACGCCAAAACAAAACTTTGAAATATTTCGCTCAATGACAGTATGAAAATAGCAAGACCGTTGGCACAGGTTGCCGGGGTATCGCTTGGTACAGCCTTACCTCCACTTTTCCAAACGGCCTCACGGATACCACTGATCCTTTTACCGGCCAGACACGCACTGCACCTATGCACTGATCTGCAGGCTCGCCGGCTTAGCCCTATCACCGGTGCTGCCCGTTCAGGGCCACTTGGTACTGCCTTTGGCCGCTACCGACCGCGAGGTGTCGCGGGACGCAGCCACACCGTCGCTGCATACTGGGGGAAACTGTACAGCACGAGCTTCATGGCCGGCATTTACACGCCGATGGCGCTGGCCCGGCTTGGGGCCCGAAGAGACCGAGGTCACACTGCGCATCAATTTGCACAGGGTCTTCTATCGATGCGCAAAATGCTGTATATTCCCCCCGACTGCCGAGAGTTGCAGAGGGGGACGCCATGAAAACGCGGAAGAGTATGCCGTATTGCGGCTTTTTCAAAAACGCAGTCCCCGTTCAATAAAACCTACAATCCTGCACGGCTCGTTGTGATTTTTGATACTTGGCCATCGGAAAGGTCTCGCTTCAAGGGAGGAGATAGCCCGCTGATGCCGGCACTCTCCGGCACTGCTTCTCGCGTGGGTTCGTACCCGTGCCTGAAGGAGGGCACATCAGATTACACGGAGGGCAATTCCTACACGATTACAAGCAACGCCGGTCCGCGGGATGATCTGAGTATTTGTCTCGAACACCGTATCCGGGGGAATAACCTGGTCAGGGAATTGATCTTGGAAGGTCGCGCCGTATTCGCCTGTACAGTGACGGCTCATCATTGTGCATACAGCAGAGTTTTTATATCCAGGCAACCCTTGCGTCCATCCGATCATGCTCTTGTGCAACAGCAGGATATCAGGCTGAACCCCGATGAAGTCAATCATCCCATCAGGCTTCAACCCCATGTCATCACCAGGGACGGGCTCAGTTCCTTCAGGGGAGAAGTCCACCACGGCCTGGGACAGGACTGGCTGGGAACCCTCATCGAGTTTCCATCGGCAGCGTTCCTCGCTGTCGCATCCCCCTGGTTTCTTTTAGACGAAGTGCGCAATGTTCTGCGCTTGCAAGAGGATAAAGAAAACCGGTTGCCCGAGGGGTGTTTTGAAGTCGACGCTGTATTGAAACAGGGCTTTTATTTTCGTGTCCTGGTGGCACCGGACCTGTATGAGAGTCTCCAACATTCGGGCAGTGCAACCCGTCATTGCAGTAGCATTTACTCGGCCGCCCTGGCCCAGGGTTTGCAAATACTGCAGCGGGAATATCAGGGTCTTGACCTAAAAGAATATCCCAATTTACGCCGCCTCGAGAGAAGATTTCACCAGGAGAATTTGCCCACCTGGCGGGATAATGACTTCAACGCCAACCGGGTGGTGGCGGTTCTTTATCCCCATAAACTGGATACAAGTTTGCCCGTTGCAGGACCGGCAATGCAGGACGGAAAAATCACCCGGCAGATTCCTCTTTACAGTGCTGAAGATCTGAAACGTTGTCGTAAACAGCTCGCCAAAAAATGCTCCGATGCCGATGAACAGGACAGGCAGGCAGAGCGCATGAGCCGGTTTTTAAAAGCAGTTGCAGATAAAAACCCGGAGAAGTTCTTGGACTGGTTTTCATCCTGTGCCCAGGAGGGTGTCGTTGAAGTTTCTTTTCGCGCACAAGCCTTCAAAGAGGAAGAATTGCTGACGCCGTCCATGAATACAGAACAACACATTTATCAAATCCTGTCCGAGCTGCCGCCGCGCCTTGCCGCGTTGCCATCTTTTTGGAATTCCTACCACCTGGAGATGGTGCGGCAAAACCTGATTGAACCCTCGTACCTGGCAAGGGCCACGCGCCCGTCGCTCAATGAAACAGGGTGCGCCCGCATACGCAGGGCATTGGAGGAACAAGATGAAAAAATGCTGGAGGATTGCACGTGGTCTGTTTTGCGCCACATGGGGGGATTGCCGGAAAAACGAGTCTATTCGACCGTCTACACGGATTGCGGCATCGCCCGCGCCTGGTGGAGAGGGCACTTGAGCCACCAGGTTGTTGAAGATATGGGCCTGGACCTGGACGATGTGTGGGAGACTTTGCGAGTGCCCGGTATATGGGAGCCGCTCATGAGTTACGGTATCAAGCAGCTGACCAATGTCAATGACCGCATGATTCGTGCTGCGCTGGTCGCCCGCCTGCTGCAGGAGCCGAGAGAGACCAGGCAAAGGATGCAGATCAGGGAGGGCTTGTTGAATAAAATCAGGACTCGATGCAAGTACCAATCCCTGGGTGCTTTGACACCGGAGCAAAACCTGGAAATCTTCCGTTCTGTAACAATATGAAAATGGCGGGACAGGGCGTTATGACTCAATTGAATATCATCGATATCCCCCCGTTGCAGCTCTCCCCGGAAATCCGGACGCCCCAGGTTTTTGACCCCAAGGCGGTTCACAAATTCCATTACGAAATTCGGGGGCACGAGCAACTGCCGCACGTCGTCAAGTTTTCCGGTGGCCGGTCGAGCGGCCTGCTGCTGTTCACGCTGCTGGAGTCCCAAATCCTCAGGGCGGAGCGGGGCGACGTGGTGGTGTTCAACAACACCTCGGCCGAGCATCCCGCCACCTATGACTTCAGTCGCCATTGCAAAAGGCTGACCGAGGCGAAATATGGCATCCCGTTTTTCTGGGTCGAAGCCCAGACCTACGAAGACTCGAGAGGCGGTGAGTGGACCCGCCTGCCTTCGTACCGGCTCGTGCACCCGGAACCGTACTCGGAGGAATGCCCGGACGGTTATCACTGGCGCGGCGAAGTCTTTGAAGAGCTGCTTTCGTGGAAGGGATATGTGCCGAACCAGTTTAAAAGGATTTGCACCACGGGTATGAAACTGGAACCGACCCGTGCCTTTCTCGAAGACTGGTTTGGCGGCGAAGAGCAGACACCTGCCCTGGGTCATGCCTGGGAGGAAAGCCGCCTCCAGGACCGCAATTTGTATCGACAACACCAGCGCAACCGGGGCGGAGTGCCATCGGAAATCTATCTCAAGAAAAAGGAGTTTTCCCGTTCCCGTTCCCTCGTGCGCCCGGCACAGTGCTTCGCCGATTTTTCTACTGCGGCAAAGCCTTTTTCCAATGAGATCGTCGAGGAAAATTGCTTTGGCGGCAGTGCGTACTTCGGGCCGGATGGCGTGGAATATCTCTCCTTTATCGGCATCCGGCACGATGAGATGCATCGGGTGGTCCGGGTGCGCCGGCGGAACAGCGGCGGGCCGGAGGCCACCGGCTACGAGGGCGAACACGTCTACATGCCGCTCAGCGAGATGGGCGTCACAAAAGAAGATGTCGAAGCATTCTGGGGCAAGCAGCCGTGGGACCTGGAACTGGACCCCAAGGACAACCTGTCCAATTGCACCTATTGTTTTCTCAAGGGTGTCGGCGGTTTACAGAAAGTGCATGCAGCCCTGAACGGCAACGGCGGGCTGAAAGAGGAATACCGCAACACGCCATCTGACCTCAGCTGGTGGACCGCCATAGAGCAGAAGTACGGTCGCAACCTGACGGCTGAGCAGCGTGAAATCAGGAACAAGGAGGCCGGGGATTTTATTGGTTTTTTTGGTTCGGGCAGTCGGTTTTCCTACCAGGCACTCGCCGATGCCGAGGGCCGTGAAGCCGACCTGTCGGATTTCACAGACGGCGCACTTCCCTGCGATTGCACAGACTGAAGAAATTTTTTACAATTCCATGACAAAAGAAAAACAACATGCTTTCAAAACCTGATCTTCATTTTATGCAGGGTGGCGAGACCTCCGGTTTCACATCCAGCGGCATCACCAGCTTCCAGGACATTGACCCGGAAGCCATAGTCCGGGAACTGTTACAGAATTCCCTGGATGCGGCGCGCGATGCCCGGCGGGAAGTCGCCTGTAT
Organism: Gammaproteobacteria bacterium; assembly: GCA_965215045.1. Taxonomy (GTDB): domain Bacteria; phylum Pseudomonadota; class Gammaproteobacteria; order JABABF01; family JABABF01. The sequence goes on along the minus strand of OZ244031.1, from coordinate 160,628 downwards.
CCGTTTTGAACTGCAGGAGCATCGCTTGGAGGATATCCCGGGCATTAAGGCGTACCGAAAAGCGTTCAAACAGGCGGTGGAAGACCAAAAGAAGATATTGAACAACGAGCTGCCCGACCAGGCCAAGAACGTGATCGATGCGATGGAAGAGTGCTTGGAACAGTCACAGTGTGCGAGCTTGTATGTACTGGACAACGGCATTGGTCTGAACCCGGACCGCATGAAAGGTCTGTTGGCGGACGGTTTAAGTGTCAAGGCCGGGAGCAGCACCGGTGCCGTGGGCAATGGGCACCTGACCGCATTGCCGGCCTCCGATTTGCGTTACGTCCTCTATGGCGGTAGATATAAATCGGAAGACAAGCCGGAAAAGACGATTTGTGCAGGTCACGCCGTTCTGGCCTCACACAGAAAAAAAAATAAGCGCATGAGCAAAGACGGTTATTTCGTCTCCAGTCTGCAGGATGATTTTTATGACCCCTACCGTTTTATAGAGGGTACCGGCATCCCCGGGTACATTCGCGACCGCCTGGATTGGATTCACACAAACTGGGAACCGGGCTTAGGCACAGTGGTGGCTATCCCCGCCTTCAACAATTTCCGTGAAGGCAACCGGTCCCTGTGGGAGATGGTGTCCAGGGCGGCGGCCTGCAATTTTTTTGCCGCTTTCGCCAGGGGAGAGCTGAAAATTGAAGTCGCAGAGAAGGGGAGAACAGAGACCGTAGACCATTCCAATATCCGGCGAATATTGCGGGAAGTCAAGGACCAAAAGCGTGCGCGGGGCAAATTTTTATCCGGTTCCCGGGCCTGGTCGGCGTATGAGACCATCGAAAAGGGAGAACTCCACACTGTTCCTACCGCCTGTGGCGATTTGTCGTTGATGCTCCTGTATGGAGACGAGGCCCGTAATGTCGGCATAGACACCTCGAGGATCGACTTGTGCCGCAACGGGATGTGGGTGGCGGATGATTTGCCCAAGCTGCAGCTCAGGCGTTTTTCCGAGATGCAACCTTTTCATTGCGTGATACTTTTGCAAGCTGAAGACGGAGAGATTCACCGCTTGGTGCGTAAATCGGAGGGGCCGTTGCACAATGAATTGAAAGCGAGGAAATGGTTGAAGCCGGGAGAGAAGAAAAACCTGGAGACTGCCTTGGATATGGTGTATGCAACGCTCAAGGGCTTGCTGCCCGTGTTTCAAATGGAAAGTTATCGCATCGATGAAATATTGAGTGTGGATGTACAGGGGACCTCCAAGGGCGGCAGGCGCAGCCGTACGGCAACCGTCAATTCATTTGCCAGGCTTCCCCGGCTGTCTGCAGCGAGAAGGGCACTTGGGAATGAGAGGCAGGTTACGGCAGGAGAGGGGCCGGGGCAGGGTGAGCGCACCGATACAGAAGGCACCGGGGGCAAGGGCTTGGGTGGCGGGGGAGGCGACAGCAGCCGCAAACGGGGGTCTCCCCTGGCTTTTGTGGGCACGCCCGCCCTGGTAGGCAACCGCACTTGTATTTTTGAGATGGTTCCACAGCAGGCGTGCCGGTATGCAGAGGTGCGTTTCGCAGTCGATGAAAATCGAGACGAGACTTGGGAGATGCACGGCATGGACCGTTTCGTAAACCTCAAGAAAGTGCGAATCAATGAGCAGGGTGTTTCTGAGGACCAACTCATCATCGATGGCCATAAGAATTGCCTGGGGGTCTCCCTGGAAGATCTTAAGGAAGACCAGACCGTGCTCCTGGAGTTTGAATTTACGCTTCCCGCGGGAGCCACACTGCCTGATAACGTGCCGGTTGCACTGGAACCGCAATTTACCCGGCAGATACGAACCGCACCGGTGCAGGAAGGCGAATAAAGTATGAGTACGGAAGTGCGGGCCCTGCCTTATCCGGTGCTGAAAGAGGGCAACCTGTCATGGCCGCAAGGCAGTTATGAGGCATCTGTTGAAGTGCGTAGCGATCGGGTTTCGGCTACCGTATCTCATAATTTGTCAGAGGTTCCCTTTCTCGAACAGGCATTGCGTGATGGGCACGCACAATATGCATGCGCGGTCTCTATCCCCATTACCAATTACAGGAAACTGCATCTCACTGGCGAGGCGAACCAAGTCGTAACTTGGGAAAGTGATTTTTGCGGTGAAGCCCCGCGGTTGCTGCCAATGGTGATTGCGGTGCAGGAAATGCGGCATGTTTTTGGCCCGGAAGATGGCATCTCCCGCGTCTGGCAGGGACGGGAATTGACTATCCCTAAAGGTGCGCGTCTCGCCCAGGAAGAATACTGGGGAGATGATTCCTCGATGGAGAACCTGATTGAGGTCCTGCTGGATGAAAATCTGAGTCCGGGAAGTTTCAAAGTGGTCGACAGTTCGGAATTGGGCTATTATTTTAAAGTGCACGCCGCAAAGGATTTACACCGTTTTTTACAAGATCGCCGGGGCCAGTCCAATCACCGGAACACCATATTCGATCACCGGAACAGCATACTGACTCATATAGCGAGCAGGTGCCTGGAAATCCTTGCCACGAATTATGGTGGCGACAAAAAAGATGAAGATGAAGAAGGCGGGTGGCGTACATACCAGAACCTGAGGGGCTTGGCGGCCTTGTTGGAACAGCGTGAACAACGCTTGTGGGATGAGGACGGTTTTAATGCAGATGAAGTGGCGACAGTCCTTTATCCGCACAAGCCGCCCCAGGAATCTGAGGGGGGGGGGGGGGGGGGGCAGTAAATGGGGAGTGAAAGATTTGAGGATGCCTCCCTCAGTGAACTGCGCAAGAGCCTGATCCGTACAAAAGGCAGCGCACTGCAATACGACTTTCTGGAGCGACTGCAAGACAGCAAAAAGTTCTGCGAATACCTGGAGAAGGAACTCAGGATAGAACAGGGGGATCAGCTGCCACTGCTCGATCGGAAACTCACCGAGGATAATTATAAAAACCCGCCCCGGGATGTGGAGCAATGGATTTTTGAGAGATGGAAAGAGGTTGTGCCGGCAGAAGCGTGCGGCGGTGCCCTCTGGGGATGGTTGAGTTTCAGGCATATCCAGGAGGGCATTATCGAAGCCCATTTTCTGGCAGCAAACGGCGGCAACCTCGCCGGCGGCAGAGAGCGGATTGGTCGTACCCTCAAAGAGGGAGACGCCAAAAAGATCGACCGGATTGTCCGGGATTCCTTGCGCCGCCTGTGTGGATTGCGGGAGGCACGCGGTAACAGAAGTGTTTATTCGGACTGCGTATTCGCGCGTGCCTGGTGGCGGGGATATCTTCGCAACGAAGTATGCGAACGCACTGACGCAGACCCCGCCCAGGTTGCCGAGATATTTCGCCAGTCCCAAGGATACTGGGAGAGGTTGATTACACTCGTGGTCTCGAAGAACTCCGTGTTGGGTGATATGAAAGTGCGTGATGCGCTGGTCTGGGCACTGTCCAGGTGTGTTACAAAAAAGAAAGCCAAGGAAGTTCTGGGTGAGAAAGCACTGGACCAGACAGTGCGCCTGATCGGCATGCGCTCCGCTTGGCAGGAACTGGGCGTGTTCTCCATAGAAGAATTGAAAGAGATGATGGAGAAGGAGTTCCTGGTCGCGGCGTAATCATCCGGCCGTGGTAGTGAGCAATCCCGAAAAGAGAGCCGCCAGGTTGCTGCAGGACCTGCGGGCGTTGGAGTTTGCGCACACCTTCAATCCTTATTCTGAACGCTGTCCCGTGCATGACCGTGCCGGTGCCCCCCGCTTGCGGGCGGGCCTGTTGCGCCAGATGCTGGACGCCGCCCTGCATTGTGAGGTGGACTCGCTGTGGCTGGGGCGGGACCTGGGCTACCGGGGAGGACGCTAGTCCGCTGCACACACCAATGAGCCTGTATTCCCAGCGGCCGGTGCTGCTAGGCGCACTGGGCTATCAGCCGGGATAGGTCGAAGACTACGCCATCCCTTGCTATCTGAAGGTCTGTATTGTGCAAGGTACAATACAGCAGCTCGCTGTGCAAGGTAAAAAAATCATGCAGCCTGACCTCCGTTTTATGCCGGGAGGGGAAGATTCCGGTTTCACACCGGGCAACGTTACCAGTTTTCAGGATGTCAATCCCACGGCCATAGTGCGTGAGTTATTGCAGAATTCTCTCGATGCGGTGCGGTGTACAGGCCGGAAAACTGCACATGTCCGGTTTGAATTAACAGGTGAGCATTCACTGGAAAATATCCCCGGTATTGATTCCTATCGGCGGGCCTTGAAACAGGCGGTGAAGAGCCACAGAGAGAGGCACAATGGTCAATTGCCTGATCAGGCACAAAGTATTGTCAGTGTAATTACAGGTTGTTTGAAAGATAAGAAATGTAAAACATTGTATGTATTAGACGATGGTGTTGGTTTGAATCCGAAGCGGATGAGGGCTCTACTGGGAGATGGCATCAGTGACAAGGACAGCAAAAGTACGGGGGCCGTAGGCAACGGTCACCTGACTGCATTGCCCGCATCGGATCTACGTTATGTTTTGTATGGCGGACTTTATGAAAAAGCCAAGATGATTTGTGCGGGCCATGCAATTCTTGCATCACATGAAGATGATGACAGTAAGAAATGTATGGGTAAAGATGGTTATTTTGTCTCCAAATTACGGCCCGATGATTTTCATAATAAGTATATCTTTCCCAAAGACGATGGAATCCCCGAGTATATTCGCGGTCGGCTGAATTGGATATACAGCAATTGGGAGACGAGAACAGGCACGGTGGTGGCAATCCCGGCTTTCAATAATTTTCGTAATGGAAAAAAGAAATCTCTGTGGCAAACGGTATCACAGGCGGCCGCCTGTAATTTCTTTCCTGCGTTTGCTGATAATGAATTGGAAATCGAAGTGTCAGAGAATGGGAAAAATAACACTCTAAACCATAGGAATATTATGGATATTTTAGAGAGCGTTAAGGATGAACAACGTACCAGAACTAAATTTTTATCTGGATCACGAGCCTATTCAGCATTTGAGACAATTAAAACGGGCGATAGCATATCTGTTGATACGGGTTCCGGAAATGTATCCATGAAAGTTTTACAAAGTGAGGGGGTATCTCATACGGGGAAGGGGCAGACCAGAATTGATCTGTGTCGAAACAACATGTGGATAACCAGTCAGTTACCTGGACTTGACGGCAACAAGCACTTTAATAATCTGCAGACTTTTCATTGTGTGATCCTGTTGAAAGCTGAAGATGGGGATATACACCGCCTAGTTCGTAATGCGGAAGGCTCTTTACATAATGAACTGAAAGCGAGAAAATGGTTATTACTCAAAGACCAGAAAAAACTGAAGGCCGCCATTGGGAAGATCTACGAGAAACTCCAAGAAGTAATTCCACAATACGAGGCTGAAAAACACAGAATCCACGGTTTCTTGAATGTCGATGGACACGGAAGTTTCACAGGAGGACAGTGCCGGCGTGCGGGAGAGGTTCAGCAGTTTTCCAAAATTCTCAGACACCGATCCAAGACGGAGGCCGGTTTGGAAAATGCGGGGGGAGAAAATGAGGAAGTAGACGATCAGGACAATGGTAATGGTTCAAATAACACTCAAGTACACAAAGGAGATGAAGAAGGCGGTTTCCATAAAAGAGGAGCACCTTTATCTTTTGAGGCCACGTCATCTCTTATAGGTACGCGTTCCTGCATTATTGAAATCATCCCGCTGGAATCAGCAGCCTCAGCGGAAGTGAGTTTTTGGGTCGATGAAAATATCGATGAAACCTGCGATGATCGGAGTGAGAGGCAGTTTGTAAAAATGTCTAAAGTACGGGTGGACGGTTGGCCCGTACGCGATACTCATATCAGTCGCGATCGAAAAGATAATCCCTTGGGCATTCGTTTAGGAAAGTTGGAGCAGGGTAAGTCCTTAGTCCTTGAATTTAATTTTAAACTACCTAAGGGAAATGAACTTTCAGATAATATACCGGTTGTGCTAAAGACCCAATTAATCAAGAGCACTTGGTCTACGCAAAAGAAGCAGGGAGATAAAAGATGAATACTGAAATTCGCGCATTGCCTTATCCAGTGCTTGAACCAGGTAATCGTTCCTGTCCGAATGGCGTCTATGATGCTCGCGTTTCTGTCTTATCCGATCCCAATTCGGCCAGAATCATTCACCATCTGTCAGGCTTTCCATTTTTACAGAACATCTTGGACGAGCACTATGCCAGATATTCTTGTTTAGTAGCCATTCCGATTACCGGATACAGAAAACTACATTTAACTGAATATTCAGAACAAACTGTTGCGTGGGAAAAAGAATTTTGTGGCGAACCTCCCATGTTGCGTCCGATGATTATCACGATAAAAGAGATCAGGCATACATTTCAAGCAGAGGACGGTGTGGCTAAGCTTTGGCAAGGACGGGAATTGAATATCCCCCGTGGGGCTCGCCTCGCCTTAGGAGAATACTGGGGGGAAACTTCCACGGTGGAACGTCTCATTGAAGCCGTGGTGAATGAAAATCTTCCTAGCGGAAGTTTTGAAGTTCGAGCTTGTATAGAACAGGGTTTTTACTTTCAGGTACAAACTGCGCCGGACTTGTATCGGTTTTTTCAGAATCCCGGCGGTCATCTGAAACATCAGAGTAGCATCCTCACCCATATCTCGAGTCAATGTCTGGGGGTGCTTGCCAAACGCTTTGGTAGTCAGTCTGATGATGAGGAAAAATGGGAGAGGTATCAGAATTTGAACAGTCTTGCGAGTTTATTGCGGGGAAAAGGGCTGCCACTATGGGAGGAGGAAGGCTTTGCACCGGACATGGTGGCGACACAGATCTATCCGCATCTTCTGCCGTTGGAGGAAGAGGAGGAATTGGATGAGTATTGAAAAATTCGAAGATGCCACCTTCGGCGAATTACGCAAAAATTTATTGCGTCAGAAAGGCGGCGGACTACAGCACCAATTTCTAATACTATTGCAAGACAGGGATAAGTTTTGCCAATATATGGAGAAGCATGTGAATATTACATCGGGTGGACAATTACCCACTTTGACTACAAAGATGGATGAAGAGACCTATATAAAATTACCTATGGATATTGAGCGCAAGACTTTTGAGCAGTGGAACAAGATTATGCCAATGGATGCATGTGGCCCTTCTCTCTGGGGGTTAGTTACGTTTAGACATATTGAAGCGGGTATTATCGAGCCACACTTTCTGGTATCTGATGCGGCTAATATTTCAAGTGCCCGTGATCTTATTATCCACGTTAGTAGGAAGGGGACAGACAAAGAGGTAGACCAAATAGTCCGGTCTGCTCTAAGAAGCTTTTGCGGGCTTAGGGAAATAGATGGGACTAGGGGTTTGTATGTACATTGCATATTCGCATGTGCCTGGTGGCGGGGCTATCTGTGCAATGAGGTGTGTAAAGAGACAGGTGCAGACCCATACCAAGTCATTGAAGTATTTTGCAAATCCCCGACATACTGGCGCTATTTGACCCGCCTTACCGTATCAAGAAATTCAGTATTGGGAGATATGAAAGTACGAAATGCATTGGTCTGGGCTTTATCAGAACGAGTCAAACAAGCCAAGTACTCTCATATTTTCAGGGCTAAAACACTGGCCAGAATAGGGAAGTTGATTGGCATGCGCTCCGCCTGGCAGGAACTGGGCGTGTTCTCCATGGAGGAATTGAAAGAGATGATGGAGAAGGAGTTTCTGGTCGCGGCGTAATTATCCGTCTGTTCTAGTGAGCAATCCCGAAAAGCGCGCAGCCAGGTTACTGAAGGACCTGCGGGCACTGGAGTTTGCGCATACTTTCAATCCTTATTCTGAACGCTGCCCCGTGCATGACCTGGCCGGTGCCCCCGGCTTGCGGGAGGGTCTGTTGCGTCAGATGCTGAACGCCGCCCTGCATTGTGAGGTGGACTCGCTGTGGCTGGGGCGGGACCTGGGCTACCGGGGAGGGCGGCGCACCGGCCTCGCCTTCACCGATGACCGGCATCGTGCCGTCCATGCCGGGCGTTGGGGGCTGGCCGCGGGGGCACCACCGGTGCGTGAGGAAGTGGGCGAGCGCACGGCAGCCGCGGTCTGGGGTGTACTGCAGCGGCTCAGAAGGCGGGTATTCCTGTGGAACGTGTTTCCCCTGCACCCGCATCGGCCCGGTGCGCCATTCAGTAACCGCCCGCACAATGTGCAGGAGAGACGGGCAGGGGAGGAGTTCCTGGCCGAACTGCTGGCACTTCTGCGCCCCCGCCGGGTAGTGGCCATCGGTGCCTGTGCCGCTGCCTCTGCACAGAGGCTCTGCGGCAGGCAACGGCTCATCCGGGTGCGGCACCCCAGCCACGGTGGCCAGGCGGAATTCCTGGTGCAGATGAAGACCCTGTATTCCCTGTGCTGATATGGCACCGAGCCACTCAGGTACCGTTTTTCGGGTGCGTGCTACGCCAGTCTGAAAATACTGTAGATGCGGTATCTAAGAGGTTAATTCCAATTGGGAACAAATTTATGGCCAGCATGTGCCCGATAGAGGAAAGTCACGCCTTCCCAATGGTGGTCATCCAATGTAAAGGGGAGTTTGAGTTGTTTTTCTGGGATATGCCGAAGTTGATGCGTACTCATCATCTATTTGAATTCCCATACCTGTACCGCCTCCTTGGCCATTCTAGCCTGTCTTTTTTTGATTTCTTCGGGTGTCCACTCAGAAATGTCTGCCAATTCTCTTGTAATTTTAAGGCTACTATCCTTGTAGGATCGTTTTTTTGCAGAGAAGTTATTATTATATTTTGTACCGGCTTTATTATCATTTTCAGATAATAAAGTCAGATTTCCAGTTCTGTCGGCCCAATCTTTGGGATCAGTATTTTTGAAACCATCCCATCCATCCCAATGTTCTGAGGACTGAGGAAGTATGTGTTCAACAGTGTAGTCCCGTATGGTGATTGGAGTGTCTTTTTGTATATAACGGTTAATACCAAGCAAAAAATGGTTTGTTTTTTCCTTACCGGTCATACGGGATTCAGTTATAAGTTTTTTGAATTCATTGTTGTCTAGTATTCTATACCCTGTAGAATGATCGCGCTCCCTTAGAAACTTGATGAAATCATTGTCTATGATCTTGCCTTCATTACGTATTCTCTGTGCGTAGTTGGAAAATTCTTCTTCAAGTTTTGAAGGTTCAAACTTTGCAACGAAGACTGTTCGCATGATAAAAGTTGTGAGGCGCTTCAGATTCCTATGCACCATTTTTGCAATTCTTTTCTTCCTTTCAATATTTTTTTCATTTACATATAGCATCAGCATTGAAAAAACTAAAGGCTGAGATATTTTATAATTTCGAAGCTCACGTAAAAATACTCTCAAATTTCGCGGGGAATTCTTTGTCCCGGAATGAGTTTCAAACGCATGAAAAAGATCCGGGTCAGGGCTAGAGCTTGTCATAAAATCGAAGAGACTCAAGTATTTTGAGGAAGTTATATCATTAGTTAATTTAAATATGTAATCTTCTAAAGACCCAGCTGATTTTCCCCCCTGAAAATCTTCATCCTTTTTAGACTTAAAATCATTATAAAATGATGCTTTTCGAAGGTGTCCAAACTCACATTGTAATCGGCACCGCATATATTTAGAAGCTTCCTCTATTCTGGGAAGGCAGGTTCTAACCTTTTCTAATTGTTTATGAATGGTCTCTTGTCTTTCAGATTCTTTGCTGGTTCTGAAAAATGAATATATATGATTACGGATTAAATCAAAGTCATCAAGTTTCTTCCCTCTACAATTGATGGTTTCGTACACTGCATTGATATCAATAGTCGACGGAATATGCATCCTGACGACTTCCACTTTATTTATCAGGAAATCAAAATACTTTTCTCGTTTTTCCGGTCTCATTTCAGAGAAAAATTCTTCAATTGCACTCCAGGCTGTTACAAGATTTCCATTGCTGCCCACCTGTTCTCCGCGAATGATTTGATGGTACACTATTTCATCGTCTTTTGGAGGATGGATGCGGGGAGGATAGTGTGCTGCCTTATCCAGGCTTGAGGTACTACTAGGGCCGCGCTCGAATAGTATTCGCAGTGCAAATCCTTCACTCTGACTGTATTTTTGTTGATTATGGAAATGATGACAGAGGGAGGCACATATTAGCGATACAGTGACCATGCGCTGCTGACCATCATTAATTTCCCAGCATTTTTTATTATTGACATCTTTGCTTTCCACTAACATGATCGTGCCTAAGAAGTAACAATCTCGTTCTTCCTCTACTGCTTCATCAATGTCTTTCAATAATTCTCTGATATGTCCTTGCTTCCAGTCATAGTGCCGTTGATGCCATGGAACAATAAATCGCCCCTCATGGAACAGGTCTGAGAATCTTTTTGTTTCTGCATCGATAACAGTTATTTCGTGATTTACGGGATTTTTCAAAATACGCCCCCTCTGGTTTCTTCCAATGCAAATGCATGTCGCAAAGCCTGGTGTGCTTCTTCTCGCACTTGGTCACGCCGCCAGATATCCTTAATGATTTCCTCTTCTGCCTTGGAGATCAAGGTCTGGCTTGTATCCTTCTGTAATTTTCGCAGGCGCCTCAGGATTTTCTTGCGAATTTCCAGCTTGAAGGGGCCCATCACGGTGCTGCCATCCATTCGATATCTGGCATTGCCATCCCGACGGATATTTTTCCGGTTCTCATTATTTTCCCGCAAGTCGATCAACCACTCCCGGAAATCAAACAGGGAGCTGAGAAATTCAGTATCCTCTTCCCCGGAATCAATCAGCCCTTTCATACTGCGGTCTTTTTGCACTACCGTGCAGGTCCAGCAGCCGAACCGGGGAGAGGTGGTACCGCAGGACGGGGCGTCCTCCTTGGTCAGCACCAGCGGGCATTCCCCGCCACCGGCATTCCGGTACAGGGTAATGAGATGGCGATGCGAACCGCCCCAGGGCGGGCGGCGCTGCATCAGTACCATCCACACATCTTCGTCTGTCAGCTCGGCGAGCGGGGCGAACATGCGGCACCCTTGGATGGAACTGTGGGGGTTCATGCGGGTTCCTGTGACACCGTGTTTTTCCATATTGCGGCGTCTGTTTGCCGATTCACTTTTACGGGTGCCGACCAGTAATACCACCCGCTTGTGCCCACGTACAAGATTTTCCAGCAGTTGATCGGTGGGTGCGATCTTCATGCGGTCTGTACACCACCGGAAATTGCGCGTGGGCGGTATATAACCACGCCCGATCACATTAACCCAGAAGGTCTGGTCAATGCAGGGTTTGGTGATTTGGGTCTGGATTGGCAGGCCATTCGCTGCTTTTTTGATGGTCTCCATAGAGGCTTTCAGGTGCTCTATCACCAGTGGGGATTCCACCAGCGTGTCGTTACTGACAATATGGAGCTCCCGTTTGCGCTCCCGGCTGGGGAGGGATTCAAGCATCTCCCACGTCAGTTGCAGCAACAGCGTGGAGTCCTTGCCACCGGAATAGGCCAGCACCCATGGGTCGCGGTGTCTGCGCAGATATTCCGTGCGCAGGGTATTGATAATGGCCTCAAGCCGCTCCGGCAGTGTGGAAATGTCCTCTCCATTCCCGTGACTACTCCCCACCCCCCCGCTGCGTGCGGCAATATTTTTTACTCGAATGGCGTTTTTCACACCGGTATCTCGGTTCATAGTGGGGCTTTCCATTGGCTATTCCTTAGCCCTTGACCTCGGAACAATCCGTGCTGTGAGCACCTTGCTGCCGGCAATTCATATCGCCCTCTCTGAATTGCATTACCTTTTATACCACACTTCCCAACCCCACCGGTCGCGGGCGTCTAGAGACCCCGCCGCCCCTGCACAGGGGATCTGTGGCAGGCGACGGTTCATCCAGGTGCCCCCAGTCACGGCGGCTTGGCAGCATTCCTGGGACAGGTGAAGGCCCTGCATACCCTGTGCTGACGACACAGGGCGGCACTCAGGTGTCACTCTTGGGGCGCGTGCGATACCAGTCCGCAAAGTGCTGGATGCCCTCGGCAAAGGAGATTTTGGGGCGGTAGCCCAGGGTCTCCTCGGCGTATTGCAGGTCGGCCACGGTGCGCTGCACGTCCCCGGCCTGGACCGGCTCCTGGATGATCTCGGCCTCCTTCTGCATGGCCGCCTCCAGCAGGCGGATCATCTCGCGCAGGGACACGGTCTCCGGGCTGCCCAGGTTGAAGATATTGAAATACCCCGTATCCTGTTGCTCCAGGTGCTCCCAGGCGGCGAAGACGCCGTCCACGGCGTCATCGATGTAGGTATAACTGCGCTCAGAGGAGCCGTCGCCGAACATGCGCACCGGCTCATCCTGCTCCATCCAGTGTGCGAACTGGTGAATGGCGAGCAGCGGGCGCTGGCGGGGGCCGTAGACCGTGAAAAAGCGCAGGGCGGCGATGCGCAGGCCGTGCAGGTGCGCATAACTGGCACAGTAGAGCTCGCCGGCGCGCTTGGTGGCGGCATACACCGACAGCGGCCGGTCCGCATTGGCGTCTTCTGCGAAAGGCGGCGGCGTGTCATCGCCGTAGACGGAAGAGGAAGAGGCGAACAGCAACCGGTCAATGCCCTGTGCCCGGCATAGTTCCAGCACGCGCAGGGTGCCCAGTACATTGCCCAGGGTGTAGGCCTCCGGCTCCAGAGTGGACTGACGGACGCCCGCCCGGGCGGCCAGGTGCACCACGCCGTGCAACTGGCCTTCAGAGAAGTTCACATCCAAATCGGATAAGTCCTTGTTTTCAAAGTGAAATACGGTGTCGCATTCCTTTGCGACCCGATGCAGGTCCCGGAGATTCGCTTGCTTGATTTCCGGGGCGTAGGTGGAGTCCATGCGGTCCATGCCCAGCACCGGCGTGCCCTGGCGCAGAAAGCGTTCGGCCACGTGGTAACCGATAAAGCCGGCGGCCCCGGTCACCAGCACGCAGTCCCGTATCTCGGTCTCAGCCATCAGGCGATTTCCCGCCGGCAGCCGCCCGGGCAGTCCACTGCAGGGCCGATTTCAGTATCAACAGGCACATAAGGCCCGGTCAGGGAACGCAAGGGAAAACCTCCGGCAGCGGAGAAAGGAGCCCGCAGATTTTAGCAGAGGAGGCCGCTGTACCGGGTAAGACGGGGGCCGTGAGTGCTTGGAGCGGGGCGGGGCAGGTGGCCCCCCATGGTATAGAAATGACTGTTCTCTGTGCTATATATGGGAAACACGAATGACGATTGAGCACTTGGAGACTGCCTGATGCATACCCTGATTTCTGCGGAGGAACGGGCGATTTCATCGTCTGGTGGTCCGCCAGTGGCATGCGACAGGAGATGGAGAGGCCCCGGTGCATACGGCCACATTGCAGGAGGGCTTCCATGGACAGTTTGAAAGAGAATGCGAGGACGCTGCTCGAAATCAACCGGGCCCTGATGGATGCAGTGGGGCAATTGAGTTCCCGGGGGGCAGCCATTGCCAGGGCGGTGCGGCAGTCGAGGTCTCAATGGCTGTCTGCGAAGGCCCGGATGGAATGGCTGCATCGCATCACATCGCTGAAGGAAGACCCGGGGGCATACCGCCCGGCCCCGTCCCGCGGCAACGGGCGGGAATGGCGGAGGTCGGGGCGGGTGGGCACAGAAGACGCATCGCCCCGGACCCGCCCCAGACACTCACCCCTCAGCGGAATCATCCGGCACCTGGAAGCCCGGCAGTTGGCTGTCCTGCAGGCGATCGAGGAACTGGTGTCCGAATGGGCGTCTGCACAAGAGCTGATCGAACAACTGGAGGAGGAGCCGCCGCCGGCAGCCGACCTGGTGGAGTGGTTCGGGGCGGAACAGTACCCCTTTGCGTATGCAGACCTGATGGAGGCATTGGAGGAAGAGGATGAACTGCCGCCCGCCGGGGATTTGATCAAACAATTTGAGCTTGGGTCCCTGCCCCTGACAGACCTGGAGGAGACATTTCAATACAAGTTGCGGGGCGATTGGATCGCACAGTTTGAGGCTGGCATTCTGACGGCTAAAGATATCCGAGAGCACTGGAGATTCAGGCCGACCTTTCTGGAAGACGCAGAAGAGGGCCTCGAGTCGGAACTGGCATTCCTGCACAAGATCCGCCACCGCCTGCAAAAGGAGCGGGCGCGCTTTGAAGTTGTAAAGGATGCCTGGTGGTCCATCGTGGAAATGATGGGCCAGGACACATTGCGGTGGGGGGCGCAGGCCCGGGCCTTGTATTCATTGCAGGACCGGCAGTCTTCCGTGGCCGATGCCGGTGCGGACTACCTGATGCCGGACTGGTCTGCCGCCGCAGAGGAAGAGGCCTCCCTGGAGAAGACGATGGGACGCCTGGCCGTCAGGGGGCCGTCCCGGGAGGACGCCCTGCAGCCGTTGCTATCCGGGTGGTCCGCCCTGGAAGAGATGATGAAGCTGTGGGCGTCGGAGTGGGTCGCCGTGGAAGAACAGCTGGGCCAGCTGCGCACGGAATGGTTGTCGACCCGGGCCCTGGTGGAGAGGATGCTGGAGGAGGCGGGGCTGGGGCGCGAGGCCCCGGGCGAGATAAACCTGTACCGGGCCGACATGAGCGGTGCCGTCCTAGGTGGGGCTGATTTCAGCGGGGCCTGTATGTTCGGGGCTGACCTGAGTGCGGCAGTCTTGCACCGGGCCTGTTTGGCCGGGGCGGATCTGACGGAAGCCAATTTGCGTGGAGCCGACCTGAGTGAGGCGAACTTGAGCCGCACCCGGCTGAACCGGGCCGACCTGGGTGAGGCCAATTTACAGGGTGCGCACCTGGAGGAAGCCAGCCTGCATGAGGCGAAGCTGTGCGGGGCAAACCTGTTCAGAACGGACCTGCGGGGTGCGGACTTGTATAATGCGGACTTGAGCGGCACCCATTTGTCGGGAGTGGATTGGCACGGAGCCCGCTTGTGCGAGACGGACTTGAGGGGAACGAACCTGTTCAGTGCTAACCTGGACGGGGTGGATTTGCGGGGTGCGGACCTGCGCGAGGCGGATTTGCGCCGGGCGAACCTGGAACGAGCGCAGCTGCAGGGTGCTCTGTACAATGAGGGCACCAAATTCCCCGAGGGCCTGAACCGGGAGGCGCGCGGCCTGCTCAAGGCGTGAATGTTGGGAGGGAGCGTTTTGGTACTGCATGGCATCCACAGAGGCTAAGAATTATGAATCATTGGCTACAGAAGACCAAGGGAATTTTTGACCCGGACGGCTCCCTGACATGGAGGGCGAGGGTCACGATCCTGACCTTCTCATTTGTGGCTGCCCTGCTGGCGGCAAAATACAGCCGGGAGCCTTTCCTCCTCTGGCTGGCGGAAGACTGGAAAAACAATGATATTGTTCAGTTTGCAGTTGCCCTGGTCTTGTTCGGTGCCATTTTCGGCTTGGGGCACTGGCTCATTAAAAGCCATGATGTCAAGAAGCAATTCAGGGACACGTTCATTGAGCAAAATGAGTTGTTATTTGCCAATGCGGTTCGAGCACTTTTTGATGAATCTTCTGCCAATGAAAAGGGTGTGAATGTACATGAAAACATTATCAAATTACCTGTAGACCGGAAGGCTGTCAACGGCCATGGATTACAAGAGCTGGCAAGGATTTTTGATAAAGGACTGATTGAGCGAGACAGAATTGATTCTGCCACTGGAGCAGGGCTTAATTTCAGGGGGGCCAATTTCCATTATGCTGTATTGAGGGGGCTCAATTTGCGATCCGTGCAATTGGCAGAGGCCTCTCTTGTAGGCGCGGATTTGCGAAGGACTATTTTCCTCGCGGGTGACTTGCGTAAAGCGATCTTGCGCTATGCGAAGTTGCGAGGGGCTGACTTGCGCTATGCAGACATGAAAGAGGCTGACTTGAGGGCGGCCGATTTGAGTATCGTGGATTTGAGCAAAACGGTTTTGGAAGGTGCACTTTACGATGAGAATACCCAATTTCCACTGGACTTTGACCCGGAAGAACATGGATTAATAAAGAAGGAAATGAACGGGTAATAGGGAGAGGAGATATTGGGGACGATGCTTTGCCGGAGCGGCTGGGATTTCGCATCGGGGGAGCGGCCTTTGAGGCCGGGGTGCCGGGATTTCTTTTGCACCGGGCGGGCCTTTGACCGCGTATCATCAACAGGGGGTAAGAGTTATGAAGCGTTGGTTCGAGAGGATCAAGGGTATTTTTATAAAGGATGATGCCTTAACCTGGTGGGCAAGGTTAGGGCTCTTGTTGCTTTTTGGAGTGCTGGGAGCAGTAGCTGCCGTATATTGCGCAGACGATGTTATAAATCTTTTCGTGGATAACGGGATAATTAAGGAAGACAACCATATTTTTTCATCTGCTGTAACACTGGGTTTGTTCGGTGTGATTTTTGGTTTGGGGAACTGGCTCATAAAAAACCATGATGTAAGAAAACAATTCAAGGACACGTTTATTGGGCAAAATGAATTGATATTCTCTAATGCGGTTAGAGCACTTTTTGATAAATCGTCTGCAGATGAAAACACTGAAAAATCATTTGTAGATCGGAAGGCTATCAACACCTATGGATTACGAGAGATAGCAAGGCTCGCCCTTGGCGATCTTATTAAGAAGGAGCGCATTGATGCTGTAACAGCAGCAGGACTTGATCTTAACGGGGCTAATTTAAGTAATACTGTGTTGAAGGGACTCAATTTGAGATCCGCGCGATTGTCAGGAGCCTCTCTTATAGGAGCTGATTTGCATGGGGCTATTTTAGTCAATGCTAACTTGCAAGAGACTTCTTTGCATTATGCAAACTTACAAGAGGCTGATTTGAGGGGGGCTAATTTGCAGGCCGCTTATTTGGATGGTGCTAATTTAGAGCTAACGGATCTCACAGAGACTATTTTGTATGGAGCAGATTTGAATAGCGTAGATTTGAATAGAACTATTTTGGCAGGTGCATTTTACAATGGGAATACATGCTTTCCACGGGACTTTGATCCGGTAAAACATGGACTAATAAAGATGTGAGTGTCCCAGGGGTGCGGGAAAGGAGGCATTTGAGGCTATACTTCGCCGGAGCGGCAGGGATTCGCACCGGGGGGAGTGCCCTTTGAGGCCAAGGTGTCGGGATTTCTGAAGGAAGGCTGATTGGCGGGTTTGCGGACCCGCCCTGCACCGCGAAGGGGGAGGTGCATGTCATGGGCATACCTGCCGACCGGGTGAACGAGTTCCTGGATGTTCTGCGACAGGAGTCCCTCGATACCGTGGACCAGGGGAGCAAGTTTGAGAGGCTGGTGCGGGCCTGTCTCTCGGTGGCCCCGGTCTATCATCAGCAGTATGGCCAGGTCTGGCATTGGAATGAGTGGGCCCGGCGTCATGGGATTTCCGGGCAGGACACCGGCATTGACCTGGTGGCCGAGACCCGGGACGGCCGTTATTGCGCTATCCAGTGCAAGTTCTTCCAGAAAGACCATGCGCTGCAGAAAGGCGAGATCGCCTCCTTCCTGTCGGCTGCCAACGAGAGTTGGGGGCTGGATGAACAGATCACTTTCAGCGAGATGATCCTGGTGAGCACGGCTGCACGGTTGTCATCCAATGCTGAGAACTCCCTCAAAAAGCAACGCATTCCTGCGATCCACCTGGGATTTAGCGACCTGGCTGCCGCACTGCCCGAGGGTGCTGAACTGGAGGAACTGCTGCGTACCCGCTCCTACAGTGGTCTGTGGAAGCGGCTGCAGAAGCAGGATCGCAAGAAGCTGCGCCGGCATCAGGAGAAGGCACTGGAAGATGTATTGGCCGGCTTCAAGGAACACGACCGGGGCAAGCTGATCATGGCCTGCGGCACGGGCAAGACCTTGCTCTCAGTCAAGATCGCAGAACGGATACTGCGGGGCCAGGGCGGAAACGTTCTGTTCTTGGCCCCATCGCTGGCATTGATCTCCCAGACACTGCGGGAGTGGAGTGCGCAGTTCTCCCCGGAGGCACGTTTTTTTGCGGTGTGTTCGGACACGAAAGTAGGGCGGGAGAGCGAGGATATTTCGGTGCACGAACTGGCCATTCCAGCGACCACGGACAGCGATCGGCTGGCCGCACAGTTGGCCCCCGCAAGTGCTCTACACCGCGCCGCAAAGCATCACCCCCCCCCCCCCCCCCCCCTCAAAAAATTGAGCATACACGCCGGAATACAAGGGATAAACCGCCTCTCAACGTAGTCTTTGCCACCTACCATTCGATCGAGGTGGTCTCCCGGGCGCAGGAAAAAGGCGCGCCGGATTTTGCCCTGGTGATCTGCGATGAGGCGCATCGCACCACCGGGGTGGAACAGAAAGACAGGGAGAAGTCTTATTTTCTCCAGGTGCATGATCAACAACAGCTGCGGGCGGACAAGCGGCTGTACATGACTGCCACGCCTCGCATCTACGCCGAGTCGGCCAAGCGGCGCGGCAAGGAGAAGGAGGCGGAGGTGTATTCCATGGACGATGAGGCGACATACGGCCCGGAATTTCATCGGTTGGATTTTTCTGCCGCGGTACAAAAAAACCTGCTGAGCGATTACAAGGTTCTGATTCTGGGTGTTGATGAAAAACATGTCAGCGATGCCGTGCAGAAGTTCCTCGCCGAAAACGGGGAAATTAACTTAGACGAGAGCACCAGGATTATCGGCTGCTGGAACGGCCTGGCGAAACGGATCAGCAATGCCCGGGAAGGCGGCGTCCTGGACTCGGAACCCATGCAACGGGCGGTGGCCTTCTCCCAGACCATAAAGGCCTCAGAGCGCGTTCAAGAATACTTCACCGAGATCGTCAATGAATACCAGAAAAAATACCCGGAAGAACAAAGTCTGCGCTGTGAGGTCCAGCATGTAGACGGAACTTATGGGGCGGTGGAGCGCAATCAGCGTCTGGAATGGTTGCGTCAGGAGCCGGGGGCAAACGCATGCCGGGTCTTAAGCAATGTGCGCTGTCTGTCGGAGGGGGTGGATGTCCCGGCCCTGGATGCGGTGCTGTTCATGAACCCGCGCCGTTCGATCATCGACATCGTGCAGTCGGTGGGCAGGGTGATGCGCAAGGCGAAGGGAAAGAAATACGGCTATATCATTCTGCCGGTGGCGGTGCCGGCGGACGAATCACCGGAGCAGGTGCTGGGCAGGGATGACAACCGCTACGCCGTAGTCTGGCAGGTACTGCAGGCACTGCGCGCTCACGATGACCAGTTCAATGCGGAGATCAATCGCATTGAACTGAACAAGAAGCGCAGTGAAAAAATCGTCATCGATGTGGTCGGCGTAGAGGATGAGGAAGCCCGTTACGATCCGCAAACACAGCAGGAAAGGCTACAGCAGGGGTTGCTCAATTTTGATGTGGAGCAGTGGCGGGGTGCGATCTACGCCCGCATGGTGCTCAAGTGCGGCACCCGCCGCTATTGGGAGAAGTGGACTGAGGATGTGGCGGATATCGCCCGGCGCAGCAGCACGCGCATCCAAACCCTGGTGCAGGGTAGCGAGGCGGCATATCGGGAATTGTTCGAGGGGTTTCTCGCCGGATTGCGAGAGAACCTCAATCCCGAGGTCAGTGAGGAGGATGCGATCGAAATGCTCTCCCAGCACCTGATTACCCGGCCAGTGTTTGAGGCCCTGTTTGAGAACTATGATTTTGCGGCCCAAAACCCGGTCTCCAAGACTATGCAGACCATGCTGGAGCGTCTGTATGAGCAGGGACTGGAGGCCGAGACCCGTCCCCTGAAAGAGTTCTATAAAAGTGTGCGCCAGCGGGCCATGGGCATCGACAATGCCGAGGGCCGGCAGAAGGTGGTGATCGAACTCTATGAGAATTTCTTCAAAACCGCTTCTCCCAAGATGGCGGAAAGACTGGGCATTGTCTACACACCGGTAGAGGTGGCGGATTTTATACTGCACAGTGCCGACTGGTTGCTGCGTCGGGAGTTCGGCAAGGGCATCGGTGCCCAGGATGTGCACGTGCTGGACCCGTTCACCGGCACCGGCACCTTCATCAGCCGGCTGCTGCAGTCCTCCCTGATTGCAGATGAGGACCTGGAACGCAAGTTCGGCAAGGAGCTGCATGCCAACGAGATCATACTGCTGGCCTATTACATCGCCGCCATCAATATAGAAGAGGCCTACCACGACCGGAAGCGCAGGATGATGCAGAGGGAAAAGGGGAAGGGGTCTCTACAGCGGCAGGCACAGGATATCGACTACGAACCCTTTGAAGGGATTGTTCTGACCGACACCTTCCAGATCAATGAGCGGGACGGCGATATTCTGGATGAGATCTTTCCGGTCAATTCAAAACGGGTGCAGAGGCAGAAGAACACACCGATCCGCGTGGTGCTGGGCAATCCGCCGTATTCAGCCGGGCAGAAAAGTCAGAATGACGCGAACTGGAATCTAAAGTATCCCGGGCTGGATGAGAGTATCAAGGAAAGTTATGCGCATTACTCCAGTGCCACTCTGAAGACCAGTCTGTACGATTCCTATATTCGCGCTTTCCGCTGGTCCAGTGACCGCATCGGCGAGGCGGGCATCGTTGCCTACGTCAGCAATGGCGGCTGGCTCGACGGCAATGCGATGGACGGGTTTCGCAAATGTCTGCAGGATGAATTCAGCAGTATTTATTGTTTTAACTTACGCGGAAATATACGGGCTGATTTTAGCAGCCGCATAAAGAAGGAAGGGCAGAACATATTTGGCTCCAGCAGCATGACGGCTACTACTATTCTGTTTTTGGCTAAAAATATTGAAAAACAGGGTGATTGTGAAATTTACTATTATGATATTGGTGATTCCCTGACTCGCAAAGAAAAATTAGCGATCATTCAAAAATTTAAAAGTTTAGAAAATATTCAGTTGAGTAATATTACTCCGAATACTGAATATGATTGGATTAATCAGCGTGACCCGGAATTTATGCATTGGCTGCTTCTTGGAGACAAGGCGAATAAGCGCAAGAAAACGACAGTCACAACTGTTTTCACACTGTTCAGCAGTGGGGTTAAAACCAACCGGGATGCCTGGGTCTACAATTTCTCCAAGGATGAGACCGCTGCCAATATGCAGCGGTGCATCGATTTCTACAATAGTGAAGTACAACGTTATCAGCAGGCTTGTGTGCTGGAAAATAGCGGTGAGAAACTTGTAGCCAAAAAGTTTGTCAACTACGACTCGACCCGAATTCACTGGGATCTTTCAAATCTGGACGAACTGGTTAAAAATAAAACCAGTAAATTCAGGCTCGAACAACTGCGTCATGCTATCTACAGACCATTCTGCAAACAGTGGCTGTATTTTGATGAACAATGGAATAACAGCCGCTATCATCAGCCGCGTATGTTTCAGACACCCGATACTGCCAACCGGGCGATCTGTGTTTCAGGCGTTGGTGCCCACAAAGAGTTTTCCGCCCTGATGGTGGATACTTTACCGGATTTGGAGATTGTCACAAAAAGTCAATGTTTTCCGCGCTATCGCTATGAACCCGTAGAGGGGGAACTGTACGATGGGGGCAGGCAATGGCAGCCGGTGGATAATATCCCCGCCGAGACTGTCTCCCGGTTCCGGGAACACTACAAGGACCAGAAGATTGACAGCGACGCGATATTCCACTATGTCTACGGCTTGTTGCACAGCCCCGAATACAAGCGGCGTTTTGCCGCCGACCTGAAAAAGATGCTGCCCCGTATTCCCTACGCCAAAACCGCTGCAGACTTCAGTGCCTTCAGCGACGCCGGGCGGCAGCTGGCCGCACTGCATACCGGCTACGAACAACTGGAGCCGTACCCGCTGGATGTCAGGGTACAAAATTCCGGTGCTGACCCGTCAGAGCACTACCGGGTGCGCAAGATGCGATTTGGTGGTGCCGCCCGCAAGTCGGACAAATCCACCATTCTCTACAATGACCACATCACTCTGGAGGACATTCCCCTGGAAGCCTACGATTACATCGTCAACGGAAAGAGTGCCGTGGAATGGGTAATGGACCGCTACCAGCTCAGGATTCACAAGGACAGCGGCATCCGCAACGACCCCAACCAGTGGTCAGACGACCCGCGCTATATCGTTGACCTGCTGGGCAAGGTGGTGCGCCTGAGTGTGGACACCCTGCAAATCATCCAAACCCTCCCCAAACTGTCTTGAATTTCTGGGGAGATCGTAAGACCCTTGATGCCTGAACAGGGTCAGAGCGGGCAGTTTTCCCGTGGGGCAGGCGGCTTCACCCGGGAGAATGGTATCGACACCTGCAAGCCGGTTTAGAGCCGGAGACGTATGAGGCTATACTTTATCAGAGCGGTAGGGATTGCGCACCGGGGGGAGTGGCCTTTGAGGCCGGGGTGTCGGGGTTTCTGAAGGAAGGCTGATTGGCGGGCTTGCTGAACCGCCCTGCATCGTGAGGGGAGGTGCATACATGGGCATACCTGCCGAGCGGGTGAACGAATTCCTGGAGGTTCTGCGACAGGAGTCTCTCGATACCGTGGATCAAGGGAGCAAGTTTGAGAGGCTGGTGCGGGCCTGTCTTTCGGTAGCCCCGGTCTATCATCAGCAGTACGGCCGGGTTTATCGCTGGGGGGAGTGGGCCCGGCGTCATGGCATTTCCGCACAGGACACTGGCATTGACCTGGTGGCCGAGACCCGGGACGGCCGTTATTGTGCTATCCAGTGCAAGTTCTTCCAGGAAGAGCATGCGCTGCAGAAAAAGGAGATCGCCTCTTTCCTGTCGGCTGCCAACGAGGGTTGGGGGCCGGATGAACAGATCACTTTCAGCGAGATGATCCTGGTGAGCACGGCTGCGCGCCTGTCATCCAATGCTGAGAATTCCCTGAAGAAGCAGCGCATTCCCGCAATCCACCTGGGATTTAGCGACTTGGCTGCCGCACTGCCTGAGGGTGCCAAGTTGGAGGAACTTCTGCGTACCCGCTCCTACAGCGGTCTGTGGAAGCGCTTGCAAAAACAGGATCGCAAGACGCTGCGCCGGCATCAGAAGAGTGCACTGGAGGATGTATTGACCGGCTTCAAAAAACACGACCGGGGCAAGCTGATCATGGCCTGTGGCACGGGTAAGACCTTGCTCTCGGTCAAAGTCGCTGAACGTATATTGAGCGGCAGGGGTGGTAACGTGTTGTTCCTGGCCCCGTCACTGGCGTTGATCTCCCAGACCCTGCAGGAGTGGAGTGCGCAGTTCTCCCCGGAGGCGCGTTTTTTCGCGGTCTGTTCAGACACGAAAGTAGGGCGGGAGAGCGAGGATATTTCGGTGCACGAATTAGCCATTCCTGCGACCACGGACAGCGACCGGCTGGCCGCACAGTTGGCCGCCACAAGCATCACCCCCCCCCCCCCCCCCCCCCTCTCCCATCACGACACACACGCCGGAATACAAGGGCTAAACCGCTTGTCAATGTAGTCTTTGCCACCTACCATTCCATCGAGGTGGTCTCCCGGGCACAGGAGAAAGGCGCACCGGATTTTGCCCTGGTGATCTGCGATGAGGCGCATCGCACCACCGGGGTGGAGCAGAAGGACAGGGAGAAGTCCTATTTTCTGCAGGTGCATGATCAACAGCGGCTGCGGGCGGACAAGTGCCTGTACATGACTGCCACGCCGCGCATCTACGCGGAGTCAGCCAAGCGCAAAGGCAAGGAGCTGGAAGCGGAGGTGTATTCCATGGACGATGAGGAGACCTACGGCCCGGAATTTCATCGACTGGATTTTTCCGCCGCGGTACAAAAAAACCTGCTGAGCGATTACAAGGTGCTGATCCTGGGCGTCGATGAACAGCATGTCAGCGATGCCATGCAGAAGCTGCTTGCCGAAAACGGGGAGATCAACCTAGACGAGAGCACCCGGATTATCGGCTGCTGGAACGGCCTGGCGAAAAGGATCAGCAATGCTCGGGAGGGCGGCGTCCTGGACCCCGAGCCGATGCAGCGGGCGGTGGCATTCTCCCAGACCATCAAGGCCTCGGAGCGCGTCCAAGAGCACTTCACCGCCATCATCGATGAGTACCAGAAGAAATACCCGGAAGAACAAAGCCTGCGTTGTGAGGTCAAGCATGTGGACGGTACCTACGGGGCGGTGGAGCGCAATCAGCGTCTGGAGTGGTTGCGTCAGGACCCGGGAGTGAACGCCTGCCGGGTCTTAAGCAATGTGCGCTGCCTGTCGGAGGGAGTGGATGTCCCGGCCCTGGATGCGGTGCTGTTCATGAACCCGCGCCGTTCCATCATCGATATCGTGCAATCGGTGGGTCGGGTGATGCGCAAGGCCCCCGGGAAGAAGTACGGCTACATCATTCTGCCGGTGGCGGTGCCGGCGGACGAATCGCCGGAGCAGGTGCTGGGCAGGGATGACAACCGTTACGCCGTAGTCTGGCAGGTGTTGCAGGCACTACGCGCCCACGATGACCAGTTCAATGCGGAGATTAATCGCATTGAACTGAACAAGAAGCGCAGTGAAAAAATCGTCATCGATGTGGTCGGCGTAGAGGAAGAGGAAGGTGCTTACACCGCCCAGACCCAGCAGGAGAAGTTGCAGCAGGGCTTGCTCAATTTTGATGTAGAGCAGTGGCGGGGTGCGATCTACGCCCGCATGGTAATCAAGTGCGGCACCCGCCGCTACTGGGAAAACTGGGCCAAGGACGTGACGGACATCGCCCAGCGCAACAGCACGCGCATCAAGACCCTGGTGCAGAGCAGCGAAGCAGACTACCGGGAGTTGTTTGATGAGTTTCTCACCGAGTTGCAACAGAACCTCAATCCCGAGGTCAGCGAGGAGGATGCGATCGAGATGCTCTCCCAGCACCTGATCACCCGGCCGGTGTTTGAAGCTCTGTTTGAGAACTATGACTTCGCTGCCAAGAACCCGGTCTCCAAGACCATGCAGACCATGCTGGAGCTGCTGTATGAGCAGAACCTGGAGGTCGAGACCCGTCCACTAAAAGAGTTTTATGAAGGTGTGCGCCAGCGGGCCTTGGGCATTGACAATGCCGAGGGACGCCAGAAGGTGGTGATCGAACTCTACGAGAAGTTTTTCCAGACCGCCTTTCCCAAGATGGCGGAGAGGTTGGGCATTGTCTATACGCCCGTTGAGGTGGTGGATTTCATACTGCATAGCGTCGACTGGTTGCTGCAGAAGGAGTTCGGCAAGGGCATCGGTGCCGCAGGCGTGCATGTACTGGACCCGTTCACCGGCACCGGCACCTTCATCAGCCGACTGCTGCAGTCCCCATTGATTGACAACAAGGACCTGGAGCGCAAGTTCGGCGAAGAGCTGCACGCCAATGAGATCGTGCTGCTGGCCTATTACATCGCCGCCATCAATATAGAGGAGGCCTACCACGACCGGAAACGCCGGATGGTGCAAAAGAAAAAGGGCAAGGTGGCAATACAGCAGCAGGATATAGCCTACGAACCTTTTGCCGGGATTGTGCTGACCGACACCTTCCAGATCAATGAGCGGGACGGCGATATGCTGGACAGGATTTTTCCGGTCAATTCCAAGCGGGTGCAGAGGCAGCAGAAGACACCGATCCGCGTGGTGCTGGGCAATCCGCCGTATTCAGTCGGGCAGAGAAGTCAGAATGATGCGAACTGGAATCTGAAATATCCCAAGCTGGATGAAAGTATCAAGGAAAGTTATGCGCATTACTGCAGTTCTACCAATAAGAGAAACTTGTATGATTCTTATATTCGCGCTTTCCGCTGGGCCAGCGACCGCATTGGTGAGGAAGGCATCGTCGCCTACGTCAGCAATGGCGGCTGGCTCGACGGCAGGGCGATGGATGGATTTCGCAAGTGCCTGCAAGATGAATTCAGCAGTATTTATTGTTTCAACCTGCGGGGAAATCAACGCACATCCGGGGAAATTTCCCGCAGGGAAGGTGGCAAGATATTTGGTTCTGGCAGTCGTGCCAGCATTGCTGTCTTGTTTTTGATTAAGAACCCGCAGACGCAGGGTACATGCAAAATCCATTATCACGATATCGGTGATTATCTGAAGCGTGAACAGAAGCTGGAAATGATTCGTGAATTCGGCAGTACGCAGACTATTCCTTGGACCGTTATTACACCGAATGCCGAGCATGACTGGATCAACCAGCGCGATCCGCAATTTATGCATTGGCTGCCACTAGGAGACAAGGCAAATAAACGCAAGAAAGAGATGGTTGCGAGTATTTTTACGCTGTTCAGTTGCGGGGTTGTAACAAGCCGGGATGCCTGGGTCTACAATTTTTCCAGTGAGGAAGTCACTGCCAATATGCAGAGATGTATCGATTTCTACAATAGTGAGGTGCAACGTTATCAGCAGGCCAGTGCACGGGAAAATACCAGAAAGAAACCTGAGGCCAGAGATTTTGTCAACTACGATTCGAAACGTATCCATTGGAATATTCCAAACCTGCAGGACCTCACTAGAAATAAAGCCAGTGAATTTATGCCGGAGCGGCTGCGCCAAGCCATCTACAGGCCATTCTGCAAACAGTGGCTATATTTTGATAAACAATGGAATAACAGTCGCTATCATCAGCCGCGTATATTTCCAAAACCCGATATGCCTAACCGGGCGCTCTGTGTTTCAGGCGTTGGTGCCAGAAAAGAGTTTTCCGCCCTGATGGTAGATACAGTCCCAGATCTTTATTTTCTCGATGCCAACCAATGTTTTCCACGTTATCGGTATGAACCCGTGGAGGGGGAACTGTACGGTGGGGGCAGGCAATGGCAGCAGGTAGATAATATTCCCGCCGAGACTGTGTCCCGGTTTCGGGAACACTACGGCGACCAGGAGATCGATGGCGATGCGATTTTTCACTATGTCTACGGCCTGTTGCACAGCCCCGAATACAAGCGGCGTTTTGCCGCCGACCTCAAAAAGATGCTGCCCCGTATTCCCTACGCCAAAACCGCCGCAGACTTTCACACCTTCAGCGACGCCGGGCGGCAGCTGGCCGAACTGCATACCGGCTACGAGCAACTGGAGCCGTACCCGCTGGGTGTCCGGGAACAAAATGCCGGCAGCGACCCATCAGAGCACTACCGGGTGCGCAAGATGCGATTTGGTGGCACGGCCCGCAAGCAGGACAAATCCACTATTCGCTACAATGAGCAGATCACCTTGGAGGGCATTCCACTAAATGCCTACGAATACGTCATTCACGAGAAGAACCCCGTGGAATGGGTGATGGATTATTACCAGCTCGGCATGCACAAGGACAGCGGCATCCGTAACGACCCCAACCAGTGGTCAGACGACCCGCGCTATATTGTTAATCTGCTGGGTAAGGTGGTGCGCCTGAGTGTCGACACCATGCAGATCATCCAAACCCTCCCCAAACTACATTCCGAGTGAAGGCCATGAACGCAAAACCAGAATATGAAGAGGCAGGAGAGTTCTGGTTAGCGAGCATTCAAAATTATAAGCAGCGCGGGACTCTTACAGTAATAGAAGGACATGGGATACAACTTGAAACTGATGGTTTGATACGGCCTCTTGCTTTGGAGACTAGGGGCGATGCATGGGATTTAGGAAGAATTCATGGGGAATTGCGAGATGGTAAACAGGTCACTCTGGATGGCTGTAGATATAAGGATAAAATAATGGGCAAACCTGAGAAATCATTGGTTAAGGCTAATAGAGTTTTTATTGGAGTTCAACATGAAGAGGAGGAAATAAAAATTAATACATTCCGTTTTTCTATAGAAGGCCTCTCTCAATGGTTATCGATCAGAGGTATTAATTATTCTTGGAATGATTCCATGTCCGTTACATCTCCGACGCAAAAGAAGATTCCATATAAATTAGAAAATGGGTTCACAGTAAATATTATTATTCGGTATGATTTATTTTTTCGCAGTATTCCTGTAACTAAAGGTGGGATAATTCAGAAGGAATATATTGAGATATCTTCGACGACGCCCCGACCGTATTCAGATTTTTTTAAATTGTTTCTTCGTATAACTTCTTTTCTTAATATCATTATAGATACAGTTGTTCATGTAAAAAATATAACAGCAACTTCAAAAGAAATAATAGAAATAACATATGCTGATGGGGAAGAAAAGAAAGAACCCGTGGTGATGGATGTTTATGATTCACATATTCCCTCTTTTGAAAGAAATGAAGAGATTAAAGGAGGGCGTATTTTATTTAATTTCCCCGAAGTAGAGGAACATTTTGGTCAGTTCATAAAGACTTGGATAGATTTTTATGAGGAGAATGAAATTATATTTCATCTTTACCGCATCTCTAAACAAGAAAGATTATTTATTGAATTACAATTTCTCCTACGGTTTCAAGCATTGGAGGTTTACGCTAGAAGCCAATTAAAATCCGGAAAATTAGCAAAGTGTAAAATCAGAGATATAGTTAATAAATTTTCAGATAATGTTGAACCACCTGGTATTTTAAAAGAACCCCTCAAGAATTTTAAAGACGAGGATATAAAAGAAAAATTTGTACAGAGAGTTGTCAAGATAAGAAATTTTTATACACATCATAATGAACGGCCAAATGAAATATTATTCAAAGACGAGCAGGAAAAAGCCGAAGAAACAGTTGCTCTATACGATGCCTTGGAAATGCTTATACAAGTATGTCTACTACAATCTATTGGATTTAAGAATGATAAGATCTCTAATAAATTACAACGTCCGGCCACTAAAATTGCAAAGAGATATCATTATGCAATGGAGTATCTCAATAAGAACCTGTAAGCTGACTGTCGCGTCATTGAAAGTTCGTTGTATTTAAACCCCATGCTATCTTTTTTAGGCGTTCCTCAGTTTCTATTGTGCATTGTGCTCTAGCTTGATAATCTGAAGAGTTGGCGGCAACACAGGCCCCCTCTTCTTCACATAAGGCAGGGAACGCTTGAATTAAACTTAAACGACATAAAAGCATGCAAGTGGGTGGTTGTTCTTTACATGGGGCACAGGTCTCATCCATCATAATATGTGCCCATTCAAAACAATATTTTTCAGCCTCTTCCTGTTCTTTTGATTTTGTCTTCCAGCCGTCGTAACTATAATCTTCTATTGCCTCATCTTTTATTTCATCATAGTTGTAAGAAGGTAAGGAAAATAAAGTATCGCATCCTGATAATAATGACGAATTGGTCCCTGTTAGACAGAGATATAAGAGAATTTTTCTAACCGGGCACGCGATCATGGGATATTTCTCCCAAGTTGAGTATTTAGGATACGGGAATGCAAAGATTATAGATTACCCGATATAGGGGAGGTTGTTCTTAGTATTTGTTGACAGCGGCGTATCAGTCTGGCGTCCTTTCCAGTGCCCGCAGTTCCCCCATTAACGCTGCCCGTCGTCTCGCTGTTTCCCGCAGTGTCTCCTGCGCCGTCTCCAGGTTCTTCATTACCAAAGGCAGCTGCACTCGCAGGCGTTCCACCGTACTCTCCGCCTTCTCCGCTGCCGCTGTATCTCCCGCCGCACGCGCACTTGCCGCCCCTGCCTCTCCTGCCATAATCAACATAGTGATGCGTCCCAGCTGGTTCTCAATTCTTCCCACCAGTGCCAACCCCTCGATGCGGCTCGCATCCAGTGCTTCTACAGCCCCCTCCAGGCGTCGCCACCTTTCCGCAACCGCTCCACCTCTGTCCCGTCCCGCCCTCGCCTCTGCCTTTGCCGCAGCCCCCGCTTTCGCATCCTGATGCTCCAGCACCGCTTCCTCCGTCGGCCAGACCATCCCCCCACATCCGGCCAGTACCGCAGTCAGCACAATGAAAATCCCGCGCATCATCCGCCCGTCCTCGGCGTAGCAAAAAAATCCATGACGAGTCGACAGTTCTGTTTTTCTTTGGCAGTTGTCATTTGGGTACCCAGTTTGCAACACTATACAACACCCCTGCGACGGGGCGCACCGACAACGGGAGCAGACGGCGTATAAAAGAGATTAGGGATTATGCCCCACATGCTTGGACTTGGAGATGTCAGCAGAGCGAATATTCCTCCCCCGGCCCCAAGGCACAAAACCAGATCTTCAAAGCCTAAAAAAAGTGATGGCGAGGGTAAATTGACAACGGTCGGTGGTGACAACCATAATGATAATGTAGTCTGGCAACACGAAAGAGGGAGGTTATCATGCTTGAATTACTGCTTGTCATTTTGCTGTTAATCCTGTTCGGGTGGTTTCTCGTGCCGGCAGTCGTGTGGACGCTGGCGATTGTGCTGGCACCTTTCGTGCTGGTCGGGTGGGGCATTTGGGAACTGATGAAGTGGGCGTGGCGGAAATATTGGTGGTGAAGCGGTTGAAAGTCCGGCGGGCAGAAGTCCTGCGCGACCTGCTGCAGATTGCGACGGTGTTGCTTCGAGGTGCGGCGTCGACCACCAGGGCCGCAACCACAGCCGCCCCGCGACCTACCACCACTAAAGAAACCTCAGCCACCACCACCAGATCGCTCCCCAACCCCACCTCCCCCGCCTCCGAAAACTGACAAGTAATCAGCGGGAGGGTGGTATTTCACCTCCGCCTACTCACTGCCATTTTCCTAGTATTTGTAGGCTGTCATACGCTTGGAGTGCGGGCTTAGGGAACCGGGAGGCGTGGGCGTGGGTCGGCGATACGGGGGTCTGTTGCACCGGTTCTTGGGTATAATCCCCTGACCCGTGCGTTGGGGGAGGTTTCATGCACATTCTCCATTCCTGTGTTTCCCGGTCTTGCCGGCAGCTTCACTTCTGCCTGCCGATGCTGTTGGCGGCCTCTCTCTCGGCCTGTGTCGCCTTTCCCGCTCCGTTCAGTGAGCGCAATTCGGAGCTGACCCAGGGCAACGTGCAGTTGCACCTGGAGGTCGGCAAGACGACCAAGACCCAGGTGCTGGAGGTGTTCGGGGCACCCAATGTCACGACGCGGGACGGGGCCGGGCGCGAGGTCTGGTCGTACCAGCGGGCGGCACAGGTGCAGCAGTCCGCCTCGCGCGAGGGCTACTGGACGATCCTGCTGGCGGGGCAGAGTTCGCGGGCTTCGGGTTTTGAGCGCAGCTCGCGCATGACCACGTTGATCATCAAGTTTGACGCCCGGGACGTGGTCAGTGATTTCCGCAGCCGCACCTCGAATTTCTGAGTCCCTGTCGCTCTGCATGAGAAAGCATTGCCTGCCGGTGCTGTGTGCACTGGTACTCCCCTGGCTTGGAGGCTGCGAGCTGCTGGCCCCGAAGCCGGTGCTGCTGCCGCTGGAAATCCAGGCCCTGCAGATGCGCGAGTATGAGCAGCCGCGGGATACTATCTTTAACAGCGTGGTCTCGGTGTTCCAGGACCTGGGCTACATCATCCGCAGTGCGGACCGGCACACCGGGCTGGTCAGTGCCGAAAGCCCGGCCCGCAACAACGCATTTGCGGCATTGCTGGCCGGTCTCACCAGTGTGCAGCAGACCAATGTAACCGCCTTCATCGAGACAGTGGGGAAGTACACGCGGGTGCGTCTGAACTTTGTCAACAGCGTGAAGACCTCTTCTTACCGCGGGCAGACGGATCGCAAGGACACGCCGCTGTTGGATGCCGAGACCTATCGCAATGCCTTTGAGCGCATCGAGAATGCGATCTTTGTGCGCTCGGGAAGTTGAGTGTCAAGGCGGTAAATTATGAACAACATTTTCTGCGGGGGAATGAACATGAAAATCCTGTTACCTGTATTGCTCCTGTTGCCGGGCCTGCTGTGGTCCCCGGTGGCGATGTCCCAGCAGTATGCCGGAATTGCCCTGGGTTTTAGCAGTATCGATGAGGAAGCGAATGGTGCGGAGGTCGATGATGAGGCGTTTGCCGGTATGCTCTACGCCGGTGCGCAGCTGAGTCCTTATGCCGCACTGGAGCTCGCCTACCTGCGTTCCGCCGCATTGGATTACGATCAGAGGACCGGGAATATCAGCCTGAATGCGGACCTGGATTTCCAAGCGTGGATCCCCTCCATTGTCCTGCGCTGGGGTGCGGACCGGGCCTCGCTGTTCAGCTCGGTCGGCGTGGCTTTCTGGGAGGCGGATATCGACTTGGGACTCATTGACATCGGTGATGACCAGAGCGACCTCGCCCTCAGCATCGGTTTTGATCTGCAGCCCATGGGAGCCTGGAATATTCGCGGGCAATGGATTTTCGTCGCCGCAGATAGCAGTGACGTGTTTGTCGATACGAATGTGCACACTTTCTTGCTGGGTGCCCATTACCGGTTTTAGGGTCCCGGCCCGGGTTGGTTTTTGCCCCGGGCACGGCAGCGAGGTGCGGGAGGCCTGACTTGTCAGACTGCGCGGGAATGGTGTAAAAATCTCTCCCCGCTTTCCGCTTCCGGAGACTTTTGATCATGCGCACACCAATTTGTGAAAAACTCGGCATCGAGTATCCCATCTTCGCCTTCACGCACTGCCGGGACGTGGTGGTGGAGGTCAGCCAGGCCGGCGGCATCGGGGTGCTGGGTGCGGTCGGCTTCTCCCCGGAGCGTCTGCAGGAGGAGCTGGCCTGGATCGATGAGCGCATCGGCGACAAGGTCTACGGGGTGGACATTGTCATCCCGCAGAAGTACGAGGGGGCGGAGGAGATGGACCCGGAGAAGCTGGAGCAGATGCTCAAGGACATGGTGCCCCAGGAGCATCGCGACTTTGCCGAGAAGCTGCTGACGGAGCACGGGGTGCCCAAGTGGCCGGAGGGCGACGAGGTGCGCCTGATGGGCTGGACGGGGCCCACGGCCCAGTTGCTGCTGGACGAGGCACTCAAGCATCCGCAGGTGGCGATGATCGCCAATGCCCTGGGCACGCCGCCGGAGGAGGTGGTGCAGCAGGTGCACGACAGCGGGCGGCTGATCGGGGCACTGTGCGGGCGGCTCAAGCAGGCGTTGCGGCACCGGGATGCGGGGCTGGACTTCATCGTCGCCCAGGGTTCGGAGGGCGGTGGCCACACGGGGGACGTGGGCAGTATCGTGCTGTGGCCGCAGATCATCGATGCGGTGGAGCCGCTGCCGGTGCTGGCGGCCGGCGGCATCGGCACCGGGCGGCAGATGGCCGCCGCCCTGGCGATGGGTGCCCAGGGGGTGTGGAGCGGTTCGCTGTGGCTGCCGGTGGTCGAGGCGATGGCGGAGCCGGCACAAAAGCAGTCGTACATGGAGGCCAGCAGCGAGGACACGGTGCGCTCTCGCTCCTGGACGGGCAAGCCCTGCCGCATGTTGCGCAATGACTGGACGGACGCCTGGGCGCGCGCCGACACCCCGGAGCCGCTGGGGATGCCGCTGCAGGGCCTGGTAACCACCGATGCCATCCGCCGCACCAGCACTTATGCCGGCGTCGCCGAGACGCAGAAGGTGGCGTTCAACCCGGTGGGGCAGGTGGTCGGCCAGCTGAACGAGATCGAGACCTGTCGCGATGTGATGTTCCGCCTGTTGAGTGAATACGTGGATGCCAGCGAGCGGCTGCAGACGCTGCTGCCGGCGGACGCCTGAGCCCGGCGCGTGAAGATCGCGGTGCTGGGCGGCACGGGCAACATCGGTCCGGGGCTGACCCGGCGCTGGGCGGCAGCTGGACACGAGCTGATCATCGGCTCACGCACACAGGAGAAGGCCGAACAGGCCGCCGCCGCGGTGCAGGCCGAGGCGGGCACAAGTGGGCCCCCGGTGCAGGGCTTGGACAATATCGCCGCCGCCGCCGCCTGTGAGCTGGCCGTGCTGACGGTGCCCTGGAACCACCAGGGGAGCCTGCTGGAGACGCTGTGCGATGCCCTGCAGGGCAAGATCCTGGTCGATGTCACGGTGCCGCTGAACCCTCCGGCGGTGGACACGGTGTGCATGCCGCCGGAGGGTTCGGCGGCCCTGCTGGCGCAGCAAACCCTGGGCGAGGGCGTGCGCGTGGTCTCGGCCTTTCAGAACGTGGCGGCACACCACCTGCAGGGCGAGGGGGCGATCGACTGTGATGTGCTGGTCAGCAGTGATGACGAGGCGGCGGCGGAACAGGTCTGCGCACTCGCCGGGGAGGCCGGCATGCGGGCCTTTTATGCGGGGCCGCTGGCCAATGCCGTGGTCGCCGAGGCCCTGACCTCGGTGCTGATCCGCATCAACCGCCGCCACAAGTGTCACTCCGGAGTGCGGATTACCGGCATCGGCCAGGGATGATCCTGGCATTGAGCGGCGGCGTGGGCGGCGCCCGTCTCGCCTCCGGCCTCGCCGCCCTGCTGCCGCCGGAACGGCTGACGGTGGTGGTCAACACCGGCGATGACTTCGAACACCTGGGCCTCTACATCTGTCCCGACCTGGATACGGTGATGTACACGCTGGCCGGCCTGGCCGACCCGGAGCGGGGCTGGGGTGTGGCCGGGGAGAGTTGGAATTTCATGGACAGCCTGCGCCGGTTGGGTGCCCCGGACTGGTTCGCCCTGGGGGATCGCGACCTGGCCACCCACGTGCAGCGCAGCCTGCACCTGGGCGAGGGGGCTTCGCTGAGCCAGGTGACGCGGGAGTTGTGCCGGGTGCTGGAGGTGGGCCCTGTGCTGCTGCCGATGAGTGAGCTGCCGGCACCGACCCGGGTGGAGAGCAGCGAGGGTATGCTGAGTTTCCAGGAATACTTTGTGCGCGAGCACTGTGCGCCCCGGGTGCTGCGACTGCACTACCCGGAGGGCGTGGCACCACAGCCGCAGTTCATGGAATTGCTGGCCGGGGAGGCGACCGAGGCGGTGGTGTTGTGCCCGTCCAATCCCTTTTTGAGTATCGACCCGATCCTGCGCCTGCAGGGGGTGCAAGATGCCCTGCGGCAGGGCACGGCACCGGTGGTGGCGGTCTCGCCAATTGTCGGCGGGCGGGCACTGCGGGGGCCGGCGGCAAAGATGATGGCGGAGTTGCAGATGCCGCAGAGTGCGGCCGCCGTGGCGGAATACTACGCAGAACTGCTGGACGGCTTCGTGCTGGATGAGGAGGACCGCGCGCTGGTCCCGCAGCTCGAGGCCCTGGGGCTGGCGGTGCTGGTGACGCAGACGGTGATGGGCGGGGAGGACGAGCGGCGTGCACTGGCCCGGGAGGTGCTGGACTTCGCCGTCGGCTTGCGCGACTGATGCTCTGGGCGGTAGTGCCGCTCAAGTGCGGCGATGCGATCAAGCAGCGGCTGGGTGCGCTGTTCTCCGTTGCAGAGCGCCGGGTGCTGTGCCGGGCCATGGTGTGCGACCTGCTGGACGCACTGGGTGCCTGCCCGGAGGTGGGGCGCACACTGCTGCTGTCCTCGGATGCCGAGGCGGTGCAACTGGCTGCTGGGGCCGGGGCCGAACACGCCCCCGACCCGGGCGGCGGCCTGAACGAGGTGGCGGCAGCCGCAGCCCGCATGGTGGCAGAACAGGGGGGCACACAGATGCTGCTGGTGCACGCCGACCTGCCGGCGGCCGGGGCGGAGGAGTTCACGCGGCTGCTCGCCGACTTCCCGGCCGCGGGGCCGGCCCTGCACCTGGTCGAGGACCGCCGCGGGCGGGGCACCAATGTGCTGCTGTGCACACCGCCCGGGGTGGTGCCGTTCCACTACGGGGAGGACAGCGCAGAACAGCATCTGCGGGCGGCCCAGGCCCGGGGTGCGGCGGTGCGGCGTTCTTTTTCCCCGGGGCTGTCGCTGGATGTGGATACGCCGGAGGATGTGCGCGAACTGCTGCGCCGCTTCGGGGCTTCCAAGCGCGCCCTGCACACGCGGGCACTGCTGGACACCCCGCAGATGCGCCGGCAGCTGGAAAAGTGGCAGGCCCAGTGGGTGGGGCGGGAGACGGAGCGGGCTGCGGCCGGCCAGGCACTGGACAGGGGAGCGCAAGACGGGGAGGTGCAGGACAGCCAGGCACAGGACGGGGAGGAGGGAGCGGCGGAATGAGAATACCCGGCGGTGGGGAGTACGGGTCGCACACCGATGGCGGGTGCCGTGCATGGAAAGAAGGCGTGGATATAATGAAGCATACGCAATCCAGGCGATCCAAACCATCCAGGCATTTTTGCTGCGCACGGCGTCTCCCATGAACCCAGCTTCCGTTTCTTCTGCACCGGCCACAGCGGCCGGGACACCGCCGCCGGTCGCAGAGGCACTGCAACTGGCCCGGGCGACCGACACGGCCGCACTGATGCGCTCCGCTGCTGCCGTGCGCGATGCCAGCACCGGTGCGCGCATCAGTTATTCCCGCAAGCTGTTCCTGCCGCTGACCCAATTGTGCCGGGACGTGTGTCACTACTGCACCTTCGCCCGGACGCCGCGCCGCCTGCACGCCCCGTACATGTCCATGGACGAGGTCTTGCGCCAGGCCGAGCGGGGGGCAGTGCTGGGTTGCAAGGAAGCGCTGTTCACGCTGGGCGAGAAGCCGGAGTTGCGCTATCGCACAGCGCGCGAGGCGCTGCGGGAGATGGGATTTGCCAGCACCCTGGAATACGTGGCGCACGCGGCCGAACGGGTATTGAGCGAGACCGGCCTGCTGCCGCACATCAATGCCGGCAACATGGACGATGCCGAACTGGAGATGCTGCGCCCGGTCTCGGCGTCCATGGGGCTGATGCTGGAGAGTGCCTCCCCGCGCCTGTGCGAGCCGGGCATGCCGCACCACGGTTCCCCGGACAAGCAGCCCCAGGTACGTCTTGCGGCCATTGCCCGGGCCGGTGCTCACCGCGTGCCGTTCACTTCGGGCATTTTGATCGGTATCGGCGAGACCCGCCGCGAACGGGTGGAGTCCCTGCTGGCATTGCGCGAGTTGCACGAGGTGCACGGTCACCTGCAGGAGATCATCGTGCAGAACTTTCGCGCCAAGCCCGGTACCCGCATGGCCGCGCACCCGGAGCCGGAGCTGGAGGAGTTGTTGTGGACGATTGCCGTGGCACGGCTCATCTTTCCCGCCTCCACGGCCATCCAGGCACCGCCCAATCTCAGCCCGGGCGTGCTGGAGCAGCTGGTGGGTGCCGGCATTTCCGACTGGGGCGGGGTCTCGCCGCTGACCCCGGACTATGTCAACCCCGAGGCACCGTGGCCGGAACTGGAGCGCCTGGAAGAGGAGACCGCCGCCGCCGGCAAGAGCTTGTGCGAGCGCCTGACGGTCTATCCCGCTTACGTGCACGAGCCCGAACGCTGGCTGGACCCGGCCATTCGCCCGCGGGTATTGCGGCTGGCCGACTCCGGTGGACTGGCTCGCAACGAGGACTGGTGTCCCGGGGCGGCCGTGGAACCGCCCGCCGAAGTCGTGCAGGCCCTGCGACAGCTGCCACTGCCGGCGCAGGTCAGCACCCGGGTCAAGCGCGCCGTGGCCGGGGCCGAGGCCGGGCATCCGCCGGCAGAGGAGGCACTGGCCGAGCTGTTTTATGCGCGCGGGGCCGACTTCCGCTACCTGTGCCAGGCCGCCGATGCCCTGCGTGCGGAACTGCACGGCAACCGCGTGAGTTATGTCGTCAACCGCAACATCAACTACACCAACATCTGTTACTTCAAGTGCCGCTTCTGCGCCTTCTCCAAGGGGCGCGGGGCGGAAGACCTGCGAGGTGCCCCGTATCGCATCGACGCCGCAGAGATCGACCGGCGCGTGCGCGAGGCCTGGGAGCGGGGTGCCACGGAGGTCTGTCTGCAGGGCGGCATTCACCCGGAATACACCGGTGACACCTACCTGGAAATCTGCCGCACCGTGCGCCGTGCCGCCCCGGACATGCACATCCACGCGTTCTCGCCGCTGGAAGTGAGCCAGGGGGCCGAGACCCTGGGTCTGGATGTGCCCGGGTTTCTTTCGATGCTCAAGAGCGAGGGGCTGGCCACGCTGCCGGGCACGGCCGCGGAAATCCTGGACGACGAGGTGCGCGCGCAGATCTGCCCGGACAAGCTGAACACGGCCGCCTGGCTGGAGGTGATGCAAAGTGCGCATGCGCTCGGCATCCGCAGCACGGCGACCATCATGTTCGGACACGTGGAGACCCCGCTGCACTGGGCGCGTCACCTGTTGCGCCTGCGGGCCCAGCAGGAGCGCAGCGGCGGCTTCAGCGAGTTCGTGCCGCTGCCCTTTGTACCGCTGGAGGCGCCGATGTTCCGCCGCGGTGCCTCGCGTTTCGGCCCGACTTTTCGCGAGGCGGTGCTGATGCACGCGGTGGCGCGCCTGGTGCTCTACCCGCAGATCACCAACATCCAGGCCTCCTGGGTCAAGCTGGGCGAGGCGGGGCTCAGTGCCTGCCTGCGGGCCGGTGCCAATGATGCCGGCGGCACACTGATGAACGAGAGCATCACCCGGGCCGCCGGTGCCACCCACGGCCAGGAGATGCCGCCGCAGCGCATGGAACAGATGATCCGCGCCCTGGGACGCGAGCCCTGGCAGCGCACCACGCTGTATGCCGAGGCCCCGGCGGCCCGGCAGCGGGCCTCTTTTGCCGCCGCACCGTTGCAACCCCTGGTGTTTGCACCGGTGCCGGCACTGCAGCTGGGCGAGGCCTGAGAGATGATGGACGCTGCCGACCGCATCGCCTTGCAGGACCTCGCCTGCCGCTATGCGCAGGCCGTGGATCGCAGGGACTACGAGGCACTGGGTGCGCTGTTCGTCGAAGACGCCGAGCTGCACGTCCCGCACATGGACCTGCATTACCGCGGACGGCAGGAAATAGTAGACGGCATCCGCAACATCGAAATGTTCGAGAGCACCTACCATGCGGTGCACAATCAACTGGCCGAGATCAAGGGCGAACAGGCCACCGGTGAGACCTATTGCGTGGCCCTGCATTTCTCCACCGATGAGGCCGGACGCAAGCTGCGCTATGACATGGGCATCCGCTACCTGGATGTCTGGCGCAACGAGGGCGGCAGCTGGCAGTTCGTGCGCCGCGAACTGACCCTGGACTGGGAACACACGCAGGTACTGTCTGAATGACGGGGGCCGCGGCCGCGCGTCCCATTGCCCTGGAAGCCTCTTGGCTCCGTAAACTGCGCGGGGAATTCGAGCAACCCTACATGGGCCAGCTGCGGGAATTCCTGCAGAGCGAACTGCAGGCCGGCAAGCAGGTCTACCCGCCCGGTGCGGAAATCTTCAACGCCTTCGCCCAGACGCCGTTCGAGGCGGTCAAGGTGGTCATCCTGGGGCAGGACCCCTACCACGGCCCGGGCCAGGCGCACGGCCTGTGTTTTTCCGTGCGCCCGGGCGTGCGACCGCCGCCCTCCCTGCTCAACATCTTCCTGGAACTGGAACAAGACCTGGGACGGCCGATGCGGCGCGACTACGGCTGCCTGCTGCATTGGGCGCGCCAGGGCGTGCTGTTGCTCAACAGCGTGCTGACCGTGGTGCGGGGCCAGGCCGGTGCCCACCAGGGCAAGGGCTGGGAGCAGTTCACCGACCGCGCCGTGCAACTGCTGAACGAGCAACGGGAAAACCTGGTGTTCCTGCTCTGGGGTGCCAATGCATTGCGCAAGGGACGCATCGTCGACCCGCGGCGCCATCTCGTGCTGCAGGCACCGCACCCCTCGCCCCTGTCCGCCAGCCGGGGGTTCTTCGGTTGTAAGCATTTCTCGCGCACCAATGCCTGGCTGGCCGAACACGGCATGAAGGAGATCGACTGGCAACTGGCACAGGAGGGCTGAAAACAGGCGCAATGGGATGAGGGCGGACCGGGGTGGGGACGGTTTGGGGGATGCAGCTGGTTTTCGGGGTGGGGTCGGTTTCCGGGGTGCGGCTGGTTTTGGGGGTGGAGTTGGTTTTAGGGGTGGGGCCGGTTTCGGGGTGCGGCTGGTTTTGGGGATGCAGCCGGTTCCTGTGGGAGGGATATGCAATCAGTGCAGGAGTGCCCTGGTGAGGGCTGCGGCAGCCGTCCTCAGAGTTCGGTGGAATAGGGCAGGGAGAGGAGTTCCAGCAGCACCCCGTCCGCTGCACCCAGGCAGATCTGCGGGGGCGGGTTCAGCGGCAGCACCGCCAGCATCTCCCACTGCTGTTCGCCCACCGGTGCCGCCCGCAACACTGTACCGCAGGGTTTAGCCTGGTCGGCTGCGTGCAGCGGGGTGCCGGGTGCGGGACAGGCGGGGGTATTGCCCTGCAGGCGAAAGGCGCGCTGCTTGATCCGGCCCCGGTGCTGCAGGCGAATGATGATTTCCTGGCCGGTGTAGCATCCCTTGTGCAGGTCGAGTGCTCCCGTGCAATCCAGGTTCAGCGACTGCGGCACAAAGGCCTCCACCGTCTCCCCCTCGACCTCGGCGAGACCGGCGCGAATGTCCTGCAGACTCCAGGCCGCCTCGCCGCAGGGCTCCGCCCCCGCAGCGCACAGCGCCTGCCAGTCCTCCCGCACCCGCTCCGCCCCGAGCAGGCACTCGATGCGCAATGCATCCCGCCGCAGCAGAACCCCGCTCTCCACGGCCGCACACTCGTTTTCGCCGGGAGCGGTGCCGAAAACTTTGGCCGCGGCATCGTCTGCCCCGGCCCCGAACAGTCCCAACAGGAAAAATGCCTCCGAGGCATCGGCCTGTTCGGCCTTGGAGAAGACAATGTATTTCTGCAGGAAGTCCCGCAGCCCGGGCACCGTGTCGCGGGGCAGGGTGAGCAGCAGGCGCTCCGTGTCCGGCCCCGCCAGGGCGAAGTTCGCCACCACCCGGCCCTGCGGCGTGCAGACGGCACCGCTGCCGCCCCGTCCCGCCGGCCACTCCTCCACGTCACAGGTGCCCTGGCCGTGCAGGAAACGCCGGGCGTCGACGCCGGTGAGTTCCAGCACACCGCGCCCGGGCAGCGGTGCAAGGCACAGGCTTTCTCCCCGTGCCAGCTCCGCACAGTGCTCCGGGCTCTCGCCGAAGAAGCGCGCATCCGGTGCCCCGGGCTCGCCCCCGCACGCACGCAAAAAATCTGCCCACGCCTCTCTCATCTCAAGCTTCCGCAGCCCCTTCTCCGCAGTGCAAGAGTATCATAGACCGGTTGTGGACAAAGCCGAATTCGACCAGCTGTGCTGGGCCAGCCGCCGCGGCATGCTGGAACTGGACCTGTTGCTGCTGCCCTTCGTCGAAGTCCGCCTGCGGCAACTTGACGGGCAGGCGCAGCAAGCATACCGCCGCCTCCTGGAATGCACCGACCAGGTGCTGTATGCATGGCTGACGGGGCGCCAGGTGCCGCCGCCCGAACATCGCGCCACCGTGCAGCGCATCCGGGAATACGCAGGCGGTGCGAGCACCGCAGGGGACGGGGAATAAAGGGGGGAGCGGGCCGGGGGAAGCCGGTCGAGGAAAGATGACAGGGGAAGGAGGCGAGGCCGCCCCGCCAGGCGGGACCGGAACCGGCCGGGAAGTTCCCGGGGACTGCACCGCGCCCGGCAGAGAGTCAAGCGGAGGCGGGCGGGCCGCCCGCGGTGCCCGAACTCAGAGGTTGTAGCCCCTCTCGCCGTGCTGGGAGATGTCGATACCCTCGACTTCCTCCTCCTCGTCGACGCGCAGCCTGGCAAGGGGGTTCACCACCTTGAGGCAGATGTACGTGACGATCAGGGTGTAGACGAACACGAAGCCCGTCCCCGTCAACTGCACGAGCAGCTGGGAGAACATGGGTTTGTCCGTGCCGACGCCGCCCAGGATCTCGCTGGCGAAGATCCCGGTCAGGATGCTGCCCAGTGCACCGCTCACCCCGTGCACCGGGAAGACGTCCAGCGAGTCATCGATTTGCCAGACCCTCTTGACCAGGTGCAGGGCGGAGTAGGAAACCAGGGAGGCGGTGATGCCGATGATCAGCGCGCCCATCGGCGAGACAAAGCCGCAGGCCGGGGTGATAGCGACCAGGCCGACCACCATGCCGGTGACCGCACCCAGCACGCTGGGCTTGCCGCGCAGGAGCCACTCGGTGAAAGTCCAGGTCAGGGCTGCGGCGGCGGTGCAGATCTGCGTCACCAGGATGGCCATCGCCGCATCGCCGTTGGCAGCCAGCGCACTGCCGCCATTGAAACCGAACCATCCCACCCAGAGAATGCCGGCACCCGTGACCGTCATCGTCATGTTGTTCGGCGGCATCGGTTCCTGCGGAAACTGCTTGCGAACCCCCAGCACCAGGGCGGCGACCAGGGCGGCCGTCCCCGCCGTCAGGTGCACGACCATGCCACCGGCGAAGTCCAGGATCCCCAGTCCGGCCAGCCAGCCGCCGCCCCATACCTGGTGGGCGATCGGGTAATAGACGAGCAGCGACCAGAGAATGGTGAACAGGAGGATCGAGGAAAAGCGCATGCGCTCGGCAAACCCGCCGACAATCAGTGCCGGGGTGATGGCGGCGAAGGTCAGCTGGAACATGACGAAGATTGATTCCGGGATGCTGCCGGCCATGGAAGCACGGGAGAGCCCCTTGAGGAACACCTGGTCAAAACCGCCGAAGAAGGGGCCGCTGCCGGTGAATGCCATGCTGTAGCCGATGATCATCCAGGCGATGGAGGCCACGCAGACCACCATGAAGCACTGCATGAGGATGGAGAGAACATTTTTGCTGCGTACCAGGCCGGCATAGAGGAGGGCCAGGCCGGGCAGCACCATGAACAGCACCAGGGCCGAGGAGATCATGACCCAGGCCGTGTCACCTTGCTGGAGCTCCTCCGCTTGGCCTGCCAGGGGCAGAAGAGATGCGAGAAAGAGTCCAGACAAAAGTGCGGTTCTCATTGATTTTTCTCCGTTTGAACGGCCTTGGTGTCCCCTTGAGTGAAGGGGGGTTTAAAAATCAATCTATTAATATAACCTATTTTTGCGGCCAGTGTCTACAGGCGGTTGGCACCGCCATGGGGTCGGACTGAGCATGCCGCCCCCGTCGCAGATGCCCCGTCCCCGCTTCCCGGGCCCAGGCGGGAATATATAATTGTTCCCATTATTTGCCTGAATACACACCATGATGAGCGAGCGGGAACTGCGCACCTGGGTGAAATTATCCCGTCTTTCCAGGGTGCGCCGTTGGAGTGACCAGCAGTCCCTGTTCGGTGCACCGGCAACCCCGGAAAAGTTGTTGTATCAATTCAACAAGCAATTTAACCAACGGAACCAAAACTTGTTCCTGGTTCTGATTACCCGGTTTGTTTTTCGTGTTCTGAGTCCCCGTTGGGTATTCAAAAAGGGATTTGTCTTGTGGCGGCGTTTTTATATCCGGTTTCTTCGGGCACTGGTTTTTTTTCTTTCCCACCATCTGCCGGTAGTTCTGAAAGCGCACATCATGCGTCCTTTCCAGGCCAGGTATGCCCGGCGGGAAGAAGCCAGGGTCCGGCAACTGCGCTGGCAGAGATTGCCGGATGATCCCGTGAAACCTGACCGGAAATTCCTGATTACCCTGGTCAATGCACCGCTGTCCGTAGCATCCGCTGAGCGCTGCCTCGCATCGGCAAAACGGTACGGAGAAGATCATGATATAGAGATCGTGCCCGCCGTGGACCGCTTCCACTCGGAGGAATTTTTTATCCGCCACAACCTGACCTTCGATGCGGCATGGGAAATAAGAAATAACCCTGAAGAGGACGATCCCTATGCCCTGATGGGATGCTTCGCCTCGCATTTTCAACTGTGGATGCGCTGCCTGGAATTGGATAAACCCATTATCGTGCTGGAACACGACGCCCTGTTTCATTCCAGCATCCCGTCATTGCGTTTCAAGCATGTCATTGCTCTCAATGAACCGCTGCCGGGGTACATCCGGGATTATTCGCTCACGTCCATCGACCCGGGCCGGCCGGGAGGGGAGGTCTTTTATCCATGGCACCGGGTAACGGACACGTGCGCCTATGCGCTCAAACCGGAAGGGGCGAAGCTCCTGTTGGAACGGGCGACGCAACAGACCGTGCCGCCCGTGGACCACTATATGTGCAAGCAGTATGTGGACCTTCTGTGGTGGGCCCATCCTCTCCTGATCGAACACGACCGGCAATACAGTTCCATTGCCCCGGAAGCAGGGCTGAAAGGGTATGGTCGGCGCACAGAGTTCTGGCAGGATTACCCGCAGTAGTACGGGGGGGGGGGGGGGGGGGACGCCCTTCAGTTGTGATTTGCGGTTCGGCCCCGGTTCGTTAGACTCACGCTGACAGAGCTCTGGGATAGTGGCCCGTTGTGATTTGCGGTTCGGCCCCGGTTCGTTAGACTAATATTTTGCGGACGGCAGTGAAGTGGTGCGTTGTGATTTGCGGTTCGGCCCCGGTTCGTTAGACTGGAATCGTGCACCGGTGCATACATGGCGGGGTTGTGATTTGCGGTTCGGCCCCGGTTCGTTAGACTGGTGTGCGGTATGCGCATACCCACCCCGGCGTTGTGATTTGCGGTTCGGCCCCGGTTCGTTAGACTCGACATCTGCATCGGCCCGCCGCCATTTAGGTTGTGATTTGCGGTTCGGCCCCGGTTCGTTAGACTCGGGGGACTGGGCACCTTTCACCTCACAAAGTTGTGATTTGCGGTTCGGCCCCGGTTCGTTAGACTTTGTGTCTATGAGGGGCGGGAACCTCATGGGTTGTGATTTGCGGTTCGGCCCCGGTTCGTTAGACTTCAACGAACTCCAGGCAAAGGTCAACCTGTGTTGTGATTTGCGGTTCGGCCCCGGTTCGTTAGACTCGCACGCCGCGCGCGTGGATCACGCGGACGTTGTGATTTGCGGTTCGGCCCCGGTTCGTTAGACTACCGCTTCTGCGGGGTATCCATTACCGTATGTTGTGATTTGCGGTTCGGCCCCGGTTCGTTAGACTGATATGGGGGATGGGATACTGCGGGGG
This sequence comes from Gammaproteobacteria bacterium, assembly GCA_965215045.1. Taxonomy (GTDB): domain Bacteria; phylum Pseudomonadota; class Gammaproteobacteria; order JABABF01; family JABABF01. Next base: position 116,098 of record OZ244031.1, on the reverse strand, counting down.
ATTGTTGTGATTTGCGGTTCGGCCCCGGTTCGTTAGACTACCGCTTCTGCGGGGTATCCATTACCGTATGTTGTGATTTGCGGTTCGGCCCCGGTTCGTTAGACTACCGCTTCTGCGGGGTATCCATTACCGTATGTTGTGATTTGCGGTTCGGCCCCGGTTCGTTAGACTGAAATTGAACGGGTACCAGCCGGCGCCGTGTTGTGATTTGCGGTTCGGCCCCGGTTCGTTAGACTTTTTTGGAGGAGATGGTCCGTGCAACAAGTGTTGTGATTTGCGGTTCGGCCCCGGTTCGTTAGACTGGCGCCGAGTATATGAAATACTTCCAGCGCGTTGTGATTTGCGGTTCGGCCCCGGTTCGTTAGACTCACGAAGGCCAGCGCCCTCCCATCCGGCAGTTGTGATTTGCGGTTCGGCCCCGGTTCGTTAGACTGGCCCGGCCCTGGTGGCGGCCCTGGATACCGTTGTGATTTGCGGTTCGGCCCCGGTTCGTTAGACTTGCAGAAGGTCATGTCGACACGCAGTCGTGTTGTGATTTGCGGTTCGGCCCCGGTTCGTTAGACTAAACCCGTCTTTTTACACCGCTCCACTGGCGTTGTGATTTGCGGTTCGGCCCCGGTTCGTTAGACTCGATGTGATTGTCATCCGACACTCCGCACTGTTGTGATTTGCGGTTCGGCCCCGGTTCGTTAGACTCCCATTGGCGGGCGGTGCGCCGTTCGGTGTGTTGTGATTTGCGGTTCGGCCCCGGTTCGTTAGACTAGTCGTTGCCGCAACAATCGCAGGGCGCCCGTTGTGATTTGCGGTTCGGCCCCGGTTCGTTAGACTTATTCCGCTCTCTGGCAGACCCGCCAAAGTGTTGTGATTTGCGGTTCGGCCCCGGTTCGTTAGACTTTGGAAAGATTACGGGGCTTGATCCTGGGGGTTGTGATTTGCGGTTCGGCCCCGGTTCGTTAGACTAGACTTGCACAGCTGGAACCGAGTGGGGGGGTTGTGATTTGCGGTTCGGCCCCGGTTCGTTAGACTCCGTCCCGTGTCCCGTGTTGCGCGCAACTGGTTGTGATTTGCGGTTCGGCCCCGGTTCGTTAGACTTCCTTATGCTTGTTATGCCATTCCACAGGCGTTGTGATTTGCGGTTCGGCCCCGGTTCGTTAGACTGTGCTTTGTCCGATTCAATCTCTTGCGTGTGTTGTGATTTGCGGTTCGGCCCCGGTTCGTTAGACTTACACCTTCCGGCGGGTCGTACACCTTAGCGTTGTGATTTGCGGTTCGGCCCCGGTTCGTTAGACTGCGTCATGCCATACGCTGTGCTCGCCTCCAGTTGTGATTTGCGGTTCGGCCCCGGTTCGTTAGACTAACAGGGATTTCATATATCTCTCGGGTTTGGTTGTGATTTGCGGTTCGGCCCCGGTTCGTTAGACTCGAGTGCACCGGCTGGACAATGAGCTGCGGGTTGTGATTTGCGGTTCGGCCCCGGTTCGTTAGACTGCGGAGGTGGGGGCTTTCTGCTGTGCTATGGTTGTGATTTGCGGTTCGGCCCCGGTTCGTTAGACTCAAAATTCGGGAGGGCCCGGTGTAAAAACCGTTGTGATTTGCGGTTCGGCCCCGGTTCGTTAGACTGCTCCGTATTGCGGCGACTGCCGGGGCTCGGTTGTGATTTGCGGTTCGGCCCCGGTTCGTTAGACTTTGTAAAGTAGTGCCTGTCCCAGGGCCGGTGTTGTGATTTGCGGTTCGGCCCCGGTTCGTTAGACTCTATGGTGCCGCGCAGTGTTTTGTAGGCAAGTTGTGATTTGCGGTTCGGCCCCGGTTCGTTAGACTCAAAAATGTCAGCTATTGTCCTGATGGTATGTTGTGATTTGCGGTTCGGCCCCGGTTCGTTAGACTGCCTTCCTTACTAGCCCCCGCTGAGTAGTGGTTGTGATTTGCGGTTCGGCCCCGGTTCGTTAGACTCGGCCCACCGAAGTTCAAACCCGGCGCATTGTTGTGATTTGCGGTTCGGCCCCGGTTCGTTAGACTATTACGGCATAAGTGGAGATGAGTATATGGGTTGTGATTTGCGGTTCGGCCCCGGTTCGTTAGACTACGAAGACATCGGGCCAGAGCATGACCTCAGTTGTGATTTGCGGTTCGGCCCCGGTTCGTTAGACTCACATAGAGCAGGCCCAGGAAGCGATGGCGTTGTGATTTGCGGTTCGGCCCCGGTTCGTTAGACTCAGTCCGTCCCGTTATGCCGGTACCAACGGGTTGTGATTTGCGGTTCGGCCCCGGTTCGTTAGACTATTTAGCTGCGGAACGATTCGGTGCCAGTCGTTGTGATTTGCGGTTCGGCCCCGGTTCGTTAGACTACCTCGGAGGTTGGCTTACCTCTCCGGCTCGTTGTGATTTGCGGTTCGGCCCCGGTTCGTTAGACTAATGGATAACGAGAGGGCCGAACTGATCGAGTTGTGATTTGCGGTTCGGCCCCGGTTCGTTAGACTCTCATAAGTCATTCCCCCATAAGCGTGAAAGTTGTGATTTGCGGTTCGGCCCCGGTTCGTTAGACTAAACCGCCTTTGTTGGGCTGGTACCACTAAGTTGTGATTTGCGGTTCGGCCCCGGTTCGTTAGACTTTTGGCAAGAGGATTTAGACGATGGGAAGTGTTGTGATTTGCGGTTCGGCCCCGGTTCGTTAGACTTTCGGCAGACGCAGCCAGGCGGCGACACGGGTTGTGATTTGCGGTTCGGCCCCGGTTCGTTAGACTCCCGGCGCTCGGGGATGCCGCCCTCCCTGGGTTGTGATTTGCGGTTCGGCCCCGGTTCGTTAGACTCCAAGAATCCGGCGTATATTCGGACGGAGTGTTGTGATTTGCGGTTCGGCCCCGGTTCGTTAGACTGGGCGAGGGGCTTCCCCCTGAGTTCCGGCTGTTGTGATTTGCGGTTCGGCCCCGGTTCGTTAGACTCGGCGGACACGCGATGACGCACGGGCATCCGTTGTGATTTGCGGTTCGGCCCCGGTTCGTTAGACTACGGAAGCCACGACTACCGCGACGCCACGCGTTGTGATTTGCGGTTCGGCCCCGGTTCGTTAGACTCGATCGCCGTAGGCGTGTCCGCACTGACGGGTTGTGATTTGCGGTTCGGCCCCGGTTCGTTAGACTTACTCGTAATCTACAACGGGGCCTTCGGTGGTTGTGATTTGCGGTTCGGCCCCGGTTCGTTAGACTCTCGCGATTTCTGGCATGAAGTCGTCTGTGGTTGTGATTTGCGGTTCGGCCCCGGTTCGTTAGACTACCGATAAACACACTTGATTAGCTAATATTGTTGTGATTTGCGGTTCGGCCCCGGTTCGTTAGACTTACTCCATCGGGCCGTACAGGTGATTTGCGGTTGTGATTTGCGGTTCGGCCCCGGTTCGTTAGACTGCACCCGGATCGGCAGCCGGCTCAAGGTGCGTTGTGATTTGCGGTTCGGCCCCGGTTCGTTAGACTCGGGGGTGCACTCCCCACACGCCACTCACCGTTGTGATTTGCGGTTCGGCCCCGGTTCGTTAGACTCGTGGCTCCAGGTAGCAAGTACCAGGTGGGTTGTGATTTGCGGTTCGGCCCCGGTTCGTTAGACTATAAAGGTTTTGATTTCGCCGCTCGTAGTAGTTGTGATTTGCGGTTCGGCCCCGGTTCGTTAGACTCAAAGGGTGAGCTGCGGTTGTTGTGCTTCCGTTGTGATTTGCGGTTCGGCCCCGGTTCGTTAGACTCACCGCCGCTATCACTATCATTGCAATGATGTTGTGATTTGCGGTTCGGCCCCGGTTCGTTAGACTCTTCCTCCAGGATGTCATCCGGCAAAATAGGTTGTGATTTGCGGTTCGGCCCCGGTTCGTTAGACTCGTCTGACCTTCACATCTCTGCGGAGATGGGTTGTGATTTGCGGTTCGGCCCCGGTTCGTTAGACTTGGTCGGGTGCTGGGTACATGCGAAGGAGCGTTGTGATTTGCGGTTCGGCCCCGGTTCGTTAGACTCTCGCAAAAGCGGTGGGGAAATCTTTACATGTTGTGATTTGCGGTTCGGCCCCGGTTCGTTAGACTTTTGAACACTTGGGCCCCCGGCTCTGGCTCGTTGTGATTTGCGGTTCGGCCCCGGTTCGTTAGACTCCAATGCCATAGGCTTTGCAAACTCCGCCTGTTGTGATTTGCGGTTCGGCCCCGGTTCGTTAGACTTTCTATCCTCGCTGCGTCGTCTTCGGCGGGTTGTGATTTGCGGTTCGGCCCCGGTTCGTTAGACTGTACAGCGGGGGCTTTGCCCACCACGCGGAGTTGTGATTTGCGGTTCGGCCCCGGTTCGTTAGACTGCATCACCGCGGCATTGGCGGCGGTTGCCAGTTGTGATTTGCGGTTCGGCCCCGGTTCGTTAGACTGGCGATGGTGGAGACCAAGTTTGCCGCGGAGTTGTGATTTGCGGTTCGGCCCCGGTTCGTTAGACTCGAGCAGGTCGTTGATGTCGTCCTCATAGCGTTGTGATTTGCGGTTCGGCCCCGGTTCGTTAGACTACACGGGACACGCGACTGCGATGCGCCTGTGTTGTGATTTGCGGTTCGGCCCCGGTTCGTTAGACTGCAGCAGCGTAAACGCCGTGCGCAGCGACAGTTGTGATTTGCGGTTCGGCCCCGGTTCGTTAGACTTCCCCGACATTGATGCGGACACAGAATGGTGTTGTGATTTGCGGTTCGGCCCCGGTTCGTTAGACTCGGTAAACTTTTTGCGCGCGGTTGTGAATGGTTGTGATTTGCGGTTCGGCCCCGGTTCGTTAGACTAAGCAGCGACCAGCGCGAGACCCATCTTGCGTTGTGATTTGCGGTTCGGCCCCGGTTCGTTAGACTAAGCTCACCGGGGGCAACACCCCCCGGGGGGTTGTGATTTGCGGTTCGGCCCCGGTTCGTTAGACTTTGTGTTTTGCAACACCTCGGCCGAGCGAGGTTGTGATTTGCGGTTCGGCCCCGGTTCGTTAGACTGGTGGCGTGGCAGTGTCTTTGGTGAGGGTGGTTGTGATTTGCGGTTCGGCCCCGGTTCGTTAGACTGGCAAGGCCAAGGCCCTGCAGGATTTGCTGGTTGTGATTTGCGGTTCGGCCCCGGTTCGTTAGACTTACGGGCGGTGGTGGCTTTTCCCTAAGCGGGTTGTGATTTGCGGTTCGGCCCCGGTTCGTTAGACTAAAATCATAGCGTGCTGGAGTATTTTTTTGGTTGTGATTTGCGGTTCGGCCCCGGTTCGTTAGACTGCCGGGCCACCAGGGCCGGGCCACCAGGGCGTTGTGATTTGCGGTTCGGCCCCGGTTCGTTAGACTAACTCGCCCAAGCGCGTGCACATCTCCGGCGTTGTGATTTGCGGTTCGGCCCCGGTTCGTTAGACTAATCGCCCTCGCTGTAATCGTCAAGGTTAAGTTGTGATTTGCGGTTCGGCCCCGGTTCGTTAGACTTTCCAGCACTGGGGGCCGCGCCTGGCCGGCGTTGTGATTTGCGGTTCGGCCCCGGTTCGTTAGACTTGGCAACGCTTTGGATGGCCCCGGCGAGCCGGTTGTGATTTGCGGTTCGGCCCCGGTTCGTTAGACTCGCGTGCGGCGGGACCACCGCGTTTCCGATGTTGTGATTTGCGGTTCGGCCCCGGTTCGTTAGACTCCAATGATAAATAACCGCCTCCGGGTCTGGTTGTGATTTGCGGTTCGGCCCCGGTTCGTTAGACTTTGCGCCGGCCAGCCGCCGCTGTTCTTCGGGTTGTGATTTGCGGTTCGGCCCCGGTTCGTTAGACTGCCTCGGCGCGTGGGGGCCTACGCCCCCGGTTGTGATTTGCGGTTCGGCCCCGGTTCGTTAGACTCCACCGCAAAATCCCCGCGCACGCTGTTGGGTTGTGATTTGCGGTTCGGCCCCGGTTCGTTAGACTTGGAGGAGCCATGAGCGGGGAGCCAGAAGCGTTGTGATTTGCGGTTCGGCCCCGGTTCGTTAGACTCGCAAACTTCGTTTCAATCGTAGCGATTTGGTTGTGATTTGCGGTTCGGCCCCGGTTCGTTAGACTTTGGTTGTGATTTGCGGTTCGGCCCCGGTTCGTTAGACTTTGCGGTTTGTGATTTGCGGTTCGGCCCCGGTTCGTTAGACTGTCCGCGCCGCAGCAGACTGATTTTCCTGGATATTCCGGGGTAGGGGGCCTATAGAAATTCCAGCTGGCTGGGGGCCTGCTCGGTGGGTTTGCGCCTTTTTCCGTAGTAGACCTGTATCTTGCCGAACTGCTTGTCGGTGATCTTCAGGATCCGCACCTCGCCGTCCGGGGGCAGGCAATGCTGCACCCTTTTGACGTGAACTTGGGCGTTTTCATCACTGGCGCAATGCCGCATGTAGACGGAATACTGCATCATGCTGAAGCCGTCGATGAGCAGGTGTTTGCGGAACAGGGCGTACTGCTTTCTCGCTGTTTTCGTATCGGTGGGGAGGTCAAACAGCACGATCACCCACATGGTATGCATCCCGCCAAAACTGCCCATGGCTCAGTTTGCAGACATTCTGACCGGGATATCCAGCCTTTTGCTCTCTCCGAAAAGTACAGATTTGAAGTCGGCCGCCAAGTGATGACTGGCGACCATGAGCGGCAGTCTGCCGTCTTTCCATTGCACTTGCTCATTCAGTAGCTCGAGCAGGGGTTGCTTGTGTTCCCGGCAGACTTCCGGTTGCGGGTCGGTTTCTGCGATTTTTTGCACCAGTAGGTCCACCCAGGGACGGAAGGGTTCCATGAGGTCATCTGCCAGGCACAGCCCGTTGTACTGGTTCCGATGGTGCAGGCCCAGGGCGGGATGTAATCCGCTGCTGACCAGGGCCCGGGCAATCATCGAGCGGATAATCGCATAGCCGTAGTTGAGCAGGGCGTTGAGGCCCTCCGCATTCGGGTCGCGCCGGAAGCGGTTGCCCATCAGCAGGTGCCAGTAGAGCTGTGCGGCCTGTGCCTCGTGATTTTCCTTGTCCCCGCTTTTGACCTTTGGCAACATGCGGTGCAAAGCCCGGGCGTCCATATCCAAGCGCTCCAGGGTGTCGGCCTGCTGGGTGATTTTATGGCGGATCACCTGCTGCCACAGCTGTTTTTTGCTTGGCTTGGAAACTGCAATCTGCTGTTGCAGTATTTTGCTGTGCAGGCTGTGCCCTTCGCTGATCGGCAGGAGCACGGAGTAGGGAAGGTATTTCCGGTCACAGAAGACAATGACCGTATTGTTCTGCTGGCAGGCGATGACCAGCGACTGGGTCAGCGAGATGGCGGGATGTTGCAGAATGAGTACGCCCAGGTCTTCGACCGGGATGCTGGCTGCGAGTTCGCCGTCTTTCTCAACCAGCAGCTGATTTTTCCGCAGGCGAAGGAAGGCGGGTTCACTAATGTCAACCGTGCGCTTGATCATCGAGCAACTTTCCTATTGCATTGACCCTGATTTTTTGCATCTGGTATTTGTTGATTAAGGTGGAGACTGATTTGCGCAAGCTTTCCTCGGCATAATTCAAAGTTGCAGCGGTGTGCAGGCGTAATGTTAAAACAGCTGTGGATTCAATTTTTTGTACTCGGTAAAGAACCGGTTTTCCATTTCTCTGCACGCGAACCATATCATTGATATGCAGGGCCATGATGAATTCATAATTTTCCCCATGATTCTTTTGAATGAGCGGTGCCTTGGCTCGATTGATGCCCCGGGCGCGACGGGCGACTTCCAGGGTGGTCACAGGTTTTCCTTTGTAACGGTCTTTTTGCTTGTGACGGATGATCTCAATATGATGCAGATTGCCGTAAACCATCCAGCGGAAAGCTTTTCCTTGTTGGTCACAAATGGCAAAATTGGTTTCCTCTAATTTTAATTTTTCCAGTTCTTTTATCTGGGTTTGCTGTGTCATGCGCACACGGTGGATGGGCGTTTTCCCATCCTTGTGATAGACAATAACACCTTCGGCGAAAGCCTCTTTGGATTTATCGCCATGTTGGGCGAGGTGTTTTCGCACCTGTTCCTTCACCGCAGGGTCAATAATTCTCTCGACCTGCTTTGGTTTGAAGCTCTGGTCGAGATTTTTTCTGTACACCGTGCCAACGCCTTCTATGAACCCGGCACCGGTCTCTTCGTGCAAGGCGCCTCTGATCTTGGTCTGTGGTGCATGGGAGACAATCATTTCATCGATACCTGTGCGCACTTCGTCTTGCAAGGCGTCCCAAGGCGGACCTATATCTTCTGAGGCAATGCGTAGATCTACAATATTGCGCTTATGTTTCTGTTCTAATCTTTCGGCATTTTTGAATAAACGCTGGTAAAAGCCCCGGTCAATGCAGGCGGTCACCACGGCATCGATGGTGTGGTGGCGGTGGTCGCTGCGTTCTTTTTTATCGGCTTCTGTATCATCACGTCTTGGAAGAATGGAGTTCAGTCCCCAAAGCCGCCGCAGCCAAGCGGTCATCACGCCGCGGCTGAAATCGATCTGGGCTCCCAAGGGTTGCAGGTATTGGCCCGCTTCCCGGCTGATGTAGCGGGTGTCCGTCAGTTGGCTGCCGCTGAAATCTCTTTCCTCCTTTTCCTGCAGGTCGGCCTCGGTCTTGTAGAAGCGGTCTCGTTTGGAGTGTAGTTTTTTATCCCAGCGTGCCAGTGCTTGGGTAATTTGCTCCCATTTTTTCGGGTCACCTGCAAAGGCGTCTTTGGGCGTGCGATTGCCCTTGATGCGATTTTCCTCTACATAGCATAGTACCTTGTTCATGTAGGAGTCATTCCTGAAACGACTGTATGGAAGGATGTGGTCGATTTCTGTCTCTGAGGTAAACACGGCGGTTTGGCTGATGGGTCTGGCACTGTAGGCGCAGAGATGGTTCTGATCTTTCCACAGGCGGAACTTGAATTTTTCCACCCTGCCCAGTTTTGTACTGAGGTCTTGCAGGTTGGGGTTTCTGGAGCGCACGGTTTCATATTCTTCCGCCGCCTCGTCGTTGGCAGCGGTATTCTTTTTTTGCTGTTCGCTGAAGGCCTCGTAGCGCTTGGTGTTCATCTGCAGGTCACGCGCCATCTCTATGCGGATGATGTCGGGCTTGCCGTGCTCTGCGATGATTGCATTGACCACCCGTCGCAGTTCGTGCAGACCTTTTTGCACGATGGGATTGGGGATCTCCGGCGGTGGGCCGAGACGGTCGCGCTTCTGCTGTTGTGCTTTGTCTTCCTTGGTCTCATATTTGTAACCTGCCTCTTGGCGCGCATCGGAATAGACCAGGCCTTCCCGCAGGTGGGGCAATAGCTTCTTGATTGCCTTGGAAGAATGGTTGCCATGGTCGTCTTCAAATTCCAGCATGCACAGGCGCACGGCAGTCGTGGCATCAAATTGCCAATGGTTCATCAGGCGTTTTTTGAGGGCGGTTTTTTTGCCGATGGTAATCAGGTCTTCCACCAGCGCATATTGTTTTTCCTCCGGGAAGTCATCCCATTGGGGCAGGACTTTGCGTATGGCACAGGCGGTACGGTTGCCCTTGAATTTCTTGACCCCGGAGATCTCCTGGAATTCTGTGCTCTTGTCCAATTTGAGTTTTTTGCGCATCTTGGTAAAGCTCGGGGCCGGGTCTGTTTCAAATAACTCCCACAGTTGCTGCCGTTCTTCTGCGTTCGGTTTCCTGTAAACTTCAGATGCCGGATCTCGCCAGGAGAGGTGGTTGATGTCCTGCATGTAGCGGAATTTCTGGTATTCCAAGCGCCCCATCCGGCAACGGAAATGGTTCTTTTCCAGGGAGCATTTGCCGACGCGGTCGGGCTTCAGCTTGAGCGGGCGCTGGTGGAAGATGATGTGTTCGATGTTCTTCCGTGCTGACTCGTCCAATACGGCGTGATGTTGTTCCTGCTGTGCCCAGATTTTCTCCAGCTCTTCCTGGTACATTTTCCGGTCGGTGCGCAGGTGTCCCCCGGCGTGGGTGCGATTGCGTTTGCATTTGCCGGGTGGCAATGAGTGCAGGAATTCGCCCAGGGTTTCAAAGCCTTTGTCGCTGATTTCCTCGCGCAGTGCACTGATGTCCTTTTTGAAGGCGGTCTCTTCGGCAGCGGCTTCTTTGGCCTGTTTATCGTCCTTGTCCACCGCCTTTTGGTCGGGGTCCGGCTCGTCTTCACGCATTTCCTCCAGCACGGCCTGTACATCCGGGTCGTCCAGCATTTCACTGCCTAACAGCGTTTTCTTGTTGCTGAGAAACCCGCGGCGTTGCACCAGGTGGAGTAGGGCGCGTCCCAGTTCGTGGGCCTGCAGGGGCTCGTGCAGGGCGCGGGTGCGCAATTCGTAGGGGTCGCCCAGTTGGTTGAGGATGACTTCCGGTTGCGGGGAGTCCTTGAGGGTTTCCGGTAGCAGTCCCAGCTTGACCAGGTAGTTCAGCATTTTCTTTTTGCGCCGAGCGCGGCGCTGAATCACCCGGCGCATCAGGCGGCTCTGGCGACGCTTGGCATTTTTGGGGGTGGGTGCCTGGTCTTCAACCGCCTTGATAAAAATACGCACGCCCAAGTCGACCAGTGCCCGGGGCTTGCCTTTGTCATCGGCCTCCAGCAGGGCCCACCCCAAGGAGTTGCTGCCCAGGTCCAGGCCCAGAATTTTCTTGCCCATGTTGCCTCCGTATCAGCCAGGAATTGCGAATTATACGGACGGAGGGTGTGGTGTGCAATATGAATTCTGGCAATAGATAAATGAAAATCAGAAACTTACAGTGGGATATGCAGGAACTGCACTAACTTGACAGCCGCGGAATCTTTTGCTGTATAATGCACAGCAGTCTAACGAACCGAGGCCGAACGATTAAGCTTTTCATACCAAGAAATGCATTTTTCGCAGGCAACGCTTCTATGCGACCAAAGCCCTCCCAGCGGGGGCTTTTTTTTTAAAAAGGGCAGTATCCAGTTGCCTCCACTCATCGGGTGGAGTAAAGTGGCATTTATCGACTGGAGCTCATCGTGCAGCCCAACCTAACTGTCAGCACTTTGGGGGTCTTGCAGAGGTTCCCGGCCAGGAAACAGCACGATGCTACCTTGAGCAAGGGTGTGGGATCATCTGCAACGAACGGATCGAGCATAGCCCTGAACAGGCAAACCAGGCTGGATAGCAGGGCGTGGTCGTGAGCGCAGTTCTACCGCTATTGGTTGCCCAGGAACAGGACGCTCAGCTGGTATGCGAGGATAATCTGTCCTTCCTGCGCAATATTGACGATGAAACCTTCTCTTTGATCGTCACTTCACCGCCCTACAACTTGGGGAAGTCCTACGAGCGGCGCACGAGTCTTGAAGCCTATCTCAATGTGCAAAAACAAGTGATCGCGGAGTGTGTGCGCACATTGCATCCCCGGGGGTCGATATGCTGGCAAGTCGGCAACCATGTCGATAGCGGCACGATTATCCCGCTGGACAGCGTTCTGTATCCTATCTTTTCTGCGCACGGACTTAAACTCCGCAACCGGATCGTATGGCATTTCGGGCATGGTCTGCACTGCACCCGGCGCTTGTCGGGTCGATACGAAACAATCAACTGGTGGACCAAGGGCGACGATTACACTTGGCACTTGGATCCGATTCGGGTTCCGTCAAAATACCCGAACAAGCGTTATTTCAAGGGCCCGAACGTTGGCAAACTGTCAGGGAACCCGAAGGGCAAGAATCCTAGTGACGTCTGGGTATTTCCGAATGTCAAAAGCAATCATCCGGAAAAGACCATTCATCCGTGCCAGTTCCCCGTGGAACTGGTTGAGCGCCTTGTACTGTCCCTGACCAATCCCGGGGACGCTGTGTGCGACCCCTACATGGGTGTTGGCTCTGCGGCAATCGCCGCGTTACTTCACGGTCGGAGAGCGTTTGGTTGTGATGTGGTGCAGGAATATGTCGATATTGCGCATGATCGTATTCGGGCACTACACGAGGGAACGCTGAAAACGCGTCCGATGGGCAAGCCCATCTATGACCCCGGTTTGCCGAACGGGGGCCATTGATGCATGCGCATAGCGGCAAAGTATTCCCATCTGAACGGCGAAGAATTCCTGCTCGTGCATCATGCCAGGTTATGGGAAGAAATACAGGATGTGATCGCGGCCGTGGATGGGGAAAAATGCAAAACCAAGGTTTCCAGAGAAACCACCAGGAGGGGCAATCTGCTGTATTCCCCTATCGACATGAACAAGGCGTTCAGCAATGGCTTGACAGAACGTGGGTGGCGTGAGCGCAGAAACACATTTTGGGTCACGGATGATGAGCGAATCCTGCGGGGTATATATGAACTTTCCCCGGATGAACAGAAAAAACGTATTATCGATGCGGGTCGCAAGCCGATCATGTCCTACAATCAAACAGATTTCGTAAAGGAGCGCGTCGCGGTTGAGGTTCAATTCGGCAAATACGCTTTCGTGGCACACGATCTGTTTGTGAAGCATCTGGGCTTATATATTTCGGACATTATTGATGTCGGTATCGAAATTTTGCCAATGAAAACGCTGGAACAGGAAATGTCCAGCGGTGTCCCGTATTACGAACGCGACCTGCTGAACATTATCCGTCAAGGCCGCAGTGTGCCAGCGGTTCCACTTGTTTTGCTTGGGCTCGAACCCTGAAATCGGTCCCATCCGTTTTTTTGTACCTTTGCCCGACCCCTGACGGACTTCCGGTATCGTAGACCGGGGGACTAGGCTGGTTCCTCCCAGATGCCGGCGACAAAACCGGGCGGGCGCAGGATGGTGTTTGCGGCCCGCGGCAGGGTGTCCGGGAAGTCGGCACTGTAGTGCAGGCCGCGGCTTTCGCGCCGCCGCAGGGCGGAGCGGATGATCAGTTCGGCACTCATGCACAGGTTGCGCAATTCGACCAGGTCGCCGGAGATGCGGTAGCGGCCGTAGTATTCATCGCTCTCTTTTTGCAGCAGGCGGATGCGCTGGCGCGCGCGTTGCAGGCGGCGTGTGCTGCGCACGATGCCGACGTAGTCCCACATGGAGCGGCGCAGTTCTTCCCAGTTATGTTCGACCACCACGTCTTCGTCGGAGGTGCGCACGCGGGATTCGTCCCAGTCGGGGGCGGGCGGGGGCGGTGGCACCAGGTGTCGGCGTTGCAGGATATCCTGCGCGGCGGCCCGCCCGTATACCAGGCATTCCAGCAGGGAATTGCTGGCCAGGCGGTTGGCACCGTGCACGCCGGTGCTGGCGACTTCTCCGGCGACATAGAGGTTCTGCACGTCGCTGCGTCCCCGGTGGTCGCTGCGCACGCCGCCGCAGCTGTAATGCGCAGCGGGCACCACGGGCAGGGGTTGGCGTCCCATGTCGAGGCCCAACTCGCGGCAGCGGGCACTGATGTTGGGGAAGTGTTGTTCGACGAAGCGGGGGCCACGATGACTGATGTCCAGGTACACGCACTCGATGCCCAGGCGTTTCATTTCGTGGTCGATGCCGCGGGCGACGATATCGCGGGGGGCGAGTTCTGCGCGGCTATCGAAGTGCTGCATGAAGCGTGTGCCATCGGGCAGCAGCAGGCGCCCGCCTTCGCCGCGCACCGCTTCGCTGATGAGAAAACCCTGGCTGCCGGGGTGGTACAGGCAGGTCGGATGAAACTGGTTGAATTCCATGTTGTGCACCCGGCAGCCGGCGCGCCATGCCATGGCGATGCCGTCTCCGCTGCTGCCCGGCGGTGCGGTGGAATACAGGTAGACGCGACTTGCGCCGCCGGTGGCGAGCAGGGTGAAGGGGGCGATGAATTGTTCGACTTGTCTCTGCTGCAGTGACAGGGCGTAGGCACCCTGGCAGCGGTGGTCGGAGGTGACCAGGTCGACGGCAATGCAGTCACTGTGAAAATGCAGGTTGGGATGTTTGCGGGCCTGGGCCACCAGGGTTTCCACGAGTGCCCGGCCGGTGGCATCTTCGGCGTGCAGGATGCGCCGCAGGCTGTGCCCGCCCTCGCGCCCCAGGTGGACCTGGCCCCCATCGGTGCGGCTGAAATTCACGCCCAGGGATTGCAGCCAGTGGATGCTGTCTTCGCCGCGGGAGACGAGGAAACGCACGGCCTTTTTATTGCACAGGCCCGCGCCGGCGCGCAGGGTGTCGGCGACGTGTTCTTCGACGCTGTCCTCTTCACCGAGTGCGGCGGCAATCCCGCCCTGGGCGCGGTAGGAGGCACTGTCTTCGGGCAGGTTCTTGCACAGCAGGCGGACCTGCATATCTTGTGCCAGGCTCAGTGCCGCACTGAGTCCGGCGACGCCGCTGCCGATGATCAGCACATCGCTTTGATGTATTGCTGCCGCGCTCATCTTTTGGATCTTCTGTTGTCTACGGGCTTGCGCCGGGGCGCATGAAAAGCCGGGTTGGAACCGGCGCATCCGCTGTCGCCACTGCGGGGCGGAAGGCTTTCAGTCGCCTATAATGCCATTGTGTGTTGGTGGTGGAAACCCTGTTTTGATTGCTGTTTTCGCTCATGTTGACTGAAACGGCCCGTATTGTGGCACTGGATGAACATTCCCTGTGGGTGCAGACCTTGCGCCAGGGGGGATGCGGCAAGTGTGCCCAGGGTGGGGCCTGCAGTTGCGCTCTGCTGGGCGGCCGCAGGAAGCCCCGGGTGCGTCACCTGCAATTGCCGCGCTCTGAATTGCCGGCGACACCGGGTGCCACTCCCCTGCGCATCGGCCAGGAGGTGGAACTGGGGCTGGAGGAGGGTGCCTTCCTGGGCGGGGTCTTCCTGGTATACCTCGCCCCCCTGCTGGGCCTGCTGACCGGGAGCCTGGTCGCCCACGCCCTGTGGGGGGGCGAGCTGGCCTCGGTGTGCGGCGGGCTGGCCGGCTTTGTGGCGGGGCTGGCACCGGCCTGGTATTGCAACCGCCGCTGGCACCGCAGTGCGCGTTTGCAACCCAGGGTGCTCCGGGTGCTGGAGGCGGGGCGGCGGGAGTCGCTGCCGCTGGTCGATAGCCGGGAGATCGTTCCGTGAGGGAAATTCAACGGCTGCGCAATTTTTCCATCATCGCTCATATTGATCACGGCAAGTCGACGCTGGCGGACCGTTTCATCCAGATGTGCGGCGGTCTGCAGGAGCGCGAGATGTCGGAACAGGTGCTGGACAGCATGGAGATCGAGCGCGAGCGCGGTATCACTATCAAGGCCCAGAGCGTGGCACTGGATTATGCCGCCGGGGACGGGCAGGAATACCGGCTGAACCTGATCGACACGCCCGGGCACGTGGATTTTTCCTACGAGGTCTCGCGTTCACTGGCGGCCTGTGAAGGGGCGCTGTTGGTGGTCGATGCCACCCAGGGGGTGGAGGCGCAGTCGGTGGCCAATTGCTACACGGCGGCTGAGCAGGGCCTGGAAATCGTGCCGGTCATCAACAAGATGGACCTGGAGGGGGCGGAGCCCGGGCGGGTGGTCACGGAGATCGAGGAAATTATCGGCATCTCCTGTGCGGATGTTCACCGGATCAGTGCGCGCACCGGCGCGGGGGTCGCCGAGCTGCTGGAGCAGCTGCCGCAATTGATTCCGCCGCCGCAGGGTCAGGCGGATGCGCCGTTGCAGGCCCTGGTGATCGACTCCTGGTTTGATCGCTACCTGGGGGTGAGTGCCCTGGTGCGTATCGTGCAGGGGACGTTGAGCCAGGGGCTGCGTCTTCGGGTCAAGTCCACCGGGCGGGAATTCCCGGTCGAGCGGCTGGGGATATTCACGCCGCATCGCCGGGATTGCGAGGTGCTGGGTGTGGGCGAGGTCGGCTTCGTGGTCGCCGGTCTCAAGGATGTGCACGGGGTTCCGGTCGGCGATACGCTGGTCGCAGCCCGCACCCGGGACACGCCGGCACTGCCCGGGTTCCAGCGGGTGGAGCCGAAGATTTACGCCGGGCTGTACCCGCCGTCCGGGGAGCACTTCGAGGCTTTCCGGGATGCCCTGCAGCGCCTGGCCCTGAATGACGCTTCGCTGCACTACGAGCCGGAGCACTCCAAGGCACTGGGGCCGGGGTTTCGCTGCGGCTTCCTGGGCCTGTTGCACATGGAGATTATCCAGGAGCGCCTGGAGCGTGAATACGGGCTGGAAATCCTGGTGACGGCACCGACGGTGGTCTATGAACTGTTGACGCGCAAGGGCGAGACACTGCGCGTGTCCAATCCCGCGGACCTGCCGCAGCCGACGGAGATCGAGGAGATGCGCGAGCCCATGGTACGCGCCTCGATCCTGACGCCGCAGGATTTCCTGGGTGAGGTGATCAAGTTGTGCATGGGCCGGCGCGGGGAGCAGCGCGAGATGCGTTTCGCGGGTCGGCAGGTGGCCCTGGAATTTGAATTGCCGATGAGCGAGGTGGTGGCGGATTTTTTTGATCGCTTGAAATCGCTCAGTCGCGGCTACGCTTCCCTGGATTACAGTTTCACGCGTTTCCAGGCGGCACCGCTGGTACGCGTGGACTTGTTGTTGAACGGCGACCGCATTGATTCGCTGGCGATCATCGTGCATCGCAGCCGCGCACAGGAGCGCGGGCGCGCCGCTGCGCAGCGCATGAAGGAACTGATCCCGCGGCAGATGTTCGAGGTGGCGATCCAGGCGGCCATCGGCGGGCGCATCATCGCCCGGGAGACGGTGCGGGCGATCCGCAAGAATGTCACGGCCAAGTGTTACGGCGGGGATGTCACGCGCAAGCGCAAGCTGCTGGAAAAACAGAAAGCCGGCAAGAAACGCATGCGGCGCCTGGGGCGGGTGGATGTCCCGCAGGAGGCGTTCATGGCGATGCTGGGTGTGGGAGATTCCTGATGGGGGAGGCGTTGATCCTGCTGCTCAGCGTGTTCGTGGCGGCACTGACCGTGCTGCTGCTACTGGATTGGCTTCTGCCCGAGTATCGCCCGGACACTCCCGGCGACCTGCGCCGCCGGTGGTGGCGGGCGCAGTTGCGGCCGCTGTTGCCGATCCTGGTGCTGATCCTGGTGTTGCGGGGTTTTGTCCTGGAGCCGTTTCGCATTCCCTCGGCCTCGATGGAGCCGACGCTGCTGGCCGGGGATTACATCCTGGTCGACAAGAACGCCTACGGGGTGCGCCTGCCGATTGCTCGCTCCCTGTTGTGGGAGGGGCGGCTGCCCCGCCGGGGCGAGGTGGCGGTGTTCTTCCCGCCGGCGGACTCGCGTCACTTCGTCAAGCGGATTGTCGGTCTGCCCGGCGATGTCATCCGCTACCGGGACAAGCATTTGTTCATCAACGGGAAGGCGGTGCCGCTGCGGCAAAACGGCAACAGCCTGGAGGAGAAACTCGACGGGATCTGGCGTCCGGTCTACCACGACGAGCGTCGCCCAGGCCGCGATTTCACCATTCGGGTGAGTCCCGGGCATTACTTCATGATGGGCGACAACCGGGATAACAGCCAGGACAGCCGCACCTGGGGGGAGGTGCCCAGGCGCAACCTGACCGGCCCGGCTTTTTACCTGTGGATGCACTGGGGCGGCCTGGGCTACCTGCCGCATTTCCGGCGCAGCGGCTCCATTCACTGAACGGGATGAAAACGGCGGTCGAACTCCGCAATTTTTTTTCTGCGGACGGGGAGGAGTTGCTGCAACTGGCCCTGCGTCATCCCCGCCGTGGTCCGCCGCATAACCAGCGCCTGGAGTTTTTGGGGGACGCCGCCTTGAACCTGCTGTGTTCGGAGCTGCTCTACCGGCGTTACCCGGATGCCGAGGAGGGGCGGTTGACGATTTTGCGCGCCCAGCTGGTTAACAATGACAACCTGGCGCGGCTGGCCGAACAACTGCAGTTGCAAGAGCTCATCGAGTATGAGCCGGAGAGCAGGAGTGGTGCCCGGCCCGGGAAAAAAGCATTGGCGGACACCCTGGAGGCGGTGTTCGGTGCCCTGTTCCTGCACGGCGGCCTGGCGGCCTGCCGCAGGCTGTTTGCACAATTGCTGGAACCGCAACTGGAGGCATTGAAAGACCGCAGCCTGGAGGATTTGCAAGATGCCAAGACGCGCCTGAATATCCTGCTGATGGCGCGCCGGCTGCCACCGGCGGAATATGAATTGCTGGATTCCACGGACGCGGAAACGAGGATGTGCTGCCGCATTCCCGGCACGGAATACGCGAGCGAGGTCTGCGGCGTCAACCGGCGCGAGGCGGAACAGGAGGCGGCCGAACTCCTGCTCGCCCGGCTGCAGGAGGAACCGGAATGAGCACGGTGCCGGCACCGCGCTGCGGACGGGTGGCGTTGCTGGGGCGTCCGAACGTCGGCAAGTCGACGCTGCTCAACCGCATCCTGGGCCTCAAGATCAGTATCACTTCGCGCAAGGCGCAAACCACGCGTCGGCGCATTCTGGGCATCCGGACGCGGGGAGAGGTGCAGGTGATCTACCTGGATACCCCGGGGCTGTACAGCGGTCGGCGGCGGCGGGAGCAGGTTTTGAACCGGGTGGCGCGCGCGGCCTTCGTCGAGATCGACCTGGCCCTGCTGGTCAGCGAGGCCCTGCGCTGGGGCGAGGAGGACGAGTGGGTTTTGCAGCAGGTGCGGGAGGGTGCCGACTGCCCGCTGTTTTTGGCACTCAACAAGATCGACCGGCTGGGCGACCGGGGCGAATTGTTGCCGCATATCCGGGAACTGGCCGAACGCGGGCTGTTCGGTGAAATCATCCCGGTCTCGGCGCGTCGGGGTGAGAACGTGCAGGAGTTGGAGGATTGCATCGCCGAGCGCATGCCAGAGGCTGCGCACCGCTTTTCGGCGGACACTTGCAGTGGGGACGATGAGCCCTTGCTGGTCGCCGACCTGGTGCGGGAGAAAATTTTTCACACGCTGGGCGATGAACTGCCGTACGCGGCGACACCGCAGGTGGAGTCCATGGAGGAGCGCGATGCCGTCTTGCATGTTTCGGTGCTGATCCATGTGCCGCGGGAGGGACAGAAAAAAATCCTGATCGGCAAGAGGGGGGAGACCCTGAAACGGATCGGCAGTGCTGCCCGCCGGGACATGGAACGGCTGTTTGGCACGCGGGTGATGCTGCGCCTGTGGGTGCGGGTGAGTGCGGGGCCGGCTGCGGCCTGAAGGGCGATGCGCGTACTACTCTGCAGTGCCTGGATCCTGCATACGCGGGCCTATCAGAACAGCAGCCTGCTGGTGGAATTGTTCACGGCTGAACAGGGGCGGGTCTGCGGCGTGTTGCGCGGGGGGCGGCGGCGCGGGCGCACGGCGGCCCCGGCCCAGGCCCTGCGTCCCCTGCTGGCTTCCTGGTCGGGACGCGGAGATCTGAAGACGCTCAGTGCCCTGGAAGAAGATGGTCCGCCGCTGTATTGCCGGGGTTGGGCCCTGCTGGCGGCCCTGCATGTCAACGAACTGGTCTACCGCCTGCTGCACCGGCACGAACCGCATCCGAACCTGTTTGTCGCCTACCTGGAGACCCTGCAGGCACTGGAGCGGGGTGAGGCGGGCAACTGGGAGGGCGCGGTGCTGGCCTTTGAATTCCGGTTGTTGCGGGAACTGGGCTACGGCATCGATTTTGAACGGGAGGCGAGCAGCGGCACCCCGCTGGCGGCGGACGCGCAGTATTCTTTTGAACCCGGCCAGGGCTTTGCCAGGCTGGGTGCGCCGGCGGAACACGAGGTGGTTTTCCCGGGCGCGGTCCTGCAGCGGCTGGCAGCGGGGGATTTTGCCGACGCCCGGGTGCGCAACCCGGCGCGGGCGTTGAGTCAGCGGGCACTGGCGGCGACGCCGGGCGGACACCTGCTGCAGAGTCGCCGGCTGTTGCGCCGCCTGCAGCACGGGGAAAGCCGATGATTGTCGGCATCGGCGTGGACCTGGTCAGCATTCCGCGCATGGAGGCGGCGTTGCACAGGCGGGGGCCGGCACTGGCCGAGCGCCTGCTGTCGGCGTCAGAATACCGGGAATTCTTAGGCAGCGCGCGCAAGGCGCATTTCCTGGCCACTCGTTTCGCCGCCCGCGAGGCGGCCCTGAAAGCCCTGGGCACGGGCCTGGCCGCCGGGATTCGCTGGCGGGACCTGGAGGTTTCAAAGGACCGGGCGGGTGCCCCGCAACTGCAGCTGCACGGTGCGGCGGCCCTGCATGCCGAGGACCGGGGAGTGCGCAGCTGCCGGCTGAGCCTGGCGCATGAGAGCGAGTATGCGCTGGCCTTCGTGGTGTTGGATGCGGCGGTGCGCAAGTTCCAGTGAACCGGCGGGGAATGTACTAAGAAGCGCGGGTTCTTTAGGCGGGTGGTCCCTGCCTTATGATGAGACAAAAGAGCCTGGAACTGTCATGGAATATCCGACCATTGAATCTTGCATCGGCGAGACGCCGCTGGTGCGCTTGCAGCGTCTTTCGCCCGGCGGTGGCAACACGGTGCTGCTGAAAATGGAAGGCGACAATCCCGCGGGCTCGGTCAAGGATCGGCCGGCGATCAGCATGATTCGCTGCGCCGAGGAGCGCGGGGAACTGCAGCCGGGCGACACGCTGATCGAGGCGACCAGCGGCAACACGGGCATCGCCCTGGCGATGGCGGCGGCGATCCGCGGCTACCGGATGGTGCTGGTGATGCCGAGCAACATGAGCGATGAGCGCAAGTGGGCGATGAGCAGTTACGGGGCGGAACTGGTGGAGGTCAGCGAGGAGATGGGCATGGAGGGTGCCCGCGACCTGGCCCTGGAAATGGAGCAGCGGGGGGAGGGCAAGGTATTGGACCAGTTTGCCAACCCGGACAACCCGCGCGCACATTACGAGGGCACGGGACCGGAACTGTGGCGGCAGACCGGTGGGGAACTCACGCACTTCGTCAGTGCGATGGGTACGACCGGCACGGTGATGGGGGTCTCGCGTTTTCTCAAGGAGAAAAATCCACGGATCGAAATCATCGGTCTGCAACCGGCGGCGGGCGAGTCGATTACCGGCATCCGCCGCTGGCCGAAGGAATACCTGCCGAAGATTTTCGAACGCGAGCACTTGGACCGGATCATGGAGGTCTCCGAACAGGAGGCGCGGGAGATGACCCGGCTCCTGGCCCGGCGCGAGGGTATTTGCTGCGGGGTTTCCTCGGGCGGTGCGGTCGCCGGTGCCCTGCACCTGGCCGGGGAGGTGCGAGATGCGGTGATCGTGACCGTGATCTGTGACCGCGGGGATCGCTACCTTTCCACCGGCCTGTTTGCCGAGGACTGAAACAGGCGACCTGCGGCTGAAACAGGCGGCCTGCGGCTGAGACAGGCGGCCTGCGGCTGAGACAGGCGGCCTGCGGGCTCATGACCAGCCGGTGAGGTGGTTTCGTGGTTGGCTTGCCGAAGGCTGAAACGGGCGGCCGCAAGAACCGGGACGGCGGGCGGAGTGCCGTTTCTACGGGCTCAGAACACGTAGCGGCTGGTGAAAAACACTTCGATCTTTTCGAAATCGATGAAGCGCACGCAACTGTCCATCATGTCTTTCTGGCGTTTCGCCAGTTCCTCGGCGTCGTCTCCGGCTTCGTAAAACGCCGCCTGGCTGGTCATCGCCTCGGTGGGAAAACCCTCTTCGACAATGCCATCGTAGGGCGGTGCATCTGCGCTCAGTGCCTCGCTGACGATGTTGCGCACGTAGAGCCAGGTGGACTGGATTTCAATTGCCAGGGGGCCGTGCGACTTGAGCCAGATATCCAGCCATTCCTGGCGCGAGAGCTGCTCGGGGATTTGCAGGATGGCGATCTGCGAGAAACCCGGGGTGCGCTCTCCGGAAGCGGTGGGCCGGTCACTGCCGTCCATGGGCGCATCTTCTTCGACGCGGTAGCCGGCACAGCGTGCGCAGGCGGCCGCAAGCAGGGCGGTGGCGGCCCCGTGCTCGCCTTCCAGCCACAGGTAGACCATGGCCCAGGGGCGGTCTTCGGCATGGGTCTGGATCATGGGCTCGGCCAGGAGAATATGCTCGTCTGCGACATTGACTTGCAGGTGCTGCACTTCGTCCAGGGCCTGCAGGGCGGGTGCCGTTTCTTGAAGCAACCGGCGGCAGAAATCTGCGCGCAGCTCGTCTTGTTCTTTCCACAGGATGTAGACCAGTTTTTGCATGTTCAATCTCCTCGGGGATTGCGGTGCATTTTACTCTCAGCGGTTTGCATATTGCGCCAGGAGCTCTTCGACGCCGTCGATCTCTGCGTACTCGGCGGTGGCCGGCGACAGGAAGATCTCATCGCAGCCGGCTTCGAGCAGGTTGTCGATGCCTTCGCGCACGGCATCCGGCGTGTACCGGTTCATGCCTTTTGCGAGGTCCCGGGCGAAGTCTTCGCCGGCGATGCGCATGTAATCGAACACGTATTGCTGCAGTTTGCTCTCGCCGTCCCGGGCCAGGGTGTACCAGAAACCGCCGATCTTGTACGGCTTTTTTTTGCCGGCCTCACTCCAGGCCTGGTCCGCGTTGGTGAGCATGCCGCGGATCTCCTCCTTTTCTCCGTTCATGGAGAAGACGTAGACGCCGCTGGCCCATTGTGCACCGTGGCGCATGCCCTTTTCGCCCATGGCACCGATCAAAAGTTCCGGACCGCCTTGTTGCAAGGGCGGCGGACCGATGTGTTCGCTGCTGGCGGCGATCGGCTCGTCATTCCAGATCTGCCGCATCTGCGCCACCTGTTCGTCCATGCGCTCGTGGCGGTTGTCAAAGGATGCGCCAATGATCCGGAAGTCCTCTTCCCGTCCGCCGACGCCCAGGGTGACGCTGAGCCTGCCGTCAGTCAGCACGTCGAGGGTGGCGATCTCTTTTGCCACGCGCGCCGCCGAATGCATGGGCATGACATAGAGCGTCGGCATGATACGAATGCGTTCGGTGCATGCGGCGGCGGCGGCGACCAGGATGCGCATGTCGAAGGCGCCGCCGATGACCCGTTCGCCGCAGGAAATGGTGGAGAAGGGTCCTTGGTCCAGGCGTCGAAACCACTGCAGCAATTGTTCACGCTTGCATTCTGATTTCATGTAGGGCAGGCACAGTCCGACTTTCATTCTGTTGTCTCCGCGGTTGGCAAAAGCCCCATTCTAAGCGATGACACAACGCCCCGCTGTTACAATAAGTGCCCCCGATGAGGATGCCCCCCGTGCTTGAAACCAGTCTGTTGCAACAGAACGTCGCTTCTTTGCAGCGCCGCCTGGAGCTGTTGAAGGAGGGCTTTCAGTACGAGGAAAAGCGCGAGCGTCACCAGAGTCTCTGCGAGGAGCTGGAGCGGCCGGAAACCTGGGGCGACCCGGAGCGCAGCCGCGACATCGGGCGCGAGCGCGCGATGCTGGAGCGCCTGCTGTCGACGCTGGATCAGCTGGCGGGCGATGTCGGGGACGCCATGGAACTGCTGGAAATGGCGGTGGAGGAAAATGAGGAGGAGTCCTTGCGGGCCCTGGAACGCGAATGGAAGGAACTGGAGGGGCGCGTGGAAAAACTGGAATTCCAACGCATGTTCTCGCGCGCGGAAGACCCGTGCAATGCCTGGCTGGATATCAACGCCGGCTCCGGTGGCACCGAGGCGCAGGACTGGGCGGAGATGCTGTTGCGCATGTACCTGCGCTGGTGTGAGCGGCGCGGTTTTACGGCGGAACTCAGCGAGGTCTCGGCGGGCGAGGTGGCCGGCATCAAGAGTGCCACGGTGCGCGTGATCGGCGAGTACGCCTACGGCTGGTTGCGCACCGAGACCGGGGTGCACCGGCTGGTGCGCAAGTCGCCGTTTGATTCCGGGCATCGCCGGCACACTTCCTTTGCCGCGGTCTTTATTTCCCCGGAAGTCGACGACGATATCGAGGTCGAGATCCAGGCCTCCGAGCTGCGCGTGGATACTTACCGTGCCAGCGGGGCCGGCGGCCAGCACGTGAACAAGACGGACTCCGCGGTGCGCATTACGCACCTGCCCAGCGGGGTCGTGGTGCAGTGCCAGAACCAGCGCTCCCAGCACCAGAACCGGGACCGCGCCATGCGCCAGCTGCGCGCGCGGCTGTATGAACTGGAGTTGCGCCGGCGCAACGCCGAGAAACAGCAGATGGAGGAGAGCAAGTCGGAGATCGGCTGGGGCTCGCAGATCCGTTCCTACGTGCTGGATGATTCCCGCGTCAAGGACCTGCGCACCCGGGTCGAGACCAGCAATTGCAACGCGGTACTGGACGGTGAGATCGACGATTTCATAGAGGCCGGGTTGCGCGCCGGGGTCTAGGCGAGCGGGGCGGATGAAGCGGGAAGAGACGGACCGCGGCGAGAATCAGCTGGTGGCACAGCGGCGTGAGAAATTGCGTCGCTTGCGAGACAGCGCGCAGAACTATGACAACCAGGTGGAACGCTGGTTCTGGCACGACCGGGAACACACGGAGCACGCCGCACCGGAAGCCGAAGAGCAGCGGCAGGCGGTGTCGGGTATCGCCCGGCTGAACCGGGAATTTGCCGATTGGGGACGCAGTGTAGAGGTGCAGGAAAGCGAGCGCATCATGATCAGCATCTGCGGGCGCCTGGTGGGCAAGCGCAGCAATTTTTTCGTACTGCAGGACGGCAGCACCGGGGATTGCCGCATCCAGCTCTACGTGGAACGCCGGCACGCGCGCTTCGCCGAAGCAGACCTGCAGCGCATCGATGCCTGGGATGTCGGTGACCTGGTCGCCGTGCACGGGCGCCTGCAGCGTTCCAGGAAGGGGGAGGGCGACCTCTACATCACGATCTTCAACGATTCCCGCTACCCGCCCCGGGTACTGGCCAAGGCCCTGCGCCCCCTGCCGGAAAAATACCACGGGCTGCGGGACCCCGAGATGCGCAACCGGCAGCGCTACCTGGAGTTCCTGGGCGAGGATGCCAGTCGCCAGCTGTTTTATGAACGCTGTACGATCGCTGCCGAACTGCGCGATTTTTTCAACGAGCGGGGTTTCCTGGAGGTGGAGACGCCGATGTTGCATCCGGTGGCCGGCGGTGCGGCGGCGCGGCCCTTCGGCACGCATCACAATTCCCTGGACATGGAATTGTTCCTGCGCATCGCCCCGGAACTGTACCTGAAGCGCCTGCTGATCGGCGGTTTTGACCGCGTGTTCGAACTCAACCGCTGTTTTCGCAACGAGGGTCTTTCCAGCGGGCACAACCCGGAATTCACGATGTTGGAGTTCTACCAGGCGTACAGCAGCTTTACCGAGTTGATGGACCTGCTGGAGGAACTGCTGCGGGGCCTGGTGGCCAGCCGCGCTGCAGACGGCATGAAATTACAGTTCCGTGATCATGTCTGCGACTTCGGCCCGCCTTTTGCACGCCGTTTCCTGGCCGATGCGGTGCTGGAGAAAAACCCGCAATTGCAGCGTCAAGAGCAGGGGCCGGCGGCCTGGCAACTGCCGGGCCGGGAGCTGCTGGCGGAGCGCGCCACGGAGTGCGGCATCGAAGTGCGTGAGGACTGGGGTGCCGGCAAAATCGCCCTGGAGTTGTTTGAGAAAACCGCGGAGGGTGACTTGCAGGGGCCGGTGTTTATCACGCATTACCCGGCCGAGGTCTCGCCGCTTGCGCGTTGCGTGGACAATCGTTCCGTGGACGAGGAGACGGCGGATGAGGAGACGCCCGTGCTGGCCGAACGTTTTGAATTGTTCGCCGGCGGCTTGGAGATCGCCAACGGCTTTTCGGAATTGAATGACCCGGAGGAACAGCGCCGGCGTTTTGAGCACCAGGCCCAGGCGCAGCGGGCCGGGGATGCGGAGGCCATGCCCGTGGACGAGGATTACCTGCGGGCGTTGGAATACGGCATGCCGCCGGCGGCGGGTGCCGGCATCGGTGTCGACCGCCTGGTGATGCTGCTCAGTGGCCGCACTTCCATTCGCGAGGTATTGCTGTTTCCGCAGTTGCGGCCCAAGCGGGACGACTGAGCACTGGCCGCGCCGACGACAGCCATTGCGCCGGGGCGGGACGCCGGCTCAGTTGCCCATCAATACGATCCGGTGTTCTTTGCGCCGGCCATTGCGTTCGGTGCTGAGACGGATCCGGTCGCCCGGTGCCCGCCATTCCAGCAATGAGAGCAGCTCGTCCGTGGTCTGGATCTCTTCGCCGTCGATGGCGACGATGACATCGCCGATCACGATCTGTCCCCGGTCGTTGCGGGTGAGTGCCTGCAGGCCCGCGCGCTGGGCCGGGGTGCCCGGGTAGATGCGCAGGATCGGGACGCCCGATGCGACGCCGATGCGGCGGTTCCATTCATCGGGGGCGAAGGTGACGCCGATGATGGCGCGCTGCACCCGCCCGTCGCGGATCAGCAGCGGTACCACCCGCTGGATGGTGTTGACCGGGATGGCGAAACCGATGCCGGCACTGGCACCGCTGGGACTGTAGATCTGGGCATTGAGACCGATCAACTCGCCGTTGGAATTAATCAGGGGGCCGCCGGAATTGCCGCGGTTGATGGCGGCATCGGTCTGGATGGCGTTGCGGATGGGACGGCCGCCCGGGGTATTGATTTCGCGATCCAGGGCACTGATCACGCCGACGCTGAGCGAGGTGTCAAAGCCGAAGGGATTGCCGATGGCCAGCACCTTGCGCCCGACGCGCAGGCGTGCGGAATCTCCCAGGGGCAACACGTGCAGCAACAGGCCGGTGGTGGGAATGCGCAGCACCGCGAGATCGTAGTCCGGGGCGGCACCGACCAGCTGGGCTTCCCGTTGCGTCCCGTCCTGCAGGGTCACCTGCAACTGGTCAGCCTGGGCGATGACGTGGTAGTTGGTGACCACGTGTCCCTGGCGGTCCCAGATCAGCCCGGTGCCGGCACCACTCTGCACATCGAACAGGCGGCGGCTGAAGGGATAGTACTGGCGTTTGTGGCTGGAGATGAAGACGACCGCCGGGGCGGAGGCCTGGAACACCTGCATGGTGTTGCGCTCATCGTCCGTGGAAAACCCGCCCGGGCTGGCGGTGTTCTGTGCCAGGCCGTCTGCGAGGGCGAGAGCGAAAAGTACTGCCAGTGCCCAGGGCAGCGCAGTGAGACGGACGCCAGGGACGCCGGTTTTCATGGGGCTTTACTCTGTGCGCGGTTCCAGGACGAACAGGGGGATGCGGCGGGCGGACAGGGTGGCGCGCTCCCGGTACTCGGCAAAATCCGGGTACGCTTCATCCAGCTTCGCCCAGACGGCGTCGGCTTCCTCTTGTGATTCCACTTCGCGTGCCAACACCTTGCGCCGCTCTGCGCCGATTTGAATCACCACGCGCGGACAGGCGACCAGGTTGTGATACCAGTTCGGGTGCCTGGACATGCCGCCCAGGGAGGCGGCGATCAGGACATTTTCCCCATCCTGGGCATACACCAGCGGCAGGGTCTGGAATTTGCCGGTATCGCGCTGGCGCATTTCCACCAGCACCACCGCCCCGCCGTTGAAAGTGTTGAGGAACTTGCCCTTGCTCAGGCGGTAGACGAGCACTTGCAAGCGGGCGACATACTTGATCATCCAGCGTCCGAAACGCTCCTGGCCGGGCGTCATCAGGGTGACTGCTTTCTTTTCTTCGTTCATTTTCCGGTTCTCCCGTGCGTGAAACCCGATGCAGACTAGTATAATCTCAAGCCGGTTTTCCGGGTGTATCCGGGGCTGCCCGGGGAGGGTCGAATTCCCCGGACACCGGGGCCGGAAACACTGATTTTTATAAGCACGGGGGAATACTAAGATGACGGATTTTCGGGACCAGGCGGTCATTGTCACGGGCGGGGCGAGCGGCATGGGGCGGCTGTCCGCCCTGGCACTCGCTGCGCGGGGGGCCAAGGTCGCAATTTTTGATGTCGTGGAGGAGAAGCTGCAGGAGACGGCGGCCGAGGCCGAAAATATTTACCCGTACCGTTGCGACATCGCCAATTGGCAGGAGGTGCAGCAGACGGCCCGGCGCGTGTGGGAAGAACACGGACCGGTCCAGCGTCTGACGCATGCGGCGGCGATCATGCCCAACCAGGAGCTGGCGCAGATGAGTGCCGAAGAGATCGTGCGCATCAACGATATCAATTACAGCGGCACGGTCTACATGGTCAAGGCGGTACTGCCGGAGATGCTGGAGCGCCGCAGCGGCGACATCATCCTGTTCGGCTCTATCGCCGGTCATGTGCTGGCACCGAACATGGGTGCCTACTCGGCGAGCAAGGCGGCGGTGAACCTGTTCGGTGAACAACTGATGCGGGAAAACATCGACAGCGGCCTGCGTATCGTGGTGGTGCAGCCGCCGGCGACCAATACGCCGTTAATTCAGCAGGCCCTGGATACTTCCGCCTCGGAGGTGCTGCGCATGGGCGCAGAGCAGGGCAGTTTCGCCAAGCCGGAATTCATCGTCGAAGAGATCGAAAAATTCATCGAGAGCCGGGGCAGCGGCATACTGCGCCCGGGCTTCAGTGCCAAGTGGCTCAGCTGGATGCGTTTCTGGATGCCGGCGATGCAATGGCGGATGGTGCTCATGGCCGAGCGCAACGCGCTTAAGAAAAAGGCGACTTAAGAAAACCGGTGCGCCCCGGCCCGGGGTTCAGATCTTGGTTTTTTCCCAGTACGGGTCGCGCAAGCGGCGTTTGTACAACTTGCCGTTCGGGTCCCGCGGCAACTCCTCCAGGTAATCGATGGAGCGCGGCCACTTCATCTTGGCCAGCTTGTCGGCACAGAAATCCATGAGTTCCCGGGTCAGTGCATCCGGGTCTTCGGCACCGTTGGCGGGTTGCACCACCGCCTTGATCTCCTCGCCCCAGTCGGGGTGCGGAATGCCGAATACCGCGACATCGGCCACCTTGGGATGCTGGATCAGGACGTTCTCGATCTCCGCCGGGTAGATGTTGGCACCGCCGGAAATGATCATGTCGATCTTGCGATCGCAGAGGAACAGGTAGCCGTCCTCGTTGAGGTACCCGATGTCGCCGACGGTGAAATAATCGCCGAGGCGATTGTCCCTGGTTTTCTTGGCATCGCCGCGGTATTCGAAATCCATGGCGGCGTTGGTCAGCATGTAGACCGTGCCCTGTTCCCCGGGCGGCAGTTCCTTGCCGTCGTCGTCATAGATCTTGACATCGGATTGCGGCCAGGCCTTGCCGACCGTGCCCGGGTAGCGCAGCCATTCCTCGGGGCTGACCATGGTGCCGCCGCCCTCGGTAGCGGCGTAGTATTCGTAGACCACGGGTCCCCACCAGTCGAGCATCTGTCGCTTGATCTCCGGCGGGCAGGGTGCCGCGGCGTGGATCATGTAACGCAGGGAGGAGAGGTCGTATTTTTTACGGGTCTCCTCCGGCAGCAACAGCAGGCGGCGGAACTGCGTCGGCACCATGTGGCTGGTGCTGACCCGGTATTTTTCGGTCAGGCGCAGCATTTCCTCGGAGTCCCATTTCTCCATGACCACCACCGGGTGTCCCATCTGCAGGGCACTGTTCGCCCAGACGAACACCGCGGTGTGGTAGAGCGGCGAACCGACGATATGCACGTTGCCGTCCGCGGGCTTGACGCCGAAGATCTGCTGGGTGAAGCCCATGAGTTCCCCGGCCGTGTCGGGGTCGAGGCCGGTCAGGGCGCGGCGCACGCCCTTGGGTTTACCGGTGGTGCCGGAGGTGTAATTCATGACCGCCCCGGCGCTGCGGTTCTCCGGCAGGTCCTCCGGCTGTCCTGCCGGCAGTTCGGAATATGGACGAAAACCGTCGGGCGGTGTCTTGGCACCGACCATGAAAGCGGCCGGCTCGGTTGAGACTTCCTGTATGGCCCGGGCGGCGGGTTCTGCGACCTGTTCGTGGCAGACGAAAACCCTGGCCTCGGAATCTTCCAGGATATAGGCGACCTCGGGGCCTGCCAGGTGCCAGTTGATCGGCACCAGGTAGAGACCGATCTGCTGGGTGGCGAAAGCGACGGTGAAAAACTCGGCGCAATTGGGCAACAGCATCGCCACCGTGTCATTGGTCTTGAGACCCATGCCCTGCAGGGCATGGGCGATCCGGTTGGACTCGAAGAACAGCTCCTGGCGGGACCATTCCCGGCCATCCGGGTCCACCAGGGCCAGGGCCTCCGGTTCTTCGGCCGCCAATTTCCAAAAGCCGCAAGTCGCCATTGTTTTTCCCCCTGCAGGTACGCTTGTACAATGAACTCCATATACTACCATTGCCAGACAGGGGCAGTGCAATGTCCGTCACTTCGGGGGCCGGGTCTCCCGCACAGAACCAGGTCTACACGGTCAGCGAAATCAACGAATTGGTGCGCGATCGCCTGGAGACCGCCTTTCCCCTGGTGGTGGTCGAAGGGGAGATCGACCATTTCAGCCAGCCGGCTTCCGGGCACTGGTATTTCAGCATCAAGGACCAGGAGGCCCCGGCGCAACTGAACTGCGCGATGTTTCGCAGCGACAATCGCCAGGTGCGCTTTGCGCCCCGGGTGGGGCAGCTGGTGCAGGTGCAGGGCCGCCTGAGTCTCTACGTGAACCGCGGCAATTACCAGATGATTGCAACGCGCCTGGAGGAGGCGGGGGCGGGTGCACTGCAGCGCGCCTTCGAGGAACTCAAGGCCAAACTGGCAGCCGAAGGCCTGTTTGCAGAGGAGCGCAAGAAGGGATGGCCTGGGACCATTCACCACATCGCCGTGATCAGTTCCGAGTCCGGGGCCGCCCTGCACGACGTGCTGAGCGTGTTCCAGCGGCGTTTCCCGCTGCTCCATGTCACCGTGCTGCCGGTGCCGGTGCAGGGCGATGCCGCACCCGGGGCGATCATCGCCGCACTGCGGCGGGCGAATGATATCGCCGCCGCACAGTCACCGCCGCTGGATGTAATCCTGCTGACCCGGGGCGGGGGTTCGCCCGAGGACCTGTGGTGTTTTAACGATGAGCAACTGGTGCGCGCCATTGTGGCGAGCCGCCTGCCCGTGGTCAGTGCCGTGGGCCATGAGATCGATTTCAGCCTCGCGGATTTTGCCGCCGATGTGCGCGCTGCCACGCCCTCGGCGGCGGCGGAACTCCTGAGTCCCGACCGGGAGCAGCTGCTGCAGAAACTGCAATCCCTGGCCGAAGGGCTGGCCGAGAGCGCACAGCAGACGCTGCGCGAGCATCGGCTGCGGCTGTCCACTGCCCGGGCGCGGCTGCGCCATCCGCGGGAACGGGTGCAGAACCTGCAGCAGCGCAGCGATGAACTGGAGCGGCGCCTGCGCCGCGCCTGCCAGGTGCAGTTGCAGCACCTGCAGTCCGTGCCCGGGGAACTGCGCCTGCGCCTGCTGGGGGCGATGGAGCGGTTCCTGGAACAGCATCGGGTGCGATGCGAGGGCCTGGAAGAGAGCCTGCGGCTGATGAATCCCCTGCAGGTGCTGCAGCGCGGTTACGCGGTGTTACAGCGGGAGAACACGGGCCAGGTGCTGTACCGGGCCTCCCAGGTGCGGAGCGGGGAGCGGGTGCGGGCGCGCCTTGCGCGGGGGCGGCTGCTGCTGCGCGTGGAGAAGAGGGCAGAGACGGAGGCCGAAGAGGAATAGGCCGCCGGCTGCTCTCAGTCCGCCAGCGGGCTGCTGAGCCGGTCGATCTTGTCCATCACGGCATCATCCAGCCGCGGCAGCAGCTCCAGTGCCTTCAGGTTGTCTTGCAACTGTTCGACGCGGGAGGCTCCCAGGATCACGGTGCTGACGCGCGGGTTTTTCAGACACCAGGCCAGGGCCAGATGGTGCACGGGCGCATCCAGTTCCTGTGCCACGGCGGCGAGTTGCCGGACGCACTCCAGTCGTTGCTGTCCTTGTTCGCTCTCCAGCATTTGCCGCAGCCATCCGTAGTCGGGCAGGTTGAAGCGCGAGTCCTTCGGGATCTCGCCCCGTGAATATTTTCCCGTGAGCACACCGGAATACAGCGGCGACCAGATCGTGGTGCCCAGCCCGTGTTCCTCGTAGAGCGGGGCGTATTCCTGTTCCACCCGGTGGCGGTGGAACAGGTTGTACTGCGGCTGTTCCATGACCGGTGCATACAAGTGTTCCCGTGCGGCGCATGCGTACGCCTCGCGCAGTTCTTCGGCACTCCATTCCGAGGTGCCCCAGTAGAGCACCTTGCCCTGGCGCACCAGGTCGTCCATGGCGCGCACGGTTTCGACAATCGGTGTCTCCGGGTCCGGGCGGTGACAGAAGTACAGGTCCAGGTACTCGAGCTGCAGGCGGCGCAGGGCCTGGTGGCAGGCTTCGGTCACGTGCTTGCGATGCAGGCCTTTCTGGGTGGGCAGCGGATTGTGCGTGCCGCCGAAGAACACCTTGCTGGATACCAGGTAGCCGTCTCGCGGCAACTTCAGCTTGTGCAGTGCCTTGCCCATGATCTCTTCGGCCTCGCCGCGGGCGTAGGCTTCGGCGTTGTCAAAAAAGTTGATCCCGTGTTCCCAGGCCAGGGCCAGGCATTTCTCTGCGGCGCGCACATCCATCTGGTAATGGAAGCTGACCCAGGCACCGTAGGAAAATACGCTGATCGGCAGGCCGGAGCCGCCCAGGCGCCGGTATTCCATCTCCACTGCCACCGGCCTCAGGACAGGGTGCCGGCGTCGACGCGCAGGGACACCCCGTTCAGGTGGCTGGCTTCATCGGAAGCCAGGAGCAGCACCGCCCGGGCGACATCGTCGGGCACGCCCCAGATGCCGGCGACATTCTCATGTCCCGTGAGCAGTTCCATTTCCGCGCCCTCGGGAATCGGTGCCGCAGACAGCGGGGTGCGGATGCCCGCCGGACAGATGCAATTGACGCGCACGCCGCGCTTGATGTACTCCACTGCCAGGCTGCGTGTGAGCAGTCGCACACCGCCCTTGGAGGCGCTGTAGGCGACGCCGTACGGCAGGCCCACCAGGCCGGAACTGGAAGAGGCATTGATGATGCAGCCCTTGCGTTTTTCCAGGTGGGGGATGGTCTCGCGGCAGAACAGGAAGGTGCCGCCCAGGTTGACATCGATGATTTTTTTCCAGTCCGAGAATTCCATCTCGCTGAAATGAGAGAACTTGAGAATACCGGCCAGGTGTGCCAGCACGTCGATGCCCTGGAATTGTTCGACGCAGTCGGCGACACACTCCCGCACCTCTTTTTCCTGGCTGACGTCGCATACCCGGGCCCGGGCCTGTCCGCCGTTCTTTTCAATTTCTGCGGCGGTCTCCTGCAGCAGCTCTTCCTGCAGGTCCACGCAAAACACACGGGCAGCTTCTTCGCCGAAGCGGATGGCGGTGGCGCGCCCGATGCCGGAAGCGGCACCGGTGACGATGACGACTTTGTCTTTGAAACGTTGCATTGTAGAAATCTCCGGCCGGATAGGTTTGTACCTGGGGCGAAAGTATAGCAACTGTTCCCATGTACAATGACGCCCCGGTGCCCGGTGCAGGCATTTCCTGCAGGGTGTGGCACTTGCGCACCGGGCTGCTAAAGCCGCGCGCAAAGAGGGGATTTACGGGGAGAATACCGATGACAGAAATGGGGCAACTGCTGAGCGAGGAACAGCGGATGCTGCAGGAGAGTGCGCAGGCACTGTTTGCCGAGCAGGCACCGGTGGCGCAGCTGCGTCAGCTGCGCGACAGCGAGGACCCGCGCGGGTATTCCCTGGACTTGTGGCGCCAGGTGGTGGACCAGGGCTGGAGTGCCATCGCCCTTCCGGAGTCCGTCGGCGGCCTGGATTTCGGTTTCAGCGGCCTGGGCCTGGTATTGCTTGCCAGCGGGCGCAATCTCAGTGCCTCGCCGTTGTTGCAAAGCGTGGGTGTCTGCGCCCCGCTGCTCTTGTACGGGGCGAATAAAAAACAGCAGCGGGAATACCTGCCGCCGCTCGCCGCCGGCAGCAGCTGTTATGCCCTGGCCCTGGAGGAACAAAACCGGCATGCGCCCGAAGCCGTGGCCCTGCAGGCCAGGCGCGGGGAGGACAAGGGCTGGCTGCTCACGGGCACCAAGTGTTTCGTGCCCGATGGACACAGTGCGGACCGCCTGCTGGTGATCGGGCGCAACTCCGGCAAAGCGGGCAGCCGGCGCGGGCTGAGCCTGTTCCTGGTCGAGCCGGATGCCCCGGGACTGCGCTGCCAGAGGACGATCATGATCGATGCGCGCAACGCTGCAAATTTTAGTTTTGACAATACGCCGGCCCGGCTGTTGGGGAAGGTGGGCGGTGCCTGGCAGGCCCTGGAGCGGGCCCTGGACTGCGGGCGCAGTGCCCTGGCCGCAGAGATGCTGGGCGGTGCCCTGGAGGTGTTTGAACGCACCGTGGCCTATCTCAAGGAGCGCGAACAGTTCGGCGTCAAGATCGGAACCTTCCAGGCTCTGCAGCATCGCGCGGCGCATCTTTTTTCTGAACTGGAATTGACGCGCTCCGCCGTGCTGGCGGCACTGAACGCCGCGGATACGGCCATGCGCGAAGACAGCGAGGAGGCCTGGCATGCCTTTGCCCTGGCGGCCAGCACCGCCAAGTGCCGCGCCAATGATGTTTTCCTGGAAGCCGCCGGGGAGGCGATCCAGATGCACGGTGGCATCGGTATGACCGATGAGTTGGAGATCGGTTTTTATCTCAAGCGTGCGGAAGTCGCCGCCCGGATGCTGGGCGACAGTGCTTTCCACTTGCGCCGTTACGCGGAATTATCAGGTTTCTGAGGTACCGCTTGCACCGCGCAGCGTGCCCGGGGGTTCGTCTTCGATCGGGGCGGGATCAAAATCAAATTTACTGGCACCGCACTCCGGGCATTCCCAGTCATCGGGGATATCCTCCCAGCGCGTGCCCGGGGCGATGCCGTCTTCCGGGATGCCCGCGGCCTCGTCGTAGACAAACCCGCAGACCACGCATTCCCATTGTTTGAATTCGGAGGATGATTCCGGGCTTGCCTGTTCTTCGCTCATGGTTCCAAGGCTGGACTTGTGGGGTGCGATTATAGCGGATACGAGGCGGAGCACCGGGGCAGGGCGGGCGGGAACTGACTCGCCCGTTGCCCGACCGCCCCCTGGTTGTGGTGCCCTGGAAACCGGGTGCTATACTCCACCATCCCCTGAAAACTTTGCCGGCCTGCCCTGCTGTTCTGCATTGGCCGGTAAATTGAAAGGGAGCTGTTCACGGCAAGGGGATGACAAGACATGGCTGAATTTCCGGATGCGAATACCGAGGTGGAGTTGACGGGAGCGAGAATCCAGGAAGCGTCGAAGGATGTCCTGCCACACGAAGACGCGGACGGTGTACGGAACGGCGAGGGCCCGCAGCTGGCAGAGGCACCGGACCTGGGCCAGGGCAAGTATTATGAAAACCGCGAACTCAGCTACCTGAAATTCAACCTGCGCGTGCTGGAGCAGGCCAAGGACCCGCACCACCCGCTGCTGGAACGGCTGATGTTCCTGCTGATTTTTATTTCCAACCTGGACGAGTTTTACGAAATCAGGGTATCCGGTCTCAAGAAGCAAATCGATTCCGGCCGGCAGCGCATCGGCCCGGACGGGCGGCACCCCGAGCAGACGCTGGAGATTATCAGTGAGCAGGTGCGTCGGGCACTCGATGAGTGCTACGGCATTCTCAACCGGGAGTTGCTGCCATCCCTGCGCCAAGAGGGCATTCATTTCCTGGACCGTGAGAACTGGCAACCCAAGTTACGGGAATGGACTGCGGGCTACTTTCGCGATGAAGTCCTGCCGGTCATCAGTCCTTTGGGCCTGGACCCGGCGCATCCGTTCCCGCGCCTGGTCAACAAGAGCCTGAACTTTATCCTCTCCCTGGAGGGCAAGGATGCATTCGGCAGGGAAAGCGGCCTGGCCATCGTGCCGGTGTCCCGGGCCCTGCCGCGGCTGGTCAAGATTCCCCGGGAGATCATCCCCGAGGGCGACAACTTCGTGTTCCTGTCTTCGATCATTCACGAACACGTCGAGGAATTTTTTCCCGGTATGCGCGTCACCGAGTGTCACCAGTTCCGGGTGACCCGCAATTCCGACCTGGAGATGGAGAACGTGGAAGTGGAGGACATGGCCAGTGCCCTGCAGGGCGAATTGCCCGCCCGGCGTTTTGGTGCCGCCAGCAAGCTGGAAGTCGCCCGCGAGTGTCCGGAATTCCTGACCGATTTCCTGTTGCAGCGGTTTAACCTGGAAAAGGATGAGCTGTTCCTGCTGGACGGCCCGGTGAACCTGCAGCGCATGATAACCGTGCGCGAGTTGGTGTACCGGCCCGATCTGCGCTTCCCGCGCTTTTCGCCCGGGACCCCGGAGACACTGGAGGAAGGCTGTGATATTTTTGCCGCGGTGCGGCGCGAAGACCAGTTGTTATTGCATCCCTACCAGTCCTTTATCCCCATCATTGACTGGGTGCGCCAGGCGGCCAGGGATCCGGATGTGCTGTCGATCAAGCAAACCCTGTACCGCACCAATGAATCCTCGGAAATGGTGGAAGCACTGGCCGAGGCGGCGCGCAACGGCAAGGAGGTGACCGCGGTCATCGAATTGCGTGCGCGCTTCGACGAAGAGGACAATATTCATTTTGCGAGCATTCTGCAGGAGGCCGGGGTGGTGGTGGTGTACGGTGTCCTGGGCTACAAGACGCACGCCAAGATGCTGCTGATCGTGCGCCGGGAAAAGGGCAAGCTCAAGTATTACGCACACCTGGGCACCGGCAACTACCATCGCAAGACTTCCGAGATCTACACGGATTACGGCCTGCTCACCTGTGACGACACGCTGGGGGCGGACGTGCACAAGGTGTTCCAGCAGATTACCGGTATGGGCAAGAAGATCCGGCCCAAGCTGCTGTTGCACGCGCCGTTCAAGCTGAAAAAAAGCCTGCTCAAAATGATCGAGGCGGAGAAGCAGGCGGCCCTGGCGGGCAAACCGGCCCGGATTGTCGCCAAGTTGAACGGCTTGACCGCCCGCTCCGTGATTCGCACCCTGTACGACGCCTCCAGGGCGGGGGTGCAAGTTGATTTGCTGGTGCGCGGGGTCTGCTGTCTCAAACCTGGCGTGCCCGGTATCAGCGACAACATCCGGGTGAAGTCGATTATCGGCCGTTTCCTGGAACACTCCCGGGTGTACTATTTTCTCAATGACCCGCAACAGCTCTACTGCTCCAGTGCCGACTGGATGGATCGCAACCTGGAGGATCGAATCGAGGTGGCGTTTCCCGTCCTCAGGAAGAAACTGGCAACGCGCATCCTGGAGGACATGGAGTGCATGCTGGAAGATCGGGTACAGAGTTGGGAATTGCAGGCCGACGGCGAATATCGCCCACCTTCACAAGCGGCCGGGCCGGAGCATCCGGGAGTGCAGCTCCTGATGCTCGCGCAGTTGGCCCAGAATTACAATCCCGCCTGATTCACATCCGGCAGCTGCGCGGGGGGCCAGTCGCTGCCGGCGTCCCGCTCCTTGACCATGGTGTCCAGCATGCCCTCGCGCAGTGCGTAAGGGCTGAAACGAAAGGCATTGCAGTGCAGGGCCTGCATTAATCCAATCATCACCGCACAGCCGGGTAACAGCAGGTCGCGGCGCTTTTGTTTGAGGCCCGGCAGCTCCCGTTCATCGATGATGGCAGCGAGCATTTCCGTGCGCAATTCCTGCAGCATCGACAGGGAAAAAGTCCTGCTGCCAAAACCGTGCTCCCGGCACACGGCCGCCAACATGCGGGCGGTGCCGGAGGAGGCAAAGGCTTCGCTCCAGCCGTGCTTGATCAGTGCGTGCACCGCGGGCGCAAAAACTTCCCGGGCGGCGATTTTCGCCCGCTTCAGTGTTTTTCCCAGCACCGCCCGGTTCTGCGCCGGTTCGGCAAAAAAGCGGTCCCGCCAGGCGACGCAACCCGCCTGCAGGGAGACGGCGACGTGCGGGCGCTGTCCCTGGCCCGCGATGATCTCGGTACTGCCGCCGCCGATATCGACGACCAGTCGTTTCCGGCGGCTGGCCGGCAGGCGGTCGGCCACTCCCGCGTAGATCAGCCGAGCCTCCTGTTCGCCGCTGGCGACGGTGATGCGGAGCCCTAAGCGGGCGGCGGCATCGATGAAGTCGGATGCGTTGTGCGCCGTGCGAAAAACATTGGCACCCAGTGCCCAGCAGCGGCGGACGCCCCATTGTTTCATCAGGAGTTGAAAGTGTTCCAGGCACTGCAAACCGCGCGCGAAGGCACGCCGGGAGATGCGCCCGCTGGTCTGCACGTTTGCGGCCAGCTGCACGGCTTCCCGGCGCCTGGCGACCATGTAAGCGCTGCCGTTTTGCAGCCGGGCGATCACCAGGTGGAAACTGTTGGAACCCAGGTCAATGCAGGCCACGTGTGACACGGGCCCGCTGCCGGGAGGAAAATCATCGGCATCCGGGCCGGGCTTCCTGTCAGCTGCTGGCGTGGAAGCCGGTGCAGCCTTCGGGAGATTAGCACCGCGCCGGGAGGCTCGCACCGCCCGGACGCCGACGCTCATCCGCCGCCCAGGCGCAGCATCACGCCGGCGGCGACGGCCGAGCCGATGACGCCGGCGACATTGGGTCCCATGGCGTGCATGAGCAGGAAATTGTTCGGGTTGGCTTCCAGGCCCATCTTGTTGGAGACCCGGGCGGCCATCGGCACCGCGGAGACGCCGGCGGAGCCGATCAGCGGATTGATCGGCACCCGGCCGGCCAGGTTCATGAGCTTGGCCATGAGCACACCGGCGGCGGTGCCGAAGGCGAAGGCCAGCACGCCCAGGCCCAGGATCAGCAGCGTGTCCGTGGCCAGGAAGCGCTCGGCACTCATGCGCGAGGCGACGCCCAGGCCCAGGAACACCGTGGTCGTGTTCATGAGCGCGTTCTGCACGGTGTCGCTCAGGCGTTCGACCACGCCGCATTCGCGCATGAGATTGCCGAAGCAAAACATGCCGAGCAGGGGGGCGGCGGAAGGCAGCAGCAGTGCCACCAGCAACAGCAGCATCAGTGGAAACAGGATTTTCTCCAGCCTGCTCACGGGCCGCAGCTGCACCATTTCGATCTGCCGTTCTTTTGCGGTGGTCAGGGCGCGCACGATCGGCGGCTGGATGACGGGCACCAGGGCCATGTAGGAATAGGCGGCGATCGAGATAGCGGCCAGCAGATCGGGGGCCAGGCGGCTGGCGACAAAAATGGCGGTGGGGCCATCCGCACCGCCAATAATGCCGATGGCGGCCGCATCCCGCAGGCTGAAATCCGCCAGACCGAAATCGGTGAGGGCGGCGGCACCCAGCACGGTGCTGAAAATCCCGAACTGGGCGGCGGCCCCCAGCCACAGGGTGCGCGGGTTGGAGAGCAGGGGGCCGAAGTCGGTCAGTGCGCCGACACCCATGAAGATAATCAGCGGGAATACCCCCGTGGCGATCCCCAGCGAATACACGTAGTGGAGCAGGCCGCCCGCCGCCTCGAGTTTGCCCTGGGCATCGTACACCGGCAGGGCATTGAAGTCCGCCCCGGGGATATTGACCAGGATGGCACCGAAGCCGATGGGCACCAGGAGCAGGGGTTCGAACTTGTGGCGAATGGCGAGGTAGAGCAGGGTGGCACCGACCAGGCACATCAGTGCCTGCCCGAGGCTGAGATTGGCGAGCCCGGAAGCCCCCAGAAGCTGGGTGAGTTCCATCTCAGGACAATTCCGGCAATTCCAGCAATTCCAACAGGGGGGCGCCGCTTTCGACCTTGTCGCCCTCGCTCACCAGGATTTGTCCGACCTGGCCACTGCGGGGAGCGCGCAGTTCGGTTTCCATTTTCATCGCCTCCAGCACCAGCAGCAGGTCTCCGGTCGTGACCTGCTGTCCCGGGCGCACGGCGATACGAAAAATATTGCCGGCCAGCGGTGCCGGGATTGCTTGCTCCGGGGCCGGGGTAGCGGGCCCCGGGGCCGGCTGCACGGACAGGGAGCCCGCGCCATCTTCGGCGACATCCACCGTGAACTCCCGGTTTTCCACGCGCACGCGATAGCGGCTCACCGGCCCCGGTGCCGTCGGGGCCCCGGTGTGCGGACCCGGTTCGGCGTTTTCCTCTTCACCGGGCGGTGCTTCAAAATGTTCCGCCTGACCGCGATGTTTTAAAAACTCCCAGCCGACTTGCGGGAACAGCGCGTAGCTGAGCACATCATCGATCTCGCGCTCTCCCGGGGCCAGTGAAACCTTTTCTTCCTCGGCTTTCCAGTGCAGTTCCACCTGCAGACGCTCCATCTCGGGTTCCAGCAGGTCGGCGGGCCGGCAGTCGATGGCCGCATCCTCGCCCAGGACCGTCTGCTGCAATTCCGGGTCTACCGCCGCCGGCGTGGCACCGTATTCCCCCTTGAGAATGCCCGCGGTCTCCTTGGAAATGGTCTTGTAGCGCGCGCCGTTCACCACGTTCAGCACGGCCTGGGTGCCGACGATCTGGGACGTGGGCGTGACCAGCGGCAGGTAGCCCAGTTCCTTGCGCACGCGCGGGATCTCCTCCAGCACTTCGTCCATGCGTTCCAGTGCGCCCTGTTCCCGCAGCTGGTTTTCCATGTTGCTCAACATGCCGCCCGGCACCTGGGCGGTGAGGATCCTGGCGTCCACGCCGCGCAGGGCACCCTCAAAGCGCGCATAACGTTTGCGCACCGCGCGGAAATGGGCGGCAATTTCCTCGAGAAGATGTAAATCTAATCCCGTATCTCTTTCAGTTTCCTGGAAAATTGCGACCACGGTCTCGGTGGCTGTGTGGCCGTAAGTCATGCTGAGCGAAGAGATGGCGGCGTCGACATTGTCGATGCCGGCCTCCACGGCCTTGAGAATGCTGGCCGTGGACAGGCCGGTGGTGGCGTGGGTTTGCATGTGGATCGGGATGTCCAGGTTTTTTTTCAGTTGGCTGACCAGCTCCCAGGCAACTTGCGGTTTGAGCAGTCCGGCCATGTCCTTGATCGCCACCGAGTCCGAACCCATGTCCTCCAGGCGGCGGCCCAGGTCCACCCAGAGTTCCATGGTGTGCACCGGGCTCACGGTGTACGAGATCGTGCCCTGGGCGTGCTTGCCGGCCGCTTTCACCGCCTGGATTGCGGTCTGCATGTTGCGCGGGTCGTTCATCGCATCGAAGATGCGGAACACGTCGACGCCATTGTGTGCGGCGCGCTCCACGAACTTGTGCACCACGTCGTCGGCGTAGTGGCGATAGCCCAGCAGGTTCTGCCCCCGCAGCAGCATCTGTTGCGGGGTATTGGGCATTGCTTTTTTGAATTCCCGGATGCGCTCCCAGGGGTCTTCCCCCAGGTAGCGGATGCAGGCATCAAAGGTGGCACCGCCCCAGGATTCCAGGGACCAGAAGCCGACGCGGTCCAGTTGTTCGGCCATCGGCAGCATGTCATCCAGGCGCAGGCGCGTGGCGAGCAGGGACTGGTGGGCGTCCCGCAACACGAGCTCGGTGATGCCGAGTTTGGACCGGGTGCTCACGACTGCTTGCGCCGGTGGTGGTGCACGGCGGCACTGGCCGCCGCCTGTTGCAAGTCCCGGTCTTCGTCCCCGGTTTCAGCGGCCGCCGGGGGGGCGAATTTGTGTGCCAGCCAGGAGACCAGGCCGGTGGCAACCACCAGGACGCCCAGGAAGATGAAAACCACGCCCATGCCATTCAGCATCAGCTCGAGTGCCTGGTCCAGGAGTGTCGGAGTCATGGCGGGTTGTTTCCCGGTGATGGCGCGCCCGGAGGGATTCGAACCCCCGACCACCAAGTTCGTAGCCTGGTGCTCTGTCCAGCTGAGCTACGGGCGCACAACAATGCAATCAGCCTGCAACAAGGGTTCTGCAAAAATTTTCTCAAGTGCAAAAGCCTTTAATATGATAATGGATTTGCGCACAAGCCCAATCGCCCGCACTGCGGGCGATTTAGAAATAGCCGCCCGCAGTGCGGGTGTTTTAGAATAGCGGCAGACCATTGGCTTTTCCGGTGCAGCACAGCCCGGGTGCACCGGGTGCCATGGCGGCGGGACATGACTGCCGCCGTGGACGACCACCGGGCGGGGGAGTATGACGATGCCAGCACAAAAACGCGAGATCCGTTACGGCGGTGCGATGATGGGACAGGAGGAGATCGACGCCGTGGTGGCGGTGATGCAGAAGGAGCACGGCCTCCAGGTCGGCGAAAATGTCATGGAGTTCGAGCGCCAGGTGGCGGCCCTGATGGGCAAGCGCCACGGTGCCATGGTCAACTCGGGCAGCTCGGCACTGATGGTGGCCATACGCCTGCTGCGCCTGCCGCCGGGCTCGGAGATTATCACCCCGGCACTGACCTTCAGTACCGACGTGGCCAGCATCGTGCACGCCGGGCACGTGCCGGTCCTGGTCGATATCGAGGCGGACACCTACCAGGTCGATTGCGAGGGCATCGAGGCCATGATCGGGGACCAGACCCGCGCCATGCTGATTCCCAACCTGGTCGGCGGCATGCCGGACTGGGAGCGACTGGAGGAGATCGCCAAGCACCATTCGCTGCTGCTGGTCGAAGACAGCGCCGACACCCTGGGCGGTTCTTTCCGCGGCGGGCCGCCGGGCGTGCACGCCGACATCAGCATCACCAGTTTTTCCATTTTTCACATCATGACCTGCCTGGGCAATGGCGGCATGGTTTGTGTCGATGATCCCGCGCTCTGGGACCAGGCGCTGTCCCTGCGCTGCTGGGGCCGTTCCTCGGAGAAGTTTCTCTACGGCACCCGCCAGCAGGACAGCGACGGGCGCTTCCTGGAAGACCTGGGGGACATCCCCTACGACGGCATGTTTATCTTCGAAGACCTGGCCTACGGCTTTGTCCCCAACGAGGCCGGTGCCGCCTTCGGCCTGGAACAGCTGAAAAAGATGGAGCTGTTTACCAAGTTAAGAACGCAAATGTTTGATAGTCATAATGAATTTATGAAAAAACATGAGGACATCTTTATTCCTCCCCGGGTGCTGGACGGGGTGACGACCACGTGGATCTGCTACCCCGTGCAACTGCGCCCCGAACTGGGCTGGAGCCGCCGGGAGTTGCAGGTGCACCTGGAGGATGCCGGGATCTTCACCCGCGTTGTTTTCTCCGGCAATGTCGGCCGCCAGCCGATGATGCAGGGCGTGAATTTCCGCGCCCCCGAGGCCGGTT
This sequence comes from Gammaproteobacteria bacterium, assembly GCA_965215045.1. Lineage (GTDB taxonomy): Bacteria > Pseudomonadota > Gammaproteobacteria > JABABF01 > JABABF01. Next base: position 73,266 of record OZ244031.1, on the reverse strand, counting down.
GCCCGGCGGCGGACCAGGTCATGGAACAGGGACTGATGCTGCCCTGTCACCCGACCATGAACGAAGAGGATTGCGCGTATCTCTACGAAGTGCTGGAGGAATTTATCGCGGCCAGGCACTGAGCCCCGCACCCTGGCCCACCCCCTGACCCACCCCCTGAATTGTGCGGCCAGGGGATGATGGAGCAGCGGCCGCCCCCGCAGCCCACACGCTACGCCCCGGAACTGCTGCGCCCCATCCCGCGCACCGAAACGCGCGCGGGCCTGGCCTGGGAAGGGAGTGCAGCACCCTTTGACGGGGTGGATATCTGGCGCGCCTGGGAACTGTGCTGTCGGGACCGGCGGGGACGCCCGCAGCAATTCCTGGCCCGGTTTTGCATTCCGGCCGCCTCGGCCTGCCTGCCGGAATCCAAGTCGCTGAAACTCTACCTGCATTCGCTGGCCGAACAGCGCATCGGCGGTGCGGAGGAATTGTGCGCACTGCTCAGCACCGACCTGGGTGCGCTCCTTTCCACCCGGGTCGAGGTGCAGTGTTTTCCCGCGCATGCGCCCGGGGCGGACTGGCAGCCCGGGGAACTGCCCGGGCGCTGCCTGGATGCATTGCCGCTCGCCCCGGGGGAACCGGCGATCGCCGACGCCTCCCTGCTGCGCCGGGCCGGGGGGCACCGGGAGCGGGAGCTCTTGCACACGCACCTGTTTCGCTCCCGGTGCCCGATGACCGCTCAACCCGACTGGGCCAGCATCCTGGTGCGCTATACCGGCCCGGCCCTGGAGGAGCAGGCTCTCTTGTCCTACCTGCTGTCCTTTCGGTTTCACCAGGGATTTCACGAGGAATGCGTGGAGCGGATTTTCTGCGACCTGCTGCAATGCCTGGCCCCCGGGGAACTGGCGGTCAGCGGCTTTTTCCTGCGTCGGGGCGGCATTGATATCAGCCCCGTGCGCCACCTGCCCGGGGAGACTCCCCCGGAGGCACCGCGCCTGCTGCGTCAATAGGGACGGGTGCTAGCGGGGGTCCTTGGCGCGGGCGAGTTCGACGGCCAGCCCCAGGTAACGGGAGGGGCGCAGGCGCAACAGCCGTTGTTTTTCCGTTTGCGGGAGTTCCAGCGTCTGGATGAAGGCGTGCAGCGTTTCCCGGTCGAGTTCCCGGCCGCGGCTCAGCGCCCTGAGTTTTTCGTAAGGCTCGGGGATGCCGTGCCGGCGCATGACCGTTTGCACGGCTTCTGTCAGTACCTCCCAGTGCGAGTCGAGCTCACTGCGCATACGCTGTGCATCGGGCTCCAGGCGCTGCAGACCCTGGCGGGTGGACTGACAGGCCAAGAGACCGTGTCCCAGGGCGACGCCGATATTGCGCAGCACGGTGGAGTCGCTGAGGTCGCGCTGCCAGCGCGAGACCGGCAGCTTGTCCGCCAGGTGAGCCAGCATGGCATTGGCGAGGCCCAGGTTGCCCTCGGCATTTTCGAAGTCGATGGGGTTGAGCTTGTGCGGCATGGTCGAGGAGCCGACCTCCGCGGGCACAGCGCGCTGCCGGAAGTACTCGAGGGCCACGTAGCTCCAGAGGTCGCGACACAGGTCCAGCAGCACGACATTGTGCCGCATCGCGGCGTGGAACCACTCCGCCATCCAGTCGCGGGGTTCGATTTGCGTGCTCATCGGGTTGTGCTGCAAGCCCAGGCGCTTGACAAAGGTGCGACACAAGCCGCGCCAATTCAGCCGCGGCCAGGCGGCGAGATGGGCATTGTAATTGCCGACCGCACCGTTCATTTTGCCTTGGATCGGCACCGCCCGCCACGCTTCCTGCTGCCGCTGCAGGCGATGACAGAAATTGGCGAGTTCCTTGCCCAGGGTGGTGGGCGTTGCCGGCTGCCCGTGCGTGCGCGAGAGCATCGGCATTTTGGCCGTGCGCCTGGAAAGGCGCCGCAGCTCCAGTAACAGGGCGTGGCGTGCGGGCTGCAACACCTGGCGGTCCGCATCCCGGATCATCAGTGCCCAGCAGAGATTGTTGATATCTTCAGAGGTGCAGCCGAAGTGCACGAATTCGCGCAGCCGCAGCAGCTCCCGGGCGGCGTCGCCGGCGGTGTTTTCGGCCAGTGCCTGCAGTTGTTCGCGCAGGAAAATCTCCACCGCCTTGACATCGTGCCGGCAGCGTTTTTCGATGTTCTTGATGCGCCGCACCGTCGTCGTATCGAAGTTTTGCGACAGTTCCAGCAACTGGCGCCTGGTATTGCGCTCCGGGGCGGGCACCTCGCCCAGCTGCCGGGCGTCGGCCAGGTACAGCAGCCAGCGCACTTCGAGTTCCAGGCGTCGCCGGACCAGTGCGCTTTCACTGAAGAAATCCCGCAGGGTGGAGACTTTTTCCAGGTAGCGCCCGTCCAGTGGAGAGAGTGCGTCCAGGGGGGAAGTCATGCCTTGTTGCCGCCCTCAGGAGGCGTTTTCCTGTTGTGCGAGATGTGCGGCGGCCTGCAGTATCTTCTGGCGCTGCAAGAACAGGTTCAGAATATTGCCCCCCAGTTGCCGCCACAGCATCACCGAGCGCACGCCCGCCATCAGCAGGGTGCGGATGCGCGCCTGCACCTGCGCGTCCCCCAGGTAGTGCTTGCTGCCCTGCAGGTGGATGCGGTGCTCCAACTTGCTCAGGGTGTCCAGGTAGACCAGGTTGACGTCACTGCACAGGGCAGTGAGCGATTGTTCGGCAAAATCTTCGCGCTCGCGAATGGTCTCCAGGCGCTTGCGCAGCACCGGCAGCATTTCCTCGTAGCGGTTGAGATGGCGTTCCACGCGCACCATCTCAAAGCCATAGCGCAATTCATCCGGGCGCCGGCCCGGCCCGTGATTATGGATTTCCGTCATGCATTCCAGGCCGCCCATCACACCTTGCAGGCCCCCGTACACTTCCGCGGCATCGCGAGGTTGAAAAATGAACAGGCTGTGGACACTGCCCCGGAACAGGTTTTCCTGGGGTTCTCCGCCGTGTGCGCTCTCATGGACCAGTTGTGCAGCCTGCAATACTCCGGCGATGGCGAGTGCCCGTTCGGTCAAGGGGTCCTGCGGCATTTTTTAATCCAGCGGCTAAAAACTTCCGGGGTTCCGGGCCCGGGCGGTGCTTTCGATGATGCCGCCGCCCAGGCACATCTCGCCGTCATAGAAAACCGCCGACTGCCCGGGAGTGACCGCCCGTTGCGGTGCAGCAAAATGCATGTCCAGCATCCCGTCTTCCCCGGGGGTGATTGTACATGCCTGGTCGGCCTGGCGATAACGGATGCGGGCGGTGCACTGCCACGATGCAGAGGAGGGCCTGCGTCCCGAGGTCCAGCAGACTTCCCGCACGCGCATTCGCCGCGTGAACAAGGCCGGGTGCCGCTCCCCCTGGGCGACCTGCAGGCGATTGTGTTCCAGGTCCTTGCCGACCACGTACCAGGCACCCCCGTCGCCCGTGCGCCGCCCGCCGATGCCGAGGCCGCGCCGCTGGCCGATGGTGTAGAACGCGAGCCCCCGGTGCCTTCCCAGCGTGCGGCCCCGGGTGTCGACGAGCTCGCCGGGCCGCTGCGGCAGCCAGCATTCCAGGAAGCGGGTGAAATTGCGTTCGCCGATGAAACAGATGCCAGTGCTGTCGGCGCGGGCGTGGTTGGGGAAGCCCGCCCGGGCGGCCAGGCGGCGCACCTGGCGTTTGTGCAGCTCGCCCAGTGGGAACATCGTCCGCCGCAGCTCGGCACCGCGCACCGCGTAGAGAAAATAACTCTGGTCCTTGTGCGGGTCCAGGCTGCGCAACAGGCGCGGCGGTGCCGCTTGCGGATTTTCCAGGCGCGCGTAGTGCCCGGTGGCGATGCGTGGAATGTTGTGTTGTTCGGCGTGCTGGCGGAGGAAGCGAAACTTGATCTCCCGGTTGCAGAGAATGTCCGGGTTCGGGGTGCGGCCGGCCTGCTGCTCGCGCAGGAAATGCGCAAACACGCGCTGACGGTACTCGGCGGAAAAATTGCCGGTATGCAGAGGAATGTCCAGGAGTTCACAGACCGCCGCGGCCTGGGTCAGGTCCTGGGCGGTGCTGCAGTGCGGACCATCCTCCTCCCAGTTGCGCATGAACAGGCCGGTGACCGCAAAGCCCTGCTCCTTGAGCAGGAGTGCGGCCACGGAGGAGTCCACCCCGCCGGACATGCCGACGAGTACTTGTGGTTTCTTCATCCTTTTGCGCCCCCGGGGACGTCAATCGGCGGTGTTATAATTTCGACACATTCATTGTATAAGGGATATGTCTTCAACTGGAACGCAGTCCATGTCCTACCGGAAGATCAAGCTCCCCGATTTCGGAGAAAAAATCAGCGTTGCCGACGACGGCTCTTTGAAGACGCCGGCGATGCCGATTATTCCCTTTATCGAGGGTGATGGCATCGGCACCGATATCACGCCGGCCATGCACAAAGTGGTGGATGCCGCGGTGCAGAAAGCGTACGAGGGTGAGCGCCGCATCGCCTGGATGGAAATTTATGCCGGGGAAAAGGCGGCCCAGGTGTACGCCGGCGACCATTTCCCGGACGAGACGCTGGAGGCCGTGCGCGATTTCCGGGTGGCGATTAAAGGGCCGTTGACCACGCCGGTGGGCGGCGGTTTCCGCTCCCTGAACGTGTCGCTGCGCCAGCAACTCGACCTCTACCTGTGCCAGCGCCCGGTGCGTTGGTTCCGGGGCGTACCCTCGCCGATGCGCGAGCCGCAGCACGTGGACATGGTGATTTTCCGCGAGAACTCGGAAGACATCTACGCCGGCATCGAATGGCAGGCCGACAGCGAGGAAGTCGAACGGGTGATTCATTTCCTGCAGGAAGAAATGCAGGTGCGGAAAATCCGTTTCCCGGCGCATTGCGGCATCGGCATCAAACCGGTGTCGCGCGATGGCACCTTCAGACTGGTGCGGCGCGCCCTGCAGTACGCAGTGGAGCACGGGCTGCCGACGGTGACCCTGGTGCACAAGGGCAATATCATGAAGTACACGGAGGGTGCCTTCAAGGAATGGGGCTACGAACTGGCGCGCGAGGAGTTTGGTGCCACACCGTTAAACGGCGGCCCCTGGCACAGTTTCCCCAGTGCCAACGGCGGTGCCGAGATCGTGGTCAAGGACGTGATCGCCGATGCGATGTTGCAGCAGGTGCTGCTGCGTCCCCGGGAGTACAACGCCATCGCGACCCTGAACCTGAACGGGGATTATCTCTCCGACGCACTGGCCGCCCAGGTCGGTGGCATCGGCATTGCCCCGGGTGCCAATATCGGTGACGAGGCGGCGATGTTCGAGGCGACGCACGGCACGGCGCCCAAGTACGCGGGCCAGGACAAGGTCAATCCCTCCTCGCTGATTCTCTCGGCGGAGATGATGTTGCGGCACCTGGGCTGGACGGAGGCGGCAGAGAAGATCGTTCACGGCATGGAGGAGAGCATCAGCCGGGGGCTGGTCACGTACGACCTGGCGCGACTCATGGAGAAGCCGACCGAACTGCGCTGTTCCGAATTTGCCGGGGCGGTTATAGAGCATATGTGAGGCGGAACCATGGCGGAGCGGGATGAGCAGCTCGGGGTTGCGGTCAAGACGCGGGAGACGGAGCCGAAACTTCAGAAGCCGCCGATGTACCAGGTGGTGCTGATCAATGACGACTACACGCCGATGGAATTCGTGGTGCATGTGCTGCAGAAATTTTTCAGCATGGAACAGGAACAGGCAGTGCGCATCATGCTGACAGTGCATACCCAAGGGCGCGGCGTTTGCGGCGTCTACGTTCGCGACGTGGCCGAGACCCGCGCCCTGCAGGTCAATCGCTATGCGCGACAAAACAAGCATCCCCTGCTGTGTGAGATCGAAGAAATATGAGCTCCCCCGACAACGAACTGAAGAACATCCTGGGCGGGGTGTTCGCCGACGCCGGCGAGGCGCACTACGAGTACGTGACCGTGGAGCACCTGCTGCTGGGCATTCTCGCCGACGCCGACGTGGTGCGCCTGCTCGAGGCCTGTGATGTCGACGTGGCACTGTTGCGCCAGGAACTGGAAACCTTCATCCGCGAACATACGCCCAAGCGCGAGTCCGGCGAAAAACAGAACACGGTGCCGACCCTGGCGGTGCAGCGCATTTTCAGCCGCGCCTCCTTTCACAGTATGAATCTCGGCAAGAACACCTTCAGCAGCATCGACGTGCTGGTGGCCATTTTCCAGGAGGAGGAGAGCCCCGCCGTGCACCTGCTGCACAAGCAGGGCCTGGAACGATTGGACGTGGTGAACTGGATCTCCCACGGCAGCAAGCTGACCACCGACGGTCTGCCCAGGCGCCGCCAGGGGGAGGGCAAGAACAAGAAGGACAAGAAGGAGGCACTGGTGGAGAAGTTCTGCCTGAACCTCAACGAGGAGGCGAAGGCCGGCCGGCTCGACCCCTTGATCGGTCGCAAGCGGGAACTGGAACGCCTGATGCAGGTGCTCTGCCGGCGCAACAAGAACAATCCCCTGCTGGTCGGCGAGGCCGGCGTCGGCAAGACGGCGATCGCCGCCGGCCTGGCCCAGCGCATCGTGCAGGGCGAAGTACCGGAGGCACTCAAGGACCGGGTGTTGTATTCGCTGGACATGGGCGGATTGCTGGCGGGCACCCGCTACCGCGGCGATTTCGAGGAGCGCTTCAAGTCATTGATGCAGACCCTGAGCGAACGCGGCAACGCGATCCTGCTCATCGATGAGATCCATGCCATCATCGGCGCGGGCGCCGTCTCCGGCGGGGTGATGGACGCCGCCAACATGATCAAGCCGGTGCTGGTCTCCCGGCAGATCAGTTGCATCGGTGCCACGACCTTCACGGAGTACCGGCATATTTTCGAACGCGACCGCGCCCTGACGCGACGCTTCCAGAAAATAGAGATTCCCGAGCCGAACCTGGCGGACAGCTACCAGATCCTGCGCGGGTTGCGCAGCGGTTTTGAAGAACATCACGGCCTGCAGTACAGCGACGCGGCCCTGCGCGCGGCGGCCGACCTGTCCTACCGGCACATCAATGAACGTTTCCTGCCGGACAAGGCCATCGACGTGGTGGACGAGGCCGGGGCCTCGCTGCGCCTGTCATCCCGGCAGCGGCGGCGTGTCGGGGTGAGCGACGTGGAACAGGTGGTGGCGAAGATGGCGCAGATCCCCGCGCGCAGTGTCGCCGCTACCGATCGCGGGCAATTGCAACACCTGGAATCCAACCTGAAGCTGAAAGTCTTCGGCCAGGACGAGGCCATTCATTCCCTGGCGTCTGCGGTCAAGATGTCGCGCGCCGGCCTGAAATCCGGGGACAAGCCGGTCGGCTGTTACCTGTTTGCGGGACCGACCGGCGTCGGCAAAACGGAGTTGTGCAAGCAACTGGCCGAAACCCTGGGCGTCCAGCTGTTGCGTTTTGACATGTCGGAATACCAGGAGCGACACACGGTCTCGCGACTGATCGGCGCACCGCCCGGCTATGTCGGTTTCGACCAGGGCGGACTGCTGACCGAGGCGGTGACGCGCAATCCTTGGAGCGTGGTGCTGCTGGATGAGATCGAGAAGGCGCACCCGGAGGTCTACAACCTGCTGTTGCAGGTCATGGACCGCGGTTTTCTCACGGACAACAATGGCCGCCAGGCGGACTTCCGCAACGTGATCCTGGTCATGACCAGCAATGTCGGGGCCATGGACATGGCCCGGCGTTCCGTGGGCTTCCGGGTTCAGGATCACCAGAGCGATACGATGATCGCCATCGAGCGGCATTTCACACCGGAGTTTCGCAATCGCCTGGATGCGATCATCCTGTTCTCCGGTCTGAATGACTCCGTGCGCCTGGCCATCGTCGACAAGTTCCTGGCCGAGTTGCAGGCGCAACTGGATGAGAAGCACGTCAGTCTCAAGATCAGTGCAGAGGTGCGCAAATGGCTGGCAGACAAGGGTTGCGATCCGAAAATGGGAGCGCGTCCGCTGGCGCGCTTGCTCGCCGACCGGATCAAGCAACCGCTTTCCGAGTTGTTACTGTTCGGTGAATTGAGCGGCGGCGGCACGGTGCAGGTGCGCTTGAAAAACGGCGAGCCGCAGCTGCAGACCACCGCGCGCCGCGAAGAAAAATCGCCCGGCAAGAGTGTCAGGAAGCTCAGCGGGGCGGCCGCAGAAAGTGAATGAGGGTCGGGAAAGGGAAAGAGGGGGGGAAGGGAAAGGGGGGGAAATTACGGCTTCCGGTAGACAATGCGTCCCTTGCTCAGGTCATAAGGAGACATTTCCACCTGCACGCGATCGCCTTCCAGGATGCGGATGTAGTTGCGGCGAATGCGCCCGGAAATATGGGCGGTGATGGTGTGTCCGTTATCGAGCTCGACGCGGAACATGGTATTGGGCAGTGCATCGAGCACCTTGCCCTCCATCTTGATCATCTCCTCTTTTGGAGCCACGCGGTGTTGTCTTCCCCGAACGTGAAAAAAAAGAAATTATACCCGTATGCGGCGGCTGTACAGTTTGCCGGGCGGCGGCGCCCGGGTGCGGTGTGCGTGCGCAGCGGCCGGATGCCTACAAGATCGGTACCATGAAAGTACTGTTCAGTCCGCAGCAACTGGGCGAACTGCAACTGCAAAACCGCGTGGTCATGGCACCGATGACGCGCAGTCGCGCCACCGAAGACGAGTTGCCGAACGAACTGCATGTCGAGTATTACTCCCAGCGCGCCACGGCGGGCCTGGTGATCAGCGAGGGAACACATCCCAGCCGGGACGGCAAGGGGTATTGCCGCACGCCGGGTATCTACCGCCCGGACCAGGTGCAGGCCTGGCGCCGGGTGACGGATGCGGTACACGCTGCAGGCGGGGTCATCGCCCTGCAAATCATGCATTGCGGGCGCATCGGCAATGCGCTGAACAAGGCCGCAGATGCCGAGACCGTCGCGCCATCGGCAGTTGTGGCACAGGGAGAAATTTACACGGACCAGGGCATGCGTCCCTTTGCCGAGCCGCGCGCATTGCGCCGGGAGGAAATCGGCACGGTGGTTGAAGAGTACCGCCGGGCGGCTGCACTGGCGCGCGAGGCGGGTTTTGACGGGGTGGAACTGCATTGCACTTCCGGGTACCTGCCGGCGCAGTTTTTGAGCACCGGCACCAACCGGCGTCGGGATCGCTACGGCGGCTCCCTGGCCGGGCGCTGCCGCTTCGTGCTGGAGGTGCTGGAGGCGATGTGTGATGCAATCGGCGGCGGGCGTGTCGGTATGCGTATCTGCCCCGGCAACCCGTTCAACGACCTGTGGGATGAAAATCCCGCGGAGACCTTCTCGCACCTGCTGCGGGAAATCAACCGTTTTTCCCTGGCCTGGCTGCACGTGATCCGGTTGCCCGCCGGCGGCCTGGATAATATCGCCCTGGCGCGGGAACATTTTTCGGGGGCATTGATTCTGAACGAGAGTTATACCGCCGCAGAGGCGGAGGCGGCACTGGGCACCGAGCAGGGCGCGGCGGTTTCCTTTGCCCGCGCGTATATCGCCAACCCCGACCTGGTGCGGCGCATGCGCGAGGGACTGCCACTGGCTGAACTGGACCCGAAGACCCTGTACACGCCGGGAGCTGCGGGCTACACGGACTATCCCTGTTACGGGGAAGAGGCCCGGCAAAGCACCTGAGCACCGGCCCCGACGCACCCCGGAAGGCCGCCGCACCCGATAGAGACATTGCATCCCGGTGTTCCGGGAGGGGGCACCCGGTGTTTATTCCCCGTCCCGATGTTTATTCCCCGTTCTGGTTTTCATTCCCCGTCCTGGTTTTTATTCCCCGTCCCGGGGCCAAGTATGTTATAGTTATGGCTGTGTTCGGTGGCTTCGGAGCGTCGGGAGAGAAGTCAAAATGGCAAAGGAATTGACAAAAAAAAGTGCATTGGTCAAATTGGTTCCGGGTGAAAACCTGGATGCATACCTGCAGACCATTCACTCGATCCCGCTGTTGAGTGCAGAGCGGGAACACGAGTTGGCGGTGGCTTACCACGATCACGGTGACGTGGACGCCGCCCGTGAATTAATCCTGGCACACCTGCGTTTCGTAGCGCATATCGCGCGTTCTTACACCGGCTACGGCCTGCCGCAGGCCGACCTGATCCAAGAGGGCAATGTCGGCCTCATGAAAGCACTCAAACGTTTCGACCCGGGCAAGGGCGTGCGTTTCATCACCTTTGCCGTGCACTGGGTCAAGTCGGAGATCCACGATTACATTATTCGCAACTGGAGACTGATCAAGATCGCGACCACCAAGGCGCAGCGCAAACTGTTTTTCAACCTGCGCCGTGAACGGAAGCAACTCGAGCGCATGAGTAACGAAGAGGCCGGGCACATCGCCGACAGCCTGGGCGTTCCGGTGAAAGATGTACGGGAAATGGAGAATCGCTTTAATACCGGTGCGGAAGTCGCTTTCGACACCCCGCAGCCGGTGCCGGGCAGCAACGAGGACGAAGAGCATGCGACCAGCCCGGCAGAGTACCTGGAATCTGAAAACTCCAACCCGGCGGAAATCCTGGAAAAAGAAGACTGGGAACAAAACAGTCACAAGTTGCTGCAGCGGGCGATGGGGCGGCTCGATGAGCGCAGCCGCGACATTATTCAAAAGCGCTGGTTGAATGAAGAACATCGCGCGACCCTGAATGAACTGGCCCAGGAATACAGTGTTTCCATGGAGCGCATTCGGCAGATTGAACAGAGGGCGCTCGATTCCCTGCGCGAGGAAATGGGCGCGTTGATTCACTGAGGGGGAGATTGCCGGCCATCCTGACCGCAGGGCAGCGCGCACTGGGCCGGATGTTTTGCGCACTGCGCCGGCTCCTCGGCCGGGGCGGCAGAACCAGGGCACCCGCGGAAGCCGCCCGGCCCGCACGCCGGGGTGCCCGCACGGTGCGCAGCTACGCATTGCGCAGTGGACGCATCAGCCCGGCACAGTCCCGGGCAGTGCAACAATACTGGAGTCGTTGGGGCCTGCACACCGGGGACGGCCTTTTGGACCAGCGGCAGGTGTATGGCAGGCGCGCACCGCTAATCCTGGAAATCGGTTTTGGTGCCGGGGAAGCCCTTGCTGGAGCTGGCAAAGCGCCTGCCCGGGCGGAATTTTGTCGGGGTCGAAGTCTATGTCCCGGGCATCGGCCGGCTGTTTCGCGGCATGGAGCAAGAGAGCGTGGACAACATCCGGGTCTACGCCGAAGACGCGGTCGAAGTGTTGGAAAAGGCGATTCCCGCGGGCGCACTGGATGCCGTGCTGTTGCTGTTTCCCGATCCCTGGCCCAAGAAGCGCCACCACAAGCGACGCCTGGTGCAGCCGCCTTTTTTGCGCCTGCTGGCCCGGCGTTTGCGACCGGGTGGATTGCTGCAACTGGCGACCGACTGGGATTCGTACGCGGAACAGATCCGGGAGCAGGCCGCCCGGGGCGGAGACTTCATCCTGCTGGGAGAGGGCAGGCCGCCGTGGCGGCATGGTCGAACCCGCTTTGAAGAACGCGCCGCCAGGGAAGGGCGCGCAGTGCGCGAGCTGTTGTTCGAACACCGCCCCTGAAGCGGAAGGAGCGTCTGCACTACCGGTGCGGGATGCCGCTGCCAAACGGCGTCTGCATGCATGCGGGCCGCTACAGGAGCGCATGTCGCCGTGATAAAATTTATCCTTTGCATGAGAGTCTCCGTGCGCATTTTCTCTTTGCCCCTGCCGTTACTGTTCCTGTTATGCGTGCTGCTGCCGTTGAGTGCCCTGGCACTCTCGGAGCGGCAACGACAGCTGATCGCAGAGCGCATCGCCCCGGTCGGAGAGGCGTGCCTGGCCACCGACCCCTGTGCGGCGGAAGTGCATGTGCCCCGGGTTTCCGGCGAGCTGCGCAGCGGCCAGAAAATCTACGAGACCAGCTGTTTCGCCTGTCACCAGACCGGGGTCAGCCAGGCACCCCGCCTGGGGAGCCCCGAAGATTGGAAAAGCGTGCTGGCACAGAACATGTCCATGCTTTATGAGCATGCACTCAACGGCTTGAATGCAATGCCCCCGCGCGGTGCTTGCGTGGATTGCTCAGACGATGAAATCCGCGCGGCGGTGGACTACATGGTCGAAGCGGTGCGCTGAGTCGCTTCTGCACCGGACAGCCCGGGCCAGCGAAAATCGCACAGTTCCTCGCTGGTCTCCCAAAGCTTCTGCGCGCGCTCTAAATCCACGGCGTAGGAACGGGCATTGTGCGGGCGGCGGTTTGCGTAATACCCACCGCTGCTGCCCTGCAATGTCGGTTCCTGTGCCAGCCAGACCACGGTGTCGGCACCCTGGGCCGGGGTGCGGAACACCAGTCCCAGGAGAAAGCGCAGCACCGGCCCCATGCGCTTGTCCATGCCGCCCAGGCCGGTTTGCACGCCCCCGGGATGCATGGCGTTGACCGTGACCCGGTCATTGCCCAGGCGTTCGGCCAGCAGGCGGGTGAACAGCAGGTTGCAGGCCTTGGAGCGGCCGTAGGCGCGAAAACGGCCATAAGATTTCGTCGACTGCAGATCCTGGAACTGCTTCGGCTTGCAATACCGGTGTGCATCGGAGGACACGTTGACAATGCGCGCCGGGGCTGCTTCCAGCAGGCGGGGCAGCAGGATGCCGGTCAGCAGGAAGGGTGCCAGGTGATTGACGGCAAAAGTAAGTTCGTATCCTTCGGGGCTGAATTCACGGACGCGGCGCTGGGGAAAAATGCCGGCGTTGTTGATCAGCACGTGCAGGGGCTCGCCTTTTGCGGCAAAAGCGGTCGCCACATTCCGCACGCCTTGCAGGGAGGCAAAATCGCAGATAAAACACTCGACGGAACGGCCGGTGGCAGCCTGGATTTCTTCCTGCACCTGGGCGCAACGTAGCGCAGAGCGTCCGCCGACGATCACTTCCGCACCCTGCTGGGCCAGTGCCATGGCCGTTGCGCGCCCGATGCCGTTGGTCGCCCCGGTCACCAGGCAGCGTTTGCCGGCCAGGTTCCATTGTTCTTCATTCATGGTGCGTTCCCCCGTGTTCGATGAGCGGATTATAAGTCCATTAGGCTGCCCGAGTTCCCTCCTGCCCGGGATTCGGCCAACCGGAGCAATCCCGGTAACTCAGGGCTTCGTACAGCTGGGAGGCGCCGATCGCAGGCCGGGCTTCCAGGTCGGCAATGGTGCGCGCCACGCGCAAAATGCGATGACAGGCGCGCATCGTGAGCCCCAGTTTTTCCAGGGCCTCCTGCAGGATGCGGCGTTCTGCCTCTCCCAGGGCACAATGTGCATCCAGTTGCGCGCCTTCCAACTCCGCATTCAAAATGCCGCGCGCATCCTGGATGTGCCGGGCGGCCTCCACGCGCTCGCGCACGGCCTGACTCGCTTCCCGGCTTTGCGGTGCGGTGCTCATCAGTGCGGCGGGGATGCGTTGCAGTTCGACATGCAGGTCGATGCGGTCATGAAAAGGACCGGAGATGCGGTTGCGATAACGCCGGACCTGGTCCGGGGTGCAACGGCAGGCGGTGCGCAGGTCGCCGTAGTAGCCGCAGGGGCAGGGGTTCATCGCCGCCAGCAGTTGAAAGCGTGCCGGAAAGCACACCTTGCGCCGGGCGCGGGCGATGCGGATCTCCCCGGATTCCATCGGTTCTCTCAACACTTCCAGCACCCGCCGCGGAAACTCCGGCAATTCATCCAGGAACAGCACGCCCCGGTGGGCCAGGGAAATTTCCCCGGGCACGGGATTGCTGCCGCCGCCGACCAGGGCGGTTGCCGATGCCGTGTGATGGGGTGCGCGAAACGGAGGGCGGCGGCGATGTTGCAATTGCGGTTCCTGTCCGGCGATGGAGTGCACTTGGGCGACTTCCAGGGCGGCGTGTTCATCCAAGAGCGGCAGGATACCCGGCATGCGGCTGGCGAGCGTGGTTTTGCCGACCCCGGGCGGGCCGATAAACAACAGGTTGTGGGCACCGGCGGCGGCGATTTCCAGGGCGCGGCGGGCCTGGTCCTGGCCCAGCACTTCGTTCAGGTCGGGAACGGCCGGCGGTGGTGGCGGTGCCTCTTGCGGGGCGATGTCCCGCCAGCGGGGCAGGGCAGCGTCTCCCTGCAGGTGGTTACAGACTTCCAGCAGCCGGTGCGCCGGCAGCAGTTCCACCGTCGACGCCAGTGCCGCCTCGGCGGCATTGGTATACGGCAGGAACAGGCTGCGCTCGGCGCGGGCGGCCGCACAGGCCGCGGGCAGCACCCCGGGCACCGGTCGCAATTCCCCCGACAGGGCGAGTTCCCCCAGGAACTCCGCGTTCTCCAACTCCTTCGTGGACACCTGGCCCGAGGCGGCGAGAATGCCGATGGCGATCGGCAGGTCGAAACGGCTGCCGCCCTTGGGCAGGTCGGCGGGAGCCAGGTTGATGGTGATGCGCCGTGCCGGGAATTCAAAGCGGGCATTCAAGATCGCACTGCGCACCCGGTCGCCGCTCTCGCGCACCACGGTTTCGGGCAGTCCAACGATCGACAGCCGGGGCAGACCGTTGGACAGGTGTACTTCTACAGTCACAGCCGGTGCTTGAACGCCCAGGGCGGCCCGGGTGTGAACCAGGGAGAGTGGCATGATGTTCCTCCGTGACGAGCAGAACCAAATTCCAATCATTTTTTATCATACCGCAAATTTTCCCGGCCTTGCGGGGGCGCAGTGCGGCCGGGTTTGCATTTCGCCATTCGCTGCCGGATAATTGCACGCCATTCCCCGATAAGAGTTTTTGCACGCATGGAGATGCTGGCCCTGTTCGTGGCCCGGGAATGGCCGCTATTCCTGGTTCTGCTGTCCCTGGTCGCCCTGCTGATCGCCCTGGAAGTGCGGCGCGCGGCGGCGTTCGCCTCAGCCCGCATGAACTGACCGGGCTGGTCAATCGCGAGGGGGCACTGGTCCTGGACGTGCGCCCGGAAAAAGAATTTTCCGCCGGGCATATCAGCAATGCCGTCAACATTCCCTACCCGCAACTGGATACGCGCATCGCCGAACTCAAGGAGCGTCGGGACAAGCCCGTGGTCGTGGTCTGCGCCGCCGGGCAGCATGCGGGGGGTGCCGTGCGCAAGTTGCAGGAGGCGGGTTTTGAACGTGTGCTGCGCCTGGGCGGGGGATTGATGGAGTGGCGTTACCGGCAGCTGCCCCTGGTGACGCCGGGCCGGGCCAAGGGGCGGCGCAAGCCTACCGCCAAACCTGCATGAACGCGCGCCTGGGCGCATTCTTTTTCCTCTTGTGCGGCCTTGCGGCCGTCGCGCCGGGAGCATTTGCGCAGGCGAGCCCGTTTGCCGCACCACAGGGTCTGCTGCCGGTCGATGAGGCTTTCCGCCTGCAGGCCTGGATGCCGGATGAGCAGCACTTGGTAGTCGGTGTGCGGATTGCGCCCGGGCATTACCTGTACCGGGACAAGTTGTCCGTGGCGGCCGACACGGTGCGGGTGCGCCTGGGCTTTCCGGAACTGCCACCAGCCGAGAGAATTCACGACCAGTTTTTCGGCGACACCCGGATTTACCGCACAGATTTCACGTTTGCAATGCCCATCGCCGGTGCTCTTTCCCAGCCCTTCCCGCTGCGCCTGCACTACCAGGGCTGCTCCGAAAAACCGGCGGTCTGTTACCCGCCGCAACAACGCCTGGTCTCTGTTGAGCCGCCCGGGGCCACAGCACAGGTACCGCAAGTTCCGGCACGGACGAGGCCCGCCCCGGATGCCGCTTCCCTGCAGGAGAGCCTGGCCCAACGCCTGGAACACAGCACTCCGTTCTGGGTGTTGTTGTCGTTCCTGGGCTTGGGGCTTTTGCTCTCCCTGACGCCCTGCGTGCTGCCACTGTTGCCGGTGCTGGCCGCCCTGGTCGGCGGGGTCGGCGGGGGACGGCGCGCCTTTGCCCTGTCCCTGGTTTACGTGTTGTCCATGTCCCTGGCTTACGCCGCAGCGGGTGTAGCGGCGGCGGCCGCCGGTGCCGGTCTGCAACCCTGGCTGCAACACCCGCTGGTGCTGGGCCTCACGGCACTGCTGTTCGCCGCCCTGGCCCTGGCGATGTTCGGCGTCGCGCAATTGCAGCTGCCATTGGCGGTGCGCGGCTTCTTTGACACGATCGCGCGCCGGCAGCAGCGGGGCAGTTTCTCCGGGGCCGCCCTGCTGGGCCTCATCGGTGCCCTGGTATTGAGCCCCTGTGTCAGCCCGCCCCTGGTCGGTGCCCTGTTGTATATCGGTGCCACTGGCGATGTGTGGGTGGGCGGTAGTGCCCTGTTTCTGCTGGGTCTGGGTCTGGGTGCACCGCTGTTGTTGTTCGGCACGGCGGCGGGACGTTTCCTGCCGTCCAGCGGCGTGTGGATGGAAACCCTGCGCCAGGGGCTGGGCTTCCTGCTGCTGGGCATGGGCGTCTGGCTGCTGGGCCGGGTGTTGCCCCCACCGCTGCCGCTGCTGTTGTTCGGGCTGCTGTTCTTTGCCGCCGGGGTCTGGTTGTGGCGCGCACTGTCACATTGGGCTTGGCGTGCAGCGGCACTGGGCCTGTTGTTCTGGGGCGTGATGCTGCTGCAGGGGGCGGCGGTCGGCGGCGGCAGTCTGTTACATCCCCTGCGCGGCCTGGGTGCCGCCGGGGAAGCGGCACCGGCCCTGTTCGCCGGGGTGGAAGACCGGGGCGCATTGCGGGAGCACTTGCGGGGAATACCCGCGGACAAGCGCGGTGCCATGCTGGAGGTCTATGCCGATTGGTGCATCAGCTGCCTGGAGATGGAACACCGGGTATTCTCCCAAAGGGAAGTGCAGGATGCGCTGGGAGAGTTCCTGCTGCTGCGTGCCGACCTCAGTCAGAACTCGCCGGAGCACCGGGCGCTGCTGCGGGAATTTTCCCTGTTCGGCCCCCCGGCACTGCTGTTCTTTGATCGTCGGGGCCGGGAATTGGCCGCTGCCCGCCTGGTCGGCTACGTCCCGGCACAGGAGCTGCTGGCCCACCTGGCCGCCGTGTTTGCGCGGGAGTTTTCAGACGACAATCTTCAGCCGGCGCAACAACCAGGGAGTGGTCGGCGCCTGTAGCAACAGGGTGAACAGCACAACGCCGAAGGCGATCGCCTGGATGGTGAAGCGATGCTCCATGTCTGCGGGCAGGGACAGGGCCAGGGCGATGGTCACCACGCCGCGCAGACCGCCCCAGACCATGACCGGGCGGTAGGCGGGTTCGATGTGCGTTTTGAAGATCCACTGCGCCAGCCAGGTGCTGCAATACACGGCGGCAATGCGTCCCAGCAGCACCGCGGGAATGGCGATCAGGATGGCGAGCCAGCGCTGGCTGAACATCTCCACGGTGATGACCAGGCCCATGAGTACAAAGACCGCTGCCGTGAAGGGGTAGTGCAGTACGCCGGAGAAAGCCAGTTTCTGCTCCCGTTTCGGGGAATGGGCGATATGCCCGTGCAGGTAGGAAATGCAGAGCGCGGTACCCAGCACCGCCATCACCCCCGAGACATGCAACAGGTGCTCGGCCACGTAGAAGCTGCCGTACGCGGCGAGCAGGCTGATGTAGGCGGGAGGTGCGGCATCGCGCACTGCGAGTTCCACCAGGCGAATGCCGAAGCCGAAGACCACGCCCAGCAGCAGGCCGCCGAAGAACACCACCAGGAAACGCAGCAGTGCGGCACCCGCCGAAAGATGCGCCATGTCGCCGTTTTGCACCAGCATCAGCAGAATGCTGAACACCACGATCGCCGTGGCATCGTTGAACAGGCTCTCACCTTCTATCAGCACACCCAGGTTGTCAGGGGCGGAGAGCTCCTTGATCTGGTTGACCACCGCCACCGGGTCGGTGGCCGCCAGCAGTGCACCGGCGAGCAGGGCGACGCTGAGCGGAAAGGACGGGTGGTTGATGCCCAGCCAGATGCCGGTGCCGCTGATCAGCATCGACAGAAGCAGGCCGAAGGTCGCCATCAGCAGCACCAGTGGAAAGAAGTGCAACAGTATTCTTTGCGGCAGGGTGTAGGCCGCCTCAAAGATCAGTACCGGCAACAGTACGAAGAACACCAGCTGTTCAAAATTGTGCGCCCGGATGCCGGTCTCCAGGTTGAAGCTTTCCACCACCACGGCGAACACGACGCCGCCGACGATAAACCATACCGACAGGGGAAAGAAACGCAGGCGGGCGGCGAGCAGGGCCCCCAGCAGGCTGCTGCCGCCCAGCAGCAGGAAAATAAAGATGACCTCGACGACGCTCATCGGCGGACGGCACTTGTGCTCAGTGCCTTGGGCATCGCTGCTCTCCCCGGGGACTCGCCTCAGGAAGCCTGGCGATATTCCGCGCGCGTGTCGACCGGCGGGAACAGTTCGTCCAGTGCCGTCGACTTGCCGTCCGGCATGATGATGTGCGCATGCTTGCGCTGGAGCAGGCGAGGTTCGGGCACGCCGCAGGAATGGGCGATGATGCCGACCTCGTGGGCCATGTTGCGCGCGTAGTTGGCCACGCGCCGGGCCTTGTGCCCCGGGTTCAGGCCTTTTTGCAGGCGCAGATTGTGCGTGGTGATCCCGGTCGGGCAGGTATTGCGATTGCATTGCAAGGCCTGGATACAGCCCAGGGCGAACATGAAACCCCGCGCCGAGCTCACGAAATTGGCACCCATGCACAGCGCCCAGGCGACGCCGTCGGGGTTGATCAGCTTGCCGGAGCAGACCACCTTGATCCGCTGGCGCAGCCCGTATTCATCGAGCTTGTCGATCACCAGTGGCAAGCTGCGCCTGAGCGGCAGCCCGACGTAGTCCATCAGGCTCTGGGGAGCGGCACCGGTGCCGCCATCGGCACTGTCGATGGTAATGAAATCCGGGGCGCTCTCGATGCCCTGGCGATGCACCTGTTCAAACAGCTGGTCCAGCCATTCGTAGCTGCCGATCACCGCTTTGAAACCCGTGGGTTTGCCGGTCACATCCCGCACCTGGTTGATCATCGTCAGCAGGTCCGCCACGCTGCGCACTTCGGGATGCCCGTTGGGGCTGATCGAGTCCTTGCCCGCAGGAATGCCGCGAATATCGGCAATCTCCGGGGTGACCTTGCCCCCCGGCAGAATACCGCCCTTGCCGGGTTTGGCACCCTGGCTCAGCTTGATCTCGAACATGCGCACGGTTTCGTGGGCGGCGACCGCGCGCAATCGCTCCTCGTTCATCTTGCCGTGCTCATCGCGCACCCCGTACTTGGCGGTACCGATCTGGAACACGATGTCGCACGCGCCCTCCAGGTGGTAGGGCGAGAGACCGCCTTCGCCGGTGTTCATCCAGATGCCCGCCTCTTTTGCGCCGTTGGACAGGGCCTTCACCGCCGGCGTGGAGATGGCCCCGTAACTCATGCCGGAGATGTTGAACAGGGAATTGGTGGAATAGGGGGTGCGGGCACTGTCTGCGCCAATGGTCAGGATGCTGGGTTCCACGGCATCTTTCATCAGGGTCGGGAACAGGCAGTTCAGGAATACCACCTCGCCCTCCGGTGCCAGGCTGCGCGTGCTGCCGAACGCCACGGTGGTGTCGACATCCTTGGCGGCCCGGTAGGCCCAGTTGCGCTGGGCGCGGTTGAAAGGCAGTTCTTCCCGGTCCATGGCGAAGAAATACTGGCGAAAGAATTCGCCCATGTGTTCAAAAAGATAACGGAAGCGCCCGATGATCGGGTAATTGCGCCGGATCGCCTGCCGGGTCTGGGTGATGTCCCGGAAATACATCCATGCCAGTGCCAGGATAAAGATGCCGACCGCCAGCAGGAAGAGACTGGTGGACAACTCCAGCACCAGGTAGAGGAAACTGGATTGAAACTGGTCCATCATGGCGCAACTCCCGGTGAGTTGATTGTTCTCTCACCATACCCCAAGTGCACACAGCGGTCAATGTTTTACCGCTCCCGGCAATGCGGATTTTAGGGCAGTCAGCAGCCCCTCCAGTGTGCCGAGAATTCTCTTTGTATCGTCATCCAGGCTTTTCACTGCCCGCTTTGTACGAGTAAAAGTTCCGCAGAGGGTGCTTCCTGCCGCAGTCTTTTGCGGGCGATTTGACAGTATTCTTCGTTGATGTCAATCCCTATGTATTGTCTTTTCATTTTCATGGCCATGACGCAGGTGGTGCCGCTGCCGCACATCGGGTCCAACACCGTGTCTCCCGGTTCGGAAAAGCATCGGATGATGTCCTGTGCCAGTGAGTCCGGGTAGGTGGCCGGGTGTTGCAGCTTGGTGCGATTTCCCTCCGTGTTGCTGGTGGGATATTTCCAGACGGTGCCCCGGCATTTCATGCGCTTGACCGGCTTGGGATCAATTTTTTTGAACTTGCCGCTGGTGAGCCGGTCGGTACCCGAGTAAATCCTGCCGGCGTGTTTGCTGGGCACCATCAGGGGCTCCTTGTCAAAAGTCTTGGGCTTTTTGCCTTTCAGGAACAGGAAAATATATTCATGGTCAACCCGAAACCGTCTCTTCCACCAGGCACCCGGGTTGCCATCTCTTTGGTAGATGCAGGTTTCAAACAAGCGCCATCCCGCCGTATCGCACCAGTTCAGCACCAGGCGGAAACTGGTCAGGGACTTGGCGAAATCCTGCGTGCCATCATTGATGACCACGGCACACACGCCGCCGTCTTTGACGAGTCGGTAAAGATTCTTGCCGAGGGCGGGGAAGTCGAATATCCATCCTTTCTTGTAATCCCTGATGCCATCATAGGGCGGGGAAAACATCACCAGGTCGATGGAATTAGCGGGCAAGCGCGCCGTGGCTTTAATACAATCCGCGTTGATAATGCGGTTCGCCCCCATCCCCTCTCTCTCATGGTGTGGTAATTAGCCAGTGCCTAAATCTTAGCACGGCACCCCGGTGGGGAACATTTGCCGTCCGGCGGCGGGTTTGTAGCCGCTATATGGGGCAGACGATTTCGCCCAGGCGCTGGCTGAGTCGCATGTTTTCCCGGTAGTCGATCGGCACAACGACCAGGGCAGGCCCCGGGACTGCAAAGGATTGCTCCAGGACGTCGCCGAGCTGTCGGCTGTTTTCCACCCGCCAGGCCTCCCAGCCAAAGGACGCCGCCAACTGCAGCCAGTCGGGGTTGCCGAAGGAGAGATCGGTGTGCCGGCCGAATTCCATCTCCTGCTTCCAGGCGATCAGTCCGTAGGCATTGTCCTCCCAGACCATGGCCGTAAAGTTGCTGTCCAGGCGCCGGGCGGTCTCCATCTCCTGGACGTTCATGAGAAAGCCCGCATCCCCGGAGATCGCGAGAATCCGGCGTTCGGGGTGCACGAGGCAGGCGGCGATCGCCCCGGGCAGGGCAAAGCCCATCGAGCAGAAACCGTTGGGGATCAGGCAGGTGTTGGGTTCGTGACACTGGTAATGACGCGCAATCCACATCTTGTGGGCACCGACATCGGAGAGCAGGATGTCCCGGGGGGCCAGGACCCGGCGCACATCCCACAACACTTTTTGCGGACGGATCAATCCCTGGGTGTCGTCTTCTGCGTGCTCGGCAAAATCCGCCGCCATCTGCTGGCGCAGTTCCGCCTGTTGCGGCAGCTCGAAGCGCATGCCGCCCCGGGCCTGCACCTTTTCATTCATCATGCGCAGCATGTCGGCCAGGTCGCCGACCAGTTCGGTCTCCGGGTGGTAATGCGCATCGACCTCGGCGGGCAGAAAGTCCGCGTGCAGGATTTTCTTGTCGGCCCCGGGATTCCAGAGTTGCGGGTGATATTCGACGATGTCGAAGCCCAGGGAAATGACCAGGTCGGCGGCTTCGATTGCGCAGGCGACCCGGTCCCGGGCACCCAGGCCGATGGTGTAGAGACAATATTCCGCGTCCATGTCAACGCAGCCCTTGGCCATGAAGGTGCAGACGGCACCGATCCCGGTCTGTTCACAAAAGTGTCGCAGCTGTTCGCTGGCCCGGGTGCGGATGCAACCGTTGCCGGCCAGGATGATCGGGCGCTTGGCGCGGGCGATCAGCTCCACGGCTTCCTCCACGAGTTCCGGCGGCGGTCCCGGGCGGCGGAAACGATAGGGCGGCAGGGGGTGGACGGAAGTCTCCATTGCGGCGACGTCCTCGGGGAGTTCGATGTGCACGGCACCGGGTTTTTCACTGCGCGCCAGGCGCACTGCCTTGCGAATGATCTCCGGGAGATTGTCGGGGTGCAGCACCTGGGCGGCCCACTTGGTCACCGGGCTGAACATCTGCACCACGTCCATGATCTGGTGAGACTCCTTGTGCAGGCGGCGCACCGAACCCTGGCCGGTCAGCACCAGCATCGGCGCGCGGTCCATGTTGGAGTCTGCGACGCCGGTAATCAGGTTGGTGGCACCCGGGCCCAGGGTACCCAGGCAGGCCGCCGGGGTTCCGGTCAGGCGGCCGCAGACTTCGGCCATGAACGCGGCACCCTGCTCATGACGGGTGAGAATGAAACGGATCTTCTTGGATCGCTCCAGGGAGAGCATGAAGTCCGCGTTTTCCTCCCCGGGAACGCCGAAGATGTATTCCACGCCTTCTTCCTCCAGGCACTGGACCATCAGGTCGGATGCTTTCATGGCCGGTCTCCCCGGTGCGGTTCGGCAGTTCTCCCGTTATATAGCGCAGTCCGGGAATTACAGCAAATACACCCGGTGCGCTGCGCCTTGGGCCAAGGTCTTGCCGCGCGCATCCAGTACCTGCAGCCGCAGATCGTGCGCCCCGGGCCCCAGGTTTTCAAGCAGCAGTTCGCCTGCGGGCGGCGGCGGAATGTCCCGCCTGGCTGCCATCGACGAGGATTTGCAGACGATGTGTGGTGCACAGCCCCGGTTGCAGACGATAGCGGATCTTCAGTTGTCCGGCGGGACTGATGCGTGCCGTCTCGTTTTGCGGCGCGGTGATCTGCAGCCGGTAGTCGGCCGGACAGGGGCCCTGCAGGACGGCCCCGGGAGGACGGTTCAGCGGCCGGTCAGAGTAGTGTGTGACGCCGGCAGGATCCCGGTAACGCTGCACCGGCTCGGCGATGGCAGCGGGGAAGAAGAGCAGCAACAGGCCCCAGGCCCAGGGCAGTCTCCCGGGCCTGTCCGGGTACCGGGGCGGGGCGCAAGCCGCTTCGGCCCGGTTGTTGCGCATGACGGGAATTCCTTCTCCCGGGCGTTTCTTCAGACGCTGTAGTACATGTCGAATTCGACCGGGTGGGTCGTCATGTTGAGACGCGCAATTTCTTCGCGCTTCAACTCGATGTATCCCTCGAGCAAATCCTCGCTGAACACATCGCCCTCCAGGAGGAATTCGCGATCGGCTTCCAGGGCGTCGATCGCCTGTTCCAGGCTGGCCGCCACGGTCGGTATGTTGGTGGCCTCCTCGGGCGGCAGGTCGTAGAGATCTTTTTCGGTCGGGTCGCCGGGGTGGATTTTCTTGCGGATACCGTCCAGGCCGGCCATGAGCATGGCGGCGAACATCAGGTACGGGTTGCCGCTGGAATCCGGGAACCGCACTTCCAGGCGCTTGCCCTGGGGAGCGGGTTCGTACGGCACGCGAATGGCGGCGGAGCGGTTGCGCGCGGAATAGGCGAGCAACACCGGGGCCTCGAAACCCGGCACCAGGCGCTTGTAGGAATTGGTGGTGGAGTTGGTGAAGGCATTGAGTGCCCGGGCGTGCTTGATGATGCCGCCGATGTAATGCAGGGCGGCCTCAGAAAGCCCGTTGTACTCGTTGCCGGCGAACACGTTTTGTCCCTCCTTGGCGATCGACTGGTGACAGTGCATGCCGTTGCCGTTATCGTTGACCAGCGGCTTGGGCATGAAGGTGGCAGTCTGTCCGTAGGCATGCGCGGTGTTGTGCACGCAGTACTTGTAGATCTGCAGCTCGTCGGCCTTGCGCACCAGCGTGTTGAAGCGGGCGCCGATTTCCCCTTGGCCGGCGGTTCCAACTTCGTGGTGATGCACCTCGATAACCAGTCCCATCTGTTTCATCGAATCGCAGATGGCGGCGCGCAGTTCGCTCATGGAATCGACAGGCGGCACGGGGAAATAACCGCCCTTGACGCCCGGGCGATGCCCCATGTTGCCTTCCTCCAGCTTCTCGGCCGAAGTCCAGGCGCCTTCCTCGGATTCAATGGCATAGAAAGCACCTTGCATTTCCACCCCCCAACGCACTGAATCGAAGATGAAAAATTCCGCCTCCGGGCCGAAGTACGCGCAGTCGCCGACCCCGGTGCTCTTGAGATATTCTTCTGCGCGCAGTGCCAGGGAGCGCGGGCAGCGGCTATACGCCTGGCCGCTGGCGGGCTCGATGATGTTGCAGCGCAGGTTGACGGTCGGTTGATCGGTAAAAGGGTCCAGCACCGCACTCTCATCATCGGGCATCAGGATCATGTCGGATTCGTTGATGCCTTTCCAGCCGGCGATGGAGGAGCCGTCAAACATCTTGCCTTTTTGAAAAAAGTCGGCGTCGACGATGGCAGCCGGTATACTGACATGCTGCTCTTTGCCGCGGGTGTCGGTAAAGCGCAAATCCACCCAGTGGGCGTTATTTTCTTTGATCAGTGCAAGAGTTTGTTTGGACATGGCTCAGGTCCTCTGCGGGGTGCAAAACCGCATAATTATAATGCATACTGGTCTATGCGACCCGGCTCGCCCCGGGCACCTGGCGAGTCAATGGTTTCGATGCAATACATCATTCGTTATTTTTCCGAACTGAGCTTGAAGAGCAAGCCGGTGCGCTCGCGCATGATGCGCCAGTTGCAGCACAACCTGGAGCGCCGTCTCCGGCCGCTGGGTTTCCCCTTCGCCATGCAGCGACGCTGGGACAAGCTGACGTTGCGGGCGGATGCCGGCGGCCAGCGGCGGGACGCCCTGGTGGAAATCCTGCTGCACACCCCGGGCATCGCCCGGTTTGCCGAGGTGGAGGAATACACCCTGGGCGGGATGGAAGACATCCTGGAAAAAACACTGGCGGTATTTTCCGGGCAACTTGACGGGCGCAGTTTCGCGGTGCGCTGCCGGCGTCGGGGCACGCATTCTTTCCGTTCCGGCGACGTCGAACGCCATGTCGGGGAAGGGCTGTTGCGGGCCAGCCCGGGTGCCCGGGTGCAACTGGAGCAGCCCGAGCGGACGGTGCACCTGGAAATCGACGGTCGCCGCCTGTTCGTGGTGCGCGAGTCCTGGCCCGGTCTGTGCGGTTTTCCCCTGGGGACGCTGGACCCGGTGCTGTCCCTGGCATCGGGGGGCTTTGACTCGACCGTGGCGAGTTACTTTGCCCTCAAGAGGGGGATGCCGGTGCATTTCTGTTTTTTCCGCCTGGGCGGCAGCGCACATGAGACCGCGGTGCAGGAAATCGCACTGCTGCTGTGGGAGCGCCTGGTCGCCCCCGCCCCGCTGCAATTTATTGTCGTGCCTTTTGAGGAGGTGGTCGCCGAGATCCTGCGCCAGGTCGCCGCCCCGTACATGGGCCTGGTGCTCAAGCGCGCCATGTTGCGTGCTGCGGGCCAGGTCGCCGGGGAGATGCAGATCGGAACACTGCTGACCGGCGACAGCGTCTCGCAGGTTTCCTCCCAGACCCTGGGCAATCTCGAGGTGTGTGACCGGGCGACCGAACGCCTGGTGCTGCGTCCGCTGGCGACCGTGAACAAGGAGGAGATCATCCGGGTCTGCCGGCAGCTGGGCGTGGAGGCCTTGTGTGCCCGGGTCCCGGAACATTGCGGGGTGCTCTCCATCCGGCCCAGGACCCGTTCGCGCGAGGAGCAGGTGCTGGCCCAGGAGGCGCGCTGTGATGCGGAAATTTTTGCCGATGCCCTGCGCCGACGCCGCTGCCTGGCACTGGATTCCCTGCGTGAATTGCACGCCGAACGGGCGGTGCAGGAGGCCCGGGAGGAGGAGGCCGAGATCTTGAGTGCCCCGCTGGCCGGCAGCACGATCATTGACGTGCGCCACCCGGCGGAGACCGACCAGCATCCCCTGCGCATCGGCAAGCGCGTGCCGGTACTGGAGATCCCCTTTTATGAATTGTCTGCGCGCTTTGCGGACCTGTCCGAAGATACCTTGTACCTGCTTTACTGCGACCGGGGCATCGTGAGCCGCATCCACGCCGCACAGTTGCGCTCCCGGGGGCACACCAACGTCAAGGTGTACCGTCCCGCACCGCGCTGAAGATGTCCGCCCGCCCGATGCTGAAAAAAATTCCCGGACTGCTGCTGTTGGCAGCACTGCTGCCGACCGTCGCCCGGAACGCCCGGGCGGAACCCGACGCTGCCCCCGCATCCGGTTTCTCCCTGGATGCGTATATTGACCAGTTGTTTGCGCCCCTGGTGGGGACCCTGGAGAAATTCCTGTTCTGGGACCCGTTCGGCGAATACGGCCTGAACCTGGAGCTGGGCTTCCGGGTGCCGTTCGTGGTGTTGTGGCTCGCCGGCGGTGCCTTGTATTTCACCCTGTACCTGCGTTTTATCAACCTGCGCGCTTTCCGCCATGGCGTGGAACTGACCATCGGACGTTTTTACAACCCTTTCGTCGACGGGCAACTGACGCGCTTCCAGGCCCTGTCGGCAGCCCTGGCAGGCACCGTGGGCCTGGGCAACATCGCCGGCGTGGCGGTGGCCATCACCCTGGGCGGTCCCGGGGCGACTTTCTGGATGATCGTGGCCGGCTTCCTGGGCATGTCCACCAAGTTCGTGGAGTGTACGCTGGGGGTCAAGTACCGCGAGCTCGACGCCCGCGGCAAGGTGTTCGGCGGGCCCATGCATTACCTGCAAAAATCCCTGCAGCAGCGGGGGTTCGGTCGCACCGGCAAGCTGCTGGCCCTGTTCTTTGCCCTGATGTGCGTCGGCGGTTCCCTGGGTGGCGGCAACATGTTCCAGGCAAACCAGACCTACGCCCTGAGCCTGGAGAAATTTGCTTTCCTGGAGGGCAAGGGTTTTTTCTTCGGCCTGGCGTTTGCGCTTCCCGTCGGCATCGTGATTATCGGCGGGCTGCGTTCCATCGCCGAGGTCACGCAACGGGTGGTGCCTTTCATGTGCGGGGTCTACGTGCTGGCGGCACTGGTGATCATCGGTGCCAATATCCATAATCTCGGGCCGGCATTGTGGATGATCGTAGAGGGCGCCTTCCGCCCGGAAAGCATCAAGGGCGGTTTTGTCGGCGTGCTGATCATCGGTTTCCAACGGGCCGTCTTTTCCAACGAGGCGGGGCTGGGTTCTTCGGCGATCGTGCATTCGGCGGTGCGCACCAATGAACCGGCATCCGAGGGTGCCGTCGCCCTGTTGGAGCCTTTTATCGACACCGTGGTGGTCTGCACCATGACGGCCCTGATCCTGATTTTCACCGGCTACGCCACGGACCCGCAGGAGCTGTCGGGCGTCGCCCTGACCAATGCCGCCTTCAGTTCGGTGCTGCCCTGGTTCCAGTGGGTGCTGTTGGTGATCGTGTTCAGTTTCGCCTTTTCCACGGCGCTGACCTGGTCCTATCACGGCCTGCAGTCCTGGAACTTTCTGTTCGGGCGTTACGGCGGCTCCCCGGCCGTGGAACTGTCGTACAAGTTCCTGTTCCTGTGCTGCATTGTCATCGGCTCCTCGGTCAGCCTGGGTTCGGTGCTGGACTTTTCCGACATGATGATCCTGTGCATGTCGCTGCCGAATTTTATCGGCCTGTTCCTCTTGTGCGGTGAAGTGCGCCGGGAAGCCCGGAGTTATTTTGAACGCCTGCACCGGGGAGAGATCGCGCGCGCGATCCCGAACTGATGCGGGTGCTGCTGCAACGGGTCTCCGGGGCCCGGGTGGAAACCGGCGGCGAGACGCTGGGTGCCATCGATGCGGGCGTGCTGGTCTTCGCCGCGCTGCTGCGGGAAGACCAGCCGCAAAGCGTGCGCCGGATGGCCCGAAAAGTGCTGGATTTCCGCTTGTTCGCCGACGAGCGGGGACGCATGAATCGCAGCGTGCTGGAGACCGGTGGCGCATTGCTCGTCGTGCCGCAGTTCACGCTGGGTGCCAACACGGGGCAGGGCAACCGGCCCGGTTTCCAGACCTGCGCCCCGCCGCAAGAGGCCGAGCCCCTGTTTGCGCTTTTTGTTCAGGTACTGCAGGAGGCCGGGGCAGCGGTTGCCAGCGGTCGTTTCGGTGCCGCCATGCACGTGCATCTCAGCAACGAGGGGCCGGTGACTTTCCTGCTGGAAAATACTTGAATTTGACAGAATCGCGCCAATTATCAATAATTGCCAACCTTTTTTTAAACCGGGGTGGGGTATTCATACATGGATAACGAAGAAGCGCGTTCAAACTCTATCAAGGACCTGATCGAGAAAGGCCGCGAGCAGGGGTACCTCACGTATTCCGAGATCAATGATTGCCTGCCGGAAGGGGCCACGGACCCGGACCAGGTCGAAGACGTCATCCACCTGATCAACGAAATGGAGATCCCGATCTACAACGAGATCCCCGACGGCGAATCGATGCTGTTGCGGGACATGAAGGGCGAGGATGAAGAGGAGGATATCGACGAGGTCGCGCAGGCGCTGATCGACAGCGGGGACGAGGCGGGGCGCGCCCAGGACCCGGTGCGCATGTACATGCGTGAAATGGGGCGGGTCAACCTGTTGACGCGCAAGGGCGAGATCGCCATCGCCAAGCGCATCGAGGAGGGCCTGATGGAAGTGATGTCGGCACTGTCCGTGTTCCCGGGCATGGTGGAAGCCGTGTTGCAACGCTACCAGCAGGTGGAGTCGAAGAAGCAGCATCTGAAATCCCTGCTGGTCGGGTACCTGGAGCCCAGCTACGAAGAGGCCCCCGACGTCCGGGAGAGCAGGGCCGCCGAAAAATCAAAAAATGCCACTGCGAAAAACAAGAAAACGTCGCCCATCGAAGAAGAAGAAGTGATCGGCGTGATGCCGATCCAGGAAGGCTTGGAGACCATGGAAAAACTGCGGGTCCAGCATCGCCGCACGATGCGCGCGCTCAAAAGATACGGCCGGGAAAGCGAGCAGGGACAGCGGGCACTGGAAAGACTCACCACGGTATTCAAGGTCATGAAACTGAACCCGCAGGTGCTGGATGAACTGAGCATGGACCTGAAGGTGAAGACCCGTCACATCCGCGGGCACGAACAAAAAATCATGGAAATTTGCGTGCAGCAGTGCCGCATGAAGCGCGAGGATTTTTTCAAGTACTTTGAAGGGAACGAGCTGGACATGCAATGGGTGGGCCGGCTCAGCCGCCGCAAACAACCCTGGGCTCCCAGGTTGCGCAATGCCCGAGAGACAATCCGCCTCGAACAGAAACGCCTGCAGTCCGTGGTCAACGATATCGGCATCGGCATCACCGAGATCAAGAATATCCGCCGGCAGTTTGTCCTGGGGGAGGCGCGCACCAACCGTGCCAAGAAGGACATGATCGAGGCGAACCTGCGCTTGGTGATTTCCATCGCCAAGAAATACCTGAGCCGGGGACTGCAATTCCTGGATCTCATCCAGGAAGGCAATATCGGCCTGATGAAGGCGGTGGACAAGTTTGAATACCGTCGCGGTTACAAGTTTTCCACGTATGCCACGTGGTGGATTCGCCAGGCGATCACGCGCTCGATCGCAGACCAGGCGCGCACCATCCGCATCCCGGTGCACATGATTGAAACCATTAACAAGCTCAACCGCATTTCCCGTCAGATCGAACAGCGCGAGGGACGCGAACCGACCGTGCGCGAGCTCAGTGATCTCATGGAGATGCCGGAAGACAAGGTGCGCAAGGTGATGCGCACCGCCAAGGAACCGCTGTCCATGGATTCGCCGCTGGGCGAAGAAGACGATACGCGCCTGGGGGACCTGATCAGCGATGGGGATGTCGAATCCCCTGACGAACGCACCGTGAACGAAAACCTGCAACAGACCGTGCACCAACTCCTGGAGGAATTGACGGCCAGGGAGCAGAAGGTTCTGCGCATGCGTTTCGGCATCGATATGAATACCGACAACACGCTGGAAGAGGTCGGCAAGCAGTTTGAAGTGACGCGCGAGCGCATTCGCCAGATCGAAGCCAAGGCCCTGCGCCTGCTGCGTCATCCCTCCAGTCGGCAGCGCCTGGCCGGCTACATCGATTCACTGCGGGAAGGGGCGAAAAAAGACGATTTCCCTGGTGACGCGGAGGCCTGAGCGGACGCTTTTGCGGGCGGTGCCGGGGCAAATGTTTTTGCCGTCGCTTTCCCCTGGTCCGGGTTCACGGGGCGGGCCTTTAGCTCAGTTGGTTAGAGCACTCGACTCATAATCGATCGGTCGCTGGTTCGAGTCCAGCAAGGCCCACCAGTGAGCGTCCGCTCCCGGTGCGGGCGGATGGCAACTGGTTACAGTCCCAGTTTTTTGCGAATGTCGGCCAGCCGTTTGCTGGCCTGGTCCCGTGACAGTACCTCCTGTTCCGGTTCGGGAAGAACCCTGGGCAGCCCTAAGACGGTCCCCTGCAATACGCGCTTGCACAGCCGCTCATAATGATCGCGGAAAACCGGCAGGGCAGTGCCCCGCCGTTCCTCCTGCAATGCCCGGCTGGAGAGCCGGGCGGCATGGTAGACCGCCGGGTGTGACCATTGGCAGAGTTCCAGCGGCGGCACGGCATCGCAGGCTTCCTGCCAGGCGCGCTCCAGTTCCGGTATCCCCGCCTGCCGACTACATTGCAGCTCCACTTCATGGACGGTCGGCAGGTACTGTGTCTGGCGCGCCGCCTCCCGGGCCGCCTGCAGCAGGATACGGGCATCGTATTGCGCGAAAAACCCGTGCCAGAGTCGCTTGGCAGCCTGCAGGTGTCCCTCGGAGGGGAAGGCATTGCGGAATTGTGCGGCAAAAAGCAGGGCGTACTCGGCGAAGATGCGATCGATGGCGTCCTGCACGTCACCCGCCTCCGCAGACTGCCGCACCGGCGGCGTCACTTCAGCGGACATCGCGCCAGCGGGTGTCGGTGTGGGCGTTGACAAAGTCCGCCCAGCTCTGCGGGCCCCGCCCGCTTGGCAGGCCGTGCCGCTGTGC
The DNA here is from genome assembly GCA_965215045.1 of Gammaproteobacteria bacterium. Taxonomy (GTDB): domain Bacteria; phylum Pseudomonadota; class Gammaproteobacteria; order JABABF01; family JABABF01. Next base: position 42,373 of record OZ244031.1, on the reverse strand, counting down.
CCACAGCTTCTTGAGGTGCCGGAAAAACAGGGCATTCCAGGCCGGCATCGCCACCCCGCGTTCCCGCCAGTAAAAAATAAACTCCTCCCGGTGCTCCTCGGCGAAACCGGGCGGAATCCTGGCCATTTGCAGCATGTGATGCAATTCCGGGGAGGGGTGCCAATCCGCCGGCATCGGAGAGGGTTCCCGTCCGCATTGCAACTCCGCCCGGTAACGCCGCCATTGTTTCTTAATGTGATTTATAAACTTACTATCCCAAGTACCTGCAATATCATCTTTTTCCATCCAATAACATATAAATTCCGGGATCGCCTCCTCGATGAATTCCGCGGGAATGCCCAGCGTCTCCAATGCCTGCAGTGCGTATTGCCCGGGCCGCCAGGTGCCGTGCATCGCTCCGTGCTGTTGCCGGCTTCGTTCCCGCCAGCTGCGAAGCACCCAGTCGCGAAAGCGGTTATTCCAGGAATAGGCGGCTTCCCCGCGTTCTCGTTGGTAGATTCTGAAAACCTCGACTTCCGCCCGGGCAAATTCTGCATCGATGCCATGGTTTTTCTGCAGTTCGGCCAGGGTCTCGGGAGCGGGCTGCCAGTCGGCGGCAATGGGTTGGCGCCCGGACACCGGTGGAGCCGCCGGCAGACCGCGGGGAAAACAGAATCGCCAGTCTTCCCCCGGTGCCGTGCGCTGGCACTCGATGACGCCTTTCCGGCACAGGCGCAGGGCAATGTCCCAAGTCTGTTCGGCGTTCCAGAATGGCAGTGCGCGTACAATATCCCGCTGCAACATGGTGTACCAGTGAGCGGCTTGTGCGCCGGGAAGGGCGGGATGGCGCGCGCTGCATTCCGTCAGGCAATGCAACAGCACCGCTTCTTCCAGGCCCAGGGTCTGGACCTGTGAGATGGAGACCGTCAAGCCGTGATAATCAGACTTCATACAAGTGATGACGGCGGGGAACCCATAAAAGAAATTGTATATTACAACCACTTCCAGGCTGTTTTGGCACACGGGGGCGGCATGAGGGGCGAGTCTTTCTGCGGGCTACAGCATGAATGGCAGCTCCTGGTGCGGGCAGCGGCATGAGCGGCTGGTCTTTCTGGATTGACCGCGGCGGCACCTTCACGGACGTGGTCGCCCGGCGCCCGGACGGCGTCCTGGAGGCGCGCAAGTTCCTCTCGCACAATCCGCGCGCCTACCCCGATGCGGTCACGCATGGCATCCGTGATTTCCTGGGCTTGCCACCGCAAGCTTCCCTGCCGTCAGGGCAGATTGCCGCGCTGCGTATCGGCACCACCGTGGCCACCAATGCCTTGCTGCAGCACCGGGGAGCGGCCGTGGGACTGGCGATCACGCGGGGCTTTGCCGATGCATTGTGGATCGGTGACCAACGCCGCCCGGAATTGTTTCGCCGTGATATCCGGCGCCCGGAGCCCCTGTATCGTCAGGTGGTGGAAATCTGCGAGCGGGTGGCGGCAGACGGGGAACGGGTCGAAGCCCTGGACGAGGAGGATGCGCGGCAGAAATTGCAGGATTTGCGCGGGGCGGGCATCGAGGCCCTGGCCATCGTCCTGATGCACGGTTTTCGCTACCCGGCCCATGAGCAGCGCCTTGCGGAAATCGCCCGCGAAGTCGGTTTCGAACAGGTCTTTGCCAGTCATCGGAACGCGGCACTGATCCGCCTGGTGCGCCGCGGGGACACCACGGTGGCCGATGCCTACCTGACGCCCGTGCTGCAGGGCTGGCGCGAAAGCATTGAACGTTGTTTTGATGCGCCGCTGGCCCCCGGGCAGTTGCTGTTCATGAACTCCAGTGGCGGGCTGGTGGACGCCCGGGATTTCTCGGGGCGGAACGCGGTGTTATCGGGTCCCGCCGGCGGTGTCGTGGCAGCGGCGGAACTGTGCCGGCAGGAGGGCTGGGAACGGTGCATCGCCTTTGACATGGGCGGCACCTCCACCGATGTCTCTCTCTATGAGGGCAGCTACGAACGCAGCCTGGATACACGGGTCGCCGGTGTGCATTTTGCCGTGCCAATGATGCGCATTCACACGGTGGCGGCGGGTGGCAGCTCGGTGCTTCACGCAGAACCGGAGAGACTGCGGGTCGGTCCCGACAGTGCCGGTGCCGACCCCGGTCCGCTCTGTTACCGGCAGGGCGGCCCCCTGTGCCTGAGCGATGCGCAACTGCTGCTGGGCGTCTTGCGCCCGGAGTATTTCCCCGCGATTTTTGGCAGCGACGGCCGGCAGTCCCTGGACCGGGAGGCGGTGCACCAGGCTTTCGCCGAATGGGCTGCTGCGCGTTCCCTGGGAGCGGAGCAACTGGCCGAGGATTTCGTCGAAGTCGCCGTGGCCGGAATGGTGCGCGCGGTGCGGCGCATCACGGTGGAGCGCGGCCTGGAACCGGGCGAGTACGCACTGTGCAGCTTCGGCTCGGCATCCGGTCAGTACGTATGCCGCATCGCTGAAGCCCTGGGCATCCGGGAAGTTCTCTACCATCCCCTGGCGGGAGCACTCTCCGCCTGGGGCATTGGCATGGCGCAGCTGCGGGGCGGCCGCGAACTCAGCGTGGAGCAGGCACTGGACGGGCCGGAACTGACAGCGGTCGAAGAACGCGCCAGGAAACTACTGCGGGAAATTGAACAAGAATTGCGCGCCCGTCACCGGGAACTGGGCCCCACCGTGCCGGAAGTCCGCCTGCAATTGAAATACCGCGGCACGGATGCCGGCATCGAAATTCCCTGGGAACTGGCGGATGCGCACGAAGCACTACCAGAAACGAGCGAGAGTTTGCAGCACAGGGTCGCGGAATTGCGCCGGCGTTTCGAAGAAATTCATCTGCGCCGCTTCAGTTTTCTGAGTCCGGAAACCGAAATTCGTATCGCCACCCTGCTCGTGGAACTGTGCGCGGAAAAAGACGCGGCGGCAACGGATGGTTCACGTCTTGTGCAGAAGAACGAACCGCAAGTTGCACCCGGTACGGAACTGAAGATTTTTATTGACGGCAGCTGGCACCCGGTGCCGGTGCTGAACCGCTCCATCCTGGAAGAGCAGCGCAGCATCCAAGGCCCCGCATTGCTGGTGGAAGAGTTGTCGACCCTGCTGTTGCGTCCCGGCTGGAACATGCAGTTGCAGGCACAGGGCGTGTTGCACCTGCAGCACCAGGCGGATGCGATGCCCGCGCCCCGTGCGATTTCCATTCGCCGGGCGGACCCGGCACGCCTGGAAATTTTCCATCATCGTTTCATGAGCATCGCCGAGCAGATGGGCCTCACCCTGCAGAACAGTGCCCGCTCTCTGAACATCCGGGAACGCACGGATTTTTCCTGCGCGGTATTCGATGCCCGGGGGCGGCTGATCGCCAATGCCCCGCATATTCCCGTGCACCTGGGTTCGATGGGCGATTCCGTGCGGGCGATGATCCGCAAGTACAAGGACGACCTGCGCCCGGGAGATGCCTGGGTCTTGAATGACCCGTTCCTGGGCGGGACGCATCTGCCGGACCTGACGGTGATCAGCCCGGTGTTTCCACCCGCTGCACAGGGGCCGCAGTTTTTTACCGCGACCCGCGGGCATCACGCAGATGTCGGGGGACTGAGCCCGGGTTCGATGCCGGCGGATTCCAGCAGCATCGAGGAGGAGGGCGTGCTGTTTGATGGCCTGCGCCTGGTGCGTGAAGGCAATTTTGCCGAAGCGGAGTTGTATGCGCGCCTGGGTGCGGGGGCGTACCCGGCGCGCAACCCGGAACAGAATGTCGCCGACTTGCGGGCGCAACTGGAAGCCTGTCGCCTGGGGGAGCGGCAGCTGCTGCAACTGGCCGAAGAATGCGGGCTGCGGGTGCTGAAGGCCTACATGAAACATCTGCGCAGCGGTGCTGCCCAGGCGGTGCGCCGCGTGTTGCGCGAACTGTCCGATGGCGAATTCAGCGTAGAGATGGACAACGGTGCCCGGGTGTCCGTGGCGGTGCGCATCGACCGCCGGGCACAGCGCGCAGAACTCGACTTCAGCGGCAGTTCCCGGCAGGGGGCCAATAATTTCAACGCGCCCGCAGCGGTGTGCCGGGCGGCCGTGCTGTACGTCTTCCGTACCCTGGTCGAGGAAGAGATTCCACTCAACGACGGCTGCCTGGAACCCCTGCGTTTGAAAATTTCCCGTGGCAGCCTGCTCAATCCGCGTCCTCCCGCCGCCGTGGTCGCCGGCAACGTGGAGACCAGCCAGATCGTGGTCGATGCCCTGTTCGGTGCCCTGGGGCTGGCGGCCGCCTCCCAGGGAACAATGAATAATTTCAGTTGCGGCGATGCGCGCTACCAGTATTACGAAACCCTGGGCGGCGGTGCCGGCGCCGGCCCCGGTTTCGATGGTGCATCGGCCGTGCACACCCACATGACCAATTCCCGGCTCACCGACCCGGAAGTGCTGGAAGATGCATTGCCCCTGCGGGTGGAAGCCTGTGCCGTGCGCCGGGGGTCTGGCGGAGCGGGGCACTGGAAGGGCGGGGAGGGCATGCACCGAAGCCTGCTGTTTCTCGCCCCGATGCAGGTTTCACTGCTGGGCAACCGGCGGCGCACCCGGCCCTTTGGCCTGCAGGGTGGTGCCCCCGGTGCGGCGGGTTGCAACCTGCTGCAGCAGGCCGATGGTCAGCAGCAGGAGTTGCCGGCCGCATCCCGCATCGAAGTGCAGGCCGGGGATCGAATCAGCATACTGACGCCGGGCGGCGGCGGTTTTGGGACTGCTAAAATAGCCGAAGATTAGAACCGGTTCTGGCGGCCATGTCCGGCGCATCCTTCGAGTCATTGTTACAACAGTCCCTGGGCGGCTGGCAGGACCCGCACACCGGTTGCGGCCTGCCGCCATACGCATTGTGTGAACACGACTTCTCCGGGGGGCACTTGCGCGTGCGCCTGGACCCCGGGTATCCCACGGATGCGCGCAAGCCGGAACTCTGCGCCCTGCTGGCCGAACGGCTGCAGAAACTGGAGGGCGTAGAACAGGTGCAAGTGGAACTGGCATGGAAAGTCCGCCCCGCACGTCCCCAGGGCAAACTGCGCAGTCTGCCCGAGGTCAAGAACCTGGTGGCCGTGGCCTCGGCCAAGGGCGGGGTGGGCAAATCCACCGTGGCCGTCAACCTGGCCCTGGCACTCGCCGCCGAGGGTGCCGCCACCGGCCTGCTGGATGCCGACATCTACGGCCCCAGCCAGCAGATGATGCTGGGCATCCCCGCGGGACAACGACCCAAGACCCGGCCGCCCAAGTACCTGGCACCGCTCGAAGCGCACGGCCTGCAGAGCATGTCGATCGCCTACCTGCTGACCGAGAAAATGCCGCTGGTCTGGCGCGGCCCGATGGTCAGCAGTGCCCTGCAGCAGTTGCTTACGCAGACCCTGTGGAAGGAGTTGGATTACCTGGTCGTCGACCTGCCGCCGGGCACTGGTGATATCCAGTTGACACTGGCGCAAAAGGCACCGCTGGCGGGTGCCGTGATTGTCAGCACCCCGCAACCGGTGGCACTGGCCGATGCGCGCAAGGGCGTGGAAATGTTTCACAAACTCGGGGTTAGCGTGCTGGGGGTGGTTGAAAATATGGGCGTCTACCGCTGCCCGCATTGCGGAGAGGAAGAGGCGATCTTTGACCGGGACGGCGGCGAACGGATGGCCCGCGAATGCGAGCTGCCGCTGTTGGGTTCCCTGCCGCTGGACCCGGTGATTCGCCGGCAGACCGACGGCGGCGCACCGCCGGTGGTCGCCGAACCCGAAGGCCGGGCGGCACAGGAATTTCGCTCCATCGCCAGGTGCCTGGCTGCGCGCCTGGCCCTGTGCGAACCCGAGCAGGAAAACGTGTTGCGCGTCACTGATCTCACGGATGCCGCTGCCACGCAGGGCGGCGACCCCACATGAGCATCCGCCCCGATCACTGGATCCGGCGCATGGCCCGGGAGCAGGGCATGATCGAACCGTTTGTCGAAAACCAGGTGCGGCGCCTGGACAGCGGCGAGCACGTGATTTCTTACGGCGTCTCCAGTTACGGGTACGATGTGCGCTGTGCTCCCGAGTTCAAGGTTTTCACCAATATTCATTCCGCCGTGGTCGACCCCAAGAACTTCGATGAACGCAGCTTTGTCGATGTCACGGGGCCGAACTGCGTCATCCCGCCGAATGCTTTCGTGCTGGCGCGCACCGTGGAATATTTCCGGATTCCCGACAACGTGCTGACGCTTTGCGTCGGGAAATCCACCTATGCCCGCTGCGGCATCATCGTCAATGTCACCCCCCTGGAACCCGGCTGGGAAGGGCACGTGACCCTGGAATTTTCCAATACCACCAATCTGCCGGCCAGGGTCTACGCCAACGAGGGAGTCGCCCAGGTGCTGTTCTTTGAATCCGATGATCCCTGCGAGACCAACTACCGGGAGCGCGAGGGCAAGTACCAGGGACAGACCGGGGTCACACTCCCCAAGTCCTAGACTTATATACGGGGTGTCCGCTGCTATGGGCACGAACAAAGCATGGTACGGGACCGGGCATCAAACAGGCGTTGGAGAGGTGGCGGGACATGGATTTCGGCGATGAGCGGGACGGCTGGCAGTTGACTGTAGTGGCATAACGGAAAATCAGCAGAAAGCTGCACAAAAGTTTGACGCAGCACCCTTGAAATGTTAGATTAATTACCAGTGCGAAAGCGATTTCGGGGGTGTGTCTTTCGCCCCTGTTTTTCCCTGTTTTCCAGGCGTCCTCCAAACAGGGGCGACTTCAAACACGGTGCAGAGAATGGAAGCAACAAGCCGTCATCAGTGCATGCCCTCACGGGGATGGAAATCACTCATATTTTGCGCCTTCCTGTTCGGAGGGACGCTCCCGTTTTCTCCTGCACAGGCACAGGCACCGGACGATCCGTCCGGTGTTATCGGCGTGCAATTGCATGCCGAGATGCGGGAGGCGGTAGTGCGGGAGGGCGAGACTGCATACCTGGAACTGCGCGCAGACAATCTGCTGCCAGGCACCAGCCTGGAAGTGAGGCTCAGGGTGGGGACGGGCTACGTATTTGACGTGCTCCTGGGAAGGAGTACCCTGGAATTAACGGCGGCGGAACCCAGCGGTGCCGTGTCGCTGCAGGTATTGGCGGATAACAGGGCAGAGCCGCGTGAAACGGTATTGATCAGGGCGGAGGGCGTGGGGGATGTGGCGGCGGTGACGGCATCCCTGGTCATTCCGCGCAACGGCTATACGGTGCAGGAACTGCAGCTGAGCTCGCAGGAGGTGTCCGCCTTGAGTGTGGCGACGGTGCAGGTGGAGACGGTATTGAATGCCGTGGTGCCATCGGCAGTACGGCTGGTGGTACAGGCGGTGCTGCAGGGGGAGGGGTTGGAGTCGCCCGGGTCTGCACCGGGGGCGTTCACATTGACAGCGGGGATCGACATTGCGAAAGATGAACGCAGCGGACGGACATCGCTGCTGACGCCAACAGGAGGTCTGTACGGGTTCTCCCTGGAGCGTGCGGAGTTTCTGCAGGCTGAGTCTCTTGACCAGCGGAACCTGTTGGAGGACACGCCCGGGCCGACAGCCCAACTGCGTGTGGTGGTGCTGGGGATGTTGCCGGGGCGAGTGGTGTTTTCAGAGGGAGAGAGCACGACGCTGACGGTAAACGTGACGGGTTTGCCCGTCGGGGAGAGCATGGATGTTTATATCGAAAGCGGTCAGCCGGTGGATGCGTCCTTGCCCTCGCCCCTGGTCTGGAGACTGCTGCGGGCAGAGGCCAGCACTGCGCTGGTGACGGTGCGCGCGCTGGCGGATGGTCTGCCGGAGCCCAGGGAGGAGATTGCACTGAGGGTGAACAGCCAGGATGTTCCACCGGGTGCGATGCTACTTGCAAGGCCGGCGACCTTGGTGATCCCGCGTCACGGCTATGAAGTGACGGAACTGCGTGCGCCGCCTGCGGCGGCCGCCGGTGATCGGGTACAGCTGGAGGCGGTGTTGAATGCCCCGGCACCGTCCACGGTGAGCCTGACGGTACAGGTGGAATTGCGGGAAGAAAATGGGGATGAGGCGAATACATCCCCGACTGTGCTCATGAAGATCGCCAGGGGGGAGAGCCGGGGAAGCTCAAGTTTTGTATTGCAGGAGGCGGGGGCGTATGACATTTCTCCGGGGATTGCGGAATTTACTCATACTGCACCGGGCGACCAGCGGATTCTGCCGTTGCGCGCTCCGCCGCTGGCCCCGTTGCAAGTCGGCCCCAAGCAGTTGACATTGCGACTGCGTTACACCGGGGGAAACCTGGTACATGAAGGAGAGTTATACATATTCCTGGTAACCGTAGAGGAATTGCCTGCCGACGGCACCATGAAGATCAGGTTGCACAATGATGCTCCAGGGGATGTGGAGATCTTCCCCGAAAATCACATAATACCCCTGCAAGGTGAGGAGCCGGGGTCCCCGTTTTTTCCGCCGGAGGGGCCGTTCCTGGTGGATGCGCTCGAGGACAATCTCCCCGAACCGCGGGAAGAGATACGGATAGGTTTGAGTGTAGTGGAGACCTCTTTTACAGCAGAGGCGATGCCCGTGACGGCAAGCCTGATGATTCCGCGCCACGGCTACGTGGTTACTGATCTGCAGCTGACGCCGGTGACGAGCTTTTATACGGACGAGGCGACGCCGATGGCGGAGGTGGCATTCAATGCAGCTATACCGGGGGACGTGGAACTGCAACTGCAAGTGACTCTCCCGGACGGGGGCTTGTCGATGCAAACGCTGCAGGTGCTTGCCGGTGCGTCCACGGTGCATACCGGGATTGAACTGCGGGGAGGGGGAGTGTACAGGGTGCAAGTGGGGGGCGCCCGGTTCCTGGAAGTCGAGGCGGGCGACCAGGAGTTCCTCGAGCTGCGCACGCAGCCGGCATCATTCGAAGCACTGCAAGCTTCCCTGGAAATATCAGTGAACCGCACATTGTTTTCAGAGGGTGACGAGGACGGCCGCCTGAGGCTGCGCGCCCGGCATTTGCGCCCGGGGGAGGGACTGGATGTGGTCCTGAGTCAAAATGAGGAGGGAGTTTATGATGTGGCCTTGAATAGATGGCGAGAGATCACCCTGACGGAGAGATTCCCGGAGTACGACGTGGGTTTCTGGGTGCTGCCGGACAACGAGAAGGAGCCGCGGGAGACGGTAACGGTGACGGCCCGGGGGACACCCCTGAACCCGGGGCATGTAACCGTGCCGGCAACGGTAACTGCCTCGGTATCTTTTGACATAGCAACAACAGACCTGTTGCGATTGGACGTGCTGGAGGATTGGGCGCGGGAGGGAGAGAGTGTGCAGATGCGTGTGGAGGCTTTTGGTCTGCGAGCGGGTCAGAGACGCGAGGTCGGATTTTCCGCAGAGCCTTCGGGGGCGGTGAGGTTCTCTGAGCGCCGGGTGGTGCTGACACACAGCATGCCGGTGCGGATCATTCCCGTGGAAGTGGTGGATGACGAGGAACCGGAACGGAGTCAGACGGTGGTGTTGCGGGCCTGGTCGGTGCGGTTTGGGGGGTTGAACGATATATTTGACGACGACAATTTCATCATTCCATTCAACGATTACGCGGTGTCAGATGTGGAGATTAGCCCGCGGGAGCCGCGGGTGAATGAGCCGTTCACAGCGGAATTTCTGTTCAATGGGCGAGTACCGTTGCCGGTGGCTGCGGGCTTGCGTTTGCGCTTGCTGGACCCGCAGTTGCCGCTGGTGCTGACATCGGACCTGCGGATTTTGAGGGGTCAGGCGCGCGGTTCCGTGCCCCTGGTTCTTCCGGCTGCGGGGGAATGGCAGGTCGAGATCGTGCGCCTGCTTTTCTTGGGTTCGGAGGATCAGAACCTGGCACCGGACAGCGACCTGGAAACGCCGCTGCCGGTGACGATTTTGCGGGTGCTCCCGCCGTTTGCCCTGGAACTGGTGCCGGCAGAGGGGCAGTTGCAAGAAGGGGAGATGACGCCCGTGCAGGTACGGGCCCTGCACCTGCAGACGGGGGACAGCCTGGAAGCGGGTATTCATGTTGCCCAAGAGAACAGGGCGGACCTGTTTTTGCATTCCAGCACCATATCGCTGACGGCGGCCGCACCGACCGGGACAGTATGGGTGACAGCCCTGGCGGATGGCATCCCGGAGCCCCGCGAAAGTGTGGAGCTCACGGCGGCGGCAGCGGACGCGAGTTCGGCGACGGCATTGTTGATGATACCGCGTCACGGTTATGAACTGGTTGCCCTGCATGTCCCGCAGGAGGGGCGTCGGGGGGTGCCTTTCACGGTGCGGGCGGAGCTCAATGCGGTGGCACCGGTCACGGCGACGGTGCAGGTGCAGCTGGCGTTCTCCGGTGCGGGTTCGCCACAGACCGAGGCCTTGCAGATTCTGCCGGGAGCATCCAGCGGCAGCCTCTCGTTCACCCCACAGGAGGCGGGGTTGTACGTAATTTCCTCGCTGGATGCGCGCTTCCCGAACGGGGAGAGCGGCGACCAGCTGCAGTTGGACGGCGACCCGGCCGCGGTGCAGACGCAGGTGCTGGCCCTGCCGGCCCTGCGCTTGCAGCCGCAGCAACAGACGGTGGCAGAGGGCGGCTCGGTGCAGGTACAGGTGCAGGCACTGAACCTGATGGCGGGAGACAGTCTGCAGGCACAATTGCAGGTGGCTGCTGGACACGACGCAGACCTGGTATTGCAGCCGGCCAGCGTATCGCTGACGGCGGAGGCATCGACGGTGCAAGTGCAGCTGCGGGCGGTAGACGATAGCGTGGCGGAGCCCCGGGAGCGGGTGGAGTTCACGGTTACGGCGGCGGGTGCAGGTTCGGCGCGGGCGTGGTTGTGGATACCGCGTAACGGTTATGAACTGACCGCCCTGCACGCCCCGCTGGAGGTGCGTCGGGGGCTGCCTTTCACGGTGCGGGCGGTGCTCAATGCGGTGGCACCGCAGGCGGTGCAGGTGGAACTGCAGCTGATGCCCCCCGGCTCGGGGGTACCGCAGACGGAGGCCTTGCAGATTCCGGCGGGGGAGTCCAGCGGCAGCGTCTCGTTTATCCCGCCGGAGACCGGGGTGTATATGATCTCCCCGCTGGATGCACGCTTCTCGAACGGGGAGAGCGGGGACCAGCTGCAGTTGGGCGGCACCCCTGCTGTGCTGCAGACCCGGGTACTCGGCCCGCCGGTCTTGGGCTTGCAATTGCAGCGACAGACGGCGGCAGAGGGCGACTCGGTGCAGGCCCAGGTGCAAGCACTGAAGCTGCTGGCGGGAGACACTCTGCAGGCGCAGTTGCAGGTAGGCACTGAACACGACGCAGACCTGGTATTGACGCCGGACAGTGTGTCGCTGACAGCGGTGGCATCGACGGCACAAGTACAGTTGCGGGCGGTGGACGATGGCGTGGCGGAGCCCAGGGAGCGGGTGGAGCTCACGGTTACGGCGGCGGGTGTGAATTCGACGCGGGTCTGGCTGGTTATCCCGCGTAACGGCTATGCATTGACCGCCCTGCACGCTCCGCAGGAGACGCGCCGGAGCCTGCCTTTCACGGTGCGAGCGGTGCTCAATGCGGTGGCACCGCAGACGGTGCAAGTGGAACTGCAGATGAGCTTCATCGGCTCGGGGGTGTCACAGACAGAGGCCTTGCAGATTCTGCCGGGGGTCTCCAGCGGCAGCGTCTCGTTTATCCCGCCGGAAGCCGGGGTGTATGTGATTTCCGCGCCGGATGCGCACTTTTCGAACGGGGAGACCGGGGACCAGCTGCAGTTGGATGGCGACCCGGCTGTGCTGCAGATCCGGGTGGTGGGTCCGCCGGTCCTGTACTTACAGCTGCAGCGGCAGACGGTGGCAGAGGGCGGCTCGGTGCGGGCCTGGGTGCAGGCACTGAGCCTGCTGGCGGAGGAGAGTTTGCAGGCAGGGTTGCAGGTAGCCACCGAACATGACGCAGACCTGGTGTTGACACCGGCCAGCGTGTCGCTGACGGCGGCGGCATCGACGGCGCGGGTGCAGATATGGGCGGTGGACGATGGCGTGGCGGAGCCCAGGGAGCGGGTGGAACTCACGGTCACGGCACCGGGTGCGGGCTTGGCGCGCTCCTTCTTGGACATTCCGCGCAACGGCTATGCATTGACCGTCTTGGGTGCCCCGCAGGAGACGCGTCGGGGGCTGCCCTTCACGGTGCGGGCGGAGCTCAATGCGGTGGCACCGCAGGCGGTGCGTGTGCAACTGCAGATAACCCCTCCCGGTTCGGGTACGCCACAGACAGAGGCCTTGCAAATTCAGGCGGGGGCCTCCAGTGGCAGCGTCTCGTACACCCCGCCGGAAGCCGGGGTGTACGTAATTTCCGCGCTGGATGCGCGCTTCTTGAATGGGGAGACTGGCGACCAGCTGCAATTGGATGGCGACCCGGCTGCGGTGCAGACCCGGGTTTTGGGGCCACCGGCCCTGCGTTTGCAGTTGCAGCGGCAGACGGTGGCAGAGGGCGGCTCGGTGCGGGCCCGGGTGCAGGCATTCAATCTGCTGGCGGGGGAGGGATTGGAAGTGCAGTTGCAAGTGGCCGCGGCATACAGACCCGACCTGGTGTTGCAGCTGGACAGCGTATTGCTGACGGCGGCGGCATCGACGGCGCGGGTGCAGATATGGGTGCTGGACGATGGCGTGGCGGAGCCGCGGGAGCGGGTGGAACTCACGGTCACGGCACCGGGTGCGGGTTCGGCACGCTCCTGGCTGTGGATACCGCGTAACGATTATGCATTGACCGCCTTGCACGCCCCGCAGGAGGCGCGCCAAGGGCTGCCTTTCACGGTGCGAGCGGAGCTCAATGCGGTGGCACCGCAGGCGGTGCAGGTGCAATTGCAGCTGACAGCTCCCGACCCGGGCGTGCCACAGACAGAGTTGTTACAGGTTCAGGCGGGGGCCTCCAGTGGCAGCGTCTCCTTCACCCCACAGGAAGCAGGGGTGTATGTAATCTCATCGCTGGATGCGCGCTTCCAGGAAGGGGAGAGCGGCGACCAGCTGCAGTTGGAGGGTGCACCGGCTGCAGTGCAGACCCGGGTGCTGGGGCCGCCGGCCCTGCGTTTGCAGTTGCAGCGACAGACGGTGGCAGAGGGCGGCTCGGTGCGGGCCCGGGTGCAGGCCCTAAACCTGCTGGCGGGGGCGGGATTGGAAGCGCAGTTGCAAGTGGCCGCGGCATACAGGGCCGACCTGTTGTTGCAGCTGGACAGCGTGTCGCTGACGGCGGCGGCATCGACGGCGCAAGTGCAGCTGCGGGCGGTGGACGATGGCGTGGCGGAGCCGCGGGAGCGGGTGGAACTCACGGTCACGGCGGCGGGTGCGGGTTCGGCACGGGCGTTCTTGGACATTCCGCGTAATGACTATGCACTGACCGTCTTGGGCGCCCCACAGGAGGCGCGCCGAGGGCTGCCCTTCACGGTGCGGGCGGAGCTCAACGCGGTGGCACCGCAGGTGGTGCAGGTGGAACTGCAGATAAGCCCTCCCGGTTCGGGCGCGTCACAGACAGAGGCCTTGCAGATTCAGGCGGGGGAGTCCAGTGGCAGCGTCTCGTTCACCCCGCCGGAAGCCGGGGTGTATGTGATCTCTGTGCTGGATGCGCGCTTCCAGGAAGGGGAGAGCGGGGACCAGCTGCAGTTGGATGGCGACCCGGCTGCAGTGCAGACGCGGGTTTTGGGGCCGCCGGCCCTGGGCTTGCAATTGCAGCGACAGACGGTGCCAGAGGGCGGCTCGGTGCGGGCCCAGGTACAGGTGCTGAAGCTGCTGGCGGGGGAGGGATTGGAAGCGCAGTTGCAAGTGGCCGCGGCATACAGGGCCGACCTGGTGTTGACACCGGCCAGCGTATCGCTGACGGCAGAGGCATCGACGGCGCAGGTGCAGCTGCGAGTGGTGGACGATGGCGAGGCGGAGCCCAGGGAGCGGGTGGAGCTCACGGTCACGGCGGCGGGTGCGGCTTCGGCGCGGGCCTTCTTGGACATTCCGCGCAACGGCTATGCATTGACCGCCCTGCACGCCCCGCAGGAGGCGCGTCGGGGGCTGCCTTTCACGGTGCGGGCGGAGCTCAATGCGGTGGCACCGCAGGCGGTGCAGGTGCGACTGCGGGTAACCCCTCCCGGTTCGGGCGCGCCACAGACAGAGTTGTTACAGGTTCAGCCGGGGGACTCCAGCGGCAGCCTCTCGTTCACTCCACAGGAAGCCGGGGTGTATGTAATTTCCGCGCTGGATGCGCGCTTCCAGGAAGGAGAGGCCGGCGACCAGCTGCAGTTGGAGGGCGACCCGGCTGCAGTGCAGACCCGGGTGTTGGGGCCGCCGGTCTTGGGCTTGCAGTTGCAGCGACAGACGGTGGCAGAGGGCGACTCGGTGCGGGCCCAAGTGCAGGCACTGAAGCTGCTGGCGGAGGAGGGATTGGAAGCGCAGTTACAAGTAGCCGAGGCATACAGGGCCGACCTGGTGTTGGGCTCGGACAGCGTGTCGCTGACGGCAGAGGCATCGACGGCGCAGGTGCAGCTGCGAGTGGTGGATGATGGCGAGGCGGAGCCCAGGGAGCGGGTGGAGCTCACGGTCACGGCGGCGGGTGCGGCTTCGGCACGCTCCTTCTTGGACATTCCGCGTAACGGCTATGCATTGACAGAACTGCACGCCCCGCAGGAGGCGCGTCGGGGGCAGCCTTTCACGGTGCGGGCGCAGCTCAATGCGGTGGCACCGCAGGCGGTGCAGCTGCAGCTGCAGATAACCCCTCCCGGTTCGGGTGCGCCACAGACCGGGTCGTTGCAAATTCTGCCGGGGGACTCCAGCGGTAGCCTCTCGTACACCCCGCAGGAAGCCGGGGTGTATGTGATTTCCGCGCTGGATGCGCGCTTCCAGGAAGGGGAGAGCGGCGACCAACTGCAGTTGGAGGGCGACCCGGCTGCGGTGCAAACCCGGGTGCTGGGGCCGCCGGCCCTGCGCTGGCAATTGCAGCGGCAGACGGTGACAGAGGGCGGCTCGGTGCGGGCTTGGGTGCAGGCACTAAACCTGCTGGCGGGGGAGGGGTTGGAAGCGCAGTTACAGGTCGCTACTGGACACGAAGCAGACCTGCTGTTGCAGGCGGACAGCGTGTCGCTGACGGCAGAGGCATCGACGGCGCGGGTGCAGATATGGGCGGTGGACGATGGCGTGGCGGAGCCCAGGGAGCGGGTGGAACTCACGGTCACGGCGGCGGGTGCGGCTTCGGCGCGCTCCTGGCTGTGGATACCGCGCAACGGCTATGCATTGACAGAACTGCACGCCCCGCAGGAGGCGCGCCGAGGGCTGCCTTTCACGGTGCGGGCGGAGATCAATGCGGTGGCACCGCAGGCGGTGCAGGTGCAGCTGCGGGTAACCCCTCCCGGTTCGGGTACGCCACAGACAGAATTGTTACAGGTTCAGCCGGGGGCCTCCAGCGGCAGTCTCTCCTTCACTCCGCAGGAAGCAGGGGTGTATGTGATTTCCGCGCTGGATGCGCGCTTCCAGGAAGGGGAGACCGGCGACCAGCTGCAGTTGGAGGGCGATCCGGCTGCAGTGCAAACCCGGGTGCTGGGGCCGCCGGTCTTGGGCTTGCAGTTGCAGCGGCAGACGGTGGCAGAGGGCGGCTCGGTACGGGCCCGGGTGCAGGTAATGAAGCTGCTGGCGGGGGAGGAACTGGAAGCGCAGTTACAGGTCGCTACTGAACACGACGCAGACCTGCTGTTGCAGCCGGACAGCGTGTCGCTGACGGCAGAGGCATCGACGGCGCAGGTGCAGCTGCGGGTGGTGGACGATGGCGAGGCGGAGCCCAGGGAGCGGGTGGAGCTCACGGTCACGGCGTCGGGTGCGGGTTCGGCGCGGGCGTTCTTGGACATTCCGCGTAACGGCTATGCATTGACAGAACTGCACGCCCCGCAGGAGGCGCGCCGAGGGCTGCCTTTCACGGTGCGGGCGGTGCTCAATGCGGTGGCACCGCAGGCGGTGCAGGTGCAGCTGCGGGTAACGCCTCCCGGGTCGGGCGCGCCACAGACAGAATTGTTACAGATTGAGCCAGGGGTCTCCAGCGGCAGTCTCTCCTTCACCCCGCAGGAAGCCGGGGTGTACATAATCTCCGCACTGGATGCGCGCTTCCAGGAAGGGGAGACCGGCGACCAGCTGCAGTTGGAGGGCGATCCCGCTGCGGTGCAAACCCGGGTGCTGGGGCCGCCGGTCTTGGGCTTGCAATTGCAGCGACAGACGGTGGCAGAGGGCGGCTCGGTGCGGGCGGAAGTGCAGGTACTGAAGCTGCTGGCGGGGGAGGGATTGGAAGCACAGTTGCAAGTGGCCGAGGCATACAGGGCAGACCTGTTGTTGGGGGCGGGCAGCGTATCGCTGACGGCAGAGGCATCGACGGCGCAGGTGCAGCTGGGGGTGGTGGATGATGGCGAGGCGGAGCCCAGGGAGCGGGTGGAGCTCACGGTCACGGCGGCGGGTGCGGCTTCGGCACGGGCGTTCTTGGACATTCCGCGTAACGGCTACGCATTGACCGTCTTGGGCACTCCGCAGGAGGCGCGCCGAGGGGTACCCTTCACGGTGCGGGCGGAGCTCAATGCGGTGGCACCGCAGGCGGTGCAGGTGCAGCTGCGGGTAACCCCTCCCGGGTCGGGCGCGCCACAGACAGAATTGTTACAGCTTGAGCCAAGGGTCTCCAGCGGCAGTCTCTCGTACACCCCGCAGGAAGCCGGGGTGTACATAATCTCCGCGCTGGATGCACGCTTCCCGGAGGGAGAGGCCGGGGACCAGCTGCAGTTGGAGGGCGATCCCGCTGCGGTGCAGGTTCGGGTGTTGGCTCTGCCGGCCCTGCGCTTGCAGTTGCAGCGGCAGACGGTGGCAGAGGGCGGCTCGGTGCAGGCCCAGGTGCAGGCACTGAACCTGCTGGCGGGAGACACTCTGCAGGCACAGTTGCGTGTGGCCGCGGCATACAGCGCAGACCTGTTGTTGCAGACGGACAGCGTGTCGCTGACGGCAGAGGCATCGACGGCGCAGGTGCAGCTGCGGGTGGTGGATGATGGTGTGGCGGAGCCCAGGGAGCGGGTGGAACTCACGGTTACGGCGGCGGGTGCGGGTTCGGCGCGGGCGTTGCTGTGGATACCGCGCCACGACTATGCACTGACAGAACTGCACGCCCCAC
The DNA here is from genome assembly GCA_965215045.1 of Gammaproteobacteria bacterium. GTDB lineage: Bacteria > Pseudomonadota > Gammaproteobacteria > JABABF01 > JABABF01. The sequence continues at coordinate 25,247 of OZ244031.1, read as the reverse complement.
AGGAAGCGCGCCAGGGACTGCCTTTCACGGTACGGGCGGAGCTCAATGCGGTGGCACCGCAGGCGGTGCAGGTGCAACTGCAGATGACCCCTCCCGGTTCGGGTGCGCCACAGACAGAGTTGTTACAGCTTCAGCCGGGGGCCTCCAGCGGCAGTCTCTCCTTCACCCCGCAGGAAGCCGGGATGTATGTGATTTCCGCGCTGGATGCACGCTTCCAGAACGGGGAGACCGGCGACCAGCTGCTTTTATCACAGGAGGGGCTAAACCCGTTGTCGGTGCAAGTGAAGATGCAGCAACTGGTACTGCAGGCGGAATTGGAGAATGGGGAACTGGCCGAAGGAGAAATGACGATATTGCGGCTCAGGGTCGAGGGCCTGTTGGCGGGGGAGACGCTGGGGGTGCGCATCGACAGCGATCATCCGCAGGATCTGCAGTTACACCCGAGTGTCCTGACATTGGCGGGGCCGTCCTGGTCGGCGGAGGTGGAAGTGCGCGCCCTGCCGGATGCAGAGCCCGAACCCGGGGAAGAGGTGCGCATCGGGGTGGATGTCTCGCCCCCGCTGCCGCCGGGCGTACGGGTGACGACTGCACAGGCGGTGTTGCGGATTCCGCTGCACGGTTACCGGCTGCAGGCCCTGCGTCTCAGTCCGCCGGAGTCACACGCCGGTGCACTGGTGCAGGTGGAGACGGAGTTGAATGCGTCTGCCCCGGAGGATTGGCGGTGGACCGTGCAGGCGGTGCTGTTGGATGAGCGGGGCAGGGAAATGCTTTCGCCGGTGCCCGGGGTGGACCCCCTGGAGGTGCAGTTGCAAATCCTTAAGGGACAGACCACTGGCCAGGCACAGATGAGGCCGGTCAAGACTGGGCTGTACGAGGTATCGCTGTTGTCCCCGGATGCGGGGCAACCGGTGCTTCCTGTGCCGCCATCGGTGCTGTTGCGCGTGCATCCCCTGCAGGTGTCGCTGTGGGTACAACTGGATCGGCAGACCCTGGCACTGGGGCGGACGGCGCACATGCAAGTGGGCGCCATGAACCGGCCTGCAGGGGAGGACCTGGAACTGCTGATCAGTACTGACCACCCGGAGGACCTGGCATTTACGCCGGGGCACCTGGTATTGACGGCGGCGGAGAGAACGGCGACGGTGATGCTAAGAGTGCTGGAAAACGAGGGCGCGCCACCGCGCTTCATTGCCCAGGTGGAAGTGCGGGCCCTGACGCCGCCGGCGGCGAATTGGGTGGCATCCCCGGTGCAAGTGAGCCTGGAGGTGCTGCGTGAACGCCTGCCGCCGAGTATCCCGGAGTTGCAGGGGGCGGTGCTGGGGCCGTACGAGTTATGGGTCTCATGGACGCGGTCAATGAAACAGCTCTTTGCCGGGGAGGCATTGCGTGCGCCGCTGGTGGCACCGGATGCTTATACGCTGCTGTATGCGGAGTCGGCACCGGGTGCGTGTCCGGCCGCACCCGGCGACTATGCAGCGGCGGCGGTGCCCACGGGGGAGTTGCGAGCACTGGTAAGAGGGTACTTTAGCGACGGGCGGGCCCTGCAGGCGAACACCGGCTATTGTTTAGTGCTGCGGGTGAGAGACGGGGAGCACACGGTGTATACCCCGGCGCTGCGCTTGAGTACCCCGGCTTATGATCCGGGACTCAATCGCAACGCCGACGCTTTGCCGGATCACCTGGAGCCTTTGTGCAACAGCACGTGCACGCTACTGGAGGCACCGCGGGGGGATGAGGACGGTGACGGCATCAATAATGCGCTGGAAGCTTTTCTGCACGCTGCCGGTGCCGGCCAGACGGGTGATGGGGACGCCTACAGTGATGCGGATGCGGACGGGGTTCCGGATATTATCGAGTTGCATTACGGGAGATGGATGGACACGCAGGGTCCGGCGGTGCGTCGCCTGCACTGTGATGCGGGGGCGTACCTTGTGCGCCTGGCCGCCTGCGCTGCGGAATTGACGGGGATGTCTATCCAGGTTGCCATGAATAGCCGGGGCCGGGGGATCTACCGGGGCGGTGCCCGGGGCCTGGCAGGAATGGAGCATGTGGTGGATGCGCAGACACGCCTGGGTTCGGGAACCCACTGGCTTCTGAGCCCGGATGGAGAGCCGGTGGAGTTGCAGCTGCGCCCGCTGTTGGCACTGAGTGGTTCGGAGGCGGTGGTACTGGCGTCGGAGACTACGCGCCAGACTCTCAGTGCGGTTTACCGGGCGGCGGTATTGCTGCAGGGGCCGCTGCCCAGGGAGACAGGTCCGGTGACGGTGAGCGTGTGTCGTTTACCGGCGGCACCGGATTTTACAGCGGCGACTGGGTTCAGCTTGGATTTGTGTCCGGCAGAGGGGATGAGTTTGCGCCTGGATACCAGCCAGCGGCAACAGACGCTGACCCTGGAGTGGCAGGTCTCGCGGACGGAGGATACGGGAAAGACTTTGCGTCTTTCGGCGCGTGTGGCAGGCGGGGCGGAACCGGTGTCGGGGTACAGTTTTAGACCGGGGGCGGTCCAGAGCCTGCTGTACCTGGAGGCGAGATTGCTGTTTCCCGACCCGCAAGTGAGGGCTGCAGGTGCAAGGCAGAAACTGGTTCCTTTCCTGGTGGATGTGAACGGAGAACATGTCGGGAGCGCAGAAAACGGGGCGAGCTGGCATTTCAGGACCGAGCCCGGGGAAGGGGTTGCGGGGGTCACCCTGGTTTGCGCCGTGAGCATGGGGGGTGCGAACGGGCCGTTTGAAAAGCGGTTCAGGCGGCCGGAGATTGTGAACGGGGAAATGCTCCTGGAGGAGGTGGAAAACTTTGCCAACCGGGTGGTGCGCGTGGAGTTTTACCGCGGCGAGGAAGTGGCCTGCCGGGCACGCAGTGCAGCGGGCGAAGAGTTCCTGGGTGAAATATCCTTCCTGGTCGGGGAAGAGGACCGGGACGGGAACCTGGTACCAGATGCGGAAGAGGATGTAGAGGCACCGGTGGATGCGACGGGGAAGAAGGGTTTGCGTTACCGCCCGGGGGAGGGCGATGGGGAGGGGGAGTATTACCTGCGTTCCAGGCTGAGTTTGCGCCTGGGGACAGCGGCGGCGGAGGGGGCGATGGGTACGCCGAACCTGTTTGAGACCGGTGAGGAGGGATTGGAGAGTCCGCCCCCGGATGCATTGCAGGCAGTGGATGGGGTGGTACTGGATTTCGAGACCTTCTGCGCGGAGGACCCGGGCTGCCTGCAGGCGGGAGAACCGGTGCGACTGGTGTTCGAGTTGGTCAGTGACATTCCCGAGGATGCGCGGTATTACAAGCTGCGGAAGAATGTACAGACGGGTGCTACAGCCTGGTGTCCGCTGGTGTTGCAGTATGAGAACGGCCTGCCGGAGACGGTGCCAGCCGCTTGTCCGCAGGTGCCGGAAAATTACCGGGGATGGGACGGACTGGGATTTGCCGCACACGAGGCCAGCGGCGAATGCCCGGCGCCGGGGAGCGAGGCATACCAGGTCCATGACGTGCATCCTTCCGGGGCGCGCTACCTGGATGTTCCCCTTGCGGGCGAGCATTGCCTGCAATTGACATTGATCGACAACGGCCCCAACGATGACAATCCCCTAAGCGGCATCGTGGCGGACCCGGGAGGCGTGTTCGCCCGGGTAACGGCGACACCTGCAGACACCGCCTCGCCACCGGCTCCCCCGGTGCCAGCACCGCCGACGAGCAATGCACGTCCGTCGGCCAATACCGCGGGCGATGCTTCCGGTGGCGGCGGAGGTGGGGGCGGGAGCCTGGGATGGCTCGCACTGCTGCTGCTGGCTGCGCTCACCTGGGGCGGGCTGTGGCGGAAGAGACCGGCCCTTCATTAATGCCCCGCTGCCAGGAGCTGGCAGCGATTGGCGGGCACGGCTTTTTTTGCCGGTCGAGAACAAGTTCTGCTTATAATGGGGAACACCGGTCGCCTGGAGGACCCGCATCATGCATCTGAAAAACAGCGCGCAATACTGGGGGGCCGTGTCGTGGCTTTTTCACTGGGTGCTGGCGGTGTTAATCGTCTGGATGATTTTCCAGGGCAACGAGATGGAGGGCATGGAAATGGGCGATGAAAAAATTGCGCAGATTTTCCTGCACAAGTCCATGGGTGTGCTGATCCTGCTGCTGGTGCTGCTGCGACTGGCCTGGCGCAGTGCCAACCCGGTGCCGGCACCGCTTGAGAACACTCCGCCGCTCAAGGTGTTGGCGTCGCGCATCAATCACTGGCTGTTGTACCTGCTATTGTTGCTGCAGCCGATCTCGGGGCTGGTGATGTCGACGAGCGCGGGCTACCCGCCGAATTTCTTCGGCCTCTGGCAGTTTCCCCAATGGCTGCCGAAGAACGAGTCCCTGGCCGAGACCTTGAACACGGTGCATGCCACGGGCTGGTGGCTGTTGGCCCTGCTGGCGGGACTGCACGTACTGGCGGCACTGCACCATCATTTTGTAGTGCGGGACCGGGTGTTGCGCAGGATGCTGTTTCCCTCCTGAAAATCCCGCACCCCGTGTTTGCCGCGGGCTTCCGTACGCTCAGGCGATACAGTCCAGTTCTTCGGGTTGTGCGTGAAAGACGTGTCCGCTGGAGGGCAGGACTTTGCCGTCCAGCAGCACCTGCTCGCCTTCCATGTGCAGGCGTCCCTGGGCGAACCACTGCACTGCCATGGGCAGGATGCGATGTTCCACGGTGCGCACGCGGGCCTTGAGCTCCCGTTCCTCTTCCTGCTTGCGCACGGCCAGGCGTCCCTGGATAATCCGCGGGCCGGCGTCGAGTGCAGGCGTGACGAAATGCACGGTGGCACCGTGTTCCCGGTCGCCGGCGGCGAGCACCTGGCGGTGGGTGTGCATCCCCGGATACAGCGGCAACAGCGAGGGGTGGAGATTGATCAGGCGGCCGCTGAACGGCAGCACGAAGACTTCGGTCAGGATGCGCATGAAACCGGCCAACACCACCAGTTGCGGCTCTGCATCGAGAACGGTCTCCAGCAGCTTCCGGTCAAAATCCTCACGCGTGGGGAAATCCCGATGTTCGATGCAGACGGCCGGAATGTCGGCGTCGGCGGCCCGCTGCAGGGCGTAGGCATCCCGGCGATTGCTGAGCACCAGGTTGATCCTGCAGCCGGGCAGTTTTTCTGCAGCACACCAGTCGATCAACGCCTGCAGATTGCTGCCGTTGCCGGACACCATCACGGTAATTAAAAAAGGTTTTTGTTGCATGTCGAGCTCAGGCAAAAACAATCGCGGCTGGGCCTTCTGACTTCTCCAGCTCTCCCAGGTGCCAGGCCGGTTCTCCGCGCTCTTGCAGTACTTGCAGAATGACTTCACTGCGGGATTCATCCACGCACAGCACCATGCCGACGCCGCAGTTAAAGGTGCGCAGCATCTCCTCTTCGGGAATGTTGCCCCGTTCCTGCAGCCAGCGAAACAGCGGCGGGTATTCCCAGGAAGAGAGATTAATTTGCGCGCGGGCAGCGGACGGCAAAATGCGCGGGATGTTTTCCGTCAGCCCGCCGCCGGTGATGTGCGCCAGTGCGTGCACCCCGTCTTCGGCGCGCAGGAAATCCAGCAGCCCGGCATAGATCCGGGTCGGACGGAGCAGGGCGTCTCCCAGGGACTCGGCACCGCCGAAGTCCTGCTCCCGCCAGGCATTTTCGTTGCGCAGCAGGTGCCGGACCAGCGAGTAACCGTTGGCATGCGCCCCGCTGGAAGGCAGGGCGAGCAGCACATCGCCGATGCGCGCCTTGTGTGCCCCCAGGGTTTGGCTGCGCTCCACGACGCCGACGCAAAAGCCGGCGAGATCAAAATCCCGGTCCCGGTACAGTCCGGGCATTTCGGCCGTCTCGCCGCCCAACAGGGCACAGCCGGCTTCCCGGCAGCCGGCCGCGATCCCGGCGATGACCTGGCTGGCCTGCTCCGGGTCGATTTTGCCGCTGGCGTAGTAATCGAGAAAGAACAGCGGCTCGGCACCGCAACAGAGCAGGTCGTTGACGCACATTGCCACGAGGTCGATGCCGATGCTGTCCAGGCTTTGCATTTCCAGTGCCAGCTTCAACTTGGTGCCGACGCCATCGCTGCCGGCCGCGAGCAGCGGCTCCTTGTAGCCTGCGGGCAGTGCGCACAGCGAGGCAAAACCGCCGATCCCCGCACTCACTTCCGGCCGATGCGTGGTCTGCAGCAGGGGACGGATTTTATCCACGAGGGCCTTGCCCGCATCGATGTCGACGCCGGCAGCCCGGTAGAGGGAAGAGGGGCGGGAAGAACCCGCGGTCACATTCAAAAATGCAGTTTCGGGACGGCGGAAAAGCGCGTAATTATAATGCCAGACCGGGGGCGATCACGGGTTTCGGGTGTTCGTGATGCGTGGTGCCGGGGGGAGGGGGTGCTCACGGGTTCTGAGTGTTTGTAACCACAAACCACAACGCCGCTCAAAGCTCGCGCGCCGAGGCGGCACCCGTTTTCTTCTCGCTCTCACTGAGTTCGGAGCGGGAGACGTCGGCAACGGGTGTTTGCAGAAGAACCAGGCTGTCCAGCACCACTTGCCCGGCCTCCTGGAGAAAAGCATCTGGCTTTTCTTTTTTCTTGTTATCTCCTGTCGCAGTTTTGTTTTCCTGTTTTTGGGGCTTGCGAATTTTTTTCAGTGCGGTGCGGGCCTCTTTCCATTTCTTTTCTTCCGCACGCCGTTGCCCCTCGTTCAGGGAGACGATTTTGTTTGCCTCCCGCTCTTCCTGTTTTTGTTCCAGGCGCGCTTTCAGGTAGAGAAACTCGGGATGCTCACGGGTCCGCTGTTCATGGCGCGCCTGGAGTTCCGGGACAATTTTCTGCAACTCGTAATAATTCCTGTGGCGCACGCTGCGAATCTGGTCCCAGGGCAGGGCGTTTTCCAAGCTGCTTTCGCCCACGTCCCGGGCTTCGTACACCCGCGGAAAGAGAATGTCGGGGATCACGCCGCGCAACTGGGTGCTGCCCCCGGAGATGCGATAAAACTTGGCGTCCGTCACCTTGACCTGGCCGGCCGAGAGACGGTGCAGGGATTGCACGGTGCCCTTGCCGTAGCTGGGCCCGCCGATGATCAGTCCACGCCCGTAATCCTGGATGGCCGCGGCGAAAATTTCCGAGGCCGAGGCGCTGAGACGATTGAGCAGAACCGCCATCGGTTTTTCGTACCAGGGTGAGCGCTTGAGCTTGCCCTGGCGGATCACCCGGCCGTTGCTCATACGCACCTGGACCACCGGCCCGCGCTCTATGAACAATCCCACCAGGGCGTTGGCCTCTTCCAGGGAGCCGCCGCCGTTATTGCGCAAGTCGATGATCACGGCATCGACCTGCTCCTGGCGCAATTCCTCCAGCAGGCGCAGCACGTCGCGGCTGGTGCTGCGGTAATCGGGTTCGTTGCGGTCCCGGGCGCGGAAATCCAGGTAAAAGGAGGGCAGGTCAATGACGCCGATGCGCCGCAGTTGTCCCCCGTGCTCCATCTCGAGGATTTCCTTCTGTGCCGCCTGTTTTTCCAGCTTGATCTTGTCGCGGACAATGCTGATGATTTTCGTCTCCACCGGGTCTTTGCTCTCGGCGGGCAGCACCTGCAGCCGCACCCGGGTGCCGCGCCGGCCCCGGATCTGCTCGATGACCTCGTTGAGCCGCCAACCGACGATGTTCTGCATTTCTTTGCCTTCCTGGCCGACCCCGACAATGCGGTCCCCGGGCTGCAATTCTCCCTGGCGCTCCGCCGGGCCGCCTTTGCTGATGCTGACGACCTGGGTGTATTCATCTCTCTGGCGCAGGACGGCACCGATGCCCTCCAGCGAGAGGCGCATGTTGATGTTGAAATTTTCCGCCTTGGTCGGGGACATATAATTTGTATGAGAATCATATAGTTCTGTAACTGAATTCATGTAAGTGCTGAATACATCCTTGGGCAGCATCTGCTGCAGATGACGCAGTTGCCGGTGCAGGGACTTCTTCAGGCTTTGCAGTATGTGCTCGTCTGACTTCTGCTCCAGGCGCAGGCTCAGCGCGTGGTTTTTGAGCTGCTTGCGCCACAGTTCATCGACCTGTAACTGGTTGGCGGGCCAGGGCAGCTCTTCCCGGTCGACGACGAATTCCTCCTGGCGACTAAAATCGAAGTAAAGACCGTCTTTTTCCAGCTTCTGGAGCTGCTTTTCCACGTTGTGCAGGGCATTTTTGCGGTAGCGGTTGAAGATGACGTGGGCCGGCTTGAGGTCCAGCTTGCGCAGGGCGTCGTCCAGGTACTTGCGCCAGCGGGAAAACTCCTGCAGGTCTTTCTGGGTCAGCGTGGAATGCCCGGGGTCCAGGTTGTCCAGGTAGCCTTTGAACAGCCGTTCGGAGAATTCATCATCCCAGGCCAGGTCCAGGTAGTGGTAACGATCCAGGCTGCGCAGGATTTCCCGGGCGACACGTCTGAATTCCGGTTTCGGATTCAGCGGTGCATAGACAAAAGGCGGGGGCACCGGCAGGGCGGCCGTTTTCTGAGCCTCTGCCTTGGGTTTTGGTTCCGGGGCCGGGGCGGGAGTGTCCTGGGAGCGGGAGACGGGGCAGACCAGCAACAGCACCACCACCAGTGCGCCCGGGCAGTGGCGCAAGCTTACCGGGTGCCGGGGCACCTGGAGGTCGAGAGCCCGCCGGCCGGGTGCTGGGAAGCGCAGGAGGCGAGGGATGCCCCGGCAGAGACGGCGCAGGGTGCGAAGTCCTTCATTTAACATAAGGGGCCAAAATCCTGTATTTAACATAATAGTTATTATGCGCAATTACTACGGGGCCTGGGCGGGTGAAGGGATGCGAGTGGAAACGCCCATTATAGGGTCTAGTATGCTTTTCAGCCCGCTTGGGGCACCTCGCCCAGTTCCCGTACTGCCTCCTGGATCAGGCGCCCGGAGATGCTGTATTCTCCCGGCACCTCTGGCAGCTCCCGGTAATGCCACCAGCGGGCTTCCAGGATTTCCTTGCGGTCGGGTTGCAGTTCTCCTGAGTGGTAGTCCGCAAAGAAGCCGACCATCAGCTGGTGCGGAAAGGGCCAGGGTTGGCTGCTGAAATAACGCAGTCCGCCGATTTGCACCCCCACTTCCTCCAGCACTTCCCGGCGGGCGGTCTGCTCCACGCTCTCCCCGGGTTCCACGAAGCCGGCCAGCGGACTGTACATGCCCGCGGGATGTCGTATGCCGTGTGCCAGCAGCAGTTCCTCGCCGCGCCGCACGAGCACGATGACGCAGGGCGAAACCCGCGGATAAAAATGCAATTTGCAACTGCGGCACACGCGCGAACGTTCCCCGGAGTGTTCCAGGGATTCGGTCACCGTACCGCAACGTCCGCAGTGCCGGTGATTCTTTTCCCATTCGACGATCTGCACAGCCGCCCCCGCCGCCGAGAGTGTCGGCGCATCCAGCCGCAGCAGCAACTGGTACAAATCGCGCCATTCCATACCCGGCGGTGGCTCGAAATCCGCAGCCGCCTCCCAGGCGATGCAATGCCGTTCCTGCAGGGAGCCCAGGTGATGTCGGGGGTCGGCATCGTCGACTGCATCCAGTTCTTCCAGCAGGGGCACGCGCGGGACAGCCTCTCCCTCGTGCATCAGCAGCTTGCCGGAACGCACCACGAATGCCAGCGGAGACCGGGGGCCCGGGGCCCGGGCGGCGATGGCCGAAGGCAGGTATTCGGGCGGGGAATGCATCATGAAAGGATGCTGGAAAACAGCGCGTTATCATACCATTCCCCGCCCTGCCGCCCATGGTGCCCGTGCTAAAATAAAAACCTTGTAGCCCTTTGCGGGGCATTCCCGGTCCCCGTCTGGGCATATCTATGTTGCAACTGACATGGAATAATTTTCTCGGCGACAGTCCTCGCTGGTACAAGCAAAGCATCCTTTTTTTCCTGCTGCTCAACCCCGTGTTGTTCTGGTGGGTCAGCCCGGTCGTGGCCGGCTGGGCACTCTTGCTGCAGTTTATTTACACCCTGGCCATGTCCCTGCGCTGTTATCCCCTGCAGCCGGGCGGCCTGTTGACGCTGGAGGCGGTGCTGCTGGGGATGACCACCAGCGAGCACATCTACCGGGAGGTGGTGCACAACTTCGAAGTCATCCTGCTGCTGATTTTCATGGTGGCGGCGATTTTTTTCATGCGCGACCTGCTGCTGATCATTTTCACGCGCCTGTTGCTGGGTTTTCGCTCGCGGGTCTTGCGCGCCTTCTGCGTCGTCTTCATGTCGGCGTTTCTCTCCGCCTTCCTGGATGCACTGACGGTCACCGCCGTGCTGATCAGCATGGGCGTCGGTTTCTATGCCATTTACGACGCCGTGGCGCGCGGCAGACCCTTCCACCACATGGAAGAGCGCCGGGACGAGGAGATCGCAGCAGAATACCGCGAGGACCTGCAGCAATTCCGCGCCTTCTTGCGCGGCCTGCTCATGCACGGTATTGTCGGCACCGCCCTGGGCGGCGTCTGCACCCTGGTGGGGGAACCCCAGAACCTGCTGATCGCCGAGCGCATGGGTTGGCATTTCATGGAGTTTTTCCTGCAGATGGCACCGGTGACCATGCCGGTGCTGGTCGTGGGCCTGGGCTGCTGCATGCTGCTGGAAAAGACCCGTGTCTTCGGCTACGGTGCCCAGCTCCCGGCCTCGGTGCGGGAGATCATCGCCGAAAGGGACCGGGAGGCCATGGCCGCCCTGAGCGGAAAGCAACGCAATGCCTTGTGGATGCAGGGCATTTGCATCGTGCTGCTGATTTTGGCCCTCGGTTTTCACGTGGCACCCGTCGGCCTGATCGGACTCGCCCTGATGGTGCTGCTGACCGCCTCGAACGGCATTGTCGCCGAGCATCGCCTGGGCCGCGCCTTTGAAGAATCTCTTCCGTTTACCGCCCTGCTCGTCGTGTTCTTTGCCGTGGTCGCCATTATTCACGACCAGGGATTGTTTTCGCCGATCTTTCAATACATCCTGACATTACAGGGCGCAGAACGCTCCTCGGTCTTTTACCTGGCCACCGGCCTGTTATCGATGATCAGCGACAACGTGTTCGTTGCGACCATTTACATTAACGAGGCCAGCGAGACCATGCGCTCCGGATTGATTTCGCGCTCGGAGTACGAAAACATCGCCGTGGTTATTAACACCGGCACCAACATCCCCAGCATTGCCACTCCCAACGGACAGGCCGCTTTCCTGTTCCTGTTGACTTCGGCACTGGCACCGCTGATCCGTCTCTCGTACGGACGCATGGTCTGGATGGCCCTGCCGTACATGCTGCTGACCAGCAGCGCCGGCCTGCTGGCAATCATCTTTATCCTGCACTGAAGCGGGCGCTCCCGGCCCCCTATTCCTCCATCTTCGACCACAGGCTGGTGCCGTCCCGGGCATGCTCCTGTATCTCGCGCAGCATTTGCTGATGTCGCTCTTTTTCCTCGGTGCTGGCATAAATGATTTTGAGTTTCTCCGCGGGTACCGGGGTGTGTGCCTGCGCCGTCTGTCGGATCTTCGGTCCCGCGAGTTCCATGCTGGTCTGGCCGCCGGTCATGCACAAGAACACGCGCGCCAGCAGGCGGGCGTCGATCAGGGCATCGTGCAGCTCGCGCTCCGTGCGGTCGATTTGGTACAGGTCGCACAATGCATCCAGGCTGTGTCTTCTGCCGGGCAACATGAGCCGCGCCATCTCCAGGGTATCGATGATTTGCGCGCAATGTTCTTCAAAGTTCTGCTTGCGGCCGGCATGCTGCAGTTCCCAGTCCAGGAAGCCCAGGTCAAAGGGCGCGTTGTGAATAATGATCTCGGCGCGCTCGACAAAACGCAGTAAATCATCCGCCACTTCTGCAAACTTGGGCTGGTCTGCGAGGTCCTGGTCGGTCCTGCCGTGTACTTGCCGGGCACCCGCCTTGATCGAGCGCTCCGGGTTCAGTATGCAATGGAATTCCCTGCCGGGTTCCCGGTTCAGCAATTCCACGCAGCCGATCTCGATAATCCGGTCATCTCCCCTTTCCAGGCCGGTGGTTTCCGTGTCCAGTACCACTTGTCTCATGGGGCGGGTATCCCTCCACGGGCCAGGGCATCGGCGCGCTCGTTGCCGGGATGTCCCCGGTGTGCGCGCACCCATTCCCAGTCGATGCGGTGCCAGCGTTGCAGTTCATCCAGGGTCTGCCACAAGTCGCGGTTTTTGACCGGCTTTTTATCACTGGTGCGCCAGTTCTTCTCCTTCCACCTGGGCAGCCACCGGGTGATGCCCTGCTGCAGGTAGCGGGAGTCGGTCACCACGCGCACCATGCAGGGTTCCTGCAGGTATTCCAGGGCGCGAATGGCAGCACACAGTTCCATGCGATTATTGGTGGTGCGGAGTTCTCCGCCACAGATCTCCTGTTCTTCCCGGTCGCCATCCAGGTAGCGAATCCAGGCACCCCACCCGCCCGGGCCGGGATTGCCGCTGCAGGCGCCATCGCAAAAAATTTCCGCCCGCCGGTAAATCCAACCGGGAATCGGCGGCAGCAGGAAAGAAAAGGTGTCGGCAGACATCAGTCCGAAGCGCGAATGCGGTCATTATAATGTGCCGATGCCCCGCTCTCCGCATCCTTTTACATCCACGATGCAACTGCACCCGATCCCGGCTTTCAGCGACAATTACATCTGGCTGTTGCAGGCCCCGGGGAGTCCCCGGGCACTGGTGGTGGACCCCGGGGAGGCGGCACCGGTGAGCCGCGAACTGCAGCAGAGAAAACTGGAACTGGGCGGCATCCTGGTCACCCATCATCACTGGGATCACACCGGCGGACTGGATGAGCTCCTGGGACGCTGGCAGGTTCCGGTGTGGGGCCCGTACAATCCCGCAATCCCCCAGGTACAGCATCGGCTGCGAGACGGCGACACTTTCGAAGTCGAAGGTTTTTCGTTCTCGATACTGGAAGTGCCCGGCCACACCCTGGACCATATCGCCTACTGGTATCCCGGCACCGGGGAAGTCCCGGGCATCCTGTTTTGCGGCGACACCCTGTTCGCCGCCGGCTGCGGCCGCTTGTTCGAGGGCGACGCCCCGACCATGTGGGCCTCCCTGCAGCGGCTGGCCGCCCTGCCTGGCGACACGCGGGTCTGCTGTGCGCACGAATACACCGTCGCCAACCTGGAATTCGCCCTGGCCGTGGAACACGACAACCGGGCCTTGCAACAGCGCATGCAAAGGGAACAGGACAAACGCCGCCGGGGTCTGCCCACCCTGCCCTCCACACTGGAACTGGAAACCGCCACCAATCCTTTTTTGCGTTGCCAAGAGGCGGCACTGGGTGCCGGCCTGGAGCGGCACACGGGACGTCCACTCCCGCAACAACCCGACCAGGTCTTCGCCGAACTGCGCGCGTGGAAAGACAACTTTTGAGTTGCCGGCCGGGGCGGAGCGGGAGTGCTTTGCCGCCGGCGGGCTGAGCGGCACCCTCCTCCGAATCTCTGCCGGCAACCCTGGGATGCGGCGTACGCCCCTCTATGAACTGCACCGGCAACTGGGTGCGCGTTTCACAGATTATGCGGGCTACCGCCTGCCCCTGCACTATGGCGACGGCGTCATCAGCGAACACCTGCACACCCGTGAACAGGCCGGGCTGTTTGAGGTCTCACACATGGGACAACTGCAGCTCGAAGGATCGGAGTTGGCAACGGCATTGGAGACATTGCTGCCGGCAGACCTACAGGCCCTGGCCCCGGGTCGCCTGGTCTACAGCCTGTTGACCAATGACAGCGGCGGCGTGCGCGATGACCTGATCCTGAACTGCCTGGAGCGGGAACGTTTCCTGCTGGTGGTCAATGCCGCCTGCGCAGAACAGGATGCCGCCCACCTGCGAGAACAGCTTGCGACTGACATCGATGTGCGTCTGCTGGAAGAGCGCGCCATGTTCGCCCTGCAGGGACCGCAGGCCGTCCAGGTGATGGAACAACTGGCACCGGCGGCGACCCGCCTGCCCTTCATGGGTGCCTGCCAGGCGCAAATCACCGGCATTGAATGCCAGCTCATGCGCTGCGGCTACACCGGGGAAGACGGGTTTGAAATCACCCTGCCCGCTGCGGCGGCCGAAGACTGCGCCCGGCAATTGCTGCAGTTTAAAGAAGTGCGCCCCATCGGCCTGGGTGCGCGTGACTCCCTGCGCCTGGAAGCGGGACTGTGCTTGTACGGGCGCGACCTGGATGAAAACATCACGCCGGTGGAAGCGGGTTTGGGCTGGGCCGTGAGCAAAACCCGGCGTCGGGACGGGGAGCGCGCCGGCGGTTTTCCCGGTGCGCGCGTCATCCTGGAACAGCTGGAACACGGTGCGCAGCGGCAACGGATTGGACTGCGGGTGAGCGGACGCGCCCCGTTGCGAGACGGGGCCCAGGTACTGGACCGGGAACAGAAGCCGGTGGGCGTCGTCAGCAGCGGCGGCTTTTCACCCAGCCTGGAGGCCCCGGTGGCGATGGCATACCTGCAGTCCCCCACCCTGGCGGCACAGGGGCCCCTGCACGCCGTGGTGCGGGGTGCGGTGCGGGAACTGCAGACCTGCCCCCTGCCCTTTGTCCCCCACCGCCGCCCTCGCCCATGAAAAGACAAACCTGGAGTCTTATAATTGTTCCCTTCGGGGGAAGCCATAATGAACCGTGTCGCCGTCAGGCCTGAACTCATCCGGTGGGCGCGAGAGCGCGCCGGACTGGAGCCGGAGGTTCTTGCAAAAAAATTTCCCAAGCTTGCGGATTGGGAAAGCGGCGTGCTGATGCCCACCTTCAAGCAATTGGAAGACTTTTCCAGGGTAGTCCACGTTCCGTTTGGTTATCTCTTCCTGCCGGAGCCGCCGGAGATCTCCCTGCCGATACCGGATTTTCGCACTCTCCAAAATCGACGCCTCGGCACAGTCAGCCCTGATTTGCTGGATATCATCTACGCCATGCAGCGGCGTCAGGCTTGGCTCCGGGAAGAGTACATTGAAGCCGGGGCGGAACCGCTGTCCTTTGTCGGCAGTGTCCGTCTCGACGACGAGCCGGCAGCCGTGGGGAGGGAGATGCGGCGCCTGACCAGCTTGGAAGCTGACTGGGCGGCGCGCGTGCCTACCTGGCAGAAGGCGGTGGGCAGATTGTGCCAGGCCCTGGAACAGCTGGGTGTGATGACAGTGATCAACGGTGTGGTCGGCAACAATACTCGCCGCAAACTGGATGTAGAGGAATTCCGTGGTTTTGCCCTCGTGGACAAATATGCACCCCTGATCTTTGTCAACGGTGCCGATGCCAAGTCCGCCCAGATGTTTAGCCTGGCCCATGAACTGGCCCATATCTGGCTGGGGGAAGAAGGTTCCGGCCTCTCGGGTTATCGCGACCTGTCCCCGGGGGACAAACAAGTGGAGAAGTTCTGTGACCAGGCGGCGGCGGAATTCCTGGTGCCAGAAGCTGAACTCCGGGCATACTGGGACCAAGTGCGGCGTGAGGCTGAACCTTTTCAAGCCCTCGCCCGCCATTTCAAAGTAAGTCCCATAGTGGCAGCCCGTCGGGCCCTGGACTTGCGTTTAATAGGACGCCAGGATTTCGTGGGTTTTTACCAGGCTTACACCCAAAGGGAACGCAAACAATCGCAGGGAGCTGGCGGTGGTAATTTTTACAAGAACCAGAATGTCCGTGTCGGCAAGTTGTTTGCTACGCGAGTTATTCGAGCAGCCAAGGAAGGACGTATAGGATTCAAGCAGGCTTATGAGCTGACGGGTCTCAAAGGCGGCAGCTTCCAGGAATACGCCCGCAGCCTGAACCTGGAGCTGCCAGGGGGAGGATAGGGTGCATATCGATTGTTCCCGGATATATTGGTACAAGGTATTGACTTAAAGAAAATTATCCTTATGATTGGCTTGCATTATTTACTACCCGTCCGGGGGAAAATGCGAGCGAGCGTCCTGAGTCGCCGTTCTAAGGGGATACAAGCATTAGGCCTGTACGGGAAGTTTCTCTTGTGCGCCCTGTTGGTACTGCCGCTCACCGGTTGCGGTTTCCTGCGCTCGGGCCTGGAGAAGCCGCTCCAGGCAGACAACCACCAAAAACTGCAAAAGGAATTCAACGAAAAGAATATCCGCAACGGCGGCACCCACATCGATTCAATCTGGGACCGGATCCGTGGCGGCGAACGGATCTACATGCGTTCGGTCAACGGTGAAGTAAGGGACATTATCCGCAACTACCAGGAACATCCACGGCGGCTGGAACGGCTGCTGGAGCGCTCGGCACTGTACATCGCCTATGTCGTCGATGAACTGGAGAGGCACGACCTGCCCCGGGAACTCGCCCTGTTGCCGGTGGTGGAAAGTGCCTACGATCCCTTTGCCTATTCCGCCGGGCGCGCCTCTGGAATGTGGCAATTCATCCCGGGCACTGCAAAATTTTACGGCTTGCGTCGCGACACCTGGTACGACGGCCGGCGCGATGTGCGCGCGTCGACCCAGGCCGCCCTGCGTTACCTGGCGGACCTCTATGAAAATTCAGACGGCGACTGGCTGCATGCGATCGCCGGCTACAACGCCGGTTGGGGTGCGGTGTCACGGGCCATAGAGAAAAACAGGCGCCGGGGCCGATCGCTGAGTGCCTGGGACCTGCCGCTGCCCAGCGAAACCCAGGCTTATGTACCGCGCTTCTGCGCCCTGACCCTGCTGGTGCGCAACCCGGAGAAATACGGCGTGCGCCTGCCGCCGATCCCGGAGCGGAAATATTTTGCCCCGGTGAACGTGGGTTCACAGATCGACCTGGCGATCGCCGCAGAACTGGCGGACATATCCATCGATGAGATTTACTACCTCAACCCGGGGTTCAGCCGTTGGGCCACCCCGCCCCAGGGGCCGCATGAACTGCTGGTGCCCAAGGGCAAGCGCACGCAGTTTTTGCAGGCACTGGAGGAATTGCCTTTCGAGGAACGTTTGGGCTGGGCTATCCACCGGGTGGTGCCCGGCGATACCCTGAGCCGGATCGCAAGAGAATATGACACCACCGTGGAGGCCTTGCGCAAACTCAATAACATGGAGGGAGACTGGATCCGTGCCGGCAGTGACCTGCTGATCCCCGCCGCAGCGCATCCGCCCGAGTCGTATGTCCTGAACAGGAACTCGCTGGAACCCGTCCAATCCGCGCGTCAGGAGAAGGATGCATTGCGTATTAATTACACGGTGCGCAAAGGCGACAGCCTGTGGGGCATTGCACGGCGTTACGGCATTCGCGGTTACGGAAAAATCACGGACTGGAACAGCTTGTCCCCCCGGGAATCGCTTCATCCCGGGCAGAGATTGGTGCTCTGGATTCCGCGCCCCAGTTCGCTCCCCTCCCTGGAGCGCAAGAGAGAGCCGGTCATTCGCAAGGTCAATTACCGGGTGCGGCGCGGGGATTCCCTGTCGAAGATCGCTACCTATTTCGGGGTCAAGGTGGCCGCCCTGGCCAACTGGAATTCCATCCGTGTCCAGTCTGTCATCCATCCGGGACAAATCCTGATTATCTACGTGGATGCGTTGCGCAACCACTAATCTGTCGCTGTACAGACGCAGTGCATTGCTGCTGGGGCTGCTGCTCTGTGCGGCCTGTACCACCCCTTCCGGCGGAAGAGACCCTGCGGGAGTCGGGACCGGGGCTGTCGCCCCGGCGGATGCCGCTGCTACTGCTCCCGTACGCCTGTTGCCGGTGGGTGCCCCGGTGTTGGCCGGACTCGACAATGCCGCCGGTTTCACGGTGCACTGTGAACGAAAACTGGCGACTATTCACGGGGCTTTTTCCGCCCTGGCCGCCGGGAGTGGCACCGAAAACCGTATCCAGTTGCTGCTGCCCCTGGATGAATTACTGTTGGCCTTGAGCAACCTGGCGGGCCTGTCTTCCCTGTACAGCAACGTGCATCCGGTGCTGGCGATGCGCGAGGCCGCGGAAGTCTGCATGCAGGGCGTCCGGCGCCTGAACACGGAAATCGGGCTGTCCCGCCCCCTCTATGAACGCCTGAACCGCGTGTCGGCGGAGCGGGAAGACGCCCTGACGCAGCGTTACCTGGAAAAAATGCTGCGCGGTTTCAAACGTTCCGGGGTCGACCAGGATCAAGAAAAGCAGGAAAAAATTCGTGTGCTGCGCGATGAGATTCTCAAGTTGGGCCAGGAGTTTGCCCGTAACATCCGCTCCGATGTGCGGCGCGTCCAGGTCCTGGACCCCGCGCGCCTGGAAGGACTGCCCCGGGACTGGTTGGACGCCCACCCGCCGGGTGCAGATGGCAGTATCAGTATCAGCACGGATTACCCCGATTATTTTCCGGTCATGCAATACGCCGAAGACGATGCGCTGCGGCTGGAACTGTATCGCCAGTTTCGTTCCCGCGGACACCCGGCAAACCGCGCGGTACTGCAACAGCTGTTGCTCAAGCGTCACGAGATGGCGCGGCTTTTGGGCTATCCCTCTTACGCCGCCTATGACACCGAGGAGAAAATGATCGAGTCCCCGGCCGAGGCGCAAAAATTTATCGATCGCATCAACGCGCTCGCCACGGCGCGTGCCCGGCAGGAATACCAGGACCTGCTGCAGCAATTGCGCCGCACCATGCCGCGGGCGCAGTCGGTCGGCGACTGGCAAAAAAGCTGGTTGGGCAACCAGATCAAGCGCGAGCGTTTTGATATCGACCCGCAGGAGGTGCGGCTGTATTTTCGTTATGCCCGGGTGCGGGACGGGATCTTTCGCCTGGTGCAAAAACTTTTTGCCGTGGAAATCCGTCCCTGGCCGACCGTGAGCTGGCACCGGGACGTGGAAAGCTATTCCGTGCATCGGGGCGACAAGCTGCTGGGGTATTTCTACCTGGACATGCATCCGCGCCCGAACAAGTACAAGCATGCCGCCCACTTCGGCATTCGCACCGGGGCTTCCCCCTGGCAATTGCCGGTCGCCGCCCTGGTCTGTAATTTTCCCGCTGCCGACCATCCCCAGGGCGGGCGCATGGAACACATGCAAGTGGAGACCTTCTTGCATGAGTTCGGGCACCTGATGCACGGCATCCTGGGCGGACACCAGCCCTGGTCGACTCTCTCGGGCATCGCCACCGAACATGACTTCGTGGAGGCACCTTCGCAGATGCTGGAGGAATGGGTCTGGGACCACGATACCCTGGGCGAGTTTGCGCGCGATGACGAGGAGCGTTTGATTCCCAGGGAACTGGTGCAAAAAATGCGTGCCGCGCGGGACTTTGGCCG
Organism: Gammaproteobacteria bacterium; assembly: GCA_965215045.1. Lineage (GTDB taxonomy): Bacteria > Pseudomonadota > Gammaproteobacteria > JABABF01 > JABABF01. The sequence continues at coordinate 6,072 of OZ244031.1, read as the reverse complement.
CGGCCTGTGGACCCGCAACCAGCTCTTTTACGCCGCCCTGTCCCTGCACTACTACAACCGCGACCCGCAACTGTTGCACTTGGACCGGGACATGGTGCAGTTGCAAAAACGTTACTCTCCTTTTGAACATGTGGATGGCACGGCGTTTTACAGCAGCTTCGGGCATTTGTACGGCTACGCTGCCAGTTATTACACCTACATGTGGTCGCAGGTGATCGCCGCCGACATGTTCCGGGAATTTGAAAAAGCCGGCCTTTACAACCAGCAGGTGGCGCAGCGCTACCGGGACCAGGTGCTGGTACCCGGCGGCAGTGCGGATGCGGCATTGCTGGTGCAAAATTTTCTCGGACGACCGTTCACTTTCAACGCCTTCATCGAGCAGTTAAACCGGGGGGCCGCTCCCTGAACCCGGGCACGGACGCCCCGCCCTGCCTGGATTGTGTATAATCCAAACCATTAATAATGCGCCTTGCGCCTTCAAAATTCGCTTTTTGCTCTTGGTGCCAAGGCCAGGCAGCACAGCATGTCCCAAGAAGAAAGCATTCGCGCACTTAAGCAGAAATTCTCTTCGAAGACTCATCCGCAGAAAATTTTGCGGCAGGCATTCGAGCAGAGTTCAGAATGCGCCATCGCATTCAGCGGTGCCGAAGACGTGGTACTGATCGACATGGCGGTCAAGGAAGTCGGCCCGGAACGAACCCGTGTATTCACCCTGGACACGGGCCGCCTGCACGAGGAAACCTGCCGCTTCATCGAAAAAGTGCGCGAACATTACGCCATCGAAATCCGGGTCCTGTTTCCCGATGCCCGGGCGGTGGAAAAGCTGACTCGCGAAAAAGGCCTGTACAGTTTTTACCGGGACGGCCACAAGGAATGTTGCGCCATTCGCAAGTTGCAACCCCTGATGAAGGAACTGGAGACGCTGGAGGTCTGGGTCAGCGGGCAGCGTCGGGACCAGAATGAATCGACTCGCGGCGAACTGGAAATCGTCGAGAGTTCCAGCACCGCAAACGGCAAGAGCCTGGTCAAATTTAACCCGCTGAGTTTCTGGACGCAGCACCAGGTATGGGACTACATCCATGCATTCGATGTTCCCTACAATGAACTGCACGAGCGGGGTTTCAGCAGCATCGGCTGTGCTCCCTGCACCCGGCCCGTGGCACCCGGCCAGCATGAGCGCTCCGGGCGCTGGTGGTGGGAGGATGTTGAACACAAGGAATGCGGCCTGCACACGGAGACCATCCAGGCGGTCCAGCGCTGAACGGGCGCGCCCCGGGCCGCCCCGTTTCTTATAAGACCGGCAGCTGCATCTCTTCGCAGAGCTGCTGCAACTCTTTTTCCGTGTTCGTTTCCTGTGCCGTCCGCAGAACTTGTTCATCCAGGTGCGGGGCAAAAAGCCGGATAAAAGCAGCGGTGTAGCGCGGCAGAAAAGCATCCCGCCGGAAACCGATGCGGGTCAGTCCCCGCGGAAACAGGTGTTCGGTATCCAGGGCGACGAGGTCCTTGTCCTGTTTTGCATCGTACGCCATGCGGGCGAGAATCCCGGCACCGAAACCCAGGCGCACATAGGTCTTGATCACCTCGCTGTCGGTGGCACTGATACTGGGCCTGGGCTGCAGGCCGCGTTCCTGGAAAGCGTTCATGATCGGCGAGGTGGAACGAAAAGCAAAGACATAACTGACCAGCGGAAACTCGGCCAGGCGTCGCAGGCGCAGGCGTTTTTCACCGGCCAGGGGGTGCCGGCGGGGCAGCAGCACGCAACGCTTCCAGTAATGGCAGGGCAGCATCAGGAAGGAACGCGGGATTTCAACCATCTCGGTATTGATGATCAGTTCCGCCTCTCCCCACTCGGCCAGTTCGCTGATCTGTTCGGGCGAGCCCTGGTGCAGGCGCAGTTCCACTTCCGGGTACTGCTCGCGAAAGCTGCGGAGCACGGGCGGCAGTGCATGCCGCGCCAGGGTATGGGTGGTGGCGATGCTGAGCAATCCCCGGCCCGGAGTATTCTGCTCTGCGGCCAGGCACCGGATCTGTTCTTCCTTGAGCAACAGTTCATTGGCAAGTTGCAGGATCTGCTGTCCGCTTTCCGTGATGCCGCTGATTTTCTTGCCCTTGCGATAAAAAATCCGCACTCCCAGTTCTTCTTCCAACTGGCGTACCTGGCGGCTGATGCCCGGTTGCGCCAGGCCCAGGTGGGCGGCGGCTTCGGTGATATTGAGCCGGTGGCGCACGACTTCACGCAGGTAGATTAATTGCTGGAGTTTCACGGCGTACGGGACAGGCTCATGGCAAAAACCCCGGGTATTGTATTATAAGAAATAGTTCTATCAACTCTTGGGTTATGCATTAAAGTAATTCCCATCGAAAAAGAATTTCCCGATGCTCGAACTGTTTTCTTATGCGCTGGCCGGTGCTGGCGTGGGACTGGCCATCGGTATGACCGGCGTCGGCGGCGGCTCTTTAATGACCCCGCTGCTGGTGATCGGCGGCAATCCCCTGGGAGTCGCCATCGGCACGGACCTCATGTATGCGGCGGTCACCAAGGGCGGGGCGGTGTACGCCCATCACCGCCAGGGGACTATTCTCTGGCGTATCAGCCTGCTGCTGGGCCTGGGCAGCATTCCCGCTTCCATACTCACCGCTTTTTCCCTGTACCTGTTCTTTGATGAGCCCGAGGAATACCAGGACCTGCTGCGGGTCAGCCTGGGCGTCATGCTGCTGGTGACTTCCTCTTTCCTGCTGCTGCGTCCCGGCTTTCAAAAGATCAGTACTCAAAGGAGACAGGGTGCCGATACCGGCATCATGGGACAACACCAGAACATGGTTACTATCTTCGTGGGCGTCATCCTGGGCGTACTGGTCACCCTGACCTCGGTCGGTGCCGGGGTCTTCGGCACGATGACCCTGTTCTTGCTCTACCCGCACATGAAAGCGGTGGAGGTGGTCGGCACGGAATTGGCGCACGCGGTGCCGCTGACCTTGGTGGCGGGCATGGGCCACTGGATTTTCCTGGGCAACATCAAGTGGCTGCTTCTGCTGGGCTTGCTGGTGGGCTCCCTGCCGGCGGTCTGGCTGGGCAGCCGGCTCAGTGCCCGGATGCCCCAGGAAACGCTGCGTTTTATCCTGATTTTTGCCCTGGGCACCCTGGGCATTTATTTCAGCGTCGGAACTTTTTGAATTTTCTGCTCCTGCCCGGGTTCCTCGTTCATGGTGCCGTAGGGCACATGTCCGACCGCGCTGTGACCGACCGCGGCATCACAGTGTTGCTGCTGGTCATCGAAAAAAATGTCGGCACCGAAGGCCTGCAGGAATTCCCCCTTGCTCTGCCCCCCCAGGAACAGGATTTCATCGATGCGAAGTCCCAGGTGGCGCAGGGTCAGGATCACACGCTTGTGTGCCGGGGCATCGCGCGCCGTGACCAGGGCGGTGCGGATGGCACCCGCGGACACCCGGCTTTGCAGTGCTTGCAGGGCATGCAGAAAAGCGGTAAACGGACCATGGCGCAGGGGTTGCTCCGCCTTGTGTGATTCGTTCTGCCGGAAGTAGTCCAGCCCGCGGGTCTGGAACACGGCCTCCGCCTCGTCGGAGAATACCACCGCATCGGCATCGAAGGCGAAATGAATGGCCGGTTCCTCTTCGCGCGGGGCCTCGGAGATCATCATCCGGGCGGCGGCCACCCCTTCGCTCAGTGCGCGGCCGACATCGTCCGGGTCCATCGACAGGAACAGCTGGCAACCGAAAGAACGAACATAGCGATAGGGAGAAGCACCGCTGCAAAAGGCGGCGCGTTTGATCTCCAGCCCGTGCTCTTCAATGGCATTGAAAAGTCGCAAGCCGGTATCGGCACTGTTGCGTGAGAGCAGGATCACTTCCACCACCGGCTTCTTCACCGTCTTGTTCAGGGCCAGTAGTTTCTTGACCAGGGGAAAGGCCGGTCCGGGTTCCGGGGCCTGGTTTTCCCGCTCGAGCTGGTAGCGGGCATAGGCTTCCGCTCCCTCCTCCCTGAAGATCCGGTCGCCCTCGCTGAGATCATACAGGGCACTCGTTGAGGTGCCGACCACCAGTACGTCTTTGCCCTGGGATTTGCCTTGATTCATGCAATGTTTCGCTGTGCAGCGAGTGTGTGGAAAGAACGAAAAATAAGTGTTTCGCCGGCTTCCAAGGGCTTAAAGTATATAATTTTTCCGCATGGATACCGCCCCCCGCGCAAGAATTGCGCTGTCCGCCCTCGCACACAACCTGGAACTGGCCAAGTGCCGGGCCCCGGGTTCCAGGCTGCTGGCGATGGTCAAGGCGAACGCTTATGGGCACGGATTGGAGATCGTCGCTGGTGCCCTGGCGGGACAGGTCGATGGTTTTGGTGTCGCCCGCCTCGAGGAGGCACTGCAGCTCCGCCAGGCCGGCATCGGCGAGCGCATCGTGCTCCTGGACGCCGTGGGCGGGGAGGAATTGCTGGAACTCTGCGTCCGCCATCGCTTGGACCTGGCCGTGCATGAGCCGAGCGTCCTGGAGAGCGTGTGCCAGGGTCATCTGCCCGGCCCATTGCGCCTGTGGTTGAAACTGGATACCGGCATGCACCGCCTGGGCCTGGAGCGGGAATCCTTTATCACCGCCCGGCGGGAATTGCAGGCGCACCCCCGGGTGGAGGAATTGCTGTGCATGACACACCTGGCCTGTGCCGGAGAGCGGGATGAGGCCGGGGTGCAAGAGCAGTTGCGGGCTTTGCACTCTGCCCTGGAGGGTGCCCCTGGACCTTGCAGTGCGGCCAATTCCGCCGCCCTGCTGCATTTTCCAGAGGCCCGCCTGGCCTGGGTGCGGCCGGGCATGATGCTCTACGGTGCCACCCCTTTCTCTGACCTGGAGCCGCATCCCGAACTGCGACCGGTCATGCAACTGGAGGCACCACTGCTCAGTATTCGCACGCTGGCACCCGGCGAAGCCGTGGGCTACGGTGCCTGCTGGCGGGCGGAGCGTCCCAGCAGGATCGGCACGGTGGCGATCGGCTACGGCGATGGCTATCCCTGTCCGCCGGATGGGCAAACCCTGCCCGCACTGCTGGAAGGACGTCCCTGCCAGGTGGTCGGACGGGTGTCGATGGACATGCTGGGCGTGGACCTCAGCGACTGTCCGGACGCCCGGCCGGGCCAGTTCCTGCGCCTGTGGGGCGAGGGAATGCCCGTGGAAAGTGTGGCCCGGGCCAGCGGGCGCAGCGTCTACGAACTCCTGGCCGGACTGTCTGTCAGCGTGCAGCGCACAGGCGAAGACTGAAGCATCCCAGCTCCCCCCGCGATGCGGACCGGGGTATGCGTCAGCACCCGCCCTGGTGGCCCGCGTTATCTTGTGTCGCTCTTTCCAGGTAGCCCTAACAAAATAGCCGAGAAAGGCCGGGTAGACCAGCCTCATCTTGTGTCACTCTTTTCAGGGTGCTTGCGGCGGTGCCGAAAGTCCGGGAAGGTGGACCAGCCTCATCTTGTGTCGCTCTTTTCAAGGTGCCTGCCCACCGGGGAAAAATGCCTCCCGCTGCGGAAAGATGCCGTAGACCCCGCCGGTGTGAATAAAAACCACGTCCCCGTCCCGGCCAAAACGCCCGCGCTTGTATTCCTCCAGCATGCCGTGAAAGGCCTTGCCCGTGTAAACGGGGTCCAACACCAGGCCTTCCAGGTGCGCCAGTGAACGCATGGTGGCGAAAACCGCCTCATCGGCGCGTCCGTAGCCCTCTCCCACGTAACCGTCCAGGACCTGCAGGGGTATGGCATCGACATCCAGCTCCTGGTGGTACTTTTGACGCCAGGCGCGCAGGTCGGTGCGAATTTTTTCCAGGAACCACTGGGCGTTATCGCAGACATTAATGCCCCATACCCGGGCGTCCAGTGAAAACAGGGCGGTGCCGGCACTGAGACCCGCCTGTGTGCCGCCGGAGCCGGTGGCGCAGACCAGGTGTTGCGGGCGAATTCCCGCGCGCTTGAAATCATCGCGCAATTCCTGTGCGGCGGCGATGTAACCCCAGACCCCGGTGGCATCACTGCCGCCGGTGGGGACCAGGCGGGCGCGTCCGCCCCGGGCCTGGCACGCCCG